>JAWKJM010000001.1:0-4715 GCA_041393775.1 Candidatus Nanopelagicales bacterium
CTACGGTCTTGTTCCGTTTCTTCTTGAACTTCACCGTCACCCGGACGGTCTTGCCCTTGCGTATTCGCACCTTGGCTGGAGTCGCGGATCCTCGTCGTGCCTTGACTCTGTACGTTCCCGGTTTGACCTTGAACGCCTTGGATACCCGTCTGGTCTTGCGGAAGCCCTTGCCTTTCACCGTGTAGGAACCGGTTCCGCGCACTTTCACCTTCAGAGTGCCCACGGCTTTGCGCTGCCCCGCGCGCTCGGACGCTGTGATGGGTGCGCTCTGGGTGTCTACCGTGGTCGGCACGCTGGCCAGGGCCGGCGGGCCCACCAGCCCGGCAGCGATCACAGCTAGAGCGAACCCCATGACTGTGTAGCGTCCCATGTGAGCCCCCGTTCTCGATGCTCAGAGCCAAGACGAAAGCGACCATATCAAAACAGCGGGGTCTTGGGAATACGGTGAACCGGCTTCGGGGTCGCTGGACTTGGGTGTGAGGGGACGGCGGGCACGACGCCGTGCTTCGCGGTTCGCACCAGGGAAGAGACCCAGCAGGGCCACGATGCCAACGCTCGCTGTTCGACCGGCTCGGACGGGTCGACCCGGTCGGTCTTCCCGCCCCGACCGGTCCGCCCGGTGCGTTCCTTGGTCGTAGGACCCTCTTCGTGCAACGGGGAAGAGACGTCGTCGTGGGCCACGCAACGGTGCAGTCGAACTCACGCATCCAGAATCGGTCGGGGTCGGAAACCACGGCCCTCGCAGTCGCGCCAGACCGATCGATGCGGGCCTGGTGCTGGCGTGAGAAGCACTCCATTCTGGCGGCGATGACTGCCGACGATCGGGTGTCGGTCCATCGGGGCCAGTCTCACCTGAGGTCCCACGGAGAGTTCAAACAACTTGACACACCCCGTTCAACTGCAACTAGAGTCAGGTAGACCGAAGGGGCGGTGCCTCCGCTTCGGACACAACGGGGAGTTGTCGATGAATCTTCGACGGATATTGTCGTTTGTTGTCGCGTTGACGCTGTCAGTGGCGGGGGTGCTCGTGCCCGTGACGGCACGGGCCGCAGACACGACCGTCTCAGGAACGGTCACGCTGCCCGGCGGAGAACCCGCATCGGAGGGGGGGTGGGTCTGGCCCTACACCTACGTCGGCGATCATTGGGAACAATTCGGTGACCCCGTTGACACGGACGGATCGGGTTCCTGGGCTTTGACCCTTCCAGCGGGCACGTACCGATTCGAAGCTGGGGCTCCCTACTACTGGTCGGTCTACTACCCGGACGCGACGACGGTTGAGGACGCGACGAGCGTGGTAGTAGGTGACACGGCGGTCACCGGCATCGACATGGAGGTCCGGGACGCGGGGATCCCTTTTGGAGGGATTTCCGGACGTGTGGTCTCCGAAGGATCACCGCTCGAGGGAGCCGTCGTGCACATCTACGACTCGGAGGGGTACGAATTACCTGGATTCATCCCGATATCCAGGCCGGATGGGACCTTCTTCACCTTCCGCGATCCCGGCGCCTACAAGGTTCGTGTGACCAAGGACGGCTACATCCCGGTTTGGGTCGGTGGGGTGGACGAGGCGACTGCTACTGAGTTCGACGTTGTTGAGCGCCAAACGACCAAAATCGGTGATGTGTCCCTCACCGCGGGCGTCCTGCCGGACGGGTCCGCGGCGGGGCGGGTCGTCGATGGCAACGGTGAAGCCGTGGCGGACGCTTGGGTGTTCTCCTGCGTGGCGGGGACTGGCGACTGCGTCAACACCATGACGGGGGCCTCAGGTGAGTACTCGTACGCGGCACTGCCGACGGGCTCATACGAGGTCACCGTGTTCCCGCCAGCGGACAGTCCGCTGCGCCCGGGCAACGGCGAGTTCCAGATCCTGGGCGGGGAAGTAACGACGGTGCCCGATATCGTGTTGGCCGCACCGGAACCGCTGCCCGGCAACACCACACTGACGCACGTAGCCGTGACGGACAACGGGGAACCGGTCGTGTTCTGGTTGGCGGACCTGACTCTGACGACGCACGCCTGTCAAGGCGCCCAGGTGTACTACGCAATGAGTCTTGGTTCTCGGATCCTGCACGAGGGGGACATGGCCGAAGGCCCGGCGGGCACATATAGCGCCACAATCCCCAAGGCCTACCCGGACCATGGTGCCGCGCACATCGACATCAAGGTCACCTGCCCGGGCGGAACCCAAGACGACCGCGGATTCGACATATATATCGACCCGAGTGGCACTGTGGTGAACCAGTACGGGGTACCGCTAGCGGCCGCGACCGTCACGCTGTCGCGTTCGGATGCGGAGGGCGGCCCGTATGCAGTCGTCGCGGATGGTGACTCGATCATGTCCCCCGGCAACCGCCGTAACCCGGATGTCACGAGCTCCTTCGGCGAGTTCGGCTGGGATGTCATTCCCGGTTGGTACAAGGTGACGGCGTCGGCGGCACGGTGCGATTCCGGCTCGACGGATCAGTTGCCGGTGCCTCCGCCACAGTTGGATCTCGAGATTGTGCTGTCGTGCCAGGACGCTCCCGCTCCCAGCAGCCCACCTAAGATCACCGGTGATGCCAAGGCGAACAGCACGCTTGAAGTCCAGGCAGGCACCTGGCCCTCCGGAATCGGGGTCACCGACTACCAGTGGCGGCGTGACGGGCACGACCTGGCGGGGGCGAAATCCCAGACATACACAGTCACCGCTGCCGACGCGGGCAAGGACCTGGCGGTGCGACTCACGCTGAAGCGCCCGGGCTACGCGGAGTTCACGTTTGTGACCGAAGCGGTCCAAGTCGCCGATGTCCCGACCTCGACTCAGCCCCCGGCGACTCAGACTCCGACCACTCAAACCCCGGCCACTGGACGCACCAAACAGGGCGTCGCGGGCAAGGTCGCGAAGAAGGTCGCGGTCGGCAAACCTGTGAAGTTGCCTAGACGCTCGACTGCCGGCCAGCGCCTTGCATGGAAGACCCTGACGAAGAAGACCTGCAAGGTCAAGAAGAAGAAGGCGTCTGCTAGGGGCCTCAAGCCCGGCGTGTGCAAGATACGCGCGAAAGCCCCTGGTAGCGCGACTCTGCTGCCACTGCGCAAGGCCTACCGGCTCAAAGTCGTCCGCGCCAAGAAGCACTGAGCACGTCGGCAACTGTGGCCCTTGGGCGCGGCACCGCAAGGAGGTCGTCCGAGATCTCGACGCCGGTTTGCGCTCGTAGCCTTCACCCTGCCCACATCTGGGGATAGGCGAATTGGCGCTGTGCGTTACTTCGACTCGCCGTCTTACCCCGCATTTCCCCTGGTCAGATCGGTGTTCCGGCTCGGCTGCACCCGTTTCGGTTCGCCGGGCATCTTCGGAGTGTTCACGGGGTGACGGTGTGCGTCGTGAGGGGGACTGGGGTGCGCTGTGCGACAAGATATTCCGGCGAATTCGCAATCTTCGAGACCCCGACGCCGAAGCGCTGTTTGACAGATTGGTGACCGCAGCGATTCCCGACCTATGCGGACGAGGTTCACGGATCGATCTCGCGTACAGGCCGGGAATTGCACGTGGCCGTAGACTTGTGTCACTGAACCCAAGGGAGGCTCACATGGCGACGTTGGATCGGATCACCCGTGATCCTGCGGTCATGGGCGGGCGTCCGTGCATCCGGGGGATGAGAGTGACGGTGGGCATGATCGTGGGACAGATCGGTTCGGGAGTGACAATTGAGGATCTGCTAGCCGACTACCCCTATCTCGAACGTGAAGACGTTCTTCAGGCACTGCGGTACGCTGCCTGGCTCGCCGAGGAGCGGGAGATCGAGCTCGAAACGGCATGAGGTTCATCGTTGACATGAACCTTTCTCCACGGTGGGTTGATTGGCTGCGCGACGCCGGGATGGATGCCGAGCATTGGTCGGAAGTCGGCGAGGCAACGGATGCGGACGTGGTGATCATGCGGACTGCCAGACAGCGGGACGCTGTCGTTCTGACCAATGACCTGGACTTTGGCTCCATGCTGGCCTCATCGGGCGCCGCCGGCCCGAGCGTCGTCCAACTTCGCGGTGGCGATCTGCGGCCTGAGGTATTGGCGCCGCTGCTGATCGCAACCGTCTCGCAGATGGCCAGCGAGCTTGAATCAGGAGCCTTGATCACGCTGGAGCCGGGTCGACAGCGGGTGCGGGTACTGCCCTTCATCGCAGAGTAGGCAGGGCGGTGTTCCCACTCCAGTCCTGACGTGAGAATCATCTAACTCCAGCATCTTGTCGGCGGCGAGTGGCTCCACGTCTCAGGGGATCACTCATCTTGCTCAGAGGACGTTTGAAGCGGTGAGAAGACCGACCTGAGGGAGACCTCCAAGGGCATCAGGCGGAAGCGAGGTATTCCGGGGAACTTGCGCTGTGCGTCAGCCCGACCCGCCGCCCTTCTCCGCATTTCCCCTGGTCAGGTCGGTATTCCGACTCGGCTGCACCCGTTTCGGTTCGCCGGGCATCTTCGGATAGTCCGGGGGATAGGGCATCTCGTCCCCGTCGTACAGGTCCAGCGCCGGCTGAAGATCGAACGCCCGACCCCAGCGATCGGCGTGAACGTCGCCAATGTCGGCCACCCGCTGCGGGACCGTGGCTATCGTCCAGTCACCCGGCTGGGTCCCGGGAACCTCGTCCCAGGTGAGGGGAGTGGACACCGGGGCGTTGGGCCGCGGCCGTACGGAGAAGGCGCTCGCGATCGTGCGGTCGCGGGCGTTCTGGTTGTAG
>JAWKJM010000002.1:0-4634 GCA_041393775.1 Candidatus Nanopelagicales bacterium
TAACCGACGAGCCGGAGGTGACCGTGGCCGACAGCGAGACCCTGAACCCCATCAGCATCGGCCTGGACGACGGCTATGCGTTCACCAAGGTTGCGATGCCCGACGGGCGCCTGATTGCGATCCCGTCCCGCGCGCGGATCGGTCGCTCCAACGTGACCTGGCTGAACGGCAGCGAACAGCGGGTGTTCGAGTACGAGACCGACGACACGCTGTTCGCAGTCGGCGAGGTGGAAGGCGAGCCGACCCATTTCGACGGCTATCCCTTCTCTGGTCTCAATCGCGCTATCGTCCAACACGCCTTGCACGAAGCCGGCCTGGCGGGCCAGTCCGTGCACGCGGTGTCCGGCTTGCCCGTCAGCAGTTTCTACCTGAAGGACGGCGACCAGCGGCTGGAGCTCATCGAGCGCAAGCGGGCTAGCCTGAAGCAGGCCGTGCAGCCGATCGACGGCCGGCTGCCGGCCGCGATTGCGTTCCACGAGGTCATCCCGGAAGCGCTCGCGGCCTGGTACGACCACATCATCTCCGAGGCGAACGGCGGCGTGCAGCTCGAGGCCGAGCGTCTCGGCGTGCCCGTCGCGGTGATCGACATCGGCGGACGGACCACGGATTTCGTGGTAGTTGCCGACCAGGCCGTGCGCCACGACAGCTCGGGATCGCTGCGTTGCGGGCTGCTCGATCTCAAACGCCACGTCGCGTCAGCCATCCGCGCCAAGTTCGACCTCGAGGAGCTCTCCGAGCGCGCGGCCGACGATGCTGTGCGTAGCGGCAGCGTCCGCCTGTTCGGCAAGACGCACGATGTCGCCGAGTTGGTTCGACATGCGCGTCGCGAGCTCGTCGAGCGGCTGCACGCTGAGACACAGCGGCAGCTGGGGCGAGGGGCGGAGCTCGAGCGGATCCTCTTCGTGGGCGGCGGCGCCGTCGCGCTCGCCGAGGACATCCGCGACTGGTTCCCGAATCAGACCATCGCGCCGCACCCCGCCTTCGCCAATGCGCGCGGGATGCTCAAGTACCTGCGCTACGTCTGTCAGGAGCCGACCTGAAACCGGTTTCATCCGTGGTCACTGCGGTCTCAGTGACACCCGATGCATCGTCGGGCTGTGAAATCGATGCACACACCCGCGCCGAAAGGCAACGGTGTCAGCCCAGAAGAGGTCGTTCGCGACCTCGACTCAACCCACCCTGCCGGGAATGTGCTCCCGACAGGGATGGCGCGTTCTCCGGATCCCGTTCCGTTTGAAGGAGAAACGTCATGTCCAACGAAGATACGAAGTATTTCGACCTCTACACCACCGGCATCGGTTATCTGAATCGTGTCCGGGAGGTGACGCCGAAGGAAGGCTCGCCTTTCTGGAGCGTCACCATCGCCGCCCTTCGGGGCAGCACCGACGACGCCCAGTACAGCTACTTCGAGTGTCGCGTGTCCGGCAAGCAGGCGCAGGAGATCGTGCGTCAGCTCAAGCCGGCCGTCGAGGGCAAGCTCAAGGTGCTCGTGGGGTTCACGCTCAGCGACCTGTTCGCTGAAGCCTACACCTACAAGAACGGCGACAAGGCCGGTGAGACCGGAGTCAGCCTGAAGGCTCGCCTGTTGCGAGTCGGCTGGGCGAAGGTCGACGGCCAACCGTTCTACAGCGAGCAGGCCGCCTAATCCGCCACTACCGACCGGGTGACTTCGTCACCCGGTCATCTTCAACCCGTCGGGGAGCCATCCCTGACGGGCGGTCTCCCCATCTTTCGTGAGGAGACCTTAATGAACAATCAGGATGCGGAGTCGTTTTCGGACGCGAATCGTTTCGATGCGCTGAAGCCGGGCGGACTCAACCGCGAGGAGAAGGAATCCGTGATCAAACTGGCCCTGTCCGTGCTCGCCGAACGCCATCGTGCGGGTCGTGCGCTGGGCAGTCCGGAGCAGACACGGTCCTTCCTTCGACTGAAGCTCGTCGACCGCAAGCACGAGGTGTTCGGTGCGCTGTTCCTCGACAACCGCCACCGGGTCATCCAGGTGGTGGAGATGTTCCAGGGCACCATCGACGGCGCCTCGGTTCATCCACGTGTCGTCGTACAGTGTTCCCTCGAGCTGAATGCAGCCGCGGTCGTCTTCTTTCACAACCACCCTTCGGGGGTCGCCGAGCCGAGCCATGCAGACGAGGCGATCACCCGGCGGCTGCGGGACGCGTTGGCGCTGGTGGACGTACGAGTGCTCGATCACTTCGTCGTCGCTGCCGGCGAGAGCGTGTCCTTTGCCGAACGCGGGCTCCTTTGAGCCCATCTGTCATCAACCATCGACCTGCCGGGAAGGCGCCCCTTCCCGGCAGGGAGGAGGTGTCTCTCCGGGGTCGCAATCCCAAGGAGAACGACGATGAGTAATCAACCGAGTGAACACCCGTTTTTCGGGGAGGTCATTTCCGTCTACACCCGCGCCCAGGCCCTGGCCGACGGCGTCTTGATCGATGCAGGACCGATGTCCCGTGAAGCCGGCTTCCGCTGGCCAGTCGCCATCACGGCCGGTGCCTGGGCAGACTGCGTAGCCTGGGACGACGCCGACAGCGAGCGACAGACCCATCAGGATCTGTCCGGTCGCTTGTGGGACGTGCTGTTCATGGCTGCCTACGCTGCACGGGAGAACGCCAACGCGGGTTCCGAGCTCCTGTTCGAGCTCTACCGTGTGCCGCGGGACGGTCGCGCCACCGAATCCGAGCTCACCAAGCTGAAGCTGGTGGTGGGCCCGGGTGACGACGGCGAGCCGGTCATGACCATCCTGCTGCCGAACGAGGACTGATCACGCCGGCAACCGCCGGCATCTTCTCCCTGGCCACTTGGGTAAAAGTGGCGCCTACCCCCAGAGCCGCCGGAACCCGGCAGGTACCCACGCCAGATCCAGCGCCCGCCGATTATTACAGTGTAATAATCGCGCGCTCGCCGCTCGAAGCCGCGACCCAGATCCGAATCAGCTGTCCACAGAGTCCACAGGCCCTGCCCGCCACGGCAAAGCGAGCCATCGAACTCGCGTCGCCAAGGGCGGGACCGCGCTGTGCGCGGTGCCTGTGGACCCCTGTGGGCAGGTGAAACCGCCGCGCAGGCCGCGGGAACGTCTTGATGCAGCCCCTGTGACAGGCGAATGCCTGGCGCCGGGGCTGCGACGCCGCGACGCCGCCCGTGTCACTAGCGAGCGCAGCGGGGTAGTGACGCGGGCGGCGCTGCCGTAATCGGCGCGGTGCTGGAGCCGAATTCCGTGATGACGCGCGAATGACGCGTTCCTAAACTGCCGCCCACGACCGATTCATCCGTGGCCACTGCGGCTCAGTGGCAGAGGGTCGTCCACCCTCGACGTCTCGTCGAATCGGGCAAGCGCGCCAAGGACCGGATCCAGCGCGCCGACCGAGAGGTCGCCGGTCCATCGTCCAGAACATCGACCGCAAGGTCGATTCAGCGGACGGGCTTCCGCCCGTCGTTTCACATCCACTCGCACCGGCCGCCAGCACGGCGTCAGCGAGTGCTTCCTCAACCCAGCGATGTCCTGTCCTAATCGCCTAACTCAACGGAGGTAATGCCTATCGGCCCATCCATTTCTTCAACTCAAGCACATCGAAAAAGGAGGTGATGCGTATTCGAAGCTCGGCCCGCAACGGGCCCGTTGGTTCGCACCGGACCGATTCCCAACAGGGAAGAACCGGTGTTGCCTGCAACCAGGCATCTTCAGGTTGAACGGGAGTGGTGTCCCGTGACCCATGCCGGATTCCGGACCTGGTCGGCTACGGCCTGCCGGGTGGTCAGAAACACTTACCAGAGCTTCGTGACACCGTGAGAGACCTGAACTACCAACTCAAACAGCTCTGTCGCCATAACCGCGACGGTGGCTATGCGACCCAGCGCAACCGCGAGCGCCTGCTTTCTCTGATCGCGGACCAGCTCCATGCACTGGGCTTCCGGGGCATGGGCGCGCAGTCGTTGAAGCCGAAGCATGTAGAAGCGCTGGTGACCCGTTGGCAGGCAGAGTCGCTTTCTATCGGGACCATCAAGAACCGGATGACGGTCCTGCGCTGGTGGGCGCATAAGGTGAACCGACAGAACGTCATCGCCCGGCAGAACGACCATTACGGGATCCCCGAGCGGGTGTTCGTCAGCACGGACTCGAAGGCGCGCCAGGTCGACGGCGCGGCGCTCGATCGGGTCAAGGACGACTACGTCCGGATGAGCCTCGAGCTGCAGCAGGCCTTCGGGCTCCGGCGTGAGGAGGCCATCAAGTTCCAGCCGAGCTACGCCGACCAGGGCGATCACCTGGTATTGAAGGACAGCTGGACGCAGGGTGGCAAGGCCCGCGAGATCCCCGTGCGTACCGCGGCGCAGCGGGCCGCTCTGGATCGGGCGCATCGGCTCGCGGGCCGCGGCTCGCTGATCCCGGCCGAACGAAACTACCGGCAGCAGCTGCGCGTGTACGAGCGACACACGGCGAACGCCGGACTCTCCAAACTGCACGGCCTACGACACGCCTATGCCCAGGGACGCTACGAGGAGCTTACCGGCTGGCGAGCACCAGCCGCCGGCGGCCCGACCTCGAGGTCCCTCACGCGAGAGCAGCGCGTCGTTGACCGCGAGGCGCGGCTCGTCATCAGCCGCGAGCTCGGCCACGAGCGCGA
>JAWKJM010000003.1:0-1245159 GCA_041393775.1 Candidatus Nanopelagicales bacterium
GCTGCTGAAGAAGGCCGTGGTCACCAACGCCGGGCAGACGGCCACCGCGAAGGTCACCTGGTCGACGAAGAAGAGCGCCAACGGGCACAAGCAGAAGTACGCGAACCTGGAGGTCAGCCACAAGACCGGCAAGATCAAGATCCGGACCACCGGCAAGGCCAAGAAGTTGTGGGTCAAGTTGTCGCTGAAGGCACCGGCGGTGGAGGGCTACACGGCCTACTCGTACACGAAGAAGTGGAAGGCCCGGTAGGGCCGGTCGGGTGCGCAAGAACCCGCGATTCCGGGCCGGTGTGCTGCGCCAAGCCCGCGTGGACGGTGGCTACTCGCGGCCGGAGCTGGCCGGGCTGGTCGGGGTCAGCGCCGCGACGGTGAAGGCATGGGAGACCGGGCGGCGCACCCCCACACCACCGGCAATGGCGAGGCTGGCCGAGGTGCTGGGGGTTGACGACCTCGAGGTCCCCGGGCCGGTCGATGCCGCGGACCTGGCGGACCTGCGGGAACGGCTCGGGTTCTCGGTGGGGGTGGCGGCCGAGCACCTCGGGATGTCGGGTCGGGCGCTGGCCGATGTGGAGGCGGGTCTGGCCCTCCCCCCGGACCCCGCCCGGATGGCACGGTTGTACGGCGTGAGCCCGCAGGTGTTGGCGGCGGTGGTGAGAAGGACCGGGTGAGAGTTAGGCCGACTCGGGGCAGGTGGCCGTGACGGTCGGTGGTGGGGACCCGCGTCTTGGTGACAGCCAGCGGCAGTGTCCCGGCGCGCAAGATGTGCCGCCCGAGGCCCGATCCGGGGGCGAACGGCCCTGGCGGTCGACGTGGAATACGCGTTGGCAAGGGCCTTCCGGGATGCTCCTGCCGTCATGCCTGAGTTGCGCAGGCTGTAGGTGGCGGGCTTGGTGAATATCTGTCGCCCTGAGCGACGAATCTTTGCCAAGCCTGCGCCCACTTTCGCGTGGGCGCCTCACGAGCGGGTTGCTGATTGCGGTATCAGGGCGGCCGAGCACCTGGCCGATGTGGAAACTGGCCTGCCCCATTCCCGGCCCGGATGGGGCCGCTGTACCGGAGTGAGTCCGCGGGTGCTGGCGAGGAGGACGAGCGGCTGATCTCAGTCACCACCGTTCACGGTGACCGCCATTGGGCTGGAGCCAGTTGTCCGCCTGCGACATCACCGCCGCAGGGGCCCGAGGGCGGCGATCCAGTTGCGTCCCAGGCACCCAAACCAACCCCCCGCCGGCTCTGGGTGCCCAGCGACCCCTCGTGGAACCCAACGGTCGCTCCCGTCGGAGGACTCGTCGGGCGCACCCGGGCGCATAGGATCGGCGAGAACACCCAGCGAGGGGGAAGTGTGAGTGAACCCACGGTGCCGGCCACCAACAAAGGCCAGCGCCGCCGGCAGGAGATCGTGGACGGGGCGGCGGCGATCCTGCGCGAGCAGGGACCACGCGGGGTGTCGCATCGCGCCGTGGCGCAGCGAGTGGGCTGTTCGTTGTCGGCGACCACGTACTACTTCTCCGGCCTCGACGACCTGCTCAGTGAGGCGGGGCAGGTGAACATCGCGCGGTGGGCGAACCGGGCCGAGCTGGTGGCGGAGGCGGCAGAGAGCGATCCGGCACCCACGAGTGAGAAGGGGGTCATCGACAGCATCCTCGCCGCCACGTTGCCCACCGACGAGGAGATGCTGGGTCACTATCTGCAGTTGGTCGCCGCCGGGGAGTCCCCGCCGGTGCGCCGCGCCTACCGCATCGGGCGTGACCGGCTCAACGCCGCCGTCACCCGCGTGCTCGACAGACTCGGGGTCCCGTGGTCGGCCGACCTCATCATCGCCGTGGTGGACGGCGCCTGCGTCAGTGCGTTGAGCGAGGGGCGCGACGTGCGTCAGACCGCCCGACAGCGGCTTCGGGCCCTGCTCTATCGGCAGTGACTCAGTCGTCAGCGGGCCGCCGGAACGCGGTCTCCTTGGAGGCCGGCATTGCCCCGAGCGCATCGAGGGCGATGAGCGTTTCAGGGAAGTGGCCTGGACAGCAGCGCCAGTCGCCACTCGGGGGTTCGACCTGCGCCGCTTGGGTCGGGGGATCCTGCTGGTTCACTGGTGTCCGTGACCGAATTGCCTCCACCACCGCAAGACCCGGCCGCTCTCAAGGCGTGGGTCGAGGCTCTGGGCCGGGACGATCTCATGGCCTTGGCCCAACACATCACCGGCGGCGGCCTCGGGGCGCTCGCGGGGCCGAGGCCAAACAAGCCTCAGATCGACCTTCCGCCGCCGCCCGACTCGCTGAGCCTGCTCACCGTCACCATAGAGTTACGGGGATCCAAGCCGAGGATCTGGCGGCGTCTGACGCTGCCCGGGGATCTCACGTTGGATGCCGTGCACACGCTCTTCCAGGCGGCGATGGGCTGGTCGGACTCCCACCTTCACCGTTTCTCAATCGGCGCCGGAACTGGGTACGACCAGCCGTACTTCATCACCGAGTTCGACGAGGAGGAGGGCGAGGAGGGCACCCGCGAAGACGGTGTGCGCCTGGACCAAGTGCTCAGCGCCGCGGGGGATCGGCTGACCTACCTGTACGACTTCGGCGACGACTGGGAGCATCGGGTCACGCTGGAGTCGACGGTGCCGTTGACGCAGGAGAACCAGCAGCCGAGGTGTGTGGCAGGGGCGCGGGCCTGCCCGCCCGAGGACGTCGGCGGGATCTGGGGTCACCACGAGGTCGCAGCGTGGCTTCGCGCCGGAGCCCCGGCCGACGAGGTGCCCGGCCCGTTCGATGACGCCGCGCACGCCCACGGCTGGCTCCCCGATGGCTACGACCCGGATGCGTTCGACACCGACGAGGCGACTGCGGCCATGCAGGTGTGGGCTGCCGGTGAGCACCTGCCCTGGCACGGCCTGCCCGAGCCGCTGGCGGACCTGGTCAAGTCCTTGCACGGCCAGAGCTGGGTTCTGGTGAACAGGTGGCTGGACGCCTTGGGCCCCCGGCGGCCGGAGGGCTTGGACGACGACGATGTACGGCGGGCGGCGCGGCCGTGGCTGGCCGTGCTGCAGGCCGTCGGGCCCGGGACCAAACTGACCACGGCGGGCTACCTGCCGCCGGCCAAGGTCGAGCAGATCGCGCGGGCGAGCGGGGTGAGCGACTGGTGGATCGGCGCAGCGAACCGCGAGGATCTCACCTGGCCGGTCGCCGAGCTCCGGGAGGATGCGCAGGCGCTGGGTCTGCTGCGCAAGGCCAAAGGAATGCTCACCCCGACCGCCCGGGCCCGCGCTGCGGTGGACGACCCGCGGGCGCTGGTCGGTGCGGTGCTCGCACGACTGCCGCTGGGCAAGGGGTTCGAGGCCGAGGCTGGCTGGTTCGCCCTGCTCGGGTGCGCGGCCGGGGCATCAAGCACTGCGCTGGACGCGCGCATGGGGCAGATACTGAGCGACCGCGGCTGGCGCGTCAAGGGCAGCACAACCGTCAGCGCGGCGCAGGCGGGTAGTGGTGCCCGGCCGACACTGGGGCCACTGGAGGCCATGGCCGGCGGCTCCCGGGGCAACGACCCCCACTTGGTCAAGAGGCTGGCCCGAGCCGCCCTGTTCGGACTGACCGAGAACCCGTGAGTCGTTGACCACGGAGCCGCGCAGTTCGGCAGAGCGGTTTCGATGGTCTGCGTCGCAGCCGTGACGACGTGAGGCTGAAGGCCGAGCATTTTGGCCAGGACCTCCCGTCCTCGTGCGTGAGTTGCGCAGGCCGTTGTTGACGGGCTTGGTGAAGATCTGTCGCCCTCAGCGACGAATCTTTGCCACGCCTGCGCCCACTTCCGCGTAAGCGGCCTCATGAGCGGGTTACTGGTCGGGGCGATCAGGGCCGCCTTCGCCCGACCACCACGCATGTGAACCAGTTGCAGCGCACCGCGGAGTCACTCGCGCCGCCGGGTCAGTGCCGGTCCCAGTTCTTCCGGATGTACTCCACGATCTCCCCTGCCGCGTCGCGCTCACCGAACAACTCGGCCATGACTTCTTCCTGGACATCAGCCAGGGGATCCGGGTCGCCGGCTTCGAAACGTTCAACCAGGGCGCGTTCCTCGGTGGTGGTCGTCACCGAGTGGAAGCCGCGCTCGGCACTTGGCCCAGGTCGTTGAACGGACGGTGCCCCTCACGCGCGACGTAGACCACCGACTTGCGCGCGATCTGGAACTCGATCAGCATGCTGATGCCGTCGCTGACGCACACGTCGCGGCGGGCGAACAACTCCCCGCAGGTCCCGGTGTCTGACCCCCGGAAGGTCTCCGTGTTCGGCAGTGCGGGGTGAAGACGAAACGCACCTCGGGTCGCGTAGGCGGTGACTGCCGCCTTGAGCCGATCAGGAACAGCGACCATGTGAGCACCCGTCCCGATCCTCCGGGAATCCTACACAGGAACGGCCCTCACCCGCCGAGGTCGACTCGGGCTCGGCGCACGAGACGGTCTGCGCCTGTGCTTGCGGCCATCGACACTGCCCGCCCCCGCGCCGATGAAGATGGCCCGCCATTCCTAGGGAGCGGGCCCTCACCTGGGACCGGCGGCTTCGCGCGTCTGCGGTTGGCGCAGCGGACCCTCCTGGGAGCTCGCGCCGCCCTCATGCGGGGATTGCTGCCGGCTACTGCCAAGCCTGCGCCCTACGTCCGAAACCGGTCTGATGAGCGGGATCCGCGGCGTGTGAGGAGATGCAACGACGCAGATCCTCAGGGCTGCCGACACTCAGCGCTTTCGTGGCGCCGGGTGTGTCCGCCTCGAACGACGCAGGTGGGCCCCGGTAACTCCATACGCCCGCCTGTCGCCTGAGGGCCGGCCTACCGCGCGGCCACCACCACGTGGTGCGTGGTGCCATCGTCGAGTTTCACACCGATCCGGTAGTTGTACCCGGGTGCAACCCCCTTGGTCTTCCAGTTGTAGTGCCACTGGTCATCGGTCTTCTCGAAGAGCGTTCCGCTGGTGACCGCATCCGTCCAGACGTTCTCGTTCACCGTCGCACTGGTGGCGCTGCCCTTCTCGGGGTTGAGCCACTCCGGCACGGCCAGCGGGTCGACCACTGTGCCGTCTGCGCGCTTCAGTTGGAGCTTCACCGGCACCGCGGACCCTGTCTTGAAGACGCTCTTGGCCGCACCCGGCACCAGCACCGGGTCGTTGATCGGCTGTAGGAACCCGTCGAACCGGTACACGACGCTGTACGAGACGGCCGTCGTCCGCTCGTTGCCAGCCTTGTCGGCGGCTTTGACGGTGTAGGTGAACTGGCCCACCCCGTTGGCATTGCCACCAGCGAGCGTGGCCGTGCAGGCGCCATCCATCCCGGAGAGGGCATCGGTTGCTGTACATGCCGCCGCGGGCACGGCCCCCAGGATGTAGGTCTTGCCGGCCTGGATGCCGGTCACGGACACCTCGGGCTTGGTGCGGTCGATCTTGATCCCGTGGATGTGACCGGTCGCGCAATTGTTGGAGGCATCGCACACTTCGGCCGAAGCGGAGGAGAGGTTGTCTCCCTCCCCGGTGATAACCGTGTCCGCGGGCTGCGCACCCAGACCGGAACTCGGCTCCGGGTCAGTCGCGGTCCAGTGGACGGTGACATCGCCGTTATACCAGCCGTCGGCGTTCGGCGCACTCGCCGTCGCTCCTGTGACCGTCGGAGCCACCGTATCGAGATTCTCGACGATCGCGATGCCGCCCGGGTCGGAGATCCGGCCGTTGGCCTCACCGTCGTCGTCACCGATCCCGCCATCCGTCAGGGTGATCTCGACCCGGTTTTCGAAGATCTGCACCCGGTCCTCGGGTAACAACGACCATTCCCTGGTGGCCGGGTTGTACTTCGCGTACCCGGTCACGTTCGCTGTCGACGCCGTGAAGATGGAGAGCGTCTGGTCGGTTCCGGACTCGACACCTTTCAGGACGAGGTTGGTCAAGCCCTCGGGCAATGTCACGCCCGGCGGCGGGGCAACCTCGACCTTCGTGATGTCAGCCGGGTCGATGGTGTAGACGTTGGTCAACTCCGTACCCGCTGGCGCCGCAACGGTGACGTAGTGCTCACCGCTGCCGAGGCTGCCGCCGTTGACGGGCAACGACGTGACATTCTGCTGCTCGTAGTCCGGCGTCCCGTCACCGTTGCCATCCCCGTTGTTCGGCGCCAGGGCTTCCACCGCATCCGCGACGTTGTCCCCGTCGTTGGTGGCGTTGGTTCCGCCGTTGATGACGACCCCGGCACCGAAGGTGAACACCGTGAGTTCGGCTCCGGTGTCGGGGTCAATGGTGATCGAGCGTGTGATGTTCGGGCCCTCGTCCGGGTCCACCGACAGTTCACATCTCTGCTCAGACTGCGTGGGAGCACCCCACACCACCACGTCTCCTGTCCCGACAACAGACACAGTCGTGTCCTGCGCCACCACCAGGTCCTGTCCCGCCGGCGACTGATAACACACCAAACGCACCTGGCCACCGGCAGCCGATCCATCCGCACTCACCAAGTGCACCGTCACCGGACGCACCACCGGACTCAACGCCAACTCGGAATCGGCATCGAAATCCTGCGCGCCCATCGAGAAGTTGAAATACCCCAGCGACGAAGCCAGCCCCACCTGGAAACGGTATCTGCCGGGCACAAACTCACCCGAGAACCGGCCATCAGCACCCACCTGCAGCGACGCAGCCTGCACCCCCGACTCATCCAACACATTCACGACGCCGTAGTACAACTCCCCACCAGCACCATCGGACACCACACCCGACACCGTGATGCCACGCTCGATCGTGAGTGTCAGATCATTGGGCTGGTCCGCACTGATCTCAATACGCCGTGTGATGTTCGGGCCCTCGTCCGGGTCCACCGACAGTTCACATCTCTGCTCAGACTGCGTGGGAGCACCCCACACCACCACGTCTCCTGTCCCGACAACAGACACAGTCGTGTCCTGCGCCACCACCAGGTCCTGTCCCGCCGGCGACTGATAACACACCAAACGCACCTGGCCACCGGCAGCCGATCCATCCGCACTCACCAAGTGCACCGTCACCGGACGCACCACCGGACTCAACGCCAACTCGGAATCGGCATCGAAATCCTGCGCGCCCATCGAGAAGTTGAAATACCCCAGCGACGAAGCCAGCCCCACCTGGAAACGGTATCTGCCGGGCACAAACTCACCCGAGAACCGGCCATCAGCACCCACCTGCAGCGACGCAGCCTGCACCCCCGACTCATCCAACACATTCACGACGCCGTAGTACAACTCCCCACCAGCACCATCGGACACCACACCCGACACCGTGATCGGCACCATTCCCAGGGTTACGTTGATCTCACGGTCCTGATTCAGATCCCGGTTCTTCAGGTTCGCCCCGATCCCGGAGCCCTCTGGCCCGCGGTAGCGCAGGTCATAGGTTCCTTCGGGCAGAGTCAGGCTGTAGATCCCGTTAGTGTTTGCCTCAGTGGACGCCACGAGGTCGAGCGTCCCGGCGAGACGGGCCTCAACCGTCGACCCTGGCAGGAGGTTACCCTCGCTGTCCTTGATGGTGCCGCTGATCGTGACGCTGCCGGGCGGGATGACCTCGTAGACCACTGTCTGGTGCGACTCGTTACCAGCTGCGTCTCGAGCGGTGACTGTGAAGTCCTTCTGTCCGACACTCGAGGTGTCGATCGTCTCACCGGAAGGCACCGGCCCCTCGCATGAAGCAAGCCCGGACTCGGAGTCGCTACACGAGTAGCTGGCGATGAGCGACAAACCCTTCTTGACCTGGGCGCCGTCCACGGGCGCTGTGATCTCGATCGTGGGCGCTGTGGTGTCCTTCGGCTCCTGGCCGACGACTGTGAAGGATGAAGTCGCATTGCCGGTGTTGCCTGCGACGTCTGTTCCTATCACCCGGAATTCGTACTGACCGGGCTGTGACGTGTCGAGCGGCTGACCGGGGTCCACCTGCACGGGCTGCACCGTCGGAGGGTTGGGGTCGTTCGGATCGGGCACCAGTGTGAACATCCCGGCGCAGGACGCAACACCGCTGGTGTCCGAACCGTCGACATCGGGGTCGGCACACGCGAAGTCCGCGATCAGGGATGCGTCCACCTCGACCACTGTGGGCGGATCGGCTGCTGGGGTTGTGATGGTCACCGCCGGCGGCGTTGTGTCCGGCTCAGCGGCTCGGGCAGGCGGACCCGCGACAAGGCTGGCCACGACTGTTGCGGCGGCAGCAATAAGGGACAAGCGTTTGCGGCTCATTTGGAGGACCCCCGTCTCGTGCGGGGGTCCTGGTGGCGCCCCCGTCGCACAGACACTACACCGGGGAGGAGTCCTTGATACCCCAAATGATCAAGGCGGACGGATGGACGCGGGCACGCTGACATCCGGTCCGATGTCGCGTCGCGTATGGCTGCACGCCATCCGCGTGCACCTCGATCTGATCACCCCTCAGCGCGGCGACCAAAGCCCCGGATGCCGAGCCGCAGATCCGGGACTGTGGGTGGCCGAGCGACGGTTTCTGCAACTCGCCAACAGTGCCGTGTCCCGCCGCGCCGACTTCCGCCGAGGCTTGGCAAACACCTGTCGCTCAGAGCGACGGATCTTCGCCAAGCCTGCGCACTAGGTGTAATGCTCACCTAGGTTGTTGACGGCATGGTGCTTGAACAGGTGAATCGCCCCCGGGTTTGGTGGAGGGTCTGATTCCACGAAAGGGTGGGAGTCATGCCTGCACCAAGGAAGTACCCGCAAGAGTTGCGGGAGAGGTCTGTTCGGCTGGTCCGGGAGGCGATGGCCGAGGATGTGGTTCCGGACACGCTGCGCGGCTGGGTCAAACAGGCCCGCATTGACGCCGGAATTGCCTGGCACGACGACCGGGGATGAGGCTCGGGCGATACGTCTGGTGACCGATCACCAGGAGGAGTACCCGTCACAGACCGCGCCGGTGAAGGTGCCCAAGAAGGTCAAGGCCAAGGGCAAGACACTGCTTCTGAAGAAGCCGTGGTCACCAACGCCGGGCAGCGGTCGGGGTCAAAGCCGCCCGGAGACTTCAGCAGACCAAGTGGATTGCCTAGACTCAGGCTGATACGGTTTCCCTTCCGCACTCAAGAGGCAGGGGGACCCGATGAGCCTAAACGGACAATCCACTCCGAGGTCCGGTCCACGCTGGCTGGTCCGCTCGGTCGTCGTGACCCTGGTCGTCCTGCTGGCCGGTCCCACAGTGGCAGGGCCGGCAGCCGCGCGCCTCGTCATCTCGGGTGCGGGGACCGGCTTCGCCAAGCGCGTGGACGCTCCCACTGCTCGAGCGGTGCGTGCGTCGCGGACCGGGCAGTTGAAGATCGCCAAGGACTTCCAGGCCAACGGCTACTCGGGCACCCCGTCGTTCGCGATCACCTACAAGTGCGCCGGGAAGTCCGGAACCGTGTCGCTGAAAGCCGGGGGCAGCACCACAATCGCGAACGTGCGCGCCGGGAACTGCACGGTCACGGAGAAGCCGCTGACGAACCCGTCCGGCTGGACGTACGCCGCCCCGGCTTACAGCCCCGCGCAGACGGTGGTGGTGACCGCAGGCAAGACGACCACCGTCACGGTCAACAACGTGATCACCCGCGACCAGGGGGCGCTGAAGATCACGAAGGTGTTTCAGGCCAACGGCTACCCCGGTGACCCGGCGTTCGAGATCGGATACCAGTGCGCCGGGGCTTCGGGGACGGTCCTTCTGCAGAGCGGCGCAACCACGACGATCCCCGACGTGCCCACCGGTGACTGCACGCTCACCGAGAAGCAGTTGACCAACCCGCCCGGCTGGGTCTACGCCGATCCCGCCTACACCCCCGCCCGGACGGTCCCCGTGGTCTCCGGCAAGACCGCTGAGGCGACGGTGACCAACACGATCGACCGCCGCAGCCCTCAGATCGACACGGTCTTCACCTATCCCCAAGTGGGAGCACCGGACCGGACCATCGGCTCCCGGTTGGTCCAGTACCTGGATCAGACCCCAGCCGGATCGGAAGTGGCGGCGGCCTTCTTCGTCACCGATCCCGACTATCCGGTCATAGACGCCCTCATCCGTGCCCATGACCGCGGAGTGAACGTGCGGGTCGTGCTGGACAGCGGGGACCGGCAGTCGTCGGCCACCAACCAGGCCGCGGATGCCACGTTCGAGCGGTTGGGGCTGGCGCTGGGGCAGGACACGAGTGCGCCCTCATTCGCCATGCAGTGCGAGAACGCCTGTATCTCGAAGGAGGACGGGAGCATCAACCACAACAAGTTCGTGGCGATGTCCGCATCCGGGGACGTCAGCGAGGTGGTCTTCCAGTCCACCGCCAACCAGCGCTTCGCAGGTTCCGGCGACACCGCGTGGAACGCCGCGGTCGTCAGCAGCGGCAATCCCGACCTGTACGCGAGCTACCGGGACTACTTCAACGACTTGGCCGCGCGACGCTCTGTGCCGGACAACGATTACCACGCGGTGCGGCCACCGGTCACCTACGGCAAGTTCACGCCGTACTACTTCCCGCGCACCGACGGCACCGACTCGGTGTCGAAGGGCCTGATGTCGGTGGACTGCTCCCCGGACGCTACGACAGTCAACGTCATGGCCTCTTACTTCACGCGCCCGAAGGTACGCAACCGGCTCAACGATATGGCGCAGGCCGGTTGCGGGGTACGGGTGATCGCGCGCTCCGACCACATCACCCGCGAGTTCTGCGAAACCCTGCTGCCGCCCGTCGACGTGCGGATCGGAGACCCGCCGTCGGAGTCCGCAGTGGGTATACACGGCAAGTACGTGACAATCTCCGGTGGATTTGGCGGCACCGCGAACCGACACCTGGTGTGGATGGGCAGTCACAACTTCACGTACAACGCGCTGGTGCGAAACGACGAGACATTCCTGCTGATCGACGACCATGACGTGCACGATGCATTCGTGGACAACTTCGATCGGATCTGGGCCGACCAGTCCCTGACGCCGGGCTGCGACCGGGCAGGGACGACGGTGGAGGAGGCGGAGTAGGCACACGGGCGTGGCAAGCCGGAATCGAAAGGCTTCCCACGCGAGATGCCCAGGGTGTCCGATCGGAACGTGGGAGGTCACCGGTTACTCGGGGTCGAGTTCGGGCGGTTCATCGAGCGTGTGCAGCCACTCAGCACTTACGTGGCGCCGGGTCGTAACCCTCGCCCATCAGCCACTCCACCGCCCTACCCGCGCTGCGCTCGCTGCTGAACTGGCGCCACGCCTCGGACAGTTCCGGCTCGTCGTAGACCACGTCCCGGAACCTTCGGAACGCACCCCGGCCCTCGATGGCCGCGTGCAGCCGGCGGCCGAGCCACGGCTCCTGCAACTCGGCGAACATCTCCATGTCCAGCCAGGCCGCCCGGGAGCCCTCGGACGAAATGTACAGCCAGTCCCCCGACTCGATCTGTTCCGCCAGTTCCGGGTCGTCGTCCACGATCTCGCGGGGCAACACGCTGCCGTCGTCGAGGTTGAGGAAGCCACCGGGCCCCATACTGGGGTCGCATTCCAGACTCTCGGCGACCCACTCCAGGTTTGCAGGCACTGCCGGCCTGCCCCGGTCCTGTCCGGCCGCGCGGGCGCGCAGCAGTTCCGCCAGTTCGCTGTCGCCGCGCCAGGCGCGTTCATCGAGCAGGTCGGCGGCGGTGGTCGCCAGGTCGGCCGCCCCGGGCTGATTCTGCGCAAGAGCCACCAGCAGGCCGTGGCCCGCTTCCTGCAGCGCACCGGTCGGGATGCCCTTGCTGAGCAGAATCACCACGTCGGCACCGCGGGCGTCCAGCCGTGCCGAACGCAGCGCGATGTAGTACTCCGGGTCGAGAGCGTTCGACGTCACGGGGCCGGCGGCGGTCAGTTCCACCGAACCGTCGTCATGGAGCAGGAACCGCAGGTCCCCGTTGGACTCGACGCCGAGGTGGGCACGGATCGCCTCGGGCAGGGTGACGCGGCCGTCGGCATCGACGTGAACGTCGAACGTCTGTGGCATGTAGGTAGACTACGGGCGACTACCCGCTCTGCTGAAGCCCCTCGGATATCTCGTCCAGGTCGTGGGGTTCTCCGGAGGCCACGGCCATCACCAGTTAGTCCGAAGATGGCTGGTGTACTCGGTAGCGGCAGGAGTTGGCCGCGAGGTTAGAGATTGTGCACGAGGTTAGAGAATGCACGTGTGGCTTCTCTAACCTCGTGCACGTTCTCTAACGCGAGCGATTTCGCCCGGCATCTTCCCGCCTGAACGCCGCGGCCGGGGATGACTAGCGCGGGAGGTGCCGTCCAGAACGCCGACTGCATGGCGCCACTGTCGCCGCAGTTGTCGCGGGGCCGCCCGGGACAGGCGCCGTGGCGCACCTGTGGACGAGCCAATCTGTGAGTCCACAGATTCCTTTGGGCCCTCAACTTTGTCGTACGTGCGTTCTACCCTGGGGGTAATCGATCCAATGAACGGGGGTGAGACGTGGCAGTGCTGGAAGTGTCCCGGCAGGCTCTGCGGCGCACCCGGATCCGGGAGGCGCTGCCCACCGACCACCCCGCGATCCTCGACCACATCGAGGCGCTGCTGGACGCGCTGCCCGACCCGCTGGACCTGGGCGAGGACGACCTCGTCGGGTCCTTGCGCATCACCTCACGGCTGCGCAACCGGCTCGACGCCTACCAGGTCGACCTGGCCGGCACCGCCGACGCGATGCACGTGGCCCGCAGCCAGCACGCCGGCACCACCGGCACCATGGTCGCGGCGGCCACCGGCACCAACCCGGCCATCGGCAGCGCCATCGTGGGAACCGCCCGGGCACTGCGCACCCTGCCGCACGTGGCCGACGCGTTCCGGGCCGGCACCATCACCTCCCTGCACGTACACGCGCTGCGCAATGCGGCCGGGCGGATCACCGACTTCGCGCAGATCGAGCAGGCGCTCGTCGAGGTGGCCACGTCGGTGGACCCGGCCGAACTGCGCCGGATCCTCACCCTGCTGATCGGCCAGTGCCACCCCGAAGCCCCCGACGCCGACCAGAAAGCCCAACGGGACAAGCGCGGCCTGTCGCTGTCCGAAACACCCGGCGGGATGTTCCGCCTCGACGGCTGGCTCGACGCGCTCGAAGGCCGACGGCTGCGCGACGCCCTCTCCGCGTTCACCGACCGGGGCGGCGCCGGCGACACCCGCACCCCCACCCAGGCCCGCGCCGACGCCCTGGCCGACATCATCTGCGCGGCCAACGCCAACACCCGCCCGCTCGGGGTGTCCGGGCTGTCCGTGCTGGTCGACATCGAGAACCTGCCCGAAGGCATCGGCGCCACCCTGGATGACGGCCAGCTCCTCGGCCCGGAATACTTCGACCTACTCTCCTGCACCACCGCCTGCGCGGTCATCTTCGGCGTCAAGCGCAACGACAGCTTCGTGCCGCTGGCCCTGGGCCGCGCCCGCCGCCGCGCCAGTGTGGCACAATGGGCCGCGCTGATCGCCCGCGACCGCGGCTGCATCCGCTGCGGGCGCTCCCCCCGGTTCTGCGAAGCCCACCACATCGTCCATTGGCGCCACGGCGGGTTGACCGACCTGTCGAATTTGGTCTTGATGTGCAGCAGGTGCCACCACGACCTGCACAACGGCCACTACACCATCACCATGGACACCCATGGCGTGCCAACCATCACCGCAACCCGCGGCCCACCACACCTGAGCGCCTGAAATCGCCAGGCTTCATCTCAACTCGCGACGGATCCGGGGCGAAGCGAGGCGAGTGCCGCTGTGATGAATGAACCACGATCCGGTCACCGGCGCCTTGGCCACCCCGCTTCACCTGCCCGGAAGACCTCACGTGCCGTGGTCACGACGTACCGTCACTACCCGATGAGCGGAGTCGCGACACCCGTTGCGCCGGTCACGTCATCAGTTGCCGGGCGTTTCCGCCACGCTTCAGCCACACGGTTGCGCGCACGCATGACAGGCGCACGTCAGGGCCAGTCAGGCACCCGCGCTTCTCGTTCCGTATGTTGTGCCCATGGGAGCAAAGGTGATCCGCTGGGCTGCCGTGGTTGCCGCCGGTCTGGTTGCAGTACCAGCCGCGGCTCAGGCCAAGCCCGTGCCGCCGGAGCAATTCGGCCTGCACGTCGCAGCATTGGGCTCCGGCGCGGTCCCGGCGGTTACCGTGCAGGCGGTCCGGTTGTGGGATGCCGGAGTGCGCTGGGACCAGATAGAGGTCAAAAAGGGCAAGTACAAGTGGGCGGCGCTGGACCGGGCGGTCACCGCGGCCGAGTCCGCCGGAGCCACTGAGATCCTCTACGTGCTGGGATCCACCCCCTCGTGGGCGGCGAGCACATTCTCAGGCGTCGATCTCTATGGTCCCGGTAGCGCCTCGTATCCCAAGAAGAGCAAGTACTACCTCAAGTACGCCAGGGCGGTTGCCAAGCGATACAAGGGCAGAATCACGGCCTACCAGATCTGGAACGAGGCGAACACCCTCAGTTTCTACAACGGCGGGAAGTACGACGGGTGGGTGAAACTGGCCCGGCTGACCAAGCGGGCGTCCAAGGTCATCCACAAAGTGGACAAGCGCGCTGACATCGTTGCGGCGTCGAGCACCGTGATTCCCACCGCGAAATTCCAGACCGAGAGCTTCTTCTACCGCTACCTGCGCGAACTCAAGCGCCGGAACGCGAAGATCGACGCTGTCAGCGTCCACCTCTACCCGACCAACCCGGCGCAGGGTCCCAACGCACGTGTGGCCAGCATCGCCGCAGTCCGCCGAGTCATGCGTCGAGTCGGGCTGAAGAAGCAGTTGTGGGACACCGAGATCAACTATGGCGACCGCCGCAAGGGCTCCTACCGGGTCGTGCCGAAACCGAGGAAGGCCGCCGGCTATGTCGCGCGAACCTACATCGATTCGGTCCGATATGGGATCGCCAGGACCTTCTGGTACGGCTGGGACATCAACGTCCTGGGAGTGTCCCTGAGTAAGCGCAACGGGAAGCCAACCCGCCCCGGTCGCGCCTTCACCACAACCCGCGACTGGCTGACAAGGGGTTCCTGGAAGGGATGCAGATCCAAGGGTTTGATGACCACCTGCCGGGTGGGGAAGAGCAGAATCGTGTACGCGGGCAAGAAGTCGTCGATCAGACGGCCACGGGGGGTCACCACCGTCTGCAGACTGACCCGCAAATGTTCAACTGCTGGCACGAGGATCAAGGTGGCGCCGGCACCGATCCGTTTGACGTGAACCGGGGGTCTGAAGAATGGGTCCACGCCAGTTGCGGGACGTGAGAACGCTGGCCGGTTCCGCGCAGCGGCATATGAAGGCTCGGTGCCTGCCCGCGGTCCACCGTCCGATTCGGAGTTCCGGGCAGATTGTCGCAGCCGTTGCAGCTCTGGCGGTCGCTGCCGGCCCGGTGGTAGTCCCGACTGCGGCATACGCGAAGCCCGAGCCGCCGGAGCGTCCCGTGTTCATCACCGGCGCCGCTCCTGGCCTGCCGATTCCCTCAGCCGCTTTCGGCCAACACGTGGCCAGCATTGCGCAGGCAGTACCAGCTGGAGTCAAGTTGACCTCGATCCGGCTCTGGGACACTGGAACCCGCTGGGCCGAGATCGAACCCGCTCGGGGCGTCTACAACTGGAGAGTCCTCGACGCCGCCGTCGACAACGCAGAGGCCGCCGGCGCGACAGACATCCTGTACGTGCTCGGCTCCACGCCGCGGTGGGCCGCGCGCAAGCCGGGGATTCCTGGCCTCTACGGAGCGGGTTCCACTTCGCTGCCGCGCAAGTCCAGCGATTACGTCGACTTTGCGCGGAAGGTGGCCAAGCGCTACAAGGGACGGATCACCGCCTACCAGATCTGGAACGAAGCGAACACCCGCAGTTTCTATGAAGGCGACTGGACCGCCCTCGCGAAGTTGACTCGCCGGACCTACGATGCGATCAAGCAGATAACCCCGAGGACGCTGGTGGTTGCTGCATCGAGCACCGTGATCCCCGGACGGTCGTTCCAGACCGAGAGCTTCTTCGTCCGCTACGCGAGGGCGCTGCACAAGGTCGGTGACCCAGTCGACGCATTCTCGGTGCATCTGTATCCGGTGGACACCAGCACGGGCCCGGGTGCCCGAACTCGCGCGATTCTGGCCACCCAGCGCGTGCTGAACAAAGTCGGTGTCGACCTGCCGCTGTGGGACACCGAAGTCAACTATGGGGACCGACGCCCCGGGCTGCCTCGCGTCGTACCGAACCCGGACAAGGCCGCCACCTTCGTCGCACGAACCTACATCGATGCGGCGACTCTGGGCGTTGCCCGCAGCTACTGGTACGGCTGGGATCTCGGAGTCCTCGGGATCGACCTGACCGACAGCCAAGGCATTACCCGCGCCGGGCGGTCGTTTCTCACCGTTCGCGACTGGCTCACAGGCGCCCGGCCGGCAGGATGCCAGAGCAGCGGGGGTCTGCGAAGCTGCTACTTCACCGGCCCCGGAGGTAGGCCGTTCACCATTGAGTGGTCATCGAAGGTCACCACCACCCTCAATACGCGAGGTCTGAAAGTCTGTCGGTTGGACGGCAGTTGCACCCGGGGCACGCGCAGACTCGTGGTGAACGATCAACCTATACTGCTGCGTCGATAGTCCTCCGCCCCCGATACGGAGGGGTGGTGGCCGGCATACCGGTTTCAGAGCATGAGGGCGGTGCTGAAGCGGCCCGAACGCACGCGTGGCCGGACATCCGCGGGCCCTTCGCCGCACCGTGCATGCCTTGCGGGTGCGACACTTGGCCATCCGGACAGGAGGTGCGGGATGCGTCGGGTCCGTTGGATGGTGGCGGCGGGGCTGTGTCTGGTGGTGGCGGCACCGGCAGCGGCGTCGCAGCCTGATCCCGGGGCGGGCCTGAGCGCGAAGCGTCCCGGCGTCCTCAAAGGCCGCCTCGCGCAGAGCTCCGGCAAGTGGAGCAAACGCCTGCCGGGCACCGTGATGGCCCTGCGCCTGCTGCCCGGTATCGACCAGTACTCGGTGATCGCCGACGGGAACCGGCGGTGGCGCATGAAGGTCGCGCCCGGGGTCTACGGGGTGATCATGACCCGCCGCAAGGGCAACCGCTCCGTGGTGACGGCACGGGCCGTGCGCGTGAAGGCGGGGAAGACGGCCCGGCTGCGCGACGCGCAACTGAGCGCCGTTGGCCCGCTGGTGTCCATCGGTCGGATCACCGGCCCGGACGGGGTGAACGTGACCGACATGATGATCGCCGAGATGATCGGGCAGGCCGACGATTCCCCGTGCGACTTCAACGTCGTGGAGGAGAAGAACTCGCCGGGATACCGCAAGGTCCTCGACGAGCTGAAGTTGCAGACCACGAAGCACTTCCCGGAGGCCACTCAGCGCGCCGCACGCAAAGCACTGCGGGACCTGACCTCCACCGGCGCGCAGTACCGGGTGGAGGGCAGCATCGACCGCGGCGGCGCCTGGAAGTCCGGCGCGGCCAGCGGGACGTTCCGCCTCGTGCAGGTCGGTACCGGCAACGTGCTGGTGGAGAAGCAGATCACGTCCGGCGCGGGCACGGATGCGGTGTTCAATCAGGCTGCTGCGGCGCTGGCCAAGAGCGTGTGCGGGGTACCGACCGGCTTCGCAGGCACCGTCCGCGCCGACATCACGTCACCGGACTCCGGCCAGAAGTGGCAGTGGAACGGCACCGCCGGGTTCGTGCTGGACGACGGCGGTGAGCGCCCGGACGGCTCGTTCGTGCTGACCTACAAGCTGGAGACGCTGACAGTGGATTCCGCCACCTACACCTCGCCGCCGTCGGGCTCGTGCTCGGAGGTGCGTGCGACCTGGTCCGGCGCGCCGCCGGTGCGCGATGGCAGCCTGACGCTGACGGTGGCCGCTGACGGATCGCGGAACTACCGGCTGTCGCTGGGGGTGGTCACCGACTCCGCGACCGCCTCCACAACCTGTGACCAGCAGGCCGTGGCCTTCCCCACCGTGATGGGCCTCGGGGTCAACAGCGACCCGGCGGAATCGTGGCTCGGGCCCACGATGGCCGAGACGTACAGCGGGCCGTGGACCCCGATCAGCGGGGTCGCGGCATCGGCACTCCAGATGGACGCCTCCTGGGTCTTGCTGCCGGTGGGGCTGGACTGACCGGATCTCGGTGGGCGGGAGCTCTACAGCGCGCCCTGCTCGACTCGGGCGTCCTGGCGAGTGCGGAGCAGCCAAATGCCACAGCGGATCGCGGCAGGGCTCTCCTTGCTGTCCAAGCGGCGCGCACGGGAGTCTCATTGCCTTTGACCCGGCTGTGGTGTCGGCGGGCTGGGCATCAGCACTGCCTTCCACGCCTTGCCGTTCCTCCTTCTGCGAGGAGCACACGGGAAGGTTGGACCACCCCGATCGTGGTCCTCGGCCTGGACCGCGCGGGCGATGCTCGCCGTGCTTGGGCTCACGTGAACTAGGATCGAGTCCCTTGCGAAAGGCCTGCACCGGAGAGGGACGCGACAGCGATCGTCATCGTTGCCGTCCTCGAAACCGCCGACCCCGCGCACACCCAAGGAGAGCGGATGACGACCGCGCTGAGAGTTGACGCGAGCAGATCTTCTATCGCGTACCGCACGCTCTGGGCGGTGATCGCGCTCACCGCCATTGCGATGACCGTGCAGACGTCGAGTGTCAACTACTCACCTGACTCCTGGTCCTACGTGGACATAGCCCGAAGTCTCACGGATCCGGATCGCGCCATCGGCAGCATCCTGGGAGCGCGTGACTACGTCAACGAGCCTTGGTTCAACGACTCGTTCCCTTTCCTGTGGCCGGCACTGCTGGCACCTGGCATCGCGCTCTGGGGACCCACCTCTCCTATCGGCGGCTACCTGTTCATCGTGGTGTGGCTCCTGACCTGTCTTGTTGTGGACCGTATGGCCCGTTTCCTGCTTCTGCCTAGGGTCGCCGGGCCAGTTCTCGGCCTGGCAGTCCTCGGGCTACCCGGGTACGTCGACGAAGGGCAGAACGGACGATCGATCCCCTTGAACGTCCTTCTGGCCCTGTCAGCTGCATACGTGCTGCTCAAGATGCGTGATCGTGATGGCTTCCTCCTGCCCCTGGTTCTTGGGACCCTTACCGGACTGTGCGCCGCCAACCGGTTCGACTCTCTCGCCTACGGTCCGATCTTCATATTCATCGCGTGGCGCCTGCGCTTCATGGATTGGCGCCAGGTCGCCGTGGCCTCACTCACGTGGGTGGCCTTCCCGCTGGTGTGGGTGGGCTACTCGTCGGCACGACTCGGCGGGATCTACGTGACGGACAACGGGAGAGTCGTCACTTCACCGGTCCCCACGTTCGTCACTGATTGGCCAGGCGCAGTGCCTGATCGCGCCGGTGGTGTACCGGCTGTGGTCGCCCGAGCCTTCGGCAATGCGCATGTGGTGGCCTGGAGCGTCGGGCATGCTTTCCTCTGGTGGATGCTGGCAGCCCTGACCGCAAGCCTGGTAGCCATCGTCCTCGTGCAGGTGCGAGCAGGTCGTTGCAGTCGGGCCCTGGCACGGTGGATCGCTGGCGCCCGTAGCCGACCCCAGTGGCGGGCCGTAGACTTGCTCGCCTACTTGGCGCTCGGTCTGGGTGCGCTGCAGATGCTGCTCATGCTCGCCAGCGGCTACGGCGACCCGCGGTACTGGGACACCACGTCGTCCATCGTTCTCGTGGCGATCGCCGGCACCGCCGGCAGCCTCTGCGCTTCAACATCTGTCGAGTCGCTGACACGCAGACGCCTGTGGCTGGTCTCCACCACATCTGGGTTCCTGACCCTCATAGCGGCGCTGGGTCTGCTTCAGACTGCGCAAGCGTTCCGCACGTCCGCCGATCAGACGGCTGGCGACGCCGCCGTCGTCTCTTGCATCAGTCGCGTGGACGGTACCGTGATGTTCAGCGGCCGTGAGGCGTTCAGGATCCCGGCAACCACCCGATTCAGAGCGGCGTCCCCACCTGCCAATACAGCAGAGATGGCCGCGGCGGACTGGACAGACCTGAAGGATCAGTACGGCGTCGTTGCCTGGTACAACTCGTCGGGTGGCCCAGAAGGCCAACTACCCACGGCCGCTGAGGGGATACTGGACGATCTCGAGTGCCCTGCCGGGACGTGAAACCAACGGACCCCCTGGCTTCGCCAGCGACCGGCTGTCATTGAGGATGGTCACCGACGCCGCCTCGACAACCGGCGACAGAACGCGGTGACCTTCTCGACCGAGATGGGCCTTGGCGTGAAAAGCCGACCCGACGGAGTCGCGGCCCGGACCGACCCTGCCGAGACGTACAGCGGGTCGTGGACCCCGCCCGGCGGCGTCGCGGCATCGCTCCGGTCATGGCGACGACTCGGCTACCCTGTGTGACTACCCACAACGGGACCGGCAATCACTTCCGGTGTCTCGGGGGTCATGGTCACCGGTTCGGACGAGACCACCGCCCTCATGAGCGAGTTGCGCGGCGGGCTTGGCAAAGAATCGTCGCCCTCAGCGACCAATCTTCACCAAGCCTGCGGCAGGTACGTAGGAGCCGGGCATCGCGCCGCCACCTAGGGCGTGCCCCCGGCTACCCTCCGTGGCGGGGGTCACCCACACGGCCCACGGATCTCTGCGCCGCCGGGCCCACCGACCGCCAGGTGACCTACCCTGGAAACAGTCACCAGCGACTCGTGGAAGGGGGTTCCGTGGCGAGACGTTCCATCGCAACCGGGATCGCCGCAGCGGTCGCTACCGTCGTCGCGTTGCTGTCCCCCACCTCGGCCCAGGCCCAGACCGGCCCCGAGGCGATCGAGCGTGCGCAGAGCTGGGCCAAGGCGGGCGTCGGCTACAGCGGAAGCAACTACTTCACCAACGAGTACGGCACGTACCGCACCGACTGCTCCGGCTACGTGTCCATGGCGTGGGGGTTGTCCTCGTCCTACACGACCGTGACCCTGCCCAGCGTCTCGTACCCCATCGCCAAGGACGCCCTGGAACCCGGCGACATCCTGAACAACCCGTTGCCCGGGACCAGCGGCCACGTCGTGCTGTTCGCAGGATGGGCCGACGCCGCGCAGACTCAGTACTTCGCCTACGAGGAGAGCCCTTCCGGCGGTGCCCACCTCAGCGAGATCCCCTACCCGTACTGGCCCGGTTACGGAACCTTCATCCCGCGGCGCTATGTCGGCACCACCTCCAAGACCGCGCCGGTGACCACCCCGGAGCCGGCCACACCGAAACCCTCAGAGCCTGAACCCGTGGCCGACGGTGACTTCGTCCGCCACGACGGGAAGGTGTACCGGATCGCGGGCGGCGCGCCCGTGCCGGTGACCTCGTGGAGGAAGCTCGGGGGCCGCGAGGAGTCGCGGAAACTGACCGACGACGAGTTCGCCGAACTCGCCCCCCAAGTGGCCGACGGGACCTTCCTGCGGACCCCGCGCACGCCGGCGGGCCGTGGCGAGACGTACGTGGTCGCAGGCGGCGCCCCGGTGTTCGTCCCGCGCGGGACGCTGAAGACCAAAGATGCGGTCACGGTCGAGCAAACCGCCATCGATGAGCCCGACGGATACCTGAACCGGCAGCCGGCCGACGGCACCATCGTGCGCACACCCGACGACGAGCGTTACGTGTTCGCCGGTGGCGCACCGATCCATGTCTCGGACAACTGGTGGAAGGAACTGCGGCCCAAGCCGTCGGTGGTCACGGTCGCGCAGGAAGCGCTCGACCAGGCCGGGGGCCTCAACGCCTGGTCGCACGTGCGCAAGTCCCCCGCCGACGACACCCTGATCAAAGCCGGCGCCGACGTCTACCGGGTCGAGGCCGGAGTGCCAGTACCCCACTACGGCGTCCGCGGCGTGCCGATCGATCCAGCGGCGATCGACCACGCCGGCGGCGACGGTCCCTGGTCCCACCTGGCCGCTGCGCCGTAGTCGGCGCGGTCGACGGCGCTGTGGCCAGCACCCGGCACACCCGCCTGACCCTCGACGACCCGATCAGTCGCCAGATCGTGGCGCACTGCGACGGCCACAGGACCCGCGAGGACCTGATGCGGATGGTGCTCACGATGCCCGGCGCGCCGAGCAACCCGCAGCGGGAACTCGACAATCTGCTCACCGGCCTGGGGCGGGCGGGACTGATGATCGGCTGAGGGTCGGCGCCGGCCGGAGACGACCGCCCCGGCGCAACTGTCACCTCTTCGGTCGGAAGTGGCACAACCTGATGGCCGCATTCACTACCATTCGTTCATCGCTTGGGAGGGCGCAATGCGTGGTTTGAGGTTGGTGGCGGCTGCCATGGCGGCCGGTGTTGTCGTCGCGGGTCTGACGATCCCGGCTTCGGCCGAGGGCTGCAAGGAGCAGACCGTCAAACTCGGGATCGTGACCGCGGAGGGGTGTTTCAGCTCGCGCACACCGACGGGTCAGTCCCCGGTGCTGGACACGACCGTCAAGTTCCGCATGAACGGGTTCGACGTCCAGCCCGACCAGGGCACGACGGTCACCTTCGCCCCCTCCGACGGCAAGCGCGGCGCCAACGTCTCGACCGGCGGTGGCACAGTGACGATGTCCGCGACCCACCCCCAGTTCGGCACCATCAAGTTCACAGGCCAGCGCTGGGCCTTCGCACCTCCCCAGACCGGCGACATGGTCTTGTCCGACAGCGCGCTGCTGCAGCCGCTGCCGGCCTTCTTCGGACTGACACCACTGGACGTCAAGCAGCCGATCACGCTGACCGACGGCAAGGCGTCGTTCGACTTCACGTTCAACCTCGGCGGGCTGTTCGCCCAACTCGTGACCAAGAGCGAGAAGGAGATCGCCTTCTCGGTCGGGGTGGCCGTCGAGGACGGGCAGTACCGTATCGAGAGCGGCAAGTTCGGGGTCAGCGAGTTCGACCTCGCCGAACTGATCACGGTCAACGACATGGACCTCGAGTTCACCGCCACCGAGCTGCAGGCCGACTTCGACGCCGTGCTCAAGTTCGTGTCCGGTTTCGGGGTGATCGGGGGCACCGGCTACGGCGAGGGCCCGAAGATGAAGTACGCGAAGTTGGGCCTGTCCGAGCTCAACAAGCCCCTGGGCTCATCCGGGGTGTACCTGCAGAAACTGGCCCTCACGCTGTTCCCGTTCCCGCCCTACGGCGGCGCCGGTGACATCGGGCTGACCGCGGGACCCAAGGCCAACTTCTTCGGCCGGTCGGTGAGCGCCGTCGAGGGCAACGGTCACGTCGAGGTCCGCTCGGCCGACACCGCGAACAAGAAGGCGGGCTACTTCAAGACGACCGCCGACTTCAAGCTGATGACCCTGCCGGTGGCCAACGCGGCGTTCACCTACTGGTTCGGCCAGGGCACGCAGTTCAACGCCAGCGTCGGCATCGGACTGCCGTCGGGCAAGAACGACCCCGGCCAGCCGACCTACTTCGGCGGCGGCGTGGCCGGCTGGACCAACTCCAGGCACTTCGACCTCGAGGGCAATGCGCGGGTGAAGCTGCTGGGCATCGACCTGCTGGGCGCGAAGACCGTGGTGTCCGACTACGGCATGGCGGGGTGCCTGCAGATCGTGGCCTGGGTCGGTGGCGGGATCCGCTGGTCCGACGGCCGCGGCGAGATGCTCGGCGGGTTCACCTGCAACCTCGGCGACTACCAGCGCAACCCGCAGGCGATGCGCGGCGCCGCCGACGGCAAGACCCGGCTGCGGCTCGATGACGGTCAGCGGGTGATCCGGGTCTGGTCCGGCGACAAGAGCGGTGAGCCGCCGCAGGTGACGCTGACCGAACGCGGGGGCGACCGGGAGCTCAACAGTCCGGAGCCCGGCGACGCCGACGGGATCCTCAAGGACGGCGATGGCGTGTCGATGACCAGCAGCGACGGGTTCACCGCGTTCATCCTCAAGGACGGCGACGCCAGCAACTGGACGTTGCAGGCACAGCCGGGATCCTCGGACATCGGCCGCATCGAGTCCGCCGGCATGTTGCCGTCGGCCAAGGTCCGGGCCAAGGTCACCGGCACCGGTCGCAAGCGGGTGCTGACCTGGTCGGCCAACGACATCCCGCACCAGAAGTTGGAGTTCGCCGAACGCCTGCCGGACGGCCGCGAGGTGCCGATCCTGACCACCACCAAGGCGTCGGGCAGCTACCGCTTCACGCCGGTGGAGGGCGCGGGAACCTACGGCGTGAAGCGCAAACTCGCCGTCGACATCCGGCAGCGGTACGACACCCCGCGCGACGAACTGGTGGCCGACACCTACCGGGTGCGGCGCCAGCCGGCTCCGGCGAAGGTCCGCGGCCTGTCGGCACACCGCGAGACCGACAAGTTGGTGGTGCAGTGGAAACGCTCCCCGCGGGCAAAGCAGTACGTGGTCGAGGCCACCCCGGTCGGGGCCAACGCCACCTACCGCCGGGTCGTCGGGGCGAAGAAGCACAGCGTGCGGATGGCCGTCGGCACCACCGACCGCATGCGCGTGCGGGTCACCGCGACCAACGCTCAGCAGCGGGCGAGCAAGCCCGCGGTGGTACGGATCGACACCGCGGACCTCGTGCGCAGCCGCAAGGTGGCGGTCCGGGAGTTCGTCGACGGTGTCGAGAAGGCCGGCCCGCGGCGGGTCGTCGGTTACGTCGAGTGTCCTGTCGGCACGCAGTGCGAAGGCACTCTGGCCGTGAAGGCGAACGGCCGCACAGTCGGCACCACGGACTTCACGCTGCCGGCGGACATGACCGACAAGATCGTCGTGCGCACCGACAAGCCGGTGCCCCTGGGCGCCCGGCTTGTGGCGACACTGACGCAGTCGGGCAAGACCTCGCGGCACGGCGGTTCGCTGGCGTAGGCGGGGGGCGGTTCGCGTTCGGGCGGCGAGTTCGCGTTCGGCCCGCGAGTTCGCGTTCGGCTCGCGGGTTCGCGTTCGGCCCGCGAGTTCGCGTTCGGCTCGCGGGTTCGCGTTCGGCCCGCGAGTTCGCGTTCGGCTCGCGGGTTCGCGTTCGGCTCGCGGGTTCGCGTTCGGCTCGCGGGTTCGCGTTCGGCTGGCTGGAGGCAAGAAGGCCGAACCGGAACCCGAGAACCTAACCGGAACCCGAGAAACTAACCGGAACGCGAGAACCGAACGGGAAGGGAACCGGAAAGCCGACCAGAGGATCTAGCGGGCCCCCACCAAACTCGCCGTGGCCGGCGACGGCTCCACACCGAGGTCCTCGGTCAGGGTGCGCCGACAGTTCTCGTACGCGCGGCGGGCCTCGCCCATGTTGCCCTCCGCCAGGTGGATGCCGATGATCGTGCGGTGGGCGCTCTCCCGCAGCGGATCCGCGCACAGCGCCGCGAAGGCCGCCTCCAATGCCAGCCCAAACCTCCCGGCCCCAGAGAGGCGCTGGGCCAGTTGCTCCAGGAAGTGCAGGCGCAGTTGGCGCAATCGTTCGCGTTCGGCCAGCAACCAATGCTCGTCCCAGTCGGGCAACAAATCCCCCTCATAGTCGATGGCCGCATCCAGGGAAGCGCTTTCGCCGCGCATGTGCGCGGCCGCGCCGGACACATATGCCCGGACGTCCACATCGGCCCGCTGAGCGAGGTCCAGCATGGACCGGGTGGGCACGATCAGCCCGTCGGCGGCCTGGTTCACCCGCCAGATGCCGGTGCGCAGACTCGCGAGCGCCCGGCACTCCGGGGTGTCCGGCCACAGCATCCCGGCCAGCCGTGAACGACTGGTACGACCCTGCAGCCCGAGGATGGCAACGAGTCGCTCGGCGACCGGAGTGAGCTCGACCGGCGACCCGTCCACGAACATCCGGAACCCGCCGAGCAGTTGCACCACCAACCTCGTCGGCGGCCGCGCCCCCCCATGGGGCAGCCGCGGTGCGGTAATCGAGGTCGGCCCATCGGTTTCCACGGTGCCCTCCCGTGCTGGGTGTGGCCAATTCTTCCGTCCGGCCGGCGCAGCCGTACATCCCACGATCGGCCCCTCGGGCGGGGACCATGCGGACCACATCGCCGGCGACCCGGTGACGCCGGCGTGACACCGGCGTGACGCTTCGGGGCGAGGCTGCGGCGCGTGGGCACCTTCCCGGGGACACCCCGTACTCTGCGCGGCGCGATCGTCGCGGTCGATCCGCTCAGCCCGCTGTCGCGGATCGTGGTGTTCCAGTACAACCCGGACAACGTGATCCGCACCCTCACCCCTCACGACACCCAGGGCAGTAGCCACCGGATCTCAGGAGCGCCGACCGAACAGATCACGATGACGGTCGAACTCGACGCCACCGACGGACTGGCCGCCGCCGACCCGCTGGCCACCACCACCGGTGTCGCCGGACAACTCGCCGCCCTGGAGATGCTGCTCTACCCGAGCAGTCTGCAAGTGGTCGCAAACACCGCGCTGCTGCTGGCCGGCACCATCGAGATCCTCCCCCCCGACGCGCCGCTGACGGTGCTGGCGTGGGGGCCGGGGCGCACCGTGCCGGTCCGGCTTACCGGCCTGCGGATCACCGAGCAGGCCTTCGACACCGCGCTCAACCCGATCCGGGCGGCCGCGGAGGTCAGCGCCGAAGTGCTGTCGTACAACGACCTGCCGCCCACCGACGCCGGGTACGCGCTGTTCCTGGCCCATCAGGTCACGAAGGAGGTCCTGGCGACCACGGCGTCGGTGTCCGGGGCGCTTTCGGCCGCCGCCGGGGGGTCGTTGTGACCGGCCGGTACGCCGATTGCGGGACCGCCCACACGGACGTCCCGGACGGCCGGGGCGGTCTGCGGCAGGTGGCCTACCTGCTGCCGCGGCCGGTGCCGCCGGCCCGCCCGACGATGATCTGGCACCGGGTGGCCGCCGACGACCGGCCGGACCTGATCACCGCGCGATACCTCGGCGACCCGTGCGCCTTCTGGGCGGTGTGCGACGCCAACCGGGTGCTGGACCCCGACGAACTCGCCGCCTACGAGGGCGCGCTGATCGCGATCCCGGCGCCGGGGGTGTGAGGTATGCCCGGGCTCGGCATGCGCCTGTCGGTCCTCGCCGGGCCGTCCGTGCCGGTGCCGCTGCCGATGCCCGTGGCCACCCGGCTGCGCAGCGCGCAGGTCGTCGAGACCGACGAGGAGCGTTCGGCGTTCACGCTGACATTCGACGCGGGCCGGTCGGGGCCGGGCGGGGCGGCGGACAGCGAACTCCTCACCGCCTCGCCGGTCCGGACCGGCGCCCGGGTGGTGCTCGTGGTGACGTTCGGCGCGGTGCCGACCGTGCTGTTCGACGGGATCGTGACCACGGTGACGCTGACACCCGGTCCGGACCCGGCGACGTTCACCGCGACCGGGGAGGACGTGTCCGTCCTGCTCGACAAGGACGAGCGTGACGCCGAGCATCCGGCCCTGGACGACTACCCGCAGGTCCTGGCGATCCTGGCGCCCTACGCGGCCCACGGGATCGTGCCGATGGCCGTGCCGCCGATGGACATGGACCCGCCGCTGCCGATCGAGCGGGTCCCGACCCAGCACACCACCGACCTGCGACACCTGGTGGCACTCGCGCAGCGCCACGGGTACGCCGCATACGTGCTGCCCGGGCCGCTGCCGGGCAGTAGCCGGTTCTACTGGGGTCCGCCGGTCCGGGTGGGGCTGCCGCAACCGGCGGTGTCGGTGGACCTCGGTCCCGTGAGCAACGTCGAGGGCCTGAACTTCCGCACCGAATCGCTGGCACCGGTCCGGGTGGAGGGGTCGGTGCAGGATCCGCGCACGGGCACGACACTGCCCGTCCAGGCGGTCGCCAGCCTCCGCCCGCCGCTGGCGGCGGTGCCGGCGTGGGCCGTCTCGAGCCGCACCCGGCGCTTCCGCGACGGCGGCATCGGCCCGACGACCGCCTATGCGCGCGCGCAGTCGGAGGTGGACCGCAGCGTGGACGCGGTCATCGGGGAGGGCGAACTCGACGGCGGCCGGTACGGCGCCGTGCTGCGCCCCCGCGGCCTGGTCGGCGTGCGCGGCGCGGGCTGGTCGCACGACGGGCTGTGGTACGTGCAGCGAGTCACCCACGACATCGCCCCGGGGTCGTACCGGCAGCATTTCACGATCACCCGCGAGGGCTTCGGCTCCACGGTCCCGGCGGTGGTCGTATGACGGCCTTCTACGGCAAGTACCGCGGCAGGGTGGAGAACAACCTCGACCCCCTAATGCAGGGCAGGGTGCAGGTCAGTGTGCCCGCGGTGTTCGGCACGGGACGGCTGAGCTGGGCGTTGCCGTGCTCCCCCTACGCCGGCGATCAGGTGGGCCTGTTCGCCGTGCCGCCGGTCGGGGCGAACGTCTGGGTGGAGTTCGAGGCCGGCGACCCCGCGGTCCCGATCCTCGCCGGGTGCTTCTGGGGATCCGGACAGGTGCCCGGCACCGCGCTGCCGACCACGAAGGTGCTGGCAACCGACGCGGTCACGATCACGCTGGACGACCTGCCGGGCGCCGGCGGTCTGACGATCGAGGTGGGACCCCCCGCGGCGCCCGTGGCCATGTCGATCTCCTGCGCCGCTTCGGGCATCGAGTTGAGCATCGGGGCCTCGAAGGTTCAGCTCAGCGCGGCGAAGGTGTCGGTCAACAACGGTGCGCTGGAGGTGATGTGATGCTCCTGGTCGCGCAGGGCTCGTCGGTGGTGTGCGCACATGCCGGGCAGGCCCAGCCCTCAACGACGAACCCGCGAGTGCTGTTGTCCGGGCAGCCCGCGGTGAGCCTGGCGGCCCCATGGCTGATCAGCGCCTGCCCGTTCCCGCCGAACTCCGGGGGGCCGTGCGTGACCGCCGCCTGGACCGCGGGCACGACCCGGGTGATGTCCATGGGCCAGCCACTCGTGGTGAACACCGGCACCGCCACCTGCGTGCCCACCGGGGTGCCGCTGACCGTGGTTGCGACGCAGGTGCGGGTGCAGGCCCAATGAGTCACCACATCGGGTTCCCGCTGCGGCTCGACGCCGCCGGCCGCACCCGTACCGCCGACGAGGAGCAGTACCTGCGCGGACTGGTCGAGCAAGTCCTGTTCACCCGCCCCGGGGAGCGTGTGAACCGCCCCGACTTCGGCACCGGCATCGATGCCCTGGTGTTCGCCCCCGCCGGCGACGAGTTCGCCCAGGCCACCGAGTCGCTGGTACAGGGCGCGCTGCAGCAGTTCCTGGGCGACCTCATCCGCGTCGAGCAGGTGACGGTCGCCGCTCACGAGGCCACCCTCGAGGTGACCGTGGTCTACTCGCCGCTGCGGGCCGCGGGCGAGCAGTCCCGGACGATCGTGGTCTCCGGGAGCGGTCCATGAGCTTCGCCGCCGACCTCGACCGCGACGCCCGCCGGGCGCTCGTGGAGGGCAGCGCCGAGCTGGAGGGCATCGACTTCGTGGAGGTCCTGGCCAACCGTCCCGGCACGCCCGGCCACGTGCCCGGCGCCCCTGCACAACGCACGCTGCTGGTGCACCTGCTCAACCGCGCGGTTCCCGCCGGCTGGGACCGCACCCGGGTGGCGGTGCGCGGCGGGGTGCGGGCCGACCCGCGGATCAACCCGGTGTCGGTCGTCTGGGCGTACCCGGCAGCGGCGGCCTCGCCGCCCGGCGTGACCGCCGCCGACCGGGCACTGGTGGCTGCGGCGCTGCCGCCGGACCCCGGTCGCGTGTTCGTGGTCCGGACCTCCTCGCACGGGGACTGGTCGACGTACACGCTGCACCTGCTCGGCGACGCCGGCGTCCCGGACGGGTTCGACGAGCCGCTGGCGCAATGCCCGTTCTCCTTCACCGTGGACTGCCCGTCCGACCTCGACTGCGCGGTTGCCGGAACGACCGCCGCAGCGCCGGTGTCCGCGGTGGTCCCGGACTACCTGGCGCGCGACTACGACGCGCTGCGCACGCGGCTACTGGACCGCATGTCGGTGCTCATGCCCGACTGGACCGACCGCAGCCCGGCCGACACGACAGTGATGCTCGCCGAGTTGTTCGCCTCCCTCGGCGACCGGCTGGCCTATTGGCAGGACGCGGTGGGCAGGGAGGCGTACCTGGGCACTGCGGCGCAACGCACGTCGGTGCGCCGGCACGCGCGGCTGCTGGACTACCGGGTGCACGAGGGGTGCGCCGCACGGGCCTGGCTGGCGGTGACCACCGATGTGCCGACGACGCTGCGGGCCGGGGCGCCGGTCACCGGCACTGCCGGCACCGAGGACCTGCCGCTCGCCGCGCACGAGGCCGGGTCGCCGGTGTTCGAGACCTGTGCCGAAGCGGTCCTGCACCCGGCGCGCAACCGCATCGACCTGCACTCCTGGGGCGACCCCGACCACGTGCTGCCGGCCGGCTCACGCAGCGCGTACCTGGCGGTCCCGACCGCAGGCGGCGACCCCGGGCTGATCGAGGGCGACGTGCTGGTGCTGGTCGATTCCCCCGGCCCAGGCGCGGACCTGCGCCTGGGTGACCCGGCAACGCGGTTCGTGGTGCGCCTGGACGCCGAACCGGTCGTGCACGCCGACCCGCTGGCCCCCGGGCACATGATCCTGGAGGTGCACTGGCACGCAGCGGACGCGCTGCCCGCCGCGCTGCGCGTGGCCGAGCGGGGGCCCGACGGCGACCCGGTGGTTCGCGCCGTGGCCATGGCCAACGTGGTGCTCGCCGACCATGGCGCGAGCGTGCCGCCCGAGCCGCTGGTGCCCCCGCAACCGGACGCCGACGGGCCCTACCGTCCGCGACTGGCCCGCACCGGCCTCGCCCACGCCGAGCCGCTCGCGGACCCGCTGCCCGTGCCGGCCGCGGAACTCGGCGCCCCCGACCCCCGCCGGGCGGTGGCGCAACTGGGCCTGGACGACGGGCAGCGCACCTGGGCGCCGGTGTTCGACCTGATCGTCAGCAGCCGGCTCGACCCACACTTCGTGGTCGAACCCGCCGACGGCGTGGCCCGGCTGCGGTTCGGCGACGGCAGCACCGGCCGGCGCCCCGCCGTCGGGTCGGTGTTCACCGGCCGGTACCGCCTCGGCGGCGGCACGGGCGGCAACCTCGCGGCCGACCGCTTGAGCCGCTGGCTGCACCGGCCCGACGGCAGCCCCGCGCACGACAGCAGCGCGGCGCTCACGGTATGGAACCCGCTACCTGCCACGGGGGGCACCGATCCCGAGCAGGTGGCGGCGGTGCAGCAACTGGCGCCCAGCGCGTTCCGCACACAGCTGCGGGCCGTGACCGCCCAGGACCACGCCGAGGCCGCCGACACGGTGTCCGGGGTGCAGCGTGCCGTCACCCGGCGGATGTGGACCGGGTCGTGGTACGCGATGCGGACCATGGTGGACGCGGACGCCGGCGCGGATCCGTTCGCCGCCGTGGCCACGCTGCTGGAGACCCGCCGGATGGTGGTCACCGATGTGGAAGTGGCCCCGCCCGCGCAGGTGCCTCTGCACATCGGACTGTTCGGCTGCGTGCTGCCGGGATTCCTGCAGTCCGAAGTACGCGGGCAGATCCTGGCCGCGCTCTCGGCGCACCCGCCCACCGGCTTCTTCAACCCCGACCGGTTCACATTCGGCCAGCCGCTGTATGTCAGCGACCTGGTGGCTGCCGCGATGGCGGTGCCCGGCCTGACCTCGCTGGACGTGAGGGTGTTCGCGCCGCTGGGGGCCGAGGCGCAGACGGCCGCGAACCTGGCCGCCGGGCGGATCGTCACCGGGCCGCGCGAGGTCCTGCGCTGTGACACCGACCCGAACAACCCCGAGGCGGGCCGGGTCGACGTGGAACTGGGAGGTGGCTCGTGAGCGATCAGTCACCCGTGGCCAACCCCGCCGGGCAGCCGGTCCTGCAGCGCCGGGTCGCCACCCACGCGGTCGCCCTGGCCCGCATGCGCGAGGACCTGGCCGCACCTGGCCACCACCCCACCGTCCGGTCCCTGGCCCACGCCCCCGCCGACCCGCCGGCCGATCCCGGCATCGCGGTTCTGGACGCCTTCGCAGTCGTGTCCGACATCGTCGCGTTCTACTCCGAACGCATCGCCACCGAAGGGTTCCTGCGCACCGCCACCCGGCTGGAGTCGGTGCGGGAACTGGCGCGGATGCTCGGCTACGAACTACGGCCGGGTGTGTCGGCGCAGACGGACCTCGTGTTCACGTGCGAGGACGCCGACGGTTCCCCCGGGTCCGTCGACGTCCCGGCCGGAACCCCCGTGCAGTCGGTGCCCGGCGACGGGGAGTTGCCGCAGACCTTCGAAACCGCCGAGCAGTTCGAGGCGCGCGCCGTGTGGAACGCACTGCCGGTGCTGGACACCCGGGCGCAGGAACTCGGGTACGGCCGGCGGCACATCTGGCTGAAGGGCCGCTCCGATGTGGTGGTGGGTGACGCCGTGCTGGTGGTCGGCGCCGAGCGGGTCGGATACGGCGAGTGGCCGCCGGCCCAACCACGCGAACCACAGACCCTCGACGACGACGAACGCTGGGACTTCCGCACGGTCACGGCCGTCGACGCGGACGCCCTGCCCGGCTGGACCCGGTTGGATCTGGAGCGGCCCATCGGCTATCGCCGCTCACGGACGCTGACCGCCGAGCGGGACGTGACCGTGCACCGCTTCGCCAAGGCGGCCCGGCTGTTCGGCGCCAACGCCCCCGACCCCAACCTGCTTGCCGACGACGACGGCCCGCCGCCCGGCGCCTCGCTCGGGCGGCGCAAGACGTATGTGTGGGACGGCTTCGACGTCGTCAGCGCGGACGCCCCGACGGTGATCGAGGTCGACGGCGCCCACCCCGACCTGCAGCCCGGCTCCTGGGTGGTGCTGGAGCAGCCCGGCAAGACCGAGGCGTATCTGGTGGCGCGGGTGACCCCGGACGGCGCCGCGAAGTTCGCGGTGACCGGGCCGCTGACCCGGGTGCGCCTGGACCTCGCGGACGGGCTGCCGGACTTCGACCGCCGACGTGCGACCGTGCACTGCATCTCGGCCGCGCTGCCCGCCGCGGAGGAACCCGACGACTCCCCGCAGGCTGTCCGCACGCTGCGGGTGCCCGCCTGTGACCCGCCGCTGGCGGCCGGCCGGCGGGTCGTCCTGGCCGGGACCGACGCCGACACCGGGGCCGCGAGGGCGCAGGCGGCGACCATCGCATCGGTCACCGTGACCGGCGACGTCATGGAGGTGGTGCTCGACACCGGCCTGGCCGGTCGTTTCCTGCGGCAGGAGCTGATGTTGCACGCCAACGTGGTACGTGCCTCCCACGGCGAGGGCGTCGAACAGGTGCTCGGCAGCGGGGACGGCCGGGAGGCGTTCGCGACGTTCACCACCCGTCGGGCGCCACTGACCCACCTGCGCGCGATTTCCCCCGCGGGCGCCCGGGCGGAACTGACCGTACGGGTGGACGGCGTGGCCTGGGAGCAGGTCGAGAGCCTGGACCAAGCCGGCCCGCGAGACCGGGTGTACACGCTGGCCTACGACGAGCAGGGAGCGGCCCTGATCACCCTCGGCGACGGGGTGAACGGCGCGCGGCCCGCGACCGGCACGGAGAACATCAAGGCTGCCTATCGCGTCGGCATCGGCCAGACGGGGGCGCTGCTGGCCGGGCAGTTGAGCCTACTGACCCGGCGGCCGCTGGGGATCCGGGCGGTCACCAATCTGGCGGCCACCAGCGACTGGGCGCCGCCGGAGACCCTCGAGCAGGCCCGGGTCAACGCCGGCCTGCGAGTGCGCACCCTCGACCGGGCGGTGTCGGTCGCGGACTACGCCGACTTCGCGCGCACCTACGCCGGGGTGGGGCCCGCCCGGGCCGACCTGGTGTGGGACGGCCGGTCGGACCGGGTGGTGGTCAGTGTCCTGGGCACCGGCGCCACCCCGCCCAGCGACGGCCTGATCGCCGATCTGCACACCGCGCTGGACGGGGCCCGCGACCCCGGCAGCCGGCTGGACGTCCAGGTCGGCGTGCAGACCTGGTTCGCGGTGCGGGTGGAGGTCGCCCATGACCTCGCATACGAGCGGGACACAGTGGTGGCCGGGGTGCGGGCCGGGTTGACGGCGCGGTTCGGGCCGGCCTCGCGGGTCTTCGCCACGCCGGTCACCGCGGCTGCCGTTCTGGTGGCGGTGAAGGCGGTGCCCGGGGTACTGGCATGCACCATGCCGCGATTGCTGCCGCTGGCATCCGTGCCGCCGGAACCGCAGGTCCCGGACGTGCCGCCGGACAGCCTGGCGGTGGATCCGGCGGCGGCCCTGCCCGCCCGGTGGGACGGCCGCGTGCTGCCCGCGCAACTGCTGGCCCTGGTGGCCACGGAGATCGGGGAGATGCGGCCATGACCGAACGGCTCTTCGACCTGCTGCCGGTACATGTGCGTACCCGCGACGAGCAGTCGGGCGGGTTGTTGGCCGAACTGCTGTCAGCGGTTTCGGGAGAACTCGCAGTGCTCGAGAGGGACATCGACGAGTTGTACGCGTCGTGGTTCATCGAGACCTGTCCGGACTGGGTGGTGCCGTACATCGGGGACCTGGTCGGGGTCGACGATCTGCCACCCGCGGCCACCGCCCGGGCTTACGTCGCCAACACGGTGGCCTACCGCCGGCGCAAAGGCACACTGGGCGTGATCGAACAGGTCGCCCGGGACGTCACCGGCTGGCCCGCCGTCGCTGTGGAGTCCTATCGCCTGCTGTCGGCGACCACCGCACTGAACCATGTGCGCACCGAACGGCCCGCGAGCGCACTCGTCCGCCACCCGGTCACCGCGGCCGGGCCGCTGGAACTGGTCACGACCGGGCGGGGTGCGCTCGATCCCCTGCCGCACACCGCGGATGTGCGCAGGTCGGGCCGTTACGGCATCGACAAGGTCGGCGTGTTCCTGTTCGACGACCAGGTGTACGCCACCGGGTGGTGCGCCGCCCGGGCACCGGCCGACCCCGCCGACGGCTGGACCGTGCACCCGGCCGGCTGGGACACCCCGCTGTACGCGGCGCCGGCTGCGGAGCAGACCATCGAGACCCACGCCGGGGAGCCGAACCTGCCGGTCCCGCTGCGACCGCGCCGGCTGCTGGCCCAACTTGTCGCCGCCCGCAGCGGGGAGGGCGACCCCCTGCCGATCGCGGTCAGCGTGGATGGGACCGGGGCCGACGCGCGCCGGTTGCGGGTCTGTGGCCTGGAGGACCTCGACCCGGACCTGACCGGCTGGCAGGTCATGGTCGACGCGGTCCGCGGGCGACTGTTCCCCACTTTCGACGGCAGTCCCGCCGCGCCCGCCTCGCTGGCTGTCCGGTACGCGTACGGGGCGACCGCCGACGTCGGTGCCGGCACGTACGACCGGGCTGAGGTCCACGAGGACTGCCTCGCGGCCGACCCGTACACCGGCGACCCGGCCCGCGGTGGGCCGGGGGTGACGGCGCAGACCGCCGTGCTGTCGACCGACACCTCGGTGGCCGCCGCGCTGTCCGACGCTGAGACCGCGTGGGCCGGCAGCGATTCCCCCGCCGGCGGCACGTACGTGATCTCCATCGGCGACAGCGCCACGTATCCCGACGACCTGGCGGTCCACATCCCGCCGGCCACCCGGCTGGTGCTTGTGGCCGCCACCTGGCCGCAACGGGAACTGGGGCCCGGCGAGGTACTGCCCCCGGTGCCGGGGGTGTACGCGCCGGTGGGCTTGCGCCCCCGCCTGGGCGGCTCGGTGACCATCACTGGCGACGGCGGGTCCAGCGTGATCCTCGACGGGCTGCTGATCGACGGCGACCTCGAGGCGACCGGCGCTGACGTGACGATCAGCCAGTGCACCGTCACGGGGTCGGTGAAGCTGCACCGACCTCCAACGGTCAGCATCGTGCGCAGCGTCACACGTTCGGTTACCTTCGACCCGGCAGCGGCCACCCTGCTGGTCCGCGACAGCAGCATCGACGTCGCGGGGGCCGACGCGATCACCGGGGAGGGCCTGACGCTCGACCTCGACGGCGCCACGGTGCGCGGCGGGATCGCGGTCCGTGCGATGCACGCCACCAGCAGCATCCTCGACGGCCCGGTCGCCGTCGAGAACCGGCAGACCGGCTGCGTGCGGTTCAGTTTCGTGGAGCCGGGCGCCCGGGTTCCGCGGCAGTACCGCTGCGTGCCGGGACCGGACGACGACGCCGATCTGCGCCCGCTGTACCACGCGGTGGACCCCGGGTCGCCGCACTACCTGACGCTGGCCGGGCCGCCGCCGATCACCGGCGGCGGGGAGGCGGATTCCGAGATGGGCGTGCACCACCATCTCCACCGGCCGGCCCGGGTGCGGGCCGCACACCGCCTGCTCCCCGGCTTCGTGCCGGTGGGTACCGAGATCGTGTTCGCCTCGTACGTGGCGACGGGAAGGAGCGCGGGACATGCATGGTGACTTCTCCCGCCGGACGTTCGACAGCGCCGACGGGTACCGCGCGGTCCTGTTCCAGCAGGGCCGGGTCATGCTCGACGCGGACTGGAACGAACAGACCGACATCACCGCCCACCACGACGAGGTCCGCACCGCCGACATCGTGGGTCCCGGCGGCGGCCCGGCGACCTCCGGCCCGGGGCCGTTCGCGATCACCGCGGCCGACGGGTCGGTGCCCGGCGCGACCGCGTGGGCCGACCTGCGGGTGGCCGGCGGCACGTACTACGTCGACGGGATCCTGTGCGAGGCCGACCCGGCCGGCCGCTGGCCGCTGACCGATCAGCCTCACCTGCCGCAGGTGGGCAGCTCCCCGGGACTGTCCGAACCTGCCGCCGACCGGGTGGCCCTGTACTTGGACGTGTGGGCGCGGCAGGTCACCGCCGAGGAGGACCCGGCGCTGCTCGAGGTCGCCCTCGGCGGGCCCGACACCACCACCCGCGCGCAGACGGTATGGCAGGTGCGCGCCGAGCCCGTGGACCCGGGCGTCACCTGCGTCGACGTGCACGACCCGGGATGGCTGCACCGCACCCCGCGCCCGATGGCCGCCGGCCTGCAGCCAGCCGGTTCCACGGCCGACCCGTGCGAGATCTCCGGCACCGGCGGCTACCAGCGCCTGTCCAACCAGCTGTACCGCGTCCAGATCCACGACGACGGCAGCGCCGGACCGGCCACTTTCGTGTGGTCGCGGGACAACGGCAGCGTTTTCGCCGGCCTCACCGGCATCGACGACGCCACCGCGTCCACCGCCACCCTGGGCCTGGACCGGGTGGGCCGTGACGACCAGTCGTCGTTCGCCGACGGCGACCTGGTCGAGGTGACCAGCACGGACCTGGAGTTGCGCGGGCTACGGGGCTTCCTGGCGCGCGCGGGCACGCCGGTCGTGGTCGCGGACAGTGCCGGGGCGGCCGCCGCAGTGACACTGCCGGTCGAGTGGCTGGACAGCGCCCACCGCCCGGCCGACCTGACCGCCCTCGGCCGGGCACCGATCGTGCGGCGCTGGGACGGGGGCCCGCTGCCCCTGCGGGTGGGCGCGACCGAGCTGGAAGCCGGGATCACCGTTCGCTTCCCGAACTCCGGGACACCGGCCACCGGTGACCACTGGCTCATCCCGGCGCGAACCGTGCGGATGGCCTACGGCCTGGCCCAGCAGTCCGGCACCATCGAGTGGCCGCCGGGCGGCCGGGGTCCCGACGAGCAGCGCCCGGTCGGGCCGGTGCACCACATCGCGCCGTTGGGGGTCCTGGAACGGGCCGGGGCCGGGTGGTCCCTGGCCAGCGACTGCCGCACCCTGTTCCCCCCGCTGACCGCGATGGTCACCATCGACCTGGTGGGCGGCGACGGGCAGGAGGCCATGCCAGGCCGGCCACTGCCCGAACCGGTGCGGGTCGTGGTCCGCAACGGCAGGCTGCCGGTCGTCGGCGCCCCGGTGCGGTTCACGAGCGCCGGCGGGCACCTGGCCGACACCGGCCTGCCCACCGCCGGCTCGCCGCCATCGGTGACGGTGACCACCGGGCCGGACGGTGTGGCCGACGTGCGGTGGTTGCTCGATCCGAACGGTTCGTCCACGCAGGCGCTGACCGTGCGGCGCCTCGACGGCAGCGGCGACCCCGTCGACGCCGCTGTGGTCGTCACCGGGCGGCTGTCCGTGGCACGGCAGGTGCAGTGGGATCCACCTCGCGGCTGCGACCGGTTCGCCGCCACAACCACAGTGCAGCAGGCGCTCGTGGGCCTGGTCACGACCCGTCAGTTGCGACTGCTCGGCGGCGACGGCCAAGAGGTCGCGGAAGCCGGCCGGTGTGTGCCGCAACCGGTGCGGGTGGTCCTGGACAGCCCGTGCGGACCTTTGGCGAAGGCCGAGGTGGTGGCCCTGGACGAGGCCGGCTTGGTGGCCGTCGCCGACGCCGGGCAGCCCACGCCGGGAACCCTGACCGGGGCCGACGTGAAGGCGGTCTTCGTCACCGGCGCTGACGGGGTGGCCGCCTTCTGGTGGCAGCCCGGTTTCGGCGGCGACGGTTCAGCGACCCTGGACATCATGGTCGATGGCGGCGACGCCCCGATCAGGGTGACCGCGCAGCTCGACCCGCCCGGGAGCCGGCGCCCGGGCCTGCACATCACCGACCTCGGCTTCGGCACGGGCAAGCCCTTCCGCAACGACACCGACGTGCACCCCGACGAACTCGCCTCCGGGATCGTCGTCGACCTCGACGGCGAGCTCGATCCGGACTCGGTGGCCGGGAAACCCGTGGCCCGGGTGGAACTGGAGTTGCCGTGGCCGGTCCACAGCGACGGGGACGCCTGGGCGCCGGTGCCGATCGGCTACCACAACGTGACGCTGGCCGCGGACCTGGCCGCCGAGCGCGAGCGGTTGTTGTGGACTCCGCGCGGGCGGACCGAGGGCTGGCTGCGCGACGGTCTCTGGTCGGCGCTCGCCGACGCCCACTGGGACGAGCCGCTGCTCGGCCGGTTCATCGTCGAGGGCTGGGCGCTCATCTCGGCCAAGGACCGTGACCTGCATGTCAACGGCCACGCCTTGACCCGAATGCGCGGCACCCGCACCCTGTTCGCCCTCCCCACCGACGACGAGATCACCGGCGGGGTGTTCACCCAGTGGTTCCGGCTGACCCGCGCGCCTTTGCGGCCGCAGCGCAAGCCGGTCCCCGACCTCGTCCGGCGCACCGGCGCCGTCGCCGAACGCCTGCTGGCCGCCGAGGGCCTGCCGCTGGCGGGCACCGTGGTGGAGCGCGACGACCGGATCCGCAAGGGCCTGGTCCTGCGCACCGAACCTGCTGCGGGCACGGTCGTCGACGAAGGCACCCCGATCACACTGGTCGTGTCCGCAGGGCGGTGACACACGGTGGTTCGGCCGCCTCCCACGAACCGCTGCAACGTCCCTACAACCGGAAGATCCAGTTCACCAGGCTCGCCCCGGCCAGCCCGTCGACCGGGGATTGCTGCCCGGCAGTCAACCGGTAGGCGGTCGTGATCTGCGCCAGCAACTGTGTCTCCAGCGCCGTCCGGCCCCGGTTCAGTAGGGCCGCGACAGTGGCTGCCGGCACCGGCGGGCTGCCCGCCGCGGCCAAGCCGGCGACCAGCGGCTCGAACCTGGTGCGGTCCGACAGCGTCTCCACGAGCATCCCCCACAGCGCCAAGGCGCCGATCCGCCCGGCCAGGGTGCTCAAGATCGCCGGACGGTCGGTGGTCGAGGTCGCGGCCAGTTCAGTGAGCAGGTACCGGCCCTGCGCCCGGTACGCCCGCGCCTCGAGTTGCCCGGTGTCGGTGAAGGTCACCGTCGCACCCGCGGCCGCTCGGTCGTCGTGCGCGTGGGTGAGTTCGTGGACGACGTTGGAGCGGTCGCTGAGGTCGTAGATGTCCAGGGTCGTCTGCACGTAGATGGTGTCCCCCTTCGCGCCACTGGCCTGCGCGACGGTGGCGTAGAAGGCGACCATCGTCGCGGCACCCGGCAGAGAGGCGAACGCCGACGGGATCAACGCGTCCACCTTGATCCGGCCGGCGAGCACCTCCCCGGCCTCCGGCATCCCCGCGGCCTGCGCGATCGTGTAGACCATCGCGGCCAGTACGCGGTCGCCCGGCGAGCTGTCCGAGGCGGCGGCGAGCATCGCGGTCAGCACGTCGGGCACCGACACCCGGTGGTCCGCCGCCCAGTCGATGACATCCTCCGCGGTGTCCCTGTAACTGCCGGCCCGGCTGACGATCTCCCGCCGGGCAGCGGCGTCCGCGGTCGACAGCTCGGCGATCACCTGCCCCACTTCCAGGCTCGCCAGGGCCGCACGCGCCCGGGCCATGGGCGCAGTCACCGTTGCGGGAACGGTCTCCCGGCCGAGGTCCTCGACGGTCACCATGTTCGGCGTGATCGTAGCCAGCGGAAACGTGACAGACGCGGTGGCGTTGAGCGGGGTGGCCGCCAGGGTCGTGGCGTTGGCGGCCACCGTCAGCCCGGCCATGAACATCCGCTCGTGGTCGTCCACAGTCCCATGGGAGTTCAGCGCATCGGCTCGCAGTGCCCGCAACCCGCGGGTGTGAAGCACGCCGCCGCCGAGCAGGTTCTTGGCCAGTTGCATGAAGGAAAGCCGCAACTCGACGCCTGCCCGGAACTCGAAACTCACCGGGTTGCCGAGGGCATCGTTCACGACCGCCCGGTGGACGAGCGCCGGCGCGACAGTCAAGGCCGGCGTCATGCCCGAGGCAGCGGCGACCGCCTGCACCTCAGCCGCCTGTCCCGGCTGCGACAGGCCCACCGGCTGCCTCGGGACCGACTGCACCACGTGTGCCGCCTCGTGAACCAGCAACTGCCGGCCCGGCACAGACTGAGGGTCGTACCGGCCGGCGCCGAAGACGATGTGCCGACCCACCGTGAACGCCTGCGCCCGCAGCCGCTGCGCGGCACGTGCAGCCTGCGGATCGGCGTGCACGGCCACATCGCCGAAGTCATGGCTGAAGCGACGGCCGAGGTCCGCGGCGACGTCGGTGGGCAGCCGCTGCCCCGCGTCGCGGGTGGCGGCCACCGCCTCGGCGGTCAGCGCACGCTGGGCCTCGTGCTCCCTCATGGCGCACCCCGCCTCGGGACCCGCCCGGACTTGGCCAGCTCCCAGCGCGCCGCGGTCCGCACGTGCTCCTCGCCGACCCCGCCACCGTCCTCGGCCGCCAGGTAGGCGGCGGTGAGCGCGACCGCGGCGATCCCTCCGCCCGGCAGATCGATGTCGGCCAACTGGCGCGGCTGCACACCGTCGGTCGGCGCATCGGCCGGGAAGACTCCCGCCCACAACCGTTCCCGCAGCCCCGGATCCGGGTACGGGAACGTGACGACGGTGCGCAGTCGACGCAGGAACGCCGGGTCCAGCCCCGACCGCGCGTTGGTGGTGAGAATGGCCAGGCCACGGAACTGTTCCATGCGCTGCAGCAAATAGCCGACCTCGATGTTGGCGTAGCGGTCGTGACTGTCGCGCACCTCGGTGCGCTTGCCGAACAAGGCGTCCGCCTCGTCGAACAGCAACAGTGCGCCGCCGTTCTCAGCTGCGTCGAACACCCGCGCGAGGTTCTTCTCGGTCTCCCCGAGCCACTTGCTGACGACTCGGCTGAGGTCCACCTGCAGCAGGTCGAGATCCAGGTCCCGGGCGATCACCTCGGCGGCCAGCGACTTGCCGGTGCCGCTCGGACCGGTGAACAGCGCGGTGGAGCCGAGCCCGCGCGGCCCTTGTTGCGCGAACCCCCAGTCGTCGAGGACGGTGCTGCGGTGCCGCACGGACGACGTCAGTGCCCGCAACTGCTCCATCTGCGCCTCCGGCAGTACGAGGTCGTCCCATGTGGCCCGCGGGGTGATCAGGGTGGCCAGTCCGCCGGGATGGGAGCCCACCCGTGCCCGGCAGGCGGCCCACAGCGCCGCGCCGTCCGCGACCTCCCCGGCGATCTCCTCGATCTCGGGCAGGGACACGTCGAAGACGGCGGCTGCCACGTCCGAGTCCGCTGCCGGCACCGTGCATCCGGCCCGGCGCAGGGCCGAGGAGAGCACCTCGCGTCGCTCGGCCACCTCGAGTCGGTCGATGCGCACCTCGACGGCGTCGGGCACCGCCTGCACCGACAGCAGGGCGACCGGGGCATGCAAGCCACCCAGTGCGGTGATCCCGTCGGCCGGGCCACCGGTCAGGTCCACCAGCCAGGCGGCCCCGCCGAGGACTGTCTCGCGTTCCATCCGACGCAAGAAGTCCCACCGTGCCAGCGGATCGGCCGGCACGTCACCGGCATCCAGTGCGTAGCCGGTGAGACCCACCCGCTCGGCGGCACCGGCGAACACCGCGTACACGTTGCCCCGCTGCATGCCGTTCAGCACCACCGGCCGGTCGGCACGCCATGCCGCGACCACCTCCCCGACCGCGGCCGACAGCGTCGCGGGCAGCCAACCGGCCGCGGGTACTGGCCGGCCAACCGCCGCGAGCCGCACGTCGAGATGCCCGGTGCCGGCGAGGTGGTTCAGCACCCGCTCGTCGACGGTCAGCGGGCTGCGGACTGCGGACACGGGGTCGAGCAACTCCACGAGCCCCCAGTGCCGCAAGGGGCCCGGCGGCGTCACCGCGCTCCAGTGGGCGCCGGGCAGCACCGACATCGCACCCGCGAAAGTGATCCGGTCCCCGGCGCCGAGGGTGGCGATGTCCGCGACGGACTCGCCCACCAGATCGGGCCCGGCCGCCAGCAGCAGCACGGACCGCTCGAATCCGGTGAGCCCGAACCCGTCGGCGATCTCTCCCAGGCTGCTGCGGCCGTCGAGCAGTTCCCGCGCCTGCGTCAGGTTCTGGGCCTGCTCGTCCCCGGACTCCCCGCGCACCAACGCCCGCAGCCAGTCGAGTTCGGCTGCCACCGCATCCCGGTTGCGCAACGGTCGGGCTGTCACGGCAGGCTCAATCGCGGCTCGGAGTACACCTCGCCGTCGAGTTCCGGCAGGCTGTCTGCGCCGTCGACGGTCACGCGTATCAGCCAGTCCCCGTCGGGGATGTCATCACGGCGCAGCTCCACGGCCGGGGACGGGGCCGCATCCGGGGGTAGCACGTCCAGGCCGAAGCGCAACGACTGCGGCTCCCCGGGGGTCAACCGGGTCAACCGCACTTCCGCGCGCTGACCCGGGTACAGCGCAGGGACGACCGCCAGCGATACCACGGTGGCCGACACGGCGTCCACTGCGACCGTGGGCCGCACCAGCACCGGGACGCTGTTGGAACGCGCGGTCACCCGGGTGACGCCGTCAGTGGTGGCACTGTGCACGACCTGCAGCGCGTGGATCCCGGCAGGCACTACCGCCGGCACCACCACTCGCAGGCGATCGGGTCCGGTGGCGACCGGCGTCAGCGACTCCGCACCGATCCGCACCACCGTGGCGGTGCTCAGCAAGCCACTGCCGACCACGTGCAACTCGGTGCCGGTCAGCACGGGTCCGTGCGCTGGATCGGTGTCCACCGAGCGAATGCGTGGTGGGGCGATCGGCGCCACCCCGACGCTGCGCTGCCGCACCGGTAGCACGACCCGAGGGCTGACGTCCGCCTCCAGCAGCACGACGGTCGCCGTGTAGGCCAGCGACAGCAGGTACGGTGCACCCAGCATCCCCCACAGCCGTGACATCTCCTCGAGCGTCACCGCCGCCGGCGCCAGTTTGACCAGTTCCACCTGATCGGCGAGATCCGCGTCGGCCAGGAAAGCGGTGGCGATGTCCCCGTCGTACTGGTCGAGCGCCGCTGCCACCAGGTCGCGGGTGAGCACCGGGGTCATCGCCAGCGCCAGCACGGCCCGGCCGAGCAGGCGCTGGGCGTCCAGGTGGGTGTCGTCGCCGAAGCAGGAGATCAGGTAGTGCAGGTCCAGCGCCGCTACCGGCCTGTGCGACAGCGACCCGTCGGCGCGGCGGGTCGGTAGATCGGTCAGGTTCCACGCGTGGTTGGGCGTGACCTGGTGCAAGTAGACGTTGATCCCCTTCGCAGGCTCGCCGAGATCGTCGTGCGCGGCGACCTGGTCCGGGCGCATGGTCGTGACCGCGGCCGAACCCACCGGGCCGGGCTGCGGTCCGCCGAGCGCCTGGCTGAGCACGAACCGGATGGTCGAGGTCACCGCCGCGATCGCCAGCGTGTTGCTCATCGCCGGTCCTCCCGCCGTGCCGCGAGGTACTCGCCGAGGTCGGGGCCGGGCTTCGTCCGCGGTTCAGACGCCGCAGCCGGTGGCCGCACCTCCACCCGTGCGATATGCACGTTCACCTGTGGTCTGCCATCAACCACGAGCTGCTCCACCACCGGCTCCGCCGCAATCCGCACCACGTCGGCGTCGGCACGCCCCGAGGGTGCGCCGACCGCCGTGGGCCCCACCACGCGCTCGTCGACGAGTGCGGGGACGACGTGCTCGGCCAGCAACCCGGGCGGGACTGCGTCAACCTCGGGAGCCACGGGCTCGGGCTCCGGCGGCCGAGTGCTGGTGGGAACCGGCTCCGCTGCGGGAACCGGCTGTGGTCCCGGCTGCACCGCCCGCGCAACGGCAGGCATAGGCCGGACCACAGGCGTCACCGGCGCGGGCGCCCCCCGTGCGGGCGCCCGGGTCGCGGGGGACTGGGTCGAGGAGGCACGCTCGGCCGCCGGTTCGACCGGCGGCACGGGATCGGCCACTGGTTCCGCCGATGGCACGGCCTGCACGATTGGGCCCACCGGGGGCTCCGGCTGAGCAGCCGGGTTCCGCGGCGGGCCGGGCTCGGCAACCGGGCCCCGAGTCCTGCCGGGTGGGGCGACCGGCGCTGCCACCACTTCGGGGGCGACTCGCTGTGTGGCGGCCGGTTGCACTGGACCGATCGCCGTCTCCGGCGCCGCCACAGCCTCCGATTCGAACACCGACCGCGGTCGCATGGACACCGTCAGCGCCGTCCCCGAGGCGAGGGCGGCCAGCCGGTCCAGGGCTCTGCTCATCGAGCCGCCAGTTGCAGATAGGCGCTGCGCCGTGCCGGCGACAGGGCGAGGATCTCCGGCTCGGTCCAGCCGTACGCGGCGGCCAGTGCCGCGACGTCCTGCAACAACCCCGGTGCGGTCGCCGCCACCTGCTGCCACAACAACCCGGCCGCATCGACCACCCCGGTGACCTGCTCGCCGCAGTCCGGGCACTGTGCACGCACCTCTGGCACGGCATCCCCGGCGAGTTCTTCGAAGGCCTGTTCCACCAATTCCAGATCCGCGGCGGTCAGCTCCTGCCAGCCGTCGACGCACCGCTCCAGCAGCACCTTCCGGGCATCGGGGCGACCGCCCGCGGCCAGCAGGTCCCGCACCGTGGGGCAGCGCACCGACACCTCCCCGAAAGACACCGGGCACTGCACGGATGCCACACGGGCCCCTACCATCTGGCCCAGCGCCAGCTGCAGGTCCAGCAGGGTCCCGCACCGCTGGCAGGTGAGCACCACGTCGACCAAGTCCGCCAATGACTGCGCCGCCACCACAGCCACCTCGGCGACCGGGCGGTCGACCCACGGGCTGCCGTCCAACGCCGTGAGCACGGCCGCCCCCCGCACCGGCTCGGGCGCACGTTCCCCGGCCTCCCAGGCCGCGAGCAGCGTCGCTGGATCCTGCAGGCCGGGTCGCATGGGCTACGGCTCCACGAACGACGGTTCCGTCGGTTCGGTCACGGAGATGTCGCGCTCCCAGCCCTCGTTCTCCAACTTGATGCTCTGGATGGCCACCGCGTTGGCGTTCGCATCGAGCTCCGGCAGCGCCTCGAACTCCGACACCCAGCACCGGTAGACGTGGTAGGCGATCACGAGTTGGCCGGCCTCGTTGTACATCTCCAGGATGATGTCCTTGCGGAAGTCCTTCAGCGATGTCTCGGCTCCGAGCCCGGAACCGTAGTTCCAGACTTTGTTCGCCCACCGCTCGAACTCCACGTCGTGGGTGACACCGCGGTGCAGCATGATCGCCTCGAACTCCGAGCGCCCGGGCGACTTGCGACTGCTGCTCGGGTCGCCGCCACTGCGGTGCTTGACGACTTCGGTGGTGCGTTTGAGCGCCCCGACCTTGCTGACGCCAGCCACGTAGCGGCCGTCCCACTTGACCCGGAACTTGAAGTTCTTGTACGGGTCGAAGCGATTGGCATTGACCGTGAACTCAGCCATGGGTTCCTCGCTCTCTCACGCGCCCGCCGCAGCGGTCTTCTGCTGGATGCTGATGATCACGAACTCGGCGGGCTTCAGCGGAGCGAACCCGACGAGGATGTTCACGATCCCGCGGTCGATGTCGTACGCAGTGGTCGTGTCCGCGTCGCAGCGCACGAAGTAAGCGTCGCGCGGGGTTGCCCCCTGGAACGCCCCCCGCCGGAACAGGTCCTGCATGAACGCGCCGAGCGACACCCGTATCTGCGCCCACAGGGGCTCGTCGTTGGGTTCGAAGACCACCCACTGCGTGCCGCGGAAGAGACTCTCCTCGAGGAACAGCGCGAGCCGGCGCACCGGCACGTACTTGTACTCGTCGCTCAGGATGTCGGACCCACGCAGGGTGCGCGCCCCCCACACGACCGGCCCAACCCCGCGGAAGGTACGCAAGCAGTTGATGCCCAGCGGATTCAGCCGGCCGTTCTCGGCGTCGGTCAGCGGCACCGTCAAGCCACTTACCCCGGCCAGCCCCGCCTCGGTACCCGCCGGCGCCTTCCACACCCCGCGGGCGGCATCGGCGCGCGCAAACGTGCCGGCAACGGCCCCGCACGCCGCGAAGTCGGCGGCCGCGCCGCCCCGCAGCGGGTCGGGCCGTCGGATGCGCGGGAAGTACAGCGCGGCGTTGCGCATGTTCACGCCGGTCAACGCGCCGTCCCCGGCCGCCCAGTCGTCGATGTTCGCAGCAGTGGCGGTGGCAGGCGCGTCGACGATCAGGAAGGCCCGTCGCCGCGCACAGAAAGCGGCCGCATCGGCCCACAGATCGTCGGGCACGTCGGTGGCCGGGGTGGGCGGCGGGATGCACAGGATGTTGAACAGATCCGCGCGCAACAGGGCGAACATGCCGGTCTTGTCGTCCTCGTCCCCGCTGTAGTCGGCCAGGCCCGGGGCATCGCCGTCGGCACCCTCGGTGGCGACGGTGTAGATGTCCTCGTCCGGTCTGTCATCGGGCAGGTCACCGTCCACCTCCACCAGGCCGGAGGCCGCCAGCACCACGTCGACCCGGCGCGGGCCGTCCGCGACCGTGACATTGAGGTAGGTCTCACTGGGCGCGTCGTCCGCATCGGACTCCCGGACCACCACGCTGAACAGGTCGTCGGCCTGAACTCCCTGCGCCTGCGCGATGTCTTCGGCGTCCTGCCCGCTCGGGTGCGTGACCTCGACGACCAGGGTGTTGGCCCATGCCCCGGGGCCGGTCGCCACGAGCGGCAGGCCACCGGCGTCCACGGTGGCGCTCGATGCGCTGTCGTCCGGGGCGTTCTCATCGGTGTGCACGACCCGTACGACGAGCGCCTCGCCGCCGCCGTTGAGGTAGAAGTCGCGCACTGCGTACCCCAGACCACTGCGGCGCCACAACCCCCCGAAGGCCCGCTCGAAGTCCGCGAAACTGGCGATCGGTACCGGCTCGTCGACGGGACCGCGCAAGGCCGCGCCGACGAAAGCCGTGATCGAAGTGGCGACCCCGGTGACTGTGCGGCTGCCGCTGGGCAACTCCTGGACGTACACCCCCGGGTAACTGGTCGTGACCGTCATGTTCGCTCCTCAGCACGGTTGCCCCGACCCTGCCGAGCCGGCGTCACAGTCGCGTCACCGACGGGTCACGCGGGCCCAGGCGCCTCACAACCTCTGTCGATCCTCGACCAGCCACTGCCGTGGCGTTCAGGCGGGGGCGGAGACCGCTCGCGTTAGAGAACGTGCACGCGGTTAGAGAACACACGCGTGGCTTCTCTAACCTCGTGCACGTTCTCTAACCTCGCGGCCAACTCCCGCGAGCCGTAGTCAGACTGGACGCATCGCCGGCCGGGATCGCCGACCCAGTTCTCCGTGCAGCGCTCAGCCGCCGCGATCGGGCCCGCCGGCTTCTGCCGCACGCCCGCTCTACAGGTCCGGTTGCTCCGGCAGGTCCGCGCCCTTCACCTTCTTCTCCGCCGTCGCGATGGCCGCCTGCCACGCGTCGTACGCCTGGCCGTAGCGCGCGGTGATCCGGTCGGACTCGGTCTGGAACTGCTCCCACTGCGCATCGAACTCGAAGTAGCACTCGCCATAGATGCACTCGGCGTCCTCGAGGGCTGCAACGGCTGAATTGATGGCGTCGGCAGCGTCGCCGATGACCGTCACGATGCGCGCGTGAACCGCGCGCAATGCGCTCGGCGGCTTCAGCGCCGCCATCTGGGTGGCGACCTCACGCCGATCGGTGCCCGCCTGCGTGAAGTAGTCGATCACGTCGTACATGTAGACGTCGTCGCTGCGCATGTAGTCGACGTAAGCCGCCGTGTCATTGCGCAGAGCCGTGTATTGATCGATCAACGACTCCATCTGTGTGTGGTAGGTCCGCACGTCCTGGCGCTGCGACTTGGCGGTGGCCTTCGCCTTCTTCACCTGCTTGCGGTACTTGGCCATGGCTTGATCCACCCGACGGGTCAAGTCGTCCAGCGTCCGGACCGCATCGTCGCCCTCGGCAGCGGCGGGCTCCATGTCGCCGCCGTAACTGGTCAGCGTGTCCAAGTCGTCCACGAGGTCGTCGCGGTTGTCGGTCCACACCTGCGTGTTCGTCTCCTCGTAGGCCTGCAGTGCAGCGAGCGCGGCGAACGCATCCCGAAGGGTGGTCAGCCGGTCCGCGCCCTTGGCGCCGGGATCCTCGTCGAGGGTCGCGTTGATCGTGGTCAGTTCCGCCTGCGCACCGCCGGCCACGTCCTGGACCATCTCGGTGGACTGCGCCCCCGACATGCCGTCCAGCGACGCCATCAGCACGGGGCCGGAGGCGTTGTACTGGTCCTTCGCCGCGCTGGTCTGCGTGAGACCCCACCACGCCGCGCCTGCCAGGATCAGGCCGATCGCGGCGACCCCTGCGATTACCAGACCCCGGCGAGGGCGCCGCGCCGATTGCGTCGGCCCATGCGGCTCCTCGGTCGCTGCTTCCTCAGGCTCGTCGAGGACCTCGACGACCTCGATCTTGTGCCCGCACTCGTGGCAGAACTTGTCGCTGTGCTGTATCGGCTGCCCGCATTCGCTGCATACGGCCGCGGCGTCGTCCTCCATCTTGGGACCTCCCGTGTGCACGCCCCTTCAGGGTAGGACTGACACGTGCGACGATGCGCGGTTCGCGTCGCCGGGCCCAGTGCTGCCGAGCGACGAGTGCGGCTACTTCTTGACCTTCACCTTCGTCGTGGCCTTCACCTTGTCCTGGAAGCTCAGCCGCAGTCTGTACTTGCCGGGCTTGAGCCGCTTCGGCAGTTTCCACTTCAGCGTGTTGATGCCCGCCTTCGCCTTGCCCCTCTTGGTGAGAGTCTTCTTGCCCTTGAGCGTGAACTTCAGAGTCGCCGCGTGCGTCACGCCGTACTTCACCCGCAACTTCTTGCCGGCCTTCACCGATTTCACCCCGGGCACCCACACCGCAGCCAACTGCGCAACCCCGTTAGCACCCGGCGGTCCCGCCGGACCGGTCTGCCCGGTCTGGCCCGTCGGTCCGGTCAACTGCGCAACCACCGTGATCGGATTGCTGACCGCGGACATCGTCGTGAGCAACGCCGGGAGCCGTGCGGTGGAGGTGCACGTGACCACCGCACCCAGATCAGCGGCTGTCGGCGTGTAGACCAGCCCCGACTCTCCCGCGACCGCGGCCCCTGCCCGCTGCCAACTCACTGTGACCGAGGACTTCGGGCCCCACACGTCCGCCCCGCACACCAACGGCAGACCGACCTGGCCGGACCCGGCCAGCCCCGGACGACGGTCGGCCGCGGACACACCTGAGGTGATCCTCCCGATCTTGTTCGCACTGAAACTGCCCTCAGCGAACCACAGGTTGCCGTCCGCGCCCGCCGCGATCCCGTACGGGGAACCGTTGGCCGTGGTCACCGGGAACTCCGTGACCGCCCCCGACGGCGTGACCCGTCCTACCTTGTTCTCCGCGCGCTCGGTGAACCACAGATTGCCGTCCGGGCCCGCCGCGATCCCATACGGTCCGCTGCTGGTCGTCGTTACCGGGAACTCCGTGACCACCCCCGACGGCGTGACCCGTCCGATCGCGTTCCCGGTGCTCTCCGTGAACCACAGATTGCCGTCCGGGCCCGCCGCGATCCACCACGGCTGACTGTTCGCCGTCGTCACCGGGAACTCCGTGACCACCCCCGACGGCGTGATCCGCCCGATCGCGTTCCCGATCGCTTCTGTGAACCACAGATTGCCGTCCGGACCCGCCGCGATCCCGCGCGGACGACTGTTCGCCGTCGTCACCGGGAACTCCGTGACCACCCCCGACGGCGTGATCCGCCCGATCGCGTTCCCGTAATACTCCGTGAACCACAGGTTCCCGTCCGGACCGCCGGCGATTCCGCTCGGCCGACTGTCCACCCCGGGCAGCGGGAACTCGGTGATCACCCCCGACGGCGTGATCCGCCCGATCCTGTTCCCGGTGTACTCGGTGAACCACAGGTTCCCGTCCGGACCGCCGGCGATCCCGGACGGCCCACTGTTCGCCGTCGTCACCGGGAACTCCGTGACCACCCCCGACGGCGTGGTCCGCCCGATCCTGTTCCCGTTGAACTGTGTGAACCAGAGGTTCCCGTCCGGACCGCCGGCGATCCCGATCGGCCCACTGTTCGCCGTCGTCACCGGGAACTCCGTGATCACGCCTGGGTCGGTGGCCGCGTTCCCGGGCGCGGCCGCGAGACCCTGCATTCCCACTACGACGGCAACCACGACTTCCGCCAACTTCGCGAACCTCATCATGAGCACTCCCTCCGTTGTGCAGGAGTTTAGGAGGTCGGTCAACCCGCCAGAGTTGGTCGCGCAACGACCGGTGCCCGCCCCGAGGGTGCTTCGCGGTGACACGAGACGGCTTCAGCAACAGCGCCGGCCGGGGGACTTTGGGCAGATATGGTCACCAGGTGACCTGAAATGACCAAAGTCCCCCAGGGGCCTGCCGTGACCCCTTCGGACGGTGGCCAGGCCGCACGCACGTCGCTACGCTTGGGCAATCCGAAGCCGCGGGAGTGCGCCGTATGGAAGCCGAACACGCTCTGCTCATGCTCGCGAACTGGCCCGTCGCTGCGGTACGGGCGGCGACCGCGGACCTGCCCGAGCGGGCGATGGTGGTCATCCGCGTCACCGGCCCCGACGGCGACCGCCACTACGCAGTCGACGCAGGCAGCGTGCGGCTGGTCCTCGAGGGCGCTGATCCCGATCGGACACTCGCCGACGTCATCGACCTGAGCAGTTTCCCCGAGAGCCGCACGGTCGAGATGGATGAGCCTGGGGTGGTCGATCCGGTCCCGGGGGACGTGCTGGTCCGCGGTGCCGAGGTGCTCGGGGTCGTGCGGGGAACCGACAGCGTCCGCGGGGTTGAGGGCGGCCAGCGGGCGCGGCCGCCGAGCCCGCCCCGGGAGACCGTCGGGGACGAACTCGAAGAATCCATGGCCGAACCCGATGCCGCCGACTCTGCGCCACCCGAACCGCCCTCGACAAGACGCTTCCGCGCCTTCCCCGCGCTCGATGCCCCAGCCGAGGTCAAGGAAGGCGACAGTTTCACTCTGAAGGCCGGGTTCCAGACGCAACCGCCCACCACGGACCCGGCCGAGCAACCGGTGATCGTCGCGTCGGCACCTGAACAACTCACGTTCGTGGTGCAGGTGGGCGGGTTCGGCTTCGGCTTCCCCGACGGCATCCGCACCGAACTGACCGTCGAGCGCGACTCCCCCGACGGACCAGTCGCCGAGTTCACCGTGGTGGCCGGCGACGTCAACGTGCGCGCGACCCGCACCCTGGAAGTGTCCTTCGAGTACGCCGGCGAGTTGTGCGGGCTGGCGTGGCGCGACGTGCAGGTGGTCTCCGAACCCCCCGATCAGCCGCCCACACACACGCCCGCGTCCGGCGGCACCGGGGTGACCCTGAACGTCGATGCCGGCGCCCCGAGCCTCACGGTTGTGATCCGCAGCGAGCCCGGATCGGCACAACTGGAGTGGCTGTTCCACCCGCGGGAGAACATCGAGCGGCCCTCGCAGCGGGTGACGACCACGCTGGAGGCGCCCTCGGCCGAGGCCTTCGCCGTCCAGCTCATGGCCCAGTTGCCTGCCGCCAAGGACGCGGTGTCGCTGCCGCTGACGGTCCGGGGCATGGGCAAACTCGTCAACCGCGTCATCCCCGACGAGTTCTGGGCGATGATCGAGGCGACCTGGCGGGCCGCACCTGACGGGGGGATCCCCTCGTTGCTGCTGACCACCAGCGAACCGTTCGTGCCGTGGGAACTGGCGTGGGTGGACGACGAGGTGGTGGATCCCGCGCTGTTCCCGGACGGGGTGACCGAAGGCCCGCTGGGCACACTGTGGCGGGTGGGCCGGTGGGTGCCACCGGTTAGACGCCGTCGCGGCCCCGACCGGCCTGCGGTGCCCCCGGTGGGGCAGGTTAATGCCGATGCTGTCGCTGTGGTGATCGGCGACTACGCGGCCGACACCAAGATCCGCAGCCTGCCGCACGCGGTGGAGGAGGGCAAGGCGATCGCCCTGCGCTACGCGGGCCTGCCGCTGACGGTCAGCGAGGGCGACGTCGACCGACTGATGAGCGGCGGCCTGGAACGCGACGGTGCCGCGTACGCACCCACCGTCGTGCATTTCGCGGCCCATGGGCAGGTCAGCACCGCGCAGCAGCAGTACACCGGGATCCTGCTCTCCGGCGGCCGTCGGCTGGACCTGCTCACGGTGGAGGGCAGCAGACTTGGTGAGTCCGGCGCGCCATTCGTTTTCCTCAACGCCTGTCAGGTCGGCACCGCGAGCACCGTGTTATCCACATACGGCGGGCTGGCCGGTGCGTTCCTGGGCAACGGTTGTCGTGGGTTCCTGGCACCGTTGTGGAATGTCGATGACGAAGTGGCCAAATCGATCGCACTGGACTTCTACCAGCGGACTCTCGGGGACGGCTTGTCCGTCGGCGAGGCGGTGCGGCAGATCCGCGCCGGCTTCGGCACCGGGCAGGCGGGCACGGCCACCCCCTTGGCCTACGTCTTCTACGGTCACCCGGAACTACAACTGCGACACGGAGGTGGTCCCTGATGGCGGACCTCGATGGCAGCGGCATACCGGTCGATCTAGGGGCGGGCGTAACACTGGTCGCCCCAGGTCTGCTCGGGACCGCCGAACGGGCGCCGGAACTGCTCGGTGGGCGAGCCGACGAGGAACCACCCGCGACGCCGGCCCTGACCGACGCCCTGACCGGGGCCGGTCTGCAGCAGGTGCACGGGGTCCAGATCGACGCCACCGAGGTGCCCCCGGTCGGAGCCGACGTGCGAGGGCCGCACGACGAGGGTCTGATGTTGCTGCAGGTCCCCGACCTCGGCCCGGACTCCCCACAGGTCCTGCTGCAGGTCGACGAGGCCGGGATCGCCACCTGGCACTTCCCCGAGCCCGTCACCGGCATGGCCCCGGGCACCCTCGAGTTCAGCGTCCCGAGGGAGGTGGCCACCGACAGCGTCGAGGGGGCATCCGACGACCGCGGCCTGGCCGCTGCGATCGGGCGAAAGTTGCTTTCCGTGCTGGTGTTCCCGGCGATCGAAAAGGGGGTCGGCCTGCTGGCCCGGGTGCTGGCGGAGAAATACGAGAAGACCTCACGCCCCTACCGACTACGCACGTTCGCGCCGGGCGAGACCCGCACCCCCGGGGCCGGCGACCTGACCGACCGCGGTTGGGACGGCATCGACGGCCGGGCACTGCTGTTCGTCCACGGCACGTTCGCGACTAGCCACGGGACCTTCTCGGGCTTGCCGGACGAGGTGATCGGCCACTTGTGGAACGCCTACGGGGGCAACGTGCTGGCGTTCGACCACCCGAGCCTGTCGGTGACGCCGCAGCAGAACGCCGCCCAACTGCTGTCCATGATCCCGCCCGACCGCAGGCTCGACGTGGACATCGTCTCGCACAGCCGGGGCGGTCTGGTTGCGCGCGCGATCGCCGATATTGCGACAGGTTCGCCGCTTCAGGTGCGCAGCACGGTCTTCGTCGCCGCCCCGAACGGTGGCACGCCCCTGGCCGACGACGCCCACATCAAGTCCTTCATCGACCGCATGACCACGATGTTGAACCTGATCCCGGACGGGCCGTTGTCGTTGCCGGCCGACATCCTCGGCGGCGTCCTGGACGTCGTCAAGATCCTCGCCGCGGGCGCCGTGGAGGGACTGCCCGGGTTGCGCGCGATGGACCCGACCGACCCCGGACTGGGGACATTGGGCAGCGCCGCCAGCCCCGACATCGTGCGCTACGCCGTGGACGTCGACTTCGAACCAACCGGCAGCCTGCTGTCGCTGACACGGGTCAAGGACGCCGCCGTGGACCTGGTATTCGGGCAGAAGGCCAACGACATGGTGGTGCCCACCGATGGCGCCGCCGGGGCGGCAGGCCTGCCCGGATTCCCGGTGCCCGCCGACCGACGACTGTCGTTCGGGCGCAGTTCCAGCGTGTGGCACTGCTCCTTCTTCTCCCAGCCCCAGACCGCTCAGCACCTGCGCCAGTGGTTCCGACCCGAGCAAGGATGAACGATGGACCTGATTCCGCTGTACCAAGCCACCGCCGACGGAGAACTGAAGCAAGCCCTCGATGCACAGCCGGAACTGGTGTCCGAGGAAGCCGCGGAACAAGCGCACGCCGACTTCGTCGGGGCCAGCGAGGCGGGCAGAGCCGACATCGCGTACTTGGCCGCGACGACCGGGGCCATCATCCGGCTGCAACTAGGGCAGCGGGAGGAGGCCCTGTCCGAGAGGTTCGGAGCGGCACAAGCGCTGTTCCTACTCGCCGAGGACGTGCCGGCGTACGACAACGCCCGGGCCGAGGCTCAGGAGATCGGTGCCCATGCCGTCGAGATCGGTGCACTGGGCCTGGTCTTCCGGTGCTGGGTGCAGGTGGCCGACTGCTCCTGGTTCGCCTTCGATGCCGACCCCGACGATCCCCGACCACGGCTGATGCAGTCCATGCGCGACTGCGCGGACGCGCTGGACTGGGCGGGACGGCTGCCGGACCTCGAGGAACAGGACAACTGGCTCGAGCGGCTCGCGTCGCTGGTCAGCGTCGTGTCGGGTGAGGCCATGAGCAGGGTCTGGTCGGAGGATCTGCTGGAGGCCGACGCCGTCATGCGCCGGCTGGCCAGGGGCACTGAGGCGCTCCCGGTCGACATGGCCTTCGAGTCGACCGGCGGGGTGGCGAAGACCGCGCAGGTCGCTTCGCTGCTGTCCGAGCTGGAGTCCCGGTACGGTGCTCCCTGACGTGGTTGCCGGATGACATCGCGCGCGCTGCTCCGGCTGCGCTCGGCCATGGAAGCGGCGGCGGCGGCGGGCGACATGCAGGCCTGGCTCACGGCCGCCACCTCGTTGCAGGGACTGCTCGAACGGCAGGAACCGGATGCCGCTGGCCGGACCGAACTGTACGCGGACATGGTTGCGGCCTGCGACCAGTTGCGGTGCGCGTGGCGCAGCCGGCCCGGGCGGTTGCGGGTCTCGCAGGACGCCGACCGGGTGACCGGTCCGCTGCTGCGCGACCTGCTCGACGACCCGGATCCCGACCTCGGGCAGATCCTCGCGCTGACCGAGGCGGCGAGGGCACGGGTGCTGCTGGACGCGTTGTCGGGGCTGTACCGAGGTGACAGCGGCGACCCCGACGAGAAGCGGGAAGCCGACCGGGTGCTGGCCTTCCCGCCCGACCCCGACCCGGATCCGCTGCGCCGCGAGATGGGCCTGATCAGTGCGGTGCGCGCGCTGGACGACCATCTCGCCCAAGCCCGGCATGAGGCCTTGGCGGCAGTGGAGTCGATGTACGCACGGGCTGCGGGCACGGGCTTCGAGGGCGGTGCCGCGCCCGTCGGCCTCGCTGCCGTGCAAGCGGCACTGCACCCCGCTGAGGTCCTGGTCGAGTACCTCGTCCCCCACCACCCGCTGCACCCCGCACTCGGCCTGGCAGCGTTGGTGATCACTCCCGACGACGCGCGGCTGGTGCCAGAACTGCAGTTGCCTCATCGTTTCGTGAGCGGCTTCACCGGCAGCTACGGCATCGACGGCCGGGCCCCGGTCGACGCAAGTCCGCTGGGCGACATGGTCGTGGGCGCGCGGCGCGCCGTGCAGGGCCCGGATCCCGTGGCGGCCCGGGAGGCCGGGCGCATGCTCCACGACGTGCTGATCCGGCCCCTGGACGTGCCCACCGGCAGGTCGCGGTGGATCATCGTGCCGCACCGGCAGTTGCACCCGGTGCCGTGGATGGCGTTCGTGGATCCGGGCGGCGACCCGTGGCTCATGACCACGACCCTGACCCTGAGTCCGAGCGCGTCGGTGTGGGAGGCGCTGACCCGCCGCCGCCACGAGGGGTCGTCGGCGCTGGCGCTGGGGGACCCCCTGCTGGGCTACGCGGGAATGCCCGCCCTGCCCCAGGCCGCCGACGAGGTCGACCACCTCGGGCAGGTGTGGCGCGTGCGGGGGCTGGCGGCGGATGTGCGGATCGGCGCGAAAGCATCGGTGGGCGCGCTGCGGGAGGCGGGGCCCGGCGCGTCCGTGGTCCATCTGGCAACGCACGGGACCTTCCCGGACAGCGCGTCGGGCGAGGACCACCAACTGCTGCTGAGCATGTCCGCCGGGTCGAACGGGCGCGTGCCCGCGTCGTTGCTGCGGGGGCTGGACCTGCGCCGGGCCTGGTGCACCACCTTGAGCGTGTGCAACGGCGGGCTCTACCGCATCGGCGCCGGCGACGAACCCCTGGGACTGCTCCCGGCGGCGCTTGAGGCGGGGACGTCCAGCGTGATCGCCGCGCAGTGGGCCGTCGATGATGCCGCCGGCCGCCGGCTGATGACCTCGGTGACGGACGCGCTGCCCGGCCGAGATCCGGCAACCGCTGTGCAGGAGGGGGTGCTGGCAATGGCAGACGCCGGAGCGCCGCCGCGGGACTGGGCGGCCTTCACGGTGATCGGGTCGGGCCGCGGGCCAGCTCCTTGACGACGCGGTCGCACGACTAGGTCGCGCGCGCGACAATGGAGTCCCTTGGAGGAGCCTTGCTACTCTGCTCCACGAGGTGATGACTGTGAAGACCGCTGTTGTGTTGGGCGCTGTTGCTCTGGCCACCGGATTGGGGGTGGCCCCGGCACACGCCGATGTGGTCTGGTCGGGATGCGACACCGACACGTTCGTGAAGAAGGTCAAGAAGAAGGGCAAGGTCAGACTCAAGGTCAAACAGACCGCAACTGGCTGCGCGGAACGACACGTGCTCAGCGATGGCCGCACCTGCCGCATCGTGACGGCCTACAACTTCGCACAGACTTCCAAGGCGACCACGCGCAAGGGGGTCAAGACCGTCACCAAGTGGGGCCCGTTCCGCGGACTCCCCGAAGGGAAGACCTTCGACAACTGCAGCATCAACGGTCAAACCCCCCTGCTCACGACGGACCAAGACTTCACGGGCGAATTCACGATGAAGATCAAGAAGAAGCAGTTCGCCGCCAGCCCCAGGCTGTATGTCCGGGTGGATGCCGAAACCACGGACCCCGAGGGGATCGTCACCATCGAGAATCGCGGGGGATGGTTCTTCAAGGCCTACAGCGGGTGAACCAGCACCTCACGACGCCGCAGGCCGCTGCCTGACCACGTATCCTCCCGACTCGCTGAGCACGTCCCACTCCTGCAGGCACGGCACCTGCACCGCGGCCGGCAGCAGGACCCAGTCGATCCCGGTGCTCCAGTCGGCACCGCAGAAGGACTGCGGATCCTGCTCGAAACCCGCGACCTGGTCGTAGCGGCGCCACCACTCCTGCAGATCCGGACCTGCGTAGGGCGGGCTCTTCCAGTCGACGTAGATGGGGACCTCCGCGTTGAGCCGGACGTTCTGGGCGGCCAGCGGTACGAGTCCGACTCCTTGCGGGTGCGCCGCCAGGACCAGTGCGGTGGCCGGATCTGCGACTTCGGGCGGCTCGACCTGCACGCAGGAGTACAGCCCGTAGCCGCCGATCACAACGGCACAGGCCAGCACCGGCAAGGTCCAGTCCCGCACCGGCAGCCGCGTCAGCACCCGGCCCAGTCGCACCGCCACCACAGTCGCGGCGACCGGGACCGCCACCACAGAGATGCGCCAGGGGAACGGCAGGGCGAGCCCGGCCCAGCGCGTGAACTCGACCACCACCACCGCGAGCAGGCCCGGCACCGTCGCGGCGATCAGCCATACCGAGAGCCACCGCCCGTGACGCAATGGGCGCACCAGAATGGCCGCGGCCGCGATGAGCACCAGATACGCCACGTCGTACCAGCGCCATGACGAGAGCAACGTGTGGTGCGGGATGCGTTCGAAGGCGAACCGGTCGCGAGCCTCACCGCCGGCGATCGAGAACACCGCGGGGTTGGCGAGAACCGCGATGCCCACGCTGGCAGCGCCCACGATCAGGTAGCCGGGAAGCCGCCGCCAGCCGGAACCGGCCACCAGATCTGCCAGCAACGCTGCGCCAAGGCCGATGCCCGTGACCATCAGATACGTGGGGTGCACCGCGCACGCCACGACCACCAACCCGGCCGCAGCAGCCGAGCGCCTACGGTCGTTCTGCGCGCCCAGCCACAGGCCGAGGGCCACCAGGAGCAGGACACCGGCCGAACTCGGCTGCAGATAACCCGGCTTGTTGATCAGGTACTGCCCGACCAAACCGTGGAAGGCCGACAACTCCCCGAGCGGTATCGGCGCCGTCGTCCACGGGATCAGGGTCGCGCCCAGCATCACAATCGCGATCGCCGCTACTGTCCGGCCCGGATTGAGCGCACGCGCGATGAGGTACCCGCCGGTCAGCGCCACGACGGTCACGAGGTAGGCGGCGGCCCGAAGCGCGAAGTCCCCGCCGGCATCGATCAGCAGCCCCCCGAGCCACGTGAACAGCGGGTAGGGGTCCACGGTGGTCACCAGCCAGTCGGCCTGCAGCTGCGGCACCCGCTCGCCCAGCGCGTGCGCGAGGTATTGGTTCTGGTTCTGGTAGGCAGGCACCGCCAGCACGTTGGCGAACCCCAGCAAGGCGATGAGCAGAGCCGGAACCGCGCGGTTGAGCCGGCGCGGCTCGAGTTCGGTCCCCGTCGGCACTCCCATGCCGAATCACGTTACGTGGCGCGGAACACAGCGGGCGTTCTGTGCCAAGGAATGTTCACCGGGAATCGGCGTCGATGTCCTTCACGCGCGCTTTCGGTTGGTGTGCGGTCATCGAGCACAAGTGCGGCATCGTCTGGTTCGACTACGATTCGCCGGCGTCCGCTGGAGCGAGCCGGAGTAGCCGGTCGGGTGCACCGAACCGCGGTTGTCGGCTCACCCGTGTCGGGCACGTGGGCATCGGGACGGTGCTCGCGGCCGCAGCCAACGCCTGAGGGCGAGTGCACGCCGGGCCGTTCCTCGATCCGCACCTTCGTGGTGGCTCCGACCGTGAACGGCCGTCTGGTGTCGCGTATCCATGCCGGGTTCTCCCGCGCCGGCGTGACCCGCACCTTCGTCACAACCGTGCACGGACCCCTCACCTTCCTCAAAACGCCCCGTGCCGGCACGAGGCACCAGACGACCGGCCGAGCGAGTGTGTCCGAACGGACCCTGTCGCAACCCAGCCACGCGTGCCTACGGTGGCCGCGCGCCGGACCGCCCGGCCCGGTTAGCGCCGGAGGTCCCGATGTTGTCCGCCTACACCCCAGCCACCACTCTGGCCACCGCCGATCCCGAACGATCGCGGGCCTTCTACGAGGGCGTGCTGGGCTTCGAGCCGGTCGAAGAAACCGATGAAGGTGTCTTCTACGAATCCGGAGACAGTGCGTTCTTCGTGTACCAGTCCGGTTTCGCCGGTACGAACCGCGCCACGTCGATGTCCTTCCAGGTCCCGAACGACGAGTTCGACGCCGAGATCCAGGCACTGCGTGACGCGGGGGTCTCGTTCGACACCTTCGAGATGGACGAGATCGAGTGGCAGGACGGGGTCGCGATCAGGGAAGGGATGCGCAGCGCGTGGTTCAGCGACCCCGACGGGAACATCCTCAACATCATGACCCGAACGGCGTAGTTACGCGAAGTCCTCCGGCAGGATCGTCGGCTTCGTCTCGCCGTACAGCCACTGCTGGAAGTACTGGTGCAGCAGCGCGAGTTTGGCGCCCTTGAAGTTGCTGGCCCTCTTCGCCTCGGCGATGAACTGCCGCGTGTTGATGTTGCCGTACCGGTAGCGCTGGTTCAGCCGCTGCGCCAGGCTGAAGAACTTCGTGTCGCCGACGATCTCCCGGTACCCCTGCACCGTCATCGCCCCGCGCTGGTAGGTCGGGAAGTACTCGAACAGATTCGCCGGGTCACCGTCGAGGACCGCCGGTGCGACCTCCCAGTCCTCGGCCGGCGTGGAGGCATAGAGCGCGTCGAAGCGCGCAGCAGGATCGGTTCCGCCTTGGGTCTGCGCGCTCCAGTACCACTGGCTCCAGTTGGCCCAGCCCTCGTTGAACCAGATATCCGCCCAGGTCTGCAACGTCACGCTGTCGCCGAACCATTGGTGGGACAGTTCGTGCAACTGGGTGCCGACGTTGATCGACGGGTTGCCGCTGCTGAAGGCTCCGGCGTAGTGCGGCTTGCCCTGCACCTCGAGCGCGTACCCCACGCCCGCCGCCCGATCGGCGACGGCACCGGTCGAGTCGAACGGATACGGCCCGTACAGACCGCTGAGGAAGTTCACCTGCCCGGGAGCCTGCTCCAGGGATTTCTGGATCGCGGCCTTCTGCAGTGCGTTGGCCGAACTGTCGACCGCGTTGTAGACCGGCAGGCTGCGTCCCGTCGACGTCTCAGTCATCGAACCAACGTCGTAGTCGAAGTCGCCCACGGTGGCGGTCGTGAGGTAGGTGGCGGTCGGGTTGTTCTCGCGCCAGTGCCAGTCACTGTGCCGTCCCCGTTGTCCTTCTTCCCCACGTTCTCGCCGGTGCCCAGGGCGGTCTTGCCGGCCGGAACCCGGATGAAGGTCTCGAACGTCGCCTTGTCACTGGGGTAGTTGTTCGACGGGAACCAGCTCTGCGCACCGATCGGCTCATTGACGACGAACGAGCCGTCGCAGGTCTGCGGCGGGGTGAGCGGGTAGCACGCGCGCACCCAGCCCTCGATCGACTCGTCGGCGTCGGTGATGGGTTCGGGAGTCCCGGAGTACCTCACCTCGACCGTGAAGTGGCGGCCCGCCTTGGGCCGGCTCGACGGGTGCGGCGTGACGACCAGTTTCATCGGCTGGGTCACCTGGCTGTTGGAACTCAGCACCGGGGTGGCATCGACCTGCTGGAACCGCGCGGCGCGGCCGTTGACCTTGACACTGGACACGTGGAGGTCCTGGAAGTCGAGGCTGAACTCCTTCAACCTCTGGTCGGCCGTCGCGCTGACGGTGGTGCTGGCGGACTTGAAGGTGTTGGTGGCCGGGTCGTAGTCCAGGTAGATCCGGTAGTGGTCAACGTCGTAGCCACCATTGCCGACCTGCGGAAGCAGCGGATCGCCGAGGGTGCGGGCACCGGCGACCGGCTTGCCGTTGCCGTGGCCATGCCCGTGACCCGTCGGCGCTGCGCTGCTGCTCCCGGGCGTGAAGACCACCAGCAGAGCGGACGCCGCGGCCACCAGACCTGCCTGAAATCCCATGGAGCGGACCTTCCCGTGTGGATCGACCATATGCATGCTGCCCGGACGATGGACAGGGGCCGTTCAGCGGATCGCCGGGACGGCGGCGGGCGACGTAAGGTCGCGGCGCATCGGCGCGACCTTACGCGGACCGGATCAGCGGCTGGATTCGCGGACCCGTCAGGCGACCCGCTCAGGCTCCGGCCGTGGGTCGCTCCACCCAGTCCAAGACATCGCGGACGAGCCCGGAACTCATCGCCGCGCGCATGTGACCGATCCCCTCGTACTCGATGTGGGTGCAGTCGGAAATCCGTCCCACCGTTTCCGCGACGATCTCGGGGGTGAAGAACATGTCACCCTCTGCGCTGATGAGCAGCACCGGCACTGTGATCCTCGGCAACGCCTCTCGGGCATCGAAGGCCAGTTCGGCCTCCGCCTCGACCATCAGGTCCCCTGCCAGCACATGCTCTCCGGAGGTCACGCGGCTCAGCAGCGGGGCGACCCTGCGGCGTTGCCGTTGCGCCGCGTCGTCCGGGTAGATGTACTCGGCCATGATCAGCCCGGCATCACTGTCGCGGCCTTGCGCCCGCGCCTGCGCCCAGCGGTAGTCGACGTCACGGCCCCAATCGGTGATCTGGTCGGCCGAAAGCGCGATCACGAGGTGGTCGAAGCAACTGGCATGATCTGCGGCCAGGTACTGCGCGATCATCCCGCCGTAGGAGATGCCCACCACCGCATCGACATGCCCGCCGAACCGGTCCGCGATGAGTTGCGCATAGTCATCTGCCATGTCACTGACGCTGTGCCCTGCCGGCATGTTCGCGCGGCGGGCCACCTGCCAGACCGCGAAACCTGCATCGGTCAGCGGCTTGAACTGTCGCCCGTAGATCGCGCTCATCGAACCGTGCGGCACGTCGCTGCCCGGCCCGCCTGGAATCCACAGCAGGTTCTTGGGCCCGTCTCCCCACCGGGCGTACCGCATCCCGTTGTCGAACTCGCCCGTTTCAGCCCGCCCGGTCTGCAGCACCCGGCGCACCTTGAGCGCAGCCACCATCGTCAGGGCCGCCGTCCCGAGACCCACAACCTTCCGTTTCCTCATCGCGATCGCCTCCAGTTCGAGGGTATGCCTGTGAATCTGGGACATTTCGACCCCTACCGTGCCGGGTCACGGGCGAAGCCTGAAGCACTATGCAAAATGATCGAGCCATCAGCGCGGTTCTCCCCCAGGAACCCAGCCGCCAACCGGTGATCATTTTGCGAACTGCGTCATGGTCGGCGCCGCATCGAGGCATTACACGGCGTGCACAGTGCCATCAGGGCGTTGGACCGGGCATCGGGACGCGTCATGGCCGCAAGGATCGGAGTAACAGGACGTCCGTGCCAGAGCAGGGGGGATCGTGAGCGGTGCGAAGGGGCCAGCAGCGGTGTCGCAACAGGTCGGATGCTCTCCTTCAGCAACGACGTACCACTTCTCGGGTCTCGACGACTTGCTCGGCGAGGCGGATCGGTTCAACGTCGCAAGCCGAACGCGTGACTGAGGCGACGCTAGCGGGCAAGATCACGGTGATCCTCAGTGCGACCCGTCCCACCCACCCCTCCGCTGGTGAAGGCTGCTTGCGCCTACGCCTGCACCGCCCTGATCAGCGCCACCAGCTGCGCCGTGGACTCTGCGATCTGCGCACCCGCCGGCTCGTGCCACTCGAACCCCATGACATGGGGATCGGGGACGTCGTCGGGGTGTGGAACCTGTTCCTGCCGCCGGCCCAGCCGGCGCTTCGGGGGGTCCGGCGGCGCGGAGGCCGGCGCCATCCCGCGCGCCGCGTCCAACTCGTCGACGAGCCACCTCGTCACATCGCCCTGCAACGGCGACACGAAGGCCCGCGGGTCGCCCTGTTCGAAGTCCCCCGGCGATCTGGCCGCTTCAACCATCCCCGCGTCCAGCAACCACTGCGCCAGCCGACCGGCCTGCCTGATCGTGAACGTGCGGGACCGGGCCCGGGGATCCAGGGACACGACCGCGGGCTGGTGCTCCCTGGCCGCAGTGAGCACCAGGTCCGCCCACGCGAGATGCCCGGCGGTGAGCCGTTGGGACCGATGCTGGTCACTGCGCCCCTGGAGCGCGGTCGCCATCGCACACCCCGGTGAACCGTCCGACGCCACCGTGCCGGCTGAGGTCACCTGGACGTCCGGCAGGCAGGCATCGCGCAGGATCGCCGCCGCCGACGGCGAGCGGCAGATGTTCGCGGTGCAGACGTACAAGACCTTCATCGCGCATCCCCCCGGACCATTGTGGCGCGACCGCGTTTCAATGCGCAGCCCGGTACGCCGCCCAGATCTGCGGGCGCAGCCGGCCGCGATCCGAGACCGTCAACCCCTGCTCCTGGGCCCACGCGCGAACCTCTGCCACCGTGGGCTCGGCCGGGGCCAACGGACCCGCGGTCGGGAACTCGACGGCCGCGGCGGCAGACTCCTGGGCGAGTTCGGCCAGGCCCGCGGCCAGGAACCGGTAGGTCCACTCCTCAGCCAGAGTCCGGGTCTCCGCGAACACGATCGGCACGCTCGGGCAGCGCACTTGTGCCTCCGCGAGCGCATCGGCGACCATTGACGGCCGCACGTGCTCGAGAGCGAACACCTTCGAGTACCTGTCCTCGACCACCACCGCAGCGCGCGGCAACGCCGCCAACTCCGCCATCGCGAAACGCAGTTTCCCGTCGAGCAGACTGCTGGACAGATCGGCAAGCGACTTGCGTTCGACGGCGACCGCGACCTGGCCGTCGAGTTCCACCGCGTAGTCCCCGGCAGGCAGGCCCCGGCGCCGCGTTTCGACATGGCCGCGTCCGGACTGCCGGGCGAACGTATAGGGGTAGCGCTCATGGCTGTCCACCAGCACCACGATGCCGCCCAGCCCCTGCGCCCGTCCCGTCGGCATGGGCACGTTCGGGCGGGCCTTCTTGGTGGTGCGCGGGGACTGCCAGAAGATCGCCTCCCGACCTCCGCGGATGCGGGTGATGACGAACTGCGAGCGGTTCTCGCGGCCACGATCCAGCACCAGGTCGATGGCGGCTCCCCGTCGCCGGCAGGAACGGACCGGCACCCGCTCGACAATGTCCGGGGCCACCGGCCACCCCGACGCGCGGTGACAGTAGACCTTGGACGTGCGCGGCCACGTGTCGCGCACCTTCAGCACGATCCCGTGCTCCCCGATCGGTATCCGCACAAGATAGGGAAGACTCGAGTCGGGGTCCGGGTTGCGCGCTATGACGAAGTCGTCGGGCACATCGCGAGTCTGACACAGCCAAGCCCGTGCATTCATCCGGCAACGCGTAGGCGCACAATGAAACCAGCGACCGGCGGCCGCGGTTTGGGGCTTGAACAGTGATCAGCAACGTGTTGCGCCGTACGTTGGTGCCGGCAGTCGGTGTCTGCCTGGGACTTGCCATGGTGACCATTCCGGGGACGGCCACAGTCGCAACCAGGACAGTCCCTGGGAAGACACTAGTTGTCACCGTCGCGGGTCTCGGGTCCCAGACCACGGCCAAGGTGAAGGTCACCGGACCCAAGAAATACAAGAAGACACTGCGTGTTCGCGGACGCACCCGACTGACCGAACTGCGCCCCGGCCGCTACACCCTCAAGGCCAAGGCGGTGGGCCAGAAGCGCGCGGTGGACCGGGTCCAGCGGGTCCGGGTCAAGAATAGCCGCGGCGCGAAGGTGCGCTTCGTGTACAAGGCGCAGGTCAAACCGGACACCACCGCCCCCTTGCCGGTGTCCAACATCAGGGTGGTTCGGTTGACCGCGCACACCATCGTCCTGTCCTGGGATCTGCCCGAGGACCTGCTCGAGGTGACCGTCGAACGCTCCGGCGGCACGGACGCCGACCCGCTCGACTTCGTCCTGAACGACGCCGGTGACGGCCTCGTCGACACCGGGCTGACCGCGGGCAAGGAGTACACCTACCGGGTGGCGACCATCGACGACGCGGGTAACACCTCGAGTTGGAAGTCGATCACGGTCAGCACGCTGGCCGAGTAGGTCCCGCCCGGTTGGGCGCCTCACCAAGCGAGTCGTCCGGGGCCCTGCCTCCCCCGTGGAGGGTGATCGGATGCGTAAACGCAGGCGACGCCCGCGCGAAACTGCGAAACTGGTCGGCGTGACCGACACGAACCGAGACCTCGATCTGTCCGCACAGTCGGGCATCCTGCTGGGCGCTTTCATGGTGGGCCGCTCGCTGCAGCCCAACCTGCTCTCCCGCGGCACCCGCGACCAGGCGATCCTGTCCGGGGTCGCGGCCGCCACCGGATACGGATGGGGCACCTCCGGGCACTCGCTGCTGCGAGCAGTCGCACGGCGCGCGGGGTGGCGCAACCTCGCCTCCAGCATCGCCATCGACGCGGTGACGTTGGGCGTCGGAGTTGCCGCGACCCGCGCGCTGCCTGCCAGAGAACACGAAAAGCCGCGCCGTGCCCTGCTGCGACTGGTGGCCACGGCCAAAGCCGCCGACGCCGCCGGTGGCCTGGTGGCGTCCGGGCTCCGGTTCGTGCCGGCCCGGCGCTCCGCGGTCACCTCGGCAGCCGCCCTCGCGACCGCCGGCGCCGGCTACCTGACGATCCGCAATGCCGTCGTCGGGGCCGCCGATGCGACCGACGGGCGCGCGCATGAGGACGTGAGCCGCACGGTCTCCGCACCGGCGGCACTGGCGGCCAGCACTGTGACCACGGCCGCTCTGATAGCCGCCGGACACGGCGAGTCCATGCTGAGTTCCGGCCTGTCGGTGTTGGCCGCCAAAGTCTTCGGCGGGGATCCGGCCGACCACCGGACCGCGGGCCGGCTCGCCTCCTTCGCAGCGGTGGGCGCCGCCGGCTGGGCCGCAGTGACGATGGTCAACCGCAAGCTGGCGGTCGGCGGAGACTCCCCCGACAACTCCAACATCGCACCCCCCGAACTCCCCGAAGTCACTGGCGGGCCGGGGTCGTTGATCCCCTGGGAGAAGCAGAGCCGGGAGTCGTCACGGTGGCTGCGCCAGGTGCTGCGGCCCAACCAGATCGCCGAGGTCATGGGCGAGCACGCGCGCCAGCCGATCCGGGTCTATTCCTCCTTGGACTGCGCGGCCAGCGAGGAGGCGAGGGCGCAACTGCTGCTGTCGGAGATCGACCGGACCGGCGCGCTGGACCGCAAGGTGTTCGCACTGTTCTCGCCCACCGGGTCCGGGTACGTCAACTATGTCGCCTGCGAGACGCTGGAGTACTTGAGCCGCGGGGACTGCGCCTCTGCCTGCATCCAGTACTCGGTGCTGCCGTCCGCGTTGTCGCTGAACCGCGTCCACATGGGCACCCGCCAGACGAAGCTGGTCGTGGACGGGATCGTCGAGCGAATGCTCAAGATGCCGGCCGCCCAGCGGCCGAAGTTCGTCATGTTCGGCGAGAGCCTGGGCTCACAGGTGAGTCAGGAGATGTTCCGCGGCCAAGGCATCGCCGGGCCCGCCGGGATCGGGCTGGACGCGGCTGTGTGGATCGGCACCCCCAACGCCACCAAATGGCGAGCGGAGTTGTGGGGCGACCGCAGCGTCACGCAGCGGCCCGAAGTCGGACCGGGCCGTGCCTACCTGTCGCGGGCGGTCCGGGACTGGCGGGCGCTGAGCACACAGGAGAAGTCGCAGGTGGACTTCCTGCTGCTGCAGAACGGCGATGACCCGATCCCCAAGTTCGGGCCGCAGGTCGTGTGGCGCCAGCCCGACTGGCTGGGCCCGGACGCCACCCGCCCGCCCGGCGCCCCGCGCGGTAGCCGCTGGCAGCCGGTGGTCACCTTCTTCGCCACGTTCCTGGACATGCAGAACGCGCTGACCCCTACCCCGGGCGTCTTTGACGAGGGCGGTCACGACTACCGCCGGGAGACCCCGGAGGCGGTGCGGCAGGTCTTCGGTCTGGACGCCACCGATGAACAGATGGCCCGCGTCGAACGGACGCTGCAGGCCCGCGAGTTGCACTTCGAGGTCCAGCGGGACTGGGACGCAGCGCAGTCCTCGCCCGAGCAGACGCGCACCGAGGCCGAGAACAAGGTCGAGCAGCGGGTCTCCGAATGGGTTGGGCACGAGGTGGACGCCGCCGAGGTGGAGAAACTGGCGAACGACGAGGAGTAGGGGTCGCCTTTGTGACGAAGGTGCGGCCACCCCCACGCCGCTGCAACGAAGGTGCGCACGACACGCCGATGGCACCCCGCAACTTCGTCACAGACTGCCGCCGGGACCCCGCACTTTCGTCACGTCAGGCGGCCGCCACTGCCGGTTCCCTGGACAACGTGTGGCGCCGCCAGATCCTGGCCACCGTCAGCGCAGCGATGATGTCCCAGATCCCCCACCATGCCGCGACCAGGGCCATGCCGCCGAGGCCGTCGAAGTTGCTGAACACGATCAGCAGCCCCAGGCCGGCGTTTCGCACCCCGACCTCGAAGGTCATCGCCTTGCGCTGCGGAACCGCCAGTTTGAAGGTCCGGGCGATGCTGTAGCCGAGGCCCAGCGCCAGTCCGTCGTGGATGGCCACCGCGATCGCGACCACGCCGATCCAGTCCAGGAACAGGGCCCAGTTGCCCAGCAGCGAGATCAGGATCAGGCCCCCGAGCGCGGCGAATGCGATCGGGCCCACGATCTTCGACCCCCGGGCCGCGAACTTCGGGTAGAAGTGCGCGACCGTGATCCCGACAGCGAACGGTACCCCGATCACCAGCAACACCTCGCTGAGCATGTCCCACGCGCTCAGGTCGATCGCCCGGATGATCTCCGAACCGGTGGGGTGCAGCCCGCCCCACAGCGCGAAGTTCAGCGGCATCAGGAAGATCGCGAGCAGGTTGCCGACGGCGGTCATCGACACCGACAGCGCGACGTCACCGCCGGACAGGTGGGTGACGATGTTGGACACGTTGCCGGGCGGGCAGCATGCCACGAGGATCATGCCCAGCGCCACCGAACCCCGCACCCCGAGGATCAGCGTCAGGCAGAAGGTGATGAACGGCAGCAGGATGAACTGGGCGGCGATGGCGATGGAGATGGCCAGGGGCCGTCGGATCGCCTGCCGGAAGTCGTCCACCGTCGTGCCCAGCGCGATGCCGAACATGATGCATGCGATGACCACCCGCAGGATCACCATGGAGTTCTCGTTGAATGAGATCTTGATCTCGTCGACGTCGCCCGCCGCCGCCATCACATCCATGAACTGATTCATGCTGCGCCTCCCTCATCCTTGTGCATCCGCCGGATCATGAGCCTCATGTACAGCGAGGGTGCCAGGCGACTGACCGTCCACGCGAGTTTGGCGGTCCGGCCGACCAGCACGAGATCGCGGCCGTGTTCGACCCCGTCGAGCAGTGCCGCCGCGACGTCCTCCGAGGTGATCTCCTCACCCGTGGTCTTGCGCTGAGCACCCGGCGCCCTGCCCGCCTCGGTCATGCCGCCGGCGACGAAGGTCGGATGCACGATGGTGACGCTGACCCCCTGCGCTTCGAGTTCGGGCCGGATCGCGGTGAACAACGCCGTCACCGCGTGCTTGGCTGCGACGTACGGCGGACGGCCGAGGACCGGCGCGAAACCGGTGACCGAACCGATCAGGACCACCCGCCCGCCCGCGCGTCTCAACGCCGGCAACGCGGCCTGCGTGATACTCACCGCACCGAAGTGCGTGACGTCCATGACCTTGCGGTGGACCGTGATGTCGTGGTCGGTGAACGCACCGATCGCGGACAGCCCGGCGCTGTGGATCAACAGGTCGATCCGGTCGATCTGCGAGAACAGCTCCGCCACCGCGGCGTCGTCGGTGATGTCGAGGGGCCGGTACCGCGGGTCGTCGGGCGGGCAGGCTCTCGGCAGGTCGAGGCCGATCACGTTGTAGCCGTCGAGCCGGTCGACCAGGACCCGGCCGATGCCGCCGCCGGCGCCGGTGACGACGGCGACACGCTCAGCCACGACGGCCTGTCCGGAAGACCTCGTAGACCTCGCGAGTCGTCTTCGTCGGCAACCCCGGGAAGTCCCGGTGCAGCCGCGTGTTGTCCAGCACCGGCCGGTGCAGCAGGAAGTCGACCTGCTCCGGGCCGTACCGCCCGACGCCCACCCGGTGCATGACCGCCAAAGCCGTGCGCACCACCTCCGAGGGGACCGCGACAACTCTGGTGCCCTCGGCCGCGGCGATGTCGCGCATGGTCATCACGCCGTCTCCGGCCACGTTGTAGATCCCGGTGCGCCGGCGCATCACCCCGCTCACCACGATCTCGGCGACGTCCTGGTCCCAGATGAAGTTGAACGGCCCGTCGGACTCCCGGAACGTCATGATCACCCGGCCGGTGAACAACGCCGTGATCTGGTTGTCGGTGCCCGCGCCCAGGATCGTGCCCGGCCGCAGGACGAGCTGCCCGAGTTCCGGGTGCAGCCGCCGCGCCCGTGCGAGCAGCTTCTCGACGGCGGCCTTGTGCCGGGAGTAGGCGAACTCGTCGCTGCCCGACACCGGCGCGTCCTCGGTGAGCCAGCGGCCGTCGTTGCGCGCGTAGTAGCCGTACGCGGCACCCGAGGAGGTGACCGTCAGGTGCTTCACGCCGGCTTCCACGCACGCATCCACCACGCGCTGGGTGCCGCCGACCTCGATGTCCTCGAGCTCCTTCTCGGTCATCCCGCGCGGCGGTTCCACGATGGCCGCCAAGTGCACGACCGCGGCGACCTCGTGGTCGTGCAGCAGTTGCGTGAGGTCGACGTCCCGCAGGTCGCCGATGACGTACTCGACGTCCCGGACCGGCTGCCGCGGTGCGCGCACATCCAGCGCGACGACCGGCACGCCGCGGTCCGCCAGGCGGGCGACGACCAGCGAGCCCAGGTACCCGGTTCCGCCGGTGACGAGGACCGTGTCCACGGCGCGTCAGCCCTTGGGCTCTTGGTGCATCTTCTTGAACGACTGCAACGCGGGCGCCCAGAGGTGCTCGACGTTGTTCACATCGACCTGCACGACCGCCGGGCCACCGCAGTCACGGGCCTTCTCGAGCGCCCCGCGCAGATCGGCGCTGTCGGTGACGTGCTCTCCGTGGGCGCCGAACGCCTCGGCCATCAGGTCGTAGCGGCACGGTGCGAAGTCGGCGTAGACCACCTGGTCGTCGGGCAGCGACTTGTTGGTCAGCATCTTGCGGGCCACGGTGGCGACCGGATGCGCCGCGATCTGCTGGCTCATCTTGACCATGCCCCACTGGCCGTCGACGAGCACGACGAACACGATCGGCAGGTTGAGCCGGACAGCGCTCTCGACCTCGCTGGAGTGCATCCCGAACGCACCGTCGCCGGTGAGCAGGCAGACCCGTCGATCCGGTGCGGCGACCGCCGCGCCGAGCGCCTGCCCCATACCCGCGCCGAGCATGCCGAACTTGAACGTCGACAGCGTCGACCGGGTGATGTTCGCGTCGTGGTAGAAGTTCGACCACACTGCGGTGTTGCCGCCGTCGAAGACCCACAGCGTGTCCTCGGGCATCACGGCTTGCGCGACCGACGGGACGTGAGCCGGGTGGACCGGTGAGCCGTGCGAGGCCAGCGGCTTGTCCAGCTTCTCGCGCTCCTTGGTCCACTCGTCGCGCCAGCCCTTGAGCTTCTCGGTGCGGGCCGACTGGTTCTTCGGCGCGCCGAGTTCGGCCACCGTGTCCGCCAGCGCGCGCAGGGCTTCCTTCGCGTCGGCGAGGATGGCGACCTCGACCGGCTTGTTCACCCCGAGCCGGTCCTCGTCGTTGTCGATCTGGATGGTGCGCTGTCTGCCTGGCTGCGCCCAGTTCGGGGCCTTGCCCCACCAGTCCGTCTCACCGACCCGCGAGCCCACGATCAGCGCGACGTCCGCTGCGTTGCGGACCTCGTCGCACACGGCCAGCGCGGTCATCGGGATCGACTCCAACTGGCCCTCGGGAATCGCGCCACGGCCCGCCCACGAGGTCGTCACCGGCGCGGCCAGCAGTTGCGCGAGCCTCGCCAGTTCTTCCTCGGCACCGGCGTGGTAAACCCCCGACCCGGCGTGGATCACGGGCTGCTCGGCGTCGAGCAGCATCCGGGCGGCACGCTCGACCAGCACCGGGTCGGCCTGGATCGGCGTGGTCCGCCGGTAGCTCTCCGGCGCGCGGATCGCGGACTCCTCCAGGCCGGTCGGCTGGTTGATGATGTTCTCCGGGATGTCGAGGTGCACCACCCCGGGGCGTCCGGTGAAACTCACCCGCAACGCCCGCCGCAGCAGTTCCGGGATGCGGTCGGCCGAGGGCACGTGCCCGGCCCATTTGGTCATCGGCGCGGTCACGTCGACCTGGTCGAAGTACTGGTACGTGCCACCTCGGTCGGGGTAGGCGATGCCCACCCGGCGCGACGAGGTGATGAGCAGGATGCGGTTGCCCTCGCCTTGTTCCACAGCGACGCCGGGGAGCACGTTTGCCACACCCGGGCCGTTGGAGGCCATCGCCACCCCGAGCCTTCCCGTGACTCGTGCATAGGCGCCAGCCATGTGCATCGCGGCCGCCTCGTGGCGGGGCGAGTGGAGTTCGATCCCGCTGTCGGCCAGCGCCCGATAGAGCCCGAAGTACGTCCCGTCGATGATCCCGAACATGTCCTCGACGCCCTCCGCGGCGAGCATCTTCGCGACTACCTGACCACCGGTCAGTCCCTTTGCCATCACGACCTCCTTGTACGCGGTTCCACTTCCGACCCTAGGCGGGTGCTCGTGGGGATGTCCGGTGAACGGGGACGGACCATCCGTTCGGCGGGGTGGCGCCGTCTCGAGTGTCATGGAGTTGACGAGGCCGGGGTGTCCGGGAATCCCGCGGCAATGTGCTCTCCCCGGTTGGCCAGCACCAGGCGGTGAACCGTAGATTCGCAAGCGTGGCTCATCTTCTCCTCGGACGCGGCGACGGTGTCAAGGTGCCGACCGACGACCTCGTGATGCACGAGGTGTCCGCCCGGCACGACGAGGGGCAGGCGAAGGCGGGCCTGCAAGGCCGGGTCACGGACCTGCGTCTGGTTCGGATTCCGGTGGGCTGATGGGCGAGCGCGAGCCCGGTTTCTCGGGCATCGAAGGAGTGGTCCGGCCGATCGTGCAGGTGGGTGACCCGGTGTTGTCCACGCGCTGCGAGGAGGTGACCGTCTTCGGCGACGACCTGCGCCATCTGCTGGCCGACATGTTCGCCAGCATGTACGCCGCCGACGGGGTGGGCCTGGCCGCGAACCAGATCGGCGTGGGCGTGCGGGTGTTCGTCTACGACTGTCCCGACGCCGACCAGAAGTACCACCGCGGCGTCATGATCAACCCCACCCTCGTCATGCCGGCCGAGCGCCGCCTGGACTCCGACGACGAGGGGTGCCTGTCGGTGCGCGGGCAGTTCGCGCCCCTGGCCCGCCCGGATTTTGCCGCCGTCACCGGCTTCGACCAGGACGGGCAGCCGATCGAGGTCAGCGGTGACGGGCTGCTGGCACGGTGCCTGCAGCACGAGTACGACCACCTCGAGGGGATGTTGTACATCGACCGGTTGCCGGCACGCGCGCGCAAGAAGGTGCTCAAGGCCTACGCCGAGGAGCACCAGGCGCTTTAGCGGGACTTTGGGCAGAACGCGTCACTGACTGACCGGATACGCCCAAAGTCCCCGGCGTCACCCCGTCGGCGGCGGCGGTGGCCCGGGCTCGACGTCGATCCGGGTGCCCTCGGCCGCCGAGCGGTGCGCGGCCAGCGAGAACGCCAGCAGGTCGCGTCCCTGCTCGCCGGTGAGTACCGGATCACCGCCGTCCTCGAGTGCGTGGACGAAATGCCGGCCGGACTTGATGAACGACACCCCCCAGTCGGATTTCATGTCGTCCATGTGGGTGGTCACCTGGTTCTTGTAGAGGATCACCGGCGCGACGTCCAGCATCCGGCCGTGCCCGCGCGTCACCCAGATCACGCCCTTGCTCCCGACGACCTCGATGCCGTCGTCCTGGCCGTAGTAGCGCCCGTGCATCTGCAGTTCCGGCGAGAAGGTGGCCTGGAACGTGCCCACCGCGCCGTCGGCGTACTGCCACGAAACCAGCGACGGCGAGTCCAGCATCCCGTTGAAACTGTTGCCGATGTAGGCGTGCACGCTCTTGGGGAACCCGTGCAGGTACCACGCGGAGGAGAACTTGTGGTGCCCGTCGTCGAAGACCTGCGGGCCGCCACCGCTTCGGCTCATGTCGAAGCGCCACGCCATCGCCTCGGCCGGCACCTCCCAGCCCTGTGTCGAGTAACCCGCCGACGACTTCACCCGGATGCTCAGCACGTCCCCGATCTCGCCGTTGTCGATCAGGTTGCGGGCACGCTGGATCGGCGGGTAGAAGACGAAGTTCTCGAACAGTTTCAGCCTCACCCCGGCCCGGGCTGCCGTGTCGATGATCGCCTGTGCCTGGGCGACGTCCATGGCCATCGGCTTCTGCAGCGAGATGTGCTTGCCTGCCGCCGCCGCCTGTTCGGCGATCTGTTCATGCAGATCGTGAGGCACCAGCACTTCCACCATGTCCACGTCGTCGCGCGCCAGCAGTTCGGCGGCGTCGGCGTGGCGGGCGGACTCCGGCACCGACCAGGCCGCCCCGCGGGTGTTCCGGTTCTTCTCGTCCGGATCGGCCACGGCGGTGATCGTGGCGTGCTTGGTCTTCAGGTAGGCTGCGGCGTGCAGGTCGGAGATCCGCCCGCAACCGATGATGCCGACTCTGATCATGGTTCCTCCCAGAGGTCGAGGTCCGCACCGAGATGTGCCTGCTGCACATGCTCGTTGTACAACTTGCGCCAGCCGGTGGCGCGGTCCGGCGGCCGTGTCCAGGCCGCCCGCCGGGCCTGCAGTTCCGCCGCGGGGACGAGCAGGTCCAACCGCCCGCCCGGGACGTCGAGGCGGATCCGGTCCCCGGTGCGCACCAGGGCCAACGGCCCGCCCACCGCTGCCTCCGGCGCGACGTGCAGCACAACCGTCCCGTAGGCCGTGCCGCTCATCCGGGCATCCGACACCCGCACCATGTCCCGGACCCCCTGCTCGGCGAGCCGCCGGGGGATCGGGAAGGATCCAGCCTCGGGCATCCCGGCGCCGACCGGACCGGCGTTGCGCATCACCAGGATCGTGTCGGCCGTGATCGGCAGGTCCGGATCGTCGAGCCGTTCAGCGACGTCCTCCGGCGACTCGAAGACGACCGCGGGCGCCTCATGCACGAGCAAGTCGTCGCTGGCGGCCGCCACCTTGATCACCGCGCCGTCGGGGGCCAAGGACCCGCGCACCACCGCCAGCCCACCGGCGGGCTTGACCGGATCGGACAGCGGACGGATCGTCGTGGTGCCCGGCGTCGTAACGGTGCCCAACCGGTCGGCCAGCGTGCCGCCCTCGACCACCGGCGCCCCGGGCCGCAGAAACTCGCGCAGCACCGTGAGCAGCGCTGGCACGCCGCCGGCCCGGTGCAGGTCCTCCAAGTAGCCACTGCCCGCCGGCTTGAGGTCGGCGATGACCGGGACGTCCCGGGAGACCGCCGCGAAGTCGTCGAGTTCCAAGTCGACCCCGGCCCGGTGCGCGATGGCCAGCAGATGCACGACGGCGTTGGTCGAACCGCCGATGGCCGCCAGCACCACCAGCGCGTTGTGCAGCGAATCCGCGGTGACCAACTCGCGCATCGGGACGCCGCCGTCGGCCAGCCCTACCGCGGTGCGTCCGGCCGCCACCCCCGCGCGCAAGCGGTCACCGGTGGGGGCGGGCGCGGTGGCAGAACCCGGAAGCGCAAGGCCCATCGCCTCCACGATGCAAGCCATGGTCGAGGCCGTGCCCATGACCATGCAGGTGCCGGCGGTGGTGGCTAGAGCGGTCTGCACCTCGTCGATCTCGGAGTCGTCCAGGTCGCCGGCCCGGTGGCTCGCCCACATGCGGCGGCAGTCCGTGCAGGCGCCGAGTCGCTGGCCCTGGTAGGAGGAGGTGAGCATCGGCCCGGTCACCAGTGACACCGCGGGCACCCCGGCCGACACCGCGGCCATCACCTGTGCCGGGACGGTCTTGTCGCAGCCGCCGACCAGCACGGCCGCGTCCATGGGCTGTGCGCGCAGGAGTTCCTCTGTCACCATCGCGTCCAGGTTGCGGAACAGCATCGACGTCGGATTCAGCAGGATCTCCGGCAGCGACATCGAGCCGAACACCATCGGCAGGCCACCCGCTTCCAGGACTCCGCGCTTGACCGCGGCCACGAGTTCGGGCATCTGCCGGTGGCACGTCGTGTAGTCACTGGAGGTGTCGACGATCCCGATCACCGGCCGGTCCAGGTCGTCGGAGTCGTAGCCGGCCGACGCCAGGAACGCCCCGCGCAGGAAGCGGCTGAAACCCCGGTCCCCGTAGGACGTCAGCCCGCGATCGAATCCTCGGCTCATGAGGGCGGGCCGGGAAGCAGGACGTTGACGTACTTGGCGTGGGTGTAGGCCTCGACCCCCTCGGTTCCGCCCTCCCGGCCGAATCCGGAGTACTTGACTCCTCCGAACGGCGCCTCCGCGGTGGCGATCGTCAGATGGTTCACGCCGACCATCCCGGTCTCCAGCGCCTCCGATGCGCGGTAGGCGGTGTCGAGGTCACGGGTGTACACGAACCCGGCCAGGCCGTAGGCCGTGGAGTTGGCCAGGGCGACCGCGTCGTCGAAGCCGCTGAAGGGGGTGATGGGAGCGATCGGCCCGAACGGCTCGTCGGTCATCACCGACATGTCCGTGGTCACGTTGGTCAGCACGGTGGGTTCGAAGAAGAAGCCGGCCTGGAACTCCTCGGGCCGCACCCCGCCGTGCGCCAGCGTGGCCCCCTTGTCGACCGCGTCGGCCACCATGGCCTCCACCGCTTCCCGGCGTTTGGCCGAGCCCAGCGGGCCCATGTCGCTGCGCGGGTCCCGGCCGGGTCCCAGCCGCAGTTGCCGGGTCTGGTCGACGAACGCCGCGGTGAACGTCTCGGCCACCGATTCGTGCACGAGGAACCGGCTGGCCGAGATGCAGACCTGGCCCGCGTTGCGGAACTTGCCCAGAGCTGCGGCTCGGGCGGCGGCGTCGATGTCGGCGTCGGGGAACACCAGGACCGGCGAGTGCCCGCCGAGTTCCATGGACACCGACTTCAGCGTCTTGGCGGCCAGCGTGGTCAAGGCGATGCCCACCGGCACCGACCCGGTCAGGGTCACCTTCCGGATGATCGGCGAGGTGAGCAGTTGCTCGCTGAGCGCGGGCGGCTCCCCGGTGACCATGTTGAGCACCCCGGCGGGCAGTCCGGCGCGCTCGGCGGCTTCGGCGAACAACAGGCAACTCAGCGGCGCTTCGATCGGTGGCACCACCACCAGCGAGCATCCCACGGCCAGGGCCGGCGCGATCTTGCGCGCGGGCAGCAGTGACGGGAAGTTCCACGGCGCGAAGGCGGCGACCGGCCCGACCGGCTCGCGCCGCACCGTGATCCGCATCTGCGTGCTGTGCCCGTCGACCGTGCGGCCGTAGATGCGGCGGGCCTCGTCGGCGTACCAGTCGAACTGGTCGGCGCTGGACAGCACCTCCGCCTTCGCCTGCGCCAGCGGCTTGCCCTGCTCGGCGGTCATCACCTCGGCGTATCGGTCGACCTCGGCGCGCACGATCCGCGCCATCTCCCGCAGGACCGCGGATCGTTCCCAGGCACCGGTCGCGCGCCAGGCCCCGAAGCCGGCCTGCGCCGCGGACAGGGCCTCATCCACGTCTGCGGTGGTGGCCACCGGCACCGAGGTCACAGCTTCTTCGGTGGCCGGGTCGAGGACGTCCACCCGGGCACCGTCGGACGCCTCGCGCCACTGCCCGTCGATGTACAGGTTGTTCGGGGTCATCTCACAGACCGATCTCATGTCGTAGCCGTTGGGTGTCCGACACCCAGTTACCGACGTTCCAGCTGCCGTACGCGCCCAAGCCGCCGAGTTCGTCGGGGCCGTAGTAGACAGGCACGTGGATCACGGCCATGCCCTTGTAGGCGAGCGCATCGGCCATCGCCTCCCGCAGGGAATCGACACTGTGACCCCCATGCACGGCCAGGACCCCGTCCACCGCCGACGCCCACCGGACGTAGTCGACGGCCACGGAATCGCTGGTCGCGAAGTCATGACCGTACTGCGCCTCCTGCAGGCTCGAGATGGCCGCCATGCGCCGGTTGTCGAGGATCACGATCACTGCGTCGGCCCCGTGCTGCACCCCGTCGATCAGCGCCTGCGGGTTCATGGTGAACGAGCCGTCGCCGGTGACCGCGACCGCCTGCCAGGGCTGCTCCGACAGCGCGGTCGCCAGCGTCGCCGAAGTGGCGAAACCCATGTAGGACGCCCCGCCGTCGGTGATCGTCTGTCCTTCGCGCGTATCGGCGCTGATCTGGAAACCGTTGGCCTGGACGTCACCGGCGTCGAAGAAGCACACGGCGTTCGCCTTCGCGGCTTCGGTGAGGACCGTATGGATCGCCGCGGGCTGGGTCATCACTTCGCGCTGCCAGACCTCGTCGAACAGCACCGGGTGGTCGAGCCGTTGCTGTTTGAACGCCTCCCACGCCTTCCGCTGCTGCTGGCACTCGGTCGGCCAGGTCGTCGGTTGCCTGGTCCCAAGGCGGCGCACCGCCGCGATCAGCAGGTCCAGGGTCGGTCCGGCATCCCCGACCAGCGCGGTGGTGTCGCTGTAGTGCATCGCCGCGTCGATGTCGGTGTTGATATTGATCACGTGCCGGACGTTGGGGTATCCGGTCCGGCTGCTGTCGGACTGGCACACCGCGCGGGTGCCGACCGCGACCAGTACGTCGGCGTTGGTCATCGCGTAGTTGCCGGAGATGGAACCCTTCGAACCGCCCACCGTCATGTTGCGGGGGTCGTCGGCCGGCACGATGCCACTGCTGATCGGCGACGTGACGAACACCGCGTCCGTCAGTTCGGCCAGTTGCTGCAGTTGTGTCCCGCAGCCCTTGGCGCCGCCGCCGATCTTGACGATGGGACGCCGCGACGACAGCAGGATCTCCGCGGCCTGTTCGTACCCGCCTGCGGCCGGACCCATCGCGGGTGGGGCGCCCGCCGGCAGTTCCCGCAATGCGAAGTCGGCCAGCACCGCGGGCTGGGTGTTCAGCGGCAGCAGCACAAAGAACGGACCCGGCCGGTGGGGGTGGTCGACGGTGTTCAACCCGCGCCGGAGGGCGGTGGCGAGGGCCGCGGGCGTGTGCAGCGAATAGGCCTGGCCCATCGTGGCGGCCAGCCGCAGGAAGAGCCCCTGCTCGGCGCGGGGGATCTGCTGCATGTTGGGGCCCTCGTCCTCGGTGGTCTCGTCGCCGTAGATGTGCCAGACACCCACGCCGTCGCTGGCCGCGACCAGGGAACCGGCCATCGCGTGCAGAGCGCCCGGGCCGATCGAGGTGACCACCGCCGCCTTCTCGCCGGTCACCCAGCGCAACGCTGTCGCCGCGTGGGAGGCGGCGGTTTCGTGGCGCACATTGAAGACCCGCACGGCGCCGGCCTCGGCGTAGACCCGCAGCACCTCGCCGAGTTCGGTGGAGCCGTGCCCAAACACGGTGATGTAGGTGCGGACACCCTGGCGCAGCAGGCCGAGCACCAGGGCTTCGGCGAGGGTGAGGTCGGCGCGCGCAGGCAGGGTCCCGCTGTTCAGTGCGTTCTCGAAGCCGCCGTCGTGCGCGATGGCACGGGCCCTTGCCGAAACCAGATCCACCTGTCCTCCCGGTGCACTCGCGACGATACTCCCAGGGGGTAGGGCGATGCAGCAGGCGTCGAGGCCGACGACCGGCGTAGTCTGCGGCTGTGAACCTGCCTTCGCAGGCTCCCGAGGTGGAGGCGCTGAGGGAGCCGACCAAAGAGGTCAACTGGGTGTTCCTCCTATCCATCACGATCGCCAACATCGGCATCCTCATGGTGCTGATCACGCCCTTGAACAATCTGCTCCCCCGCTACGCCGACGCCATCACCGGCGGCGACGGGAAGGAGGCCGCGCTCGCCTGGGTCAGTGGCCTGGGGGCGGTGGCGGCGATGGTCTTCAACCCGCTGTCCGGGGCGTTCTCCGACCGGACCTCGTCACGGTTCGGCAGGCGGCGGCCATGGATCGTCGGCGGGTCGCTGACTGCAGCCGCGCTCATGGTGGTCATGTCCTACCAGGACAGCATTGTCGGGCTCGCGATCCTGTGGTTCCTGGTGCTGGCCGCGGCCAACGTCGCCTTCTCCGCGATGACCGCCTACATCCCCGACCAGGTGCCTGTGGACCAGCGCGGTTTGGTGTCGGGCTTCGTGGGTCTGGCCCAGGTGCTCGGCGTGGTCATCGGGGTGGCCCTGGTGTCGTTCGTGGTCACCGACCTGCAGCAAGGCACCTGGCTGGTCGCCGGCGCGATGGTGGTGATGCTGATGCCGATGGTCCTGCTCATCAAGGATGCCCGGCTCCCCCGGGAGGCGGTCGCGCCGTTCCACTGGGGGCGGTTCTGGTCGGGATTCTGGGTCAGCCCCAAGCAGTACCCGGACTTCGCGTGGGCCTGGATCACCCGGTTCCTGGTGTGGTTGGGAACCTCGCTGGCGACGATCTACCTGTTGTTCTACCTGAAGGATTTCCTGGAGTACCCCGAGCCGGAGCAGGGCCAGACCACGCTCATCGGACTGTACGGCTTGGGCACCATCGTCACCGCGGTGATCGGCGGCAAGTTGTCCGACCGCTCGGGCAAGCGCAAGATCTTCGTCATCGCGGCCTCCATCGTCATGGGCCTGTCGGTTCTGATCCTCGCGTTCGTCCCGAGCTTCGGCGCGGCATGCCTGGGGGCGTTCCTGTTGGGCAACGGCTACGGCGTCTACCTGGCCGTGGACCAGGCGCTCATCACGCAGGTGCTGCCGGCAGCCAAGGACCGCGCACGGGACCTGGGCGTCATCAATATCGCCAACACCGCCCCGCAGATCATCGCCCCGGTGCTGGCCGCGCCCCTGGTCACAATGCTCGGCTATCCTGCCCTGTTCTCGGCGACTGCGCTGGTCATGGTGCTGTCGGGCATTCTCGTGCGGTTCATCCGCAGCGTTCCATAGGACTTTGGGCGCACGGCGTCACTGAGTGACCAGATATGCCCAAAGTCTGCCGGCACACCTACACCAACGGCACGTCGGCGTTGGGCCGCAGCGTCACCTTGACCGCCTGCGCCTTTGGCCCTGCCGACGCGGTCTCCATGCCCTGCGTCCACTCGTCAAGGTCGTACTGGTGGGTGACCAGGCCATCGACGCGGTACGCCGGGTCGGCCAGCCACTCGGCGACCTGCTCCATCGTCCGGCGCCCGCCCAGCGACGGCTCCGGTCCGGAGTTGATGGTCCCCTGCACGGTGAGTTCCCGGCTCCAGACCAGGCTCCAGTCCGCAGTCTGCTTGCCGGCTGCCCCGACCAGAACCAGCATCCCGCCCGGGCGCAGGATGTGCAGCGACAAGTCGATCGTGTCCGGGTACCCGACGCAGTCGAACACCGCGTCCACACCCTGCTCCAGGATCGGCAGTTTCGTCATGCGTGGGCGCACGACGCGGCCGCCATCGCTGGCCGCCAGCGTCTCAACCGCCGCCGCCCCGGTGGGCAAGATCCGCGAGGCGCCGGCTTCAGTGGCCCGGGCCGCGCCGAACTCACCCGGGCTCACCATCGCGATGTCCAGGTCCGGGTGCAGCATGCGTAGGGCCGCCGTGACCAGCAGTCCGATCGTCCCCGGCCCGATCACCACCACCCGGTCGCCGGTGCGGTCCCATTGCAGCGCCGCGTGCAGGCCGATGGATGCGGGCTCGGCCAGAACCGCCCGGCGCGACGGTACCGACCCGATCGGGATGCACTGCGACTCGTGCGCGACCAACGACTCGCCCCAGCCTCCCCCGACCGCATCGGCGAAACCCTGGCCCGGCGCGTGGCATCCGGTGACGCCGGCCTCGTCGAAGCGCTCGCACGCGTACGGCCTGCCCTCCCGGCAGGTACGGCAGGGCTCGAACCCGCGGTGCACGCATGACAGGATCGGGTCCAGCACCACCCGCTGCCCCGCTCGCGGGCCGTCGACCACCACCCCGACCACCTCGTGGCCGGGGATCGCCTTGGGCTCGGCGTAGAACGCAGACATGACGAAGGAGTTCTTCGCGTGCGCCAGCCCGACGTCGCTGCCGCAGATCCCGGCGAGTTCCGGCTTGATTCGCAGCCAGCCTTCGGCCTTCGGCAACTTCGGTTCGGGCACGTCGGTGAGCCGCATCAACCCGCCCGGCCCCCAGCCGGCATCGTGCTTGACCTTGCCCGCCGCCGCCGTCCACAAGTAGCGCGGAGTGGACAGGTCGGCCAGAACCGCCCTCATCGCAGGCCCGGGATCTTGCTCAACAACCCGCCCTGGCCGCGCGCCTCTTTCATGGTCCGGATGTATCTCCAGTAGTCGACCTGCATGGTGTGGCGCTCCGAGCGCACGTACCGCTTGCCCATGGCTTTCTGGTCGGCGTCGACCCACTTGTTCATCTCCTCAGCCGACGGCACAGGGAGCGCGCCGGTCAGCAGATCGCCGACCCACTCGGCCTGGTACTCGGTGAGCGGGATGCCCGAGCCGACGGTCTGGATGAATCCCATGAAGAACAAACCGGGCCGCTCCGGCGGGACGATCCGCAGGTACAACGGCATCTTGTTGTGCTCGGCGCTGTAGACCGACGGATCGAGGAACGGCAGGGAGATGTTGTAGCCCGTGGCGTAGACCACCAGGTCGACCTCTTCAGTTGTGCCGTCCACGAACGCCACCTTGTCACCGTCGAACCGCGAGATGTCCGGTTTCATCGTGATGTCGCCGTGGCCGACCCGGTCGTACAACTCCGCCGAAACTGTCGGGTGCGCCCCCAGCAGTTTGTGGTCGGGCTTGGGCAGGCCGCGGTCCTGCGGCCGACCGGTCGCGATGCGCACGATCGCCTCGTAGGCCAGCCGCTCCACCGGGAACGGGACGTAGGCCATCATCGGCGAACTGAGCTGATCCACCGGCTTGCCCAGGGCGTATTTCGGGATCACGTGCACGCCGTGGCGGGTGGACAGCAGGACCGACTTCGCATTGCGGACGGCATCGCAGGCGATGTCCATGCCGGAATTGCCGACCCCGATCACGAGCACACGCTTGCCCGCGAACACCGACAGGTCGCGGTAGTCGTGGGCGTGGAAGGCCTCGCCGGTGAAGTCACCCTCGAAGTGCGGGGTCTTCGGGCTCGAGTGGTGGCCGTTGGCGACTAGAACGTTGGCGTACTCCCGGGTGTGGCCGTCGGAGGTAGTGACCCGCCACCCGGTCGCGCCGGGCAGTCCCGGGCCCTCGACTGGCTCCACCTTCTCGACGGCGGTGTTGAACGTGATCAGCTCCCGCAGGCCGAAGTGGTCGGCGAAGGCCTCGAAGTACTGGGCGACCTGGTAGTACGGCGGGTAGTCGGCCCAGTCCTCGGGCATCGGGTAGCTCGGGTACTCGGTGCGCGGGCGCGACGAGTTCAGGTGCAGGGAGTGGTAGGCCGCAGCGCCACCGTTGTCGTTGTCGATCTGCCACAGCCCCCCGACGTAGGAACCCTTCTCGAACCAGTCGAAGTCGATGTTGCGGTCTTTGAGGGCCTTGCCTGCGGCGAGACCCGCCGCCCCGGCCCCGATCACACAGGCGGTCTTCATGGGATCACGGTACTTCGGCAAGGGCCATGCCACCACGGGTTCGTCGGCGTTCGTGCAGTTCGATGACGCCCCTCGCGCGACGAGCATCAACGAACTGCACGGACGTCAACGAAGAGGCCACTGCGGAACTGGCCTCGGGCGATGGACGGGCACCACCCCGGCCGCCCGCAGTCGGCGATCCACCGAATCCGGCGCGGACAACTGCTCCCACACCACCCGAAGCAACTGATAACCAATCTCCTCGAGCCTGCCCTGCCTGACCTTCTCGCGCACGATCCGATGTTCGGCTTGCCCCGGATGTCGACCGCGGTATTTGATCCGCCCGTCGAACTCCAACCCGACCCGGGAGTCGTCGATGAGCAGGTCGATATCGGCGTAGCCGTCGTCGGTACGGACCCGGAACTGACTGGTCACCTCGTAACCCAGATCGCGCACCACCATGCGGGTCCAGGTCTCACCCGGTGATTCGGACAGTGGATCCGCATTGGCCACGATCCACCTGGCTCGCGCGATTCGATGGATCGGCCCCGCCGCAGCCAGAGTCTCCTCGAGATCGGCCGTGCTGCACAAACCCTCATGCAGCACAGCGTCAGCCACAATCAGGCCATCGCGGCGCGAAAGCATTCGCGCCGAGTCGACGACCGTCCAGGCCGGCGTGGTGACCAGGACACCACGATGCAGGACGTAGTCGGCCTCGCCGTGCAGAGCCCGAACGCCGCCGGCATGCCGGCCACGGCTAATGCCGCGCAGGAAGATCTCGCGGGGTGCCTCCATGACCGGCAGATCCCAGTACAGTGCGGCACTCGGTCCGGCAAGGGCCGCGCCCTGCCGGACGGCAGCGAGTGCGGCTTCACACCTGAGGGAGTAGAGCTGGTCGGACTCCGCGGCCGGTACATAGACGCCACGCCGGATGATCTGCGCACCCCGGCAGAGTTCGTCGATCTCGGGCCGGGGGATACCGGCGGCAGTCAGGTCGGCGCGGCGGAACATGACTCAACTTTCGCCCGCGCGCAGCCGCCGGAAGGCGTCGGCGACGGATCTGTGGATTGGTGGGGTTCCCTGCCGTTCGTCGGCCTTCGTGCAGTTGGTTGCCGTTCGTCGCGCGACGAGCGTCAACCAACTGCACGAACGGCGACCAACGTCGCTCTTGGCGGCGTGCCGAGTCACGCTACACCTGCGGCGTCAGCGCGTCGATCGGACGAGGGGCCGGTCACCCCCGCCGCGCCGGTGTCCCCCGGTTGAGGTGCGCCATCGCCTCGGTGAGCCCCTCGGTCGTCAGCGGGAACATCTCGACGACCCGCCCGACCTCCTCGATCGTCGTCCCGGTCCAGCGGGAGAGGGGCTCGGGGTTGAGCCAGCAGGAATCCCGGAAATGGTCGGTCAGGATCCGCAGCCACTCGATGCCCGGCACCCGGGTGGAGTCGGTGGCGCTCCAGGGCCCGGCCTGCCCCAGTTCGTAGGGCGCCATGAACGCATCGCCGACCATGATCAGCTTGTAGTGCGGCCCGCATTCCCGCAGCAGGTCGTGCACCCAGGTCGGCTCTGTGAAGCGGTCCGTGCCGTAGACCTTGCCGTAGACGCAGTTGTGGAAGTAGTAGGTCCGCAGTTCCTTGAAGTGGGTCGCCTTCTTCGTCGCGCTGAACAACTGGCTCATCAGTTGCGAGTAGGGGAACATGGACCCGCCGACGTCGATCATCAGCACCACGTGCGTGTTGGGTTTGCTCGGCGGGCGGGTCACCACCTCGATCTCACCGGCGTTGCGGGCGGTCTCGTCGATGGTCGCCTCGATGTCCAGTTCGACTTCGGCACCCTCCCGCACGAACGCCCGCAGCCGCCGCAGTGCCACCTCCATCTGCCGGATGTCCAGCGTCACGTCGGAGCGGTACGGCCGGTAGGAGCGCATGTCCGCGATCCGGATCGCCGCCCGGCCGCCGCCGGAACTGCCGGTGCTCAAACCCTGCGCGGCGGACCCGGCCTGTCCGAGCGGGGACGCGCCGCCGGTGCCGATCCAGTACGGCCCGCCGTCGTGGCGCTCCTGCTGCTCGCGCTTGCGCTGCTCGAACATCTCCAATAGTTCGGTGACGTCCGGCATCCCGGCGGACTCGGGCAATTCGTCCAGCCGCCCGGACTGCTCGTCGAGCCACTCCCGCAGTTGCTCGGTCAGCGACGTGTCCCAGTCGAGGTCGCCGTACTCCGCGAGGAACGCCCGGTCGAAGGCGTCGAGGTGGCCCTCGTGGTGGATGAGTGTCGCACGCGCGGCGTAGTAGAAACCCCGCACGCTGTCGTCGTGCGCTCCGGCCCGCAGGGCCGCCGACAGGGCCAGCGCCTCGGTCGGCCCGACCGCGACGTCCTGCTCCCGCAGCCGGTAGAGCAGCCCGAGGAAGAACGGTCCCATCAGAACCGCCGCGAGGACCGGGACCGGAAGGCCTCGATGTCCTGCTCCTTCTTTAGCAGGGTTCCCAGGAACGGGGTGGCGTCGTCGAGTTCCACGGTCTCGACGCCGGTGGTCCGGAGCATCGCGATCCAGTCCACCAGTTCGCTGGTGCTCGGGGGCTTGCGGATGCGGTCCATGCCGCGCACCGCGAAGAACGCGCTCAAAGCCTGGTCCAGCAGGTCCCGGTCGAGACCCGGGTGATGAACGTCCACGATCCGCGCCATGAGATCGCGGTCCGGGAAGTCGATGTAGTGGAAGATGCAGCGGCGCAGGAACGCATCGGGCAGTTCCTTCTCCGCGTTGCTGGTGATGATGACCACCGGCCGGTGCGCCGCGGCCACCTCGTCGCCGGTCTCCATGACCGTGAACCGCATCCGGTCGAGTTCGTGCAGCAGGTCGTTGGGGAACTCGATGTCGGCCTTGTCGATCTCGTCGATGAGCAGCACCACCCGCTCGGGGGACTGGAAGGCCAGGCCGAGCGCGCCCATGTGGATGTACTCGCGGATGTCGCGCACGTCGTGGTCGCCGAACCGGGAGTCGTACAACCTCTGCACCGTGTCGTAGTGGTACAGCCCTTCCTGGGCACGGGTCGTGCTCTTGACGTGCCAGGTGATCAGCGGCATGCCGAGCGCCTGGGCCACGGCTTCGGCCAGTAGCGTCTTGCCGGTGCCGGGCTCGCCGCGCACCAGCAGCGGCTTCTCCAGCACCAGCGAGCAGCGCACGGCCGCCTCCAGCGCGGGGTTGGTCAGGTAGGCCTCGGTGCCGGTGAACTCCACGGGGACCAGCCTAGGCTCTCCAACCCGACAGTGGGCCTGGCCCCATCGTTGCCGAGCCGCGCACAATGACCGCATGACCTCCTACACCGTGATCGAACGCACTGCCGTCCTGGGCGCCTCACCCGAACGCATCCTGACCCTGCTGACGGACCTGCGCGCATGGCAGCGGTGGTCGCCCTGGGAGGGCCTCGACGCTAATCTGACCCGCACCTACTCGGGTCCCCACACCGGAGTCGGCGCGACCTATGCGTGGTCCGGCAACCGCAAGGCCGGCAGCGGGGTGATGACCATCACCGGCGTCACCGACACCACCGTGGACATCGACCTCACGTTCACCCGGCCGTTCAAGTCCGCGAACCGCACCGGCTTCACGCTGGCGCCGGAGGGCGACGCGACTCGCGTGACATGGCGGATGGAGGCACCCCGGACACTCGGCATGCGGATCGCCGGGTTGTTCATGAACATGGACAAGTCGATCGGCGGTGATTTCGAGAAGGGGCTCGCGGCACTCAAGGGCGTCGTGGAGGGCCCGTGAGATCCACCCGGCACTGCGGCTCCCGCCCGACCTAGACTCGACGCCGTGGCGGAACGCAGACTCTCCCCGGCCGACGCGGCCTGGCTGTACAGCGAGTGGGAGAAGAACAACCAGACGGTATCGGCGCTGATGTGGCTCGACCGCGAGATCGACCCCGACGACTACATCGCGATCGTGCAGGAGCGAATGGTGGACCGGTACCCCACCTTCAGCCAGCGCATCCGGAAGTCCCGAAACCCGCTCATGATGCCGCACTGGGAGGACGACCCGGACTTTGACATCGGCAACCACGTGGAGGTCCTGCACCTGCCGGCGCCGGGCAGCAAGGAGCAACTGGCCGAGCTCATCTCGCAGCAGCGCGGACAGATGCTCGACCGCGAACGGCCCCTGTGGAAGATGTACGTGATCCAGGGCTACCGCGGCAACACCACCGCGATCCACGGCCGCATCCAGCACAGCATCGCGGATGGCTGGGCACTGGTGCGTGTCGTGCTCTCGCTGTGCGACGACAGCCCCGACGTCGAACGGCCCGAGACGGTGGACAAGAGGCGCCGGCGCAAGCGCGACCTCGTGGCCAAGGCTGCCGGCCCGGCGGTCGACGTGGTCACGAAGCCCATGGAGGTCCTGCAGGACACCGTCAACACAGCCCTGCATCCGCAGCGGTTCATCGAGTTCGGCAGCGACGCCCTCGACGTTCTCGGGACCGGCGCGGAGGGCGCCAGGAACGCCCTCGAGTTCCTCTTCGCGCCACGGCCGGGCAAGACGATCCTGCACGGCACAGTCAGCGGCGAGAAGAAGCTCGACTGGATCGAACCGGTGGGGCTGCAACAGGTCAAGGACATCGGCAAGGCCGCCGGCGCGACGATCAACGACGTGCTGCTGGCGGTCCTCACCAACGCGCTGCGCAAGTACCTCGTGGAGAACGACGCGTTGACCGTCGACGAACTCTTCACCGCGGTACCGGTGAGTCTGCGCAGACCCGACGCCGAGCTGCCGCGCACGCTGGGCAACCGGTTCGGGCTGATCCCGGTGCTGCTGCCGGTCAGCATCGAGGACCCGGTGGAGCAGTTGCACGAGATCAAGCGCCGCATCGACGAGATCAAGGAGTCGCAGATGCCGATCGTCTCGTTCGGCCTGACCTCGGTCGGGGCGCTGGCCACCCCCGAGGTCGACCGCATGCTCCACAAGATCACCCAGGAGCACTCGATCGGCGTGACCACCAACGTGCCCGGACCGCGCCACGAGATCTACGTCGCCGGCGGCAAGGTGCTGGGGATGTGGGGAATGGGCGGCTTGAGCGGGAACATGAACCTCTCGTTCGGGATCTTCAGCCTCAACAACGAGCTGAACTTCTCCGTGCACAGCGACACCGGGATCACCGACGACCCGGAGCGGATATTGGAGTTGTTCCTGGACTCCATCGCCGAACTGAAGGCCGAGGTGCTCGATGCCGGGGTTGTTTGACCTCGACGCCGACGACCCGCAGCTGGCCGCCGACATCCGCGCGGCGTTCGCCGCCGGGAAGCACGCCACGATGGCCACGCTGCGAGCCGATGGAGCACCCCGGATCAGCGGCACGGAGGTCGAGTTCGAGCACGGCCAGGTCTTCATCGGCAGCGGCAACGACGCCCGCAAGAGCCTCGACCTGCAGCGCGACCCGCGGGTGGCGATCCACAGCCCGACCCGCGACCCGGTGTCGGCCACCGAGTGGGCGGGAGAGGCGAAACTCAACGGGGTGGCGGTTCCGGTGCCGGTGCCGGAGCACTACCCGCCCGGCGCTGTACGGTTCCGGATCGACCTGACCAGCGCGGTCCACACGGGGCTCAGCGACGAGACCCCGCCCCGGCTGCGGATCCGGCTGTGGCGCCCCGGCCGCGCTGTGGAGACGATGCTCCGGGCGTAGACTCCGGCGCATGCTGCCCTCCGATGTCCAGGCATTCATCGATTCCGAGATCGCCGCGAACAGCACCGACTACAGCGATCTGCGGGCGGTCTTCCTCAACGGAACGCTCAAGCGTTCACCGGAAATGAGCCACACCGAGGCACTGATCGCGATCAGCCGGCACATCCTCGAAGGTGTCGGGGTGCGCACCGATGTAGTACGGACTGTGGACCACGTGATCCCGCCTGGCGTGCAGCCCGACATGCGCGAGCACGGCTGGGAGCGCGACGACTTCCCGCAGATCTACCGCGACCTCGTCGAGCCGGCCGACATCGTGGTGCTGGCCACGCCGATCTGGCTCGGCGACCAGTCCTCCCCCACCCGCTTGGCGATCGAGCGCCTGTATGGGTGGTCGGGGAAGGTCAACGACGCAGGTCAGTGGGCGTACTACGGCAAGGTCGGTGGGGTGTTGATCACCGGGAACGAGGACGGCGCCAAGCACTGCGCCGCCCAGATGCTGTACGCGTTGAGCCACATCGGTCTCGCCGTGCCACCGCAGGCCGACGGCTACTGGGTGGGCGAGGCAGGACCCGGGCCGAGCTACCTCGACGACAACCGCGGCGCCCACAACCACTGGACGACCCGCAACACTGTGTTCATGACCTGGAACATGCTGCATCTGGCCCGCATGCTCAAGGACGCCGGCGGGATCCCCGCAGTCGGCAACGACACCCGCGACTGGGACCTCTCGGATCCGGACCACCCGAACCCCGAGTACCGCTGACGCGCTTCAGTCCAGTCCCCATGCGGCCAACGCCGCCCGCGCGACCTCGTCCCCGTGCTCCTGGACGAAATGCCCGGCCTCGAGCAGGAGGGGCTCGGGGCATCCCTTGATCACGTTGCGCATCAACTCCATGACCTTCGGGCCGAGCACCGGGTCCAGGGTCCCGACCGCCATGAACGACTGGCCCGAGAACTGGGTGTTCCACCACATCGCCGCCTGCCGCGAGACCCCGACCCCGTCGGCATCCTCGCTGGTGGGTACCAAGGCCGGGAACCTGCGCACGCCCGCCTTGTACGAGGCGTCCGGGAAGGGCGCATCGTAGGCGGCGATCTCGGCAGGGGTCAGCGACGGCTCGGAGCGCGCCATGAGTTCGCCGACGTTGAAGTCCGGCGTGTTGGCGACGTAGTCCCGCCAGGCGAGGAAACCCCTGCTGGGCGGACTCCCAACGCCCATCCCAGTGTTCATGATCAGCAGCCGTTGCACCAGGTCCGGGTGGGTAACCGGCAACGTGAGCCCGAGCACGCCGCCCCAGTCCTGCACCACCAGGGTGACCCGTTCCAGCCCGAGGGCATCGACGAACCCCAGCATCGAGTTGTAGTGGAAGTCCCAGGTGTAGTCGGCGTCGTCGACGGGCTTGTCGCTGCGGCCGAAGCCGAACCAGTCCGGGGCGATGACCCGCATTCCGGCGCCGGAGAACACCGGGATCATCTTGCGGTAGAGGTAACCCCACGTCGGCTCGCCGTGCAGGCACAGAACAACCTCCCCGTCCGCTGGGCCGACATCGGCATAAGCCATCCGCAGACCGCCCACCTCCACGTACTCGGGCGGCCAGGGGAAATCGGGCAGGTCGGCGAACCGGTCCTCGGGGGTGCGCAGGATGTCCATGGTGCGACGGTAGCGCGGGAACGACGGGTAGAGGACGGCTCAGCGTGACGTACAACGCAAAACCATGAACGAGACGCCCTCCCGACACGCCGAGCAACAACGGGGAGCAGCGGCGCGTCGCCGCCGGACGTTTTGCGAAGTGCTTCGCGAACCGGCCGCAACCGGCCACGTCACCGTCCGCAAGACGACGGGTAGAGAACGGCTCAGCGTGACGCACAACGCAAACCATGAACGAGACGCCCTCCCGACACGCCGAGTACAGCGGGGAGCAGCGGCGTGCCGCCACCGGACGTTTTGCGAAGTGCTTCGCGAACCGGCCGCAACCGGCCGCCGTTCGACACCTCGAGGCGTCACGGCCGGCCGGTTCGGCCCAGCGGTGCAGGCGCACAGCGGTGACCGCCGCCGGACTCCCACCAGGCCACCCGAACCATGGGCGCGGCGGCTGCAACGCAGGTACCGTTTCCCCATGCCCACCACCGCACTGACCTTCGAGAGTCACTCCCCTGCCGACGGCCGCGTCATCGGCACCTTCCCGATCATGGAGGCCGACGCTGTCCAGGAGACCGTCGACCGCGCCCGGATCGCTGCGAGTTGGTGGGTGAACCTCGGTTTCGACGGCCGCCGCGAGCGGCTGCTGAAGTTCAAGGCGATCGTCGCCAAGCGCTCCAAAGAACTCGCCGAACTCGTGCACGCCGAGAACGGCAAACCGATGGACGACGCACTGCTGGAGATCATCCTCTCGGTGGAACACATCAACTGGGCAGCGCTGAACGCACAGTCGGTGCTCAAGCGCCGTTCGGTGCGCCCTGGCGTGCTGACCCTCAACCAGGCAGCACACGTGCAGTACCAGGCGCTCGGGGTCGTCGGGGTGATCGGACCGTGGAACTACCCGGTCTTCACCCCGATCGGGTCGATCGCGTACGCCTTGGCCGCTGGGAATGCCGTCGTGTTCAAACCTTCCGAGTTCACCCCGGCGGTAGGCAAGTGGCTGATCGACGCCCTCATCGAGGTGATCCCCGAGCAGCCGGTCGCGCAGTTGATCACCGGCAAGGGCGCCACCGGCGCCGCCCTGTGCGAGGCCGGGGTCGACAAGATCTCCTTCACCGGTTCCACCCCGACCGGCAAGAAGGTGATGGCCGCCTGCGCGGACTCGTTGACCCCGGTACTGCTCGAGTGTGGCGGCAAGGACGCGGTCCTGGTGGACAAGGACGCGGACCTGAACAAGGCGGCCGATGCCGCCACCTTCGGCGCCTTCAGCAACGCCGGCCAGACGTGCGTGGGAGTGGAGCGGGTCTACGTGCACCACGAGGTCTACGACGAGTTCCTGGCTTTGGTCGCGGAGAAAGCGCGGGCGCTGGAACCCGGCCACGGCCCCGACTCCTCCTACGGCCCAATGACGATGCCGTCGCAGATCGAGGTGGTCCGCGAGCATGTCCGCGACGCACTGGAGCGCGGTGGCCGGGCAGTTGTGGGCGGACCGGAGTCGGTCGGTGAAGGCGTCGTGGAGCCGATCGTTCTGGCCGGAGTCCCGGAGGATTCGCTGGCGGTGATGGAGGAGACCTTCGGTCCCACGCTCGTGGTCAATCCGGTGCGGGACCTCGACGAAGCCGTCGACCGCGCGAACGCGGCCGACTTCGGGCTCGCCGCGTCGGTTTTCTCGAGCAGCCGGGCCACGATGGAACGCGCCGCCTCCCAGCTGCGCGTGGGCATGGTGAGCATGAACTCGTGGGTGATGTACGCAGGGGTTTCCGCACTGCCCTGGGGCGGCGTGGGCCAGTCCGGCTTCGGACGGATCCACGGACCCGACGGCCTGCGCGAGTTCGCCCGCTCCAAGTCCACCGTTCGCGAGCGGTTCGCCCTGCCGATCCCGCTGATCAGCTTCGCCCGGCATCCTCGCACGACCGAGGTGGTTCGCAAGATCACCTCGGCGATCCACGGCCGCTGACTCACGCTCTGGCCTCCATCTCGTGGCCAAGTTTCGCGCCCCCGGCACAATCGGCCGCACGAGGGGGGCATCTGCGTCCGTTATGCACCTTCTGACCCCATCTGTGCCTCCATCTGCTGGCAGCGCGAAGGGCACCCGGCCAGCAGATGGAGGGACGAGGCCTATGCCCCCCGGGCCCGGATGTAGTCGGTGAGGTCGGCGTTCCACACGATCTCGTCGAGGCTCAGCCGCAGCCACGGGCGGGGCTGATCGGCCCACTGCACCGAGACGACGGCCGGCACCCCTATCCCCTGGACACGCGTCCAGGCGTGGACCCGGTTCACCCACCGGATGGGTTCGGGATCTGCGGCGTCGCGCCAACGGATCGCCTCGAACCGGTCCAGCAGACCGGTCTTGGCGTCGAAGTACCCGGTCAGCGCATCGGGGCCGTCGGCCTGCGGCACGACCATCCGGGCGGTCTGGTCGGCCACCGCCTCCCAGCGCGCCCTGGGGTCGACCAGAGCAGAAGGCAGCCACAGGTACTCGCCCCACATCCCGATGTTCGCGGCGCGGTCGACGTTCGGCTCGCCCTCGGTGACGCCGAACGGCAGGTCGAGTTTCGCGTGGCCGTCGAGATACCACTCCTCGCCGGTCATGACCCGCTGCCCGAAGGCGGTGATCTCGAAGTAGTGCCGGTACCCCTGTCCGACGACCTGGCTGAAGCGCCACCGGCCGGGCAGTTGCACGCCCTTCATCCGCATCGTCAGCCGGCCGCCGAACACCGCTGTGCGCGTGTCGGGCAAATGCGGCCCCGCGACGACGTCGAGGTACCTGGCCACCGGCGCCGGCAGTCCCGGCGGGATGCTGACATGGTCGAACTCCGTGGTTCCACCACCGAACGGCGGTAGCGCGTCAGGCATCCGCTGCAAGCCTTTGCGCAAGGCAAACGCACCGGCACCGGCAGCCACTCCCGCGGCGATCCACCCTCTCATGCCCTCAGCCTCTCACCTTCCGGGAATTCCCATTTCGACCTGTCGCACGCACCCTGTCACCTGCACCGGCTCGAGCGGCCCCGCAGGGGGGAAAACGTAGACCTCGGGCCCGGTGACTCCCTGCACTCGCGCGCCCGGTTCCAGCAGCAACCGTGCCACCCGTACGCCTGCATCGAGTCCAGGGAGCGGGACCGCCCCGCATTGCAGATCCTCCGAAGTCACCAGCGGCGTGAACCGCAGGGGTCCGACCCGGCCCGACTCGTCCACCTGCACCGGCGCCGCTGCCAGTTCGGGGAAGTCGTACGGCCGCGCGCCCACTTGCAACAGGGTGCGCGTCGTCCCGAGCTCGTAGACCGGGTCCGTCGTGGTGAAGAAGAAGTGCGCCAGCATCTGCGGCGGGCTCGGGGTCGCGGCCATCTGCGCCCCGCGGTCGACCCGATGGGCATCGGCCAGCCACTGGCGGCCGGGGTCCTCGGGCACGCCCAGGCGCCACATGCTCCACGACCCCAGCACCGCCAGCCCGAGCGCCAACGCGACCGCCGGACGCCATTTGAGGGTCACGGACCCAAGCCCCGCCAACAGGACCGTCCCGGCGACGAGGGTGAAGCGAGGATCGGCCGCGAACCGGGCGCCGGCGAAACCGCCGCGCAGGGCTACGAAGGACAACACCTCGACCAGGAACACCGCGAGGAAGGCCGCCGCGATGATCAGCGTGCGGCGGGGCTGCGTTGACAGACCGACCAGCAACACCAGCATCCAGACCGTGAGCACGGCCAACCCCCACAACCCGACGCTGACCGGCACCAGCGGGCGTCCGTCGAAAGGCAACCACCCCAGAACCGACCGCAACACCGAACCCGGTCCGGCATACCACAGCGCACCGGGGACGCTGGTTCCTCCGGCACGCCCTGGCAAGCCGTCCCCGATCCGCAGGAACAATGCAGCGGCGGTGACCGCGAGCAGCACGATCCACGACGCCCGGTTGTCACGCCACGCCCGACCTGGCGTGTACATCCAGGCGATCGCGAACAGGACGGGCATGAGGTAGACCGCCCGCTCGTGGAATCCCCACGCGAGCGCGGCGAGCAGCCCGACGGCCCAAGGCGTCCAGCGCCCCGGTTTCGCCAGTAGCGATCCGGCCGTGAAGAGCAGAGCGAGCGGAATCGTCTCCAGGCCGGCCGATAGCCACTGTTGGGGCACGAGCGTGGCGGGCCAGGCAGCGAACAGGATGGCGGTCGACGCGGTTGCCGGCGTCACCCCACCCCAGCGGCGGAGCATGAGCCAGAACATCACCGTGGTCGCGACCGCGACGACGCTGAGGACCACGGCGGCCGGCCACCAAACCTGCGGGGCCGCCCGCGCCAGCAACCATTGCACCGCGAAACTGGCCGGCTCCCGATGGCCGTTCCAGTTCTGCCACACCAAGTCGCCGTTCCACGCCGTCCAGATGTGGATGTAGTCGTCCTGCCAGAAGAAGCTGCCCCAGATCACCCACAGGCGCACGCCACAGGTGGCCGCCACGACCAGCCATACCGACACGCCGAGCACCTCAGAAGGCTATAGAGACCCATAGGCTGTGACCAAGACCCGCGCGAAGGAGCACCCCTTAATGGCCCGATCCTGGAAACAGAGCCGTGAGGTCACCAAGCAGGCATGGGGCGTCATCAAGCAGAACCCGTACATGCTGGCCTTCCCTGCCATCGGCGGGATCCTGGCGATCGTCGCGGTGCTGATCATCGGCGGGATCGGGCTCGGCGTGATGGGCGTCAGCACGGTCGAGCAGTCCGCGACCAGCGGCGAGGTGTCGACCGGCACCATCGTCGTCGGCGTGATCATCCTGGTCCTCGCCGCGTATGTCGCGACCCTGATCACACAGATCTTCATGGGCGGCCTGGTGAAGTGCACCGATGAAGAGCTGCAGGGCCGGGACAGCGGCTTCGGCGCCGGACTGGGCGCCGCGTTCGGGCGGCTCGGTCCGCTGCTTGGCTGGGCGGCCATCCAGACCGCGGTCGGCTGGCTTCTGTCGGCGGTGCGCGGAGACGCGAGCAACAACAACGCGGTCGTAGCGATCCTGCGCCTGGTCCTGGCGTCACTGCTGGCCGTCGCGTGGTCCATCATCACGTTCTTCGTCCTGCCGTTGATCATCCTGCGGGGAAAGGGTCCGATCGAGGCGATCAAGGAGTCGGTCTCCCTGATCCGGAAGACCTGGGGCATGCAGATCGCCGGCAACGTCCGGATCGGCGGCCTGATCGCGCTGGCCGCCGTCCTGCCCGGGATCCTGTTCGCCGTAGTGGGCGGCTTCATCGCAGCGTCCGGCACGCCCGCGCTCGGCATCCCGATCTCCGCGATCGGTGTGATCGTGGTGATCGCCGCGCAGGTGTTGATCAGCGCGATGCGCGCCATCTTCTCGGTCGCGATGCTGCACTACGTGGAGCAGGGCGAGGGCTTCGGACCGTTCGCCGCCCCCGAACTGCAGGCCGCGGTGCGCGTCAAGTAGGGACACCGCAGCACGCGGATGGGCCCGCGTGTGACCAGGCTCACTGCCGCAAACGGGTTGCCGTCGTGGACAGGTATATGCGCATACACGTATAGTTGTCGGCAGGTACAGAAACTTCGAGGAGGTGAAAGAGCATGTACGGACACAAAGGTGACCAGACCAGTAACCAGCTGAACATCAACAACAGCATCTACAAGGAACACCTGAATGCGGCTGTCAAGAGCAAGTCCGCGCTCGTTCCGGACTCGAAGGCTCCGCGTAAGTAGCACCGAGACCACATGGACCCCCGGGGATTCCCCGGGGGTCCATTGCTGTCTTACGGCCCCCGCCTCCATCTGCTGGCCGGGGCGAGCCGAAACCGGGCCAATCAGCCGGCAGATGGCGGCAGGGTCGTCCTCTTTGCACCTTATGGAAGGATCTCGTCCTCCATCTGCTGGCCGCGCGGGTTGGTCTCGGCCAGCAGATGGAGGGCCGAACCGGTTTCGCTAGTCGAGTTCCAGGGGCGCCGTCTCACGCGCGCCGGGCAGCGGCGGCCCCGACGCACAGGTGCGGTCCACCCAATCCAGCACGGTGTCCAGGACGGCCTGCCACTGACCGTCCAGCATCACGTCGTGGCCGCCCGGGACCCACACCGGCTCCACGCCGAGCGCAGCCGCACACCTGCGGACATCCGATGCCGCCACCAGCGTGTCCTGCTCGGCGCCCACGACCATCAGCGGGGATCCGATCGGACCCAGACCTTCGGGGATGAGCATGGCGTACTGCGCCCACGGGGACTCCCGTCCGATCCGGCTGATGTAGTCGCGCCCCTGCTCGGCCGGTAGTTGTGCGAACAGGTCCTCCGGCTTGAACCGCAGTGTCCCGCCGAGCACCGCCCTCGTGAACGCCACGGGCCTGGTCCGCATCCCCTCGACCATCGTGCCGGGGATGCCACCCTCGGGGATCGCAGTGAGCAGGACCCCGGCCCGCGCGGGGTAGCGCTGCAGCACGCGTTGGGCGACCAGGGTGCCCAGCGAGTGCGCGACAAGGACCGGCGGCTCATCCAAGGAGGTCATCACCTGCAGCACGTCGTGGACGTAGTCGCGCACGGTCGTGCGGCCCAAGCGGGTCTGGCCGCCCGAGCCCCCGTGGCCGCGCAGCGACATCGCGTACGACGAATAGCCGCGTTCGGCCGCCGCCGCCTGCCAGTGCTCGGCGTAGCACCAGGCCCCGTGCCCGAGCCCGTGCAGGAACAACAGCGGCGGCCGGTCAGTACCTGGCACCTCGTGAGGCAGGACCTCGAGGTGCACCGGCTTGCTCGGCAAGGCCCACTCGCGCCGACGCACCACCTTCGGCGAGCGCTTCATGTGGCCACCTCCGAAAGGAAGTCTTCCAGGACTTCGAGGTAGTCCTGGTGGGCGATCTCGTAATAGTGCCGGGTCGACTCCTTGTAGTGGGTGCCCCCGCTGAACCGCCGCTCCCGCTGCGCATTGATCCGATCGTGGATGGCCCGTGCCCGCTGCGGATCGCGCTGGGCCAGGGCGAGGAAATCCGCGATGGCCGTCCCCTGCCAATGCGCGATCGTCCACTGGCCAGAGTCGGGCTGGATGAGTCCGGACAGCCACAGGTTGGCGTACTTCGGGGAAGCCATCTGCAGCGCCAGGTGCGGGCGCCCTAGTGATGCGTCGAGCGCGTCCTGGTCCGCCAGGAACGGGAACACCGCGAGGTATCCGGTGGCGAACACGACCAGGTCCACGTCGGCCCGGCTTCCGTCCGCGAACACTGCCCCATCGGCGTCGAAGTGGTCGACGTCACGCGTGGGTGTGATGTCGCCGTGACCGACGTAGTAGACGAGTTGCTGGTTCACGATCGGGTGGGTCTCGAAGAACGCGTGGTCGGGCTTCTGCAGGCCGAAATCCTCGAACTTGCCCATGGTGGTGCGCAGGGTCGCGGCGAACGCCAACCGACGCAAGGGTAGTGGCATCCGCGCGGCCAGCAGCAGGTCGGCGATCTGGTCCGACGGTTTGCCAAAGACGAACTTCGGGCTGTAGTAGTAGCCGCGGCGTGTGGAGTGGTAGGTCACGATCGCGTTCTGCGCCGCTTCCACCGCGATGTCGCAGCCGGTGTTGCCCGCTCCGACCACCAGCACCCGCCGGCCGCGGAGTTGATCGGCTCCCTTGTAGTCCGCGGAGTGCAGGATCTCACCGCCGAAGTCCGACAGGCCCGCGTAGTCCGGCAGCTTGGCACTCCAGTTGTGCCCGTTGGCGACCACGACCGCGTCGTACCGGATCATCCACTGTCGGCCCCCGCGTTCCACGGTCACGTCCCAGCGCGGCCCGAACGGGGTCTCCGGAGCATCCTGCGCGACCGCCACCCTCACCACGGACGTGCCGAACGAGATCCGCTCCCGCAGCCCGAAGTGATCGGCGTACGCATCGAAGTACGCCTTTACCTGCCGATGGCTTGGGTAGTCGGGGTACGAGTCGGGCATCGGGAAGTCGGGGAACTGGGTGAACGGCTTGCTCGAGATCAGGTGGGTCGACTCATAGACCCTCGAGGTGGGACCACCGAAGTTCCAGTTCCCGCCCAGGTCGTCGGCACGATCGAAACCGTCGGCCGGGATCCCCGCCTGCAGCAGCGCCTTCAGCGCGGACAGACCATGCGGGCCGGCGCCGATCACGGCGGCGCACCCGGGTCGTTCGATGGCGTCCATCCCCCGACGCTATTCGGTTGCCGGCGATTCAGTTTGCAAAATGATCACTCCCATCGGCGGCAGCGCGTGGGGGGCCCGGCGCCAGCGGCTGTGATCATTTTGCGAATTGCGTCATTCCAAGCTCGCCACCACCGCCAGGATGAGGCTGGACACGACGAACAACGCCACGAGCAGCGGCCACACGAATCGCAGGTACTTGTCATAGCCCACCTTTGCGATGGCCAGGCCACCCACGACGACCACGCTGGTCCGCGACCACAGCAGCGTGAGGCCGTGGCCGGTGATCCACGCGGTGATCGTGGTGGGGCGGGAGACGCCGGCGAAATCCGCCAGTGGCGACAGCAATGGCATGGCCGGTGCCCCGTGCCCGGAACTCGACGGGATCAGGAACGCCAGCGGGATGTTGATGATCACGGTCACGATCGCGAACACCCCGGCGGAGGCCCCCGAGACCAGCTGCTCCATCGAGTTGAGGATGGTGTCCAGGGTCTGGTCATGATCACGACACCCCGCCGGCCAGCAGCACGATCATGGCCGGCCCGATCATGTCCGCAGCGCCGACACCGATCAGTCGCACGAGCTCCTTCTCCGGCATGCGGGCGACCACCCCGACCAGCACCGAGGCGATGATGAACAGCATCGCCAACTGCGGGAACCACCAGTCGAGTTCGAACCAATACGGAGCCGTCTGGGTCTCGTGGGTGAGGTAGTAGTCGGCCGGGCCGGTCGAGGAGCCGAAGATTGACGACCAGGGGATGACCGAGAAGATCATCAGGGCGAACGCGAAGACGGTGATCGCGAGGACCCACTTCTGGGTGCCCGTCAGCGTGTGGCTCACCGCTGGATCCTCGACGTCCTCGGCCATCTTGTCCGTGGTGCTCTCGTCCTCGGGCACTTCCCAGCCGACCAGCGACGCATCCGGGTTCCGGCGCACCTTGCCCGCGTAACGCACTACCCAGGCCACGGCCATGGCGGTGAGCACCACCCACATGATCATGCGCAGGCCCAACCCCTCGCCGATCGAGACACCGGCCTCACCAGCGGCGACACCGATCGAGAACGGGTTCACCGTGGCAGCCATCACCCCGATCAGTGCCCCCAGGATGATCATGGACGCTGTCACGAGCCGGTCGTAGCCCAACGCTGCCATCAACGGGATGAACAACGCGTAGAAACCCAGCGTCTCGACCGAGAAGCCCATCGTCGACCCGAGCAGGGAGAACAAAACCATCACCGACGCGATCAGCAACCAGCCCTTGCTCTTCAGCCGGTTGGCAAGCCCGGCCACCGCGACATCGAGGGCCCGGGTGGAGAAGCTCACCGAGATGAACGCCCCGATCGCCATGATGAAAACGATGACCCCGATCTGGCCGAAGACGAACCCGATCGTCTCGGTGTCCACGAAGTCGGTCTCCGGGTTGAGCAACCCGTAGATGCCGTTGACCGGGGCCAGTATCAACTGCTGGAAGTACGCCCAGCCCTCCAGCGGCGACGGAACCTGCTCGAACGTGCCGGGGATGGGGGCGCCGTCCGCGTCGAGCTGGTAGCGCCCGGACGGCAGGAAGATCGCCCCGACCCACACCAGTACCGTGACTATCGCCAGCGTGGTGACCGCCGAAGGGAACTGGAACTTCTTCTTCGTGGCGGTGTCGCTCACAGGCGGAAAGTACTGCTCCCGGCGGTTGCATCGCTTGCCAGGAATCCTTGCTGGGTCAACGCGCACTAACCTGAATTTCCATGCTCGGATTCATGCTCGGCGACATCACGACGATCGCGGTCGACGCCGTCGTCAACGCCGCGAACGAAAACCTGTCCGACGGCGCCGGTGTCAACGGGGCGATCCATCGGGCGGCCGGTCCGCGACTGCCCGCGGCCTGCCGCGCCGTTGCCCCGTGCCCCACCGGCGAGGCACGGATCACGCCGGGCTTCGACCTGCCGGCACGCTTCATCATCCACACCGTCGGCCCGGTCTGGCACGGGGGTGGTCGGGGCGAGCCAGAGTTGCTCGCCTCGGCCTACCGAAAGTCCATCGAGGTGGCCGCCGAGAACGAACTCGCAACGGTGGCGTTCCCCGCCATCAGTTGCGGCATCTTCGGCTACCCAGTCCCGCAAGCCGCCCGGATCGCGGTGCAGACGGTTCGTGCGGCCATCCCGGGAACGTCGGTCGAGGAGGTCACGTTCGTGCTGTTCAGCGGCGACCTTCTGCAGGCGTTCGAGTCAGCCTGAGTCGACGACCATCACGTGTTGTCGCCGGAACCGTTCTCCACGGGCATCTTGTCGATGTAGCCGACGCCCTCGGCGTACTTGCTCTTCACGATGGAGAACTCGTCGGCACGCCGGTTGCGGGCATTCTGCTTGGACTGCGTGTACAACTCGCGCAGACGGGTCTGCAGGTTCTGAATGCGTGAAGTGGCCTGCTCCTTCACCCGCTCGATCCGTTGCGAGTAGTTCTCGCGGGCATTGTCCACCTGGTCGTCGTACTTGTTGTTCGCCACCCGCAGGTCGTTACGCTGCTCCTGGTTGAGCGTGCGGAGCTGCTCCTGGATCGCGGAGATCTCCTCCCTCAGATTCTGACGGACGACCTGGTTCTTCGCTTTGATCAACTTCTTGCGGGCCTTGGCCAACCGCTTGTCCAGCTTCTGCTCCTTGGCCGAGTAGTTGCTGTTGATCCGCGCGGTCGCCGCCCGGCGGTCGGCCGCGATGGCGTTCAGGCGGGCCCGCAGCGCGGACTTCAGTTGCGCGACCTGCCGGTTGCGCTTCTGCTTCAGCGTGATCACCTTGGCCTTGCGGCCGGCCCGGCGGTCCTTGGCCTTGTCGAGCTGCGTTTGGTAGTTCTGGCGCACCTTGAGGCTGGCCCGGGCGCGCTTCTGGGACAGTTCGCTGCGGTACTTGTTGATCTGCGCAGGGGTCTGCTCCTGGTTCTTCTTCGCGTCGAGTTGCGCGACGTAGGCCTTGAGCGCCTGATACTGCTTCGTGCTCCTGATACTCGGCGTCCCGGCGTTCGCGGGCGCCGAGGAGATGACCAGCGCCGGCAGCACCAGGAGAGAGACGATCCATCGAATCTTCATGGCTGAAAACTAGCCGCGCGCGGTGGCCAATGCTTGCCGGGGGGCCGCATCGGCGTCGGGCCCCGTTGCTGCCTTCGACCACCGTGGCCGCGAGGTTAGAGAACACACGCGTGGTACCTCTAACCTCGTGGACGTTCTCTAACCTCGTCGGCGCCAGTGAGGGTCTGCCGGGAACGCACTCACTGGAGAGGTACCTCGACTGCGAGTTCGACCACGACCTCGTCGGCGACCTTCAACTGACCGAGCATCAGCGAGTACGCCTTGACGCCGAAGTCCGACTGCCGGACCGGGATCGAGGCGGTGGCACGACCATCGACGATCGTGACCGTGGCCGTCAGCGGCGCCGCGACGGCATGGATCGTGAGTTCGCCGACCACCGTGACCTGATCGCCGGTCACGCTCAGTGCGCTGGACTTGAAGACGACCTCCGGATGCGCGGCCGAGTCGAGCGTCTTGGCGGCGTTGCGCTTGATCACCTGCTTGTCGATCGCGGTCAACGGGGTGAGCCCGCCCGTGCCGGAGACCACCGTGAGGCTGGTCAGAGCCGCCCGGAAGACCACCGCCGTGGGCTTCCTGCGCGCCATTGTCACCGACGCCGACCAGTCCTCCACCGCGATGACGAGCCGGTGACCCATGCGCGCCGCGGACCCGGTCACGTCGGTGTGAATCGTCACCGATCCCTCGCGCAACTCCACACCTGCAGGGTAGGCCCACAGACCCACCTGTGCAATCTCCGCATGTGCGGCGTATGATGCATTGTGTGCAGACAATGCAGACCCAAGAGGGCACAATGCGGAGTCTGCTCAGTGCGCGACAAGTACAGGACGTTCTTCACATCGACCGGTCCACGGTCTACCGAATGGCCGAGGACGGCCGGCTGCCCGCGATCCGGGTGGGCAAGCAGTGGCGGTTCCCCGCCGAGGACATCTACGCACTGGTCTCCGGCGCACCGCCGGTGGTCAACACCTCCCCGCTGGATCCGACAGTGGCGGCGGCCATGGCCGACCTGGCCGGCGACCTGCTCGGTGTGATGGTCCTGGTCACCGACATGGACGGGCACCCGGTCACTCCTATCGCCAACCCCTGCGGCTGGATGAAAGAGCACGCCGACGAACCCGAGGTGCTCGAGACCTGCATCGCCGAATGGCAGGACCTTGCCGAGGATCACACCTTCGAACCGCACTTCCAGCCCGGCGAGTTCGGTTTCGAGTGCGCCCGCGCGTTCGTGCGCTCGGGCCGCGAACTGGTCGGAATGGTGATGGTCGGCGGGATCAGCCCTGCCGGCCAGCAACGCCCGGGCCTGTACCAACTCGACGCGAAGGGACGCCGCCGTGTTCTCGACGCGCTGCCCCGGATCGCCGCTGCCCTGTCCCGAACCGCGTCCGGAAACACCGGCGCACAGAAAGAGGAGAAACGATGAAGAGGCTCTTGATCCTCGGCGCCGGCACCGCCGGAACCATGGCCGCGAACAAGATGCGCCCGCTGCTGCCGCGCGACGAGTGGACGATAACCATCGTCGATCAGCACGACACCCACTTCTACCAGCCGGGTTACCTGTTCATCCCGTTCGGCATCTACCGGCCCGACGAGGTCACCAAGCCGACCAAACGCTTCATCCCCTCGGGCGTGGACCTGATCCAGGCCGGGATCGACAAGGTCGAGCCCGAGGAGAACAAGGTCCTGCTCGAGGACGGCACCGAGTTGCCCTACGACTACCTGATCATCGCGACCGGGACCACGCCCCGGCCCGACGAGACCCCCGGCATGGCCGATGACATGGGCGGCGACGTCCACGAGTTCTACACCTACGAGGGTGCGACCCGGCTCGCGGAGAAACTGCGCACATGGGAGGGCGGCAAACTGGTCGTCCACGTGACCGAGATGCCGATCAAGTGCCCGGTCGCGCCGCTGGAATTCACGTTCCTCGCCGAGGCGTTCTTCGACGAGCAGGGCATCCGGGACAAGGTCGACATCACCTACGTGACGCCGCTGGAGGGCGCCTTCACCAAGCCGGTGTCCTCGAAGTACCTCGGCGACATGCTGGAGAAGCGCCACATCGGCCTCGAGCCCGACTTCATGATCGAATCGGTCGACGCCGAGGGCAAGAAGATCGTGTCCTTCGACGAGCGGGAGATCCCGTTCGACCTGCTGGTGACGATTCCGCTGAACATGGGCGCCGACTACATCGCCCGGTCGGGTCTCGGCGACGACCTGAACTACGTGCCCGTGGACCAGGAGACCCTGCTGTCCAAGGCACACGACAACATCTTCGCCGTCGGGGACGCCTCGGACATCCCGGCGTCCAAGGCGGGATCGGTCGCGCACTTCGCGATGGATCTGTTCCCGGCGAACTTCCTGCGCCACATCCAGGGTCTGAAGATGACCGAACCCTTCGACGGCCACGCCAACTGCTTCATCGAGACGGGGCACGGCAAGGGTCTGCTGATCGACTTCAACTACGAGACCGAGCCGCTGCCGGGCAAGTACCCGCTGCCGGGGGTCGGACCGTTCTCGCTGCTCAAGGAGACAGAGATCAACCACTGGGGCAAGGTGATGTTCCGGTGGATGTACTGGAACATCCTGCTGCCGGGTAAGGAACTGCCACTGCCCGCGCTGATGTCGATGGCCGGCAAGGAGACGGAGGACCTCTGATGTCCGAGACCACCGTCACTGAACCAACCGTCGCGGAACTGTCCAGCCGCATCGACCGGATGGCTGAGCAGATGGACTTCATCACCGCCGAGCTGCAGGCGCAACGGGCCTCGCGCGAACGCTGGGCCGAACTGACCGAGACGCTGGTCCCGGTCTCGCGCGGCGCCCTGGACATGGCCACCCGCGAACTCGAGGACCTCAGCCCCGACGTCACGGCCGACGACGCCGCCCGGTTCGCCCGCACGGCGGCCCGCGCACTGCCCAAGCTCGAGGTGCTGCTGGCCCAGCTCGACAGCCTCTCCGAGTTGCTGCACACCGTGAACTCGCTGAGCGGCGCCGGGGTCGACCGGCTCACCGAGATCCTCGCCGTCGCCGACGACAAGGGCTACTTCGCCTTCGCGCGGCAGGGCGGCATGATCGCCGACCGGGTGGTCACGGAGTTCACCGAGGACGACGTCAGGGCCCTCGGCGAGAACGTGGTCACCATCCTCAACGCGGTCAAGGAGATGACCCAGCCCGAAGTTATGGGGCTGGTCCAGCGGGTCGGAGTGAGCGTCTCCGACGTCGAGGACACCCCCATGGAACCACCGTCGCTGTTCGCGCTGCTCAAGTCGATGCGCGACCCGCAGACCCGCCGCGGCCTCGGCAAGGTCATGGCCATGCTGCACACCGTCGGTGAGGAGAACCCGCCGGCTCAAACCACCCAAGGAAGGAAGTAACAAATGCCCACCGCCACGATTGCGGGCCACGAGGTCCAGACCAATGACGAAGGGTTCCTCACCGAGTACGACGAATGGAACGAGGACATCGGCAAGGAACTCGCCGGCAACATCGGCATCGACATGACCGACCGCCACTGGGAGTTGATCCGCTGGCTGCGCGAGGACTTCAAGGAGAAGAACGAGACCGCCACCACCCGCCGGGTGCAGAGCGTCGGCGGGTTCCCCACCAAGGAGCAGTTCCAGTTGTTCCCCAAGAAACCGGCTCGCAAGATGGCCTACGTGGCCGGACTGCCCAAACCGCACGGCTGCGTGTGAGGAGACACCATGGCTGACGCAATCATCCCGGACTTCGGCGACGACGAGGAGTCCGATCGCAAACTCGTGATCATCTGCTCCAAGGGGAACCTGGACATGGCCTACCCGGCCCTGGTCCTGGCCAACGCGGCGCTCGGAGAGGGCATCGAGACCCACCTGTTCTTCACCTTCTGGGGTTTCGACATGATCACGAAGTCCCGCATGCACGACCTGCAGTTCTCACCGGTCGGCAACACCGCCATGCACCTGCCGGGCCGCGACACGAAGATGCCGCAGGCCCTGTCGCCCCTGCCCGGGATGACGCAGATGGCGACCAAGATGATGAAGAAGCAGATCGCCGACCTGGGGATTCCCGAGGTGCCGGACTTCCTCGACCAGATCGTGGCCTCCGGCGGCCATCTGTGGGCGTGCCGGATGTCCGCGGACATGAACAACCTCGAGGAGTCAGACCTGCGCGACGACGTCGAGGCCATCATCAACGCCACCGATTTCATCGAAATGAGCGAAGGCGCGCAGATGCTGTTCATCTAGGACTGGGCGGGAAAGAGAACCGGCGCTGCGCATCGTGGCGCCGGTTCACTGCGTCCGGCGGGGTACCCTGCAAGGCATGCATCGGGTCACCCTGGGACTTGTGGTTGTGGGGTTGCTGGCCGCATGCAGTTCCACCGAGGACGAGTCGGCACCCGTGCCCAGCGCCTCCAACGTGACCCAGGCCCAGGTCGACCAGTTCTGCCGCAACGTCGCCGACGTGCTGACCCGCAACAGCCCCGCAGACCCTGAGGACCAGGCTGAGCGCGTCGACGACCTGATGCAACTGGCCCGGCGGCTCGGGGTGGGCACCGGCGACGACCTCAACGTGGCCAAGCGGCTGCAGACCTGTGCCGACGAGTTGCAGGCGGCCCGCGCCGAGCAGGGGTGACCGCCGGGTTCGGACTTTGGTCAGATTCGGTCACCTACTGACCAGATCTGACCAAAGTCCCCAGAACACGCGATCAGGCCGGTGGGTACACGCCCATCTGCTTGGCCTTGTCGGTCTGCCAGAAGATGTCGGCGATCTCGTCGATGTAGGCGATCAACTGCTCACCGGCGGCCGGGTCCATCGACTTTTTTGCCTCGCCGGCCTGGTGGGTGGCCTTCCAGAACAGCTCGTGCAGGTTGGGGAACTGCTCGAAGTGCTCGGGCGCGAAGAAGTCCGCCCACAGCACCATCAGGTGATGCTTGGTCTCCTCAGCACGCTGCTCCTTGATGAGGATGCAGCGGTCGCGGAAGACTTCGTCGTCGGAATCCTGGTACTTCTTGGCGATCTTGAGGACCGACATCGCCTCGATCTTCGCCTGCGCCGGGTCGTAGACCCCGCAGTACAGGTCGCAGTGAGCGTGCGCGACGGTTGCCGATGCGAACAGGTGGGCGAGCATGAGCGACTCCTTCGTGTGGGTTCGACTCCGACCCTACAATCAACGGGTGCGTGGCGAAATAGGGCGATCGCTGAGACTGCCGCTTCGCAGGTTCGTGGTCGCGGACCGTTCGATGGAGCCCACCCTCGTCCATGGGCAGGGTCTTCTCGCAACACCGTATGGACGCCCGCAAGCAGGGCAGATTCGTTGTTTCGAGCATCCCGACCGACCGCGGTTCTGGCTGGTCAAACGAGTCGGGCAGGTCCACGCCGACTCCACGATGAGCGTCACTTCGGACAATCCGCTGGGCACCGACTCCAGCGATTTCGGACCCGTTCCGACCGTGGGCAGTTACCGCGTGCTGGTGGCGGTTCCGCGGCGGTTCATGTGAGTTTCGACCAGTAGAACTCCACCGGGATGTTGTCAGGATCCCGGCCTGTCACGACGACCGCATACGGCACCTCCTCGATCGGCCCGTGCGGGATTCCCCTGTCGTCCATGACGGCGGCCCAATCCCGTACCTCGCGCTCCGTCTGGCATCCGAAACCGATGTGATCCAGGCCCACACGCGCAGGGTCGAACCGGTCGGATCCGGGCCCGTCGAATCGGGTCACCCCGATCATCAACCCGTTCGGCCACAGCATGCGCAGGCGGTTCCACCCCGGACCTTGCCGCGACGCGACCTCGGCGGGACCGAACAGTCCTTGGTAGAAATCGGCGCTGCGGGCAATGTCGGTGACGGTCAGGGTGGCGTGGTGGATCGTGGGCGGCTTCATCTGTCGACCGTATGCCAGGGGTGTGACAACCGCGACCGCCTCAGCCAGGGGCGGCGCAGAACTCCTGCAGCGCGTCCAGCACCCTGTTCCAGGCGCGCTCGAAGTACTCACGGTTCGCCTGCCACTGCTCACCCTGTCCGTGTCCCCATTGCGCAAGCCGCACCTGGGTGCCCGCTCCGGCCGGTGTCATGGTCACCACGACCCATGTGTGCTGACCCCGGGTCGGGAAACCGGGCGGGGAGTTCCAGGTGAACACGACCAGCCGGTCCGGTTCCAGCGCCAGGATCCGGCAGCCCTCACCACCACGCACCCCGTCGGGCGCATCCGCCAGGAACGCCCACTCGTAGCGACCCCCCACCACCGGCTCGACCGCAGCATCGACGCCCAGGAATGCAGCGATGCCCGCCGACTCGGTCCACAGCCGGTACACCTGATCGGGGCTGGCCGCCACTTCCCGCTCGGCGATGACGGGCTCGGAGCCACCAGTGCCGTCACCGTAGAAGTTCCACGCATAGTCCATCTGGCGGGCCACCAGTCGCGCCAGTGCCGAGTCGGTGAAGCGCGCCACCAGATGCAGTCCGACGTCGATGCCGCACGCGATCCCGCCCCCGGTCACGATCCGGCCGGTGTCCACGACTCGCGCGATCCCGCCCCCGGGCAGGTCCAGCCCGGCAACGTCCTCCCAGTGCGTGGTCCATTCCCGGTTTTCGAGCAAACCGACCGCGCCCAGGAGGAACGCCCCCGTACACACGCTGGCCACCACGTCCCGCTCAGGCGTCGACCCGGCGACGACCTGCACCAGCCGCTGGTCGGCGAGCGCTGCCTCGACGTCGATCGTGCCCGGGACCACAAGCACCCCGTCGGCGCGGGCGTCGCCGGTCGGACGCACCTCCAGCCCGCCGTAGCTGCGCACCGGGGATCCTTCCGGGCTGAAGGCGACCAGCGAGAACGCCGGTGGCTCGCCGCGCCGCTCCAGGAGCCGGTTCGCGGTGAGGAAGACCTCCCACGGCCCCCCGAAATCCATGAGGTCCATGCCGTCGAAGAGCAGGAAATCGATGTTCATAGCAGTAACCTTGCCTGCCTGGCCCCGGCCCGCAACACCGACGTCATTGCCCCCGGCCGAGCGGGCACCATTGTGACGAAGGTGGTGGCCCGATCGCGCCTGTGTGACGAAGGTGGGCGGTCGAGACGAGGCGGACCGCGCACCTTCGTCACAATCCCGGTTTGACCCCTGCAACTTCGTCACACAAGGGTGCTGAAAGGCGGCAGGCCGGCGAAGCCAAGGAAAGCGACTGGGCACCTACACGAGATCGTGCACAGTTTCTGACAGCCAGACGGATGCGCGTACCCCACATCGTTCGCCGGACTTTGGTCAGATCCGGTCAGCAGGTGACCCAAAATGACCAAAGTCCACCTGGGCCAGAACGGCAGCCGTCATCCCTGCTCGGCGCGATCCTCGATCACGGAACGCCCATGGAAGGTGGCCATACCGTCGAAGGCTCCAGCCCACCGCGAGATCCTGTCCGAGATCGCTGGCGGCAACGGCCGCACCAGGTAGGCGGTCAGCAGCGCCGGGCGGTTGAGCAGCAGCCGCTGCCGGTTGCGCTCCACCGCGTTGAGAACGCTGGTCGCCACGTAGTCCGGTTGCAGCTCGGGGAAGAACCAGGGCGATTTCGTGCCCGCGAACATGCCGGTGTTGATGACCTGCGGCAGGACGACCGTGGTTCTCACCCCCGGGGCGTCGTCGGCCAGTTCCGTGCGCAACGACTCGGCGAAACCATATGCCGCATGCTTGCTGGCGACGTAGTCGGTCATCCCCGGCACAGGCGTCGCACCGACCAAGGACGCGATCGTGACGATATGACCATGGTCGCGCTCGACCATCCGCGGCAGGAAGGCTTTGGTGCACCAGAACAGTGCCAGCGCATTGACCGCCATCGTCTTCTCGATCGCCGCGTCCGGCAGGTCGGACAGCCGCCGGCCGCTGACCACCCCCGCATTGAGGACGAGCACATCGATGTCCGGAGTCCTGCCCGCCTGCGCGTAGACCGCCTCCCGGTCGGTCACATCGACGACCGCGGTCTCGACCCCCGGCAGCTCACTCAGGGCGGCGGCGTCGCGATCCCACGCGATCACCCGCGCGCCGCGCCGCACAGCCTCCAGCGCCATCAGCCGGCCGATGCCCGATGCCGCCCCCGTGATGAGGACGGTCGATCCGCGAAGTGTCGTCATGGGGCTCAGCCTCCCACAGGTTCGGCGTGCGTGAAGGCCGCCGCCTGCCCCCGGACGACGCCGGCGTCATCGACCACCGGCCACACGGTCGCGTCCACGATGCGGAACAGGCGCCCGCTCGCCGAAACTCGCACACCGGCATAACCACGAACGACGCCCGAAGCGGACAGGGCGGTGGCCCGGGACACCCGCTCCTCGGCGGGCGCGGTCAGCCGTGACGGCATCCCGACGAATTGCGGCCAGGGTCGCTCCCACAACACCTGAGCCGCCTGATTGACGAAGACCAGCACCGGATCGTCGGAGGTGTCGTGGCACAACACCACCGCCGGCCAGGCGTACAACTGCTCGGCCGAGCAGATCGGCTGTCCCAGTTCCTGCTCGTAGGACGCCGTGATCCAGCGGGGCCACGGACCCACCACCGGCTCAGCCACGCCGATGAGACTACGGGGGCGGGCGCCGATGGCGCGGCACAGGTTCCCTCAGGCGATTCCGAGCAGCGTGGCGGCAGCTCCGAGACCGGCGCACACTGCGAGCACCCGCAGCGTGGGCCAGCGAAGCCTTGAACACCAGCAGCGCCGCCACCAGTGACAGTCCGACCGCCGCCGGATCCACGGAACCGATGTCGGGGACTGTCACCTTCAATGGGCCGACGGTTCGGTTGCTGACGTCGAAAGCGCGAACCACAACGCCAGGTTCGCGATGACGCCCACGAACACAGCCCCGATGGCGCTCAGTGCGCGGTTGTGCCGCAGCTTGGTCGACGCAAGGGGTCCCCGCGAAGATGAACATGAAGCACGGCACGAAGGTCTCCCACACGGTGATCACCGCGCCGAGCACCCCGGCGACCAGCGGAGGCAGGCTCCCGGGGTTGTTGCAGGCGGCCAGGAATCCCACGAGCTGCACGACCATGATCAGCGGTCCGGGTGTTGTCTCGGCCAGACCCAGGCCTACGCCGCGGACAGCACTGAGAACATCATCATCACGACGAAGCCCGGCGCCACGAACAAGGAACTGGCGACGAGCCCGCCGCGCACCCCGTTCATCAGCCAGCCGATGTACGTGGTCGACTGCTGGGCTTCCGGCCCCGGCAGAACCATGCAGTAGTTCAGTGCGTGCGGGAAGCGTCGCTCGCCGATCCACCGTCGACGATCCACGACCTCGCGGTGCATCACGGCGATCTGTCCGGCCGGACCGCCGAAACTGTCAGCCCGGCATAGGCCCACACCCGGGTCGCATCCCGCAGTGCCACCCCGCGGCCGGCCATGCGGCCACCTTGGCACAGGCCCGGTCACCGTGAGTGCTGCACGCGACAGAGTTCTCCGGCCCGTCAGAAGGAAGCGGTGGGCACGTCGGCCCGAACAGGCGGTCCCTGCCCGCCCCCGGCGGGGTTGCCGCGTTCAGGGAGCGCTTGGTTCCGCACTGGTGGTGGCGGTGGCCGTCTCGGTGGCTGTTGCGGTGGACGTCTCAGTAGCTGTCGCCGTCGCGGTAGCGGTCGCCGTTTCTGTCAGCGTCCGGGTGGGACGCGGACTTGCCGATTCAGTGACCGTCTCGGTCGCTGTCGGGGACTCCGACGGCTTGGTGTCGGAGTCGCCGCTGTTGCTCAGGAACCAGATCGCTGCGGCGATGATCAGCAGCAGGATTATCACCCCGGCCACGATCCAGCCGACCGGAGAGCTCTTCTTCTGCGTTGGTGCGGTCTCGACCCACTCCATGTAGACCACAGAGCCGCGCGGCACCCAGGCCCCGGCGATGGGGTTCTGCGCGATGATCTGGGAGGCCGGCTGACCGGCCGCGGGCTGCTGACCGCCGAAGGTGGCCGGCGCCTGCCCCCACTGCGTCGCGATGCCGGGTAGGGGCTGTCCGGGAATCTGCTGGGCCTGGAACATCGGGGCCAAGCCCGCCTGTCCTACCAGGTTGAAGGCGACCTCAGGACTCAAGCCGACGGTCTGCGGCACCTGGACACTGTCGACGGGGTTCAGTGGCGTCGTCATGTTTGCCTCCCAGCATCGTTTCCCCGAACGCTACCGGGTCGCCGGGCTCCGACACCGGATCGACTTGCCCTTCGAATCCACGCGGCGGTCCTGCCGGGGCCCACGGCCCGCGGGGTCACCGGCGATGGGTCCACAGATACGCGATCGGTCCGACCGGCTGCACCACCAGAGCCAGCGCCCACAGCGCCTTGCTGCCGTGGACACTCTCCTTGGGCCGCCTCGCCAGGTCCACCGCAGCGGTCGCGGTCAGTGACAACTCGATGCTTGCGGCGGTCAGGATGATGGTCATCTCAGTCGAGGACAACTCCGACCACTTCTTCTTCCGACTCATCGCACACCTCCGCCGCCAGGGTAGTGCGCCCAGGCGTGCCTTCGGTGGTCAGCGGATGGGCCGAAGGTCGGGGTGGGTATCGGCCGGTGGCCCGCGCCCGGGTTGCGACGCCGACGCCTGCATCTGCTGGCCGCCGACGGGGATGCCGGCCACGAGATGGAGGGGTCCTGCGGCAGTTTTCGGACAAATCACCCGCGATTGCTCCATCTGCTGGCCGACCGGCGATCTGCACTTCCGCTATCGGCCAGCTGTTGGAGGGGGTGAGGCTGAGGCCTGCCTGCGGCGAACCGGCGGGTGTCAGCGACGACTACCGCTTCTTGGACCGGGCGGCCTTGTCCTTGGCCTTCGATGCGCCCGCTTTGGCGCCGGCCTGCCGCTCCGCCCTGAGGGCGGCGGCATTCTCCTTTGCCAGCACGGACAACCGGTGGCTCACCCGGGCCAGCGCATCCTCGAACACCTCTGCCCGGTCGCGCGCCCGCTGGTACTTCTTGGACGCCTTGCCGCGGCTCCCGGCCCGCTGCGCCGCGCGTCGACGATACTTGCCACTGCACTGGTTCCGGGCCCGCCGGATCAGCCGGTGCAGATCGGCGACCTGATCCTCACCGAGATCGCTCATCGCCTTGTCGGTGGTCTCAAGCACGAGCATGTACTCCTCGTCGGTCAAGAGCGCCAGCTGGGATTTGTCCATTCCGACAGTCTGTCGGAATGGACCTAGTGCTAATGGACGACGCGCAGACGACATTCGGGTGAATACCGCATGAACAACTGGGCGTCAATTCACATCCTGTTCTCCAAACCGTAACCATAGGATCGCTTTGATATGAGCGCTCGGGAGGGACGCGGGTGGACTGGACTCTGATCACGGTGATCGTGCTGGTTGGCGCGGCACTCATCTTCGACTTCACCAACGGCTTCCACGATGCCGCCAACTCCGTGGGAACGGTGGTGGCCACCCGGGCACTTCCGGCGAAGTGGGCCCCGGCGTTCTCGGCATTCTTCAACTTCCTGGCGCTGTTCGTCGTGGGCACCGCGGTTGCCAGCACCGTGGCCAAGACGGTTAAGACCGAATTCGCCGGCGAGGCGGTGATCTTCTCGGCATTGTTCGCGGCCATCGCCTGGAACTACATCACGTGGAACATCGGCATGCCCTCGTCCTCGAGCCACGCCATCATCGGCGGACTCGTGGGAGCAGGCATCGCCGCCGGGGGGCTGTCCGCGATCTCCTGGGGCAGCGTGGAGAAGGCCGCCATCGGAATCGTCGCGAGTCCATTCGTCGCGATCGTGATCGCTTTCGTCGCGATGTACATCATCTATCTGCTGCAAAGACTGTTCAAACTCCACGACAACCATCCGACGTTCAAGGGCCTGCAGTTGGTCTCCGCCGCGGGGTTGTCCTTCGGCCACGGCGCCAACGACGCCCAGAAGACGATGGGTGTCATCGGCGCACTGCTGCTCGGCGCCGGATACACCTCCTCCGACGGCAAGAACATCGACGTTCCGGTGTGGGTCGAGTTGTCGGCGTATAGCGCGATCGCACTCGGCACCCTCTGGGGCGGCTGGAAGATCATCGAGACGATGGGGCTCAAGATCACCACCCTGCACGCCAACTCCGGCGCCGCCGCGAACCTGGGTGCCAGTACCGCCATCTTCGGGGCCACCGCGATGGGCGCCCCCATCTCGACGACGCAGGCCGCCGCGAGCTCAGTGGTCGGCGCAGGCATCGGCTCGGGCAAGGGCGCCAACTGGAAGGTGGTCGGCGAGATGGTGACAGCCTGGGTGCTCACCATCCCCATCGCCGCAGGCATCGCGTTCGGGATGTTCTGGCTGACCCAGTTGCCGGTGGTACTTGCCTGGGTGGTCGTGGGCGCGGTTGTGGTCGCATTCGGCACTTGGGTGGTCAACGCGATGCGCAACACCGTGCACGCCGCCGACATCGAGGCGGAGATCCCGTCCGAGCGGGAGCTCGACGAGTTCGACACCGACCCGGTCCCCCACCTCAAGGGCGAGGGCCCGGTGCACTAGCCGCAAGGCCTTTGTGACGAAGGTGCTGGCACCGCTGAGGGCTTTGTGACGAAGGTGCGCCCGACACGCCGGGGGGACCCCGCACCTTCGTAACGGCGCGCTCCGCGGCCCCGCAACTTCGTCACAAGGAGGACTCCGGACCGCGCCCTATTGCCACCAGCGGCGCGCATCCTCCTGCAGGTCCGTGTACCCACCCGGGGTCTCGCGATCAGTCGCGATGCGTTCCTCGAGGTCCTCGTCGTCGAGTTGCGGATGCGACTTGCCGTTCAGATTCAGGTCCTTGCGGGCCGCCCGCACCCCTGCCGAGATGCTGTGCCACATGCGGCCCTCCCCGAGCAGGTCGACGAAGCCGGACCGGCTGAGCACCTGGCGGGCCTGGTAGAACACCCGCACGAGATAGAGTGCGATGTCGCGGTCGGCAAGCCGCTCGGAGATGAGTTCCAGAGCATCCACACTGGTGGTGTCCAGCTGGCTGGTCGCCTCCAGGTCGAGCAGGACCGCGTAGACGCCCTCGTGCGCGTCGGCCTGCGCGATCACCCCGTCGGCGATCTCTGTGGCGTTCGCCCAGAACAGAGGGGCGTCCAGCCGGATCACCAGCACGCCGTCGTAGGTCTTGCGCTCGGGATGGTCGCGGATACTGCCCCAGGCGGCCTTCTCGTCCGGGACCTTGCCCATGATCTCCATGTCGATCCGGCTCGACCGGTACACCAGCCCCAATACCGCCAGCCCGATCGCGGTCAGCAAGCCGTACAGCGGTCCGAACAGCAGGACCCCGACGAGGGCAGCCAGCGACGAGGTGAAGTCGTTGCGCCGGACCGCCTTGTAGCGGCGCAGGGCCTTGACGTTCATGAGGCCCCACACCGCCTGGATCACGATCGCCGACAGGACCGTCTTGGGCAGATCGGACAGCGCGCCGGCCAGTGCGGCGATCGCGATGAGCACGATCAGCGCCGCGAAACCACCGGTCACCTGGGTGCGCGAGCCCGCGCGCTCGGCGGCGGCGGTCTTGGACAGTGACCCGGCCACACCCATGCCACCGCAGATCCCGGATCCCAGGTTGGCCGCACCCGTGGCGATGAACTCCTGGTTCGTGTCGACCGTGTAGCCGCCGCGGGCCGCCAGCAGTCGGGCCGCCGAAAGCCCTTCGGCAAGACCGACCAGGGCAAGCGCCAGCCCACCGGTGATCACGGGTCCGATGTCACTGAGCCCGATCCCGGGCAGGCCGATGGGCGGCAGACCGGTCGGCACCGTACCCACCGTGGTCACCCCGCGAGCAGCCAGGTCCCATGCACTCGAGGCCACGATCGACACCACCAGCACAAGCAGTCCCCAGGGAACCCGGGGCAGGAAGTGGGCGCCGAGGAACAGGACGGCGAGCGAGCCGATACCGATCGCGGCGGTCAGCGGGGTCACCTGGTCGAGCGAGGTGAAGATCGAGTAGGCGCGGCGCAGGACGTCCCCCTGCTCGGGATGCATCCCCAGCAGGCTCGGTATCTCGCCGAGGATGATCAGCAGGACCAGACCGAATACGAAACCGGTCACGATCGGACGCGACATGAACTCCGCGGCCCAGCCCAGCTTGAGGACGCCGCCGATGATCAGGCCGACTCCGGCGGCCAGCGCGAGCGCCGCGGTCAGCGCCACCGCGCGGGTGGGATCGCCGTTGGATATGTCAGCCACGAGGGAACCCGACAGCACGGACACAGTGGAGACCGGTCCGACCACCAAGCGTGGGGAGGACCCGAAGACCGCGTAGGCGATCAGGGCCAGCGGGATCGAGTACAGGCCCACCAGCACCGGGACGCCGGCTATCCCCGCGTAACCCAGGGACTGTGGCATCGCCAGCGCGGCGACGACAAGGCCCGCCACGAGGTCTGCGGTCAAGTACCGGATCTGATACTTCTTGATCCATTCGAGCACCGGCAACCGCATACTCGCATCATCGTGCATTAACCGCAGGTTTACCCGTTGGTCACCCAGATTCCCGGCCGAACGGCCCGGGGTCTCCGGGCGTCACGAAGCCGGCGGTTCGGGTGGCTGCCACGATCGCCACCATCGACCAGTGAGATGGGTAGGGTGCTCCCGATGGACGAGTTGAGACCCGCCGCCACCAGCCGGCGGCTGGCCGGGGTCGCGGTCGTGGCGTTCAGTTCGGTCGCATGGTGGCCGGCGTTCACGCTGGGTGCCTGGGGAACGGTCTTCTTCCAACAGGTGATGAGTCTGTGGGCGGTCGCGACCGCGGCATTCCTACTCGTGATGCTGTCCCACGAGGCGAGGGCCCGGGTGGGCTGGTGGTCACTGGCACTGCTGATCCCCAGCGTCTGGCTGGTCCTGGCGGTCCAGTTGGCCCCGGGGTCGCACCCGGAACTTGCGTGGTTCGGCACCCTGGTGACGCTGGTGGGCGCACCGGCCATGCTCTGGATCCTGGTCCGGTTCGCCGCGCCCGATCTGGCCGAGGACGCCGAACCCCGCGACCGCCTCGTCGTGGTCGCGGCGGTGACGGTGGTGGTGGTCGCGTCGTTCGGCGTGGGCCATTTCCAGCACCGGGTCTTCACGTGCGAGGACTTCACGATCAGCGGCAACTCGCAGCCGCCGGGATGCACACCGGGGGCACCCTCGCTCGACGTCGCCGACCAGTGAGGGGAATAGTTTACACTTCAACCATGTTGTCCTTGCTGAGGAGGTCCCATGGACATCGCTTTCGAGGAATTCCTACCGCCCGCGCTGCTGCGTGAGCCACAACGACGTCAGTGGCAGGACGGTGATCCGCCGCTGCCCGCGCTCTACGTCAGCCACGGCGCACCCCCGTTGTTCGAGGACGCCGGCTGGATCGACGAGTTGTCCCGCTGGGCGGACCGCCTGCCCTCGCCGCGGGGGATCCTCATCGTCTCGGCCCACTGGGAGGTAGCGCCCTTGAGTCTGAGCGCCCCGGCCCCCCATAACCTCGTGTACGACTTCGGCGGTTTCGACCCGCGCTACTACCGGATGCGCTACGACACCCCCGACGCGACCGCGCTCGCCGATGATGTGGTCGCCGCCCTGTCAGGCGTCAACGTCCATCGGCACACCGAGCGGGGGCTGGACCACGGTGCCTGGGTTCCGCTGAAGGTGATGTACCCCGCAGCCCGGATCCCGGTCCTGCAGTTGAGCCTTCCCACGCAGGACCCGGGCCGGCTGCTGCAACTCGGCCGGCGCCTGGAGTCGCTGCGAGCCGACGGGATCCTGGTCATCGGGTCCGGTTTCATGACCCACGGCCTGCCCTACCTGACCCCCGAGATGTTCTACGGGAACGCTGTGCCCACCTGGTCGCAGGAGTTCGACCTGTGGGCCGCGCAGGCCCTTGCCGCCGGCGATCTCGATGAACTCGCGGCGTACGGTTCCAGGGCTCCCGGAATGCCGTTCGCGCATCCCACGGTGGAGCACTTCACACCGTTGTTCGTCACCCTCGGGGCCGCCGCGGGCCAGATGGAGACCGCTATCGAGGGCTACGCGTTCGGGTTGTCGAAGCGCTCGCTGCAGGTGGCCTGAGAACGCTGTGGTTACGAAGTTGTCGGCCACCGGAGCGCTTCGTTACGAAGTTGCGCGCACACAGACCCGCGAACCCAGCACCTTCGTCACAAACCACCGTCACGACCCGCAACTTCGTCACAAAGGCGTGCTGGAACTCAGCCCTGCAGCAGCGACCGGACATGCACCGACCGGACGACATCCTCGATGAACCGTGATCCTTCGGCCGGCGCCGGGAACAAGCCACGGCGCCAGTCCATCTGGAGGTCCGGCAGCCCGACCAGGCGACTTCTGAGGTCGTAGACCCCGAACGCCACCCCGAGTTCGTCGCAGAGATTCTGGGAGAAGATGCGCTGCAGCGCATCGGCGGCGATGGCGGCGTTCAGCACCACGGCGGAATCGACGAGCGCCTCGGTGAAACCGGACTTGTCGACGATCTGGTCCCCATAGTGCCCGCGGAGCGCGGCGTCAGCTCCCCGCACGGCCGGCATCACCGCGTCCACGATCCCCCGCAACGGAAGGTTCGCGGACAGGCCCAGGTAGCGCCGAGGATCCAGGTATGCGTCGACGCAGGCCTGGACGGCACCGCAGCCGGTGTGACCCACCACCGCCACGAGGCGGACGCTGGCCAGGTTCGTGATCGCGAAGTCGATGCTGCCGACACAATCACCGCCCAGCACATTGCCGGCCACCCGCACCACGAAGAGGTCGTTGGCCGACTGCGAGAACACCAGTTCCAGCGGCACCCGGGCATCCGCGCAGCCGAGGATCACCGCCATCGGGGTCTGCGCCGGAGCCTCCCCCGGCCTGTCGCCCAAGCCGAGTTCCTCGCCGGACACCGGGATCACGTACCTGTCCGAACCCGTGGAACGACCCAGGTCCGCGAAACCGCTGTTCCCCATGTGCAACATCAGCAGCGCCTCTTCGGCGGTGGCGGGCTTGCGCTCGACCGCGCCCGCATCCGGGTCGTACTGCCACGCGATCTCGATCAAGACACCTCCAGGTTTCATGGCGAACCTAGCCGGATCGGCGCGGAATTGTCAGCACGGGACAAGCCTCAGTGCGCCGCCATCTCCGTGACCGACTCCTCACGGCCCGGTAGGAGGTACCACGTCACGAATGCGCCCACGACCAGCACCGAGGCGCCCACCAGCGTGGTCACCTGCAGTGCTTGTGCGAACGCAGCATGGACGGCCTCGGTCAGCCCAGTCACCGTCTGTTCAGGCAGCCCCGCCATCGCTTCGAAGGCCTCCCCCGGCGACTCGTTGGCGGCCTCGGCGACGGGTCCGGGCACGGCCCCGGGAACCCGCAATGCGCCTTGGTAGACGGCGGTCAGGACGCTTCCCAGCAGCGCGATTCCCAGTGCGGTGCCCAACTCGTAGCCCGTCTCCGACACCGCCGACGCCGCCCCGGCTCTGTCCTTCGGAGCCACCGCCAGGACCGTGTCGGAGGCGATCGTCAGGGCGACCCCGTCGCCGGCGCCGATCAGCAGCAGCGGTAGTGCGAAGACGAGGTACTGCGAGGAGTCCAGGATGAAGGCGATGGCCGCCATCCCGGTCCCGATCGCCAGCAGCCCCACCGCAGTCACCGGACCGCGCCCGAACCGGCGCATGATGGTGCCCGCCACGAGGGCGGCGACCAGCGCGGCCAGGGTCGCGGGAAGCTCGAAGAGACCCGCCTGCAGCGGGCTCAGCCCCTTGATGAACTGCAGGTACTGGGAGAAGAAGAACAAGGCACCGGCCAGCCCGAACACGGACAGCAACATCCCCAGCACCGCGCCGCTGAACGGCCCGGACGCGAACAGGCGGACATCGACCAACGGGTGGTCCAGGGTGCGTTGACGCATGATGAACCAGGCGAGCGCGGCCGCCCCGAGCAGCAGAATGCCCGTGTAGCCCGCAGCGATTCCCTGGATCGCGCTCTCCTTGACCCCGTAGACCACCGCGATGATCCCTGCCGTGGACAACGCCACGGACAGCAGGTCCAGGGGGCCCGGCTCCGGATCCCTGGACTCCCGCAGCGTCGGCAGTCCGATGACCAGTACGAGGGCCATGATCGGGACGTTGACCAGGAACACCGAACCCCACCAGAAGTACTCGAGCAGCGCGCCACCGAACAATGGGCCGGCCGCAGCTCCGGCGGCACCCATCGCGCTCCAGACGCCGATCGCGAAACTCCGTTCCCCGGCGTCGGTGAAGGTCGAACGCATCAACGCCAGGGTCGACGGCATCAACGTCGCACCTGCTACCCCCAGCAGTGCACGGCTCACGATCAACATCTCGGGGCTCGAGGAGTAGGCCGCCGCGACCGAGATCAACGCGAAGACCACACCTCCGGCCAACAGCAGGCGCTTGCGGCCGAAACGGTCGCCGACATTGCCCATGGTGATGAGCAGGCCGGCCAGGACGAACGAGTAGATGTCCCCGATCCACAGCACCTGGGACGCGGTCGGCTCCAGCGCCTTCACGATGCTGGGGGTGGCCAGGCTGAGCACGGTCCCGTCGACCGCCACCAGGAAGATGGCCAGACACATCGCCGTCAACGCCCACCAGCGGCGCGGGTCCTTACCCGACGAATCCACGTTGCCTCCCGCGGGCAAGGCTAGGGCCCGGTGGAACGGATTCGCCGATCGAGGTGCCTGCTCACACAGACGGGGCGGGCTCGGGCTGGTCGCTGTTGCGGACTTTCGCGCGGACCGTCTTGCCTTTGCGCACACGCAACTTCTTCTTGCTCACCTTGCAGGTCCCGGGCCTGGCGATGAGCCGGTACCTGCCGGTCGGCAGAACCATCTTCCCGGTCGCCGGGACGGACTTCTTGTATTTGCCCGCGATCACCCGAGCAAGGCATCCGTCGTCGACACGGATCACCGCCTTGCCCACCGGGATGATCTGCGAGGGCGCGGCGGCGGTCGCAGGCGCCGCCACCAAGCCGACCGACAACACCGCGGATACGGCCACAACCGATCGCATCATCGCCTCCTGCTGCCACTAGGGTATGCCCGCCCGACGCCGGGGCGGAAGGCCGGCGGCATCACCCGCGCGCGATTAGGGTGAGCACGTGCGGATCATGGCGATCGTCGGCGGGCTCGTCGTCTGGCTCGCGACGTGCTCGTCGGTCATGCGCACGCTCGTCGTCGCACGTGGCAGTTCGGGCCTCAACCGGTTGAAGAACCAGGCGCTGCTGGGCTTGTTCCGGCTCATCGCTCGTCGGTCCAGGACGTACGAGACCCGGGATGCGGTCCTCGCCTGGTTCTCGCCGGTCGCCATCGTGACCTCGCTGATCATGTGGCTGCTGCTGTTCCTGCTCAGTTACGGCCTGATGATGTACGGGACCACCGACCTGCTCTTGCCCGCCGCGCTGCGCGAGGCCGGTTCGAGCCTGTTCACCCTCGGGTATGCCAGCGGCGACCGGAACGCACTGACCGCCCTCGACTTCGTGGCTGCCGCGACCGGTCCAATCGTGATCGGACTGCTGATCGGCTACCTGCCGACGTTCTACGCCGCCTACCAGAGGCGCGAGGCGGAGGCGACGCTGCTGCTGGCACGCGGCGGCGAGCCCAATTGGGCCCCGGAGTTGATCCGGAGGCACGCGCTGGTCAACAGCGTCGACCGGCTCGACACGTTGTGGCCGGCCTGGGAGCAGTGGGCCGCAGAAGTCGGTGAGAGTCACACCAACTTCCCGGTGCTCATCCACATGCGCTCCGCCCGGCCCAACCGAAACTGGCTGATCGCGCTGTTGTGCGTCATGGACACAGCTGCCATCCATCTGTCCTTGAACCCGGGCCAGCCGCAGGGCAGCATGCGGGTCACGCTGCGGCAGGGCATCGTCTGCATGCAGGAGTTGTGCAAGGTCCAGCGCATCGCGTTCGACGACGATCCGAGACCCGACAAACCCAGCGACGTCAGCCTGCGTGATTTCCAGGACGCCTGCACGATGCTGTCCTCGGCCGGCTACACGTGGGAACGCGCGCCCGACGAGGCGTACCGGCACTTCCGCGGCTGGCGCGCCAACTACGAGGACATGGCCTATGCGCTGGCCCGCGAGATCGACGCTGTGCCGGCGCCGTGGAGCGGTTCGCGCAGGCCGCCTCTGCCGGTGGTGTACCCGGACCGGCAGCCGAACCGCAGTCCGGACCGGCCCGACGGCGGCTGACCCCGGCAACTGCTCGCCTGCGAGTTGCGCCGGGGGGGCCGGTCTACGTCGCCACATCCGACGGACGATGGCTACGCCCCGGCCTCGATCCGGCGGGCCAGCTCGGTAGCGGCGCAGGCGTCGCGCGCCTGGCCCAGCGTGGCGATCCCCCGCTGCTGCAACTGCGGGATCATCCGCACCAGGACCTCTGCGGTGGCCAGCGCATCCCCGAGCGCGGTGTGCCGGCCGAAGACCTCCACCCCGTAGCGCTCGCAGACGTAGTCCAGGCCGTGCCGGGCGTCCGGGTGCGGTTCCAGGACCGCCGAAAGGAGCATGGTGTCCAGGCTCAGGGGTTCCAGTGTCACGCCGGCTTCGGCGGCCGTGGGCCGCAGGAAACCGAAGTCGAAGGCGGTGTGATGGGCCACCAGCACCGAGTCCTCCGCGTAGTGGGCGAACTCGGCGACCACATCGGCAGGACTGCCCGCGCCGACCACCATCTCATCGGTGATCCCGTGGAAGCTGGTCGACAGTGCCGGAATGGTGCGGCCAGGGTTGATCAGCTCGTCGAAGGTGTCATCGGCACGGACCACCGCGCCATCCACGCGGACCGCGCCGATCGCGACCAGTCGGTCACCCGCCTCCACGTGTAGTCCGGTGGTCTCGCAGTCCACGACCGTGAAGACGATGTCGACCAATGGTGTCTGCAGCCATTGCTCCCGGGAGGGCACCGGTCGGGTGGGACGCGCCAGATCCACGCTCAAGCCCACGACCGGGCCCTGGGCCTGCTCGGCCGCGGGATTGCCAACCACCAGGACCATCGGCGATTCGCCGGACCCGGTGAGCCTGACCAACCGGATCGCCGTGTCCCCCACCACCGCCTTCGGCCGCTCACCGTCGAGCGCGCGCGCCAGCAGAGGCAAGAAGTCGTCGGCGTCGAACACACCCAGGATGCTGCGGCCGGCGGCGATCGGCGTGCGTCCCCGCAGCACATGCCGTGCCGCCGGATTCACCAGCAGGATCCGGCCCCGGTCGTCGACGACTCCGACCGGGACGTCCAGCCCGCTGAGCACCGCCAGCAGGCCGTCGCGTTCGAGACGCAGCTCCGCGTGCGCGGCCTCGAGTTCCTCGGACAGCCGTCGTTCCGCCGTGGCATGCCGCCCCGCCAGTTCGTTGATCGCTTTCTCCGTGGCCGTGGCGCCGGGCAGCCGGTGGTCGGGGTTGACGTCGGCGATCATCCGGACCGCGTTGGCGGTGCGTTCGTCGAGGCGCTGCTCGGCCCGCCACGTCCGCCACGCGATCCATGCGATCAGACCGACCAGGACGATCAGTCCCAGGGCCAGGACGATCACCTCGCCGCCGAGCGTGTCCAGCAGGGACAGCCGCGAATCAGTCGGCAGGTCCGCGAGCACGACGGCGGCCGTCAGCGCCGGCACAACGGTCGCCACGAGGATCAGGGCGGCAACTTTCCATTTGGTCACAGCGTCTCCTCGCCCTGCATCACAGGTCGGTCCGGAATGCCACAGACGTCACGGATTGCGCACTCTTGATGGCCCGGAACGCCTCCCGCAGACCTTCGGCATCGGATGCCTCGACGTGCTCGGGATCCACCCGGTCCGTGACGTACTGGCGGGCGTTGATCTGCTGCAACTGGTGCTGCAGACGCAACCTGGTGAGCAGGCCGTACCCGTCGCGCAACCGGGCTGTCAGCTCATCGCTGAGAACGCCCGCGGCCGCAGCATCCGCGAGCCGCTGGTCGGTGCCGACCGCCTCCGACCGCGCGCGCAGGCCATAGAGCCGGGCCAGGAGCACGATCGGCGCCAGACCCGACTTCTTCAGATCGATCGGCCCCCTGGGCAGCCGGCCGAACGCGTGCAGTGGGGAGGGGAACGAGTTGGCCGCTTGCGCCAGTCCGTGCATGAGTCGCGGCGAGTCGGCGCCATCGGCGAGCTCGGCCACCGCGGGACCGACGTCCAGATCCCCGGCCAGCACCCGCAGGTCCAGGAACACGTCGGCGTCGACCACCGCATCCGGGGTGGGCGCGGCGACCCGTTCCCGCAGGATGTCCTGCCACCGGGACAGCGAGTACGACCAGCGGTCGGCCATGTAGCCGCCGTCGCACCGGCGCATCCCGAACTCCGCCAGGCCGTCGATGACGACGGCGGCCAGGTCCTGCGCGTAAGTGCTCGCGGCAGCCTGGTCGCTCGCCCAGAAGAGCGCGTGGTCCTGGTCGCTGGCGCAGTGGAGCTCGCGGCGGGCGTGGGAACCGAGCGCGACCCACGCGAACCGCTCCGGCGGTGGCCCGGATTCGTGGATGAAGCCGTCCAGCAGCGCCTTGGTCCTGGTGTCAGCGGCGTCGGACAGCCCTGTCGGACGCGGATCCGCCCAGTCGACCTTGCGCGCCGCCGCCACCAGATCCGTGGCCGTCACCACATGCCCGTTCATCGTTGCCCTCTCGCTATCCAGGTCCGTTGCACACCGACCGATTCCGGGGTGTGCAGACGGATCATGATCCGATCGACGCCGGGCCTGAGCCGGTGTGACGACCTGCGTGACACCACCACCATGGTCGCGAAGGCGGCCGGCATCGCCCACGCTGCCGGCTGCGCCAGCAGAGCCGAGGGCCAGCCCGTCAGCGACGGGACGAGCGTCGAGATCACGATGGCGGCCGAAGCCGTCACGCCGCCCACGATCAGACCTGCCGCAGCGCCGACATCGGTGAGGCGACGCCACCAGATCCCGAGCAGCAGCAGCGGGGAGAAGGTCGCGGCGGCCACGGCGAAGGCCAGCGACACGGCACGGGCCAGCGGCAGCGACTCGGCGGTGAGACCGAGCAGCAGCGGTACCAGCACGGCCGCCGCAGCAGCCACCCGGAAACTCACGATCGGGTTGCTGATCCACCTGCCCACCACGTCCTGTGACAGCACTCCGGCCACGGTGACGGTCAGACCGGTGGCGGTCGCCAGGAACGCCGCGGCGGCACCGGCCGCCACGAGGGCGGTGAGCCATTCGCCGCTCCAGCCACCGACCAGCGCCTGCGGCAGCAGCAGCACCACCGCGTCGGTGCGACCGGTCATCAGCAGCTCGGGGGTGTACAAACGCCCCAGCATCCCGTACACCGAGGGCGCCAGGTAGAACAGTCCGACCAGACCGATGACCACCAGGGCCGTGCGCCGCGCGGCGCGCCCGTCCGGGTTGGTGTAGAACCGGACCAGCACGTGCGGCAGGCCCATGGTCCCCAGGAAGAGTGCGAACATCAGCGCGAAGGTCCGGTACAGGGCATGTTCCTGTCCCCCTTGCAGCGTCTGCCCCCAGTCCCGGCCCGTCTGCGCGGGGGTGGAACTCAGATGGGGCACCGCGGCGCCATCAGGGAACGTCAAGGTGGTCCGGGACCCGACCCGATGGTTCCCCTCACCCCACAGCACCGGGCCGTCGATCACGTTCCCGTCGACCGAGCCGTCGGCGAGCACCCGGACCGGATCCGTGACCGTCACCTCGATGTCGGACTCCACCTTCACCGTGGTGGTGCCGTGGAACGTCGGGGGCGTTTCGGTGAGTGTGCTGGGGCCGCTGTCCGCACGCCACGCGGCCAGTAGGAACAGCACCGGGACCATGATGGCCACGACCTTGAGCCAGTACTGGAAGCCCTGGACCAAGGTCACACTGCGCATGCCACCGCCCACGATCACGACCAGGACCGTGAGCGAGACCAGCATCCCGCCCACCCAGACCGGGGTGTCCAGAAGGATCTGCAGGGCGAGGCCGGCGCCCTGCAACTGCGGCAGGACGTACAGCCAGCCAATCAGCACGACCAGGGCACTGGCGATCAGGCGCACGTGCCGCGATCGCAGGCGGGCCTCGCAGAAGTCCGGCAACGTGTACGCCCCCGACCGGCGCAGTGGAGCCGCCACCAGGGCCAGCAGCAGCACGTAACCCACGGCGTAGCCCACCGGGAACCAGACCGCGTCTGCCCCACCGACCATGATCAGTCCGGCCACGCCCAGGAACGAGGCCGCCGACAGGTACTCCCCGGCGATCGCCGACGCGTTCCACCAGGACGGCACCGACCGGGAGGCGACGTAGAAATCCCCGGTCGTGCGCGCCAGTCTGGAGCTGTAGGCGGCCAGCCCGATGGTGACGATCACCGTGAGCACCATCCCGAGGGCGGCTGGCGCGTTCACCGGCCCTCCACCAGGTCGGTGAACTGCGCCTCGTTGCGGTCGGCCTGGCGCACGTACCACCAGCCCACGCCCAGGATCGCCGGATAGACCAGGATTCCCAGGATGAGCCACCACAGGGGCAGTGGGCCCACCTGCAGGCTGCGGGCCGCCGGCCACCAGCCGAAGATCAACGGCATCGCGATCAGCGGCACCACCACCAGAGCCACGGTCGCCAGACCCAGCAGCAGTTGCGTTCGGATCAAGGAGCGCAAGTAGACCTTGCCCACCCGCGTCTGGTCGTCGATCTCGTCGGTCACCGGTCGCGGGGGCCGCCGGCGGACGTCACGGCGGGGCCCGATGATCACCTCGCGGCGCGGTTTGTTCTCGGACTTGCTCACGGCTCGCGCTCCAGCCTGCGCGGTTCGACCAGCGCTGCCTTCACCGCGGCCGTGTGACGGCGGCTGACCGGCACGGACTGACCCTCACCGAGATCGACGCTGAGCCGTCCGGCGGCCGTGCGCAATCCCACCACGTAAGTGGAGTTGACCAGATACCTGCGATGCACACGGAGGAATCCGACGGGTTCCCAGCGTTCCTCCAGGGTGGCCAGCGGCACCCGCACCAGGTGCCCCGCCTCCCGGGTGTGCAGGCGCACGTAGTCACGCTGCGCCTCGACGTAGACGATCTCCGAACGCTGCACGTACCGGGTGGTTCCGCCCAGTTCGACCGCGATGGTCTCGTCCTCCGCGTCGACCGCCTCCGGCTCGGCCACCGCCGCCTCGAGTTGGCGCCGCACCCGGCGCACCGCCTGCTCTAGCCGTTCGGCCCGGATCGGCTTCAGCAGGTAGTCCACCGCGTCGATGTCGAACGCATCCACCGCGTGGGAGTCGTAGGCCGTGACGAACACGACCGGCGGCGGGGTCGCGAAACGGCCGATGACCCTGGCCAGCGCCAACCCGTCCATGCCCGGCATCCGGATGTCCAGGAAGACCGCATCCACGTCGTCGCCGTGCAGCAGTTCCAGTGCCTGCGTGGCCGTGCTCGCCGACCGGACCTCGCCGATGCCCGGAGTCCTCGCCAGCAGGTAGCCGAGCTCGGCCAGGGCGGGGGCCTCATCGTCCACCGCCACCACGACCAGGTCACGCCCGTCACTCATCGGCCACCGCCTCGGCGTACTTGGGGATCCGCATCGTCACCTTGGTACCCGCCGCCGGGGCGGTCTCCACCACCAACCCGCGGTCATCGCCGAATGCCTGCCGCAGCCTCTCGTCCACGTTGGCCAGTCCCACATGGTCGCCCGGCTCGCCGGACAGGCTGCGTCGGATGATCGCCGGTTCGTTGCCCACGCCGTCGTCTTCGACGCTGATCCAGCAGTCCGGGCCGCGCTCGACGGCGGTGATGCTGATCGTGCCCGGCGCATCGCGATCCTCGAGGCCGTGACGAACCGCGTTCTCGACCAGCGGCTGGATGCACAGGAACGGGATGCGCACGCTGAGCACCTCGGGATCGACGCGCAACCTGACCTGCAGACGATCGCCGAAGCGCGCCTGCTCGAGCAGCAGGTATTGCTCGACCGACCGCAACTCCTCGGCCAGGGCCGTGTAGCGCCCATGCGAGCGGAAGCTGTACCGGGTGAACTCGGCGAAGTCCAGCAGGAGGTCGCGGGCACGATCCGGATCTGTGCGTACGAACGACGCGATCGCGGTCAGCGAGTTGAAGATGAAGTGCGGCGAGATCTGCGCACGCAGCACCCGGACCTCCGCCTCCGCGCTGCGCGCCCGGGTGCGGTCGAGTTCGGCGAGGTCGAGTTGGCCGGAGGTGAAGGTCGCGACTTCTTCCACCGCCCGCATCATGGCCGGGCCGGCCGGGGCGTTCGAGTAGGCGACCAGCGCGCCGATGACCACGTCGTCGGAGGTCAGCGGTGCCGCCACCCCGGAGCGGAGCATCTGCGAGACACCGCGTGCCTGTTCGACCGGGACCACGCTCGCGGAGCCGGAATCCAACGCCACTTGGGCGTGCTCGACGGCGAGGTCGCGCTGCTTGTCCCCGATCCCGTCCCACGCCAGGGTCGCGAACCGATCAGTGACGGCCAGCGCCTGCACCCCAAGCAGGTTTCGCAGCTGCTTGACCGACCGCTGGGCGGCCGATTGGGTCAGACCTCCCCGCAACGCCGGGGCCGCCAGGCTCGCGATGTGCAGGGTCCGGTACGTGGCCATCTGACCCTCGGTTCCCATGCGCGCACCCGACCGCACCCACCGCGCGATGAGCACGGCGACCACGATGGCGCTCGCGATGGCCGCCAGCGCCAGCACCCAGGCATCCATGCGCCGACGCTATCGAAATTCACAGGCGCGCAACGTGGCAGTGTCCGGGTGACGGGCGACCCTTGACGCACTATGCAAAATGATTCGACACCTTGGGCACCACCCCCGCACGGATGTCGGTCGAGGTTGCTGATCATTTTGCATAGTGACGCAGAGGTGCGTGCGCACTCTTGCTGCTCGCGACGCGTGAGCTCCGAATCGGCCACCGTGGATGCAGATCCCAGCCATTGCTCCTCCTACGCCGTCCGCACCCGCCCAACGGACTCGACCATGAACAAGCTCACCGCTGCCCCCAACGTGCCTGGGTCCATGCTCATGGTCGAGTCCGTTTCCATCAGCTCCCCGCGCCTAGACCCTTCTGGATCATGTTCATGATCGTCGGGTCCGCCAACGTCGTAACGTCCCCCAGAGTGCGGTTCTCCGCCACGTCCCGCAGAAGTCGCCGCATGATCTTGCCCGAACGGGTCTTCGGCAGTTCCGCCACGATCATGATCTGGCGAGGCTTGGCGATCGGGCCGATCTCGTGCCCGACGTGCTTTCGCAACTCCTGGATCAGTTCCTCACCGGGTTCGGCGTCGCCACGCAGGATGACGAAGGCGACGATCCCCTGGCCGGTGGTCTCGTCAGTGGCGCCGACCACGGCCGCCTCGGCCACAGCCGGGTGGGAAACCAGAGCCGATTCCACCTCCGTGGTCGAGATCCGGTGGCCCGACACGTTCATCACGTCATCGACCCGGCCCAGCAACCAGACGGCGCCGTCCTCGTCGAGCTTCGCCCCGTCGCCGGCGAAGTAGTACTGGGGCCAGCGCGACCAGTACGTGTCCTTGTAGCGCTGGTCGTCACCCCAGATCCCGCGCAGCATCGACGGCCACGGCTCGGTGAGCACCAGGTATCCGCCGCCGCCGTTGGCGACCGGATCGCCGTGGTCGTCGACGACCGCGGCCCCGATCCCGGGCAGCGCTGACATGGCCGAGCCAGGCTTGCACTGCGTGACCCCTGGCAACGGGCTGATCATCATGGCACCGGTCTCGGTCTGCCACCAGGTGTCCACGATCGGGCAACGATCGCCGCCGATCACCGAGCGGTACCACATCCACGCCTCGGGATTGATCGGCTCCCCGACCGAACCCAGCACCCGCAGCGACGACAGGTCGTACTCCGCCGGGATGTCCGCGCCCCACTTCATGAACGTGCGGATCGCAGTCGGCGCGGTGTAGAGGACCGACACCTTGTGCTTCTCGACGATCTCCCACCAACGGCCTTTGTGCGGAGTGTCCGGGGTGCCTTCGTAGATCACCTGGGTCGCGCCGTTGCTCAACGGCCCGTAGACGATGTAGCTGTGACCGGTCACCCAGCCGATGTCGGCGGTGCACCAGTAGACGTCGGTCTCCGGCTTGAGGTCGAACGCGACCGAGTGCGTGTAGGACACCTGGGTCAAGTAGCCGCCTGAGGTGTGCAGGATGCCTTTCGGCTTACCGGTGGTCCCGGATGTGTACAGGATGAACAGCGGGTGCTCGGCGTCGAACGGCTGCGGCTCGTGGACGTCACTGGCCGTCGCGACCACGTCGTGCCACCACAGATCGCGGCCCTCGGTCCACTCGACGGCGTCGCCGGTGCGGCGCACCACCAACACGTTCTGCACCGACGGGCAGTGCTCGACGGCCTCGTCCACCGCGGGCTTCAGCGGCATCGAGGCACCGCGCCGGAACTGACCGTCGGTGGTGATCACGAGTTTCGCCTGCGCATCGTCGATGCGGCTCCGCAGGGCTTCGGCGGAGAAGCCCCCGAACACCACTGAGTGAGCTGCCCCGATCCGGGCGCAGGCCAGCATCGACACCACCGCCTGCGGGATCATCGGCATGTAGATCGCGACCCGGTCGCCGGCGGTCACTCCCAGGTCGGTCAGCGCGTTGGCGGCCTGCGAGACCCGCTGCTGCAACTGCGCGTAGGAGATGGTCTCGGGCGCGCCGCTCTCCGGTTCGAAGATGATCGCGGTACGCGAGCCGAGCCCGTTCTGGACGTGCCGGTCCACGCAGTTGTACGACACATTGAGCTGCCCGTCGACGAACCACTTGGCGAACGGCGCGTCCGCCCAGTCCAGCACCTGGCTCCACGGCTGCGCCCAGTCGAGGCGTGCGGCTTGTTCGGCCCAGAAGCCGAGGCGGTCCGCGGCTGCTTCGTCGTAGAGCTCAGCGGTGGCGCCGGCCCGCGCGGCGAAGTGCTCAGACGGCGGGAAGCTGCGGTTCTCGGTGGCGAGGTTCTCCAGCGTGTCGGTCATGATGTCCTTTCGTAAGTGGTGAGGCATCCGGGTGGCGGGGCCAACTCACGCCACCCGGACGCCTGTCCTTGGGTGAGGGGCGGTCAGTGGGCGACGGTGGCCTTCTCGGCACCGGCACCGGTCAGGGACCGCACCTCCATCTCGGCGTACTTCATGGCGTCCGCCTTGTTCGGATCCGTGATGCTCCCGAGCCATCCGAGCAGGAAGGCCAGCGGGATCGAGATCAGACCCGGGTTGTCCAGCGGGAACCAGTGGAAGTCCACGCCCTGCAGCATCGACGGGCTCTTGCCGGTCGCCTCGACGACCGCCTTGCCGGAGACCACCGGGGAGAAGATGATCAGCGTGATCGAACTGATCAGACCGCCGTAGATGCTCCAGAGCGCACCTCGCGTGGTGAACCGCTTCCAGAACAGCGAGTACAGGATCGTCGGCAGGTTCGCCGAGGCGGCGACCGCGAAGGCCAGGGCCACAAGGAACGCGATGTTCTGGTCCTTGGCCAGGATCCCGCCGATGATCGCGAAGATGCCGATCACCACAGCGGCGGTGCGTGCCACCTTCACCTCGGCATCGGCCGAGACCTGGCCACGCTTGATGTAGTTGGCGTACACGTCGTGGGCGAAGGAGGCACTGGCTGTGATCGTCAGGCCCGCCACCACCGCGAGGATCGTCGCGAAGGCGACTGCGGAGATGAAGCCCAGCAGCAGCGTCCCGCCGAGTTCGTAGGCCAGCAGCGGTGCCGCGGAGTTCGCGCCACCGGGAGCCGCCTTGATGACGTCGGAGCCGACCAGGGCGGCCGCGCCGAAGCCCAGCACCAGGCTGAACAGGTAGAACAAGCCGATCAGGCTGATCGCCCACACCACCGACTTGCGGGCCTCCTTGGCGGTCGGCACCGTGTAGAAACGCATGAGCACGTGCGGCAGACCGGCCGTTCCCAGCACCAGGGCCAGCGACAGGGAAATGAAGTCGACCTTGCTCAGCGTGTTCACGCCGTACTTGGCACCAGGGGCCAGCAGCTTCTCCTTCAGCGGGCTGTTGTCAGCGGCGGCGCCCATCACGTTGGACAGGCTGAACCCGTACTTACTGAGCACCCACCCCGTCATCAGCGCGGCACCGGCGATGAGCAACACGGCCTTGATGATCTGCACCCAGGTGGTGCCCTTCATTCCGCCGACGAGGACGTAGACGATCATCAGCACACCGACCACCGCGATGGTCAGGGACTGGCCGAGGTTGCCGGTGATCCCCATCAGCAGGCTCACCAGACCACCGGCACCGGCCATCTGGGCGAGCAGGTAGAAGAAGGAGACCGCCAGGGTCGAGATGGCTGCTGCCATCCGCACGGGACGTTGCCGCATACGGAACGCGAGCACGTCGGCCATCGTGAACTTGCCGGTGTTGCGCAGGAGCTCAGCCACCAGCAGCAGCGCCACCAGCCATGCGACCAGGAAGCCGATCGAGTAGAGGAAGCCGTCGAAGCCGGTCAGCGCGATCGCGCCGGTGATACCGAGGAAACTGGCGGCCGAGAGGTAGTCGCCGGCGATGGCGGTGCCGTTCTGGCCGCCTGTGAAACTGCGGCCCCCGGTGTAGTAGTCGGCTGCGCTCTTGTTCTGTCGTGAGGCCCGGATGACGATGACCATCGTGAAGGCGACAAACACCAGGAAGATGGTCATGTTCACCAACGGGCTGCCTGCGGTTTCTTGCATCAGCGGGTTCCTTCCAGGTCCTCACGGATCTCCGTGGCGAGGGGGTCGAGTTTGTTGTTCGCGTGGCGGACGTACAGCCAAGTGATGAGGCCGGTGGAGACGAACTGCAGCAGTCCGAACACCACGCCGCGGTTCACGTTGCCCCACACGGGTTGGGCCATCCACACCGGCGCGAACACCGACGCCAAGACGAAGGCGAAGTACCAGACGAGGAACGCCACCGTCATCGGGAACGCGAAACCCCGGTAGCGCTTGCGCAACTCCTCGAACTGCGGGCTCCTCTGAGCCTTGAGGTACGCCTCAGGATCGGGGGTGCCCCCGACCTTCAGCGGATCTTGGTTCGTGGTCATCGGCTCCTGCCTTCCGAATCTGGTGTAGCGGCGCTTCCGCTCCGGTGGGTGAAACGCTATGCGGATGTGCAACACCTCGGCAGGGGGTCGGGACCGGCATGCGGTGAGCGGCGTGACTGCGTCCACCGCCGGTTCGCCGCCTCACGATGAACGGTCGGTAACTGCCGATGAACGGTGAGTCGTCGTGCGGCCGCTTGCATCCTCCGGCCCTCCATCTGCTGGCCGGATTCCCCCTCAATCTGCCCGATTTGCGAGGTTTCGGGTGATTCCGAGATGCGCTGGCGATCCGTACCCGCCCGACCCGGCCACGAGATGGAGGCGGACCTTGGCAAAGATGATCGACTCACGCCATCATTACCGCGTGAACACCATGATCATCGTCTCGATTCTGGTACCCATCGCGGTCACCGTCGCCATCTTGTTCATCGTGCGGACGAGCCTGTCGGGCGGTTCGAAGAAGAAGATGGCGCAGGCGCAGGAACTGATGACCACGGGCAACAAGGCGCGGGCCAAGATCGTGCGCATCGACCCCACGGGCATGGTCGTCAACAACATCAACATCCAGTGCTGGGTCACGTTCCAGCTGGAACCGCTCGCCGGCGGAGCCCCCTTCAACGCCAAGAAGAAGATCCTCATCAACCAGACACAGATGCCGCGGGTCGGCGATGTGTGGCCCGCCTGGTACTCCCCCACCGACCCCACCTTGTTCGCTGTGGGGATGCCCGACGGCGCTTCGGCCGAGCAGATCCCGCTGTTCCGCGAGTTCGGTATCCCGCACCCGCTCGATCAACCCGCCCCGGCCGCACCACAGGACGACGACCCGGTCGGCGACCTGGCCAGACTGGTCAAGATGAAGGACGACGGCATGCTCACCGATGAGGAGTTCAAGGCGGCGAAAGCACGGCTCCTGGAGACCTGAGCCGGGCCAGTGTCACGGTCGGGTATAACGGGTGCCGTGTCACGAAGGTGCGGGGTCCGATCGCCCGGTGACGCGCACCTTCGTCACAAACCCCTGTTTGGGTGCGCAACTTCGCAGCAAACGGTCGGGCCCAGCCGCGCCACCCGCCTGGCGTCGGCGGTCAGCCGGTAGGACGCGTCGATCAACTCGGCCACCTCGGTCCAGTCCGTCCGGGCATCGACGTCCAGCCCCACCCACCCCGATGGCCCGAGGTAAGCGGGCAGATAGCAGCGCGGGTCGACCAGCAGGGCCTCGCGTTCGTCAGCGTCGGCCTTGACCATGATCGATTGATCGTGCGCCACCCACTGACCGTCAAGACGCAGCGAGCCTCCGTAGTAGGCGAAGACCTTGGTCGTGAAGAACGCGGGCCGTCCATGGCTGATCTTCTCGGCGGCGTCCGGGAACCCGAGCGCGATTCCTCGCACGCGCGCCAGAAGCGGATCGTCGTCGTCGAAGAGGATGGGGTGGGTCATGCCAAGGCGTCCAACGCCTCTTCGATCGGTGTGGACCCGCTGTTGAACTCGATCATCCGGCCGCTCAAGTCGGATCGCTGGACCACGGCTGCGATCACAGCGGCCACGTCGGCGCGCGGCACCGACTTCGGTGACACCCGCTTCGCGCCGTTGACCTCGACGAGGCCGGTGGCGGCGGCGTCGGTCAATCGGCTGGGCGCCACGATCGTCCAGGCCAGGCCACTGTGGCGTAGGTGATCGTCTGCGAGCGCCTTGGCCTGCGCATAGGCGAAGAACGAGTTGTCCGGTGGCACCGCGTGGTCCTTCCCGGCGCCGAAGTACGACACCATCAGGTACCGGTGGACACCTGCTGCCGAAGCGGCGTCCATCGACCGGATCGCCGCATCGCGGTCGACGGCATAGGTGCGCCGCGGATCGCCCCCGCCGGCGCCTGCGGACCAGACCACCAGCTCGTAGCCCTTCAGCAGATCCGTCAGGTCCTGGACGTCCATCGTCTCCACATCAGCGACGACCGCCTCGGCGCCAGCTCTCGCCACATCGTCGCGGTGCTGCGGGTTGCGGATCACAGCCTTCACGTGATGGCCGGCCGCACTGAGCAGCGGGATCAGACACAGAGCCACCTTGCCGTGCCCGCCGACCAACACGATCTTCATGGCGTCAGTCCCCACCCTCGATGAACGAGAGCAGCACCCGTCGATCGACGTTGTCCGCGTTGGGATCGACCAGCACGACGCTCTGCCAGGTACCGAGCGCGAGTCGTCCGCCGAGTACCGGCACCGTGAGGCTCGGGGCCACGAACACCGGCACGACGTGATCGCGGCCGTGTCCCGTGCTCCCGTGGCGATGCCGGTAGATGTCTGCGGTCGGGAGCAGTCGTTCCAATGCGTCTGCGAGGTCCGGTTCGCTGCCCGCGCCGGTCTCGATCATGGCGAGCCCGGCCGTGGCGTGCGGGACGAACACATTGAGCAGCCCGTCGCCCAGGCCATCGACGAAGGCCTCGGCCTCCCGCGTCAGGTCGGTGACGAGGCGATCCCCCGTGCGGACATTCAGCGTGTGTGCGCGCATCAGCCCACCGTCACATCGGTGACGCGGCCATCCACCACTGTCGCGTTGAGCCGGTCCGGCTGGTAGTCCATGGTCACCGGCTTGCTCTCACCGTCCACCGAGACGACTCGGAATCCGTAGCCCGCTGCCTCTGCCCTCGCACGCGCCTTCGCCACCGTCCTACCGATCAACGTCGCACCGAACACCGCCGCGGAGCCCTCGAGGCCGTACCGCAGCACGACCGTGTCGCCCGTGCGAAGGAAGAGCTGCTCGCCGTCGGTGTCGAAGCCGTCCACCAGGCCCAGCGCCTGGAAGTACTGCGACTCGGCGGCCATCAGGTCGGGGTCTTCACTGCCCATCTCGGTCTGGGTGATCGGCCCCAGTTCCAGCGCACCGTCATCGTCTGCGGTGAACGGTCCCGAGTACGTGTTCACCGGCGCGCGGCCGGAGACCGTGCCGTCCTCGCCGAACCGCAGCGTCACGTTCCTGCCCGCCAACCGCACATCCGGCGTGTTCGGCCCGACGAGTATCCAGTCGCTGCCCGGGGCCAGCCCCTGTGGTGGGGCCCCGGTGGCCGACGTCGTCGGAATCCCGCTGGTGGGGGACTGTGACCTAGTCGTGTCACCTGCGCTGCAACCGGTCATGACCACGGTCGCCAGCACGCCGACAACAATCCTCTTCACGGTGCGAATGTACCCCTGCCCGGCAAGGTCTGGGGCCGGCGGTTTCACCGCGCAGCACGTCGTGGGTTTCCGCTACAGTCTGCGCTGACTCCGCGGAGCAGAGCTTGCGGACAAGGGGACACAGAGGAATGCATATGCGTGCTGCACTGAGAATGTCTACGCTCCTGGCTGCCATCCTCATGGCGATCGGACTGGGCTCAGCAGCCTCGCCCGCCGCGGCTGATGCCAGCGTGACGCTGGACAAGAAGGCACCCGCGTCGGTGCTACTCGGTGACAACATCCCCTATGAACTGACCGCCAAGAACGTCAGCGGGGCGGCGGTGTACAACGTCAGCTTCTCCGACGTGCTGCCACTGGGCATGGTCTACGCGGGCTCGGTGTCCCCGGACATCGGTGCGCCCACCATCACGACCCGTGGTGACGGCCGTCAGGTGCTCGTGTGGAGCAACGCAACCGATCTGCAGTCCAACGCGTCGTTCACGATCACGTTCGAGGCCAAATGGCCGGATGGCGCCATCCCCACCAGCATCAGCGAGAGCGACACGGACAACGCGAACGTCGCGACCCAGACGGACCCACGGTACGTCCCCAAGTTCGATGCCGACGGCAACCCGATCACCTCCGCACCGGACGGCACCGTGAACACCGCCTCGGACAGCGCCACCACCACCCGCGCCCCCTTCGTCATCGAGAAGTCCGAACCGAGCCCCGAGGGTGAACTGCTGCGCGGGGTTCACGATCACCGGACCACCTACACACTCACTGTGCGTAACAACAAGGTGGTTCCCAGTGAGGCAATCACCGTCTTCGACTACATCCCGGCCGGGCTGGAGTTCCTCGGCTGCGGAGACGAGGACAACACGACACCCGACACCCGCGTCGAGTACCCAGGCCCGCCGCCATCGCCGCGCCTCGGCGTGCCGGCACTGTCCCCCAGCCCCTGCCCGACCCCCGACTCCGTCGAGACGGTGGTCGACCCGTCCGGCATCACCGGGATCGGGGACCTGACCGGCGTGTGGACGCGAGTCGGATGGAACGTGGGAGATCTCGCCCCGGGAGCGACCGCGCAGATCAAGTACATCGTCGGCATCCCACTGCAGGAGAACACCAACGCCTGGAACCCGGGACCCGCGCCCGACCCGGCATCCGGCCAGCAGGGCTCGAACCTGGACAACAACAACGGCGCCTCGACTCGGGAGGGAACCCCCGAGACGACGCTCACGAACCACGCCGCCGCCTCCGGCAACTTCACCGGCTCCCCACCCGGGCCCTACGTGGACTCCACCACCGAGTCGGTCCAGGTCGAGGACCTGCGGATGCGCAAGTCGGTGTCCCCCGAGGACTTCGTCCCCGGCAACATAGCGACGTTCAGGCTCACGCTCGACGCCAGCGAATACGTGAACGGGTCCGACATCGTGGTCACTGACGCGCTGCCGGACGGCTACTGTCCGCTCGGCCCGGCGAACTACGCCGGCGGCGACCCCGCATGTGACCCGGTCGGTGGGCAAGCCCCGAGCACCCCCTACGACGACGTGACCTGGAACGCCGGAACCAGTACGTACGACATCGCCTTCGACTCGGTGGATGTCGATGCCAACGACACCTTCACGATCACGTTCCCGGCCCGCATGCTCAACACGTACCGCGCTACGGGACTTCCCACGGTCGGCGGCGACAGTTTCGCCAACACCGTGAGCCTCGAGGGCACCACAACGCCCATCCCGGGCACCTCGGAGAGTGGATCGGTCACAGTGGGCGACACCTCCCGCGCGGAGCAGGGGAGCGCCCTGCCCTCGATCGACAAGCAGATGCAGCCGCGCGCGGTCCCGCAGGACTGCTCCGCTCTGGGCCTGTACGAGGACCCCGCCGCCATCCCCGCGGCGGACCGGACGTTCCGCAAGGGCGACCGGATCTGCTTCAAACTCCGGGTCGACTTCCCGAACATCTCCACACGCAAGCCCGTCGTGGGCGACTTCTTGCCGATCGGCACCGAGTACATCGCCGGCACTGCGACCTTGACGCCGAACAACACCGCTCCCGTCGACAGTTCGTCGCTGCCAACGACCGGGCCGCTGGTGTGGAATCTCGGCACCGGCGCCGCCCCGGAACTGTACGTGGACCCCGATGCGGTGTTCGAGGTCTACTTCGCCGTCCGGGTCCTGGAGCCGGCCACGGGCCCACAGCCGGAGTTGACCGGCAACCTCATGAAGATGGCCACGGCCAACACGGCCGGGGAGGCCCAGTCCTACCGCGACCAGGCCGACTACGAACTGGCGCCGCCGCCGGATCTGAGTATCAGGAAGGGGGTGCGCGAGACCACAGCTCCCGCTGGCTCGTGGAACCCGCCACAGGACAACAAACCCGTTCAGCAGGGGTCGACCGCCACCTTCCAGATCGACATCAAGAACACCTCGCAGTCGGCAGCCATCGACGCCTTGGTACGTGGTGTCCAGACATGGGACGTACTGCCGCCAGGAATCCCCTGCACCAGCATCTCGAACTACCAGTACATCAAGCCCGGGACGTCTACTCCGGCCCCGTTGAGCAGTTACGTCACCTGTGTCGCTCCACCGGTCAACGGGCAGAACCTTTCGAGTTACATCAAGTGGACGTTCCCCTCACCGGACGCTGCCGACGACTACTCGATCCCGCCGGGCGACACCCTGTCCGTGCTGTACGACATGCAGCTCCCCGCCCAGATCGGCGTGAACCAGCAGTTCGTCAACACCGGGTACGTGCGCAGCTTCGAGGTCCTCAGCAATGAGGACGAGATCATCACGTACTACCCGAAGAACAACATCGACGAGACCATCACGCCGGAGCAGGAGGACGCTCCGGAACTGAAAGACCCGTCGAACGTCTTCACCCGCAACGCGTCGGCGGGCAAGAGCGCTACGACATCGGTGACTGAGGACAACAACAACTTCACCAGTCAGGCCACGATCGGCGAGACGATCACCTACACCTACACAGGCACTGTCCCAGCGGGCACCACCGCGTTCGACGCCGAGTTGTACGACACCCTGCCCGCGGGCATCGAGTTGGTGTCGATCGACGACTGGGGACGTGATGGCTTCGTTAACAAGCCCAACGGTTTCACGTTCGACACCAACGTGGCGACGAACCCGACGGGCAAGTTGGAGTTCCCCCCGATGTACGAGAACAGCACGACCGCGGACCAGGTCTTCTCGGTGAAGGTCACCGCCAAGGTCCTTCCGAGCGCGGCCGCCTGCGCGACGGACCCGTGTCTGGTCCCGCCCGCACCGGCCACGATCGTGAACAAGACCAACACGGCCACGTTCCGCACCAAGGGGACACCCACGGGGGACTACATCACGAGGACCCAGACCAAGCGGATCGACATCGTGCAGCCGAACCCGTCGGTCACCAAGTCGGCCAGCCCCACGCAGATGCTCACGGCAGACACGGAGATCACGTACACCGTGGCACTGGGCAACCCGTCCGACCGTCCACCCATGCACGACTCCGTGCTGGTCGACTGTCTCCCGAGCCCCTTCGTCGTCACGTCTATCGTTTCGCCGGCCAGCGGGGTCACCTTCGGCGCCGGCGTTGGAGGTTGCTCCGGCGACGGCGTGCAGTGGGACGTCGGGACGCTGGCCGCGGGCGGAACGCCGGAACTGGTCTACACCGCCAAGGCGAACGGTCCGCTGGCCGCGGGTGCTCAGTACGCCAACACCGCCACACTCACCGGCACGAGCCTGCAAGGCACGGTGACCGGTGAGCGCGCCTACAAGACCGCCGACAGCGCGACCATCACGGCCCCGACACTGTTCCTCGGCAAGACGTCGACACCCGAGAACGTGACCATCGGCGAGACCTATACCTCGGAGATCGCGACTGAACTGCGTGCCGATGTGGACTACTACAGCGCGGCGATCATCGACATTCTGCCGGCCGGGGTGTCGCCGACGTCGGTCGCCACTGTCTCCGTGACGTGCACCTACCTGGTGGGCGGGGCCGACTGCGACCCGGCGCTGCCGGCCATCGAGTTGACCCCGGACGGCCAGAAGATCGGGTGGTCGTTCGGCGACATCGCTGATGACCCCAAGGAGCGCGTGGTCACGATCACCTACACGGCACGGGTATCCGACGTCGTCGGTAACACCAGCGGCGACGCGCTGACCAACTCGGCGCAGCCGCACTGGAGTGACATCCCTGTCACCTCACCCCCGACCACGATCGGCGGCTTCGAAGGACTGCCGAAGTCGCTGACCCCGGTCTCCGACACCGTCGAGATCGTCGAACCGAAGCTGTCCATCGAGAAGCAGGTGGACACGCAGGACGAGATCACCGCGGCTCCCGGGGACGTCTTCACCTACTCGGTGAAGGTGTCCAACTGGGATGACACGTACGCCAGCACGGCGTACGACGTGACGGTGGTGGACACGATCCCCGCCGGGATCACCGTCGTGGGCACCCCGTCCGACGGCGGCGTGCTGGCCGGCAACACGATCACGTGGACGCTGGACTCCCTGGCCAAGGGCGCGGAGAAGACGCTCACGTACGACGGGCGGCTCTCCCCGCCCGGGAGCTTGTCGCAGACGAACACCGTCACCATCGAGGAGTACTTCAGCCTGCCCGCGGATCCGGGCAACCCGGACATCCGCGAGTACAACGGTCCGGACGCCGACGCGAAGGTCAACCCGGTCCTGCCGGCACTGACCATCACCAAGACCGCGACCGACGGGCCGCTGGCGTACATCGACGAGCCGTACACGTGGACCATGGAGGTCTCGAACGACTCGAAGGCGACAGCGTTCGCCTTCGGCGTGAAGGACACCATGCCCACGAACTGGGAGTACGTGACGGACAGCGCAGTGGTCACCGTGGCCGGCGGCACGCCGACCCAGATCAACCCGACGGTCAGCGGGCTCGACCTCACCTGGGCCGATCTCGGTGACCTGAAGGAAGGCGAGAAGGCCTCGGTGCAGTACCAGGCCAAGCCGACGTCGGCCGTCACGACCGATCCCGGCGTCGGTCTCGGGATCGATCACGTCAACACTGCGGCGACCGACTGGACCGACGGTCCGCCGGCGCAGGGCTGGGCCTCCCACGACAGCGAGCCGGCCACCGCGAAGACCCAGATCGCCTCCGCGGACCTGAGGCTCGAGAAGACGCACGAGACCGCCTACCCGGCCGAGTGGAACGTCGGACCGGACGAGGTCGTCCCCGGCACCGAGTTCGACTGGAAGATCAAGGTCACGAACAACGGCGAGGACGGCAGTATGGGTCCGTTCGTCGTCGAGGACACGCTGCCTGCGGGCACGGAGTACAAGAGCTACTCCGGCACCGACTGGACGTGTGCCGCGGTGGACCAGGACCTCACCTGCACCAACCCCGGACCCGGCCTGGCCAAGGACGAGTCCCTGCCCATCCTGACGATCACCGTCAAGGTCGACCCGGCGGCGACCGAGGTGCTGGAGAACGTGGCCACGGTCACCGGCAAGACCTACGACCCGGACCTGGACAACAACACCGACCGGGACCCGGTCACACCGAAGCCGCTCGCGGACCTGGCGATCGAGAAGAGCCGGACCCAGCCTTACGTAGTCGGCAACCAGGTGACCTACACGCTGGCGGTGACCAACCTCGGGCCATCGGTGTCGGTGGCGGACATCACGGTGCACGACCAGTTGCCGGCCGGCCTGTCCATCGCGTCGATCGACGCCGGTGCGTGGCAGTGCCAGCCGACCAGTGGCGAGACGGCGACGCTGACCTGCGTGCTTTCGCAGGACCTCGCGCCCAACGAGCAGGCCCCGCTGATCAACGTCACTGTTGACGTCTTGGAGAGCCCCGGCGACGAGGCGGTCAACACCGCCGAGGTGACCGGAACCACGAAGGACCCGAACCCGGACAACAACACCGACACCGTGAAGGATCCGGTGGTCAGCGATGTGCAACTCGACATCGCGAAGAAGACCACCGGCGCGAACCCGGTGACCGCCGGGACCGCCACCGAGTTCACCATCACCGTGTCCAACCTCGGCCCGGCGAAGGCGAAGAACGTCGTCGTGGTCGATGAACTGGAGGCCGGACTGAAGGCGACTTCGGCGACCGGTCCGGGTTGGACATGCGACGTGGGCAGCGGAACGACGGTGACCTGCACGCGGGCCAACTTCCCGCTGTCGGCCTCACCGTCGGACATCGTGATCACGGCCGACGTCGACAAGTCGGTGCCCGGTAGTACCAGGCTGAAGAACGTTGCGACCGTCACCACGACCTCGCCACAGCCGGGTGGTAACCCCCCGCCCGCGACGTCGACGGTGGACGTGGTCGCGAAGGCCGACCTCGCGGTCTTCAAGACCCACACGGGTGGGCCGTGGACGATCGGCAAGACGGGGACCTGGAACATCCGCGCCGTGAACAACGGGCCCTCCGACAACCCGGGACCGATCACCGTGGTGGACACGTTGCCCAAGGGCAATGAGTACCTGTCCGCGGCCGGTTCTGGCTGGACCTGCACTGCCAGCGGCCGCACGGTCACCTGTGTGTACGCCGCCGGACTGCTCGTCGGACAGTCGAGCGAGTTCTCGATCCGGGTCAGCGTCGTCAATGGCGCGGCGCCCTCGGTCGTTAACCCGGCCGAGGTGACCTCGCCGATCCCCGACACAGATCCGTCGAACAACACCGCCATCGATGAGGTGCGGGTGAAGCGGCAGAAGCAGACAGCCGCAAAACTGCCGCCGAAACCAAGGGTGTTCCCTGCGCGCGAGACCGACCAGGGACGGAAGATCAAGACCAAGGTGCACTGCCGAACCCTCAAGAGTTCAGCGGCCGGTGAGGTCAGCTACTGCAAGATCACCCGCAAGAAGAACGGGACCGTGAAGGTCAAGGTCGTCGGCAACCGGGCCATGAAGGTGACCGTCGTCCAGTACGCGAAGGGTACGAAGAACTACCGGCCCTTCAAGCGGGTGAAGACGTACATCGTGCGGCCCTGACCAGCCGCTGCAGTGGGTGGGCGGTCCGGGGGTTCGTGCGCCTGGTGTGAGAGCCGAAGGCTCGACCCTCGCAAACCGGCGGGGACCCGCCGTCGAAGGTGACGAACCCGGCCTGGCGTTCCGATGCCGGAGCACACCTGAGCGAAGGGGTCGACTCTCTCAGCGAAATCAGTGCTCGAGAGCGGCGGTCTACACCCACCCTCGCGGACGGACCGTCCGGCAGATCCGCCAGCTCGACGATCTCTGCTCGCTGCGTCCAGCCTGCTGGCGCGGGTCGGGCCGGCAGGGCCGTTTCGTGGTGGATTCGGGGTCGAGCGTGATGCCGGCCGAGCGGGGGCCTTGTCCAAGACTGGCTCATATACCCGGTGGAGGCCGCGAGGTTAGAAATGGCTCGTGTACTCGGGTAGCGGCAGAAGTGGCCCGCGAGGTTAGAGATCGTGCACGAGGTTAGAGAACGCACGTGTGGCTTCTCTAACGTCGTGCACGTTCTCTAACGCGAGCGATTTCGCCCGGCATTTCCCCGCCTGAACGCCGCGGCCGACCACGGCCATGGACCACTAACGCGAGCGATTTCCGCCCGGCGTCTGCGACGACGCCCACAACACCTAGAACAGCGTCCTGAGTTCCTCCGCGCTGTAGCCGTCGAGCCCCACCGTCGCCAGCGTGCGTGCCTGCTCGGCGGCGTAGTCGCGGCCCATGATGACCGAACTGACCTGCAACACGGCATCCATGGTGGGAGTCGGGACGCCCAGCCGACGGGCCAGGTCGATGAGGAAGACCAGCCCGTATCCGGCATCCTCGTTGAGGTAGCGGTAGTCCAGTTGCGGTTGGGCCCTGATCCCTTTGAAGCCGGGCGCCTGCGAGTAGCCGGTGCTGTAGTTGTTCTCCGCCTGGTAACCCTGCGCGATCCCGAGTTCCGGGTCGCGGATCACCTCGACCCCCAGCGCCGCAGCGATCGCCAGCCGGTCGTCGTCCACCGCCTCGATCAGCCGCCCGACCGCGGGCGTCACACCCTGTTCGTAGAAGAGGAAGTCACCGCCCGTGCGTTCGATCAGCGCGGCATTGCACAGTGTCACGGCCGGGTGGATGACGGGGTTCGCGTTCTGCAGGGTGGTCTGCCAGACGCTGGTCGCGGCCTCGATCTCGGCATGCACCGAGTGCAGCATCTCGTAGACCTGCGCAGTGAAACGCCGGGGAAGCGCTGCGACGAAGTAGCCGCCCTTGAGCCGGTTGTACACCGTGATGCGAGCCGGGCCGGTCACCCGCACCGCGTACGGAAGGGTCGAGGTCTCCGCGACGATCACCGAGTCGTCGTCGATGTCCACGCCGAGGCCCTGCTTGAACACGACAGCACCCGCACATGAACTCGGGCAGACCACGAAGACCTGACCCGGGTGGGTGTGCGGCGCGCACGCCTGCCCGAACGGCAAGGTGCTGTAGGCCGGACCCACCGCGAAGACCAACTCGGCGCCGGGGACGACCCGGCTGATGTCGTGCCCGGCGTAAGCGACCGGCTGGAAGCCCTCCAGTTCCCCGTCGGAGGTGATGCCGCCGTTAGCGGCGATATCGGCGATGGTGTCGGGGAAGCTCTCAAAATCGAACATCGACACTTCATGGCCGGCCTGCGCCCACTCGAACCCGATCGCGCAGGCACCATTGCCCGAACCCAGCACTGCAACCTTCATCTGCTGCCTCCTCGTCGCCTGCACCGACCCTACGGCGAATCGCTGCGGGGAGTAACCTCGGCGAGGATCCGGCGTGCGCGAGCACCCCTACTGCTGGCGCAACGTCCGCTTCAAGCCCTCCGTGATCGCCCGCAGGACCGCTACCCGGGCGTACCGCTTGTCGTCGGCGGGGATCACGTGCCACCGCGCACCGTCGTTGGTCGTGCGCAACACCATCTGGTCGACGGCCTTCACGTAGTCGTCCCAGCGTTCCCGGTTGCGGTAGTCCTCCTCGGTGATCTTGTGCTGCTTGTAGGGGGTCTCCTCACGCGCCTGGAACCTGGCCAGCTGCTCCTCAGGCGATATGTGCAGCCAGAACTTGGCGACGAAGTACCCGCGCTCCACCAGCTGGGCCTCGAAGTCGTTGATCTCGTCGTAGGCCCGTTGCCACTCCGCGGGCTTGGCGAACCCCTCCACCCGCTCGACCAGCACCCGGCCGTACCAGGTTCGGTCGAAGATGGCGAACCTCCCGGCCGGCGGCATGTGACGCCAGAACCGCCACAGGTACGGGTACCGCAACTCCTCGGCCGTCGGCGCCGCGATCGGCATCACGCGGAAGTCGCCGGCCTCCAACGAACCGGTGACCCGCCTGATCACACCGCCCTTGCCTGCTGCGTCCCAGCCCTCGAAGGCCAGCACCGTGCTGATGCCCCGCTTGCGGGCCTCGATCGACAGCCGATAGAGCTTGTGCTGTTGCCTGGCCAGTTCCTCTCGGTACGCCTGTTTGTCCAGCGTCTTGGACAGGTCCACCCTGCTCAGCACTGTGGCTTCCCCGTCGAGTTCGCCGAAGACGGACTCGGCCACCGAAGGCCCGCCGTCGGGGTTCTGTTCCATCCGGGCGGTCACCGCCGCCAGGACGGTGCGGGCGACGGTCAGGTCGCGGTAGCGGGCGTTGGTGGCTTCGACGATCGTCCATGGGGCGCCCGGCGCGCTGGTCTCGCGCAGGATCCGCTCGGCGATGGGCATCGTCGGGCTCATCTGCTCCAGCGCGGCCCAATCCCGCTGATCGACCCACCACCCGGTGTCCGGGCTCTTCTCCGCCCTCTTGAGCTTCTTGCGCTGCTTGTCCTCGGGGGTGTGCAGGAAGAACTTCAGCACCAGCGCACCGTCGGCGACCAGGCCGGACTGCATCGCCGCGACGTGGTGCAGCCATTTGCTGAAAGCCTCCTCGGTGATCTCCTTGTTGGCGCGCTGGGTGGCCGCCCGCATCAACCCGCCGGCGAAGATCGCGATCTGGCCCTTGGGCGGCAGAGCCCGCCACAACCGCCACAGAGCCGGGCGTTCGGATTCCTCTTGCGTGGTGTCGGCGAAGACCCGGGTGGACAGGAACCGGGTGTCCATCCACTCGTTGAGCCGGTTCACCATTTGATTGGCTGCGATCCGGTCGTCGCCGGCGATCCAGATGATCACCGGGAAGTCCGCGTTGCGCAGGTCGTACTGGGCATTGACCAGGCCGACCCGCAGGTCCGGGACCTCGGCCTTGTACTGGTCCTTACTGACTCGGTTACCGACCTCGGAGACTTCCAGCATGGCGGCCCTTTCCTTCGACCCCCGGAGTATGTCAACTCCCGGGGGATGAATGCTCCCTGAACTTCTGCGACTACCCGGGCTCGACGCCGAAGAAGGACCAGAGGTACGCCTGCGGGAACCGACGGGACCACGCGCGTTCGTCGTGGCGGTCACCGGCGATGACCCGCGCGAGCACCTGGCTGTGACCGGCGTCCTCCAGCGACTGCCGCAGTTCGGCCAGATGCTCGACCAGTTCGGCCGGGTGCGTGGTGAAGTCCAGCCGCTCGCGGTCACCCATGTCGAGGTAGAAGCGCTGCGGTGGGACGGACCCGCGCGCGGTGAGCAGGTCGCGCAGGAGATGACCGTGCATCGGGAAGTCCAGCGCCACCGGCGAGAAGGCCATCACCTTGGACACCGACTGCTGATACAGGCCGCCGAGCAGCAGTGACATGTAGCCGCCCATCGAGGAACCCGCCACTGCCACATGTTCCCGATCGCGGGAGACCCGGTACGTGCGCTCGATGTGCGGCTTCACCACCTCCATGAGGAAGGCGGCGGTCTGCTCGGCGTATCCGTCGATCCGTCTGAGCCGGCGGCTGCCCGGCGCACGCCGGTAGTCCCACTGGCCCATGCTGAACATCGCCATGCGGTCGTACTTGTTCTGCGGGGCATCGATCGCCGCCACCACCGCCGGCGGCCACTGGCCCTGCCGGTGGAGACGTTCCATGGTCTCGTCGACACGCCACTCCTTGTTGTAGGTGGACGTGCAGCGGTCGAACAGGTTGTGGGCGTCCAACATGTAGATCACGCGGTATTCAGCGTCCGACCATTCGTAGTCGGCCGGCACGTACGTCCTGATCGTCACCCGCCGGTCGCGCAGCAGCATCGCCGTGACATCCACCCGGCCGGCGATCGTCGAACGTTGGCGTCGAGTCATTCCCGAAGGCTAGTGTCCCGTTGACCGTGTGTGACGAAGTTGCGGGCACCAGCCCCGTTGTGTCACGTTGTTGAGCGGTTTGAGCGGCCGCGACCGCGCACCTTCGTCACACAGCGGGCCGCGGGACCGCACCTTCGTCACAATCGCGACGCCGACTCCGCCCGCAACGCCAACGAACTGATCTCCTGCACGAAGTCGGGCCACAGCTCCCTCGGCAGATCGTGACCCATGCCCATGTACCCGACGAACTTCGCGTTGCGCAGATTCTTCGCCAGCGAGAGTCCGCCGCTGGGTGCCACGAGCGGGTCGTGCAGGCCGTGGATGACCAGCGACGGTATCCGCAGCCGGCGAAGGCGGCTGGAGCGGTCGGGCTGGGTGGTGATCGCCGCAAGCTGACGAAGGTACCCGCCGGGGTCGTGTGCCCGGTCGTAGGAGATCCCCCCGATCTCCATCAAGGACTCCTCGTCGAAGGCGTACCCCTTCGACCCGATGATCCGGAACGTCTCCACCGTCATCCGCTGCGCAGATTCCCGATCGGCCACCACCCGGCTCCGGGTCAGCCGGCTGAACAATCCCGGCTTGGGGTTGCCGACCCGCCGCGACCCGGTCGACGTCATGATCAGTGTCAGACTGCGCAGTCGCTGCGGGTGGTTGATGGCCACCGTCTGCGCGATGAAACCGCCCATCGACGCGCCGACCAGGTGCACCGACTCCAGCCCGAGCGCATCCAGCAGCCCGACGGTGTCCTCGGCCATGTCCCGGATCGTGTACGGCGGCCGCTTGCGCCGCACCGTCAGGTCCACCAGCGATGGTGCCCGCTCCTCATGGATGTGCGTGGACAGCCCGACGTCGCGGTTGTCGAACCGTACGACGTAGAACCCCCGGTCCGCGAGTCCCTCGCAGAACTCCTGGGGCCACGCGATCATCTGCGTACCCAGACCCATCACCAGAACGATCGGGGGATTCGACCGGTCACCGAATTCCTCGTAGGCGATCTCTATGCCGTTCGCCGGCACCTTCTTCACGTCCATTGCGTCAGGTTACGCCGCGGCACTCACGCGAGAGGTGGCGGCGGTTGCCGGATCAGATCGCCCGGGTGTTGCCAACTCACCGTGACCGCGGCGTCCGGTCAACTCCGCGACAACAGCCGTCGCACCGAGTGCATCGCCACCGGCACCCCCAGGCGCCATCCGTACTGACACACTGAGCCCATGTCCTGGCAAGCGTGGGTGACGCTGGGCGTGCTGGTCGCCGTGCTCGCACTGCTGATCCGCAGCCGCACCTCCCCGGCGGTCGTCGTCTTCGGCGGCACCATCCTGCTGTTGGCGTTCGGTGTCATCACCACCGAGGAGGCGCTGTCCGGTTTCGCCAACCCCGCACCCATCACCGTGGCGGCACTGTACGTCGTCGCCCGATCGGTGGAGCAGACCGGCGCGCTGACTCCGCTGATGCACCGATTCATCGGCAAGAAGGGCTACGTGCGCAGGCCGTTGGCGCGGGTGATGCTCCCTTCGGCAGGGGCCTCGGCCTTCCTCAACAACACCCCGATCATGGCCATGCTGATCCCGCAGATCTCCGACTGGGCCGACCGCCGCAGGGTCTCGGTCTCGCGACTGCTGATGCCGTTGTCGTTCGCCACGATCCTCGGCGGCACGATCACCGTGATCGGGACGTCCACCAACCTGGTGGTCAACGGCAAGATGATCGACTCCGGGCTGACGCCCATCGGCTTCTTCGAGATCGGGAAACTGGGGCTTCCGCTGGCGCTTATCGGCGTGGGTCTGGTCGTGCTGCTGGCACCGCGGGTACTGCCTGCCCGGCGCTCCGTGCGCGCCGAGATGGAGGAGACTGTGCGCCGCTTCACCGTCGAGATGACTGTGGTCCCGAACGGCGCGGTGGACGGCAAGACCGTCGAGGAGGCCAACCTGCGTGACTTGCAGGGCGTGTTCCTCACATCGGTGGACCGCGGTGACACAGTGATCGCGCCGGTGCGTCCCGACACCGTCCTGCGCGGCGGGAACCGGCTGCGGTTCGCCGGCCAGGCGGGCAAGGTCCTCGACCTGCACGAGCGCCGCGGCCTGCAATCGGCCGAACTCGAGCACGTGGTGGCCCTGGACGACCCACGCGTGCGGTACTTCGAGGTGGTCGTCGGCAGCCGCTCGCCACTGGTCGGCTCCACCCTGCGCGACGTCGGCTTCCGCTCCGAGTACCAGGCCGCCGTCGTGGCGATCCACCGCGACGGCCACCTGCTGGATGCCAAACTGGGATCGGTCCAGATCCGCGTCGGGGACACCTTGATCGTGGTCAGCGACCCGGACTTCCGCGACCGCTGGCAGGACCGCGCCGACTTCCTGCTGATCGCCGAGATCGACGGCAACCCGCCCAAGCCGACCTCTCGTGCCTGGATCCCGATCGCCTTGCTGGCAGCCATCGTGATCCTGGCGGCCACCGGCCTGGTCCCGATCCTGATCGGCTCGCTGTTCGGCGCGGTCGCTGTGGTCGCGCTGGGAATCCTGACCGCGCCCGAAGCCCGGCGGGCAGTGGACCTCGAAGTCATCGTGGTCATCGCATCCGCCTTCGGCCTCGCCGCTGCGATGCAGACCTCCGGCCTGGCACTGACGGTCGCCAACGGCCTGGTCCACACCTTCGATGTCTGGGGCGAGCGGGGGGTGCTGCTCGGTGTGGTCGTGGCGACCATCGTGCTGACCGAGATGGTCACCAACAACGCCGCGGCCCTGCTCATGCTGCCGATCGGACTTACCGTCGCCGCCCAGACCGCACTCGACCCGCGCGGGGTCGCCATCGCCATCGCGGTAGCGGCCTCCGCCTCGTTCCTCACGCCGATCGGGTACCAGACCAACACCATGGTCTACGGTCCCGGTGGCTACCGTTTCGGCGACTACGCCCGGCTGGGTTTCCCGCTGACGATCGTTGCAATCGCGGTGATCGTCAGTCTGACGCCGGTCCTCTGGCCGTAGCGCTTGCGACGAAGTTGCGCCGGTCGTGACCTCGCGTTGTCACGAAGGTGCGGGCCGCACCCGGCGTGTCGCGCGCACCTTCGTAACACGCCTCCCCGGGGCCGAGCACCTTCGTGACAATGGGAACCAATCCGTGGCCGCGACCGCAGCGAATGGTTGGCATACGACACCGAGGAGTCCCATGAAACTGGTAGCCGCCCTGCTCTCGTTCGGCTTCTTGGCCGCCGCTGCCCCCGCGAGTGCGGAATCCATGCCGACCGCGGTCAAGTCCTGCAAACAGATCCGCGCCGACTATCCCGGTGGGGTCGCCAAGACGAAGAAGGCGAAGCGCAAGATCGTCAAGAAGGGGTACAAGAAGCCGATCATCTGCCCGCGGGTCTACAAGCAGGCGGTCGCCCTGGACCGGAACCACAACAAGGTGGTCTGCGAGAGCCGTTGAGGCTCAGTGCACGTCGAAGCCGGCGGTGGCCAGCGCCTCCCACGCGTCGGCCAGCGACCCGTTCACGACGCACTTGTACTTCTTGCCCGTGGTCTTGATCGTGAGCCGGTCCTCCTGCACCCCGTCGGCAGGGGTGACCGTCTTGACCTTGACGTCGGTCACGGTCGAACGGTCCACCGCGAAACTGTTGGGATCGTTGACCAGGATCGCCGCCGGGTTCATGGCCGCGTAGGTCTGGGCGAAGATCTCGTGCGCCTTCGACTGAGCCCCCATCTGCCCGGTCCAGCCCTCTCCCTTGGACTTGGCCTCCGCCCTCAAGTCGCCGGAGATCTTCTTCAGCGCGGCCATGGTCTCACGTACGAAGATGATGCGGTGACTAGTGAGGATCACTGAGTGAAGCCGGCTCCCGAACCCCATGAAGCCCGCTTTGACGGTCACATTGGGGATGGTCGCGAGCACCTGTTCCGTGCCCTGCGCGACGGTCGGATCTGACATCTGTGCGCCCCTCTCGCTCCGGTGGATCAAGGGCGCAGAGGACCGCGTCCTCACATCTCAGGTTACCAGCGCGGCGGCCTTGACTACTTGCCTATAGCGACGGCCGCACCGGGTCCAGCGTCACCGCCGGGTCGAAGAACCGCTTGAGCGACCCCTGCTGCTTCTGCATCGCCAGACCGTCCACCCGCACCCGGGACTGGATCACATAGCCGCGCCCGAGCACAGTGCTGGCGACGGGGCTGATCGTGCAGAAGACCCGGAAGCCCGCATCGCGCAGATACTTGAAGCCGGCCGAGCCAGGAGCCAGGTAGGTCCCGAAGGGATAGACGAAGATCCGGGTGTTGTGGCCGAGCAGCGGCTGGACGTAGCGTTCCCACTTGTCGGTGTCGGCCTGGACCTGCCCGAGACTTGACGCGGCGAGGTCCGGGTGCGCGTAACTGTGCGACGCGAAGGTCCAGCCGGTCTGCTTCAGGCGCTTCACAACGGGGGCCGCCTTGCGCTGCTCACGGCGGGCGGTCCGGCCGTTGCCGGACGTGCGGTACCCGAGGATCCCTTCGGCACCGGTCAGCGCGATCGTCCCCTTGGCGCCGTCGATGGAGAAGTCCGGGTGATTCTCGACGAACCGGTCGAGCAGCGGGACGATCTCCGACTTGCGCGACACCACTGTGGTGCCGTTCGGCTCGACGCGTTCGGTGGCGATCCTGCCCTTGTCCAGGACCACCTTCGAGTTGAGGTGGTTGTCCACCATGTATTGCGGGTAGTTCAGATCGTCGATCGAGATGACCAGCGGCTTCTTCCCCGGTGGCAGCCAGAGCGGCCGCTGCTTGAAGACCTTCCCGTGCTTGGTTTTGACGCGGTGGTACAGCGAACCGAGGTCGACCAGCACCCAGTCGTTGGCGTACAACTGGGGCAGGATCCGCCGGAACTCCCGCGCGGTGACGTTCCACTTGTTGAACTCCTGCGGCTGGGTCCCGCGGTGCAGCGTGTACTTCGGCGCAGGCATCAGCGGGTGCAGGAAGATGTGCTCGACCGGGCCGCGGAAGCGCACCAGTTCCGGCGAGGCAGCGGGACCCGGATCGCCGGTCGCCGGGGCGGCGAGCAGTCCGGACACGACAACCGTCACCAGCATCGCTGCCCGAGCAGCCCCGCGCACCACAGTGTCCACCTCCGTAACCGTGGCAAAACTAACGCGTACGCTCGGGACCTTCCGGCATTGACGCGCTTCTCGGGATCAAGGCGAACTCGCACGTGCCGGAAGTTGCGTGAGCCCAGCGTCGCCAGGAGCGTGGTGGGCATCGTGTGAGAACACTCCTTGCAGGTGCAACGCAGCCCGGTAGCCGTTAGGTTCCCGCGTTCCGGTTAGGACTTCGGGTTCTGGTTAGACCTTTTGGCCACCCATAGGCCTAACGCGAATCGGCGGGCCTAACCAGAGCACAAGAACCTAGATCGAAAACGGCTCGTACTCGGTAGCGCTTGTCGGCCGCGGCGTTCCGGCGGAAATCGCTCGCGTTAGAGAACGTGCACGAGGTTAGAGAAGCCACGCGTGCGTTCTCTAACCTCGTGCACGTTCTCTAACCTCGCGGCCCACGCCAGCGGCCGCGGATGCCTAACGCGAACCGGCGGACCGGACCTGATCGTTGGTCACCTGATCCAACCAGCCGCACCGAATCGGCCCCAGCCCACGCCGTTGCCAGCGGCGTCCGAGCCCTGCGCAGTCCGAATCTCCGCGAGAGAATGGAACGTCCGCATGGGAGACCGCCCGTTCGCGTGGCAGGGCGGCACGATGCTCGGCGGGGAAGCACCACGTGTGAGAAAGTCGGTTCCAGTTGCCGGCCGCCCGCGGCCGCAGAGCCCCGATCCCGCGCAGATACCCTCGTTCCCGTGAGACCTGACCGGCCCAGCGACCCGGCGCAGCGGTTCATCGACTACGGCGACGCACCGCTGGCCTACACCGATGAAGGGGGCGGACCGGCACTCATCGCGATCCCGGGGCTGCCCGGCAGCGTGCGCGACTTCCGCTGGCTGGCGCCGGTCCTGTCCACCAGCATGCGGGTCCTGCGATTCGATCCGCCGGGCTACGGTTCGACCGGCAGGACGGGGTTCAGCGGCCTGACTGTGGCGCAGCGGGCGGAACCGGTCATGGCCCTGATCGAGCAACTGGACCTGGGGCCGGTAACGCTGGCAGGACATTCCGCAGGCGCCGGGGTGGTGGCATACCTGGCCGCCCACCGCCCCGAGCTGGTCACGGCGGCGGCGATGATCGCCCCGGCCGGGCCGAAGCGGCATCTGGCCCGCAAGCCCATGCAGTTCTTCTCCGGGGCGTTGCGGCTCCCGGGAGCGCGCCGCGCAATGAACCCACTCATCCGTCGGATGTACGCGATGCGGGGGTTCCCGGCCTATTTGACTGATGAGGAACGGGCCTTCTCGATGGTCGACGCGCTGGCGTTCGACTTCGCCGACTACCGCGCGGACCTGGTCCGGATGCACTGTCCGACATTGGTCGCGTGGGCCTACGACGACGCGATCATCCCGCCGACCACTTTTGAGGCTTTGGAAGCGATGGTGCCGGAAGGTCCGAGGCTGCGTTTCGACGACGGCGGGCACAGCGTTCAGAAGGCGCACGCCGAACAGATCGGTGCGGCGATATCCGACCTCGTCAACCTCTGAGCGGTCAGTCCAGCCCGCGACCGCGTGCCCACCGCGCGAGTTCCCGACGGTTGCTCAACTGGAGCTTGCGCAAGACGGCCGACATGTGCGTCTCCACCGTCTTCACGCTCACGAACAGTTCCTCGGCCGTCTCCCGGTAGGTGTAGCCGCGCGCGATCAGCCTCATGACCTCACGTTCGCGGGCCGTCAGCAGGTCGAGTTCGTCGTCGGTCTGAGCCGCCTCCCCGGTGAAGGCATCGAGCACGAAACCGGCCAGCCTCGGGCTGAACACCGCCTCACCGGCAGCCACTTGCCGGATCGCCGTCGCGAGCGCATGCGCGGTTATGTCCTTGGTGACGTAGCCGCGGGCCCCGAGCCGCACCACCCCGATCACGTCCTCGGACGCGTCGGAGACCGACAGGGCGAGGAAGCGTGACGACCCGGCGACCTGTTCCAGCACGGCCTGCGCGTTGCCACCGGGCAGGTGGACGTCCAGCAGCACGACGTCCGGTGTCGTTGTCGTGATCGCGGCCACTGCCTGTCCGACGTCGGCAGCCTGACCCACCACCTCGATGTCGTCGGGCAGGCCTCCCGCGATCCCGGCGCGGACCATCTCGTGGTCGTCCACGATCACCAACCGGATCATGATCGCCCCGGCAGGCTCAACCGGACCTCGGTCCCGGTCTCGGTGCTGCGGATGACGCAGGAGCCGCCCGCCTGTCGCATACGGGCGATCACCGATTCCCGCACTCCCTTGCGGTCGGCCGGGATCGCACCGGGGTCGAAGCCCGTGCCGCGGTCCCGGACGAAAACGTCCACCTGCGACTCCGTCACCTCCGCGTACAGACTGATCGCGCCGCCGGCGTGCTTCGCGGCATTGAGGACCGCTTCGCCCACCGCTGCGACCAGTTTGCCTCCGCGTTCATCGAGGTCAAAATCACCCACGCACACCACTTCCACCGTCACCGGGTACTCGGCTTCCACCTTCGCCGCCACAGCCGCCAGGGCCGCCGACAGCGCCTGTTCCGGGTCACCGGCGGGCTCGTAGAGCCAGGACCGCAGGTGCCGTTCCTCGGCCCGGGCCAGCCGCACCACCTGTTCCGGATCCTCGGCGTGCCCGCGGATGAGGGTCAGCGTCTGCAGCACCGAATCGTGCACCTGGGTCGCGAGTTCGGCGCGGGTCTGGGAGCGGATCCGCTCCTGCCGCTCGGCACTGAGTTCCTGATACAGCCCCGCGATCCACGGCATCGCGATCAGGCCGACCCCCACCAGCAGCAGGATCGCCACGGCCAGTGCGTTCAGCACGGATCGCACTCCGAGCCCGCTGATCGCCAGACCGCCCATGCCCAGCAGGACCAGCAGCACTCCGAGCAGCACCGCGGTCCATTGCAGGCCGTCCCGACGCACGCGCCGGGAGGGTGACAACCGCGTCCACACCACCGTCGCCCCCAGCGCGACCACCGCCATCGGCAGCCCGATCTGCATCCACGGACTGCTGGGGAACAGCAAGAACCCGCCAATCACCAACGCTGAGAACGCCAGGAGTCGCACCGTGTCGGACTCGCCGGCGTCGCGTTGCGGGAGGACCGCCCAGAAGGCGGCGTACGCGATCACCCCGATCCCGCCGAAGAAGCTCAGGACGACGAAGATCAGGCGGACCGCCCCCACCGGCCAGCCCAGGTGTACGGCCAGGCCGGACGCGACGCCACCGATCCACCGCCCGCGGGTCTCGCGGAACGCGCGCGGAACCGCGACTTGGGTACTCACCCGTCCATTGTTGCCCACCGGCAGGCCCACCGGATCGGGGTGAAACCCTGAGAAGAAGTTCAGGGTCGGCACCGGATGTGGGACCCCGCCCGGCCGGCACACAGTGGAGCCATGGATGAAACAACGATGCAAATGACACCGCCGCCGGTCGCACCACGACTGCTGCGGCGCAGTTCCACCGACCGAGTCTTCGGCGGCGTGTGCGGCGGTCTGGGGCGGTATTGGAACGTCGACCCGGTCGTGCTGCGGGTCGTCTTCGGGATCTCGCTGCTGGTCGGCGGGATCGGCCTGTTCGCCTACCTGGCCATGTGGTGGCTGATTCCCGACGAGTCGGCCCCGGCCACCGCCCGGGTGAGCCCGTCATGGGTCATGGTCGGCTTGGGCACGATCGCGGCCTTGATCGCAGGATTGATCGGGTTGGGTCTGCTGCTCAGCGACGGCGGCAGCGGAGTGCTGCTCGGTGCGCTGATCGCCGGGGTGGTGATCTGGATCGTGCTCAGTCAGCGCGCCCCGGATCGCGGCGCTCCGGCCGAACCCCTGGAACAACAGCAGCCCGGCTACGCATACGGGGGCGCCACCGGGTACTCGCAGACCGGTGTTCCGACACAGCCGCAGTTGCCGCCTGCACCACCGCGGCAGACCTCCTATCTGGGGTTGATCGGGCTGTGCGCCGCGATCGCCGCGACGGGGGTGGCGATCCTACTCACGGACAACCCGGCGACGGTGCTGGCGGCGGGCCTGTTGGTCCTCGGCGTGACGATGGTGATCGGCGCGTTCCGCGGACGGGCTCGGTGGCTGCTGCTGTTCGCCGTGCCACTGCTGCTGCTGATGACCGTCGTGGGACAGATCCAGCGTCTCGACATCAACGCCGGCGAGATGCGGTGGAATCCCACTCCGGCCCAGAGCAGCTACAGCCTGTCCGCCGGCAGCCTGGACGTGGACTTCTCCGACTGGAAGGGACAACCGGTCGCCGGGAACAGCGTCAACATCGATGTCGGACTCGGCGAGGTGCGGATCGCCGCGCCCCGCAATTGGGACCTGGTGCTGTATTCGGACTTCGGGGTGCCGGGCAGCGTGGAGGTGACGGGACCGGACGGCTTCACCCGGTCCGGCGACCGGACATTCCGGACCGTGGTCCCCGCCTCCTCGGGTGAGGCAGACGGCACTCTGCGGATGAACATCAAGGTCCGGGCCGGCGCTGTCGTCGTGGAACCCGGGGCGCCGGCCGCGGGAGGTACACCCGCCCCGGCCGTCACCGAACAGCCGTCCAAGAAGAAGGAGAAGGCAGCATGAGCAAGCACCCCATCGATGTCCTGAGCCTGGGCGCCGGCGTGATGTTCAGCCTCTTTGCATTGGCCTACATGCTGGTTCCGGATCGAATGGACTGGGCGGTGACCGTCCCCCTGATGCTGGTCGGGCTCGGGGTCTTCGGCATGGCCGCCGCCATCGTGTCGCAGCGACGGCGGCGCTCGGAGCTGCCCGCCGGCCACTGACGTCCGGCCCAGGAACCCCGGGGATGTGCCTCCCGGGGTTCCTGCTTTGGGGGGAGTCGGACCTGCGCGGGTCCGTGCCTGTGTCGCTGAGGGCTTCCGGGCCGGTTGCGCCAGTAGCCGACGAACTGGGCGTTCGCTGGTGTTCGTGCAGTTCGTTGCCGTTCCTCGCGCGCCGAGCGTCAACGAACTGCACGAACGCCATCGAACAGCACGGACGTGATCGAACAACCCTTGGCGGCCATAGCAAGGCTGGCCGACAAGAACCCTCGAATCGTCGGTGGTTGCTCATTTTGGCCCGATCCTCACCCCTCGGCGGGACCGGTGTGATTTGCTCGAGACGTGAGCACCGACGCGGACGTCATCGTCATCGGGGCGGGTCCCGGAGGGCTGTCCTGCGCCGCCTACCTCGCGGCCACCGGCAAACGGGTGATCGTCGTGGATCGGCACACCGTGCCCGGTGGCAACATGAGTTGCTTCACCCACCGCGATTCGGACTCGGGCGAGACCTATGAGTTCGACGTGGGCCTGCACTACATCGGCGGCTGCGGCCCACGAGGCGCGATGCGTTCGGTGTTGGAGCCACTCGGGATCCGTCCCGACTACCTGCCGATGGACGAGGCGGGATACGACACCCTGCTGTTCGACTCCGGGCAGGTGCGGCAGTTCAAGGTGCCGGCCGGACTGACCAACTACCGGGACGCGCTGGTGGGGGCCTTCCCCGCAGAGCGTGACGCCATCGAAGAGTACGTGGGGCTGCTGCGCGATGTGCGCACTGTCATGAGCAAGGCGGCCCGGGTTCGCGGTCCCCGTGCGGCCGCTGAAATCCTGGCCCCTGGCTACCGGGTCCTGCGACTGATGAACGCAACGCTGGGCCAGGTCTTCGACCGGATCGGCGCCTCACCGCGACTGCGCACAGTACTTGCGGGCATCAACGGCACTTACGGGGTGCCGCCGAAGGATGCCTCCTTCCTTGCCCACGCAGGAGTGTTCCTGCACTACGCCGGCGGCGCCTGGTACCCGCGCGGCGGCGGCCAGCCGATCGCCGACGCCCTTGCGCGTGTCGTCAAGAACAACGGCGGCGACGTACTTCTGCGGACCCAGGTCGAGCAGATCCTGGTCGAGGGGGACAGCGCCGTCGGGGTCAGGGTCCGTCGACCTGCCGTCGACCGCCGGCGCGGTCTGCCCGACACCATCACCGCGCCCATCGTGGTCTCCGACGCCGACCTCAAGCGCACATTCACCGAATTGCTGCCCGAGCAGGCGGTTCCGGAGAGGCTGCGCAGACGGATACACAGCGCGACGATGGCCGTACCGCTGCACGTCGAGTACCTGATCCTCGACCGGGATCTTGCCGCCGAAGGTGCCTCCAACACGAATTGGTGGGTCTATCCCGACGACGACCTCGACAACGCCTACGCACAGGTGGCGGCCGGTCGCATGCCGCAGTCACCGTTCGCATACCTCACCTCGGCCAGTCTCAAGGACCCCGGGAACCCACGGCTCGCCCGCCCCGGCCAGACGAACATCCAGATCATGACCGCGGCGCCGGCCGACCATCGGTTCTGGGGGCTGCACGGCGGCGGGCCGGTAGCCGGGGAGTCCTACCGGCGCAACTCGGACTACCTGAAGCGCAAGCAGGAACTGCACGACGGGCTGCTCCGCAGCGCCGAGCGGGCGATCCCCGGCATCACCGACTCCGTGGTGTACGACGAGTCCGCGACCCCGATCACCCACGAGCGCTTCGTGCGCTCCACCGGTGGCACGTCGTACGGGTTCGCCGCCACCCCGGCGCAGATGCTACTGAAGCGGCCGAGCGCCAAGACTCCGGTCGGCGGACTGTGGATCGTGGGCGCCAGCACGCGCTACATGCACGGGATCTCCGGGACGCTGGGAGGCGGCATGCTCACCGCGGCCGCCATCGCCAGGACGCCGTTGTCGCGACTGCGGCGGCTAGGTCTGCCCGATGTGTGGCAGCCGGAACCCGAGTTCCACCTCCCCGATCGGACCTCGGCACGCCGCGTGCCCTGACATCCCCCGATCGGACCTCGGCACGCCGCGTGCCCTGACACCGGCCTTGTGACGAAGGTGCGGGCACCGCAGGTGCTCTGTAACGAAGGTGAGCGCTGGACGCCGGCCGAACCGCTCACATTTGCTACAAACCGGCTTCTAACCCCGCACCTTCGTCACAAAGGCCGCGTCACCTCAATCCCTCCTCCTTCTGCTGGCCGTTGTCGGTCCCGGCGGCCACGAGATGGAGGGGTTCCGGTCGGGGGCGACTTGCGGGCCACCGCCAAGACCCGGTTGACTGGCACCATGATCACCAAACTCGACAGAAGCGCAGGGTCCGCGATCGGCTACAAGATGTCCGGCGCCATCGGCAAGGAGGACTACGCGGTGATGGTCCCCGAACTCGAGAGCCTGGTGGCCGAGCACGGCAGCGTCCAGCTCCTGTGCGACCTCACCGAGTTCACGTCGGAGCGACCCAGCGCCTGGGGCGACGACCTGCACTTCGGCCACGAGTTCCACAAGAAGATCACCCGGATGGCCATCGTCGGTGATCACCACTGGGAGAAGCTGATCGCGGAGATGGCAAAACCGTTCTACGCCCAGGACGCCAAGTACTTCGAGACACAAGACGCCGCCTGGGAGTGGCTGACTTCCTGACTCAGCGGGCCGCCAGCGCCCGGTCGATGTGGGATACCAGCACCGGCTCGGGCTGGGCGCCGATGATGCGGTCCACGACGCGCCCGCGATCCACCAGCACCAGGGTGGGGATGCTCTGCGCCTCGTAGGTCATGGCGGCGCGCGGCGACTCGTCCACGTTGACCTTGACCACCTTGATCCGGCCGGCATACGACTTCGACAGCCGCTCGAGCACCGGCGCAACCATGCGGCAAGGACCGCACCAGGGCGCCCACAGATCCAGCAGCACCAACGATGTGGTGCCCAGGGCTGAGGTCAGTGACGAGTCGTCGGCTGCCACCAGCCAGGGCAACTCACTCTTGCACTTCGCACAGCGCGGCTTGCCGGTCGCGGAGACTGGCGTGCGGTTCTTCGTCCCGCAGTGCGGACATACCGAGATCGTCGATCCAGCCATGCGTCAATTCTGCCCGAGTCGTATCACGCGTCGGCGGGGACAGCCGTCGGCCGAAGATCCACCCGAGGTATCACCCGCCCGATCAACGCGCCAAGAACCGCCAGCGGCACCAGTGGGAGACCGCCGACCAGGAACCCCAACACGATGCCCAGGATCAAGGTGGACAGCCAGCCGACGTGCGCCAAGTACGCGGTGGCGGCCAACAGGCCCGCGGTGGCGGCGGCTGGCATCGAGGCACCCATGACACTGGCCGCGATCGCCCCCATGCCGGCGCCGGCGAACATGGCGGGGAAGTACGGTCCGCCCCGGAACCCGGCTCCCATACTGATTCCGTACGCCACGATCTTGGCAACCACGGTCCACGCGATCACGCCGGCGGAGAGTTCCAGCAGGGGCTTGATCATCTGTTCGCCGCTCGTGAGCACGAGCCGGGCCGACTGCCCCGAGTACTGCTGATACCCCGCGGCTATCAACCCGACCGCGAGGCCACCGATCACAAGCAGCGGCAGGACGACCTTGTCGTCGGGGCGTACCCCGTCCAGCACGCGAGCGAGGAACCGCGCGACCGCAACGGCAGCCACAGCAGCGACCCCCGCGGCCAGCGACGCCGCTACGTCGACCATGTCGAACGAGTAGTGCGGCGTCGACGTACTGCCACTCATGGCTGGGCCCACGAACAAGGCCAGCAGTGCACCGAGTCCTCCCATGCTTACGGCCTGGTTCAGATCGAGATTCAGGCGAGGGGCCAGTACCCCGGCGACCAGACCACCGGTGAACAGCATCGCAACCTCAGGGCCGAGCACGAGGCCACCGGTGAGACCGACCGCCACCGCACCCACGAGGTACGGATAGTTCGCCGGCTTGACCGGAATCAGCGAGAGTCCCGCCATCGGGTCGTGCCCGCTTTGCTTGCGACGCAACAACCACACGAGGACGCCTGCGAGCACCGGCGCCGCCACCATGACCCACAAGGGCGGGTAGCCGGAGAACAGGCCATCGAGGCCCCACACGGTCTCGACCAGCCACTTGATGATCGAGAACACCAGGAATCCCAGCAGGAAACCGACGACTGCGACCACGAGCATTCCGGCGGTGTTGCGCACTTTTGCCACAGGCGCAAGGCTATCGCCGCCCAGGGGTGGGTTGCCGTGGGCGCCATGGCTACGGGGCCGCCGGGCGGGTACATGCATTTCACCGGGCGGTCTCAGCCAGAAGCGATAACATCCTGATGCCGCAACACTCAACGAAAGGACGATCATGCCTGAGGAAGAGATGACCCACGGACCTGCGGACGGCGGCGCCGACGGAGGTGCCGACGGAGGCGCCGACAGCGGTGCCGACAGCGGTGCCGACGGAGGCGCGGACAGCGGTGCCGACGGAGGTGCGGACAGCGGTGCCGACAGCGGTGCCGACGGCGGCGCGGACAGCGGCGCCGACGGAGGCGCGGACAGCGGCGCCGACGGAGGCGCGGACAGCGGCGCCGACGGAGGCGCCGACTCCGGAGCGTGAGTTCCAACCTGTCGTCAGCGGGGGCACCACGGCGTGACCCCGCTGACGACGTGCCCGCACTTGCACGACTCTGCTCGGCATCCGGGGCGGAGTTCGCCAGTGAAGTCTGGTCCAGACAGGCGTGGTTGTCCCGCACCGAGGAACTCCCCGGTGACATAGACGAGCTCTTCAGTCTCGACGCCGTGGACGAACTCCTCAGCCGACGGGCTCTGCGCACGCCGTTCCTGCGCTTGGCCAGGAACGGCCGCGTCGTCCCGAGTACCAGCTTCACTGGATCCGGCGGAGTGGGTGCGAGGGTCGCCGACCAGGTCATCGACGACTCGGTGCTGCGCCAGTTCGCCGATGGCACAACGCTGGTCCTGCAGGGTGTGCACCGAACATGGCAACCCGTGGGTGAACTTGCTGCCGGCTTGGCCGACGAGCTCGGTCATCCCGTGCAGGTCAACTCGTACATCACGCCGCCGCAGTCACAAGGATTCGCAGCCCACTACGACACCCATGACGTCTTCGTCCTCCAGATCGCAGGGCACAAGAAGTGGCGGGTTCACGAGCCCGTCCTCGATCAGCCTCTGCCCACCGAGTCATGGGACACCACGGCGGAAGCAGTGCGCGCCCGCGCCGATGAGTCGCCGGTCATCGAAGCAGTCCTGCGACCCGGGGATTGCCTGTACCTTCCGCGCGGCTTCATCCATTCCGCGACCGCACTCGGCGGGACCAGCGTTCACCTGACCTTCGGCATCCATCCCGTCATCGAACGCGACGTAGTGCGAAGCATCCTGGAAGTGCTCGAGACCTCGGGCTGGCGCCGCTCCATGCCGGCCGACTGGCAACCGGGCAGCGCATCCGGGGCCGCCCAGATCCAAGCCGTCCTAGACGACCTGGCCGAAGCCCTGAACGACGTCGACGTCGACGCCGTTGCGAACCTCTTGCATGACCGTCGCGCCGCACAGCAAAGACCGGAACCCATCGCCCCGATCGCCCAGGCTGAAGCGGCCGCCAGCTTGAAACCGGGCGATGCCGTCCGGCTGCGCACTCATCTCAACGCCCGGCTCGAGGCCTTCGGGGCCGACCCGCCGACTCTGGTCGCCTCCGGGGGGCGACGCATCCCGGTCTCCGTTCAGGAGCGGCCCGCTATTGAGCGACTGCTCGCCGGCCACACCGAAGCCATCGAGGAGCTGCCCGCCGCCGGACCTGATGACGCCCTCGAACTCGCGCGCCGACTGCTGCGCGAAGGTGTGCTGGTTCCCGTCGTATGACCGTGGAACAGGCTGGCGGCTTCCGCTGTTCGACCGCCGCCTCGGAGCGCGGTGACAGCATGGTCGCCACAGCACCACCTGCGCAGGCATGGCTGCTGATCGAACACGAGGGTGCCTGGCCGGTGAACGCCCTCGACGTTCTGCCTGCCGGCGTCGCCCAGCGCCTGGCTGCCCGGGCGTCGGCCATGGACGCCCGCATCTCCCTGATCAGGCGACCGGGTCGTCACCCCCGAATCGATGGCCCCTTCCGCTGGGCCATCGCCAACACCCGGCCCGGGCACGAGGGCATTCGCTGGGCAGAGGCCGACGATCCAGCGGAGCTGATCGACGCGGATTGGTCCGTCGCAGCCGGGCAGGGGGAAGCTGTCGCAATCGTTTGTGCGCACAGTCGACACGATGTCTGCTGCGCGATCAAGGGCCGGCCCACGGCAGCCGATCTCGACGTGCAGTGGCCCGGTCGCGTATGGGAATGCTCTCATCTGGGAGGGGACCGGTTCGCGGCGACCATGGTGCTGCTTCCCCACGGCCTGTGCTACGGCAGAGTCACCTCGGAGGTTGGAAGGCGCATCCTCTACGCCCACGAGCACGGCTTCGTGGTTCCGGAGAACCTGCGCGGACGCAGCTCGTACAGCCGCCACGCGCAGGCCGCGCAGGCACTGGCACGGGAGAGTGGCTGGGCCTCCAGCCTCATCGGCGCCATCCAACCCGTTTCAGAACGGGCGGTCAGCGACGGCCAGTACGAAGTCGTCCTGGCCGCGGAGCCGGCACTCATGGTCCGTTTTCGCGAGCGCACGGTCGAACTCGGGACTCCTGCGACATGCCGGTCCACTATCGACGCCTTCGGCCGGGAGTACGACCTGACCGGCGTGGTCCACGTCGCCCATTGAACGGGGGCGTTGGACCCGCCGCTACCTGGGCTGCTTGGATCGTGGCAGCACCTTCGAGGGAGGTTCAGATCCGTGCGAGCTCGGATGCTGCTACCGGCGGCAGTCGCCGCCTACGCAACGCTGTACTACCTCGGCAAGACCTCCGGGTCGACTGCTGAGGAACGGGCACGCTCGCTCCCGGGTGACGAGTTGATCCAAAGACCCTCGTTCGTCACCAATCACGCGGCCATACTGTCCGCTCGACCGGAGCAGGTGTGGCCGTGGATGACCCAGGTGGGCTGGCACCGTGGCGATTGGTACACCCCTCGATGGGTCGACACTTTGTTGTTCCCCGACAACTGGCCCAGTGCCGACAGCCTCGACCCCAAACTGATCCGTGACCTGGAACCTGGCCAGACCATCCCTGACGGCCCGCCCGGCACCGCCCACTTCGTCGTCGAACGTGCCGATCCGCCGCGGGTGCTGGTGTTGCACTCGACCAGCCACCTCCCACCTGGCTGGGACACCCGGTTCGGGGCATCACTGGACTGGGTGTGGACGTTCACCTTCGACCCGGTCGGCGCGGACCGCACCCGGATGCTGATCCGCAACCGGGGGAAGGTGCGACCGCGCTGGCTGGACCTCGGCTACCTCGCCGCCATCGTGCCAGCCGACCACATCATGACCCGCGGGATGTTCCGGGGTCTGGCCAGGCGCGTCGCGGACGGTGGCTCGGGACGCGGGTGACGAACTTGTCCGGTTCCCGTTCGACTCACGCGCGGCGCCCAGTCCTGGTCCGAACAGCGGCCCGGGCGCGGAGTTAGCCGCACGTTCTCTAGTCCGAAGATGGCTCGTGTACTCGGAGCGGCAGCAGTTGGCCGCGAGGTTAGAGAATGGTCGCGAGGTTAGAGATCGTGCACGAGGTTAGTGAACGCACGTGTGGCTTCTCTAACCTCGTGCACGTTCTCTAACCCGAGCGATTTCCGCCCGACATTTCCCCGCCTGAACGGGCGGCCCGCCACGGCACGGGATGACTAACGCCAGCGATCTCCGCCCCGCACCGCCGGGACGACTAGCGGGAACCAACGCAGGTCCGACGTTCAGCAATAGCGAGCCGCCCATGACTCAGCACCTGGCCGGATCGGCTAGAGATCGCGTTGGTAGTGCTCCTCAGGCGCCGAACTGCGATGGGTGAGGTTGTAGATGGCCAGCCCCAGCCCGCCCCAGAGCACGGCCATGGCGAACAGCATCATGAGGATCGCAGCGGTACTCATGACGGGGACTCCTCTCCTGCACCGAGTGGCTCAAGCTCATCCGGCGCCACCAACGGTGTGTTCTCCCGCCATCGGACCCGGGACGCGAGCAGCCCGAAGACGATCACCGCGACGACCGAACCCCAGCCGAACACGGTGAGCATCCACGCCGGGTACCCCTCGTACGGCGCGCGGGCGTCCTCGATCAGTTCGCGCACGAGGACGTATGCCAGCAGCAGCGGGGTGATCACCGACACCAGCACGATCCACCACCTTCCCAGCGGAATCGAGCCATAGAGGTTCATGTGCCGGGCCAACCCCGGGATGGCGCGCGCGACCCATGCCAGCACGATCATGCTCACCACCGCGGCGGCGAGGATCCCGAACCTGTTGATGAAGTGGTCGACGATGTCCAGCACGTAGACGCCGCTGGTGGTGCTGAAGAAGACGAGGCTGATGACGGCGGCCGGCACCCCCACTGCGAGTGTGGCGGCGAGCCGGGTGAGTTCGAACTTGTCCCGCACCGCTGATATCACCACTTCGATCACACTGACCAATGACGTCAGACCGGCGAAGACCAGCGAGCCGAAGAAGAGCACCCCGATGACAGCGCCTGCAGGTGCCTCGTTGATCATCGTCGGGAACGCCACGAACGCCAGGCCGAGGCCTTCGGAGGCCACCTCGCCGACCGCCACGCCGGACGCCTGCGCCATGAATCCCAACGCGGCGAAGACGCCGATCCCGGCAAGCAGTTCGAACCCGGAGTTCGACAGCCCGACCACCAGCGCGGAACCGGTCATGTCAGTGCGGCGGCCCACATAGGACGAGTAAGTGATCATGATCCCGAAACCGACCGAAAGGGAGAAGAAGATCTGCCCGAACGCTGCTGCCCACACCGACGTCTGCGTCAAAGCCGACCAGTTCGGGCTGAACAGCGCGTTGAGGCCCGCCGAGGCCCCTGGCAGGAAGAGTGCGCGGATGACGAGGGCGCCGAAGGCGAGGATCAGCAGCGGGATGAACACGACGGCGGTCGCCCCGATCCCCTTCTCCACTCCGAGCGCCATGATCACCAGGACGGCGATCCACACGAGCGCCAGTGGCACGAGGACGCCGATGACCACGCTGAGCGTGACACCCGGATCACCTGCCTGCAGGAAGCTGCTGAAGAGGAAGGTCTCCGGATCACTGCCCCACGACCTGTCGACCGAGAAGACCGTGTAGCGCAGCGCCCACGCGATCACCGCCGCGTAGTACACCGCGATCATGAAACAGATCCCGACCTGCCACCAGCCGATACCTTCGGTGCGACGGTCGGTGCGGGCGAAGGACAGCGGTGCGGATCCGCGATTGCGGTGCCCGAGCGCGTAGTCCAGCAGCAGGAACGGCAGCCCCGCGGTGATCAGGGCGACGATGTAGGGCAGGATGAACGCGCCGCCGCCGTTCTCGTAGGCGACATACGGGAAGCGCCAGACGTTACCGAGGCCGACCGCCGACCCGATCGCCGCGAGGATGAACACCCGGCGCGACGAGAACGCTCCCCGGTGCGCACCCACATCGGTCGGGTTCTCCGCTTGTGAACTCATGAGCCTCTCCTGTCCGCATCAGTACAGCATGCCGGTTCCATGGCTTCGGTTCGAGTCTGAGGCGCATAGCACGGAGACTGAGTGCCCCCTCCATCCTCTGGCCAACAGATGAAGTCCAGATCACCCGTTGGCCACCGGATGGCGCAATTGTGGGAGATTTGCCCGAAATGTTCCACAGAACCCCTCCATCTGCTGGCCGATCTCGGCGCTGGCGGCCAGCAGATGGAGGCGCAGGGTCGGGCACCGGGTCACGTACTAGACCTGAATCCACCGGTGATCTTGCCGGGTAGGTCGGTGCGGTGAGGCGAAGAGCCTCTGTTCGCCGAAGATTGGGCGTCCCGGACACGTCCAAACCCGCAAGACCAGAGGCTTCCCGTAATGCCTCTGGTGCGGGTTGCGTGTTCGGTGGGGTTCGTGCAGTTCGGTGGCGTTCAGCGTCCGACGAGCCCCAGCGAACTGCACGAGCCCCAGCGAACAAGGCGATCTCGATTCGTACCAACCCGACACCGGTCGCAGCAACGACCTCGGTGGATCCGGGTCAAGGACTAAACCGCCTCGATCTGCTCCGACAGGCTCAACAAGGTCTTCTCGAGCGTGGCCGACACCGTCTGCAGTGTGTCGCGCACGCGCTCGGAGCCGTCGATCGAACTGGCGTAGGTGGCGGCTTCATCCAGGCGCTCGGCGAAACGGATCCAGGCCACCCTTCGATGCGGCAGCAGGAAGTTCGCCCGATAGGCGAGCTGGAAGTTCGCACCGGCCGTCCGACCCGGCCGGTCGTCACCCACCGGCAACTCGGCCAGCAGCAGGCCGAGCGGCTTGATGGCCCCGAACATCAGCCCCACGGCGGCGTCCGCCAGGGTCGCGAGTTGCTCGGATGACTCGTGGCCGAATGCGAAGAAGCGGCACACCATCTGCAGGATCAGGTCGTTGACGACGTTGAACAGGTCCGAGACGGCCGCCGTGGTGGGATCGGTGATGAGTGGGCCGGCCAGCGGTTCCCCCTCGACGGCCCGCACCACCGCGGCCGTCACCGGGTGGGCCGGGCTGAAGGACGGATCAGCCGCCTTCAGAGCGAGGTACTCGTCGAGCACGTCCTGGAAGCGCCCGAAGTGCGACCCTCCGACATCCTCGGTGGCGCCCTCCCCCTGCTCGACGATGACCTCGAACACAGCCAGTGCCGACGCCAGATCGTGCACGGGCACCAGATCCTTCCACCCGAATGAATCTGCGGCCGCCTGCGCCCAGGGCGGACCGATGAACAGACCGTCCTCACCGAGCCGCTCGGACAGACTGCGCAGCCCGTCACCGAGCGCCCGGTACAACTGGCCCTGGGTGAGGAAGGCCTGCGGACGCGGCTGCAACTCACTGGCGGACATCGGCTGCGGGTCCTCACCAGAGTGGTCGAAAGCCTCGGAATCGGCCACATCCACGCCGAGCGCGCGTTCGAAGTACACGAAATGGCGCAAGGCGTCCTCACTGAAGGGCATCAGTGCGAACTGCACCGACGGCGGATAGCCCTTTGCCCGGTGCGGGTAGTTGGGCCGGGTCACGAAGGGCGCCGACCCGATCGCCGTGAGCAGGTTGTTGACCATCGCCCAGTGCAGCATCTCCTCGGCGCCGATCGCCAGGAGTTCCCGGCGCCAGCGTTCCACGACCTCCAGTTGTTCACGGCTCAGCCCCGGACCGGTTTGCGAACGCAGGCTGAACGCCGTGTACAGGTACTGCCCCATCGCCAGGTGCTCGATCTCCGCGGCCTGGCACAGCAGATAGGACAACTCCTTGCGGTGCTCGACCCTGATCGGTGCAGGCATCGTGTTCACCCTCGAGTGCAGTCGCTGGCGGTCCGGGTCACCGGCCGAGAACGGAGCCGGTGATCAGCAATTCGAAATCGGACTTCTGGTTGCCTGCCAAGACAGAGGTGCCTGTGAAGGAACACATGATCGGGTGACTGGGGGCCTTACCAGGCCTGAAGTACGGCATTCCCGGAGTCATGTGCCGGGTCTTCAACCCTTCGCTCGGGCCGTCGACCACCGTGAGCGTGTACGGGAACAACCACTTGTGGGTCTTCTCGAAATCCCGGCCCAGGATCCGCATGGGTGCGAACCAGAACCTGGTCTGGGGGGTGACGTGAATGACCTTCAAGTCGGGCAGCCCCTGGCCCGTCTCATCCTCACAGCCCCCCTTGAGCTCCAGACCTTTCAGGGACGGACTGTCACGCCCAATCGCGCCCGCCGGAGAGACCGCCGCGGACGGTACCAGCGCCATAGAGGACACGACTGCGGCGGCCGCTGCCACCCGGGTCAAACGACGGGGACGGGTCATTGTGCCCTCTCCATTCACGGGACTTCTGCTGGCAAAGCCTAAATCCGCCAACTGGGGCACCGACAGGGTCCGAAAGTACGAGAGTCGTGCCTCAGACGGACGATACTGAGAGGCTTCGAGGGCCCGGTCGGGGAATACTGTCTGCATGAACCCGTTGCCGACGGGAACGTTGACGATGCTGTTCAGCGACATCGAGGGTTCGACGTCGCTGCTCCAAGGGCTGGGCTCGCGCTGGGGGGAGGCCTTGTCGACCCATCGCCGGATCCTGCGCGCGTGTTTCGCCGCCCACGGTGGTCACGAGATGGGCACTGAGGGTGACAGTTTCTTCATCGTGTTCAGATCGGCCCAGGAGGCGCTCTCGGCCGCGATCGAGGCGCAGCAGGGATTGCAACGACAGGAGTGGCCGGACCAGGTCCCGGTGAAGGTGAGGATCGGTCTGCACACTGGTGAACCGGAACTGTACGAGGACAGTTACATCGGCCTGGACGTGCACCGAGCGGCACGCATCAGCGCCACTGCTCACGGCGGCCAGATCGTGCTGTCCGCGTCCACGCAGGTGCTGACAGGCTCCGGACCCGGATTCGAGACCAGGGATCTCGGCTGGCACCGGCTCAAGGACCTGTCGGAGCCGGAGCACCTCTTCGACGTCGTCGCCCCGGGTATGCAGCAGGACCACGCAGCCCTGCGCAGCCTCGGAACCACCGCCAACCTGCCGTCTTACGCCACGGAAATCATCGGTCGCTCACGGGAGGTCGCGGAGATCTGCGAAGCGATCGGCCGCGATGGGAATGTGCTCATGACACTCACCGGGGCGGGCGGCACGGGCAAGACGCGGCTGGCGGTCGCAGTTGCCAAGGAACTCGAGCCGCAACTGCAGTGCGACATCTACTTCGTGGCGCTGCACACCGCTGATCGTTCTGCCCTGATGTGGTCCGCGATCGCCGAAGCGGTGAGTGCTCCAGGAGACGCCGACCAGTTGCCCGACGAACGCGTACTGCGGTTCTTCGACCAGCGGCCGGGATTCCTGGTGCTGGACAACCTCGAGCAGATACCCGACGCCGACGTGGTGGTCAGCCGGCTGCTGGACGAGGCGCCCGGCCTGCGGATACTGGCCACGTCCCGGCGGCCCCTGCACCTGGTCGACGAGTACCAGTACCCGGTGAGCCCGCTGCCGGTTCCCGACGCTGCGGCCGACGAGGGCGTGGAACAGGCGCGGACAGCCGCGGTGGACCTCTTCGTGCGCCGCGCCCGCATGGTCCGGCCCGCCTTCACGCTGACCCCGGACAACGTCGACGACGTGGTGGCCATCTGCCGCCGGCTCGACGGGCTCCCGCTCGCCATCGAGTTGGCTGCCGCCCGCTCGAGACTGCTGGGCCCGAAAGCCCTCCTGCAGCGCCTCGACGACGCAGCGCCGGACGTCACTTCCCAGCACCGGGTGGAACGACAACGCACTCTGCCGGCGACCATCCGGTGGAGCTACGACCTGCTCAACGAGAGCGACCAGCGGGTGTTCCGGCACCTCGGGGTGTTCTCGAGCCACTTCGACCTCGAGGCCGTGTCGGAGGTCGTCGCCGCCCGCGACCGCGACCCGCTGGACGTCGTGGCGCACCTGGTGGATGTGAATCTGCTGGAGATCGTGGAAGGCAGCGATGGTGAACCCAGGCTGTTCCTACTGGAGACGATCCGGGGCTTCGCCCGTCACCGGTTGCAGGAGTCGGACGAGCATGACGCAGTCCACCTGGCCCACGCCCGATGGGGCAGGGAGGTCGCCGCGCAGATCAGCAGTCTGCTGCACGGTCCTCGGCAGATGAGCGCACTGGACCGGATGAAGGCCGTCGAGGAGGATATCCGCTCGGCGCTCGACTGGTGCTTGGCCCCGAACACCGCGCCCACCAGTGAGCGCGCGCAGTGCGGCTTCGCCTTGTTGGAGCCGATGGACGACTACTGGTACCGGTTCGGCTACATCGCCGAAGGCCGGGGATGGCATGAGCGAGCGCTGCGCCTGCTGGCCGGCGACGACGTCCCGGACAGCGTGCAGGTCGTCGACGCACTGCACGGCGAGGGAGTCCTGGCGCTGCAGGCGATGGATCTGACCACCGGCACACACGCCCTTGAGCGGGCGCTCGCGATGGCGAACCGGCTCGACGATGCCCAGCGGGAGGCCCGGGAGTCCAACAGTCTCGGGATCGCGCGGCGGGAGGCCGGTGACATCCCCGGCGCCCGTGACCTGATCGAGCGCAGCCTTGCCATCGCGCGCAGGATCGGGGACCGGCACCGCGAAGCGACCGCCCTGTCGAATGTCGTACATCTGCACATGGACGGCGGCGACTACTCCGCAGCGGTCGACGCGGCACGCAGGGCGATCGCCGTCGACCAGGAGCTGCACGACCCGTGGGGCGTGGCGATCAACCAATGCAACCTCGTCGTGGCGCTGCTGAACTCCCAGGGACCCGGGCCGGCACATGTTCAGTTGTGCGAGGTGGCCGCTGACGCGGTGGCGCTCGACGACATCGACCTGACGATCGACCTGATCGAGACCTGCGCGGCCATCTGGGCCGGACTCGGCAATGCCGAACGGGCGGCGACCCTGCTGGGAGCAGCGGACCGGCAGCGCGAACTCGCCGGCATCCCGCGGGCCGCACCCGACCAGACACACCTCGACCGCTTCATCGAACCCGCCCGCCGATCGGTGCCCGATCTGGTGTGGCACCAGGCCTGGGAGCAGGGGGCATCGTTGAGCATCCAGGAGGCCGTGGCAGAGGGCAGTTCTCCCACGTCCGAGCAACTGGCGGTCCCCCCGCCGAGGACGGATTCCGCCCAGGACGACCTCGACGACGAACGGAGGGGCGAACATGTCTGAGGGCATGACTGTCCGGCAACTGTGGGAATGGCTGGCCGCCGGTCAGGTCTCGGACGCAGTACTCGAATGGGCGCCCGACGTGGCAGCGCTCACGAGCGTCTTGCTGGAGAGGTCGCACGCCTTCCGATTCGTCGTCTCCCCGCCGGAGGGTGCGGCGTGGCCGCCACCAGCCGATCAACCCTTCCCCGTACGTGTGGGAGCAACCGTCTCCCAGTGGCGCGCCGCCATGGACGGCGGCGGCGAGCCACCCGATGATGTACGCCGGTGCTGGTCGACTCTGATGGATCACCTGGACACTTCGATCGCTACCATCGCGCAGGGCACCGCCTGGCCGGCCTGCGAGGCGGCCTTGGAGTTGCATGCGATCGCCGACGAGGCGTCAGCTGGCTGTGGAGGGGGCGTCGACATCCCGGGGCCCGGGCTGATCTTCCGGGCACGCGCCCGCGAACTGCTGGCCCGGACCGGTTCCATGGCACGGCTGCCCGTCGACCGCGTGAGGCAACTGCCGAAATCCCGCACCACATCGGTCGGCATCACCCATCGATCACTGTCTCGTTACACGTGCACGACCACGGAAGGCATAGGCGTCGTCTGGGACCGGGTACCACTGCGGCGCCGCGACGACGCGCCGGTCGCCAGGCACGCCAACATCATGTTGCTGCCCTGGCCCCTGCGACTGCGCGAAAGCGACTTCGTGCCGGTCCCCGGCTCGGTCCGCCGGGCCGAGCGGGAACCCTTCGGCTTCTTCACCTACGAACCCTCCGAGCCGCTCGATCTCGAACTTGTGGACCAGTTGCTCGACGCCGCCGTCGATGAGGTGGACGGCGTGGACGTGGTCGTCCTTCCGGAGGGGTTCCTGGCCGAGGCCGACATCGACCCCTTGGAGTCGCTGCTGGCCCGCCGCGGGGTGTCCATGCTGGTCTCCGGGCTTCGGCCGGAGCCCGCCACACCGGGTGGCTTCGCCAAGAACCTGGTCCACACCGGCCTACTGCTTGGCGGCCACTGGTGGCACTACCGGCAGAACAAGCACCACCGGTGGTTCCTCGAGGGCAGTCAGATCGAGGCGTACAACATCGCGGGATCCCTGCATCCGAGTGTGCGCTGGTGGGAGGCCATGGAGATCCCCGAGCGATCAGTTCACTTCCTGGAACTCGGTGGTGGCTTCACCGTGGCCGCGGTCGTGTGCGAAGACCTGGCGCGCCTCGACGGCGTGGCCCAATTGCTGCGCAGCGCGGGTCCCACACTGGTGCTCACATTGCTGCTGGACGGCCCGCAACTTGGGTCACGCTGGACCGCCCGCTACGCCTCCGTCCTGGCTGACGACCCCGGATCCGTGGTTCTCACGCTGACCGCCTACGGCATGGTGGCCCGTTCGCAGCCACGTGGGATGCCGCCGAGCCGTGTCATCGCCCTATGGAAGGACCCGGTGCGCGGCCTGCGCGAGATCCCACTGGAGGACGGCGCTCAGGGGGTGCTGCTCAAGGGCGTGCTGGACCGGTCTGCCAGGTATTCAGCCGATGGGCGCAAACCTGTCGACGACGTCACCGACTTCTACGTCGCAGGCGTGTATCAACTACGGAGCAAGGACGCCGGCACGCTCGCGGTGACGCCAAGTACGGCGACCCCGTCACACCGTGAGGCCCCGCTGGAGCCCGGAGACCTCACAGTTCTGTCAGCGTGGGCGCAAGCCGTGGCACACGCTGTGCCGGGGGGTGCGGAAACGGTCGAAGCAGTTCTGCGGGCGGCGTTGCCCGACGCGGATTGGCGCAGCGGGACACTGTTGGCGCCACCAACCGGGACGCTTGCCGAAGCACTGCAGGGTCTGGTCGGGCTGACCCGTTCCACCTTTGCTCCCGGGGACTCCCCGCACGACCTCCGACTGGCGCTCAAGACCGCCCCCACGGACGAGACCGATGCCCGATCGGTGGTCCGCGAGACCCTGGTGACGGCGTTGGAGGCCGTGGCGCCGGACTGAGGACTGCCCCATCAAGGATGGGGGTGGGTCGCGCCTACTTGCGGCGCACCTGCTCGCAGTCCTTGGCGACCCGGTCCACCTTGTCGGCGACGACTGAATCATCGCAAACACGGCATTCGAGGTCATCGGACCCCTGCCTGGAACACGGGCGACCAGCAGCACATTCGCCTCTCGTGGGCCCGGTTCACAGTGCCGCGTGAGTTCCGGGAGCCTTCACGCAACTGAAATGAACGGAGCAGCCTGCAACACTGGCCAAGCGTTCCAAGTTGACCAACTCGGCCTGCGGGCTGGTCCATCGTCATGGGTCGTCAAGATGGGTGGTGTACCTGCGGCCACGCGGACTGGTCCACTGCAAGTGTCCGTCGGGCAGTGGCAGGACTCTCCAATCCCCGTGGGTCTTGAGCCGGTGGTGGTATCTGCACAACGGGGCCAGGTTGCCCGCGTGGGTGGCGCCGGTGGGCCAGGGAATGACGTGGTCGAGGTCGCACTGCGTGGCGGGCCGTCGGCAGCCGGGGAAGCGGCAGCGCCGGTGCTGGCTGCGCACCCATCGGGCCAGTGCGGGAGCGGGGCGGTAGCCGACGGACGGCTTCGGGGCTGTCAGTCGGACGACCGGCTGCCCGGCGCACAGCTTCGCGGCGTGCCCGGAGCTGATCGGTCCGTACCCGGCGATCTCGTCACCTGTGCCCGTGAGCAGAACGGTGACTGACACGGGTGTTCCGACCCGGGTGCCGGTGAGCAGTCCCACGAACGTATCCGCGTTGACCGCGTTGAGGCTGCCTTCGGTGGTCGCTGCGGCAGCGCGCAGACTGGCCCACACTGCCTGCGCCTCTTCGGCGGTCAGGTAGGCACTGATCGTGGCCATGCCGTCGGACTCTGGCAGCAGGCGCACACAGCGCTTCTTGGCCTGTCTGCGGTGTCTGCGGTTGGCCGCCTCCGGATCGATCCGGGCAACCCGGCGCGCCAGCCACGCCCGCAGCTGTCCACGGGTGTGACCGCGGGCGTAGCCGATCGCCTGCGGTGCGAGCAGCGTCCGCACAGGCGGCTCCAGTTCGCACGTGCCGAGGCTGATCTCCCGGGCCTTGCCCAGATCGATGTGGCCGGACTCCAGCGCGGCGAGGACTTCGGGAAGTCCCTCGGCCAGGGTCGAAGCCAGATCCATCCGCTCGCGGGCGGATCCGGTGGACCAAGTCAGCGCCACCGCCGCCTCAGCAGTCGCCGGGTCGATCAGCCGACCGGTGTCATCCAGGAACGCCGGTTGCTCCTGCGCAAGGGTCTGCAAAGCGTGCAACTGCTGAGCATCAGCCCACGCCTTGACGGCGTCCGCGGCTGCCGCCCGATCGAGGGCATCCGCGCACCCTGCCTGCAGAAGTGCGAAGGCGTCCCGAACCCCGTTGTCCATGAAGGCATTCTCGTCCGGGGGTACGACAAACACAGTGGCCGTCCGACCGGATATCAACAGCGTCCAGCGGGGCTCACCGTGCGCTTGAAAAGGAGTCTCCCCGGTCAGCGATACGCGTCGCTGGCCTTCCGGTACCCGTCGAGTTGGGCCCTGCGCTCCTCGGTGAAGTACTCGTCGTAGCGACGTTGTGCGTCGTCGCCGAAGAGCAGTTCGCACGCTTCGTGGATACCGTCGGCGTTGCGGATGGCGTCGTAGTCGAGCACCAGCGCGATCTTGCTGCGGCGGCGCAAGAAGTCGTCGAGCTTGGTGATCATCTCCGTCTTCGCGGCGTAGAACAACTCCACCCGCACGTAGTCAGCATCCTCGATGATGTCGTCGGCCATGCTCGGGTCGTCGCGCAGCGCCTCCAGCATGGCGAACGCCCGCAGACCATAGCGGCGCCACAGCCGCGTGGACAGCGTCTCGAAACTGGCGCGAGTGGTCAGGCGGTCCAGGCCCATCAGCCGGGCTTGCCGGAAGTACTCCTCCCGGGTGGCCTTGGGAGGTTCGCCGTACCAGGACTTCTTGTCCCTGGTCAGCGGCACGCCGAGTTTCTTCACGATCGTGCTGACCTCGTTGCCGATGTTGACGCAGTCAGTGAGTTTGCCGCCGAAGACCGTCACCCACGAACGTGCTGCGTCGACCTCGATCGCATGCTTGCGCGACAGCGAAGTCCAGTCCGTCTCGTCCGAGGTGGTGTTGCCCGCGTCGACGACCAACGGTCGTACGCCGGACCGGGTGGAGATGATGTCGCGCGGAGAAAGCGGCGTCTCCAGATCGAGGCGCTCGTTGATCTGGTCCAGCAAGAAGTCCCGGTCCTTGACAGTCACATCCGTGATCGGTCCGGTGACCCGGTCGTCAGTTGTCCCGATCATCGAACGGGGGCCCATCGGGATGACGTAGAACAACCGTTGGGTGTCGTCGAAGAACGCCAGCACGCGCTCGTGCTTGGACAGCCGCGGCACGATCAGGTGGATCCCCTTCGAGAAGACGATCTTGTGCTTGGTCCTGATGCCGTGCGCGTCGTTGATAGGATCCACGAACGGGCCGGTGGCGTTGATGACCACCTTGGTCATCGCCGAGAACTCAGCCCCGGTGTCGGTGTCTCGCATCTGCACCCGCCAGCGTCCGCCCTCGCGCGTGGCCGACTCGAACGAAACGTAGTTGGCGCAGGTCGCTCCGGAGTTCAACGCGGACCGGATGAACCCGAAGACGAAACGTGAATCGTTGTCCACGATGTAGGCGTCGGAGTACTCGATACCTCCGAGCAGGTTCTCCGTGCGAACGATCGGCTCGTTCTCGGCGATCTTCTCCGGACTGAGCACACGCGGTGCCTTCGTGAAGAAGTCGCCGATCACCCAGTAGGCGGTCGCACCCATGCCCGAGAACCACGGCTTGTACGGGGAGTTCTCGTCGAGCGCGGCCATGAACCGGATCTCTTTGAGGTTCGCCGGGTACGCCCTGATCAGGTGGTTGCGGGACTTGCACAGATCCCGCACGAGCTTGAGCTCGTAGTTCTCCATGTACTTGAACCCACCCCACACGAGGTTGCTCGACTGCATGGAGGTGAAGTCGGCGAAATCGCCGCGGTCGATGACCGCGACCCGAGCACCGCGTGAGGCGAGCGCGGCTGCCGAGACCGCACCGTTGATCCCACCGCCGATGATCAACGCGTCGAATGTGCCGCCGTCGAGTTGGTCGATGTTCGCTTCACGCAGTCCCACGCTTCGATCCTAGGGCGGTGTCGTCGGCCAAGCCGAGGCGAGGCGCCGCGGCTCAGCCTCCTTCGGTGTTGGCGCGCCGCGAACTCCCGACCATCGCACGCCTGACCAGTTGCACTCCGGCCAGGACCATGAGACCCGCGAAGAGAACGGCGGCCTGGCGTTCCGGGATCCACTGGGCGAATCTGGCCGCTGCGAGGGAGGCAGGGGCACCTGCCAGACCGGCCCAGACCCCGACCTTGGTCGCCGTCTGACCTCCCCGCACGGTCGTGAACGAGGCGGTCACCGCGGTGAGGAGCACCACGAGCAGGCTGGTGCCCCGGGCCACGTCAAGACTCGTACTGGCGAGCAGCACCAAGCCTGGCACGATCACGATCCCGCCGCCGACACCGAGCAGCCCCGCCAGCATGCCGGCGGCCACTCCCAGCAGGACCAGCAACCACCACTGTCCATCGCCGGGTGTCGAGGCGGTCGCCGATGGCAGCACCAGTCGATAGGCGGAGAAGAACAACAATGCCGCGAACCCCGCCTGCAGTGCCGGGATCGGGATGCGATGCAGGAGGCGGACCCCGATCTGGCCCCCCACGATGCTCCCGAGCCCGATCACGACCGCGTCGGTCCAGGCGACCGCACCACCGGTGGCGTAGCCGATCGTCCCCAGCGCACTGATCGGGATGATCGCCAGCAGCGACGTCGTGACCGCAGTGCGCTGATCCAGGCCCAACAGGAACACGAACAGCGGCACCATCACGATGCCGCCACCCACCCCGAACAGGCCCGCGAGCACGCCGCCGAGGATCCCGACGGCGATCACCTTCGCGACGGAGAACTGCCCCGACGTGCCGGTCGGCGGTGTCTGGCCCACCCCGGGATTGTGTCAGCGCCGGGACTGGCGCGCCTACTCGAACCGCGCGGTTGCCGCCCGGGGCTCAGGGAGGTCGGCGAGCCTTCGCATGCCCGCGAAGGGCCGTCCCATCCGGTGGTTGCCGCGCAGTGCCGCCAGCGCACGGCCTCCCCCAACCGTGGATTCGTGACCCATGACGCGAGTCTGGCGGAGTCGCCGCTCTCCCGACGGCACGTCAGGCGTTCTGGAAGACGTAGGCGAAGGCCGACCGGGTGTAGGCGATGCCTCGGCCGGCGCGCCGGATCAGTTCCGGGTCAGCGCTCGCCGGGCGCTTGGGGATCAGATAGCCGTCGAGCCGATCGGTGATGAGGCGGTCCCTGCCGTCCCGGTGCCGCACAACCCCGATCAGATGCAGTGCCGGGTCAAGTGCTGCCAGACTCGCATCGCCATGGCTGGTGTTGGCCAGGAGCCAACCGCCCGGGCGCAGATAGCGCCGGCAGTGCTCCCACACCGGCCCCGCGAACAGGGAGATGAGCAGGTCCACACTGCCATCGGGCACGTCCAGCGGCTCGGTGTAGTCCGCGGCGAGGAACCGGACCCGCTCCCCCGCGCCCGGGCGGGTGCGCCCCCCCAGGTCAGCTGGCAGCCGCTTCGGGTCGGCGAAGTACCGCGCGGCGCGGGTGTCGGTGTCCACGTAGGTGACCGAGGTGATGGCAGTCGACGGGGCGAGGTCGACGTAGCTGCCCGCGTAGAGCGCCTCCTCGATGGGCCACTCCTCGACCAGTTCGGCGAACATCGCCGAGCGGTCCCCGATGGATTCCCGGTACTGCGCCCAAGTGATGTACTCCGCCACCCGTTCATCCAACCAGACCTCGCGCGGCCCCTCGGACGATCGTCAACCTCCGTGGTTGCCGACCAGGAAGCCCGCAAGCACAAAGAGCATGGGACCGGTGAGGTTCCGGCGCGCGAGAGCGCCGGACAGGAGGGCCCATGCTGCGACAAGAATCGCCACCAGCGGTCGCAACTGTGGTGCCGCGGGTCTGGCCGTGCTGTTCTGGTGAACGGCGAGATCGTCGGGACCTGGCGACGGGCCAAAGGCGACCTGACCCGACACACGGTGGCGGGACCTTTCGGCAGGGGAGCGCACTGCGATCGAGGCGGAAGCGACGGGCCTGCCTCTGCCGGACTGGATCACGAGATCCGCGTCCGCTGGAGTGCCTGACTCCGCACCCGGGAACCGCCTATTGCCTCAGCCGTCCAGTGGATGGCGCATCGACGGGACCGCCACCGACACCAGAAGGGCCATGACCGGGATGGCGGCCGCCGCGCACAGCGCCGCGTAGGAGGCTCCCAGGACGATCACACCGGCCACAGCGCCACCCACCGCACCGGCCACGTTCATGGTGAGGTCGGACAGGCCTTGGACCGCGGGCCGATCGACCGGTTCCGCCGCATCGGTGAGCAGTGTCGATCCGGCGATCAGGGTGCATGACCAGCCCAGCCCCAACAGGAACAGTCCAATGCCCAGAATCAGCACGTCGTCGGCTGGCGCGAGCCCACTGACCAGGGCGGACACCAACAGGATCGCCGCTCCAAGCACGATGATCTGTGTACGGCCGAAGCGATCGACCGCCCAGCCCACGACCGGTGACAACGCGAACATCCCGAGCACATGCACACTGATGACCACCCCGATGAGTTGCAGGGAGACATCCACGTGGGACATGTGCACGGGGGTCATCACCATGACCATGACCATCGCGACGTGACCCACGGATACAGCGGTGATTCCGAGTATCGCCGGACGGTGCCGGCGCACGTGACCGAGGGCGTCACGCAGGCGCGGGTGCTCCAGGCTCCCCGATTCCTCATGGGCGATGGATCGCGCCAACAGGTAGGGGTCCGGCCGTAGCCGCAGTACCAGGACGATCGAGGCACCAGCAAGCGCCAGGGCTGCGAGCATGAACGGTCCGGTGAGTTGCGGCAGACCCAGGCGCATGGCCATCGCGCCGGAGTATTGCAGCAGGTTGGGTCCTACGACCGCCCCGATCGTGCCCGCCCACACGACGATCGACAACGCACGCCCGCGATGCGGGGGGTCGGCGAGGTCGGTCGCGGCGTAGCGGCCCTGATACCCCGCAGCCGTTGAGACGCCCAGCAGTAGGCACCCGATCAGTACGACGCCCAGGATGCGGCTGGCTCCGCCGATCACGACAATGGCAGCGCCGAGAGCACCCACCGTGTAACCCGCCGACAAGGCCACCCGCCGCCCACGTGACAGCGCCATCCGGGCCAACGGGAGGGCGAACAGAGCCGCGCCCAAAACTCCCGCGGTCTGTGCCAGTCCCGCCGCGCCCTCCCCTGCGAGCGAGGCCGCGATCAACGCACCCGCCGGCAGCGACCCCGCGACCGCCACACCACTCATCACCTGCGCGAACGACAACGTGGCCACGGTGCGCCGTTGGACCGCCCGGACGTCCGCACCTATCGCGTCACGCACATCCGAAGGCACTCCCTGAGGCTAAGGGACGCACGTGCCTGCCTGGAAGCCGGAGATCTCACCCGCGCTTTGACCCACCACACGACCGATCAGCATCCGACGCCGACCAACGCTCCTACGGACATGCGCGTTGAGGGTTCGTGGCCGGCCGCGGCGTTCAGGCGGGGAAATGCCGGGCGGAAACCGCTCGCGTTAGAGAACGTGCACGAGGTTAGAGAAGCCACACGTGCGTTCACTAACCTCGTGCACGATCTCTAACCTCGCGACCATTCTCTAACCTCACGGCCCACTTCTGCGGCGACCGAGTACACGAGCCATTCTCGGACTAGACGACCCTGGGGCTAGTGAATGAGCCGTTTCCGGACCAGACAGGAGAACTCGGGTCGCTGGTGGCCCAGAGCGGCCACTCACCAGAACATCTGGTCCCAGAAGTACATCGCGACAAGATGCCCCACCTGATCGGCGATCGCCACTCGACCAGGGCGGCGTGCGGACCCGCCGACTCGCGTGCCTGGCGGGAGAGCCGGTCTGGATGCTCCCAGGGTCAGACCGAGGACTGCCGCGGTCTGGCGTTCGCCCCGATGCCCCGACACGTCGGCCAGAGGGCTCGTCAGATCAGACCCTGCGCACTGCGTCGCTGTTGAGTTCCCCCGTCCGGGTCGGCCAGCGCAACGTCGCCGCGCTCACTTCTTCGTCGGCGGTGCATCCTTCGGTGCCATGAGCGCACCGATCTCGCGGAAGATGCTGTCGCTGGCGTTCGAGTAGTTGCCGTCGGCGTCGAAGGCACCCCTCTTGTAGGTCGTGGCCACGGCGATCGCGACGTCCTTGCCGGGCAGGAACGCCATCGTTGAGCCGTATCCGCTGAGCAGCGGGTTCTGGATCAGCCAATCCCCCGTGCGCACGATGCCCAGGCCGTAGTTGTAGCCGATGCTCTGCTGGAAACAGGTCGGGCAGTTGTCCTGCTTGTGCCCGAAGCCCAGCAACCGAGGCTGCGTCATGGCCCGGTAGCTCTTCGTCGACAGCAACTGTCCTGTCCCCACCGAGCGGGCCGATCGCGCCATGTCATAGATGTTCGTGGTCTGGGTCGCGCCCACGGGCGTCCCCCACGCCACGTTCCAGAATGTGGACTCCTCCAGGAACGGCACCCCGGCGGACACGCCCAGCGAGCCCCGCCGCTCCCCGGAGAAGGAGTGCAGCACGGGGTCCGGGATTTCGGCGGTCTGGTTGGCGACGGTCGCCTTCAACCCCATGGGCTTGAGCACCTGCTGCCGCAGCAGCTTGGCCAGCGGCTTGCCGCCGACGTCGGAGAGGATCTTTCCCAGCAGCATGAAATTCGTGTGGGCGTAACTCCAGTTCGTCCCCGGCTCGAAGAGCATCGGCTTGGAGAACGCGACCTTGGCCCGTTGCTTGTACGTCCATTTGCGGAACGGATTCTCGTAGAACGCCCGGGCGAAGTCGGCGTCCTGCTCATAGTCCGGATACCCGGACGTCTGGTTGGCCAACATCTTCAGCGTGACCTTGTCCGCCTCCGGAACGTCCGGCAACCACTGGTCGATGGTGTCGTTCAGTTCCACCTTTCCCTGGTCGACGAACTCCAGAAGAAGCGTGCTGACATAGGCGAACGCGACGGCCCCGTTGCGGAAACGCATGTCCTTCGTGGCGGGGACCCCGTTCATGGAGTCACCGAAGGCCTTCGTGGTGATGACCTTGTTCCCCTTGGTGACCCGTACGATCACCGCCTTGAGATGCCCGTCCTTTTTCGCCTCGCGCACGATCTTCGCGATTTGCGACTCCTTGGACTGATCCGCGTGCGCCGGCAGAGCCGACATCGTCAAGCCCGCTGCCAGGGCCGCGCCCACCGCCGCCCGATACGCGATGTGTCCGAAACTCATGCGTCCGCTTTCTCTGAAGGTCTGGTCCGGATCAGTCAATCACAGCAGGACTGGGACCAGAAGCACCAAGAAGGGCATAGGGCGCCCAGGGGTCTGCGCTACATGCACAACGAGTGACGTCCAGAACCTCTCCATCCGGAAGAAGCACTACCGGCAGGGGCGGCACCGCCCAAAGATGCGGCGGTATGTGTCAGCCTTCATCCTCCCGACAGACTGTCATTTCTTGACCGCTCTGGACTCAGCGCTCACCGAGCACGCGAACGATACTCCGAGCTAGTCCTAGACAGGTAGCAACCGCACACGCTTCGGCAGCGACTGGCGGTGGACGAGTCAGGCGTCGGCGCGGCGTTGTCCAAACAGCACGTTGAAGGGACCGATATGCGCCGCCAGATCGGCCGGGTCTTCTCAAAGGCTGCCCCTTTGCACTGACCCCACCAACACTCAGACCCAGGAAGTGCCCACACGAGCGGTCAACGTGCGACATCAAATCGTGAGGGCCACCAACCCGAACCGGTTCGCGTACTCCACCGCACCCGGCTCTGAGCCCGGTCGCCTCCATCCTCTGGCCGATACCTGAAGTGAACTTCCTGCGACGGCCAGCAGATGGTGGTTTTCGGAGCCGGAATGCGCTGTTTGTCCCTTTCCGACCTCCATCCTCTGGCACTTCGTGGGGGACGCGGCCAGAGGATGGAGGCGGTTGGTCCTAGCTGCGGGTGATCTTGCCCTTGCGCCACGAGTAACTCGTGATCCGGTGACCGTCGAAGCGCCGGATCGCCACCGAATCGCCGCCGTTGTCCAGGATGGCGTGGCGGGCTTTGAAGAACCGGGTGTTGCCCTTCGGTTTCCCCTTGCCCATCCGGATCTTCAGGGTCTGGCCAGGCGTCATGGTGTCAGTTGCCCGGAACTCGTAGGCCAGGCCGCCGATGGTGAGCTTGTAGCCGACCATCGACAGGGTTTCGGCCGAGCGGTTGCGGACCTTGACCCACTCCCGGTTGGGGGAGCGCAATTCGTTGCCGGGCGGGTCGTAGCGCACCTTCGCGATCGTGATCGCATCCTGTCGCATGTCGTAACATCCGGTCTCGCACGGGTACAGCGACTGCGCGCGGGTGTTCCCCTGCGGATCCACCACCCAGACCCCGTCACCGACGTAGCGCTTGATGCTGTCCGGGTTGGCGAAGGCGGCGCGCTTGCGGCCCCAGTAGAAAGTGGACGATGTGGCGGTCCCCGAGCCGACGTGCAACTTGACGGAGCCGCCCGGGGCGATCGCCGTGCCGGAGGGGAACTGGAACGTCTCGAGGCTGGAGTCCCGGATCGCCCAGCCACTGACGTCCACGGTGGCGACGCCGTCGTTGAACAACTGGACGTACTCGCCGTTGAGGTTCTGCTGGTCGTTGCCGACCGGGTCCGGCTGGATCAACACCCGCAGCACCGCGCCGGGGCTCAATTCGTCGCCGCAGAACGTGGGGTTCCACATGTTCACCCGGCTGTTCACGGCTGCGGCATACAGATTGCGATATGCCCGGTTGTGCGCCGGCTCCTCCTTACGCGGCATCCACTGGCCCCAGCCGTGCGAGAGTTGATGCGCGGCCAGATCGACCCAGCGGCCCTGCGCGTAGATGTAGGCGGTCCGCAGCAACCTCCCACGGATGGTGTTCGTGGACTTGCGCATGCTGGCCAGCACGACGGGGTAGCCCTCCGCGACGACGGTCAGTTCCTGGTAGGCGTCCGCACCTCCACACTGGGCCCCCGGAGCGTGCCGGGCAACCCGCTCCGGGGCTTGGACGCCCACGAGCCGGACAACTTTGTAGTTGCGCACCCTGCGACTCGGGGCCGCACCGAGACGGAACGTGTCCCCGTCGGTGACCATGGAGACGTAGCCGCGTTCGCGAACCTTCTCACCCTTGGCCAGTGGCGGTGAGAACTGCGGGACCGGCCCGCCCCGGTAGCTGTAGTCGGTCGGCTTGGTCTTGGCGTCGCCTGTGGTCTGGCCGGTGTCGTCCGCACTGACGGGAGGTACTCCCGCGATCGCCAGGCCGGCCATCAACGTGGCTGCGCATGCGGTCCAAGCACTCAGGGCCATCCGTAGCCTCCTCACGCCGTGTCTTGCGGTTCACCCGCAGCGGCACGTCGGTCCTCGTGTCCTAACTGCGTCATCGGCACGGCGAATGCGCGAACTTAACCCCGATCGGCGGGTGTGAGGAAGTCACGTCGAGGCTGGACTATTCGCAGCCATGCCTGCTCGGGTGAACGTGGGATGCCGCCAGACTGTACGGCTTCCTGTGAAATCCGGTGTCTGTGTGGTCGGAGGATAGTGCGAAAATGCCCCATGTAACGACTTTGGGATAGACCCACCTCCAGGATGGAACGCGGACCCACGCGTTACGACGGTTCCCAGTGGCCTTCTTGTGGCGGTCTGCACCCTCCGTTCCTGAGGGGAAGGTGGACAAGGGTCGAGCGGTGGCCCTTCTGGACGCTGAGAGGCTGAAAATCCACGGTATGGCCGGCACGGCTGAGCAGACTCGTCCTGATGGATGGACTGCCACAACGTGCCAAACGGCCCATGCTCGTATTCGCAGATCCGCATCAACCGCGGACGTTGACAGTCACCCTGAAACGGGCGCGAACAGACCCGTCCCCCTCCCAGGGCCGCCATCGCTTCAGACGGATCGAGGCGGTTCCCGACGCGGCGGCGTGCAGGGTCAAGGTGGCCACACCACCGCCTCCGACCGCGTCGCTGGACGGCTCGTAGCCGACGTCGTCCAGCACCACCGCCCCACCGGTCACGGGTTCGAGTTCCCATCGGTAGCCGGTCGCGGGGTTGTCCGGCAGGCGCACCGCGATCGTGTCGCCGGCCTCCGCCGCGATCACCGTGTCGTCGTCCGCTGCGGTCACCTCGATCGTGGCCATGCCCCTCTCCCTGCCGGCTGGCCGGGGATCACACTGTCACGCCGTACGACTCTTTGAAGAACGCCCCCGCGATGTAATCGGGAGAGGCGTAGGCAAAGCCCTTGTCGCCCCACGTGGTGCCCCAACTGTTGCGGATGATGAAGCGGCCGTTGGGCAGATAGCCCACCACCGCAATGGCGTGGCCGCCGCGGGCCGTGTCCGGCTGGAACTCGTCGAGCTCGCCCTTGGTGGCAGCCGCGTTGTCCCACGTAGCGTCCACCGAGATGCCCGCCAGGATCGGTCCGTCAGACGCCAGCCACGCCTTCCATTTGGCAAGGTCTCGCTTCAGGTTGAAGTACGCGGAGATCTTCCGCTGGGCCGCCTGCGCGAAGAAGGCGTTCTCGTCGCCGGTGTACATCTTGGTGGCCACGTGGAAAGGCAACAACTTGTTGGTCACCACGCCCCGCTTGCGGGCGATGTCCATGGCCGCCTTCAACGACGTGCCTGCCCCTTCGATGAAGGTCTCCGGCAGCGCCGTCGACTGATCGGTTTCCTTGGACGCCATCCACACGAACCTCGGCGACAACGGCTCGTTCTGCGCGAGTTTGCCCGCTGTGACCATGTGGTATCGCAGGACGCCCTCAGCCGTGGCCCACCCGACGCACGATCCGGTGTCCTCCTGATCGCCGATCTTCCACCAAGACCGGCGCAGATCGACCTTCGACGGCAGCGCTGCCACCGCGCCGAGCGCTCCTGAAGCCACCGCGGTCTCGAACTCCCAGTCCCCCTCGGTCTCCTTCGAGGGCATCAGATTGCAGACCCGCTCCCGGTAGGCGGCGGCCTTCTTCGTCCGCGACCGCTTCGCCGGCGCCTTCTTGGCCGTGCTCGTGGCCTTGGTCCCACGTGCTGCTGCTTTCGCCATCACTGCCTCCTTGAGCAACCGAGTCCGCACCATGGCGGCCCCTGCGCCGGAGTCCGCGGGACCTCCTGGGCTGCCAGTAGTATCCGCGCAATGCCAAGCGGCACGCAATCCCCCAAACACCCGACGGGCCCGGTCGCCGCCCTGGCCATCTTCGGGGTCTGCACCCCGGTCGTCGACCGAAGGCAATCCGACGCACAGTCCTGGTCGGCACCGGGGCGGCCGTCACTGCGGCGAGGCGGATCGCTGCGCGCCACGCCAGGGCCTCGGGTGTCGGCTCAGGTTCAGGACCGTGTTTGTGGCGAACAGGACCAGGAATACGGTCCACGCGGCCGGTTGGAGGTCCCAGAGCGGCCACCACGCCGGTCTCACAATGGAGCGATCCAACCGACCCTCGTAGAACCCCAGTTCTAGCAGACGCTGCACTGCCCCGGGACGCGACCCCTGCAGAACCCGGCCGGGTTCGGGGCAGCGACGCCGAAAGAGGTCGATTCAGCGGGCCATTCACTCGTTCGGGCAGAGAGTCGGGCTGGGCTCCCGGAGTACACTGAAAGCGAGGTACGAGGCCCGAGACGCGTCGGTTGAGTGGCTGCGTACGAAAGTGTTGGTCGCCTGACCGCGTGCCGCGTCGAGGATGTGTGGCGCTGCGGCACCGCCTTCGGGGGGAAGGTGGGCGATCATGTCCGATCCGAACGTGCACTGGGATGGACAGCGCTGGCTGCGGTGGGACGGAGAGGAATGGGTCCCCGACCCGTCGGCACCACCTCCGGCACCACCTCGGAAGAGCCACACGGGGGTCATCATCGCGACGATCGCGGTGGCGGTGGTGTTCGTGCTGCTGCTCGGCGCCGGCGGTATCTGGCTGATCCGCTCGCGCGACGGGAGCACACCGGCTTCCGCCGAAGGGACGTCGATCACGACGGTGCCGATCGACGGCACTCAGGACTCCTTCACCGATTCGGTGGGCAACGGCCAGACGATCACCCCCAAGAACACCCAGCAACCGGTGACCGTTCCCGGCAGCGAGCCCGGGTTGTTCGGCGGCACGCGCAACGAATCGTCCTGCAACCGGCGGAAGCTGATCAACTACCTGATGGCCAACCCCGACAAGGGCCAGGCATGGGCAGGGGTGCTGGGCATCCGGTACGAGCAGATCCCCACCTACGTCATGAAGTTGACGCCGATGCTGCTGCGCAGTGACACGCTGGTCACGAACCACGGGTACAAGGACGGCCGGGCCACCTCGTTCCTGTCCGTGCTCCAGGCCGGCACTGCTGTGCTGGCCGGCCGGCGCGGGCTGCCAGTCGTGCGCTGCTTCTGCGGCAACCCGCTCACCCCGCCACCGGCGCAGGTGACCAACGTCACCTACACCGGCCCGACATGGACATGGTGGAACCCGCAGTCGATCACGATCATCACGCAGAACGTCACGTTCATCGACATTTTCATCGTGATCGACGTGGTCACCGGCGAGAAGTTCACGCGGCCCGCGGGCACTGCCGGGAACGCGGACGGCAGCCCCGGCAACACGTCGTCGGGACCCACGGACTATCCCACGCAGTATCCCGACAACGGTGCCCAGGTCGATGTGGTGACCGCATTCCTGAATGCGGTCGCGGCCGGCAGTTACGGGGCCGCGGATTCGTACTGCACTGGCGGGTTCATCGGCAAGTACGGTGGCGCCGCGAACATGGCCCCCGGCCTCGGCACGCTGACGTCCTACGAGATCACCGGCGTGCACAGCGGGGACACCTTCGTCGCGGTGTATGTGACGGAGTACTGGGAGGGCGGCACCCGCAGCAGCACCTACTACGTGACCCCGACCGGGAACGGCGGCACGTTCATCGAGGACGCCGACTTCTCGGACACCTACTACGACCACACGGAGCAGCCGTACACCGAGGAGCCCAACACGGAGCAGCCGTACACGGAGGACTACCCCACCGACTACCCGACGCAGTACCCGGACAACGGTGAGACGCCCTACGACGGCTACGACGGTTACGACGACGGCTCGGTCGGCTGAGGAACGCCGCCCCTGCGGATTCGCGGCGACTGCTCAGGGCACCTGGCCGGGCCGGAACCGCGCCGGGGTCAGCGCCCCCGCGATCTCGTTGACGGCCACCGCCCGCACGAGGATCGACCGGAACGGATTGCGGCACTGCTCCCAGAGTCCGGCCGCCTGCGTCACCACCACGAGAGCGAGCACTGCACCAAGGACCCACTTCCCGGCCCGTCGGGCGACACCGCGGGATACGGGCTCGAACCAGCCCCGCTCGCCGCCCACCACGCCGAGAGCGAACCCGGCGATCCAGGCGGGCGCCTGTCCCAGGGCGAGCCGGGCCACCTCGGTGCCGAGCGGGATCTGGGTGCGCACCGCGAAGGCCGTGGCGGCCAGCGCGAGCGCCGCTACGGCCAGGCTGCGCCGGGATCGGGCTTCCGCGACGGGCAGGGCGCATTGCGCGCACTGCGCGTAGGCGTAGGAGAACACGAGCAGGACGGCCAGGAACCAGGCCGGACCCCACGTCGGCGGCATGGGCCACGTCCACCACACCTCGCCAACGGCGAAGTCCCACAGCCTGCCCTCCCAGTCGGCATTCCCGGGATCCACGTGCTCGATGACGGGGGCGAACACTGCCAGGTAGACAAGCAGCGGCACGCCCAGGCGGATCGTCCGATCGACAAGGAACCGCTTGGTCCCCTTCCGCGATCGCGACGCCGGCGTGAACATCCCGGCGACGGTGAAGAACAACGCCATTCCGAACAGCGCCCTCACACCGGAGACCAGGACGAGCAGGCTCCACAGGGGCTCGCGCACAGGGTCCTCAGTGAAGACCCAGTTGCCCACTCCCGTCCCCCGGGGTGTGATGGCACGCCGATTCCGGGACCAGGATGCGGGGGCGGGATCCGCACATCCTTGTCTGCGCCTGGCCCTCTCGTTGCACGTCGTGGACCCCACGACCCACAGCGGGGTCGACCCGAGCCAGGCGATGCTCAACGCCCCGGGTGCGCAAGCACCCCGACGTCGGGCGGATCATCCCGGCGAGATTGCCGGAGGTTCACGACGTCGCGGACGTGTATGACGCGGTGGTGGTCATGGATATGCCGGGAGTCGAGCTCCAGAGGCTCACTTGGCTCACCGGGTCGTCGCTGATCACCCCCGGAGCGAGTCGCCCATCGGCATCGGGACCGAGCACGACCACCTGCCCACGATCGGGGCCTTGAGCGCCATCGACTGGTCCGTCGGTGGTCGTGGCCGGCTGCGGCGTTCTGACGGGAAGAACATCGGGCGGAAATCGGTCGCGTCGGTGGTCCATGGCCGTGGCCGGCCGCCCTTTAGGCCGGGAAATGCCGGGCGGAAACCGCTCGGGTTAGAGAACGTGCACGAGGTTAGAGAAACCACACGTGCGTTCACTAACCTCGTGCACAATCTCTAACCTCGCGACCATTCTCTAACCTCGCGGCCAACTCCCACGACCGCCGAGCACACGGGCCGCCGTCGGACTACCAGTCCTTGGGCCATCGGCAGTTAGCCCGGTTGAGGGCGACGATCTGGGCGGGATGTGCCAGACCCGCCATGTCGTGCTGCTGGGGACTACCCCGTCGGCCCAGGGCATGCACTGCCCAACAGACGGACCGGCACCTGGGAGAAGCGCCAAGCTGAGCCCCGGGATGCTGCATTCCGCAGGCGCAAGGCGGGCGGTTCGGGGCGTTGCACCGCTCTTGATTCCTTGGCGGCGTGGCACCCAACGACCTGACCCGGACACAGGATAGGGACGAATGGGTGGGCACGCCGTGGCACCAACACGCACCCGCCCGCATCGAGGTGTGGCCACAAGCGCTTCCTAACGCTCGTAGGCGCTCAGGCGGCCAGCGGACTGCCCGGGAGGTTGCGGGCGACAGTGAACACCACGAAGGCGACGCCCCAGATCAGGGCCCACCGCGACCCCGGCCGCTTGAAGACCGCGTACAGGAGGAACAGGACCCCAGGGATGAGCAGCAGGTTGTGCCCGACGGCCTCAGTGACGTTGCCTCGAGCCAGATCGTGCAGGCCACGCAGGGAGCCACATCCTGGGCAGTCCAGGCCGAGCAGTGCCTGCGTCGGGCACACCGCCCAGGACCCCGATCGATGCGGATCCCGGATGGACACGGCCACCGCGAGGGCGAGCACCAAGCCCAACGGCATCAGTCCCGGCCCGGCGCGGCCCAGGATGCCCGCCGGATGCTTCCCTGCATCTGCGGCCGGTACCCCGGTCGCCCCGGATAGGGGGCTCGGTGACTGCACGTCCTCAGTAACCGTTGCTGCCGGCCAGCACGCCGAGGATCACGACGAAGACGAGGTATGCCACGATCAGGACGCCACCCACGACTGCAGCCCAGATGCTCCACTTCTTGGCGCTGTCCGCCGCCTGCTGGGCTTGCGCGTACTGGCCCGCCGCGTACAGCGAATCGACCTTACTCGCGTACACGATCGCGGCGATGCCGAACGGAAGGCAACAGAACAGTGTGGTGAGGATCGCCCACACCAGGTTGTTGTTCGGCTTCGGTGCCATGCCCATGGGTTGTCCACCCTGGGGACCCGGCGGAGGCGGCGGGGGCGCGTTGTAGGACATGGATCTGACCTTCCCGACAAGGTGACTGATGGCCACGAGTGCTGCGGCACTTCGTGCGCCCGACCCTAGCAGCGCTGGGACCCCCTGATGCGCGCCGAAGCGGGGTGGTGTGTCGTGGCGAGCCAGAAACGGTGGTGGCGGTCCAGCAGCGCGCCCGTGGGTCCGCCTCCGCTATCTGACCCGGGCATCCCGCCATGCGGCCCCTAAGTACCGCCGCCCGCACGCCGCAAACGGTGAGGCCGACCCGGGCCATCGGCCGCCCAAGGACCGTAGGCTCGATGGCAGCAGGGCGGAGGCCGGCGTCATGCGCCGCAACACGCATCGCCCGGCTGGAGGTGGACATGACAGGGGTAGCCGCCGCGCTCGTCGCCGCCATCCTCTTCTCGCTCGGCGGGGTCCTGCAGCACCGAAGCGTCGCCGCCCATGCCAGTGACGCCTTCGACGCCGGGGGCATGCTCCGGGGTGTCCGGCGGCCGATCTGGTGGCTCGGCCTCGGTGTGCAGGCGATGGCCGTGGCAGTCCAACTCTTCGCCCTTTCACAGGCGCCGCTGGCCACGGTCCAGACGGTGATGGCGACCATGGTCATCTGGGTCCTTGCGTGCGCAGTGATGCTGGAACGGGTCCGACCCAGCAGGCCCGACTACTTCGGGTCCGCGCTCGTCGGAGCCGGCGTGGTCGCCTTCGTCCTGGTGACCCGCAGCGCCTCGCAGGGTTCCCGGGTGGATGCTAGGGCCTGGGTCTTCGCCACAGCGGGGTGCGTGGCGTGCGCGGGCATCGCGATCGCCGTCGCCCGGGCCCTCCCGCCGGGCCCCGCAGCCGCTGTGCTCGGTGGTGCCGCCGGAGTGGTCAATGTCCTGGGGGCGGGACTGGCCGGGGCCGCGATCCTGCTGGGCGAGCAGGCCGGCGCAGCCGTGGTCTTCGGTTCCTGGTTGCCCTACGGCGCGCTGGCGGTCTCGCTGGCCAGCATCGCGGTGACGGTCATGGCCTTCGCTGCCGGCCCGGTGACTGCTGCCATCCCGCCCATGATCGCGGCCAACCCCGTGGTCGGGTCGGCGTTAGGCGTCCGGCTGCTCGGACAGTCCTGGGCCGGCGGCCCCGCGATGACCGTGCCGGTCGCCCTCGCCCTCGCTGTCATGATCTGCGGCATCGTCGTGCTCGCTCGCTCCCCCATCGTGGCGGAGCAGATGGCATGAGTGGATCCGGCGGCACCTTCGGATCGTGGTCTGCCGACCCGCCGGCCTTCCACCTCGAGCGGAGGCCACCCGGCCAGGACATGTGGCACCAGGTCGGCAACGACCGGCTCACGGCCACCGCCCACGCAGACGGCCGGGTCGTGCTCTATTGCGCCGAAGCGGGGCTGGTCCGGATGGGCAGTGGCACAGGGACATGGGTGACACCCGACGGAAGGAGGATGGCCGCGGCCGGTCACGCGGTGACATGGGAGGTGGGGGGCGCCACCTGGACCTCCACCGGCGAGGGTTGGCGGGTGGTCCGGCGGGTGTGGGCGCCGTTCGGGCGTGAACGGGCCCTGCGCATCGACGTGGAGGTCGTCGCCTCAGACCCGCAGTTCGAAGGCGGCAGGTACATCGAGAACTGGACCTTCGACCCCGAACCCATCGTGCTGGGCGGGCTCATGGCTCCCTTCACCCCTCCACCTGCCGACTCCGCCGTGCTCCGCAAGACAACCTGGGTCATGGCGTTCGGTGTGGCAAGTGCCGCACGGCACACAACCTTCGCGCTGCGACGGCTGCTGGCCCGGTCTCTGCAACTGCACCCACAAGCGGTCGGCAACGACCTTGCCGCGGTCCTCGAGCCGGACATGCCGCGCTGGCTGCGCGAGCGCCGGCCGTCGTTCCGGGCAGCTGTCCCGGGGCCGGTGGTGGTGGCCCCACTGGCGGGCACGGAAGCCACGAGCCGGGCGCGCAGTGGGTGCGCGGAGGTGGTCGCTGACCTACCGGACCAGGAGGTGGCCCGGGTTTCCTTCGTGGTCGGCCTGCCGCGGGCAGGCCAGTCGCGCGCGTTCCTGCAGGGGCAGCGGGCGGTAGAGCGCGCTGACACGGACCTTCGCTGGGCCGAGGTCTGGGACCTTCGCTGCGGTGACCCGGAAGTGGAACGGGAGACCCGGTGGCACGCCGGCATGCTGCGCAGCGCGCAGGCCGCCGACGCGTGCTTCGGGACGAGCTATGTCGCACAAGGCAGCGCCTATGGATTCGTGCACGGACTGCAAGGGGCACCGCGCGATTACGCACACTTCCTGGTGCCGCTGTGCCTGATCGATCCCGAGGGCGCCCGCTCTATGTTGCTCACGATGCTGCAGTTGCAGGACCCGGACGGGAGCCTGCGCTACGCCCACACCGGCTTCGGCAGGGCCACCTCGGCGGGCATCCACGCGGCGCCTACGGACCTGCCCATAGCGTTGCTGTGGGCAGCCACCGAGTACGTGTGGAGCACTGGCGACACGTCGCTGCTCGATGAGCCACTGTCCTGGCGCCCAGGGCTGCCGCAGGCCCGACCAGCACCCACCGTCGCGCAGCGCCTGCTGGCTGCCTGGCGGTACCTGCGCGACGGGGTCGGGCTCGGAATGAACGGACTGCTCCGGGTCGGCAGCGGCGACTGGAACGACCCCCTGTCGGCGATGGCGCCGAGCAGACGCCGGTTCCATGCCCGGGGCGAATCCGTGTACAACTCGGCGTTCGCCGTGCACGTGCTGCCGCGAGCCGCGCGACTGCTGGAAGGCGCCGACCCGGACGCCGCAGCGGAGATGGTCCGGTGGGCAGGATCGTTGCGCGCAGGTGTGGAAGACGCGTGGGCCGGTCGTTGGTTCCTCCGGGCCCACGACGGATCCGGTGGCGTGATCGGAAACGACCGGCTCTTTCTGGACGTCAACGCGTGGTGCCTGATCGCCCAGATCGGCACCGAGGACCAGCGTCATTACCTGTTCACAGCGATGAGCGAGCTGCTGGATGACCCGTGTCCGATCGGCGCGCTCAGCCTCGATCGACCACTGTCGGTCCGTGGTGGGATCCTGGCACCCGGCTGGGACACCAACGGCGGTGTCTGGTCAGTGCTCAACTCGCTGCTGGCCTGGGGTTACTCCTTGCACGACCCGCGTCGAGCGCACCAGTTGCTCCACAAGCAGTTGCTCGCCACCCACGCGCGCGTCTACCCCGATCTCTGGCCGGGCGTCTGGAGCGGCCCGGACTGCTACAACGCCCCCTACGCCAGCGATCCTGGCGGCACCTTCGTACAACCGGCGACATCGATGGCGGAGTTCCCGGTCATGAATGCCCACGCGCACGCAGGTCCGCTGTTCGCGCTGCTGAAGGTGCTCGGCCTCGAGTCCGAGCCGCAGGGTCTCGCCGCGCGCCGGGAGAGCCCCATACGGCAGTGGTCGTTGTCCACGACCCTTGGCCGGTACCAGTCGTCGTGAACCCGCCGCCCGGGGGACACGTCGGGCGCTTCTGAGCGCCACCGGCTGCATAGCTGGGGGGTGGACTCGGTGGCCGAGCGGGTGGCGACTGCTTGGAGACAGCCGGAAGTGCTGACTCGAAGGTTGCGGCTGCGGCGAAGAAGAGACTGCCGTAGAGGCGCAATACCCACTGACGGATCCGGACTCGGTTGGACCCACCGGGCACCGCGCTCGTCACACGTGCGGGCCAGCCGAAGAAACGGTTGGCCGAAGACGTCAGAAGTGGCAGTCATGTCTCTCGTCTCACAGGTCATTGCCGGCGTAGGACTGGTTGAAGCTCTTGTTGGCCAGCGGGAAGTCGGGGACGATCGTGTCGGCCAGCGCGACGGGGAGCGCCGGCCAGTTGAAGAAGGACGGGTCGACGACCTTCACGCGGCTGAGTCGGCCCTCAGCGTCGAGTTCAACCCTGTGACACAGCGTCCCGCGCCATGCCTCCACGACACCGACCCCTGCCGCTGCGAGTGTCCGTCCCTGGGCCTGGTCGCGAGCGTGGGTTGGCCCGCCGAGTCGGCCGGTCAGGGCGCTGACCAGACTCGCTGACATCGCGGCCTCGCGGGCGCGGACAACGAATCGGCCTCGGACGTCACCGGTGTGCTCGACGGCAGGCACGAAGGCCTCGTCCAGGTGGACGAAGGGATGGTCAGCCCGCGCGTCGACGGCAAGGCCGCTCGCGCGGCCCACATAGCCGAGCACGCCGAGGTGCTCGGCCTGCTGGGCGGCAAGCACCGCCGTGCCCGAGAAGCGGTCTGCCACCACGGGATGATCGAGAGTGATGCCCACGATCTCGGCCGTCTCCTGGGCCACGGCGCGAATCAGGGCGACATCGGGCAGCGACGCGAGCCTGGCCCCGCCGATCGTAATGCCTCCCCGGAGGAGTCGGTGGCCGGTGAGCGACTTGTTGTGGCGCAGGAGTTGCTCGCGTAGCCGCTGGGTGTGGGCGTGCGCGATGCCGAAGCCGACGTCGTTCGCGATCGCTCCCAGGTCGCTGACGTGGTTGTACAAACGCTCGAGCTCCAGCAACAGGGCGCGGGCAATGCGGGACTGCTCGTCCACCTCGATTCCGGCGGCATCCTCGACTGCCAGTGCGTAGGCGAGTCCGTGGCCCACCGCGGTGTCACCGCTGATCCGTTCCGCCAGTTCCATCCCCTCGACGGGGGTGCTGCCCTCGAACAGCTTCTCGACGCCACGGTGGACGAACCAGAGGCGCGCCTTCATCCGCAGGATGGTTTCGCCAACGACGGAGAACCGGAAATGCCCCGGCTCGATGAGCCCGGCGTGGACCGGGCCGACGGGGATCTCGTAGACACCGTCGCCTTGCACCTCGACGAAGGGGTAGGAAGCGATGTCGCGTTCGAACCGGGGAGTGGGGTCGGCCCCGCGGAGCATCGGGTACCAGCCGGTGGGCCAATGCCCGTGTCGCACCATCCGGTAGGGCAGCGGGTGCCCGTGCGGCCGGATGCCGTACAGGTCGCGGACCTCGCGTTCGAAGCGGCCCGCTGGGTAGGACAGCCCCGCCAGGGTCGGCACCCAGGGATCGTCGCGCGCGACGGCGACGACGAGCTCGCGACGCTGGTTGACCGGGCGGAGGAAGAGGTACACCACCCGGAGGTGGTCCTCGTCTTCGTGTGCGGCGACCAGGCCGAGCCTCCATCTCTGCGCGAACAGGCGGGCCACCTCCCCGACCAGGTCGTCTCGGCGGACTTCGACCCGTTCAGTGACCGCGCGGCTCACGACAGCCCACCCAGCGCCGCCGCGGCGGCCTCGACCACAGGTGCGAGCGGCCAGGCGGCAAAGCCGAACACCGCCGTGACGCTGAGGGCCAGCACGAGTGGCAGTCGCCGACCCGCGGGGCCTCCGGCACTGCTCGGCCCGTCCGCTGGAGGGCCCATCGTCATGGCCAGGACGTGGCGGCCAAATCCGACGAAGACGACCAGCAGCAGCAACAGGGCAATGCCCATAGCCCAGCCCAAGCCCCGCGACCAGCCGGCGAACACGATGGCGACCTCGGTGAAGAACAGTACGAAGGGCGGGAGCCCCAGCAAGGCTGCAGACCCGGCCAGGAAGGGGCGCGCCACGTCCGGCCTGCGCGCGAGCAGGGCATGGACGTCTTCGATCTTGGTAGAGCCCGCGTCGTCGAGGATGCGGCCCGCGACGACGAACATCACGGCCTTGGACAAACCGTGCCCCAGCACATGCAGCAAGACCGCCGCGGTCGCCAGTGGCCCACCCACGGCCGCGCCGAGGGCGAGGATGCCCATGTGCTCGATGCTCGAGTACGCCAGCAGGCGCTTGTAGTCGCGCTGGGCGAGCATGAGACCAGCCGCGATCGCCAGCGAGAGGAGGCCGCCGACGACTAGCAGGCCTCGCATGAAGGTCGGACCCAGGGTCGCCTCGCTGACCGCCTGCACCCTGAGGATGGCGGAGAACGCCACCGACAGCAGAACCCCTGACATCAGCGCCGACACCGGCGCCGGGGCTTGGCTGTGCGCGTCGGGCAACCACGAGTGGAGGGGGGCCAGGCCCGCCTTGGTGGCAAACCCGAGGGCAGCCAAGGCCACTGCGATGCGCGCCAGGCCGGGGTCGAGAGACGGACCCAACGCCACCAGCTCGGCCCACGACAAGGTCGGGCTGCCCGCGGAGCGAGCCGCGGCGTAAAGCAGCACGATCCCGAGGAGCGCGATGGCCACCCCGACGGACCCCAGCACGACGTACTTCCACGCTGCCTCCAGAGCGGCTCGGCCGCCGTGGTGGCCGACGAGGAAAGCCGTGGCGATCGTCGTCGCCTCGACAGCAACCCAGACCACACCCAGGTTGTCCGCCAGCACCGCAAGGCTCATCGCACCCAGGAAGAGCGCCACGAGCGCGGCGTAGCGCCCGTCCGGCTTCACTGTCGACGTCGGTGTCGGAAGTCCGCCCCATAGGGCCGTGACTGCCACGGCACCAATCACCGCCAGCATGAAGGCGGCGAACGCATCCGCGCGCAACAGCCCCCCTACGGCGCTGACAGTTCCAGAGCGCTGGACGGACGCGACCAGGCCGACCCCGCACGTGAGCACGAGCACGGCGACCACCAGGTCGGCCAGTCGGGTCCACCGACGGCCCCGAGCCATCACCGCGGCGCCGGCGATCAGCACGGGCACGACGACGGGCAGCCAGACCAGCGCGACCATCAGTCCCTCAACTCCCTCAGGTCGTCCAGGTCGGTACCTCCGGTGGCGACCTGCATCCGGCTGGTGAGAACACGCAGGATGAGCACGACCAGCAACACGTCGAGGCTCACACCAAGCTCGACGACGAGCGGGACCCCTCCGGCGGTCAGGAACGCCACCGTGGCGATGCCGTTGTCGAGAACGACGAAGCCGATCAGCTGCGAGAGGGCACTGCGCCGGCTGAGCAGCACGAGGAAGCCGAGGAGTACCAGCGCGAGACCTACGGGGACTGCCCGTGCCTCCGGGCCGAGGTCGGCAGCGACGACCGGCTGGCTGACGGCGTAGGCGATCATGGTGAGGACAGCGGCCAGCAGCACTCCGGCGGTGGGGTTGAGCCGGGGACTGTCCTCGCGGGTGGCTCCGGTCAGACGGGCGACCCTGGACAGGACCCACGGCAGCGCACCTGCCTTGATGAGAAGGACCAGCCCGGAGACGGCGACGACTTCGAGCTCACCATCCGCAACCCCGATCGTGGCAACCAGTCCGGCCAGCGCAGCCCCCTGCACGGCCAGCAGCCGGATCGAGGCATGGAGCGAGCGGCGCCAGACCTGCAACACGGCGGTGAGGAGGAGCAGCCCGGTGGTGGCAGCCACCAGTTGAGCGAACAACGCGTCGGACATGATCCCCCTCACGCCACCAGGTACGACGCCGTCACGGCGAGGAACGCCAGAACGAACGAGCCGGCCAGGAGCTCGGGGACCCGGAACAGCCGCACCTTGGCCAGGAACACCTCCGCTGCGGCGACCAGCGCACCTGCGAGGAGAACCTTGGCGGTCACCGCCGCCGTGCCCACCAGGACGGCGAACGCCGTGGCCTCGGTGGCGACCCCCCAGGGGAGCAGCAGGTTCACGACCAGCCCCAGCAACGCGGTCAGCCGCAGCCAGGACCCGAGCTCGAGCCAGCCCAGGTCTCGTCCTGCGCTCTCCAGCACCATGGCCTCGTGCACCATCGTCAGCTCGAGGTGAGTGGCGGGGTTGTCGACCGGCAATCGGCCTGTCTCGGCCAGCACGACCAGCACCAGCGCCACGATGGCCAGAAGGCTCACAGGAGAGACCACCGAGGCCGGGTCGTCGATCCTGGCGGCTACGATCGCCGACAGCGCAGAGGTCCCCACCGGGATGGACAGGGCATAGACGGCCACGAGCACGGTCGGCTCCACGAGTCCCGCGATCGTCATGTGCCGACTGGACCCCATGCCGCCGAAGGCCGTCCCTGACTCGAGCCCGAGCAGGGCCAGCGCAACCGTCCCGACCAGCAGCACGGACACGACCACGAACAGGTCGTCCGGCACGAGCCGCATCGTCGGTGTCCCGACGAGGGGGACGAGGGCGCAGACGAGAAGGCTGGACACCACGAGCACCAGCGGCGTCGCGGACAGAAGCGGACCTGAGCCGGCGGCTCGCATGGGCTCCTTGCGCAGCAGCTTGCGGACGTCCCTCCACGGCTGCGCCACCCCGGCGCCGACGCGGCCCTCCATGCGCGCACGCACCTGTCGCATGACACCGACCAGGACAGGCGTGAGGAGCACCGCCACCGCTACCTGGGCAGCCACGATAAAGCCAAGCTCGACGGTCACCACGTCACCGCCAGCAGCACGACGACCAGTGCGCCGAAGGAGAAGGCGAGGTAGCGGTGGATGCTGCCGTTCTGGATGCGTCGCGCGATGGTGCCGAGACGCTCCAGCGTTGCCACCACGGGTGTGTAGGCCCGCTCCTCCACCACGTCTACGAGTTGTTGATGGAACTCCACGCGCTGTACCAGGTAGCGGGACTCCTCGGCATGGCCAACCGTCACGTCACGACTCGGCTGGAGCGCGTCGTCGAAGACCCGGACGAGCGGCTCGGCGTAGGAGGTGGCTGTGTACTGCATGCGCGGGCTCAGCCGTACCCCGCCGCAACCCCAGGCCAGGTCGACGTCTCGGCGCGGCCTACGACGGGCCAGCCGGGCCTGGACGACCCCGACCGGCACCGCCACGGCTGCCGCGAGCAGCAGCAGTGCGACAGGGTCGAGCAGCGCGTCCGCGGCCGGGAGATCCAGCCCGAGCAGGCCCACGGTGCCGATGCCCTCAGCGCCGACGGCGGCACCGAGTGCCGAGGCCACTGGTCCCGGAGCGAGTCCGAGAGCGATCACGCCGGCCGCGCCTGCCGCCATCGCTGCGCGCATCGAGACCGACGCCTCATGGGCGTTAGCAGCGCCGTCAGAGCGTGGCCGGGCCAAGAACGCGATGCCGTAGGCCTTGACGAAGGTCAACAACGCCAGCCCGGCCGTCAGGGCGACCACCGCAACCGTCACCGGCAGGGCCACGGCGACGAGACGGTCTACTTGCCCATCCCCATGGATGAGCGACTGCAGCAGCGTCCACTCGGCGACGAACCCCGACGAGACTGGAAGTGCGGCCGCCCCCACTGCCGCGACTGCGAACACCGCCGACGTCGTCGGCATAGCACGACCCAGACCCCCCATCCGGTCCAGGTCACGTTCACCCGTGCCGTGCAGCACTGACCCGGCTCCCATGAAGAGCGAGGTCTTGAAGGCAGCGTGGCTCACCACGAGAAGGAGGGCAGCAACCCAGGCGATGTCGGCGACCTGGTCCTGCCCCGCGTCACGAAGCAGCATCGCGACGGCCACGGCCGTCACCATCAGCCCGACGTTCTCGGTGGTCGAGTATGCGAGGAGTCGCTTGAGGTCGCTGGTCACCGACGCCTGCAGGATGCCGAACAGGGCAGACGCCGCCCCGAGTACCAGCAGCAGCACCGCCCACCAGCGTGGCCCTGCGGGCAGCAGTCGCACGACCACCAGCAGCACGCCGTAGACACCCATCTTCACCATGGCGGCACTCATCGCCGCAGACACGTGGCTCGGCGCCTCCGGGTGGGCCCGCGGCAGCCACACGTGCATCGGCACCAGACCCGCCTTGGTGCCGAAACCCAGCACCAGCAGCACGAAAGCCGTGCTCGTGGCCGCACTCGACGTCCCGGCAGGGTCGGCGAAGGACGTGCCACCCGCCGATGACGCCAGCACTGCGAACCCGGCGAGCAGAAGCACGAAGCTCAGGTGCGTCATGCCGGCGTACCACACTGCCGCCGACCGCACCTGAGGGCGAGCAGTGTGGTCTGCCAGCAGCAGCACGCTCGACCCGACAGCCATCACCTCCCACGCCAGCAGGAACGACACCGAGTCGGCGGCAGCCGGCACCATCTGCATGCCGAGCAGGAACACCACGAAGGCCGTCCAGCCCGTCCGGGACGCGGCTGGGCCGTGGGCATAGCCGATGCCGTAGATGGCGGCCAGCGCTCCGACGCCACCGGCCACGACCATGAAGACGCCGCCGAGCCGGTCCGGCGCGAGCACCAGCGGGTCGAGAGGCAGTTGCACCGGCAGGGATACGGGGATCTGCAACCGTCCTCGGTCACCCAGCAGCGCCATCAGCCCGGTCACGACGCCGGACAACCCCAGCGCAGCGGCCGCCGTGCCGGCGGCGACCGATCTCACCCGCGGGCGCGGGAGTACGGCGGCCAGCACGGCGACAACGGCGAGCACGGGCTGGGCGACCAGCCCGGCGGTGACCGGGCTCACCGCCCGGTGACCTGACGCAGCGCGGCCACGATCTGGTCGGGCTCCGGCGGGCATCCCGGCACGGTCAGGTCTACGGGGACCACGTCGTCGACGGCGCCGGCCACACCGTAGCCCCCTGCGAAGGCTCCGCAGTCGCGGGCACAGTCCCCCACCGCCAGCACCACTCGAGGCCGTGGGGTCGCGTCCACCGTGCGTCGCAGCGGCTCGGCCATGTTTCTCGTCACGACCCCTGTGACAAGGACGACGTCGGCGTGCCGAGGCGAGGCAACCAGCCGAGCCCCGAAGCGCTCGACGTCGTAGACCGGCCCGAACGCCGCTCCCACCTCGATCTCGCAGCCGTTGCAGGAGCCGGCATCGACGTGACGCACCTGCACGCTGCCCCGCAACTCCCCCGGAGGCTCAAACCCCGCCTGCTTCGGCGTCGTCGGAGCCGCCTCGGCCACGCGACCGGTGCGCTGGATCAGCCGGGCCAGGCTCCAGCTGCTCACGACGGCCGACCTCGGGTCGGCGCCAACTCATGCTTGAGGGCGTCCTGGTCGGCGATCATCTGGCTGAGCAGTCGACGTGCCGCCAGCAGCAGCTCGCGCGTCTCGGGGACCAGCAATGAGTACACGACCTCGCCCCCAACTCTTTGCTGGCGGACGAGACCAGCGCGCCGCAGAACCGCAAGCTGCTGGGACAGACTGCTCGGCTCCATCTTCAGCTCGACCAGCAACTCGTGGACGGCGTGATCCCGCTCGCTTAGCAGCTCGAGCACCCTGATCCGCGCGGGGTGCCCGAGAGCGCGGAACAACTCGGCCTTGGTCTCGTACAGAGGGACTGGCACGCTCACGCTCGCCTTCCGACTTGAACAACTGTTCACATGCTAACATAGTCAATCTACGCGACGTTCGGGGCTGATTCACGGCGACGAGCCCTCCGGCACCGAGTTCTCCCGTCGCGCCCACATCCCCAGGCGCGTGGTCCACAGATGAGCCCGGTGCACGGGCCGGCACGGCACACCGGCCCCACCCTGTCCCTGTGAGGGGAGCACCGACCGTGGAGACCAGCCCGCTGAGCGTCCCCGCGTCGACCGACGCCGGCGTGCACGACGCCCGCCTCCACGACGCGCGCCACACCGCCGCCACCATCATGCTCGCCATGGGCGTGCCAGCCCGGGCCGTCATCAGATCCTCGGGCACAGCCAGACCACCCTCACCCTCGGCACCTACAGCCACGTCGAACCCGGGCTCGCCAGCGAAGCCGCCCAGCGCATCGGCCGCGCTCTTTGGGGCTGATAGCACACAAAATGGCACGCAACCGCTGAGCCAAAAACTGCGACCTCGGCATTGCCGCAGGTCAGAGGCCTGAAATCGGAGCCGCCTCCGAGAATCGAACTCGGGACCTACGCATTACGAGGCTTCCTAACGGCGTTCCGGTGGGTGTCTGGGCTCTACGTTCATGAGGAACCAACGGTGTTTCTGTTCCTCGGGTGCTCCCTAGTTGTCCAGGGTTAGTGACCTTTTTGTGACTCCCTACGACCCACGCGACCGCCCTCTCCCACTCCACCGACCTAGCAGCCGACGTTCTCGCTCAATGACGGATCTAGCCCCGTGGGCTGTAGTTGCGGCGGAACCCGCCCCGGGACTGCGGTCGTTTCCCGGTCACCGGGTCAGGCATCCTCAGTACGCCGAGCAGGCGGACCAGAAGCGCCCGGAAGGTGCGGATCTGCGCTAGGCCCGGATGGGCACGCAGTCCATCCGGGCCCTGGACCATCAGGGCGTCGTCAACACTGGCATGCAGCTCGTCCAGGTGGTCCGCGACCCTGCACGCCTCCAGCAGCACGCGACGCATGGGGTTGTATTCGTCTTTGAGTGCCTCGTCGCGGCCGAGGCAGGCAGCCCACAACTCACGTCCCGAGGTGCCCAGGTCAGGCGGCGGGCTGACACGTCGGCCCATGAGCCGGTGACCTCCTCAAACCCGGGGTTCAGACAAATTCAGGTCTGCGAACTGCGAGCGACCTACCCCCGCGGAGTGGCGCCCCCACCCGGGGAGGGGGTGGGTCCGGTGGGGTGCCGGGGGGCCAGGCCGTTTCGGTCCGGCCCCCCGGGTGCCGTCGGCGGTACCCGGGCCCCGTGGTGGAAAGGACAAACACCGAGGCCCCCGGGTTCCCGACGGCGTGGGCCCGGCGCCGCGTGTTCCACTCACGCGACGCCGTGTGGTTTCAGAAGGTGTCCTCGTTCTCGCCGTCGGGTGCGCCCATGGGTACCCAGTGGCCCAGGGCGATCTGTTCTTCGAGCAGTCGTTGGGCTTCGGGTTTGCGGTCGACGCCGTCGACGTCGATGAGGTGGACGGCGCCGTTGCGGCCGCGGAACCATTGCGGGGTCATGTGTGCTCCTTCGGATTCTCGGTGGGGGGGTTAGCGTGCCCGCCGGGCGGCGTCGCCGGCGGCGTCGCCGGTCCGGTGGCGTTTGCGGGGCGGGCGTACGACGCCGCGATGCGTGCTGTCGGGCGCCGCGGGCTGGTCCGGCGCCGCGGGCGGTGGGGGCGCGTCGGGGCCGCGGCGGTGCAGGTAGGCCGTGACGCTGGCCATGGAGTCGAGCAGCGCGGCGCCACCGGCGAAGCCCTCGAACGGCATCGCGTCGCCGTCGGCCACGGCGAGCCCGCCGTAGTCGACCGTCCGGGCCCCCGCGAGTTGCCGGGTGTGGAACGCCTGCATGCTGGCCGCACGCACCCAGCGGGCTTGTGCGGCGGTCAGCACGGCCAGCGCGTCGACGACGTCCTGGCGGCGGGTCTGGCACTCCTGCGCCCAGCGGCGGGACTCGGCAGCGGCCGCCGTGCGCAGCTCGGCCTCCAGCCCGCCGGACAGCCATTCCAGGGCCAGGGCCCGGGCGTGGGCGGCCTCGTTCTGCCGGGCTACCTCCACGGCGTGTTCACGCTGGTCGATGTCGTCGTCGACGGACTGCGGGTCGTCGCCGTTGCGCACGGCGTCGGCGCGGGCGGCGTCGGCGCGCACCTTCGCCGCCTCGACGGCGCGGACCAGCGGGGCCACCGCGGCCTCGGCGTCGGCCAGGGCGGCCTGCATGGCGGTGAACTTCTCGACATGGGCGCGCAACGGTTCGGGGAACGCGTAGCCGGGCGGAAGCGTGATGTCGCGGGCGTTCTGGTGTCTCATCACCGGCCCGCCTTCCGTGCGGCGTCACGGATCTCGTCGGCGGTGGCGAACCGCTCCCCGGCCGCCTCGAACGGCAGTGGGGCGCGCCCGGACTTCAGTACCTGGAACTGGCCGAGCCGGTTGGCGTCGACGCGTTGCTGGTCGTCCATGGCGAGCATCTGCTCGCGGGTCAGTTGCGGCGGGATGGCCCCGTCGGGCCGGTAGTAGTTGTCTTCTTCCATCGGTTCTTCTCCTTGTCGAGGTTGCGTGTGATGGATCGGGCGAATGTCTCGTCATGGGGTGGCCGCGGCCTGTCGCGGCCGTAGGTGCGTCTGGGCATTGATCACCCCCCTCCGGTGCCGTCGTAGGCGGGGTCGGTCAGTCCGGGGATCCGGTCGAGGGGATCACGGTGATCCGGGCAGTAGCCGCCGAGCGGCCAGGGACCGAGGAACGGGCACGCGGGCTCCGCACACCGGCGGATCGGCAGTGCGTCTCGAAGGGTCATAGTTCGTCGTCCTCCTCAGGTGACATGTACGGGGTGGGCCGGGGGACCGGGGTCCCTTGCCCGTTCTCGAGGCGGGGCCACGGAACGAGCGCGTAGATCCCCGCTTTCCCGGCGAGCGGCAAGCCGCGCTGGACGGCCTTGGTCGCGGCGAGCGGGGTCGCGAACGGTCCGAGGATCAGCGGCCGCCGGGAGTTCTCGAGGACCAGGACCACGACGTACCGAGGACGATCGGAGTCGCGAGCCGACAGGATCCGTGCGGCGATCGCCTCGGCGGTCTTCGGATGGATCTCGGCCCCAACGAACTCGCGTACCGCTTCGTGCGCCGCGTCACAGTGGGCCTTGAGCACGCGGGTATCCAGCAACGGGCCCACCCGGTACGGCACTCCATTGGCGGGAGCAGTAGAAGTTGTCACGACGAACCTCCGGTCCCGAATGCCTCCCGGAGCGTGGTCTCAGGCGACGGTTCGGACGGTTGGGACGGTTCGGACGCTTCCTGAGAAGGGGTAGGGGGGACTGAGGGGAGGTAGCGGTCCCATGCATCGGCGAAGGCGAACCGGAGGTATCCGCGTGCCGTGTTCGCGGCGTTGTGGCTCGGTGTGACCCGGTACGGGTGCAGGATCCGGGCCAGCCGGTGCGGCGTGAGCCCGCGCTCCCCGTAGGGGCCTCCCGGGGTCCAGGGTCCGTCCTCGATCGCGTGCAGCTGGAGGAGGAGGTCCCGGCTGGAGACCCACTCCTTGCCGTGCGGCCAGGTCTCCCGGATCTCGCGGAGAAGCCGGATCGGGATCGTTTCGACCTCGAGGGTCTCGGTGAGTACCGAGACCGCCTCGCGGGCTTCCTCGGGCCAGTCGCCGCCGGCCGCGTCAGCGATCGCGAGCAACGGCTCCCACACGTCGAGCAGTCGGTCCGCGATCCCCGGCTCGTCGTCGGGAAACACGGGCTTCCAGGGCCGGGAGGCCCACTCTGCGACCCGGTCGCGCAGCGCGTGGCCCTCCGGTACCGAGGTCGCGACGCGCCAGCGACGGACCGTTTCGGAGGGTTTGCGCTTGCGGATCCGGACCACCACCGAGCGATCGAGGATCGTCTCCGGGGGATCGCCGTTGCCCGCCAGCGCCACGGCCGCGAACGTCTCGAACGGCTCGACCTCGAAGGCCTTCCCGACGCACCGCAGGACCGGGTTCCCGCGACGGTATCCCGCGTTCACGATCCCCCGGACCGCATCGCCGGAGTCCGCGCTCGAGCGGAAGATCACGTCGTACTCGTCCAGGAGCAACGTAGGCGCGCGCTTCTCGATCGCCCGGTACAACGTGGCCGCGCTCACGTCGGCCGCACGGAGCGGATCCTTGACCGTGGTCTCGAGGATCTCCAGGAGGCGGGTCTTCCCCGATCCCTTCTCGGCGCTGGAGACCGCCAGCCGCGCGGTCGAGTCGAATCGGTCGATCGTGTGGCTATGCACGATCCACAGCGCGATCGCCTTCGCGGCGTACGGGCTCGGGAGTACCGCGTGGCCGTTTACGAAGTCCTCGAGGTCCGCGAGGATCCCGTGGAGTTCCCGGTCACTTGGGACATTGGTACTAGTAGCACCACTCTCACCTTCGTAAGAAGAAGAGGCGGGAGCGTCCGAATCCTGGTCCCCTACCCTCCCTGACACTTTCCCAGAAAGCGTCCCAAGCGTCCGAATCGTCCGGTCCGTCGAGCGTTTAGCCATTCCGGACCCCCGCATCGAGCCCGGACCGGACGGTCGCGTGGATCTCCTGCTCGGTGAGCGGTCCGCGGTCTCCTTCGTCCTCAGACAAAGAATGGTGTGCCGTGGCGATGAGCCAGGATTCCGCCTGGTCGTACTCGATCCGTCCGGCCGCGACGTGCTTCCCGAGCCGGTAGGCCGCGACGTTCAGGGCGTGGTTTCGCTCTCCCGGCTTCGCGAGCATGAGCCGGTGCCGCTCCCCGAGGAGCACGGCCTCCAGGTACGTCGAGGCGTTGCGGATCTCGACCTCGGGGAACGTGCGCCGATCGGCAGCCGGTTTCGGTCTCGCGATCAGATCGACGAGCCATTCGGGGGCCGGTGCGATCTGCGGCTCGAAGTCCTCCAGGTGCTCGAAGCCGTCCGGGCCGATCGCCACGGTCTCTTCGTACTGGGCTTCCGGAAGATACCGGGAGCCGTTGATCCGCGAGTACGGGGCCAGGACGTACCCGCCCGTGCCGCGTACATCGACTCCCGGCAGCATGCCGACGCGGTTCCCGAGGTCCTCGGAGGTCTGGAAGTACATGTGTGCACCTCCGCTCGGCGTGGCGACGGTGTAGGTCTCGGTCCAGCCCGGATCCGCACCCACCGAGTAGGCGTAGGCGTCGATCTCCGAGAAGCCGGATACCGCGTCATTGATATCCAGGTCGATCGCGACGAGCCCGGAGCCGGTCCGGATCCCGACATTGCAGGTCGGACCCTTCTCCCACCACGCGCTGATCCGATCGAGGTCTCCGGTCGCTGAGTCCACGCCGGAGCGAGTCGCCGGCCGTTTCCCGTTCGGTAGGACCGGGAGGATCGGCCAGCGACTCGCCAGCGTCAGAGCGACGCTCCGAAGCCGCATCATCAGAAGTCGGGCCCCTCGGTGACGGCCGCTTCGGCTTCCTCGGTGAAGTCGTCGCCGGAGTCCTCGTTGTGCGGTTCCAGCGCGAACGCCTTGGACTCGTCACGGGCCCCTTCTTCGTGAACGGCCACGCGATACGAGACGTAGTTACGGCCGCTCTTCTCCGCGGTCTTCTTGCCGAGGTAGCGGATCGCGATCCGGTCGGCGGTCTGAACCTTGCGCTCGAGGAGTTCGTTCTTCAGGACGGAGTGCAGGACCGCGACGCGGGTAGGCCCGTTGTCGGTGTCCAGGATCAGGACCGGCAGGTATCGGCCGTCCTTGGTCTTCGGGTGCTCGATTGCGGTGATCGTGCCGAGGATCGTGTCGCCCTCGGTCTCGGGCTTCCACTCGTTGCCGCGCTCGGGCTCCTTGTCGAGTTGTTCCAGGAGGTCGAGGTCGGGGTTAGTCTGGAGTTGCTCGGTCATGGTGAAGCGTCTTCCTTTCGTCGTGATGGAGGTCCCTCGAGACGGTCAGGTCTCGGGGGATCTTCTTCTTCGTGGTCCGGGTGAAGATCCCGGATCGCTCCCCGCCGAGGTCGCGAACCTCGAGGCGGCCGGTGCCGCGCGGGGATGGCCGGTCAAGCCGCCGGGACACTCCCCGGATCCAGCCAGCCGGAGGCGGTGACCTCGAGCTGCTGATTCGGCTGGACCTCGAGGATCTCCTGGAACGGTCCGCTCCGATCCCCGCTCTTCGGACGGCCGATCAGCACGAACCTCCGGCCGAGGAGGATCCAGTACGTCTCGGCCCAGTAGCCCCGGACCTTCGGGGCCAGGCCCCAGACGTACTCCGATACCTCGGAGCCGTCCTTGCGGGTGAAGGTGACCTCGATGCGCTTCATTACGGAGCGCCCCAGAACCAGTCGCCGAAGAGTTCCCACGCGAGGTCCATCGCCGCCTGGGTCCCCTTCATCACACGGGCCCGGCGGATCTGGGCCCACGCCTCCGCGAACCTTATGGCTTCGGCCCATATCACGGAATCGCCGGCGCTGAACGCGCGCAACTGGAAGCCTTCGCAGGCGTCCTGCCGGCGTTCGAGTTCGTCGGTGCTCCACGCCTTGATCGCGAGGTACTTCTCCTTCTGCATCGCCCAGTCGAGTTCGAGTCGCGGATCCGGGACGATTTCGAGGCGCTTCATCGGGACCCCTCCTTCACGTCGAGCCGGGCAACGCGCTTGAGATCGCGAAGAGCGTTGTCGGTGACGCGATCGAAGTCCGCGAGACCGAGGAGCGACTGGACCACGGCCACCCGCAAGAAGTTCTTCGCGTCCGTAACCTTGCGGTCGGCCTCCGTCCCGATACCGACCGCTCGGGCGGCCTCGGACTGCGAGTAGTCCCGGTAGTGAGACCAGATCCAAAGAGCCTGGTCCTGCACGTTGCTCTCGGTGTCGATCACGTCGAGAACCAGACGCGCGGTTCGGGCTTCTGCGGTGAGGAGCTTCCACTCCTTCGGAGTGGTTATGTCGTAGGTCTGTGAGACCATGAGGTGAGTTCCTTTCTCTTCTTGGGTTAGGGCAAGCGGCGATCGGTCGGTCCGGTCGCCGCTTTCGTTTCAGTCGCGGAGCGCGAGCCAGTCCTCGACTGCCGATGCGGGGATCACGATCCGTCCCCGGATCCGCTTGGACCGAAGCCGTCCGGACTCGATCTCCTGGTAGAGAAGCTGCTTGCTCAAGGACGTTTCGGCGGCGAGTTCCGCCACCGAGTACGCGATTGGTACGGGCTTCGCGGTGACTTCCGGCATGTGGGTTTTCCTCCTCTCTCGGGAAAGTTGTTCCTACAGGTCCCACAATGCGCTATGGTCTGAGATATGGATAGTCTCATTCATGGTCCTAATGCTGAGAGCACCCGATGAGCGGCCGGTTCCGGACAGTCGTGTGGAAAGCGACACCGCACCCTGACCCCGCCGGGCCGGAGGACTATGTCCCGGCCGGTCCGGACCTTCTGGTTCCCCGTGACATGGCGGTTGAATTTACGGCGGCGCTGCATCAAGTAGGCCCGAGCGAGAGCGACGAAGATCGGCGCGGCGACGTTCAAGGGCTCGCCACGATCCGAAACGGAGTCGCCTCGGTCTATGAAATGAAGGTGAACACCATCATCAGGAGCGTTGATCCGGACCAGCCCGATCCCGAGCCGGTCCGAATCTCTGATGAGTTCCTCAAGCGACTCTCCATGACGGACCTCGGTCTCGGCATCGTTGCGAAGTGCTCGCTCACGCGTTGGCAAGAGGGCCACTACGCACTCGAACCCGCCCCTCGCGGCCTCCTGGATCAGACCATAATCGGAGAGACCCGGCTCTACATGCGACAAGTGCGCTCAGTCTTCGATGACGAGCCAAGACCTGTGCGGAATCCACCGAAACCTGTGTTCACAGACCCCGAGGGGGTCCCCTGGTATCGGGTCCAAGTCGTCCAGGACGTGAAGCGGCGACTCCCCTGGCGCCGCAACGCGCGAATCACCCCGGAGTACCTCCGGGACCTGTGGATTGTGTACCGGACGGCCCGTAAGGCCGGGGAGCCCACCACGGAGGCGGTCAGGGAGTGGGCCGAAGCCCGGACAGGACGGATTCCGTCCAATCCGACGATCTTTCGATGGATCAAAGAAGCCAAGGCGCTGTACGGGGAGGGTTCAAAGAATGCCTAGGACGAGCGAGCCAATTAAGAGGATCGAGACACCGGCCGGGATCCGGTACGTCGCCATAGCCGATGCCCCCCACGCGAAAGGCGAGAAGCGTCGGCAGATCCGTCGCCGGTTCTCGCGTCGTGGAGACGCGGTGATGTGGCTCGGACAGATGCGGGCCGGGACCGCGGCGGAGTTGCAGGAGCCGGAGCCCGAGCCCGAGGTCCTGACGTTCGCCTCGATCGCCCGCCCGTGGCTTGAGGTCAAGCGGCGCACGGTTCGCGCGGTGACGTTCAACGGATACGAGAAGGCCGTGAAGATCTGGACCGAGGAACTCGGGGACAAGCCGCTCGACCAGATCTCGAAGACCGACATTGAGGCACTCGTGAACCGCTACCAGGACGAGAAGCGGTCCTACTCCCGCGTCTCGTATCTGATCGCGGTATGCCGGTCGATCCTCGGTGAGGCCGTCGAGGAGGAACTCGTCGGGCGCAACGTGGCGGCTCGCGTGAAGCCTCGAGGAGCCTCGGCCAAGGCGAGGCGAGCACTGACTGCCGAGGAGATCCGCAAGGTCCGGATACGGGCCTCTGAGGACCCGTGGGAGGCCTTGTGGGTCCTGTCGCTTCTCGGTCTGAGGCGCTCCGAGGTCCTCGGTCTGCGGTGGTCGGACATTGACTTCGAGGCCGGGACCCTGAGCGTCCGGCGAGCCCGAGTCCAGATCGGAGGCTCAAGGCAGATCAACGTGACCGATCCCAAGACCGCCAACGGCCGGAGGACGCTTCCGATGCCGGCGGATCTGGTCGGAGCACTCAAGCGCCTCCGCGCTGCACAGATGCAGGAGTTCGGCCTCTCGGCGGTCCGGGACGGGTACCTCGGTCTGGACGCGGCCGGGGAGCCGATCCGCCCGGAGGTCTACTCCGACGAGTGGCGAGTCCTTCTCGGGAAGGCGGGGGTCCGAGCCGTCACGTTGCACGAGGCGCGGCACTCCTCGGTAACGGCCATGCGGGAGGCCGGGGTCCCGGATATGACCGTCGCACAGTGGCACGGACACGACGAGGCCGTGATGATGCGGACCTACTCGCATCCGTCCGAGGAGTCACTTCGGGAGGCCGGAGAAGCCTTCGCCACGGCCGTTTTCTGAGTTTTTGTGACTTCTTAGTGACTTTTCGGCGCTGAGCCGGAGCAAAGCAAGAGGCCTGGTCACCCGCTTTTGTGCTTGTGACCAGGCCTTTTGCCTGAGCCGCCTCCGAGAATCGAACTCGGGACCTACGCATTACGAGTGCGTCGCTCTGGCCGACTGAGCTAAGGCGGCGTGGCCGGCATCGCCGCCCAACCAGTCGATTCTAACCGCGCCCATCGCGGGCGATGCCCGGCCCCACCTGAGCACTGGGACCGTACTTGGACCCCCAGCGATGCATTAGACCGGGTCCTGCTGCTTCCTGTACGCGACCACCAGCGTCACCACGGCACCCAGAACGGGGATCAGGAATCCGAAGATCGGCCACCCGATCTTGCTCATGTCATTGCGCTCGGCGATGAAATAGCAGAAGAACGCACTCAGGACCGAGACAAGCAGTCCCCACAGGAAATCCATGTGGTTCAGGCTATGCGCTCGCAGGCCTCACCGGCTACTTGCACTCCAGCCCGTCCTCCGGGACCTTTCCGTTGACCAAGAAGTCGTCCACGGCGTTGTCGATGCACTTGGATCCCGAGTAGTAGGCCGTGTGACCGTCCCCGCCCTTCCAACTGACCAGCACGCCGGATTCGAGTTGGTCAGCCAGACCCACCGACCACTCGTACGGCGTCGCGGGGTCGTATTCGGTACCCACGACCACGATCGGGGGAGCCCCGGGTGCGGTGATCTCGCCCGGTTTGTCCACCGCTGGCGCAGGCCAGTAGTAGCAGGGCAGGTTCCCCCAGGCCAGGGCGGCTCCGAAGACGGGGGCCTCTTTGCTCCACTCGACGGCTTGCTGCTCGGTCTGCTCGGGGTCGAAACGGTCCGGTCGGTCGATGCAGTTGACCGCGTAGAGAGCCTCGTTGGCGTTGTTCGCATAGGTGCCGTTCGGCTTGCGTTCGGTCAGCCAGTCGGACAGCGACTGCAGGCCGAATCCGTCGCCCTTGAAGGCACTGTCGAGGGCGTAGAACAGCGACTGCCAGCCGTCCTCAGCCGAGTACAGACTGCCGATCACCCCGGTCGTCGCCTGCCCCGCGGTCAGTGGTCTCCCCTTCTGGGCCGGCAGCGGGTCGGTCTCCACGCTGGCCAGCAGGTCCGCGACCTTCTGCACCCCTGCCTGCGGGTCATCGCCGGTCGGGCAGTCCGCCTGATCGGCGCACCATTGTGTGAACCGAAGCAGCGCCTTCTCGAACCCGATCGCCTGACCCTTGCTGAGTTCGGCGTTGGTCAAAGTCGGATCGACGGCACCGTCGAGCACGAACCGCCCGACCCTCGACGGGAACAGTCCGGCGTAGGTGGCGCCTATGAAGGTCCCATACGACTTGCCCAGGTAGTTCAGGCGCTCATCGCCGAGAAGGGACCGCAGGATATCCATGTCGCGTGCCACGAACGGGGTGCCGATATTGGGCGTGAGATCCGGGGAATTGCGCTCACAGCGCGGGCCGAACCGCTTGGAGACCCGCACGGTCGCTGCGACATCCTGGTCGGTCTCGGGGTTCGGGTCGACATTCAGGAAGCGGTCCAGTTGCTGGTCGGTCAGGCACTCGATCGGCGTGCTGTCTGCCACCCCGCGCGGGTCGAATCCGACGATGTCGTACGAATCGAGCAGTGGCTTGGTAACGACGACCCGCGCCGCGCGCGCGTATTCGACCCCGGATCCTCCGGGACCGCCGGGATTGAGCACCAATGAGCCGAGCCGTTTGCTGGGGTCACCGGCAGGAAGGCGCAAGACCTCTATCTCGATGGTCTGACCACCCGGGTCGTCATAGGTCAGCGGGACCGTCATCTTCGCGCACTCGAACTTCCCGCCACAACTGCTCCACGCCAGGTCCTGCCCGTAGTACTGGGCCAGGGCCGGATCCTCGGCGGTGGGCGAGGCGGAGGGGGTCGCAGACGCGGACACGGACGGGGAGGCAGACGGGTCGGGCCCACTGGTGAAGGTGCACCCGGCCAGTGCCATGAGGGCGGCGGTTGCCACGGCCAGGAGTCGGGGGCTCATCCCCAAACTGTAGTTGCTGCCCGCGCGGCCGTTTCGCCAGTACCCGAGATGCGGTGAATACAGGGACAATGGCCACGTGGCCCGCATCCAACTCGTCGAGTCCCTGCCCCGGCCGATCGCCTACGTCCTGGGTGGCGGCGCCTCCTACGGTTCCGTCCAGGTCGGCCACCTTCGGGCGCTGGGCGAAACCGACATCACGCCGGACTTCGTAGTGGGCACGTCAGTGGGCTCGCTCAATGGCGCCATCGTGGCCGAGCACCCTGCCACCGCCTACGAGCACCTCTCAACTCTGTGGGCAGGTCTGAGCAGGCAGGCCGTTTTCGGCAACGTGCTCGGCACGGCTCTCAACCTGGCGAAGGGCAAGGCCTCGGCGGTACCCAACACCGGGCTGCGGGCAGTGATCGAGCGTGCCCTCACATCGCGCACGTTCGAGGAGTTGTCCATCCCGCACACTGCCGTGACCACTGATTTCGACACCGGCGAGCCCGTTCCGATCAACCGCGGCGACCTGGTCTCGGCCCTGCTCGCGAGTTCGGCCATCCCGCTGGTGTTCCCGCCCGTACACCGGGAGAACCGCAAACTCGTCGACGGCGGAATCGTCGCAAACGTCCCGATCTCGATCGCCGCCGAACAAGGCGCGGCGACCATCGTGGTCCTTGACTGCGGTTTCACGGTGATGGCTCCCCAACAAGAGGAGACGGCGACCGGCCGGCTGCTCCGGACCGCCGCGATCATGGCTGCGCAACAAGTCCGCCGGGATCTGCGCACGGTGGACGACCGGGTGGTGTTGTACCTGCCCGGGCCGTGGCCCATGCGCGGGCGGCCCGACGAGTTCCGCCGCAGTGCGCAGAACGCATCGACCACCTTCGGGTTGACCATGACCTGGCTGCACGGGCTCAGGGTGGTGGGACCCGGCCGCTACGGCTCCGCGCCCTCGGACTGGCTGATCAAACCGAAGTTGGCGGACTGACCGTCGCGTTCGGCCCGGCGGTTCGCGTTCGGCCCGGCGGTTCGCGTTCGGCCCAATGCCGCGCGAAAGGCCTAACCGGAACCCAGAACCCTAACGCGAACCGGGAACTCAAGTCCGAAAATGTCTGGTGTACTCGGCCTCGGCAGGAGTTGGCCGCGAGGTTAGAGATTGTGCACGAGGTTAGTGAATGCACGTGTGGCTTCTCTAACCTCGTGCACGTTCTCTAACCCGAGCCGATTCCGCCCGGCATTTCCCCGCCTGAACGCCGCGGCCCGCCACGGCGAACCGGGAACCCTAACGCGAACCGGGAACCCTAGGCCCCCGCCCGTTCAGCCCGCGCCGCCAGCGCCAGCTCCCGCACCCGCGCCAAGTCCTCGTCGGTATACACACCGTTGACACCGCTGATGGTCGCCAGCTTCATCCCGTGCTTCAGGCCGAGTTTGTAGATCTCCTTGACCTTCTCCCACTCGATGTTGCGCCCGATGGTGAAGGTCTCGTAGCGGCCCTCGAGGGCAAGCACGATGGTCTCAGCCAGGCAGGCGTAGGCGACACCGCGCGGCAGGCCGATGTCACCCATGTGCACGTCGCCGGGCAACTGGATCTCGCCGGACTCGACCACCAGGACGTCGGGACGTTTGGCCACATCCTCAGCCGACAGATCCAGCGGACGCGCGACGTCGGTGATCACACATCCGGGCTTCACCTGCATGATGTCGAGAACCCGCTTGCCAGCACCCGACGTGGCGGTGACGATGGCGTCCATCTCCGGCAGGGCCTCGTCGGGAGTGGCCGCGACGAACACCTTCGCCCGCGGGTTCTCCCGCTCAATGTCAGCCTTGAGGGCGAGCAGTTTCGCCGGTTCCGGTGAGACCAGCCACAACTCGTCAGTGGCCATGGCCAGCAACCGGGCGCACACCGATCCGATCGCCCCGGTGGCGCCCACCACCATGCTCTTGCCCAACAGCCGGCCCTGCTCGTCGACCTCTGAGACCCCGAGCCGGCGGATGGCGTCGTGCAAGGCCCAGAGCGCACCCGACGCGCTGTAACTGTTGCCGGTCGTGATCGGCAACGGCGCGCGCTTCGCAACTGTCACGCCCGCGTCCCCGACCACCTTGGTGAACGCGCCGAGCCCCATGATCTGGGCGCCGAGCTTCTTGGCGATGTCGGCGGCGGCCAACAGCCGCGAATACGTGAACTCGGGGTCGTGGGCCATGAGTTGCTTCGGCGTTCCGCCGACCGTGATCAACCAGCCCTCGGCCTCGTCGCCGGTCGGCGAAGTGACACCGGTGATGTGGCTGTACTTGAACGGCGGCGCATACGCGATGGCCTTCTCGACACCGTCCATGACCACCTGCGGCGACACCTTCGCAATGGTGTTCAAGGGTTCTACGTTGCGCAGGTACTGCTGTGACAACGGGTGGATCACGAAGGCGAACCGACTCTTGCGCTTGTAGCCGCCGGGGTACATCGACCTCGGCTCCAGGCCCGCGGAGGTGATCATGTCCAGGAGGTCGTCGTCGGTCAGCGTCACCTCGTCCGCGCCGGTCACGGCCAGCATGAGGCCCTCCAGAACGGCGGCATTGACGGTGACCCCCTCGAAGGGCTGCGGGGTGTCATCGAGGACCAGATCGACCCCTCGGCGATGCAGTTCTTCAAGCCGCTTCTCGGACACCGACGACGTGATAAGCGTCTTGCCCGCCAGTTCCTCGAGGTCGAACATCATCAACTCGTCGTAGGTGGCGACCAGCACGTCGGCGTCCCGGACTGCCCTGCGAAGCATGGACTGGTTGAAACGGCGCCCGGGCGCGCTGACCGGGCCGGCGATGGGGCCTGGCACCCGGTCGAGGAACCACTTGCTCACCCCGGCGAACCGGTCGAGCGCGTTGAAGGAGTCGAGCATCGACGGCAGGCCCCACTGGAGGACAGCGTCGGCGAACTTGATGTTCTCGGTGAACTCCGCCAGCAGCCGGGCGGTGCGGCGGTGGTGCGAGCCGCCGAGCACAACGGTGCGCGCGTTGTTGAACAGGCCGGGCTTGTCGGCTGCCACCTTGCGGATCGTCCACTCCTGCAACACATCGCGCAGCCGGCCCCCGTTGGTGAAGGGTACCTCTCCGGTCGCAGCTTCCAGTCTGCGCAAAGCGCCCTTCTCGTCACCGGAGAGGATCCCTACTGTGCGCGCATCCAGGGCCCCGGTGATGGCGAAGACCGTCGTGCCCGGCAGCCACTGCTTAACCATCTCCTCCCCGCGGTCGACGTCCCCGTCCGCCCCGACTCTCACAATGCGGAAGTCGTGCTCCAGGAAGGTCACCGACGTGTCGTAGTTACGCTCCGACTCCGCCAGACTCACGTCCACGACTACTGGCAGTTCCTTTGCCTTCTTACGCGCCATGTTCCCTCTTCCGACCTAGTACAACGGATCTGCAAATGTGCCCGCGGCCCTGCGCAGGCCACCGGTGTAGGCCTGCACGTCGAGCACTGCCGGCTGCACCACGTCTACCACCGACCGGTTGAGGTCGGGGGCCGCGATGAGTTCGGCCGCGGCCGCCACCAGACCTTCATAGGCCTGCACGCCATCGCGCAGGCGCGCGGCCACTTCGACACTCGCGTGCTGGGCAGAGGTGGCGGCCTGGGTCCCCGGCATCTGCTGGGCCGTTCGGTACAACGTCCCGAGCCGTTCCACGAGGGACCGCAGCGCAGGGTCGACTTCGGTCAATGCCCGCCGCAACTGCTGCCCCGCTTCGGGATGCATCTGGTCGACCAGCGGCAACAGGTCGTCCCACCGCTGGGCCGCACGCGACCAGCGGGCGACCTCGTCGGAACCCGGGGTTCCGGGTGGCAGGGGCTCGATCGGCAACGGCGGCAGTTCTGGCATGGCGGGAGGCTGGAGCGTCTGCCGCTTCTCCTTGGTCAGGAATGCGAACATCCCGGAGAAACCGGCCGCGGTGAACCAGAGCAGCGAGGGTTGCGGGGTCACGGCGCCGATGACACCCATCACCGAGGCGCCCGCAGCACCGGCGGTCCAGGCGATCTGACGGCTGCGCATCCGCTGCAAGCGCCGCTCGTAACCTGCCACCCGGTTCTGGTGACCGGCCACAAGCGCCTGCCGCTGCGCCATGACGAGCTCCCGGTCCGTCGGCCGTTTCGGCCTTGTGGCGCGATAAGCCTGGTAGCGCTCAAGCCCAGCGGTGAAACCAGCTTCGACCACCTTCAGCCAATGGTCGTTCTGCTTGTTCCGCTTGGCCATGCTCCTACGGTACGTGACACAGCGGTCGCAGGCGAAGTCGTTGCCTGAACCTCACCCAACCGCGGGCAGTTCGAACCATGCCAGGGTGGTGGTGTTCAGGCTGCCGAGGGCGACCTTGTCGCCTGCCACACGGACCCCAGTCACCATGAAGAAGTCGTCGTGCTCCCCGAAGAACTCGTGGACCATCGTGCCCTGCACGTCGTACGCCCGCAGCCACGTCATCGTGTCCGGTTTGGGGTGCAGCGCCTCGGGGAGCGCCCAGATCGCCTTGCGCAGCAGCGGGATCTTGGCAGGCAGGCCGTCCAATGCGGACTTGCGGGCACTGGCCATCGCCACCCAGAGCAGGCCGTCGTCGCCGTTGGAGATGTTGTCCGGGAACCCCGGCAGGTTGGTGATCCATTGCTCTGTCCGGCCGGTGTCCAACCAGATCCGGGTGAGGCTGTAGTCGCCGGTCTGGGCGACGACGACGAACTCGTCGGTGAGCGCGACCCCGTTCGCGAACTGCAGCCCCTCCGCGAGCACATCAACGGTGCCGTCCGGGTTGCGGCGCAGGAGCCGACCGGTCCCGGAGTGCTCGAGCAGGTCCGCGGTCCAGTGCTCGAGTTCGAAGCGCTGGCTGGAGTCACTGAAGTAGATGGTGCCATCGGTCGCCACCGCCGCGTTGTTGCACAGCCGAAGACCGTGCTGCCCGACGGCCACGAGCGTCTCCAGATCTCCAGTCGCGGGATCGAGCAGGAGTAACCCGCGCTCGGCGTCACAGATCAGGACCCGTCCGTCGGTGTACTGCTCGAGGCCGAGCGGCCGGCCCTTGGTGTCGGCGAGAACCTCGATCTGCCACCCGTCCAGGCTCACCTTCACGATCCGGCCGTCGTCGACACCGGTCAGGATTGCATCACCGAGGAACAGCGGGTCCTCGGGACCGTGACCGGGCACCGGCAGCACGTGCAGGGGCGGGAGGTTGGCCGGTGGCAAGGACTCCGCCGATGCGGGCGGCTCCCATTTGACGGGATGGATCGACGGTTTGCTCATGGGCTCATTGTGCGGCGTCAGCCGCGGACGGTTGGCCACTTTCGGGCATCTCGCGGCGGGACTGATCCGCAGGTTTCGACTAGGCCAAGCGCGGTGCCCGCAACTTGACCACCATGGCCTCCATCGCCAGTTGCGGGGCCACGTTCATCGCCAACGCCTGTCGGGCGTCGCGGATCGCCGTGATCCGCAGCAAGGTGTCCGAGGTCGCGCTCTCGTCGGCCATCCGCGCGAGGTCGGAACGCATCTCCTCGTTGACCAACTCCACCGGCGCTTCTTCTTGCAGCGCCAGGACGTCACGGAACCAGGCGAGCAGATCGACCAGGACCCGGTCGAGCTCGTCACGTACCGCGCGGGAGCGACGAGCCGCCTGCCGGTCCTCGAGGTCCTTGAGGGCGGCCTTGGTCACCCGTTTGATCCCCTTGCCCTCGGCTCCGGAGCCCAACGCGAGCATCATCTCCGCCCGCTCGCTCTCGTCGCGTTCGGACAACAGCGCCTCCGCATCGGCCTTGGCAGCCGCGACGATATTGCCGGCAGCGGACATACAGCTGGCCAGGTCGGACAGATCGCGCACCATGACCAGCACGTCGTGGCGGCGGTTGCGCACCGACTCGATCGTGGCCAGCGCCCTGGCGCGGCCGATGTGACCCATGGACGCGCGCGCGGCGAAGGCCGCGGTTGCCGGATCCACCCCCTGCTGCTGCGTGAGGAACGCCGCCACCGCATCGGTGCCGGGAGTGCGCAGGCCGATCACCTGACAGCGGGAACGCACGGTGGGCAACAGATCCTCGACGCTCGGCGCACAGAGCAACCAGACGGTGCGGCTGGCGGGTTCCTCGATGCTCTTGAGCAGGACGTTGTTCGCGGATTCGGTCAGTCGGTCGGCATCCTCCATCACGATGACGTGCCAGCGGGCCCGGGTCGGCGCCATGTCGGCCCGGGCGACCAGCCGCCGGGCTTCCTCGGTCTTGTATGACAGCCCTTCCGGGCGGACCACCTCCACGTCGGGGTGGCTACCGGACCTGACCGCCTGGCAGTCCTGGCAGACCCCGCAGCCTCCTTCGGGGCAGACCAGTGCGGCACCGAACGCGATGGCGGCATTGGATCGCCCTGAGCCCGGCGGGCCGATGAACAGCCAGGCGTGGGTCATGCTCGGCCCCACCGGTTCGTCGGCGGCGTCGACTGCCGCCTCCTGCAGCACCTCGACCACATGGTCCTGGCCGACCAGCGTGTCGAAGACCCTCATCGCCATTCTTCGGGCACCGCCGCCCATACCAGTTCGGAAACTTCCTCGACCGATCCCGAAGCGTCGATCACCGCGTACCGATGACTCGCTCTGCCCGCCAGATCCAGCAACCCCCTGCGCACCCGGGCCTGGAACAACTCGCCCTCGTTCTCCATGCGGTCCGCCTCGCCGTTGCGTTGTGTCGACGCCCCCACCGGGAGATCCAGCATGATCGTCAGGTCCGGCACCAGACCATCGGTGGCCCACAGATTGACCTTCTCCACCTCGTCCACCCCGAGGCCGCGGGCAACCCCCTGGTAGGCCAGCGAAGAGTCCACGAACCGGTCGGAGATCACCACCGCGCCGCGTTCGAGCGCCGGGCGGATCGTACGTTCCACATGGTCGGCGCGCGCGGCGGCGAACAGCAGTGCCTCGCAACGACTGGCCATGTCCACATCGTCGGCCAGCAACAGCACACGGATCGCCTCCGCCACCGGGGTGCCACCCGGCTCACGGGTCACCACGACTTCGTGCTTCTCAGTCATCCGCTGGGCCAGCACCTGCAACTGAGTCGTCTTGCCCGAGCGGTCCACGCCCTCGAACGCTACGAACAATCCCGTCACGCGTTCAAGCCTCTCACGGCCGTTCAGGGGCGGCGGGTTGCCGTCGGCCCCCGGACAGCGAGGTTAGAGGTTGTCCACGACGTTAGAGGAACCACGCGTGTCTTCTCTAACCTCGTGCACGTTCTCTAACCTCGTCGTCCGAGCGGTCACGCTGTCCACAGAATCGCATCGGACCGACCGGTCGACCCTCATCGCGGCAAGGCTGGGTGCATGAACCGCATCAGCGAGTTGAGGGCCATGGGCCTCAATGCTGCTCAGATCCAGCGGATACGCCGTCAGGGCAACCAGGTCACTTGGGGGGTCTACGCCGAGCCCGGACTCGACCCGCAGGCCAGGTACCTGCTGAAGTGCCGGTCGGTCCTAGAACGGTTGCAGCCCTCCGCTGCTCTGGCCGGTCCGTCGGCGGCGGCGGTGTGGGAACTGCCGATCGTCGGAGAACCACCCGACGAGGTCTACGTACGCAACATTCCGCGAGGCGCCTACGCCCAGGACGTCCGGGTGCTATCCGATGCTCCCTCGCAAAGGGTCGGCGACCTCAATGTGACCACTCCCGTGTGGACGGCCATCGACTGCGCACGGATGCTGAACTCCCGCGACGGGCTCATCGTCGCCGACGCCGCACTTGCCGGGAGCCTGTTCACGACGGACGCCCTGGTCGCGGCAGCAGACGGCATCAGGGGTCACCCCGGCGCCTCTCGGGCTCGATGGATCGCTGCCCATGTCGACCCGCTGTCCGAATCCCCCGGCGAGACATGGGCCCGCAGTCTTGTGAGCCAACTCGGGTACGACGTGAGCAGTCAGGCGTACGTGACCGATGGGCGCAGGGAAGCATGGCTGGACCTGCTCCTCGATGACGGACGCACCGCGATCGAGTTCGACGGCTTGGTCAAGTACAAGAAGCGCGGCCTGGCGAAGGTGATCCAGGAACACTTGAGGGACGGGGATCTGCAGGCGATCGGTTACACCCTGCTTCATGTCATCTGGAAGCAACTGTCCGACCCGGCCCAATTGGACCGCCGTCTGCGATACGCCGGAGCGAGGCCGGCCCGCCCGCCGCGCCTGCTCACTTGGTGAGGTGGAGCCAGTTCACGAGGTTAGAGGTTGGCCACGGTGTTAGAGGAACCACGCGTGCCTTCTCTAACCTCGTGCACGTTCTCTAACCTCGCGGGGGCGGCGCTACTTGCGCGAGGCGGCCTTCTTGCGCGGTGCCGCCTTCTTCTTCGGCGCGGGACCCTTGGCACGGCGTTCGCTGATCAGATCACTGGCCCGCTCCAGCGTGATCGTCAACGGGTCGTCGGCGACGCGCAGCGAGGCGTTGATCTCACCGTCGGTGACGTACGGACCGAAGCGGCCATCCTTGAGCTCGATCTTCTTACCGCTGATCGGGTCGGTGCCGATCTCCTTGCCCGGTTGCGGCTCCTGGCGCCCCCGGCCGCGCTTGGGCTGGGCGAACAGCGCGAGCGCCTCATCGACGGTGCACGTGAAGATGCTGGCCTCGTCGGGCAGTGACCGGGAGTCCTTGCCGTGGGTCAGGTAGGGGCCGTACCGCCCGTTCTGCGCCATGATCGGCTCCCCGTCCTCCGGGTGCTTGCCGACCTCGCGCGGCAACGACAGCAGTCGCAACGCGTCCTCGAGGGAAACGGTCGCGATCTCCATGTCCTTGAACAGGCTGGCGGTGCGCGGTTTGACGGTCTTGCGCGGCTTCTTGGCGCCCTCCGGCAACTCCGGGAGAACCTCGGTGACGTACGGCCCGAACCGGCCCGTCTTGGTGACGATCTCGTGGCCGGTATCGGGGTCGATCCCGAGTACCCGCTCCTCCTTGGGCGCGTTCAGCAACTCCAACGCGACCTCGGCGGTCAGTTCGTCGGGAGGTAGGTCGGCCGGCACATTGGCCCGCCGCTCGCCCTGTTCGAGGTACGGGCCGAACTTGCCGACCCGCAGCACCATCTCCTCGCCGATCGGGAACGACGAGTTCTCGCGCGGGTCGATCTCGGGCAGGCGTTCGATCATCGGGTGAAGACCGCGGAAGGCCACGCCCTGGGCGTCGTCACCGCCGTAGTAGAACCGGCCCAGCACCACCGACCGCGACGCGTCACCGCGCGCCACCACGTCCAGGATCTCCTCGAGACGCGCGGTGAAGTCGTAGTCCACGAGCCCTGCGAAATGGTCTTCCAGCAGGCGCACGACGGCGAACGCGAGCCATGCGGGGACCAGCGCCGACCCCCGCTTGAACACGTACCCCCGGTCAAGCAGGGTGCCGATGATCGCCGACCACGTGGACGGACGGCCGATCCCGCGATCCTCCAGCGCCTTCAGCAGCGACGCCTCCGTGTATCGGGCGGGCGGTTTGGTGGTGTGGTCCTCCGCGTTGAGCGCGCGGATGGTCACCGTGTCGCCCGTGGCCAAGTGCGGCAGCCGGCGTTGCTGGCCGAAGTCGTCGTCGTCGCGGCTCTCCTCATAGGCGGCGAGGAAACCCTGGAAGGTGATGACGGTACCGCTCGCGGAGAAGATCGTGTCGACGCCGTCGGAGGCGGTCGCGGCGAGTTTCAGCGTGGTGGTCGCGATCTTCGCGTCGGCCATCTGGGAGGCCACGGTGCGCTTCCACACCAGGTCGTACAAGGCCATCTCGTCCGGGTTCAGCTCACCGGCCACCTGCCCCGGGGTGCGGAAGGACTCGCCGGCCGGGCGGATCGCCTCGTGCGCCTCCTGCGCGTTCTTGACCTTGCGCTCGTACAGCCGCGGCTGGGCGGCAACATGGTCGTCGCCGTACAGCGCACGAGCCTGATTGCGGGCGGCGTTGACCGCGGTTTCCGACAGGGTGGTGGAGTCGGTACGCATATATGTGATGTATCCGCGCTCGTACAGACCCTGCGCCACCCGCATCGTCCGCTGTCCGCCCCAGCGCAGCTTGCGCGACGCCTCCTGCTGCAGGGTCGACGTCATGAACGGCGGTGACGGCCTGCGTGTGCCGGGCTTCTCCTCCACCGAATCGACGGTCATAGCGGCGTCGGCCAGCCCCACCACGATCGCTTCTGCCGCAGCCAGATCGAGGTGCCGGACGTCGGTCTTCTTCAATTGCCCGCGGTCGTCGAACGAGTCCCCGCGGGCGATCCGCACCCCGTCGACATGGGTCAGGGTCGCGGTGAAATTGCCCGGGTCCAGCAGCGCCTCGATATCCGCATAGCCCGCCCGCACGAACGCCATCCGCTCCCGCTCCCGGTCGACCACCAGGCGCAGGGCCACGGACTGCACGCGTCCGGCCGACAACCGCGGCATGACCTTCTTCCAGAGCACCGGCGACACCTCGTAGCCGTACAAGCGGTCCAGGATGCGGCGGGTCTCTTGGGCGTCGACGAGGTCCTGGTCAAGGTCGCGGGTCTCGCCCAGTGCCCGCTGGATCGCCTCTTTGGTGATCTCGTGAAACACCATCCGCTTGACGGGAACCTTCGGCTTGAGTACTTCCAGAAGATGCCAGGCGATGGCTTCCCCCTCCCGGTCCTCATCGGTGGCCAGCAGCAGTTCGTCGGCGGTCGCGAGTTTGTCCTTCAACTCCTTGACCCGCGCCCGCTTGTCCGCGTTGACCACATAGATAGGAGCGAAGTTGTTCTCGACGTCCACTCCGAGCCGTGACCAGGACTCGGACTTGTACTTCGCGGGGATGTCGGCGGCCCGGTCCGGCAGGTCCCGGATGTGCCCAACACTGGCCGTCACCTCGAAACCGTCGCCGAGGTAGCCCTGGATCGTCTTGGCCTTGGCGGGCGACTCGACGATGACAAGGCGGCGGGGGGTGGTTCTGGGCATTTCGTCCTTCCGGAGGGGTTTCGTCCCCATGATGCGGGTACGAATGGGCACCATATGACGGTGGGGGTCGTTTGCGCTAGTCCTGTTGACGCGCAAGGTGCGCCGCGACGCCCGCTGTCGCGAAGTCACCGAAACCCGGCGGCGTCTCCGGGTAAGTCCGCAACAACCGGCGCCGTACTCCTGCCGGCGTTCACCGATTCGGCGTGAACACCTCGCTGAACACTGCCTTCAGCAACACCTCCACCAGCGGCGCCGGGGAGGCCTCCATGAGCGCGTTCATCCCGGCCATCTCGTCGGGCAGCGTCACCGGCCCACCCTGGCCCTTGAACCCGGCGATCTGCATCAGCCCGTCCAGCGTGTCGGCGTCGAGCGCGTCGACATCGATGGTGGCGGCGGCCGCGGCCAGGTTCGGGTCCGGGTCGGCCCGGCCCTTCCCGGTGGCTGCCTCCGTGGCTGCGCGCAGGACTTCCAGTAGTTCGTCGGCCCGGTCGGCGATCCCGGCCGCGACGGTGAGGTGGATGTTGGTCGGGGCGCCCTGCCGCGCGGGCTGCACCTGCAAGGACCAGCCCAGCCTGTGCGCCTCGTCGGACACGATCCGGACATCGGGGCCCTCGGGTGCGCCCGTGTCGGCCACGGCGACCAGGGCCGCCTCGGGTTGCGCCACCAGTCGCAGGCCGGGGATCTGCCCCACCCCTTCGGCGATGCGCAAGGCGCCGGCCCGCGAGCGCAACGACAAGTCGCGCAGACCGTCCTTGCCAAGCAGGTGCAGGACCGCCCACGCCGCCGCCGCCGGAGCCACTGAGCGACTCGACAACAGCGTGTTGTTGATCAAGGGGTAGCCGGGCCACGCCGCGTCCGCGAAGTAGTGGAGCGCCCGCAGATCGGAGTTGGCACTGAGCAGGATCGAAACACCTTTGGGTGCGTAGCCGTACTTGTGCAGATCCATCGATGCCGAAGTGATCCCGGGGATGCTCATGTCGACCGGGGCCCGGTCCTCGTTCTCGAGGATGAACGGCAACGCCCACCCGCCGATGCACAGATCCAGATGGCACAGAATGTCGCGTTCGGCAGCGGCCGCAGCCACCTCGTAGGCCGGATCGATGACACCGTGGGCATAGTTGGGTGCCGACACGACCGCCAGCGCCGTCCGGTCCGACATCGCATCGATCATCGCCCGGGCGTCGGCTTTGAACCCTGCGTCAATGGGGATGTCGACCACGTCCACGTCGAAGAGCCAGGCACCCTTGCGGAACGCGGAATGTGCCGTCACCGGCAGCAGCATCTGGGGCCGGCCCTCGCCGCCGCGTTTGCGGAATCGTTCACGCGCGCCCAGCACCGCCAGCATGCACGACTCGGTCCCGCCACTGGTCACGGTCCCGACCGCGTCCGGGCCGCCGCCGTGCAGGTTCAGGGCCGCGCCTACGAGGTCGTTCTCGATCGCGGAGATACTCGGGAAGGCGGTCGGGTCCAGCCCGTTGCGGCCCCAGGCCGTCGCCGACGCGGCGGTGGCCACTTCCCGTAGCTGCGGGTTGCCGGACTCAAAGTGGTAGCTCGTCGCCTTGGTGAAATCGAGGTCCAACGCGCGCAGCTCGCCCAACGCCTCCAGAATCTCGTCAGCCGGCAGGCCGTGTTCAGGTAGCGGTGGCAGTGTCATGGGAACCTCGCAATTCGTTGAGTCGGGCTTCGGTCAGGTCGTATCGCAGAAGGGTCGGCAGGCTCAGCAGCAGCATGGCCGCCGGGAACAGCGAGAAGGACAGCACGACGCCGGTCAGCGCGCTGTTCGGTTGCAGGACTGTCTCGTCGCCTTCGCTGGAGACGAACCCCGTCACGGCCAGGATGAGACCCACGACCGCCGGACCCAGCGCCAGCGACACGGTTTCGGCTGCCGCCCAGACCCCCGTGAAGACGCCCGCGCGCTGCTGCCCGTGGACGGCGGCATCGGCGGCGACGGTGTCGGGCAGCATCGCCAGCGGGAACATCTGCATCCCGGCGTATGCGACCCCGACCATGCCCACGAGCACGTAGATCGCGGCCGACGGCAGGCTGCGGCTGAACAGCAGTCCCACCGCTGCCACCCCGAAGATCCCCGACGCCATGAGGAAGCCGCGGTGTTTCCCGACGCTCTTCGACACCAGCGACCACAACGGCATCACGACAACGGCTGGTGCCACCAGGCAGACGAACAACAGTGTCTGCTGCAACTCCCCGCCGTCGAGGATGTAGGTCGCCAGGTAGGGAACGGCCGCGAGCATCGCCCCGACGCCCAACGCCTGGAAGACGAAGGTCACCATCAGCAGCAGGAACCAGCGGTTCTCCCTGACCGCGGCGAACCTTTCCTGCAGCGACGGTTCGCTCTCGGCCTGCGTGAACGATCGGGTCCTGCGGACCATCAGCCAGCAGATCACGGTGGAGACCACCAGCAACAGGCCGACCACCACACCCATACCCGCGTAGCCGGTGCGCCCGGATCCGAACAAGTTCACCAGCACCGGCGCGCCGGCCCCGAAGAGCAAGATCGACAACGTCAAGAAGACGATCCGGATGCTCATGATCCGGGTGCGTTCCCGGTAGTCGTCGGTGAACTCCGCCGGCATCGCGAGGTAGGTGACCTGGAACGTCGCGAACCCGGTGACGGCGAAGAGGAAGAACACCCCTACCCACAGTGCCGCAACATTGCCCTGCAATCCGCCGGGAGCCGCAAAGGTCAGCGCGAACATCGGCCCAATGATGAGCCCGCCGATCAGCAGCCACTTCACCCGGGATCCGGTGCGCAGCATGGTCTTGTCCGAGACGCTGCCCATGACTGGGGCGATGATCACATCCCAGGCCTTGGGCAGGAACACCACCAGGCTGGCGATCGCTGCCGCCACACCGAGCACGTCGGTCAGGTAGAAGAGCAGCACCAGCCCGGGGACCGTCGCGAATCCGCCGGTGCCGAACGACCCGGCCGCGTACCCGTAGCGCTGCTTGCCGGTCAACCGCATCGCCATGCGCCCCAGTATTGTCCGCATCACCGCCGGGATGCTCGGTGTTCAGCGAGGCCGCCGGTCCGTCTGTCGGACGCCGCGTGCTGAGACGTTGACCGGACACGCCGGCGTGACTTCGCAGGAGCGGGCGTGCTGGTGGGCGTCAGACCCGGGCGCGGATCCCCTCCACCAGGCGTTTGAGAGCGGCTGGGCTCTGCCGGAGGAACAGGGACGGCTCGACCAGTTCCAGTTCGGCCAGCAGCGGGCGGTCGTCGTCGTCGCGGATCAGGTCGATCCGGGCATAGAGCAACTCGTGGCCGATGTCGGCCACGACCGCCTCGGCAAGGTCCCTTTCGACAGCGGCGATCGGCATCGCGTCGGAGACGCTCTCCTCGTCGTCACCGAGGCGTGGACTCTTGCGGATCGCGTGGGTCAGTTCGCCATCGATCCAGATCAGCGACCGCTCACCGTAGCCTTCCACCGAACCGAGGTATGGCTGGACCATCACCTCCCGATCCCTGTTGAGCCGTGCCCAGAAATCGAGCGCCGACGGGGACTGCGGGTCGGTGATCCGGTCGGTAAGGAAGGAGCCGGCACCCACCACCGGCTTCGCGACGACATCGGTCCAGCCGCGATCCGCCATGAGGTCGGCGAGGTCCAGTTCCTCCCCGACCCCGAGCCACGCGGTCGGCACCACCGGCACGCCCTGCTTGGCCAGGGTCCGCAGATAGCCCTTGTGGGTGTTCCATTGCACGACTTCGACCGGATTGAGCAGCGTGGTCTCGGTGCCCGCATGCACGGCCCAGGCCAGGAACTCGTCGAGGTGGTCGATGTAGTTCCACGCCGAGCGCAGGACCGCCAGCCGGAACTGCGACCAATCGATTTCCGGGTCGTCCCAGGCCGCCAGAGTCGGGTTCAGCCCTGCACCCAGCAGTGCACCGAGCAGCAGGTCCTCGTCCACGTCCTCTTCGGGCAACTCACGGCAGGTCACGATGGCTACATCCACCGGCCCACTGTCGCGCACCGCCTGCGGCCGTGGCAATCGGGTCGAAGCGCGGGGACTTTGGACCCACAAGGTCAACTAGTGACCAGATATGACCAAAGTCCGCCGGTAGCGGGCACCGAACACGCCGCAGCCCCCGCCCGGACGGACCGGCACGGAGGCTGCGGGGCTCGATCAGGAGGCGCTTGCCGCGACCTCTTCGGCGCTCACCGCGATCGGGCGGCGCTTGGTGATCACAACCGCACCTACGACCACGGCCAAGGCACCCAGCGAGATTGCCCACCGCAGCGCGTTGCCGTCGAGGAACATCGACACCACAGCGGGGGCGATCAGCAGCGAGACCAGGTTCATGACCTTGATCAGCGGGTTGATCGCCGGGCCGGCGGTGTCCTTGAAGGGGTCACCGACGGTGTCGCCGATGACGGTGGCCTCGTGGGCCTCCGACCCCTTGCCGCCGTGGTTGCCGTCCTCCACGAACTTCTTGGCGTTGTCCCAGGCACCACCGGAGTTGGCCAGGAAGACCGCCATCAGAGCGCCCGTCGCGATGGTGCCGGCCAGGAACGAACCGAGCGCCCCGATGCCGAGGCCGAAGCCCACTGCGATCGGGGTGAGGATCGCCAGCAAGCCAGGCGTGCTGAGTTCGCGCAGCGAGTCACGCGTGCAGATGTCGACCACCTTGCCGTACTCCGGCTTCTCGGTGCCCTCCATGATCCCCGGGTGCTGCTTGAACTGCCTGCGCACCTCGAAGATGATCGCGCCAGCAGCCCGGGTGACGGCGTTGATCGCCAGACCCGAGAACAGGAACACCACCGACGCTCCGATCAGCAGTCCGACCAGGTTGCGCGGGTTGGAGACGTCGAGGATGCCCAGGTACTGCGGGGCGTCCTGGACGCCGAGGCCCTGCAGTGCGTCGCCGGCCGATGCCGTCGCCTGCTGGACGGCGTCGCGGAAGGAGCCGAACAGCGCGGTGGCGGCCAGAACCGCGGTCGCGATCGCGATGCCCTTTGTGATGGCCTTGGTGGTGTTGCCGACGGCGTCCAGGCTGGTGAGCACCTGCGCGCCCTCCCCCTCGACGTCACCGGACATCTCGGCGATCCCCTGCGCGTTGTCCGAGACCGGGCCGAACGTGTCCATCGCGACGATGACCCCGACGGTGGTCAGCAGACCGGTACCGGCCAGTGCCACCGCGAACAGGCTCAAGGTGATCGAACCGGATCCCAGCAGGAAGGCACCGTAAACAGCAGCACCGATCAACAGCGCCGAGTAGACCGCGGACTCCAGGCCCAGCGAGATACCCGACAGGATCACCGTGGCCGGACCCGTCAACGACGTCCGCGAGACGTCATCGACCGGCTTGCGGTTGGTCTCGGTGAAATAGCCGGTCAACTGCTGGATGGCTGCCGCCAGGATGATTCCGATGAGCACCGCTGCGATCACCAGGAAGCGCGGGTTCAGCACATCGAGGGTTGTCACACTCAGCGCCAAGCGGTCGCGAACCAGCTCGAAGTCGTCGAGCTTGACCAGACGGTCCGGCAGCCAGATGAACGCCGCGATGGCCACCAGGACGGCGGAGATGATCGCGGAGATGAAGAAGCCGCGGTTGATGGCACTCATGCCGGAGCGGTCGTTCGCGCGCGGGGACACCGCGAAGATGCCGATCATGGCGGTCAGCACACCGATGGCGGGAATCACCAGCGGGATCACCAGGCCGAGGCTGCCCAAAGCGGCCTGGCCCAGGATCAGGGCTGCGACCAGGGTCACCGCGTAGGACTCGAAGAGGTCCGCGGCCATACCGGCGCAGTCACCGACGTTGTCACCGACGTTGTCGGCAATCGTGGCGGCGTTGCGGGGGTCGTCCTCGGGGATGCCCTGCTCCACCTTGCCGACAAGGTCGGCGCCGACATCAGCAGCCTTGGTGAAGATGCCGCCGCCGACACGCATGAACATGGCCAGCAGGGCCGCGCCGAAGCCGAAGCCCTCCAGCACCTTCGGGGCTTCGCCCTTGTACACCAGAACCACGATCGCGGCGCCCAGCAGGCCAAGCCCGACGGTGAACATGCCCGCGACACCACCTGTGCGGAAGGCGATCCGCATGGCCTTGGTCTCACCGGGCTTGCCCTCACGGGCCGCCGAAGCCACCCGGACGTTCGCGCGCACCGCCAGCCACATGCCCACATACCCGGTCACCGCGGAGAACACTGCCCCGACCAGGAAGAAGATCGAACGACCGATCCGCTCACCGTTGGTGTTCGCGGGAAGCAAGAACAGTACGAAGAAGACGATGACTGCGAAGATGCTCAGCGTCTTGAACTGCCGACTCAAGTAAGCCGCAGCGCCCTCCTGGACGGCTGCGGCGATGCTCTTCATGCTCTCGGTGCCTTCGTCGGCAGCGAGTACCTCGCGAACGAGTAGTCCCGCCACGGCCAGAGCCAGCAGCGCAACGAGCGCTACGACGATGACCGTGGTGTAACTACCGCCCGTCAAGGTCACTTCGCTTACTGCGAGAGTGCCTGCGGACATGTGTAATACTCCTCGGATTTGATCGGATGCCGGGACGGGTCCCCCTGGACCGGCTGTTCCTCAGTGGTGTCGGCCCCTCCCAGGACCGACCGATGTCAGCGAGTTTACCTATGGGGTGCTTACGTTCTGCTTACGGTCCACGAAGTGTGGTATCGCGCCACTGCCTGCGACGTGACCAGCCGCCGGTTCAGTCAGGCGAACACGGCTTCAGGCCGTAGAACACACGTGCGTCCGGCAGCCTCGCGAAACCCTCAAATTCTCCAGCTCATGCGCAACACCGAGCCGCCCTCAGCGGAATCGTGAAGCTCGGCGCCCGGCACCAGGCCGGTGATAACGGCTTCCGCGAGCCCGAAGTCCCCGTCGTCGCGGCCAGCGACTCGATCCACCACGTCCACGGACAGACTGTGGACGTCGTCGACGATCCGGACGGTCACCGGCTCCGTCTTGCCGGCCCGTTGGTGCCGCACGACGGCACGACCGACCGCCTCCCCCACCGCGAGCCTGACTTCGTCCACCTCCTGCTCGCTCACCCCGAGCCGGCGGGCAGCGGCACACGCGACCAGCCGGGCCAGCCGCACCTGTTCGGTCTCCGGCGGGATGGTCAACGAGCAGGAGGCCATCAGAGCACTGCTTCCTCGACCGTCCCGAACATGCCGACCTGCTGATCCACGCCGGTGAGCGTGAACACCTTGGTGATCCGATCACTCGAGCTGACAACTCGCAGTGCGCCGCCCTGTTGCCGAAGTGCCGCGACCGTGGCCACGATCACGGAAAGCCCCGTCGAATCCATGAAGTCGACCCGTCCGAGATCGACCACCACCAGCGCAGCGTGGGCGTCGATCGCCTGATCGAGTTCGGTCTGCAGCATCGGTGCAGTGTGCAGGTCGAGCTCACCCACGGCCTCCACGACCGTCGCTGGGCCTTCCTGTCGCGTGCCAACGTGCAAGTGCATCTCGCCTCCAGTGTCGCTTCGGCCACTCTGCCAGACAATCCTCTGACTGACCTGCCGAGTGCGAGACTCCGCTTCTGCGCTCGCCACCGGCCAGAAGGGAGGTGGATCACCTCGCCTCACACGGCACTAGCCGGGAGAAACGCGTGGCCTCCGACAACGGCTCGTGTACTCAGTAGGAGCAGGAGTTGGCCACGAGGTTAGGAACACACGCGTGGTTTCTCTAACCTCGTGCACGTTCTCTAGTCCGAAAATGGCTGGTGTACTCGGTCGCCGCAGAAGTGGGCCGCGAGGTTAGAGAATGGTCGCGAGGTTAGAGATCGTGCACGAGGTTAGTGAACGCACGTGTGGCTTCTCTAACCTCGTGCACGTTCTCTAACCCGAGCGGTTTCCGCCCGGCATTTCCCCGCCTGAACGCCGCGGCCGCCACGCGGTGCTGCGACTTCAGCAGCGGGTAGACCACGTCGTCGGCCACCCACGCCATCCCCCACCTTGTCCCGGTCATTCGGCACCGGAGCCGACCCCGCGTGCACCCGGGAAGACGCTGCGACCCGCTCCACCAGCCTGAACCCAAGCAAACGTCGGACTACTCCGGCGGTCCGGCTCTCGCGAAGGCCGTGACCGATCTGGTGTGGCGCGCGGCGAGCACCACCTCGACCTCGACGCTCACCTCGAAATCCTGGCCGACAGCTTCACAGCTGCGCAGTACCGCCGCGTTCATGGAGGCGGCCCGGCGCGCCGATTCGCAGTCGCCGGACGCAGCGGCGCTCAGAGCAGCCAGGTCCGCGGCCGTCGAGGCCTGTCCGCGGGCAGCGGCGAACCGTGTGACGCCCAACACCGCGGAAGCCACGATCACGACCAGACCTAGCATCACGGTCAGTACCAGCGCCGCCGTACCCCGGTCGCACCTGGCCGGGCGAGGACCTCCCGGCTCACCCATGCTCGACCGGCGTTCTGGCGCTGGCCCGCATGGTGAACCACGGCAGCGCCGCGACCCCTCCGACGCGTTGGCGCACCGTGATAGCCACGTCGTCCTCGCCGCGATCGAACGAGACGTCGGCGCCGGGCACGACCTCCCGCACCCGTTGTCCGGCGGTGACCTCGGACTCGCCACGTGCGACCAGTCGTGCCCCCGTCCTGGCGGCCTCCTGCAGCCGGACCTGGGTGGCACCGAGTGCAACGAGCGCGACCAGGCCCAGTACGAGCGGGATGAGGGCCAGCAAGGTGACGGCGAACTCCGCAGTGACCATCCCATGGGATGCGCGAATGCGGTGGCGCAGCCGAACTGCACCACCGCCGCGCACGAGCGAACTCCTCACAGAACGAACGAGAACGCCTTCTGGATCACCTGCCAGAGGACTTCCTGGACGTCCGGCGAACTCAGCAACTTCACCAGGATCCCGCCGAACCCGGCCGCCGCCACGGTGCCCACGGCGTATTCGGCGGTGGACATGCCATCCTCAGCTGCCAAGCGCTGAACCACAGCCTCCATTGATTACCTCCTTGTCGGGTTGCCCCGGCCCGAACGGACCGGCTCATTCACAGTGCCCCGATGCAGGCCCTTGTGGCGGCCGGCGAACGGATCTGGGGATACCCCCAGCGACCGTCCACAGGCTGGTCAGAACAGGTTCTGGACCATCGAGCCGACGATCGGGACCACTGCCAGGAGCACGAATGCGGGCAGGAAGCACAGGCCCAGCGGCGCGACCGCCTTGACTCCTACGGCCCGCGCACGCCGCTCCAACTCGGCGGCCCGCTCCTGGCGCATCTGGTCGGCACACGACACCAACGACCGGGTCAACGCCCCGCCCGAGTCGACCGAGCGGAGCAGCACTCTGCCAACAGGCGCCAAAACCGGATCCCCGATGAGTTCGGCGAAGGTGTCGCCGTACGTCGAGCCCATCGCCTGGCGTGCGGCGCAACGCCGGAACACCCCTGCGATCGGGTCCCCGAAGGCATCGGCCACGACGGCGATCCCCGACCACAAGGGTGCGCCGGCGGCAAGACATGATGCCAGGCAGTCCACGGCATCGGGGGCTTGCCGGGCGAGGTCTTCGGCGACTTCGGGATCGACGGTCGACAGCCTCCGCAGACCGACTCGCGCACCGAGGGCGACCACAACTCCCACGCCGAGCCCCACAAGCCCCCCGATCAGCAAGGCGGCCCCGATGCCGCCCAGCACGGCGGCCAGGTCGGGGGCCGCCACTGCAGAGCCCCGACCCCTTCTGGCCGATGCCAGCCGCCCGCGCGACCGGCCCGGCACGAGCAGCCAGGCGCCCGCGCACACGAGCACCACGGACAATCCGTTCACAGTCGTGACTCGATGGAACGGACCAAACCGCGCATCCAGAACACGCCCACGCCTTCGAGCAGCAATGCGCCGGCGAGGCATCCCCACCCCCACGGGGTCGTGATGAGGAATCCGATCGGATCGGCACCCATCAGCAGTCCCATCCCGACTCCGATCAGTGGTAGCAAAGCCAACACCCGCACGGTGCTGCGCGGACCGGCCAGTTGGGCCGCCACCTCGCGACGAACCCTCGACGCCTGTTCCGCGCCGGCCACCAGACGATCGAGCGCGGCGGCCAGCGCCGCACCAGAACCTTCGCTGACCTGCCAGAGTGCAGCCAGTGACAGCAACAGCGGTTGTTCACGTCCGTCCTGCCGTAATGCGACGGTCACGTCCCCACCCATCCGGCACACTGCCAGGGAGTTCGCGCAGACCGCAGGGTCTGCGGCCGTCTCCACGGCGCGTTCGAATGCAGCCCGCAGCGCGGCGCCTGCCTCGAGTTCGTCGCGCATCCCGGACAGCACCTCGATCACAGCCCGTGGCCGCGGCCTGCGTCGAAACGACCAGTTCCGCGACGCCCCGAGCGCCGGTATCCGAAAGGGCATCAACCGCGACCGCGAGTTGGGAGGCGTCAGCAGGACGGCTCCCACGACGACCAGCAGCCAGTCCGTCAAGGTGTCCGTCCACAGGCACGCGACGGGTCCCCGGGTCCCGCCCGGATCCCACCGATCGGCTCGTTCATGCTGCCAACTTCCCGCGGGCCGGTCCAGCCACGACTTCACCGTCGCGGAACTCTACGGCCGAGACCGTTCGCACAACCGCGTGCGGATCGGGTTCCAGGACCGCGATCCCGGCGATCCGCCGCATGCCGGTCCGATCGCGCGCCACGTGCACCACCGCATGCAGACCCGCAGCGACCTGGGCGTGCAGACCCTCCCTGTTCAGTCCGGCGGGCAGTGCCAGGGACTCCAGGCGGGCCGGGACGTCGGCGGCACTGTTCGCGTGGACCGTGCCACAGCCTCCCTCGTGACCCGTGTTCAGGGCGGCCAGCAGATCCACCACCTCGCCCCCGCGCACTTCTCCGACCACCACCCTGTCGGGGCGCATTCGCAAAGCCTGCCGGACAAGATCACGCATGCTCACAGCGCCGGACCCCTCGGTGTTCGCCGGGCGCGATTCGAGTCGCACCACATGCGGGTGCTCGGGTTCCAATTCCGCGGAATCCTCCACGATCACGATGCGCTCACGGGGATCGACAGCCGACAGCAGCGCGTTGAGCAGAGTCGTCTTGCCCGATCCGGTCCCACCCGACACCAGGAAGGCCGCCCGCCCGGCGACGAGGTCGGCCAGCATCGCCACACCGGCCTCGGGGACCATGCGGACACCGGCCAGATCGGCCAGGGTGAACACACGCCGGCGCGGCACCCGCAGCGACAGGCAGGTGCCGTATGGACTGATCGGGGGCAGCACGGCGTGCAGCCGGATCCCGTTGGGTAGCCGGGCGTCGACGTACGGCGAGCTGTCGTCGAGCCTCCGGCCCGCGCTGCTCGCAAGACGCTGCGCCAACCGCCGCACCGAGGCCTCGTCGGGGAACCGCACGCTGCTGCGTTTCAGGCCCTCGCCGGCATCGACCCATACCTGTGACGGGCTGTTCACCAGGACGTCGGTGACCGAGGGGAGCCGCACCAGTGCCTCCAAGGCCCCCAGACCGGCGATCTCGGTGCGCAAGGCTTGCACGACCTCGACGATCGCCGCCTCCGGCAAGACGAGCCCTTCGGCCCGCAAAGCCTCCGTCACCCAGACCGGGGTCGCCGACCAGCCCTGCGCGGCCAGCCGCCGCCGGACGCGTTCCACGAGCGCCTCGCTGGGCTGGTTCACCCCAGCACCTCGCGCAGGATGCCCGCACTGGCCCTTGCCAGCGGGGTCCGTGACCGGTACCCGGGTGGCTCACCGCGCTCCAGCCGCTGATCCAGACCGCGGTCGGCGGCAACCGCGGCCAGCACCGGCAGGCCCACGGCCTCACCGACATCGGCGCTGGCCAGTCCCCCCGGATTCGGGCCACGCACCACTATCTCGCACATCGACAGTTCGAAGCGAGTGGACATCCGCCGTGCTGCCCGCACAGAGCGAACGTCGGCCGGCACCACCATCAGAACGCGGTCGCACCTGGCCAGAGCCTCCTGCTGGGAGGCGCCTGCCCCCCGGCCGAGATCCACAACGGTCAGCGGAACGCACAGGCGCGCGGCGTCGATCACGGCGCTTGCCACCCCGGCTGGCAGGTCCTCGTGGCCGTCATCGGACCATCCCAACAACCCGATTCCTTCCACGTGCCCGATCGTGGCCTCCAGGGAGCGGGCCGGAATCCGCCCGAGCCCGGCGCGAACCTGATCCCAGGTCAGTCCCGAGGCCCGGTCCGCCCCCAGGATCACGGCCAGCCCGCATCCCAACGGGTCGAGATCGAACAGGTAGGGGGTCCGCCGAGCCCGGACCGCTGCCATCGCCAGCGACGATGCGAACACCGAGGCACCGGCCCCGCCGCGGCAGCCGAGCACCCCCACGACCGCACCGAGTGCCTCGGACTGGCCTGCGCGGGCGACCAGATCGGACAGCCAGCCCTGATCACCGGGCGGGTCCACGACGGCTTCTGCTCCGAGTTCGAACGCCAGACGCCAGTCCTGCGCATCGATGCGGCCGAAGACCACGACCCCTGGGCGACGCGGCAGTCTGACGCCGACGACGGCGGACAGGAGGTCGGCGCCCACCACGACGACCGCCGCGCGAGACCACAGCAGAGCGGCACTGGACACCTCCGGCTGGACGTCCACGCCGATCTCCGAGGCCGACGCCACCGCCAGCAGCAGATCGGTGCTGTCCGGGTCGTCGCAGATCAGCAGGACGTCGGCGGCGGACCCGCGCTCGCGAGGACGAACCACTGGCTCTGGGGACTGGTCCTGCCCGTCGGCACGGATCGCGCGCAATGCCACACACACATCGTGGGTGGTCATCATCGCTGGTGGCGGCGGCGGACAACATCTGTGGACGAGCGGGCGCGACCGCCGGACACGGAGAAGGCCCCCGCAGGGGGGGATGCGGGGGCCTTCGGGCCGATGATTGGGGGGAAAGATCGGCCGCTCGCCCGTTTCGGGCATCTCCACTATCTCGCCATCCCAAATCCGGCGCAAGAGTTTAAGGCAAGGATTGACTAAGTATTGACAAATCATCTGGTTGACCGATGTCCATGCGCCGAAAGATCTAGGGACTCATGGCCTGTGCGACCATGTCAGGGTGTCCACTGATGCCGCGGCCTTCTTCGATCTGGACAAGACGATCCTGGCCAAATCGAGTTCGCTGGCATTCGCGAAACCGCTCTACGACTCAGGCCTCATCGGCCGGCAGGACGTCCTCAAGAGCGCCTACGCACAACTGGTCTACCTGACGTCGGGGGCTGATCACGACCAGATGGAGAGAATGCGGGTCTACCTGTCGAAACTCTCGCAGGGCTGGGACGTCGACCAGGTGAAGGCCATCGTCGCCGAGACCCTCGACGAGATCGTGGATCCGATCGTCTACCACGAAGCGGTGAAACTGATCTCGGAGCACCAGGCCGCCGGGCGCGACGTCATCATCATCTCCTCGTCCGGCACCGAGATCGTGGAACCCATCGGGGCCAGACTCGGGGTGGACAAGGCAATCGGCACCCAGATGGCGATCGAGGACGGCAAGTACACCGGTGAGGTCCTGTTCTACGCATATGGCCCCGGGAAGGCCGACGCGATGCGGGCACTCGCCGAGGAACAGGGCTACAACCTCGCCGAGTCCTATGCGTACAGCGATTCCTACACCGACCTGCCCATGCTGGAAGTGGTGGGGAACCCGTACGCGGTCAACCCGGACGAGCAGTTGCGACGGGTTGCCCGCGAGCGGGTATGGCCGATCCTCGAGTTCGCCAAGCCCGAAGCGATGCAAGGCGCCAGGAGCCGCGAACGCAGGGCCGCTGCGGCCTCGGCGGCGGGCGCAGGCGCAGTCGCCCTCGGTCTGGCCTGGTACACCCGGTACCGCCGTAGCCGCTGATCGGGACGTGGGTGGGCACGCGACCGATTGGCGTCGCCGCCTGCCGTTGTTAGAAGGTGCAGGTCCAGTGGCCGGTTTGTGACGACGGTGCGGGGTCCACCCGGGTCGGCCCGTGCACCTTCGTAACAAGCCCGCCCGCATGGCAGCAACTTCGTAACCAGGGTCGCGAGTCGGTGACCTCAACCCTGCGGTGACTCGAGCCGCAGCCGCAGCGGCATCCCGCTTTCGCCGGTGGCAGACGTGCGCGTGGCCAGGACCTGGTGCAACTGGATCTGGTTGCGCGCGAAGCCCCACTTCGACGCGGCGAGGTACAGCCGCCACACCCGCGCCTTGCGCAAGCCCACTTCCTGCACCGCCTCGTCCCAATGCGCCTGCAGGTTGTCCAGCCAGAAGCCGAGTGTCATCGCGTAATGCACCCGGAGGTTCTCCTCGTGCTGGACCTCCAGCTGCTGGCGCTCGATCGCGTCGACCAGCGTCCCCACGTGCACCAACTCCCCGTCGGGAAACACATAGCGGTTGATGAACCCGTTGCGCGTGTACGTGCGGGCGGTGGGATCCGTGCGGGTGATGCAGTGATTGAGCAGCCGGCCGCCATCCACCAGCCGGGAGCGCAGGAAGTCGAAGTAACTCGGGTAGTTGGACTTGCCGATGTGCTCGGTCAGTCCGATCGACGCCACACGGTCGAAGCCGGTCTCGGGAACCGCGCGGTAGTCGCTGTGGCGGATGTCGACCACGTGTCCCAGCCCGGCCTCCGCCGCGGCTCGCTGGCCCCAGCGCGCCTGCTGTTCGGACAGGGTCACGGCGATCACCTCGACGCCGTAGTTGCTTGCCGCATGGAGCGCGAAACCACCCCACCCACAGCCGACATCGAGCACGCGCATCCCGGGTTCCAGGCCCAGTTTGCGGCAGACCAGGTCGAACTTCTCGATCTGCGCCTGCTCCAAGGACGCGTCCGCGCGGGGGAACACCGCACACGTGTACGCCATGGTCGGGCCCAGCACCCACTCGTAGAACCGGTTCGAGACGTCGTAGTGGTGGGAGATCACTTGCGCGTCCCGGCGGCGGCTGTGCCGGCTCCCGCCGATGCGCGCCTCCTCGGGCGGGGGCGGCGGCTTCCGGAGGAAGAAGGGCGCGAAATGCCGCGCCAGGCGCATGCGTTCGGGCCACGAGACCTCGCGCAGTGCCGCGTTGGCCAACCGGTCGAAAGCCGTGTACAGGTCGCCAGTCACTTCCAGATCGCCGGTGATGTAGGCCCGCGCCAGCCCCAACTGACCAGGGGCGCCGAGCAGCGCGGCGATCGCCCGCGGCGACCGGACCTCGAGCCGGATGTCCGAGCCCACGTGACCGCCCTTGCTGCCGTCGTAGGCCACGAACTCCACGTCGATGTCGCCACCGGCGAGCTGGTCAAAAGCCTCAGCTATCTTCATGTCGCCTCCTGACATGTCTTGTCGTACAACTGCGGGAATCGCCCGGACGGGTCGTACCTCTGTTTCAACTCGGCATACGCAGCACCGCCATAGATCGCGTAGAACTCGTCCCGGTCGTAGTAGGAGGTCGAGTACAGCGACTTGCGGCCACCAAGATCGGCGACCACTCGCTCGATGCGCCGATTGACCCGGCCGGCGTCCGGATCGTCACCGCGGCCCAGCGCGACCCGGGACCAGAACCCGACGTTCACGTAGGTGACCTGAGGATCGAACTCGTACAACGTCCACCGCCGGTCCGGGTCGCGCTGACGCAGTGGGCACAACCAGGCGGGCGCGATTCCCACCTCCCGCTCGAAGAAGTCCAGGAAGTCGGGCAGCGTCTGAACCGGAACCTCCACGTCCTGCACGACGATCTCCTTCGGCGCACGCCGCCGAAGTGCGTCGAGGCGCCGCGAGAACTGCCACCGGCGGTCCGCGGCGATGATCTTCCAATACACGTCACTGCGCTTGTACCGGTCCGGCCACAACCGGCGGACGAACGGCTTCTGCACCCCGAACGCCGACGAGCACCAGAACCAGTCGGTGTCCCAGCGCCACAAGTAGTCCTCGGTGGTCAGCGCGTCAGTCGTGCGCTCAGGGATCGACTGGTAGTAGATCTTCTGGCCTGTGTAGTCAGAGGGCTGCGCCTGATCCGAGTAGACCCCGAGCGTCAGGTACATCTCGCGCGGGGAGAACCAGGTCGCATCCATGTAGTCCACCGGGACACCCCGGAACGCACGTCCGGCGGTGACCGTCGCGAATGCCGCAGCGAGGTCGGTCGAATTGTCGAGGCGGACGTGCCGCAAGCCCACGAAGTCGCGGACCGGTTCCAGTTCGATGTTCAGGCGCAGCGCATAGCCCAGGCTCCCGTAGGAATTGGGGAAGCCGAAGAACAGGCCCCGGTGCTCCCCGTCGGGGGTGGCCGTGACCACCTCGCCGGTACCGGTGAGCACCTCAAGGCTCAGCACGGACTCGTGCGGGCACCCATTGCGGAAGCTGGCCGCCTCGATGCCGAGCCCCGTGACCGCGCCGCCCAACGTGATCGTCCGCAGTTGCGGCACGCACATCGGGACCAGTCCGTGCGGCAATGTCGCGGCCACAAGATCCTCGTAGGTGGTCAGCCCACCGACCACTGCGGTGCGACCGGCGACGTCGAGATCGAGCACACCCGTGAAGTCCGACAGATCGAGTTCGCCCGGTGTCCGGGGCCGCTCCCGGAACAGATTCGATGTCGGCTTGCGCAGACGCACCTGGCCGGGAGCGTGCAGCAACTGCTCGGCAGCTGCCGCAGCGGCGACGTCGTAGTCCAGATCCGAACTCACACACGCGAATCTAGCCACGATCGCGGCGAGGTTCCAGGGGCGAAGCCGAAGAAAGCCGGGTCCGAGTGATCAAGCGTGCTCAATGGCCGGTCAAGCCGGCCCATCCCCGACGGGGGTGCAGCGCCGCGTGGGTCCTCGGACCCGACAGGGGTTGGCCGCGAGGTTAGAGAATGCGCACGTTCTCTAGTCCGAAAATGGCTCGTGTACTCGGTCGCCGCAGAAGTGGGCCGCGAGGTTAGAGAATGGTCGCGAGGTTAGAGATTGTGCACCGGGTTAGTGAATGCACACGTGGCTTCTCTAACCTCGTGCACGTTCTCTAACGCGAGCGATCTCCGCCCGCCGTCTTCTCGCCTGAACGGGCGGCCAGGCCGCGGCCATGGACCACTAACGCGAGCGCTTTCCGCCCGGCCTTTCCCGCCCGAATGGGCGGCCGGACCACGGCCGCTGATGGCCAAGCCGAAGAAAACCGGGTCCGAGTGATCAAGCGTGCTCAATGGCCGGTCAAGCCGGCCCATCCCCGACGTGGGGTGCAGCGCCGCGTGGGTACTCGGACCCGGTTGCCGATGACCGTGGGGCCATCTGTCTCATTTCTATCCCAGACTTCGCCGTCGTGGGGCCGTTTCTTGAGAACACGCCGCTGGTCTCACCTGTTCGGCGGCGTGTCTGTGGACAACCCTTCGGCGAAGCCGGGCAGATATCGGATCAGTTCCGATCTCACCGCGACGGTGGCGTTGAGCCCACTGAGCACCCCGACCAGTCCCAGCCAGACCCGATGGGTGAACAGTTGCTCAGCGGGCATGTTCATCCGCAGCGCGACAGCGAAGTCCGGATTGCGCGGGTCGTTGATCCGGCCGAACTCACCACGCAGCCACTCCCGCGAATACGTGAACGTCTCGTGACGAGCGGGCTCGGTGAACGGTGACAGGTAGTCGGTCAGCTTGTCGACCTCCAGATGCTTGCCCGGACGGATGAAGCCGTCGGCGCGCAGCCTGCTTTCCACCGCTTGCTCGTCGCCGACGAGCATCCCGGCGATGAGCCGGCCGAACGTCTCCGGAAGCCCGCCGGGCGTCTGCAGCACGGATCCGAAATCGAGCACCCCCAGCCGCCCCGATGTCAGGCGGAAGTTGCCCGGGTGCGGATCGGTGTGCAGCAGGCCCACCTTGCCCGGACTGACCAGGAAGAACCGCTGGTACAGCTGACCGGCCAAGTCCCGATCGGCCCGCGAGCCGTCCCGCGCCAGATGTGCGAAGTCGGTCCCTGGCAGCCAGTCGGACACCATCACGCGGCGCGTGGCAGTGATCACCGTGGGCACGACGACTTCGGGATCGGCGGCATAGGCGTCCGCGAATCGGTTCTGGCGTCGGCCCTCGAGCCGGTAGTCGAGCTCCTCGCGCAGCCGGGTGCGCAGTTCGGCGACCAACGGCGGCGTCGCCATTCCCCGCGCCACGAGCGAAGTCGCCCGCAGCGCCCACGACAGCGCCCGCACGTCGGAGGCCATCGCATCGGCGATGCCCGGGTACTGGATCTTGACGGCCACCTCGCGGCCGTCGCGGAGCGCCGCCCGGTGGACCTGGCCGATGGACGCCGCCGCCACGGCTTGCTCGTCGAACCGCGCGAACTGCTCGCGCCAGTCCACTCCGAGGTCGGCGCGCAGCACGGGTTCGACCTCTGGCAGGGGCAGCCCGGGATTGTCCTGCTGCATCGCCGTCAAGGCGGCCCGCCAACTCCCGTCCGGGTCCTGCGGGAACAGTGTCTCCACCGTCGACAGCAACTGCCCGGCCTTCAGGACACCGCCCTTGAGCTCGCCCAGGACCCGGCGGGTGTCCGCCGCAGTCGCTGCCCGCGCCCGATCCGCGGCCGCCTGCCGGTCACCTCCCCGCAGCACTTGCCAGCGGATTCCGGCGGAACGGCCAAGCGCCCGCAGTGGCAACATCGCCATGCTCGTCGACCGGCGCAGGCCCGAAGTGGACAGGGGCACAGGGCAAGTATCGCCTGCGCCTCAGCCGACCAGTGCCGCCACGTTCTCGGTGCCTGCGGCCATGGCCGCGCAGTAGAACCGCACCCATTGCTCGACGCCGTCCGCGCCACCGCTCGCGTAGTCGCGCAGCGCACGCGCGTAGGCGGGGCGGCCCTGGGCATGCAGCCCCGCTTCAGGCACCGACCAGTTGTCCGGGTCCACCCCCCGCCCGCCGAGCAGCAGCCGGTCCACGGCCCGTGCGATCAGACCGCTGCCGTAGGTGAAGGCCTGCAGCGTCATGAGCTCGGCATGCACCACGGCAGCGACCACGAGTGCCGGCGCCTGCGTGGGGCGCGTGAGCCCGGTCGCCAGTCCCGCCAGCCTGGCTGGCACCTCCTCGGCGGGAGGCTCCACCCCGAGTCGTAGGGGGTCTTCGGCAACCCCGGTGCGCGGTCTGCCGACATCGTCCGGGGTGACCGGCACCGCCACCAGGGTGTGGAGTCTGGCCAGTGCTTGCGCCGGGGCTGTCTGCCACACGGGTTGCACGGCTGGGAGTTGGGCGTACATGGCGACCACGCCCCCAGCCGCACGGCCCATCGCGGTGTCGTCCGCGGCCTGACCAGCCTCCCACACCCGCCACTCGATCTCGATGCCGTCGATACCCGCCGAGCTCGCGGCGCCGGCCAGCGCGGACCGGCGCGAGACCTCCTCGGCGTTTGCCCGCAGTTGACGGTCCCAGAGCATCGCATCGAATGCCGCCCGTGCGGCAGTGGCGCTCTCGGCGACCCCCGGCAATGCCGCCACCCGGGCGAAGGCGTCCACGTCTCGACGCTACCCGCACCGCTACCCGGCCTGCTCGCCGCGTGGTTGTCGTCGCCCGAACGATGCGTTCGGGAACATCCGGGCGCTACGCGGTTGTCCGACCTGCTCCGGTGTCGCGAAGTCACCCGGACACGCCGGCGTGACGCGCCGACTCCACCAGCACGGCATGGTTGGACCAGGATCTGCCGCGTGTCGCAGTCCCGGTCACCGATTCGCTGTACCGCCGGACCGGATCCGGTTGCACCTGCCCGCCAACACCTGATCGGATAGGGAGAACACCACAAGGAGGCCGCATGTCCGACGAGGCGCTCGAGAACCTGCTCCACGAGGGGCGTAACTTCCCACCGAACCCGCAGTTCGCCGCCCAGGCGAACGGGAAAGCCGACCTCTATGAGCAGGCAGCGGCCGACCGGCTCAGCTTCTGGGACACCCAGGCGCGGCGACTGCAGTGGCAGACGCCATGGGAACAGACCCTTGATTGGTCGGACGCACCGTTCGCCAAATGGTTCGTGGGCGGCCGGCTCAATGTGGCCGTGAACTGCGTGGACCGCCATGTCGAAGCAGGCTTCGGGGACAAGGTCGCCATCCACTTCGAGGGCGAACCCGGGGACACCCGTAGCGTGACCTACGCCGACCTGCGGGACCAGGTCAACAAGGCCGCCAATACCCTCACGGGCCTGGGGGTGCGGGCCGGTGACCGGGTGGCGATCTACCTGCCGATGATCCCGGAGGCCGCGATCGCGATGCTGGCATGCGCCCGGATCGGTGCGGTGCACTCCGTGGTGTTCGGTGGGTTCAGCGCCGAAGCCCTGCGAACGCGCATCGACGACGCCGAGGCGAAAGTCGTCATCACCGCGGACGGCGGTTACCGGCGCGGGTCGCCTTCGGCACTCAAGCCGGCGGTGGACGAGGCCGTCGAGCACTGCCCCTCGGTGACTGCCGTGCTCGTCGTTCGGCGCACCGGACAGGACGTGGGGTGGACCGACAAGGACCTCTGGTGGCACGAGGTGGTCGACGCCGCCAATCCCGAGCACACAGCAGAGGCCTTCGACGCCGAACATCCGCTGTTCATCCTCTACACCTCCGGCACGACCGGCAAGCCCAAAGGGATCCTGCACACCACCGGCGGCTACCTCACCCAGGCCGCATACACGCATTACAACGTCTTCGACCTCAAGGACGACGACGTCTACTGGTGCACCGCGGACGTCGGCTGGGTGACCGGCCACAGTTACATCGTCTACGGCCCGCTGGCCAACGGTGCGACCCAAGTCATGTACGAGGGCACCCCGGACACCCCGGACAGGGGTCGTTGGTGGGACATCATCCAGAAGTACCGCGTCACCCTGCTGTACACCGCACCCACTGCGATCCGCACGTTCATGAAGTGGGGCAACGACATCCCGGCGCAATACGACCTGTCCTCGCTGCGCCTGCTCGGCAGTGTCGGTGAGCCAATCAACCCGGAGGCCTGGATCTGGTACCGCGACCACATCGGCGGCGGGGACGTGCCGATCGTGGACACCTGGTGGCAGACCGAGACCGGTGCCATGATGATCAGCCCACTGCCGGGCGTCACCGCCTGCAAGCCCGGATCGGCCATGGGACCGCTGCCCGGGATCAGCGCCGAAGTCGTCGACGACCACGGCGAGCCGGTGGGTGCTGGCGGCGGTGGTTACCTGGTGCTCAGCGAGCCGTGGCCGTCGATGCTGCGCGGGATCTGGGGTGACGATCAGCGCTACCGGGACACCTACTGGCTGCGGTGGCCCCAGTACTACTTCGCCGGCGACGGGGCGAAGTACGACGAGGACGGCGCGATCTGGCTGCTGGGCCGGGTCGATGACGTGATGAACGTGTCGGGTCACCGGATCTCGACCACGGAGGTGGAATCGGCCCTGGTTTCCCACCCCCTCGTGGCCGAGGCGGCCGTCGTCGGCGCCACCGACGAGACCACCGGCCAGGGGATCGTCGCCTTCGTCATCCTCCGCACGGACATGGCCGCCGGTGAGGACGCCGTGGCCGAACTGCGCGCACACGTCGCTGCGGAGATCGGCCCGATCGCGAAACCGCGCCAGATCATGCTGGTCAACGAACTGCCGAAGACCCGCTCGGGCAAGATCATGCGCCGACTGCTGCGGGATGTGGCCGAACACCGCGACCTCGGCGATGTCACGACGCTGGCCGACCCGTCGGTCATGAACCTGATCAGTGAGGGCCTGGACAAAGGTGGCGACTAGCGACCACCCCCGTGCCGGCATGTTCGAGCGGTTGCCGCTGACCGAACGGGTCTGGGTCCTACGACAGCTCAAGGACGAGACCGTCGGCGGCGCCCTTCTCATCCTGGCGGCAACAGTCGCTCTGGTCTGGGCCAACTCGCCATGGGGCGACGTGTACCAGGAGATCAACGACTTCAAGATCGGGCCCGAGGCGCTCAACCTGCACCTGTCGCTGAACACCTGGGCCGCGGACGGCCTGCTCGCGATCTTCTTCTTCGTCGCCGGTCTGGAGTTGAAGCACGAGTTGGTGAAGGGGTCGTTGAGCCGTGTCTCGCAGGCCGCTGTCCCGGTGGCCGCCGCGTTGGGCGGGATGATCGTGCCGGCCGGCATCTACGCCGTCGTCAACCTGACCGCCCAGGGGGGACAACCCAAGGGCTGGGGCATCCCGATGGCCACCGACATCGCCTTCGCGCTGGCGGTGCTCGCCGTGGCCGGGCGGCAGTTGCCGGTGGCGCTGCGGGCATTCCTGCTGACGCTGGCGGTGGTCGACGACCTCGGTGCGATCACGGTGATCGCGGTCTTCTACTCCGAGAAGTTCCATGCCCTCGCATTCGTGGGATCGCTGCTGTGCATGCTCGGCTATTGGCTGGCGCAGCGTGCCCGGGTCCGCAGCCCGTGGCTGTACATACCCCTGGCACTGGCCACCTGGGTCCTCATGCACGAGGCCGGGGTGCACGCCACAGTCGCCGGTGTGGCACTGGCGATGCTCACCCGGATCAAGGAGGATCCCGGTGAGGCGGAGGCCCCCGCCGAACGCATGCAGCACCTGTTGCATCCCCTTTCAGCCGGTTTCTGCGTCCCGGTCTTCGCCTTCTTCGCCGCTGGGATCGACCTGCGCGGTCAGAGCATCGCCAGCGCTGTCGAGAACCCGGTGGCGATCGGCGTCATCCTGGGACTGGTCGTCGGCAAACCGATCGGGGTACTGCTCGGCGCGAGCGTGACCGCGAGGTTCACCCGTGCATCGCTGGCCAAAGGACTGTCCTGGCTGGATGTCGCGGCAGTCGGGTTGCTGGCCGGGATCGGCTTCACCGTGTCGCTGCTGATCGCCGAGCTCGCCTTCGAATACGGGTCGGAGGACCAGGAGTACGCCAAGGTCGCCGTGCTTGCTGCGAGTCTGCTGGCAGCATCGCTGGCCATCGTGGCCCTGCGCATCCGGGCCCGCTCGTACCGCCTGATGTACGAGGAGGAAGAGGTCGACGGGGACCAGGATGGCATTCCGGATGTCTACAACAGCGAGCGCGGACTACCCTGATCCCATGGCGATTGACACCAAGCAGACCGAGCCCGGCATCATCGAACTGGTGCGCTCCGCGGCCGCCGACACCACTGAGTTGGTCAAGCAGCAGATCGAATTGACCAAGGCGGAGGTCAAGGAGAACGTCCAGAAGGCGGGATCGTCCTTCGGCATGATCGCGGTCGGCGCCTCGATCGTCCTCGTGGGGTTGCTCTTCCTGCTCGTGACCATCGCCTACGTACTGGTCGAACTGGGACTGCCCGTGTGGGCCGGGTTCGGCATCGTCACGCTCTTCCTGCTCATCGTGGGCGCGATCATCACCGTGGTCGGCATCCGCCGCGCGAAGACCGTGCAGGGCCCGGAGCGCTCGATGGCGGCCCTGGACGCGACCAAGTCCACGCTGCGCGGCTAACCCTCGTGCCTCTTGCGGTCACGCCGTACGAGGCGATCCATACCTCCGGGCCGTGGACCCATCGCCTGGTTTCGGCCAATGGCGCCCAGTTCCATCTCGTCGAGGCCGGTGCCGGACCATTGGTCGTCCTGCTGCACGGGTTCCCGCAGTTCTGGTGGGCGTGGCGCCACTACTTGCCCGCTCTCGCGGACGGGGGCTACCGGGTCGCGGCCATGGACCTGCGTGGGTACGCAGGTTCGGACCACTCACCGCGCGGCTACGACCCGACGACGCTGTCCAACGACGTCTTGGGCGTGATCGCCTGCCTGGGCGAACAGCGCGCGACCGTCGTCGGGCACGGCTGGGGCGCTCACATCGGGTGGACGGCAGCCCGGCGCTCCCGGATGGTCAGGGCGCTGGCGGCCATGTCGGCCCCGCATCCGGTGCGGCTGCGCGAGGCCGCCCGGATGCAGCCGCAGGTCAAGGCCTGGCGCTACGCCCTGCGGTATCAGTGGCCCTGGTTGCCCGAACGCGATTTCGCCGCTGAAGACGCAGTGCGGGTGGCCGAGGTCCTGAGCGGCTGGTCGAAGCAGCAGGACTGGCTGACGCCGGGAGTCGCCGATCGGTTCCGGGCAGCGTTCCTCGAGTCGAACACCGCGCACTGCGCGATGGAGTACCACCGCTGGGCGTGGCGCAGCCTCGTGCGCGCCGATGGCCGCCGGTTCAACACTTTGATGGCGGCCGAGCCCATCCGGCAGCCTGTCCTGCACATCCAGGGCCGGCAGGACCCGACGGTGCTGCCGGAGACCACGACCGGCAGCGATGCGTACGTTGAGGGTCCGTATCAGCTGGAGGCGATCGACGACTGCGGCCACTTCCCCCATGAGGAACGCGCCGAGGTGGTTCTGCCACTGCTGCTTCAGTGGCTCGCAACGCACGACTAGGAGCGCGAACTGCTCTGGCGCCGCCCCCTCCATCCTCTGGCCGTCGGGCAGGTGTCTGGCCAGCAGATGGAGGTCCAAAGCAGACATATGCCCCAAAACACCTCGATCGCCCTCCATCTCCTGGCCGATCGAGGGAAACCGGCCACCGGGCGGCCAGCAGATGGAGGCGCTGCGGACACCATGTTCCACGGGGAAGCCGGTGCATCATTCGTGGCCGCGACGTCCGGGCACCCCGCCTATCGCGAGCAGGTACCCGTCGATACCGGAACCACCTCGTCGGAGGCCGTCCGCAGGGCCTGTCCGACGGCCTTGAGGGTCAGGGCGAAGCCGGTGCGCTTGTACTGCTGAGAACTCGCGAAGACGATGCCGGCGTAGCGGCCGCCTCGGGTGAGCAGTGGCCCGCCCGAGTTTCCCGGGATCACCCGTCCGCGAACGACGAAGATCTCCCGCGGTTTGGTGGGACTGCCGTAGATGTTGTCGGAGAAGACCGGGCTCTCAGACGTGCGGGTGACCACACGGGCGCTGCGCAGGTCCAGCGGGCCGCCACCCGGATAGCCGGCGATGACCGCGGCATCGGCGTCATCGACGGACCGCGCGGCCAGCAGTGGGGTCACGCCCAGACCGGGGACGAACAACACGGCCACGTCGAGGTCGGCGTTGAAGTACACGACATCGGCGCCCCACGAGCGGCCGTCGGATGCCGTCACCCTGACCTGGCTCATCCCCGCGACGACGTGCGCGTTCGTGGCGATCCGGTCGGTTGCGTACACGAAGCCGGACCCGGTGGACCCCTGGCCGCACGCCGGGGTCGGGCCCGAGACGCGCAGCACGGACTGGCTGGCGACCACGGCCTCCTGCGAGACGCTCTTGGGCGGCTTGGGGACCCTGTTGCCGGGCAGGCCCTCGAGCCCGAAGAAGACCTCCGGCAGGTGGACCTGGTCCAGGAGTCTGCGCACGGAGTAGGCCAAGTCGGTGGCCTGAGCCGGCACCAGCCGCTCGACCTGCGCGAGAACCGTCGAGGACCGCACCGCTGACGACAGGGCCGGGGACGGCATCGAAGCCAGAGTCGCGGCGAGCAGCCACATCACGACGAGACCGGCGACGAGGCTGACCAGGGCACCGGCAGCGGCATCCACCACCCGGACCGGACCCACACTCAGGACTCTCCACAGCGGTCTGCCCAATGCGAGGACCAGGGCGTTGCCGATTCCGACCCCGGCGAGGACCACGCCGACGCTCACCGCCGCAGCAGCGGGTCCCAGGGCACCGAGATGACTCAGGATCCAGGGCAGACTCGCCGCGGCCACCAGTCCGCCGCCCACCGTGCCGACCACGGACAGCACGCTGCGGACCAGGCCCTGATGCCACCCGATGAGCGACACCAGCGCGAGCACGCCGAGGACGACCAGATCCACTACCCCCATGGGGGGATCCGATCGTGAGCGCGCTTCAGCCTGTCCATCCGATCTCCACGATACGACTGCTGTCCCAGGCGCGCTCCCAGCCGGCCAGGCTCAGGATGCGGTCCAGCAACAACCCGGTGAACCCCCAGACCAGCATGTCCTGCACCGTGAAGCCGGGCCCGACGTAGCCACTGGGATGGCGCACACTGACCCGGTGCTGCGGGTCCGTGAGGTCGTGGATGGGCACCCGGTGCACGGAGGCCACCTCGGCGGGGTCCATGGCGCTGATCGGTGAGACCGTTTCCCACCAGGCCAGTACCGGCGTCACGACGAACCCGCTGGGCGGCAACCACAACGCCGGCAGCTCGTGGATGACGCGCACCCCGGCTGGATCGAGTCCGGTCTCTTCGTGGGCCTCCCGCAGGGCAGCTGCCACCGGACCGCTGTCCCCGGGGTCCTGCGCCCCGCCGGGGAAGGCCGGCTGGCCGGCGTGCGAGCGCATGTCCGCGGCCCGCTGGATGAGCAGGACGTCCGGTCCCTGATCGCCCTCGCCGAACAGGATCAGCACCGCCGACTGCCTCCCGCCGTCGTCGGGGGGCGTGAACCGGGCCAGCGCCTCCACGTCGAGATCGACGGTCGCCGTCACCAGTGGCTGCAACCACGCGGGTACCCCGGTCATGGTCGTTTGATCATCTTCTCGGCCCGCTGAACGTCCTGCTCCCCGATGTCGTGGGAGGGGCACAACCTCGCCACCGGACAGGCCGCACACGCGGGCCTGCGAGCGAAGCAGCAGCGGCGGCCGTGGAAGATCAGCCGGTGGGACACCATCGTGCGGTCCTTGCGCTTGAACAGTGCGTCGAGGTCGTACTCGATTCGCACGGGGTCCGTGTTGACGGTCCAGCCCAGCCTCTGCGACAACCTCGTCACATGGGTGTCAACCGTGAATCCGGGCTGATCGAAGGCGTTGCCGCGGACGACGTGGGCCGTCTTGCGCCCCACACCCGGCAGTTTCGTCAGGGCCGACATGGGCCGCGGGATCTCACCGGAGTACTTCTCGCACACCATCGCTGCCATCGCCTGCAGCGATGTGGCCTTATTCCGGAAGAACCCGGTCGACCGGATCATGTCCTCGAGCTCCATGCGGTCGGCCGCCGCCATCGCCGCGGGATCCGGGTAGCGGGCGAACAGCGCCGGCGTCACCTGATTGACCCGCTCGTCGGTGCATTGGGCGCTCAGAATCGTGGCCACCAACAGTTCGTACGGGTTGCGGAACTGCAGTTCGCAGTGCGCGTTGGGATAGACCTCCTGCAGGATGCGATCCACGGCCCGGGCGCGACGCACTAGTGCCACCGGCGGGCGTTGGTCCATCGGACCAGAGTACGCGCCCACGTCACCTGCGCTCCCCGTCACCGGTACCGCCCGCTGCCGTCCACCACCCGGATGGGCGTCACCCAGCCTGGGCAACCACACCTTCGAGCGGTAAACAGGCCGGAACTTCGCACCGATAGAGGATCCATGACCACCTCCCGGGCTGCGGCTGCGGTACTCCTGCACGACCTGTCCCTGGATGACCTGAGGATCCTGCGCCAACGACTGACCGACGAGGAGGGCCGGGTTTCGTACTGGCGGCGCCTGTTCCAGGCGCGGTTGGACATGCTCGCCGACACCGGACCGGTGGACACCCACGACGTTCGCGCGGTCCTGCAGGACGCCTCGCAGGCCCCGCGCCGCTGGCAGGCACTCGGGCTGCATCCCGCGGAGATCGACACCGCGATGCCTGAGGCGCAGTCCCTGTGGGCGCAGGTGATCGACACCCAGGACGAGGATCAGCGGCAGGCGTACGTGGCGGTGCTGCGCTCAATGGAGATCTCCCTGTCCAAGAACCGGCGGGCCCTGCATCGGCAGATCGACGCCGTGACCGAGGAACTCGTCGCCCGATACCGGACAAATCCGGCGCTGGCACTGACTGCCCTGCCCAAGCGCCGTCACGCTTAGGTAAAGACAGGCACAAAGGGTGTGTCCTAGGCCACACTGAGACACGTGGATGACGTCATACGCCAAGCGCCTCTGTTCGCCGCTCTCGATGACGAGGCGGCGGCGGCACTAGTGGCCTCGACCGTCGAGGTCAGGCTCGCCAAAGGCCAGGACCTGTTCCTCGAGGGCGAGCCGGGCGACCGCATGTTCGTGATCACCGAAGGCAAGGTGAAACTCGGGCACGCCGCGGCCGATGGCAGGGAGAGCCTGCTGGCCATTCTCGGGCCCGGCGAACTGCTCGGCGAGCTCTCGCTGTTCGATCCTGGACCGCGTACCGCGACCGCGACCGCCCTCACCGACGCCAGCCTCATCGCCGTGGGACATTCGGCGCTCAGGCCCTGGCTCACCGGGCGGCCCGAGGTCGCAGAAGCGTTGCTGCAAGCACTGGCCCAGCGCCTGCGGCGCACCAACGAGGCCATGGCGGACCTGGTCTTCTCCGACGTCCCCGGACGCATCGCCAAGATCCTGCTCGACCTCGGGGACAAGTTCGGCCGCCAGTTGCCCGACGGTCTTCACGTCACCCACGACATGACCCAGGAAGAACTCGCCCAACTCGTGGGCGCCTCCCGCGAGACCGTCAACAAGGCGCTGGCGGACTTCGCCGCCCGCGGGTGGATCCGGCTGGAGTCGCGTTCCGTGGTGCTGATCGACGTCGATCGACTGCAGCGGCGCGCACGCTGAGCCACGTGCACCAGCGGCACCTTCGCAGTATCGGCGCCATCGGCTGGGTGGCACTGGGAGTGTCTGCGGCGTTGTGCCTGCACTACCTGACCAAGGCCCGAGACGCCTACCTGCTCGATCTCGATGTGTATCGCGACGCCGTCCGGGTGGCGTGGTCCGGTGGTGACCTGTACGCCAGTCGCTTCACGTTCGTGAACCTTCCCTACTTGTACCCACCGTTCGCGATCCTCTTCCTGACCCCGATCGCGTGGCTGTCCAATGTCAGCGCACAGGTCGTGTGGACCCTGATCACCTTGTGCGCGGTGCTGCTCTACGCGATCGTCTGTGTGAAGAACTTCGCCGCGCCACGATTCCAGACACCCGTGGTCTACGCCGTCACGATCGGATTCGCGCTGGCCATGGAACCCACGGAGTCGAACGTCAACTTCGGCCAGATCAACATTCTGCTGGCGGTGTTCCTGGTGCTCGATCTGAGCCACCGCACCGGTCGGCTGCCGCAGGGGGTGCTGACCGGCATCGCGGCAGCGGTCAAACTGACGCCGTTGCTGGTGGCCGTCTACTATCTCAGCACCAGGCGTGTGCGGCCCGCCCTGGTGACGATCGGCACGTTCCTGGCGGCAACCGGCATCGCCGCTGTCGCACTGCCCAAAGCCTCCTGGATCTACTGGACGGGCACGTTCCTCGAATCCGATCGGGTCGGGGTCACCTACCTGAGCAATCAGTCGATCAATGGCATGATGCAGCGCCTACTGGGCGACACGCAGACCGCGCGCCTGGCCTGGCTGGTCCTGGCGGCGGCGGTGACGATCGGAACTCTGATCGTGTCCCGCCATCTCTTCGGAACGTACCCACACCTGACGGACGCACTGGCCCTGGCCACGATCCTGCTGGTCTCCCCGATCAGCTGGACCGCCCACTGGATCCTGATCCTGCCGTTGCTGCTGGTCGCCGCGCTGCCGGACCGGCCGGTGCTGATCCTGCAGGGTCTGGCCGGTCTGCTGGCCCTCGCGCTGCTCTACGGCGTGGTGCGCCCCATCGAGACGGCGCAGATCCTCGCCGACCCGCAGGAGAACCAGGTCTTCTTCGGCAACACCTTCACCTGGCTGACGCTGCTGGTCGGCGTGGTGTCGGTGCTCTGGTACTGGTCGCGCATCGGCGAAGGCGACCCCGAGCCAGCGACTGCGCCCGCCTGAGCTGGTGGGATCACCGGCGGCCGAGGTAGTCCAATTGGGCCCGCACGCTCAACTGCGCGGCGGGCCACACGACTCGCGGGACGTCGGCGTACACCTGCGCGACTATGCGATGGGCCGCTTCCTCGATCGGGACGTCCGCGGCGAGGCCCGCCATCGCTTCACGCACCTCGCTCAACCGCTGCTGCCGATGGTCCAAGTAGGCGGCCAGCACGGCCGCAGCATCATCGAGGACCGGTCCGTGTCCCGGCCAGACGCGGGTCGCGCCGGCGCGTTCGACGAGATCGGACAAACGTTGCAGGGACTCCAGGTAGTCAGCCAGACGTCCGTCCGGATAGGCCACCACGGTGGTCCCGCGCCCGAGGATGGTGTCCCCGGTCAGCAACGCGGCGCGGTCCGGAAGATGCAGACTGACCGAGTCGCCGCTGTGCCCGGGGGTGCCCACGACATGGATCTCGCACTCGGAGAACGCCAGCACCTCGCCGGGCGCGAGACCTTCGTCGCCCAGCCGATGAGCGGGGTCGACCGCGCGCACGGGCGCTCTCAGCGAATCGCTGAACAGTCTTGCGCCGGCGCTGTGGTCCGCGTGTCCGTGGGTCAGCAGGATCTGGTGGACCCGCCGCCCGGCCAGTGCCTTCTGCACCGCACTCAGATGGGCGGGGTCGTCCGGTCCCGGGTCGACGAGCACCACCGAGTCCTCGTCGACATCCAGCAGCCAGGTGTTCGTCCCGTCCAACGTCATCGGCCCCGGATTCGCCGCCAGGACGCATTGCCCGCCGGCGTAGGCGCCGCCGTGCCACGGTCCCAGTGATCCGGGCATCGCGACGAAACCGGTCACGCGAGTCTCTCCCCGGTCTCGGCGTTGACCAGCACCCAGTCGATCTCGTCGTCGCCGGCGGCCACCGGGTGCGGCATGATCGGCACCGGGTTGCGCTCCACCGCCAGTGCTTCCGACACAGTGCCGAATCGAGCCAGTTCGGCCAGGACCGCGGCGGTGGGCGGCAGCATCGGCAGGCCCGAGGTGTCCGCCGGCCGGAACCATCCGATCGCCTGGTGCTCAGAGGTCAGGGCAGCGAGACCCTGGCCGTCCGGCAGTGCCGCTGCGAAGAAGCGGGTGTCGAAACGCCGTGACTCCACTTCCGGCGTCACCCAGTGGGCGAACGTCCGCAACGCCGACACCGCGGGGACCACGTGGAGTTCGCGCAGCACTTCGGCGAAGTCGGACTCGCGGAGCGCTTGAACGTCGGTGCGCGGGTTGGGTTCCGCGAGCAGCACCCCGCACTCCTCGAAGGTCTCCCGGATGGCTGCGACCAGCCACGGGTCGCCGATGACGGCGTCCGCGTCGTCGACCGCCCCGCCGGGAAAGACGTACATCCCGCGTGCGAACCCCAGATGCGCGGACTTCTGCAGCAGAGCCACTTCCAGACCGGCTGCCGTGTCGCGCAGCAGGACCACGGTCGCTGCCGGCCGCGGCGCCGGCGGGGTCCAGTCGCCGCCGTAGACGACCGCCTTTGCGCGCTCGTACAACTGAGGTGGCATCCGCATCAGAGGACCTCGGCGACGACCTCGACCTCGACCGGTGCGTCAAGGGGCAGTTGGGCGACACCGACTGCGGACCGGGCATGCACGCCCCTGTCTGCGAGCAGATCGCCGATCAGTTCCGAGGCGCCGTTGACGACCTGCGGCTGGGCGGTGAAGCCCGCGGCACTGGCCACGAAACCGGTCACCTTGATGATGCGTACGTGCTCGAGGTCGCCGGCTTGACCGGCCACCGCAGCCAGCGCATTGAGAGCACATTGCCGCGCGCAGGCGACGGCGTCCTCGACGCTGACCTCGCGGCCCACCAGGCCGGTGTGCAGCAGTTCCCCCGACGCGAAGGGCAGTTGCCCCGAGGTGTAGACGTGGTTTCCGGAGCGAACGGCAGGCACGTATGCGGCCACTGGGGCGGGCACCTCCGGAAGGGTGATCCCCAGCGCGGTCAGGCGCTGCTCGACGCTCACGCTTTGGCCCGCTTGAAATACGCCACGAGGTTCTCCGGGGTCGGACCCGGCACGATCTGCACCAGTTCCCACCCGTCGGCGCCGAAGTTGTCGAGGATTGCCTTGGTGTTGTGGATCAGCAACGGTGCCGTGAGGTACTCCCAGGTAGTCATGACCCGACCCTAAGACACCGGCGCTGCGTACCGCACCGTCGCGGCGGACAGGGTCGGCTCCACCGTGAAACTTGTGTGACGAAGTTGCGGGGCACGGACCCGCATTGTCACGAAGGTGCGCGGTCGCGGCCGCTCGGACCCCGCACCTTCGTGACACGGCGGGGGCACGGGCCAGCACCTTCGTCACAATCGCGTCCGCGGGCGGCGGCGTGGGCCTGCCGGCAGACCACCGTGTGGTGAGTACGCCCGGGGCGCCTTAATCTGTGCTGGTGAGCACTCGGGCGCCCAACTGGTCACGCGTGCGACTGCATGTGGTGTCGGGCAAGGGTGGCACCGGGAAGACGACCGTTGCGGCGGCGCTGGCCCTCAACCTGGCCCGCGGAGGACGGAAGGTCCTGCTCCTCGAGGTCGAAGGCCGACAAGGTATCGCCCAGATCTTCGACACCGCGCCCCTGCCGTACCAGGAGAGCAAGGTGGCCGTCGCAGACGGTGGTGGCGTGGTCTATGCCCTGCCGGTCGACGCCGAGGCGGCGATGCTGGAGTACCTGGAGATGTTCTACGGGATCAAGCGCGGCGGATACGCCTTGCGCCGCCTCGGGGCGATCGATTTCGCCACCACGATCGCCCCCGGCCTGCGGGACGTGCTGCTCACCGGAAAGGCCTCGGAGGCGGTCAAGCGCGGCGAGAAGGTAGGTCGCCCGGACTACGACGCGGTGGTGCTGGACGCCCCGCCGACGGGTCGGATCACCAAGTTCTTGAACGTGAACACGGAGATCGCAGGATTGGCGAAGGTGGGACCGATCCGTTCGCAAGCCGACTCCGTGATGGGCGTCATTCGCTCCGCGCGCACGGCCGTGCACCTGGTCACGCTTCTCGAGGAGATGCCGGTCCAGGAAACACTGGACGGGGTGGCCGAGTTGCGCGCAGCGGGACTGCCGCTGGGTGCGATCATCATCAACCAGGCCAGGCACTCGGAACTGAACCCCGCTGAGTTGGCGCAAGCCGGCGCGCGCACGTTGCCGGAGACCGAGCTGGCCGCCGGTCTGAAAGTTGCCGGCATCGAGGCCACGGCCGCCACGCTGCTTGCCCTCGAGGACGAAGCCGCCGATCATGCCGCCCGGGTCGCGCTGCAGGACAGCGAGCGGGCCCGGCTGGTCGCGTCCGGACAGCCGATCATGGAGCTGCCGATGCTGCCGGGGGGAATCGACCTGTCCGGGCTGTACGCCCTGTCGCAGTCCCTTGCCGATCAAGGACTGTCGGCATGAGCGCCCCGGAACTCGACATCGACGCGCTGCTCGACGACCGCGGTGTGGGAGTCATCGTGTGCTGCGGATCCGGCGGGGTCGGCAAGACGACCACCGCTGCCGCACTGGGCCTTCGAGCAGCGGGAAGGGGCCGCAACGTCTGCGTGCTCACGATCGATCCCGCGCGCAGGCTCGCGCAGTCGATGGGCCTGACCGAACTGGACAACACACCACGCCCGGTTCCCGGCGTCGAAGGGGGCTCGCTGAGCGCCATGATGCTGGACATGAAACGCACCTTCGACGAGATCGTCGAGGCGCACTCCGACGCCGACCGCGCTGCGGCCATCCTGGAGAACCCCTTCTACCAAGCCCTGTCGAGCTCGTTCGCCGGCACCCAGGAGTACATGGCGATGGAGAAACTGGGCCAGTTGCGGGTCCAGTCGGAACAGGGGCCGCATTGGGACCTGATCGTGGTCGACACGCCGCCGTCGCGCTCGGCCCTGGACTTCCTGGATGCGCCCAAACGGCTCGGTTCGTTCCTGGACGGTCGCCTGATACGCGTGCTCACGGCCCCAGCGCGCGCTGGCGGTCGCATGTCTGCGCGTGTGTTCAGCGCATCCATCGGGCTGTTCACCAGCGCCTTGAACAAGGTCATCGGTGCGCAGGTACTACGCGATCTGCAGACGTTCGTGACCAGTTTCGATGCGCTGTTCGGAGGGTTCCGGGAACGCGCCGAACAGACGTACGCGCAACTGCAGGCGCCCGACACCCGCTTCCTCGTGGTGGCTGCGCCGGAACCGGACGCCCTGCGGGAGGCCTCCTACTTCGTGCAGCGCCTCGAGGCCGAGCAGATGCCGCTGGCCGGGCTCGTGCTCAACCGCGTCCAGGAGGTACGACTGCCCGGCCTCAGCGCGGCCACCGCCCGTGCCGGGGCCGAACGCCTCGACGGCGAGCACGTGCTGGTCGCCGAGTTGTTGCGCATGCACGCCGACCGGATGGAGACGGCGCAACGGCAGTCACACCTCGCCGGCTCCTTCACCGGCGCTCACCCCCGGGTGCCGATCGCGTCGGCGATCGCCCTAGCCGATGACGTGCACGACCTCGATGGGCTGCGCCTGGTCGGCGACATGCTCGCGGGAACGGTTCCCGACTAGGAGGTTCGCGTTCGGCCCCTGAGCGGCCAGAAGGTCTAACCGAAACCCGAAAGCCGAACCGGAACCGCAGACCCTAACCGGGAACGCGAGCCCGGAGCCGGTTCCCGACGGCGACCCGTGCCCCCAGGCATTCCGGCGCCGCACCGGCGTGCAGTGATCCGCGCCCGCCCGCGTCACAAGCGCCGGGAACCACTCGTGGCCGACCGAGACTCCTCAGAGTGCTTGACAAAACTAGTTGACTGCTCAACTATAGGTAGTAAGACATTCAACTACTTGGAGATGACATCATGACCGACCTGACCGCATACACAGGAACCTGGACCATCGACCCCGCGCACACCCGCCTCGGCTTCGTCGCTCGGCACGCCATGGTGACCAAGGTTCGTGGCTCGTTCACCGAGTTCGACGGTTCCATGGATCTCGACGGCGCCAACCCCGGCGCCTCCTCTGCGCGACTCACAGTGCAGATGGCCAGCGTCGACAGCGGCACCGCCGATCGCGACGCACACCTGAAGTCGGCCGACTTCTTCGACGTCGAGAAGTTCCCGGTGATGAGTTTCGCCAGCACCGTGGTGAAGCAGGTGGGCGACGACTTCGTGCTGCTCGGAGACCTCACCATCAAGGACGTCACGCGCCAGGTGGAGATCGCCGTTGAGGTCGAGAGCATCGTCACCGACCCGTGGGGACACACCCGGGTGGGGTTCGAGGGTCAGGCGGAGATCAGCCGCAAGGACTTCGGACTGACCTGGAACGTCCCGCTCGACGGCGGTGGCTTGCTGGTCAGCGACACCATCAAGATCCAGTTGGACGTCTCGGCCACCAAGTCGGCCTGATCCACGCCGGCCCGACTGAACACAAGTCCGGGAGGTTCGTGAGCAAGAACCCGCTCACGGGCCTCCCGGAGTCGTTTGGCGGGTCCTGATCTCGGCGCGCTACACGCCGGCGTAGAAGGACCGCCGCATGTCGACCTGGGCCGGGATGGTGCGCATCGAGGCCGCTTCGAGAAGGTCGGTCCACGACTTCACATTCGGCCGGCGGCGCAGTAGGGCCCGCCGTTCCCGTTCGGTCATCCCTCCCCAGACACCGAACTCGATGCGGTTGTCCAGCGCATCGGCCAGGCACTCCATCTTGACGGGGCACCCACTGCAGATCTGCTTGACGCGATTCTGAGCCGCCCCCTGAACGAACATCTCGTCCGGGTCAGTCTCGCGACACGCTGCCTGGGCGCTCCATGCGACTACGTTCAGCACTGATTTCTTCCCCTTGTCCGGTGGGCAAACCCCCAAAGCTTTCGGTAACTCTAGGCAACGTAGCGGTTACCGATGAGGGCTATTCGTACTACTTAACCCAGTTCATTTGGACTATCTTGAATTAGACGCTCGCTGTGTCGAAGTTACCTACGTCACATGTGCTGATAACCAGCATGACGCACCACGTTTCATGTTGGGAACCCGGGGTCCCCGCATCGGGGGTTCACGGTCTCCCCTCTCCGGGGTGCCGGCCACGGCCCGCGCGACTGTTCAGCGACTGCGGCCCGCACATCCCGCCCGACGACACTACCGGTTTCCCGGGCACTGCTGGCCGAGCACGGAACCGGCACAACGTACCCTTACGTCTGATGGCTGTGTCGAACAAATCTAAGAGGTCCGCGGGTAACCCGCTGTCCGCCGTCGCCCGAGTGGGCCTGGTGGGACTGGTCGGCGGCGCAATCATGGCGGCCATGGCGGTACCGGTGATCGCGGGGATCGGCAAGGCCTCCAACGTGGCCGCCGAGCAGATCGGCTCCCTGCCCGACGAACTGGCGACCCCTCCGTTGCCGGTACGGACCTATCTCGAGGATGCCGACGGCAACCGATTCGCGACGCTGTTCGAGGAGAACCGCATCGAGGTCCCCCTGAACAAGATCAGCCCCAACATGCAACGGGCGATAGTGGCGGTGGAGGACGAGCGCTTCTACGAACACCACGGCGTGGACATCCAGGGCCTGATCCGCGCGCAACTGGAGAACACCGCCAGCGGTTCGATCCAGCAAGGTGCGTCGACGCTGACGATGCAGTACGTCCGCAACGTGCTGGTGACTGCGGCGCGCACCCCTGAGGAAGTGGAGGCGGCCCGCGAACAGACCCCGGCTCGCAAGTTGCAGGAGATCCGCTACGCCGTGCAACTCGAGCGGGAACTGTCGAAGGACGAAATTCTCAACCGCTACCTCAACATCGCCTACTTCGGATCCGGCGCCTATGGCGTGGAGGCGGCATCGCGGCGCTACTTCGGGCATAGCGCCAAGAAGATGAGCGTCGTCGAGGCCGCCACACTGGCCGGCCTGGTGCAGTCCCCGGTGGGCTACGACCCGTTGGTGAACCCGGATGCCGCCCAGACCCGCCGCGACGAGGTCCTCGCGAAGATGGAGGCGCAGGATTTCATCACGCCGGAGACCTATCAGAAGGCGATTTCCAAGTCTGTCAAGGACACCATCCACCCCAAGCGCATCAGCAACGGCTGCGCCCAGAGCAAGTACCCGTTCTACTGCGACTACGCGGTCAAGCAGGTTCTCAACGATCCCAACTACGGCAAGACCTACCAGGACCGTGAAGACTTCCTGAAGCGCGGCGGGGTCGTGATCCGCACCGCCCTGCAGCCTAAGGCGCAGGAGGCGGCGACCCGCGCAGCCATGAACCGGATCCCGCCGAAGGACCCGAGCAAGAAGGCTGCGGCCGTGGCCATGGTGACCCCGCAGACCGGCGAGGTGGTCGCCCTCGCCCAGAACCGGGAATGGGGAACCAAGGGCAAGGGCAAGACCACCTACAACTACGCCGTCGACCAGAAGGACGGCGGCACCACCGGAATGCAGGCGGGGTCGACGTTCAAGATCTTCACGATCGCCGCCGGCATCGAGGCGGGCATCTCGCCCTACAAGGTGTTCGACGCCTCCGACGACAAGAACTTCGCCGCCGGCCCGTGGGGCTGCACCGACGGCCATTACTTCGGTGCCTACACGGTGAGCAACTCAACCTCGTCGGGCCAGTTCAACATGCTGCAGGGCGCCGCCTTCTCGGTCAACACGTACTTCGTGGGCCTGGAGCAGGAGGCCGGGTTGTGCCGCACCGTTGACATCGCCAAGCGCACCGGAATGACGCTCGCCAACGGCGCCGAACTGCCGATCGTCCAATCGTTCACACTCGGTTCGGTCGAGGTGTCGCCGCTGGCGCTGGCCACCAGCTACGCCACCATGGCCAACCACGGGGTGTACTGCAAGCCACACGCCATCACGCGCATCACCGACGAGAGCGACAGCGGCAAGAAGGTCGTTTCCAAGATCGAGCCGCAGTGCCGCGAGGCGGTCTCGCGCGAGGTCGCCGACAGCACCACCGCGGTCCTGACCAGCGTGGTCGATGGCGGGATACCGGGACGCACTGGTGCCGCGATGAGCCTCGGCCGCGATGTCACCGGCAAGACCGGGACCACCGACTCGTCGGCGGCGGTCTGGTTCGCCGGCTACACGCCGAGTCTGGCGACCGCGGTGTGGGTGGGCGACCCGCGCGGGGGCTTCCAGTACCCGATGAAGAACGTCTACATCAACGGCTCCTACTACGGCCAGGTGTTCGGATCGAGTCTGCCGGGCCCGATCTGGAAGGAAGCAATGCTCGGGGCACTGGCCGACACCCCGCCGGAGTCGTTCGAGCTGCAGACGCTGTACGGGTTGCGCTCCGCGCGCGGCGGAGGCTCGTACATCCCGCCGACCACGTCTGCGGTCCCTGGCACGACACCGGTTCCCACGTCGACCCCGTAGCATCGCTCGGAATCGCACCCCGGGTCCGTCTCAGCTCAGGCCGAGCAGCCCGGCCAGCACATCGAGTTCGAACGTGAAATAGACGCGTCGGTCGGCCGCGGAGTCCCCGACCACGTTGTGCCGATGGCCGAAGAGTTCGAACGAGATGGAACCGATGATGTGGGTCCACGCCATGACGCCGACCGCGAAGGACGCGTCACTGAAATCCTGCGTGCTCAGATCGGACCAGGTTCTGAGATCGCCCAGTGCCGGCCGCAGACTCCGGGCGACGCGAGCGGAGAACGCCGGGTTCTCAGCATGCGTGCCCGCCTGTTGCAGGATCCCCACCAGAACGGCCGGTATCCGCGTCGCAGGCCCGACGGTGTCCTCGGGGGCCGCGTACCCGGGTACTGGGGATCCGTAGATGAGTGCGAAGCGTTGCGGATTGTCCAGTGCCCACTCACGGCTTGTCAGACCGATCGCACGCCAGCGCCGCACCGGGTCCGCAACACGCAACGCTTTCGACTCCACGTAGTCGGCCATGTCGTCGTAGGCACGCACGATGAGGATCGTGAGTAGTTCGTCGCGGGAGCGCACATAGCGGTAGATGGCGCTCGACGCCATTCCCAGGTCACGTGCCACTGCCCGCACGGACAGTTGCGTCGGACCGACCTCCAACAGCTGGCGGGTCGCGGACTCGGTGATCGCCTCCATCACCGCCGCACGGTTCTGGGCCCTGATCCCGGTTGTGGTCATAGATGAACAATATGCGAGCACTGCTCTTGTTTTCTTGTTGGCCAGGCCCTAAAGTGAGAGCACTGCTCACTAATTGGAGGATTCATGGCTATCCACACGGTCGTCGGCGCCGGACAAGTCGGGACACGGCTCGCCGCCCTGCTGGTCGATCACGGACACGACGTGCGACTGGTCAGCCGACGGGGCAATGCGATCCGGGGCGCCGAGGGACGCCGGGCCGACGCCTCGGATCTCTCACAGTTGCTGGCCGCGACCGCACACAGTGACGTCATCTACAACTGCATCAACCCTCCCTACACTCAGTGGCAGACCCTCTGGCCACCCATGGCGGACAACCTGATCGCCGCGGCGGAGGCCAGCGATGCGGTACTCGTGACGTTGAACAACCTCTATGGCTACGGGCCCGTCAACCGGCCCATGACCGAGGACCTGCCGATGGTCGGCCACACCCGCAAGGGCGCTGTGCGCGCCGACATGTGGCACCAGGCGCTGGCAGCACATGAGAAGGGCCGCATCCGGATGACTGAAGTCCGGGCCAGCGACTACATCGGCGAGGCAGGTGACCAGACCAACTTCGGCGATCGGGTGATTCCGAAGTTGCGGGCTGGCAAGGCATTGACGCTGATGGGGCGCACGGATCAGCCCCACACCTGGACGTACACCGGCGACGCAGCTCGGCTGCTCAGCACCGTGGCCGGCGACGAGCGGGCCTGGGGCCGGCCTTGGCACGTCCCGAGCCCGGCTCCACGGACACAGGCCGAGGTGATCGCCGACCTCGCGGCAGAACTCGGCGTCCCGGTGCCGAAGATCCGTACGGCAGGCAAAGGGCTGCTCGGCATGGTCGGAATCTTCAACCCCGACGCCCGGCAACTCGTGGAGATGCTCTACGAGTTCGACCGGCCGTTCGTCATGGACTCCAGCCGCGCACAGGCGACGTTCGGGCTCGAGCCGACTGCATGGCCGGACATCATCGCCGAGACCCTGAGTCGTAACGCCGTCGCCGCGTGAGGCGCCGCCGTCTTGGCGATCTGCAGTCCGCGAATGTGGCGCGCCTCCGACAGTTGAAGTCTCGCTAGCGAGCTCGCGTCGGACTCGCTCCCGGTTGCGCGCAGCACTTCGCGACTTGGTTGTCCACAGGTGGTTTCGGGCTGCCCGGTTTGTCACACCCTCGTACTAGTGTTCTAGATGAGAACGGGGGTGATTATGACGATCACGGCGCAGTCCGCGAGTCCGGCCACGCTGCTCGCCGATCTGCGCGCGGCCGTGGCTGGGCTGCTGGCTGCGGATCCGGCCGAGTGGTGCCTCGACGAACTGCAGGACGCGATCCCGCAGTTGCACCAGGTGGCCAATCAGACCGCGGCCGTGCAGGCCCGGGTGCTCGCCTCCTTCGATGCCCGCGGCGGCGCGCAGATCGCCGGGGCGCGCGGCACCAGCGACTGGCTGGCCACCACGGTGCGGATCCCCAGCAGTCATGCGGGCTGGTGGGTACACACCGCCCGGGCACTACGCGACCACCTGCCCGCAACCGCCGATGCGCTGGCCGACGGGCAGATCAGCCTCGACCACGTCCGGGTGATCCGGGCGGCCCGCCGCCAGCTGGGCGAGGTCTTCGACCTCGTCGAGCAGCAGATCGCCGGGTTCGCGCGGGAACACTGCGTACGGGACCTGCGCGGGTTCCTGGACCTGCTCATCCAGAACTACACCCCCGACCCCGACCACGACACCGAAACCGCCCGCCAACGCCGCCGGGCGAAACTGTCCACCGGCCTGGACGGCTGGTGGCACCTGACCGGGTTCCTCGACCCCGCCACCGGCGCGGCACTGGCCGCCGCGCTGGACATCTACGCCGAACCCACCGGACCTCACGATGACCGGTCGGCCGGCACCCGGAACGCCGACGCCCTGGCCGAAATCGCCACCCGTGCCCTGGACACCGTCGACCGGCCCACCGGGATCGGCCACATCACCCTCACCCTCACCCCCGACCAACTCGCCACCGGGCTGGGGGTCCGCTGGCCGTGCGGGCTGCTCGCCTCCCGCACCGACGTCCGCACCGCGTCCTGCTCCGCGCACGTCACGTATCTGGTCGGCACCCCGGTCGACGACATCCACTGGAAACCGCTGGCGGTCGGGTTCGCCGAACGCTACGCCACCCGCGCCCAACGCGCCGCCCTCGCCGTCCGTGACGGATCCGGCTGCGTCCACCCGGGCTGCACCGTACCCGCCCACCGCTGCATCGCCCACCACATCCAGCACTGGGACCAAGGAGGCCCCACCAACCTCGACAACCTCGTCCTCATCTGCGTCTACCACCACCGACGCATCCACCACGGACGCCTGAAAATCGTGCGCACGTCCGACGGCCGATGCACCACCGCAAGCACCCGGGCACCACCATGACCCGCGCCGGGCATAGCCCCGTGCAGAAAGTCGGAGGTCGGCTAGCCCTGCAGTCGGGCCCGTACGATCCCGGACACGGCCTTGCCGTCGGCGCGCCCCTTCGTAGCGGCGGTGACCCTCTGCATGACCGGACCCATGGCCCCCATACCGGACTTCCCCTCGGCGGCCGCCGCTGCGATCGCCTCGTCGATGATCGCGGAGACCTCCTCCTCCGCGAGCGGTTGCGGGAGGTAGCCCTCCAGAACTCCGAGTTCCGCCTCCTCGCGGTCGGCAAGCTCCACCCGGCCGGCGTCCCGATAGGCCGTTGCGGACTCGCGCCGTTTCTTGGCCTCCTTGGCCAGGACGGCCACGACTTCGTCGTCGCTGAGTTCCTTCGCCTGCTTTCCAGCGACCTCTGCGTTCGTTATGGCCGCCAGTGCCATCCGCAGCGTGGCGGCCACCAGTTCGTCGCGGGATTTGATCGCCGCCTGCAGGTCCGACTGCAGCGTGTCCTTGAGAGCCATGCGCCAATCCTGTCATGTGACGCTGGTCATAGCCGTTGGGTTTCCCGGCATGCGACCATGGTCGGGTGCACGCTGCAGTGAAGACAGGGCTGGCGGCCGCCGGACTCGGCGCTGCCACGCTTGCCTATTCACTCTGGGAGGCCCATCAGTTCACCCTGCGCAAGGTTCGCGTCGAGGTGCTGCGCCCTGGGTCGAGGCCGATACGCGTCCTGCAACTCACCGACCTTCACCTGACACCGCGGCAGGAAGACAAGATGGCCTGGGTCCGTTCACTGGCCGGTCTAGACCCCGACTTCGTGATCCTCACCGGGGACCTGCTCGGCCACATGGACTCGGTGCCCTACTTGGCCAAGACGCTCGAACCCTTGCACGGTGTGCCCGGAGTCTTCGTCTTCGGCTCGAACGACTACTGGAGCCCGAAGACCGTCAACCCGTTCAAGTACTTCATCAAGGACCGCACGCCGGTCATGTCGACGCAACGGCTGCCCACCGACGAGTTGGAGTCCGAACTGCTCAACGCCGGCTGGACGAGCCTGAACAACGATCGCGCGCAGACTTCGGTGCTGGGCAGCGGGATCGATATGCGCGGAGTCAACGACCCGCACATCAGGCTCGATCGCTACCACGAGGTCGCTGGACCGTTCGACCCCGACGCGGCATTGCGTCTGGCGGTCACCCACGCCCCATACCTGCGCGTGCTGGATCCGATGGCTGCCGACGGCGCGGACCTCATCATCGCCGGTCACACTCACGGTGGTCAGGTGCGCGTGCCGGGCTACGGTGCGCTGGTCACCAACTGCGACATCGACACCGGTCGAGCCAGAGGGCTGTCGTCACACGAGGGTGCCGCGCTGCACGTCAGCGCCGGCCTTGGGACCAATCCCTACGCCCCCGTCCGGCTGGCGTGCCCCCCGGAGGCGACCATGCTGCACCTGCTGCCACGACCTGCGTAGCGGCCGGTATCCTTCATAGGAGTGCGGGGTGTGGCGCAGCTTGGTAGCGCGCTTCGTTCGGGACGAAGAGGTCGTGGGTTCAAATCCCGCCACCCCGACGCATGGAAGAGGGCTCTCCGCGCCAGCGGGTGGCCCTCTTTGCGTGCGTCGGGAAGGCCACGGATTTGGGAGGAGGAACGCAACAGCGTTCCGACGGCTCCCGCCACCCCGACGCATGGAAGAGGGCTCTCCGCGCCAGCGGGTGGCCCCTTGCATCGAACTCCCGCGGACCTCGTGTAACGACGTTGCAGGAGCCCACACCCGATTGTTACGAAGGTGCGCGGTCCCGGACGGCCGGGACCGCGCACCTTCGTAACACAACGCGGGCAGGGCCCGCACCTTCGTCACAATCGTGGCTGACCGGCCAGAGCGCGAATCACTCACACGCCCGGCCTCAGTCCTGCGACCGATCGCTGTCGCGGACCTGCACCCCCGCCGAGGTCGACTCGGCCATGACCTCGAACGCCGACACGCGATCGATCGCACTGACCATGACGGGAGCGGCGGCAACCTTGGCGTCGAAGGAGCCGAAGCCGCGCCGCATCGAACCGACGTCGCGCCAGGTCGTGGCCATCAGCCAGATCTGGGGCTCATCCGGACTCCGCCCGATGTGCCCGCTGACGAAACCGTCGGCGCGGGCCAGAGCCTCTAGCAAGCCACGAGCCAACGTGAGGAACCCGTCGTCGGCGTGATGTTCGGTCACCACGATCACGGACCCAGCCTGCCAGACGTAGCCTGGTCGAATGCGATTGGCGCCAAGGCACTGGAGCACTGAGACCTGGTGGTGTTCGCTGCACGGACACGTGACTCCGGCGGCATCGGCGAGTCTGCGGCCAGAAGACGCCGGCCTCGGACTCGACCTTCCGGACGGCACCCGTTTGTCCCGGTGCCTCAGGTGCGATGCATGGGTCCACACCCCGCAACCCCCCGCGTTGGCACCCTCCATGCCCGCGGCCCTGCCCGAACCGCTGCGCGGCCGGGCTCTCGACGAACTCGTGGTCATCCGGGCGATCGCGGTCGAGCGCGGGCTGCATGTGGTCTTCTTCGTGCTCGTCGCCATCGGCCTGGTCCTGCTGCAGATCGGGCTGCCGGGCCTGCAGCATGACGCACAATCGATCCTTCCCTTGCTCGACCAGACACGCAGCGGGCAACAGTTCCTCTCGCGCTGGCTGGACCGACTCATCAATCTCAACGGTGGTCACGTCTGGATCCTGGCGGCCCTGTCGCTGGGATATGCGGCGCTGGAAGCGATCGAATCGGTCTTTTTGTGGCGGGGCAAGCGCTGGGCGGAGTACCTCACCGTGATCGCTACTGCGGCATTCCTGCCGTTGGAGATCAACGAACTCATGGACAAGGTGTCCTTCCTGCGGGTGTCCGCGCTGGTGGTCAACCTCGCGATCCTGGCCTACCTGGTGTGGACCAAGCGACTGTTCGGGGTGCGTGGTGGTCAGGCGGGTCTCGAACGTGAACTGGCGGCGGAGGTGGACTGGCCGGAACTGCACAGACGGGCCCCACTCTCGGCTGTGGACCGCTGACATCCCGCCCTGGCACGATTCACGCATGGCGCCTCTTCTGCTCGCTGTGCGCTTCGCACTCGAACTGACCCTGCTCGGCACGCTCGGCTGGCTGGGTTTCCGGCTCGTCGACAACACCCTCGCCGCAACCCTCATCGCCGTCGCGGTCGTGCTGGCCACGGCCTCCGTCTGGGGTCTGTTGCTGTCACCCCGGCGGCGCGTCAACGCCCCCCTGGGCGCACGGGTCGTGGTCGAACTGCTCCTGTTCGCTGTCGCTGCGGCCGGGCTGGCACTGACCGGACTACCCGTTGCGGGGATCTCGTTGTTCGTGATCGAGGTCGCCGTGCTGGGCGGACTGGCCGCCCTCGGATATCCACCCGGCAGCGATGCCGGCCGCTCGCCGGACCAGGCGCGCCAGCGCCAATCCCCCGCCCAGGGGGATGCCTGAGAACCATCCAGGCGGTCGAATTCGATCCAGGAGGTTCACCATGTCCGAAGAACTTGTGCTGATCGTCGCCGCATACGAGGATCTCGACACCGCGAAGAACGACTTCCAGAGTCTCACCGGTGCAGTCGCGGAGAAGACACTGGAATCCGAGGCCATGCTGCTGCTGGGCAAGGATTCCCAGGGCGAGGTGATGGTCCAGGACACCGGCGACAAACTCGGGCGGCGCGGCGCGTCCTGGGGTGCCGGGGTCGGGGCCCTGGCCGGACTGGTGCTTCCGCCGGCCTTCATCGCGAGCACGGTCGCCGGCACGGCGGCCGGCGGGATCGTCGGCAAGTTCGCCTCCCACAAACTCAAAGGTGGCCTGCAGGACAAGATCGGTGACGCCCTCAGCGCCGGCACCGCGGTCATCATCGGGGTGTTCCCAGCCGACCAGCAACTGGCCGCCGAGCAACTCATGCCTGGATCACCGGCGAAATCCACGGTGACCTCCGACAAGCGCGGGATCAAGGAACTGCAGTCCGCCCTCACCGAGGCGATGGGCAAGTTCCACCCGGACCGCAGTGCGCTGCCGATCCCGGACAAGACGTTCGGCGGCACCATGGGCCGCACCATGGGCAGTTCGGTGGCCGACTGGTCCATGATTCCCGGGCCCAAAGCCCCTGAAGACGCACCCAACGTGCTCATCGTGCTCATCGACGACGCCGGGTTCGGCTCCCCGAGCACTTTCGGTGGCCCGATCCGGACCCCCAACCTCACCCGGGTGCAGGAGATGGGTCTGACGTACAACAGGTTCCACGTCACGGCGGTCTGCTCGCCGACGAGAGCCGCACTGCTCACGGGCCGCAACCACCACCGGGTCGGGTTCGGGACGATCGCGGAGTACCCGGGCCCCTTCCCCGGATACACCGCAGCCAGGCCCCGCTCGTGCGCCGGGCTGCCGAGGATCCTCAAGGAGAACGGCTACGTCACCGGCGGCTTCGGGAAGTGGCACCTCACGCCCGACAACGTGCAGGGCGCGGCCGGTCCGTTCGACCACTGGCCCAAGTCGTGGGGCTTCGATCACTGGTGGGGCTTTCTGTCCGGGGCTGCCGGGCAGTACGACCCGATCATCACTATGGACGACTCGACGCTCGGCGTCCCGGAGGGCAAGGACGGCCAGTCGTACTACTTCCCCGACGACCTCACCGACAAGGCGGTCGAGTGGCTGCACGCCGTGCGCGCGCAGGACGCCGAGAAGCCGTGGATGATGTACTACTCGACCGGCTGCTCACACGCGCCGCACCACGTGGCCGCCGAGTGGGCCGATCGCTACAAGGGGATGTTCGACGACGGCTGGGACGAACTGCGCGTACGCACGCTGGCGAAGCAGAAGGAACTCGGTATCGTCCCGCAGGACACCGAACTGACCGATCGTCCAGACCTGTTCCCGGCTTGGGACTCCCTTAACGAGGCGGAACGCAAACTCTACATCCGGCAGATGGAGGTGTTCTGCGGCTACTCCGAGAACGCCGACTGGAACGTGGGCAGACTGCTCGACGCCATCGAGGAGATGGGGGATCTGGACAACACGCTGATCATGTACATCTGGGGTGACAACGGCTCCAGCATGGAGGGCACGATCACCGGTTCGTTCAACGAGATGACGTTCCTGAACGGAGTCGTGCTGGACCCCGAGCACCAGTTGAAGCTCATCGACCAGTACGGCGGCATCGAGGCCCTCGGCGGCGAGCACACGGCGCCACACTTCGCCGCGGCCTGGGCACACGCACTCAACACCCCGTTCCAGTGGGGCAAGCAACTGGCCAGCCACCTCGGTGGCGACCGGGACCCGATGGTGGTCGCCTGGCCGCGCCGGATCCCTGCCGGCGGTTCCATCCGGTCGCAGTTCACACACTGCGTGGACATCGCACCGACCGTGCTGGAACTGGTCGGCCTGCCCGAACCCTCCCACGTGGACGGCATCGAGCAGGAGCCGATGGACGGCACCAGTTTCGCGTACACCGTCGACGACCCAGACGCCGCCGACCAGCACACTGTGCAGTACTTCGAGATGTTCGGGGCCCGCGCCATCTACAAGGACGGGTGGTGGGCCTGTGCCCGGCTGGACAAGGCCCCGTGGGACCTGTCGCCGGAGACCCTGGCCCGCTTCGCCCCCGACGTGTGGAACCCGGACGACGACAAGTGGGAGTTGTACTACCTGCCCGACGACTTCTCACAGGCGCACGACCTGGCAGCCGACAACCCCGAGAAACTCAAGGAACTGATGGATCTGTTCTGGGAGGAGGCCGAGCGGAACCGCGTCCTGCCCTTGCTCGGCGGGTTGTCCATGTTCTTCGGCGTGCTGCCGCCACTGCCAACGAAGATGCGCTACACGTTCGCCGGCGACGTGCAGAACGTGCAGCGCGGCATGGTGCCGCGCATCCAAGGCCGCAGTTACGCGATCGAGGCCGACCTTGTGATCCCGGAGGAGGGTGCCGAGGGCGTGATCGTGGCCAACGCGGACTTCATCGGCGGATTCGGTCTGTGGGTCGACGGCGAGGGCAAACTGAACCACACGTACTCGTTCCTGGGTGTGGAGCACTACCGCCAGACCTCCGAGACCCCGCTACCCACCGGTGACGTGAAGGTCAAGATGCTCTTCGAGACCGACGAGGCAAAGCCGGGTTCGCCAGGCTCGGTCACGCTGTTCGCCAACGACGAGAAGGTCGGGGCCGGTCGCCTGGACCACACCGTTCCGATCGCCTTCTCCTCGTACGCCGGCATGGACATCGCCCGGGACAACGGCCTGGTGGTGGACCTGGACTACGAGGACAAAGCCCCGTATGCGTTCACTGGCACCCTCAAGCAGGTGGTGTTCGACCTGCAGCCGGCAGCGCAGGACGACCTCGTCGCACTGCACACCGCCGCATCGCGGCACGAGGTCGGCCACGGGGCGGCCGGCTGAGGGCGAAGCGTCCGCACAAACGGCCAGCGACCAGGGCCTTTGTCACGAAGTTGTCGGCACGTGACGGTGCTACGGAGATGCGCGCGACACCCCAGTGGGATCGCGCATCTTCCTCACGCTCCGACCGGCGCACCTTCGTCGCAATCGCCCGGCTGACAGAGATCCCCTCCATCTGCTGGCCGCAGTGGGCGCGGGCGGCCAGCAGATGGAGGGCGCGTGGAGTACTTTCCGGACAAATCGCCCGCATTCCCTCCATCTGGTGGCCGACACCGGCTATGCGCTTCAGTCATCGGCCACGAGATGGAGGCCGACCCTGAGCTACCCGGATGCTCAGCCGAGCAGCTTCGCCTTCTGAGCGGCGAACTCGTCGTCGGTCAGGATGCCCTGCTCGTGCAGAGCCCCGAGTTGCTTCAACTGCTCGATCTTGTCGTCCATGCTGTTGGCTGCAGGCGCGGGCGCCGGCGCCTGCGCGGGCGCGTAGTACTGCGGCTGCTGGGCGTACTGCTCCGCCTGCTCCTGCTCCGCCTGCCGCTCCCAGCGGCCCTGCTGGCGGCGGGAAACCCTGTTCGAGACCGCCGTGGCGGTACCGGCGACAACCGCCGTGCGGGCGACCCCGCGTAGCAATCCGGGCATCAGACGTTCTCCTCATCTGCTTCGTCAAGTGCTGCGATCAGGTCGTTCACGGCGATCCGGCCGTTGGCCACGAGTTGCGCTCCGGATTTGCGCAACGCGGTCGCGAAGGGAGCCGCCCAAGTGTTCTCGTACACCAGAATGGCGCCCATGGCGCCTGGGCTCAGGATGGCGGCGGTCTCGGCGATGTCCTCCTTGTCGAGCAGCCCGGAGCCTGCGCCGGCGAAGACGGACAACTGGTCGGCGCCGTATTGGGCCAACTCGTCCAAGGAGAGGGCTGTGGCGCTGCCATCCTCGGCCTTCGACACCACGGCGAAGTCCAACAAGCGGATGACTCCCTGGTCCACCAGGTCCAGCAGGTACGGCAGTGCCTCGCCGGTGGGTTCCCCGTTCGGGTACTCGACCACCAAGTAGTCGATGGGCCCCAGTTCCAGATCGTCTGGCTCAGTCATGAACATCTCCCTTCGGTCATGTGCATCGTAGGCGGATAGGCGCTCAAAGGGTGACAGATGCGGCCGGTCGCCGGGCAGGGACCCCGACGTCCGACCGCATCCGGCTCAGGCGTCCTTCAACTCGCGGCCGTGCACGATCACCGCATAGATCACGAACACGTCGATCGCGATGATCACGATGCTCCAGATCGGGTACACCGGCAGCCACACGAAGTTCACCACGACGCTGACCATCGCGAGAATCACCGCGATGGTGCGCCCGAACAGGTTTCCCTGGATCACCAGGAACCCTGCCAGGAGCATCAGAAGACCCAGGACCACATGCAGCCAGCCCCAGCCGGTGATGTCGATGAACAGGGCGGCTTCCTTGCCGAAGACGACCCAGTCGTCATTGAACACGGCCACGAACCCGACGATCGCCCAGAGAACACCCCCGATGATCATCATGATCCCCGCGAAGACGACCCACCCGGTCCATCCAGAAGGACTCTGCTTCGAATACTCACTCATCACCGCCACCTCCCGCGTGGTACTTACGCAACTGGCCACACCCTAGGAATCCACTGCCCGGCTCAGCATCACCCACCAGGGGGGAACCTCCGGCCTTGGCGCATTCCCCCGTAGCGGGCGATGCCTCGCACCGGCATCGGGCTGACAATCATGACGCCCACAGCGGAGGTGCGAAGCACACACGAACCGGGCCCGACTCGCGAAGAGCCATCCGATCCGGGGGCCTCGGGAATACAGTGTGCCTGCGGACCGGAACAGGAGAACCGATGAGCGAGGACAACCGGCGCAGGAGCGTTCCCGAGCGCAATGAGATCGGCCGCGAGGCACGCAAACGGATCTCCCGGACCAGCCACGGGGACTGGACCCCCAATCCCGAACGCCGGGACCCGGTGAAGATTCTTTCCACGCAGAACGAGCAGCGGGTGCCTTGGCTGGTGCCGATCCGCCACAGCCGAATGGGGGTGTCGCCCTTCACCTTCTTCCGCGGGGCGGCAGCGATCATGGCCGAGGACCTCAGCGAGGGTCCTGACAGCGAACTGTGGGTGCAGGCCGGAGGCGACGCGCACCTGTCCAACTTCGGCGCCTACGCCTCCCCCAGCCGCGAGTTGGTGTTCGACGCCAACGACTTCGATGAAACGCTGCCCGGCCCGTGGGAGTGGGACCTCAAACGCCTGACCGCCAGTCTGGTCATCGCGGGGCAGAACCTCGGGTTCCCCGATGATGCCAACCGCTCCATCGCGGCCCACGCCGTGCGTCGCTACCGGGAAGCCATGGCCGACTACGCACAGATGAAGGTGCTGGACCTCTGGTACGACTACCTCGGGGTCAAAGACGTCGAGAGGCTGTCGGGCTTGTCCAAGAAGGATCTCGAGAAGCGCCTGGCCACCTTTGAGACCCACGCTCGCAGTCGCACGAGCCTGCAGGCCCTCAAGAAGCTGGCGACGAACGAGTCCGGGGCGCTGAAGATCCGCAGCCAACCCCCCCTGTTGGTTCCGGTCAGCGAGATCCCCAGCGACTTCGACCCGCAGACTCTGCTTGCCGCAGTGCACGATGCGATCGAGGGCTACATCGCGACGACGGGGGATCACATCCAGGCCCTCCTGTCCCGGTTCCGGATCGTCGATGTGGCCATCAAGGTCGTGGGCGTGGGCAGTGTCGGCACCCGCTGTTTCATCGTGCTCCTAGAGGGCCTCGATGCTTCCGACCCGCTGTTCCTCCAGATCAAAGAAGCCGTGCCTTCCGTGCTGGAGGACCATCTGCGGCCCAGCCAGTACTCGAACCAGGGCCAGCGGGTCGTGGAGGGCCAACGGCTCATCCAGGCACAGACCGACATCTTCCTGGGCTGGACCACCGGCGAACTCGAGCACCGCGACTTCTACGTGCGCCAGCTGCGTGACTGGAAGGGATCGGTGAACGTGGAGGGCAGAACCGACCAGGAGTTGCGCTTCTACGCAGACCTGTGCGCACGCACGCTGGCCCGCGGTCACGCTCGGTCGGGAGACCCGGTCGCGATCTCGGCTTACGCCGGCTCCTCCAGCAAACTGGACGACTCGATCGCCGAGTTCTCCATCCGCTACTCCCAGCAGAACCTCCTGGACTACGCCCGGTTCCAGCAGGCCATCAAGGACGGGTTCCTGCCCGTGTCGCCCGAGGTTCTCTAGGCGTGGACACGTCGAAGGCGTGGCGGTCCGTCCGGCAGGAGACCTCGACGATGGATCGCGCGCTCTACAACGCGGTGGCCGAGACTCCGACGCCCTACCTCGACGCCGGGCTGCGTGACTTGTCGAGGGCGGCCAACAAGTCCGTGCTCTGGTCGGGGATCGCGGCCGGGCTCGCCCTCGCCGGCGGGCCCCGCGAACGGCGGGCCGCCCTGACCGGGATGGCCAGCGTCGCCGCCGCCAGTCTGCTGGTCAACGCCGGCGTCAAGCTCGTCGCTCGTCGGGCCCGGCCCGCACGGGTGACGAACGCCGATGACAGGTTCGTGCCGATGCCGGCCTCGACATCCTTCCCGTCGGGGCACTCGGCGTCCGCTTTCGCCTTCGCGCAGGGCGTCGCATCGGTCGCGCCGGGCACGGCGATCCCGCTGCACATCGCGGCCGCCTCCGTGGCCTACTCCCGCGTGCACACCGGCGTGCACTACCCCGGGGACGTGGTCGTGGGGTCTCTGATCGGGATCCTGACCGGAGGTCTGGTCGGTCGGCTGATGAACGGGCCGGGGTCCTCGCAGCGGGTGCGGCCGATGATGAAGTCCAGGAGGTGAAGTGAATCCCACCCCCCGGGCGTTCCACGTGATGAGCAAGCCCACCGGAGCCATCTGCAACCTCGACTGCGAGTACTGCTTCTTCCTGTCCAAGGACCAGCTGTATCCCGGCAGCGGTTTCCGGATGGAGCCGGCCGTCCACGAGGCGTATGTCCAGCAGGTGCTCGCCGCTCACGCCACGGAGCCGGAGGTCGTCGTCGCGTTCCAGGGCGGCGAACCGACGATGATGGGCCTCGACTTCTTCCGGCGGACCCTGGAACTCGAACAACTCCACCGCCGGCCAGATCAGCAGATCCTCAACACGATCCAGACCAATGCCACCTTGATCGACGACGAGTGGGCGCAGTTCCTCAAGGAGAACGACTTCCTCGTGGGGGTTTCGATCGACGGCCCGCGGGCGATGCATGACGCCTACCGCGTGGACAAGGGCGGCAAACCCACGTTCGACCGCGTGATCGCGGGTCTGGACACGCTACAGCGCCACGGGGTGCAGTGGAACGCCCTGACCACGGTCAACGCCGCCAACGGTGATCACGGGCGTGAGGTCTACGGCTTCCTGCGCGACACGCTGGGCGCCGAGTTCATCCAGTTCATCCCGATCGTCGAGCGGGTGACCGACGAACTGCTTGCGGCAACCTCCCACGGCTGGAGTTCCGGCAAGCGCCCCCTCTACACCCAGAGCGGCACCCACGTCACCCATCGCAGCGTGGGGCCGGCGGTGTACGGGAGGTTCCTCATCGACGTATTCGAGGAATGGGCGCGCCACGACGTCGGCGACGTGTTCGTGCAGATCTTCGACACATCACTGGCGCACTGGCTCGGCATGGACCAAGTGGGCTTGTGCGTCCACGCCCGCACCTGCGGGGACGCGGTGGCGCTCGAGCACAACGGCGACCTGTACTCCTGCGACCACTTCGTCGAGCCCGACTATCTGCTCGGCAACATCACCGCGGGTCGCACGCTGCTCGAACTGGTGGAATCCCCGCAGCAGCGCGCCTTCGGCGAGGCGAAACTCACGACCCTGCCGGAGTACTGCCTGGCCTGCGATGTCCGGTTCGCCTGCAACGGGGGCTGTCCCAAGGACCGGTTCGCGACTGCGCCCACCGGCGAACCTGGGCTGCACTACCTGTGCCCGAGCTACAAGGCCTTCTTCTCCCACATCCAGGCACCGATGAAGGTCATGGCGGACCTGCTGCGCGCCGACCGTGACGCAGCTGGTGTACGGGACTGGTACGCGGCCAGCGATGCGGCTCGTTCGCGCAACGACCCCTGCACCTGCGGCAGTGGGCGCAAGTGGAAGAGATGCCACGGCGCGCCGCTGGGCCGATCTCTGTAACGAAAGTGCGTGGCCCTGACGAGGTTCGGTACGAAGGTGCGGGGTTCACGGAGCCCGACCCGCGCAGAGTCACAATAGGCCTGCCGGCGCCCGCACCTTCGCTGCAAAGCACCGATCCCCCGGGCCGGGTGATGCGAGCCCAAGCGGTGGGGAGTCAGAATCCTCTACGCTGCATCAGCGGGAACCAGGAGGGGTGGATGGACAGCGCCAACACGCATGAGGGCGGCAGTCACGGCGAGCCCGCGGCCGCCTTCGGTGACGTACTCCCGAATCGACCGGAAGGGCCACCACCAGGACCGGTCGCGCAGGAGCCGGACTGGGTCATGCCGATGGTGCGCAAGATCGTCTGGCGGGTCGTCCTCGTGATCCTCGCGGTCACGGCGCTGCTCGTCATGGCCATGAAGGCGCGCAGCCTGCTGAGCATGTTGTTCGTGGCGGCGTTCTTCGGAATCGCCATGGAGCCGGCGGTGAACCACCTGCACATGAAGCGCGGCATGAAGCGGGGGGCAGCGACCGGTTTGGTCTTCGTCCTCTCTGCGACCTTCCTGATCGTGCTGACATTCATCATGATCCCGGGCCTGATCAACGTGGCCGGCGAGATGTCCAACACCCTGAAGTCCGCCATCCCCAAGATCAACAGTCAGTTCCACACCGACTTGCCCACCTCCAAGACCGACCCGGCCTTCGCCACGGCCGAGCAGAGCGTCAAGAACTGGATACAGAACCACGCCTCGGACATCATGGGGTTCGCCGGTTCGACGATCGGGCTGGTCTTCCAGTTCTTCACGATCGCGATGTTCGCCTTCTACTTCGCTGCCGACGCTCCCAAGATCCGGCGAGCGGTGCTGCGCAAGTTCCGGCCATCGCGACAGGAGCGCTTGGGGTGGGCCTGGGACACAGCGATCGAACAGACCGGGGGGTACCTGTACTCACGGCTGCTTCTGATGCTCATCAACGGCGGTCTGTTCTTCTTCGTGATGCTGCTGGTCGGGGTTGACTGGAAGATCGCCCTGCCCATGTCCATCTTCGAAGGCTTCGTCGCCGAGTTCATCCCGGCGATCGGCACCTACATCGGTGCCGCCGTCCCGATCATCATTACCTGGGGCATTCAGGGCCTGACCGCGGCAGTGATCCTGCTGGCGTGGACGCTGGTCTACCAACAACTCGAGAACTACTTCCTGAGTCCCAAGATCAGCGCCCGGACCATGGAGATCAACGGCGGGATCGCCTTCGGCGCGGCCATGGCCGGGGGGGCGATCGGGGGGCCGATGCTGGCGTTCATGTCGTTGCCCATCGCGGCCCTAGTCACGTCGTTCATGAAGAACTTCTCGCCCCGCTACCCGCTGTCGTATTTCTCGCCCTACGACGGCGACTACACCGAGGAGGACGAGGAGGCTGCGATCGAGGCGAACCCGCGCGTGGTCAGGGAAGTCACCCCATCCCCGGGCGAGAGCTGACGGCCTGGATCACCGGCCGTGCCCGGACAGCTGAAGCACCGTCGTCACGACGAGTTCGAGCGCTGCTGCGATCGACCCCTCGAGGCCGGTAGCAGTGCGGATCCTGTCCTCGAAGGTTCCCCACCCGAGTACCAGGGCACCGAGGATGGCAATGCACTGTTCGTCGGACATGGGCGCCGGGTCGCGGTCCGCCGCCGCCAGCGCCCGGACCAGTGCCGTCATGACCGGGGCCTCGCCCTCGGCCAACGGGGGATCGCCGACCAGCATCGAGAACGCCAGGATACGGAAGTCGGCGGCGTGTTCCAGCGAAGCAGTCACCGTGGTGAGCACCGCCTCGCGCGCCGACGCGTCCTTGGGGATGCGCTCACGCACCCGCTCGATGGTCTGTGCGACCACCGCCCGGCGCAGGCCTTCCTTGCCCGCGAAGTGTCGGTAGAGCAGCGTGTGGGGCACCCCCGCCGCGGTCGCGATGTCCCGAACGCTGACCTCGCTGGCGGGGCGCTGGGCCAGCAACTCACGCGCCGCGTCCAGCAGGCGGTCACGCACGTCCCCCTCACCGCCGGGCCTCACTGCGGAGCCGGCATGCCACGCCTGCACGTCCTGCAGGCGCCACAGCTTGATGCGCGAGCGGTCGATGACCGGGGCCGGGAAACTCGGGTAGCGGTTCAGATACGTGAGAACGCTGTTGCGCTGGCTCAAGCCCAACACGAGTGCGACCTCCGCGGAGTCGATGAGTTCCTCGGTCTCGATGAGCATGTGGCTGATGCTAGGCCAAGGGTTGTCTACTTGAATAGACCGCGGGGTGACCCGAAGCGTCTCAGCTTCCGCACGTGATGATCTACAATCAGCAGCGTTGGCGAACTCACTGCTACCAGGCGTTAGCAGACTGCGGAGGTGGTCCGGTGGAAAGGCTGGATTCGATCCCCGCCTCGAGAACACCGGCATCGAAACTGCGGCCCCCTCGCGTGCGACATGTCGAGCTGACGCGCAGCGACATCCTGGGGGCGCCGGGCGTAGCGCTGGCGGAGATCCTGGCGATCTGCGCGCCCGCGGGATTCGGCAAGAGCACCCTGGCCATCCAATGGGCGTCGGCCGCGGACCGGCCCGCGGCCTGGATGACGCTCGACGAGTCCGACAACGACCCGGTCGCCCTCATGTCGACGATCCTCGCGGGCCTGCGCCACGCAGGCCTGGAGGTCCGCACACCAATGGACCCGGTCACCTCGGCAGAACCCACGTTCTCTCGCCACGTGCTGCCAGCGTTCATGAACACCGTCGGGCAGTTGGATTCACCGGTCACCATGGTTCTGGACGAGGCACAACAGGTGTCCGATGACCAGTGCAAACAAGTGCTCAAAGTCATGGTCGATGCGCTGCCCATCGGTTCGCAGGTGGCGTTCGTCGGCAGAAGCCTGTCAGGCATCTCCTTGCCGCTGTGGCGGGGTCAGGGACGGGTCGTCGACATCAGGGCGCACGATCTACAGTTCGACACCGCACTGACCCGCGCGGCCCTGCAGCAGTTCACCCGCGCCGGCGTGACCGACGCAGACGTCGAGCGGGTGCAGTCGGCGACTCGGGGATGGCCGGTTGCCGTGTACCTCATGTCGCAGTCTCCGGGAACCGTGTCGAAGGTAACGCCGACCCTGATCGAGGAGTTCATCGAAGCCGAGGTCCTCTCGCCGATGACCGAGGACCTGCGAGCGTTCGTGTGCGAGACTGCGGCCCTCGGCGAGGTCGACGTGGACCTCGCCGAGTACGCGACCGGCGCGGCGCGGACCCCGCACATGCTCGGTACCGAGATCACCACCGTGCTCATGCAGGACACCGAGGACGACTGGTACCGGTATCACCCGTTGATGACTGCCTGCGCGATCGATCTGTTGTCCAGGGAGAACCCGGAAAGGCTGCGCGTCGTCCGGGGCCGGGCAGCGCAGTGGCACCTCGAGCGCGACCATCTCGAAACGGCGGTGCAACTGGCGCTCGCCTCCGGCGATCCGGACATCATGGGCGAGGTCTTCTGGCCCGCTTCCAGGCTGTGCCTGCTGCAGGGCAGGACGAACACCGTGCGGGACTGGCTCGAACGGGCAGGGCAGCGGACGATCCTGCTTGTTCCGGGACTGAGCATCACTGCGGCTTGGACCAATATCGCCGTCAGCGATTTCGGCAACCTACTGCACTATGCGGACGCGACGCTCGCGGCGATGCCGAGCCGATGGCGGGATGATCTCACGACCTCGGACGTCGCCCCGCATCTTGCGCTGCTGCTGGCCGTGACCCAATACCGCCTGCGGGGCGCTCGCGAGGCCGCCGAGCTCGCGGGCCAGGCGCTTGACGCGATGTCCAGTGACGACCCGACGCGAGCGCTGGCAGCGCTTGTCACCGGCCTGAACCTGGCGCTGATCGGCGACCCCACGGCCGAGGTGGCCATGCTTCAGGCCGCAGCGCTGGCCAAGTCGGTCGGCGTCTCATCCTCGGAGGTCGAGGCGTTGGCTCTGGTCGGGCTGCTCCAGATGGCCCACGGACGGGCCACGGATGGATGCTCATCGATCGAGCAGGCCGCGTCCGTTTACGCCTTCCACGACCTCGACCGGATGCTGAGCACCAGTGGGGTGATGGCCATCGGCAGGGTGGCGCTGTCGGTGTTCCGGGGACGGGCCGAGGAGACTGAGGATGCGATCGCCGTCCTCCACGCGGTCCGCCCGGGACTTGAAGCCGCGATGCCCTGGTACCGACCGCTGGCCGGCGGGGTGCTCGCCTTCGCCTCTGCGCGCAGAGGGAACATGGCCGCGTTCCGGGAATACATCACATGGTGCGAGGACGTGGAGCACGACGCGGATTCCCTATGCCGGCAGTGGGCCGCTCGCGCCCGCCGCGAGTACGCAGCGACCAGCCCGCTGCAGCACTTGAGCCCTGCGGAACTGCGGGTGTGGGAACTGCTCAAGGGACGGATGACTCTCAGCGAGATCGCCGAGCGGCTCTTCTTGTCCCGGGAGACGGTCAAGAGCCACACGGTGTCCATCTACCGCAAACTCGGGGTGGCGTCGCGGCGGCAGGCACAGGATCTCGCCGAGTCCTGGACCTGACGGGTCACCGCAGGGCTTGCGCCGCCTCGGCGATCTCCCCCGGATCGCCCGGCGCGGGAATCCACGGCAGGACCAGGCCGTCGCGGCCCGCATAGCGCGGCACCACGTGGATGTGGAAGTGGAAGACCGTCTGCCACGCCGCCGGGCCGCACGCGTTGACCAGGTTCACCCCGTCGGCGCCGAGGCGGTCGAGGGCCCGGCGGGCGATGTCCTGGGCCAGCAGCGAGCAGTGCCCCAACTCGTCGGGCTCGATCTGCGTGAGATCCGCCGCGTGCTTCTTGGGGATCACCAGTGCGTGTCCCCGCGTGGCCGGGTTGATGTCCATGAACGCCAGCGCCCGATCCGTTTCGGCGATCCGTTGGGCAGGGAGGTCACCGTTGACGATGGCGCAGAAGATGCACATGCGGCGAGCATAGGCCGTCACGATGGCCGAGCCGCCGACGAACCGTTTCGGCCAGACCTCCGTCGAGCGGATCGCGGCGGGCCTGCGGCGTCGGACGCATTTGAGGTCTTGCCGGACATCCCTCCATCTGCTGGCCGCCACCGGCTCACTCCGCCAGCACATGGAGGTTTCACAGACCCATTCGTCCGGATCATCCACATACATCCCGCCAGCCCCTGGCCGGCGACCACCCGCACGGCCAGCAGATGGAGGGCTCAGCGTCGAGTACCCGGCAAGCCGCAGGAACCGTCCTCGCAGTCCGTGCGGCGCGGGCCACCGACCGTCGAAACCCGGTACAGGGCGTACAGCGGACAGCGGCGGGTGGCCGCTGTCACGGCGATCAACACCGCCAGGACGGCGAGCGGCCAGGCTCCAGCGGGTGCGGCCAGTCCGATGAGGACAGCCGCCAGCGCCAGTCGCACGAGCCGGTCCACACCTCCGACATTCGCCGCCATCAGATCTTCGCCCTTCGCAGACGCAGTGCGTTCGAAATGACCGAGACGCTCGACAGGCTCATCGCGGCGGCAGCGATGATCGGCGACAGCAACAGGCCCGTGAAGGGGTAGAGCAGTCCAGCGGCGATCGGGATGCCGACCGCGTTGTAGGCGAAGGCGAAGCCGAGGTTCTGCTTCATGTTGCGCACGGTCGCCACAGACACGCCGCGCGCTGCAGTGATCCCCCGCAGATCACCCTTGACCAATGTGATCTCCGCGGAGTCGATGGCGATGTCACTGCCGGTGCCCATGGCGATCCCGATATCCGCCTGCGCCAGCGCCGGAGCATCGTTGATGCCGTCACCGGCCATGGCCACCAGATGACCCTGCCCTTGGAGGTCCTCGACGATGGTGAGTTTGTCATCGGGCCTGACAGCGGCGTGGTAGGCATCGATGTGCAGTTCCCCCGCCACCCGGGCTGCCGGGCCCTCGGCGTCTCCGGTAGCCATCACGATCGCCAGACGGTCTTTGTGCAGTTGCTCCACGGCGCCGGCGGTGCTCTGCTTCATGGCGTCGCTCAAGGAGACCACCCCCACCTCGCGGCCATCGACTGCCACATGGATCAGGGTCTGGCCCTCGGGAGCGGCGGTCAGCAGGGACTGCGAGATCTCGATGCCGTCACGAGCCATCAGGGCGGCGGTACCGACGAGCACGGGCCGGCCGTCAAGGAGCGCGTGGACCCCCGCTCCGGGCTCGGCGCCGAACTCCTGCGGCTCCACCAGGTCGAGGCCACGGTCCCGGGCGGCGGTCGTGATGGCGTGACCCAAAGGGTGCTCGCTGGCCAGGTTCACGCTGGCAGCAGCCCGCAACACGTCGTCGGGCGACTGGTCGGCGGCCGGCAGTACGGCACTGACACTCGGGCGGCCGACAGTCAAGGTGCCGGTCTTGTCGACGACGAGGGTGTCGACCTCCCGCATCTTCTCCATGGCTGCGGCGTCCCGGAACAACACTCCGTGTTTCGCCCCGAGCCCGGAGCCGACCATCACGGACATCGGCGTCGCCAGTCCGAGGGCACATGGACAAGCGATGATCAGGACGGAGACCGCATTGATCAATGCGTGCCCCCAACTCGGCGCAGGTCCGACCAGCCCCCACACGACGAACGTGACCAGCGCGATCCCGATCACCGCGAGCACGAACACTCCGGCCACGCGATCCGCGAGCCTCTGCATCGGCGCCTTCGAGCGCTGCGCGGCCGCGACCATCTCGACGATGCGGGACAGCACGGTGTCGGCACCCACCTGGGATGCCCGCACGACCAACGCCCCGCTGGAATTGACCGTCCCCCCGATCACCGCGTCACCGGGGGCCTTCTCGACGGGAATCGGCTCGCCGGTGAGCATGGACTCATCGATCGACGACTGCCCCGATTCCACGGTCCCATCGACCGGCACCTTCTCACCGGGCCGCACGCGTACCAGGTCCCCGACGACGATGTCCGCGAGGTCGACGTCCTGCTCCGCGCCGTCCTCGGCGATCCGGCGCGCCGTGCTGGGAGCCAGACCGAGCAGGCCCTTGATCGCATCGCCGGTCGTCGCCCGGGCCCGGAGCTCCAGCACCTGGCCGAGGAGCGTCAGGGTGCAGATGATGGCTGCCGCTTCGAAGTAGACCGGAACCATCCCGTCCTGCTTCAACGACTCCGGGAAGATCCCGGGGGCGATCACCGCGACCACCGAGTACGTATACGCAGCAGTGACGCCGAGTCCGATCAAGGTCCACATGTTGGGGCTGCGGTGCCGGACCGATTGCACCGCCCACACGAAGAACGGACCCGCAGCCCACAACACCACGGGCGAGGCCAGCAAGAACTCGGCCCACGGGGCGACGTCATCGGACAGAGGCGGGAACCCGAGCATGGCGATAGACAGCACGGTGAGAGAAAGCGGGACGGACACCCAGAAGCGCCGCAGCATGGCCCGGTACTCGTCGCGTGACGAGTCGTCGTCGACCGACGGGGTCATCGGTTCCAGATGCATGCCGCATATGGGGCAGCGACCCGGACGGTCCCGGATGATCTCGGGATGCATCGGGCAGGTGTACAAGGGTTTGTCTCCGGAGCCGCGTGGTACCTGTCGATCGGGGTCATTGTGCCCGGCGTGCTGGTCGCCAACCTCGGAGACGGGCACCAGATCCATTCCGCACAGCGTGCACTGCGAGGCTCGCGAGTCGGTCACCTCGGGATGCATCGGGCAGACGAACAGTTCGCCGGAATCCCCGGCAGCGGGAACGTGCTCCATCCGAACTCCTATCCGTGGTTCTTCAAACGCGGTTGCGCCGGTCTGCATTCCGACCAGGCCGACGCCGTACCACCGACTCCCCCACTTCGCACAAGGTCACCGTATGCGCGAGCAGCCACGACTCGCCGCCGGTCGACACGCGACGTCTGCTCATGCCGTGTACTCCAGACGCGTCATCATCCCTGCCTCCGCGTGGTATGCGTTGTGGCAGTGCAGCATCCAGCGTCCGGGGTTGTCGGCTGCCAGATCCACACCCACGGCGGCCATCGGCGGAATCAGGATCGTGTCCTTGCGCGGTCCGGAACCGCCGGCGGCGCCCACTTGGAACGAGTGTCCATGCAGGTGAATAGGGTGCGACATCATCGACATGTTGGACAGTCGCAGCCGCATCGACTGGCCCGGTCGAACCGTCAACGGCCGGGCGTCGCCATACACGGCACCGTTGATGGTCCACCTGTACGGAGCCATCGAGCCCGACAAGATGATGTCCTCGGTGATATCCGGATCCCGTCCCGGTAGGACGGCGCCTGGTGTGGCACGCAACGCCGAAACGTCGGCCGGGTAAGTGTCCAGCTCACTCGGTCTGGCGGTGTCCGGCACGTTCCCGGTGCCGGAGCGGATCAACGCGCGCGCGTAGCCCGGCTTACCGTGCGGCTGCGCCACGAGTGGGAACACGCCATCGGCGACCTTCACGATCACGTCGTAGCGCTCGCCCATCCCGATGCGGACAGCGGAGGTCTCGAGGGGCTGGACCGGGTAGCCGTCGCTGTGCGTGACTCTCAGCCGATGGCCGCCGATGGCGACTGTGAAGACCGTGTCGGCGCCGGCGTTGATGATGCGGATGCGGACCCGGTCGCCCGGCTTCACGCGCAGGACCTCCGGATCGGAGGGTGGTCGGCCGTTGACGAGGAGCAGGGGGTAGTCCACGTCGCCCCCGTCGACCATGCCCATGCCGTGATCCATGCGCCCCATCGGCATCCCGTCCCCGGACTCCGGGGCCGATTGCGTGAGACGCGCGAAGATCTGATCAGCCGAGGGACCCACCCCATCGGTCCAGTCGTCGAGGACCACGATCCACTCCTTGTCGTATCGGCCAGGCTCGCGCGGATCATCGACGATCAAGGGCGCATAGAGTCCGGAGTCCAACTGCAGACCGGTGTGAGGGTGGAACCAGTGAGTACCGGGATCGGACACCACGAAGTCGTACGTGAACCGGCCACCTGGTGCAATGGCCGGCGTGGTGAGCCCCGGCACCCCGTCCATGTCGTTGCCGATGGCCAGTCCGTGCCAATGAACACTGGTCTCAACCGGCAGCTCATTCGCGACTTCAACCCGCACCCTGTCCCCGGCGGTCACCCGCAGCGGGATCCCGGGAACCGTGTCACCGTACGCCCAGGTCGAAACGGTCCGGCCACCCAGATCCACATCGACCGCGCGTGCCCGCAATCTGGCCCCGAGCGCCACTGAGGTCAGGTTCCGCGATGTCACGACCGGGCCAGCCCCCACCTCCTGTGCCCCCGCACACCCGGCAAGCCCGGCAGCCCCGGCAACGCCCAGCAGGGCAGCGAGGAACTCGCGGCGGGTCAGCGAATGCTCTGTCACGGCCCCACCTTCACCGAACCTTCCTCAGGTTCTCTGGTGGTTACATGAAGGTTCCATGAAGACTGCGGCCTTCACCGAATCTTCATGGAAATCCAGGATGTACGGTGACCATCGGCTCGCAGACTCGCCCTGTACGCGTTGAAGGAGGCTCTCATGATGGGTTACTACGACAACGGATGGAACGGCTGGATGGTTGCGATGATGATGCTGTGGCCCGTCGTGCTGGCACTGGGCATCTGGGCGGTCATCGCCGTCACCCGCGACCGGCGGTCGTCATCACCGGTCGCGACCGATGCGCGGGAGACTCCCATGGGTATCCTCAACCGGCGCCTGGCCGCCGGGGAGATCACCGAGGATGAGTACATGCGGGCCCGGCGGTTGGTGCGGGAGGCCGAGACGACCGGACACGGTGCGCAGTAGTCGGACAGGAGCAGGTGTGGTCAACGAGCTGCGGGTGCTGGTCGTCGAGGACGAACAGGAACTCGCACGGGTGGTGGGCACCTACCTCGAGAACGAGGGTTTCGCTGTTCACTTGGCCCACACCGGACCCGAGGGAGTGAGCCTCGCCCGCGACCTGCGACCACGGATGGTCGTCCTGGACCTCATGTTGCCGGGGTTCGACGGGATCGAGGTGTGTCGCCGGATACGTACATTCAGCGACTGCTACATCATCATGCTCACCGCCCGCGACGACGAGACGGACACTGTTCTGGGCCTGTCGGTGGGCGGTGACGATTACCTGGTGAAACCCTTCTCGCCGCGTGAGCTGATGGCCCGGATACGCGCGATGCTGCGCAGGCCACGGGACCTGGAGGACGTGACCGGGCAGGCTGCGGAGGTTCGGCACATCGATGATCTGGCCGTGGATCCCGCTGCACGAAAGGCGTGGGTCGGCGACGACGAGATCGAGCTGACCCGCACCGAGTTCGACGTCTTGGACCTGCTTTCCGAACAGCCGCGGCGGGCGTTCAGTCGCAGGCAGATCATCGACCATGTCTGGGGACCCGACTGGTTCGGCGACGAGCACATCGTGGATGTCCACGTCGGGCATCTGCGCAAGAAGCTCGGCGAACATGCCGACGCCCCGAAGTACATCCGGACCGTGCGTGGCGTGGGCTACGGAATGGCGTGGAAGTGAAAGCGCCCCGGACGCTCGCCACCCGGCTGTTCGTCGCGCAAGTCATCGTCATAGCCGTGGCGTCGCTGGCGCTGCTGGTCACGATCATCCTGGTCGCCCCCGGGTTGTTCGTCTACCACCTCGACATGACCGGAGAGGACTCCCCGGCGGTGCAGCAGCACGCACAGGAAGCCTTCGAGATCTCCGTCGGCATCGCGTTGTTGTCTGCGGGGACGGTGGCGGTACTCACAGCAGTCTTCTTGTCGTGGCTGCTCGCGCGGCGTGTGAGCCGACCCATCCGGGATCTCGCACAGGCTGCCGAGTCGGTGGCGCGCGGCGACTATGACATCTCGGTGCCCGCGGGGGCCTACGCGAGGGAGCTCACGACCCTGGCCAACTCCTTCCAGCGGATGACCGACGATCTGGCGTCGACCGACGATGCCCGCGCGCGCCTGCTGGCCGATCTCGCCCACGAGATCCGGACACCGCTGGCGACGCTGGAGGCCCACATCGACGGTCTCGAGGACGGTTTGCTCCCCGCAGATGCCCACAACTACGACGTGATGCGCGGCCAGGTACACCGGCTGCAGCGCCTGGCCACGGATGTGAAACTCGTGGCCGCAGCCGAGGAGCACGCGCTCGACCTGCACCCCGTCCGCACCCGGATCACGGTGATCGTGCTGGCGGCCTGCGACCTCTTCCAGGCGAGGTTCGCCGACAAGGGCGTCGACCTTCGGAATGAGTGCCATCGCGACGACGCGCACGTCATGGTGGACCCGGACCGCATGCAGCAACTGTTCGTCAACCTCCTGGACAACGCGCTGCGGCACACGCCCGCAGGTGGACTGGTCACCGTCACATGCGCACACCGATCGGGATCGGTGGTCGTCGAGGTCCGGGACACCGGCAGCGGGATCCCGGAGGAACACCTCGAGCAGGTCTTCACCCGCTTCCACCGAGTCGATGACGCGCGCAGCGCAGCGGCTGGAAGTGGACTCGGTCTCACGATCGCCAAGGCGATCTGTCGCGGCCACGGAGCAACGATCTCCGCGAGCAGCCGCGGTCCGGGCTTGGGAACCGTGATTTCGATCCGCCTGCCCGGCGTCCCGTGAGTCAGCCAATCACCCGCGGGAGGTGATGGCGTTGCGGCTTTCCGTGCGCGACCATGAACCTGGGAGGACACTATGAGCGACGACACGGCGGCGCAGGACGAGGTCCGCAGGCTGCAAGCAGAGGTCACGAGACTGCAACGCGAGTTGGAGCAGTCACCGCCCAAACAGAAGCGGCGATGGGTCCGGACGTTCTGGTCGACCGTGCTGATCGTGGTCGCATGCCTGCTGGCACCGCTGTCGGTGGTGTCGGTGTGGGCGCGTGGCGAGGTGACCGACACCAACCGGTACGTGCAGACGGTCGCCCCGCTGGCCTCCGACCCGGCGATCCAGGACGCGATCACCACCCGGATCACCGACGAGATCTTCAAGTACGTCGATGTGCCGACCCTCACCAGCGATGCCGTGGCCAGCATCTCGCAGAACCGGGACCTGAACCCGCGGCAGACAGCTGCACTACAGGCACTGACCGGGCCGATCAACTCCGGCATCGAGTCGTACACCGAGGATGCGGTCGCAGCCGTCGTGGGGTCCGACCAGTTCGAGTCCGCGTGGGTGGAGGCGAACACACTGGCGCACCAGCGACTTCAGCAGGCGCTCAGCGGGCAGAACACCGACAACGCCATCAGGGTCGCCGATAACCAGGTGGTACTCGACCTCGGCAACCTCATCGACCAGGTGAAACAACTGCTCATCAGTAAGGGCTTCACCGTGGCGGACAAGATCCCGACGGTCGACCAGACCATTGTGTTGTTCGAAGCACCCAACGCCACCGCCATGCAGACGGCCTACTCGGCGCTCAACACCCTCGGCTTCTGGCTGCCGCTGATCGCGATCACGCTCGCGGTCGTGGGTGTGTTCGTCAGCCACACCCGCAGCACCGCCCTCGCCTGGTTCGGATTCGGGCTGACCGCCGCGATGGCGGTCGGCGCGGGAATGCTCGGCTTCGCCAGGATCGAGTACTTGAACTCGTTGCCGGTCAGCGTCAACCACGCGGCCGCCACGGCGTTCTTCGACACGTTCACCGATTTCCTGCGCCAGTCCCTGTGGGCCGGTGCAGCGGCCGGCATCGTGCTCCTGCTCGGCGGACTCGTCCTCGGCGCCGGCAAAGTCGCGACCGGCGTGCGGTCAGTGCCGGTCAAGGCGGCCGCAGCCGTTCAGAGTTGGCTCGCGTCGCTGGGGTTGGCGATGGACGGGGCGCGTCGGTGGGTCGCCGCACAGGCCACCGGTCTGCGGATCGCCGCGTCGCTGGCAGCGCTCGTGTTCGTCATGTTGCAGCGGTACAAGACCCCGGACTTGATCCTTTGGACGACCGCGGTGCTTCTGGTGGTGCTGTTCGTGATCCAGGTCTTCGCATCGGGTGACGACGAGTCCGTTTCCCCCACCCGGGGGGATTCCGCCGGCACCCCGGTCGCCGCAGACTGACCTCACACGACGTGAAGGAGTCCCCATGAGCATCGGTCCAGTACAGCTACTGGTCATCGGATTCAACGAACCGGACTTCGAGGGCGAAGTCGCCGCCGAGTTGGCGCGCCTGCGGGAGACCGACACCATCAAGGTCATCGACGCGATGGTGGTCTACAAGGACGCCGACGGCGAGCTTTCGGTGACCCACCTCGACACGCTCACCGCCGATGACGAGGTCGAGTACGGCGCGACGCTCGGCGCCTTGATCGGGCTCGGCTTCGACGGCGAGGAGGGCATGGAGGCAGGCGCCGTGGCCGGCGCCGAAGCTGCCGCCGAAGGTATCGACGTGATCGAGGAGAACGCCGACTGGGACGTCCTGGCTGGCATCCCGGAGGACAGCGCCGCCGCCCTGATCCTGATCGAACATCACTGGGCCGTGCCGCTGCGCGACGCGATCGCACGGGCGGGCGGATTCCGGATCGACGACGGCTTCATCAGTGCGCTGGACCTCGTGGAGATCGGCATGCTGGCCGCCGACGAGGCGGCTGTTCACGAACTCGCGCAGGCCTGAGGAAGAAGGAGTACCGCCATGATGGGTGCCAGAAGAACCGCACGCCGCACGTCTCGCCGTACCGCTCGACGGGTCAGCCGCCGCCGCTAACGCACGGGCTGCTCAGGGGTCTTTGTCCGGCCTGGCGGGGACCTCCGCCCGCGGTCGCGATGCGCAGACGGCCGCTCCCGCTACCCTGGACACCATGGATGTCGGAGTCTTCGGAGCAACAGGCCAGGTCGGCGGGGTCATGCGGACACTGCTCGCTGAGCGCAACTTCCCGTTGGACCGGGTGCGGTTCTTCGCCTCGTCGCGCAGCGCCGGGACGAGGCTGCCGTGGGGTGGCGAGCAGGTCACCGTCGAGGACGCCGCCACCGCAGATTTCACCGGGCTGGACATCGCGTTGTTCTCGGCTGGCGGTGGCACCAGCAAGCAACTCGCGCCCAGGGTGGCCGCCGCGGGAGCGATCGTTGTGGACAACTCCTCTGCGTGGCGCATGGACCCCGACGTTCCCCTGGTGGTGGCCGAGGTGAATCCCGGGGCACTCGATTCGATTCCCAAAGGCATCGTCGCCAACCCCAACTGCACGACGATGGCGGCCATGCCGGTGTTGAAGCCGCTGCACGACGACGCCGGGCTCATGCGCCTGATCGTGAGCACCTACCAGGCGGTCTCGGGAGCCGGGCTGGCCGGAGTCAACGAACTGCAGGAGCAGGTGCTCGCCGGCGCGAAGGACGACGCCCTCCCCGCGCTGACCTATGACGGCGACGCGGTGGGCATGCCGGCGTCCGCCAAGTTCCCCGGCACCATCGCATTCAACGTCCTGGCGCAGGCGGGCAATTTCGTCGACGACGGCTCGGGGGAGACCGACGAGGAACAGAAGCTTCGCAACGAGAGCCGGAAGATCCTGGACATCCCGGACCTGGTGGTTTCGGGAACGTGCGTGCGGGTCCCGGTGTTCACCGGTCACAGCCTGTCCATCCACTCCGAGTTCCGCCGACCGATCACGGTCGCCCGCGCGCGGGAACTGCTGCAGGACGCACCAGGCGTCGTGGTGGCCGAGGTGCCTTCCCCGCTGCAGGCAGCCGGTAAGGATCCTTCGTTCGTGGGCCGGTTCCGGCAGGATGGCCCCAACGGGTTGGCGCTGTTCGTCAGCAACGACAACCTGCGCAAGGGTGCGGCGCTCAACGCGATCCAGATCGCTGAGTTGCTCGCGGCCCGCTGAGGGGGCAGTCACGATTGTGACGAAGTTGGTGGCCCCTTCCCCGTCGTGTTACGACGGTGCGCGGTCCGCGTACTCGCGACCCCGCACCGTCGTCACAATCCGGGTTCGGGCCCCGCAACTTCGTCACACAACGGTCCGTCAGACCTTGCGCAGCGTCACCGGAACCGACTTGAAAGCCGGAGTCTTGGAGTCCGGGTCGAGCCGGGGAGGGACCAAGGCATTGGCCTCCGGGTAGTACATGGCCACGGCCCCCCGCGCGATGTCCACTATGGCCGCGCTCACCTGCATCGAGCCGCACTCGCTGGTGATCTCCACCGCGTCAGCCTCACGGATACCCAGCAGCGCGGCGTCGACGGCCGAGAGCATCACCACGTCGCGCCGGGCGTTGCCGCGGTACAGATCCTCCTGTTCGTAGACGACGGTGTTGAACTGGCCTTCGGAACGAATGGTCATCAACTGCAGGCCCTCAACCGGCGCGGGGACGGGCACGGCGTGGAAGTGCGCCTTCCCGTCGTCGGTGGCGAAGACCGGCTGGTGGAATGTCCGGCCCGCGACCTGGAACTCCCCGTCGGTCTCGACCCGGGACAACGCCTCGTAACCCGGGACCACCGCCGCGATCGAATCCCGCAGGCGCGCATGTGATCGCAGTGAGTTCCAGTCGAAGCGGTCCGCGCCCATCGCCGCGTGGGCCAGCGAAACCAGCACGTCGGTCTCCGAGCGCATCTCCCCATCGATCGCCGGCTGCCCGCCCGCGGAGAGCCGCACGTAGTTGAACATGGATTCCTGAGTGGTGGGCTGCGGCTCCTCGTCGCGCGCGAGCACCGGCAGGATCACCATCGTGCGACCGTTGCCGTGGAAGTGCCCCTGGTTGAGCTTGGTGGTCAATGACACGGTCACGCCGATGTTGCGCAGCGCCTTCCCTGCCCAGGCCGAGTCCGGATTGCTCCCCCAGAGATTGCCGCCGAGAAGCACCGCCACGTCGATCCCGCCGGCCGCGGCGGCCTGCATCGAGGCATAGGTGTCCTGGCCGGCGTCGCGGGGGATATCGAAGCCGAAGCGATGGTGCAGCTCGGCCGCGAAGGCGCTCTTGAGGGTGGGGGACACGCCCATCGAACCGACTCCCTGGACGTTGGAATGACCGCGGATCGGCATCAGGCCCGACCCGGGCCTGCCGAGGAATCCCCGCGCCAGCGCGAGGTTGCCCAAAGCCCGGATGTTGTCGGTGCCGTGCTGGTGATGGGTCAGGCCCATGGACCACATGAAGATGCCGGAGGGTGCCTGTGAGATCACTTCTGCCGCGGCCTCGATCTGGCCCAGCGGGACTCCGCTGTCCTGTGCCAGGGCAGCGGTATCCAAGCCGTCGAGATGCGACCGGAGCGCCGACGCCCCCGTGGTGTGCTGCTCGACGAAGGATGTGTCCCACGCGACGAGTTTCAGCAAAGCGGTGAACAACGCGATGTCACCGCCGATCCGCGGCTGCAGGTACAGATCGCTCACCCTGCTCCCAGCGGTCAGGCTCCGCGCGTCGGACGGCAGCCGAAATCTGCGCAGGCCCAGCTCCGACATCGGATTGATCACGATCACCTTGCCGCCGCGACGACGCAGGTCGATGAGTTGGGTGACCAATCGCGGATGGTTGCTGGCGGGGTTCGCACCGGCGACCACGGCCACATCGGTCTGCGACAGGTCGGCCAGGGTCGTGGAGGCCGTGCCGCTGCCGTAGATGTCGGTCAGCGCCACCGAGGAGGCGTTGTGGCAATAGAAGGAGCAGTTGTGGACGTTCGGGCTGCCGTAGGCCCGCGCGACCAGTTGCATGAGGAACGCCGATTCGTTGCCGGAACGGCCGCTGGCATACCAGAACGTGCGGCCGGGATCGGTTCTGCCCAATGCGTCCCCGACCAGGCCTAGGGCCTCGTCCCACCCGGTCCGTTCGAAGCGTTCGGCGCCCGGTCGCAGGACGACCGGGAAGGCGAGGCGTCCCAAGTCCTCAGCCTGTGCACTTGTCAGGGACCGGAGGTCGGCGAGGTTGCGCGAGGCGAAGAACGACTCCGGGATGCCCGGCTGCATGTCGGCCGCCTGCGCCTGGACCGACTTCTTGCACACCTCCGGGAAATGGCCGGCCTCGTTGACCATGCCTCCGTTGCGTCCACCCATGCCGACTGCACAGGTCTTGCACGCGTTCTTGGATTTCAGCCTGCGAAGGGTTTGTGCGAACTCGCCGGTGCCCCACGCCTTCTTCAGCACGTAGGAGATCGCCGGCAGTCCGCCTGCCGCCTTGACCCGCGGTTGTGCCATGCAGTCACGCTAGTCGGTCGCGCCCCGACGGCCGGCTGGTCGTCGACTTTGGACGAATATGGTCACCAACTGACCTGATCCGACCAAAGTCCCCGCTGGTCACTCAGGATCGCCGTTCCACGACCGTGACCGCGTCCCCGACGGTAAGCATGCCGAGGTCCCGGTGGACCGCGTTCTGCCCGAACATCACCCCGCCCTTCGCCTTCCGGAAGGTGCCGAGGGTACGCAACGGTTCGCCGTCGCCGCGAACTCCCGTGGCTTGATCCACCCGCGTGATGGAGCACCGGTCGCAGGGCTTCACGACGTCCACCGTGACCGGGCCCAACTCGACGCTCACCCAGTCATCCTCCGCGTAGGCTTCAGTCCCCTCGATCACGATGTTCGGCCGGAACCGGTTCATCGGCAGCGGCGCCGGCATCCGCCGGTTGAGCTCGTCCAACGACGACACACAGGTGAGCAGCAAGGGGTAGCCGTCCGCGAATCCGACTTCGCCGCCGCCCAAAGTGGTGGGCCGGCGATGCTCGGCTGCCACCCGGACGAGCCGGCATGGCCGCTGCAGCAGATCGGTAAGCAGCCCGGCCACCTCGTCACCGCAATCCAGGGCCTCCCCCGCGTGCGCCCACACCTGGACCGGCACGCGGCGGCCGGGAGGAGCCGTGGCGCTCCCGCCGGGCGTGACGACTTCCAGTTCCTGACCCAGGCGCGCAGTCACCAGCGCGAGTGCCGGCGCTTCGCGCTGGGTGAGGAATCTGCCCGCCTCGTCGACCACCATGTACTCACGGTCGTGCTCCAAGCCGAATCGCCCCAGCGGCCAGGCGTCCACGGCCCATGCCGCGCCCGACTTGATCGGATACACGAACAGGCCACTGATCCTCACGAACCGAATCCTCTCAACGGTCGATGAGCGTGCGCCACAGCCAGGACTGACCGACGCGCTGGCCCGAGAGCACGTATTCGGCCGCTGCCGGCAGGCTCAGCGTGGTGTCCAGGGCGCGGCGGTCGTAGGACATCCCGGCCACCAGCAACTCGTCGTCGGCACGCAGCGGTTGGTCGCCGTCCGGGTAGATGATCACGTCGTCGTCGCGCTTGATCATCAGCGCCACCACGTCCAGCGGCCGGCCCCGGTCCATCGGGTCGTGCAACAAGGCCGCCAGAGCCACCTGATCCTGCCCCACATGACCCATCAACGCCGGCGCGCCAGCTTCGGAGAGGCTCACGGTCCAGATGTCCGGGCGGTGCTGGCCGCAGCGGGCGGTGAGATCGGTGAGCACACGGGTGGACCACTCATCGTCGCGCCGCTGCGCCTCCTGGACGAACCGCCACAACGCGGGGTCGCCGATGCGGGCGAGGACTTCGTGGGCGACCAGACGGGTCGGCACCAGCAGAGATTCCACATTGAGCGCATCGAACAGGGGGGCGTTCGCCGGGTCGTTCTGCCGTGCCACCAGGAACAGATCCGGGTTGGCCCGCCGCGCCTCGGCCAGCACGGAAAGGTTCGACGTGTCGTTGTCCGTCGCGGCCGCCAGCGCCACCGCATCCTCGAGCCGGGCGGCGGCGAGCACGGCCGGGTCCGTGGCATCACCGCGGATGAGTTCCAGGTTGTCCGAGGTCGTGGCATCCGGGTCCACGACGGTCACCGGAATCCCATAGCGCCGCAGGTCAGCGACCAGGTGCCGGCCGAACCGGCCGTAGCCGCACACGACCCATCTGCCCTGCCTCGGCACGGTCATGGGTGCGGTCAGCGCCGTGCCCGCGTCGGATGTCAGCCAGTTCAGCAGTCGCGCGGTCTGCGGTGCACGTACCCCGAGCATCAACCCGTCGCCGAACAGGTTGAACGGATCCACGATCATCGGTTCCCCGAAGGCCCGCATGCGCTCGATCAGTTCGTCCTTGAGTGTCCTGCACACCACCGGCAGTGAGGGACGGAGCAGACCCGCGGCCATGGCGATGGCCAGATTGGCCTCATCGTCGTTTGTCAAGGCGATGATGCCTGCGCAGTCCGGATGAGCCAAGCCCGCCCTGCGCAGTTCGTACGGATTGCTGGCGTCCGCGGCCAGGCCGGGGACATCGGAGCGGAAAGCAGCCAGGTCCAGCGCTTCGATGCGCTGCGGTTCGATGTCGAGCACGACGAGTCGGTGGTCGGTCATGTCCAGGCTGCGGGCCACGACCTGGCCTGCCTGACCGAAGCCCGCGAGGATCAGGAACGGCTCGCGCAGGCGACGCACCCGCCGCTCGAAGCGCTGCAGGGCCAGGGCCTCCTTGAAGCCGCGGTCCTGCAACAGCGCGAGGACTGACCCGATCGCATACGCCCACGCGATCACACTCAGGTAGATCGTGACGATCACCCAAGCCCGCTGCGCCGTTGTGAAGGTGTACGGCAGTTCCCCGAAACCGATCGTGGTCGCGGTGTAACTCATGAAGTAGAAGGCCTCGAACGGGTCCATGTGCCACGGCTGGCCCTCGGAATCGACGCCCGGCATGAGAGTCAGCCCGGAGATGCTCACGGCGAACAGGCTGATCAGCACGATCAGGGGCGCACGCATCCGGCGCAGGACCAGGAAGATCGCCGTCGACGAGGGCCCGACCGGCACGATCCGCCGGACGGGCGGCGGCGCAGACTCGGACATCGTGGTGGTCACTGACGCCGGAACGACACTGTCTCCACGACCAGCAGGGTCACTGAGATGATGTTCGCGAGCAGCGCCCCGCCTGACAGCGACACCACGCTGGAGATCTGATCCGGGTGCAGCGGTCCGTCGACGATGTTGTTGTAGTAGGCCCACAAACCGGCGGCCGCCATCAATTGCAGGCTGGCGACCAGACTCGTGGCCAGGTGCACCGCACCGATCTGGGTCCGGTCGCCGAACTTCATGACCAGGGCGATCAGATTGACGATCACGGCCGCGAACAACTCGGTGGCGTTGTGCACCGCAGGGTCGTCCAGCGGCCCCAGGAAGAACCCGAAGTTCAAGGTCGCCGCGAGCACGACGAAGAAGCCGAACACGACCTTCTCGAAGTTCACGCCCACCTCTCCCTTCTGCGGCGAGTGTAGTGCTCGGTGGCCACGAGGCGCGGGGATTGCGCCCGCAGCGAGGTTCGCGCGTCTGCAGCCACCGCGGTCTGCTGCTGCTCGGGTGCGACACCGTGGGTAGGCCGACGCTGTCCTTGTGACGAAGTTGCGGGGCTTCACGATCGTTTGTCACAAAGGTGCTGGGTCCGACGGGCGTGTCGGCCGCACCTTCGTAACAGAGACCTCACCGGGGTAGCAACGTCGTCACAAGGACGCCTCTGCCGGCTCCGCGGCCGCACCTTCGTAACAGAGACCCCACCGGGGCAGCAACGTCGTCACAAGCAACCCGAACCGGACCCGGTCGCGGGCAATGCCGCCTACCTGCGGGCGACCGTCAACAGGAATGCGCTGTCCACGAGCGCCAGAACGGAATGCCGCAACGGAGGAATCGTCAGCAGATCACCGGCTCCTGCCTCGTGAGCCTGCCCATCGGCCGTGAGCCGGATGCGTCCGATGAGGACCTGCAACGTCGCCTCCCCCGGATTCTCGTGCTCTGCGAGTTCGGATCCCTCAGTAAGGGCAAGCACCGTCTGTGCGAGGAGGTCACCGCGGAACACCGTGGCGGCACTGCGGCCGGATTCGTTCTCCCGGGCTTGCGCAAGCTGCGCCTTCGCGTACTCGAGCATGTTGTCCTCCTAGGCCAGGGCGAGCGCGCCGCCCACCACAATAAGCACTGACACCACTATCTCGACAGCGCCGATCACCGCCGGCCGGCTGCCTGCCCGGACCGCGAAACTCCGCACGGCTGCTGCGCCGAACGGCAGTATCAGCCAGGGCGAGATCAGACCCATCGCCAGCGACAGGACTGCGAACACCCGCGAGGCGATCGCCCACCGACGATCATCGGCCTGCCGGATCAGGGACTTGACGTGCAGGACAGAACCGGTGAAGAACATCAGACAGACGAATGCGGCCAGCCACGCATCCGCTGCCGCCGGTGTCCCTATGCCGAGATCTGCGGTGTCGGTCGCGATGCCCCACATGAGCGGCACGGCCAGGCTGGCCTGCGCGACCAGCAGCAGGTCGTTGCTCGCGCCTCGTTCGTGCCCGGTACGCGTCAGCCAGAGACTGGCCCCCCACAGCACGCCCAGCACCGCGCCGACCCACAGCAGCCACGGCCGCAGCACCAACAGGATCAACCCCGCAACTCCGGCCAGCACCACCCAGGGCACGGCGTCGTGGAGCTCGCGCCTTGCCAGGCGCGACCAGTTGCCGCGGCGCCAGCGGATGACGACAGCCCGGCCCAGGTAGTAGCTGGCTGGGAAGGCGAGTACCCATGCAAGCGCGAACAGGGCGGCGGGCGCGGACCATCCGACCACCGCGAAACCGAGCAGCAACGGCACCCCGAGGAACGCCCATGCACCGTGCTGGCCCGGGATCGCCAGCCGCAGGCCGGATCGGGTGCTGGTGGTCGCGGCGACCGTCACGGTCCCCCGACCTTCTCCCATCCCGGTCGGGGCGTCCGGTTGCCCGCATCGTGCGGACCACGGTCACGATAGATCACGTACGGGCGGAACACGTATCCGAAGGGTGCGCTGAACGCGTGCACCAGTCGCGTGAAGGGCCAGACCATGAACAGTGCCATGCCGGCCAGCGCGTGGATCTTGAACGCCAGCGGGGCGCTGGCCATCAGTTCGGCCTGCGGCTGGAGATAGAAGACCGAACGGAACCACACGGACACGTCCTCGCGGTAGTTGTGCCCCTCGCCAAGCACGCCGGCACCGGTCATCGTGGCGACGACGCCCAGGCAGATCGCGCCGGCCAGGAACAGGTACATGACCTTGTCGTTCTTGGTGGTGGCGGCGAAGACCGGTCCGACCGTGCGCCGGCGGTAGATGAGCAAGACGATGCCGCTCAGCGTCGCGATGCCTGCAAAAGCCCCGAGCAGCACCGCGAAGAAGTGGTAGGTCGTCTCGGATACGCCCAGCGCGTTGGTCCACGCCTCCGGGATCAGCAGGCCGACCACGTGGCCCAGCAGCACAGCCAGAATGCCGAAGTGGAACAGCGGACTCGCGACCCGCATCAACTTGCCCTCGTACAGTTGACTCGACCGCGTGGTCCACCCGAACTTGTCGTAGCGGTGGCGCCAGACCAACCCGACCACGAACACCGCGATGGTCACATACGGCAGGACGTCCCACAGCAGAATGTCGGCGGTACTCAGGCTCTCGGCGGCCATCACCTCACTCGCCCTCATCTGCGCGCTCCTCCCACACTGATCCCGAATGGTTCCAGGCCCACCTGTTCGGCCGGCGGGCCCTGGGCGGCGATCGCGGCCATCCGCTCAGCGATCTCGGGAGTCACCGACGGCAAAGTGGCGACCACGGATTCCACCACCAAGGCGTACGGCGAACCGGTCGACACCAAGGCGGAGTGCAGCAGTCCGACTGCACCGACGTGCTCGGCCAGCAGCGCATCGCCTGTGACCCGGTCACCGAGCGCGGCGAACTCCAGTAGGACGGCCAGATGGTCGGCGAGCTCGGCGTCGCCCGCGTCGAATCCGGCGCTCAGATACGCCTGCTTGAAGTGCAGGATCGCCATGCCGCGGTTACGGGTGTCGCCGTGGGTCCAGTAGGTCAGGTACGGACAGGCCTTGCGCCGCATGTCGAACGTCTCGACGTACTCGCGGGCGACCTGCGACGGGGTTCGCTCGTCGAACCATGCGAGGAATGCCGTCAACGGCTCGCGGGTCGCTGCCGGCAGTTCCGCCACCGCGATCCGGATGTCGGGCAGACGTTCGCGCAATCGGTCGTCCGGGTACCACAGCAGCCAGGACGCGGCCAGTCGTGCCACGGCCTTGTCGTAGTCGCTCATCATGTCGGGTCCTCTCCTGCGTCCAGCGCATCGTCTGGCCGGACCGGGGTGCTCGCCGCACGGTGGTCGCCTTCGGATTCACTTCGTTGCGCCCGCTTGGGCGGCATCGACGGCATGCCCAGGGGCACTCCGAGCCCGTCCCAGTTCAGCAGGTTCACCTTCGCCTCGGAGTCCGGAGCCACGATGGTCTCGGACTGCTGGCGCTGGGCCAGCGCGTGGAAGGTCTCGACGGCAACCGGGGTCGGACGTCCCGAGGACTCCCCGAACGGGCCCTGCTCGTACATGCCGGAGCCGCCCTCGTAGTCCAGCGAGCAGGCCAGCTCCTCGAGGTTGCGGGCGGTCTCGGTGTGCGCCTCCGGGATCACGTAGCGGTCCTCGTACTTCGCGATGGCCAGCAGTCGGTACAGCGCGAACATCTCCTCCTCGCTCAAGCCCACCGCTGCCGGGATGCTGGGGTCCGTGGGTCGTCCGAGGTTGCTGTCGCGCATGAACGAGCGCATCGCGGCCAGGATCCCGAGGCTCTCCTTGACCGGCACGACATCACCGGCCGTGAACAACTCGGCCAGGTACTCGATCGGGATCCGCAGTGCGTTCAGCGCCCCGAACAGGTTCCCCGCATCCTCGGCGTCGTTGCCCGTTTCGCGCAAGGCGTCGACCACCGGGGACAGCGGAGGGACGTACCAGACCATGGGCATGGTGCGGTACTCCGGGTGAAGCGGCAGGGCGACCCTGTACTTCTTGGTCAGGGCATACACCGGTGATCTGCGCGCGGCGGCCAGCCAGTCCTGCGGGATGCCGTCTCGCAACGCCTGCTCTGCGACGTCCGGATCGTCCGGGTCCAGGATCAGATCCAGTTGCGCCTCGTACAGGTCCTGCTCATTCTCCGTGGCCGCGGCTTCGGTCACCCGGTCGGCGTCGTACAGGAACAGCCCGATGTAGCGCAGCCGCCCGACGCACGTCTCCGAGCACACGGTCGGCAGCCCGACCTCGATCCGCGGATAGCACAGGGTGCACTTCTCGGCCTTGCCCGTTCGGTGGTTGAAGTAGACCTTCTTGTACGGGCATCCGGACACGCACATCCGCCAGCCGCGGCAGGCGTCCTGGTCGACCAGGACGATCCCGTCCTCGCTGCGCTTGTACATCGCGCCCGAGGGGCAACTGGCCACGCAGGCCGGGTTCAGGCAATGCTCGCAAATGCGGGGCAGATAGAACATGAACGCCTGCTCGAACTCCATCCTGACCCGGTCGCCCACGTCGTCCTTGATCTTCTTGAGCACCGGGTCCTGCGTGGCCAGTTCCGGGCCACCGGCCAAGTCGTCGTCCCAGTTGGCCGACCACTGGATCTTCATCGGTTTCCCGCTGATCAGGGACTTCGGCCGCGCCACTGGTGTGTGCTCGCCCAGCGGAGCGGATATCAGATTGTCGTACTCGTAGGTCCACGGCTCGTAGTAGTCCTGCAGTTGCGGGAGCTTCGGGTTCATGAAGATCTGGGTCAGCCGGTGGAAGCGGTTGCCGGAGCGCAGACGCAGTCTCCCACGCCTGGTGAGGGTCCAGCCACCCTTCCATTTCCCCTGGTCCTGGTACGTGCGCGGGTACCCCTGGCCCGGTCGGGTCTCGACGTTGTTGAACCACACGTACTCGACGCCGGCACGGTTGGTCCAGGCTTGCTTGCACGTCACTGAGCAGGTGTGACACCCGATGCACTTGTCGAGGTTCATCACCATGCCCATCTGCGCCATGACCTTCATGCGTAGGCCTCCTTCGTCGGTTGCGGACACGGTCGTTGTCGCGAAGTGCGCCTGACACGCCGGCGTTTCGGCGCACTTTCGCGACAATCGGTGGCGGTGGCCATCAGTACTCCACCTCCTGCGAGCGGCGACGGATCACGGTGACCTCGTCGCGCTGGTTGCCGGTGGGTCCGAGGTAGTTGAGGAAGAACGACAGCTGCGCGTAGCCACCGGCCACGTGCGTCGGCTTGATCAACAACCGAGTGAGCGAGTTGTGGATTCCGCCGCGCAATCCCGACGTCTCAGTCTTCGGAACGTCCACCGTGCGGTCCTTGGCGTGGTACATGAAGACCGTCCCGGCGGGCATCCGGTGGGACACGATCGCCCGCGCCACGACCACCCCGTTGCGGTTGTACGCCTCGATCCATTCGTTGTCCTTGACCCCGATCGCGTCGGCATCCTGCGGGCTCATCCAGATCTCGGGCCCGCCGCGTGACAGCGAGAGCATGAACAAGTTGTCCTGGTACTCCGAGTGGATGGACCACTTGGAGTGCGGGGTCAGGTAGCGCACCGTCACCTCTCGGCCCTCCCCCGTGCCCTGGTCCCCATACAGGCGGTGCATGTTCAGCGGTGGCCGGAACGTCGGCAGTTGCTCGCCGATCTCGGTCATCCAGTCGTGATCGAGGAAGAGGTGCTGCCGACCGGTCAGCGTGTGCCATGGCTTGAGCCGCTCCACGTTGATCGTGAACGCCGTGTAGCGCCGCCCGCCGTGCTCGCTGCCCGACCACTCCGGGCTGGTGATGACCGGGACCGGACGGGCCTGGGTGTCGGCGAACGTGATCCGCTTGCCCTCGTTGTCCATCGCCAGATCGGCCAGTTGCCGGCCGGTGCGCGCCTCGACGTGACGGAAGCCCTCCACGGCGACTCGGCCGTTGGTCGTTCCGGACAGCGTCAGGATCGCCTCGCAGGCCTGTGCCGCGGTGACCAGCGCCGGACGCCCGGCGGCAGGACCATCGGGGATGACGCCGTTGAGCCGTTTGAGCAGCTCCACCTCGGGGGCGGTGTTCACCGCGACTCCCTTCGTGAGAGTGCCCACCGTCTCCAACAGCGGTCCGAGTGCGGACATCTTCGCACCGATCGCTGTGTAGTCACGCTCGGTCACGATGAACTTCGGCGCGGTGACTCCGGGGATCAGATCGACCTCGCCTGCCTTCCAGTCCTTCACGACACCGCCCGGAACCGCCAGTTCGTCCGGCGAGTCGTGCATCAGGGGGATGGACATCAGGTCCTCGACGGTGTCCAGGTGCCCTTGCGCCAATCGGGAGACCGTCCGGCCCAGATCCCCGAAAATGTCGTAGTCGCTCTTGGTCTCCCAGGGCGGGTCGATCGCCGGGGTGAACGCGTGCACGTAGGGGTGCATGTCCGTACTCGACAAGTCGTGCTTCTCGTACCAGGTGGCCGCCGGCAACAAGATGTCGCCGAACAACCCGCTCGAGGTCATCCGGAAGTCGATGCTGACCAGCAGGTCGAGTTTTCCGACAGGAGCGTCCTCACGCCAGGTGACCTGCTCGGAGCGGTCGGTGGTCTCGTCGGCACGCACCGCATGGCTGGTCCCGAGCAAGTGCTTCAGAAAGTACTCATTGCCCTTGCTCGACGAGCCCAGCAGGTTCGCCCGCCACAGCGTCAGCACCCGCGGCCAGTTCTCGGGGGCGTCCGGGTCCTCGATGGCGAACTTCAGGTCCCCGGACAGCAACTGCGCCTTGACGTACTCGGGTGGTTCGATCCCGGCCGCCCGCGCCTCTCGCACGATGTCGATCGGGTTGCGGTTGAAGCTGGGGAACGACGGCATCCATCCCGACCGCGCCGACTGCGCGATGGTGTCGATCATGGAGAGATCCTGGAAACGGCCCTCGCCCAGCGGGGTCGCCAGCAGCCCGGCACCGAGGTTGTCGTAGCGCCACTGGTCGGTGTTGACGTACCAGAACGCGGTGCCGATCATCTGCCGGGCAGGCCGCGCCCAGTCGAGCGCGAACGCCAGGTTGGCCCAGCCGGTGATCGGGCGGACCTTCTCCTGCCCGACGTAGTGCGCCCAGCCGCCGCCGTTGACGCCCTGGCAACCGGTCAGCGTGATCATCGCCAGGAACGTGCGGTAGGTGATGTCGGAGTGGAACCAGTGGTTGGTCCCCGCTCCCAGGATGATCATCGAGCGCCCGCCGGAGTCCTCGGCGTTCTGCGCGAACTCCCGGCCGATCCGGATGGCCTGCGCCGCCGGCACGCTGGTGATCTCCTCCTGCCACGCCGGGGTGTAGGGCGCCGGGTCGTTGTAGTCGGCCGGCCATTCGCCGGGCAGTCCGTCGCGGCCCACGCCGTATTGGGCCAGCATCAGGTCGAACACCGTGGTGACCAGTCGCTGACCACCGGTCGTGTTCACGGGCACGACCGGGACACCGCGGGTGTGCACGCCGCCGCCCTCGCTGCTCTCGTGGCCGACGTCGAAGCGGGGCAGCAGCACCTCGACGTTGTGCGAGCCGCCGGCGTTGTGCAGGGACAGGGCAGGGTCGACACCCTCCAGGTCGAGGTTCCACCTGCCCTTGCCGGCTTCGGCGTACCGGAAGCCCATCGACCCGTTCGGCACGACCGGCCGACCGGTTGCGGAATCGACCAGCACGGTCTTGAACGCAGCACCCTCACCGTCGTCGCCGAGGTCTGCGGCAGTGAGGAACTTGTCCGGCACGTAGGCACCGTCCTTCTCCTTGACGGTGACGAGGAACGGCAGGTCGGAGTACTTCTTCACGTAGTCGATGAACCGGGGGACCTGCCGCTCGACGTAGAACTCCTTCAGGATCACGTGCCCCATGGCCATCCCAAGCGCTCCGTCGGTACCCGGGTGCGGGTTGAGCCACTCGTCGGCGAACTTCGTGTTGTCCGCATAGTCCGGCGACACGGTGACGACCTTCTGCCCGCGGTACCGGGCCTCGGTCATGAAGTGGGCGTCGGGGGTACGGGTCGTGGGAACGTTCGCCCCCCACATGATCAGGTAGCTGGCGTTCCACCAGTCCGCCGACTCCGGCACATCGGTCTGGTCACCGAACACCTGCGGCGAGGCGACGGGCAGGTCGCAGTACCAGTCGTAGAAGCTCAGCATCGCCCCGCCCATGAGGCTGATGAAGCGGCTGCCGGCGGCGTGCGAGGCCATCGACATGGCGGGGATCGGCGAGAACCCGAAGATCCGGTCCGGGCCGTGCGCCTTGACGGTATGCACGTGCGCTGCTGCGATCATCTCGTTGACCTCGGCCCACGAGGAACGGACCAGACCGCCCTTACCGCGCGCCTGCTGGTACGCGCGACGGATGTCCTCGTTGCCGACCACGGCGGCCCAGGCGTCGACCGGGTCGGGGTGCGCGGACTTGGCTGCCCGGTATGCCTCGAGCAGCACCGAGCGCACATACGGATAGCGGATCCGGGTGGGTGAGTAGGTGTACCAGGAGAACGCGGCACCCCGTGGACACCCACGGGGTTCGTACTCCGGGGAGTCGGGGCCCACCGACGGGTAGTCGGTCTGCTGGGTCTCCCAGGTGATCACGCCGTCCTTGACGTAGACCTTCCAGGAGCAGGAGCCGGTGCAGTTGACGCCGTGCGTGGAGCGCACGACTTTGTCATGGCTCCAGCGATCCCGGTAGAACACGTCACCTTCGCGGCCGCCCTCGCGAGTGACGGTCCGTAGGTCCTCGGAGACCTTGCCGGGTGTGAAGAACCGCCCAGCCTTGACGAGGAACTCGTCGGTGGCCTCGGTGCGAGTGGTCATGCCGTACCCCTTCTCGACTGCTTCTTCGTGGTCTTCGGGCCGCTCTTCGGCTTCGCTGATTCCGGGTCGGAGCCCGGCACGGTCCACGCGGGCTCGGCGTCGGGCCGACGCAGACGCGCGACACACACGCCCGGGCGCGCGAAGACATCCAGCGACTCCAGGTGCACGTCCTGTCCGGTCCCTGCCAGGACCTGCTCCAGCGCTCTGGCATGGATGTCGCAGATCACGGGATGCTCGGCCACGAGCGCCGCGTACGGGCACTGTCCGAGGTACACCGCGTCCCCGACCGGCGAGACGTCCACCGCGAAACCGAGCTGGGACAGTGCGTGCGCAGCAGCCGTGACCGCCGCATCGGGCGATCGTGCCGGTTCCCGTGAGACATGTTCGGCCTCGCGCCATCTGGTCGCCGCCTCATGGGCGAAGTCCGGGCTCTCCGCAGCCGTCAGCGCATTGGACAACTCGTCGGCCAGCCGGCGGTAGGGGTCGTCTGTGACCGTCGCCCGGTACAGCCATTTTGGCCGGCCGCGGCCCTCTGACTGCTGGCGGAATCGTTCAACTCGTCCCGCTGCCCGGAGCACGTCGAGGTGGGTGCGCACAGTGTTCACGTGCAGTCTCGTGACTGCCGCGATGTCCTCGACGTTCAGCGGACGACCGGCCTCCGCGAGGATCTGAGCGATCGTTTCGCGGCTCGTGTCCGGTTCGGCCGTATCGCTCGAACGCAGGTGGCCCAGGCGCGCCAGTCTCCGTCCGATGGTGTCCGCAGCGCTCATAAACACAGTCATACCATATTCCACCGTTGTTTTGTATTTTACACGGTGATAACATCGCATCAGTGAAAATAGATAGGGGTACCTGATGACCGTCGCCGAGGTAGACCCGGCTGTCACTGGAAGCAGGTGGGGGCTGCGACCCGGAGCGGTTCGCATCCTCGTCATCTCGACCGTCGGCTTCACCCTGATGTTCGCGGTGTGGCTGATGTTCGGTGTGCTGGGGATCCCCATCCGCACGGAGTTCGGCCTGACTGACGTCCAGCTGTCCTGGATCACGGCCGTCGCTGTGCTCAACGGCGCGATCTGGCGCCTGCCCTTCGGAATCCTCGCCGACCGGGTCGGGGGCCGCTTGGTGATGACCGTCATGCTGGTGGCCACCGCCATCCCCGCGTACCTCGTCTCCACCGCGACCTCGTACGCACACCTGCTGATCTACGCGTTCCTCGTCGGCCTGGCCGGGAACGCGTTCAGCGTCGGTATCGCCTGGGTCAGCGCCTGGTGGCCACGCCGCCACCAGGGCCTGGCCCTGGGGATCTTCGGGGCGGGCAACGTGGGCGCCTCGGTCACCAAGTTCATCGGACCTGCCCTGATCGTCGCCGTGCCGGCCACCGGCGTGCTCGGACTCACACCGGGCGGATGGCGGTTCGTCCCGTTCCTGTACATGCTGCTCCTGCTCATCATGGCCGCCATCACGTGGTTCGTGAGCCCGCACCACGACATCGTGCCCGGTCAGGGCAGGTCGCTGGCGTCGATGCTCATGCCGTTGAAGCAACTGCGGGTCTGGCGGTTCAGCCTGTACTACGTGGTCTCCTTCGGCGCCTACGTCGCGCTGGCGGCCTGGCTCCCCAAGTACTACGTGGACGTCTACGGGCTGGATCTGACCCACGCCGCCCTGTTGACGGCGCTGTTCATCTTCCCGGCCTCACTGCTGCGCCCGGTGGGCGGCTGGTTCTCTGACCGGGTGGGTGCCCGCCGGGTCATGTACGCCATGTTCGCCATCATGCTGACCACCACGGGGATCCTGATGATGCCGTACGGATACGTCGTGATCGAGAAGGCCGACGGCGGCACGAACGAGATCCTGCCCTGGACCGTCGGGGTCGGGCTGTTCACCGTACTCGTGTTCCTGACCGGATGCGCGATGGGGATCGGGAAGGCCGCCGTCTACAAGCACATCCCCGAGTACTTCCCCCACGACGTCGGCGCGGTCGGCGGGCTGGTCGGCTCGATCGGGGCGCTGGGCGGGTTCTTCCTGCCGCCGATGTTCGCCTACGCGACCGAGTGGACCGGCGCCCCGCAATCGACGTTCGGGGTCCTGTTCCTGGTCACTCTGGTGGCTGCGCTGTGGATGCACTTGACCATCGTGAGCATGCTGCACAAAGCGAGTCCGCAACTCACGCACAAGTTTGAGCACGATCACGACTCGGACAGCCCGAGCGACATGAGGACAGGAGCGAGCGCATGAGTTCTCCAGTTGCCAGCACACCGAAGCACACAGGCGGTGACTGGCTGGAAAGTTGGGACCCCGAGGACGCCCATAGCTGGGATTCCAGGCGGGCGTGGAAGACGCTGTGGATCACCACGTTCAACCTGACTCTCGCCTTTGTCACATGGTTCCTCGTCTCGGCCCTGGCGCCGATCCTGAACTCGATCGGTTTCGACCTCTCGAAGGGTCAGCTCTACTGGCTGGCGGCCATGCCCGGACTCGCCGGCGGCTCGCTGCGGCTGGTCTGGATGTTCCTGCCGCCCATCCTCGGCACCCGCAAGCTCGTGTGGCTCAGCAGTGCGCTGATGCTGGTCCCGATCGTGGGCTGGGCGCTCGCCGTCCAGAACCCGGACACCTCGTTCGCCGTACTGATGCTCTTGGCCGCGATGGCCGGTGTCGGTGGCGGGGTGTTCAGCGGCTTCATGCCAAGCACGTCGTTCTGGTTCCCCAAAGCCAAACAGGGCACCGCCCTGGGCATCCAGGCCGGCATCGGAAACTTCGGCGTCAGCCTCGTGCAGTTCGTGACGCCATGGGTGGTCGGGTTCTCGATGCTCGCAGTGCTGGGTGCCTCCCAGACGTTCTCCAATCCGGAGAAGGGAATCGAGAAGCAGGTCTGGTACCAGAACGCCGGCTACATCTGGGTGCCGTTCGTGGTCGTCGGGGTGATTCTGGCCTACACCATGCTGAAATCCGTGCCTGTCAAAGCCCGCGGCGTCAAGGAGCAACTGGACATCTTCGGCAACAAGCACACGTGGTTGATGACGCTGCTGTACATCATCACATTCGGGACCTTCTCGGGGCTGGCGGCGCAATTCGCACTGCTCATCAAGAACTACTACGGCACACCGTTCGGCGCCGATGCGGTCAACCCAGCGCAGTACGCCTTCTACGGGGCGTTGATCGGGTCCGCGGCCCGGGTGCTCGCCGGGCCTATCGCCGACCGGGTTGGTGGGGCCAGGGTGACGCTTGTCGCGATCGTCGGCATCGGCGCCTCCGCGCTGTTCACATCGTTCCAGCTCTCGCCCACCAGCGCCGACCAGTTCCCCGCATTCTTCTGGGGGATGATCGCGATCTTCTTCTTCACCGGGGTCGGCAACGCCAGCACCTTCAAGCAGATGCCGATGATCTTCGAACCCCGCCAGGCCGGCGGCGTCATCGGCTGGACGGCCGCGATCGCGGCCTTCGGTCCGTTCGTGTTCGGCGTCATGTTCGCCACGGGGAACACCCAGCTGCTCTACTGGCTGGGGACCTTCACCTGCCTGATCGGGGCGGTCGTGACGTGGTACTACTACGCGCGAGCGGGCGCTGAGAAGCCTTCGTGATCTCCGCAGATGCCCGCTGCAACGAAGTTGTGGCTAGCCGGAGGTGGTTTGTGACGATGTTGGGCGGGAACGCGGGCTGTCGCCAGCAACAACGTCACGCGGCAGTGGCCGGGGCCGACAACAACGTGACAATCACGCGCGCGGACGCCTCAGGGCAACGCCAGCCACTGCACGGTGTCCCCGGCTGCGGCGCCGCCGGGCGGCATCACTGCGAAGCCGTCGGCGGCGGCCAGCCCGCGCAGCATGGCTGAGCCGAGGTGTTGGACCGGCGTCGCCTCGCCGTCCGCCAGGCTGGCGGCCACCAGTCGGTGTTCGGTGGCCGGCGCCTTGGTGTCCTGCGTCAGAACGACCCCTGGCAGTTCAGCGGCAGGCCTGCCGAGCAACGAATCAATCAGCGGCGAACCCAGTGAGATGAGCGCGACGATCGCACTCTGCGGGTTACCCGGCAGAGCGACCAGCCAGGCGTTGCCCAGGTCGGCCATGGCCATCGGGTGGCCCGGCCGCACAGCGACGCTGTCGATCAGGAACCTCCCATCCAACTGCGCCACGGCGGCGTGCAGATGGTCGACGGGGCCGGCAGCCGTGCCGCCGGTGGTGATCACGACATCAGCACCGGTGGCGGCCTCCCGGATCCGGTCCACATGTTCGGCGAGAGTGTCCGCAGCACGTGTGACCGACACGACGGAAGCGCCCATCCGGGTCAGCCAGCCGGGCAACTGCGGCCCCAGCGAGTCGCGGACCTGTCCGATGCCCGCCACCCCCTGGCCCACCAACTCGTCGCCGAACAGCACCACAGCCACGCGCGGTGCCGGGCGAACCTGCACCTCGTCGAGCCCAGCTGCCGCGAACAACCCGATCAACGCCGGGCCGACAACACTGCCCGCCCGCGCCAGGACGTCACCCCGGCGGCATTCCTCCCCCGCGGGCCGGATGTCCGCCCCCGGCTCACGATCGGCCCGCACCGTATCCCCCACGGCTTCACCATGCTCGCGGCGCACGACCGCCGTGGCACCGTCGGGCACCGCCGCCCCCGTCGCGATCACACAGCACTGGCCCGGCTCCAGCCGCACATCCGGGGCATGTCCGGCAAGTACCTCACCCACCAGTCGCCAAGGGCCGTCGCCACTGACCGCCCAGCCATCCATCGACGAGGTGTCGAACGCCGGCAGGTCAGTCAGCGCGACCACTGCCCCGGCCAGCACGCGGCCATCGGCCTGTGCCAGCGGCACCCGCTCGGCGGCCAGGGGGTGCGCGGCGGCAGCCAGCCTGCGCGCGGTCGGCCAGTCCGGTTCACGCATCGGTGGCGGACACCGGCCACTCGTCGGCGAGTTCCTGCACGGCGGCCGCCGCTTCGCCCGGATCGGCACCGGCTGCGACCGCAAGGCCCAGCACATAAGCGGTGACCGGCGCCGCGGGACGCTGCACGCCGTGCGCGACGTCCTTGGCAACGTCGAGGATGAGATCCACATCGACGTCGGCATCGAGACCGAGTGCTTCCATGACTGCCGCGACCCACTCCTGCATCACAGTTCCCTTCTGCTGGAGTTCCATTATGGTCAAGCGGCGTGCAGCCCGGCCCAGATCCGCAGGGGTATCGATGTCGATCAGCGAGTCGGGCTCGCCCGGCACGTACTCCACCCGCAACCCGTCCAGCAGTGTGCGCATGGACATCCCCGGCTCGATCCGGACACCTTGCAGGGCCCGGGTCCGGTAGAGGGCGCACAGCGGCTGCCGGTGCCCTTCGGCCCCCGGGACGACCGCGTCGGCGCCCGCCAGCCGATCGAGCATTCCCACCACCACCGGCACCGCGAACGGCATGTCTGCGGCGATGACTGCGACCCACGGCGTGGTCACCGCACGCAGGCCCGCGCCGATCGCCGCGGCCGGCCCGCCGCCGGGCGGATCCTCGCGCGTCACCACCACCTCACGCCGCGCCTGGGGGTCGGGGCCGACCACGACCACGGGCACGTCGGGGGGGATCTGCTCCAGCACCCGGTCCACCATCCGCTTGCCCGCGACGACCGCCGTGGCCTTGTCCTGTCCGAGCCGGCGACTGCTGCCGCCGGTGAGCACCATTGCCGTCCACTGCGCCACACCCGCAGACTAGGACCAGCACGCCGCGTGCGGTCGCGCGCAGCGCCGCACGCCAGACTAGGAGCCTGGGAGGTGACCATGGCCGACGGATTGAGCCATGTGGACGGCCGGGGGCAGGCCCGGATGGTGGACGTGGCGGACAAGGAGGTGACGACCCGCACGGCCGAGGCCGCCGGCGAGGTCCGCACCACGGCCACGGCCGCGATCCGCGAGGGCACCCTGGCCAAGGGGGATGTGCTCGCCACCGCCCGGATCGCCGGGATCATGGCGGCCAAGCGCACCCCCGACCTCATCCCCATGTGCCATCCGATCGCCGTGCACGGCGTGACCGTGGCGGTCGACCCCGATCCGGGCGAGGACGTGGTGCGGGTACGCGCGCGGGTGCGCACCGCCGACCGCACGGGTGTCGAGATGGAGGCACTGACCGCAGTCACCGTCGCCTGCCTGACGATCATCGACATGACCAAGTCGGTGGATCCGGCGGCGAGCATCGAAGCGGTGCAGGTGGTGTCCAAGACCGGCGGCAAGAGCGCGGACTGGCATCGATGAAGGCGCGGGTCATCGTCTGCTCGGACTCAGCCGCTGCCGGGCGCACTGAGGACACCACCGGACCGGCCCTCGCCACCGGCTTGCGGGAACTGGGTTGTGAAGTGGGTGATCCGGTCGTGGTCCCGGATGAAACCGGGGCGATCTCGGCCGCGATTCGGGAGGCGGCCACCGACCTGGTCGTCTGCACCGGTGGCACCGGCCTGGGCCCTCGTGACGTCACCCCCGACGCGGTTCTGACCGTGATCGACCGCGAGTTGCCGGGCTTCGGTGAGGCCTTCCGCGCCCGCGGCCGCGCGCAGACCCCGCTGGCCGACTTGTCGCGGGCGGTGGCGGGGACCATGGGCCGCACCCTGGTGGTGGCGATGCCCGGCAGCCATGGCGCGGTCGCCGACGGGCTCGCCGTGCTGGGACCGCTGCTCAACCACTCCCAGCACGTGATGCAGGGCGCCGACCACCGTGGACTCGTGCGCGCCACCCCCATCACCGCCGCCGAGGTGGACGCCGCGGTCCGCAGACCCGGGGCGGGCGCAGTCGTTGCCTTCGAGGGCCGGGTCCGCGACCACGATCACGGCCGCACCGTGACCTCCCTGTCCTATGAGGCCCATCCCGCTGCCAACTACGTCATGGCGGAGATCCTCGATGGCGCCCGGCAGCGACCGGGTGTGATCGCGGCCGCGTCGCTGCATCGCACCGGTGACCTGGCCGTCGGCGACCTCGCGTTCGTCGCGGCGGTTTCGGCAAGCCACCGCGGCGACGCTTTCGAGGCATGTGCGTGGCTCGTCGACGAGGTCAAGCAGCGCTTGCCCGTGTGGAAACTGCAGCGATTCGCCGATGGAGGGCAGGAGTGGGTCAATTGCGCCTAGTAGACGGATTCGGACGTGTTCACACAGACCTGCGGGTATCGCTGACCGACCGATGCTCCCTGCGGTGCACGTACTGCATGCCCGCCGAGGGCCTGCCCTGGCTACCCGGCACCCAGATGCTCACGAAGTCGGAGTTGTTGAGGATCGTCTCGGTCTCGGTGGCCGCCGGGATCGACAGCGTTCGCCTGACCGGTGGCGAACCGCTGCTGCGCCCCGACGTCGTGGACATCGTGGCGGGCATCGCCCGTATGGGCGTCGAGGTGAGCATGACCACGAACGGCCTGCGGCTGCCGGGGCTCGCGGCACCGCTGCGGGACGCCGGCCTGCAGCGGGTCAACATCAGCCTGGACACCCTCGATCGCCAGACATTCCGGGCAATGACGCACCGGGACCGGCTCGTGGACACCCTTGCCGGCATCCGCGCGGCGCAGATCGCCGGCCTGGACCCGGTGAAGATCAACACCGTGCTGCTGCGCGGGGTCAACGACAGCGAGGCGCCCGGACTGTTGCGCTGGGCCATCGGTGAGGGCCTGCACCTGCGCTTCATCGAGCAGATGCCGCTCGACCCGCAGCACGGGTGGCGACGCGAGGAGATGGTCAAGGCCGACGAGATCATGGAGTCGCTGTCCGGCGCCGGGTTCCACTTGACCGCCGTGGATGATCCGGGTCCCGCCCCCGCCCGCCGCTGGGACGTCAACGGCGGGCTCGCCCAGGTTGGAATCGTCGCGTCGGTCACCCGGCCGTTCTGCGGGACCTGCAACCGGCTGCGCCTGACGGCCGACGGGCAGTGGCGCAACTGTCTGTTCGCCCACGGCGAGACCGACCTGCGCACCGCGCTGCGCGACGGCGCCTCGGACGACAGGCTCGCGGAGCTCATGGCCGAAGGGGTCGCCGGCAAACTACCCGGGCACGGCATCGACGATCCGAGCTTCCTGCAGCCGCCCCGCCCGATGTCGGCGATCGGCGGCTGAGCTCATGGTCACGATCCGGTTCTTCGCCGCCGCCCGCGAAGCCGCCGGCCGCGCATCGGTGGAGGTGCCGGCCGGTGCGGTCGGTGAGCGGTTGACCGGATTGGCGCTAGGACCCCGGTTCGACGACGTGCTGGCCGTGTCCACGCTGTTGTGCGACGGCCAGCATCTCGCCCTTGAAGAGGAGGTTGGCGAGGGCGCGGTCGTGGACGTGCTGCCGCCGTTCGCAGGGGGCTGATTGCGGGGATCAGGCTCACCCACGGCCGACTCGGATGGGCATGGTGAATTTCTGTCGCTCTGAGCGACGAGAATTTGCCAGGCCCGGCACCCGGGATCGGGTTCCGGTTGGCTGCCGTTTTGCGATGTGTATGGGCGCGAACCCCGCTACCGGCCCGTCCCCGCGTACACCACCGCTTCACCGTCAGCATCGAGGCCGAAGGCCGAGTGCAGCGCCTTCACGGCATCTGCGGCCTTCTCCAAGCGGGTGACCACTGAGATCCGGATCTCCGAGGTCGAGATCATCTCGACGTTGACGCCGGCCTCGGCCAGGGTGCGGAAGAAGGTCGCCGAGACGCCGGGGTGGGACCGCATGCCTGCGCCCACCAGCGACACCTTCGCGATGCCCTCGTCCTGCAGCAACCGGCCGAAAGCGAGTTCCTCCTGGCGGTCGAGCAGCGCCTGACTCGCCCGGGCGAGATCGGCGGTCGGGACCGTCAACGTGATGTCGGTGTGGCCGGCCGCCGAGACGTTCTGCACGATCATGTCCAGGTTGACTCCAAGTTCGGCCAGCGTCTCGAAGATGAGGGCTGCTTGCCCGGGGCGGTCGGGGACGGCGGTGACGGTGATCTTCGACTCCGACAAGTCCTGGCTCACACCGGAAATGATGGGCTGTTCCATCGCGACACTCTCCTCGATCTCATGCACGACCAGGGTTCCCGGCCGGTCGGTGAACGACGACCGCACGCGCAAGGGCACGTCGAAGCGGCGGGCGTACTCCACGCAGCGCAGGTGAAGGACTTTCGCGCCGTGCGCGGCGAGCTCCAGCATCTCCTCGTAGGTGATGTTCGGGACCTGACGGGCGTGCGGCACCAGGCGCGGGTCGGCGCTGAACACGCCGTCAACATCGGTGTATATCTCGCACACATCCGCCTTGAGGGCAGCCGCCAGCGCAACGGCGGTGGTGTCCGAGCCGCCGCGGCCAAGGGTCGTTATGTCCTTGGTGTCCTGCGCGACCCCCTGGAAACCCGCGACGATCGGGATCGCGCCCTCATCCAGCGCGGTCTGGATCCGGCCCGGCGTGACGTCGATGATCCGGGCCTGCCCGTGGTAGCGATCGGTGATCAGCCCCGCCTGCGACCCGGTGTAGGACCGGGCCTGGGCCCCGAGGTCGGAGATCGCCATCGCCAGCAGCGCCATCGAGATGCGCTCGCCGGCGGTCAGCAGCATGTCCAACTCACGGCCGGGCGGATCCGGCGAGACCTCCTGTGCGAGATCCATCAGCTCGTCGGTGCTGTCACCCATCGCCGACACCACCACGGTGACCTGGTTGCCGGCCCGCTGGGTCTCGACGATGCGCCTGGCCACCCGCTTGATCGCGGCGGCGTCAGCGACAGAGGAACCTCCGTACTTCTGCACCACCAGCGCCACGGGCGAACTCCTTTGCGTCTCCCACATCGTAGCGGCGGCGGTACTCCCGCATACCTGGTCCTGGCCCGTCGGACGCAGGACCCGATATCGCCGCAAGATGCCCGAACACGTCCGGAATACGGTGTTGAGCGGGCCACAGGAGCACTTGTTCCAGAGCCGCCGACCGTGACCCCCGGCCACGCCTGCGAGAATCGTGCAATGGACTTCAAAGTTGCTGATCTTTCCCTGGCCCCTGCGGGGCGCGACCAGATCCGGTTGGCCGAGCATGAGATGCCCGGTCTGATGGCCATGCGCGCCCAGTACGGCGAGTCGAAGCCGCTGAGCGGGGCACGGATCACGGGCTCACTGCACATGACCGTGCAGACCGCCGTGCTCATCGAGACCCTCACCGCCCTCGGCGCCGAGGTTCGCTGGGCGTCCTGCAACATCTTCTCCACCCAGGACGAGGCGGCCGCGGCGATCGCAGTCGGACCTAGCGGCACCCCTGAGAATCCCGCCGGGGTGCCGGTCTTCGCCTGGAAGGGCGAGACCCTCGAGGAGTACTGGTGGTGCACCAAGCAGGCACTGCTGTGGCCCGATGCCGACGGTCCGAACATGATCCTCGACGACGGCGGGGACGCGACGCTGCTGATCCACAAGGGGGTCGAGTTCGAGAAGGCCGGGCAGGTGCCCGCCCCGTCCGGTGATGGCGGCGAGTTCGACGAGGTCCTCAAACTGCTCGCCGCCTCCCTGCAGGAGGACCCGGACCGCTGGACCCAGTTGGCCAACGGCATCCAGGGCGTGACCGAGGAGACCACCACCGGGGTGCACCGCCTCTACGAGATGATGAAGGAAGGCAGCCTGCTCTTCCCGGCCATCAACGTCAACGACTCGGTGACTAAGAGCAAGTTCGACAACAAGTACGGCTGCCGGCACTCGCTGGTGGACGGGATCAACCGCGCCACCGACGTGCTGATCGGCGGCAAGGTAGCGGTCGTCTGCGGGTACGGCGACGTCGGCAAGGGATGCGCGGAATCTCTACGGGGCCAGGGCGCCCGCGTCATCGTGACCGAGATCGACCCGATCTGCGCCCTGCAGGCCGCGATGGACGGCTACCAGGTCGCGCAACTCGACGACGTTCTGGACATCGCCGACCTCGTCATCACCGCCACCGGTTGCGTGAACGTGGTCACCGCCGACCAGATGTCGAGGATGAAGCACCAGGCGATCCTCGGCAACATCGGCCACTTCGACAACGAGATCGACATGGCCGGTCTCACCCACCTCGATGGCGTCTCGGTCAGACAGATCAAACCGCAGGTCCACGAGTGGACGTTCGCCAACGGCACGTCCCTGATCGTGCTGTCCGAGGGCCGGCTGATGAACCTCGGCAACGCGACCGGTCACCCCTCGTTCGTGATGAGCAACTCGTTCACCAACCAGGTGCTGGCACAGATCGAACTGTTCACCAAGCCGCAGCAGTACCCGGTGGGCGTCTACATGCTGCCGAAACACCTCGACGAAGAGGTGGCCCGGCTGCACCTGTCCGCCCTCGGCGTCGGCCTGACCACCCTGTCCCAGGATCAGGCCGACTACCTCGGGGTACCGGTTGCCGGACCCTACAAGCCCGACTACTACCGTTACTGATCTGCACCGACACACCTAGGGGAGACCGATGTCCAAGCGACTCTTCACGTCCGAATCCGTCACCGAGGGCCACCCGGACAAGATGGCCGACCAGATCTCGGACACCATCCTGGACGCGATGATCAAGGACGACCCGGGCAGCCGGGTCGCCGTCGAGACGTTCCTGACCACCGGTCTGTGCCTGGTCGGCGGCGAGGTCACCACCTCGACCTGGGTGGACATTCCGGCACTGGTGCGCGAGACGGTGCTGGACATCGGCTACGACTCTTCCGAGAAGGGCTTCGACGGCGCCTCCTGCGGCGTGACCATCGCGATCGGCAAGCAGTCCCCCGACATCGCGGCCGGAGTCGACGACGCATTCGAGGAGCGCGTCGGTCACAGCGCCGACCCGCTCGATGCCCAGGGCGCCGGCGACCAGGGCCTGATGTTCGGCTACGCGTGCGACGACACACCGGAACTCATGCCGCTGCCGATTTCGCTGGCCCACCGGCTGTCGAAGCGACTGTCCGACGTGCGCAAGAACGGGACGCTGCCGTACCTGCGCCCGGACGGCAAGACGCAGGTCACCATCGAGTATGACGCCGACCAGGCAGTACGTCTGGACACGGTCCTGCTGAGCACGCAACACGCCCCCCGGATCGACTTGGAGAACCTGCTCGCCCCGGACATCCGTGAACACGTGGTGCAACCGGTGCTGGCCGACCTCGACCTCGAGACCGAGGCCTTCCGGCTGCTCGTGAACCCGACCGGCATCTTCGAGGTGGGAGGTCCGCAGGGCGACGCCGGGCTCACCGGACGCAAGATCATCGTGGACACGTACGGTGGCATGGCCCGCCACGGCGGTGGGGCGTTCTCCGGCAAGGACCCGTCGAAGGTCGACCGGTCAGCCGCCTACGCCATGCGGTGGGTCGCCAAGAACGTCGTGGCCGCCGGTCTCGCCAAGCGCTGTGAGGTACAGGTCGCCTACGCCATCGGCGTCTCGCACCCGGTCGGGCTGTTCGTGCAGACCTTCGGCACCGGGCAGGTTCCCGAAGAACAGATCCAGGAAGCGATCACACGAGTCTTCGACCTGCGACCGGCCGCGATCGTCGCCGAACTGGATCTGTTGCGCCCGATCTACGCGCAGACCGCTGCCTACGGCCACTTCGGTCGCGAACTCCCCGATTTCACGTGGGAGAGCACCCATCGGGCGGCGGCCCTGGCGGCGGCCGTCCGCGGCTAGCGCTCAGCGATCCAGCGGCGTCTGCGCGCGGACAGCTTCCTCGAAGGCATCTCTGTCCGCGACGGTCAGGGTCAGTCCGGGGTGAAGGATGATGCCCGAGGGGTCGAGGATCTTCACCGGGTCGCGGAACTCGACGCACACCCCGCCGGCCGTCGTGGTACCGAAGGTCGCACCCCGGTCGGCGAACGATCCGCGAGCCCCGATCGCCTTCAACGCCGAGTACGGCCCGGTCTGCCGCACACACTTGATGTTTGTGATCGGCGTGCGACAGCGCCATGGGCCGAACCGGGCGTCCAAAGTATCTTCGCTAAGATCGACGTGTGCCGTAATTGGGGTAACCCCGATCGCTGCCAGCGCGGGTAGGTACTTCTTGTCGAAGGCGAACTCGAATCGCACAAGTCCAACGTACGCCGTCAGTCTGTCGAGGTGAAGGCAATGAGCCCCCAGGAACGCTCTCCGTTCCTGACGCAGGGCCTGCCCGCGGATCCGCAGGATGCCCGGCGCACGAACCGGACCCTGGTGCTGCGCAGCATCATCACCCGCGGTCCCGCCAGTCGTGCCGAGATCGCCCGCCGCACCGGATTGAGCCGGCCCACGGTATCCGTGATCGCCGCTGAGTTGATCACCACCGGGCTGCTGATGGAAGGCGAACGGATCTCCAGTGGCGGCGCGCCCGGCACGCTGCTCGAGATGGCCAAGAGCACCGGGGTGACGATCGCGGTGGACCTGCGCCGGCGCGATGCGATCAGAATCGCCGCCGTCGCCGCCAACGGCGAAATCGTCTCGCAGGCCGAGACCAGTGCCGCCACCACGGACGAGGTCATCGACCTCATCCGCGAGTTCAGTGCGGAGGTGGACCGGACCGCCACCATCGGCGTCGCACTGGGAGTGCCGGGCTGGGTCAACGCGGCCGGGGACTGGGTCCGCAGAGCGGACAACGACCTCGACCCGGCGATGCAAGGGCAACTGCGCCGCATGATGCGGATGCCTGTCTTCGCGTTGAACTCCACGGATGCCCTGGCCATTGCCGATCTTCGCGACAGCCCCCCGAATCTGACAGCCCAGGCGACGGTCGCCATGGCCGAAGAGGTGAGCGCTGGACTCATCATCGACGGCCGGTTGCGAAGTGGCAGGAATCGACCCGTCGGGGAGATCGGCCATTTGGTGCCGTGCCTCGGTCAGCCGGGCTCGTCCTGCTCGGTATGCGGGCAGCCCTGCCTCGGCGCCTATGTCCTGCCTTTGCGTGCCGACCAATCCGAAGCCATGCAGCGCTCAGCCGCCGGTGCACTTGCCGCCGTGATGGCGCCGATCACCTCCGCGGTGGAGATCGCCGAGATCGTGCTGTCCGGATTCCCCACAGCGGCCAGCGACTCCATGGCCGACTTCACCGCCACCGCGATGAATGACCGGATGCCGGCCGAACAGGTGCCGGCGGTGCGGGTCTCCGCCCAAGGCGAGGATGCGGTAGTCCTGGGCGCGGCCGCCCTGATGCTTTACCAACGGCTCGGCTGACGCGGTACGTCAGTCCAACCCCGCCGCACCCCGAATCCCCTCCATCTGCTGGCCGCGGTCGCCGCCGTCGGCCAGGAGTTGGAGGCTTCCGCGTCACTTTTCGGACAAATCGCCCGGGATTTCCTCCATCTGCTGGCCGCGGTCGCCGCCGTCGGCCAGCAGATGGAGGGCGGTGGGAGTATGCGCGCCGATTACCAGGACGTGTGCAAAGGCCTGCCTTCTGCGTATCCGGCCGCCGACTGCACCCCGACCTGGGCCAGGTCTGCGAACTGGTCCACGCTGGCCGCACCCACGTAGGTGAAAGCGCTGCGGACCCCGCTCACGATCTCGTCGACGAGGCTCTCCACCCCGGCGCTGCTGGGATCCAGGTACATCCGCGAACTTGAGATTCCTTCCTCGAACAGCGCCTTCCGCGCGCGATCGAACGGGCTGTCCGCGGCAGTCCGGATGCTGACCGCCCGCGCCGACGCCATGCCGAAGGACTCCTTATACGGTCGGCCGTCCGGGCTGATGTGGACGTCGCCGGGAGACTCATGCGTGCCCGCGAACCACGATCCCACCATCGCCGCACTGGCTCCGGCAGCCAGTGCCAGTGCGACGTCGCGCGGGTGCCGCACCCCGCCGTCTGCCCACACATGCTTGCCCAGAGCGCGCGCGGCCAGACTGCACTCCAGAACCGCCGAGAACTGCGGCCGGCCGACTCCGGTTCGCATCCGCGTCGTGCACATGGCGCCGGGTCCGACCCCTACCTTCACGATGTCCGCCCCCGCGGCGATGAGTTCCTCCGTGCCCGCCGCTGTCACCACGTTCCCGGCCACGATCGGCACCGGTTGCGGTCCGATCGCGGCCAGCGCTTCCAGCATCTTGTCCTGATGCCCGTGCGCGGTGTCGACGACCAGTACGTCGATGCCGGCGGCCACCAGGGTCTTGGCCCGCGCCGCGACCTCGCCGTTGATACCAACCGCCGCGCCGATCAGCAACCGGCCCTCGGCGTCGACGGCCGGTGAGTACAACGCAGAACGCAGAGCGCCGTCGCGGGTCATGATCCCCACCAGTTGTCCATCCGCACTGACAACCGGGGCGAACCTGCGGTGCTCGGCGTGCAGCCGGTCGAAGGCTTCCCGCGGGGTCACTGTGTCCGGAAGGACGAACAGGTCACGGCTCATCACCTGGTGCACCTGCGCGAACCGGTCTGCCTGCTGGCAGTCGCCTTCGGTCACGACGCCCACCGGAACCCCTGCCTCCGTGACGATCGCCGCCCCGTGACTGCGTTTCGGGATCACCGCCAGGGCCATGCCGGTGGTCTCGGTGGGCGTCAAGGTGGTGGGCGTCTCGAAGACGGTACTGCGGTCCTTGACCCATGCGACGACCTCTCCCACCACATCTGTGGGGATGTCCTGCGGGATCACGGCCATGCCGCCCCGGCGCGCGATGGTCTCAGCCATTCGCCGACCGGAGACGGCGGTCATGTTCGCGGCGACGACCGGAATCGTGAGGCCGGTCGCGTCCGGGGCCCTCAGGTCGACGTCGTGCCGCGATGACAACGACGACCGGTTGGGGACCAAGAAGACGTCATCGTAGGTGAGGTCGTACCCGGGGTGATTCAGGAATCTCACGCCACGACCGTACGCGCACCTATGGCCTCGGGGCCAGGTGAGGGGCTTGGCCTACGCTGGCCGTATGCCAGCGCACGACCATCGCCTGTTCACACAGATCTATCGACTTCTCGCCAAGGTGGAGGACTCCGGCGCCATCGGCAGGGCGCGTACCGAAGTGTCCCGCGACCTTCACGGGCGACTGCTGATCGTGGGACTCGGCCCGGCCGAAGACTTGCACCACCTGCCTGCGACAGTCACCGAAGTCGTGGGCGTGGAGCCCAGCCCCTCGATGCGCAAGGCAGCTCACAGCGCGGTGGCCAAGGCCGCGATGCCGGTGGAGATCGTCGACGCCGTCGGAGAGCAGTTGCCGCTGCCCGACAACAGCGTGGACTCGGTGCTCTTCGCGTACGTCCTGTGCAGCGTGGACGATCCGGAGCTGGTCGTCGCTGAGGCGCTGCGGGTGCTTCGACCCAATGGCACGATCGCGGTGCTCGAGCATGTCGTGGCCGACAGCGGCAGCTGGATGCGGCGCACCCAGCGACTCGTGAGCCCGATCTGGCCGTGGATCGCGGGGGGGTGCCGCTGCGATCAGGACACGCGGGCGATCTTCGAAGCCGCCGGGCTGGACCTCACCTTGCTGGGATCGCCGAACTTGACCAGCGTTCCGCCGGTCGCGCCGGCCCTGGTCGGGACCATCAAGGTCTAGCCTCCACCACTTCAAGGTGCGGACGCGCTCGGCGTCGATGCGGGAAGTCCAGCCGGAGGCCGTGGCCGGCAGCGGCGTTCAGGCGGTCGAGCGGAGATCGCTCGCGTTAGTGGTCCATGGCCGTGGCCGGCCGCGGCGTTCAGGCGGGGAAATGCCGGGCGGAAACCGCTCGGGTTAGAGAACGTGCACGAGGTTAGAGAAGCCACACGTGCGTTCACTAACCTCGTGCACAATCTCTAACCTCGCGACCATTCTCTAACCTCGCGGCCAACTTCTGCGGCGACCGAGCACACGAGCCTTTTCGAACAAGACAGGCCCGCGGGCGCCCCGGCGGCCGATCGGAACGCCGAGACCCAAACCCAAAAACCCACGGTTTGGTCCGCACCATTGCAGGCGGGCCCCCCGGTGGGAGAATGTCGCTTCGGACGACCTCCTATCTGACACGCACGGACAAGCAGGTCACGCACCCTTCGAGTTTCTCGAACTCGCTGATGTCCACCGTCACCACATCCAGTCCGCGATCGACCAGCATGGCAGCGGTCTGCGGGGCGGATGCCGCCATCAGGACCGTACTGTCGTCCACCACTACCACGTGCGATCCGGGCTCTTCGGGCACCGGTAGGAACCGCTTGAACATCCCCGGGTCGTCGACCAGCGGCGGATACCCGATCACGGTGCCATCCGGAAGGGCCGTCACCGCACTCTTCAGATGCAGCACCTTCGTCACCGGCACCGGCACGACCTCCACGCCCAGAAGCGCTGACACCTGCCAGCAGGCGCCCAGCGTGGTCCGCCCGCCCACCCCGATGTAGAAGCGGTCACCGATCTTGAGAACATCGCCGCCGTCGAGGGTGTCGGGGGCCACGATCAGCACCGGCCGCAGACCCAGATCCAGCGCCGCCCGGTGCGCACCCTGCGTCTCACCGCGGCGCTGGTGCGCGCCGGGCCGGGTGACCAGGGCGGTCTGCCCCCAGCACACCAGCACATCCTCGACGAAGACCGAGTCCGGGTGATCCGGTGCCGGGGCGACCTCCACTGGTTCCCAGCCCACCGTCGACACAGCGGTGACATACCCGTCCCACTGCGCGAGAGCCAGATCGATGTCTACCGGCCGTCGCCGGATATGGGTCAGCAGGCCCTCCGCGAGTCGTGGACCGGGCCTGCGTACGAGTGCTTTCACGTCAGTCGTTGCAGCAGTTCGGCCATACGCTGGTGCACGATGTTCACTGCCTTCAGCGGCCGGATCATCACCTTGAAGTCGCTGATCAGTCCTTGTTCGTCGAAGGTGATCATGTCCACACCGTTCACATGCACGTCGTCGATCTCGGTCTCGAACTCGAGCACGGCATTGTTGCCGTCCACCACCTCGCGCACGTACCGGAAGTTCGGGTTCGCGATGACGTGCATGGCGCCGGTCAGGTACAGCGCGACCTGGTCGCGGCCCTGCTGGGGGCGGAACAGGATCGGGGAGTGGAACGTCGCGTCATCGGCGAGCAACTGGTTCAAGAGGGCCGGGTTGCGGCTGCGCACGACTTCGTGCCAGCGGTCCAGGGGGGTGTCCATTGACTCGACTATTCCGGGGTCCCTCCGGGTGCGTCAACTCCGGCGAGCTCGAGCACCGCGTCGATGAAGGTCTGCACGTCGCCGGGGGCGAAGTAGTAGTCCGACCACTGGCGCATCCTCGCCAGTTCCTCAGGCTCACCGGCGTGCGCCAATGCCGTTTCAACCTCAGATGCCCGGTCGGCGGTGAGCAACGGCATGCTTGCCAGCATCCCGCCGTCGAGGATGGGCGCCAGCGGCTGCACTGGCCGGGTGATGACCAGCGGCTTGCCGGTGGGCAGCCAGTCGACGGCGACCGCGGAGATGTCGCAGATCAGGGCATCGGCCACGTCGCGCTGCCACCCGAAGCGCAAGGTCGCGTCGACGTAGTGGCCCCCTGGTGCGGCGTTGAGCAGCGCGGTGATCTGGCGCACGGCCGCAGCGTGGGAGGCGAGCCGGCGACCGGCCTGCGGATGCGGACGGAAGATGACCCGGAAACGCCCGCTGTCCAGCAGAGCGCGGGTCATCGCCACCCCGTGGCTGGCCAGGGATCCGTATTCCATCGGGGCGGCGCTTCCCTCGGTCGTGGGTGCGTACACGACGGTCTGTGGCAGTTGCGTGGCGGGAAGATCGGCAGGAGCGTCCTCATCGACGTGAAGCTGTGGGCGACCGATGACGCGCAGTTTGGTTTCGGTGTCGAAGTCGTGCAGTGCCGCCCGGTAGCGGTCGACGGCCGCGCGGCCCGCCACGAACGTCACGTCATACGCCTTGGCCTGATTCGAGACCATGTAGACCTTGTCGCTCTCGCCGTGGCTGAGGAACACGTGCTGTGGCCGGGCATACGCGAGCAGGTCGAAGTTGGACACGTTCTGGTTGACGTACAGGACCACATCGGGCAGGTAAGTGTTCATCAGCGCATCCACGTCCGCCAGCCAGCGGGCCAACAGAACCGGCAACGTCGTGAGCGCCTTCACCGCCAGTGCCACCTGCGGTTCGCGCACGACGACGGCGACCGGCACCCGCTCGGCCAGCGCCGACAAGGGCGCCAGCCAGTCCCGGATCTGGTAGACGTACTGCAGGCCGGACCCGAAGTAGACGAAGACCCGCGCCTGGCCGGGTTGTTGAGCGGCGGCCCGCTGCCATGCCCGCAGCGCCGCCCGGGTGTCCAGCGCTGAACGGCCACGCCCCATCACGACGCGCAACGCTCCACCCGGCATGGTGACCAAACTAGTGGGTCAGCAACCTTTCCACGACGCGTCGCGTGGCTTTCCCGTCCTCGTGCCCGCAGAACCGCTGCCGTGCCCGCGCGACTGTCTGCTCGTCGGCCGCGACCCCATCCGCGAGCCACTGCTGCAACTGCGCGAGTGAGTCTGTGCGGGGCCCCGGCAGTTCGTCGTCGGCCAGGTACGTGCCGCGCGGGTAGCCCACCGGGGTGAAGAAGAGAAGTCGCGACCCGGTGGCCAGGAAGTCGAAGGCGACACTCGAGTAGTCGGTGATCACCGTGTGACACGAAGCCAGCAACGCGTTCGTCGGCACCTCCGGCGGCGCGAGGAACTGCTGCAGAGTGGAGTCCGCCGCCGCGGATCGGGCCAACTTGCTGTGGACCCTGAGCATCGGCCGCAGACCCCCGGGGACGGCATCGGCGATCGCCTGCATCCGCACGGCGACGTCCGCGGAGTCGTCGACCGCCGTGGTGTAAGTGGCCTCCTGCCAGGTGGGGGCGTACAGCACGATGTCCCGCGAAGCAGGCGCCCGGAACTGGACGTCGACCCGCGGCGACCCCAGTTCCACGACGTTCGTCGTCTCCAGTCCGTAAGCGCCGGCGTACATGGTCCGGGTCATGTACTCGCCACTGGACAACAACAGGTCGGCGGCGGCGAAGTTGTGCACCGTGTTGGCGACCTGGATGTAGGGGCTGTCCACGTCCAGGCCCATCTTCTTCAACGGCGTCCCATGCCAGGTGTTCAGGTAACGCTGGTCGTCACGCTTGTCGAACAGCGGCGGGAACGTCACGTTGTTGACCAGGTACTTCGTGGACGCCAACGCGCGGTAGTAGGCCATCGACCGGTATTTGACCACATGGATCCGGGCATCGGCGAAACCCACCGGTTCCCGCAGTGCCCAGATCAGCGGCAGATCGGTGTTCTCCAGCAGGTCGGCGGCAATCGCGCCGGGGTTGCAGTCAACCGACGTTCCTTCGAACGCCTCCAGCAGCACCGCCTCTTGCAGCGGCAGTCGACGCCACTTGGCGTACATGCCGCGAGCGGCCGCCCGTGCGACGTTGCGCATCCCACTCACCCTCCGCAGGCTACCCATAGGCTGGGCCGAGTGAAGGTTCTGCATCTCATCTCCAGCAGTGGTGTCTACGGCGCGGAGAAGATGGTGGTCGGATTGTGCGAGGCCCTACCGCGACTCGGCGTCGAGGCGGCGCTCGAGGTGTTCGACAACGCACACAGCCCGAACCTTGATGTCGCCGACTACGCCAGGGATGCCGGGGTGCCCGTGCGGCTGTTGAGATGTGGTGGCCGGTTCGACCCGGGTGCGGTGAGGCGACTGCGGGCAGACATCCGCGGGATGGCCGCCGATCTCCTGCATGTCCACGGCTACAAAGCCAACCTGTACGGGTACCTGGCGACCCGGTGGGGCGTCCCGGTCGTGGCCACGAACCACCGATTCGACACCGGACCCTTGAACCGTTTCGACAAACACGTGCTGCCCCGGTTCGACGCGGTGTTCGCCGTATCCGATGAAGCCCGGGATGCCCTTCGTGCCCAGTACGGGATCGCCTCCGCGATGACGATCCCCAATGGGGTGGATCCGCGGGCTTTCGACGACGTCCCTGCCACGCTGCACCTGCCGCATCCACTCGTGGGCATGGTGGCCCGACTCGCTCCCGAGAAGGCGCCGACAGACTTCCTGGCAACCGCCGCCGCGCTGCCCGGCGCAACCTTCGCGCTGATCGGGGACGGCCCGATGCGCCAGGATTTGGAGCGACGAGCGAGCCCCAATGTGACGTTCACCGGCTTCCGCGACGACATGCCCGGGGTCTACGCCGGCCTCGACGTGCTGGTCCAGCCCTCCTATCGGGAAGGCATGCCCATGACCATCTTGGAGGCGATGGCCAGCGGGGTCGCCGTTGTCGCCACCCGGGTGGGCGCTGCGGCCGACGTGATCGAGGACGGCCGGACCGGCCTGCTCGTGGAGCCGGCGGACGTGGCCGCATTGACCGAAGCCGTGCGGCGTCTGATCGACGACCCCGGCGAGCGGGAGGCGATCGGGAAGGCCGCGCGGGCAGCCGTGGCCCGGGAGTTCACTGTCGAGGCGATGGCACAGCGGTACGCCGAGCAGTACCGGCGGCTGCTCGCGGTCTGATCCGCGGGGTTCTCGTGAGTTCGCGTTCGGCCCGCCGGTTCCCGTTCGGCTCGCCGGTTCGCGTTCGGCTCGCCGGTTCGCGTTCGGCCTGCATGTGGTCTCAAGGTCGAACGGGGGGCTCAAGGTCGAACGGGAAACTGAAGACCTAACGGCAATCCGGGGTCAATGCCAAGGAGGCTTCGATCGGGCCTGCCCCAGACCGCGGGCGCGTCCGCGATTGTGACGAAGGTGCGCGGCTTCCCACGTCGATTGTGACGAAGGTGCGGGGTCCGTCGGGCGTGCCGCGCGCACCTTCGTTGCAGAGCCATCCGGTCGGGCGCAACTTCGTGACAGAGGCCGGTTCCTGCCACCCAGATGCCCCAGCTGAACCCCGGGCGCCGCGTCTAGAAGCGGAACCAGCCGCCGCGGGACGGCTGCGGGCACGCGCAGCGCTGCTCGGCCGGAAGATGACCAAGAATCTGCTCGACGTGGTTTCCACATCCGGAGTACGAGGCCTTCTTGCAACTCGGGCAGACGGCGGGACTACACATCGGTGGCTCCTCAATGGGGGTCAGAGATACCCCCCTACCGTATCAGAGACCCGGATTTCCGGTGCCGTCAGAGTACGGTGGTGGGCATGGACAGCGCTGCTTACATAGCCATGGAGGAGAAATCGGGGGCGCACAACTATCACCCCCTGCCGGTCGTCATCCGCGAGGCCGAAGGCGCGTGGGTCACCGATGTGGAGGGCAATCGCTACCTCGACTTTCTCAGCGCGTACTCGGCATTGAACTTCGGGCACAAGCATCCGCGCTTCACCCAAGCCGCGCACCGGCAACTCGACCAGCTCACCCTCACCTCCCGGGCCATCCACTCAGACCAACTCGGACCGTTCTGCGACGAACTCACCGACCTGCTCGGCATGGATCGAGCCCTGCCGATGAACTCGGGTGCGGAGGCCGTCGAAACCGCTATCAAGACCGCCCGGGCCTGGGGGTACCGGCGCAAGGGCGTCCCGGACGGGGAGGCGATCATCGTCGTCGCGAGGAACAACTTCCACGGCCGCACCACGACCATCATCTCGTTCAGCGACGATCCGGTGGCCCACGACGATTTCAGCCCCTACACCCCGGGCTTCCAGACCGTGCCCTTCGGCGACATCGACGCCCTGAAGACCGCGCTTGCCAACCCGTACGTGGTGGCGTTCCTCGTGGAACCGATCCAGGGCGAAGCCGGTGTCATCGTGCCGCCGCGAGGGTACCTGCCAGCCGCGGCAGCGGCCTGCCGGGAAGCGAACGTGTTGTTGATCGCCGACGAGATCCAGTCAGGGCTCGGTCGCACCGGCTACACGGTGGCGTGTGACGCCGAACAGGTCAAACCCGATGTCCTGCTCCTGGGCAAGGCGCTCGGCGCGGGCATCGTGCCGGTCTCCGCAGTCGTGTCCCGCGACGACGTACTGGGGATCCTTCGTCCCGGCGAGCACGGTTCCACCTTCGGCGGCAACCCCTTCGCGCTGGCGATCGCCCGCGAGGTGATCGCAGTGCTTGCCACCGGTGAGTATCAGAAACGCAGCGCCGAGCTGGGCGCCCATATGTTGAAGCGCTTGAGGGATGAGGCACCCGCCTCGGTCAAAGAGGTCCGCGGCACCGGGTTGTGGGCCGGCGTCGAGGTGCATGAGCAGTACGCGCCAGTGCGCCCGCGCTGCGAGGAAGCACTGCACCAAGGGGTGATCGTGAAGGACACACACTCCACCACGATGCGCCTGGCGCCGCCTTTGATGATCTCCGCCGACGACCTCGATCACGGCATCGACGTGATCCTCAAGGTGCTGGGCTGAGGTGGCCGACGTCGTCCACGCTTTCACCGACGGTGCGTGTTCCGGCAACCCGGGGCCAGGTGGCTGGGGAGTCGTCCTGCGCTGGGGCGATCACGAGAAGGAGCTCTTCGGCGGGGAGACAGACACCACCAACAACCGCATGGAACTCATGGCGGCGATCTCGGCGCTGGAATCCCTGACCCGCCCGACGAAGGTCGTCGTCACCACCGATTCGACCTACGTCAAGAACGGAATCACGACTTGGGTCAAGGACTGGAAACGCCGCAACTGGATGACCTCTGCCCGCAAGCCGGTCAAGAACGTGGACCTCTGGCAACGCCTGGACAAGGCGGCCACGGAACACGATGTGAGCTGGAAATGGGTCAAGGGTCACAGCGGTCACCCCGAGAACGAACGGGCTGACGAGTTGGCGCGGCGCGGGATCGCCGATCTGCAGGGGTAGCTGCGCTAGCCGCGGTTGTGACGAAGTTGCGCAAGGCTGGGCCCCGCCCTACCCCGCAGCGGGGTCGCGTGGCTCCCGCGAGTCCGTCAGCGAACCCCTCCCCTGCTCCAGCGTGAACGTGCGCTCCGCCCTGCTGCGGCCGATGAACGCGACCGCCCAATGCCCCAACGTGGAGACCTTCTCCTGGAAGCCGACCAGGTACAGGATGTGGATGAACAGCCATGCGATCCACGCCAGGAAGCCGCGCAGTTCCAGTCGGCCAACGTTCGCCACAGCGCGGAACCGGGAGATCGTGGCCATGCTGCCCTTGTCGAAGTAGTGGAACGCCGCCGGTTCCTCCTTGTCCTCGAGCCGGGCGCGAATCTTGGAGACGCTGAACTTGGCACCCTGCATGGCGACCTGGGCCACCCCGGGCAGGTCGTCGAGCGCGATCATGTCCCCCACGACGAACACCTCCTCGTGGCCGGGCAGCGTTAGATCCGGGTTCACTCGGACCCTGCCCGCCCGGTCCAATCCCGCGTCACTCTGCGCGGCCAACTGCTCGCCGAGCGGCGACGCCGACACACCGGCGGCCCATAGCACGCAGCGGGAGTCGATCCGCTCGAGACGACCGTCCCGGTACTCGATCTCGACCCCTTCGGCGTCGACCGAGTTCACCATGCCCTGAAGCCGCACATCGATGCCCATCCGCTCGAGTTGGGCCTTGGCGTGTTCGGACTGCTTCGCACCGAAACTGGCCAGGACCCCGTCACCACCCTCGACGAGCACCACTTTCGCGGTCGTCGGATCGATCCTGCGGAAGTCCCGCTTGATCGTGCGCCGGGACAGTTCCACGATCTGTCCCGCGAGTTCCACGCCGGTGGGCCCCGCCCCCACGACCACGAAGGTCAGCCAGGGTCGGGCCGCCTGCGGGTCGTCCTGTAATTCGGCCATCTCGAACGCCCCGAAGATGCGCGCTCGCAACTCCAGAGCGTCGTCGACGCTCTTCAGGCCCGGCGCGAACGGCTCAAAGTCATCGTGGCCGAAGTAGCCGGTGCGGGCACCGGCCGCAACGATCAGTGAGTCGTAGCCAGTCACAGTGGTATCCGCTCCCACATGCGCGGTGACGGTCCGCGCCGCGAGGTCGATGTCCGTGACATCTCCGAGCAGGACAGTCGCGTTCTTCTGACGTTTCAAGACCTCCCGGGTCGCCGGTGCGATCTCGCCCTGGGACAGGATGCCGGTGGCCACTTGGTACAGCAGCGGCTGGAACGTATGGTGGGCCTCTCGTGAGATGACCGTCACGTCGACGTCCGCGCGCTTGAGGCGTTTTGCCGCGAACAGTCCCCCGAACCCGGATCCGATCACCACCACATGGTGTCTGTCAGTCATGTCCCGACTGTGCCAGGTTGGCGCGCAGCCATACCGGGGCCATGGCAGATTGGGCCAGTGAACATCGTCCTGATCGGCATGCGTGGCGTGGGCAAGACCAACATCGCCAGACGGGTCGGCTTCATCACGAAGCGTCCGGTCATGTCCACCGACGTCCTCCTCGAGTACGACACGGGGCTGTCGATCCCCGACTTCGTCGAGCAGCGCGGCTGGCAGGCCTTCCGCGAGGCGGAGTACCAGGTACTGCGCAAAGTGACGGCGTTGCACGGCATGATCATCGACGCGGGGGGCGGGATCGTTGTCGACCTCGACGGCGACACAGAGGTCTACAGCCGGCGCAAGGTGCACCTCCTGCGAACCGGCAGCACCATCGTGTTCCTCAAGGGCGACATCGAGCGGTTGGCTGCCAAGGTGCACGGCGACGCGACCCGGCCAACCCTGCACACGAGCAGGTCGACCATCGAGTTGATGCGCGACCGGCTCCCCTTCTACGAGAGGGCCGCCGACGTCGTGATCGACGTCGAAAACAGGCCCCGGCGTGAGATTGCCGAGGAAATCGCCCGACGATACCGCTGACTTCAGTTCGCCTTTCGCTACGGTTAGTACCATATGGGGGTAAGACCGCTTGGAGGTTGTCACGTGCCAATAGCCGTGCCGATCGTCGCCGGAACCGCGATCCGCGGCGTCGCCGCCACGTTGATGATGCGGCGCGTCCTGGCGCGACACCCGAACGCCTTCCTCATCACGCTGGCCAACTTCGGCGTCACACTTCCCCTGCACAAGTCACAGCAACACATCACCGAGGACATCCAACGAGGCTTGCAGCGCCAGGGCCGGGATCCGGACTCCCCGGTGGTGCTGGTCGGGCACTCACAGGGCGGGCTCGCGGCGCTGCGCTACGGCATCGACCACCCCCACCAAGTCCTGCACGTGGTCAGTGTCGGGGCGCCGTGGAGGGGCTCGCACAGCGCCAAGCGGGTCTCCCGAATGCTGCGCTGGGCGCCAGTCGACATGACGCCGGCACTGTCGGACATGGCCGAAGGCTCACTGTTCCTGAGCCGGCTGCACGAGGAACTGCCCACCATCGCCGACCGGGTGACGAACATCTACAGCACGCACGAGTTGTTCATGACCCCTTACACGGCCGCACACATCGATGTACCCGGTGTGGAGAATCATCTGATAGCGACAGAGTCGGAGTACCGGCGGCACTTGGTGGCGTACCGGGAGCTGCCCGTCGACGGCCACATCGAGGGCCGGATCACCCACCTCGGCGAGATGAGCGCCCCGGAGGTCCGATCGGTGATCTGGGCGAAAGTGGAAGAGATCTCTGAACGGGTCCGGCGCGGCGACCCGGGCCACGACCAGCCGGCCTGAGTGGGCGAATTTCGGGAGAGGTTGGGCGGCTGGCAGGCACGCAGGGCAAGGCGGCCAGCGCGGCCATTTCGGGCCGCCCCGGGCGTAGCCTGGAAAGGGAGGGGATCGCCATGAGGAAATTCGGCGCACTGTTCATCGCAGCATTGACAGCCCTTGTGCTTACCGCGTGCGGCGGTTCGAGTCCGCGGGAGGAACCGTTCGTCGGTCAATGGGAGTCCACCGGTGGTTCACAGTTGTCCTTGACGGTCGCCGCCCCCGCGGACGGCAAGTACCCGGTGACCTTCTCCGGTGGTGACGTCAGGACCGAGATGACCGCAACTGAGGTCTCAGACGGCACCTACCAGGCGGAGCCGCAATTCGTGTGGACCTTCACCATGGTCGACGACGACCTGATGAACGTGCAGATCGAGGGCGGCGGCGACGCGAAGACCACATCCTTCAAGCGCATCGGCGATTGAGTCGCCGGCGGCACCCTACGGATCCGTCCCCACCCGCTGCCTGGAATGGTCCGGCTAGCCCGCTTCGGCCTGCTTGCGTTTGGCCGCCCGCTTGACGGCCTCGACGATCACCCGGGCCACCGCGGTGATCAAGGTCAGGCCGACCACCATCTGCAGCATCACGGCGATCATCGCCGTGTGACTGACCGCGGTGATGTCACCGAAGCCGGTGGTCGACAGGATGGTCATGGTGAAGTACAAGGCACTGACCTTGTCGAGTTGGACGTTGAAACTCGACGGATCGGTCGCACCGATCACCAGATAGGTCAACGCGAAGATCACCACGACGGAAGTCAGCATCAACGCGAGCGCAAGCGTCCCCACACGCAGGGGGTGGTTCGTCTTGCCGATGCGCACGACCGACCAGAAGGCCGCAAAGACATACACCACCGCGATCCCGACGATGATGACCACGACGCGCCACGGCCGGTCCTCCTCCTTCGGCACGGGCACCACCATGTACACGCCCAGGATCAGCGCGACGACGAGTGCCGCACCGAGGACGGCCGGCAGACCGGTCCTGAGCAGGTTCCGCGCCGCCGGTGGCTGTTGGGTTCCCACTCAGGCGGCCTGCGCGCCGACCATGATGCACATGCTCGTACCCTGACCCAAGCCGGTCCGCCTTCGCAAGCGCAGTAGTGGCTTCGAGCACCGTGGGGTGCCTGCTCCACCTCGGTACCCGCCGGCATGTCGCCTCGACCGGGGTCTTGCGGACCCTACTGATTGCCGGACTCGCCCTGTGGAAGCGGCCACTCCGGCGGCGGGTACAGCGCTTCCTTTGTGCCGGGCCCCAGCCGCGGGCCGATGTTCACGCGGTCGATACACACGTCCACGCCAGGCTGCGGCGCCCTCGCCGTCACCTCGTCGACCGGGCCGTCCACCTCGAAGAAGACGTTGTGCAAGCCCGGACGGACCGGCACGGTACGGGTGTCGGGCCCGATCGTCATCTCCACGGATGTGTCCGCCGAACTGAGATACGACACCTCGGCCACGTAACTCCACTGCGGCACCTGGGTGGTCATCGGGATCACGACCGGGGTGGCGCCCAGCGTATAGCCGCAGACCTCGGCCGGTGGTTCGGACTGGATACCCGGCACGAACTGCTGCTCAGCATTGCCGGACGGGTCGAAGCCGAACAGTCCATCGGTCGAGGACTGGCTGAAGGGGCGGAACACCGGATCCGGCGAGAACACCACTTCCGTGCTGGCGAACGGCAGCATGAGATACGGATGGACCAGATCCGTCATCGTCTTCTGGGGAAGGAACTGCGCGGTCCGCGGCGTGCGAACGACGCTCTGCTGAGCCGTCGCCACGTATTCCTTCGTCTGGCTGTTGACCCAGCGCAACGCTGGTTCCACGGCGGAGATGAGACTCGAGACGATGAACATCGCTGCCGCCGCAGCAGCCACCACCGGCCTCGTGATCCCCCTGCCGCGCAGCCGTTCGACCAGCGCGATGGTGCGCGGCGGGAAGGGGTCTGCCTCGCCTTTGACACCGAAGAACAGAAGACCGGCGAAGAACGCCAGCGGGATCCAGAAGTCGAACGTGTATCGGTAGCCGGTTGAAGCTACGACGGCACCCCCGCGACCGTACGCGGCGATCGCAGTGATGAAAGCTGCGTAGCCCACCATCCACATCAGGTAGACGAACAGGTTCGGCCGGTAGAGCCGCACGAGCGCGACGACGGCAAGCAGCAACAAGGGCGCGACGACCAGCAGCACAGTCGAGTACCTCGGGATCACAAGCACGCCCGGCCAGGTCTCACCCTGCGCGCTGAACCACACCCACGGACCGCCGGCCGCACCGGGCACGATGTTGAGGAAGAACAGGTCGCGGGCATATCGCAGCGCGCGGACCAGTTGCCAGTCCGGGTCGTGCGAGACGGGTGCGTGGATCCGCAGGAACACCGCGTACGCCACGGTCGGGACGGTCACCGCCAGCCAGTAGCGGGGGCTGAGCCGCAGCGCCGCGATGATGCCACGCCGGCGGGGGACACCGACCGGCAGCGCCGCCGCGATCATGAACAGCGCGATCAGCCCGACGGTGCCCTTACTGATCGAGATCATGGCCGCCAGGAACGCTACGGCGGACCACAGCCACCATCGGCCAGGACGCCCCTCAAGTGCCCGGATCAGGCTCCAGACGCTGATCATCATGAACAGTGCGTAGGGCACGGTTTCGGTGATCTCGACCCACCAGACCCCCGTCTCGAACCCGAACATCGAGAAGGCCGGGATCAGGAACGCCAGGAAGGCTGCAAGGTTCGAGCCGGTCAGGTGCAGGATGATCCGCCACAGCAGCGCGAACGTCACCACCTGCATCGCCAACGACCAGACCATCAATGCGGTGAACGAACCCGGGAATCCCGCCTGCAGCAACCAGCCGGCCAACTGTCCGAAGGGCTGGACGTGACCGTAGTAGGAGCGGAACAGGTACTCCGGGGTCAAGCTCGATGTATGTGCCCAGTACCGGAGGGCGAAGTCGTCGGCATACAGGTAACCGTTGAACATGACCGCGCCGCGGATCAACACGTAACTCAGCAGCGCCAGGATCATGGGCCGGTACGGGGTCCAGCCTGCTCTGACTGCCACGGCGGTGCCGGCCGCGCGGGTGGGGTCGATCTCGATGGTGCCCAGCTGCGGAACATCCACGTCGTGCACCCCCGGCCGGCGCGGTCGCTCCATCTGACCGAAGGTACTTGACTCCTCGGTCAGCCGGGGAGCAATCCCTGCGATCGCAACCATGTTTTTGTTGATTTCATGCCCTCAGTGAGCCCCACCTCGGGGCGCCATCCCAACAGATCCGCGGCCTTCTGGATGGAGTAGGTGCCACGCCGGTCGGCCAGGTAGCGCACCGCCGCCGGGCTCAGTTCGATGGTCCGCCCCACGGTCCGGGCGGCTCCGGCCTGAGTCGCGGCCGCGGCCAGCATCACGGATCGGGGCAAGCGCGGCACCGATTTGCGACCCAGCATCCGGGCGTAATGGTCGAAGTACTCTCCCGTAGGAACGCCCACCCCGCCAGAGAGTGTGATGATCTGACCCGCCGCCTGCGCGGTGTCGGCCGCCGCCACGATGCCAGCGACCACGTCGGAGACGAAGACTGGGCTGTGGACACCCGACTTCGGCACTGCCACCCGCCTGCTTTTGATCATCTGAACGGGAAGCAGCGTCCACGGCCGGCTGCCGGGACCGTAGACATCGCCAGGACGCACGATCGTCACTTCGACACCGGATCTGATGGTGGAGTCCAGACATAGGTGTTCGGCGGCAATCTTCGTGTCGGCATACGGGACCCCGGTCGGCCGGGTCGGGTACGTCTCGGTAACAGCCTCGGGGAAGTCGTTGCCGAAGACCGTGACGCTGGAAAGGAGCACGAACCGGCGGACACCTGCCGAGATCGCCGCGTCCAGGACGTTGCGCGTGCCCAGGGTGTTGACGCGCCAGAAGTGCTCGGTCGCCGAGGGCATGCCCACCATCGCCGCCGTGTGAATCACTGTGTCGGTGCCCGCGAACTGCTCCTGCCAGCCACCAGGTTCGCGGATGTCCGCGAGCACCTCGCCGCCGGCCACGTCCAGGCCGATCACCTCGTCCCCGCGTGAGCGCAGCGCCGCCACCAGTGCCGTTCCGATGAATCCGGCCGACCCGGTGACCACGGTCTTCATGCCGGTCAGCCTACGGTTCGGGGTGCAAGACGGCCGGCCTCTGCCGCGATTGTGACGTAGGTGCTCTCCCACCACCCGCGTTGTCAGGAAGGTTCGCGGTCGAGACCGGTGAACCACCCAACTACGTCACAGTCGCTGTGGCGAACCCCGCACACAAGGATCGGGGATGGCTGCCTGCGCCGGTCGCGCAGGGGACTTTGGGCACATCGTGCCTCCTAGTGACCGGATACGTCCAAAGTCCCGCAAGTCAGGTATGCCGAGGCAGCACGATCGCCGGAACCGGGGTGGCACGGACCAACTTGTAGGTCATGTCGCCCAGAAAGACCCGCCGCACGATCCCGCCCCGGGCGGAGGCCAGGACCAGTAGTTCGTCGCCCTCCCAGTCGAGGCGCTGCAACGCGGACAACGGGTCGTCACCTACGCAGATCTTCGCGTCTGCCCCGGCGCCGAGGTGCTTGAGCGCCACATCCAGGGCGGCCTGCGCGTCCTCCTGAACCTGGCGGGTCACCAAGCCCTCGGCGTCGAACGCCTGACTGCTGCCCAGCATGCGATGCCGGAGGATCACGGTGAGCGCGGTGATCCTGCCGCTGTCGGTTCTGTCGGCGGCCCACCTCAGTGCATTGTGGCTCTCCGGGGTGTCCTGGAACGCCACGACCATCCGGCCCAGGGCGGACGGGGCGACCCTGCGGTACCGACTGGGCGCCAGCACCACCGGAACATGACTGCCGTGCAGCAACTGGTCGGCCGTGGAGCCGATCAGGAATCGGCCGTTCGACGATCCCGGCGCACTGCCGATGACGATCGCATCGGCGACCAGCGAGTCTGCGAGTTCGATCAGCCCGACACCGCTGGACCTGTGCCCGTGCACCGCGGTTGTGAACGGCCCGAGACCCCACCGTTGCGAGTCCTGCGCAACTTCGGAGACGATTTCCGAAGCTTCGTTGCGCATGTACGTGACCCACTCGGTGTCCACCTTGGTCTTGCCGGCCGAGTCGGCGGGGGCCGCATAGATGTTCGCCAGCACCACCTCACCGCCCAGACTGCGCTGCAACACGGCACCGAGTGCCATCGCGTCCCGGCCCGAGGCATCCTCCGTCACTCCCACCAGGATCTTCATGACTCAGGACACCACCGGCGGTTCCGGATCCTGTTCCCAACTGTCCGGAGCACCGGTGGCCAGGCGCGAGCGCCGGAACCCGTAGGTGAAGTAGACGATCATGCCGACGGCCAGCCAGGCGAAGAAGACCATCCACGTGACACGATCCAGCGACGCGATCAGGTAGATGCATCCGATGACCCCAAGGATCGGGGTGAGCGGGTACAGCGGGGTCTTGAAGGAGCGCTCCATGTTGGGTCGCGACCTACGCAGGCTGATGACGCCGGCGTTGACGATCATGAACGCGAAGAGCGTCCCGATCGAGGTCGCTTCGGCCAGCTTCCCCAACGGCACGAGCGCGGCCAGGATCGAGATGACGATGGCGACGATGATGGTGTTGTTGACCGGGGTCTGGGTGCGCGGGTTCACTTTCGTGAACACTCTGGGCAGCAGCCCGTCACGGCCCATGGCGAACAGGATGCGGGTCTGCCCGTACATGGTCACCAGGACGACGGAGAAGATCGAGATCACGGCGCCCAGTGCGATGATCGTACCCGCCCAGGTACCGCCGGTCACCTTGTTCGCGACCTGTGCCAGCACGGCTTCACCGCTCTGGCCCTCATAGTCCGAGGGCTGGCCGCCGTTGGCCCCGATGGTCGCGATGGTGACCAGCAAGTAGAAGATGGTGACGATCACCAGCGACCCGATGATGGCCAGGGGCAGGTCGCGTTTGGCGTTCTTCGCCTCTTCACCAGCAGTCGATGCCGCGTCGAAACCGATGTAGGAGAAGAAGACCTGGCCGGCGGCAGCACCGATGCCAGCCACCCCGAGCGGCATGAACGGCTCGAAGTTCCCGCCGTTGAAAGCCGTGAAGGCCACTGCGCAGAAGAAGACGAGGATGCCCAGTTTGAGCAACACCATGATGTTGTTCATCCGAGCCGACTCGCTCGCGCCGCGCAGCAGCAGGAACATACAGGCCAACACGACGAACACGGCCGGCAGGTTGAACACCCCGCCGTCCTCCCCCGGCGGATTCGCAATCACCGCCGGCAACTGGATCCCGAACGCACTGAGGAACTCGTTGAGGTATTGCCCCCAACCGACCGCGACCGCCGAAACCGACACTCCGTACTCGAGCATCAGGCACCAGCCGCACACCCAGGCGATGATCTCGCCGAGCGTCGCGTAAGCGTAGGAGTAGGAGGAACCGGAAACGGGGATCGTGCCGGCGAGTTCTGCGTAGGACAGCGCCGAGAAGGCACACACGATCGCTGCCAGCACGAACGAGATGATGACCGCGGGTCCGGCCTTCGGGATGGCCTCACCGAGGATGACGAAGATACCGGTGCCGATGATGCTGCCGACGCTGAACATCAACAGCGCGAACAATCCCATGCTGCGCTTCAGGCCGCCGTGATCGCCTTCTTCCACGATGTGATCCGGGTTCTTCACCCGCATCAACTGCTTCATCATCGGCTGGCTGGTGGACATCGGCCCTCCAATCGTGGACCGGCAACGCGCAGGTCATCGGCGCTACCGTACTGGCCAGGAACGGTCCAATGCAGGGCGACGGGAGACTCGCGATGAAGATAGTGATAGGTGTCGCCGACGACGCCACGTCCCCGGATGCGGTAGCGTTCGGTGCCACGATCACCCGCACCCTGGACGCGCAACTTGCCGTCGTGACCGTCAGCGCGACCTCCGATGAATACATCAATGACCACGTCGATCCGCGCTGGCAGCAGCGCCGGGGGGACGAGAGCGCCGACCTGGTCGACGACATGGCGGCGAAGTTGTCCTCGGAATACGGGGTGAGTGCGCAGACCGTGGTGCACCACCACCGATCGTTGGGGCAGGGGCTCTCGGAGATCGCCGCCGAGCTCGATGCCGACGCCGTGGTAGTCGGCAGCGGTCCCGGCGGCTCACTGGGACGATTCGCCATGGGCAGCACCACCAACCAACTGCTGCACCACTGCGCCACTCCGCTGATCCTGGTGCCTTCGGGCTATTCCCGGCATCCAGTGGATCGCGTGGGCCGGATCATGGTCGCCTTCGCCCAGGGAGCCGAAGGCGAGGTGGCTCTCGCGCGCGGCGTGCAGTTGGCCCGGGCGGCCGGTGTGCCGCTGCGGGTGCTGACGATCCTCATCCGGCACCGGGTGTTCGGGTCCGACCTCGGCGCCGACGCTGAAGGCGGGGTGCTGACGGCGTCGTTGGAGATGCTGCGGGGCTACCAGCAGGAGGGTCTGGCCCGGTTGGACACCGAGGGCCTCGACGTCAGCACCGACGTTCTGGTGGGCGACTCCGCGATGGAGGCCATGGACCGCGAGGAGTGGGACAACGACGATTTGCTGGTCGTGGCCTCTGCCAGCGGCGGGCTGCTGCGGCGGATCTTCCTCGGGGACACCACCTACAAGATCCTGCGGGCCTCGCGAGTACCGACGTTGGTATTGCCCCGGCACCACGAGTAGGGCCCGGGCAATCGGGGGGCCAGGCGTTCGGCCCTCCGGCTCGCGTTCGTCTCCCGCGCTCGCGTTAGTCATCCGCGGTCGTAGTTGGCCGCGGCGTTCGGGCCCGGAAATGCCGGGCGGAAATCGCTCGCGTTAGAGAACGTGCACGAGGTTAGAGAAACCACGCGTGTGTTCTCTAACCTCGTGGACAACCTCTAACCTCGCGGCTCACTTCTGCGGCGACACGAGCCGTTCTCAGGCTAAAGCCGAACGGGACGACCGAACGCCAACGGACAGCCCGGTGGGAACCAGTGCAGGCACCGTCCGATCCTCACGCGGTCGGCTCACAACCAGCGGGCGGCCGCCCGCTCTGCCAACGCCGTGATCGTCCAGGACGGATTCACGCCGACGTTCTCCGGCACCACTGAACCGTCCATCACCCGCAGCCCCTCGTAGCCGTACACGCGATGGTCGGCATCGACGACGCCGGCGGACGGCTCCGGGCCGATGATCGCACCGCCCAGGATATGGGCGGTGGCCCCGACCCCCAGCAGGCTCTCCAGGAGGGTGGAATAGGCGCGGCCGCCACTGACCTCGGCGACTGCTCGTCCGGCCGCGTCGGCCTGCGGCAGGAACACTGGGACGGGTTCCACGCCCGCCGGGATCTCCGACCGCAGACCCCAGCCGAAGGGCCCGCGCCGGTAGGACAGCGCCATCGCGTTGTCCGCGTGTTGCATCACCGTCAGGATCGTGACCCGCTTGTGCCAGTCCCGCGCCCGCATGTTGGCCGTCGCGACCCCGGGGTGGCGCAGCATCGCCAGCAACGTCTCCCGCCGCCGGTCACCGGTCACCAGCGGACTCAGATACCACCGCATGAACGAGTACGACTTCGGGAAGCGGTTGTTGGTGACATGGGTGGTCGGGTCCGGATAGAAGTCGCTGGAGATGGTGGCACCCTTTGTGACGTCGGTTCCAGGGGCGTGCAGGATCGCCGAGAACGCCTCGGAGTTGGTGCGCACCTGCCGGCCGAGCATGGGGGACAGGTCGGGCAGCGTCTTCCAGCGGTCGCGGCAGGCGGACAGCAACTCGACGGTTCCCAGCACCCCGGCCGCAAGCACCACCTCATCGGCCTCGACGCTGGACACCTCGCCGGTCAGCGGATTGCGGACGACCACCCGCCAGCCGGGGTTGAGTGGCACCAGGACATGTGCCTTGGACAGCGGCGTGATCCGGGCACCGAGCGCCTCGGCCCGGGCGAGATAGGTGAGGTCGGTGGACTGCTTGGCACCATGCGGACAACCGGTGATGCACTGCCCGCACGCGATGCAGTCGGCGAACCTGATCCCCTGGAACGTCGGCCCGTACGTGTGGCCCACTCCCAATCGATCGGCCGCCGCCTGCAGCCATTCGTCCTGCAGACCCCGTTGCGGGTTGCGTTCGCGCCCGAGCATGCCGGCGGCCCGCTCGTAGTGCGGTTCCAGTTCGGCGCTCCAGTCCACCCCGGCGCACGCCCAGCCCGGCGCATCGAACGACTTGGGCTTCAGCAGCACCGCGGCGTAGACGATCGACCCACCTCCCACACCGATGCCACCCACGATGGTGAGGTGGCGAAGCAGGGTCTGCCGGAAGTAGCCCTTCAGACCGAGGCTCGGCTCCCATATCAGCGCTCTCGCGCTCTCGGCTCCGGCCTGCAGATCGGCGGGGGTCAAGCGCCGGCCCTGCTCGCAGATGACCACCGACTTGCCCGCCTCGGCAGCACGCAGGGCGGCGACACTGCCGCCGAACCCCGATCCGACAACGGCCACGTCGTAACGGTCCATGCGGCCATTACATCCCGCCGGGACTCAGCCCCGTGCCACCTGCGCGAGCAAGTCCCGCACTTGCGGGTCCTTGAGCAGCGAAAGATGGTCGCCGGGCACGACGGTGACCTGCGCGCCGGGGTGCGCCGCGCTGCTGGCGGGGACGATACCGTCGCCGACCACCGGCGCCAGGAACGCGACCACCGCGTGGTGGCTCACGTGCGCCGGGAGGTCGATGACGGCCGTGTTGTCGATGAGCTCGGCGTCCACCTCGCCGCTCCAGTCGCCGTCACTCATCGCTGCGAACCGCAGATCCTTGATCCCCTGACTTCGCCGCTGACCCAAGCGCACGATGGGGGCGGCCGACCGCGAGCGCTGCCCGAAGGCCAGCAGACGCGCCGCGACCCGTTCCAGCGGAGCGCCCGTGTGAGGGCTGCCGAGCGTGATCAGGTCACTGAGAGCCCGGACCCACTGTGCGTCCGGCGCTTGGGCGATCGCGCTGCGGGCCACCAGCCCGCCCATCGAGTGTCCCACCAGGATCAACCGCTTCACCTGCGCCGAGTCCACGGTCTGCGCGAGCAGGCCCGCGAGCGCGCGGCCGTTCTCCGCGATCGGGCGGCCGGTGTTGTAGCGGACCATGGCGTGCGGGCCGACCTCGAGGTACGCCGGATCCCACATCAGTTCGGTCGCCCCCAGACCGTGCACGAACACGATCAAAGCAGGCGACGCGGGCAGGTCGTGCGCACTGATGGGCCGACCATCTCGCCACAGCGCCATCTCGTTGGTCAGCGCGGGATCCAGCCGGTCACCGAAGGCGGCCCCGAGTCCTGCCACGAAAGGGGCCCAGGCCGGATTGGTTCGCACCGACTGCGCACCGGCGGGAGTCGATCGCTGGAGCGCGCACCCCGCGGCCCGCGACGAAACCCGGGCAGTGGCGCGGACGGTCGTGTACACGCCTGCCTGGTGCGCGTCGATCAGGTCCATGGACCCGCCGAATGGGCCCAGTCCCCGGCGCACCCGATTGCGCACCACCTGGCTGGTGTCCTCGACCGTGGTCGTCACCTCCTCGACGACATCGCCGGCATGCCGGGCCAGTGCCCGTCTTTCTCGAGCGTCCATGTGAACCTCCATGACTCCATTCTCCCCAATAGGATGTGACGTCAGAACCTCGCTCAGGCGCAATATTCGGCAGGTTCGTTAGCATCGCGTGCTAATCGGCGATGATTTGTATCCCTTGCGCGACCTCCTGCGTCCTAACAGGTGAGAGACACAGGAGGAAACACCATGACCACCAACGAATCGTCGGTCGACCGCATCATCCGCCTCGTCGCGGGCGTCGTCGCCCTGATCGCCGCCTTCGCGGTGGGACTCGGCAGCCTCGGCGGGATCGTCCTGGCAGTGATCGGGGTCGTGCTGCTGGTCACGGCAGCCGTCGGGTTCTGCCCGCTGTACCGGGTGCTCGGGATCTCGACCAACAAGGCGAGTCAGAGCCACTGAGTGCCAGTGCGGCAGTTGGGAGACCTTGGCGTCCACCGGAGGTAGTCTGACCACCGGTGGACGCCAAGGAACTCGCGGGGCTTCTCCCCGAGCAGACCGATGCCCTCTACCGCTATGTCCGGTCCATCAGCCGGGACGACGCAACCGCGGAGGACCTCGTCCAGGAGACCGTGACCCGGGCCCTGGAAAAGGCCGAGAGCCTCAAGTCGGTCGCGAGCCTGCGCCCATGGTTGTTCCGAATCGCCCACAACACCACGATCGACTTCTACCGTCGGCGGCGTGAGGAGCCGAGCGAGGACCTGGCGCTCGAGGTCGAGAAGCGGTGGCGCGAGGACGACTACACCGTGGATGCGGCGGTGGTGGTCACCCGGGCCGAAACCGCGGACGAGGTCAGAGACGCTCTCGTACGCATCCCGGTGGCCTACCGCAGCGTCGTCGTGCTCCACGATGCGCAAGGTTGGACGTCGAGTCAGATCGCCGACGTGATGGACCTGAGCCTGCCCGCCACGAAACAACGCCTTCGCCGCGGCCGGATGATGCTTGTATCCGCCATGGCGCGGGGGCACGAGCGGAAGGTCGCCACAGCCAATGTCCCACTGCGCTGCTGGGACGCCCGGCGCCATGTCAGCGCCTACCTCGACTCCGAGCTCCCACCGACGACCGCCACCGCGGTCGAACGCCATCTGGCCCGATGCCCGACCTGTCCGCCCCTGTACGCGTCCCTGGTCAGTGTGCGAGAGGCGATGTCGGAACTGCAGGATCCCGATTCGGTCGTGCCGGACGCGTTGGCGCAGCGAATCCGGGGGTCGCGGGACCGCTAGCCGACGCGATGGACAATGGGCGGGTGGACGTTTCCCTGACATTCCTGGGCGCCGCCGGCACCGTGACGGGTAGCAAGTTCCTCGTCCGCACCGAGGATTCACAGATCCTGGTGGACGCCGGCCTGTTCCAGGGCCTCAAGCCCCTTCGCCGGCGGAACTGGGACCCACTGGGCTTCCCGGCGCCGGCACTCGACGCCGCCGTCGTCAGCCACGCCCATCTCGATCACTGCGGATACCTGCCCGCCCTCGTGCGGCAAGGGTTCAACGGTCCCATCCTGCTGACCGCCGACACTGCCGCGCTGACTGAGATCGTGCTGCGCGACAGCGCCAAACTGCAGGAGGAGGACGCCCGATACGCCGCCGCCCGCGGGTTCTCGAAGCACCGCAACCCGAAGCCCCTCTACGACTCCGACGACGTCGAGCGCACATTGCCGTTGTTCCGGGTGGTGGACTTCGACCGACCGGTCGCGGCCACCGGCGAAATCGACATCCGGCTGTCAGCGGCAGGGCACATCCTGGGCTCGGCGTCGCCCGTGGTTCGCGTGGGGGATACCACCCTCGCGTTCAGCGGAGACCTCGGTCGCGCGAACCACCCCTTGCTCGGTCCCCCGGCGCCGCCGCCGGCTGCGACCGCGATCGTCGTGGAGTCGACCTACGGTGATCGGATCCACCCACCCGATCCGACCAGTGAACTCGCCGATGCGATCACGAGCACCGTTGAACGCGGGGGTTCGGTGGTGATCCCGGCGTTCGCCGTCGACCGCACCGAGTTGCTCCTGCTCGCGCTGGGCGATCTGCAGCGGGCCGGGCGCATCCCGCCGGTCCCGATCCACGTCGACAGCCCGATGGCGCTGCGGGCGCTGGAGGTGTACCGCGCCGCGCTGCTCGGCGGTCACGCCGACCTGCGACCCGACCTTCCGGCGGACCTTCTCGATGCCCCCAACCTGCATGCCGCGCACACAGCGGCGCAGTCCGAGGCGCTCAACGATCCGGCCGTGCCGTCCATCATCATCTCGGCGTCCGGCATGGCAAGTGGCGGACGTGTCCTGCATCACCTGAAGCAGATGCTGCCCGACCCCCGCCACGCCGTGGTGATCGTCGGGTTCCAGGCCGTGGGCACTCGCGGCCGTGACCTCGTCGACGGTGCCGCCCAGGTCAAGATCCACGGCGAATACGTGCCGGTGAGGGCACAGGTCGTCGACATCGAGGGTTTCAGCGTGCATGCCGACGCCGACGAACTGCTCGGGTGGCTGGGGTCCGCCCCGCAACCGCCGAAGGTGGTCTATGTCGTGCACGGTGAGCCGGCCGCATCTGCCGAGCTCGCCCGTCGGATAGGCACCGAGCTGGGATGGCTGGCAGTTGTCGCCCGGGACGGGGAGCGGGTACGGGTGCGCGCTGACTGAACCGGAGCCTCCTCCCAGTCGGCCCGACCCCCTGTCGACGGACGGCGGATGCTGGTCGAGCACGGCCGATCCGTGGGCCCAGCGCGCCTGCGACCGGGCCCGGGCCCGGGCCTTTGTGACGAAGGTGCGGGCACCCGCAGGCGCTCTGTCACGAAGGTGCGCGCGCCACGCCGACAGGACCCAGCACCTTCGTCACAAACGGGGTCCACGCCCAGCACCTTCGTCACAAACCGGGTCCAGGCCCAGCACCTTCGTCGCTCGCGGTTGCGCACCGGGGTCCCGGCGGGCGCCTCACAAGCCGCATCCATCCGCTTGCCCCACCGAATGCCGGCTGCATCAGTGCGACAGCGCGCTGGGCTCCTCGACGTGGGTCAGGCGGCCGTCGAGGATCTCGAAGACCCGGTCGGTGTACTGGACCATCCGCAGGTCGTGGGTCACCATGATCCCGGTCTTGCCCCGCTGCCTGATCTCGCGCGCCAGAAGTTCGACGACTTGCCGGCCAAGTTTCGTGTCCAGTGCGGCGGTGGGCTCGTCCACGAGGATCAGATCGGGGTCGTTCATCAACGCCCGCCCGATCGCCACGCGCTGGCGCTCGCCGCCGGACAACTGCTCAGGCACGTTCTTCGCCCGCCGGCTCAGTTCCAGCTCTTCGAGCAGTTGATCAGCGCGCCGGTGCGCCTCCTTGCGCCCGATCCGTTTCTGCAGCGTCGACACGTAGAGAAGGTTCTCGCGCGCGGTCAAGAACGGTACGAGGTTGGCGGATTGGAACACGAACCCGACCCGCTGCGCGCGGAACCGGGTGAGCTCGCGCTTGGACAGGGAGGCCACATCGGTGCCTGCCAGCGTGATCGACCCGGCGGTCGGTGACAACAACCCGCCGATCATCGAGATCAGGGTGGTCTTGCCCGATCCGGAGGGTCCGAGCAGAGCGACGAACTCGCCCTGGTCAACCGCCATGGTCGCGTCTGCCACTGCGTGCACTTCCGTGTCGCCTGAGCGATAGGTCTTGGTCAGCTTCTCCACCCGCAGAATGGCCCCGGTGTGCGATCCGGCGTCCGCGATCGGGTCGAGCCCGGGCGTGTCCGGATGGGCAGGCACGAAGTCGTCGTTCACAGCGATCCTCCGATGGCGGTTGCGGGGTCGATCTGGGCGATCCGGCGCAGGGAGAACACCGCTCCCACCACGCCGGCCACGAGGGTGAAGACGGCAGTGGTGGCCAGAGTCTGGGGCCGGAACAGCGTGGGTACCTCGGGCGGCGCGAGGGCGCCCAGTCCGCGGGAGGCCATGGCGCCGATCAGAACACCGATGGCCGAGGCGATCACCGCCTGGACGACGACACCCAGGCCCAGTCTGCTCGTGGGCGTGCCCAGCGCCTTCATCGCAGCGAACAACTCCCGCTTCTCCAGCACGATCAGCGCGAAGAAAAGCGCCACCACCAGGGCTGCGACGGCCAACGCGGTGTAGATGATCGAGTTCAAGGTCGACTTCTGCTGCTCTACGCCCGGGATGGCCAGACCCGTCGCCTCCGCGCTCAGGACCGTGAGGTCACCGGTCTCGGACTGAATCTGCTCGGCGGTCACCCCCGGCACGGCTTCGATCGCGACGGCGTTCACGTCGTCGACGACGCCGGTGAACTCGGGGCGGACCTCGTTGCGCATCAGGCGCCACGTCTCGATGGACGTCCATACCGTCGGCTGCAGTTGGTACCGGGAGTCACCGACCACACCGACGACCTCGGCCATCTGGCCACCGACGCTGATCGAATCGCCGAGAACGACTCCGTCGTCGATCAACTGCTGGTCGACCGCGGCCACGCCGTTCTCGCCCACGCCCGGGAGCCGTCCATCCACGAGGGCTGTCGGCACGCCCACGCCTGCGGGATCGACGCCGAAGACCGCCACGTCGTACTCGCCCGACGGCGTCGATCCCGCGGTCAAGAGGACTCCGACCCCGCTGGCCCTGGCAACGCCGGGGGCCCGCCGGACCTCCTGCACTTGCGCGGGAGTCATGCTAGAGCGGATGAGGGAGCCTTTCGCGTCCGGGCTGAAGGCGTAGGCCGTCGCGTTGGTGGAACGGATCGCTCCGGTCGCCCCGAAGAACAGACCGTCGGAGAGCGCGCCGAGAGTCAGCACCAGGAACACAATCAGGGACAACGCCGCGATGATGGAGGCGAACCGGCCGCGCCCCCGCCGGATCTCGTTGAGGGCCAGCATCATCGCGCACCGGCCGCGGTGAAGGGATCGATCCTCGATATCCGGCGGATGCTGAGCAGTCCGGCGCCCAGCGAGAAGACGAGCACGGCTGCCACCGTCGCGAGCACCAACGCCGGTGACAGTGACACGGGGATCCCGGAGTTCAGCGCGCGCACTGCGAGCAGCGTCAGCGCGACAGCGATGGCCGAAGCGAGCAGAACCACCACTGTGATCTGCATCGCCACGACAGCCGACAGCCTGCCGCTGCCAGCACCGATGGCCCGCAACAAGGTGAAGGACTTCATCTTCTGGACAGTCAGGATGAGGAAGAAGAAGCCGATCACGACGATCCCAATGATGAACGTCAGCCCCACGAGGATGCTGAACGTCTGCGAGATGGACGCGACGCCCGGGATCAGTGCAACGGCCTCATCGCGGGTGTAGGCCTTCGTCCCGGGCAGGGCCCGGTCGAGGTTACCGACGACTGCTTCGGGTCCGCTCTCGGTGGTCACGGCCACCGCATTGACAGGCACGAACGGGACGTTCGGGTTGGCTGCCCGCACGATCCGGCCGTAGAGGGCCTCGGTGACGTATGCGGTGGGCGAGGCGCTGAACTGCGAGCCCCGCAGCAGGCCCACCACGGTGGCCCGCTCACCGGCGGCGGTGAGTTCGAGGGTGTCCCCGAGCGCGTATCCCCCGCCGTCCATGGCCACCTCGTCTGCGTTGCCAGGCAGTCGCCCCTCAACCAGTCCGGTCGGGGCACCTGGTCGCCCGGGCTCGAAGCCGAACACCTGCAGGTCCTCGGACCCGTCCTTCAGGGCCGCCGATGTGGTGAGCACCGAGATCGGCCCTGCGGCGCTGACACCGTCGACCCGGGCCACCCGCGCGACCATCCCGGGCTCGAGCCGGGAGGCCTGCACGTTGTCGCGGGCCGACGCTGCGTAGACCAGCAGGTCGGCATCGACGCTCTTGATCGCTCCGGTGATCGAGTTCACCAATGCGCTGGACAGCGTTGTCAGCAGGAGCACCAGGAACACGAGCAGGGATACGGCTCCGGCGAGCAGTCCGAAGCGCAACTTGGACCGGCGCATCTCGATCAGTGCCAGACTCACAGGAACCTCCGGATGCACGAGTGCGGCTTCGGCTCTACCGTCGAGATGGACCAAGTCACGAAGCCAAAATTACTTCTTGTCCTGATAGTCAGCAACCTGAGAAATTCGGCGCTAGTGTGGGTCGGTGCCCGCAGCCCCCCCGATCGAGCAGTGGCCGCTCAGCCGGCTGCTCATCACCGCGGGCCGACTGGTCGAGCGTGACATCGCCCGCGAACTGCGCCCCTATCACCTCAGCCACGCGAGTCTCTCAGTCCTGTCGCTAGTGCAGGGGCAGCCGTTGTCGCAGCGGGCGCTTGCCCAGGCAACACGTGTCGAAGAGCAGACGGTCAGCCAGACCGTGGACCGGCTCGAGCGGATGGGGTTGGTCACCCGGGAGAAGGACCCGGCCGACAGGCGGCGGTTCATGATCACGGTCAGCGCGGCGGGTGCCGCAGTTTTGCGCCGCGCAGCCGGCAAGGACCACGCCGAGCAGGCACTCAGGGACTTGCCCGAGGCCGAACACCTGCGTTCGTCCCTGCTCACGTTGCTCCGGCGGTTCGACGCAGAGGATCTCGTTGCAGCTGCAGAGCCGCAGGCGTAGGCACGCAACCAGCCGGGTTCGTCGGATTGGCAATCCTCCCGGCCGGCGGAATCCACCGGCGGACCACGTTCGTGACGAAGTTGCTGGGGCATCCTCCCGCCGTGTTAGAAGGTGCGCACCGCGCGCATCCGCGACCGCTCAACTTCGTGACAATCCGGATCCGGACCCCCGCAACTTCGTCACAAGGGCCGCTTCAGACCGCCCCGGTCCTCAGTCCCGTCGCCACACGTCGAGGCGTGCCCCCGCGAGTTCGGCGCGCCAACCGACCTCCCGCAGGACGTCGACCAGATCATCAGGTTTGCCGGGGTTTGTAGGCATCGTGGCCCAGACCCTGGCGACCTCGCCCTTGGTCGCCTTGTTGAAGTGACTGACCGCGGTCCGCTGTCCGGAGGGGCCGTCCTGCCACACCTTCACCGTCACTGAGTCGGGTGGCAGCCCGACCATCGACGAGTACGGCGAGGACAACATGTCGACCACCAGCCCCGGGTGGCGTGCCACCGTTGCGGATACGGCGGACCGCCAGAAGCCCGGCAGCGGACCGATGCCGGGAAGCCGCGCGGCGCCTGAAAGGCGATAGGCGCAGATCCGATCAGGCGGACTCAGCAACCCGAAGAGCGCCGACACAATCCCGATCCGACGATTCGCCCGCCGCAACTCCAGCCCCCGAAGGCTCGCGAAATCCAGCGCCGCATACAGCACGCCGGTGTAGATCGAACTCGCCGGCGCAGTCGCAGCGCCGGACAGGCCCGCATTCTGCGCCACGAGGTCGAACTGGGTGGGACCGAGGTCCAGCGCCTCGATGGCGTCGGCAGGAGTGTCCCGGCACAGGACCTCCAAGGCGCTCAACACCTGCTCACGCAGCGGGGTCAGCTCCGGGTGGCTCAGCGTCGACAGATCCAGCGACTTGCCCCGCCGTGGTGGCCGTTTCGACTCCGAAGGCGGCAGCAGGATCAGCACAGGGACATCGTGTCAGCCGTTGCTGCTCGGGCCGGACGAGGCAGGGGTCGCGTCACGGGCCAGTGCCAAGGAGACCACGCCGCCGATGACCGCGGCTCCGACGGTGTACAGCACGCGCAGGCCGTCCATCGAAAGGGTGTCGTCGACTGCGCCGGAACTGACGAGAAAGACCACCAGAGGCGTACTGAATGTCACCTGCAGCACGTAGTTCTGCTCCATCGCGTAGGCCAGTACAAGAGTCAGACACAAGGCCGCGAAAACCACCTGCAGGGGCCTGGGCAGCGGTGACAGGGCAGCAGCCACGACCGCGCCGACAAGCGTGCCGACGACCCGTCGCCGGTTCTTGACCAACGATTCGGTCGCATAGGGCCGCAGCACGATCGCTAGGGTCATCACGAGCCAGTACGACTTGGGCCACAGGTAATGAACTGCGACGGCGGCCGCGCCCCCGCACGCCACCGCCATCACCACCGCGTGCCGGACCGCGACTTCCCATGGAACAGGTTGCGGGTCGAGATGCACCTTGAGCAGGGTCACCACCACGACCACGTATATGCCCACTGCCGCGATCACCGCGGCGACCGCCCAGGGTGACTGTTGCGGCGGGGAAAGGGCGAGCACCGAGGCCACGATCGGAGCGACCCCGTAGACCCCGGCGGAGAACCGGCTCATCAGCCCGGCCAGTAGGCACGTCGCCACCACGACACTGACGACCGCTACCGGGTGTCCGTAGGAGGCAGTCGCCAGGAGACCAGTCAATGCCACACCGGCTAACAACAACGCACTCTGGCGGAGGTCGCAGAATACAACGGCCGTCACAGTGAGCAGCCCCATCGTCGCCGCCAGAATGGCACCGCCACCGGCCAACAGGACGGCAGCAACCAGAGGGACGATCAGGACGCCGGCTATCTTCGCGCCGGTCAGCATGGCCCTGGTGGGCGGCAAGGCAGTACTCATCTGCGACGAGCCTGCCACAGGGGCCACCGGCATGGCGAGATGGCCGACCCGCGCGGGCGACTGCCTGCCATCGCTCTGGCACCATCGCTGGGGATGATCCCGGCCGCCGATGTCGTACCCCCCGCCTACGGTCTGGGCAACAGATTGGAGTGGGGGATGTTCACTTACCCGGTGCCGAACGGAAGGCACACGCATGAAGATGCCGGATACGCCGTCATCGACCTGGAGACCACTGGATTCAACGCCCGTGGCCAGGACCGGATCGTCGAGATCGCGATCGTCCGCGTCGACGCCGCCGGCCGGGAACTGGGGACCTACGAGACCCTGGTCGATCCGGGCCGATCGACCGGTCCGGAATCGGTGCACCGGATCACCGACGCCATGGTCAGCGGAGCACCCCGGTTCGCCGAGATAGCCGGATCGTTGCTGGCGTGGCTGGAGGGCGTGGTGATCGTGGCACACAACGCGCAATTCGAGGACGCTTTCTTGAGCGCGGAGTTCGAACGCGCCGGACTGCGGGTGCCTGAGTTGCCGGCGCTGGACACCCTGCCGCTGGCACAGGCGAGAGTGCCCACCCGCGATCACAGACTGGCGACCGTGTGTGCGTGGGCGGGAGTCCGCATCGACGGCGCCCACACCGCCCTCGGTGATGCCCGAGCCACCGCCCAGATGCTTCCCCCGCTGCTGCGGGCCTCCCCAAAGCGCCGTACCTGGAACACCGCACTGCGCGGACTTGGTGGGGCGATGGGTGGGCGCTACCTGCCGCGCACTGCGGTGGAACACGCCCTCACGGCCTAGCCGGGGTCTACCCTGGGGGTACCGGATGGGGTGATCGCCGTGCGCCGATGGGGAGCGATTCTGCTGGGAGTGTCAGCGGCACTGCTCCTGCTCGGTCTCGTGGTTCCGGCCGTCCGGGACCCCGCTTGGGCTACTGCCGGAGGGATCGGGGCGCTCGCAGCGCTCGCATCCGTGTGGAGAGGGCTACGCGCCGGCCGCGGCGGAGTCGACATCCTGGCGCTGCTGGCCATCGTAGGTGCCCTGGCGATCGGCGAATACCTCGCCGCAGCGATCGTGACCGTGATGGTGGGGACCGGGCAGTACCTGGAAGAGCGCGCCCAGGCACGCGCCGAGCGCGAGCTGCGGCTGCTGTCCGAACGGGCGCCGCGGACCGCGCGCCGGGTCAGCGGCGACGAGGTCGTCGAGGTGCCGGTCGATGACGTCGCGGCAGGTGATTCGCTGCTGCTGGCGACCGGGGACCTGGTACCCGTCGACGGGCGGCTGTCCGAGCCCGGCACGTTCGACGAGTCCGTGCTCACCGGCGAGGCGCTGCCGGTCCACCACCTGGCAGGGGACGTGATCCGCAGCGGGGTGGTGAACTCCGGGCACCCGACCCGGATGCTGGCCACCGCCTCCGCGGGGCAGAGCACCTACGCGGGCGTGCTTCGGCTGGTCTCCGAGGCACAGGCGTCTGCTGCCCCCTTCGTGCGGATGGCCGACCGGCTGGCCTTCTGGTTCGTGCCACTGTCGCTGGCAATCGCCGGACTCGCGTGGTGGTACAACGGCAGTCCCGTCGGCGCGGTGGCAGTGCTGGTCGTGGCGACGCCGTGCCCACTGCTGCTGGCGGTGCCGATCGCGATCATCGGCGGGGTGTCGCAGTGCGCGAAACAGGGTGTCGTGGTCAAGGGCGGCGCCTGTCTGGAGCAGTTGGCCGGTGGCCGCGTGATGCTCTTCGACAAGACCGGCACGTTGACCGCCGGACGCCCGGAGTTGGTCCACACGGCGCTGGCGCCGGATGCCGATGAGACGGACGTCCTGCGGATGGCCGCGAGTCTGGAGCAGATGTCACCGCACGTCCTGGCCACTGCCGTGGTCAACGCCGCCCGCAGCCGCGACATCGATCTGGTCATGCCGGAGGCGATCGAGGAGATCCACGGTCAGGGCATCCAGGCAACCGTGGCCGGGCGGCGCGTGCGAATCGGACGCCCCGGGTGGATCCTGGCCGATCACGAACCCATGTGGGCGCACCGGGCCCGCCGGCGCGCCGACCTCGAGGGAGCGCTGATCGCGTGCGTCAGCATCGACGACGAAGCCGTGGGGGCGCTGCTGTTCGCCGACCGGATCCGCCCGGACGCACCGGCCATGGTGCGCAGGTTGCGCGCGGACGGGATGACCCGTGTGGTGCTGGTCAGTGGTGACAGGTCCGATCTCGCCGAATCCATCGGCCGCATTGTCGGCGTGGATGCGGTGTGGGCCGATCAGACCCCGCAGGACAAGGTGTCCGTCGTGCGCGAGGAAAGCGCCCGTGGGCAGTCCATCATGGTCGGCGACGGGATCAACGACGCCCCCGCGCTGGCCGCTGCGTCCGTGGGCGTGGCGCTCGCGGCACGTGGTGCCACGGCCTCCTCCGAGGCCGCAGATGTCGTCCTTACCGTGGACCGGGTCGATCGGCTCGGGGAGGCGGTACGGATCGCGCGCGGCGCACAGCGCACAGCGATCCAGTCCGCGTGGATCGGAATGGGTCTGTGTCTTGCCGCCATGGTGGCTGCTGCGCTCGGCTTCCTGCCACCGGCGGCCGGTGCCGTGCTGCAGGAGGTCATCGATGTGATCGCCATCGTATGGGCGTTGCAGGTAGGGCTGATGAAGCCGCGCGGTACCTTCAGCATTCCGCAGGATGACGCGGAAGTGCTGTCCCGGCTGGCTCACGACCATCGCGAAACGCTGGGCCTGGTGGAAAGGGTCCGAGATGTCGCCGACAGCCTGGATGACGACTCCTCCCTGCAGGCGCCGAGGCAACTGCTGACCGATCTGGATTCCGTACTGCTGCCGCACGAACGTCAGGAGGAGCTCGAACTCGTCCCGGCTCTGGCGCGGATCACCGGGAACCAGGACTCGGTCGGCGCCCTGAGCCGCAGTCATGCCGAGATTGAGCACCACGTCGCCGCCCTGCACCGACTGCTGGACGAACAGCAGACCGACAGCGAGACCGTCACTGATGTGCGGCGCACCCTCTATGGGCTGTACGGGGTGCTGCGCCTTCACAACGCCATGGAGGAGGAGAGCGCGTTCGCGCTACTCGAGGACTGAGTCCCCCTCGCCCAGCTCTTGAAACAACGTGAGATGGATCCCGCCGGGCGCCTCGAGCCGCGCGTTGCGAGAATGCCACGCGGTGGTCGTCGGCGGCGCGGTCTGCGCGGCACCGCGGCGGGTGGCCCGAGCCGTGTTCGCGCGGACGTCCTCGACCTCCAGCGCGAGCCGCACCTGGCCGGCCACTCGTCGCCCCACCTCCACCTCGTCGATGTATTCGGCCTGTTCACGGTTGATCACCTCGAGGGTCGCCCGCCCGGCGTCCAGGATCGTCACCCGCGCATCGCCCGGACCCTGGTACGCGGCCTCGACGGGCATGCCCAGGGCCTCGCGGAAGAACTGCACCACATCATCGTGATCGTCGACGGTGACCACGAACCGGAGTTGTCGAACGCTCATGCCACGAGCGTCCCACGTCTTCCTACAACTCGCGGCGGAAGACCCTGGTGGCGTATTCGCGGGTGGCCAGGGCGACGGGTGCCCGCTTGGCCACGACCATCGAGTTGGTTCCCATGATCCTGCGCAGAGCGGCATCCGGCTGCACCGCCACGATCCGGGTCCCGCTGGCTCGCACCTTGCGCGCCTCCCGCTCCAGCTGCGCGCGCATCGCGGCCCGGGGGGCGTTGCCCGGGTCGGCCGCCAACCAATCACTGGTCGACAGCGGCGCCGAGACGATGACCACATCCAGGTCCTGGTCGGCCAGCAGGTCCAGGCTGAGCATCGAGTAGGCACCGCCGTCCACGTAGTCCCGACCACCGATCGCCACCGGCTCGAAGTAGCCCGGGACCGCGCAGGATGCTGCCACCGCGTCGCCCACGTCGGCGTGCGCATCCCGGCCGAACGCCACTCGCCGACCGGTCCGCAGATCCACCGCGACGATCCACGTCGGCTTCTCGGGCCAGCCGTCGAACAGGGCCCGCAGCCGGCGGGCGCCGGGATCGACGGGCCGGGTCCCGGCCGGCAGGAGCGCTGAGAGCGCCACCCCTGGCCGGTATCGCCAAGGTCTCCTGGCGACCGCCCGCGCAAGGTCGGCCGACGCGGGTGCCCTGCGGCGCCGTGCCGGCGGCCCGGGGTCGGACAGCGGGGGCATGGAGCCGAGGATCGCCTCACCTTCGGCCGACATCGGCAGACCGGCGACCCGGGCCACGTAGTCCCGGGGCGGGAAGCCGCTTCGCATCAACGCGGCGGCCGTTGATCCCGCGGAAGTCCCGACGATCACGTCGGCCTCGCGGGCGTCGAAGTGGTCGGCGAGCGCGGTCAGCACCCCGGCGTGAAAAGCGGTCCCGGTCAGACCCCCGCCACCCAGTGCCAGTCCGATGCGCATTCACCCATCCTGACAGCATGCCGGGATGATGGGTGGCGTGGAGATCAGGGAAGCGACCATGGACGACGCCGAAGCAGTGTCGCGGGTCGTCGACGAGGTCTACGTCGGTGGCGGATGGGCCGACCCGCAGCGCTCTCCTGAATACGTGGCCGAGTTGTTGGACGTGGCGACCCGCATCCGCGAGGCCACGGTCCTGGCGGCACGCGACAACGGCGAGATCGTGGCCACTGTGACTGCAACCCAGTGGCCGTCCCCCTTGGCCAACATCGCGACGCCCGGAGAACTCGAGATCCGGATGCTCGCGGTTGTGCCCGCGGCCCGGCATCTGGGGACGGCCAGGGGGCGCTGGTGAGTGCCTGCGAGGATCTCGCTCGAGTCCGGGGACTGGCCAGGATCGTGCTGTCCACCGAACCCTCGATGAAGGCGGCGGTGAGGCTCTACGAGGGTCTGGGCTATCTGCGCACCCCCGAGCGGGACTGGGTGATCAACGGGTTCAAGCTGATCACTTACGCTCGCGACCTCCCGCACTGATGCGACCGCCTTTGTGACGAAGTTGGTGGGCGTCCCCGCGCCTTGTTACGAAGGTGCGGGGTTTGATCGGGCGCTACCGCGCCCGTGACAAGGCCGGGTTCCAGCCCACAACTTCGTAACACACGTCGCGCCCGGCTGCCGGACACCCGCCTCACCACCGCGAAGCCACGAGCAGCCGCTCCCCGTGCGGCACCACGTCCACACTCGTGCCATACACGGGCTCCAGCACCTCGGAGGTGAGCACTTCATGTGGCCTGCCCAGAGCCGCCACCACCCCTGCGTCGAGCAACAGCAAGCGGTCCGCGACGGCGGCGGCCAGCGTCAGATCGTGCAGCACGATCACGGCGGCCCGGCCCTCGTCGACCCGTTGCCGGACCGTTCGAAGCAGGTCCACCTGGTGCCGAAGATCAAGGGCGGCCGTCGGCTCATCCAGCAGGAGCACCCGGGTGTCCTGCGCGAGCACTCTGGCGAAGGCGACGCGCGCCAACTCGCCACCGGACAGCCCCTGCACCCGACGCTCCAGCAGATGAACGACATCAGCGGCCGAAGCAGCGGCGTGGATCTGGGACTCATCGGCTCCATCCCCCCACGGGGCACGGCCCATGGCGATCACCTCCCGCACCGTGAACCCGAAGGCCACCGCGGTTTGCTGGGTCATCGCGGCCCGCAACCGCGATTGCTCCTTGCCGCCCACCGGCGCACCGGCGATCCGCAGGCAGCCCTCAGCGGCCAGGTCACCGCACATCGCAGCCAACAGCGTGGACTTGCCGCTGCCGTTGGGGCCGACCACGACCAGGCACTCACCGGCACCGACGCTGAACGACACGTCGCTGAGCACCAGTCGGCCGCTTCGAGCGACGGACACGTTCTCGACGCCGATCACGCCCACGCCCCCCGCCGGCGATGCTCACGGCGCAACAGCCAGAAGAAGACCGGACTGCCGATCAGTGCGGTCAGAACACCCAGCGGAATCTCCCGAGGTGCGACCACAACGCGGGCAAGGAGGTCGGCCAGTGTGAGCAGGGTGGCACCGGCCATCGCGGCCGCGGGAATGAGCAGGCGGTGGCCCGGGCCGATCAGCAGGCGCATGGCGTGCGGTACCACCAGGCCCACGAAACCGACGATCCCGGCGACTGCAACTGCTGCCGCAGTGAGCACCGCCGTCAGCACGATCGCCAGTCGGCGCACCGACTCCAGGTCTACTCCGAGATGAGATGCCGTCCGCTCGCCGAGAGCCAGCAGATCCAACGAGCGGGCCAGTCTCGGTGCTGTCACCAGCCCGACGGCCGCGAACGGCAGCACCAGTGCAACGGAGGTCCAGGTGGCAGCGGACAGGCTTCCCAAGTTCCAGAATGTGATCGACCGCAACTGCGCATCGTCGGAGACCGACATCAACAGACCGATCACCGCACCGGCGAAGGCATTGACGGCGACCCCGGTGAGGATCAATGTCAGCACCTCTGCCCGGCCGTCGACGCGGGCCAGCAGATAGACGCCTGCGGTCACCGCTAGCCCCCCGGCCAATGCCGACAACGGCAGCATCCAGACCATGGTGGTGGCGCCCACCACGATCGCCAGGACTGCACCGACTGCGGCTCCGGAGGACACCCCCACCAAGCCGGGTTCTGCCAGCGGATTCGCGAAGATCCCCTGCATGATCACCCCCGCCACCGCCAGGCAGGCACCGACGATCACCCCCAACGCCACCCTCGGGGCACGGATGTCCAGGATGACCGCATCGGCCACCGAACCCGGGTCTGCACTAGCCCCCCGCCACAAGGCCCCGACCACGTCGGTCACCGGAACGGTGTAGGCGCCCACACTGATCGCCAGCAGACATGATCCGATCAATGACAATGCGAGCAGGGGCAGGACCGCCCGGCGCCTGCTCGGCTCAGTCGTCGTGGGACGCGTGGTGGTCAGGGTCACGACTGCCCCGCATTGCGGAAGGACCGCAGTTGCACGGCGATCGTTCTCAGGGTCTGCGGAGTCCGGGGTCCGAAGTTCAGCAGCTCTCCGTCGGGCACGACGATCACCGCTCGATTCGCGCCAGCGGGGGTCTGCGCCACGCCCGGCAGCGCCAGCAGGCCTTCGGTCCCTCCCACTGACTCAAGGCCCTTCTGCATGACCAGCAGTGCGTCGGGCTGCGCGGCCGCCAGCCCCTCGGGGGTCAGCGCAGTGAATGGGCCCAGTCCAGCAGCGGACCCCGCGTCCACGGCGCCCACCGCCTCCAGCAACGAGTCCGCCCCACTGCCATCACCTCCCAACAAGTAGACCGCTGCGTTCCCGCGCAGGTACAGGAACGCCACCGAAGGGCGCCCCGCCACCCGGGTGGGCGTCGTCCCCATGCGGTCGAGCAAGGGGCCGGCCGCCTCGGGCTCGCCCACAGCCTGTGCCAGTAGTTCCACCCGCGGCGCCATCTCGTCGAGTGCCCAGACCTCCGGCACCTCCAGGACCGGTACGCCAGCCTTACGGATCGCAGAGAGCGCCTCCGGCGGACCGGTCCGGGCGTCCACCACGACCAGTGTTGGGTTCAGCGCGAGCACACCTTCGGCCGACACGTCGTGGCCGTCGGTGACGGTGGCGATGTCTTGGGTTCCCGGGAAGTCCGAACTGACGTCCCGGCCCACCACGTCGTCACCCTTCCCGAGGGCGAACAGGATCTCGGTGATTCCGCCGTTCAGGGAGACGATGCGCGAGGTGTCCGAGACCGTGACCTCCTGGGAATCCGCACCGACGACGGTCACACCCGGCTCCGCCGACCGGTTCGCCGACGCACTCGAACAAGCCGTCAGGAGCACGGTCATCGCGACGAGCCAGACGGCGCGCCTCACAGCAGGTGGTCCAGGCTCTGGAACATGCGAATGTTCAACGAGTAGGCCCGCAGGACTTCGGCGATGAACCGCCGCTGGTCGTCCTCGCTCAAGTCGAGGGCATCGAGGCGCTGCCGGTAGGCGTGCTTGTACGGCGGCGTCGGACCCACGTCGAACTGGTACAGCGCGAGACCATCCGCAGGGCTGAGCGCTAGGTGCTGAGCGAGTCTCGCGGCGATCGCCCTGCCACCGGACAGGTCGCCGAGGTACCGGGTGTAGTGGTGGGCGAGCACGAGCAACGGGTCTGCGTCACAGGCGGTGATCCTGGTGGCGTACTCGACCGTCGCGGGTGTGGCGGGCCGTCCGCCGCCGAGGCTGTCCAGGTCAGCCGCGATGGCTTTGCCACGTGCCAGCCGTGGATCGAAGAAGTCCCCGAATCCGGGGGTCATGCGGTGGATGGCCGCCGCCCGGTCCAGGGCCGCGTACACCGGTTGCAGTTGCGATACCAGGCTGGCGTAGGTCGCGCGGTCGACCGCACCGTCGAACAGCGCAGTCATGAGCCGGGATCCCTCGGCGTCGGAATGGCTGGCCATCGAATGCTGGCGCAGGCGAGTCGAGAAGTCAGTGGCGAGCATGGGGGTCCTTTGCGAGAGTTATTTAGGTAAGGCTAACCTTACCTTCGTGCTCAAGCGTTCCATGCTCGCCCTGCCCGCGACCCTCTGCCTGGCAGCCTGTACATCCGGGCCGCCGCCCACCCCGGCGCGGCAGCCCCTCACCGTGGTGACATCCACAGCCAATGATCTGGTGGGGGGTGCCCGTGTCACGGTCGAGGGACGCGACTTCGACACCTCCAAAGGCATCTACGTGGCCTACTGCGTCGAGCCGGAATCCGGATACCCACCGACTCCCTGCGGTGGCGGCGTCGACAACACGGGAGACTCGGGTGCGTCCGCCTGGATCTCCTCGAACCCTCCCCCGTACGGCAAGGACCTGGTCGAGCCGTACGGGCCGGACGGAACCTTCACGACCGCCATCACTGTGAGTCCTCGCATCGGAAGCATCGATTGCAGGCGACAGGTGTGCGGCATCGCCACCCGCGCCGACCACACCCGTAGCGCTGATCGGTCCCAAGACACATTCACCCCCGTCACATTCAAGGAGAACAAGTGAAACTACTGGTCGCGGCCATCCTGCTGATCGGGATGGCTTCCCCGAGCCATGCCGAGACCGTCACGGTCAAGAACCGCTCGAGCCTGCCCGCTTCGGGAACCGCCAAGGTGAAGGTCAGTGGCCTCCCCAAGAACGTCGGCGTCTACGTGCGACTGTGCAAGAAGCCGCGCAGGTCCAGCACACCGCGCCCGAGCGAGTGCCTGAACACCGGCGGCCAGTATGCCGGCGTGTGGGTGGTCGGTAGATATCCGTATGGCCCCCGTCCGAAGGCCTCCAACATCGCGAAGCCGAACAAGTCGTTCCGGCTGCCCGTCCGCTCGAAGTTCGGTTCGGTCGACTGCAAACGGGTCAAGTGCGCGATCGTCGTCCGACGTGATCACCGCAACGGCTCCGACGCCAGTTACAACCGCGCGATCCGGGTCCGGTTCCGGTGAGTTGGCTGACCGCTGAAGTCATCGAAGCCGTGTCCCGGCACATGAACGACGATCACGCCGATGACACTCTCACTCTGGCACGCACGCAGTATCCCGATGCGGAATCCGCTCGAGTCACAGGTCTGGACCATTCCGCGCTGCTAGTGCGGGCGGTACTGCCCGACGGATCCGACCTGCCCGTCGCACTGCCCTGGCCGAAGCCACTCACAGGCCGAGCCGACATCCGCACCCACATCGTCCACATGCACGAGACCGCACTGACTGGAGAACTATGAACAGCCCCGTATTCGTCGGCGTCACCGTCGGCGCCATCGTGACCGGCACCATGTCCGCCCCTGCCCACGCCGCCACCGTTGAGCAGGCGTCGCTCACGTGGCGGCTCAGTGATTGCGCCTTTGGCGGTGTGCCCGCCTGCGGCAGCCTGACAGAAGCGCAACAGACGTCCGGCAACGTGGCCAAGGCGGCCACCGGGTGGCAGTTCACCCAGGGCAGCGGCACTTACGACCCGGCGACCGGGCACTCCGCGATCGCCTTCTCCGGCAGTGTCACCATCGGCAACACCAACCGGGGCGGCTACGCGATCTCCTTCACGGACCCGGTCGTCTACGTCGGCGACGGCGGGGCCGGTTCGGTGAGTGCGGACCTCACCTACCGCGAGTCGGCGGCGGCTCCCAGCGTCACGGTCCCCGACGTGAGACTCGTGGACCTGCCTGCGGTTCCGAACGCCAGGCAGTGGGAGGTGACACCTCCCTGGGACGGGGTAGGCACACCTGACACACCCGCGCCGGTCGACGGCAAGCAGTTCGCACAACCGTTGATCGATGCCCTGCCGGCGAGTTTGCGCAACTGGTTCCGCGCCAGCGGCAGCAGTTCCGACGCCGCCAAGAGGCCGGCAGCAGTGGCAGTTGCCTTCACGTCGTCGGCCGAACCCACCTGGTCGCCCGAAGTCACTGTGTCCGACACCGCCGGTTGGGGCGTGAACCAGATCCGCACGGTCACCGTGAAAGGCACCGGCTTCGATCCTTCGAAGTCCGGTGGGCCGGTGTCCGGCATGTACGTCGTCTTCGGGCCGAATGCTTCGGGCCGATACGGCGACCCCGGGGTCTTCGGCGCCGCTCAGTACCTGCCGGTCGCACCTGACGCAGCCGGCGAGTTCACCACCCAGCTCACAATCACCGGGCGCTACCAGGACTCCAACGGCAAGACCTGGGACGGCTTGGCCGACCAACTCGGAATCAGTACCTGGGCAGCCCATTCACATGCCATCTCCGACTGGGATACCTTCACCCCGATCACCTTCGCCAAGGCGACCAAGGCCAGCGCGGACGCGAAGGCCCGACTGACCAAGAAGAAGATCCGCAAGGGGACCAAGGTCGGCCTGCGCGTCAAGGTGGTCGCCGACGCAGTGCCCACCGGGCAGATCGTGGTGAAGCGCGGCGGAAAGGTGCTGAAGAGGTCGACACTGCGTGTGAAGCACGACGGGGTGAAGCGGCTCACATTGCGCAAGGGCCTGAAGTTCGGCAAGCAGAAGATCTGGTTCGTCTACCTGGGCAACGAGGGTGTCCGGCGTGACGCCTCCAACCGCGTCTCGTTGCGGGTGGTGCGGTAGTCCCGCACCGGTCGCCCCCCGATCAGCTGAACGGGGGGCGGTCGTCGAGGCGCACCGACAGCCGCCCGGCCGCTCGCCAAACCCGTGCCAGCGCGTCGGTGTCGGCGGGTGTGACCAGGTTGCCCATCACCCGCAGCGCGATCCGCATCAGGGACTCCGAGCGCATCCCAACCGGTCCGGCCTTGGGGATGAATCCCGGCACCGTCAGCAGGCCGGCCAGTCGACGGGCCGCGGAGAACGCCGGCCCGTAGTGGTGCTGAAGCGTCAGCGGCCAGAGGCGGGCGAGGTCCACCGGCTTGCGCTGGGCCAGCAACTCCGCAGCCAGCCGGCCGGTCTCCAGCCCGTAGTCGATGCCCTCCCCGTTGAGCGCGTTCACGCACCCCGCAGCGTCCCCGACCAGCATCCAGTTGGGACCTGCCACCCCCGACACCGCGCCACCCATGGGCAGCAGAGCGGACCACGGATCACGCAGTTGCCCCTGCAATTGCCAGTCCGAGCGCTGCCCGTTGGTGTAGTGCGAGATGAGGTGGCGGAGGTTCACATCGGCCGGGCGTCTGGCGGTGGCCAGCGTGCCGACGCCGATGTTCACTTCGCCGTCCCCGAGCGGGAAGATCCAGCCGTATCCGGAAAGGAGCTGGTTCTCCGTTCCACGCAGTTCCAGGTGGGAGGAGATCCACTGATCGTCGGCGCGGCCGGACTTGATGTATGCGCGGGCAGCTACCCCGTACGCGGTGGTTCTGTGCCATTCGCGTCCGAGCCTGCGCCCGAGTTGCGACTTGGCGCCGTCGGCGACGACGAGCCGCCGGCACGAGACCTCGAAGGTTCCGTCCCTGCCTTTGAACACCACGGCCTCGACCCGGCCGCCGGAACGCCGGACGTCCACCGCGCGTGCGCCGTCCAGCGTCCTCACTCCGTCGGCCAGTGCCACGTCCCGGATCCGGGCGTCCAGCTCCAGCCGGGGAGCGGCGCCGCCCCGATCGGGCAGCGAACCTCCGGGCCACGGCAGGTACAGGGTCCGACCGAATCCCGAAGCGCGCAGGCCGCGGTTCACCGCTCGGCCCTGCAACCACTCGTCGAGCCCGAGGTGGCTCAACTCTGCGATCGCGCGGGGCGTCAGGCCGTCTCCGCAGGGCTTGTCACGCGGGAACGTTGCGGCATCGGCGAGGAGCACGTCCAGACCGCTTCGCGCGGCCCAGGCTGCCGCCCCGGAGCCCGCGGGTCCCGCCCCGACGACCAGCACGTCGCACGAGAGGTCGGAAGTCACACGACAATCGTCCCTTGTGGCCCGGGCGCCCGCGAATGGGCCCCTGAATTCATGCGAGCGGCGTATCGCGACGCAGAATGCGAAACCATCACCGGGTCACCGGCAGGACCCGCCGGTTTCGGCGGGTCCTGCCGGTGTGTCGGTCGCTGACGTTTTGCAGAACGCGTCAGCATCCGCCCGACAGCTGCACCCGCTTCTTACAGCGACGACTGCTTGTAGGTCAGCGTGATCTCGGTCGGGGTGTCGGCGGCCGTGAAGGTGCACTTCCACTTGACCTTCTCGTACATGCCGGCGCTGCCCGGGTTGATGACCTTGATGGACTTCGCCTTGCACCGGTAGCCCTGGGTCTTGACGACGGTGCCCTTCTCTTCTGCCTGACCGTCGGTGTCCTTGGCGACCTTCCGGACTGTCGTCACCGAGGTCATGGACACGAATGCACGCGAGACCTCCGAGGCCTCGATCGTGATCTTGGGCACCTTGCCGGCTGAACTCATCGGACCCAGGTACAGCCCGGACATCTCCTCGATGAGCACCTTCGACGGATCGGCCGCGTGCGCCGCGCCCATGGTGCCGAACCCGATCGCCGGCACGCACAGCGCAGCCACTGCTGCAACGACAGACTTCCGCATTCCAAACCTCCCAGATCGTGAACCCCGCAGCGCGACTCTATGCCCAGAACCGGCAATGGGCCCGCCGCCGCGCCCGATGGATGAGTCAGTACGCCCAGAGATCGGGCGCGGGCCCTACCGACGGCTCGCCCAGTGTTCGGCACGGGCGGCGTCGCCTGCCCGCTGACAGATGTCCACGAGATGGTCGATCGCCGCGGCGTCGCCCTGTTCAGCCATCGGCAGGAAATAGCGGTAGGCGCCCACCAGGTCGCCGGCCTGCAGGTGGATCAGGCCCATGTTGGTGGCGCAGGCGTCGGCGGCGCAGTTCGGATCGGACATCACTTCGATGCTAGCCGGGCCTGCTGCTTCACAGACCCGACCGAGCCCGGTCCAGCGCCGCCAGTGCCCGTCGGACCTGCTCGGCGTCCGTGGCCCAGTTGCTCACCGCGATCCGCAGAACCCGTCGGCCTTGCCAGGTCGATCCGGTCATCCAGGTTTCGCCGTCCGCGACCAACGCCTGCTCGACCGCCGCTGTGGCCTCATCACTGCCCCACGCCGTCGAGACCTGCGTGAAGACCACATCGTTGAGGACTTCTCCTCCCAGGGCGCGGACCCCGTCTGCCAGCAGGACGGCGCTGTTGTGCAAGCCCTCGACGAGGTCAGACACCCCTGAGCGACCCAGTGCGCGCAGGGTCGCCCATAACACGAACGCCCTGCCCCGTTGGGAGAACTCAGGCGTCAACTCGAACGGATCCGGAGCACCGTCGCTCTGGATCAAGTACGGTGCGTGCACCCCGAAAGCGGCACGGTGTGCCAGTTGATCGGCCACTATGGCTAGGCCGCTGTCGTAAGGGACGTTCAGCGTCTTGTGAGCGTCGGTGGCCCAGGAATCGGCCAGTTCGTAGCCGCGGACCAGATGTGCGGTGGCCGGCGCCGCGCCGGCCCACAGACCGAAGGCGCCGTCGATATGGACCCAGGCACCGTGTTCGTGGGCCAGCGGGATCGCGGCGGCGAAGTCGTCGAAGGCACCCGAATGGATCTCGCCGGCCTGCAGTGCGACCAGCGTCGGACCCCCTGAAGCAGCCAGCGCATCGGCCAGGGCGTCGACTCGGATGCGGCCCTGATGATCGGCCGGAACCAGGGTCGGAGCGCCCAGCCCGAGGTAGCGAAGGGCGAGATCGATTGTGCTGTGCCGCTCCTCGCCGACGAGCACCGTGACGGGCGGCGCGCCCTGTAACCCGCGTTCTTCGACGTCCCAACCGGACCTTGCCAGCACCGCGTGACGACCTGCGGTCAGCCCCGTGAAGTTGGCCATCATCCCGCCGGTGACCGTGCCGACCGTGGCCGTGGCGGGCAGGCCCAGCAGATCCAGGACCCAGGCCTGGACGGCCTCCCGCGCGGCGCTGTGCGCGGGCGTCACCTCCCGCAAGCCGACGTTCTGGTCCCAAGCGCTGGTCAGCCAGTCGGCGGCGATGCTCACCGGGAACGCCCCGCCGATGACGAAGCCGAAGAACCGGGGAGACCCCAACGCAGCCAACCCAGGTTCGGCTGCTGTCACGAGCTCGTCGAGGACGGCAACTGGATCCGACGGCCCCTGCGGCAGCGGACCCCCAAACGCCGCACGGAGGTCATCGGTGTCCTTGATCGCGGGGATGTGCCGCTCGGGCATGCCGTCGAGGTAGTCCAACGCGTGGTGCAACGAACGTCGCAGAAGGGTGTCGATCTGCGGCTCGGGAGGTTGTGCCATGCCAGCAAGTCTTGCAGCCCTGGCAACCCCCACCCGGTTCTCCTATGCCCAAGGGCCTCTGCATGCCGCCTCCATCTGCGGGCCGAGTACAGTGCTCCCGGCCCTGACTTGGAGGGATGAACCTCACCAATCGGGCATAACGGTGTGGATTCCCTCCATCTCCGGGCCGACAGCGGACCCGCGCTTCATGATCCGGCCCGGACTTGGAGGTGAATGCCATCTGCCAGTCCACAACCGCGGGCACTACGGACCTCGATGGGCGGGAGTGGGTCAGGAGGTGACCCTCACCTTGGTGCGGGCCTTGCTCTTGCCCTGGTAGAGCAGCTTCAGGGAGTACTTCCCGTGCGCCAGCCCCTTCGGAAGCCTCCATCTCATCGTGTTCGTGCCTGCGTTGGCATTGAGCCTCTTGGTGAGGGACTTCTTGCCGCGGCTGAGTTCGGCCCGCAGCCGGGCGGCGCTGGTGACCCCGTACTTCACTCTCAGGGTCTTCCCAGCCCTCGCGGTCTTGGCGCCCGGCGCCCAGACAGCGGCGAAGACAGCGGTTCCGTCCGCGCCGGCAGGACCGATCGGTCCCGTGGGTCCGACGGGCCCGGCAGGCCCAGCAGGTCCCGTGGACTCGGGGACGACGGTGATCGGGTTGCTGGGCGCCAGCAGCGAGGTGATCATCCCCGGGAGCGTGCCACGGCTGCTGCATGTGATGTCCGTCCCCACATCGGCCTGCGTCGGGGTGTATGTCAGGCCGTCCGGCCCGGCGAAAGGGGTTCCGTTGCGCTGCCAGCCCAGCGTCACCGGTGTGGTCAGGCCCCACCGGTACGCGCCGCAGACCAACGCCTGCCCCACCTGGCCCGAACCGGACAGTGCCGGCGCCCAGTCCACCGCCCGCTCGCCGGAGGTGATCCGGCCGATCTTGTTCTTGTTGTACTCGGCGAACCAGAGGTTCCAGTCCGGACCAGCGGCGATCCCATAGGCACCACTGTTGGCCGTGGGAACCGGGTATTCGGTGACGACCCCGAACGGGGTGATCCGCCCGATCTGGTCGGTACCGGTTTCGGTGAACCACAGGTTCTGGTCCGGACCCGTCGCGATCCCGTACGGCGCACTGTTCGCAGAGGGGATGGGGAACTCGGTGATGACGCCGGCGAGCGTGATCCGTCCGATCTGGTCGCCATCCTGTTCGGTGAACCACATGTTCGCGTCGGGACCCGCGCTGATGCCGGTGGGGTAACTACCAGCCGTCGGGACAGGGAACTCGGTGACTTGCCCGGTTGTGGTGATGCGTCCGATCTGGTTCCCAGCCGACTCCGTGAACCAGAGATTGCCGTCAGGGCCCGCCGCGATCTCCACCGGTTCACTCCCGGCGGTCGGGATGTCGTACTCCACGACTTGCCCGGTGGTGGTGATGCGTCCGATCTTGTTCCCAGCCGACTCCGTGAACCAGAGATTGCCGTCGGGACCCGCCGCGATCCCGACCGGTTCACTGTTACCGGTCGGAATGGTGAATTGCACAATCATTCCCCCGGGGGTGATCCGTCCGATCTGGTTGCCTGTGATCTGCGTGAACCACATGTTGCCGTCCGGACCGGCCGCGATCCCCGCCGGCTCACTCGCGACGGTGGGGATCGAGTACTGCGTGACATCGCCCTCCGTGGAAATCCGCCCGATCTGGTTGCCCGCCTGCTCGGTGAACCACAGGGAGCCATCGGGACCCGCCGCGATAGCGGTGGGTTGGCTGTCGGCCGTTGGTACCGGGTATTCGGTCACGTCGCCCGGACTGCCGGAGGCACGCGCCGTGGGTGCGACGAATACCACGACCAGACTTGCCGCGAAGACAGCCGGCACCGATCGAGGTGACATGCTCCTGGTCATCTCATAACCTCCCGGGGATGGGAGGCAAGCGTTGTCCTTGTCGGGACCGTGAGACGAGCCGCTAGTTGACCGGCGCCGGCTTCGGGTTGTCGGAGTAGTCCCAGCCGCCACAGGTCAGGTCGTAGTCCTGAGTGCGCTTCTCACGCTGAACCTCGGCCATGTATTCGGCCGGGTCGATCCCCAGGCCGCCGTCCGAGACGTCGAACGAGGAACTCATCGGCTGGAACATCCGGCCCAGGATCTGCTTGTCACCCTTGGTGGTGTCGCTGGGAGTCACGACGTTGTTGCGTGAGTTGATCTCCCCGATCACGAACACCTGGAACTGCGGGGTCGTGAAGGGGTTGAAGCTGCCGTAGTCCGACAGGCGGTACTTGGGTGCGTTCAGCGTGAAGACATTCGCCCGATCCGGAAGGTCGTCGAACAGGCTCGCGGAATAGCACTCGTACCGCTTGGCGTCCCAGTTGCCTTCGGGGTAGCCGTCCCCACTGAGCTTGCCGCCGGTGGGGATCGTGTTGACGGGCCAGGCGATCGGCAGCAACTTCTTGAATACGGTCTGCTCGGCGGTGCGCTGGGCCGACACCGACATCCGGTCGAACGTGTCGTTGGACATCGTTTCGAAGCCGGGTTGGCACGGCCTGTTCTCAACATTGCAGGCCGTCAGTGCACCGAGTTCGGCCAGCTTCGGGTAGTCGCTGACGACGATGTCGGCCATCCGGTCGAACGAGTCCGATGTCTGCTGCATTCGGTCGACCACCTCGGTCTGCACCTCAAGCGCCTTGACCTCCTGCTCGTCCTTCTGCGTGATCTGCTCGCCGTTCTCCTTGTTCGCCATCCCCATCGCCGCGTACTCAAGGGCGGCGGCTGTGAGTCCGGCGATTATGTAGACGGCCTTCTCGACGGCTTCTCGCGCCAACCCCGCCCACGGCGCGACCGCTTCGATCAGCGTGGAGAAGATGCTCAACCAGTCGATATCCACCTTCTGACTCTTCGCATAGTCGTCGGAGGTGCGCAGTGTCGTCGCGACGTTTGTCGCCTTGATCCATGCGGAGAGTTGGTTGCCGGCCTGGTAGGGGTGCTTGAGCCACACGAAGTACTGACGCACCGACCCGACCCAGACGAGTTCCTGGGCGAGTTCGGCCTGAGCCTTCTGCCACGTGCCCAGGTCGATCCCCGGTGCCGGCCCGGTGAGTGCCGCGGCGTCCTTCGCCCGGTCGATCCAGTACCTCGGATTGCCGTTGTCCAACGCCTCGTTGCGGGTCCAGAACGCTGACCGAGGATCGGCGCCGATGCCGATCCGTCGCCCGATGTCGTCCAGCGCAGCCTGGTACTGCGAGTCACCGGCGCCCGGCCAGGCAGCGGGCTTCGGTGTCATGCCCACCACCGTGGTGAGCAGTTCCTGCGCAGCGGCGTCCCGGGTGATGTTCGCGGTCCCGAACCTGTTGTCGTTCCCGCGCACGAATGCCCCCGTGAGGCGGCCGGTCTTGCTGTGAACCTCCGACCCGCCGGTCTCCCCGAGCCCACGCCATCCGACCAACGCGTAGTTGTCCCCCGGGGTCCGGGTCGACTGCAGGAAGGCGTGGCGGGTGCCACCGAGGTCGGCGATGGTGTCCGTGAGGTCAGCGACAACCCGCTGTCCAAGGATGTTCAGGTTGTCACTGCAGAACACGGACAACCAGCAACTGCGCGTGTACTTCGAGGCAAGGCCAGGCACCCCCATCCGCGGGCTGTCGGGGCCGCCGACCGACGACACCATGACCATCGCGTTGGCCGGCAACTGCCGGATGAACGAGGTCATCGCACTCACCTGACCGCTGACCGCGGCCGGCGCCCCGGTGAGGTTGAACGCCTTGCCGTCGATGAATGTCATGGTCGTGCGGTCGTACGCCTGCACTGCGAAACCGCCGGCAGACTTGGGCACCGAGTACGTCTTCGGTTCGCCGCCTACGACCATCGTGACCGTGCAGGTATCCGGCCCGCATCCGCCGCCGGAACGGGTGTCGAACCCGGTGCGATCCCCCGACACGAAACTGAAGTTCTTGTTGGTGTCCCACTGCAAGGACCCTTTGAGACCACGCGAACTGTTCACCGCGCGCCAGGCCTCACCGGGATCCCAAGCCGGCAGTCCGATCAACGATGTCGGACCACTGGGACTGAAACCCTTCGGCACCCCGATCGACGCGAAGTAGTCCGCTGCTTGACCGAAGCCCCCGGCGAAGGCGGGGTGGTGTGCGGCGACCACCATCTCGGTGGAGTCGAGACCGGCCAGGTCCTGCTGCGGGCTGCGGTTCGCCTGCCCGTCCTTGTTCCAGCGGCACGTGGCTTGCGCATCGTCGGGGCAGGTCCCGTACGTGAAGTTGAATCCGGGTTGCACCGCGCCGGTGTGGCGATCCAGGATGACGACCTGCCACTGAGCCTTATCCAGCGGCCCGTAGGCGGGGTACACGACCTGACCGATCTTGATCCCCGGGCCGTTGGAGACTGAGGCGAGAGTGTCCAGTTCGAGCATGGGCGCTGGGACAGCGTCGATCGTCACGGTGTCGTTGGTCTTCAGTCCGCCGCTGCTGCCCACCGCCTTCACCACGTAGCGGCCGGGGCGCTGCGTCGGCAACTGCGCCATCCGGCCGGAGTCGTCGGCGAGCGCCGGATCCCTACCGGGCGCGCGCACCACCTTCCAGGTCAACGTGGGCTGCACCGTCGCGCCGTTCTTGACCCGCTTGGCGTCGGGATGCAGCCGGACCCTTCCAGGCAGCGAGACCATCGACCCGGCTCGCACCGTAGCGTCCCTGCCGGCGCCAGTCAGCGGCTTCTTGTGGGTGACCCTGAACGTCACCCGCTGCTTCTTCAGGCCACCCTTGCCATTGCGGACCACGACCGTCAGAACGTTGCGGCGGTGCTTCAAACCATGCGACGACGAGGCCGCCAGCGTGTAGTAAGGACCTTTGCGCCACACAAGATCGGATCGCGTCAGCCTCGTCTTGTTCAACCGGACTCGCGCGATGCCGTCCTTGGCACGGATCTTGATCCGCATGTCGTGTGTCCGGATCTTCGCGCCGGCCTTGGGCCTCATGATGATCCTGCTGGACCTGTGTACCTTCGTCTTCTTCGTGGCAGGCGCCTGGGTGGCGGGGTGGCCCGCGACCGGCTGCGCATGGGCCGGAAGCAGTCCGCCGACGACGGCCAGTGCGACAGTGAGCATCATGGCGGACGGCGGTGTCTTGGGCATGCGGAATCCTTCGTGCGGCAGACCTGGCGGTCGCAGGGTTGCAGCCTAGCGCCCGCGCCCTGCCGTTGGTTCGGCCGAAGGGGGAGATCCTCGCCGCTGGCAGTCAGTACGTGACCAGCGGTACCGTGAGAGGCCGGTTCCGATCGGAGGAGCAACATGCAGACACTTACCCTCACCGACGGCAGGACCTTGGCCTACGACGTATACGGCGACCCGGACGGCACTCCGGTGATCTTCAATCACGGCTTCTCCGACTCCCGGATCATCCGCAATCCCGATGCGTCCCTGACGGCCTCCCTCGGTGTGCGGGTGATCGCCGCAGACCAGCCCGGGGTGGGCGGATCCAGCCCGAAGCAGAAACGCACGATGCTCGACTGGGGAGCCGACATGCAGGAGTTGGCAGACCACCTGCAACTGGATGCGTTCGCGGTTGCGGGGCACTCCGGCGGCGGGCCGCATGCATTGAGCGTGGCGGTGCACATGCCCGACCGTGTGACCCATGGAGTCCTCGCCTCGCCGGTGGGCCCGTTAGACAGGCACGGCTATACCAGCCTGATCGCGATGAAGGACCTCAGACTGATCGTGAAACTGCACCACTTCCACCACTTGCTGAAGTGGGCCTACCGTGCCGAGACCAAGCAGGCAAACAAGGACATGGGGCACTTCCTCGAGGAGAGCGCCAAGGGCGACCCGTCCGACGCCGCGACGTTCCTGGCCAACCCTGACCAACGCGACATGTTCATCGACAACTTCACAGCCGGCATGGCGCAGGGCGAGGAAGGCCTCTACGAGATGACCCTCGCGCTGTGGGACTGGGGCTTCGACATCCAGGATGTCCGGCAGCACTTCGACGTGTTCTACGGCGACGCCGACGACATCCTGGAACCCGCGATGCCGAGGATGGTCGCCGAACAACTCCCGGACGCCACCGCGCACGTATGGCAGGAAGCGGGGCACTACGGGTTCGTGGACACCGAGCGCTGGAAGCAGTTCCTGGGGGCGGTGGCCGCCCGGTAGCAGGTGGGGGTCACTCCCACGGGATCCCGGGGGCGAAGTAGGAGATCGAGGCCTGCACGGATCGCAAACGGCGGATGGACTGCCTGTATCCGGCGGCCGGGGCATACCGCGCGGTGTTGCGGGCGGCGCAGTATTGCGGACCGTTGGCCAGCGAGTAGTCCATGGTGGCCTCACCGCGGTAGGGCCGGCCCTTCGTCCTGCCGGACAACTTCACATTCTGCCGGAAGTACAACGGCCCATACGCGCTTTCCGACAACTGCCGGATCCGTGACCTGCGGATCGACAGCTTCCGCCAGTGTTTGCGGAGGTCCCGTCGCACAGTCCGGATGTGTTGCGAGAAATAGCTTCTGACGGACGCTTCGACGGAGTCACCCGCCGCGCAGAGCACCGGGCTCGCGCCGTAGTCGATGAACATCCGCAGGTTGCCCGAGGTGATCAGGATGCCGTTGGCATTGTCGACCGATGTCCAGTCCCGCGGCGCGAACCAACTCCAGAACTGCGAGTTCTGATGCTTGATCGACCCCGGCGGCAACTTCGCAGGGGCGGTCGCCTGGGCCGGCATCAGCCCGGCACCCATGACCACAGAAGTGCCGGCCACCAGCATGGTCTTCGCAACCTTCATCCGTTCACTCTAGGACGATCGGTCTGCGCAATGGAAGTGCAAGTTGGTCGAACTGCCGGACTGGACCCGCAGCAAGGATGTCCGCACGCCCTTCGGAAGACGTAGATCGCTCGCGTTAGAGGTCCATGGCCGGCCGCCCGTTCAGGCGGGAGAATGCCAGGTGAGAGCGCTCGCGTTAGAGGTCGTGCACGAGGTTAGAGAAACCACACGTGCATTCACTAACCTCGTGCACGATCTCTAACCTCATGACCATTCTCTAACCTCGCGGCCAACTTCTGCGGCGACCGAGTACGCCAGCCATTTCGGACTAGAGAACAACCCCGGCGGCTACCGACTCTGGCCAACTGCTGCCTACGGCCCCGGCCGGCAGGCTTGACCGGACTCCGCACCCCCGGCAGGCGTAGATTTCAAGTTATGGGAGTGCGCGACTTTCTGGAGCGTTTGCGCCCGAGTGGGACGCCGGGGGCGGCGTCTCTGTCAGGGGTGCCCGCAGATGATGTCGCCGAGCGCTCCGCCGAGCTCGAAGCGGTGCTCGCACAGTTGGCCGGCGTGGAGTCCGACGTTGCCCGGATCAAGCAGGAAGCAGCGGTGGAGGGCAAACGCCGGCGGGAGGCGGCCGCTGAGCAAGCGCGTGCGATCATCGCCAAGGCCGGTCACGATGCCAGGGCTGAGCAGCATGCGGCCGCCGCGTCGGCCCGCTCGCGGGCGCGCGAAGACACAGCGGCACGGATGGCTGCCGCACACCAGGAGGCGACGGCCATCGCCGAACGCGCCCGTGCCCGCACACCCGAGCTCCTGGTACGTGTGATTGCCGAGGCTCGCGCCGAACTGGCATCCATCCGGGTCGGCGCACCATGAGTACCTCCTGGGTGGCAGGAAGCGTCCGGGCGCGGGCGATGGCCCGGAGGCGGTTGGGTGCCGGCGCTGCACGATCCCTGGCCGACATGCCGAGTCTGGACGACGCCGTGGACGTTCTAGCTGCAAGCCCCTACGGCCACGATGTCCGCCCCGGCCAGTCACTGGAGGAGGTGCAGCACGCGGTGGCCGCGACGGTTCTGTGGCATCTGCGCGTACTGGCCGGCTGGGTCCCGCACGGGGACGCCCGCATCCTGCGAGTGCTGGCCGGGGGGTTTGAGGTGGCCAACACCGACGAACACGTCCGTGTCTTGTCGGACGGCGCCGACACCAAGCCCTTCCAACTCGGCGGTCTGACGACCGCGTGGCCGTGGGTATCCACCGCCACGTCCTTGGCGGCCGTGCGAGACGCACTCGGGCAGTCCGCCTGGGGAGACCCGGGAGGCGATACCCCGGCCGTGTTCCACCTGGGCATGCGAGTCTCGTGGGCGGATCGGGTCGCGTCGCAGATTCCCGGGATCCACCCCTGGGCCGCGGGAGCCGTCGCGCTGCTGATGGCACGAGAAGTGCTCGTGGCCGGACACCGCCCTACGGAGGCGATCGCCCGGATGGCCGGATCGATGCTCGGTTCGAGGTGGCTCGATGCCCGCAGCATCCCAGCGCTCGCCGCGGCAGTGCCCACGTCGGCGCGCTGGGCACTGGCCGGCGTGGAGGACCCGGACGATCTGTGGCGTGCCGAAGTCGGCTGGTGGGCACGGGTGGAGCGCGACGGATTCAAGCTGCTGCGCCAGCCCGTGGCCTCCCCGGATTCGGTGGTCGGCGCGGCTGCAGTCATGGCCGCCGACGCCTGGCGGGTCCGCGCCGCGCTCGAGGTTGCCGCCCGCGGGGGGTCGAAAGACGCACGGGCCCTGGAGGCCTTCGATGCCGTGGCGTGACTCCCTGGAACCGGCGCGGATGCAGCGGGTGGCGATCATCGCCCCCCGCGAGGATCTGCGACCCGTGCTCGTGGAGGTTGCCGCCAGTGGTCTGGCCGAGTTGGACGTCACCTCGGACACCGGCACCGGGGAGGCGGCGCGCAGACTGCAGCGGGTCGCGCAGGGCGATTCGCCACCCACCCTGCTCAAGGACCCGCCGGACCTCGATGCGCTGGTGCAGGCCGGCCGCGACGATCTGCTCATCGGTGAGGCCCAGCTCGAGCAACGTTCTGCTGCCGCCGTCAACCGGGGGCTGGTGTCGGCGGTCGCGGGCTGGGTTCCGGTCGACGACACCCCCGACCTGACCGGACGACTGGCCGAACTCGGTGCGGCGGTGGTCCCGCTTCCCAACCCGAGGGGGACCGATCCACCGACCTTGCTGCACACCCGCGGACGCCTCAACCAGCCCTTCGCGCCGCTCGTGGACACCTACGCCACGGTGCCCTATTCCGATGTGGACCCGACCGCGGTCGCCGGGCTTGCCTTCGTGTTCATGTACGGGATGATGTTCGCCGACGCCGGGCAGGGACTGCTGCTACTCATCGGAGGGATCATGCTGAGGTTCGGCCGCCCGTCGAGCCTGGCCCGATTCCGGTCGGCCTGGTTGTTCATCACCGGCGCCGGCCTGGCGGCCATGTTCTTCGGGGTCCTGTTCGGTGAGTTCTTCGGTCCCACCGGGGTGCTCCCCGTGCTCTGGGTCGAACCCCTGGAAGAACCGGTCCTGCTCCTGGAGGTCGCGATCGGGATCGGCGCGGTCCTGCTGTCCGGGGCATATGCGATCGGGACGATGAACCGATGGCGCGAGGGCGGTTGGCGACTCGCGATCGTCTCTGCGACCGGGCTCGCCGGGGTCGCCGTGTTCCTGGGCCTCGGACTGCTTCTGCTAGGCGCCTTCACCGGGATCTCCTGGCTGGCAGCGACCGGCGTCGTCGTGCTGATCGGCGGCCTGGTGCTCACCTACGTCGGGCTGCTGGCCGCCGCGGGCGGCGGCGGTGCCGGGGCCGCTCAGGCCGGTGTGGAGTTGTTCGACGGGGTGCTGCGCTTGGGCACCAGTCTGGTCTCGTTCGCCCGGCTCGCGGCCTTCGGGCTGGCCCACGCAGCACTGGGCGCGATCGTGTGGCAAGCGACCACCGGCCTGTGGTCCGGCGGTGGCCTGGCGATGGCCGCCGCCGTCCTGGTCTTCGTGATCGGCAATACCCTGACGTTCGTGCTGCAAGCCGTCGTCGCAGGCGTCCAAGCGCTGCGCCTGGAGTACTACGAGTTGTTCTCGCGCGTCTTCGTCTCCGAGGGCCGCCCCTTCCGTGCCTGGCTCGTCCCGACAACCCTGGAGAGTGTGCCGTGATCGCGTGGCTGCTGGCCCTACCCGTCCTGATTGTCGTGACGATGGCGGTGCGCGTCGCCATGCGTTCGCGCTCCCGCGCCGCGCTCGGGGTGCTACTGGCATTCAACGCCGCGCTGGTGGCCGCCGCAGTGATGGTGGTGGTCGCGGCGAGCAATGCCGGGCCTGTGGCAGCCGAAACGGCGACAGCCGTGGCGGCCGCCGAGGACGCCGGGACGTCCTCGAACTGGGCAGCGCTGCTCGGCGCCGCGATCGCGGTCGCGGGCTCGTCGATCGGGGCGGCGATCGCGGTCGCCTACACCGGGGCGGCAGCGCTTGCCACCATGAGCGAACGCCCGGAACTGTTCGGCCGGGCCATGGTGATCGTGGGTCTGGCCGAAGGCATCGCGATCTACGGGTTGATCATCGCGATCATTCTGATCGGGAACGCTTGACATGGGCCGCATTGCAGCCATCGGAGAGTCGATCCGGATGCGAGGACTCGAGTTGGCCGGCGTGCTCCTCCTGCCCGGCGACGACCCCGAGGAAGTCCGGGACAGTTGGAAGCGACTGCCCGGCGACGTCGAGGTCGTCATTCTCACGCCCGAGGCAGCCGACGCACTCGCGCCCGTCCCGCCGCAACCTCTGACTGCGGTGATGCCGGCGTGACGGGTCCTTCACCGGTGACGACGCATCTGGCACCCTTGCGCGAAGCACTGCTGGCCCGGGCCCGCCAGCAGGCGGAGGCGACGCTGGCCGCAGCCGATGCCGACGTGCGGACCACCATCGACGAAGCCCGCGCCGACGCGGAGTCCCTGTTGGCACAGGCGCGCACGATCGGCGAGCAGGAGGCAGCGGGTGTGCTCGCCGCACAACGTGCCCAAGCGGTGAGGCAAGCACGGGCGGTGGTGCTCGGCGCACGACGGGCCGCGTTCGACGATCTGCATGAGCAAGCCCGCATCGCCGTGCGAACACTGCGCGACGACCCCGACTACCCCGAGGTCCTCGCCACCCTGCGGGATCGACTGCGCACCGAGTTGGGGCCGGATGCGACCATCCGGGAGCACGACGGCGGTGGCGTCGTCGGACAGGAGGGCGGTCGCACTCTCGCTTTCACCCTCGACGATCTGGCTGATCGGATCGTCGACGGGTTCGACGCCGAGGTCGAACGGTTGTGGTCCCCATGACACAGACACCTGCGTGGGGCCGGGTCGTGCGGGTGAACGGTCCCCTGGTCGAAGTCGAGGGCCTCGACGGGGTCGCGATGTCGGAGGTGGTCGGACTCGGACCGCAGAACCTGCCCAGTGAGGTGGTTGCCATCGCCGGACCGGTCACGACACTGCAGGCCTACGAGTACACCGGTGGCCTGGGGCCGGGGGCGCAGGTGGTGCCCAGCGGACGGCCGCTGTCCGCGCCGTTGGGGCCCGGACTGCTCGGGGGCATCTTCGACGGGCTGCTGCGACCGTTGGCAGACGCCGGTACGTGGCTCACACCCGGACACGGCGACAGTCCGGATCCGCGCCGGTGGACCTTCACGCCCGAGAACCTGGCAGGGCAAGTGGTGCTCGGCGGCCAGATCCTCGGCGCCATCCACGGGCCCGGCCCGGTCGCCATGAAACTTCTCGTACCCCCTACGGTGACCGGGGCCGTCGAACACCTCCTGCCCCGCGGGGACTACACCGCCGAGACCACCCTGGCCGTGATCGCCGGGCAGCCCGTGACCATGCAGCAGCGCTGGCCCGTTCGCAACCCGAGGCCGTACCGCAGCCGACTGGACGGCGGTGAGCCGCTGATCACCGGACAGCGGGTTCTCGACCTGCTCTACCCGGTGTCGCGTGGCAGCACGGCGGGGGTGCCCGGCGGTTTCGGCACCGGCAAGACGGTCCTGCTGCAGCAGATCGCCAAGTGGTGCGACGCCGACGTGATCGTCTACGTCGGGTGCGGCGAACGCGGCAACGAGATGGCCGATGTCGTGACCGAACTCGCCGAGTTGGTGGATCCACGCACCGGTGGCCGGCTCATCGAGCGAACGGTCGTGGTGGCCAACACATCGAACATGCCGATGATGGCCCGTGAGGCAAGCGTGTACACGGGCGTCACCGTGGCCGAGTACTTCCGCGACATGGGGCTCAACGTCGTGGTGATCGCCGATTCGACCTCGCGGTGGGCCGAGGCACTTCGCGAGTTCGCCTCCCGCTCCGGCGCGCTGCCGACCGAGGAGGGCTACCCGGCCGGACTCGGCTCGGCGCTGGCCGCCTTCTACGAGCGGGCCGGGCATGTCGTCGCCCTCAGCGGCCAATCTGGTTCGGTAACAGTGGTTGGTGCCGTCTCCCCGCCCGGCGGCGACGTCACAGAACCGGTGACCGCGAACACCCAGCGATTCGTGCGCAGCGTCTGGTCACTGGACCGGGACCTCGCCTACTCCCGCCACTACCCGGCGGTCTCCTGGAACGCGTCGTTCTCGCGGGACGCCGGACCGGTCGGCGCCTGGCACGCGTCGCAGGGTGACCCGAACTGGGCGCACCGCCGCGGCCGGGTCCTGGCGGTGGTTTCCGACGCGGACCGGTTGGACGCACTCGCCGACCTCGTGGGCGTCGGCTCCCTACCCGGCGCCGAACGGATGATCCTGCTGGCGGGACGGCTGATCCGGGAAGCCGTATTGCAGCAGAGCGCGCTGTCCGCCGTGGACGCGATGTGCTCGCCCGACAAGGGTGCCGCGCTCGTCGACGCGGTCCTGGCCATCCTCGACCGGGGTCTGGACCTGGTCGAACAAGGGGTCCTGGCCTCAGTCATCGAGGAGGTCGACTTCGGTCCTCTGGTGCGCGCACGCGACGAGGCCACCGATGTTGCAGGGGTGGAGTCGCGCCGGGATGTGGTGTTAACCGCTCTCGGGAGGCTCTCCCGGCAGTCCACGCCCAGGACTGCCGCCGACGGGGACCCGCCCAACACCACCTCCGCCGGGGAGGAACCGACGTGACCGGCTGGGGTGTGATCGAACACTCGGCGATCCGTGGGATCCGGGGACCGCTGATGATCGTCGACCACGTGCAGGGGGTCGGCTGGGACGAGTACGTCACCATCCGGATGAACGGTGAGCCCGAACGGCACGGGCTGGTGCTGGATGCCGACCGGGATCTGGCGGTGGTGCAAGTCCTCGAGGGCACCGGTGGGCTCGACCCGGGCGGTGTGGCCGTGCGGTTCAGTGGCGCCCCGCTGGAAGTGCCGATCGGCCCCGGGTGGCTGGGTCGGGTCTGCAACGGTCGCGGTGAACCACTCGACGGTGGGCCGCCGGTGCTCGGTCGGAGCACCGCGCCGGCGACGGGGGCGCCGATGAACCCGGTGAGCCGCCAGACTCCTGCCGAGCCGGTCCTCACCGGGGTCTCGGCCATCGACGGGCTGGCCACCCTGGTCCGGGGCCAGAAGTTGCCGGTCTTCTCCAGCGCCGGTCTGCCACACCTGGAGCTGGCCACGCAGATCGCCGCCCAGGCTACGGCCGGCGGTGATCCATTCTGTGTGGTGTTCGCCGCCATGGGGCTCACACACGCTGACGCGGTCGCCGCCCGCGACGTCCTCGAGGAACGCTCCGAGGCCGGCGAACTCGTGCTGCTGCTCAACACCGCCGACGACCCGGTGATCGAGCGCATTCTCACCCCGCGGATCGCATTGACCGTCGCCGAGCACCTGGCCTTCTCTTTGGGTCAGCACGTGCTGGTCGTGATGGCCGACATGACCAGCTATGCCGAGGCGCTGCGCGAGGTTTCGTCGGCGCGCGGCGAGATCCCGGCGCGGCGGGCCTACCCCGGATACCTGTACAGCGACCTGGCCTCCTTGTACGAACGCTGCGGACGGATCCACGGCCTGCCCGGGTCGGTCACCCTGGTGCCGGTGCTGACCATGCCCGCCGACGACATCACCCATCCTGTTCCGGACCTGACCGGCTACATCACCGAGGGCCAACTCGTGCTCGCCCCGGAGGTGCACGCCCGCGGTATCTACCCGCCGATGGACCCGTTGGCGTCGCTGTCCCGGCTGATGCGCAAGGGCGCCGGACCTGGCCGCACCCGTGAGGACCACCTCGACCTGGCCGCGCAGTTGCTGGCCGCGCTATCCCGGGCGCGCAAGGCCCGCGAACTGGCCGACCTGGTCGGAGCGAACGCTCTGAGCGGGACGGACCGGCAGTACATCGCCTATGAGTCGGCGTTTGAGGCGCAGTTCCTCGACCAGGGAGGCGGGGAGAACCGGTCCATGGACCGGACACTGGATCTCGCGTGGGAGGTGCTGGGGGCCCTGCCCCGCCGCGAACTCACGATGCTGCCCGCAGACCTGGTGTCGGCGCGATTCGGCTCCGGGGCCGGCGAATCGTCGCAGGGGGGCGGGTCGGGGGCAGGCTCCGCGCCGGAGGTGCTGGGTTCAGCGGCGGCCGGTAAGCAGGGGGGCGACCCGGCAGACGCCGGAATGCCGGACGCTGGCACCTCGCCGGCTCCCGGCGACGGGCCCGAGGTGGTCACATGACGACGATGCGCGGACAACCACCGGGCAGGGCAGGTCGGCTGTGGCTGGAACGCAGGGTCGGTGTCGCGTCCCGCGGTGGGGACCTGCTCGAGCAGAAGTTGCGCATCCTGCTCGCCGAGAGACAGCGGTTCACACTGCTCAGCGAACGCACGGACCGCGAGTGGACAGCCGCAGTGCAAGAGATGGACAAGTGGATGCTACGGGCCGGAATGGCCAGTGGACAGCGGGGGTTACGGCTGGCCACCCCGTCCGAGTCCGCGACCGCCGAAGTCGAATGGCGCTTGACTATGGGGGTGCAGTATCCGGTGAGGGCACGTTGTGGGCTCCCGCAGATCGAGGGCTCCGAGCCGGTCCCGGACAGCACGGCGCTGTTGCACGCCCGAGCGGCTGCACGACGGGCGGTGGCCGCCGGCGTCGCTCACGCTGTCGCGGCGGCGGCGCTGGCAGCGGTCTCGGAGGAGATCGCCTCCACCCGCCGACAGGTCCGTGCCGTGCGCAGGCGCTGGATCCCCGCACTGGAATCGGCGCGCCAGACCCTTGCGACCGCCCTCGACGACCAAGAGCACGATGAGGCAGTCCGGTTGCGCTGGGCCAACGGAGTATCACGCACCCCGGGAGACCGACCATGAAACGCATCCTGCTCGCGATCGACGACTCACCTGCCGGAGTGGCGGCTGCCCGGGCCGCGGTGCAGCTGGCCGTCGAGTGCGCAGCCGAACTGCGCGCGGTGCACGTGGTCACCGACGGTGAACTGGCCCGCGATCTGCAGACGCGCCCGGGCGCCGCACACACCCATCCGGGGCGCGGCTCCGGGTCGCGAGCCGTCCTGCACTTCGTGAAGGAGATCGCCGAACACGCATCGGTGCCGGTACATACAGTGCTGCTCGAAGGCAATGCGGCACGAGGAGTCATCGAAGAGGCCGGCACGTGGTCGGCCGATGTCATCGTCCTTGGCCGCTCGGCAGAACACCGGCTGGGTCAGCCCTACGTCGGGTCGCAGGCACAGCACGTGATGGAGTTCGCCGAGGTCCCCGTGCTCGTGGTCCCGCCCCCGCCATGACGAGAGCGGCCGAGTTCACTGACGGGACACCAGCGGACACGATTGTTACGAAGTTGGGGCGCCTCCCCGCGTCTTGTTACGAAGGTGCGCGGTCTGAGCGCTCGCGACCGCGCACCTTCGTGACAATCGGGGTGTGTGCCCCACAACTTCGTAACAAGGGCGCCGACCTCCACCGGCGGAATCCCTACGACTTGCCGTCCAACCGTGCCCGCAGTTCGTTGGCATGGCGCACACCCGTCAGCGCCGCGGGGTGGATCGGCTCGCCGGCGCGGAGCACGGAGAACCTGCCGTTCTGCTCGAGCACGACCAGAGCGGCGTCCGCGGGATTGCGCACGCCGGCCCCGCGCAGGGCACTCCACAGGACGTTGTCGTCGAGGTGGTGCCTATGCATCTCTGTGCGGTCGATCCGCCCGTCCACCATCACCGCCACCGCCCGGTGCCGCCCGCGGGTGCGTACGGCCTCCGTGCGCCTGACCCGGCCGACGATCGCCTCGAGCCCGAACAACACGGCCAGCGCGAGCAGCCCGCCCGCCAGGGTCGGAACCCGGCCAAGGATCGCCCGGCCGACAATGGCTCCGAGAACCGTCACCACCGCCAGATCCAGACTCGACGGGGATGCGTACATCCGCTGCCCGTACCAGCGCAGCAGCAGCGCGAAGGAGAAGTACAGCAGCACAGTCGACAGCACGATGGCAAGCGCGCCGATCGGATGTATGCCCAGGTAGTAGTTCAGAATTTCCATGGGTACATGGTCGCGGATCGCCGGTTCGGCGGTCAGGGCCAGAGCGGGTACTCGACGTGACCCGAATCCGCCGAGGACGTTGCTGCGGTGTCGCGTTGGTGCAAACACATCGATCGATGGGGCTCGTGCAGTTCGATGGCGCTTGTCGGGCGCTGAACCCCATCGAACCCGCGACCCACGCCAGCGCACCAACGGGATGCCTCCGGCTCTTTCGGGTCTGGACGTGTCCGAGGCGCCCCATCTCTGGCCAAGAGTCTGCTACGCCTCACCGACCTAGTCCGAAAACGGCTCGTGTGCTCGCCAGCGGCAGGAGGGGTGCACGAGGTTAGAGAATGGTCGCGAGGTTAGAGATCATGCACGGGGTTAGTGAACGCACGTGTGGCTTCTCTAACCTCGTGCACGTTCTCTAACCCGAGCGATTTCCGCCTGGCATTTCCCGCCTGAACGCCGCGGCCGGCCACGGCCCGGGATCACTAACGCCAGCGATCTCCGCCCGGCATTCCCCACCTGAACGCTGCGCCGGCACGGCCATGGATGACCAACCCGCAAGATCACCGGTGGGTCCAGGCTCAGGACGGTCTCTCACCGGTGCCAGGAGCAGCGCCCCGAGCGCACGGGAGGACCCCGGCATCGCGCGGACACCCGGGATCCAGCGGGTTCCACGTGCGCAATGCCGATACGCACTGATTGTCATGTCTGGCCGGGACGACCCGCGGGCCGCTATGGTGTGCCCCACAACCTGGAGGTGAGGTTGCTATGGGGCTGTCCGCCAGGCTGGCTGCGCCGCTGACGGCCCTCGCGGTGGTGGCTGCCGCGATCGGCCTGGCATTTCTCGGCTGGAGGCTGGCCACACCGTCGGAGTGCGCCTGGCTCGGCCCGGACCCGAACCAGTGGGTCGACGACGGGGTACGGGCCTCGGTCACCGCGGAATGCGCGTTGCGGCCCGGCACCACGGTGACCGGCGCGCACCTCGGGGTTCACGAGGTTGCGCTCGACCGTGCCGGCGCCCCGCCGGTGACCCTGGCGCTCAACCCGTCCGGCCCCCTTCTCATACAGCGACTATCCGCTGCCGCCCCGAGCGTGCTGTTCGCCAGCGGCCTGCTCGCCCTGGGGGCATACGCGGCCGCACGGCGGCGGGTCGATGTGTCCGCGGCGACGCTGCTCGTGGCCGGGGCGGCCCTGTGGGGAAGCACCGTTGTGACGTTCTCGGGAATCCCGGTGCACCAGGCGTTCGGTGGCGGGATGCGCTGGCTGTTCGTCGTGGCCACGCAGCCGGTCTACCTGCTCGCCTGGGGAGCAAGCCTGGCCTGGCTGATCCTCTTCCCGGCCCCGGCTCTGCCTGCTCGTCGGGTGGGCGCAGCATGGATCATGGCCGTGCTGGCGCCGGTAACGGCCTGGGCGTTGATCGCAGCTGTCACCCTTCCCGGGGATACGTTCACCGGATGGATGCGCACGGCCAACATCGCTGCAGGCTCGTTGACCGTCGCCACGCTGGCAGCCAGCATCGCACTGCTCATCGCCCGCCTGCGGGCGAGCCTTCGCGACCCGCCTGGCTCTGTGCCGCGCCAACAGTTGCTGTGGGTCGCCGGCTCAGCGTTGGCTTCAGGGTTCCTCACTCTGGCGTTCTGGATGGTGCCCCAGTTGCTCACCGGGCAGCCGCTGCTCCCACCCGGTTTCATCGGCGCCCCGGGCCTGCTGTTCGTGGTCGGTCTGGGGGTGGCGTTGCTGCGCTACCGGCTGTTCGACCTCGACGCCGTGCTCGGTCGCACCCTGGTGTACGCGATCCTCATCTTCGTGGCCGTCGTCGTGTATCTCACGGTCACCGGGATTCTGGCCGCTGGTTTCCAGAACACGCCCACCCAGGTGGCAGTCGTGGGCGCAGTGTCCGCCGCGATTCTCGTGAACCCGCTGCGCGTGCGACTCGAACGCGCGGTGAACCGGGCGCTGTACGGGGCTCGTGACGACCCGTATTCGGCGCTGAGCCGAATCGCCGCGACCGTGGCCGAGGGCGGCGCTGCGGACGCACGCACCGCCGAGGACATCCGCAGCGCGCTTCGTGCCCCGTTCGCCGAGATCCACCAGATTGGTGGCATGTCGGTCACAGCACGCGACCCGAAGGGACTCGACGCCGGACGGATCGACTACGCAGTCGAGCACAACGGCGCGCGCGTCGGGACGCTCAGCGTGGGGTACCGGGCTGCCGGTGAACGGTTCTCCGCGACGGAACTGCGGTTGCTGGCCGACATCGCCCGTCAACTGGGTGCAGGGTTGTACGAGCAGGGGCTGGCTCGCGATCTGCGGGAGTCGCGCGAACGCATCGGTGCGGCCCGCGAGCAGGAGCGCCGCTCGATCCGCCGAGAGCTTCACGACGACGTGGGCCCGCTGATGGCCGCTGTATCGCTGGAGGCGGAAACCGCCCGCCGGTTGGTGCGAAGCGGTGACACCGTCGAAGTGGATGGTCGGCTCGACCAGATCTCTCATCAGGCCTCCCAGGCCGCGGAGTCCATCCGGCGTCTGTCCTACGAACTGCGCCCGCCGGTTCTGGACGAGCACGGGCTGGTGGATGCACTACAGCGCTACGCCGCCGGTGTGCAGGGCCTTCGCGTGCGCGTCGATTCGGTGCACAAGGGAGAGGCGCCCCCGCTGTCGCCGGCAGTGGAGTCCGCCGTCTACCGGATCGTCGTCAGCGCCGTGACCAACGCCCGCCGCCACGCCGGCCCGTGTACCTGCGAGGTGAGGCTGCGGCGGCTACCCGATTGTCTTGAAGTGGTCATCAGCGATGACGGGGCCGGCCTGCCGCGTGGCTTTGTCAAGGGGGTCGGAATCATCGCGATGCAGGAGCGGGCCGCGGAACTCGGCGGCACCGTGACCGTGTCGTCCAACACCCCCGGCGTGGTGGTGCGCGCCCGCATACCTACGGAACCGTTGTGACGCCCGCGGTTCCGGTACGGGTGGTGCTGGCCGACGACCACCCCGTGTACCGCAGCGGCCTGATCGACCTGGTGTCGACCACAGACGACCTGGAACTCGTGGGCGAGGCGGACGGCGGCCAGGAGGCGCTCGACCTGGTGGCGAGCCTCGATCCCGACGTTCTGCTCCTTGACCTCGAGATGCCCGAACTCGACGGTTTCGATGTTCTGCGGGAACTGCAGGAGTCCGGCACCGCCGTACTTGTGCTGACGATGCACGGGGACGACAACAGCGTCTTCGAGGCGATGAAAGCCGGTGCGCGTGGCTTCGTGTCGAAGTCTGCCAGGCCGCAAGAGATCCTCGACGCCGTCCGTGTCGTGGCTGACGGGGGAGTGGTCTTCTCCGCCGCAGTCGGCCGGCGGCTCAGCAACTGGTTCTTCACCCTGCAGCGGCACCACGGGCCGCTCTCACATCTGACACCGCGGGAGCGCGAGGTCCTTGCCATGATGGCCCGCGGACGCGACAACGCCTCGATCGCCGCACTCCTGGACATCAGCCCGAAGACCGTGCGCAACGTGGTGTCGGCGATCCTGACGAAACTGCAGGTGGTCGACCGTGCAGCCGCGATCGCAAAGGCCCGGGAAGCCGGGCTGGCATAGATTCCCGCCCGTGCCCGGGACACCCGCCCATGACACCCGGGACACCCGCGCAGCATTGTGCTCGGTGCGAGCCGGACCGCCCGCATTGAGGGAAAGGGGCCTGACATGCGCAGGACCTATCAGATACTTGCCTGGCTGATCAGTGGGCTCGTGGTCGTTCAGGCCGCGGCCATAGCGTTCGCCATGGCCGGTGTAGTTCACTTCGTCGACGGCGGCGGCGTCATCGACAAGGCCCTGGTCGAGTCCGAGGACATGGCCTTCCCGGAGATCACCGGCTTCATCGTCCACAGCCTCAACGGCGGGATGTTGATACCGGTGGTCGCGCTGGTGCTCATGGGGGTGTCGTTCGGGGCGAAGTTCCCCGGCGCACGCAAATGGGCTGCAATCGTGCTGGGCCTGGTCGCGCTGCAGGTGTTCCTGGGCTACGGGCTCTACGGCGCCGCTGCCCTTGGCATCCTGCACGGCGCGAACGCTCTGCTCGTGTTCGGCAGTTCCGCCTACGCGGGCCGGCTGGCAGGCACGGCGCAGACCCAGACCGAGTCGACCGACGCGATGGTGTCGGCCTGAGGCAGTCCGTGCGCGCTCTGCAGGCCGTGTCGGAGCGACGCCGATACCTGCTGCCGGTCATCGGCGTGTCAATCGTCCGCTGCTTGCCGGATCCTGGTTCAGCCGCCGACTACCCCCGGCCGACCGCGTCGCCTCGATGAGCGAGCAGGACAGTGGCGGCGCGCCGGTCACCGTGCACGATCCAACCCACAGCGTCACCGACATGGCAGCCGATCCCGGCTGCGCAACGGATGTCGTCTACGAACTCGTCGCCCGGCAGGGGCGCGTCGAGCTGGCCGACGGCGCCTTCGTCGACGGTTTCTCTCCAAACGGCAGGGCGCTCGGGCTGACCATCCGCGCACTTCCGGGTCAGCTGGTGGAGGCGCGGGTGCGTATACGAGGAGGTGAGCGGGGGGGATGACGCTTCACTGGCACGGGGTCGACGTACGGATGCCTCCAAACCGGTGGCAGGCGCATTCCTCGCCGACAACCCCGGGGGCTGGGATGGACCACCGCCGCAACCTCCCGCACGCTTCGCAGGGACTGGTCGCCAACCTGATGTGCGCAGGGGCCGACACCCGGTTCGTCGTGGGCGGTGACCGCGACGACTATCCGGAGTAGGAGGATCTGATGGAAAGCCCGCTGGACCTGGAATTGTCGGAGGCTGCGCGTGGCAGAACGGAGCGCTGGGCCCTGGTGGCCGGGGTGACCGGCTGCACGGCCAACGCGCTGCTCGTCGCGTTGTACGCGGTGGCGCTGCCGGGCAACGACGCATACGACTGGACGGGACCGGCCAACGATGTGGTCGGGGCTGTCTCGACCCTTTCCGCGATCCCGATGGCTCTCGGTGTCAGGGACCTCCTCGGCCGGCCCGGACGGCTGCCCGGTACCACCACCGCGCTGATCGTCGGCAGCGGCGCCATGGCGGCGGCATCCGGGCTGCTGGTCACGCACGTCATCGACCTGCGGGTGCAGGTGGCGGTGGCGGTGCCGTTCCTCATGACCACCGCCGCGTGGATGCGCAGTGCCGGCCGATGGGGCAGAGTCACCGGACGGCTGCCGCGGCGGCTGAGCCGGGCCGCGGAGGTGCTCGGCGTCGGCGCGCTGAGCGGCATGGCGGTGACGGCGGCAGCGGCGCTGCTGCCATGGGGATCGCCCGCGCAGCTCGCAGTCGGTGGTACGGGCATGGCCTTGGCCGCCGGCGCCTACCTCGGGCTGCCCGTGTGGCAGATCGAACTCTCCCGGCAACTGGCCCGGCGACCGGATGCGAGGACTACTCACGGCGTGGTCGGCCGCGCAACTGTTCAGGCGGGGTAGGGCGAACAACCGAAGTCCCACTCGAGGAGAACGTCATGAAGACTGATCGACCGGAGAACCGGGTTCCTCGACGTGTCCTGACCGGAGCCCGGGGTCTGGCCGCATGAGCAACGGATCTGAGCTGTTCGCGACGCTGTGGAACTGGCTGGGCGCACGGCCCTACGACGCGATGTACCGCCGCGGTGCCCCGTGGGAGGGGCGGCCTCGCTCCGAACTGGCCGCCCTGCTGGATTCGGGCCGGTTGAGTGCGCTGGCCGGGGGGCGCCCGCGCGCTCGATGTGGGTTGTGGCTCAGGGGCCGACTCGCGGTTGCTTGCCGACCACGGCTTCGACGTCGTCGGCGTGGACTTCTCCTCCGTGGCCGTAGCTAAGGCGCGCGCCGGGGGCGGCGGCGCTCGGTTCGTGCTCGCCGACCTCTTCGACCTGCCCCCGGAGGTCACCGAGAAGCCGTTCGACCTGATCTTCGACGGCGGCACGATCGACGACTTTCCCGCGGCCAAGCGGCGCGAGTTGGCATCGATCGTGACCGGGTTGTCGATGCCGGGGACAGTGTTCGTGATGTGGTGCTTCTCGGTGCGGCGTGACCGTGCGCCGTGGGTCAGTTTCCGCGGCCCGAGCCGGCTGGTCGGCCTGGGGATCCAACCGGAGGAGATACAGGAGTCCTATGCGGGCTACTGGGACATCGAGGAACTGCCCATAGCCGATCCGGCAGGACGCGCGGCCTGCTACTGGATGACCCGGCGGGGCAGGTCGCAACCGGAGGACGGCGGTCGGGGCGAGCACCCGCGAGGGTCCTACCCCCATCGAGGCGGTGTCCACAAGCGCAATGAGTAGCCTGCGCCACGACCGAGGGTCCCGCGTTCTGCGGCCGTCGTAGCAGGACGGGTTGCAGGGCCGCCGGAGATAAAATGGAGATGGCGGGATAACCCGCTCATCGGAACAGAAGGAGGTTGAACGCAATGGCGAAGTTGACGCGGAGCATCACTATCAACGCCCCAGTCGAGAAGGTGTTCGATCTCGCGATGAATATCGGGAGGTTGTGGCCGTGCTCGCCTGAGGTGGCGGTCAGGGATGTGGAGTTGACGCCTGACGGCGTCGGGACGAAGGCCCGCATCTGGACCCACGGTCTTGGGGTCCACTTCGAAGGGAACATTGAATACACCGAGGTCGTCCGCCCCGAGCGGATCGTCGCCCAGGTGGCCTTCGGACTCGAGAAGCCGGTCTGGGTGTTCACATTCGAACCTGCTGGCGCAGACACGAAGATGACCGGGCAGGGAGAGTGGCATGTGAACGCACCTGCTGTGGGCAAGGCTTTGGAGCAGTGGATGGCGAAGAGCCACGAAGGGTTCCTCGAGACCATGCTCGCGAACTTCAAGACGGAGGCGGAGTCCGAGTCCGCAGCCGCTTGAGGGCGCAGCCGTTCGGATGAACGTGCCGGGCTATGGATCCGACGGTCCTGGGCCACCCGTCACAAACCCGGCGCAGTCAGTTCTGCCCGACGGTGTCCGGAGTCTCGCGCGAAGAGATCCAACCCCGCTCCAGAGGCCCTGAGGGGTCTCCAGCGGGGTTGTGCGAATGCTTAGGATCACCGCCACCGGCCGGTGTACTCGGTGGCGGCAGGAGTTGGCCGCGAGGTTAGAGATTGTGCACGAGGTTAGTGAATGCACGTGTGGTTTCTCTAACCTCGTGCACGTTCTCTAACGCGAGCGATCTCGCCCGGAACGCCGCGGATAACTCGGTCCACCTTCGAACCTCCCCCAACGGCTCATGGCCCCCCCGGGGGCCGCTGGGGCAACGTCGGCGGCCCAGACGCCGCAAGCCGACGGCGTGCGAGTGCACCACCGGCACAATCGTCAGGGCATTGCCGACGCTCAGCCACGGCCACAGTGCGCCACCCTCGGGTCGAGGGGAGCTCCCCCCGATGCGGCCGAGCGGACGCCGGCGATCAGGTCACGGCTCTCACTGTCCTTGAGCAAGTAGCCCACGGCGCCTGCGTCGAGGGCGGCGAGGACCCGCCGCGACTCGCCGAACGTGGTGAGGACCACAACGGCCGCATCGCTGCTGCCGGTGATCAGCCGCGTGGCTTCGACACCCCCGATCCCGGGCATCGCGAGATCCATCAGCACGACGTCCGGGTGGTTGACGGAGACAGCCTGAACGGCAGCCTCCCCCGAGTCCACCGCCGCGACGACCTCGAGGGATGCGTACATCCGCTGCCGGTACCAACGCTGCAGTGCGACGAACGAGAAGTAGAGCAGGACCGTCGACAGGACGATGGCGAGTGCTCTGAGCGAGTTGAGGCCGAGGCAGGACGTGAAAGCGTTTATGCGCCTATGGTCGTCCGGGCGGGCCTCGCTGAGGCAGTCGGCCCACGGACGCGGTCGGATCAGGTGGAGGGACCAAGCATTCCGGGCGAGTCCCCACCCCGGGCAGGTTCCTTGAGCTCGACGAAGAACGTGGTGGTTTGGGTCGTCCCGATGTTCTCTCCAGAGTGTTCCTGGGCGTCGAGCCACCGAACCTCACCGGCGGGCAGCGACAGATCGAGCTCCTGGCTTCCGTGGCGCAGGCGTCGATCGAAGGCCGACATGGTGATCATCACGCTGTCCGGGTGGCTGTGCGGATGTGTCCGGTCACCGGGCTGATCGTGGTACCGCAGCACGCGGACGCGATCGTTCTCGAAAACCACCGAATACAACTGCGGGTCGGTCACCACCGGGTCGTCAGCCACTGCTGCAGCGTAGTCCCGATCGAGCGGTGACGACCGGTCGAAGGACTGACGGCTGTGTCGATCCCCCGGCGGGACTGGGCGATCGTGCGCCCTCCTGACAGACTGACAACCATGGCCCTGGCCGAGGCTTTCACGTTCGAAGGTGTGGTCCTCGTACGTGACGGTCGCCGCATCCTCGACGGCGTGAGCGACCACGTCCACCGCGGTGAGACGACCGCCGTGGTCGGCCCGAGCGGATCCGGCAAATCCACCTTCCTCCGTCTGCTCAATCGCTTCGAGGACCCCACCGAAGGTGTCATCCTCCTCGACGGCCAACCCTTGAGCTCGTACGAGGTGCACGCGTTGCGGCGGCGGGTCGGCCTGGTGGCGCAACGTCCCACGATGCTCGCCGAGACGATCGTCCAAGAGGTGCGCGTGGGTCGTCCGGATCTGGAGGATGCGGCCGTGGTCCGGTTGCTCGAGCGGGTCGCCCTCCCCGACGTGCGGCTCGGCGACCCGACCTCCACGCTGTCCGGCGGGGAGCAGCAGCGGGTCGCCCTCGCGCGCACATTGGCGCTCGACCCGGAAGTCCTGCTGCTCGACGAGCCGACGAGCTCGCTGGACGACATCTCGGCCCAGGCCGTTGACCGGATCATCCGTTCGCTCGTGGACGATGGGCTGACGGCGGTACTGGTCAGCCACGATCTGAGCCGCGTCGTGCACGTGGCCGACAGTGTCCTGGTCCTGCACCAGGGACGCCTCGTGGAGCGTGGCCGCCCTGGCGAGGTGAGGTACTTGTCATGAACGGCAGCCCGCACATCCCCGACTGGCTCGGGGTGCTCGCGTCGGTGGTGCTCGTGGGTATCGCGATCGGCGTCTCCATGCGGGCTCGGCTCGGACTGACGAAGGAACTCGTCGTGGCCGCCGCGCGCGCCTTCGCGCAACTGCTCGCGGTCGGTGCCGTCCTGACGGTTCTGTTCACCCGTGCGGGTCTGATCGGAGCCCTGGCATGGGTGGCGGGAATGGTGGTCGTCGCCGGATTCGTCGCCTCCGGACGCGCGAGGGCGCTGCCCAGGGCCCGGACCATCGCCTGGATCGCGGTCGGCACCGGAACCGCCGTCACGGTCGGGGTCCTGCTCGCCGTGGGTGTCATCGAGCCGGTGCCGTCAGTGGTCGTCCCGGTCGGCGGGATGGTTGTGAGCGGCGCCATGACCGCGGCCATCGTTACGATGCGTCGACTGGCCGAAGTCGCGCAGGAGCAGCGGGCGGACATCGAGGCGCGTCTGGCGCTGGGGCTGACCTCCGAGGATGCGATGGCTCCCCACTTGCGGCGTTCGGTCACTGTGGCTCTGCTCCCGGCCATCGATTCGACCAAGGTTGTGGGACTCATAGCCCTGCCCGGCGCGATGACCGGCCTGATCCTCGCGGGCGTCGAACCGATCGTGGCGGTGCGCTACCAGATCGTGGTCATGTACATGTTGCTGGCGGCCGCTTCCGTCAGCGCGATCGTCGCGTCACGCCTCTGTCGGCGGGCACTCTTCGACGATGCCGACCGGCTACGGCGTCTGCCCGGCGGTTCCCCGCGGATGTGAGCCCTGCCCGATCTGCAGGCGGAGCGGGCTGCTTCCTCCTTCTGCGCCTGGATGAGGCCCGCTTCGCCGACCGCGCCCACCACGATGAGCAGGACTCCGCGACTGTGGCCACGGAGTCGGTCACAAGGCCGACGATGCCCGTGGTCAGGATGTCGGTAGCAGCAGGAGTTGGCCGCGAGGTTAGAGATTGTGCACGAGGTTAGAGAATGCACGTGTGGCTTCTCTAACCTCGTGCACGTTCTCTAACGCGAGCGATTTCCGCCCGGCATTTCCCCGCCTGAACGGGCAGCCCGCCACGGCCGCGGCTGACTAACACCGTGCACGTTCTCTAACCTCGCCCAACGGCTCATGGGCCCCGAGGGGCTGCCGGGGCAACCTCGGCGGCCAGACGCCGCAAGCCGATGGCGTCCGAGTGCACCACAGGCACAATCGTCAGGGCAATACCGAGGGTCAGCCACGGCCACAGTGGCCCGACCGTCGATCCGTCCGGTGTAGCCGACCCTCAGTGGCGCGTCTTGAGGGTGAGGGTGTCATCCTTCGGAGCGGACCCTGCCTTCTTCTTCCCCCCCTTCTTCTTCCCGGTCTTGGCCTTGAGGTTCTTGTTCTTGGGGCTCTTCTTCGCGTTCTTCTTCCCGCTCTTCGCCATGACTCCTCCTAAGGGTCGTCACCTCTGGCTCAACCCATGATCGTGCCTGTGCGTCCCCCGATCAAGGCTGGCGCCTCCAGGGCCGACGGCGCGACCGGTTCGATGAGGCCGCCCAGGTGCCGACCTGGCTTCGACCCTCGGGCTGGCACGGATCCGGACCGCCGACGCCTCGCAGGGGAGTGAGAAACAGCCGCCGCAGGCCCTAACGTTCGCCCTGCCCCTGAGTTGCCCACAACGCTGCCTGCAGACGGTCGGTCACGCCGAGTACCGCGTAGATCGCGGTCAGGTGGACCTTGACGGTCCTCTCGCTGATACCCATCTGACGCGCTATGAGACGGTTCGACAGGCCACGCGCGACCAAGTCGAGCACCTCCTTCTGCTTGTCGGTCAGGCGGGCGGGGCCGTGGCCGGTGCCGGCGTGACGGGCGTCGACCAGCGCGCGCGCCACCCTCGGGTCGAGGGGAGCTCCCCCCGATGCGGCCGAGCGGACGCCGGCGATCAGGTCACGGCTCTCACTGTCCTTGAGCAAGTAGCCCACGGCACCTGCGTCGAGGGCGGCGAGAACCCGCCGCGACTCGCCGAACGTGGTGAGGACCACAACGGCCGCATCGCTGCTGCCGGTGATCAGCCGCGTGGCCTCCACACCCCCGATCCCGGGCATCGCGAGATCCATCAGCACGACGTCCGGGTGGTTGGCGGAGACGGCCTGAACGGCAGCCTCCCCCGAGTCCACCGCCGCGACGACCTCGAGGTCAGCCTCACTGGCGACCAGTAGACTCAGTCCCTCCCGTACGACCGCGTGATCGTCGGCGACGACAACCGTGATCACGGTGGGCACTCCAGCGAGAATCGTACGGTCGTCCCCGCCCCCGGTCGGGTCTCTATGCGAAGTCCGCCGCCCAACTGGCTGGCCAGGTCCTGCATGAGGGTGAGGCCGACATGCCCCGTCTCGGGCTGGCCCGGATCAAACCCGATTCCGTCGTCCTCGACCGTCAGGTGCACCTCGTCGCCCGACCGGCGAAGAGCGATCCTCACCGTCGTCGCCCTGGCGTGCTTGGCGATGTTCTGCGTACTCTCGCGCGCCACGCGATAAAAGGCCTGCTGGCAGGTGCTGTCCATCTGCAAGGCCGCCTCCACGTCGAGCTCGGTATCGGCGTCGAGGCCCGCCGCAAGATCCTCCAGGGCCGCGCCAAGACCGGCTTCACGCAGATTCGGCGGGTAGATGTCCACTAGCAGGGTGCGCAGGGAACCAACCGCCTTGCGGGTCCGACCGGCGGCCGTCGCCAACTGTCCCTCCACGTCGGGATCCGGCGTCTTGTTCGCCAACGCCGAAAGCCCGAACGAGACACCGGCGAGATCCTGCACCACCCCATCGTGCAGGTCTGCTGCGATCCGGCGCCGTTCCGCCTCCGAGGAGTTCACCGCGTAGAGGAGCAGTTCCTCACGCTGCAGGCGGTCACGGTCCAGCCGTCGCGCCATCCGCCAGGCCAGCAGCAGCAGGATGAGTGCGAGGACCGCGAGGGTGCCCACGATGCTGGGAGCCAGTGCCATGACCATGCGCTGGGTGGCCGCTTCCAGGAATGCCTGCCGGGTGTAGACCTCCATCAGGTAGGTCGTGCCGTCCGCTCCGGTGACCGGCAGGTAGACCTCGATCAGTTGCCCGTACGAGCGCTCGTACCGGTTCTCGGGCTTGCTGAGATCACTGACCTCGGCCTCCACGCCGCCGTCAAGCAGGACCTCGAGTTCCTCGTCCCCCAGTTCGAATCGCTGCCCGATGAGTTGCGGCTTGTCGGAGTAGACGATCGTGCCGTCGTCGCGCCACAGGCGCACAGTCACCACCGGATCCTTCAACAGAAGTTCCCGGACAACGGAGTCGAGTTCGGCGACGGCATGTCCGTTCCCCTCTGCCACGTCTGCCCGCAGATGCGGTTGTACGGCCAGCCGCTCGGCCTGCTGCGCCGCAATCACAGCGTCGCGCACGGACTCCTGCTGGGCGACGCTGCGCGCCACCCAGAAACTGAGGGCGGCCAGCAGACCGAGCAGCACGAACCCGGGGATCGCGAACGCGAGGACCTCCCGGCGGACGACCCCGCCCTCAGCGAACTTCGGCACGCGACGATTCTGCCCGGATCAGATCGAGCAGCGCTCACCACCGGCGACACGCCGGGCCGTCGCGGTGATCCTGCCCTTGCTGCGGGTCTTGACCTCCACGGAGAACGAGCCACTGCGACCCCTGGTCTTCTTCACACCGGACTTGATGGCCTTTCCACGACGGTCGATGGTGTAGCGCCATTTCTGGCCCTTCCGGTTCGAGTCGATCTCCAGTTCGGCCTCGCGGGTCTTGCTCTTCCGCTTGACCTTCAGAGTGATCTGGGAGCCGGCTGAACAGGTGCCCTCGGACACGCGCTTCGAGCCGTCGTCACGTGTGCTCGTGTCGTCGCCAGGCCCGTCGTCGCTGCCCTTGTCGTCCGCTGCGCCGATGTTGACGCCGGTCCTGCATTCCTGCTGACCACGAGTGGCCACACCAACGAAGGTGTCGCTGGCAGATCCACCCGTCCGCGCCTCGACACTGAACGACCCGCTCGGGGCAGTTGTTGTCTTCGTGCCACTGGCGAGCACACCGCCGGGTCCACGGAGCGTGTAGTCCCACTGCTGCCCCGAAACGCCGGAGTCGACCTCGAACTCCACTTCGACGCCGCCGTCACGCTCCTTCGCCTTCAACTGCCAGCGAGCGCCGCCCGAGCACTGTCCCTGGCTGGACACCTCGACTCGGTCATCACCGCCACCACTTGCCAGAGCGGGGGACGCGGGCATGGCCAGGATCAGTCCGGCCGAAGCGGCGATCAGTCCGGGGGTCGTCTTCTTGGTGATCATGGGTACTTCCTCCTCATTGCTTGCCTGAAACCAACAGTGCCCTCGTGACTCGCCGCCGACAACGCGACCTTGGTACTAGTACCCCCGGCACGCCCGCGCCTAAGACGGGGGCAGGGGTGGTGTAACCCCGACATCCGGTCGCACCGAAAACCGAGAAGCGCTGGGGGCTGTTCTGCTCTCTGCCGTGCCGCTCGGACAGTTCCGCCACGGTCGTCTGGAGCCGCGACGCCCACACCCTGGGGACCAGAGGCCCCGAGGCCTGGTCCGCCAGCGTCCTCAGGTTCAGCTGTTCCCTGCGCGCCTCATCTATCACTTCCGTGGCCGAGGGGGCTCCGCCCGGCTCAGCGTCACGGTTCGAAACGGGATGGGTCCTACCTGCTCTCCGTGACCGTAGAGGAGTGGAACAGTAGTCCAAGGCTGAGCCCTTGTACCACCTACCGACTAAGGGCATACATCACCCTGGCAGGCCGATTCGGCAGCAGCAAGGATCCTAAGATGATGCACGCCTTGGCCAGAACGAATACCTCCGCACAACGTTGAACACAGATGCTTCCAACGACCATCACGTGGCAAGAAGGGCACCCGCATACCGGCAGATCCGCGCAGCACGGATGACGGCCGTCAGCGCAACTGCTTCACCCGGATCGCGGCGAGCAGACCAACCACAGTGGTGAGCGCGAGGAGAACGACTGCCCAGGCGAATCCCAGGGAGAGGACACCATCCGACGCGACGTTGTGGATGAGGTCACCGTCGAACAAGCCGGCCATGAGGCTGACGAGGCAGAACACGCTGAGGGTGACAGCCGCAATCAAGCCGATTGGAGGCCGCGTGTTGCGCGCCGCTAACCACGCGAGGACGAGCTGTGCCACCCCGATCGGCAGCGGCACTGTGTTCTGGGTGTCGAAGCCCCACGCCTCGTTGAACGAGTTCGCCCCCGAGGCGAGGGCGACGAATCCCCCGATCACGTCGCAGACCAGCAGGGCCAGCATGGCGAGCAGGAGAGCGCGCCCAGAGGTCACCGACGGCGCTGACCGAAGGCGTTGGAGGGGTGATGGATGGTCCCGACCCCACGTTCCAGGCATAGGGAGAGTTTCGCGCAAACGCCCGCCCATCAGCAGATCAGGGCGTCCCCGTCGACGAGTCTCTTGGGCACACATCACGGCGATATTCGAGGTGGCGGAGATCGAAGAGATGACCTGGCAAGTGGGCATCGGAACGAACGTTCCGAGGTCCATAGGGGAGGGCCCAGACCATGGCTCTGATCACGCATTCTTGCTGGCGCGCCCGAAGGGATTCGAACCCCTAACCTTCTGATCCGTAGTCAGATGCTCTATCCGTTGAGCTACGGGCGCCTCCGGCCAGTGTATCGGGCCGAAGACACCGGCCGTCGGCTGGGCGTTCGGCGCTCACTCGCCTCCTCGGACGGACTGCGTTGATGACGGGCCGGCCAAAGGGTTTCCAGGCAATTCCCCGGGATCTGGGGTATAACGCAAGAGCGTATGCAGAGAGGATCTTCCATGCCCGACATTCCAGACCCGGCCACTGTCGGCCCGGTTGATGTTGCCGTCGTTCTCTTCGAGGGCAACAACTTCAACGGCGAGGTGGCACCCGCACTGGCCGAACTCCAGCAGTCCGGCACCGTCCGGATCATCGACCTCGCCTTCCTGACCCGCGATGCCGACGGCACTGCGGCCTTCGTCGAAGTGGAGGACGCTGATGTCGCCGACGCGTTCAGCGAGATAACCGAGTCGCGGCTCGACCTGCTCAACGACGAGGACCTGATGGGGATGGCCGAAGGGCTTGAGCCGAATTCGTCGGCCGTGGTCCTGGTGTGGGAGAACACCTGGGCGTCCCGGCTGGCAGCCGCCATCCGCGGATCCGGCGGCGAGTTGATCTCGTACTTCCGCATACCGCACGAGACCGTTACCGAAGCTATCCACGCACTGGAAGAGGAGTAGAAGATGAGACGTCGAGTAGGCCGTCCCGGCCTGGTGGGCACGGTGGCACGCACGGCCGTGATCGCCGGCACCGCCAGCGCGGTCGGCGGCACCGTCAACAGGAAGATGAACGCCAAGGATCAGGCCGCCGCCCAGCAACAGGCAGCCGCCCAGCAACAGGCTGCCGCCCAGCAAGCGGCCGCGCAACAAGCCGCGGCGCAAGCACCCGCAGCGCCGTCGCAGGACGACAAGATCGAGAAGCTCAAGCAACTCGGGGAACTCAAGAACGCGGGCATCCTCACTGACGAGGAGTTCGCCGCCGAGAAGGCCAAGATCCTCAACTCGTAGCCGTGAGAAGGCCCCGGCATCCCTGGTGGCGCCGGGGCCTTCGCGCGCCCGTCGACCCCGATGACCCCAAGAATGAAGGACACACCCCGTGACTGTTGAATCCACGCAGCCTGCAACACTGACCGGCCGCAAACGCTGGGTGGCGCTGCTCTTCCTGGCCTTCGGCGTGGCCATGATCATCCTCGACGCCACCGTGGTCAACGTCGCGATCCCGACGATGGTCAAGGATCTCGGCCTGAGCACGACCGACGCTGAGTGGGTCAACGCGATCTACGCCCTCCTGTTCGCCTCCCTGCTGCTGCTGTCGGGCAGGCTGTCCGACATCGTCGGGCGGCGCCTGATGTTCCTCGGCGGTGTCGCGCTGTTCGCAGTGGCCAGCGTGTTCGTCGCGTCGTCGGAGGCCTCCGGCGAACTGATCGGTGCCCGGGCGCTGCAGGGCATCGCCGCGGCCATGATCCTGCCGTCGTCGTTGTCGGTGCTCAACGCGGTCTACCGGGGAAAGGACCGGGCCATCGCTTTCGCTGTGTGGGGCGCGACGATCGGCGGAATGGCAGCGCTCGGTCCGCTGGTCGGCGGCTACCTGACCACTTACGCCTCCTGGCACTGGGCGTTCCTGATCAACATCCCGATCGCCGTCGTGGTCTTCATCGGTGTGCTGTTGATGGTGCCGGAGACGAAGGATCCCACCACCCGTCGCGGGATCGACGTGCCGGGTGCAGTGCTGGGAACCCTCGGCCTGGGCACCCTGGTCTTCGGGCTGATCGAGGGGCAGAACTACGGCTGGTTCCGGCCCAAGAAGCAGTTCGACGCTGCTGGCGTCGCCTGGCCCGCCACAAACCTGTCACCGGCCTTCGTGTCCCTGGTGCTTTCAGCGCTGCTGCTGTTGAGCTTCGTCTGGCTCGAGCACCGACGCAAAGCGGCGGGCCGAATCGTGCTGCTGGACCTCGGCCTGTTCGGGATCAAAACCTTCGGAACGGGAAACGCGGTGGCTGCGCTGGTGAGTCTCGGAGAGTTCGGACTGCTGTTCATCCTGCCCTTGTTCCTGCAGTCGGTCATCGGATACGACGCGCTGGAGACCGGCGTCATTCTGCTCGCGCTGGCCGTAGGCTCCTTCCTGGCCAGTGGGATGGGCGCTCCGATGGCCAAGCGGATTGGTCCGGTCCCGGTCCTGCGTCTGGGCATGGCGCTCGAAGTCGTAGGGGTGGTGTGGCTGGCGCTGATCATCTCTGTGGACGTGACGGGATGGGCGATGGCACCGGGTCTGTTCCTGTACGGCGCAGGCGTCGGATTCGCCACCGCTCAACTCGCCGGGGTGATCCTGTCGGAGGTGCCGGTCGAGGAGTCCGGACAGGCTTCTGCGGTGCAGTCCACGTCCCGTCAGGTGGGCGCCGCAATCGGCACGGCTCTGCTCGGCGCGGTCCTGATCACCGGGCTGGGAAGCGTCGAGGGGGACCTCACGGACCTAGGGGTGCCCGAAACTGCAGCCCAACAAGTGACCACCGCTGTCCAGCAGAGCGCGGGCACTGCGGTCGCGGTGCTACCGTCCCAGCCGAACGGCGACATCCTGTTCCGAGGCGCGTCCGAAGGCTTCGCCTCCGCAGCCAGAGGTGTCGGGTTCGTGGCGGCCGCACTCATCAGCCTGGGCCTGATCGCTGCACTCTTCCTGCCGAGGGACGCGGCACGCACAGAAGCCGCCGGGTACGTCGAGTAGCCACGAAAAGCGCGGACAAGATCACAGTTGCGGACGCACCCGGTGTCGCTCGCCGGAATCCGACCGCCCCTCCCCGACCATGGAAGGGTGTTTGGCTTCATCAGGCATCGGGTTGCCTCCGCGGACCTGCCCGACCCCGTCTTCGCTGCCCTCGGCGCGCTGGACATTGCACTCAAGGTCCCGCAGGCGGCCAATCGGTATTACGAACAACTCGTCGATCACGGTCACTCCCGGCTGGTGGAGGTGGGCACCGAGCGGGCAGTCCGCAAGCGAGTGTCACGCATCGAGCGGACGGTGACCCCAACGGCGAGCCGGTGGGCGGTGCGGTTCTCGCAGCGCCAGCGCAGGCAGCGGCAACAGCCTCGCAAGCCGGTCATCCGCCGTTCCGCCTGATCGTTTGCCGGGCGGCGACAAGTGATCTCGTCAAGGCCGGCAGTGACCCGGCTCCGCTGCGTCAATATGCAAAACGATCGGGCTCGCCCGAACTCGGCCGTGGGGGGCGTTGCCTCGACAGGCGTGATCATTTTGCGAACTGACGCAGTCAAACCCGATGACTCCAGGCAGGCCGCGCGGGGAAGGTGTCCCGCGGCCCCACCCTCCGGGGATTGCACAGCAGGCGAAGTCTGTCGTGCCGGACCCACCGATGACCGTCGTTCGGTTCGCCATCACACGCGAGTCATCTACTGATCGGGCCACCTCGGCGCAAGGCCGCAAGGGTCCGCCGTGCATTTGCCGCGTCAATGTGCAAAACGATCGGGCTCGCCCGAGCACGGCCGTGGGGGACGCGCCCTCGTCGGGCGCGATCGTTTTGCATACTGACGCAGTCAAACCTGCTGACGATGGGCCGCCAGGGCGCTGCCTACGATTGGGAGGTGCGACCGGTGGTGGTGCTGATCGCCGCGGCCGTGGCGCTCGCGGGCTGTGGTGGGGACTTCCATCGCGTCGTGCCGAAGGAGTACCGCCAGGACATACGGCGGTCCGCGAAGGAATGCCCGGAGATGACCCCGAAGTTGCTCGCCGCGCAACTCGACCAGGAGTCGGGCTTCGACCCCCGAGCTGTGTCAGCCGCAGGCGCCGAGGGGATCGCTCAGTTCGTCCCGGACACCTGGCAGATCTGGGGTCGGGACCTGGACGGTGACGGGATCGCATCCGCGTTCAATCCGCAGGAGGCTATCGACGCGCAAGCGCGGCTGATGTGTTTCCTGATCTACGAGGCCAAGATCTCCGGAATCAAGGGCAATCACATCGACCTGGCCCTCGCCGGGTACAACGCTGGCTGGAGCCAGGTCGTGCGCTACGGCGGGATCCCGCCGTTCCGCGAAACCGAGGCCTACGTCAAACGGATCCGGGACAGGCAATCGGGCTACGAGTTCCACGACTGACCAACCCGCACCAGCGGGTGTCGCTGGGGCGGGCAGCCGGCGATGCGCGTCATCCACGGCTGGGGCGCAACAGGTAGTGCCCCACGCTTGAAATCACCGTCCGGCCGTTCGCATCCTCGCCGTGCAAGTCGAGCGTGAACTCGGCACGACCTTCGCTTTCGACCCGCTCACCCAAGGCGCGCAAGTCGGCGGGCTCCATGCTCGCGGACAGCGTCACATCCGTGCGTGCCGCGGCTGTGAACTGGACCTCCATGGCGGTGACGATCGGGATGTACTTGGTGGGGTCCAGGACGCCCAGCGGGAGCAGCCCACCGGGTAGCTCAGCCAGCGCAACAAGGACACCTGCGTACATCGTGCCCATGTGGTTCGCATTGCCCTCGATCGGAGCCCGCAGGGTGACCGTGCCCGGGCCGACCGACTGGACCGTAATCCCGAGCCGGCCGACCGCCGGAACCACTTGGTGTACGAAATCGGTGGCCATCTGCGCAGTGAGCTCAGTCATGCGGCCAGCGTATGGGGGTCAGCGCGCCGGGAACCGGATCGCCCCTGCTCCAGTGTCTTCAGCTCATCGCTGACGAACTGGCAACTGTCGAAGGCGTCGCTGTCGTTGAACGTCCAGCCCATACGCACGATCACGGCGTTGCGCGACGGCACCATGACCACCGCTCCCGACATCCGCCCCCGCAAGGCATCGTGTCAGAAGGCGGGGGTCACTAGTGGTTGCAGGATCGACCTGTGCCGCACGCTGGGGCCCCTACGGCGGCGGGGGTAGACCGCCCGGCATGACAACGGCCCCCAGCTAGGAACCGGGGGCCGTTGTGATGGCGGAGGCGGCGGGATTTGAACCCGCGAAGGGATTGAGTCCCTAACCCGCTTAGCAGGCGGGCGCCATAGACCGGACTAGGCGACGCCTCCGTCGATCAGTGTAACGGTGACACCGCGCCCGGCTTCGGGTCCGGGTCCTCGCCGGCCGCACGCCATCGCGTACCGCGCCCAGGGGTCCGTGCCCGGTGACGACTCGGACCGGGCCCACCCGTGCTCGGCGGGTGGCGGTCCGGTTGCCAAACGCCCGACCACCGCGGATCAGGCCGCCCCACACCTGGCACCCTAGAGACTGCAACACAGGAGGGCTGTCCGAGTGGCCTAAGGAGACGGTCTTGAAAACCGTTGTGGCGGCAACGTCACCCAGGGTTCGAATCCCTGGCCCTCCGCTTCGATCCGGACCATGCAGCCGAGCACCGGCCCTGGTGTCAATCACCTCTTCCCCGTGCCCGGGCAATCTCCCGTCTCCTGTGCCCCAGCACCAGCCACACAACCGCCCCAAGAACCACCATGCCAGCCGCGAACACCGGCAGGAAGTACGGCCCAGTAGCGCCGGCAACCATGAAGATGACGCCCGCGACCGGCAGCACCCAGAACAGCGTCCCGCCGAGGACGCGGCTGCTCCATACGTTGGGTGGAGGCGGCGGGCTATGCGCATGGCGGTCGTACGAGGATACGTAGATCGTGTGGTCTGCGGTGCGGAGGTAGGGATTGGGTTCATCGCCCGACGCGAACGACAGGGCACGTTCGGCCGCCTCCTTCGCCGCGAGAAACACGTCAGCGTCTCCGCCCACGTCCGGGTGCAAGGCGCGCACCCTGGCTCTGTACGCGGCCTTGACCTCACCCGGGGTCGCCGTCGGTGCGATGCCAAGCACCGCGAACGGGTCGCTGGCAGTCATGCACCCACCATCACACGCGATGCCCCGCGTGGCTCCAGATACTGGCCCAGGTAGCCCCGGTCGGGTGCCCACAGGCAGCCCCTCACCGGCGTACCGTGCGGCGATGCCGGAAGGGAGCCCCAACGGGTGTGCGCGGTTCCCCGCCTCAGTGTCCTGGCGGGAACGGTTCGTCGTCGAGCAGGAAACGCACGTTGAGTGGCCGGGGGCGCTCGCCGCGAAGGATCGCGAAGGCCGAGTCCGCGATCTGGATCCCCAGGTCATGCCCGTCGGGCCGGATCACGGACAGTGCCACCCCGGGATGCTGACCGACCGGCACGGGTCCCAGCGCCATGACCGCAAGAGTGCCCTCCGTTGGCTGCCCAGCCAGCGCCGGTAGCAGCCAGTCGCCGTCCACCAGGAAACTGAAGACGGCATCGAGACCCCGCCCCAGCGCCTTGTCGAGCGACTCACCGCGGTCCGCTCGTGCAGCATCGACCCAGGTCGGCTCGATCCCGCGCTCGGCGCACCACCGCTCGTAGACGTCGCACGCCGCTCCCCCTGAATCGCCTGTGAAGACCAGGCCGGGGCGCCGCGAGCCCTGCTCCACCAGCGCATCGAGGACCCCCTGACAAACGGCCTCGAACTGCGCGTGAAGACGGTGACCCATCGGACTGGCGCTCGTCATGTCGATGTCGAAGACCCGGTAGTCCGAACGGATCTGCTCGGGCAGTGCGCCCGGGGAGTCCAGGCCGGCATAGACGATGAGGTCGAAAGGCAGTCCGTCCAACTTGGTCAGATCGTCCAGAGTCATGGTGGCCGCCACCATGCCGTGGTCCAACAGGCGCTCAGTGAAAGCCGCTTGGAGCTGGGGCCAATACACCCGGGGCGCCGGTGAGCCGGCCGGACCGTGCGTGACCAGGGCGACGATCTCCGAGCGTCCGAGCGCCAGGACACGTGCGTTCGCGTTGGGCCGGTAGCCGATCGCCTCAGCGGCCTCGATGACCCGCTTGCGCACCTCATCGCTCATCCGTCCCTTGCCGTTGAGGGCGTCCGAGGCAGTGCCGATGCTCACCCCCGAGGCCATCGCGACGTGGGCCAGTTTGGGACGCCGGATGTGCAGGGGTCGCGTCATGATCGCCTCAGTCCAGGCCGAACGCGGCTTGCTTCACCGACGCCGGGGTGAAGTCGGCCGCCCGCCCACCGACGTTGAGCGACACTGTCATCCGGGTCGCCGTCGGTCCGTCCAACATCCTCTGGTGGGATGCCTGGCCCTGAGCCGCCCCGAAACCTTCCTGGCTCATCAGCGGGTACGTCTGACCGAACTGGCGCTCCACGATTTCGTACTTGTTCCCCGAGATGCGGCCCACTTGATTCACCGATGCCCACCGGTTGTTCCGGACGAAGGCACCATAGGTGTCGGCGTAGTTGTAGCTCGTGGGCAGTCCGTGCGCCTGCAGGTACTGCTCCAGCGACTTACCACCGTGATCGGCCGGGCGGTACGCGTCGGCAAGGGACGTGAGCATCGGCTCGATCTCGCTGCTGTACATGATGGCCCTCGGGTTCGACTCCCCGACGGCGGCTTTGGTACCCAACGCGGTCAGAAGCGTTGTGCTGCCTTTCACATGCACCCTCTCGGCGTCGATCGCGACTCCGTAGTCGTACATCCCGGCAACGGTTTGTGTCGCCCGCGGGGTGAACGTCTCCAGATCCGCTGCAACCGTCCCTGTGGTGTCCCAAGCCCGCATGACGTCCAACGTAGCCAGTCCCTGCGCCAGAACCGCCCGGTAGTCATCGCGGACCGTGTCGATCTTCTGCCAGTAGGACTCCAGGTTCGACACGCGGGCTGGATCCGCCGCCTTCATCATCAGGGGAACGGTCCCCGTGGTCGCGTTCTGGACCAGGAAATCGAGTTGTCCGATCGACGTGGTGATGACGGTCTGCATGTTGGCCAGCGCGGACTCAGAAGGTTCCAGGTCCTTCTCGATCCACGCCGTCACCGAACGCATCGCCGTGTCAAGGTTCGCCGCAGCGATCCCCGCCTGGGTGTATGAATTGTAGAGATTGCTGCGATCCTGGCCCTCAAGCAACAGCTCGACCTGCTCGGAGAGCCGCCGAACGTCGGCGTTCAGCGCGGCGATGGAATCGTTGATGTCCTTGAGTGCCTGCAGCCGCTCGGCCTCGGGGTCGTAACCCATCCCTGCCAGTATCTCCGAGAGTATGACCTGACCGCCGGCGAAAGCCGCCCCGTGGAACAGCGACCGGCCGAACGTCGATGCCTGCCGAGGCACGACATCGGGCGTGCGGGACGAGGTCTCGTACAGCATGCCCTCCGCGCGTAGTTCCGCCAGTGCGGCCGCCACCTTCTGCTGGTCGTCCTTCCGCTGACCTTTGTCATTGGCGACCGCGCGGTCGAGACCGGTGAAGGCCAGAGCGAGGACGGTAACGAACAACAGCAGTAGTTGACCCGTCCGTGAGCGTTTACTGGTGCTGGGTGCCGATTCTTCTGTCATGTATGACTCCTTTCGCCACTAGGACGCAAAGGGCTCGGCACCAGTTGCGGGTCAGAGTGCCGAACCGGTTCGGCAGCGCTCCTGGGTGCGTTCGCCCCGGTCGCCGCAGAAGTGGGCCGCGAGGTTAGAGATCGTGCACGAGGTTAGAGAAGCCACATGTGTGTTCTCTAACCTCGTGCACGTTCTCTAACCCGAGCGGTTTCCGCCCGGCATTTCCCCGCCTGAACGCCGCGGCCGGCCGCCGGCCATGGACGACTAACGCGAGCGATTTCCGCCCCGCACTTCTCGGCCTGAATGGGCGGACGCCGTCGAGGCTGCGCGGGGAGATCGTGCTCGTCGTTGATGCCAGCGTGCTCACAGATGCACTCACCGACCTCGTCGCGCTGATTGGCTAGAGCGACGAGCGCCCCAGGAAGTTGCGGATCGCGACAGGGAAAGGCAGGCAGAACTCAAGCGACACCCGAGTCGCATAGGGAATCGGCCATGTGCGATCCGTCGCGCACGCACTGGACATCGGCGACGACCCCGGGATCACATGTGCCAACAGGTTGCTGAAGGGACCAGACTTGCCGGACCGTGACACGAGCAGATCGGTGACGTTGAGCGCGGCGACCCCGTCCACCGACCCGGTGATGCAGCCGATGTGCAACAACGCGAACCGCGGATCCGTCTTCGAGACACGCCCGTAGGGTTCGAAACTGTACTGCCCCTGCTCCTCCCAGTCACAACTGCTGGAGACCTCGGAGAAGTCCGGCTCTTTCGACGACCTGTACTCGAAGGTGTCGGGGTCCAGAACCCGTTCGTACGCCGCCCGGAGACTGGCGATCTCCGCGGCGTTCATCGCCCTCGTCATCGAGGACGGATTGCGGGGATGCCGGCAGCGGCCATCCGAACTCAAACGATCCACCGGGTCGAGCGCGAGGTCGTACACCACCGCAGTCGTCGGCCGCTTGCGCTTGCACAGCGTGTCCGCCATGTCCCACCGCGTGTCCCATGCCCGCAGTACGAACTTCCGGCCGCGCTTCTGGACAACCGCGACGTAGGGCTCGGCCTCCCGGGGGACAAGGTCTACCCGGTAGAACTTCTTGTTGACCCCAGAGCGGAAAACCCCGTGACGCACGTTCGAGTAGCGCAGGCCGCTGAGGGTCATGGACACCTTCGAACCGCGGACCTTGATGCCCGCATAGCTGGGTGCCAAACGGGCGACCGCCTTCAATACCCGCTTCTCCTGCTTGCCGTGCTTGTCGATCGCGGCGCTGGCTGGTGACACCGCGACCGCGACGCCGAAAAGCGCTGCGGCCAGCACAGCGAGCGAAGTCATGGGTTTGAACATGCACGCGAGTCTAGGCCCGGGGTCACCCGGGGGCCAGGCTCAACCCCGCGCCCACAGCTCGCGGGTGATCGCGTACTCCACATCGCCGAGTTCGTCGCCGGGAATCCGGTCGGGCCAGCCAGCGGTGAACTCCCGGACCAGACTCATGCCCGCCTTCTCCATGACCCGCCGGGACGCACTGTGCACGGCCATCGTCTCGGCCACCACCCGCCGGGCACCGAGTTCGGTGAAGGCGAAGTCGATCAACGCCAAGCAGCCCTCGGTGGCGTAGCCCCGGCGCCAGACCGCGCGCCGCAGACGATAGCCGAGCTCAGGTTCATCCGCCCGGTGCCCGGGGGCCGGGCGCAGGTGGAACCAGCCGAGGAACTCGTCGGCGGACTTCTCGACCGCCGCCCAGTAGCCCCCCGCGACGAAGACGGGCAGAACCTCGCGCTCGATCTCCTCCCGCGGCGTGGGCCGGCCACCGGTGATGAAGAACATCACCTCCGGGTCGCTGTCCAGCTCGACGAGGTCGTCGAGATCGTCCCGGGTGAACTCCCGCAGCACCAGTCGCTGGGTCTCCAGCACGTCTACGCCGGCGGGTGGATCTCCCGCTTGAGGATCTTGCCGGTCGGCCCCTTGGGCAGGCCTTCCTCGATGAACCACACGACTCGCGGGTACTTGTACGCGGCGATCCGCTCCCGCACGTACTCGCCGATCTCCTCGGCGGTCGCCGTGGCGCCCGGCTTCAGCGTGATCGCGGCACCGATCTCCTCGCCGTGCGTCTCGTCGGGGATCCCAACGACCGCGGCTTCCGCCACCGCCGGGTGCTCGTACAACACCTCTTCCACCTCGCGCGGATAGACGTTGTACCCGCCCCGGATGATCATGTCCTTTGCCCGGTCGACAATGAAGTAGTAGCCGTCTTCGTCCCGACGGGCGAGGTCACCGGTGCGGAACCAGTCGTCCTTGATCGCCTCCGCGGTGGCGTCCGGACGGTTCCAGTACCCCTTCATCACGTTCGGCCCCTTGATGGCGATCTCACCGATCTCGCCCTCGGGTACGTCGTTCCAGTCGCTGTCGATCAGCCGCATCTCCACGTCCCTGATCGGCGTCCCGATGGAGCCGGCCTTCTGCTGCTTGTCGGGGTGGTTGAACGACGCCACCGGGCTTGTCTCGCTCAGGCCGTAGCCCTCCAGCAGGGCCACCCCGAATGCAGCCTCGAAGCCCTTGAGGACTTCCACCGGCAGCGACGCCCCGCCTGAAACGCTGGCCCTGAGCGCGGAAGTGTCGTAGTTGGCGTTTTCGGGGTGCTGGACCAGCGCCACGTACATGGTGGGCACGCCCTGCATGACCGTTACCTTGTCCCGTTGCAGGACCTCCAGTGCCTTGGTCGGGTCGAATCGCGGGATCATCGTCAAGGTGGCGCCACTGGCCACCGCCGTGTTCAGACCGCAGGTCTGGCCGAACGAGTGGAACAGCGGCAGCCCCCCGAAGATCACATCGTCGGGGCCGGAGTCGAACAGGGAAATCGACACGGCGACATTGCTGGCCAGGTTGCTGTGGGTCAGTTCCGCGCCCTTGGGCCGTCCGGTTGTGCCGGAGGTGTAGAGCAGGACAGCGGTGTCGTCGGGGCCGCGGTCCACCACTTCGGGGGCCGGGCTGTGCGAGCCGAGCCGCTCGGTGAACGTCGAATCCACCACCTCGAAGGCCGCGCCCGCCGCCTCGGCCCCCGGCTTGGCCTCGTTCGCGAAACCCTCCCATGCGAACAGCACCTTGGCGCCGGAGTCGGAAAGGTAGTACTCGACCTCCCGCTCCTTGAGCAGCGGGTTCATCGGCACCACAATGGCACCAGCGCGCAGTGCCCCGTAGTAGATGATCGGGAACTGCGGGATGTTCGGCAGCATGATGCCGACGCGGTCGCCCGGACCGACCCCGAGGTCGCGCAACCATCCGGCGGCCAGCGCACTCGCGCCGTTCAGCGCCGCGTAGGTGAGTTCGAAGTCATCCATCTTGATGGCGACTTGGTCAGGATGTGCGGTCGCGGTCGCGACCAGGTTCTCGGCGAGGTTCATGGCCTCACCCTAAGCGAGGTTCTGACGCACCTAAAGGGCTTTGCAGAAGACGACCTGGCCGTTGCCCGCTTCGATCAGTGCCACCGCGCCGATGAACTTGCCCTCGACCTGCCGCCGCTTCACCCGGACCAGTGCGTTCCCGCCCGAGTTCGATCGGAAGGTCTTGCCGAACAGCGGCGTGCTGACACTGACGCCCGGCGACATCACCCGATCGGACATAACCTGGCAGCACCATGGACGTCATCCTCGCCAGGCCCGAAGACGCCGCGACCATCGGCCGATTGCTGCACGACTTCAACGTCGAGTACGACGAACCCACGCCCTCGCCGGCGCACCTTGCACAGCGCGTCATCGCGCTGATGGCCAGCGACACCGCAATCCTGCTCGCCGACGACGTGGGCCTGGTCGTGTTGCGGTTCATGCCCGCGATCTGGACCGACGGCCTGGAGTGCTACCTGGCGGAGTTCTACGTGCGGCCCGACCACCGAGGGCGGGGGATCGGCACCGCGTTGCTCTCCGCCGCGCTCGGCCACGCCCGGGACCGGGGAGCGGACTACATCCACCTGGGGACCACCGCGGACGACGACGCCGCGCGACACGTCTACGAGAAGGCGGGCTTCAGCCGCACCGAGGGCGACGGTGGCCCTTTGATGTTCGTCTACGAGCGCGAGTTGTGACGTGCCGGATCCTCTTGACATGCTGAACGGCGTGGCCCGACTCCCCCGGCGCATCGCCTCCGAACTGAACGCCCGACTCCGAAGCCCGGAGACGGCTGCTGCTGTTGCGGGGATCGAAGGCAGACTCACTCGGCGGCGGCGCGAGCAGAAGATGGAGTCGGGGGCCTTCCGCGGGATGCACGTGGTGGTGTACCGGGGCTACGTCGCCGACGACGTGGCAAAGGTCAGGGTCAAGGTGATGGAGACGCCGGAGTTGCCCGGTGACAGCCGCATCCCCTACTGGGAGACGATGCAGGCGAACCTGCGACGACACGGCGCGCTGGCGATCGTCGGCGTCGAGGTGGAGTTGCGCATCGCCGGCCACAGCGCCAAGGAGTACACGGACGGCCGGGGTTTCGCCAACTTCTCCGTGCCGGTGCCGCGCCTGAAATCGGGTTGGCACGATGCCTTTGCGGTGACGACCCCGATCGAGGACGGTGAGTCCGCGTCTGGCACGGGTCGGGTGCTCAAACCTGCGGCGAAAGCCCCGTTCGCGGTCATCTCCGACATCGACGACACCATCCTGGTCAGTGGCCTCACCGAGGGCCTCAACGCGGTGAAGCAGGCACTGCTGCGCGATGCCAACACGCGCAGTGCGGTCCGCGGCATGTCGTCGTTGTACCGGGGGCTGGCCCGCGGCGTACCGGCCAGAACGGGATCTCGTGCACCCGAACCCGCTTTCTTCTACGTGTCCACAGGCAGTTGGTCCTTCTACGAGATGCTCCAGCAATTCATCCAACTGCGCGCCTTCCCGCAGGGCCCGATGTTCCTCACCGACTGGGGTCCCACCGAACGCTACTTGCGCCGCAGCGGCGCCGAGCACAAGCGGGTGGCGATCCGTCGTCTGTTCGAGGCCTATCCGGACACCGATTTCGTGCTGATCGGTGACAGCGGGCAGCGCGATGCGTTGACCTACGAGGAGATGGCGCGCGAATTCACCGGGCACGTCAAACTGATCCTCATCCGACAGGTGGGCTCGGCAGGCGACGAGCGCAACGCGGAACTTGCCAAGAAGGCCACCGCACTGCGCGGTGAGGGGGTTCCGCTCTACTTGGTCGAGGATGCCGTCCACGCGGCCGATCTCGCGCGCGCTATGGATCTGTGCGACGAGGAAACGGTGCTCCAGGTCCGCACGGAACTGGGCCGCCGATAGCCCTGTGTAACGAAGTTGCGGGGGTCCAACCCGGATTGTCACGAAGGTGCGCGGTGGCGGCCACGCGGACCGGCCACCTTCGTAACACAGCGCCGGAATCGGCACCACCTTCGTCACAATCGCGACGTGAAGCCCTAGAAGCAGGGCTGTTGGCCCATCCTCCGCAAGCCCTTACGATCACCGGACCCGAGGGTGTCGGGACGGTCGGACTGCAACTGCGGATACATGATCTGGTGCTTGTCCCTGACGTGGTCCAGGCCGACCGCGTGGCCGAACTCGTGGATGTACAAGGTACGCAACAAGTCCGGGGTGCGCTCGCGGGCTGGCCGAATGTCCGGTGCGCTCTGCCACACGTCGGTGAACCGGCTGACCTGCTTGGCGTCGATGACGATGTTGGCGGACGTGATCCGGTAACGGCCCTTGCGGGAAGTGCCGCGCCACCTGATCCGAGTGTACCCGGCGATCTGCCCTTTGAGCACCTTGCGATAGCCGTACTTGCCTCGCGCCTTGGCGTTGCCGAAGGTGATGACCACATCCACCGGGGACGAGGTCCGCGGGTGGGCGCGCACCGATTTCGTCTTCACGGCGCCCTGGTACCGGAACGTGACACCCAGCGTCTGGCTCACCTCGGCGATCGCGGACTGCCAGCGCTGTCGTTCCCATCGCTTGCGCATACCCACTCGCTGCGCGTACGTGTAGTCGATGCCATAGGTGACCACCGCGCAGGGGTTCCAGTACGCACCGGGCTTCTTCGCGCTGCCGCGGCTCTTGAAGTACTTGTAGCCGGGACCGTCGGCAGCCGCCGGCGGAATCGCCAGCGTGGCGGCGGCGGCCGCTGCCACAGCCACGACGACGGGGTTCGCGATTCGCACCATTCGACGGTACGTCACGCCCAAGATCACGACTTCAGGGTCCCTGCGGCTCCAGGTCCACGATCAACGGCGCGTGATCACTCGGTGGCGGGGTCCCCCGAGTCCCCGTCTTGCGGGCTTCACGATCGATGAACGTTGCGGAGACCGCCGCCGCGAACGCCGGGTTGGCCAGGACCAGGTCGATCCGCATCCCGAGGCCCTTGTGGAAGTTCCCGCCGCGGTAGTCCCAGAACGTGAACGGGTTGCCCTTGCTGATGGTGGGCATGAGGTCCGACAAGCCCAGGTCGACCAACTCGCGGATGGCCACGCGTTCCGGCTCGGAGACGTGCGTGCTGCCCTGGAAGTCGGCGATGTCCCAGACGTCCTCGTCACGGGGCGCGACGTTGAAGTCCCCGAGGATCGCGAACGGTCGCTCACCGGCGGCGGGCCCGGCCGAGAACCGGTGCAGCGCCGACAGCCAGCGCAGTTTGTAGAGGTAGTGCGGGTTGTCCAGCGTGCGACCGTTCGGCACGTACACGCAGGCGACCTGGACCCCGCCGCACACGGCGGACAGAAAGCGCGGCTCGGGGGCGGCAGTGTCCTCGGGGAAGCCGGGCACGTCCGGAAGATCGGTGACCACCTCGTCGATGCCCACCCGCGACAGGATCGCCACACCGTTCCAGCGACCGTCACCGCGATGCACGCTCTGGTAGCCGGCGGCAGCGAGTTCCTCGTACGGGAAGGCGGAGTCGGCGATCTTGGTCTCCTGCAGGCACAGGACGTCGGGCTTCATCACCTGCAGCCACACCAGCATCCGCGGCATCCTGCTGGGCAGGGAATTGACGTTCCAAGTGACGATGCGCACGTCTGCAGACCCGATCAGAAGCCCACCTGAGGCGCAGCGCCGGCGCCGGCTTCGAGCTCGAAGTACTCAGCCTTCTTGGCGCCCATCATGTTGGCCACGAAGTTGTCCGGCACCGAGGAGATCCGGGTGTTCCACTCACGCACGTTGTCGTTGTAGTACTGCCGCGCGAAAGCCACCTTGTCCTCGGTCTCGGAGAGCTCGGATTGCAACTGCCGGAAGTTCTGGTCGGCCTTGAGCTCGGGATAGTTCTCGGCGACTGCGAACAGCCGCCCCAGCGCCGCGGTCAGCGCGGTCTCGGTCTGCCCCGCGGCCGCAGCGCCTTGGCCGGCCCCCACGGCATTCTGCGCCGACACCGCTGCCGCCCTCGCGGCGGTCACCTCTTCGAGCGTGCTCTTCTCGTGCTGTGCGTACCCCTTCACAGTGCTGACGAGGTTAGGGATGAGGTCGTGACGACGCTGCAATTGCACGTCGATCTGCGCCCACGCCTCCTCGACCTTGTTGCGCAGCCGGACGAGCCGGTTGTACATGATCACGCCTAAGCCGACCAGCACGATTACGATCGCGATGATGATGAGAATGGTCACGAAGGCAGGGTAGCGCTGATGCGAATCCCGAAGTTGAGGTTGTTCCTCGTGTTGCTACTCGCGGCAGCCGTCGTCGCGGGCTGGGCGGGCATGTACCCGGTTCCTTTCAAGAACGTCTTCAACGGTCTCAGTTCGAGCACCGGACCCGGGGACACCTCCATCATCGACCGGTACGAAGCCGACTACGACCTGCAATCCGACGGCGAACTGGCGATCACAGAGCGGATCGACGTCGATTTCACCACCTTCGGCAAGCACGGCATCTTCCGGATCTTCGACACCCAGGACTCCCAGGACAGCACGGTCGAGCACCCGGTCGAGGTCGTCTCGGTCGAACGCAAGCAGGGAGGCGAATGGACTCCGGAGCCCTACGTCGTGTCGCAGGAGGGGGGCGGCACGATGACGATCCGGATCGGGTCGGCCAACCGCACTCTCGACCTCGGCATCCAGAAGTACCGGATCATCTCCACCACGAGCAACGCGATCACCCCGCCCACGGACGGTCCCGAAGGCGCCGGGTCACAGTGGTACTGGGATGTCGTCGGGTCAGGCTGGGCCATGGAGATGCGCGACGTCGAAGTCGCCGCGACGATCCCTGACACCATCGCCGCGCCGGCCTGCGAGGCGAGCGTGCCGTGCCAGATCCGCGACGAAGCGGGCCAGTACCGCATCTCGACGAAGGACCTCCCCGCCTACACGCCCATCACGATGAAGGCCTTCTTCGCCGACGAGGCCCCGGGGGCGAAACGCTCGGCGCTGCAGTACCTCAGCGTGCTGGCGGCGCTCGCCGTCCTGCTTCTGTCGTTGTTCCTGACCGTTCGCACCTACGTCCGGTCCCGGGAGCGGCGACCCAACATCGAGTTGCGCTTCGAACCACCTGGCCCCGATCCGCTGCTCAGCGCGTGGACCCTCGACGAGAGCCCGGTCAGCCGGGCGGTGCCGGCGGTCCTGCTCAACCTGGTGGCGCACAAGGTGCTCGACTTCCAGGCCGAGCAGCGCAGCGTCCAGGACGACAAGGGGCCGGACTGGATCATGCTCACCCGCACGAACGCACCCGTGCCGCCCCTGGTCGGCTTCGATGCGGCTCTGCGCAGTCTGGGACTCGTTGTGCCGGGCGCGACCGTGACGATCCGCAAAGCGAGCGTCTCCGACGGGAAGCTCCTCGCCCAGCTCAACAAGCAGATCGCCGGCGAGATCACCGGGGCGGCACTGGGCGGTGGATACGCCAACCGGGTGGGCGGGTCGGGGATGGCCCTGTTCCTGATCTACGCGTCGATCATCGGCGCCTTCACCGCCCTGATCTGGCTACGGCTGGGCCTGATCGTGGCCACCCTGCTACTCGTCGCGGCGATCGTGGGCCTGATCATCAACCGCCGGGACACCACCCAGCGCACCGACATGGGCGCCCAGATGCGCGATGCCACCGAGGGGTTCAAGAAGGTGCTGTCGACCACGGCGTCGATGGAGCGGTTCGACTACGCCGCACGGATCCGGCACTTCGACGAGTACCTGCCGTGGGCGGTCGCCCTCGATTGCGCCGATGAGTGGGCCGCCTCCTGCACCCCGCCGCCGGGCAGCCCGGAGGCGAGCATGGCCGCTACGTCAGGTCTGTACGCCTCGCCGACCATGACCTCGCAGATGTGGGCGCTGTCCACCGGGGTGGTCGCGGTCGAGGCATCTGCTGTTGCCGCCTACCAGGCCACCCAGTCCTCCTCCTCCGGCGGCGGTGGTGGTGGCGGTGGCGGCGGATCAGGCGGCGGCGGCGGCGGTTCCTGGTAGGGCGGCTTGTGCCGAACCCCCACCATCAGCGCTGATCCCGGCGTATCGTGTGGTCCGCGTCACACGGAATGAGGTCACCATGTATCGAAACACCCTGCGCAGACTCGCCGTCCCCGTGGCCACTGTCGCGGCACTGGCGGTGGCGGTGCCGGCACAGGCCGACAGCACCGGCAAGTACGGCAAGGATGACGGCGGCGGATTCCTGAACGTCCTACCGCCCGGGCAGAGCGGGCTGGACACGCTCGGCCAGATCCTGAAGTACCGGGCCAGCGGCGCGTTCCCGAAGCACTGGGCCGACCAGCAGCCGCTCTACGACGGGTTGTTATACGCCTCACCGACACTGACCGACGCGCAGGTGGGTGACTACTACAAGGACGCGAGTTTCGGGGTCAAGAAGGCCGACCGGGCGAAGACGGTCAAGCCCCGCAAGGGCGTGACGATCCTGCGCGACAAGAAGTACGGCGTGCCCCGGGTGTACGGCAAGACCCGCAGTGACACGATGTTCGGCGCCGGCTACGTCTCGGCCAACGATCGGCTCTTCCTGATGGATGTCCTGCGGCACACCGGCCGTGCCGAACTGTCCAACTTCCTCGGCGGCGCGAACCTCAACTCCGACGCCAACCAGTGGCAGAACAACGCCTACACCGAGCAGGACCTCAAACAACAGTTGAAGGCTCCCGCCCAAGGCAGCCAGAAGCAGTGGAACAAGCTGCGCAAGGACGTCAACAACTACGTGGACGGGATCAACGCCTACATCAAGAAGGCGCGCAAGAATCCGAAGCTGCTACCGGGTGAATACGCCGCACTGGGGGCGACACTGAAGAAGTGGAAGGCCACGGACGTCATGGCCACGGCGTCGTTGTTCGGCGGCATCTTCGGCCGCGGCGGTGGCGCAGAGGTGACGTCGGCGATGATCCTGCGGGCGCTGCAGGCGCGGTTCGGAGCCGATGAGGGCAAAGCCATCTGGACCGGCTTCCGCTCGAAGAACAACCCGACCGCCCCCACCACGATCCCGGGCAGCTTCCCCTACCAGACAACGGACTCCTTCTCCTCGAAGGGCCTGGCGCTGCCCGACACCGGTACTACCGTCACCCCGGCGAAGGTGATCTCGGGATCAACCGCCTCCCAGTTGCAGTCCGCCGACGACGGCACCGTCTCGGTCGGGGACGCCATCCAGCAGGAACAGCTCGACGGCCACCACTCCAACTGGGAACTCCTCTCGGCCAAGAACTCGGCCAACGGACGTCCCCTCGGGGTCCTCGGCCCGCAGGTGGGCTACTACCTGCCGCAGGTGCTGATGGAACTGGAACTGCACGGTCCTGGCATCGACGCCCGCGGTGCGTCATTCCCCGGCGTGAGCATGTACGTCCAGCTCGGCCGCGGCCGCGACTACGCGTGGAGCGCGACGTCGGCGGGATCGGACAACGTCGACACCTTCGCCGAGGTGATGTGCGGCAAGCACAAGTACAAGTACAAGGGCAAGTGCCGCTCCATGGAGAAGCTGGTACGCAAGCTGTCCTGGAAGCCGAACGCAGCCGACTCCACACCGGCCGGCAAGGCGAAGTTGACCGTCTACCGGACCGTCCACGGTCTGGTCACCGACTACGGCACCGTCAACGGCAAGAAGGTCGCGTACGTGACGGCGCGCACGACCTACAAGCACGAGGCGGACTCGATCCTCGGGTTCCGGCGGTTCAACCAGGCCAGCGAGATGAGCACGCCGAAGAAGTTCCAGAAGTCCGCGTCGAAGATCCAGTTCACGTTCAACTGGGCCTTCCAGAACTCCAAGCACACCGCTTACTACCTCTCCGGGGCGTATCCGAAGCGCGCGAAGGGGACCTCTCCGGACTTCCCGGTCCTCGGAACGGGCAAGTACGACTGGCAGGGCTTCAACGCTAAGAAGTACACGGAGGATCTGCTGGCCTTCAAGCGGCACCCGAGGACTATTGACCAGCCCGTGATGGTGTCGTGGAACAACAAGCCCGCCAAGGACTGGTCGGCAGCCGACGAGCAGTGGGGCTTCGGGCCGTTCTACCGCTCCAACCTCATCGAGGAGAAACTGCAGGCCGCGGTGAGCGGGGGGCAGAAGGCGATCCTCTCGCAGGTGGTCCAGGCGATGGAGGAATCGGCCACGCAGGACATCCGTGCGGAGAAGTTGCTGCCCACGGTGTTCGACGCCATGGGTACGGTGACCGACCCGCAGTTGAATGCCGCCATCGACAAACTCAAGGCGTGGATGGCCGACGGCGGGCACCGCCGCGACCTCGACAAGGACGGCGCCTTCGAGCACACCGACGCGATCCAGATCCTGGACGCGTGGTGGCCCAAGTTGTTGACCGCACAGTTCGAACCAGGACTCGGCCAGGAGGCTTTCGACGCGATCCAGACCATGATCGCCTTCGGTGCCGCCGGCACCCGGCCGAGTGCGCCGGGCTTCTCCGACGGCTGGTGGGGATACAGCCTGCTGGATCTGCAGCGGGTGCTCAGCGGATCACCGGTGCCCGGCGGCTTCCAGGTCGCGTTCTGTGGCAACGGGGACAAGACGGCATGCGCCACTGCGTTGCAGGACTCGCTGAAACAGGCGCTGACTGTCACGCCGCAGGAGTTGTACGGCTTCGGGGCGTGCACCTCCGACCCGCAGCCGTCGTGCTGGAACGCCAACCGCGCGCGGGTGACCGCCGGCGTGACGAAGCCCAGCGTGTACCCGTTCCAGAACCGGCCGACGTTCCAGCAGGCCGTAAGCGTGAAGAAGGCGGTCAAGCCGTAGCGATCGCCACGCGTCCCGGGGGACTTTGGACGCAGGACGTCACTTAGTGACCGAATGTGCCCAAAGTCCCTCGGGTACGGGCCCGATCCCTCACCTGCCACGCCAGCACTGACCAATCAGCGCGGCCTAGTCACACCGAGAGCGCGTTTGCGGGGTCCGGGCACGCCGGCCTTCCACGCCCGGACGACGATCCGGTAGGCGCGGCCTGCGCGAAGTCCACGGATCCTCAGCGCCGATTTGCTCGTTTTTCGGCTCGTGACACTGCTCCGGTGACCCTTCGGCCACCAGCGCACGCGATACCTAACGCCCCGCGGGACCTTCCATGTTGGCCACCACCTGACGCGCAGACCGCGGCGGTGACTGGTGATCCGAACCGAAACGATCCCCGGGGGTGGGCGGGTGACGCCGGCGGTGTTGGAGAACATGTCCTCAGCCACTGCCGTCCCCTTTATCGCCTGCAGACGGAACTCGTAGTCATGGCCTTGCCTCAGCCCCGCGACGTGCCACGCATGATCAGACACAGGGCCGACAACCCGCTTCCAGGAGTCGGCCACTGAGACGTCGCGCATCCAGATGTACTCACCGGTGGCCCCCGGCGGGTCGATCCATGTGAGTTCAGCCGCTGCGCTGCCCTCAGTGCGTACTCCCAGTGTCGCGCGACTACGAGGACCGTTGGCCACTTCCAGAAGGGGGCGGGGGTAGGGCGAACCCACCCCGAGCGCCGCCAACGCGTCTGCCACACCTGCGGCAACCTTCACCTCTCCCGTCGCACTCAAATGCGCCGGATCCCAGGTGTCGACAAACTGCAACAGTGGTTCGGGTGGGGTGGCCACGACGACGCGGGAAGCCGGGCTGGACAACTTCGAGGCGAGTGTCGGGAGACCCGCGTTGTAGTCCACGGTGCCTGCAATCCAGGTCTGAGGAAGGGTGGTCAGCACCACATCCACCTCGGGATCTGCGGCGCGGGCCTGGGCCACGTAGTCGGCAGCCTCCGCCAGCACTGTCTGCGGCGTGGCGAGGTACCCAGCCAGGTCGTTGAGCCCGAGGGACTCCACGACCACATCCGGATGGTACTCACGCACCAGGTCCGCAACGTCGTAGACGGGCGAGGTGAACGACGACGCCCAGACGGCCGCGTGATGAGTATCGAAGCCGGGGTCCACGTAGTCATACGAGCCGAGGACACCGAGATTGTAGTCGTAGAGATCAGTCCGCGGACCCACGAAGTCGGCGGGTACGGCGGTGGTGACCAGGTGCTGCCAAAGGCGGTATCGCCACGTCCAATCTCCAGCCGATCCTTGCGTCACCGAGTCGCCGGTGAGCAGTATCTCCGTAACCCCTTCAGCAGCAGAAGGTGTTGTGAAGAGAAACGATGCCAACAACGTCGTCAATGCCACCCAAACAGGCCCCCGGATCCGCATTGCTGCCCCTGATTCAATTGTCCTCCGAGCGCGCATTGCTGCCAAGTCTTCGGGGCCTCGGACTGTGTGCGTGGACGTTGGGCCAGTAACCGTGCAACAAGCGCGGGGCGGCCTCACTGTCCCGAATCCGTGCTATGCGCCCGTTACTGAAGGCCCCCACAAAATGAACGTGGGGGCCCTTCAGCAACGCGGAGGATAGGGGATTCGAACCCCTGAGGGCGTTAACCCAACCCGCTTTCCAAGCGAGCGCCATAGGCCACTAGGCGAATCCTCCACCGACGATGGTACGGGTTCGGCCTTGTGCGTATCCTTGGAGGGACCCCTCGTGCGGCGGCATCATGCCCAAACCCCCCAGGGCCGGAAGGCAGCAAGGGTAAGCGTGCTCTGCCGGGTGCGCGAGGGGTCCCTTTCGTTGGTCGGTTCGACGACTCCCGCGGGCTTTGTGATGAAGTTGGCGGGTCCACGGGCGGTTTGTGACGAAGGTGCGGGATGCCGGGTACTCCGACCCCGCACCTTCGTGACGGACTCCCGGACAGGCACCCACCTTCGTCACAAAGACCCGCCGCGAGGGCTAGGCCCGGTTCCGGAAACTCGCCACATACGCGGCTCTTCGGGCGCGCATGATCTCCCCGAGCGGACGATGCTCGACGAGGGCCATCCACGGATCGAAGTGGTCGATGGCGATCTCGTCGGGGTTCGCCAGGTCCTCCGCCTGCAGTAGGCCCACCGTGACCTTCGGGGACCTCCAGGCCCGGCGACCGTCCTCGATCGGGGTCGTGTCCGGGTCGGTGAAGAACTGGGCCTGCAGGTTCCACCGCAGCGGCGCTCGCGCGATCCGGTTCCGGATGTCGCCGCCGAAGTCCCGCCACGCGAGCAAGTTGCGGCCGGCCCCGACCGGCTGCACATGGACGTGGGCGGCATAGGGGCCCCAGGCGACCGGTGCGCAACTGTGGAAATCGGACGTTGCGAACCCGCTGAACGGCCGCGCCAGTCCGGCGACCTGCCGGGCCATCTCGACGCCACCCCCGACGATCCCGTGCTTGGAGGTCAAGTGGCTCAATAGCGCGCTCTGCCCGCGGATCGCCACCGGAACGAGTTCCGCGAAGTCGCGGGAGTCACGGAAACCGAAGGCAGGGCGGTTGATCAGCAGGAAGTCCTGCCGGTCGGTGGCGGTCCCCAGCGCACCGGGAGCGGCCAGCCCGCGCACCGACAGCGCGAACCCCCGGATATCGGGCACCGCGTCGGGTTGCGGCACCATCGCGCCGTTCGACATCCGGATGACCACGGCGTACTCCCCGGCCTGCGCGAACAGGCCGTGGGCAGCGTACGCAGGCAGGTCCCCGGGCACCGTGAGCCTGCCGCGCAGCGCGGCGACCTGCTTGCGGTGGAAGGCCCGGCCCGGGCCCGCTTTGCGGCTGATCCGGGACTGCAAACCGACGATGGTCTCGGCGAATGCGGCGTGGCGGGCATCCTCATCGTCGCTGACGTCCTCGGTCCAGTCGGTGCTGGGGGGATTCGCTGGCATGCCCCCAGTGTGCGGCAAGGGCGCGTTGTCCACAGCCCATTCCCCGGACCCCCACGCACACGTCCTACCCTGCGCATAGTCTGGATCAGTGGCCCTCGCCCTCTACCGCAAGTACCGACCGGGACGTTTCGACGACGTCATCGGGCAGGAACACGTCACTGAACCCCTGAAGCGGGCCATCGACTCGGACCGGGTCCACCACGCCTACCTGTTCTCCGGGCCGCGCGGTTGCGGGAAGACCAGCAGCGCCCGCATCCTCGCCCGGTCGCTGAACTGCGAGAAGGGTCCGACCTCGACCCCGTGCGAACAGTGCGAGTCGTGCCTTGCCCTCGCCCCCAACGGGCCCGGGTCGCTGGACGTCATCGAGATGGACGCCGCCACCCACGGACTCGTCGACGACGCCAGGGAGCTGCGGGAGCGGGCGATGTTCGTCCCGGCCAACAGCCGGTACAAGATCTACATCATCGACGAGGCGCACCAACTCGGGCCGGGTGCGGCCAACGCCCTGCTGAAACTCATCGAGGAGCCGCCCGAGCACGTCCGGTTCGTGTTCGCCACGACCGAACCCGACAAGATCATCGGCACGATCCGCTCCCGTACCCATCACTATGCGTTCCGGCTGGTGCCAACCAGGACGTTGGCCACGCATCTGGCCACGGTGTGCGCGAGCGAGGGGGTCCCCGCCGAACCAGCAGCGCTGGCGCTGGTGGCGCGTGCCGGTGAGGGGTCGGTGCGCGATGCCATGTCGATCCTCGGACAGCTCGTGTCGGGCACCGGTCCGGACGGCTTGACCTATGAGACCGCGGTCCGGCAACTCGGCGTGACCGACGCGGCACTACTCGACGACGTCACGGGCGCGATCGCTGTCGGAGACGTGTCGCGGTTGTTCGTGCGGATCGGGGACGTGGTCGACTCCGGTCACGACCCCCGCCGTTTCGTAACCGATCTGCTCGAGCGTTTCCGCGACCTGCTCGTCCTGCAGGTCCTCGGCGTCGACAAGGCCACCCAGTTGGTCGACCTGCCCGAGGACCGGCTGCCGGAACTCGCGCAGATGGCACAAGGTTTCGGCCGGGTGGAGCTCAACCGGATCGCCAACGCGCTGTCCGATGCGCTGTCGGAGTTGCGCGGAGCCACCGCTCCCAGGCTGCACCTCGAACTGCTGATGTCCGAGGTCTGTCTTCCCGCCGGGACCAACGACTCCCTGGACATGCTGGCCCGGCTCGACCGCCTGGAGCGGCGTATGGAGACCGTTGCTGGCAGGGCCGCCGCTGCCCCGGTCGCCGGCGCGCCGGAGCCCAGCAGTCACGCCGCTGCCCCGGTCGCCGCACCAGCGCCCACACCGCCGCCCGAACCCGCCGCTGCCCGTCAGGAGCACAAGCCGCCGGTGCGCCCGGGCAAACCCGCTGAACCGGCCCCGTCTGCAGGACGGCGGCCCCCCGGCCCGCCGCCGGCGCCATCGCTGGCGGCCCCGGCGCCGGTCGCGGCACAACCCGCGCAGCCCGAGCAGCCGGCCTCCGCGCCCACCGCGGATGTTCCGCTCGACAAGATCATCGCCTTGTGGCCACGGGTGCTGGACCGGGTCAAGGACAACAGCCGGGTCGCCTGGCTGCTGGTGCGGGACTGCCGGCCGGTGTCGCTGTCGAACTCCATCCTCACGCTCACGCAGACCAACGGCGGAGCGGTGGCCGCGTTCACGCAAGGCGGGCACGCCGAGCGTGTCCGGCAGGCGATCCTCGACGAGATGCAGCTGGACTTCACCGTCGAGATGACTCTGGGTGACAACGCAGCACCGGTCGCACCCCCACCGGATCCAGTGGTCGAGGAGGTCGACGACGAGCCCTCAGAGGATGACGTGGCCGTCGTCGCCACGGCCGAATCCGGTCTGGAACTGCTCGAGCGGGAACTCGGCGGCCGCAAGATCGCAGAGTTCGACACCGAGTAGCGCATGTACCAGACCTCCTACGAATCAGTCCTGCAGGACCTGATCGACCAACTCGTGCGGCTACCCGCGGTCGGGCCGAAGGGCGCGCAACGGATCGCCTACTACTTGCTCGAGGCACCGCGCGAGGACGTGGAGGCCCTGTCCACCGCGCTGCTGGCGGTGAAGGACCGGCTGAGCGTGTGCGAGGTGTGCTTCAATACCGCCGAAGGCCCGCGCTGCCGCATCTGCCGCGACGAGACCCGCGACCCGCAGGTGATGTGCGTCGTGGAGGAGCCCAAAGACGTCATCGCGATCGAGCGCACGCGGGAGTACACGGGCAAGTACCACGTGCTCGGCGGCGTGCTCGATCCGATGCGCGGGATCGGCCCGGAGCAGTTGCACATCAAGGAACTGTTCTCCAGGCTCGCCGACGGCACCGTGCAGGAGGTGGTGCTGGCCACCGATCCCAACACGGAGGGGGAAGCGACCGCGGCGTATCTCGGCCGTCAACTGGGCACGATCGGTGTGTCCGTGACACGGTTGGCAAGTGGGCTGCCGATGGGCGGTGACCTGGAACTGGCCGACGAGGTTACCTTGGGACGAGCTTTTGCTGGACGAAGGAGGATCGATGAGTGACCTGCCCGGTGACGAGGTCTCGGTGTCCGCCGCACCGACACCGGCCGACACCACCGCCCAGGAACTAAGTGATGAGGTGGCCGCCACGGTCCAGGACTTCATCCGCTCGGTGGAGCAGGTGGCCGCCGGTGAGCTCGGCGACACCGCAATCTCGCTGTTGCTCATCCAGACGTCGCAGCTGGCGACCCAAGGGGCGCGGCTGGGAGCATTGACCGACATCGTTCCCGAAGGCCGCTACGAGCCGGACAATGGCAGGGAGCCAGAGGTCGACGGGCTGCGGATGCGGCTGGCAGACGTGTTCGCCCACGCCGACAACTACCACAAGATCGACGACCCCTACTTCCCGATCCCAGAGATCGTCGAGTCGTCGCTGTCCGACGATCTTTCGGGGATCGTCACCGATCTTCTGCACGGCCTGGGCCACTACGCGGCGGGCCGGCCGGTCGAGGCCCTGTGGTGGTGGCAGTACGCCTACCTGTCGTCCTGGGGCGAGGACGTGCTCAACGCCCAGGCGGCCCTTCGATCGATGATTTCGCATCTGCGCCTGGATCTCGATACCCGAGGCCGCTGAGGAACCGCACCACGGCACCTACGTACCACGGCACCGCGTCCCTGCCGTGAAACCCGACGTGGCCGCCGTGCTCAGTCAGCACAAGTTCAGTGGTGGGCAAAGCGTCCCAATCCACGGACTGATACGGGCCCAACGGGATCATCGGATCGTCTGCGGCATGGATGACCAGCAGCGGCGCCTGGACCTGGTCCAAGAACCGGATGCTGGAGTTGACGTAGTAGTACTCGGCGGCGTCCCGCCAGCCGTTCCGCGGTGCGGTGATCGCGTTGTCGAAGTCCACGATCGTCCTCGCGGCCAGGATGGCGGCCCGCTCCTCGGGGGTGTACCGGGCGGCGGGACGCAGCGATTCGGACCGTAGCCGGCGCAGCAGGTACTTCTCGTACAGGCCACCGGCCATGTGATGCAGGTGCTCGGATCCGACCGCGAGGTCCAGGGGGGCTGAGACGGCGACCCCCGCGACCACCCCTGCGGTCCGCTCCCCGAGCAGTTTGATCGTCGCGTTCCCGCCGAGCGAGAAACCCACCACCGCGGTCGGGCGCCCGAGCGTTTCGATCACCGCCCGCACATCTTCGGTGCGACCGGCGTGGTAGTTGGCCGAGGAGTACTCACCCGAGACCCCCGCACCCCGCAGGTCCAGTCTGGCCACGGGGAAGCCCTCGGCCAGCAACCCCCGCGCGGTGAAGCGGATGTAGTCGGAGTCGACGGTCCCGCCGAGGCCGTGGATCAACAGCACGAGCGGGCGATCCGGCAGTCCTTCATGCAGGTGTACCGCCAGTCGGTCACCGGTGTCGTCGGGCAGGTCCACCAAAACCATCTCGGACGCGGGAAGTCTCACCCGCGCCGGACGGATCCGGCTACGCACGGTCTGCAGGTGGGGGTTGCCCCACCCCCGCCGGGCCACGAAAGGATCCACCGTCACAGGGTAGGCGCGCGGTCCTTGTCACGAAGTTTCCGACACCCGGGCGGCTCTGTCACGAAGGCGCGCGCTCCACACCGCCAGCACCCCGCAACTTCGTAGCAGAGCACCCCCGGCGCCCCGCACCTTCGTAGCAATCACGGGGGGAGGGGGCTTTCCGGACACGCAGAGTTTTCCACGCGACTCCAACACCCGTAGGCTGGACTCACAAGGAGGCTCTCGTGTCGGCAACGGTTCTGTGGCTCGTCGCAGCGGTGCTGTTCGGAATCCTCGAGGTGATGAGCCTCGATTTCGTCCTCATCATGCTCGCCGGCGGGGCCCTGGCCGGAGCCGGCGCGGCCGCGGTGGGCGCGCCGTTCATCGTGCAGGCCGGGGCCGCGGGCGCTGTCTCGCTGCTCGGGGTGTTCGCCCTGCGGCCGATCGCCCTGCGGCACCTCAAGCAGGGACCCACCGCACTGACCGGCGTCGACGCGCTCGTCGGCCAGCGGGTCAAGGTCCTGGAGGAAGTCACATCCGACAGCGGCCGGGTGAAACTCGCCGGCGAGATCTGGTCGGCGCAGTTGGAAGAGGCGTGGGATCCGCTCGCCGCGGGATCCACCGGAACAGTCGTCGAAATTCGCGGTGCCACCGCGATCATCCGCCCCTACTGAGGAGAAGACATGACCGCAGCAATCACCAGTGGTGTAGTGGTACTGCTCATCCTGCTGTTCCTGATCATCACCGCTGCCAAGACGGTGCGGATCGTCCCACAGGCACAGGCACAGGTCGTCGAGCGTCTCGGCCGCTACAGCCGCACTCTGAACGCCGGGCTCCACATCCTGGTGCCTTTCGTCGACCGCATCACGTCCAAGTTGGACTTGCGCGAACAGGTCGTCACGTTCCAGCCGCAGCCGGTGATCACCGAGGACAACCTCGTGGTCAGCATCGACTCGGTGATCTACTTCCAGGTGACCGACCCGAAGGCCGCGACGTACGAGATCCAGAACTACATCTGGGGTGTCGAGCAACTGACCGTGACGACCTTGCGCAACGTGGTTGGCAGCATGGACCTCGAGGCGACCCTCACGTCCCGCGACCAGATCAACAGCCAGCTTCGCGGGGTGCTCGACGAGGCGACGGGCAAGTGGGGGATCCGGGTCAACCGGGTGGAACTGAAGGCGATCGACCCGCCCCCCAGCGTGCAGGAGTCCATGGAGAAGCAGATGCGCGCCGAGCGCGACCGGCGTGCCGCGATCCTCACCGCCGAGGGCGTCAAGCAGTCGCAGATCCTCACTGCGCAGGGTGAGCAGCAGGCCGCGATCCTGCGGGCCGAGGGTGAGAAGCAGTCCGCCGTACTGCGCGCGACCGGTGAGGCCGAGGCGGTCCAGAAGGTGTTCGACGCTATTCACCAGGCCGACCCGGACCCCAAACTGCTTGCCTACCAGTATCTGCAGGCTCTGCCGCAGATCGCTGCCGGCCAGGCGAACAAGGTCTGGGTGGTGCCCGCCGAGCTGACCCAGGCGCTGGGCAACTTCTCAGGCGCGTTCCAGACCAACGAGGCCGAGTAGCCGCGATTGTCACGAAGGTGCCGGCCACCCCGGCGTTGCGTGACGAAGGTGCGCGGTCCGAGCGGCCTTAACCCCGCACTTTCGTGACAATCCACTGCCTGACCCCCGCGCCTTCGTCACAAAGAGGGGACCGCGGGCAGCGTGTAGCCCTCGAAGAACTTCCACATCAGCCTGGAGGCGTCGACCGTCTGCGTGGTCTTGCCGAGCCGCTGCTCGATCGCGTCGGCGACGAACGGTGCCGCACCCGGCCAGGTGTGGCCACCGCCGCGCACGCGGTAGTACTCGACATCGGCGTCAGCTTCGCACTGCGTCCACTCCCGCAGAGTCACATCCTTGCCCACCTTGTCGGTGGTCACGTGGCTGCAACCGTTGTGGTCGGCCCACTCCCGCATCGCCACCGGGACCGCCGGCAGGTCGATGTCCTCCCCCTCAGGCTGGCCCCCGCGGAACGGGACCACCTCATCCTTGGTCCCGTGGAAATAGATGATCGGCGCCGGAGGGGCCTTCTTGCACGGTGGCTCGAACAACGTCAGGGACACACCGCCGAAGGCCGCAAACCTGCGCTGCGGGGCGCAGGCGAGAGCGAACGTCATGGCCGAGCCCATCGACATCCCAGATGCGTATATGCGGGTGGGATCCGCGCAAGGGACTGCCGCGCCCACCGCTTGCAGGTACTCGTTGTCCCCTCCGGCGAAGTTCCAGCGGCCGTTGCGGGCGTTCGGTGCGACCACCATGAAGCGGCCCTCTTCGGAGACCTGCTCGAAACCGGTCAGCAGGAGTTGTTGCTGCGCGTTGGAGCCGCGGCCGTGAAAGGTGAATACCACCGGCGACGGGTTGCGGAAATCGGTCGGCACGTGCAGCAGGAACGATCGCTTGCCCACGCTGACCTCCCGAGTGCCCGGCGGACCGGGATCGCACGGGGGCGCGGTAGTGGCCGTCGACGTGGCGGCGTCGCCTGAGCATCCGGCAAGCAGCAAGGCGACGGACAGGAGCAGAACGCGTTTCACCCGGCCATCCTCGCGCATGACCCGCGTGTGGGCGAACCAGGTAACTCGCTGTGCGCCGATCCGGCCCGTGTGCTTGCCTTGTCACATGTCTCATCTGGCCATGTACGTCATGGGGCTGCCGGCCGGCCTGACCGTGACCGAGTTGACCGATGAGCACGTTCCCGACATCACGGCACTCGTGCGGGCGAAGGAACTCGCCTACTTCGAACGGTCGGAGACCAACGAACCCGAGATCCTGGGCACGCTCAAGGCTCCGGATCTGGACGGCAGCCGGGGGACCACCGGGGTCTGGGAGGACGGGGAACTCGTCGCCGCGATGTTCGCGTTCAACGGGTTGGAGCACGAGCGGGGGCTGTTCCTCGACACGTTCATCGCGCCGTATGCGCGCAATCGACAGCAACTCGCTCAGTGCCTCCTGCGAGCTGGAGAGCGGTACGGGGAAACCCTTTCCGCGCCCGCCGGGTCGTTCGTCAAGGCGGAGAGCTTCGCCGGCGACACCGAGGTGGAGACGTCGCTGTCGGATCGCGGCTACGAGCGGCACCGGGTCTACCTGCGCATGCGACTGGACTTCGAGGAGCCGGTGGGCCAGCCGGACCCGCCCGCCGGCCTGCAGGTGCGGGGCATGACCGAGCAGGACTGGGACCAGGTCCACCACGTCATCACGGAGGCGTTCAAGGACCACTACGACTCGCACCCCCTCCCGCTGGACCTGTTCCAGCAGGACATGGCCAACGAGACCAGCGACAGGAACCGCTGGCGGCTGGTCTTCGACGGTTCGCAGTGCGTCGCCGTGTGCATCGCCAGCCATCGATTCGCGCCGGGTGGCCTGGGCTACGTGGAGAACCTGGCGGTTCTGCGGGAGTACCGGGGCCGGGGAATCGCCAGGTTCTTGTTGCAGGACGCTTTCGCCCGCGACAGTTCCGACGGGTTCACGGGAACCTCGCTGCACTGCGACGCCACGAATCCGACCGGTGCCACGGCGCTCTACCGCAGTGTCGGGATGACCGAGGATCACAACTATGTGGCCTGGCGCACACCGCTCGGTTAGCCCGCGTGGTAGCCGGTGACATCGTTCCAGGGGGTCGCCTTGCGACGTGCGGTCGCGATTGATCAGAATGCACAAGTGAGCGAAACCGGCGGCCGCGACCCGCAAGTGGAGATGCAACTGCATAGCGTGGTGGACGGCCTGGTGAACCACACTAGAGGCACGTTCACCCGCGAACGGCTCAGCGCAATCGTCGACGAGTTGTACGACGAGATGTCGGCAAGGGCCAAGGTCCAGACCTTCGTGCCGGTCCTGGTCGGACGGGCTGCCCTGACTCAGGTGCGCGCCGAACAGGTCAAGGCCGGCGAAGTGCTCAAGTCCATGCCCGAAGTCTTGATCATCTGCCAGGAGAACGCAGGTCGCTCGCAGGCGGCGGCGGCGTTGATCCGCTACTACGCCCCCGGCTTGCTGTACGTGGTGTCGGCAGGGGTAGCACCTGTGGGACACGTGCTCGACGAGGTCACGAACAGGCTTGCCGGACAGGGTGTCTACCTCACCGACATCCCGAAGAAATACAGCCAGGAGATGCTCGACATCGCCGATCACCTGATCGTCGTCGGTGCTGTCGATGAGGACCTCACCGACGCGGTCGAGGACGTACGGCGTTGGGACGACATCGAGCAGATCGAGGACGTCGCGACCTCCGACGTGGGCGGCGTTCTGCAGCAGATCGACCAGCGCGTGCGGGAAGCGCTGGCGGAGTGGTTGCCCGACCTTGACCTCGGTGAGCCGGTCATGCAACGGGCCCCGGACCCGGCCTGAGGGCAGCGGCCTCAGCCCCCGCCGGCCCGTGTCGGAACCCAGTCGAAGGTCCGGGTCACCGCCTGCTTCCAGCGGTCGAAAAGCCACTCACGATCCCCTGGGGACATCTTCGGCTGCCAGCGTTTGCCCTCAGCCCAGTTCCCGCGAATGGCCGACTCGCTCTCCCAGAACCCGACCGCCAGGCCAGCGGCGTAGGCCGCGCCCAACGCTGTTGTCTCGATGGTCCGCGGCCGGATCACCGGAACGCCGAGGATGTCGGCCTGGAACTGCATCAGCAAGTCGTTGACGACCATGCCGCCATCCACTTTGAGGGTGGTCAGAGGCACCCCGCTGTCGGCCTGCATGGCCTCGATGACCTCGCGGGACTGGAAGGCGGCGGCCTCCAGAGCGGCGCGGGCGATGTGCCCCTTGTTGATGAACCGGGTGAGCCCCACGATGACCCCGCGCGCATCCCCTCGCCAGTAGGGGGCGAAGAGTCCGCTGAAGGCCGGCACGAAGTAGCAGTCGCCGTTGTCCTCCACCGACGCCGCCAGCGGCTCGATCTCGGAGGCATGGGCGACCATCCCCAGGTTGTCCCGCAGCCATTGGATGAGACTGCCGGTCATCGCGATCGATCCTTCCAGCGCGTACACCGCCGGCGCGTCCCCGATCTTGTAGCAGACGGTCGTGAGCAAGCCGTTGCGGCTCAAGACCTTCTCAGTGCCGGTGTTGAGCAGCAGGAAGTTGCCGGTGCCGTAGGTGTTCTTCGCCTCACCGGGGCTCAGGCAGGCCTGGCCGAACGTCGCCGCCTGCTGGTCGCCGAGGATACCCGCGATCGGAACACCCTCCATCGACGCGGGGCTGTGCACCTCTGCGTACACCTCGGAGGAACTGCGGATCTGCGGAAGCATAGTCATGGGCACGCCCACGGCCGCCGCCAGTTCGGGATCCCACTGCAGGGTGTCGAGGTCCATGAGCAGCGTCCGGGACGCATTCGTCGGGTCGGTCACGTGCACCGCGCCGTTGGTCAGGTTCCACAGCAGCCAGGTGTCGATGGTCCCCATGAGCAACTCGCCGGCTTCGGCCTGTGCCCGCGCCCCCGGGACGTTGTCGAGGATCCACCGAACCTTGGGCCCGCTGAAGTAGGTGGCCAACGGCAGGCCGGTGACTTCGCGGAAACGCTGCTCGCCCACGGTCTCGGCCAGGTTGTCACAGATCTGCTGGGTACGGGTGTCCTGCCAGACGATCGCGTTGTACACCGGTTCTCCGGTGGTCCTGTTCCACACGACCGTGGTTTCGCGCTGCTGGGTGATCCCCACCGCGACGATGTCGGTCAGTGAGAGGTCCGACTTCGCCAGCGCCGCGCCCATCACCTCACGGGTGTTCCGCCAGATCTGCAGGGGGTCGTGTTCCACCCAGCCCGCCCTCGGGAAGATCTGGTCGTGCTCCTGCTGGTCCATCGCCAGCGGCGTGCCGTGCTCGTCGAAGATGATCGCACGACTGGACGTGGTGCCTTGATCGATCGCCATGACCGCCATCGGCTGAACCTCCACTGGGTCGGAATGTGGGTCAAACCCTAGACGGTTCGACGGCCCGGTTGCCCTCCATCTGCTGGCCGATGATCCTCGCAGCGGCCCGTAGATTGAGGAACAGAGGGGGCAAACCGGGCATAACACCTCCTGAATCCTCCATCCTCTGGCCAACAGGCGAACCGCGTTGCAGCAATCGGCCAGCAGATGGAGGGCGAAGGGTTCTCAGATGTCAGAGCACCGCGCTAGGTTAGTCGGCGCAAGCAACGCAGAGGAGAGCACCATGCTTCACCCCAACGGACTGTTCGGCTGGGTCGACCTGATGACCCGCGACCCGCAGCGGGCCATCGAGTTCTACGAGGGACTGTTCGGCTGGACGCACACCGACCAGCCAACCCCGATGGGACCCGTCTACACCCAGTTCTTCAAGGACGGCAAACTGGTCGCCGGGCTGGGTCCGATGATGCCCGGCGTTCCGGACGAGGTGGGTGCCTTCTGGAACTCCTACATCATCGTGGCGGACGTCGACGCCACGATCGCCAAGGCCGTCGCGGCCGGCGGGACGGCCCCCATGCCGGCGATGGACGTCATGGACCAGGGCCGACTAGCCATGATCATGGACCCGTCGGGGGCGCAGGTGGGACTGTGGCAACCCGCCACACACCAGGGCGCCGAGCTGTTCAACGCGCCGGGATCACTGACTTGGAACGAACTGCAGACCCGCGACCTCGACGCGGCAAAGCCCTTCTACGCCGAGGTGTTCGACTGGGAGTGGGTCGAGGGACCTGACTCCGGGTACTTCGTTGCGAACCTGAACTCCAAGCAGGGCGAGGACAAGTCCAACGCCGGAGCGATGACCATGCCAGAAGGTGTCCCCGCGGAGGCGCCCAACGTGTGGATGGTCTACTTCGCGGTCGACGACTGCGACACCACGATGGCCGCCGCGCAGAGCCTGGGCGCGGAGGTCTTCCTGCCCGCGATGCAGATGGGGCCGGGGCGGTTCGGGGGGTTGATCGACCCCACCGGCGGGATGTTCCTGGTGGGTTCATTCGGGTGAGCCGGTAACGTTCTGGGCATGCTGCATCCCGACGGACTCTTCGGATGGGTCGACACCTTCACGTCCAACCCGGACAGAGCCAAGGACTTCTACGCAGGTCTGTTCGGATGGGCGGTGTACGACCGGCCGACCGACGTGGGTGTCGACTACACGCAGTTCTACCTCGACGGGCAGCTCGTCGCCGGGCTCAGCCCACTGCCACCGGAGATGGCCGCCGAAGGAATCCTTCCGCAGTGGGTGTCGTACGTCCTGGTCTCGGACGTGGATGCCACCTGCGCGGCCACCCGCGCGGCCGGTGGCCAGGTGATGATGGCGCCGATGGACGCCGGCGATCAGGGGCGCCTGGCCAACATCATGGATCCCAGCGGCGGTTTCCTCGGCGTCTGGCAGCCGTACGACCATCAGGGCGCCGATGTCTTCAACGTCCCGGGCTCGCTGACCTGGAACGAACTGCAGACCCGGGATCTCGCAGCGGCCCTGCCTTTCTACGAGAAAGTCTTCGGCTGGGAATGGCAGCCCGGTTCCGAACCCGGGTACCAGGTCGCGATGCTGGCCGGCAAACCCGGCGAGGACAAGTCCAACGCGGGCGCCGAGGACATGCCGCCCAACGTCCCGGAGGAGGTTCCGGCGGTGTGGCAGGTGTACTTCGCGGTCAATGACGTCGCGGGGACGGTCGAGGACGCCCTGACTCTGGGAGGAAGGGTGTTCGTGGCGCCGAGGCAGACCGCCAACGGTGTCTTCGCCGGAATCCTGGACCCGAATGGCGGACGCTTCATGGTGGCTGCGCCCGCCTAGGCTAAGTGCCGGTTTGGAGCGGGTTAACTCTTCGGCCAACCCATTGACCCAGCGATGGCAGCGGCGAGGATGGCCGTATGGGCACCCTGCGTCAAGCCGCGGCCTCAGTGGTCGCCGCGTCCGCGGTACTGCTTACAGGTCAACCAGGCGTCGCCACTGCCGACGCCGCGACCACTTCGCAGGGTCCCGAGCAGGGGTTCCGGGCGGCCGCGGACATCGCCGCGGACCTATACCGCGACGAGCGGCGCTCGATCCTGCAGGCATACCGCAATGCCACGCGCACGGCTGAAAGCAGGCTCGAGACCGCAGTGAGCCAGGCCCAGACACCGGCGCAGCGCCACTCAGCGTGGCGGCACTACGCGCACGCCACTGCTATGAGGCAGCACCAGGCCCACGCCGAACTGCAGGCCGCCCGTGCGCGTTTCCGCAACACGGTGGACGACGCCCGTGTGCAGTTCGGTCTGAACCGGTCAGCAGGTTGACGTTGCCGCCTCTAGGGTCCCGGCCACCAGGTCCCCGACTGCCTCGGTCTCCAGCAGGAACCCGTCATGTCCGAAGGGTGATTCCAGGATGTCGAGTTCCACGGCCAGTTCGTCGGCCATCTGCTGCTGGAGATGGATCGGGTACAGCCGGTCCGATGTGATACCCACGACGCGGGTGGGGACCTCGACGCCGCGCAGCACGTCGAGGCCACGACCACGGTAGACATCGTGCAGGGACATGGCGTCCGACAGGGCCACGTAGGTGCCCGGATCGAACCGCAGGCTCAACTTGTCCGCCTGGTGATCCAAGTAGCTCGACACCGCGAACCGGCCATCGGCCAGAGCGTTCTCCCCGAGCTGGTGGTCACGGCCGAACCTGGCAGCGAGTTCCCGCTCGGTGCGGTAGGTCAGATGTGCGATCCTGCGGGCGATTCCCATCCCGGCCACGGGGATGCGACCTGACCCGTAATAGTCGCCACCGCGCCAATCGGGGTCGGCCTGGATCGCCTGGATCTGGATGTTCTGGGTGGCGATCTGATCGGCAGTGGCAGAAGTGCTTGTGGCCATCACCAGCCCCGACGCGACCCGGTGCGGGTGCGCCACGATCCACTCCAGCGCGCGCATGCCGCCCATCGATCCGCCCATGACTGCGGCGAACCGCTCGATCCCCAGGACATCGGCCAGTCCCACCTCGACAGCCACCTGATCACGGATGGTTATCCGTGGCCAGCGCGAACCGTAGGCGCGCCCGTCGGGCGCCGGGCTCGAGGGTCCGGTGGTGCCCTGACAGCCGCCGAGGACGTTCGATGAGACGACGAACCACCGATCGGTGTCCAATGGTCTGCCGGGACCGATCAGCCCATCCCACCAGCCAGGGGTCGGCTGGCCAGCAGCGGCGGGTCCCGCTGCGTGCGCGTCCCCGGTCAGGGCGTGCTGTACCAGCACCGCATTGCGCCCGTCGAACGTTCCCCACGTCTCGTACGCGACACGCACACCCGGCAGATGGCCCCCCAGTTCCAGGTCCATGGAACCCAGGTCGGCGAACTTGCGCCACGCCGCAGGGTCCCCTTCGCGCCAGCCGCCGGGCATGCTCATCGCTCAGGCGCCCTTCGCGGCCCGGAAGCCAGCGTCGAGGTCGGCCAGGATGTCATTGAGGTTCTCCAGGCCCACAGCCAGCCGCACCAACCCGGGAGTCACGCCGGCCGCCAGTTGCTCCTCGGGGGTCAGCTGCGAATGAGTGGTCGATGCCGGGTGGATCACCAGGCTGCGCACGTCACCGATGTTGGCCACATGGCTGTGCAGTTCCAGACCCTCCACGAACCTACGACCGGCCTCCACCCCACCGGCGATCTCGAAACTCAGGACCGCGCCGGTGCCGTTGGGTGCGTACTTGCCCGCCAGCTCGTGCCACGGACTGGACGGCAGACCCGCGTAGTTGACGTGCTCGACCTCGGCGCGGGTCGTCAGCCAATCGGCGACCGCCTGCGCGTTCTGCACATGCCGTTCGATACGCAGACTCAGCGTCTCGAGTCCCTGCGACAGCAGCCAGGCGTTGAATGGCGCCACGGCACTGCCCAGGTCCCGCAGCAACTGCACCCTGGCCTTGAGGATGAAGGACAGGTTGGCGCCGAACTGCGACCCGACCCCGAGGTCCCTGGCGTAGACCAGACCGTGATAGCTCGGGTCGGGCTCGTTGTAGTTCGGGAAGCGCTGCGGATGCTGCGCATAGTCGAACGTGCCGCCGTCCACGATGACGCCGGCCACCGCGGTTCCATGCCCGCCGATGTACTTCGTGGCCGAGTGGATCACCACGTCGGCCCCCCACTTCAGCGGCTGGATCAAGTACGGGGTGGCCACGGTGTTGTCCACGATCAGTGGCGCCCCGAACTCGTGGGCGACGGTCGCGACCGCTTCGATGTCCAGCACGTCGTTCTGTGGGTTGGAGATGGTCTCGCCGAAGAACGCTTTGGTGTTGGGCTTGATCGCCGCCCGCCAGGACTCGACATCGTCGGGGTCCTCGACGAAGGAGACCTCGATGCCCAGCTTGGGCAACGTGTAGTGGAACAAGTTGTACGTTCCGCCGTACAGCCGCGGGCTGGACACCACGTGGTCGCCGGCTTCGGCGATGTTGAGGATCGCCAGCGTCTCGGCGGCCTGCCCGCTGCTCACGAGCAGTGCGCCGACCCCGCCCTCCAGCGCCGCGATCCGCTCCTCGACGGTCGCCTGGGTGGGGTTCATGATCCGGGTGTAGATGTTGCCGAGTTCCTTGAGTGCGAACAGGTCGGCGGCGTGGGCGGTGTCGTTGAAGGTGTAACTGGTGGTCTGGTAGATCGGCAGCGCCCGTGCGTTGGTGGTCTGGTCGGGCGTCTGTCCTGCGTGGATCTGCTTGGTTTCGAAGGACCAGGCGTCGCTCATTGGGGTTTCCTTTTCTGTGATGGTGAGGGTTCGGCGCCGGGGGGCAGTGGTCAGCCCGGGTGCTTGACGCACCGAAAAGAAAAGCCCCGGACTGATCGCCGGGGAACGTGTGGACGTCTACTCAGGCCCCGACGAAACAGATCATTCGGCAACCCATCGACATCTGCTGCGAACACATCGTCGGAACCTCCTTCCACGCTGGGATGAAGTCTGACACACCCGGGCCGGCTTGTCGAACCCGGGTCACCGTTTCTCGTCCTTGCCGATCCCGAGGCCTTCGTGCGTGCGAGCCAACTGCTCGTACAGGTGCCGGATGCGTCGGTGGGCCTCATCGCCCTTGATCTTGCCCGCAGTCTCCAGCCCGCAGATGTACGCGACCCGCTGCGCGAACTCCTGCAGGTTGGAGTCGAAAGCCAGGTTCTCCGGGCTGAATTCGCCCTGGAACCTGGCCCGCGGAGTGAGCAGGTCCTCTTTGGACGGGACCTCGGCCTCGTCGGGCGGGTTGGCTTCGTTCACCGGTTCCTCCACTCGAGCAGGACGTCGCAAGGTCCGTCCGACCCAGTCGAATAGTCCCATCTCACTCCTGCCCCGTCCGTCGTGATCCCAAATCTACGACCTGCGGGGCATCGTTACCGGGCTGATCCGGTACTGCCGCGGTTCGCGCTCGGCTAACCAGTCCGCGTTCGGCCTAGGTGTTCTAGACAGCCACGTTGGTGTCACCTGGGCAGCGGCTGATTGGGGGGAGTCAAGCTTGAGCGGTCTGTGGTCGACGATTGTTGTATCGGCCAGCCTGTACCGGGCCCACCTTGTGCGTGCGGCGGGCCGCCGGTTCAAGCGGGAGAATGCCGGGCCGAAATCGCTGGCGTTAGAGAACGTACACGAGGTTAGAGAAGCCACACGTGTGTTCTCTAACCTGGTGCACGACCTCTAACCTCGCGGCCAACTCCTGCGGCCACCGACCCTCACCTGTTCAAGCCGCCACGGTCGTGAACAACCTAGGTGAGCACTACACCTAAACCTCGAACAGAACCGTGATCGGACCGTCGTTGGTCAGCCGCACCTGCATGTCGGCGCCGAAGCGACCGGTCTCGACACGCGCCCCGGCGGTGCGCAGTGCCTCGGCGAACACCTCGACCAAGGGTTCGGCCACCAGTCGCGGCGCGGCCGCGTCCCATGTGGGACGGCGGCCTTTGCCGGTGTTGGCGTAGAGCGTGAACTGGCTGATCACCAGCAGTGGCAGCCCGACATCAGACGCGGACAGTTCCGCCGGTCCGGCGGGCGGAACACAGGCCGCCGGTAGCCGGTCCCGGTCGAACAGCCGGGCGCCCCACACTTTGCTCGCCAACCGCCTGGCCAGCTCCGGGGTATCGCTGTGCGTGACACCGACCATGACCACCAGCCCGGGCCCTTCGAAAGCCCCGGTGATCCCACCGTGGATGCTGACGGACGCACCGTCGGCGCGCTGGACCAGGGCCCGCATCAGGTGGGTCGGCGTACGACGCGCCCGGCGATGCGGGTGGCCGTGCCGGGCATGCTGCGGATCGAATCGACCGTGGTGGAGGCGATCACGCTCGTGCTGCCACGCAGCAGACCGGTGGCATCGAGTTCATTGAGCACGTCGGCCATGAAGGTGTTCACATCGACCTTCTCCAGCACCCTCTCCAAGGTCACCCGGTCGACGAGCGCATCAACGTCCACATCGGACAACACGAAGTTCATGTCGACGCGGGACAACAACTCCGACGTCGTCTCGGGGCCGACCCTGGCCAGGAAGTCCGCCGCTTCCGAGGCGCGTTGCTGCTGTTTGTCCCGGAACTGCTGGTCCAAACTGGTCAGCCAAGCGTGCACGGCGCGGATCGGCCGGCCCGTGAACTCAACGTTCGATGCAGCGACGCTGGCCTGATTGATCCGGTCCTCCAGCACGGCCACGAGGTCGAACAACCGGGATTGGATCGCTGCGGCCAGTGTCACGGTCGCCCCCGGCAACACCGCCATGAGGTGTGCCAGCGTCACAGTCTCCCCGTCCTCGGGGACCTCGTCCTCGGATTCGAGCATCCGCGAGCGGGTGTACCCGGAGGCCAGTCCAGCGATACCGAGCCCGAGCCCGGACCACCGCTCAAGCTCATCGAACAGCGCCCCGGTGACCCCCGGTCGTCTTCGTGCCATGCCCATATGGTGACACCTCGACCTTCGGGCCCGGACAGCCCGCCCGGACACCGGGCCTACTGTTGACGCCATGACCATTGCCCTGTCGTCCACGGCGGGGCGCAAGGCCCTCGCCGCCAGCATCGTGGGCTCAGGACTGGCCTTCCTTGACGGCACCATCGTGACAGTGGCGGCACCCCACATCGCCGAGGACCTCGGTGGCGGCTTCTCCGGAATGCAGTGGGCCCTGGACGGGTACCTGCTGACACTGGGCTCCTTGGTGCTGGTCGGCGGAGCGCTGGGAGACCTGCTGGGCAAACGCCGGGTATTCGTTGCCGGAACCATCGGTTTCGCACTGAGCAGCGTCCTCTGCGGGCTGGCACCCAACATCGCGGCGCTGGTCGTCGCCCGCATGCTGCAGGGCACCTCGGCGGCGCTGCTGGTTCCCACCTCCCTGGCCCTGCTCAACGCAGTGTTCGGCAAAGACGATCGCGGCAGGGCGATCGGCGCATGGTCAGGGCTGTCCGGTGTGTTCACCGCTCTCGGTCCGTTCATGGGTGGCGCGCTGGTCGACGCGTTCCCGTTCGGATGGCGGCTCGCGTTCCTCATCAACCTGCCTCTGGCCGCCGCCGCGATCTGGCTGGCACAGTCGGCCGTTCCCGATCTGCCCGGCAACCGGGGCGAGCAACCGCTGATGTCGCAACTCGACCTCGCAGGTGCGGCATTGGCGACGCTCGGGCTCGGGCTGGTCGTCGGGCCGCTCATCGAGATCCAACAACTCGGCGATGCGACGTGGCTGCTCGTGGCCGCCGGAGCAGTGCTGCTGGGCGTCTTCGTCGGGTTGCAGAGGCGACGGACCCGCTCCGGTGAACCTCCCGCGATGTTGCCGCTCACCTTGTTCCGGATCCGGAGTTTCTCTGTGGCGAACCTCGTGACCTTCGTCGTCTACGGTGCCTTGGGCGCCGGTCTGTTCCTGGTCACGGTCTACGTACAACTTTCGCTGGGATACTCGGCACTGGCCGCCGGCGCGGTGGGGCTTCCGATCACGGTTCTCCTGGCCGTCTTCTCGTCGAGGGTCGGCGGGCTGGTCACGAGGTTCGGCCCCCGATGGTTCCTGACCGTCGGCCCACTGGTGATGGCTGGCGGACTGGTGTGGCTGAGCACTCTCAGTCCTGGTTCGACCTACGTCCGCGCGATCCTCCCGGCCATGCTCGTCTTCGCCGCCGGGCTCGTGCTCGTGGTCGCGCCGGTCACCACCGCCGCCTTGGGCGACATCACCGCCGGTCTGTCCGGTACCGCTTCCGGAGTGAACAACGCGGTCGCCCGCGTAGCTGCGCTGATCGCGATCGCCGTGCTGCCCGCCGCAGCTGGATTCGGCGCGTCCGGGGTCGGGCTGGAGCAGGGCTATCGCACCAGTCTGCTCATCGCCGCTGCCGTCTGCGCCGTCGGTGGGGTGATCGCGGCGATCGGGTTCCGGACCGACAGCGGTGGCTAGTGTCGCTGCTGTTGGAGTCCCCCGGGCGGTGTTTGTGACGAAAGTGCGTGCCTGTCCGGCGGGTTTGTCACGAAGGTGCGGGGTCAAGGCACCCGGCGGCCAGCACCTTCGTCACAAAGCACTCTGCGTGCCCTCAACTTCTCACAAACGCCGCCGGGCCGATCGACCAGGCCCAGAGCCAGGCCTAACTGAGCGCCTTGGCCTTGAGCTGGGCGAACTCGTCATCGTCGATGACGCCCTTGTCATGCAGTTCCTTCGCCTGAGCGATCTGCGCAGCCGGGTCCGCGCTGCTGGAGACCTGCTTGATGTAGTCAGCCTGGGCCTTCTGGATCTCCGCGGCCTGCGCGGCTGAGCGCTCAGCCATCCCCTTGCCGCGGGCGATGATGTAGATCAGGCCGGTCAGCCACGGGATCAGGATCAGGGCGATGATCCAGACCGCCTTCCACCAGCCGCTGAGTTTGTGGTCACGCATCAGGTCGCCCACGATCACGAAAACGATGATCAGGTACGCCATGAAGACGAACGCGAGCAGAATCGCTTGGAGCACACTGCCGTCCATGAGTTCCTCCCTAGGGGGTCAAACAGCCCAAATCGGGCACCCTCCAAGTGTAGGCGAATGATCATCTGAACACCGTCCGCCGGTCGCCCAAGCCTGAATCCACCGGCGTGCGGTTGAAGAACCGGCTTCAGGGTCCCACAGCACGAGCTAGTTGTGAACGGCTCCTGTAATCGTGGAGGTTCTCTAGTCCGAAAATGGCTGGTGTACTCGGTCGCCGCAGAAGAGGGCCGCGAGGTTAGAGAATGGTCGCGAGGTTAGAGAACGTGCACCAGGTTAGTGAACGCACGTGTGGCTTCTCTAACGCCGTGCACGTTCTCTAACCCGAGCGATTTCCGCCCGGCATTTCCCCGCCTGAACGGGCGGCCGGTCACGGCCATGGATGACCAACCAACGCGACACCGTCCCAGCGGCGTCCTCGGTGGATTCGGGCTGACCTAAGCCCTACGACTCGGGGATGAAGCCGGAGTCCAACTCCCACGGCCGGATCGGGGAGTTCTCAATGATCCACGCCTGCACGTCCTTGTCCGCGCCCGTGAGCACGAACAGGCCCACCAGGACGAACACGACTCCCAGACCCCGCCGGAACCATCCGTGCGGATCCGCTGCCCAGCCCATGCGCTGCACGAACCGCTGCCCCAGCAGCGAGATCACCAGCAAGGTCCCGCACAGGCCCAGGACATATGCGGCAAGCAGCAGTATCCCGTAGCCGAACTCCGCCGGAAGCACCGTGACCACCACGTAGGCGTACAGCGGGCTGCAACTCGAGAACACCGGGCCCAACGCCGCGCCGATGAGGACCTGTCCGGCGAATCCGTTGTGGCGGCGTGCATGGGACAGCCCCCCGGTCGTTCGCGCCTGCAGCGACAGGGCTGCTGACGCCCGGTCCCAGACCCCCGGGAACAGACTGACCAGGCCCAGCGCGATCAACAGCCCTCCGCTCACGTACGCCCATGCCTGCGGCGGGATCTCGATCAACACGGTCGACGCTTTCAGGGCCAGCGTGAACAGCACCACGGAAACGCCAAGCGAGGCGGCGATGACGTACGCGCGCCTGCGATCCGACCCCTGCCCGGCGATGGAGCCGCCGACGATGACGGGCAACATCGGCAGCACACACGGTGCCAGTGTGGTGAGCACCCCAGCGATGAACGCGCCTGCCAGCGCGAGCATCTAGGTAGCCTTGGCGTTGATGTCGTCCGCGGTGAACGTGCCCGTCCACTTCTTGATCTGCTCGCCGCCCGGGCCGACGAGCACGAAGGTGTGTTGCTGGGTCACGCCATACTTCTTGCGCAGGTCGTTGGCGTTGTCGTAATCCACCTTGACGATGTTGATGTCCTCGGGAACCCCGGTCTGCTGGATCGACTTGTCCGTCTGCTGGCAGTCGGGGCACCAGGCCGCGTAGAAGAACAGGACGGTGTTGCCGTCCTCGTAGGCCGCCTTGTCGGCGCGGTACTTGCTCTCCGAAACGTACTGGCCGCCCTTCGCCATCACCGACTCGGACGGCTCGGTCTTCGCCGGCTCCGACTCCTCGGTCATCGCGGGCTCCGACTCCTCGGTCATCGCCGGCTCCGGGGCCGTCGCGGACGGCGAGTCCTTCACCATCGAGGACTCGCTCGGCTGCGGCGAGGTGGATTCGGAACTGCAGCCGGCTACGGCCAGCGCGGCGAGAGCGGGTACGACCAGGACGAATTTCCTCATGCGTGGATCCTTTCAGCGTCTGCGTGCCATTCGGAACTGCGGTCGGCGCGGATTGGTGCAGGCAGCATCAGCGGCGCCCACGGCCAGCCCGGATCCGACCGACTTCCGGACGCTGTCGGGCAGTAACGTCGGAACCGAGCCGAAAGGACTGCCATGAGCGAGAACGACAACTTCGAGGTCGTCGAGGAGTTCGATGTCGAAGTCACCGAGGACGGCGACGTCATCGCCGAGGACACCGTTGCCACGATCGACACGGACACCGGCGAGGCGGTGATCGACGACGTGATCGCGGTGGAAGCGGCCGACGGGAGCAGCTTCGTCGAAGAGGTGATCAGCACAGTGGATGCCGAGGGCAACCAGACGGTCGTCGCGGACGTGGTCGAGGAACTCGACGCCGAATAGCAGCAAGCCGTCCGGGATCACCGCCTCTTGGCCTGAATCCACCGGTGATCTTGCCGGGTAGGTCAGGTGCGGTCAGGCGAAGAGCCTCTGTGCGCCGAGGATTGGGCGTCCCGGACACGTCCAAACCCACACCAGAGGCATCCCGCAAATGCCTCTGGTGTGGGTTGCGTGTTCGGTGGGGTTCAGCGTCCGACGAGCCCCAGCGAACTAGACGAACTCGATTCGTACCAACCCGACACCGGTCGCAGCAACGTCCTCGGTGGATTCGAGGCTAGGGCAACGACCAGTCGATCGGCGCAGCGCCCTGTTCGACCAGGGCGGCGTTCGCGCGGCTGAACGGCCTGGAACCGAAGAAGCCCCGGTGCGCGGAGAGCGGGCTCGGGTGGGCGCTGGCCAGGATCGGGACTGCGTGGTCGCGCAGCATCGGGCCCAACGTCTGCGCATCGCGTCCCCACAGAATCGCCACCAGCGGTCGCTCACGGGCGGCCAGCGCGCGGATCGCGTGTTCGGTGATGGGTTCCCAGCCCTTGCCGCGGTGGGATCCGGAGTTGCCCGGCGCCACGGTCAGTACCCGGTTGAGCAGCACCACCCCCCGCTGCGCCCACGGCCGCAGGTCACCGTTCGACGGCGGCGCCACCGCGAGGTCGTCCACGAGTTCCCGGTAGATGTTCAACAGGCTTGCGGGCAGCGGACGGACGTCGGGGGCGACCGCGAAACTCAGCCCGATCGGATGCCCGGGCGTGGGATACGGGTCCTGACCGACAATCAGGACCTCGGCAGCGTCGAACGGGTACGTGAAAGCCCGCAGTACGTTCGCGCCTGCGGGAAGATACGCCGGCTGCTTGCGCAGGAAGTCACCCATGGCCCGGATCTGCGGCTCGACCGGTTCCAGCGCGCGTGCCCAGCCCGGGTCGATGACCTGTGCCAGCGGTTTCATGACCCCTGCCCCGCCGGACGTACCTCGATGTGGTCGTCGAGCCACCCGATCGGCTGGTGGGTGACGACCACAAGGGTGCGTCCCCGGCTGACCCGCTCGATCGTGGCCAGTATCGCTTCGGCCGTCGGCGGGTCGAGATGTTCGGTCGGCTCATCGAGCAGCATCACCGGGTGGTCGGCGAGGACGGCCCGGGCCAGACCGAGTCGCTGGCGTTCGCCACCGGACAGTGTCGACCCGTGCTGGCCGACGGTGCGGTCGAGCGCCATGGGCAGTTCCACCGCGGCGAGCGCCTCCTGCAACTGATCGTCGGTGGCTCCCGGTTTGGCCACCCGCAGATTGGCCGCGATGTCGGCGTCGAAGACGTGCGGGGTCTGGGGGGTCCACAGCACCAGCGACCGTACGTGCTCACCTGCCTGGTCGCGGATCTGCACCGCACCGAGCCGCACCTCGCCGGAGTAGTCCAGGAAGCCCGCCAGGACGTTGAGGACGGTGGACTTGCCGGATCCGGACTCCCCCACCAGCCCGAGCCGACGGCCGGCCGGGGCGTCGAAGCCGACGCCGGTCACCGCCACCGGGCCCGTCGGGTAGCTGGCGGACAGCGAGTCCACGACAATGTCCGCACCGTCTGCTTCCCGTGGCTGGTCCGGTTCGACGACCGGCGGCCGCGCGTCCAGGATCTCGACCAGTCGGTGCGCGGACGCACGCACCTTGATGGCGGCCAGCGCGGCCGGGGCAAGCACCGCGACCGCCTCATAAGCGGCCAGCGGAAGCAGTACTAGGACCGCAAGGTTGACCCCCCACAACGCCTCGGAGCGCACCGCCGGCACCGCCACCAGGATCATCCCGATCACCGCCGCCCCCTGGATCACGATGCCCAGCGAGGAGGACAACGCCGAACCCACCGCGGTGCGGCGCATCGCGGCGGTCAATCGGTCATCGATCCCCGCGACCCGTTCGCTGTACTCGTCGTCGGCTCCGAGCACCATCAACTCGGGTCCGGCGTGTAGCGCTGTGAGCACTTCGGCGGAGAGCTCGGCCTGCAACGGCGCCTGGACGGCCTGTCCGCGACCCGACGACCAGATGATCAACGCCGGTACTGCGATGCCGCCCAAGAGCAGGCACGCCGCGAGGACTAGTCCGGCCGAGGGCAGCAGCACGGCCGCCAGGATCACCGATCCGGTACCCACCAGGATCGCGGAGAAGACCGGGAGCATCACACGCAGACTCAGGTCGGACATCGCCTCGACGTCGTCGACCACCCGCCGCAGCAGGTCACCGCGTTTGAACGCCGGGAGACCAGCGGGAGCCAACGGGACCAGTCGTTCGTACAGCGCGACCCGCAGGTCGACCAGCGAGCGGAACGCCGCTTGGTGGCTGACGAGGCGTTCGGCGTAGCGGAACACGCCTCGGCCGATCCCGAAGGCGCGCACACTCACGATCGCGACCTGGAGGAACAGGATCGGCGGCCGTTCCCACGCGCGCGAGATCAACCACGCGCTGACGGCCATCAACGCCACCGAGGAACCGAGCGCCAGAGCACCGAGGACCGCGGCCCACCACAGACGGCCCGAAGCGGGCCGGTAGATCTGGCTGAGCCGCTTGACGGCCGGGTCGCGCAGGATCACACCACCACCCCCATCGAGATCGTCTGGTCGGCGATCTCGTCGATGGCCGACCGATGACCGACGACGATCACCGTGGCGTCCACCTGGCGCAGCACGTCGAGGATCGCCCGTTCGGAATCCTGATCCACCCCGGCGGTGGGTTCGTCGAGCAGGAGCACCCGGGAGTTGCGAAGGAGTGCCCGGGCCAGGGCGATGCGACGGGCCTGACCCACCGAGACCGGCCGGCCGCCCTCCCCGATCAGCGTGTCCAGGCCCTCGGGCAAGCGTGCGACCCAGTCGACCAAGTGGGTCTGCTCCAGCACTTCGGCAACATCGACCTCTGCGCCCATCGTGATGTTCTCGCGCACCGTCGCCGGCAGCAGTTGCGGACTCTGCGGCACCCATGCCAGCCGCGCCCACCACTGCCGGACGTCGACGTCGGACAAGTCCTGCTCACCGATCCGGACCCGGCCGGAGCGTGGCGCCAAGAAGCCCAGCAGAGCGTTGAGCACCGTGGTCTTCCCCACCCCGGACGGGCCGTTGATCACGGTTATCCGCCCTGCGGGAATCAGTGCGGACAGCCCGGTGACCACCTGTTCGCCGCCGTACCCGAGGCTGACATCCTCAAGTCTCAGATCCGCCTGTGCGGTCACCAGGTCGGCGGTCCCGGTCGTGGGTGGTTCCTGCTCCATGACCGCGAAGACCCGGTCGGCGGCCTGCGCGCCCTCAGCTGCAGCGTGGAAGTGCTGACCGACCATCCGTAGCGGCAGGTAGACCTCCGGGGCCAGGATGAGGACGCTCAGCCCCGCCATGAGCGTCATGTCGCCGTTGACCAGCCGCAGGCCGATCGACACGGCGATCAGCGCCACCGACAGCGTGGACAGCAGCTCGAGCACCAGCGAGGACACGAAGGTGATCCGCAAGACGCTCATGGTGGACCGCCGGTGCTCCTCACCCACCTTGCGGATCTGGCCGACTTGGTGCTGGGCCCGGTTGAAGGCCTTCAGGGTGGGCAGGCCCTCCACGACATCCAGGAAGTGGTTGCCGAGCACAGACAGCCACCGCCATTGCCGGTCCACTCTGGTCTGGCTCACCCACCCGACCAGGACCATGAACACCGGGATCAGGGGAACGGTCAGCGCCACAATGACCGCGGACAGGACGTCCTCGGTCAGAATGGCGGTCCCGACGATCAGAGGCACCACCACCGCCAGCACCAATTGCGGCAGATAGCGCGCGTAGTAGGCCTCCAGCCCGCCCACCCCACGTACCAGCAACTGCGCCAGCGCCCCGGTGCGCTGCCCGGACAGCCACGCCGGGCCCAGACTCAGCATGTGCCGCCACGCCGCCATTCGCAGTTCGCTGATCGCGGTCGCCGCGGTGCGATGGGCGAGCCATTCGGCCAGGAACGCGGCCACCGCCCGCAGACCGATCACTGCCGCGAGTTGCACGATCATCGGCATGACACCGGCCAGGTCCGCGCCCTCGGTGAACACGTCGACGATGATCGCGGCCAGCAGCAGTGCCTGGGCGACGATGAGCAGCGCCTGCACCGTCTGCACTGCGACGCTGGCGATCAGGAAGGTGCGGGTGGAACGCGCGTACTTGAGCAGTCGTCTGTCGAATCCGCGCACGCCTCAAGGGTACGGAGGTCACCGGTGCACGCCCGTTCGGGGACTTTGGACGGATCACGCCACCCAGTGACCAAATCCGACCAAAGTCCCGTCATTCATGCACGGGGCCTACCGCGCCACCCTCCCCGGAAGCAAGAAGTCGTAGTCGCGGCGCAGGACCCGTTTGGCGGCCCGGTCGAGTCGTCGCACCCGCAGGAACAACTCCAGCGTCGCGGCGTCCTGCTTGTAGTACGCGTCGACCTCCGCGCGGTCGATCGTGCGCAGGTCGTGGGCCTGCAACCACTCGTTGGTACTCACGATCCCCTCCGGCAACCGGCCGGTGGCGCCTTCCTTGATGAAGTTGCCCAAAAGGTCGACCGCGACCAACCGGGGCTCGAAGTAGTCGTCCATGTACTCGGCGATGCTGCCCTTACGCCGGTAATACGCCCGCAGTCCCGGCGGGATGGCGGACAGCAGGATCTCCGCGTCGAAGAGGTACCGGCCGCCGTCGCGGACGAACGGCGTCCCCACATCGATCAGCAACGGGTCGTCGGGCACCGCGAACGACCAGTTGGACAGTTGCGCGTCGATGGCGATCTCCGGACGCTCGCGGCCAAGGTGCAGGGTCCACACCCGGTCCATCACCGCGTGTATCGATTCCGCCAGTTCGGTGTCGGAGGCAGCACCCAGCCGCTGGTTCCCGAGATCGGTCACCAGTGGCTGCACCAAGTAGACCACCGGTGGCCGCCCGGGCCGGTCCAGGGCGATGACGTCGGTGTCGACCACCCGGATCCCGGCCGCCCGCACCCGGGTCACGTAGTCGTCCACGAGCGCGCAGTAGGACTGCGCCATCGCGTGGTCGGCGAACCCGGACATCCGCTTGGCCACCTGGCCTTCCAGCCCGGGCACCAGTAAGGCCGCGGAGATCTCCCCGTAGGCGAGCACTTCGACCCCTTGCGGATGGGACGGGTCGAGCGTCGCCTCGAGCCGTTGCAGGACCTCCTTCACAACGCCACCGCCGCCGCGCACGCCCGGTCGAAACCGCCCAGCACTTCGGAGACATCGGCCTCTCCCATCAGAAGTCCCGGCTTCACCTGCAGGACGCTGCGGTCGAACCCCGCGAACATCGCCCAGACACCCTGGTCGAACAACAACTTGGTCATCAGCATCCCGCCGACCTCGTGCGCGAACTTCACGCCGATGATCAACCCGGTCTGCCGTACCTCCTGCACCCACTGCGGGTACTTGGCCTGCAGTGCCGCGAAGCCGTCGGCCCACCGGGTAGTCGGCAGGTCGGGCATGGCGGCGATCGTCAGGTCCAGCGCCGCGGACGCCACCCGGCACCCGAGTTCCGCGCCGCCGAACGTCGACACGTGCCCCCACCCGTCGCTCTGCAGCCACTCGCCCGCTTTGGCGTTGAGCACGGTGGCGGCGATCGGGTAGATGCCGCCGGACAGACCCTTGCCGGTCACCAGGATGTCCGGCTGGACGCCGAAGTGTTGCACGGCCCACATACTCCCGCTGCGACCGAGTCCGGTCTGCACCTCGTCGGCGATGTAGAGCGCGCCGCTTCGGTCGCACAGCTCGCGCACCGCCGGCAGGTAGTCAGCATGCGGCCGCGGGAAACCCGCGGTGGCCGGCACCGTCTCCAGGATGACGGCGGCGGCCGGTTCGGACAATGCCTGTTCCATGGCTGCGACATCGTTGAACGCCACCCGTTCGAAATCCGGCTCAGTGGCCAGGAACGCGGTGGCCGCCTGCTCGTCCCCGGCTGCCAGCGCCAGGCCGGTGTGGCCGTGGTAGGCATCGGTGACCGAAATGATCCGGCGGCGACCAGTCGCGCGGCGGGCGGACTTGATCGCGAGGTCGATCGCCTCCCCGCCACCGCTGGCGAAGACGGCGTACTGCATACCCGGGGTCAGGTCGACGAGCCTCTCGGCCAGGGCGGCCCGTTCGGTGCTCGGGAAGTGGTGGTTGCCGATGTCGAGTGTCCGCAGCGCCTCGGTCAGGGTGGCGATCACGTCCGGGTTGCGGTGGCCGAGGTTATAGACGCCGCCGTTGAGGTGGATGTCGATCAGGTCACGGCCGTCGACGTCCCAGATGTGGTAGCCGTCGCGCCGGCCGATCACCAGATCGATCCCCGCGCCGCCGAGGAACCGCACCCGGTCGGGACAGACGTAGCGCTCGGACAGGTCCAGCGTGTGCTGCTTCGCCGGGGAGGTCATGCCATCCCCGCCAGTTCGTCCCACTTGCGCCACGCCCGTCGGTAGAGGGCCGGAATCTTCGTCACTGGCACATCCTGCGCGCTCTGCAGCCAACGGTCTTCGGCCGCCATAGCCTCGGCGAAACACCGCTGCGTGAAACCCGCGCGGTCACCGGCGGCCCCCGCCAGGAACTGCGACTCGAGATCGTCACGCAGTTTGGCAGAGGTGGTCATGCGTTCGGGGTAGTTGCGCAGGACCGCCCGGTGCAGCAGCTCATGACGCCACCACATCGTCGACGGGTCGAACGTCTTGCCCGGGGGCTTCAGATCCGGCAGCCCGCCGTCGAACCAGACTGGTTTGAACACCGAGGTGCACGGCGCCGATGTCCCGGTGAGCCAGACGGTGATGTCGTCACCGCTCACGTGGGACACCATCGACCCGGTGGACTGAGCCACCCGGATGGGGCCGAAACCGGCATGCGCACAGACCGTCTGTCCGGTCACCCCGGTCGCGGGGGACCAGTCCGGGCCGGCGTCGCCATGATCACGCAGCAGGTGCATTGCGGCGGCGACGTCCAGGTGCCCGCGGTCGGCCTTGAGCGCATCCGAGGTGCGGCATTGCCGGGCCGCCGAGTCCGAGAAGCGGGTGTACAGGAAGTCGGATCGGTCGGTGACCTTCACGCCCTGTAGCCCGGCAGAGGTCCGCTCGGCGTGAGCCAGTGTAAGCCCGTTGGATATGGAGGCGGTGCCGGAGACCCGCTGAGCCGCCCAGTCGCGGCCCACCGTCTCCAGGACCCAGGCCTCGCGCCGGTCGCTGATGATGAAGGAGTTGTCATAGAGCAGTTTGTGCGTGTGCCCGGCCTGGCCGTGTTGCCCGTGCCTGGTGAGCAGCGTCGTGATCACCTCGACGGCTTCCTCGGCCGTGCCGCCCCGTTCCAGGCCCAACCGCAGCAGGTCCATGCCGAGCAGACCCGGTTCGTTCTCGCGCTTCGCCTTGGTGAAGACCGCCTCGTTGCCGATTGCCACCCCGTGTTCGTTCACGCCCATCTCCGCCCCCCAGATCCAGTAGGGCTTGGACAAGATCACGGCGTGGGTCCGCGGTGCTTGGTCGATCTCGATGTAGGTGGCGCGCACACTGGCGCGCGTCGTCGTCGCAGCCGGCGTCATGAGCAATTCGTGTGCCTCATTGGGCTCGCGGTCGCTGTTCTTGCCCAGGATCACCGACCCGTCGGCGGTCGCTTCGGGAAGGGAGACGAAGGTGTCGCACATGACCCCATTGTGCGCCTGTCGAACCTGCGGCGTCAGGTCGTCGCGCAGGCCGCGCAGAGGTTCAGGCGGCGTCCCATCCGGGCAGTGCAGAACCCGGCGCCCACGTGGAATGGGTGCCACTGCTGATCCGCTCCGGCAGCGTGACCCGCGCGATCGGACCGTCTGCCACCCGCGAGGCATCGATCACCAGCGCCTGCGAACGGTCTTGGACCATGTCGATCGTGAACGTGACGAGGTAGCCGTCGTCCTCGGCCGTGCTGCCCACCCGGGGCGCCATCGCGGTCTCGCTGCAGAAGACACCCTCGGGCAGTCCGAACCGTTCCTCGCCGCCCGTGACCACATCGTGTTTGACCAAGCCGTTGAACAGGAACTTGCCCGGCACCCCGGTCGCGGCGTACGTGTAGCGATGGGGCCGCCCGGCATGCATCGCGTTGACCATGCCGAATTCCGTGATGCTGTCCGTCAGCCGTTCCTCCTTGACCAACCCGGTCGCGAGGTTGAGCCGCCATCGGTGCAAGCGCGTCTGCATACCGTCCAGCGAGAGGAACCGCGACAGGCGCTCGTAGTACGAGGCCTGCGGGGAGACGGCCGGTTGGGGGTCGTCCTGGAAGAAGCCGTCGAGCACGATCTCGTCGCCGTCCTCATAGGCGTTGACCCAGTGCAGGACATAGGTCGGATCAGCCTCGAACCATCGGACCTGCGTGCCGTCGCCGCGCCGTGGCAGCACACCGAGCCGGGTCGGGAGCTCGGGATGGAAGATCGGCGCGTAGACACCCTTGGCCATCAGCGCCGGCTCCCAGAACAAAGGGCAATCGTTGAGGATCGCGAAGTTCTGCGTGAACGCCATGTCGTGCGGGATGCGCGGGCCGGGCAGGTCGATCGGCACGTAGTGGACGAGGGTGTCCGTCTCATCGACCACGCCGTAGTTGAGCAGTGGCTCCTCGATGCTGTAGTTGAAGAACATCATCTCGCCGGTGTGCTCGTCGACCTTGGGGTGCGCGGAAGTGCCGCGCTGCGGGGTCCACGGCGCCTTGCCGCGAGGGTCGAGGGTCAGCGGGTCCATCCGGTAGGCGTCGCCGCATTCGAAGTGGGTACTGACGGCGAACCCGTTGTGGACGATGATGTCGGTGCTCGACGCATCCTTGAGCATGTGCCGGGCACCCCAGCCGGGACGTTCGGCCTTTTCAGGGCGTTCTGCCAGTCCGGCCCATAACGGTCGTCCGGCCTGTTGCTCGGCCAGCAGGCCGTCAGTGCGGACGAACTTGTTGCGGTAGAACACGCGGGCGTCCCGGAAGCCGACCATGTGGACCATGCCGTCACCGTCGAAAGGGTGGTACCTGCCGATCGCGGGGTGCACGGGGTTCTCGGTGTTGCGCAGGTAGACACCGTCGAGGTCGGCCGGGATCTCCCCCTCGACCTCCAGGTCGTCGGCGCGCCACTCGGTGTTCTGCGGGCGCCAGGGTCCGGTGCGGTAGGGATGGTCGTCGTCCTGGGGCAGAGTGCTCAGCATGCGTCCGACGATCTCGATGTCCATGCGGTCAGCGTATGTCGCGATCGCGTGATCTGGACGCACTTGAGCGGAGGTCGTGCCCGGCTCGTGACGCAGAATGCAAAATCATCTGCGGGGCACGCGGCCCGTCACGAGGGGACGCGTTGCGGTCGGCTCCTGACGTTTTGCATACTGCGTCAGCCAGCGGATGCCACCACGAAGCTGACGGTCGTCGCGGTGCTGCCGCCGATGTTGAGCGTGGCGAAGCGGCGGGCGCCGGGCACCTGGTAGTCGCCAGCGGCCCCCGTTACCTGGCGGTGGGCGTCGAGGACCATTCGAACTCCGCTGGCGCCGACGGGATGTCCGACACCGATCAGCCCGCCGCTGGGGTTCATGGGGATCCGGCCGCCGATCTCGAGGTCTCCGGCCTCCACCGCCTCCCAGCTGCGGCCCGGCGCGGTGATCCCGAAATGGTCGATGGCCATGTACTCGCTGGGCGTGAAGCAATCATGGGTCTCAATCCCGTCCACGTCATCCACCCCACCCACCCCGGCGCGGGTGAACGCGTCGGCGATCGTGGCCGCCACGTGCGGTAGTACCAGGTCGCCGCAGCGCTCCAGTTTCGGCGCAAGTGGCAGTCCGACGGTGCGATGCCCCCAGCCAAGGATGTGAGACGCAGCCGCCCGCCCGGCCCGCTCGGAGACCAGAACCAGACCGGCCGCCCCGTCGGTGACCTGGCTGCAGTCGTTGCGCCGCAGGCGGCCCTCGACAGGCGGATTCGCGACATCGTCGGCACCGAAGGACTCTCCGGTGAACGACCACCGGCGGGTCTGTGCGAGCGGATTGCGGCGGGCGTTGGTCAGGTTCAGTTCCCCTATGGCCCGCAGGTGGGCGTCGTCGAGGCCGTAGCGCCGGTCATACTCGTCGGCAAGCGTGCTGAACGACGAGGGCCACACGTACTTCGCACCGAGGGCGTCCCGGCCCACCCACGCGGCTGCCGCCATGTGATCCGCTGCCATGTCGCCGGGCACCGTGCGCTCCAGCTCGGCACCGAGGACCAGCGCCACGTCGTATCGGCCCGACTCCAGATCGGCCATGGCGGCCAACAGCGCGACGCCCCCTGACGCGCACGCGGACTCGTGACGCGAAGCCGGCTTGCCCGCCAACTCCGGCTCGACGGTCGCCGGCATCGCCCCGAGGTGGCCCTGCCCTGTGAACAGCTGCCCGAACGCATTGCCGACGTGAATCACCTCGATGTCGGCCGCATCGATCTGCGCCGCAGCCAGCGTGCCCGCGACCACCTCGCCGAACATCGCCGCGAAGTCGCCGCCCTCCTTGGTCCAGTTGCGTGCGAAGTCGGTCTGATAGCCGCCGAGAATCCCGATCACGGGGTCCAGACTAGGTCGATCCGCAAGCCGGCCGGGCACGGACGGGGGTCCTACTGTAAGTACGTGACCGACGTCTTCATCCTCGACTGGCTGCGCACGCCCCGCGGTAAGGCCAGCCCGCGCGGCGGGTTGCACGACCTCACGGCGCTGGACCTCGTGACCGGGCTGCAGCACGAACTCGTCGAGCGCACCGGCCTCGATCCGGATCAGCTCGACGACGTCGTGCTCGGCGTGGCGTCCCAGATCGGGGAACAGGGTGCCGACCTCGCCCGTACCGCCAACCTGCTCGTCGGATGGCAGGCTCCCGGAGTCACGCTCAACCGGTTCTGCACGTCTGGGATCGATGCGGTGGCCACCGTGGCTGCCCGGATCGCGGCCGGTGACTACAGCCTCGGCCTCGCCGGGGGCGTGGAGAGCGTGTCCCGGGTGCCGATCTTCAGCGACCAAGGGGCACTGTGGCGTGACCCACGGGTCGTGCAGACAGTCGGGTCGGTGCACATGGGCATCGCCGCGGATCTCAACGCCACGAGGGACGGCTTCGCCCGTGCACAACTAGACGCGTACGCCCTCGAAACCCACCGCAAGGCTCACGCCGCGTGGGAATCCGGATCCTTCGACCGCAGCGTCGTGGAAACCGGCGGCCTCGACCGCGACGAGTTGATCCGCCCGGGGCTGACCGCGCAGGCACTGGCCGAACTGCCACCGGCGTTCACGGATCTCCCCGGCGATGACGCGATCGTGCTGCGTCGCTTCGAGGCGCTCGACCACCTCCACACCGTGGGCACCTCACCGCAGATGGCCGATGCCGCCGCCATCCTGCTGCTGGGCACCCGCGATCAGGCCCAGCGACTCGGACTCCGCCCGCGTGCCCGCATCGTCGCCAGCGTCACCGCCACCTGCGATCCGGTGATCATGCTCACCGCCGGTCAGACGGGGATCGAGCAGGCGATCGTCCGGGCCGGATTTGTGCCGGCGGACATCGACGTGTTCGAGTTTGCCGAGGCCTTCGCAGCACTCTGCCTGCGGTTCCGCCGCGACCTCGACGCCGGGCCCGACCGGATGAACCCCAACGGCGGCACGATCGCCATGGGCCACGCATTCGGAGCCACTGGGGCCATCATGGTGGGCGGCTGCCTCGACGAGTTGGAGCGGCGGGAGGGCCGGTACGGCGTGGCCGGGGTCAGCGGCGCGGCCGGGCTGGGTGTGGGCCTGGTCATCGAGCGGTGCGTGGATTGACTGGTTCCCGCCGGGTCGGCCGCTACTGCTCACGACCCGGGATCACGTCCCCGGCCTTGACGGGCTCGTCCGCCTGCTGCGTGCCCCGCTGGACCTCTTCGCCGGCGTCCACAGCCGGTTGATCGTTGCTCGGATAGGCCGACTCCGGGTCGTGGGCACGCTGGGACAGCGGTCCGTCATCTGCGGACAGCGGAGTCTTGGCGGCGTCGCCGTCGCCTCGCCCGGACGCCATCGCCATCCGCGTGATCCCGACGACCGCGACCGTCGCCGTCAGGCCCAGCGCCAGATACGTCAGCGGGCGGCGCCGCGCCGCCACCCAGTTCGAGAGCCTGCCGGTTCCGCGCACCACGTCGTCGGGTAGTTGCCGCGCCCTCTCAGTCAGTTCCTGGCCATGCTCCAAGGCGGTTTGTGCGAGATCCTGGCCCTGGTCGATAACGCTGTGGGCCACTTCCTGGCCGCGTTCGATCGCGCTTTTCGCCAGATCCTGGCCTTGGTCCAAAGCACTATGTGACAGGTCCTTGGCCTGGCCCCCGGCTTCGCGCAGAAGCGTTTCCGGGTGACTCACGGTGCGTGCTGTCATAAGCGTGGATCCTCTTCCATCGGCGGTTCTCTCCAGTCGGACTTCTACCCGCGCGGGGACCGTGCATACTCCCGCGGTCGGATCGAACCCCTACGCCGCCCTGCGCTGGCGGGCATCGGACTCGGGGGGGCCGCCCTCCGGTTCCCATGACGTCGGCAGGGCGACGTCATGCATGACGTGAGCGCGCAGCGCTGCCAGCGTGCGCGCAATGAGCCGGGAGACGTGCACCTGGGACAGGCCCAACTGCTCGGCGATCTCCGACTGTGTGTGCTCACCGTAGAACCGCATGAGCAGGATCTCGCGCTCCCGGTCCGGCAGCTTCCGCAGGGCCGCGCGTACCGCCTCGCGCGATTCAACGTATTCGAGGTCCGTGTCCGTGCCGCCGATCAGATCGCCGAACGATTCGGCACCGTTCTCACCCACGGGATGGTCCAAAGACTTCGAGGTCATGGCCTCGCCGCGGGTCTGCATCGCCTGCAATACCTCTTCCTCGGCCAGTCCCAGCTCCTCGGCCACATCCGCGGCAGTCACATCCTGGCCCCGTTCGACGCGCATCTGGTCGAGTGCCCGTTGCACCTTCATCGTGGTCTCCTGCAGGCTGCGGGGGACCCGAGTCGCCCACGCATGGTCGCGGAAGTGCCGACGCAACTCGCCCAGGATGGTGGGCACGGCGAACGAGTGGAACGGCTTGCCGAACTCGGGATCGAACCTCGACGCCGCGCGCACCAGGCCCAGGGAGGCGACCTGTACAAGATCGTCGAGGCGCTGCCCACGGCCCGCATAGCGACGGGCCAGTTGCCGGGCCAGCGGCAAGTGTTCGAGCGCCAGTTGGGTGCCCTGTTCGGTCAGTCGGGGCGCTGCAGCCGCAGCGGGGTGCTTCTCGGCCACCTCGCCCATCAGATGCCTGTACACCGCCAGCAGGCCCTGTCCCAGCGCCGAGTGTTCGTGCAGCGATTTCACCCGCAGCAGTGCCGCGGAGCCCATGCCGCGGCAGCGCAACGGATCGTCGAGCAGATCCCGGATCGCGTGCCCGAGCTCGCGATCACTGACGTCCCGCGCGAGCAGGACTCCGGTGCTGCCGGGTACGACGTGATCGAGGTGGGCGCCTTCTGCAAGGGCGATCGACGGTACCGCGTGCGCGGCCGCGTCGAGGACGTCGGACCCATGCCGTGCCGACTCGTGCCCGGCGACGAGCACTGCTGCATCACGCCAGAAGTGGTCGCAGTCCTGGCCGAGCAGGCCGGGGCGATAGTCGATGCGATCACGCACTCCCAGGAGTCGGGCCTGTTCATTCAGCGTTGCGCGAACGCTCATCGACAGTTCGTTGGCGATGAGCAGGCGGTTGCCCGCCCAGAACGGCATGGACGCCACGACCCGGCGCAGATCCTCACCGGTGGACATGCACATGACATGACCTCCGCCGGCGATGCCCGTGGGCACGGCGGCCGGTTCAGGAACCGCGAAGGGCCCACCTGGCATAACACGGGCACCCAGTTGACGCCAGACCTCCTGCTCGGCGCTGGACAGCGCCACCACCGCATCTACTTCCCGGACAAGCAGCGCCTCCGCGTCGCTCGTCGCCGACTGTTCGTTGAACGTGCTGACGATGGGCAGCCCCGCGGGCCGCGCCGACAGAGCCCCCAGGGTAGCCACCAGCCCGACCGCGTGAACGACATCGGGAAGTTGGACGGCCCATTGCCGCTTCAGAAGTTCGGCGCACTCGGCTGCCGCTCGCGAGACTCCGCCCGGCGCATTGGCAACGTCTTCAAGGACGTCCGACCCTGCCTTCCGGAGGTGTTCTGCCAATGATCGTGCCACGCTGACGGGGGCCTGGGGAACCTCGGACAATGGACGGGAGACTACGTGGATCAACATGAGACCTCGCTCAACGACGTACTTGGCGGTGAGCGACGTGGCCTGCTCTCTTAAGCACACGCCGTTATCGGACTGTCACCCGGCTTCGCGTCGGTGACTCCTGCTACCAAGCGGATCCGCTCGGCTGCAGACGCGCCTCGCTTCTGGACGCACGATCCACACTACATGTATTCCAAACCATGTGTCACCCTCCGGCCGCACCCGGTTTTGTGGTCTATTGCACATTCAGCCCCTCGATCGCGGCCTGCAACTGGGCCTGGGTCATGGATGAACGGTGCTGGACGCCTGCCCGGCGTGCGACTTCGTAGAGCTCGGTCTGGGAACGGCGCCGCCGAGTGGTCCGCTTGATCTTGCGCAGGCTCGCGTCGCGGCGGATCCGGAACACTTTGCCCAAGTGACGCCGCTCGCAGACCTCCAGCCCGGCATCCAGAACCGTCACCACGTGATCAGATTCCGCTTCGATCAGCCGAATCGTCGCCTCCGTCAACTGCGCGTGCGAGGGGTCATCGGCTTCGGCTGTCTGCCGCAGATCGGCGAACACCCCGGCGGGCCACTGGTTGATCGCACTGTGCCTGGCCGCCGTCGGGTACACCTCCGCCACCGCCGCCAGCACGTGGGCCCGCAGCACGGTATGCAATTCCACCAGAGGGTCGTTGAGACCGCGACTGGCACGACCGCACCTTGCTACGAGTTGGTGCAGCCGTCGATGCTCGGAACGCAGAACCAGACAGATGTCCACAGCCATATCGGTCTCTACCCGCCAGGTGCGATCGCAAACGACCCGGTCGGGCGTCGGTGCCAGCGGGCTGGACACGCAGGCTAGACCTCGCCCCGCGGGCCGTCGCGTTCAGGCGGGGCCGACGAGCGCTCGCGTTAGTCATCCCGGGCCGTGGCGGCCACCCGTTCAGGCGGGAAAATGCCGGGCGGAAATCGCTCGCGTTAGAGAACGTGCACCACGTTAGAGAAGCCACACGTGCGTTCTCTAACCTCGTGCACATTCTCTAACCTCGCGGCCCACTTCTGCAGCGACCGAGTACCCGAGCGGTTCACGACCTGGGCCCGCGGGTTCGCGTTAGGCTCACGCGTTCCCGTTAGGCGCGTGGTTGCCTTCGCAGCCGAACGGGAACCTGAAGGTCTAACCAGAACCCGAAGTCCCAACGGGAACGCGAGAACCTAACGGCAACCCCGCGCCCGGCGGGCTGGACACGCGGGCTAGCCGTCGACCAGTGGGCGTGGCAGTGTGGCCTCATGCCTACCGAACGCGATGAAGAGCAGGCCGCCGTGGACGCCGCGATCGAGCGGGAGGTCCACCACGAGAAGACCCGGGACGCGGCCGCGGAACAGGGCTTGGTCCAGAAGCACACCCGCGAGGACGACCTCGAGGGCTGATCGCGGGGGCCGGATCAGCCCCGTTTGGCCTCGATCTCGGCCAGCCGCGCTTGTACCAGCGCGACGATCAACTCCTCCGGGAGCGGTTCGTCGACCGGGAAGCGAAGCGTGCCCTTGGACCACTGGTATCCGCTCAACGCCTCCCCCAGCGCGGGCAGGACGCTCCCGCTCATCGGGAAATAGGAGCAGTGCCGCCTGGCGGGTGCGTACCCGGCCACCCCCACGCCCCCGATCTTGAAGGCCGGCACGCCGTAATAGATCGCTTCCTGCGCGTCCGGCAACACCGAACGCAGGCGACTGCGGACGGTCTCCAGCGTCGTTCGCTGCGGCTCCTGCAAGCGCTGGATGTACTCGTGGACCTCGGATGCGGACATGGAACGAGGATAGGCGGATGATGGACCCGTGATGCGCACGATCGCGGTCATCGGTCCCGGCTCGTCGGCGACACCTGACGACATGGCCAACGCGTTCGAAGTCGGGCGGGGTGTCGCGGCCGCCGGACATGTGCTGATCAGCGGCGGCCTCGGCGGCGTGATGGAGGCGGCCTCACGGGGAGCCGCCAGTCGCCGGGGTCTTGTGGTGGGGCTGCTGCCCGGGTCCGACCGATCTGCAGCCAACCCCTACGTGTCGCTGGCCGTCCCCACGGGCCTCGGGGAGATGCGCAACGCTCTGCTGGTCCGCAGTGCCGACGCGGTGATCTGCGTCGGCGGCAGTTGGGGGACCCTCAGCGAAGTGGCCCTGGCGATGCGCACCGGGGTCCCACTGGTCATGCTCGGTGGGTGGGACCTGCCACCAGGTCCTGCGCTGGCGACCTCGGCCTCGGAGGCGGTGGACCTGGCGTTGGCCCTGATCGACTGATGGACAGGCCTTCGTGACAAAGTTGCGGGTCGGTGGCGGGGTTTGTAACGAAGATGCTGAACCCGCCCACCGTTTCGCCCGAAACTTCGTAACAGCGGTCCCCGGCTGCCTCCACCTTCGTCACGAGGGGAGTCGGCGAACACGCGAGAACGGCAGGCCGCCCTCCCGCCTGCCGTTCTCGCGTGTCGTCAGACCTTCAGCGACTCCCCGGGCAGGTCGAGCGAGCCGTGGTCGGCGTCGGTGATCTGCGAGGGCGACACCCGCTTGCGGAAGACCCAGTACGTCCAGGACTGGTAGGCCAGGACGATCGGCGTGAAGATGACCGCCACGATCGTCATGATCTTCAGGGTGTAGTCCGTGCTGCTCGCGTTCCAGATCGTCAGCGACAGTGCCGGGTCGTTGGACGCCGGCATGACGTTCGGGTAGAGCACGCAGAACAGGTACGCGACGGCGCCTGCCAGGGTGATGGCGCTGAAGATGAACGCCCAGCCCTCCTTGCCGGCACGGTTCATCGCCAGGCCGGCCAGCCAGCAGACGGCCGCGACGACCACCAGCGCCCAGGTCCAGGCCTTGTCGCTGTACGCCAACTGCGTCCAGAGCAGGAAGACCACGGCGATGACGGTCGCGACCAGCCCGATCTGGGCAGCGAGTTTGTTCGCGCGCACGCGGATGTCACCGTCGGTCTTCAGGGCCAGGAAGATCGCGCCGTGCGTCATGAACAAGGTCAGTGTGGTCAGACCCCCGACCAGCGCGTAGGGGTTGAGCAGGTTGAAGAACCCGCCGTCGTACAGGCTGTTGTCCGCCCCGCCCGCTTTCATGGGCACCCCCCGCACGATGTTGGCGAAGGCGACGCCCCACAGCAGGGCCGGGGTGAAGGAACCCACCACGATGGCGGCGTCCCAGCGCTTGCGCCAGGTCGGGCTGGAGCGCTTGCTGCGGTATTCGAAGGCCACACCGCGCAGGATCAGGGCGACCAGGATCAGCAACAGCGGCAGATAGAAGCCGCTGAACAGCGTCGCGTACCACTCGGGGAACGCGGCGAAAGTCGCACCGCCGGCCACGAGCAACCAGACTTCATTGCCGTCCCACACGGGTCCGAGCGTGGTGAGCAGCGCCCGCCGTTCTTGCTCGTTCTTGCCAAGTACCGGCAACAGCACACCCACGCCGAAGTCGAAGCCCTCGAGGACGAAGTAACCCATCCACAGGACCGCGATGAGAATGATCCAGACTTGTTGGAGTTCCATGAGCGTCTCCTCAGTAGGTCACTGTCAGAGGCCGGTCTTCGCCGACCTTGTCCGGATAGGTTTGTTCGACGGACTCGGGTGGGCCGATCTTGACCGCCCGCATCAGCAGGCCGACCTCGACCACCGCCAAGGCTCCGTACAGCAGGGTGAACACGACCATGGAGATCAGGACCTGGGCCACCGATACCGTCGGGCTGACCCCGTTCTCGGTGAACATCAGGCTGAAGACCACCCAGGGCTGCCGGCCCATCTCCGTGAAGATCCACCCGGTGGAAGCGCCCAGCAGCGGGGTGATGATCCCGAATATGGCCAGTCGCGAGAACCACTTGGACTGGGGGATCCGTTCCTTGCGCGTCGCCCACAGCATCCAGATGGCGATCAGCACGCCTATGAAGCCGAAGCCCATCATCAGGCGGAAGTTCCAGTACGCCATGGGGATGTTGGGCGCGTACTCACCGGGTCCGAACTCCTGCTCGTACTGCGCCTGCAGGTCGTTGATGCCCTCGACCTGGCCGTCCCACGAGTGGTCGGACAGCAGGGACAGCCCGTGCGGGATGGTGATCTCGAAGACCGGCTCGGACCCGTCCAGGGTGCCGATCGTGAAGATGCTGAACGGTGCCGGCGCGGCGGTCTCCCACAGGGCTTCCGCGGCGGCCATCTTCATGGGCTGGATCTCGACCATCTTGCGGGCCTGGAAGTCACCGGTCAGGCCCACTGCCAGGAATCCCACGATCGCGGTGATCGCACCGAACTTCAGCGTGGCCCGGGAGACCTCCAGGGAGTGCTTCTTGAACACGAGCCAGCCGGAGACACCGGCCACGAACAGACCGGACACGAAGAAGGCGGTGGAGATGACGTGCGAGAAGGTGATGACCGTCAGGGGCTGCAGCAGGACCTGTCCGAAATCGACCATCTCGGCGCGCTGCGTCTCCGGGTTGAGTTCATAGCCCACCGGGTGTTGCATGAACGAGTTCGCCGCCAGGATGAAGTACGCGCTCAGCAGCGTCCCCGTGGCCGCGAGCCAGATCGTCGCCAGGTGCAGTTTCTTCGGCAAGCGGTCCCAGCCGAAGATCCACAGGCCCAGGAATGTCGACTCCAGGAAGAACGCCAGCAAGCCCTCGATGGCCAGCGGCGCCCCGAAGATGTCGCCGACGAACCGGCTGTAGTCGCTCCAGTTCATGCCGAACTGGAACTCCTGCACGATACCGGTCACCACCCCCATGGCGAAGTTGATCAGGAACAACTTCCCGAAGAACTTCGTGGCGCGCAGCCACTTCTCGTTTCCGGTTCGGTACCAGGCTGTCTGCATCCCGGCGACCAGGAACGAGGTTCCAATGGTGATCGGCACGAAGAGGAAGTGGTACACGGTGGTGATGGCGAACTGCCAGCGGGATAGATCGAGGGCGTTCATACCAGGAGTCTGTCGTAAGCGTCACGTAAATTCCAGCAACGTTAGCCTTACCTACCCGGGGTATCTCCCCAAGGCGGTTGTCTTGTATCGCTGAGGACCCCTGCCGCCGTTCACCGCAGGTGTCTGCCGGCGTTGACGTCGATCGTGGCACCGGTCATGAATTCGTTGACCGGGCTTGCAACGAACGCGATCATCTGCGCCACCCGCATGCTCGTCGCGTATCGCTGAAGCAGCAGGCTGGTCCGGGCGTAATCCTCGGGCAGGTTGCTGATGGTGTCCTGCCCCATCTGTGTCAGTGTGATGCCCGGCGCGACGCAGTTGACCCGCACGTCCGGCGCGAGTTCGCGCGCGAGCGAGTGGGTCAGGTTCACCAGGCCCGCTTTCGCCGCGGCGTAGTGCATGTGGTGAGGCGCTCCGGTATGTGCGGCGACGCTGGCCACGGTGACGACACTGCCGCCGGAGCGGATGGCCGGGGTCAGGGTTTGGAGTGCGAAGAACACGCCGGTGAGGTTGGCGGCCAGGATGGTGTTCCACTCGTCCGCCGTGATCCCGGAGTACGGGGTGACGATGTTGTGGCCGGCGCACACCACGAGCACGTCGATGGCCCCGACCTGCGCCAGCAGTTCACGTGCATCGCGGATCGTCGCCTCGGGCGTGCTGAGGTCCAACGGGCTGACCCACGCGCTGCGTCCGCCGTCGCGCACCCCCTGCGCCGCCTGCCGGGCGCCGTCGCGCGAAGCCCGGTAGGTGACTGCCACATCGCAGCCCTCGTCGGCGAGTACCCCGACGACATCGGCCCCGATCCCGCTCGAACCACCGATGACGACTGCGGTGCGACCACCCAGTTCAAGATCCACGCCGACCATCTTCGCCGAGAATCACCGTGGCCGGCCAGCCAGCAACTCCAGCACCCGGTCGTTGGCGCTCGCCGGTCCGACCGAGATCCGCAGCCCCTCACCCGGGAACGGCCGGACCGTCAGTCCCTGCTCCTCGAGCCGGGACGCGATACCGACGGCGTCGGAGGTGGACAGCCACACGAAGTTCGCCTGACTGTCGGCGACGTCCCAGCCAGCCGTGCGCAGGCCGGCGACCAGCCGCCCGCGCTGGGTCACGCTGTCGGCGACGCTGCGCTGCATGTGCTCGACTCCCGCCGGTTGCAGACAGGCCAGCGCTGCGGCCTGCGCGACCGTCGAGACCCCGAACGGGGTCGCCACCTTCCGCATCGCGCCGATCACCTCCTCCGACCCGATCCCGTAGCCCACCCGCAGACCGGCCAATCCGTAGGCCTTGGAGAAGGTGCGCAGGACCAGCACGTTGGGATAGGCGACCGCCAGTTCCAGGGCCCGCACGGCCCGCGCGTCACGAACGTACTCGTGGTAGGCCTCATCGATGACGACCAGCACGTCGGCCGCGACGCTGTCCAGCACCCACTTCGCCTGCTCGTGGGTAACCACCGGGCCGGTCGGGTTGTTGGGCGTGCACAAGAACATGACCCGCGTCCGGTCAGTGACTGCGGCCACCATGGCCTGTACGTCATGGCCCGCGTCGAAGGTCAGAGGGACCTGTACGGACCGCGCTGCGCTGATCGAGGTGATGATGGGATAGGCCTCGAACGAGCGCCATGCGTACACCACCTCATCACCGGGATCGGCGGCGATCTGGACCGCGTTCTGACACAGCGAAACGGACCCGCATCCAACGCATACCCGATCGTCCCCGACTCCCAGCTGGGCAGCGAGGGCACCGACCAGCGCAGTGCTCCCGGGGTCCGGGTAGAGGTGGATCGCCGCCTCCGGCAGTGCAGCAAGCGCCGCCTCCGGCGCCCCCGCCGGATTCTCGTTGGAGGACAGTTTGTAGGTGACCACCCCCGGGCGTTCGGCAGGACGCTGCCCAGCCCGGTAGACCGGCAGGTCGGCCAGCATCTGACGCAGTCGCACTCCAGCGGACATCCGTGTCTCCTCGGGTCGTTACGAGTAGCGTGCCACTCGTGAGTCTGCGCCGGAGCATCTGGATCGTGCTGCTCGTGGCGGTGCTCCTGGTCCTGGCCGCCGGACTGGCCGTGCGGTCCGGATACAACACAGTCGCCAGGACGAACAATCAGGTCACGATCGTGCTGCAGCCGGCCTCGGAAGCGGTCGCGGACCTGAACACCGCTCTGGCCGAGATGGAGAACGCCGTCACCGCTTACGCCCTGACCGCAGACGCCGCCTACCTCGGCACCTACATCGAGGGGTCGGCGAGGGCCGCCACGGACTTCCGCAACCTGCGAGGCCTACTGGCCTCCGACCCCGAACTCTCAGACCTGATCCGAGAAGCCCGCCAGGCACAACTGACCTGGAAGCGTCAGGGCGCACAGCCCATAATCGAGGCGACCGAGCGGGGCGACCGCGCCGAAGCCCGTGACCTCGTCCGTTCCGGAGTCAGCCGAAATCTGTACAACGACGTCCGGACCTACACCAACACGCTCGACCAGCGGATCCGCGATCTGGTGGACTACGGCCTGGCCCAGCAGGAGGCCGAGTTCGTGCGGCTGTCACTGCTGCTCAACGTGTCGGTACTACTGGTGCTGGGCCTGCTGGCCGTGGTGTCCACATTGCTCCTGCGCGGAGTCCTGCATCCACTGCGCGATCTGCAGCGGCAGATGCTGACCGTGGCGCAAGAGGGAAGCCACGAGGTGCCGATCTCAGCATCCGGACCGCCGGAACTGCGGGCTGTGGGACAGGACGCGGAGAAGATGCGCCGCGAACTGGTCGCCGGCTTCGACCGGGTCCGGCAAGCCCATGAGGGCCTTGAGCAGCAGACCCCGGTGGTGGCCGCGATTCGTTCAGAACTGGCGGACAGTCATACCACCGGGGTCCCCGGCATCGACCTGTTTGGTGTTCAGCAGCCTGCCGAAGGGGTGATGGCCGGCGACTGGTGGAGCGCCCGCGTCCTGGTTGACGGCCGATTGGCCATCACCGTCACCGACGTGTCCGGTCATGGCCCGGAGGCGGGGATGGAAGCCCTGCGCCTCAAGCACGTCATGGAGTTGTCGCTGGCACAGGCCGGCGACCCGGCGCTCGCGCTCACACAGGCGGCCGAAGGTTTCCGGGTCGCGTCCCGCTTCGCCACGTGCATCACGGCAATCCTCGACCCACAGACCGGACTCCTCGCATGGGCCAACGCCGGACACCCGCCGGCTTGGCTGGTCACAGCCACGACCACGACCGAGCTCGTCTCGACCGGACCGTTGCTCAGCGTGCTGGGCGGGACGTGGACCAACGAGCACACACACATGGAACTCGGCTCCACCTTGCTGCTGTGGACCGATGGCCTCACCGAGTCCAGGTCCGGGGACAACCAGGAACTCGGAGACGACGGACTCGCGGACCTCGTCGCAGAAGCGCTGGCCGGCGAACAGACGAGCGAAGGCGTCGTGGGCTACATCCTCGCTTCGGCCAGAGCGCGCTCGGTGGACTGGCAGCGCGACGACGTGACGTGCGTCGCCGTCCGGCGGATCTGATCCGATCAGTCAGCGATCAGGCCCGCTGCCGGCGACAGCCTCGCAACGTCCCCGAATTCGGCATGCAGCGCCGCCACCTCCCCGACCACCACGATCGAGGGAGCCTGCACCTTCTGCGATTCAGCGGCAGAAACCACCGTGCCCAACGTGGCCGACACGGTCCGCTGCTGCGGCGTCCACCCCCGCTCGATGATCGCGGCCGGGGTGTGCTCCGGCCTCGAGGCCAGCAACGCCGACACCACCGCCGCCAGGGACCGCACTCCCATCAACAACACGATGGTGATTTCGGGCGGGACGGCGGCGAGATGGGCCACCAGCGCCGGATCCTCGCCGTGCGCCGTCGCCACGAGGAAGCCCGTCGCCCTGCCCCGATGGGTGACCGGGATGCCGGCCGCTGCCGGCACCGCCACCGCGCTCGTGATCCCGGGAACCACCTCGACGTCGACGCCCGCCGCCAGACACGCGGCCAGTTCCTCGCCGCCCCGGCCGAGGACGAAAGGATCCCCGCCTTTGAGACGCACGACCCGATTGCCCGCCGCAGCCTCCTCGACCAGGATCCGGTTGATTTCCGGCTGACCCACCGTGTGATCCCCCGGGGACTTGCCCACGTGGACGATCCGCCCGCGGGTCAGGGCCAAAGCCGCCTTCGGGGCGAGCCGGTCGACGACCACCACGTCGGCGGCTTGCAGCAGGTCACGCGCCCGGACCGTCAACAGGTCAGGGTCGCCGGGACCGCCACCGACCAGCGCCACTGCTCCGCCGGCAGATCGCCGCGGTCTGAGGTCCGCAGAGGCCAGCGCCTTCGTGACCGCCGCCGCCACTGATCGCGCCCGCCGGGGATCGCCTCCCCCCGAGACCGCCACCTGCACGCCGTCGGTGCCTTCGACCGCCGATCCCGTCCAAGCCGCCGACGACCGGGCATCGCCTGCATCCACGCACCAGATCCCGCGCTCCTCGGCCAGCCGGGCGACCCGCGAGTTCACCTCGGCGCTCGCACAGGCCTGCACCAGCCACGCCCCATCGAGATCCTCCGGCCGGAACCCCCGGCGGTGCCAGACCACGTCATCGCGCACCGCGATCTGTTCGCACGCACTTGGCGCGACCACGACGACCTCGGCGTGCTCGGCCAGCAGACCCGCGACCCGCCGTGCCGCGACCCGGCCCGCCCCCACGACGAGGACCCTTCGCCCGGTAAGGCGCAGGAAGAGCGGATACATCCTCCGATGCTACGGCGGCCTGTCCGGCCCGACGGGCCGCCGTACGATCGACACCCACGCGAATGTAACGAAGCTGCGGGGGTCCAGCCGGGATTGCTACGAAGGTGCGCGGTCCCGACGTGCCGAACCCAGCACCTTCGTAACACGACGGGCGGACGGGCCCCAACTTCGTCACAATCGTTGGCGGCCGGAGCGAACCCGTCACCCACGAGGCTGAAGTGCGCTTCCCGCGTGGACCTGGCGACTGCGATCCTGACCGGTCTCGGTCTGGCGGCGGTCTCAACGCCTACACCCCGCTGGTGATCGTCGGTTTCCTGCAGTTGGGTGGACATCGCGACGCCGTTCGACACCCTCGCGGATCCGTGGGTGCTCGGTCCTGCTGGTGCTGGTGGCCGTCGGGATCCTGGTGGACAAGGTTCCGGCCGTGGACTCGATCAACGACCTGCAACAGACTGTGGTGCGCCCGGCCGCCGATGCGGTCTGTTCGTTGCGAGCACTTCGCTGGGTACCAACATCCCGCCTTCGGTCTCACTGATCGCCGGACTGCTCACCGCCGGCACGGTTCATGGGACGAAGGCTGCGCTGCGGCCCGTCCTCAATGCCGGCTCGCCGGGAGTGGCGGCTCCGGTGGTGAGCATCTCCGAGGAGGTCGTTTCCACGGCGCTGTCGTTCGCTGCGGTCTTCGCACCGTTCCTGGTCCTGACTGCGCTGGTCGGCTTCGTATGGCTGGTGACCCGCCGGTTGGTAGCGCGGCGACCGGCACAGGAACTACCCCGCCTCGACGAGTAGGACGGGATTGCCGGGCTGCCAGGCGTCGTCGCTGGTCAAGGAAACGCTGGTGCTCCCGCCTGCGGAGACCTCGCCGGTGCTGCCGGTCGCCACCGCCACAGCCGCACCGTCGATGTAGTAATACACCGTCAAGTCGGTGCTCGCGGCCTTCGAGCCGGAGTTGACCACAGTCCCGTCGATCACCAGTTTGCCGTTGTCCTGGGAGATGGAGTACTGGCTCAACAGCCAGTCTCCGGAACGCAACTGGTCGGAGCCCGGCGAGGCGGGGGCGTCGGCAGTGGTGGCCGGCGTCGCCTCCTGGCTCTGCTTTGGCTGCTTCTCAGGCTGGGAACCCAAGGTGCTGACGCCGAGGTAGCCGACGACAACGGCCACCACTCCTGCAACGAGGACTGCGACCCACGTCAGCCAGGACCTGTGCGGCTTGGACGTGGGCGGCGCCACCGCGATCGGTTGCGTCGTGTGACTCTGCGCGCGCACTTGGAGGTCCATGGTGTTGTCCGCGTCGTTGGCCGCCTGCACGGTCCGCGCCGTTTCGAGGACCTCGCGAGCCGTCGCACGCTTCCTGGGATCCTTCTCCAGCATGCGGCGCAACAGAGCGCTGCGGGTGGGATCGATGCTCGCGAGATCCGGTTCGTTGCGCTGGATGTTCATCAACACCGCGACTGTCGCGCCCTGCCCGAACGGCGGACGGCCCTGGGCGGCGAAGGCGAGCAGCGATCCGAGCGAGAACACGTCGCTGGCCGCACTCAACGCTTCGAGTTTGGCCTGCTCCGGGGACAACCAGGCCGGGCTGCCCGTCACGATTCCGGTCGCGGTCAACGACGTGGCGTCCTCGGGATGCGCGATCCCGAAGTCGATGAGAACCGGGCCGCGCTCGGAGATGATGACGTTCGCAGGTTTGATGTCGCGGTGCGAGATGCCATGGATCTCCAGGACCGCCAGCGCCTGGGCAAGTCCGCGCGCCAGTTCCCACCACTTCTCGGGGGTGAGGGGCCCCCAGATCGAGACCGCGTCGCGCAGGTTGGGCCCGGGGATGTACTCGGTCGCCAGCCAGGCGGGGGTGCCGGCTATGTCAGCGTCGAGGAACCGGCTGATATGGGTGTCCTGCACCGAACGCAGGACCTGGGCCTCCCGTTCGAACCGCGCTGCCACTTGCGGATCGTCCAACAGACCGGGCCGGACCACTTTCACCGCGGCCACCTCGTCACCGCACCTCGCGCGGTAGACCACTCCCATCCCGCCGGACCCGATTCGGGCCTCGACATCCCACTTGCCCAGTTTGCGGGGATCGACATCAGTGAGTTGCTCGGCCGGTGAGCCGTTGAGCATGGCAACTCCTTGCGACGAGGGGACATGTCCAGTGTACGTCCGGACCCGGCCGGGCCCGAGTCCGCAAATGGGGTGACACTGCTCACCCGGAACGACGATCGACACCGCCAAAGGCACGCGTCCGCGGCCTTGTGACGAAGGTGCGATGCAAGAACCCGAATTGTTACGAAGGTGCCCGGTTGGGAGCGCGCGGACCCCACACGTTCGTAACACGACAGGGCGATGGGTCCGCACCTTCGTCACAATCGTGGCCGGGGCGTCACGCCGCAGCGACCGTACGGCTCACCTCTGGCAGGCCGGGCACCAGTACGTGACACGGTCGTGCGGCGCCCGGCCCACCCGGCCCGATCGGATCGGGGTTCCGCACACGCGGCACGGGTGCCCGGTTCGCTCAAACACGTCCACTCTCTGACGGCGGCCGGCGACGCTGTCCAGCATGCGTCGGCGCACCGCGGCCAGCGCCGGTGCGAGGTCGCTCTCACCGATCGTCGAGTACGGGCTGACCCCCGCGGCGAAAGCGGTCTCCGCCGCCCACATGGTGCCAAGGCCGGCGATGACGGACTGGTCCAGCAGCGTCTCCACCAGCGGTCGCCGCCCGGGAAACCCCATCCCCGGGTCGAAGTCGTCAGCGAGGACGTCCGGGCCCAGGTGAGCCACCCACCGCGCCTCCTGAGCAGTCGGGGCCACCTCGACCATTGCCAGCCGCACCCCGATCGCCGCCGATTCCTGCGTCCTCAGCACGACCCGGATCTGGTGGTACGGACCGGTCCGAAGATCAGCTGTGCCTGTCACCCACTTGCCCTCCATGCGGCGGTGACTGTGAAGGGTCAACCCGTCACTTGTCCGGGTCAGCAGATGTTTGCCGACGGCCACTGTCTCCAGGACCTGCTGCCCCTTGAGGTCGACGGTCGCGAACCGCGGCACCCGCAACTCGCTGGTGATCACAGTCCTGCCCTGCAGCGTCGCGTTGAGCTCCTGCGCGCTGCGCCGTACCGCATCCCCTTCCGGCATAACCCTATGGTGCGCCAGACCTGCGTCCGGCGTCTGCTCCCAGCCAAATAGCATTAAGAACACTGCCGACGGCGGAGGAGACCGCATGCCCTACCCACACCTGCTGGAGCCGTTGGACCTCGGTTTCACCACCCTGCCGAACCGGGTCCTGATGGGGTCCATGCACGTCGGGCTCGAGGAGGCCGAGGACGGCTTCCAGAGAATGGCAGCCTTCTACGCAGAACGCGCCCGCGGTGGTGTCGGGCTGATCGTCACCGGTGGAATCGCACCCAACGAACTGGGCAGGCCCTGGCAGATGGGCGCGGCTCTGACCACCGAGCAGGAGGCCGAGCAGCACAAGGTGGTCACGCAGGCGGTGCACGACGAGGGCGGCCGGATCGCCCTGCAGATCCTGCACTTCGGCCGGTACGCCTACCATCCCGAACTCGTCGCCCCGAGCCCGGTCCAGGCGCCGATCTCAGCGTTCACGCCGCATGAGATGTCGGCCGACGACATCGAGACGACGATCGCCGACTTCGCCCGGTGCGCCGCCCTGGCGCGCGACGCCGGGTACGACGGTGTCGAGATCATGGGCTCCGAGGGCTACCTGATCAACGAGTTCATCGCCGCCCGGACCAACCAGCGCACCGATGACTGGGGCGGCTCGTACGCCAACCGGATGCGCTTCCCGGTCGAGATCGTGCGGCGGGTCCGCGAGCGCGTCGGCAGTGACTTCATCATCATCTTCCGGCTGTCCATGCTCGATCTCGTCGAAGGTGGATCCACCCCTGATGAGGTGATCGAGCTCGCCGTGGCCCTCGAAGCGGCCGGTGTGACCCTGCTCAACAGCGGGATCGGCTGGCACGAGGCGCGCATCCCGACGATCGCGACCAGCGTTCCACGAGCCGCGTTCACATGGGTGACCGAGCAACTGAAGGGCCGGGTGGGCATCCCGCTGATCACGTCCAACCGGATCAACACCCCCGAGGTGGCCGAGCAGGTCCTCGCTTCGGGGCAGGCCGACATGGTGTCGATGGCACGGCCCTTCCTGGCCGACCCGGAGTTCGTCAACAAGGCCGCAGGCGGACGGGCCGACCGGATCAACACTTGCATCGCCTGCAACCAGGCCTGCCTCGACCACACCTTCCAACTGCAACTCACCAGTTGCCTGGTGAATCCGCGGGCATGCCACGAGACTGTCCTGACGATCCAACCGGCGTCGCAGCCGCGCCGGATTGCGGTGGTAGGGGCCGGTCCCGCGGGCCTGGCCTGCGCGGTCACGGCCGCCAACCGGGGACACGATCTGACCCTGTTCGAGGCCGACGACAAGATCGGCGGCCAGTTCAACCTCGCCGCCCAGATCCCGGGTAAAGAGGAGTTCACCGAGACGCTGCGCTACTTCCGCAACGCCCTCATCGACGCGGGCGTGTCGGTGAAACTCGGGCACCGCGTCGAGGTCAGTGACCTAATCGACTTCGATGAGGTGGTACTCGCCACCGGGGTGACGCCACGCATCCCAGCCGTGCCGGGGATCGACCACCCCCAAGTGATGACCTACCTCGACGTACTGCGTGATCACGTGCCCGTCGGGCGCAGCGTTGCCATCATGGGCGCCGGCGGGATCGGCTTCGACGTCGCCGAGTATCTGACGCAGTCCGGTCCGAGCGCCGCCCTTGAACCGGAGTTGTTCTACGCGCAATGGGGAATCGACGCGACGCAAGGCCGCCGGGGTGGGGTGGTCGAGCCCGTCCCCCAGCCCTCTGCGCGCGCGGTGACCCTGCTGCAGCGCAAAGGCACCAAGGTGGGCGCGGGCCTGGGCAAGACGACCGGATGGATACATCGCACGGAGTTGAAGAAGCGCGGCGTCCAGATGTTTCCGGGTGTCACCTACGAACGCATCGACGATGCCGGTCTGCACGTCACGATCGGGGGAACGTCACGGGTGCTGGAGGTGGAGACCGTCGTGGTGTGCACCGGACAGGAACCGCAGCGGGAGTTGTACGCGCAACTGCAGGCCGCCGGTGTCACGGTCCAGGTCATCGGTGGTGCCGACGTGGCCGCCGAGCTCGACGCCAAGCGTGCGATCAAGCAAGGCACTGAGATCGCCGCGGCGCTGTAGGGCGGCAAGGTCGGCGCTGTGACGAGCCCCTGAGCGCGGTACCGTGCGCGGGTGGGAGTACCCCGGGACCAGGCTCGTGCGGCGCTGGCCGCTACCCACCGGTCCGCTCAGGACGCCCTGACCCGACAGGACCGGGTCGTGCGTCTCATTGCGCATCGGGGCTCGGGCCATGAGTACAACGATCCCGCCGGACCGCCTGAGAACACCCTGCCTGCAATCACCTACGGCTTCGAGCAGGGCGCCGACGCTGTCGAGGTCGATGTCTGGCGCACGGCGGATGGCGTCGTGGTCCTCCAGCACGATCGCACCACCGACCGGACAACCGACGTCGCCGGCCTGGACATCACCCTCAGCGACTATCCGGAGTTGCAGCCCCTGAGTGCCGGTGCGTGGAAGAGCCCGCAGTGGCACGATGTCCGCCTGCCAAGACTCTCCGAGGCCGCCGCCGCTGTGCCGCCGGGTGGGGCACTGGTCGTGGAGGTGGTGGAGGGTCCGCAGGTCGTGCCGAACGTGCTCGGTGCCACCTCCCTGCCCGATGACCGGATCATCTTCATCTCGAAGAACCTCGACACGGCCGGCGCGCTCAAGCAGCAATCGCGCAGCCGGGTGTTCTGGATCGTCGACACCGTTCCGCGCTGGCAGATCGGCGGGTGGGCACAGGGGCATCGCAGGGGTCCGCACAGCGCGCGCCACGGTTTCAACGAGCACGCCGACACGCAGTGGCTGGTGGAGCAGGCACTCGACCGCGGGCTCGACGGGCTGGATACGCTCTTCAGCTACCCGCCCGACCTGCCGTCGGGCTTGCTCGACGCCGGGTTGCTGTGGATGGTCTGGACCGCCAACGATCCCCGTGCCATCGACCAGTGCATCCGGGACGGTGCGTGGGCGATCACCACCGACAACACCGCCGAAGTCCGATCCTGGATGGACGCCGCCGGGATCCGGACCTCGGCCCAGGCGGGCACCGACTTCTGAGTGGACCCGCGTTCGGTTCTCGCGCAAACGTTCGGCGCGCCACTTCGCGTTGGTCATCCGCGGGCGTGGCCGCCGGGGCGTTCAGGCGGGAAGATGCCGGGCGAAGATCGCTCGCGTTAGTCATCCACGGCCGTGTGGGCCAGGCGGGAAACGCCGGGCGCAGAGCGCTCGCGTTAGAGAATGTGCACGAAGTTGGAGAAGCCACACGTGTGTTCTCTAACCTCGTGCACGACCTCCAACCTCGTGCACGATCGCTAACCTCGCGGACCACTTCTGCGGCCACCGAGTACACGAGCCGATTTCGAGCTAGGCCCGCGGAGGGGAAGGGCTCACCAGAACCCGAAGTCCTCACGGGAACCCGGGAACCTACCGGCAAGCGGGGCCGAAACGAGGGTCCCGATTGCGGACGGACGCACGCTCTCGGCGCGATCGCCAGGACTACCCGGGGTAGGCCATCGACTGCACCTGCTGGTACCGGACAAGGACGTCGGGCCGCGGTTCGGCCGCGAAGACCTGTGCGGCGGCAGTGCCCGGGGCAGACGTCGCATCCCAATCCGGCAACTCGCCCGTAAGTGCCCACGCCGCCTGCCGGGCAGCTCCGGCGGCCACGTACTCGCCGGGTTGCGGCACCACCACCGGAACCCCGAGAACTGATGAGGCGATCGCGGCAACAACCGGCGACTGCGCGCTCCCGCCGATCAGGATCACCCGTTCGCAGGCCACACCCTGTGAGGCCAGCGCCTGCCGACCCGCGGCGAGCCCGCACAGCATCCCCTCGACCGCGGCGCGCGCGAAATGCTCCGGGGTGGAATTCGCCCGAGTGATGCCATGCAAGGATCCTGTGGCCCCCGGAAGGTTGGGGGTGCGCTCGCCGTCCAGGTAGGGCAGCAACACCAGGCCCTCGGCGTCCGGCACCGACTGGGCGAGCCGGTCCAGTTCGGGGTAGTCCACACCCAGCACCGAGCACGCGGCGTCCAGCACGCGCGATGCGTTCAATGTGCAGACCAGGGGGAGGAATCCGCCGGCCGCGTCGGCGAAGCCCGCGACGATCCCGGTGGGGTCGGCCGTCCGCTTCTCAGTGGAAGCGAAGACCGTCCCGGATGTCCCGATCGACACCACCACGTCGCCGGGACCCGCGCCGACCCCGAGCGCCGCGGCCATGTTGTCCCCGGTGCCCACCCCGAGCAGGATCCCGGATGGCAGTCCGTCGTGGCCGGTGGTCATCCCGGGTGACGCGGTGGCCGACAGCACCTCCGGTAGCCGGGCCTCGTGGCCGAGGACGTCAACGACCACGTCTGGCAGGTACTCGTTGCGCGCCGGTGAGAAGTAGCCGGTCCCGCTGGCATCGCCGCGATCCGTCGTCGCTGCGCCCTCGGGCGAACCGCGCAGCCTCCAGGTCAGCCAATCGTGCGGGAGCATGACGTCGGTCACCGCGGCCGCGAACTGTGGCTGAGCGCGCGAGAGCCATCTCAGCTTTGTGACGGTGAAGGATGCCACCGGCACCGATCCGGTGTTCTCGCACCACCAGGACGCACCTCGATCCGCCACCAATTCCTCGGCGTCCACGGCCGAACGCGTGTCGTTCCACAGCAAAGCCGGGTACACCGGCGTCCCGCTCGCGTCGAGGGCGACCATGCCGTGCTGCTGCGCGCCCACGGACAGCGCCGCGACGTCATCGAGCCCGCCCGCGTCGCGGACAGCGACCATCAGGGCATCCCACCAGTGCGCGGGATCGACGGCACTGCCCGCTGGATGTGATGCCCGTCCACTGCGAACCTCCTCACCGGTCGCGGCATCACGGATGCTGACCTTGACCGATTGCGTGGACGAGTCGATGCCCGCCACGAGGCGGGGGGCACTCACCCCCGGAAGCCCATCAAGTGCTCGATCGCGAGTTCGTTGATGTTCACGAACGGGTAACCGCGGTCGAGCGATGCGGGATCCACATCGGTGATCTCCGGCAGGTCGGCCAGCCCCTCCCCAGGTGCCAGGGTCGGCTGCTTCAGCGCGGTCACACCAGCCGCCTCCATCGCCGCCTGCACCTCGGGGTCGGCGCGGAACGAGGCTGCACGCTGTTTGAGCATCAGATAGGTCGACATGTTCGCCGCCGCACTGCGCCACACACCCTCGCTGTCCTCGGTGCGAGCCGGCTTGTAGTCGAAGTGCCGCATGCCCGGGTACCCGCTGGTCTCCAACAGGTCCACCAGGTAGAAGGCGTTGAGCAGATCACCGTGCCCGAAGACGAGGTCCTGGTCGAACTTCGGTCCACGCTGCCCATTCAGGTCGATGTGGAACAGCTTCCCGCACCACAGCGCCTGCGCCACGCCGTGCACCATGTTGAGACCCGCCATCTGTTCATGCCCGACCTCCGGGTTCAAACCCACCATCTCCGAGTGGTCGAGCCGGTCGATCAGCGCCAACGCGTGCCCGATCGTGGGTAGCAGGATGTCGCCGCGCGGCTCGTTCGGCTTCGGCTCGACCGCCAGCCGGATGTCGTACCCTTGCGAGACGATGTAGTCGCAAACAGCGTCCAGACCCTCGGCGTAGCGGTCCAGCGCCGCCTGCACGTCCTTCGCGGCGTCGGTCTCCGAGCCTTCGCGGCCTCCCCACAGGACGTAGGTGGTCGCGCCGAACCGGGCCGCCAGGTCGATGTTGCGCCGGACCTTGGCCAGGGCGTACCGGCGCACGTCCCGGGAGTTGGAGGTGAACGCGCCGTCCTTGAAGATCGGGTGGGTGAAGAGGTTGGTGGTCATCATCGGAACCACCAGGCCGGCTTGGGCCAGCGCCTTCTCGAAACGGCTGATCGCTGCCTCCCGCTCATCGCCGGTCAGAGCGGGAGAAAGCAGGTCGTCGTCGTGGAAGGTCACCCCGTAGGCGCCCAGCTCACCCAGTTTCTCGGCGGCCAGGACCGGGTCCATCGGCTCCCGGGTGGGGTCGCCGAACGGGTCGCGCGCCTGCCAGCCGATCGTCCACAGGCCGAACGTGAAGTGGTCCTCGGGCTTGGGCTTCAGGTCGATGGTTGAGTAGTCGGTCATCTTCGTGCCTTTCATCGGGGGTTGACGGTCTGACATGTGCGGGCGGCATCACCGATGGCGTCCACGACGCGCATCGTGGCCAGCGCCGACTGCGGGGTCACTGGCATCTTCGCGCCGTGGTGCAGGGTGTCCGCGACGCCCAGATAGAAGGCCGGCCACCGTCCGGCCAGATAGGGGACTTCGTCGAGATCCTGGTCCTCGCCGACGACCACCTGCGCCCGCAGTCCGGGATGCAAACCCCAGCCGGGTCTACCCGGGCGCTCCCCTGCCCGTAGTCGGTCCTCCTGGGTGTCGCCCTCTGGCAGAAGCGCTGCTCCGGCGGCGCCCAACACCCGGAACCGGGCTGCGGGGATGGCCGTCAGCAGGGACGCGCTGAGCTGAGTCGCGACCCCCGACTCGTGCAGCAGCGTGGCGATCACGTCGTCGTCCTGACCACCGACCGGACGCAGGGCCACCGTCCGCGCCTGAACCGATTCCACGGGCCCGAACAGCAGCAGTGCCTGATCGACGAGATGGGGTCCCAGGTCGTATCTCAACCCGCCCAGGTCCCGTGGGTCGGTGGATTCCCGCCAGCCGCCCTTGCCCAAGGGCCGCCATCGTTCCATCCGGGTCTCGAAGCGATGCACGTCCCCGATCCGGCCGGTCTCCAGGATCTGTCGCAAAGTGAGGAAATCGCCGTCCCATCGCCGGTTGTGGAACACGAACAACCGCCGGTCGCGGCTTTCCGCCAGTTCGATCAGCGCCTCGAACTCGTCGGCGTCACCGGCCACCGGCTTGTCGACGACGACGTGCCGGCCGCTGGTCAGTGCATGCCGGACGTGACCGGCATGGAACCGGCTGGGGCTGGCCACCACCACCAGGTCGACGTCCCGGGCAAGCAGCTCGTCCACGGTCTGGACGACCTGCGTGCCCGGGTAATCGGCGGCCACCTGATCAGCTCGCGCCGCATCGCGGGTGACGACACTGTCCAGCGACAGGCCCGGCGTACTGGCGATGAACGGTGCATGGAACAACTGTCCGGCAAGGCCGTACCCGATGACTCCGACGCTTGTCGACACTTCAGGGTCATGCCCTCCCGGTGGCCTGAGCACGCCTGCGCGACAGTGCGTCCACGCTGGCTGCGATCAGAAGCACGAGACCGGTCACGATGAACGCGATCCCCGACTCCTGCGTCACCAGCGGCAGTCCGTTGGCGATCACGCCGACGACCAGCCCACCGATAACCGCGTCGATGATCCGGCCGCGGCCGCCGAACAGTGACGTCCCGCCGATGACCGCGGCGCCCACGGCATAGAGCAATGTCGTCGAACCACCGGTGGACGGCGAGACGGAGTTGTCGCGGGAGGCGAACAGGATGCCGGCCACGGCGGCCATGGTCGAACACGCGATGAAGCAGATCAGCTTGATGTTCGCGACGTTGATACCAGCGCGGCGGCTGGCCTCGGCGTTGCCGCCGACGGCGTACACGTGTCGGCCGAAGCTCGTGCGCGACAGCAGGTACGTCAGACAGACGACCAGGATCAAGATGAGCGGAACGACGTACGGCACGCCCTGGATCGAGGTGACCGCCGGGTTGCGGCTGCGCTCCTGGTTGAGGATGTACACCGCCGCGCCCATGATCACCCCCAGCGCGATGAGCTTCGCCAAGAACACCGACATGTTCTCCGTCGGAAGACCCGACGCGTGCCGGCTACGGCGCTTCATCAGGCTAAGGACGGCCCAGCCACCGACCACGATCGCGAAGAGGATCCAGCCGGCGAGCGGGGACATGTTCGCGTTCATGATCTTGAGGATCGAGTCGTTGCGGATCGGGATGGTCCCGCCCTCGCCGATCACCAGCAGCATGAGGCCTTGCAGAGCCAGGAAGGCGGCCAAGGTGACCACGAAACTCGGGATGCCCAGGCGTGAGACCAGAATGCCGATCAGGAAACCGATCACCACACCGGTGAGCAGGGTCGCCGCCAGTGCCAGATACCAGGGCCAGCTCCTCTGGGTCAGGGTCACGCCCAGGACCGCCGCCGCGGTACCTGCCGCGAAGCCCGCGGACAGGTCGATCTCCCCGAGCAGCAGCACGAACACCAGACCCATGGCCAGGACAATGATCATCGCCGACTGGTTGATCAGGTTCGCGAAGTTGAAGGCGGACAGGAAGGTGTCGCCCTCCAGGGCGGTGAAGACGACGATCAGTACCAGCAGACCGGCGACCGCGGGCAGCGAACCCAGTTCACCACCCCGCACCCGTTCCCAGTAGTTGCGGATGCTCTGGCCCAGGCCCGCGCCTTCCTCTGTCTGTTCCTCGAGCGGGTTCTCAACGATGGTTGACATATGTCAGGCTCCTGCCCGAGGGGTGACGGTGTCAGGGGCGTCGGCGACATCCGGCTGAAGCCCGATGTCCCCGGTCCGGCCGGTTGTGATCAGTTCGACGACCTGTGAGTTGGTGACCTCACTGGCAGGGATCTGCGCGGCGAGCCGCCCGAGGTACAAACACGCGATGTTGTCAGCAACCCGCATCACATCGTTGATGTTGTGCGAGATCAGCACCACACCGAGCCCATTGGCGGCGAGGCGCTCGACGAGGGCCAGGACCTGCTCGGTCTGTGCTACGCCGAGCGCGGCGGTCGGCTCGTCCAGGATCACGAGTTTGGAGTTCCACAGCACGGCGCGCGCGATGGCGACGGTCTGCCGCTGCCCGCCGGACAAGGAGGCCACGGTCCGACGTACTGAGGTCAGGGTGCGCACGGACAGCCCGGAGAGGGTTTCGGAGGCCCGCCGTTCCATCGTGGACTCGTCTAGGCCGACACCCCTGACCTCCTCCCGGCCGAGGAACATGTTGGCGACCACGTCGAGGTTGTCGCAGAGGGCGAGGTCCTGGTACACGACCTCGATACCAAGCGCGTTGGCGTGCTTCGGGTCGCTGATGTGCGCTGGCTTCCCCTCGAACATGAACTCGCCAGAGTCGAAGGGATAGATGCCGGCAACACCCTTGATGAGGGTGCTCTTGCCCGCACCGTTGTCCCCCACCAGGGCCGATACCTGGCCGGGGAACACGTCGAAGTCCACGCCCTTGAGGACGTGGACCGCTCCGAAACTCTTGTGCACCCCGCGCAATGAGAGCACGGGGTCCGGCGCCCGCCCCGCGGTGGGGAGGGCGCCGGACTCAGCGCTGACCGACATCTACTCGACGCCAGCCTCGGTGCATGCCTGCTTCAACTTCTGGGTTGTGCACAGGTTGTCGGCGGTGGTGAACCCGTCGGCGACGACGTCCTTCACGTTCTCCTTGAAGATCGCCACCGGCTCCAACAGAACGGACGGGACGGCCTCGCCGGTGTCCGGGTCGGTCGTGGTCTGCTCGACGGTTGGCTCCTCGCCCTTCGCCAGCGCGATCGCGAGTGCGGCTGCGGCATCCGCCTCCTGCTTGACGGCCTTGTAGACGGTCATGCACTGGGTGCCGAGCAGCACGCGCTGCAGACCCTCGTCGGTGGCGTCCTGCCCGGTCACCGGGATCTTGCCCGCCTGGCCGTTGCGGTCGAGCACCGAAATCGCGGCACCGCCGAGACCATCGTTGGCCGCGGCGACACCGATGAAGTCACCGTTGGCCTTGGTGTACATCTGCTCGAAAATGGTGCCGGCCTTGGTGTTGTCCCATTCCGGCACATCCTGATCCGCTGCCACCGTGTAGCCGGCGGACGTGATCGCTGTTTCGTAGCCCTGCTTGAACAGAGTGGCGTTGTTGTCGGTCGGGGACCCGTTTAGGAGGGCCACCGGGCCACTGGTGTCGCCGTTGTTCTGCATGCAGGTGACCAGGCCCTCACCGATCTTGGTGCCGACCGCCACGTTGTCGAACGACACGTAGTACGCGGCGTTGCCACCGATCGTGAGCCGGTCGTAGTCGATGACCTTGACGCCCTGGGCGTTGGCCTTCTTGATGACCGCGGCGCCGGTGTCGCTGTCAAGGTTGACGATCATCAGGGTGCTGACACCCGAGTTCAGCATCTGGTCGGCGATGGTCTGGAACTTCGCCTTGTCGCCTTGGGCGTTCTGGATGTCGTACTCGACGCCCGCAGCCTGGAAGGCCTCTTCCAGGTACTTGCGGTCAGCGGTTTCCCAGCGCGCGGATGAGGCCGAGTCGGGCAGGATCACGCCGACCTTGCCCGCCGGTGCGCTGGCGGATTCGGAAGCGGTCGAGCCGCTGTCATTCGATGAACTACAGCCGGTCAGCGCGAGGCTGAAGGCCGCCACTGACACTGCCAGTGTCATGCGGATTCTCATAGTCAGGTTCCTCCATCTAATGTCGGGCGGTCACCCGACTCTCATGTCTTCCAGCGCTTGACCGTAGCGCTGCGCACGGAGCATATCCACCTGAAACACCAGGTGTCCACGAAATGAACGTCGATTCCTGCATGCGGAACGAATCGTCCACCTGGATAGTGTCGGTCGCCTGCCTCCGATCCCGCGGTCGCGGTCCCGAGCCATCGTCCCCCCGGTCGTGATCTCGACTCATCGAAATACCGCGCGGGGGTATGATCCTGAACAGGGCCAACGAGGAGCAACCCGGAGGGTCAGCCATGGCACGAACCGTCATTCTGGGAGCCGGCATCGCCGGACACACCGCAGCACTTCACCTCCGGCGGATGCTCGGCCGGGAACACGAGGTGGTCGTCGTGTCACCCAACTCGCAGTGGAACTGGATCCCATCGAACATCTGGGTCGGGGTCGGGAAGATGCCGCCGAAGAAGGTGACCTTCCCGCTGGCTCCCATCTATCAGCGCAAGGGCATCGAGTTCCACCAAGCCCTGGCGACCGAACTGCACGGCGAGGGCAGCGCCGAGGTCAACGGTCCCTACGTGACCGTCCGCTATACGGACCCGTCCCGCGAGGGGCAGGTGGCCGATCTACGGTACGACTTCCTGATCAACGCGACCGGGCCCAAGTTGACTTTCGAGGCCACCCCCGGGCTCGGGCCGGACGCGAACTCCTGGTCGGTCTGCACGGCCGGGCACGCCGTCGAGACGGCTAACGCGCTGCAGGCCACCATCGACAGACTGAAGCAGGGCCAGCCCCAGACACTGCTCATCGGGATGGGCCACGGGACCTGCACGTGCCAGGGGGCGGCGTTCGAGTACACCTTCAACGTCGAGCACGAACTCGTCCAGGCGGGGGTACGGGACAAGGCCGAGGTCATCTACATCACCAACGAGGCCAAGCTCGGGGACTTCGGCATGGACGGGATGAACTTCGGGACCAAGAGTGGCGTCGTGCCCAGCCAGATGTTCACCGAGTCGTTGTTCCAGCAGCGCGGGGTGAAGGCGATCATGGCCGCGCACGTCGAGAAGGTCGACCCGGGCGTGGTCCACTACGAGCAGCTCGACGGCACCAAGGGGGAGCAGAAGTTCGACTTCGCCATGCTGCTGCCGCCGTTCCGCGGCGCCGACCTGAAGGCCTTCGACCGCGACGGCAACGACATCACCGACCAGGTGTTCGCCCCCAGCGGGTTCATGAAGGTGGACGCCGACTACACCCCGAAGCCGTACGAGGAATGGAAGGCCAGTGACTGGCCGAGGACTTACCAATCGGTCAAGTACGGCAACGTGTGGGCGGCCGGCATCGCGTTCGCCCCTCCGCACCAGATGTCCAAGCCCCGCAAGACCCCCAACGGCACGATGATCGCCCCCGCCCCTCCCCGCACCGGGATGCCCTCGGGGGTCATCGGCAGGGCAGTGGCCCAGACCATCGCCGCCCGGATCAAGCACGGCGACACCGGCAAGGTGCACACCGCGTCGATGGCGGAGATGGGAGCCGCCTGCATCGCGTCGGCCGGCACCGGTTGGCGGCAGGGCCAGGCCGCCGCGATGACCGTCTACCCGATCATCCCCGACAAGGCCAAGTACGGCGAAGCCGGCCGTGACACGAAGGAGACGTACGGCGAGATCGGCCTGTCGGCGCATTGGATGAAGGTCATGCTGCACTACTTGTTCATCTACAAGGCCAAGGCCCGGCCACTGTGGTACCTGATCCCGGAATAGGAGTCGACATGGACAACATCACGACGTTTCCGGATGCCCCGGTGCCCGACGAGAAGGAACTCAGATCACGCACGAACGTCCTCGTGCAGGGTTGGCGCTTCGCGATCCTGAACATGAAGATGGTCGCGATGATCACCAAGGGTCACCACTGACGCGTGGCCGTGAGCCGACGTTTCGCGGGACTTTGGACATATGTGGTCACCTACTGACCGGATCTGACCAAACTCCTGTCCGCGGCATGGAACTGGCTGGACCGCCCTCGTCCGGGAATGCCGGCTCTGCCTGACCACCCGGGCCGTCCGTTCACCTGGGTATCAGCGAAAGTTCCTCTCTCGTTGGTGGACGCGGGCAGGCCCGGCATTCAGGCTGGAACAGGGAGGGGTGATCATGTCCATCCACACCATTGACAGGGCCCACGAAGTCCTGGCGGACCAGGCACTGCTCGTGGCCGAGGCCGCCGATGTCCTCTACGACATGGCCATGCAACCCACCAGTCGCCATGAGGACCTCGCCGATCTCGAAGCCGTCTACGCAGAGGGCGGATCCTTTCCGGCAACGATCGGCATGTCGTCAGTGGTCGCGGCGATGTTCGTCGACCTGGTCGAGCTCGGGCGCCGGTTGGCGCTTCAGCCGGGTCCGCTGCCGACGTCGATGGTTTCCCAGTGCCAGGTTGCGCGACGGATGGCCAGGACCATGTCCGATGCACTTGAGACCGGCACCGAGCAGGGACACGTGCAGACACTGAACCGGTGTGCGGCGTCGCTGCAGGACGACGCCGGCGTGGGCACCGACCTGGCGACGGCGGCGGCTGCCGCCCAGCAGGCGCTGCACACGATGCTGCAGAGCTGGGCGCTCGGGATCTGAGACGCGCTTGAGGCCCATGCCACCCACAGGCTCACCAATCCGTGCGGACACTCCCACACTTTCAAGGAAGGCAGCACCTGCGGACGATCTCCGTCGCCGGAGGTGACCTGGCCTAGACGATGCCCGCCAAGAACCGGTCCATAGCCACGTGAATCAGTTCCTCGCCGTCCGGTACCACCGCATACACCCGACGGATGAACATCGCCAGCTCCGCGCCATCACACGCCAACATCGCCAACCCCGACCCGGACCGCAACGTGAACGTCACGCGCCCCCCACCGGCTGGCGCCACCAACACATCCCCCTGCCCCGCCGGGGCACACAGCCCGTCCCGCAACAGGTCCCGCGCGAATATCCACCGCACCTCCGTGTCCCCGACCGCGAACACGGCCGACACCGCGAATGGATCCTCACACTGGTACGACAACCGGGCAGTCACCTCCGCGTCCCCGCCGACCGAGGCCATCGACAAGACCTGCGACACTTCAACACCACCAGCATTCATCGACAACCTCCTGCAACGAACCCGTTCCTTGCAAAGACGCCTACGCGGCCGGAACCCACGCCTCCGACACAACCGGGCCCAAACCCCAGATTGCGCATCCGGTCGTCAAGACCGCGCGCACCCGGGTCAGACAGCCCGGCCCTCTGGTGCCAAGCAACACTCGCGCACACCCAGAAGGGGTCGTTTGCCCGCAAGCAAGACTCGGCAGCGGCCGACGTCGTCAAACAAGGGCCCGGCTCCGCCCTTCGGACCCGAAACGCGCAGTCTCGCAGGTACCTCACCGCCTACCCCCGATGCATGTCCACGAACCTGCTGTAGTGCCCCTGGAACGCGGTCACCACAGTCGCGGTCGGGCCGTTGCGGTGCTTGGCCACGATGAAGTCAGCCTCACCCATCCGCGGCGAGTCCTTCTCATAGGCGTCCTCCCGATGCAGCAGGATCACCACGTCTGCGTCTTGCTCGATCGAACCCGACTCGCGCAGGTCGCTCATCATCGGCTTGCGATCCGTGCGCTGTTCGGGCCCACGGTTCAACTGGCTGATCGCCACCACGGGCACCTCGAGTTCCTTGGCCAGCAGTTTGAGTGCCCTCGAGAACTCCGCGACCTCCTGTTGGCGCGACTCCACCCGCTTTCCCGAACTCATCAACTGCAGGTAGTCCACGACGATCAGGCGGAGATCGTGCTGCTGCTTGAGCCGGCGGCACTTGGCCCGGATCTCCATCATCGACATGTTCGGCGAGTCGTCGATGAACAGCGGTGCCGAGGACACCGAGGACATCGTGTTCACCATCCGGGTCCACTGCTGTTCGTTCAGGCTTCCCGAACGCATATGGTGCAACGGCAGTTCGCCCTGCGCCGACAGCAGGCGCATGACGATCTCGTTGCGGCTCATCTCCAGACTGAAGATGGCACTGGTGAGACCATGCTTGATACTGCAGGAGCGGGCGAAGTCGAGACCGAGCGTGGACTTGCCCATCGCCGGGCGGGCCGCCACGACGATCATCTGCCCTGGATGCAGACCGTTGGTCAGTTTGTCCAGGTCGATGAAGCCGGTGGGGATCCCGATGATGTCGCCCGTGTGGTTCTGGATCGACTCGAGCTCCGTGTAGACGCCGTCCAGCAGATCGCTCAGCGGCGCGTAGTCCTCGGCGGTGGTGCGCTGCGTGATCTCGTAGACCTCGGCTTGTGCCCGGTTGACCAGCTCCTCGACCTCTCCCTCCCCCGAGAAACCTGTCTGCGCGATGCGCGAGCCCACCTCGACGAGGCGGCGGCGCATGGAGGCATCCCGGACGATCTGCGCGTAGTACGAGGCGTTGGCGGTCAGAGGTGGGGAGGCGACCAAGGTGTGGAGGTAAGGGGCTCCTCCGATTCGCTGGAGCTCACCGGATGCCATCAGGCCGGCTGAGACGGTGATAGCGTCCGCCGGCTCCCCCCGGGCGTACAGGTCCAGCACCACCTTGAAGACGGTCTGGTGGGCCGGGGTGTAGAAATCCTCCTCATGCAAGCGCTCGACGACGTCGGCGATCGCGTCCTTACTGAGCATCATGGCCCCGAGTACGCACTGCTCCGCGGCGATGTCCTGCGGTGGCGTTCGTTCGAGCGAAGCCGGGGTTGCGCGGTCCATGTCCAGGCTCATAGATCTGTTGTAGCGACCGGGTATGACAAACCCGCCGATTTCGTCAAGGTTCGTCGGGTCGGCTGTGGACGCGGGGGTGAATCCGCTGTGGAGTCCTCCCACGGCCACGTATTCACAACCTGTGGACAAACTGGGCAAAGGCCCTCCGGCGAGGGCGTCGGATCGGCCTCCTGACCAGCAGTTATGTCCGTCACACACCTGTGGATCGAATTCGGCCGGCCCACCGGTCCACCCGTGCGAGACGGTCCAGTGTCAGCCTTTGGTGACAGAAGTGCATGCCCGCCGGATTGTTGTGTGACGAAGTTGGGCGCGAGACGCCCGGCGGACCCCGCAACGTCGTCACACAACGCCGTCCTGCCGCGCAACTGCGTCACAGTCCCACGCCAATGCCACCCCAGCAGCCCAGCAGCTGCGACAGCCGGCCCGACACCGCCGGCGAGTCACTCCAACGTCGAAAGGTGGTTCCGCAGGCCAGGCACGGTGGCCCGGATCATCGTGACGACCGCGTCGAAATCCCCCGCGTCACCGTAGTAGGGGTCCGGCACCTCGACATCGTCGGCTTCCGGATCGAAGGGCCGGATGAGCACCGCGTCCACTCCCATCGTCTGCAGGTCACGCAGATTGCCACGGTCCATCGCCAGCACCAACTGCGAGTCCGCCAGCGCGGCTGCGGTCGCTTGCCGGGCCTGGTGGTCGAGTGAGTAGCCGGCCCGCGCCAGCGCCGCCCTTGCCCTGGGGTCGGCATCCTCACCGATGTGCCAGCCGCCCGTTCCCATCGAGTCGACTTCGACGTCGAGATCGGAGAGCTCCGTGGCCAGGACGGCCGCTGCGATCGGGGACCGGCAGATGTTGCCCAGGCAGACGGCGGTGATGCGCGTCGTCATACGTCCTCCACGGTTATGGTCATTCGCAAAACCGCAGCGGCGCGACCCGGAACCGCCCTACTGCCAGATTCAGGAGGACACCACGTGCAACGTGATCTCCGCGTCCACCCCGGGCAGCAATGTGACTGTGACCGGGTAGTCGCCCAGCGACTTGATGTGGCCCTCTATGTGGATCGAGCGCTTCTCGACGGAGGGGCCGCCGGCACGCTTGATGGCGGCGGCCACGTCGGCGGTGGTGACCGAGCCGAAGAGCCGACCGGACTCGCCAGCCTTGGCCTGGTGGTTCACGGTCAGCGCCTCGAGCTGGCCGCGCACCTCGTTGGCGTGCTCGCTGCTGCGGATCTCACGTGCGCTTCGCGCGCGCTTGATCTGGTCGATCTGCTTCTCGCCACCGCGGGTCCAGCCGATGGCGAAGCCGCGGGGCACGAGGTAGTTGCGGCCGTAGCCGTCTTTGACCTCGACGACGTCGCCGGGCGCCCCGAGGTTGTCAACGTCTTGCGTCAGGATGACCTTCATGATTCTCCTCAGCGGGCCGTCGACGAGTACGGCAGCAGTGCCATCTCGCGGGCGTTCTTGATCGCCTTGGCGATCTCGCGTTGCTGCTGCACGGTCACGCCGGTCACGCGGCGGGCACGGATCTTGCCGCGGTCGGAGATGAACTTGCGCAGCAAGTTGACGTCCTTGTAGTCGACGGCCGTAACGCCGGCCGCCTTGAGCTGGTTGGCCTTCTTCTTGATCGGCTTTACGGGCCGAGGTGGCTGCTTCGCCATTGTGGTGCTCCGATGTTCGAGCCCGGCCGACCGGCCGGAATGGATGATTGGTTAGGGATTAGAAGGGAGGTTCGTCGACCGCGCCGCCCCAGGCGTCGCCGCCACCGCCACCGCTGGGCGGGGCACCCCATGGGTCGCCGCCTCCGGATGCTGCAGGTGCGGCGCGGCCCGAGTCGGTCGTGGTACTGCGGCCGGTCTTCTGGACCTTCGCGGTGGCGTACCGCAGGGCAGGTCCGATGTCATCGATGTCGACCTCGTACACGGTGCGCTTCTCGCCCTCACGGGTTTCGTATGAGCGCTGCTTCAACCGGCCGATCACCATCACGCGGGTACCCTTCGTCAGGGACTCCGCGACGTTCTCGGCGTACTGCCGCCACACGGTTCCGGACAGCCAGACGGTTTCGCCGTCCTTCCACTCACCGGTGGCATTGTCCCGGCTGCGCGGAGTCACCGCGATCCGGAGGCTGGCGGCAGCCACTCCGGACGGCGTGAAGCGCAGTTCGGGATCGGCAACGAGGTTGCCCACCATGTTGATTTGGGGTTCACCGACCATTGTCTGGACCTTTCAGGAGGCTTTCGAATCAGTGTTGCGCAAGGGTACGACAAGCAATCCGCGGATCAGGCTGCGCGCCGAAGGACCTTCGTCCGCAGAACAGCCTCGTTCAGGTTCAACTGCCGGTCCATCTCAGCCACCGCCTGCGGGGTGCAGGTCAGGTCGAGCACCACGTAGATGCCCTCGGACTTCTTCTGGATGTCATAAGCCATGCGACGACGGCCCCAGATGTCGACTTTGTCGACGGTGCCCTTGTCCTGGCGGATGACGTTCAGGAAAGTCTCGAGACTTGGCTGGACGGTCCGCTCCTCGAGATCTGGATCGAGGATGATCATCACTTCATAGGGACGCAACTGCGACCACCTCCTCTGGACTCATGCGGCCGCGGTCTTTCCGCGGCAGGAGGTCTTTGGCGTCTGCGGGTCCTTCAGGACGGCGCCCTCTCAGGGTACCCGATACCCGAGCCCACCGGGTCCGGCGGTGTGGATAACCTTCGCAAGGCACACGTGCCAGGCCGTACCGCACACCCTAGACTCCAATACCGTGACCATTGCCGTGCGGCCGATCTCCGCCGAGACCCACCTCGCGTTCGTTCGGGAGCAGCCGTCGGTCTCCTTCTTGCAGACCCCCGCATGGGCCGGTGTCAAAGCCGAATGGGACAGCCAATCGGTGGGCTGGTACGACAGCGGCCGCTTGGTCGGTGCGGCGCTCGTGCTGTACCGGCAGGTACCGCGGGTCAAACGCTTCCTGGCCTACATCCCCGAGGGGCCGGTGTTGCCGTGGGACGCCGCGGCCGCCGACCTCCCAGCCTGGCTGGGACCACTGCTGGAGCACGTCAAGGGCAGGGGCGCATTCGCGCTCAAGATGGGTCCGGCCGTAGCCACCCGTCGCTGGCACGCCGAGACCGTCAAGAAGGCCATCGCCGACGACTCGGTGAACCGGTTGGCCGGCGTCGAGGCCGACGAGTCACTGACCACGGGGCTTGCGCTGCAGGCCGCACTGCCGAAGGCGGGCTGGCACCAGGACACCAGCGGTGGTGCCGGGTTCGGTGATGTCCAGCCGCGATTCGTCTACCAGCTCCCCCTGGCCGGGCGCAGCGAGGAGGACGTCTTCGCGGGCTTCAACCAGCTGTGGCGACGCAACGTCCGCAAAGCTGAGAAGAGCGGCGTGGAGGTCACCGCCGGCACGCGCGAGGATCTGGCGCTGTTCCATCCTGTGTACGTCGAGACCGGTGCGCGGGACGGATTCACCCCGCGCGGGCTGTCCTACTTCCAGCGGATGTGGGATGCAATGAACGCCGAGGACCCCCACAGGCTGCGGCTCTACTTGGCCCGTCACGAAGGGGAGGTGGTCGCGGCCACCACGCTCGTGACCGTGGGTGACCACGCCTGGTACTCCTACGGCGCTTCGACCACCGCGAGTCGCAACGTCCGCCCTTCGAACGCCGTGCAGTGGCGGATGATCACCGACAGCATGGACAGCGGGTGTTCGGTTTACGACCTGCGCGGGATCAGCGACAACCTCACCGCCGGCGATCATCTGCTCGGTCTGGTGCAGTTCAAGGTGGGCACCGGTGGCTACGCGCAGGAATACGTCGGCGAGTGGGACTACGTGCTGCGGCCGTTCTGGAACAAGGCCTACGAAGCGTACCGGAAACGCCGCTAGTCCCTGCGTTCTCATGAGGTGGGCCCCGAACGCCGGGTTCCGCCGCAACGGCCAGGCGAGGCGGGCCCGGCGGGAGGTTCGCGAGGTTGGAGGACGTTAGGTTCCCGAAACCACGCGTGAATGCTCTGGTCCGAAAACGGCCGCGAGGTTAGAGGACGCACGTGTGGCTTCTCTAACCTCGTGCACGTTCTCTAGTCCGAAAATGGCTGGTGTACTCGGTCGCCGCAGAAGTGGGCCGCGAGGTTAGAGAATGGTCGCGAGGTTAGAGATCGTGCACCAGGTTAGTGAACGCACGTGTGGCTTCTCTAACCTCGTGCACGTTCTCTAACCCGAGTGGATTTCCGCCCGGCATTTCCCCGCCTGAAGGGCGGCCGGCCACGGCCACGGACGACTAACGCGAGCGGTTTCCGCCTGGCATTATCCCGCCTGAACGGGCGGTCCGCCACGGTCGCGGATGACTAGCGAAAAGGGACGCTCCCCAACCGCGTTGACTTTCTCTGAGTGGTCAAGGTGGCGTGGTGTCGGTGCACCACCGGACCCCGCAACTCCCGGTGAATGTCCGGATGACCACGTCCCAGCCGACCCTGCCCCGGAACCGCCACCCGGGATGTAAGACTTCTCCGGTGACGTTCACGCTGCATATCGATGGGCCCGCCTGGCGCGAGCACACGGGATCGGTGCGGGACGCCCTACGAGGTGCGATCCGCGGGGACGGCGGTCGAGCCCGGCTCGGCGACCTGGTCCCAGTGGCCAAGGGCAATGGGTACGGACTGGGCCTGGGCCGGCTGGCGGCGGAGGCCACCCGGCTCGGCGTCGATCGACTCGCAGTGGGCACGGTCTTCGAGGTGCCGGCGGTGGTCGACCACTTCCACGGCGACATCCTGGTGCTGGAACCCTGGGATCCGCGTGACGCCGTCGCCGCCGCCCGCTGGCAGGATCTGGACTCCGCGTCGTACTCCCAGCGGGTGATCCGCACGGTCTCCGACGTTTCCGCTGCCAAGCAGCTTCCCGGCTCCCTGCCGCCCGGGACCCGCATCGTGATCGAGGGGATCACAAGCATGCGGCGGTTCGGGATGCTCGAGACAGACCTGCTGGCCGTGGTGGGCAATCGAGGTTTCCAGCAGGCACTGTCCGAAGGACGGCTGCAACTGGACGGTCTGGCGCTGCACCTGCCGCTGGCGATGCCTGACGTCCACCACGTCTCCGCGACCAAACTCCCGCGCGGTACCAGCGCCAGGGTCATCGAGGTCCAGGGCTGGGCCAAGACCTGGCGGGCGGCGCAGGACGAGTTGCTGCGCGCGCAGAGCCCGGTGACCGAGAACACGAACACGTTGTGGGTGTCCCACCTGACCGATGATGAGTTGCGCTCCCTGCGCAGTCTCGAGCCCGACGCCGCCTTCAACGCCCGGGTCGGAACCCGCCTGTGGCTCGGAGACGGCAAGACCCTCTCCGCGCGGGGCACCATCCTGGCCGTGCACTCCGTCGGCCGCCGTTTCGCGGTGGGATACCGTCAGCGCAAGGCGAGCAGCGACGGCCTGCTGCTGGTGGTCGGCGGCGGCACCTCTCACGGTGTGGCGATGGCCGCCCCCACCCCGGCCACTTCCCTGCGGCAACGCGCGATCGCTGCGGGTACCGGCGCACTCGAGGCCACCGGTCGCAGCCGTTCGCCGTTCCAATGGGGGGACAAACTGCTCTGGTTCGCCGAGCCCCCACACATGCAGGTCTCGATGCTGTGGCTTCCCGAGTCGACGCTGCGGGAGGGCCTGGCCAACGGTCTGCGCACCCCGGCCGTGGGCGATGCCCTGGACTGTCGGGTACGTCACACGACGGCCCTGTTCGACGCCGTGCTCACCAACGCATGATCTCCATCCTGCCCAGCCGCGACGACAAGGTCGTCGCCAGCGGCAGCGAGGTGGCAGGAGGCCCGGCCGGCTCCCGGGTTCTGCTCGCAGTCACCTGGTGGAACGCATTCCGAGTCCTGGTGGTGATGACAGCGGTCGCCGCCGTGGCCGGTTACCTGAGCAAGTACTACTGCCTGACGAACGGCTGGGGCGACGGGCGGTACACGCACATGTGCTACTCCGACATCCCCGCCCTGTACGAGCTGCGCGGCCTTGCTGATGGCGCCATCCCTTACCTCAGCGATCTGCCGGCCGATCAGGTGTTGGAGTATCCCGCGCTGACCGGGCTGTTCGTCTGGGTGGCCGCGCGGCTCACCCCTGCCGGAGACGCGCACTGGTACTTCGACGTCAACGTCCTACTACTGCTGGTCTGCTGGCTGGTCGCCGTGCTGGCCACTGCGGTTTCCCAGCGCAGCCGGCCGTGGGATGCGGCCATGGTTGCGCTGGCCCCGGGGATCATCCTGGCGGGGACGGTCAACTGGGACCTGCTGCCGGTGGCCCTGGTCGCGGTCTCGTTCGCGCTGTGGTCGCACGAAAGACCGTTCTGGGCCGGGGTGTTCCTGGGCCTCGGAATCGCTGCGAAGTTCTACCCGTTGCTGATCCTGGGTCCGATCTTCCTCTTGTGCTGGCGGGCGAGGGCCTGGGCCGCCTTCACGCGGTATGCCCTTGGAGCCGTCTCGGCATGGCTGGTGGTCAATGTTCCGCTCATGCTGCTGAACTTCGGGAACTGGGCGCGTTTCTACACCTTCAGCCGTGAGCGCGGACAGGATTTCGGTTCCATCTGGCTGGCCCTGGAGACCGCCGGCAGACAGATCCCGCCGGAACGCCTGAACACCGCGGCCACCGGCCTGCTGCTGCTCGCCGCGCTCGCTCTGGCCGTACTGATCTGGCGCGCGCCCGTCGTCCCGCGGGTCGGCCAGGTGACCTTCCTGATCGTGGCCGCATTCCTGGTGACCAACAAGGTCTACTCACCGCAGTACGTGGTCTGGCTGATCCCGCTGGCCGTCCTCGCGCGGCCCCGGTGGCGAGACCTGCTGATCTGGCAGGGTGCCGAAGTCGTGTACTTCGTCGCCATCTGGCTGTATCTGGCCGGACTGGAAGGCGACGACGCGAAGGGGTTGTCGGAGCAGGCCTATGCGGTGGCCATCGTCATCCACGTCGTGGCGACACTGTGGCTGGCCGGTCTTGTCGTCAGGGACATCCTGCGACCCGACCACGATCCCATCCGCACCGACGGCGCCGGGGTCATGGATCCGCTGGCGGGTCCCCTGGCCCCAGGTGCGGCTACGGGCTCCCCGATGCCGGCGGTTGTTCCACCGGCGGTGACGCCGCCCGCTGGCTAGGCAGTACCGCCGGTTGCGTCGTCTCCGCCGGCCCCTGCGTGTTCTCCGACTCCGTGGGCGCCACGGACTGTCGGGTCGGTGTGTCGCTGACCTCCCCGGACGGCGAAATCACGTCCGTGGGCCGCGCGGAGGGACTCTGGCTCGCCGAAGTCGTGGGCGACGGCACCGTGGTGGTACCGCCACCGGCGATCCACTCACCGGGCATGTCGAAGGTCTCCACGGGCTGACCCTCGAGTGCGGCACGCTGGTAGCCGGTCCAGATCCGGGCCGGGAACGACCCGCCGGTCACGCTGGCCAGGCCGCCGGTGCCTTCCAGGGTGACCATGTTGCCGCGATTGTCGGACTTGGCCATCATCACCGCGGTGGCCAACTGCGGTGTGTATCCGACGTACCACGCGGACATGTTGTTGTCGGTGGTTCCGGTCTTGCCAGCCGACGGCCTCCCCAGGCCCAGCGCCGTAGTGCCGGTACCGACATTGACCACTTGCTGCAGGGCGTAGTTGACGTTGTCCATGACCGTCTCGTCGAACACCTGCTTCGCCTTCACATCGAGTTTGAAGTCGGTGTTCTTGTCCGGGGTCTTCACCTCCTTGATCATGACCGGGTCGGCTTGCTTGCCGCGCGCTGCGAAGGTGGCGTAGGCATCGGCCATGTCCAATGCGGTCGGCGACGAGGTGCCCAGCACCGTTGTCGGATCCGCTTTGAGCCCGGTGGTGTCCTTGGGCACACCGGCCTGGATGGCGGCCTTACGGACGTTGTCCGTCCCCACAGTCATGCCGAGTTCGACGTATGGGGTGTTGATCGAGTTCTCGGTGGCTTTCAACAGCGTCACCGTGCCGTAACTGACGTTGCCGTAGTTCTGCAGCGTGTAGCCCTGAATGGTCCGCGGGGAACTGCCGTCCCACGTCGAGTACAGTCCGATCCCCTTCTCGAGCGCGGCGGTCAGGGCGAACGGCTTGAACGTGGACCCTGCCAGCGCGGTGGCCTGGGTGGCGTCGTTTAGCTGGTTCTTCAGGTAGTTCTTCCCGCCGTACATGGCCACGATCTCGCCGGTTCCGGGACGCACACTGGCCAGGCCGATGCGCAGACCTTCGGTGTTGTAAGTCGGGCCGTTGGTCTTCACCGACTCGATCGCCGCGTCCTGCGCCTCCTTGTTGATCGTGGTGGTGACGCGATAGCCGTTGAGGTTGATGTCGTCCTCGGTGTAGCCGAGGTCCAACAACGCCTGCCGGGCGGCCTCGAGCAAGTAGCCGTTGGCCCCCTTGAAGTAGTTGTAGGCGCCGCTCCACGGCAGTGGTTCGGGGAACACCAGGGCGTCGGCCTCTGCCTGGGTGAGTGCACCCGTGCTGACCATGCCGTCCACCACGTACTGCCAGCGGTCCTTCAGTTCGTCCTGGCCCTTCTTGCTCGCATAGAACGAGGGGGCCCGGATGATGGCTGCGAGATACGCGGACTCGGCCGCGTCGAGCTTGGCCGCCGTCTTCCCGAAGTACGCCTGCGAGGCCGCCTGGATGCCGTAGGCGCCACGGCCGTAGTAGATCGTGTTGAGGTAGTCGGCCAGGATCTCGTCCTTGCTCGACTGGGTCTCCAGCTTCACCGAGAGCACCAACTCGTTGAACTTGCGGCTGAAGGACTGTTCCTGGCTCAGGTAGGCGTTCTTCGCGTACTGCTGCGTGATGGTCGACGCGCCTTGCGTGCTCCCGCCCGTCAGGTTGTTCCACGTCGCCCGGATGAGGCCCTTGGGATCGAACCCGCCGTGGCTGTAGTAGCCGCGGTCCTCGGCGGCCAGCATCGCAGCCTGCATCTGCGGCGAGATCCGCTCCAGCGGGACGCTCGTGCGGTTGGCCTCGCCAATCCTGCCGATCTCGGTCTTGCCGTCGTCGAAGTAGATCCGGGTGGTCTGCGCCACGGCAAGGTCATTGGGCTTGGGGACGTCGATGGTGGCCACCGCTATCCCGAGCCAGGCGAACCCGAGCACGATCACGGTAACGATGGATCCGAGGACCAGCCGCCACGAAGGCAGCCAGTGACGGACCCCCGACCTGCCCTTGCGCGGGTAGTCGATCCACCGCCGCCTCGCCTTGGCGGGGGCTTTGCGTGCCATGTTCGTATCCTCGTTCCTTGCTACCACTAAGTGTCCGACGTCGAGCGGCGCGGCGCGGTGCCGCCCCCGTCAGATGTCGCTCTTACGCGCCTTCAGCGCGGGCCGCGGCACGCCGTCCCCCAGGACGTAGCTGCGCAGACGGAAGTGCCAGTGACAGTCGGGGCACACCTCGACCTCGTCGACCCGGAACTGCCCGTGTTCGACGGCCATCTCCTCGATCTCGGCCAGCGTGTGCTGCCGGCCGGCGAAGTCCCCGAGTTCGTCCCCCCAGGTGTACCGCAGCAACACCAGGTTCAAACCCTGGCACCACGGGCACTTCGCCTTGAGCGGGGTCCCGTGGTACTTCGCCGCACGCAGGAGATCGGGGTGGGGGTCGAGGTTGTCACTGGCCCCGGTGGCTGTCAAGACGAGCCTGCCCAGCGCACGGCGCTTCTGCAGCGAGTAGTCCACCACCCGCCGGGGCAGCAGCGGATCGTCCACGTCCTCGGGCTCGGCGAGCTCCGGACGCGGGCGCGGCGGCTTGCTCGGTGCACCCAGCACCTTGCTCCCCCGCACAGAACCCTGCGCCCGCGATTCGGCCATGTACTCCAGGGTAGGCCGGAATCGGTCCCTCCGCGCTGTGCTGTTACCCAACTCACGGACCCGACCCCGTGATCGGCGACACACGCCGAGTTGCTTGCGCTTAGGCCTTTGTGCACCTAGTGTTAATGAAAGGCAATATATCGATGCGATACATCTTTGGCAGAACCGGAGGGACAGCATGGCGGCGACCAAGCGCACACAAGTCCTCCAGTTTGCCGTGTTGGGCCTGCTCCACGAAGGGCCGCTGCATGGCTACGAATTGCGGAAGCGGCTCAACGGCGTGCTCGGGACCTTCCGGGCGATCTCGTACGGCTCGCTCTACCCGTGTCTGAAGGAGATGCTGAACGCCGGCCTCATCGTGGAGGACGGTCCGGCCGATGCGGGCGCCCCCGCATTGAGCGGGCGGCGAGCACGAATCGTGTACAAACTCACCGCTGAAGGCAAGGACAAGTTCCAGGTCTGGCTGGCTTCCGCCGGGCCAGAGGCCTATGAGGACGAGCTCTTCGGAGTGCACCTCGCGTTCTTCGGTCGCACCGACCGGGACATCCGGCTGCGGATCCTGCTGGGGCGTCGCAACCGCCTCGAGGAACGCACCGCCACCCTGCGCAGCAACTTGGCCAAGCGCCGCGAGCGCATCGACGAATGGACGTTGACCCTGCAGCAGCACGGTCTCGACAGCGTCGAGCGCGAGGTGGACTGGATCTCGCAACTCATCGATCAGGAAATCGACGGCAACCCGCCGTCCACAACGTCGACCGGCACCGGGCCGGCGAGTAAGTAAGGAGAAACGAATGTCAATTCGTGTCGCCATCGTCGGTGTCGGTAACTGCGCCGCCTCGCTTGTGCAGGGCGTCGAGTATTACCAGAACGCCGATCCGGAGAGCAAGGTTCCGGGGCTGATGCACGTCAAGTTCGGGCCGTACCACGTCAACGACATCGAGTGGGTTGCCGCTTTCGATGTCGACGCGAAGAAGGTCGGCCAGGACCTCGCCCACGCCATCTCGGCAAGCGAGAACAACACCATCAAGATCTGCGACGTACCGCCGACCGGCGTCCACGTGCAGCGCGGCCACACCTACGACGGTCTGGGCAAGTACTACCGCGAGATGATCACCGAGTCCGACGAGACCCCGGTTGACATCGTCGCCGCCCTGCGCGAGGCCAAGGCCGATGTGCTGGTCTGCTACCTGCCGGTCGGCTCGGAGCAAGCCGCGAAGTACTACGCTCAGTGCGCTATCGACGCCGGGGTGGCGTTCGTCAACGCGCTTCCCGTGTTCATCGCGGGTACCCCCGAGTGGGCCAAGAAGTTCGAGGACGCAGGCGTCCCGATCGTCGGCGACGACATCAAGTCGCAGGTCGGCGCCACCATCACCCACCGGGTGCTGGCCAAGTTGTTCGAGGACCGCGGTGTGACCGTGGATCGGACCTACCAGCTCAACGTCGGCGGGAACATGGATTTCATGAACATGCTCGAGCGAGAGCGACTGGAGTCCAAGAAGATCTCGAAGACCCAGTCTGTCACCTCGCAACTCGTCGGCGACATGCCGGCGCGCAACGTGCACATCGGCCCGTCCGACTACGTGGCGTGGCTCGACGACCGCAAGTGGGCGTTCGTGCGCCTCGAGGGTCGCAACTTCGGCGATGTGCCGCTGAGCCTGGAGTACAAACTCGAGGTGTGGGACTCCCCCAACAGCGCCGGCATCATCATCGACGCCATCCGCGCGGCGAAGATCGCCAAGGACCGCGGCATCGGTGGCCCGATCCTGAGCGCATCCAGCTACTTCATGAAGTCACCGCCGGTGCAGTACACCGACGACGAGGCCCGAGAGGCCGTCGAGCAGTTCATCGCCGGCACCGTCGAGCGCTGACCAACCCCGCGACGGCCTCCGGCAAGAGCCGGGGCTGTCGCGGGTGCGAAGTGGCGGTGGCGGGCCCGCGGGCGGACGAGACATGATCGGGACATGATGCAGTCGGCCACGCACACCTGTCCCTACTGCCACCTGGCCTTCCTGCTCCACAACGAAGTGAAGGACCACATCGCCCACGACCACCCGGAGCACGCGGAGGTGGCGGCCACCGCCGACATCCGCGAGATGCCCCGCTGACGCGCCCGCGCCCGTCCCGGCGACTCCCGCGATCCCGCACCGGACCCCCCGTTCCCGTTGTGAGGTAATCGGCTGCCGACGAGCCTTCGCGCGCAATAGTCACGTCGGCGTCACCTCGCCGGCCCGTAACTTCGTCCGCAGTACCCCAACCTTGTTGCCGGTGTGACGATCGATGCGACTCGTGCATCACGAACCTGCGTCGACGCGAACCCACGCGATCTCGACCGTGGACTCGACGCGAACCCGTCGCAACTGACGGGCACCACCGTGAGGCTAGGAGCTCATCCCCTCGAACAGCGCGGAAAGGTCCAGGGTGGGTACGTGCCGCTCGCTGGCCAGGGAGACATACTTGCGCGACAGGGCGTCCTTGCCGTAACCCAGCACCGTACTGAGCAGGCCTATCGCTTCGGGCAGGTCGGCGGCGGGCTCTGAGCGCACGACCCGCCTCCACGCGACCTCCTCGAGGGCGTTGTACGCCGTCTGCACCTCGGAGATGTCGAATCCCTGGTTGAACCGCTCCACGGCCACCGCCTCGGAGTACTCGCTCATCTCAGCGAGGTTGCGGGTACGGATCGCATCGACGACCAGGTGGAGCAGATCTGCCAGGCGTTGCCTGGTGACGCGCTCCCCCGCAGCCTCGTAATGAGTTACGTGCGAGCGCTGCAGGGCGGCGTAGGCGTCATCCAGGAGGCTGGACTCATCGTCCATCAGCAGTTCATCGAGTGTCATCGCGCCAGTCCTTCCCGACCTGGCTCCATCCTGTCACACGCGATGCACGCGCCGGGCCCCTCTGCCATCCATCGCATCGCGCCGCCTGCGACTAGCCTTGCCCGCGTGACCCATCCGCTCAAGGCCGCCCTCGGGTCACCGCTCTACCGCAAGTTACTGGCGATCCGGCTCACCGGCCAGGCCGGGGACGGGATGCTGCAATCGGCCCTGGCGACCTTCGTGCTCTTCTCCCCCGAACGCCAGGCCAGCGCCAGCGCGATCGCCGCCGCGTTCGCCATCCTCGCGCTGCCGTATTCCTTGATCGGACCCTTCACGGGAGTCTTCCTGGACAGGTGGCACCGGCAACGCGTGCTCCTCTGGGGCAACCTGATCCGGGCGGTGAGCATGGTTCCGGTCATCTACTTCACGGCGCAGGGCAACTCCGGCTTCGGGCTCGGCGTCAGCGTCCTGATCGCGATCGGTATCAACCGGTTCGTACTCGCAGGGCTGTCCGCGGCAGTACCGCTGACGGTGCCGGAACCGAGCCTGTACACGGCCAACGCCGTTGCGCCCACCGCCGGCACGATGGCCGCGGCACTGGCGGCGTTCCTCGGGGTCGGCCTTCGGCAGGCCCTCGGCGGCGGCGACGCCGGATCGGTGGTCGTCCTGTGTATCACCGCAGGGGTGTTCATAGCCGCGGGACTGCTTGCCACCCGCGTGCATCGCCGGGAATTCGGCCCCCTGCCCGGCGAGCACGCACAGTCGGCGCGCCAAGTGGTCCGCGGCCTCGTCGACGGTGCGGACCAGCTCCTGCACCGGCATCCGGCGCGCAACGCGATCGTCATGGTTAGCGCCCAGCGGATCGCGATCGGCGCCGGCACGATCATCGCGGTCCTGCTACTGCGCCTTCACATCAATCCGCCCGACGCGGCCGACCAAGCGCTCAACGAGTTGGCCCTGATGCTCGGTGCCGCTGCGGCCGGCGCCTTCGTCGGGGCTGTCATCACGCCGGCGATGTCGCGGCGCCTGGGGCCGATCCGCTGGACCTCGATGACCTACCTGGCGGCCGGGGCGGTGGGCTGGTTCGGTGTGGCAGCGGCTTCGGTGGCTTCTCTGATCCTCGCCGGGCTGCTGATCGGTTTCGCCGGCCAAGCGGCGAAAGTCTGCGGGGACACTCTGGTGCAGGAGTGGATCGACGAAGGCAACCGGGGTCGTGTCTTCGCTCTCTACGACGTGGCCGTCAACGTGGCGCTGGTCTCCGGTGTGGTCTTCGTGGCGGTGCTCGACCCCTCGGCCGACAACGCCGGCCTGACCGCCGCTGCCATCGGGCTCGGCCTGATCGCCAGCGCCCTGCTCTACCTGCGCACCCGCATCCCCGGGACCGTCCCCGGGCGATGATTCAGCCCTGCTCGGCCCACCATGCCTGCAGCGCGGCTGTGGCGTCCTCGGCCGACATCGGGCCTCGCTCCATCCGCAGCTCCAGCAGGAAGTTGTACGCCCTGCCCACATCACGACCCGGCCCGATCCCGAGGATCGCCATGATCTGGTTGCCGTCGAGGTCCGGGCGCACCGCGGCAAGTTCCTCGGCCTGCTCCAACTCCGCGATCCGCGCCTCAAGGTGATCGTACGTGCGCTGCAGCGCCGCAGCTTTGCGCCGATTGCGGGTCGTCGAGTCGGCCCGGGTCAGCTTGTGCAGGCGGACGAGTTGGTCCCCGGCGTCGCGTGCGTATCGGCGCACCGCCGCATCCGTCCACTCCCCGCTTCCATAGCCGTGGAAGCGCAGATGCAGTTCCACCAGTTTGCAGACCTCATCGATCGTCTTGGTGTCGAAACGCAACGCCTGCATCCGCTTGCGGGTGAGTTTGGCGCCAACCACCTCGTGGTGGTGGAACGACACCCCGCCGCCGGGTTCCAGGCGACGGGTCTTGGGCTTGCCGACGTCGTGCATCAGCGCGGCGAACCTCAGCACGAAGTCCGGTTCGATGCCCGGCTCATGGGCGGTCTCCAGCGTTATCGCTTGTTCCAGCACTGTGAGGCTGTGCTCGTAGACGTCCTTGTGCCGGTGGTGCTCGTCGATCTCGAGTGCCAGCGCCGGGATCTCGGGCAGGAACCGCTGGCACAGGCCGGTGTCCACCAGCAGCTGCAGGCCCGGCCGGGGGGTGTCCGACATCAGGAGTTTGACAAGTTCGTCGCGGATGCGCTCGGCACTCACGACATCGATGCGCTCGGCCATGTTGGCCATGGCGTCCACGGCCTCGGCGTCCACGGCCATCTCGAGCTGTGAACAGAACCGGGCCGCGCGCAACATGCGCAGCGGGTCGTCGGAGAAGGAGTCGGTGGCCGGGCCGGGGGTGCGCAATCGCTTCAAGGCCAGATCGAGCAGACCGTCGAACGGATCCACGAACTGCCCGTCGGACAGGCGCAGCGCCATGGCGTTCACCGTGAAGTCGCGGCGCCCGAGATCGGACAAGAGATCCCCACCGTAGGCCACTTCCGGCTTTCGGGAATCCGGGTCGTACCGATCCGACCGGTAGGTCGTGAACTCCAGTCGCAACCCCGCGACCTCGGCACCCACCGTCCCGAACCGGGCCCCCACGTCCCACACCGCGTCGGCCCATCCGGACAGCAGCGGTATCACTTGCCCGGGCCGGGCATCGGTGGCGAAGTCGAGGTCCTCGACCCGGCGGCCCAGAATCGCGTCGCGTACGGACCCGCCCACCAGATCCACCTCGAACCCGGCCGAGGTGAAACGCTCGCCGATCTCGGTGAGCACAGGGTGATCGACCAGAAGTCGTCGAAGCGCCCCGTCGCGCAACTGGTGCAGCGCAGCCATGGGTGCTGGGGGCAGGCTCACCCGCATCAGGGTAGTCCGGGTGTCACGAGCGCCCTCGTCACAGGTGGTGTCCGGGGTCCCTTGCACGTGCCCCAACACGGGCCCTTGCGACCTGTCACCCCGAGATGGGCTATTGCGCCTATCCTCGAAGGCATGCCCCACCCGTCACCCTCGCGGTTCAATCTGCGCTACGTGACGAGGTCTCGGGCCACGGTCGACGAGACCAGCGCCGGCGGCCTGGTGGTCCGCGAGGACGGCGACGACCTCCAGGTGGCCCTGATCGCCCGCTACGACCGCCGCCAGCGCCTGGTCTGGTCCCTTCCGAAAGGACACGTGGAACAGGGGGAGACCGTGGAGCAGGCGGCTCTGCGGGAGGTGCTGGAGGAAACCGGACTCACCGCCGCCATCGTGGCACCGTTGGGAGTCATCGACTTCTGGTTCGCTGTCGAGGACCGCCGGATCCACAAGACCGTCCATCATTTCCTGATGACCTACCGGGGCGGCGCGATCTGTGACGACGACCCCGAGGTCGTCGAGGTCGCGTGGTTCGCGTTCGACGACGTCCCCTCCCGGCTGGCGTATCGCGACGAGCGGCGTTTGGTCGCGAAGGCCCGGGGCATCCTCGGCGAGACCAAGTGACCAAGACCGTCCTCGCGCTGCTGACGATGCTGGTCGCTGTCGGGCTGGCGAGCCCTGCTGCGTCCAACACGCGCCAGTTGGCCGCCGACAGCGTCGAAGTCACCGTCACATCCATGACGCCGCTGAATCCGCAGCCCGGCAAGACTCTGCGGATCAGCGGTCGTATGCGCAACCGCTCCAATGATGAACTGGCAGCGATCCAGGTGCGGTTGCTGCTGTCGAGCACGCCCATGGCGACACGGTCGGAGATCGGGACCGTGGTGGCCGGTGGCAGCGAGCGCGACGGCCCGCCCACACTGGCCGTGAGCGAGCCGGTCCCGACCCTGCTCCCCCGCAACAGCGCGGATTGGTCGCTGGAGATCCCGCTGGACCTGCTTCCCCTGAATGTGCAAGGGGTGTACGTGGTGGGTCTCGAGGTGATCGGCACGGGCACCGACGGTCTGACACAGGGCCTCGGTCTGACCCGCTCCTTCCTGCCGTGGTTCCCCGAGGGGAGCGTGACTCCGACCAGGCTGGCCTGGCTCTGGCCGGTGACCGCGGCCCCGGATCGTGCACTGGACGAGGTACAACTCAGCGAACAGACCGCCGCTGAGATGGCCCCGGGCGGGCGTCTCGCGCGCATCATCGCCGGTGCCGGCACAGCCCGCATCACCTGGGTGTTCGACCCCGCGGTGCTGCAGACGGCCGAAGACATGATCGAGGGCTACGAGGTCGTTGCCGGACCGGTCTCGTCCCAGCTGTCAGCGGGTTCGGGCTCCGCGGTGGCGCAGTCCTGGCTGACTGCGGTCCGGCAGGCCGCTGCGAATCAGGACTCGATCGCGACCGCCTACGGATTTGTGGACGCGACCGCGCTGCAGCGTGCCGACATGTCCAAGATCGTCGTAGAAGCGACCTCTCGTGCCGTCGCCGACGTGTCCGCCGAGACCCGCTCGCAGGTCGACGGGGTTATGGCCTGGCCGGGGGGGCTGGCGACGACACCGAGCACCATGCGTACCTTCAAGCGGGCCGGCGCCACCGATCTGCTGCTGTCCGACACCTCCTTTCCCGCAACGCCGGGCCTGACCTACACGCCCGACGGCTTCACCACGTGGGCCGGGCTGCCGGTGACGTTGGCGGACTCGGGTGTCACGGCGGCTCTGGCGATGCCCCAGGACAACAAGGGGGAGTCGCTGCTGGCCCGGCAGCGCTTCCTGGCCGAAGTGGCGATGAGTGCCGGTGAACTCCCGGATCAGTCGCGCAGTCTGGTGGCAGCACCCGATCCGTTGTGGGCTCCCAGTGCCCGTTTCCTTCGACAGACGCTGCGTGCTCTCGACCAGGCGCCGTACTCACGGCTGATCTCCCTGAAGGCTGCGCGCCGCAAGGCCGTCGAGGTCCCTCGCACCCGGCTTCCTTACTCCGCCGACCAACGCGCGACAGAACTGCCTGCGGACTACCTGGCGCAGGTGCAGAAGCAGCAACGCGCGGCCCGCCGGTTGCAGGCGGTGTTCGCCGAGCCCGCCGGACTCGGATACGACCAGTCGGTCATGCGGCAGACGTCCTTGGCGTGGCGTCTCGACCAGACCACCGGCATCCAGTTGGTCCGCACGGTCTCCGAACAGATCGCCAGGCAAACCGCTCAGGTACGCGTGGCCACGACCGGCACGTTCACGCTGCCCGGCGACACCGGCCGGATCCCGGTGACTGTGGCCAACGACCTCGAGCAGGACGTGATCGTGGGCATCCGCCTGGAATCCGACGAACCCGCCCGCCTGTCCGCCCCTGTGATCGCCCCCTTCCGGGTCCCCGCGGGGCGCAAGGTGAGCCTGGAAGTCGAGGCGAAAGTGGTGGGCTCGGGAACCTTGCCGGTCGACATCCAGCTGACAACCCCCAAGGGAAGGCGCTACGGGCAGCCGGTCAGCGTCGAGGTCCGCACCACCGCGTACTCGCGGGCGGCCGCCTATGTCGTGTCCGGCGCGTTCGTGATCCTGGCGTTCCTGCTGGCCATGAACTTCGTGCGCAGGCGCCGCGAGCGCAGGAATCGGTCGTGAGCACCGGGGAGCAGGCCGGGGTGCTGCGGTCCAGCGCCCTGATGGCCACTGGGACGATCACCTCCCGCGCCACCGGCCTCGTGCGGGACATGGCGCTGGTGGCCGCCATCGGCTTCGGCACGCTGGCCGACACGTACAGCCTCGGCAATTCACTGCCCAACATCATCTACATCCTGGTCGCTGGCGGGGCGCTCAACGCGGTCTTCATCCCGCAGTTGGTGCGCCACATGGAGAACGACGAGGACGGCGGGCACGGTTTCGCCAACCGGCTGCTGCGGGTGGTCACCCTGATCACGTTCGTCCTGACAGTCGCAGCAGTCCTGGCCGCGCCCTGGATCGTGCACCTGTATGCCACCAGCGAGTACTCCGCCCGGGAGTTCGACCTGGCGCTCGCGTTCGCCCGGCTCTGCCTGCCGCAGATCATCTTCTACGGCCTGTACACGATGTTCAGTCAGGTGCTCAACGCGCGCGGGCACTTCGGGGCACCGATGTTCGCCCCGATCGTGAACAACCTGGTCGTGATCGCGGCCGCGTTCGCCTTCATCGGTGTCGCCGGCGACCAGGTCAGCGTGCTCACGATCACCGACGGCGAAGTCGCCTGGCTGGGCGTCATGACCACCCTCGGCGTGGTCATGCAGGCGCTTGTGCTGCTTCCCGTGCTGTGGCGATCCGGTTTCCGCTTCGCCTACGTGAGGGGACTGCGGGGGTTCGGGCTCGGCCACACCGGAAGACTGGCGATGTGGACCATCGGACTGGTGCTGGTCAACCAGCTCGGTTTCCTGGTGGTCACCCGGCTGGCAACGCTGGCCAACGTCCTGGCATCCCGCGCGGACGTGGTCGCTCAGGGCCTCACGACGTACCAGAAGGCGTACCTGATCTTCATGCTCCCCCACTCGGTCATCACGATTTCGATCATGACCGCGCTGTTGCCGCGGATGAGCCGTTCGGCCGCTGAACGGAACTTCATCAAGGTCGGCGCGTATGTGGCGGACGGGATGCGGCTGGTGGCCGTGCTGATCATCCCGGCGGCGATCAGTCTCGGGGCCGCCGGTCCCATGATCGCAACGGTCATCTTCGGCTTCGGTGCCGGTGCGGGTGTGGCATCCACCTATGCCGGTCTGGTGGTGGTCGCGTTCGCTGTCGGCCTGCTGCCGTTCTCGCTGTTCTACGTCCTGTTGCGCGGCTGGTACTCGCTGGAGGACACCCGGACCCCCTTCATGCTGACGGTCGTCTACAACGTCCTGATGGTGGGATTCTCGCTGCCGCTGTTCTACTTCGCGGCCGTCGAGGTCAAGGTGACCGCACTGGCGCTCGGCTACTCCCTGGCGTACTGGTTCACCTTTGCCCTGGCCTGGGTGGTGCTGTCCCGGCGACTCGGGGACCTGCAGTCCCGGCAGACGCTCGGGGTTCTGGCCCGACTGGTGTTGGCCGGCATAGTGGGCGCGGTCGCCGGACTGTCCGCCAACATCGTTCTCACCGGCATGGTCTCTCGGTCCTCCCCGGAGCCCGTGGCGCTGGGATTCATCGGCCGGCCGGGGTGGGCCCTGGTCGCGGCGGTGCTTGTCTCCGCAGTGGCGGTTGCGGTCTACCTGGTGCTGGCCCGGGCACTGCGGGTGCGGGAGATCTCGCAGGCCTGGTCGATGGTCGCGGGGAAACTGCCGTTCGCGCGTTCGCGGAACTGAAGCCTGAGGCCGGGCCGACTCGCGGCGCCTGAGACCGGGGCCGCGCTGTTCCCGGGTTCCGCGCCCGGTATGGCCCGAATGTCGGACGTCTGTTCGACATCGGGGCCCTCGGGGCGGTTCTCAGGACTGGACAGTCGGCCCGATTCGGCCGGCCGGACCCCCAGTAATACCTGAACAGTGGAAGGGTGCATCGCGGGTGGGCCCCTCCTGCTGGCCTAATCTGGAGGTGTGAACCCCAGCGATCCTGCACGGGCTTGGCGGGATCGTTATGAGTTGATCGACCTGGTGGCGCGGGTAGAAAACGCGAAGATGTGGCGCGCATATGACAACCGGCTGCGCCGCACCGTGGGTCTGCGGATCGTGGACGCTGCTGACCCCCGGGTGCACCGGCTCCAACAGGCCACTGTCGCCGCAGCGCATATCACCGACCGCCGATTCGCCAACGTGCTCGACGTCATGGGCCCCGACCCGGACGGTGAGTTGGTGATCATCACCGAATGGATCCCCGCGCTCTCGCTGCCGGAGGTTCTGCGCGAGCCGATGAGCCCGCACACCGCGGCAGTCACAGTTGCACAGGCTGCCCGGGCGGTGGCATCGGCGCACGCGCAGGGTGTCACCCATGGACGGCTGCGACCAGCGACGGTGATGCTGCTGCCCGACGGCGGTGTGCGGGTCCGCGGTCACGGCGTGGATGCGAGTCTGTATGGCACAGAGCCGGACCTCGAGCCGGTGGCCGCCGACGTGTTCGGTCTGGGTTCGCTGCTGTACTGCTGCCTGACTGGTCGCTGGCCCTTCGAAGGGCAGGTCGGACTACCGGTCGCCCCCCAGACCGATGGCCGGCCCGCGCGGCCCGGCGAATTCGTCGCGGACATCCCCGACTCCCTGTCCCGCACGATCGACCGGTGCTGGCGTGGTGAGTACAACGGGGCGGCTGAAGTCGCAGCCGACCTGCGCACACAAGCGGCGGCGCTGTGGGACGGACCCCGTCCCGGGATCCTCGCGCGCCACCGGAAGACCCTGGCGGCAGGACTCACCGCCGCTCTCGTAGGTGTGGCTGTGCTCATGGGTCTGGCCGACGCCGCGAACCGGCCCGGCGACCCCGTCACCGCCCAGACCCGGACCCAGGGAATCGCGAGCCTGGTACCCGCCCTGGCCCCGGGCGAACGCAAACTGCCGATCGTCAGAGTCTCCGACTACGATCCGTTCGGGGTGGACGGGGAGTTCAAGAGCAAGACGAAGTTCGCGGTCGACCGGGATCCGTTGACCGCGTGGACCACCATCACTTACGACGACCCGTACCTCGGGGGCAAACCGGGTGTGGGAATCACCATCGATCTGGGTGCTCCCCGGCCGGTGACCTCTGTCGACCTCAAACTCGTGGGCGCCAACAGCAATCTGCGGGTGATGGTCGGCAACAAGCGCTTCGCCAGTCCCTCCCGCTTCCGCACCTTCGCAAGCGTCATCGGTGCCGGCAACCACATTCTGCTCCGGTCTGCCCGTCCGATGACCGGGCGATACGTGCTGGTCTGGTTCACCCGCCTGCCGTGGATCGACGGCGGCTATCGTGGCGGGGTGCGCAAGATCGTCATCCGGAGCGGATGAGGAGCAGTCGTGGACGACCCTGGCGGCGTGGAGCCCGCCGATGCAGAGTTGCTTGCCGCACATGTGGCCGGAGACAGCGAGGCCTTCGGGGAACTGTTCGACCGGCACCGTGACCGCCTCTGGGCGGTGGCTCTGCGCACTGCGGGCAGTCCGGACGACGCCTCGGACGCCCTGCAGGACGCGATGATCTCCGCGTTCAGGCGAGCCGGATCGTTCCGCGGTGAGGCGGCGGTGACCACCTGGCTGCACCGGATCGTGGTCAACGCCTGCCTCGATCAGCACCGGCGTCGGAAGAACAAGCCGACGACCATGTGGATCGACACCCTCCACGACACCGCCCATGATCACGACGCCATGGCGAATCGGGAGTTGCAGATCGAACTCGAGCGGGCGATGACCGAGTTGCCGGACGACCAGCGGTCCGCCATCGTGCTCGTCGACGTCGAAGGCTACAGCATCGAAGAGGCGGCGGCGATTCTCGGATGTCCCGCGGGGACCGTGAAGAGCCGTTGCGCGCGCGGCCGGGCCAAATTGGCCAAGCGCTTGAGCTCGGTCCGGAACCCCGACGCCGACAACGCCGTCCTACGACAGAGACAGGCAGGTGACGGTCAATGAGCGACGAGCAGGACGTGCGGGATTTGCTTGCCCGGCTGCCGTCCCCACCCATGCCACCTGCAGTCCGCCAGCAGATCCTGGCGCGACTGGCCGAGCAGCAAGCGCCCGTGGCACCAGTGGTGCCGATCACCCGAATTCACCGTCGCCGGTTGAACGGCCTGCTGATCGCCGCCGCCGTCGCAGCCTTCGCCATGCTGATGAGCGTGACCGTCCAGAGCCCGTCGGGCCCGGTCACGGCGTCCCCTGCCCCGGTGATCAAGGCCGGTGCGCTTTACCAGTCCACGGACTTCGTCCCGGAATTGCAGCAACGCTTCCGCGCCGCTCCAGCCGCCGTGGGTCCGACGCGGACCTTCGCGGACAGTCGGCAGGGAATCCAGGCCTGTACGGTCGCCGTCGACGCGTACGGGTCCGTCCTGAGCGTGGACACGGGGTCGTACGACGACGTGGCGGCCGTCGTCCTGGTGACCACGTACCTGCCCGACACCCAGTACGAGGAGGTCTGGGTAGTCACCCCCCGCTGCGGGCCCGGCGACGACCTGGTCATGCGACACATGGTCTACGACGTCGACAACTCCACGGCTAACCTCTAAGGGAATACCGGCACCGGTGAATCGGGTTGAATCTGCTGGAGCCATGACAGGAGCAGATGTGAGCGACGTTCAGCAGGATGTGCAGCAAGTGGTCATCATCGGGTCCGGGCCGGCCGGGTACACCGCGGCCGTCTACGCGGCCCGCGCGCAGTTGGATCCGGTGCTCATCGAAGGTGCCGTGACCGCCGGCGGGGCGCTGATGAACACCACCGAGGTCGAGAACTACCCCGGCTTCGAGGAGGGCATCCAGGGACCGGAGCTGATGACCGCGATGCGGGCCCAGGCGGAGCGCTTTGGCGCCCGGATCGTCACGCAGGATGCCGGCGACGTCAGCCTTGCCGAAGACGTCAAGCAGGTCACCGACGATGCCGGGACGATCTGGCGGTCGAAATCCGTGATCCTCGCAATGGGTTCCGGATACCGCGAACTCGGCGTGCCGAACGAGAAGCGGCTCTCGGGCCACGGCGTCTCGTGGTGTGCCACCTGTGATGGCTTCTTCTTCCGCGGACAGCACATCGCCGTGGTCGGGGGCGGTGATTCCGCCATGGAGGAAGCCACCTTCCTGACCCGCTTCGCCGAGAAGGTCACCATTGTGCACCGCCGTGACGAGTTCCGCGCCAGCAGGATCATGGCCGAGCGCGCCCTGAACGACCCGAAGATTGATGTGGTGTGGAACTCCGAGGTGCTCGACGTCCTCGGTCAGGACAAGGTCAGCGGTCTGCGCCTGCTCAACCGGGTCAGTGGCACCCAGAGCACCCTGGATGTCACGGGCCTGTTCGTGGCGATCGGTCACGATCCGCGCTCGGAACTGGTCAAGGGACAGATCGACCTCGATGATGAGGGGTACGTGCTGGTGCAGGGCCGGACCACCAAGACCAACGTGGAGGGCGTCTTCGCTGCCGGCGACCTGGTGGACCACACCTACCGCCAAGCGATCACCGCCGCCGGAAGTGGTTGTGCGGCCGCACTGGACGCGGAGCGCTACCTCGCCGGGCATGCCTGATTCGGGCTCGCACGCGGACTATTCTCGAAACCGAACCCTAAGGAGACCCATGTCCTCGACCAAGACCGTGACTGACGCCAGTTTCGCCGACGACGTACTGCTCAGCGACAAGCCCGTGATCGTCGATTTCTGGGCGGAGTGGTGCGGCCCGTGCCGGATGGTGGCTCCGATCCTCGAGGAACTCGCCGGTGAGCACGACAGCATAGTGGTCGCGAAACTGAACGTTGACGAGAACCCGGGGGTTGCCGCGCAGTACGGCATCACATCGATCCCGACGATGAATGTCTTCTCGGGGGGCAAAGTCGTCAAGCAGATCATCGGTGCCAAGCCCAAAGCAGCCCTGCTGGCGGACTTGAGCGACTACATCGGCTGAGAGTGGCCCGACTCGGTGACACCGGGCCGGTTGTCGCCGAGGTGCGCGACCGGCTCATCAGGCTGGGCCAGTTGTCGACGGACTCCGGGGGAGTCTTCGACGAGCAGATGGACCGGGCGGTGCGAGCCTTCCAGCAGCACCAGGGGCTCAACGTCGATGGAATCGTCGGGCAGGAGACCTTCCGGCGGCTCGAGGAGGTCCGCTGGCGACTCGGGGACCGGGTTCTGTCGTACTCGGCGGGCCACATGCAGATCGGAGACGACGCACTGGCACTTCAGCGCCGGCTCACCGACATGGGTTTCGACAGCGGCCGGGTGGACGGCGTCTTCGGCCGGTCGACCGATCACGCATTGCGGGACTTCCAGCGCAATGTGGGCCTTGAAGCGGACGGGGTCTGTGGTCCGTTGACCCTGCGGGCGCTCGACCGACTCAACCGTACGGTCAGCGGCGGCGAGCCCGAGCAGTTGCGCGACCAGCAGGAGCTGGCCCGCCTGCAGTCGGGGACCGCCGACAAGGTGATCGTGATCGACCCCGGACACGGCGGCAACGACCCGGGCCGGGCTGTGCCGGGCTCCGCATTGACCGAACAGGAACTCGTCGACGACATCTGTTCACGCCTCGAGGGCCGCCTGTCAGCGATCGGGATCCAGGTGCTGCTGACCCGTCCCCTGGGGACCAACCACCTGTCACCGTCGACGGAGGCCGAACGTGCAGCTTTCGCCAACCGGGTCGGCGCCGACCTCGTGATCTCCGTGCACTGCGACTGGGAGCCCTCGGGAAGAGGCGCAGGTGCTGCCACCTACTACTACGGCAACTCCCGGACGGCTTCGATGGTCGGTCGCAGGTTCGCCGACATGCTGCAGGAACACGTGGTGTCGGGCGCACGGTTCTCCGACTGCCACACCCACGCCAAGACCTGGGATCTGCTGCGGCTGACCCGGATGCCCGCCGTACGCCTGGAGATCGGGTACCTGTCCAACCCGGCCGACCTCGAGCGCCTCTCCGATCAGTCCGCCAGGCAGGAGATCGCCGAGGGCATCGCCTCGGCCATCCACGACTTCTTCTCGCCCTCGGGCTGATGCGAGGATGGGTTGCCCCTGGTGGATGCCGAGTTGCCGTCCGGTCCCCGCGTTCCCATTGGGACCTCAGGTTCCGAGGCCGCGGCCGTGCCGCCGGTTCAGGCGGGACAATGCCGGGCGAATCGCTCACGTTAGAGAACGTGCACGAGGTTAGAGCGAATGCACGTGTGGCTTCTCTAGTCCGAAAATGGCTGGTGTACTCGGTCGCCGCAGAAGTTGGCCGCGAGGTTAGCGAATGGTCGCGAGGTTAGAGATCGTGCACGAGGTTAGCGAATGCACGTGTGGCTTCTCTAACGTCGTGCACGTTCTCTAACCCGAGCGGTTTCCGCCCGGCATTTCCCCGCCTGAAGGGGCGGCCGGCCACAGCCGTGGAGAACTAGCGTCGTGGACGTTCTCTAACCTCGCGGCCAACTCCTGCCGCTATTTCGGACTAGAGAACGTGCGAACTCCTGCGGCTAGTCGTTTCGGAGTACACCGTCTTGGCCCCCTCGCCCGAACGCGAACCGCCGGGCCTAGAAGGAACACGCTCGCCTCATCGCGGTCCATGTGGGCGCAATCCGGCCAATGCAAAACCCGCGAGCGCACCCAGGCCGATGAGGGCGACAATACGAATCAGGACCCGCGAGGGTCGGCTACTGTCCACGACAGGCATGGTAGAGACAGACCGGAGGTGGGTGCATGTCAGGATCACGTCTCGACCCGTGGATCGATTCTTACGCCGAACGTGCGATGGGAATGACCGCGTCGGAGATTCGCGCGTTGTTCGCAGTGGCGTCGCGTCCGGAGGTCGTCTCCCTGGCAGGCGGCATGCCTTACGTCGACGCCCTGCCCATGGATGCGATCGTCAGCACGATGCAGCACTTGTTGCTCACCCGGGGCAGCGTCGCACTGCAATACGGCAACGGCCAGGGTGACCAGACACTGCGCGAGCAGATCTGCGAGGTGATGGCACCGGTGGGTGTACAGGCGCACCCCGACGACATCGTCGTGACCGCCGGGTCGCAGATGGCACTGGATCTGGTGACCCGCATCTTCTGCGACCCCGGCGATGTGGTGCTCGTGGAAGCTCCCTCCTATGTGGGGGCGCTGGGGGTCTTCCGCTCCTACCAGGTCGACGTCCGGCACGTCGCGATGGACGCGAACGGACTGGTGCCGGAGGCACTGTCCGAGGCGTTGGCCGACTGCCGGGCCGCCGGTCAGAGGGTCAAGTTCATCTACACCATCCCCAGCTACCACAATCCGGCGGGCGTGACCCAGGATCAGGCCCGGCGCCAGCAGATCCTGCAGATCGCGCAGTCGGCCGGTGTACTTGTGCTCGAGGACGACCCGTATGGCCTGCTCGGTTTCGATGGTGAGGTGCCACAGGCGATCCGCGCCAGTGACAGCGAGTCGGTGGTGTACCTGGGATCGTTCAGCAAGACCATCGCCGCCGGCTTGCGGGTGGGCTGGGCGGTGGCACCGCACGCGGTGCGGGAGAAACTGGTCCTTGCCGCCGAAGCGGCCATCCTGTGCCCATCGAACTTCACCCAGTTGACCGTCTCCGAGTACCTGCGCACCCAGCCGTGGATGGATCAGGTGAAGGCTTTCCGCGAGATCTATCGCGAGCGCCGCGACGCGTTGCTGTCCACCATGGAGCAGCAGTTCCCCAAGGGCACGACCTGGACGGTACCCAGCGGTGGCTTCTACTCGTGGGTCACCCTGCCAGACGGGATCGACGCCACAGCGATGCTGCCGCGGGCGGTGTCGGCGTTGGTGGCCTATGTGCCGGGGACCGGCTTCTACAACAACGGCCAGGGCCGCGACTCCATGCGGCTGTCCTACTGCCACCCAACGCCGGAACGCATCACCGAGGGTGTCCGGAGGCTGGCCGGGGTGATCGAAGCCGAACTCGAACTGGTGCAGACGTTCGGAAACGCCCCGGTTCACTTACCCCCCGGTCCGGCGACGCCCGGTCCGGATCTCGCCTAGGAGGCTCACATGTCTGTGGTCGTGCTCGCCGGTGGACTCTCAGCCGAACGTGACGTGTCTTTGCGCTCCGGCCGGAGATTGGCTGAGTCGTTGCGTGCCCAAGGTGAAGATGTGCGTGTTCTGGACATCGACGCGAGCTTGATCCCGGCGCTGCAGGTAGACCCGCCCGACGTGGTGATCCCCTTGGTGCACGGCGCTGCCGGCGAGGATGGCTCGCTGGCCGACGTCCTGGACGCGCTTGCGGTCGCATACGTCGGCAGCGGTCCCGTCGCCTGTCGGCAGACGTTCGACAAGGCGATCGCGAAAGGCATCGTCGCCGAACGCGGGCTTCGGGTGCCGCGGGGCTACTCGTTGCCGCACGGCATCTTCCGCGACCTGGGTGCCCCCGCTGTGATGTCGGCGATCCTGGAACGCCTTGGGCTGCCCCTGATGGTCAAACCCACCCGCGGCGGTTCAGCTCTCGGGACGACGCTTGTGCGCACTGCCGAGGAGTTGCCGCCGGCGATGGTGTCGGCGTTCGCCTACGGCGACTCGGCGATGCTCGAGGAGTACGTGGACGGCGCCGAAGTCGCGGTCTCGGTCGTCGACCTGGGCGACGGTCCGCAGGCATGGCCGGCTGTGGAGATCCAGCCCCGCTCGGGAATCTACGACTACGCAGCGCGCTACACCGCCGGTGAGACCGAATTCTTCGTACCTGCGCGGATCACCTCGGAGCAGGCCGAGGAGTGCGCGAAAGCGGCGATCAGCGCACACCAGGCATTGGGCCTGCGGGACTGGTCGCGCGTGGACTTCATCGTCGACAGCGCGGGCGTGAGTTTCCTGGAGGCCAACGTCGCCCCCGGCATGACCGAGACGTCCCTGTTCCCGCAGGGTGCGGCTGCGGCCGGGTTGACCCTGGGTGAGGTGGCAGCGGCGTTGGTGGCCCGTCACTGACCCATAAGGTCCAGGATCCGGTTCAGGTCGTCGGAGTCGGCGAAATGGATGGTCAGTCGCCCGCGCCGGCCCGACATTCTCACGTCCACCGAGGTGTCGAACCGCGCCGCCAGCGCGGTTTCCACGGTCGTGGCGAATTCTGAGGGCTCCGGAGCCCTACGTCGCCTGCGCCGGGGGCGTGGCTGGTCGGAGGCGACCAGTTCCTCGGTGCTGCGCACGGACAGTCCCTCGGCCACGATGCGGTCGGCGAGGATCTGCATCTGCTCCTCAGTCTCGAGGCCCAGCAACGCACGCGCGTGGCCGGCGCTGAGCACCCCCGCGGCCACCCGGCGTTGCACACCAGCGGGCAGTTTGAGCAACCGCAGCGTGTTCGTCAGATGCGGTCGTGAGCGTCCGAGCCGGTCGGCGAGTTCCTCCTGGGTGACGGCGAAGTCGGCCAGGAGTTGCTGATAGGCCGCTGCCTCCTCCAGCGGGTTGAGCTGTACCCGGTGCAGGTTCTCCAACAGCGCGTCGCGCAACAGGTCCGCGTCCTCGGTCTCCCTGACCAGGGCGGGCACCGTACTCCACCCGGCCGCCTGGGCCGCCCGCCAGCGCCGCTCCCCCGCGATCAGTTCGTACCCGGTGCCTGCCGGACGTACCACGATCGGCTGAAGCAGGCCGACGGTCTTCAGGGAGTGCACCAGTTCGGCCAGCGCCTCCGGGTCGAAATGCTCGCGTGGCTGGCTCGGGTTCGGCCGGATCCGATCGACGGGGACGTCCACCAGGCGAACCCCTGGGACATCCTGCAGGCCCGGCTCGCTGTCACGCAGGTCGACCTCCGCGGTGGGAATCAGTGCTCCCAGACCCTTGCCCAGGGCCCTGCGGCTCACTGGTGCACCTGCTCACTAGAGGGTTCGGTCAGATCGATGACGCGTGAGGTGAACTCGCGAGCCGCATCCTGGTACGCGGCCGCACCCCGCGAACGCTGGTCGTAGGCCAGGCCGGACCTGCCGTGGCCGGGGGCTTCGGACAATCGCACGGAACGCGGGATGTCGGTCTCCAGTACGAGACCTCCGAAGAATCCGCGGACTTCGTCTGCCACCTGTTCGGATAGATTTGTCCGACTATCGGTCATAGTCAGCAAGATCGAGGAGATCCGCAGACCGGGATTCAAGTGCTCCTTCACCATGTCGACCGTCCTGATCAACTGACCCAGCCCCTCGAGTGCGTAGTACTCACACTGGATCGGAATCAGCAATTCGTCCGCGGCCACCAGCGCGTTCAGGGTGAGAAGGCCCAGGCTGGGGGGACAATCGATAAGCACGATGTCGACATCCTCGGTGTCCAGGTAGGCGCGAAGGGCCTTCTGCACCCGGTACTCGCGCGCCAGCATCGACACCAGTTCGATCTCGGCGCCCGCTAGATCCAGACTGGCCGGCACCAGCCGTACCGCAGGGTTCTCCGGTACCGGAACCACCGCGGCGGCCATCTGCTCGTCCTCGATGAGGACGTCGTACACGCCGGGATTGTCCGTTCGAGTCGACACCCCCAGCCCGGTGGTCGCGTTGCCCTGTGGATCAAGGTCCACGACCAGCACCGACTTGCCCAGTTCCGCCAGCGCGGCAGCCATGTTAACCACGGTCGTGGTCTTACCCACGCCGCCCTTCTGGTTGGCAACGGTGACGATCATGCATCCTCCCCTGTCGACGGCCAGCCCAGCCCCGCCGACGGCGAATCATCGTCGGCCGGGTCTTCCTCAGTCTGGGGCCAGCCCAGACCACTTTGTGATTCCAATCGTCACCCCTGATCTTCACGTTCGACGATAACGACTCGCGTCCGTGGCGGATCCCCCACAAGCAGGATCTGTGAATTCCATCGGTGCCTACGCAGCCAGGACGCACATTCGGCCACCTCCTGCTCGGCCCGCTCCCCCTTGATGAGCACCAGCCGCCCCTGGTCGGCGACCAAGGGAGTGAGCCAGGGGAGCAGGGTCGCCGTCTTCGCCAGTGCGCGAGCGGTCACACGGTCGGCGGTCAGTGTCACGTCTGTTGCGCGCGCCCGGAGGGTCCGCACATTCTTCACTTGCAGATCATCAATCACTGCCTGCAGGAAGCGGATCCTCCGATCCAGAGGCTCGACCAGGGTGATCTGCAGATCGGGTCGGGCGATGGCCCACACGAGTCCCGGCAGACCTGCTCCGGAACCGACGTCGATCACGTTGGCGCCAGCCGGCAGACACGCGGTGTCCTCGGTGACCGCCAGGCAGTTGTCGATGTGGCGATCCCACAGGCGTTCGGTCTCACGCGGACCAATCAGACCCCACTGGACCCCGGTGGTGGACAGTATCTGCTGGTACTCCTGCAGCTGTTTCACGTGAAACGCTAGGCGGGCAGAACCACCACGTAGCGGTTCGGCTCCTCGCCGCTGGACTCACTGACCAGGCCGGCCGCCGCCACGGCGTCGTGGACGACTTTGCGCTCGAACGGCGACATGGGGGACAACGCCACTGACTCGCCACTCCGTCGCACCTGTTCGACGGCGCGCTCCCCCTGCAGGGTGAGTTCCTTGCGGATCCCTGCCCGGTAGTTGCCGATGTCCAGCATCATGCGGGAGCGGTTTCCGGTCTCCCGCATCACCGCCAGGCGGGCCAGGTCCTGCAGGGCATCGACCACTTGCCCGTCCTCGCCGATCAACTCATCGAGGTCCTCCCCGACGATGGCCACCATCGCACGCCCGTTCTCCACATCCATCTCGATATCCCCGTCGACATCGATGATGTCGAGGAAGACCTCGAGATAGTCGGCGGCGATGTCGCCCTCGGTCTCCAGAGGGTTGTTCTGCTCGGTCATCGGCAACTCCGTTTCACGTGAAACCCGCTACCCCTTGCGCTTCTTGCGCGGTTGGCGCTTGGGCTGGTTGCGGACAGGCTTGGGGGGTTCGACCACCTCGGGTACGACGGCTCCCGATTGGGTCACTGCCTGACCCCTCTTCGCCGCCTTATCGGCGTCTCTTCGCTGCTTCGCCTCGAAGGCGGGGGTGCCTGGCTGTGGGTTGTTGCGAATCACCCAGAACTGCTGGCCCATGGACCACAAGTTGGTGGTCAACCAGTAGATGAGCACCCCGAGCGGGAAGTTGATGCCACCGACGGCGAACATCACAGGGAAGATGTAGAGCAGCAATTTCTGCTGCCTGACCATCGGGTTGTCGGCAGCCGTGTTCTTGACGATCAGCTGGCGCTGGGTGATGAAGGTGGTGGCCGACATCAGGACGATCATCACCAGGGTGACGACATGGGTAGCTGTGGGATTCGGAGTCTCCGCGGCGTTCATGAAGGTGCCGTAGATGGGTACTCCGAAAATGGACGCCTCGCGGCCCTGGGCCACGAGTTCGGGAGTGAGCACTCCGACCGCTTTGTTCTGCGCCATTCCCTGCAACACCCGGAATAACGCGAAGAAGATCGGCGCCTGCACGAGGATCGGCAGACACGAGGAGAGCGGGTTGGTACCGGTCTCCCGGTACAACTTCATCATCTCCTGGGACTGGCGCTCCCTGTCCCCGGCGTACTTCTTCTGGATCTCCTTCATCTGGGGCTGCAGGATCTGCAGGTTCCGCTGGGCCTTGATCTGCTTGACGAACAGCGGAATCAGCAGGGTCCGGATCACGATCACCAGACCCACGATCGACAGTCCCCATGCAGCGCCGCTGCCTGCACCGAAGATGGGGGAGAGGATGGCGTGGAACGAGACGAGGATCCACGAGACAGCCGTCTCCAGCCACTCTAGGATGAACATGATACCCCCCTGGGGTTTCCGTCGAGGTCTACATCTGCTCGCCATTTGCCGGCGGGAGGTGGTGGGTTGATGCCTCCGAGTTGCCAGGGATGGCATCGACCCAAGCGTGCCACAGACAGCATCGACCCCTTCACGAGCCCGTGGACTTGCAGGCTCTGTACCGCATAGGCCGAACAGGTCGGGTGGAACTTACAACTGGGACCAAACATAGGCGAAACGAACTTCTGGTATATCTTGATCAGTCCGATCACCACAAGTGCCGGTATTCGGACAATGCTGTGCAAAATCCTCACAGTCGCCTCACCGCCCGCTGCACATCGGCCTCCAGGGCGGAATAGCTGACGGACCCGGGCAGCGCTCGCACAACCAGAGACCCCGGCGGAAGTTCGTCCCACATGCCGGCGAGGATATGGCGCAGCTGGCGCTGGCGCCGGTGCCGACCGACCGCGTCCCCCACCCCCTTGGCGGCGACAACGGCCGCGTGGCGGGTGCCCTCCTGTGGCACGTGGTGCACGACTACCGCGCCGGAGCGCACGCGCCGACCGTGTCGGATCGTGGAACGCACTCGGGAACGAGGATGCAGTCGGTGGTCTCGGGGCAGCACATCAAACCGTCAGGCGAGCGCGGCCCTTGCTGCGACGTGACGAGAGGATGGAGCGCCCGGCCCGGGTGCGCATACGCAGTCGGAAGCCGTGCTTCTTGTGCCGACGCCGGTTGTTGGGCTGGTAGGTGCGTTTCATTCGGGTGTCCTTCCGAGGTCACGAGGACGTGGAGCGAGAGCGTGGAATTGGCCCCCATCGACAACCGCCGTCGAGGACGCCGGTTCACGACAAGGGCCAGCCCCACCAGCATACGTCACACCATCCCAAACTCAACATCGCCCATGCCCTCTACACCGCAACACGGCGGATGAAACCACCGACACGCCGACCACCTGAAAAACAGTCCACTCAGTTGTGCACAATCGGTTGTCAGGCGACGACGATCCGATTAGCGTCGGCCCAGCGACGTCTCACCCCCGACAGGTGGTGCGACGCCCAGAAAGCAGCTTTCCACATGAGTTATCCACAATGTGGAGAAGTTCCACCTCGAGCCAAGGGGGCACCACTTGGACGTACTGATTGACCTCGGCGACCTCTGGGCACGGGCCAAGCAGTCTGTGCCGGAAACCCAGCGGGCCTGGGTGGAACTGACCGAACCGGTCGCCCTCACCCCCGACGCTCTGATCCTGGTGACCGGCAACGAGTTCACCAAGGACATGCTCGACACGAAACTGCGGCCCCACGTCCAGCAGGCCCTCGCCGACCAACTCGGCCAACAGGTGACCATCGACGTCATCGTGGACCATTCCAGGGCTCCTCAGATCTCCGATGACATGACCGACGACCTCGCTGACTCCACGTACAGCGAGCCGGTGACCGAGACCACGCGCGTCACCCCCGCCCAGGACCAGACGCCGCTGAATCCTCGCTACACATTCGACTCGTTCGTGTACGGGCCGAGCAACCGGTTCGCACACGCTGCCGCCATGGCGGTCGCCGAACAGCCGGCCCGTGCCTACAACCCGCTGTTCATCTACGGGGACTCGGGGCTGGGGAAGACCCACCTGCTGCACGCCATCGGCCACCACACGCGCAGGATCTTCGCCGGCTCCCGCGTGCACTACGTGAGTTCCGAGGAGTTCACCAACGACTTCATCAACTCCATCCGCGACCAGGGTCGCGCCGACCTGCACCGCAGATACCGCGACGTCGACGTGCTGCTCGTGGACGACATCCAGTTCCTGTCCGGCAAGGTGCAGACGCAGGAGGAGTTCTTCCACACGTTCAACACCTTGCACAACGCGAACAAGCAGATCGTGATCACGTCGGATCTACCACCCAAACAGTTGCAGAACTTCGAGGACCGTATGCGCTCACGGTTCGAGTGGGGCCTGATCACCGATATCCAGCCGCCAGACCTGGAGACCAGGATCGCCATCCTGCGCAAGAAGACGATGCAGGAACGCCGCGAGATCACCGACGAGGTACTCGAGTTCATCGCCAGCAAGATCACCGCCAACATCCGCGAGCTCGAGGGTGCCCTCATCCGGATCTCGGCGTTCGCGAGTCTGAACTCGTCGCCTATCAGCGTTGAACTTGCCGAGATAGTGCTCAAAGATCTGATTCCGCATGAGTCCGCGCGCGACGTCACGGCCGAGCAGATCAAGAGCCAGGCCGCCGACTACTTCGGTATCTCGGTGGACGAACTGGAGGGCCCGTCGCGTTCGAAGACCCTGGTCGGAGCCCGGCAGGTGGCTATGTACCTGTGCCGTGAGCTGACGGATCTGTCGCTGCCCGCAATCGGTGCCGAGTTCGGCAATCGGGATCACACCACCGTGATGCACGCCGACCGGAAGATCCGCAAGAACATCGGGGAGAGCCGGCGTCTCTACGAACAGGTCGCAGATCTCACCAACAAGATCAAGACCTCTGCGTAGAGTTGTTACAGCTCCGTTACTTTGTGTAAGGCAAGTGTTAACTCCGTCACACTGTGTATCCCCATCTAGTGCACATCCTGTGGATAACTCCACCGTTCGGCGTCAGTCGTAGGCCTTTCGGTCACATTTGACGGATCTCGGCGGCAGATCCGGTCCGTGTTGCAAAGTTGCCGGCCCATGGATGGCTTTGTCACGAAGGTGGGCACCTCGTGACCGGTTCACCACGCACCTTCGTAACACCACGGGTGGAGGGACCACAACTTCGTGACAGCAGTGACGTGTCGCCCACACGGAGGCCGTCTGCTTCCACGGGCTCCGTGAACATCGCGACAACTGTGGCGCGACAGCATTGATCGTCCGTTACCCAACGTGAAACCAATCCGGCGAGTCGCTCACGCTACGCATCCCCAGACTGTGCACCTGCTGTGGACAACCTGGCGCCGGGCGCCGCGCAGATCTCGGTCGCCGTGGACAACGAGCCACCGGGATGTGAACGCCGAGTGGATGACCATTCGGCATCCACAGAGCTGCCTGGCCTGCACAGAACACCCCACAGGAGACTGTGCGATGTAATTACCTGCGGACGATCAGGGGAAACGCGCCGCTGTCCACACCATCAACAAGTGCTAATACGTATACGGAATCTATATCTGAGATGACCAGGGAACCTAGAACCTCGGACGCCTCGGCTGTGGACACAGAAATGCCATCCGAAACAGCGGAATACCGCCTGTAAGGCAAGCGCTCGTGACACCATGCCTGACAAGGAGGAACTGTGAAGTTTCGCATCGAGAGAGACGTCCTAGCGGATGTGGTGACGTGGGTGTCTCGAACCCTGCCTTCCCGCGTCCCGTTCCCAGCGCTGGCAGGCGTGCTCGTGGAGGCCGCCGAGGATGGCGTGTCCTTCACCACCACCACTCAGGACACGTGGTCCCACAGCACGTCCGATGCGGTCGTGGGGGAGCCGGGCAGCGCGTTGATCAGCGGTCGACTGCTCGTCGAGATCGCCCGCTCGCTACCCGCCCAGCCGGTCAGCTTCGCGTTGCAGACCTCGGGCCGGGTGGAGGTCACCTGCGGTGCGGCGTCCTTCCTGCTGCCCACGCTGCCAGCCGACGAGTACCCGCCGCTGCCGACACTGCCGACCGCAGCGGGATCGGTGGATGCAGCGGTGTTCGCCTCCGCCGTGGCTCAGGTCGCCGTGGCCTCCGCGTCACCGGACGAGCGAAACCACGCCTACGCGGGCATTCGGATGGAGATCGAGCCCGATGGTCACCTCACGCTCGCGGCGACTGACCGCTATCGCTTGGCGGTGCGTGAGTTGGCATGGCAGCCGATCGCGGTGGATCAACCGATCGCGGTGACCGTCCCCGGCAGGGAACTGCTGGAGGCGACCAAGGCTTTCGCTGACGCCGGCCAGGTGAATATCCACCTCGCGGACTCCGACACCTCCATCTCGCTGACGGCCGCAACACGGCAGACCGGGCTGCGGCTGGTGGATTCGGCGAACTTCCCGAAATTCCGTTCCCTGCTTCCGACCCAGTTCGTCAGCCAGCCCGAAATCGAAGTCCCTGCACTGCGGGAAGCCCTGAAACGCGTGAGCTTGGTCCTGCACCAGGACTCGATGGTCCGCCTGGTGTTCTCCTCGGACGAAGTGGTTCTGAAGGCGGGAACCGGCGACGAGGCCACGGCCATGGAAACCATCGGGTGCACGTTGCAGGGGGAGGGGCTGGAGGTGGCGTTCAACCCACGATTCCTGGCAGACGGCCTGGCCGGACTGACGCAGACCACCGCTCGGCTGAGCCTGCAATCGTCGGAGAAAGCGGCAGTGCTGACGGGCATCGACCCCGAAGGGGGCAGTGAAGTCTTCCGGTATCTACTGATGCCGGTGCGCCTCAACCGGTGAGGGTCACCCACCTGGGGCTGACCGACTTCCGTAACTACGAGCAGTTGGACCTGGAGTTGGATGCGGCCACGAATGTCTTGGTCGGTCCCAATGGGCAGGGTAAGACCAACGTAGTGGAGGCGGTTGCCTACCTTGCGACTTTCGGCAGTCATCGAGTCGCCACCGACACTGCGCTGGTCAGGGCCGGCTGCGATCGAGCGGTCATTCGCAGCACGGTGGTCCAGGGGGAGCGCAGTATCGGTCTCGACGTGCAGATCAACCCGGGCCGGGCCAACCGGTTGCAGGTCAACCGGACCCCGGTGAAGCGGACCCGAGACGCCATCGGGATCGTGCGGGCGGTGATGTTCGCCCCGGAGGATCTGAGTCTGGTGAAGGGGGATCCGGCCGCCAGGCGCCGCTTCCTGGACCAGCTCCTGGTGCAGCTCACGCCCCGCTATGCCGGGGTCATCGGGGACTACGACAAGACCCTCAAGCAGCGCAACTCGTTGTTGCGCTCGGCGGCCAAGGCCACAAGTGCCGCGGAACGTGACTCGTTGCGAAGCACGCTCGATGTGTGGAACGACCGGCTCGTCGAGTTCGGGTCGGACCTCATGGCCGGACGGGTCGCTCTGTTGACCTCACTCGCGCCGCCAGCGGCCGAGGCCTACGCACAGGTCGCAGCTCAGCGCAACGAGATCGAACTGGAGTACGTACCGGCCAGGCTGCCTGCCGGTATCACCACCCGCGAGCAGTTCGCAGGTGGTCTGCGGGAGGCGCTGGAAGCTGTCCGTGCGGAGGAGTTCGCGCGGGCAGTGACCGTACTGGGACCGCATCGTGACGAGATCGACCTCACGCTGAACGGCCTTCCAGCACGTGGATACGCCTCGCACGGGGAGTCGTGGTCGCTGGCTCTGACGTTGCGCCTGGCCAGCTACGACATCCTGCGGGACCAGACCGCGGGAGACCCGATCTTGATCCTCGACGACGTCTTCGCCGAACTGGATGTGCAGCGTCGCTCCAGGCTCGCAGAGGTCGCAGCGGCCACGCAGGGTCAAGTCCTGATCACCGCAGCCGTGTCGGGTGACGTACCAGATCAGGTCCGCGGGGTTAGATTCTCAATAGACCAAGGTTCGATCGGCAGGAGTGAAGCGTGAACGATGAGGCGATCAGCGACCTCGCGAGCCGGGTGCTGTCCCGCGCGCGCCAGGCCGCTCGGTCGCTTCCGGCCTCGTCACAGACCCCTCGCCGCGAACCCACGTACACATCAGCCCGGCCCGACGACCGCGACCCCGCCACCGTGGCCGACGCACTGGTGTCGCTGGTGACCGATCGCGGCTGGCAGGCGGCCACCGCCATCGGCAGGATCTGGGGCGAGTGGGCGTCTTTGGTCGGGCCGACGCTGGCAGAGCATGTCAGACCGGAGGCCTTCGACCGCAGCACCGGCCGGCTGACGCTGCGCGCCGACAGCACTGCCTGGGCGACCCAGGTAAGGATGCTGTCCAGCCAACTGCGCAAACGCCTGCAAGGCGAGATCCCGGGGGAGTTGGTCTCCGACATCACGGTGCTCGGTCCCGACGTGGGTCCCAAACGGCGCGGCAGGCTGCGCGTCAAAGGTCGTGGTCCGCGCGACACATACGGCTGAGTCACCTCCTGGCCCGGCGTTCCTGTTGCTGGGCACTCGCGCGCCCAGGAGCCTTTGCGCGAGGCTAGAGAACGTGCACTGCGTTAGTGGTCCATGGCCGTGGCCGGCCGCCCTTTAGGCGGGGAAATGCCGGGCGGGAATCGCTCGGGTTAGAGAATGTGCACGAGGTTAGAGAAACCACACGTGCGTTCACTAACCTGGTGCACGATCTCTAACCTCGCGACCATTCTCTAACCTCGCGGCCCACTTCTGCGGCGACCGAGTAAACCAGCCATTTTCGGACTAGAGGTCCCACACGTGGTTTCTCTAACCTCGTGCGCAATGTCACGGTGGTGTCACCCCGCCCGGCCCGCGGCTTCGTCAGCGGCAACTGGGAACTGAAGACCCGGCGTAGGGGGATGCCTCGATCCACCATCAGGGCCTCAGAAATGCCATAAACGGCGTGCAAACGCAGGGGGTACCCCCGCGAACCAGGTAGACTGGAGTCCACGAAGGCGTACCAGGCCCAGATTACGGCCGTTCTCGCGCAATGCACAATCGGCGGACCACGCCGGCGGAAGGGGCTCTGAGTGTCTTACGACGCCAGCGACATCCAGGTTCTAGAGGGACTCGAGGCAGTACGTAAGCGGCCCGGCATGTACATCGGCTCCACCGGGCTGCGTGGTTTGCACCATCTCGTCTACGAGGTGGTGGACAACGCCGTCGATGAGGCGCTGGCCAACTACTGCGACCGGATCGACGTGACGATCATGTCCGATGGCGGCGTGAAGGTCGTGGACAACGGCCGCGGCATTCCCGTGGACATGCACCCGGTGGAGAAGAAGCCCGCCGTGGAGATTGTCCTGACCGTGCTGCACGCCGGCGGCAAGTTCGGCGGCGGGGGCTACGCGGTCTCCGGAGGCCTGCATGGTGTGGGCGTGTCGGTGGTCAACGCGCTGTCCTCTGCTGTCGATGTGACGATCCACCGCGATGGGTATCAGTGGACGCAGAGTTACCGCCACGGCGTTCCCACCGCGCCTCTGGTCAAGGGTGAGCGGGTCTCGGACACCGGCACGACCATCGTGTTCTGGGCGGACGGGGAGATCTTCGAGACCACCGAGTACGACTTCGAGACGCTGTCACGGCGGTTCCAGGAGATGGCCTTCCTCAACCGCGGACTCACGATCAACCTCACCGACGAGCGTCGCAACGACGACGAGGAGGAGGACGAGGAGTACGGCAAAGTCTCGTACTGCTATGCCGGGGGGATCTCGGACTTCGTGTCGCACTTGAACGCCAGCAAGGGTCCGAGCCACCAGAGCGTGATCGACTTCGAGGCCGAGGACCTCGACAAGGGGATCAGCGCCGAGATCGCAATGCAGTGGAATCAGGGCTTCAGTGAGTCGATCTACACCTTCGCCAACACCATCAACACCACTGAGGGTGGCACCCACGAAGAGGGCTACCGGGCGGCGCTCACCACGCTGATGAACAAGTTCTCGCGGGACTGGGGGATCCTCAAGGAGAAGGATGCCAACCTGACCGGCGACGACATCCGCGAGGGTCTGACCGCGATCGTCAGTGTGAAACTGCGAGAACCGCAGTTCGAGGGCCAGACGAAGACCAAACTGGGCAACACCGAGGCGAAGACATTCGTCCAGCGATTGGTCAACGAGCAGCTGGGGGACTGGCTGGAGAAGAACCCGGCCGAGGGCAAGGAGATCGCACGAAAGGCGGTGTCAGCCTCCGTGGCCCGCGTGGCGGCTCGCAAGGCGCGGGACCTCGCCCGCAACCGCAAGGGTCTGCTCGGAGGGGGCGGTCTGCCCGGCAAACTCATCGATTGCTCGTCGACGAATCCGGAAGAGTGTGAGTTGTTCATCGTCGAGGGGGACTCGGCAGGCGGTTCGGCTCGCAGTGGGCGCAACCCGGCCACCCAGGCGATCCTGCCGATCCGGGGCAAGATCCTCAATGTCGAGAAGGCCAGGCTCGACCGGGTGCTGGCCAACACCGAGGTGCAGGCGATGATCTCCGCGCTCGGCACCGGTGTCCAGGACGAGTTCGACCTGAACAAGCTGCGTTACCACAAACTCGTGCTCATGGCCGACGCCGACGTCGACGGTCAGCACATTCGCACGCTGCTGTTGACGTTGCTGTTCCGGTTCATGCGCCCGCTGATCATCGAGGGCCACGTGTACTTGGCACAGCCCCCGCTCTACCTGCTCAAGTGGAGCGGCAAGGAGACCCACGAGTACGCGTACAGCGACCAGGAGCGCGACGCATTGGTCGAGACCGGCAAGGAGGCGGGCAAGAAGTATCCCAAGGAGGGGTTCATCCAGCGCTTCAAGGGCCTTGGTGAGATGAACGCCAACGAGTTGTGGGAAACCACCATGGATCCTGACCGCCGGATCCTGCTGCAGGTCACCCTCGAGGACGCAGCTCTGGCCGACGAGGTCTTCGGCATGCTCATGGGTGAAGACGTGGAGAGCCGGCGCAAGTTCATCCAGCGCAATGCGAAAGACGTTCGTTTCCTCGACATCTAAGGGAATCCTGTGACACAGACACCAGACATCGACCGGATCGAGCCGGTCGAGCTGCAGGCAGAGATGCAGAAGTCCTACCTGGACTATGCGATGAGCGTCATCGTGGGACGTGCGCTACCGGACGTGCGCGACGGCTTGAAGCCGGTGCACCGCCGGATCCTCTACGCGATGTTCGACGGCGGCTACCGTCCGGACCGCGGCTTCTTCAAGTGCGCGTCAGTGGTCGGTGACGTGCTGGGCAGTTACCACCCGCACGGCGACAGCGCTGTCTACGACGCGTTAGTGCGCATGGTGCAACCATGGGCGCTGCGGTATCCGTTGGTCTCCGGGCAGGGCAACTTCGGCTCGCCGGGCAACGACCCGGCTGCGGCCTACCGGTACACAGAGTCCCGGCTGGCGCAGCTGGCCATGGAGATGGTGCGCGACATCGACGAGGAGACCGTCGACTTCAAGCCGAACTTCGACGGCCGCGCGCAGGAACCGGTGATCCTGCCCAGCCGGTTCCCCAACCTGCTGGTCAACGGCTCGTCGGGGATCGCGGTGGGGATGGCAACCAACATCCCGCCGCACAACCTGGGCGAGATCGCCGAAGGCGCACAGTGGGCGCTGGCCCATCCCGACGCCACCCGCGAGGAGCTGCTCGACGCCCTGATCGAGCGGGTCAAAGGCCCGGACTTCCCGACCGGCGCGTACATCGTGGGTCGTGCGGGAATCGAGAGTGCTTACCGCACCGGCCGGGGCTCGATCATCATGCGCGGCGTGGTGGACATCGAGGAGGACGAGCGGGGGCGCACGTGTCTGGTCGTTACCGAGTTGCCCTATCAGGTGAACCCGGACACGCTCACCGCCAAGATCGCAGAATTGGCCGACGCCGGACGCATCACCGGTATCGCCGACCTGCGCGACGACTCCTCGAGCCGCACCGGGCAGCGCCTGGTGGTCGTGCTCAAGCGGGATGCGCAGCCACGGGTGGTGCTGTCGCAGCTGTACCGGCACACGCAATTGCAGGAGACGTTCGGCGCGAACATGCTGGCTCTGGTCGACGGGGTGCCCCGCACCCTGAGCCTGGACGCCTTCGTCATCAACTGGATCGACCACCAACTCGAGGTCATCCAGCGACGCACCGCCTACCGGCTGCGCAAGGCCGAGGAGCGCGCTCACATCCTGCGCGGCTACCTGAAGGCGCTCGACGCGCTCGACGAGGTGATCGCGCTGATCCGCCGCTCGCCGACGGTCGAGGAGGCGCGCACCGGCCTGATGGAACTGCTCGACGTCGACGAGATCCAGGCGACTGCGATCCTGGACATGCAGTTGCGTCGGCTTGCCGCCCTCGAACGCCAGAAGATCGTCGATGAGGCCGCGGAACTGGAGCGGCTGATCGCCGACTACCAGGACATCCTGGCCACACCGGCCCGGCAGCGCGCGATCGTCAGCGAGGAACTCGCCGAGATCGTGCGGGTGCACGGCGACGAACGGCGATCCCGGTTCATGCCCGCCGACGACCTCGGCAGCGAAGAGGACCTGATCCCGGTGCGCGACATCGTTGTCAGTATCACCGAGGGGGGGTACGCCAAACGCACCGATCGGGTGATGTACCGGTCCCAGCGCCGTGGCGGCAGGGGTGTGCGGGGTGCGGCGTTGCAGCGCGACGACGTGGTGGAGCACTTCTTCGTGACCTCCACGCACCACTGGCTGCTGTTCTTCACCAACCTCGGGCGCGTCTACCGGACGAAGGCGTACATGCTGCCGGAGACCGCGCGTGACGCCAAGGGCAGACATGTGGCGAATCTGCTGGCCTTCCAGCCCGATGAGCAGATCGCCGGGGTACTGGCGCTCAAGGATTATGACCAGGCACCGTACCTGGTGCTGGCCACGAGGGACGGCCTGGTCAAGAAAACAGCGTTGACCGAGTACGACACCAACCGCACCGGCGGTCTGATTGCGATCAACCTGAAGGAGGGGGACGAACTCGTCTCCGCACGGTTGGTCGACGAGGCGGGCGAACTGATCATGGTCTCCGCGAAGGGGATGTCGACCCGGTTCGCCGCCGATTCCTTGCGAGCGATGGGCCGAGCGACCTCGGGTGTCATCGGCATGCGGTTCCGGGGCAGCGACCGCCTGCTGGCCATGGACACGGTCCGGGAGGGCAGCGACTTGGTCACGGTCACCGACGGCGGGTTCGCCAAACGTACGCCGCTGGAGGAGTGGTCGGCCAAGGGCCGCGGCGGTCTCGGTGTGCGGGCCATGCGCCTGGTGGAGGAGCGGGGCTCGCTGGTCGGGGCACTGGTGTGCCAGCAGACCGACTCGATCTTCGCCATCGCCAGCAACGGGGTGGTCATCCGCACGCCCGTGGCCGACATCCGGCAGACCGGCCGGGACACCATGGGCGTCAATCTGATGGGTCTGGCCGACGGGGTCAGCGTGGTAGCCGTCGCTCGGTCGTCGGCCGCAGACGACGCCGAGGCGCACGACGAGCCAACCGCTGATGAGGACCCCGGGACCGATGGCGCGGTGAGCGCGGGTGATGATGGAGAGTCGGTAGAGTCTTCCGACAGGACTGAGGAGTAACGCGTGACATCTTCGACTGTGCCTCCGGCGACAGCTGCCAGCGCGGGTGTACGGGTCGCCTCGCTGCGTCTGCGCAGGATTGATCCGTGGAGTGCGATGAAGACGGGTTTCGTCTTCGCAGTCGGGCTCGGGATCATGTATGTCATCGCGTCGGTGCTGCTATACCTGTTCGCATCGGCCACCGGGGTGTTCGACTCGTTCAACAGCACCTTCTCCGAACTCAGTGGGACCAGCGGACCCTTCACCTTCGGCCTGGGCAATGTCTTGGCCGTTAGTGCAGTCTTCGCCGTGGTGGAGGTCGTCGTGATGACGCTGATGTTCGCAGTGATCGCCATGCTCTACAACGCCTCGGCGGCCGTCACCGGAGGGGTGGGCGTGAAGTTGGCCGAGGACTGAGGTTCCTGGCCCTGGAACCCATCCGGTACCCTGAGTAGCAACCCACGCGCCTATAGCTCAGCTCGGTTAGAGCGCTTCGCTGATAACGAAGAGGTCCCTGGTTCAAGTCCAGGTAGGCGCACGTGAAGAAACTGATAATACTGGCGGCCATCGCCGCCGTCGGATATGCCGTGTACCGCCAATACTCCGCCAACCAGGCTGAGCAGGACTTGTGGAACGAGGCCACGCGGGACCTCGATCTGCGCTAGTCGCGCGCCGGGGGACGTAGCTCAACTGGCAGAGCACCGCCTTTGCAAGGCGGGGGTTAGGGGTTCAAGTCCCCTCGTCTCCACGCGGAGGCACGACCATCGGCTGGCGGGTCATGTCCTCTTGAGGCCCGAGGCGTGGTAGGAGTCACCGTGCGCGGCACCAAACGGCGTTGGCTGCTCGAAGTGGTCCTCGCGCTGCTCGGAATCCAGGCCTTCTACGGCGGGATCCAATTGATCCGCGACGCCTTCGGACTGCCGGAGGACTGGGTCGACGCCCTGCCGTTCGACTCATGGGTGATCCCGGGGGTGTTGCTGATGGCCCTGATCGGCGTGCCGTCGTTCGGCCTGCTGGGTATGCAGGTAGCCGGCAACCGTTGGGCTGATCGGCTGACTGCGGCGTTCGGGATCGGGGTCATGGCCTGGATCGTGGTGCAGGTCTTCTTCATCCCCCTCTTCTTCCTGCAGCCACTAGTCTTCGCGCTCGGGCTGCTGCTGACGGTGGTCGCGTGGTCGCGGATGCGGCTGAAGGACTGACTCCCTCCGGGGGTGTCGTCGGGCGGCGGCGCCACTAGCCTTCGGTCATGGACCTCGTCGAGGACGTGCGGCACGCGCTGCGAAACTACGCAGATCCACAGAAGGCCCCCGGCATGCAGGCGTACATGAAGTCGGACATGCCGTTCCTCGGTGTGCAGAAGGCCGCCCGCACGAAGGCACTGAGACCGGTGTTCGCCGCGACCGGGTACGACCACGACACGTTGGTCGAGGCGGCCACCGGGTTGTGGGATGGCGCCGAGTACCGGGAGGAGCGATACGCGGCGCTGGCGCTGTTGCGGGTTCCCCGGTATCGCCGGATGATCACACCCGTCGACGAGCCCCTGCTGCGGCACCTCATCACGACCGGCGCCTGGTGGGACCTGGTCGATGAGGTCGCCACCAAACTCGTCGGGCCGCTGCGCGAGGGCCTGGACATCCGGGCCTGGGCGCACGACGACAACATCTGGATCCGGCGCGCGGCCATCATCTGCCAGGTCGGCCACAAAGGGCGGGCGACCGACCGAGACCTGCTGGCGGAGGTCATTGAGGCGAATCTCGGGGACCGGACCTTCTGGATCGCCAAGGCTATCGGCTGGGCCCTGCGCGACTACGCCTACGCCGAACCCTTGTGGGTCTCAGGGTTCGTGGCCGACCACGAACTGGCGCCGCTGTCTGCGCGTGAGGCCACCAAACACCTGTGACAGGATCGGCGTATGACTCAAGCGATCCTGCACACCAACCGTGGCGACATCCGTGTGAACCTGTTCGACAACCAGGCCCCGAAGACGGTGGCCAACTTCGTCGGGCTCGCCGACGGGTCGCAGGAGTGGACCGACCCCACAACCGGGAGGCCCGGCACCGGTCCGCTGTACACCGGCGTCATTTTCCACCGGGTGATCGGAGGCTTCATGATCCAGGGGGGATGTCCGCTCGGTACCGGCACCGGCGGCCCGGGCTACGAGTTCAACGACGAGTTCCACCCTGAACTGCAGTTCGATCGCCCGTACCTGCTGGCGATGGCCAACCGCGGGCCGGGCACCAACGGCTCGCAGTTCTTCATCACCGTGGGAAAGACGCCGCACCTGAACTTCAAGCACACCATCTTCGGAGAGGCCGCGGACCAGGCGAGCAGGGACGTGGTCGATGCGATCGCCACGACTCCGACCGACCGCAGGGACAAGCCCATCGAGGACGTCGTGATCGAATCGGTCGAGATCCTCGACACGCAGTGAGTACCCCTGAGCCGGCGCCAGTCTGCTATCGGCATCCGGACCGGCCGACCTGGATCAGATGCACCCGCTGTGACCGGCCGATCTGCCCCGAGTGCATGATTCCGGCCGCAGTGGGATTCCAGTGCCCGCAGTGTGTGGCAGCCGGTCAGGCGACGGTGCGGGAACCACGGACCGTCTTCGGCGGCAGGATCACATCATCGAGCACCGTGACGGTGTCGTTGATCGGGATCTGTTCGGCGGTCTTCCTCGTGCAGTTGCTGGTCGGCGTCAACGAGGTCGCCGGCAACTGGGGAATGTGGCCGGCGGCGGTCGCGATCAACGGGGAGTGGTTCCGGCTGCTCAGTTCTGTCTTCCTGCACGGAAGCCTGCTCCACCTGGCCTTCAACATGTATGTGCTCTACGTGCTCGGACCTCCTTTGGAACGACTGCTCGGCCACGCCCGATTCCTGATCCTGTTCCTGATCGCAGGCCTGGGTGGGGCGGCCGCGTCGTTCGCCTTCTCCAGCGTGAACACCGTCTCGGTGGGGGCCAGTGGCGCCATCTTCGGGTTGATGGGCGCGCTCGTGGTCGCCGGCCGGCACTTGAAGGCCGACATCACCCAGGTGCTGGTGCTGATAGGGATCAACGTGATGATCGGGTTCATCGCTCCGGGAATCGACTGGCGGGCCCACCTCGGGGGACTTCTGACGGGTGCGGCCGTGGCGTTCGTGTTCTCCAAGGCCCCCGCCGGTCGCCAGCAGACACTGGTCCAAGTGGCGGGGTGCGCAGGGGTGGTGCTGGTGCTGGTCGCGGTGGTGCTGTGGCGGGCTGATCAGATCCGGCAGCTGATCCCGGTCGGGTGACGGCTGCGGTCGGTGGTACCAGGCACGAGACAGGGTGCAGGGCCCTCGACAACTCAAGTTACTTGCCAGTAACATACTCTCCATGACTACTCGCGATGCTGTGATCGTTGCTGCTGTCCGCACCCCGGTCGGGGTCGGCAAACCCGAGAAGGGCGCCCTGTCCGGCATCCACGCTGTGGACCTTTCGGCACTGGCGCTGCAGGGCCTTGTTCAGCGGGCGGGCATCGACCCGGCACTGATCGAGGATGTGATCTGGGGCTGTGTCTCCCAGGTGGGTGAGCAGGGGTTCAATATCGGACGCAACGCCGTGCTCGCGGCCGGATTCCCGGAGGAGGTCCCGGGCACGACCCTGGACCGGCAGTGTGGATCCTCCCAGCAGGCCCTGAACTTCGCGGCCGCCAGCGTTATCGCCGGTCACTACGACGTCGTAGTCGCCGGCGGCATCGAGTCGATGTCGCGGATCCCGATGTTCTCCAATGGCAAGGGCGGCGACGGACCGTTCGGGCCGATGATGACGCAGCGCTACGACGACAAGTTGGTCAACCAGGGCATGAGCGCCGAGTTGATCGCCGAGAAATGGAACCTGTCGCGCCAGCAACTCGACGAGATGGCAGTGGAGTCGCACGAACGGGCCGCCGCCGCGACAGCCGACGGGATCTTCGCCGAAGAGATCATGCCCGTCAACGGTGTGACGGCCGACCAGGGGATCCGCCCAGGATCCAGCGTCGAGAAGTTGGCGGGGCTTCCCACGCCGTTCAAGGAGGACGGCGTCGTCTCCGCTGGGAACGCGTCCCAGATCTCCGATGGCTCCGCCGCGCTACTGGTGATGACCAGTGAGAAGGCCGCCGAGTTGGGGTTGACCCCGCTCGTGCGCTTCCACACCGGAGTGATGGCTGGCGTCGACCCGATCCTGATGCTCACCGGACCCATCCCCGCCACCCAGAAGGTGTTGGCGCGCGCGGGCCTGCGCCTCGACGAGATCGGCACCATCGAGATCAACGAGGCGTTCGCGTCGGTGGTCGGTGCGTGGTTCGCCGAAACCGGCGCGGATCCGAAGATCACCAACCCCAACGGCGGCGCCATCGCCCTCGGACACCCGCTCGGCGCCTCGGGGGCCCGGCTGATGACGACGTTGATCCACCAGATGAAGCGCACGGGCAGCCGCTACGGCCTGCAGACCATGTGCGAGGGCGGCGGTATGGCCAACGCGACGATCGTGGAACTGCTGTAGATCGCACCGGACCGGCTGCACTGAGTTATCCACAGGTTTGTCCCCACCTGGGGAGAACTACAGACGTGTGATTAGCGCCACTTGGTGGACACGACGAAGCCGAGTCCGATAAGGACGAATCCGCCCACGAGATTCCAGAATCCGAGGTCACCCAGAATCGGCGCCTCGGGCGCGATGTACCACGCGCAGACCCACAGCAGCCCGAGCACGAAGAGCGCGATCATCAGCGGGGCCACCCAGCGGGGACTGCCGATCTGGACGGCTTTGCGTTTGTCACCCGGCGTCGACGTCGACTCCTTGCGGCGGGAACGGGATTCAGGCACGAACGCAACTTTACCCCCACGTAGGGTGGATCCGTGAACGTGCGTTGGTGGGCAGTGCTGGCCGCGGCAGGGTTCGCCGCCGCCGGGTTCATGTTTGCCGCCAGCGCCCACACCGCCGCGGGCACCAATCTGCGCAGTGACACCGCCGCGCTGAAGGACGTGGTCGCCGGTGAGGCGGCAGTCGTCGATCGCCGCCAGAACGAAGTCAGCCAACTGCAGGAGCGGGTGGAGGTGCTGACCCGCGATCAGGAAGGGACGGCCGCAGCCCGCGCGCAAGGTGCCATCGACAGACTGAGCCAGCCGGTGGGATTGCTCCCGCTGACCGGTCCGGGTGTGACTGTCGCGCTCAGCGATGCCAGTCCGGAGGGCAACGAAGAAGCCAACCCGGATGACCTCGTCGTGCACCAGCAGGACCTGCAGGCGGTGATCAATGCCATGTGGCGGGCCGGCGCGGTGGGCATCCAGGTGATGGACCAGCGACTCATCAACACCAGTGCGGTGCGGTGTGTCGGGAACACACTGATCCTCCAGGGCCGGGTCTATTCACCACCTTTTGTCGTGACAGGTATCGGTGACCAGGCACAGATCGAACGGGAACTGGCCCATGACGACTACCTGCGGGGATTCCAGGCGGCGGTCGAGTTCTTCGGTCTGGGATATGAGCAGAGCCGGGATGACTCGGTCACGATCCCGGGGTTCGACGGCCCCTTGAACATCAACAATGCCACCCCGATCCCGGACAAGGAGGAGGGGTAATGACCATTCTCGTCATCGACAACTACGACAGTTTCGTCTACAACCTCGTGCAGTATCTCGGGCAGTTGCAGGTCGAGTGCGAAGTGTTCCGCAACGATCAGGTGCACCTCGATGCAGTGGCGGGATACGAGGGGATCCTGCTCTCCCCCGGTCCCGGGACTCCCGACCAGGCCGGGATCTGCATGGACCTGATCCGCCGGTACGCGGGCGAGATACCGATCTTCGGTGTCTGCCTGGGGCATCAGGCGATCGCGGAGGTCTTCGGCGCGACCGTGAGCCGTGCCCCGGAGTTGTTGCATGGGAAGACCTCCCTGGTCGAGCACGACGGCCGGGGTGTCTTCGCCGGCCTGCCGAACCCGATGTCGGCCACCCGGTACCACTCGCTGGCGGTCGAACCGGCCACCGTGCCGGCGCAGCTGGAGGTCAGCGCCCGCACGCCGGGCGGGGTCATCATGGGGCTGCGGCACCGCGAACTGGCAGTGGAAGGCGTTCAGTTCCATCCCGAATCGGTGCTCACCGAAGGTGGTCACCGGATGCTGGCCAATTGGCTGGGGACCTGCGGGGACACCGATGCGGTGCGACGCAGTGAAGGGTTGTCCCCGGTCGTCGGCAACTAGGTCCAGTAGGAGTACACGACGTTCCCGGCTCGCTCTTCCGCCCCCGGAACCAGATGCGGCGGATCTTCCTCCGGGCGCACCGTGCGCGAGTGGCGCGGCTGCCAGGCGGCCGGCCGGGGGGTTTGTGACCGCACTTCGTGATCCGTGACCATGGTGGCACGCGGGTCTGGCCTCGGATCCGGACTAGGTGTGCGTCTCGCTGAGAATGGCGGGCACGGACCGCGAGGTTAGAGAGAACGTGCACGGAGTTAGAGGTCCCACGCGTGCATTCGCTAACCTCGCCGACGTTCTCTAACCTCGCGGTCAACCCGCTCCGGCTCGACAGCGCGCCAGTCATTGGGGACCAGCCTGCCGGGTCGTTTCGCGCACATCCGGATCCGACCCAGCAGCGGCGAACGTGCCGCCCCGCGCCTACGAACCTTCGGTCAGCGGGTTGATCCACCCACACCCGGGGAAGCGCGCGAAGTCGCTGTCGTTCGAGACCACCGACACGCCGTTCTCGAGGGCCAGCGCGGCCAACTGGGCGTCGGGGATGAGGTTGGCGCCGACCTGTGTCTGCACGAGCAGTTGGCCCAGGATTCGTGCGGTGTGCTGTGTCGCGGGCGGGATCCACGCGGTGTCCTGGGCCAGCCAGTCCTCGACGAATGCCCACGCCTGCTGCACGCTCAACGGGGACTCGCTGAGGCGGGGATGGGTCGAGATCCTCAGGAACGCCCCGATCGTCTGCCATGACAGCCCCACTCTTCGTGGGCCGTTGAAGGCTTCCTCGAGCCACTGAGCGGCGCGAGTGTGGAATGGGCTGCTCGAATCGACGGCGTAGAGCAGCATGTTGGCGTCAACGATCATTTTCGTCCAGTGTGTCGAGGACGTCGGCCACGTTGCTGACGTCCACTCGCAGGCCCAGAGGAACACTGCGCTGGCGAAACGGCTGGCCCTCGTGAGGGCGAGCGAGGCCGGCCCGGGCGAGCTCGTTGAGCGCTGCGCTCGTCCCCAGTCCGCGCTCGCGCCGCAGGCGTTCCACCTCTGCGGCCACATCGTCGGCCAGAGTCACTGTCGTACGCATGTGCCAAGAGTAGCATCATGATGCAGTGAGAGGAACATCGTGATGCAGCCGCAGCCGCTGCCGCTACCGCGATCCATCTGAGAGTCACACATCAGCCGAGGGCCACCGCCTCCTGCACCCAGTCGAACTTGATCCGCTCCTGCTCCAGGCGCACCGACGGCCCCCATCGGTCGGTGCGCAGCCCGTCGTACACCTCGGACTCGTGGGGCAGCAGGTGCGGCAAGTCCCGGGTGATCCGGGTCGGCTCGGACACCCACAGGTCACGGTGGGCCAGTAGCGTGTCGGCGTCCATCAGGAGGCTCTGTGCTTGGGGCAGCGCGGCGCGGAAGCGATCGAGGATCGCGAAGCCGTGGGTGTCGATGTCGCCGGTGTAGAACACCCGGGCCGCGCAGATCGCGGGAACCCCGGCGAGCAGTTCGGGTGCCTCGTTGCCCGACCCGAACACGACGAGGGCACCGGGTGCGTCGGGCCAGCACAGGTAGTTGGTCAAGTTCTCGGTGACGAAGATCGTGCGCGCTGCCGGACACAGGCGGGCGAAGTCCCGCGCCCGCAGCGACATCTCCGCCGCCCCCGGCAACAGTTCCAGGTCCGGGTCCAGCGCCCGGAAACGGACCAGGGGCGGGCCGGTGCGCAGGCCGTACCGCCGCTCGAACCACCCGGCACCGCTGGTAGCGGGTCCCGGCACCAGGTCGGCGATCGTGCGCTTGTAGGTCTCGATGATCTTGGTGTGCACGCCGGGTAGGTCGACTTGGCGCACGTACACACCGACCTCCGGGCGTGCTGACAGCCACCGCGCCACGGACTGTACCGCCTGCCAGTCATCGCCGATGTCCAGCAACTTCAGGGGGTGCCGGGCGGCCCACCACAAGAAGGTCGGGTGGGTCCCGGCGATCAAGGCGTCGAAGCGTTGCGCGTCCCCGATCCTCCGGATCAGCCGCAGAGCCTGCTCCGGGGTGTCCAGCCACACCGCTGCCGGCAACTCCTGCGTGCCCAGGGCCCGGTGGCTGACAGCCGTGGTTTCCACCCGCACCCCGGGCGCGGTGCCCAGGTCGGCGGCCCACTGCGCGACCTCCGACCACCGCTGCCCCAACTGGGCGCTGCGTGGCTTGCGCACGCCGATCCGCAGGGGAAACTGCACCCCGTCGTCCTCGAACCCCGGGACCCGCCCGGCGAGCAGCCGGCCGGAGTCCCACAGCCGCTGCACTCTCGCCCGCACATCTGCCGGCGTCGTCCAGCCGCTCACCCCGGTGGCCACTGGGCCTTCTCACGGCGGAACTGGGTGATCGACAGGTTGCGAAGTTTGGAGAACTGGCCGCCCTCGTTATGTACGTACCCGACGTGGGAGATGTACGGCTCGATGATGTGGATCTTCTGCAGAGGCGTCACGACCAGCAGTTGCAGTCCCAGTCGGCCGAACAACTCCAGCCCGAAGCGGGCCGACTCGTCGGATCCGCGGCCGAATGCCTCGTCGATGACTACAAATCGGAAGGTGCGCCCCAGGGCCTGTCCGGCGACCAGGCCGTACTGGTAGGCCAGGCTCGCAGCCAGCACGGTGTAGGCCAGTTTCTCCTTCTGGCCGCCGCTCTTGCCGCCCGAGTCGCTGTAGTGCTCGTGCTCGGAATCGTCGGTGACCCTGCGCTCGCTAGCCGCGAACGTGAACCAGTTGCGCACGTCGGTTACCTTCGCGGTCCACCGCCGGTCGGCTTCGGTGCGGCCCTCCCTGCCCTGGAAGCGGCCCACGATCTGCTGCACCTGCAGGAACTTCGCCTCCGAGTACTGGTCGTCGCCGGATCCGGTCAGGGTCCCCTCCGTGCAGGCCTTCAGCAACTGCTGGAAGTCGCGGATGTCCGCGTCCGTGGTCGCGGTCGGCTCCAGCCGGATGTACGTCCCGGGCTGGTAGTCGATGGTGCGCAGGGCCCGGTTGATGATGTCGATCCGGCGTCGGATGTCCTCCCGCGCGGTGTCCAGGCCAGTGCGGAACCCCACGACCTCGCGGATGGCTTGCTGGTTCAGTTGCTGTTTGAAGTGCGCCTCAAAGCGGGGGAGGTCGTCGTCCACAAGGCGCTGGCGCAGCGCCCGGTACTCGTCCCCGGACTCCACTGCGGTGTCCATCTCCTGGGTCAGCAGCGGCCACGCCGCGCGGAAGTCGCTCATCGCCGCCACGATGCGCTCGGCCAGTCTGCGCTGCTTTAGGTCCGCATCGTCGATTGTGGACTGCAGTGTCTGGCGCACGGACCGTTCGGTGCTGTCGCAGGTCTCGACCCGAAGCCGCTCGGGTTCCAGAGGTCGGACCAGGGCGCACTGCTCCTCGGTGGGCCGGGGGGTCCGCCCCAGTTCGTCCACGAGCGCGGCGTCGGACTCCAGCCGGTCACGCAGGCTCGCGTGCCTTCCCATCAGCACGTCCCGGTCGGCGCGCCGGCCGGCTACCATCTCGGTGGTCGCCGCCAGCCGTTCGTTGAGTTCGCGCAGCCTGTCGTCGGCATCGCGCAGCGCCGTGTATTCCGCGCGCAGCGTCTCGTACCGGTCCGCCTCGGCGCGCCAGTCGATCCGGCCGTAACTGCGGACCTGCTGCAGACTCACGATCCGCTCGCCACGGGCCAGTAGCTCGTCCAGCCCCTTGTGCTGGGCGTCCCGGACCCCGGCCAGCCGGGCCACTTGGGCGGCGGCGTCGCTGCGGGCGTTCTCCAGAGCCCGGCGCTTGTCGGTGTTGTCCCAACCCAGCACGTACCAGCGGCGGTCTCCCAACGGGTTCCGGTCGTCCTTCTCGTGGCGCTCCCCGCCTGACTTGATCTGCCCGTTCACCGTGATCGCGCGGGGCTCGGCGCGCAACTGCATCGGGGTCTTCGCCCGGACGAGGTCGAAGCGGCGGCCGATCTGCGATCGGAGCCATTCGGTGAAGGCTGTGCCGGGGCGGACCTGCAGCACATGCACCAGCGACCGCTCATGCACCACGGGGTCCGGACGGCTCTCCGAACGGACCCGGTAGTACACCAGGCGTCCGCGCAGGTTCGTCCGGTCGATCCACTCCGATACCGCGGCATAGTGCTCGTCGGCGACCAGCAGCGACAGGGCGAATCCGCGCAGCAGCCGCTCGGCTGCCGGCTCCCACCGCGAGTCGGTCACCCGGATCAGTTCGCCCGCGAACGGCACATCGACCGGTTGTAGGCCCAACTCGTCGCATAGCGCCTGCCGCAGCGCGACCATCCTCTGGTCGATGTTGCTGGTCCGGTCCGCCAAACCTTTGAGCTCGGTCTCGAACTCGCCCAGTCTCGTCTCGGCGCCGCGCAGCTCGACCGCGTTCTCTGTCTGCGCGTGGTGAAGGTCGGCTTGCCGGTTACGGATCTGTGTAAGCATGTCCGCCAGCGCGGTCTGCTGGTCGGTGAGTTCCGCGTCGCTGCTGGCAGCGGGTACGCCGAGTTGGCGGCACAACTCGGCGTAGTGGTCGTGGTCGATCCGTTTGGCATCACGGGTGGCCGCGGCATCCTGCATCCGCCGCTCGATCTGCACCAGGCGCTCCCCGCCGGACTCGCGGATCGCCACTCGCAGGTCGGACTCCTCGCGTTCGAGGCCGCGAAGCGCGTCGTCGTGGGCGGCGACACGCGACCGCAGCGACTCCAACTTCGTCTCGTGGTCTGCGATGCGCTCGCGCAGCAGCTCGACTTTGCGCATCGTGAAGTACGGCGTGAGCAGTTCGCGCACGGCCCGGGTCCGCTCGGCGGTGCGGGCGGACTCGTCGTGACGGTCCAGCCGTTCCACCAGCGGAGTCAGGGCCTCGAGTTGGGCTCGGGCGGCGCGCACCGCCTCGTGTGCCTTCGTGAGGTCCTCGAAATGGCTGATCAGCGACGCCACCCGGTCGGCCACCGCGGGCGGTTCGAGCATGTAGTTGCGCATGAAGTCGGTGAGGTTGCCCACCGACTTCATGGACACCGTCTGGTGAAAGAGCTCCAGGGCCTGCGGGTGGTCGATGCCCATGCGGCGACGGAAGTCCGAGGAGTACTTGGCGAATGTGTCGTAGGTGGTGGCGCCCAGCCCCCGCAGCCGCTGGCGAAGCCCGGACAGGTCCTCCCCGACGTCGCTGAAATGCTCGTGGATGCTCAGCGCCGCGTCGCACACCACGTAGATGCGCGCGGGGTTGCCGGACGTGTCCCGGAACCACAGGACCTGGGCCAGCGTGACGGTCTGCTGCAGGCCCTCATTGACGAAGGTGGCCAGTAGGACGCTGTAGCTGCCCGTGCCGCGCAGGGCTACGGGCTTGGCGGTGCCTGTGGTGTCGCTGCGCTCAGTCTTGTAGTGGCCCAGCACATAGGAGGGGACCGTGCGTTCCCGGTGCTCCGCGCCGGCGGCCTTGTTGTACGAGACCTTGCCCGGCGGGACCAGCAGCGTCGTGATCGCGTCCACGATCGTGGACTTGCCGGACCCGATGTCCCCGGTGAGAAGGCCGTTGGCGCCGTCGAGGGTGACTTCCCACACCCGACCGTGGAATGTGCCCCAGTTGTAGACCTGCAGGCGGTGCAGGCGCCAGCCCACGATCGCCGGGTCGGCGAGCTCGAATTCCAGTGTGTCGGTCATGGCGCCTTCGTCCCGGCCGAGGCGAGGAATGCGGCCATGCGCTGCTCGAAGTCGGCCAGCCACTGCGCGTCAATGAATGCCTTGAGGATCCGGCGAACCTCGTAGGTGTGCGGCTGGTCCCGCAACTGCCGCGCGAAGCCGAGCTCCACGACACGGCGTAGGTCTGACTCGACCTGGTCGCTCAGGCGGGCCTCGTTGCCGCGCTCGGGGTAGTAGGTGCGCACCAGTTCGACTGCGTCGTCGCGGGTCACGATCAGGCGGGTGTCCTCGCCCTGAGCGTCGAGTTCTAGCAGCCGTCGGCGCAGCAGGATCAGTAGCAGGCTCACGCGGTAGCTCAGCGGCCGGCGGGCCACCAGGCGCGGCGGCTCGTCCAAGCCCTCGGCAACCTCGGTGTTACGGATGTAGGCGTACCCCTCCGACTCGTCGATCACCACGTCGAGCCCGATCGTGGCCAGGTAGTCGCGCACCTGCGCAGGGTGGGTCAGTAGGGCGTTCCACGCCGCTGGGTGGGTGTCGGCGTACACGACACCCCGTAGCAGGGGTACGGCCGCGTCGGCGATGGTCGGTTCACTCATCAGGGCTCCTGGTAAACAGCACGGTCGGGGTGTCCGCCTCCACGTGAGTGCCGTCAGACTCCCACTGGATCCGCTGACTTCCTTCGGCGGCGAATGTCGCGTGCGGGTCGTGGTCGGCGATGCCCAGATAGGTCATCAACTCGGCCAGGCCCTGCGTGATCGAGTGGCCTTCCACCACCTCGGCGAGGCTGACCTGCTGCCTGCCCTGCAGTTCGGAGTCGATGGCCGCCCGCAGCCGGGTCTCGTCGACGGTGAACGCCGAGTACAGAGCCGCGGCGTCGAACTCCTGCTCGCCGGCCTCGATGCTCACGTCATCGAGACGGACCTTCACCGTCGGGTCGTGCAGCCGTCGCGACATCGGCATGGCGATGTCGGCGCGGGTGCCCGGCAGGTCGGTGAACGCCAGCGCGGGCTGCTCGTCGCGCACCTTCAGGGCTATAGCCTCGATGCCGCGCACGAGTTGGGCCACCCTCCGGTTCTGAGCGTAGGCCTGGTCGTCGAGAAACCGGCGCAGTTGCTGCGACAGGTGGGCGACCGTTCGCTGCACGGCGTCCCCGGCTTTCAGCCAGTCGTACAGCACGAAGCGTATCTGCCCATCGCCGGGGTCGACGGCTGGCAGGTCCAGCACCTGCCCGAGCAGGGTGTCGAACTCATCCTGCCGCGCTGTGGACATCAGGAAGTCCCAGAACGCCGCGAAACTCAACCCCTGGTCGGACGCGCTGATCGCGTCGCGTTCGCCGAACACGTCGTCCAGCAGGGCGCCACGGGAGCCCTCCCAGCCGGCGATCCGCTCGCGCACGCCGCGGTCGAGGGTCCGAAAGTTGTCCTCCACCTCGCGGAAGTCCCCGAGCAAGTCACGGGCGGTGGCGGTGAACTGCTGGAACCGGTCGCGCAGGGCAGTGTCGTCGAGCAGTGAAACCTCGCCGCCGCGGATGCGCTCGATCTCGGCGTCGATCGCCTCACGCCGCTGCTCCAGCGCCTGGATTCGCTCCTCGGGGTCGGTCCGTGTGCCCTCGACCATCTGCCGCAGCAACTCGAACATGGTCAGCAATCGCGACTCGGTGCCCACGAAGGAGCGCTGGGTCAGCGACGCGAGCCAGGTGAGCGCCTTCTCCGCACCCGTGGTCAGGTCGTAGTGCGGCTCGTCGGAGCCGGGCGGATAGAAGCGGCGAAGCCAGCCGCGCTCAGGCGCCGACCAGTCGGTGAGGTAGTCCTTGGCTCGGCGGGGGTACGCCTGCGGGTCGACGCGCCGCAGGCGGTACAGGTCGTCGTCGAGGGCCTCGACCAGTTCGTGCTGGATGATCGTACGGCAGTTCTGCGCGACGAACACCCGGTGCAGGGTTGACGCCACCAGCGGCGCGCTGTCGGCGCGCAGCAGCAGCCACGCGGGGTGGTGCCGGCGAAGGGCCGCCACGTCGTCGTGCTGCACGGTGCCCGCCTCTCAATCGTTACCGCACACGGTAGGTCAGGGGTGCGACAACCATGCAATAACCCTCCGGGCGAGCCTGCTCACCGTCCCTGTGGCTCGCCCGGATGACGAAACGACCGCACCGCTTCGCGAGCCGCCACGGGGCGGACTCCGAAGGTCGGCGGGGGCGCCGTGTGCGTCACTTGTCCGACGATGGCTGGCGTACTGGCAACCGCTGCATAGGGCGGCCGGGGTTCGCGTTCGTCGTCCATGGCCGTGGTCGGCCACCCATTCGGGCGGGCAATGCCGGGCGAAATCGCTCGCGTTAGTCATCCCGGGCCGTGGCGGGCCGCTCGTTCATGCGGGAAATGCCGGGCGAAATCGCTCGCGTTAGAGAACGTCCACGAGGTTAGAGAAGCCACACGTGCGTTCACTAACCTCGTGCACGATCTCTAACCTCGCGACTATTCTCTAACCTCGCGGCCTACTTCTGCGGCGACCGAGTACACGAGCCGTTCTCGCGTCATCCCCATGGGCAACCGCAAGACCGAACCGGAACCCGCAGTCCGAACGGGAACCCCGGGGGGTCGAAGTGGAGCCCAAAGACCTGTCGCTGCCCGGTCCAGGTCGATCCTGCGTCGGCCGGCCCCGTGTCACGGCACCGGCCGCGCGGACGCTCACCGGCTATCGCGAGGGTGCCGAGGTGGGTTCGGCGGCGGTCGGGGTTTGGGTCGGAGTCGGGGTGGGAGTCGGCGTGGGCGCCGGACCGGTGGAGACGGTGATGGTCACGGTCGTTCCCTTCTTGACCTGGGAGCCGCCCGAGGGGTCCTGCGCGGTCACCAACCCGGCGGGTTGATCCGAACTCGCAGTCGCCACGGAGACGTCCAGTCCGGCCTTGGACAAAGCGGAGGTGGCGGCCGACTGGGTGAACCCGGTGACGTCAGGGACCTCGACGACGCCGGTGGATACCTCCACCGAGACCCTGGTGCCGACATCGACAGTGGTGAACGCCGCCGGGTTCTGTGACAGCACCAAACCTTCCGGTTGACCGGACTCCACCTCTTTGACATCACCTAGTTCCAGCTTCGCGTCCTTCAACGCGGTCCTCACATCGTCGAGACTGGTCAAGCCCTCCAGCGGCGGAACCTGGGTCTGCTGCTTGCCGGCGGACACCGTGACAGTAACGGCCTGTCCCTGTGCCAGCCGGGAATCGGCTTCGGGATCCTGCGCCAGGACGGTGTCCTCGGGCTGGTTCGAGGTCTGCGGGGTCTGGGCGCCGAGCTTCAGCCCTTCCGCCTCGAGTGCGCGCTGGGCCTCGTCGATCGACATCCCCACCACGTTGGGCACGGTGACGCGTTTTCCGGAGCCGCTGTCGAAGACACTGCGACCGATCAGAAGTGCGGCTGTCGCGACTGCCAGGACCAGCACGGTGACCCCGAGCCAAGCCCAGGGGCTGCGCTTGCTCTCAGTGGCGGTGGCGGCCGGTCCCCCGACCGGTGGCATGGTCGCCGTGGTCGCCGATGCCGGCACGGTGGCGCGCACGGTGGGGATCGTTCCGGTGACCGGTAGACCGGCCAGCGCGCGTTCCACATCGGCCTTGAACTCGTTGGCGCTCTGGTAGCGGTGCGCCGGGTCCTTCGCCAGCGACGTGAGCACCAGCGCGTCCAGCGCCGGCGGGACGGCCGGGTCCACCTGGGATGGCGGAACCGGGTCCTCGCTCACATGCTGGTACGCCACCGAGACTGCGCTCTCGCCCTGGAACGGGGGGCGGCCGGTGAGCAGTTCGTACAGCAGGCAACCGGCTGAGTAGAGATCGGAGCGCGCATCCACCCGCTCGCCGCGGGCCTGCTCCGGGGACAGGTACTGCGCGGTGCCCATAACAGCGTTGCCCTGGGTCATGGTCGCCTGTGCGTCGGCGACCGCCCGGGCGATTCCGAAGTCCATCACCTTGACATCACCGTTGCGGGTGAGCATGACGTTCGCGGGCTTGATATCACGGTGGATGATCCCGTGGGCGTGGGAGTAGTCCAGTGCGCCGAGCACGCCCGACATGATCTCCAGGGAACGCTCCGGCAGCAGGCGGCGACCACTGCTCATCAGTTCTCGCAGCGTGTGCCCGTCCACGTACTCCATGACGATGTAGGGGACCATGACGTGCTCGCCGCCACCGTCGAGGACGTCCTCCCCGGTGTCGTACACGGCCACGATGTTCGGGTCGTTCAGTGACGCGGCGGACTGGGCCTCTCTACGGAACCGGCTCTGGAAGGACGGGTCCCGGGCCAGATCAGGCCGCAGGACCTTGACCGCGATCCTGCGGTTGAGCCGCTGATCCTGCCCCTCGAAGACCTCGGCCATCCCGCCGCGCCCGAGCGTCTCACCGAGTTCGTACCGGTCTCCCAGCCGTCGCACTGTCGTCACGCGAACCTCCCGGTAGGAATCATCGTTGCAGCACCGCCTGGATCACCGACCGCGCGATCGGTGCGGCAACCGCGTTTCCGCTGACCTCCGGCTGCCCGGCGTTCTCTACGGCAACCGCCACCGCGACCTGCGGGTCCTCCGCTGGCGCGGCCGCCACGAACCAGGCGATGTTCGGTCGGCCGGCACCGGTTTCGGCCGTGCCCGTCTTGCCACCCACGCTGACCCCAGGGATCCGCGCGTTCGAGCCGGTGCCGGAATTGACGACCTGCACCATCATGTCCATGAGAGTGGCAGCGTTCTGCTCAGTCATCGCCCGCTCGAACGCCTTGGGCTGCGTGCTGGACAAGACCGTGAGGTCCGGGGCGAGGACCTGGTTCACGAGGTAGGGGCTCATGGTCACGCCCTTGTTGGCGATGGCGGCGGTGACCATGGCCATCTGCAGGCTGGTCGCGCGCACGTCGAACTGCCCGATCGCGCTCATGGCGGTCTGCGCGTCGTCGGGATCCTTCGGGAATCGGGAGGTGGCCGCCGTCATGGGGACGTCGAAGGAGTTGTCGAAACCGAACTTCTCGGCCTGCGTGCGCAGAGCATCGGCGCCCAGCTCGTTGCCGAGGTAGGCGAACGCGCTGTTGCACGAGATCGCGAGCGCGTTCGCGAACGTCGTCTTGTCGTTCGGACCACAAGGCGCTCCCGACCAGTTCGCCAGCGATCGGCTCGAGCCGGGCAGGGGATAGGCGGCGGGGCCGGGCAGGACCGAGTCCGGCGTGTAGCCAGCGTCGAGCGCCGCCGCGGCCGTGACGAGCTTGAAGGTGGAACCAGGCGGGATGGTCTGTACCAGCGGCCGGTTCAGCAGGGGTTTGTCCGGATCCGCATCGAGTTGCTCGTAGTAGTCCTGGGCCGCCGCCGCATCGTGGGTGGCCAGCCCGTTCGGATCGAAGCTCGGGGATTGAACCAGCGCGAGGATCTCACCGGTCTTGGGATCGATGGCGGTGACCGAGCCGATCTGGGATCCGAGTCCCGCTGCAGCGGCCTTCTGTGCGGCCGCCAACAAGGTGGTCTGCACGGCGCCACCTTCGGGCACCCGCCCGGCGATCAACTGCTCGATCCGGTCGACGAACAGCCGGGAGTCGGTGCCGGCGAGGATGTCGTTCTCCTGACGCTCCAGGCCGGTCGACCCGTACAGCGAGGAGTAGAAGCCGGTCGCGGGGGCGTACAGCACCCCGTCGGGATAGGTCCGGAGGAACTTGTAGGTCTGTTTGGGGGTCGCGACGGAGCGGGCGACCGGTTTGGTACCGACCAGGATGGGACCGCGTTCGCGCTCGTACTCGGCCAGCACGGTGCGTTGGTTCCCGGGCTGGGCGTTGATGCTGGGCGCGAGCAGGAACTGCTGGAAGGTGAGGTTGACGATCAACAGTACGGCCAGGAATCCGAAGACCCAGCCGAGGCGGCGGATGGCACGGATCATCGGTCGATCCCCACCCGGATCATCTGCGTCATGGCTTCGTCGGCGCTCTGCGCGATCATGGACGGCCGCCGGTTCCGGTCGCTGATCCGCAGCAGCAGAGCCACCATCATCCAGTTGCACACCAGGGCTGAGCCACCGTAGGACAGGAAGGGCGTGGTCAGGCCCGTCAACGGGATCAAGCGGGTCACGCCGCCCACCGTGACGAAGACCTGCAGGGCGAACACGCTGGAGAGCCCGACGGCCAGCAGGGTGCCGAACGGATCCCGGCATGCCAGCCCGGTCCGTAGACCGCGTTCCACGAGGATGGCGAACAGCACGATGAGGGCCATCATCCCGGCCAGGCCCAGTTCCTCGCCCAGTGCCGCTGAGATGAAGTCGGTCTTGGCGAAGGGGATGAACTGCGGGTACCCCTCACCGAGACCGGTGCCGAACAACCCGCCGCTGGCCAGACCGAACAGAGCCTGGACCAGCTGGTAGCCCTCGTCGTTGGCGTAGGCCCACGGGTCGATCCAGATCTGTACCCGCAGCCGCACGTGGCCGAACGCGAAGTAGCCCAGAGTGGCCGCAAGCGCGAACAGGGCGGCGCCGATGATCAGCCAGCTGCGACGCTGGGTCGACACGTACAGCAGGATGACGAAGACCCCGAAGAACATCAGCGCGGTCCCGAGATCGCGTTCGAAGGCCAGCACGCCCAGTGCCACGAGCCACGCGACGACCAAGGGCCCGAAGTCGCGTCCGCGGGGTATGCCCAGCCCCAGCACCTTGCGCCTGACGGTGGCCAGTGCCTCACGCTTGCGCACAAGGTAGCCCGCGAAGAAGATCGTCAGGGCGATCTTGGCCAGCTCGGACGGCTGGAACGACAAGGGGCCCAACCGGATCCACAGCCGGGCACCGTTGATGCTGGTCCCGAGGATCGGGAGCAGCGGGAGCAGCAGCAGTACCACGCCGGCCACCAGGCTGGTGAAGGTGTACTTCTGGAGTTTGCGGTGATCGCTGACGAAGAACAGCACTAAGGTGAAAAGGCCCAGCGCCACCAGCACCCAGGTGGCCTGGGCGATGGCATCGGCGCTGGGAGGCCGCGCGTCGTTGGCCTCGGCGCGCAGTTGCGCGGCGACGTCGAGCCGGTGGATCATGACCAGGCCGATCAAGTTGATCATGGCGGCCACGGGGTAGAGCACGGGGTCAGCGTGCGGGGCGAGTCGGCGGATCACGATGTGCCCGACCAGCAGGACCGCGGCCGTTCCCACCAACACCGTCAGGAAGTTGACCGGCAGGCTGTCGAGGGTGGCGAGATCGACCGTGGCGTAACTGACGCCGCCGATCGCCCAGGCCACCGTCAGTAGCCACAATTCCGTGCGGCGCGGATGACCTTTCACGGCGTCACCGTCGCGGTTGCGCCGGGACAGCCCTCGGTCTTGGGTTTCGTGCGGCAGGTGGCCGCCTGCTCGTCCAGGATCACGACGATGCGATCGGCGTCGGCACGGCTCTCGGCGGCGATGGTGGCGGAGACCAGTTCCTGGGCGTAGACCGGCAACTGCACACTGGGGATGCTCGTGGTCTCGACGACCGACGAGAACTGAACGCCACCCACGTTCTGCGGTATCCCGCGGTACACGGTGACGAAACCGTCCTTGCTGCCCACGTAGTACTGACCCGAGACCCACCAGGACGCCGCGCCCAGCAGGCCGAGTACGAACATGACCGCCACCGCCGCAGCGATCCAGCGCCGCCGTGGCCGGGAGGGGTGCGTGGATGGGGTGTCGTCGGGTCCGGGCGCGGACTCGGTGGCCGCCTCGTCGAGCTGGCTGTCTTGCGGGAAGTCAACCCCTGGCAGCCGGGAGCGGGTGCGCGGTTCCGCGGCGGCACCCACCACCACCGGGCGGGCACCCGCAGGCGGTTCGCTGACCTGTGCCACGTCGGCGACCACACAAGTCACGTTGTCGGGGGCACCGCCCTCAATGGCCGCTTCCACCAGCGCCGTCACCGCACCCGGCGGATCGCTCTGGGAGAGCAACTCCCGGATCTGGGTGTCGGTGATGACCCCGGACAGCCCGTCGCTGCACAGCATGATCCTGTCACCGGGATGCACCTCCCGGATGCTGAGGTCGGGTTCCACGGTGTTGACGCCGTCGATGGCACGGATCAGCAGATTCCGCCGGCGGTGGGTGTGTGCCTCCGCTTCGGTGATCTGGCCGGAATCCACAAGGGTCTGCACGTACGTGTGGTCCTTGGTGAGCCTGAGCAGTTCCCCGTTGCGGAGCATGTACGCCCGGGAGTCGCCGACATGGGCGATGGACGCACGGTCACCCTGCCAGCAGACGACCGTGACGGTGGTCCCCATGCCCTGGAAGTCCGGCTGCTCGGCGATGATGTGCCGCATCTCCAGTTGTGCGTCGTCGACCGCGTCCGCCAGTTGCGTGAGCACGTCCTCGCTGTCGGCGATGGGCAGCCCGGCGAGGATCGCCGTCACCGTGGCACTGGCCAGTTCCCCGGCGACGTGCCCGCCCATTCCGTCGGCGACGATCAGCAGGTTGTCCGAGGCGTAGCCGGAGTCCTCGTTGCCCTGCCGTACCAGGCCGACATCGCTGCGCGCCGCGTATCGGAAGACCAGAGGCATAGGGCTACTTCCGCAACTCGATGACGGTCTGGCCGACCCGCAGCGACTGTCCCATCTGCAACACGGTCGGTGCCGTCAACCGAGTCTTGCCGATCCACGTCCCATTGGTCGATCCGAGGTCCTCGGCGACCCACTGCCCGTCATGCTGGAACAGGCGCGCGTGCCGGGCGGAGGCGTACTCGTCGTCGACGACGAGGGTGGAATCGGGCGCACGACCGATGGTGATCGGCGCGGTTCCCAGTGGGATCACCGTGCCGGTGAGATGACCGCTGGTCACCACCAGGTTGTTCGCCCGCTTGCGGGAGACCCGGGGCTGACGCTTGGGCCGTGGTTGGGGGTGGCTGCGCGGAGGAAGCGCGGCGGCACCTTCCGGCGGCGCTTCCAGGTCTCGGCGCAGCGCACCGAGGGAGAACATCACGAACATCCACAATGCGATGAGGATGCCCCAGCGCAGCAGTGTCAGGACCAGTTCGCTCATGGTGCGCTCCGGAAGGTCAGACTGGTCGACCCGATCTGGATCACAGCACCATCGCGAAGGGGTTGCTCTGCGACCAGGGTGCCGTTCACGTAGGTCCCATTCGTGGATCCGAGGTCGCGCAAGATGACATCGGATCCGACCCGGATCTCAGCGTGGTGCCGGGACACGCCGGGGTCCTCGATGCGGATGTCGGCGTCGGCGCCGCGACCGATGCGGGTCACCGCTCTGTTGAGCTGGTAGGTGTCCCTTCCGGAATCGAGCCTGGGCGCGGATCCAGCCACAGGACCCGCTGCCGGGGCGACGTCGTGGTCGACTCGGGCTTCACTGACGATCACCACCGTCCCCTGCGGACGTTCCTGGGACGCCTGCATCGCCACGGTCACACTGCCAAGGAAGGAGTACTGCTGCTGCTGGGCGTAGTCGCGGATCATCGTCGCGAACTCGCCTACCAGGGTCTCGTCGTACACGCTGAGCCGCTCGTAGTCCTCTGGGCTGATCGTGACGGTATAGACGTTGGGGACGACGGTCCGGGCGCGGGAGACCACAGCCGCGCGGGAGTCCATCTCGTTCTGAAGGGCGGCGGCGATCTCGACCGGCTGCAACTCGGATTTGAACGCTTTGGCGAAAGCTCCGTTCACGGCCCGGTCGACGCGCTGCTCGAAGCGATCCAACAATCCCACGGTGTACCTCCGATTATGAGCGTAGTCGGTTGCAGGTGTCGGGGTTGTCAAGCGTGGCGCTGGGCCGAGGTTTCATCTGCCCGGGAACAGGCCTGGGATGGTCCCACCGGTAACCCCGGCCTCGTGGTGGGCGCCGCGGAGCGGTGGAACCAGACGTTCCGGTGGGGTTCGCGTGTTTCCGTCGGGACTCCGGATGCTGGACCCGACTCTGCCGGTGAGCGTGGTCCGAAAGTGTCTGGTGTACTCGGTAGCGGCAGGAGTTGGCCGCGAGGTTAGAGATTGTGCACGAGGTTAGTGAATGCACACGTGGTTTCTCTAACGTCGTGCACGTTCTCTAGTCCGAAAATGGCCGCGCCCAAGAAGAGTGTGCCGCGAGGTTAGAGAATGGTCGCCAGGTTAGAGATCGTGCACGAGGTTAGTGAACGCACGTGTGGCTTCTCTAACCTGGTGTACGTTCTCTAACGCGAGCGGTTTCCGCCCGGCATTTTCCCGCCTGAACGGGCGGCGCGCCACGGCCCGGGATGACTAACGCGAGCGATCTCCGCCTGGCCGTTTCCCACCTGAATCGACCGCCCGGCATTCTCCCGCCTGGACGCGGCGGCCGGCCATGGCCATGGATGGCCAAAGCGAGCCAGTGCGCATGGTTGGGATCACGGGTTGGACTGCGCGTCGAAGGACAACCACTACGCAGGCCAACCCGTTGTTCCACCGTTCGGGCAGTCGCGATGCCCGACGGCCAGTAGGTTGGGTCCATGCACAGGCGCGCTGCCGATCGGCTCAGTCGTGAGTGGTTGTCGCAGGTCTCGGCGCGACCGGAGCAGGTACGGGTGATCGGGGAAGATGTCCGTGCGAGACTGGCCGCCCTCCCTACACCGTTGGCCGTGGGATACACGGCTGCCGATGCGGTCCTGGGCGTGTTACCCGATGCGGTGAGCCGGCGGGTTCTGAGACTGCCCGTCGCCTCGGAGTTCGCACGTCTCGTGGAGAGCCTGACCACTGTGTCCTACTTCGACGAGGTCGACCGGGAGTCGTCCCCGTGAGAACGGTGGAAGCTCTCGTGGTCGGGTCGGGCGCGGGGGGTGCAACGACTGCGGCGACATTGGCAGCGGCCGGTGTGCAGACCCTGGTCCTGGAGGAAGGTCCGCGGGTCGAACCGGGCCTCCACCAGCAGTTCAGCCAGCAGCAGATGCGTGCGCAATATCGCAACCGCGGGCAATCGGTTGCGCTGGGAATGCCCCCGATCTCCTATGCGGAGGGGCGATGCGTAGGGGGATCCACCGAGATCAACTCCGGGCTCTACCACCGTCCCCGAGCGGGTCTCCTGGAGGGATGGACCCGGGCCTGGGCGGTGCAGGATCTGACGCCCGAGTCCCTGGACCCGATCTGTGAGGCGATCGAACGCAACCTCCGGGTCAGCACCTTTCCCGGGGGTGTGCCGCCGGCCTCTGACTTCCTGGCCGACGGCGCCGCGCGGCTGGACTGGAAATGCGTCGAGGTCCCGCGTTGGTTCCGCCACGACACGGGCGAGCGGCAGTCGATGAGCGCCACGTATCTGCAGTTCGCGCAACGACATGGCGCGACCGTCGAAAGTGAGGCCCGGGTCCGGCGGCTCGAAGTCCGCAAAGGGCATGCGATTGCTGCGGTTGTGGACCACGCCGACGGGCGCACCGAGCAGATCGGCTTCGACGTCGTGTTCGTATGCGGCGGCGCGGTGCAGTCGGCCGCCCTGCTGCTGAGAAGCGGAATCCGGACGAATGTCGGGCGGACCCTGTCGATGCACCCGACGGTGAAGGCGGTTGCGTTCAGCGATCTGATCGAGAACGACCCGCTCGACGTACCGGTGACGCAGGTCCGGGAGTTCGCTCCCGATATGACCATCGGCGGGTCGGCCACCAATCCGCCGCTGCTAGCGCTGGCTCTTCTGGGCACACAGATCGGCGTGCACGACGTGCCCAAGTACGGCTCGGCGGCGGCCGTGTACTACGCCGCGATCCGCAGCAGGGGCAGGGGCCGGGTCCGGACCTTGCCCGGCATGCGTGACCCACTGGTGACGTTCAAGATGCCGGTGGTGGACTTCCGGCATCTGCAGGCGGCCCTGGGCAGGTTGCTGCTGGTCCTACTCGCCGCCGGCAGCGATCGCGTGGTCGCATCAGTCAAAGACGCCGCGCAGATCACCAGTCCGGCACAGATCCCGCAGGAGGTCGCCCGCATGACGAGGCGCAGGGCCGAGGTCATGACGGTGCATATCTGTTCATCGGTCCCGATGGGCGAGGACCGCGCCTCGTGCGCCGTCGACTCCTATGGCGCCAGCCACGCAGTCGCGGACCTGGTCGTCAACGACGCGTCGATCGTCAACGGGGCTCCGGGGATCAACCCGCAGGGCACAGTCATGGCACTCGCGGTCCGAAACGCCGAGCACTACCTGATCTCACGGGGTCAGCGTCCGGGTTCCCGGGAATTCGTATGACTCTGGTCGTGACCGGGGCCGCGGGCTGGTTCGGTCAGGCGTTCTTGGCACGTCTGGCCGGTCGCGGGGCCGAGGGGGTCCGGGTCGTGGTGCGGTCCCCGCACGACGTGCCGTTGGTGGGCTCGGCACTGCCGAGCGCGCGGATATCCGTCGCAGACACCACCGACGCCGATGCGCTGCGAGAAGTCTTTGAAGGGCTCGGCGAGTGTCAGGTGGTTCACGCCGCCGGCGTCATCCATCCGGGTCGAGTCGGGGAGTTCCACCAGGTCAACGTCGTGGGGACCCGGAACGTGCTGCGCTCCGCGCTCGGCGCGGGGCTCACCCGGTTCGTCCACCTGTCCAGTAACTCCGCGATCGGCACCAACCCCAGCCCGGACGATCTGTTCCGCGACAACGAACCTTTCGACCCCTACCTGGGGTACGGCGCCTCCAAGATGGACGCCGAACTCCTGGTCAAGGACACGCTCGTGGATGCGGGTGTCGCAGGCGTGATTCTGAGACCGCCGTGGTTCTATGGGCGCTTCCAGCCTGATCGGCAGGCCCGCTTCCTCAAGACCGTCCGGAGAGGCAGGTTCCCGCTGGTCGGGGACGGCAGCAACCGGCGGTCGATGGTGGACGTGGACAGCCTCGCCGCTGCCGCCGACTTGGCGCTGGCCGTCGAGGTGGCCGACGTGCCGGCCTACTGGATCGCGGATCGGCGGCCGTATCGGATGACGGAGATCATCGAGGCCGTCTGGCAGGCGGCCTCGGCTGAGGGATTGACAGTCCGGGAGAAGGTGCTGCGGCTACCGGCTGCGGCCGGGAAGGCGGCTTACCGGATCGACGCCGCGTTGCAGGGCAGTGGGCGTTACCAACAGGAGATCCATGTCGCGGGGGAACTGGACAAGAACATCGCGTGCTCGGTCGAAGGGGCTGAGCGGGACCTGGGGTTCCGGCCCAGTGAGTCGCTGGTCGACGGCATGCGGCGCAGCTATCGGTACGGGCTCGAGAACGGCCAAGACGTCTGATGCGCGCCGTGGTGACCGGGGGTTCGGGATACTTCGGCAACATCTTGTGCGAGATGCTGGCAGCGGCCGGTCACGAGGTCGTCAATTTCGACGTCAGTCCGTGGGAGATACCCGGCGCGCGGCTCTTCCTGGGCGACATCCGCGACCGGGACGCCGTGCAGGCCGCGTTCGACGGGGCCGACGTCGTGTTCCACAACGTTGCGCAGGTTCCGTTGGCTCGCGACGCCGAACTGTTCCGAACTGTCAATCGCGGTGGCACCGAGAACATGCTGCGAGCCGCGGAAGGCGCAGGAGTCCGCAAAGTGGTCTACACATCGTCGTCGGCCGTGTTCGGGATCCCCGCCGTGAACCCGGTCACGGAGAACACCGTGCCGGCCCCGGTCGAAGCGTACGGCTGGGCCAAACTCGAGGGCGAATGGCTGTGCCGGGCCGCGGTGTCGCGGGGCTTGGACGTGACGATGATCCGGCCGCGGACCATCGTGGGACACGGGCGGCTGGGAATCTTCGCGATCCTGTTCGACTGGGTGGCCGACGGGATCGACGTGTTCGTGTTCGACGGCGGCGACAACAGATATCAGTTCGTCGATGCCGCTGATCTCGCCCGTGCATGCATTCTGGCAGGCGACCGGAGCGGGCCGTCTGTCTACAACATCGGGGCATCACGCTTCGGCACGATGCGCGAAACGCTGCAAGCACTGTGCGACCACGCGGCGACCGGCTCGACAGTGCGGTCGGTGCCCAGTCGGTTGGCTGCGCCGGCCATGAAGCTCGCTTCGAAGTCGCGCTTGGCGCCGTTCGCCGACTACCACTGGCTGATGTACGCCCACGATCTGTGGTTCGACACCTCCGCGGCTGAGCGCGATCTCGGGTGGCATGCGGACTACTCCAACGAGCAGATGATCTGTCAGGCCTACGACTGGTTCCTGGCCAACCGGGCCGCGGTGGCGCGGGCGGGGCCGAGTCACCACCGCTCGAGTGTCAAGCAGGGCATCCTGATGGGCGCGAAGGCAGTCCTGGCCCGGCTTTGACCGGGGCTACCTCCATCCTCTGGCCGATACCTGAAGTGAACTTCCTGCGACGGCCAGCAGATGGTGGTTTTCGGAGCCGGAATGCGCTGTTTGTCCCTTTCCGACCTCCATCCTCTGGCGCTTCGTGGGGGACGCGGCCAGAGGATGGAGGCGGTTGGTCCTAGCTGCGGGTGATCTTGCCCTTGCGCCACGAGTAGCTCGTGATCCGGTGACCGTCGAAGCGCCGGATCGCCACCGAATCGCCACCGTTGTCCAGGATGGCGTGGCGGGCTTTGAAGAACCGGGTGTTGCCCTTCGGTTTCCCCTTGCCCATCCGGATCTTCAGGGTCTGGCCAGGCATCATGGTGTCAGTTGCCCGGAACTCGTAGGCCAGGCCGCCGATGGTGAGCTTGTAGCCGACCATCGACAGGGTTTCGGCCGAGCGGTTGCGGACCTTGACCCACTCCCGGTTAGGGGAGCGCAATTCGTTGCCGGGCGGGTCGTAGCGCACCTTCGCGATCGTGATCGCATCCTGTCGCACGTCGTAGCATCCGGTCTCGCACGGGTACAGCGACTGCGCGCGGGTGTTCCCCTGCGGATCCACCACCCAGACCCCGTCACCGACGTAGCGCTTGATGCTGTCCGGGTTGGCGAAGGCGGCGCGCTTGCGGCCCCAGTAGAAAGTGGACGATGTGGCGGTCCCCGAGCCGACGTGCAACTTGACGGAGCCGCCCGGGGCGATCGCCGTGCCGGAGGGGAACTGGAACGTCGCGAGGCTGGAGTCCCGGATCGCCCAGCCACTGACGTCCACGGTGGCGACGCCGTCGTTGAACAACTGGACGTACTCGCCGTTGAGGTTCTGCTGGTCGTTGCCGACCGGGTCCGGCTGGATCAACACCCGCAGCACGGCGCCGGGGCTTAGTTCGTCGCCGCAGAACGTGGGGTTCCACATGTTCACCCGGCTGTTCACGGCCGCGGCATACAGATTGCGATAGGCCCGGTTGTGTGCCGGCTCCTCCTTGCGCGGCATCCACTGGCCCCACCCGTTCGAGAGTTGATGCGCGGCCAGATCGATCCAGCGGCCCTGCGCGTAGACATACGCGGTCCGCAGTAGCCTGCCCCGGATGGTGTTCGTGGAGTTGCGCATGCTGGCCAGTACGACCGGGTAGCCCTCCGCGACGACGGTCAGTTCCTGGTAGGCGTCCGGACCTCCGCACTGGGCCCCCGGAGCGTGCCGGGCAACCCGCTCCGGGGCTTGGACGCCCACGAGCCGGACAACCTTGTAGTTGCGCACTTTGCGACTCGGAGCCGCACCGAGACGGAATGTGTCTCCGTCGGTGACCATGGAGACGTAGCCGCGTTCGCGAACCTTCTCGCCCTTGGCCAGTGGCGGTGAGAACTGTGGGACCGGCCCGCCCCGGTAGCTGTAGTCGGTCGGCTTGGTCTTGGCGTCGCCGGTGGTCTGGCTGGTGTCGTCGGCGCCGGCGGGGGTCGTGCCCGCTGTCCCCGCAACGGCGGTCAGCAGGATCGCGGACAGTGTCAGACCGGCGCGCAGCATTCGCGACCTCCTTGCGGTAATGCCTTGCACCCGCGACGCGACATCGGCCGTCGCCGCAGGTCCTATTCCCGCTATCGGCCGAAGTTGCCCGGAATCTTAGGGTCGATACCCCTTTGGGCCCCTCGTACTGCTCAGAAGAAGACCCACTTCTTGTAGGCGAAGAACCGGCCCACTGTGGCCAGTGCCGTGGCGGCGGCCTTTACCGCGTTCAGCCAGAGGGTCCCGGGCTCCCAGGCGACTTCAACTGCGACGACCACTACCTCGATGAATGCCACTGCCGCCAGGTTGATCCCGGCGAAGGCTGTGTAGGCGTGCAGAAGTGACTTGATCTCCCGGTGCGCGAAGGTCCATTTGTAGTTGCCGACGAAGGCGAAGGTCATGGAGAGGAAGAGGGCGACCGCGTTCGCTGCCCAGACCGGCCAGCCCGTCCGCAACAGGCCGTTGAAGAGTCCGAAGTCGAGAATGACGGCAAGAATCCCGACGACCAGGAAACCGCCGATCTCCTTACGGGCGGTCGGCGGTGCGGTGGGCGCTTCGGTGGTCATCGCGGTCAGGCTATCGGATCACCGCAGCGTGTAACCCGCGGCGAGCAGAACCGCGCGTGGCGGCGGAATCTCGCCGTGCCGCAGCCCGGTCCACAACTGCTGCGCCAGGCGCTTCGACCAGCGACCGCGAGCCAGGGACTCGAGGTCCGGGTCGCGACCGTCCGACAGCTCGAGCAGGCGCACTGCTGCGGCTGTGATCCAGCCGGTGCGGCCGCGCACGTCGGCCATCAGGCCCGCACGCGACCCGGTGCGTCCGGCGTAGTTGCGCAGACGCCGCGGGGTCACTTTGCGCAGGCCGTCACCGATCACCTGCTCCTTGTGCTGCGTGTAGTCGACCAGTGGTTCGTCGATATAGGCCACCTCCCCGAGCCGGGCAGCGACCGCGGCCAGCCACTGGTCGTGCCAGCCGCGCAGACCGGCTCCCGGGAAGGGCAACGCAGCGCGCCTCGTGGCAGGCGACGCACAGAGGGCGGCACCTGAGACGCAGTTCATCAGTAGTAGCTGCGCCGGGCGCAGCGAACGTGGCCCGGGACGGTGGGGGAGGAAACGGTCCCGCAGCACCTCGCCGTGCTCATCGACGACGCGCATCGCGCTGAAGACAGCCTGTACGCCCGGTCGCATCGCGGCGAGCGTGCGCTCGATCTTGTCGGCACGCCAGGCGTCGTCCTGGTCGCACAGGAATACCGGCGCGTCGGACCGGGTCGTGCTCAGGAGGGTCTCGAAGGCTCCGTAGTGACCGAGGTGCGGTTGTGCGGGCAGGAGCGTGAAGCGGTCGTCGAGGTCACACTGGGACGACACATACGCGCGGTTGCCAGAAGCGTCATCCAGCACCAGACACTCGAAGTCTTCGACGCTCTGTGCGCGGATGGAAGCGAGTTGTCGTGTGAACAGACCCGGTTGCGGGTTGTGGGTCGCCAGCACGATCAAGGCCCTGGTCACTGCGCCACCTCCCCGGCTCACCTTAGCCAGCGCTGCCTCGTCTGCTGGGTAGGCTGAGGTGATGCTCATCGAACCGCTGCAGATCGAAGGCGCCTGGACCGTGACCCCGAAGTTGCACGGTGACGACCGCGGGCTGTTCTTCGAGTGGTTCAAGGCCCCCACGTTCAGCGGTTCCATCGGTCACGGACTCACGCTGGCTCAGGCGAACTGCTCGGTGTCGGCCGCCGGCACTGTCCGCGGTATCCACTTCGCCGACGTTCCGCCCGGCCAGGCCAAGTATGTGACCTGCCTGTCCGGCCGGGTGCGGGATGTGGTGGTGGATGTCCGGGTGGGTTCCCCGACGTTCGGTCACTGGGAGGCGGTGGAGTTGAACACCGACACCCGACGGGCCGTGTACCTCGGTGAGGGTCTTGGGCACGGGTTCGTTGCGTTGGAGGACAACTCCACCGTCGTCTACTTGTGCAGCACGACATACAACCCGACCGGAGAACACGAGGTGCACCCCTTCGACCCGGACCTGGGCATCGACTGGGGGATCGGAGCCGGGCAGGCGGCGCTGTCGGTCAAGGACGCGGGGGCGCCCGGCTTGCGGCAGGCCAGGGACGGCGGGTTGTTGCCCGTCTACGAGCAGTGTGTCGCGTACTCGGCCGGCTTGGGCTGATGTATGAGGTGCCGGCCGGACCGGCGGGACGGACACGGTTGTGACGAAGGTGCCAGCCGTCCCCGCCCTGTGTGACGAAGGTGCGCAGTCCGAGCCCTCGCGACCGCGCACCTTCGTGACAACTCGGGGTCGGACCTCCGCACCTTCGTCACACAAGGTGGGCACGTCCGACTGCTCGCCGAGCAGACTCTAGCCCAGCAGCAACGGCAGGGCCTCTGCCAGCGCCTGGTCCCATGCGCGCATCGGCGCGAGACCTTGTTCTCGCCATCGGTCGTGACCCAGAACGCTGTATGCGGGGCGGGGTGCGGGACGCGGGAACTGATCCGTCGTCGTGGGAGTCACCCGGTCCGGGTCCGCGCTCGCGAGTTCGAAGATCCTGCGGGCGAAGCGGTACCACGTGGTCTGCCCCGAGTTGGTGCCGTGGTAGATCCCGGGAGCGGCAGAACTGTCACCGAGCGCGATGATCTGGCGGGCTAGATCGCGGCTCCAGGTGGGTTGGCCGGTCTGGTCGTCGACCACGCTGACGGTGTCCTTGGTCTGCTCGAGTCCGAGCATTGTCTTGACGAAGTTGCTGCCGTTGATCCCGTACAGCCAGGCCGTCCGGATCACGTAGCCGCGGCCGGGCAGTACCTCCAGCACAGCCTCCTCCCCGTGGAGTTTGGTGCGGCCGTAGGCCGACCGGGGGCCGGGCACCGCATCTTCGGCATAAGGGGAGGCCGCCTCGCCGTCGAAGACGTAGTCCGTGGAGATGTGGATCAGCCGGGCGTGTTCGCAGGCCTGCGAGATGACCCGCGGGCCGAGCCCGTTGACGGCCTCCGCCGCGGCTTCGTCGGTCTCTGCGGCATCCACGGCGGTGTAGGCGGCGCAGTTCACGACGATGTCCGGCCGGTGCTCGGCGAGCGCACCCCGGACACTCGCGGAGTCGGTGATGTCCACATCGGGGACGTCGAGGCCGGCTGCGGCGCCCCCCAGCAGACCGAGGAGATCGCTTCCGAGTTGCCCGCGCGACCCGAGAACGAGCCATCGGCTCACGAGGCGGCCTTGAGTGGTCGCCACCAGGCTTCATTGGCCCGGTACCAGTCGATGGTGTGCGCCAGGCCGGTCCGGAAGTCCACCTCGGGCCGGTATCCGAGTTCCGATGAGATCTTGGTGATGTCGACGGAGTAGCGGCGGTCGTGGCCTTTCCGGTCAGCGACTCGCGCGACCATCTGCTCACCGGCGCCCATCGCCTCGAGCAACGTGTAGGTCAACTCCTTGTTGGTCAGTTCGGTGCCACCGCCGATGTTGTAGATCTCGCCCGGCCGGCCGCCGTCGAGCACGAGCTGAATCCCGTGGCAGTGATCGTCGACGTGCAGCCAGTCACGGATGTTGAGCCCGTCGCCGTACAAGGGAACCTTCTTGCCGTCCATCAGATTCGTGACGAACAGCGGGATCACCTTCTCGGGGAACTGATAGGGCCCGTAGTTGTTCGAGCAGCGGGTGATGACCACGTCGAGCCCGAAGGTGCGGTGATACGCGCGGGCAAGCAGGTCGGAGCCGGCTTTCGAGGCAGAATACGGGGAGTTGGGTGAAAGCGGGAAGTCTTCCGACCACGACCCCTCATCGATGGATCCGTAGACCTCGTCGGTGGATATGTGCACGAAGCGGCCCACCCCCGCGTCCAGAGCAGCCTGCAGCAACTTCTGCGTCCCCATCACGTTGGTGAGTACGAACTCGGAGGCGCCGGTGATCGACCGATCGACGTGGGACTCGGCGGCGAAATGCACGATGGCGTCGTGACCCGGGACCAGATCGGCCAGCAGTTCACCGTCGCAGATGTCGCCTTCGATGAACGTGTACCGAGGACTGTCGGCCACCGGGTCGAGGTTCGCGCGCACGCCCGCGTAAGTGAGCTTGTCGAGAACCGTCACGGAGGTCTCGGCGTGCTGCGGGTAGGCCCCGGACAGCAGTCTGCGGACGAAATTGGAGCCGATGAAGCCTGCAGCTCCTGTTACCAGGATCTTCACGCTGCGGCCCCCTCTCAGACACGCTGGATCTTCCCGACCATCTTAGGAGCAGTCGCCGCGCCCTAGAATGCACCCTATGAAGGGCATCGTCCTGGCCGGGGGGACCGGTTCGAGGCTGTGGCCCATCACCCGTGGAGTGAGCAAACAACTGCTGCCGGTCTATGACAAACCGATGATCCACTACCCGATCAGCACGCTCATGGCCGCTGGTCTGCGCGAGATCCTGATCATCACCACCGCCGAGGATCAGGCCGGGTTCCAGCGGCTGCTGGCAGACGGCTCAGATCTCGGGATGTCCTTCTCGTACGTGGTACAGCCCGCGCCGGAGGGTCTGGCCCAGGCGTTCATCCTGGGTGAGCAGTTCCTCGGCGGTGAGTCCGTCGCACTCGTGCTGGGCGACAACATCTTCCATGGACCCGGCCTGGGGAAGCAGTTGCGTCCTCTGACCCGGGTCGACGGCGGCCATATCTTCGCCTATCGGGTCAGCAACCCGGAGGACTACGGCGTGGTCGAGTTCGACGCTGCCGGCCGCGCGGTCTCTCTGGAGGAGAAGCCCGAACACCCGCGCAGTGCATACGCGGTGCCGGGCCTGTACTTCTACAGTTCGGACGTCGTCGACATCGCGAAGAGCATCACCCCGAGCGTGCGCGGCGAGCTGGAGATCACCAGTGTGAACGAGCACTACCTCGAGCAGGGCCGGCTCGCGGTCACCGTCCTGCCGCGGGGCACGGCGTGGCTGGACACCGGATCCTTCGATTCCCTGGCCGACGCCGGTGCCTACGTCCGCGTCCTCGAGGAGCGCCAGGGGACCAAGGTCGGGTGTCTGGAGGAGTTCGCGTGGCGCAACGGGTGGATCGATGATGAGCAGTTGCTGAGACTGGCCGAGCCGATGCGCAAGAGCGGATACGGGCAGTACGTCGCCCGCCTGCTGTCCGAGCCCCGGGCCGCTCAATGAACGTCCCCCCGCGCGTGGTCGCGGTGATCCCGGTCCTGGACCCGCCGGTGGGCGTCGAGGCGCACGTGCGTGAGGTGGGTGCCCAGGTGGACGACGTCGTGGTCGTCGATGACGGTTCGGTCATGCCAGTCACCTACGGCGGTGTTCGCTGCATCCAGTTGGACCGCAACCGCGGCATCGCTGCGGCCCTGAATGCCGGGGTGGAAGAAGCAGTCCGGTTGGGCGCCACACATGTGCTGACTGTGGATCAGGACTCACAACTGCCGCCCGGCTACGTCAAGGAGCTGCTCGAGTGCGGGGACCGGGCCGTTGCTCTGGGATTGCGCCCGGCGGCGGTGGGTGCCGGCGAGTTCGGACAGATGAGCCACCGCGGCACGTGGCGAAGCGGGGTGATGGTGGTCCCGGAAGCCATCCAGTCGGGGACCCTGTTCGCCCGCGACGCGCTCGAGGCCGTGGGGGGCTTCGACGAGGCCCTGGTGATCGACGGGGTCGACACCGATGTCAGCCTGCGCCTGGCCGACGCCGGGTGGGATGTCTGTGTGGCGCCTGTGAGTTTCGATCACCAACTGGGCAGCGGCCATTTCGTCAGCGTTCTGGGCCGCCAGGTGTGGGCCAGTCAGCACCCGGCCTACCGGCGGTACTACATCACCCGCAACGGACTGGCCCTGCTGCGCCGGCACGGCCGCAAGCACGTTCGCTGGGCGCTGGTCTACGCTCGCCGATTGGGTATGGCGAGTCTGCTGGCCGCTGGGGAGAGGACCCAGCGTTCGGCGATGCGCAGGGGGGTGCGGGATGCCTTGCGGGGGCGGTGGGGTCGGTTGAGCGAGGGACTGCGCAGCGCCTGGTCCGCCTGAGTCGCTCCGGTTCCAGGTGCGGCACGTCGGTAATGTGACGGTCATGTGGCGTGAATCCGAGTTCCGGGGTCCGGCGGCCGCGCCGCGTGGGGACTGGGGCGATCATGGCCGCTTCCTCAAGGACCTGTTGTCGGTGTTCACCCCGGAAACGCTGCTCGACCTGTCCTCGGACGGCTCGGGGGAACAAGTGGTGCGCTCCATCATGCCCACCATCGACGTGCTCGTGGCGGAGCCGGGCTCGCAGGCGGACCTGGTCCTCGTGGACCAGGTCGCTCCGGATCCGAAGGCGGTGGCGGACGGCGGAATCGCCCTGGTGAGCCGATGGCAACCGGGGCAGCGATGCTCGGAACCACATTCGGTGCTGGCGAACGACCTCGCCGTGATCGTGCCGCAAGCGGGCCCGCGCTGGGAATGGCTGCTGGGCGACGACTTCGCCCGATGGAGCGTGATCTACCGGACCACCGGCAATGATGATGAGCGGGAGTTCCTGCAGCGGCAGACGACCGAGTTGTACGAGGCGTTGCAGTCCCAGACCGAGATGGTGGAGGCGGCGCAGCGGGAGTTGCTCCAAGCCCGCGACGAGGTGCAGCAACTCTTGCCGCTCGAACTCTCACCGAAGGCTCAGTTGCGGGCGTTGAGTCGCAGCGTGCCGGTGTCGGTGCGCAAGCGGTTGGCCTCCTACCGGTGGGAACGCACACGCAAGCGGGTGTCGCGCCGGGATCCCGGTCTGGCCCGACTCAAGAAGGTTGCTCTGCGGGAACTGCTGGACCGCAACTACGATCAGCAATGGACCGGGACCCACTTGGACGAATACGTCGAGGCGGGACTGACCACCGGCGCACCTGTCAGCGCCAGGCACGCGGACATGCTCGATGGGCGCAACGAGGTGGCGTCGACAGGGTCGGCCGTCTACGCGCCCAGCACGCTGGTCACCACCGCCGGACGCAGTAGCGGCACGGTTGCCGAACTGGTTTCGGCAGCGCGCCCCGAGCTGATCACCGTGGATCTGTGGGACACGCTCATCGTGCGCCGCCGCCCTGCCGACGCTGCCAAACTGGCCACCGCCCGGCGCATGGTGCTGATCCCGGCGCCTGGCGGGCGCGTGACCGGGATCGACGCCTTCGAGGCCATGTCGATCCGCGTGGCGGTGGAGGCCCGGCTGGCTGCAGCCGACCCCGGTCAGGAGTACGAGTTGACCGACGTGCTCGTGCACACTCTGCAGGAACTATGGCAGACCTCGACTGAACGGGTGACGGGACTCGCCGAGCAACTGGCAGGTGCAGAGGTGTCGGACGAGATCGCCTGGACGCAGGCCCGTGACGACGTTGCCGCGCTGGCAGGCGCACCCAGTATGGCGATCGCCTCCGACTTCTACATGCGAACAGGTCAACTCGCCCAAATCGTTCATGCAGCGGCGCCGCAGTGGCGGGATGTCCCGGTGTACGTGTCGGTCGATCGCAAGTGCTCGAAGCGATTGGGCGGGGGTCTGCTCGACCTGATCCGCCGCGACTACCACGTCACGCCGCAGGAGCACCTGCACATCGGCGACAACGTGCACTCGGATGTCGATGTGCAAGTGGCGGCAGGCGGGATGGCCCTGCTGGTACAACGGCGCGACGAGTTCCCCGCGCCCGGCGAGTTCTCCGCATCCGACCTGCCCGGCTGCAGTGCAGCTCTGCGACGGGAACTGACCGCCTTCGACCACGACCACCCCACCCAGGATCAGCACGCACTCGCAGGTCGGGCAGCGAGCCCGCTGGCGGTCGCGGTGGTGGCGCGGGGCCTTGAACAGGCGTACCGCGCCGGTGTGGATCGTGTCCACTATGTGAGCCGTGAGGGGATCTTCCTGGCCCAGGTCCACGAACTGGTGGAACCCCTCTTGCGCCCGCCGGGTGCGGCGGCCGTGTCCGCGGTCCATCTGGCGTTGAGCCGCCGGGCGACATTTGGCGCGTCACTGGAGGCGCCCTTCCGGTTCTCGCTGCAGCGGATGTGGTCGATGTACGCCAGTCAGTCGGTCAGGGCGATGCTGATCAGCATCGGGGTCGACCCACTGGATTTCGGGGCCGCCATGAAGCGGGCGGGGCTGACGCCGGACGAGGTCCTCGCGGACGCCCGCAAGGACCGCCGGGTGGAGGCCTTCCTGGCCGACCCCGAGGTCGAAGCACGCATCCACGACCACGTCGAGCGGTCACGGTCGCTCCTGCGGCAGTACGTCACCTCCCGGACCACCCTGCACGAGCCGTTCATCGTTGTGGACATCGGATGGCGGGGAACGATCCAGGACAACCTGGTCCGGGCCCTCGGAATCCGTTCGTCCATCGGTGTCTACCTGGGACTGTTCCCGTTCCTCAACGCCCAACCGGTCGGATCGGTGAAGATCGGCGTGGCGTTCGACGGCAATCTCGGGGAGGATTTCGAGTTCTCCGACCCGCCTGCGGTGCTGGAACGGCCGTGGACCCCCGACGTGGGGTCCACCGTGGGATTCCGGGAAGAGGATGGCACGGTGGTCCCGATCCTGGACAAGGAGTCGGGTCACGTGAGTGCGGGGATCGCGGCATTCCAGGCGGGCACCCTTGAGGTCGCGGCCCTGGTCGCGCGGTGGATGGACGGCTTCGGTCTGACCACCCAGGCGTTGCGCCCCGAGATGGCCACCTGGGCCAGGCAACTGTGGCAGAACCCCCTGCCAGGTCTGGCCGACATCTGGTTCGGCTCCGACCACGATGACTCGTTCGGCGCCCTGAACCTCACGAACTTCGCAAAACAGACGCCTTCGGCGCAGTGGTTGGACGGGAATCTGTATGCGCACGTCAAGGCCGGGATGGCGGCCAGCGGATGGCCGGACGGGTATCGCGTCTGGCGCCCCGTGCGCTCCATCATCGAGTTGGCCGACCTCTGATGGGATCACGAGCGTTCAATCCGTGGCTCTACGAGTACTACGCCCGGTTCAGCCCGGACATCAGCGCGGCTGATCCCCTGCGGATCGTCTTCCTGATCGGCTCCGCGGACATCAGTGGTGGCAGCTACGTGATCTTCGAGCACGCGCTGCACGCTCAGCGGCACGGATGTGAGGTCGTGGTCGTGCCGTTGTTCGACATGGCCGCAGTGGCGCCGGACTGGCATCCGGCCCTGCGGGAATTGGAGTTCACGACCTTCGAGCAGATTGCCGACCGGGACTTCGACGTGGCCATCGCGACGTGGTGGCCCACGGTTTTCGAGCTCCCCAAGGTGCGGTTCCGACATGCGATCTACTTCGTCCAGAGCGCAGAATCCCGGTTCTACGCGGTCGGTGCGGATCGTGACTCGGCCGGTCTGGCTGAACTCACCTACACCTTCGGAATACCTGCGATCACGATTGCCACATGGCTGCAGATGTACCTGGGGTTCCAGCACGACGCCATTTCGTTTCTGTGTCACAACGGTATCGACAAGACCCGCTACGCCCCCGACGGACCGACGCTGGCACCACGCCGCACGCAGGGCCTGCGGGTGCTGGTGGAGGGCTCGACCGCTGCGATGAAAGGGGTGGCCGCAGCTGTCGGGGCCGCCAAGGACGGCGGCGCCGACGAGGTGTGGCTGCTGACCCCGAGCGACATCTCGGAGTACCCCGGCTGCGACCGGGTGATCTCACGGATTCCCGCCGAGCAGACCGCACAGGTCTACCGCTCGTGCGATGTCATGCTCAAACTGAGCCAGGTGGAAGGGATGTACGGGCCGCCGCTGGAGATGTTCCATTGTGGGGGGACCGTAGTGACCAATAATGTGACAGGCTCCGATGAGTTCATCCAGGATGGCGTGAACGCACTCGTCGTGCCCACCGGGGATCTGACGGCCGCCGCTGATGCGGTCCGACGCCTGCGCGAATCCGAGGACCTGCGCACCGCACTGCAGAGAAACGCTTTGCGTACGGCCGCCGCCTGGCCGGACTGGAATGCAGCGTCCGGGCAGTTCCTGCGACTGGTCATCGGGATCTCCCAGCAGGTACCGGCCGATCGCGCCGACTTGCTGGCCCGGATCGTCGGCGCCAGATCGCTGTACGAACAGATGCTGCACGTGCCGCGCTAGTCCCAGGATTTGCGGGCATTCTCGTGTGAGGCACTACGCGGGGGTACTGCGCCACGCGAGGTAGTCCCCGCTCCGCGTTCGGGTTACGGCCTCCAGATAGGTCCCCGCTCCGCGTTGGTGATCTCCATGGCCCCGGCGTTCAGGCGGGAAATGCCGGGCGGAATTCGCTCGCGTTAGTCGTCCCGGGCCGTGGCGGGCCGCCCGTTCAGGTGGGAAGATCCCGGGCGAAATCGCTCGCGTTAGAGGTCGTTCACGAGGTTAGAGAAGCCACACGTGCATTCTCTAACCTCGTGCACAATCTCTAACCTCGCGGCCAACTCCTGCCGCTACCAAGTACGCCCTCGACCCAGGAAGGTCACGAACGGGTGTCATCTGGGACCGAAGCCGTGCCGGACTCTGCGAGCCGCGCGATAGAGCCGTGTGGACTGGATCCGGCGCAACTGCGCCTGGACCGCCCGGCGGTCCACCTCGGCGGCGTGCAGCCGGTCGCCGAGGGCATCACGTTCCAGCCGGGCTTGCGAGAGTTCGGCCGTCAGCCGTTCGGCTTCCTCGATCGACGTCCGGGACCGTGCGTAGGTATCGCGCAGGCCGTTGATCTCTCCGGCCACTTGGGCGACAGCTTCGGCGAGTTCAACGGGGTCCCCGGTGAGGACGTTGGCCAGGATCGATATCACGTACTCAGTGGGTTGGTCCGCCAGCGCTTGGTGCGTGAGAAAGCCGGCGATGTTCTGCGCCTTCAGGTCGCCGCGGTCTATCCGGTCCAGATACGGGTGGAAGGTGCGTCGTGAGGTCACAGACCAGTTCCGCACCGTCTCTGCGGGCCTGGAGTTGGTCATGTTGTCCCCGTGGATGCGCCATTCGAAGAGCGCCTCGGGCAATACGTGGAACCGGTGGCCCGCGGCCAGGGCGCGGACCCACAGATCCCAGTCGACGGCGATCCACAAGTCCTCGGCACACCCGCCGATGTCGTCGTACACGCGACGACGCACCATGCAACTGCCGTGCGCCAGCCGGTTCTGCCAGACCCAGTTGGCGGGGTCGTTGAGGTCGAGCTGATGGTTGAACCAGGCGCTGAGGTTCCACTGGTCGGCGCTACCGCCCTCGGCATCGATCTCGCAGGTGTACGTGCCGCTGATTTCGATGTCGGGGTTGTCCGCGAGGAATGCCCGCTGCCGCTCGATGAACTCGGGACGGTACCGGTCGTCCGCGTCGAGGTGCGCGATCAGCTGCCCGGTGGAGCGCCGGTAGAGGTCGTTTATCGAAGCCGCAGTTCCCCGGTTCTGGTCCGAATGGAACACCTGGATCCTCGGGTCCTGGTAGTCACTCAGGACCTCCCACGTGCTGTCCGAGGAATTGTCGTCCATGATCAGGAGCTCCCAGTCTGGGTCCGTCTGCGCGAGGACCGATCCGATCGACTCAGGAAGGAAGCGTGCGTGGTTGTGGGCCGGCATCAGGATCGAGACGGTGGTCATGTCGAGCGCAGCCAGTCAGGCCCGGGTCGGGGCGCAGCGAGGATCCCGGGCGGATGTACGCGAGTCACGTGAGACGACATTACAGGGCAGTCCCGAGCACTGTGCCCGAGCAATCCGGCCCGGTGTGCTGGCGCCGGGGCGGTTCACTGTCCGACCCCTTTTCGGCGACGGGTACCGTGTTCGGGTGGCAACCGTGCTGGTCATTGCGCCGGAGTTGCGTTTCGGTGGGCTGACCGAGCACGCGCGGTGTCTTGCGCTGGGAGCCGGCGAAGTGGGCGACGAGGTCGTCGTGGTGGTGCCGGACGTGCGCGATGAGATCGAATTTCCGGAAAGCGCGCAGGTGGTACGCGCTGATTTCACCATGCGCAGCGGGGTCGCGGAGATCGAGTCCAGGGTCGCGCAGGCGGACGCGGTGCTGCTGATCAACTCCCCGCAGACGGGGTTGCTGGTGCCGTTGCTGGCGAAAGCACGCGCGGCTGCGGTGGGAGTGCATGGTTCACCACGAACGAATGCGGCTTGGCTGGGCCAGCGACTGCATGCGCTGGTCGCGGCCGCGTGCAGATCATTCGAGCACCTGCCGATCCTGGTACCGGCGGCGGCTGATCGCAGTGGCGTCGCGGCCGAATTCGGGGTCCCCGGCAGTCGCGTCCTGAGCCTTCCGAACTCGATCGATCCGGTGACCGACCCGGTGTCGTCGCCACCCGGATGTGATCGCATCCTTGCTCCTGTTCGGATTTCCAACGAGAAGGTCTGGCTGCTCGACGGGGCGATCGAACTGGCCAACGTGACCGGTCGCGACCTCACCGTTGTCGGCGTGGGCCCGCACCTCGACGACTGGCGGCGCAGACTGCGCGAGCGGTGCGACCGCCGGTGGAGCCTGATCGAGGATCCCCACCTGCGCGCACACACGAGATCCGCCGATGTCGTCGTGGCCGCGGGGATGGTCGCGTTGGAGGCGGCCCAGATGGGCAGACGGGTGGCGGTTCCGTGCAAGTCCGGGGGGTGGGCCGGTGCTGTCACCCTGGACTCGTTTCAGGGCATGCGCGACGCCAACTTCGTGCTGTGGGAGCACCCGTGGACCGGCGACACCCGTGGGGTGTGGGATCGGGTCTGCTCACTGTCCGAGCAGGAACTGGCCGCGATCTCGGAACGAATCGCGGTTGAGGCCTCGCCCCGTCTGATGTACGAGCGCTTCCGCCGTCGCGCATGTGCACCCGGCGTCCACGACCCGGCCGATTCCGTGGTGACGGTGGCAGAGGTGCTGGCAGAGGCGCAACGGGTCGAGGGACAGCTGCACAAGGACTACGCGACGATCCTGGAGGCGCGGAACTACTTCGAGCAGCAGGCCACCAACTGGGAGACCGCCTACCGCGACCTGGAGGGTGCCGGGAACGACCGCTCCGAACGCACCACCCTGAGGCAGCGGTGGCGGGCCCGCAAGCGACACCACGCGGCCGGCGAGCCGGGCAAAGGACCCGCTGGTCTGGCGCTCCGGCTGTACAACAGCCACTCGGTGACTCTGCACTCAGCGGCCGCATACGCGTACTTCGTGAAGAAGGAGAGGCGGTTCGATCCCCGTCAGAAGCCGTCCGCCGTGACCTCCGTGGAAATCCGCCGCAATCCGTCGATCCCGAGGATGTCCTGGGTGGCCCGGCGGCGGTCCGGGCATTGGGACTTCACTGTCGGGGAGGCCGTGGAAACCAGCGAGCACGGCTTCTTCGAAGGGGTGTGGGACGCCGACTTCGCCCTGTTTCGCCCGGACCTGTCGGAGCACAGGTTCGGCTCGGGGATGATCATGACCGAGGCCGGCCCGACATTCACCTGCAGTTTTCCGGGAGAACCTCTCTACGTCGTTCTCGGTAAGTCGACCCACGACGCGGTCGTGAGCAATTCACCGATCTTCGCGCTGACTGCTGCCGGGATCCGTCCTGGGGACGGTTCTTTCGATGCGCTGACCGAGAACATCCGCGAGAGGTCACTGGCCCTGTGTGAGCTGGGAGTGGAGAGGTCTCCGACGCTTCTGTCGGAGGACTCCGCACATGCGATGCATCTGCTCACCTACTTCAACTTCCGGATCAGGGAGGACGGCCGGATACGGAGGTATTGGACGGTCCCCCGACGTGAGTTCCGGACCTTCGCGCAGTATCGGGAGTTGTTGAAGGGCACTCTCGAGGCCGTGTTCCGCAACGGATCCGCCCCCGGCAGGCGGCACCGGCTCACACCCGTCGTGCCGATCTCGAGGGGATACGATTCCACGGCGTGCGCGGCGATGGCCGCTGAGGCGGGGTGCCGGGATGCTGTCACTCTGGACGTGATCGTGGAGGGCCGCCACGACAGCGGTGAAGCCAACGCCCGGGCGCTGGGCCTGGACGTCTCAGTGCACCGGCACGTGTACGGCGACGACCTGCCAACCCTTACGGTGGGGCAGATCGGTCCGGTCGAGCACGAGGCTGCCGAGTTCATCGCGACAGCGGGACGCCCGGGCAACATCATGTACCTGCCATTCGAGCACCGCCTGCGGGACCGGATCCTGATCTCCGGGGCGGGCGGCGACTCGTATTGGCCCAAGGAGATCACAGCAACGTCGGGATTGAGCATGCGGGCGGAGTACGCGCGCGGCACGGTGGAATTCCGGTTGCGGGTGGGATTCGCGAACCTTCCGCTGCCATCCGTCGGCTCACGCTTCATCCCCTCGATCGCCGCCCTGAACGGTTCCCAGGAGATGGCCGGTTTCAGTGTGGGAGGCGACTACGATCGGCCCGTCCCCCGAAGGATCGGCGAAGAGGCGGGGCTGCCCCGGGAATCGTTCGGGGCGGCCAAGACCGCCGCTGCACCGGTCATCGCCGACGACTTGAAACACTTCGTCGACGCGGCCCGGGTGGTGGCGCAGCGCTATGAACAGTGGGACGGCCCGGCGGGCTGACGTGCTCGGCACCGGCCACGATTGTGACGAAGGTGCTGGCCCGCCCTCCCGCCGTGTTACGAAGGTGCGCGGTTCGGGCAACTGCGACCGCGCACCTTCGTAACAGTCGGGGTTCGGGCCCGACAACTTCGTAACACGGAGGTCTGGCACCCTCGCCGGGGTCGCTATCGGAGGCTTTCGCCGTCACACCCTGTCGTCCAGGCCGCTTGTGCCGCTGATGTGCGCGAAACGGTGCAGGGCGCCGGCCAGGGCCGCCTCGATCTCGCCCAGGTCGGGACCGCGGCTGCGACCGACCGCTTCGGCGACCCATCCAGCGAAGGCCTCGGCGGCCGCGACATCGTGCGGCGAATGCACTGAGAACAGGGGGCTGACCCATTCCTGAGCCACCTCGTCGGCGCCGATGAACACCTCAGCCGCCTTCTCGCCGGGGGTGTCGCGCTCGGTGACCAGCACCGGGTACGTGTCGGCGGTAGGCTGTGCCGCACCGACGAGGTCCTCGGTGATGTACTCGGCGGTGAGGTGGAGGGAGGCCAGCACGCGCTCCAGCGCCAGTTGCAGTTCCCATATGCCGACGGCTTGCGGATCCGGGATCACGATGGAGCCCGGTGGGGCGACCGAAGCGAGGGTGCACAAGTGCCCCGATTCTGCCGGCGTCACGAAGTACCTGTTCGTGTCGGCCGGAACCGGCAGCACTTGATCGTTGGCCAGCCGTATCAGCCAGCTCTCGAGCAGGGACCCCGAGGAGAAGGCCACGTTGGCGAAGCGGGCCGTGGTCGCCTCCGGGTACTGTCCGAGTACCAGCATCTCCATGACCCGTTTGCTCGCCCCCATCATGCTGGCCGGGTCGGCGGCCTTGTCGGTGGACACGACGAAGACCCGGCAGTCCGGGTTGTGCTGTTTTGCCGCCCGCACCGGACGGATGGTGCCGTTGACGTTCACATTCAGCATGTGCAGGGCGGAAACGGCGTCCCGCTCGCTGCGGACGTGTTTGCAGGCCGCGAAGGCCAGCACGACGTCGAAGGGCCCGTCCTCGGCGACCACCCGGTCGATCAGCGGGCCGGTGACGTCGACCAGTCGTGGAACCAGTCGGGTCCCGGTACTGATCGAACCGGAGGTGCGCAGATCACGGACCAACTCGGCCAAGGAGTTCTCGTCGTGGTCGGCGACGACGACCGTCCGGGGGCGGAACGGCAGAATCGTGCGCAGCGTCTGGCCGGCGATGAACCCGGCCCCCCCGGTGACCAGCACCCGGGCGCCCTCGTATGTCGCAGCCAGTTCCCGCTGCAGTTGCCGCAGCGCCGGTTCGAACATGGAGGTCTCGCGCTGTGTGACAACACATGCGAGTCGGGCAACGGAGGGATTTCTCACGGTTGATCCACACTTCCCTGATCGTTCAAGGCGATGCTCGCGACGTCTGCGGGTCCCAGGGGCTGGCTGAGCCCGGACGCGGAGCGCCAGCGCCGGTCGTCGCCGATGACCGTGTTGGCCTCGGCCGCATGCAGATCGCGCACTCCGAGCCGGCCGGCGTCTCGGGACTGCAGCATGGCTTCGGCGAGTTCCCGCATGCTGATGCCCCTGCCGGAGCAGATGTTGAACACACCCGGCGTCGGCACAGCGACTGCCCGTGCGACGCTCTGGACGACGAAATCCAGGGCGACCCAGTCCCGGACGGTCGCCGGGGCCAGCAGTTCCACCGGCCGCCCGGCTGCCACTCCGGCACGAAACCTCGACAGCACGTCCGCCAAAGGACTGCCGGTCTGAGGAGGATTCGACGCGATATTGAAGATCCGCAGGGTCGTGGAATTCCCCCGGCTCTGCAGAATCTCGGTGGCGATCAGTTTCGTGACGCCGTAGTAGCTCACCGGGTGCGGAGTGGTGCTCTCTGACAGCGGCGAGTGGTGCCCGGGGCCGTACTCCGCCGCGGAGCCGAGTTGCACGACGCGGCACCCTCCGCGATCGGCCAGGGACACCAGTTCCTTGACCAGGGTGACGTTCGCGGCGTACAGGTCGCCTTCATCGCCGCTGCGCCGGCCGGCCGCGTTGACGACCACATCGTGGGGACTCAGCCTGAGTTCGGCGACGTACGACCCCTCCGCGAGGGCCCTGGCCGGAAGCAGTTCTACGTTGGGCAGCACCCGGGCCAGGCGTGAACCGATCCATCCGCTGCCCCCCACGAGCAAAGTGCGCCCGGAGTTCACAGGGCGAGGCCTTCACCACGGATCAGATCGTGGGCGGCGGCCAGATCCTCCTGACGGCCGAGATCCATCCACAGATCGTCGACGACCCTGCACAGCACGGTGTCGCCAGCCTGCTGCAATTCGGTCAGGAAGACGGGCATGTCGATGCGGCCGCCATCCAGCTTGCGCAGCACGGATCCGCGCAGGAGGTTGATCCCAGTGCTGACGGTGTGGTGCAGGTGGGGTTTCTCACGGATGCCGACGAGCGCTCCCGCGGGATCCATCTCGACGACGCCGTAGTCGATGACGACGTCTCGTTCGACGCAGACCATGGCCGCTGCGGCAGACGTCGTTTCGAACCAGGCGAGGAGTGCGCCGAAGTCGATCGTGGTGAAGGTGTCACCGTTGATGACCAGCAGCACGTCCTCGTCGGCCACCTGGTCCTGGATCAGGCTCAGCGCACCGGCGGTCCCCAGCGGCTGGGGCTCGCGAGTGTAGGAGATCTCAAGACCGAGCGCGCTTCCGTCTCCGAGCACCGCCTCAACGAGGTGGCCGAGATACCCCAGGCTGACCGTGGCGCGGGTCACGCCCCCGTCCCGGACCCCGACGAGCACCCGCTCCACGATCGACCGGTCGCCCAGCGGTATCAGGGGTTTGGGCAGGATCGTGGTGTAGGGGCGCAGCCGGGTTCCGAGACCACCGGCCAGGATGAAGGCATGATGCACGCTGGTGGTGTCTCCTTCCGTGCCGTCAAGTCGTTACGAGCCGCGGGCAACACGCTACGCCATCCCCGGCCGCGCCGTCGGTCCCCCGCCCCCGGCACACAGTGTCGACCACGTGATGGTCACGGCCGCGCACGGACATCTCCGGACGACGGATAGATCACGAAGGCTGTTGGCCGACTTCGGGTGCCGACGAGCCACGCGGCCTTGCCAGGTGCGCTTTGACCGTCTCGATCATGTGGGAAGCGGTGAACTGCCCGGGAAGACCCTCGGCGGCCACGTGCTTGCGAAGCCCTTCGACCAGTTCCGTGTCCTGAAGTCGCAGGATCAGATCCGGCAGGTGATCGACGTCGTAGACGAGTCCGTTGTCACCATCGCAGATCAACTCGGGCATCCCTCCCACATCCCGGGTGGCGACCGGGACGCCCAGGGCAAGGGCCTCCATCGCGCTTACGGATATGCCCTCGGTGTCGGAGGTGTTCAGCAGCAGGTCACAGTTGCGGATGAAGGCCCGGGTGTCGCCGACCCAGCCGACGATCTCGACGTTGTCGGTAGTCGCCGGGGGCCGCTCCCCGAACCCGCTGCCGGCCACGACGAAGTCGATCCCGGGGGCCATGGCCGCGATGTCGAGGACCAGATCGGGTCGCTTCTCCGGGGAGTTGCGGCCGAGCCAACCGATTCGTAGCCGACGGTCTACCGGCCGCGGCGGTAACTCGGGCAGATCCGCCGAAACGATGGGTGGGGCGATGTGCAGCACGCTGACCGGGGGGGTCACCTGGTAGACCTGTTCCAGCAGCGCCTTGAGCCGGCCATGCGTGACCAGCACCTCGTCCACGTACGGTGTCACCTGCAGGAGTTCGGCGAGGTGCCCGACGTGGTTGAACTGCACGTCGACGGTCGTCCCCCACCCACGGCTCCACCCCTTCAGCAGGTGCATGTGTTCGTAGGCCCACGGAGATCCGACCTGCAGGATGTCGGGTTCCACGAGTCGGTACAGGATCGACGATACGAGGGCCGCGAAGTCCGAGGGTTCGACCAGAGCCGGCAGTTGGTACACGTAGGGGGTGATCTCGAGGAACGCGTTCCCGTTCAACTCGTGATCGGCAGGGGGGGCCTGCGTCGTGATGATGACGATGTGCCGTTCGTCGGCCAGACCGGTTAACAGCGTCTTGAGGAAGGTCTCAGCACCGCCGCCTTTGATCAGCCACGGAACGAACACCACCAGGCTGCTGCGCCCGTCGTTCGGCATGTGGAACACCCGCTGCTCGAGCATCCGTGTCACCGCCCCTGGTGCTGGATCGATGGGGCCGGCCGGATGGGAGATGACGGGGTTGCGTTGCTTGATGAGCAATTCGAGGGCGTCGCGCTGCTTGCGTGCCGTGGCGTCGCGCCCGGTCGTCAGTGAATGGGTGTAGGTGAACAACGCGTCGTCCAGGACCCAACCGCGGCACCCGTCGGCGGCGGCGGCCCGCCAGAATCCCCAGTCCTCGAAGCCGGCACCGAACTCGGCGTGCATCCCACCGACGGTGTCCCACACCTTCCGCCGCATGACGGTGCTGATGGGTGCCGTGTTCTCGTAGGCGATCCGCTCCTCGACGAAGTGGGCCGGATACCAGTAGGGTTCGGCGGAATCGGACAGGACGCGTGTGGTGGGCACGACCAGATCCACGGTCGGGAACCGCGTGAACGTGATCAGAGCCTTCTCGAGGTAGGTGGCTTCGAGCCGGTCGTCAGGGTCGAGGAAGAGGAGGAACTCACCCCGGGCGTGCGCAGCGACGCTGTTGCGGGCACCGATGACTCCCTGGTTCTCCCCCCTGAAAGCCCGGATGTTCTCCGCCTCCACTTCGGACAGCGCGGTCAGGGTCTGCGGATCCGTTGAGCCGTCGTCCCAGACCAGGATCTCCCAGTCCGGCAGGGTCTGCGATCGCACGGAGTCCAGTGCCCGGGGCAGATCCCCGCCGTTGTTGTAGACGGTGACCATCACCGAGAACAGCGGGCCGGACGGTGGAAGCGGCACAGGCGCCGCCTGCTGGGCCGCACCCCGATGCCGCACACGGCTGATCAGGTTGGCCGCCCGGGTGATCTTGCGGGACTGGAGTTGCGCGAGTTGCTGCTGGGTCGCCTGCACCTCAGCGCGCAGCGCCACCACTTCAGAAGACAGGACGGCGGCTTCGCGTGCTCGCGACGACCAGTAGTCGTTGATCGCCGCTTGTGACTCGCGGATGTCGCTGAGCCGGACTTTGCTCTGATCCATTCGAAGCGTGTTCCCCTCGGGAGGCCCGAACCACCGGTGACTGCCATTGACGATACCGTCATTGCCGCCGGGGCCACCGGTGACTCAGTCCAGCGGCAGATGTGTCCAGTTCCCGGCCTGCAAGTAGACCCCGGACGATTGCACGTCGGAGGCGCGCAGGACGAGTTCGTAGGCGTCGTCGACGGCGTCGATGGTGCTGTTGTCGGATGTGACCGAGGCGCTGACCCAGTAGTTGCCCGCGGTGAGCAGCAGGTGGTCTGTCACGAAATCCAGGTAGCCGCGACCCACTTCGATGTCGAAGGGTTTCGCGGAGTTGCTCAGGCTCAGAACGTCCACATTCGCCGAACTCGTGAAATCCAGGGTCACCACCGCGTCCTTGACCGGCTCCGTGCATTTGTAGTGGACCCGAAGGCGGGCCGGACTGCCGCTGAGAAGCATGGTCGCGGACTGCAGATCGGAATTGATCATCTCCAGCGCCAGGGTGCGGATCTCCCCGGAGCCCCTCCGCACCTGTGATGAGTCGACCACGGTGCTCGGAATCTGCGGGGAGCGCGAGGCTTCCTTGGTGTTCACGGCCTCGAGGTACGCCTTGGTGACCTTGCGCGACGGACCGATCTCCACCACGTGCCCTGATTCCAGCCAGACGACTTCGTCACACAGGTCCGTGATGCTGCCCAAGCCGTGGGACACGATGACCAGCGACGTACCCGCCTTGCGCAGCCCGTGCAGGTAATCGAAGCACTTGCGCTGGAACTCCTCGTCGCCCACGGCGATGACCTCATCGACGATCAGGATCTCAGGGCGGACCATGACGGCCACTGCGAAGCCCAGGCGCACGTACATACCGCTGGAGTAGTGCTTGATGGGCGCGTCGATGAACTCACCGATGTCGGCGAACTCGATGATCTGGTCCATGAGTCCGTCGATCTCCTTGGCGGTGAAGCCCAGGATCGTCGCGTTGAGCCGGATGTTCTCCCGACCGGTCAGTTCCGGGTGGAACCCGGCGCCCACCTCGAGCAGGGCCGAGACGCTTCCGTTCACCGACACGGTCCCGGACGTCGGGCGGTAGATGCCGGTCAGCACCTTCAGCGCTGTGGACTTGCCCGAACCGTTGTGTCCGATGAGGCCCAGAGAGGATCCGCGCGGAACGGAGAAGGTGGCATCGCGCAGGGCCCAGAACTCCTGGGGCTTGGGCGGGCGGCCCCGCACGAGCCGCTCCTTGAGAGAGGTCCGCCGTTCGTTCTGGAGCCGGAACTTCTTGGAGAGCCCGACGGCCTCGATCGCGTTGTCCATCTAGATCGCTTCGCTCACGTCGCGTCCCCAGCGCCGGTAAACGAGCAGGGCACCGAGGGCGGACGCCAGGGTCCACGCCGCCGCGTACAGCACGGGAAGGGCCCCGGGCAGTTCCAGCCCGTACACCAGATCACGTCCCATGCCCACGAAACTGGTCATCGGGTTGATCTGGAAGAGGGTCTGCAGCGGGATCCCGTGCCAGTCCGCCGGGATGAGATCCAGCGGGTACATGATCGGCGTCAGGAAGAACCACAACTGCGTGAAGATTCCGTAGATCTGGACGGTGTCCCGGAAGTGGACGTTGGCCACCGACAGCATGTACCCAACGCTGCACGCGAAGACCGCGAGCATCACGAGCAGGAACGGGTAGAGCAGCCATGTCCAGCCGATGTTCATGAAGACGAGCATCACGACGAGCATCACGCCCGCCTCCAGCAGTCGCTCGATGGCCACGGACAGTCCTGCGGACACGACCGGGATGTAGGACGGGATGAAGACCTTCTGCATCATCGCGCCCATGCCCAGGATCGCGCCCAGGCCTGCATGCGAGACCTGTGAGAACAGGTTCCAGGTCACCAGGCCGCAGAAGAACCACGCCGCGAACACCCCCGCCCGGCCATTGCCCATCGCCGGGGCCTGGGCGCGGAAGATGATCGAGAACACGACGCTGTAGATCAGCACGGTGGCGAGCGGGACGATGATCGTCCACACCAGGCCGAGGCTGGTTGCGGTGAAGCGGGCCTTCAGATCGCGCTGGGCGAAGGTCCAGATCAGGCGGCCGCGAGCCCGTCCCGACGTCTGCCGGTCACGCTCGAGGAGGGTTGCCACCTGTACGTCCCTCCATCCTCGTCACGATCGCCTGTCTTCCACGTGACGAACACTCCCCATGACACTAGAGTATGCCGAGCCCATGATCGTCCCTGCGACATCACAAAGGACAGTGCCCGCGGGAGGCCACGATCGCGGTCAGGCGATTACTCGAGCGGTGGAACTCTTCCCGGTCGTGGCCGGGTCGTATGGTTGTCTATCCAGTGGTGGCTGAGTACGGACCGCGAAGGCGCGTGCTTCGTGTCGCCATGACGAGCCAGTGCGAGGGACAGGGGCACGCATGAGACTCCCCAGATCGGTGCTCGGGCGGCTTGGACTGATGGCGGTGCTTTGGTCTGCGTTGATCGCGGTCTTCTGGTCCCTGACAACCGCTACCGACCTCGTCCCCGATGACCGGATAGCCCAGACCCTGGTCGGTGCCGCGGCGACGCGCGCGTGGCAACCGGAAGGCTCCGTGACCGAGATGGGTTTGCAGGCAGACCACTTCACGGACTGCGTCGCGTTCACTCAAGGGCTGGGGGAGGTCGTGCCACCGGTCTCACGGGTCCAGCAGTCCATGGCGGATGTCCAACTGGCCCCTGAAGGCTGCGCCGGCGTTGTCGAGAAGTTGGCCGCTCTGCTGTCCGGACAGGTCGTCGAGGGCTCGCCGCATTTCCGCTACTGGCACGGCTACGTGCTGTTGTCGAGGCCCGTGCTCGCCTGGGCGGACGTGACCACGCTGCGAATCTCGCTCGCGCTGCTCCTCGGCGCTTCACTGGCCGCCCTACTCGTGGGGTTGGTGCGTTCAGTAGGACCCTGGGCAGCTGGAGCCTTCGGCCTGCCATTGGTGCTCACGTCCGACCTGGTCGCCCTGCCCATGTCGACGGTGCACTGCATCGCGTGGACCGTCCTGCTCCTCGGTGGCGCCGCTGCCGTGTGGAGCGTGCGGAAGTGGGGAACCTGGGGCGCAGCGACATGCGCGCTTCTGGCGGGTTCCGCCTACGTCTTCGTGGATCTCCTCACGAATCCTCCCGCCGCCGTGATGGTCCTGCTGGCGGGAGTCCTGGCTGGCAGCGCCGGTTCCGGGGTCGGGCCAGTTCGTTCTGCTCGAACAGCTGCGATCGCCGGGTTCGTATGGGGGATCGGGTATACAGCGACGTGGATCTCGAAATGGCTCATATCGGCGACGGTTTTCGGAATCGACGCGGTGTACAGCCAGATTCAGTCGATGATTGCCTTTCGGATCTCAGGAGACTACGGCACTGTCGAGAAGCGCTTCGGGGCCGCCACGCAAGCCAACTGGGATACCTGGATGCACCTCGACACCCTCGTGACGCTGGCGGTGGTCGTGTGTTTACTGGTCACTGGCGTCGCGTTTGGCCTCACGATTCGCAGGCGGCCGGCTTGTCTGGGTTGGATGGCCGCGTTTTCGGCCGTTTCGCTCGTTCCGTTCGCTTGGTACGAGATCGTCAGTAACCACAGCCAGATCCATGCGTGGTTCACATTCCGGTCGCTGCCGGCGTCACTGGGAGTCCTCATGCTCGGGGTGGCAGTGACATTGCGTTGTCGCCAGATGCACGAAGATCCACGCCCGTCAACAGACCACGACGATTCGGACGATCGCCCGCCGATCCACGCCGGCGCCGGGGCAGTGCGGCAAGGGTCCCTGCCTGGCCCATGAACGACCGGTCACAGCTCTGCTGGTGCTCATCGGGGCCGTGGTCGTGGTGATGCTAACGGGCATGCTCGCGTTCAGCGAAGAGCGAGGGATGCAGTGGCGGGGAAGGTCGGTTCTCTGCGCTGGGCTCATCGTTGCACCTCTTGCCCCCTTGTTGGTGATCGGGGAGAACTAGGCGTCGTCGAGGGCGCTCCTGGCACCTCAGCTCGTGCTCTACATGTTCCTTCTGGTTCCGGTGGTGAGGCCCGAGACCGTGCTGGGGCAACGCCCGTCTGGGACGTGGATACCCGTGGCGCTGATCATGGCTCTGACCGTCCAGTCCGCTTGGCTGGCCGAGCGCGCCTGGGCCAGCCTCGCAGTCCCTTCGGCGACCGAGTGGGCGCAGGTCAAGGGACTGTGGAGTGCCGGGTCGCCAACCACGACTGGGGCGTTCGTACAGCGACAGCCGTTCGTCGTACCTGGCATCGCCGACAGTTCATATGACGAGTTCGGGATTCTCACCGGCAGCCTCTTGTGGGCCGCCCCTTCGATGCACTCACTGGCAGCCCGGTCGATCCTCGGGATCGACATCGACCCAAGTGCGGTCACCATCACAGATGCCCCGGGAACGTGTGAGAGCGGACCACTGGTCCAGGTGAGTCCTGAGGGAGTCCTGGGGATGAATCCCACCAGGCCGTCGAGCTGCAACGTCTCCCCGTAGTTCTACTTCTGGTCCGAGGAGTCCCGCTCACGGGTCGGTGGCACGACTGTCACTCCGCCAGTCGCGTCCCGCCGAGTGGAGAAGCCCCGCGCCATGGCGTCGATGCGGGTCCACACCATGCCGAGCATCGCAAGGATCGCGGCTTGACCCAATCCGATCACCACCATCAGGGTGGTCCACCCCTCAGGGGTGCGTCCACGAAGGACCAGGACACCGAGGGCGTACAGGGCGGCGGCTACGCCGAAGAAGGCAGAGACTGCTGCCAGGGACAACGGGATGGTGGATCCGAACCGGGTGCCCTTCGAAAGCAGGGTGCCTCCCTCGGCCAGGCGTTCCACGAAGGACTTGCGATGAGGGTTCGGGGCGTCGACGGATACGACGGATCGATGGACGGGCAGTTCCGCACTGAGGACGTCGAGTTGCGGCTCGAAGGCGTTTGCCGAAAGAAGCTGACCCAGACAATGTCGGGAGTAGGTTCGCCCCACGGTCTTGCGAACAGGCACCGCCCGCGGGCGCAGACTGTTCACGGCGCGGTAGAAAGCCTTGCTGAGCGTCGAACTCTCGGTGCCGGTAAGTTCGACCAGTTCCCCACCGCCGTCGGTGGGATGCAGAGCACGCGCGAGCGTTTCGGCGTCCAGAAGTGTGGGTTCCCCCCGCCACTCCACCACGAAGTCGCCCACGGCCCGGCTCAACCCGGCGATCACCGCTGCGTCAGGCGTAGCCCTCACGTGGGTCGTGATAGAGGTGAACGGCCCGCTGAGGTCCATCCGCTCGTACTCCTGGGGATCAGCGGAGTGCGGAACAACGGCGATGATCTCGTGCAGCCTGGATTCCTGCTCGAGCAATTTGTCGAGTCTTTCGATCTCTCGGGGGTCCGGCAGCTCGGCGGCGGACAGCACCACACTGACGTACGCTTGCTTCACAATCCCTGCTCCAGGTCGAACAAGGTGCTGACCTTGCCCGAAAAGACGGTCCACACGTTGTGGTCCTCCTCTTTCTTGACGATCGTCGGACGCGCGTCATCGACCTCCGTGGAGGAAAGGACTGCTTTGACGGTCAACAGGCTACTGCGCGCGATGAACTGATCGGCCTGCCTGAGAAACAGTGACATCTGTCGCTGCTGGTGGCTGGCGCTGCTGGTGGGACGCACCGGACACGTGGAGCAGTCCGCCAGGCGCAGCGGGGAACACCCGGAGCGCCCCTGTTGACAGTCGAAGACCGGCTGGTTGCCATAGCGACGCAACGGTGTGAGTCCCACGCTGGTTAGGGATACATACTCGGTGTGTCCGAACGGCATCAGCGACCAGAACGGTCCATCCATCACCGTGAAACCGAGGTTGGCCAGGTCCGGCCCCACGTCGCCCAGAATCACTTCAGCGAGTTCGAACATCAGAGGCAGGGGCTGCAGCCGCAATGCCTCTCGCACCGCGTTGGTTCCCGAATATGCCGCGATCACAACGCCCTCGGTTTCGACCACGGACCCATCGTCGAACCGCAGCAGGAATCCCTCGTCGACCCCGTGACCCGACACGACAGTCGTTTCGAGTCGGACCTCGATGTTCGGCCGCGCCTGCAGTTGCTCAGTCATCAACTGCCGCAGTACGCGAGCGTCAAAACTTGGCTCCTCGACGTGAAATGCGCGTTCGATCATTCCCGGATGGAACCACCGCTGCGGGTCGATCTCGTCGGCTACCACACCGAGTCGAGGGATGAAAGCGGCGAAGTCACTTCCCGACGTCTTCGAGTTGTGGGCTGAGACGGCGTAGATCTGTGTGAAGTCCCGGATCGCCGGGGCGTATCGCTCACGGAAGACCCTGTAGTAGGACAAAGCCTCGCTCGCGGTCAGCAGGCTCCGGGGATAGTGAAGACCGGTGTGCAGGCGAGCCTGATTGACGTAGGAGGCCCGGCTCAGAAGTCGTGGGTCCTGCTCGACCAGCACAACATCATGTCCACGGTCGCCCAGGACCAGCGCGGCGTAGCAGCCGAAAAGTCCCCCACCTATGACGATTCGGGTGGGACTCATTCGTCAACCTCCCAGAACCCGTGGCCGGAGGACCCACTCGCAGGCTTCTCCACCGCAGAACTGTACAACTCCAGGTCCTGCCTCCCGGACCGGGCGATCCTGTGCGGACTCCAGGACGCTCGGGCGACCCCAGCGACGCCGTTCGCTACCGTGAGTGGCGTGGATGCACTCGTGGGCTCGACCGGTTTCGTCGGCGGGCATCTGCAGCGTGCTCATCGATTTGATCTGTCAGTTCACAGGTCGGATGTCGGCGAACTCACCGGCAGGCACGTGGACTTGCTCGTCTGTGCCGGTCTGCCGGCCGCCAAGTGGCTGGCCAACAAGGACCCGCAGGCGGACTGGTCGAACATGGCCGCGCTGGCGAAGGTCCTCGCCACTGTGCGCCCGGCAAGAGCAGTTCTGATCTCGACGATCGACGTCTATCAACCGGCCGTGGACGTTGATGAGAGTGATCCGCCGGACTTCGACGCTCCCGGTGCCTACGGTGCCCACCGTGCGTGGTTCGAAACGTTCTTCCAGGCGCGATTCCCCGGCAGCACTGTCCTTCGCCTCCCCGGTCTCTTCGGCCCGGACCTGCGCAAGAACCTGATCTACGACCTGTTGCACGGGCGGCGTGATCAGTGGCAAGCCATGAACCCTGAGTCACGCTTCCAGTTCTTCGATGCAACCCGCACCTGGGACGTGGTGGAGCAGGCCTGGCGCCACGGTCTGTCCTTAGTGAACGTGACCAGTGAGCCGGTCAGCGCTCAGCAAATCTCGGCACTGTTCGCAGTGGAACTCCGGGGGACCTCGCCAGCCGTCTCATACGACATGCGTTCACTGCACGCCGAGCGTTTCGGCGGCAGCGACGGGTATATCTTCAGCGCACGTCAGGTCCTCAGGCAGATCGACGACTTGCGCAGGGCGTCCGTCCAGTGAACCTGTCGGTGTCGAATCTCGCCTGGGGAGATGTCCCCCTGCCGCACATTGCCCCGCTCCTGCGGGCGGCCGGTGTCGAGGGTGTCGAAATCGCACCCACCGCCGTTTGGCCGGAGGCGCCAGATGTGGATGACGCAGCGATCCGTCGACTGCAGCAGTCCATCGACGAGTCAGGCTTGGCGGTATCCGGGGTTCAGTCTCTTCTCTACGGCCACCCGGAACTGCAACTCCTGGACTCTGCCACGTGGCCGGCACTTCACGAACACCTTCGGAGAGTGCTCGGCCTGGCCGGCTCGCTGGGAGCCGACGTAGCCGTGTTCGGGTCCCCGCGCAATCGCACACGTGGTCGCATGTCCGTCGCCGAGGCGGATGGAGTTGCCGCGGAGTTCCTCACCGGGCTGCTGCCAGTGCTCGAGGCCAACGGCGTGGTCTTGACCCTGGAGCCCAACGCTCCCGCCTATGGGGCGGACTACTTGACCGGCTACAGGGATGCCGTGCGCTTGGCCGACCTGATCGGTTCGCCGTGGGTGCAGCCACAGATCGACACCGGGTGCCTGGCGATGGTTGGCGAGGATCCAGCTGAGATGGCGCAGGTCAGGACACCCGGGCATGTACACGTGAGCGCCCCGCAGTTGAAGATGCCTCCAGGTGAGTTGGACCATCGTCGGTTGGTCAGGCAGTTGCGGGAGGCCGGATACACCGGCTGGGTCGTGCTCGAGATGCTCCAAGTGGCGCCCGACGTGCAAGGGGCCGCCGTGAGGGCTGCCGAGTGGCTGGTCAGCACGTATCGGGACGAGATGTGACGCAGCAGTCGGTGACGGGGGTCGAGGGCGTACCCGACTACCTGAAGACGGAACTGACCGCATACCGTAACCGGACGGCCCTGGTCATCCCGGTGCTCAACGAGGACGGCAGGATCACAGAACAACTGGGCCGGATTCGCGATCTGGATCCCCCTGTGGATGTGATCATCGCCGACGGTGGCAGCACTGATGGATCGACCGATCCTGAAGTCCTGCGGGGTATGGGGGTGACAACCCTACTGACCAAGACTGGACCTGGCAGACTCTCGGCACAGTTGCGGATGGCCATCCACCATTGCCTGCATTCCGGCTACTCCGCAGTCATCACGATGGACGGCAACGGCAAAGACGGCGTCGAAGGGATCCCCACCATCGCCAGTGCCTTGGACGATGGCTACGACTTCGTCCAGGGCTCCCGGTTCCTGACTGGCGGCGGCAGTCAGAACACACCGAAAGACCGGTACCTGGCGATCCGGTTGATCCACGCTCCGTTGACCAGCCTGGGCGCCCACCACTGGTTCACCGACACCACGAACGGATTTCGGGGCCATTCCCGCCGACTGCTGCAGGACCCGCGGGTGGCGCCGTTGCGAGACGTCTTCGACACCTACGAACTGCTTGCCTATCTCCCGATCCGGGCCGCTCGACTCGGAATGAGAGTGACAGAGGTTCCAGTGTTCCGCGGCTATCCGAAGCGGGAACCGACTCCCACGAAGATCCAGGGACCGGGTGCGCACTCGAACCTGATGGGAATTCTGATGAGGGCCGTGCGTGGACGCTACAACCCGTAGTCGGATGCAGTCAGTCACGCGTGAGCCGACTGATGATCGAACGCTGTCCCGCCGGTGACCACGCATCGGTGGGCGCCACGACGATGGGATCGCCGGTGTAGACCGGGCCGGTTGCTCGCGCAGCAGGGATATCACCTGCGATGTGGCCCTCGATGAAGCGGACGAAAGCCTCTGCTTCTGCGACCTGTGGTCTGGCACGCATGTATTCGGCGCCGCCGGAAGAAAGGTCTGAGCGCATGATCTCGTCCTCGGCCAGGGTCACGAGGGCTTCGGTCAGGGATTGCGGGTCAGGTCGGGCCAGCAGACAACCGTCGCCGGGAAGGTCGTAGATGTTGTTGGCCAGACCCAGTTCGACCACTGGAAGGCCGCAGGCCATCATCTCAAACGGCACGCGGCTCGGATTGGATGCGCTCAGGCACAGGCCCGCGTATGACGTCCGGTAGAGGTTGGCCAGGGCCGACTTGGAAACGAGCCCGAGATGCCTGTGTCGAGCACCTAGGGACGGCCCCCTCTCGCTACCGACCGTCACCACCTCCACCGGGCTCCGGTCCATGAGTCTGCGTAGCGTTTCGCAGACGAGTTCAGAGCAGCGACGCGGTTTGTCCGGCTGGTAGATGGCCACGATGCGGGGTCTGCGCCGGTCTTCTGAGACCGCGTACACCGACAAGTCGGCGGTGAACGGCACCGACCAGGCCCGGACGGCGTGATCGGCAGCCAGCTTGTGCTGCAACCAGTGTCCGATCACGAGGGTCTTCAGACCCAGGTCGTAGGAGGCGCCGGCCACCACCGCGAGATCACCCGCGGGGAAGAACAGGGGCTCGTAGTCCTGCACGAAATACAGCCTGCGCGCGGTGGTTCGCATCGCCGCGACCGGACCGGCGGTGAACCACGTGGTCGCCACCACCGCGTCGGAGTCCGGCAGCGAGGCGGGCCAGCCCAGGCTGGTTTCGCACTGCTGTACTCCATGCCATTCCACGGTCTTGCGCACGACATTGCGCATCCTGCGCGACTCCTGCACGTGCAGCCGCACCCGGTGGCCCACCGAAGCCAGCGCCTCGGCGTTTGCCACGATCGTCCGATGGCCACCCGAACCCTGTAAGGGCGTGGGGAGCAGGAAGTCGATCGTCGGCAAGTGCTAGGCCTTCGCGATGAGCAGCATCTGCCCGGCCAGGGGCTTGACCGGCGACTTCAGATATGCCGAGATCAACTTCGAACTCACCGGCAGACGCGACTTGACAGTCAGCGGGAGGAACCGGCCCTGCACCTTCTCGAGTTCCCATCCCCGCGACTCCAGGAACGTCGACATCCCGATGTCCGACCACACCGAGACGTGCGTGAAGTCATCGAAGTAGTTCTTGGCCGCCAAGCGGTAGTTCGGCTGCACCAGGATCAGTCGGCCACCGGGCACGAGGATCCGGCGGGCGTGGTCCAACACCTCGTCGATCTGCTCGTGGGTGAGGTGCTCGAGCAGATTCGAGGCGAACACCACGTTGACCGTGTCCGTTTCGATCTCCGAGAGGTCCGTCGCCGACGCGACGATCGCCTCGACGCCGGGTCCCACCCGTTGCGTGATCCCGGGCCACAGGTCGACGGCGATCCGCCGCTTCGCGTCGACGTTGTTGATGAAGTCGCACCAGCCGGCTCCGAGCTCGACCACCGTGTCACCGGAATCGATGTAGTGGGAGAAGAACTCCCTGGTCAGCGTGCGCCAGAGGACGTCGCGCTTCTTGTCATAGGTCAGGCGCGTGGCGAAGTAGGCCTCCGCGTCCTCATGCTTGGTCATATGCGCTCCGATCCTTGAGCCAGCGCCACCCGAACAGGATGCCCATCATCATGCGGACACCCACCTTCGCCGCGCGGGAGTTGGAGGTGTTGCCGCCCTTGGACACGCCCACCCGCGGGTAGAACGTGATCGGGACCTCGACGAGCCGGAACTGGTGCTGCATCACGGTGTCGAGGAAATGAGCATTGAACTCGAGGTTCACCCGCGGGTCGAAGATCCCGAGATGCTCGCGCAGGAAATCGCTGCGACACACCTTGAAGGTGGTACCCACGTCGGAGATCGTGCCGCGGCCGAGGTGCTTGAACTCCAGCAACTTCCCGACCGCGAAGTTCCCATAGAACATGAAGGTGGTCAGTTGGGTCTCGGGGGCGCGCAGTTGCTCGACGATCCGCGTTCCGTTGACGATGTGAGCATGGGCGGAATACGCGGCCAGTTTGTCCAGGTCGCTGGCGCGGAACGTCATGTCTCCCTCGCACAGGGCGACGAGGTCGGTGTCGGTGTATGCGGCGGCCTCCGAGAGCGCACGGTGTACGCACTGTCCGTAGCCGGGCTTCATCTCGGTAAGCACGATGGCGCCGTGCGCCCGTGCCACCTCGGCGGTGGCATCCGAACTGTTGTTGTCGATCACCAGCACCCGCTTGGCCAGCGGATGCGCCAGGAAGTCGTCGACCGCCTCCCCGATGCTGGCCTCGTCGTTGTAGGCGGTGAGTACGACGGTCATCTCGAGTGCCGACACGGGTTCGTCGAAGATCTCCCGGCGACCCCGCCGACGGGGAGCCAGAATGATCGCGTCGAGGGCGATCAGACCCAAGCCGAGCAGGAGCGGCGCACCCGAGGACCAGACCAGGATCCGGCTGAAGCCCTGGTCGATGCCGATCAGACCCAGGAGGGCAGCGGAGAACACGCCGACGAGGTAGGTGGCGACGGCGGCGGATGCGATCACCAGGCCCCACATGGCAGCAGGAATCGGGATCGAACGGTTCAGGTTCACTTGAAAACCTCGATGGTCCTTCCGTCGTAGACCAGGGAGCGGCCGCACAATTCCGGTTCGCCGGAACCCCCGACCACGACGATGACCTCCGGAGTCTGCTCTGCGGCCCCACCATCGGAGGCACAGGCCGATTGCGGGTCAAGGGTAGCACCGGTGCAGTTCACGCAGTCGACGTTCTCATCCCGGGCGATCGTGGTGAGCAGGGCGAATGCCACCCGATCCCGGTCGGTGCCGGCGATGGGCTGGTCGCCTCGCACGATCGCCATAGTCGTGGCGCCCGTGATGGCGTCCCGGGCTTCCTCGAGTTCGGGTTGCAGCGATGCATGCGACGGCGCCGCCTCTTTGCCGTCCCGTGTGATCAGCCAGGTGGCGCGGTCTGCTACGTCGACCCGCATCCACAGCAGCGAGGAGATCGCGGTCAGCGCCAAGACGCCCGGCAGGACCCGAGGGCGCCACTGCGAGGTGGCGAAGATCAGCGGGAGCAGGCACGCGGTGGTCCAGAAGGCCTTGAACGCCGCGTAGACGCTGTCGCCGGCCAGAAGGTAGGCCGAGAAACCCAGCCAGACGGCGATTGTCGCCAGCGATGCGAGGAACGCGAACGACCCCGCACTGGCCCGCCAGCGGATGGCGACGGCAGTGACCACGACCAGTAGCGCCAGCAATGCCACCGTCAGGGTGCCTGGCGTCGCGGCGTCGGCGGCGGCTGCCCAGAGCTCGCGGCCGGGGAAACCCATCGCGGCGGTCGCCGGCTGATCGGCCGCCCGCCACTGGTATGGCTGGAATCCGGCACCCAGCATCACCAGTTGCAGCGGGCTGTAGCCGGCGAGCAACACGTTGCGGGCGATCGAGTCGAGTCCCGACTGGAAGACCTCGGTCTGTTTGAAGTTGACCACCGTGAGCAGGGCCAGGTTCAGGAGTACCAGGGTCAACACTGCGATCGCGGGTCCGACCCGCAGGGCCGACCGGATCCGATCGCGCCCGGCCAGCGCGGCCACCAGGACACCGAATATCAGCACGGCGAGGAAGTACGGGTACACCGCCCCCATCGCTGCGAGCACGGCCGCGGTGGCCAGGCCCAGGAAACCCCCCGATCGAGAGATCTCCGGCGCCTTCTCCAGCAGCACGGTGAGGGCGAGGATCAAGGCGGGTGCGAATGCCAACAGGTAGTACTGGGAGAGGTAGTCCTCGGTCAGCAGCCCGGTGAAGGGCGGAGCGAGCAACGTGAGCACCACGACCGCGGTGGCCACCTTGCCGCCGCCGAGATGTGCCCGCAGCCCGAGCAGGGATGTCGCGTAGATCAGATAGAGCAGGATCGCCAGCAGCCCGAAGGCGGCGACCGTGGAAGGCCCGAACACGGACACACCCGCCGCGGACACACTGTCGATGGATCGCCAGGAGAACCCTGCGCCGCTGGTGAGGACTCCGGCTTGCTGGGCCTCGGGCAGGTTCTGCATGGATATCAACGAGTGATCGCGCACGATACTTGCCAGCGAGGAGTACTCGAACAGGTCTGTTTTGTACTCGCCGACGTAGGAAGCGCCCCACAGCAGCACGGGGAAGAAGAGCACGACGCCGGGGATCGACGCCAGCAGCAGCAGACTGCCGCCGGCACCGGCACTGTCAGCCAGCGGCGGTCGGGCCCTGACCCAGCGGACCACGATCGCGGCGACCGCCAGCGCCGCCACTAGCGGTGCTGCCCAACGCACCGGGATCCAGTAGGAGGCTCCGTTCAGCACGACGAACAGCAGCGCAGCGCCGGCCGCCGCCCGCAGTGCTTCCCGTCCCGCGCCGGCGTCCGCTGAGGGGTCCAGCGACCGCCCGAGCAGCCAGAACAGCGCCAGCATGCCCGCCGCGGCCAGTAGCGTCAACCAACCCAGGATCGCCACCCGCAGTGCTGGTGTCGCGGAGGCGGACAGGGGGACGACGTCCTGCCCCGCCAGATCGATCGTCCGAGTCCCGATCGTCGCCGTCAGGTGGGCGCCACTTGGGTCCTGCAGTCCCGCCGGAATACTGCGCCAGAGCATGGCCGTCGTGCGAGTGTAGCGCTGCTCGGGGCTGGGCAGGACGACCGCGGAACCGGGGCTCAGAGAGACGGGCGCGGCGGCGTCGCGCCGCGCGGTGGCCGGTCCACTGTCCGGGAGAGCAGTGATCGTGACGTCCCCGAGCACACCCTCAAGTTCCAGGGGTTCACCACGCTCGACGGTCAGCGTCGCGTCCTCGGCGGGCTGCTGTCCCGAGGTGATGAGACCAGCATCGAAGCGCTGCGGCCAATCGAGGTCGACCGACACGTGTGCCGGGCGCTGCGCGTCCGCGGCCACCTCGATGGACGTCGCATGCGCCTCACCGCTGCTCTGCCAAAGGTCCGACTCAGGTGCGCCTCCCCGCGCGGTCAGGGTGACCGGGACGAAGGCGGCTGTGAGGACCAGAAGCGCGAGAGCGGCGACCGCCGCCAGTACCGCCCGCCGCAGCGATCCACTCATCGCAGCCACGATACCGGCCGCGCGATCGGCCCTTCGAGGGCGCAGTCATCCGGCGCCAGGGGTTCAGGCCGGGGCGCCCGCTCTGAGGGGCAGGAGCGGCGATCACCTAGGCTGGCCGAGGCAGACAGGGTCCTCAGGAGAACCGGATGGGGCGGCGTGGTCTTCAGTTCGACGACATTCCTGTTCGTCTTCCTGCCGATCGTCCTGCTGGTGGTGTACCCACTGCGGCGCGTATGGCAGAACGTCGCGCTGCTGGTCCTGTCGGTTGCCTTCTACTTGTGGGGCGCAGGCAGCGACATCGTCTACATCACGTTCGTGTCGTTGGCGAGTTGGTTCCTCGCGCTCTTCCTGGCCGAGCGCCGTGGCTGGTCGGGACGGGTGCTGTACTTCGTGTCGATCGTCCTGGTCGTATCGCCGTTGGTGCTGGTGAAGTATGTGCCAGTGATCGCCCAGGTCGCCTCGATCGACTCGGTGTTCGCCCAAGTGAGTCTGCCCCTGGGGATCTCGTTCTTCACGTTTCACGGGCTGTCCTATGTCATGGATGTGCGGCGCGGTGACCAACCGCGCGAGACCCGCCTGGACCATTACCTGCTGTACCTGTTCCTGTTCCCGCATCAGATCGCCGGCCCGATCGTCCGGTACGGCGAGATCCGCGAGGAGATCAAGTCCCGCCTGCGCCCCCGCACCCAGGACGTGGTCTATGGGTTGTCCCGATTCGGCTGGGGCCTGTTCAAGAAGGTGGCGATCGCCGACCAGTGCGGTGCCGTGGCTGCGGTCGTCTTCGACAGCGGTGGCACCAAGACGGCCGCCGAGGCCTGGATCGGGGCGTTCGCCTTCACAGTGCAGATCTACTTCGACTTCTCCGGCTACTCGGACATGGCCATCGGTCTGGCGCGCGTGTTCAACTTCCACTTCCCGGAGAACTTCGCCGGTCCGTACCGCAGCGTCTCAGCCACGGAGTTCTGGCGGCGCTGGCACATGACCCTCTCGCGGTGGTTCCGCGACTATGTCTACATCCCCCTCGGCGGGAACCGGCATGGCCCCTTCCGGGAGTACGCCGCGCTGCTGGTCACATTCGGGCTCACCTCGCTGTGGCACGGTGCGACTTGGCCGTATCTGGTCTGGGGCGGGCTGTGGTCCAGCGCGCTGATGGTGGAGCGTTTGACGGGCCTGCGGTCGGTGACCGGCTTCGTGGCTTTGCGCCGCGCACTCATGGCCTTGTTCATCATCGTGACCTGGGTGCCGTTCCGCTCCCCGACGATGACGCAGACGGTCGAATTGTGGAAGGCCATGGTGGTGGGCCAGTGGTCGTGGCCCGGGCCTGCGTTGCTGGTCGCCCTCACCCCTCTGACACTTGCTGCCCTCGCCGTCGGCGTCTTGATCTTCTTCCTCCCGGATGCCGGACCCCGGCGCATCTTCGACCGGATCATCCAGCGAGGTGACACCCAGCAGATCAACGTGCGGGTGACCGTCGCCATCGGGACTGCAGCGCTCATCGTCGGTGTCATCATGGCCCTGTGGGGGTCCTTCAGCCCATTCCTCTACTTCCAGTTCTGAGGTGACCGTGAACGAGCCGAATCGACTGGCGAAGGGCGGCACGGTGGCCGTTCTCGCCTTCGTGGCGCTTCTGGTCCTGCTGTGGTTCGTCGGGCCCGCCTCCGGTACGAACGCACAGCGACAGAACCGGCCGCAGGCGCAGTTCCCGTCATTCAGCCTTGCCGCGGCAGCCGATGTGACCACGTTCCAGGACGCGACGGCGGCCTTCAGCGACCGATTGCGGGCCAAGCCCAGCGTCGTAGAGGTGGTGAACACTGCGGTGCTGAGCCTGACCGGGCGCTCACCGTCGGCCGACGTCGTGGCCGCGGGGGACCAGCTCTACTACGCCGGGGAGTTCACCGAGCCCTGCCTGGAGCCGGAGTACGCGACCTGGGCACGCGACTCCGCCCGGACGCTGGTGAAGGCCGCGCAACAGGGCGGCAGGCAGGTCCTGTTCGTCGTCGTGCCCAGCAAGTCGGCCGCGCACCCGCCGACGGGTGCGGCCGCCTCGGCGTTGTTGAAGTGCCAGCGCTGGTCACAGGCCGTGCTGCGAGACCTTGCTAACGAGCCAGGTTCGCCGATCCGGCTGATCGATCCCGCCGACGTGGAGCGGGTCGCGGACGGCGAGGGGTATTGGCACGGCGACACCCACTGGACCCCCCGTGGCGGGCAAGCGCTGTCCGATCTGCTGGCAGCCGAGATCGGGGCCAGCACCAAGGGGCGGTTCGTCGCCGGTGACTACTACGACCACCAGGGGGATCTGTATCGCCTGCTCGGCATCCCCAGACTGGAGAAGACGCTCGGTTGGGGGGTCGAAGCGGCGCAGCAGCCACAATTCGAGGAGGTTGCCAACGGTACCCCGTGGCCCATCCGCACCTTCACCTCACCGCAGCCGCTGCCGGAGTCCCCCAGCCTTCTGATGGTCTACGACTCGTTCGTGTATGCCAGCGGCCTCGAGCCCTCGGTTGCGTCGTTGTTCCCGTCCGGGGCGCTGGTCCTCTGGGACGCCATGCCGAATGTCTCACCGGCGGGACCCCAACAGCTCGTCGTCCTGGAGACCACGGATCGGTTGGCCTTGAGCCGACTGGCGAGCCTCAACCGTGGCGGTCCCAACCAACCGTTCCTGGACTATCTCGCGAAACCGTGACGCCAGCGGCGGAGCCTCGATGTTCGCGTGACACCAGCGAGAACCTTGTGTGACGAAGTTGTGGGGGTCCAAGCCTGGGTTGTAACGAAGGTGCGTGGTGCCGACCGCTCGAACCGCACACCTTCGTTACACGACGGGAGCCCGGTGAGCAACTTCGTCACATTCGCGTCCACCCGGTCCCGAATCGCGGTGACGCTCAGGGGGTTTGAACGCGGCTCCGGAATCCAGAAGGACGCGACATAATCCAGAGGTGGGCGTAGACAGCACGACGTCGGTGGTCGTGGCCGTGCCGGCTCTCAACGAGTCCGAAACGCTGGCCGACGTACTCGGTGGGATCCGCCGGGCCGTGCCCGAAGCGGTGCTGCTGGTTATCGACGACGGTTCTAGCGATACCACCGCGGAAGTCGCGCGGAACGCCGGTGCGGTCACTCTGCAGATGCCTTTCAACGTCGGCGTAGGCGGGGCAATGCGAGTCGCGTTCCTCTACGCCTTCAACAACGGTTATGAATCGCTGGTCCAAGTGGACGCCGACGGCCAGCACGACCCAGGTTCGATCCGGGACCTGCTGGCCGCGCTCGACGGGGCCTCGGTCGCAGTGGGATCCCGTTTCGTTGACGCGCGGTCCCGGCAGTGGGTCGGCTGGTCGCGGCGCGTGGTCATGCGGGTGCTGGCCGCGTTGCTGAGCCGGGTCACGGGGACCCAACTCGACGATGTCACGTCAGGTTTCCGGGCTGCCGACCGCGAGGCGATCGAACTGTTCGCCCAGCACTATCCTTCCGAGTATCTGGGTGACACTGTCGAGTCGCTTGTGCTCTCGGCGCGAGCAGGTCTGCGTATCGTCCAAGTACCGGCGGTGATGCATCCGAGGCAAGGCGGTCGGCCCAGTCACGGGGTGATCCGTTCTTCGTTGTTCCTAGGACGCGCTCTGCTCGCCTTGAGCGTGGCGGTGACGCGTGGGACTGCGCAGAACCGATGATGGCTCCATGAGTACTCACTGGCTCGGGCTGATCGGAGCCGTGTGCCTGACGCTTTTCATCGGGGAACTCCTGCGCCGCGGGATCCTGCGGGAGAAGTTCGCCGTCCTGTGGCTGCTGGTGGCCGGCGCCGCCCTGGTGGTCGCGATCTACCCGCCGTTGCTGGACAGGCTCGCATCGCTGCTCGGTTTTGCCGTCCCGGCAAATCTGCTGTTCCTGGTGTCAGTGGGCCTGCTTCTGGCCGTGAGCGTCCAACTGAGCTTCGAGGTGAGCCGGCTGGAACGCAACCTTTCGCGGCTGGCTGAGGAACATGTCCTGCTCGTTCAGAGGGTGGAGGTGCTGACGGAAGCATCCCAGGAGCCACCAGCCGACTAAGGGCCGAGAAGGGTCAGTGTGCTCCGCGACCGGTGGCAACCGCTTTGACGGTCTTGACCAGAATGACCGCGTCCAGAGCCGGCGACCAGTTCTCGACGTACCGCAGGTCCATCTGCATCCGCTCGTTCCAGGCAACTTCCTTGCGGCCCGCGACCTGCCACAGGCCGGTCATGCCGGGCTTGGTCAGGTGGCGTCGGTGGTCTGCGGTCCCGAGCAGTGCGAGTTCGTCGATCAGCATGGGCCGAGGTCCGACCAGGCTCATAGACCCTGTGAGGACGTTCCAGAGCTGTGGCAACTCATCGAGTGACCAACGGCGCAGGAACTTCCCGAGCGGGGTGATCCGTGGGTCGTTGCGATAGGCCTGCGGATCGGCCTCCAGACTCCCCAGAGCCTCCTCACGAATGTGCTCGGAGCCTTCGTACATGGTGCGGAACTTCACCAGCCGGTAGGTTGCACCGGCCTTTCCCACGCGCTTCTGCACGAACAGTGCCGGCCCGTGGCTGGTGAGGCGTACTGCAATCGCGATCAGGACGAGCAAGGGGGAGATGAGCAGCAGACCCACACTGGCCACGAAGATGTCGGTTCCGCGCTTGAGGAGTGCTTGCGGCCCGGTGAGGCGAGGCTCCTCCAAGTGCAGTAGCGGCAGGCCGGCTGCCGGGCGCACATTGAGCCGGGGCCCGGTCACGTCGCCGAGGGTGGGAGCCACCAGGAGGTCGACGCTGGGACCTTCCAACCGCCAGGACAGCCTACGGATCACCTCGGACGTGACGGTGGGGGTGTGTGTGATGGCGACTGCGTCCACCTGGTGGTCACGGATGGCCCTTTCCACCCGGTCCAACCAGAAGTCGATGTCGCTGCCATCGTCACGAGGGCCGTTCAGAGACAGCACGACCTCGAAGCCCGCCCGCGGATCCCGCATGAGCCGCCGCTCCAACTCAGGTACCACGGGCCCGGCGCCGATCACCAGAGTGCGTTGCATGAGGTGGCCCGCGCGACGGCGCTGGAAGACCCACACCCGCATGAGCCGCCGACCCAGCGGCAGCAGGATCAGCCCGGCGGCGAACGTGCCGATGAGGAACTTGCGCCCGTCGGTGATCTCGAGGATGAAGCCCACCGACGCGAACAGGGCGAACGTGCCGACCGTGGCGCTGATGACGTTCTTGAATTCCTCGGAACCGATCCCGATCCGGCCACTGACGTATGCACCACGCAGGGACAGCGCGGTCACCCATGCCACCAGTATGAGTCCGGCGGCCAGCGGATCGTACTGCCCTGTCCCCCGAAGCACGAGTCCTACCAATGTGGCGGCAGCCATGAGGGTAACGTCGATCGCAAGTGCCACGTACGTGAGGGAGCGCAAAGGGTCAGTCGAGGAATCCACCTTCTGATGCTCGAACCGTGCGAGGGCTTCGGGCATGACAGAGCGCGAGACAGACCCATCAAGGGGCTGCAGCGCCATGAGAACCTCCAGGGCCGGCAAAGGCGTCCTACGGAAGGGTGGCATTGTGCTGGTTGCGGAGTCGAATTCGGGTGCCGTTCGTAACCCATTTGTGATGTCCTGCTGAGGGAACTGCACGCAGCGTCACCACGAGGCTGACTGCGGCTCCATACGATGAGGCAGTGAGCGTGCCAGGGGACCTTCCCGCACGTCAACGGCTGTTGTTGAGCGCTGCGACCGTGTCCGGCGGTTTCGTGGTGATGGTCCTGCGGCGTCCGGGGGCGCTGGTGTCCCCGACCATCTGGGGCGAGGACGGGACTATCTTCTGGGCCCAGGCACTGAGTCCGGGACATGACCTCGTCACGCCGTATGCGGCGCAATCGTGGGCCGTCCAGCGCCTACTGACGGCCGCACTCACCGGGTTGCCGGTCAGCATCATGCCCGTGGCCATCTACACGGCTGCCTGCGGTGTCGCGGTGTTGAGTCTCGCGGTGGTGCTCCAGGCCCGCGCCGGGACCGTGCTCGGCCCCTTCCCCCGTCGGGTGCTCGCTTTCGGACTGCTGGTGATGGTGCCGACCGCCACCGAGATCCAGGGGAACCTCGCCAACCTTCACGTGTGGATCGGGAGCAGCCTGCTCGTGGTCCTGGTCCTTGCCCCTCCCGTGACCCTGTGGGGCAGGTGCGTCGAGTTGGCCTGGGTGGCGCTCGCCTCCGTCACCGGACTGCTCGGCGTCATCCTGCTCCCGGTTGCGATCTGGGCTCTGTGGCGCATGCGTACGGGCTACGTCTGGCTCCGGTCTTCGCTGGTCGCGATGGGCGCGACGGTCAATGTGATCGTCTGGGCCACTCAGGACCGACGGCCGTCTGAGGATTTGGTGCAGCAACTCATGCTGGTTCCCGCCGCACTGCTCAAGCGGGTCGGCGGTGGACTCACCGTGGGACACCACCTGATGGAGGTCTTCTGGCCACATGGCCTGCTCAACATCTTGCTGCTCCCCAGCATCCTCATGGTCGGGCTGCTCGGATATCTGGCCTGGGTCGACAGGAAGGGGCCATCGGCGATCTGGCTGGGCGCGGCCGGGGTCTGGCTGGTCCTGGGGGTCGTCTCGCCGACAGGCGTCAGTACCGCCGACTGGGTGCTCGATCCGTCGGCCTACTGGCGGTACTTCGGGATGGCACTGGCGGCCGGGCTGCTCGTTCTGGTGCGTGGCATGGGCGGCACCGTAGGCACTCGCAGCGTCGCGATGCTGGGCCTGCTCGCCTGCTCGTTCTCATTGGTGGCCGACGCTTACATCAAGGTCGCTTCACCCGCGGTCGGCCGCGACGACCTGCGCGCCTTCGAGGTCTGTCTGGACGGGCGATCTCCGCCGCCGTGCTACCTGCCCATAGCGCCCGACGGCTGGACGGTCGTCGTCGACTGAATCTGCGCTACTGTGCTCCGATGAATGTCGAAACGCTCGCGATCGCCGGGGTGGTTCGCGCGACCCCGCGCAGGAAGGCTGCGCAACATTTCGACTGGTACCGCTCCGACGCACTCGCGGCGCATCTGCCCGAGGACTGGACACCGAGCCGGGGCACGAATCAGCGCACTCTGGTCGGGGTCATCGACGGCCTGTACTTCGGAGCCGGTACGCACGTGGTGACGTGCGTGTACGGACGCATCGCGTTCGTCGTCGTGGACCTGCGTGTCGGATCCCCCACCTTCGGTCGCTGGATTCCGGAGGATCTGGATACGAAGAGCCAGGTGACGATGGTCGTTCCGCCGGGCATCGGGTGGGGCTTCCAGACCATCACGGCGGGGGCGTCGCTGCTGTCGCTGCACAACGAGACGGAATCGAACCCGCCGATCAACCCCCGGGATCCGGACCTGGAGATCGCGTGGCCACTGAATCAGGCCGGGCCCCCGCAGGGCATGAGCCTGTCGGAGGCGATCCCGTTGCTTCCCGTGGCCCACGCGTAGCGCCTGGTGGGATCAAGGCTCATTTGTCGCGGGATGCTGCGATCTTGCGGAACACCGGTCGAGGCAGGTGGCGCAGTCCGCTCATCAGGAACTGCAACTGCCTGGGCACCCAGATCGTGGTCGGGCCGGATACGAGGTGCTTGGCGACAGCATCGGCCACGTCCTGGGGCTCACACGTCATGGGCGCATCGGGCGAGTCGACGCTCATCCGGGTCCTCACCTTGCCGGGACGCACGACCAGCACCCGCACGCCGGATCCGACGAGTGAATCCGCGATGCCGTTGGCCCATGCGTCCAGCCCGGCTTTGGTGGATCCGTACAGGTAGTTGTCCGCACGGGGTCGTTCGGCCGCCACGGATGACAGGACGACCAGGACTCCGTGACCCTGGGCACGCATCCGGTCGACGATCTTCTCCCCCATCGCCATCTGCCCCACGTAGTTGATCTGCGCCGTCTGCGCGGGATCGTCTCCTGCCTTTGGCAGGACACCGGCGGCGAGCACCGCCACATCGATGTCCGTTGTGAAGGAGGCCTCGACCGCCTCCGGGTACGTGTGGGGCGCCAGCAGATCCAGATCGACGATCCGCACGTCGGGCACCTGCGAGAACGACTGGGCTGCGGCCGACAGCGCCGCCCGGTCACGCCCGGCCAGGACCAGGAGCCGCAACCGTGGGCTCAGTGCCCGCGCGATCGCCAGTCCGATCTCCGAAGTGCCACCGACGAGCAGGAGGGACTGGGGTTGGCCCAAGGAATCGATCACAATCCGAGCCTCTCAGACAAGTCGCTGCGCCAGCGCCGGTGGGGATCGAGTCGCTGCCGCACCTGCCGGAATTCCTCGAGCCGCGGGTACATGGTCGGCAGATGCAGTGGGTCCATCCGGGAGTCCTTGGCCAGGTAGACGCGGCCACCTGCCTGCACCACCTCGTCATCGAGTTCATCCAGCAGGTGACTGAGTCCGGGCACGCTCGTGGGGATGTCCAGTGTCAAGGTCCATCCGCTCATGGGAAAGGACAGCGGGGAGGAGTTCGCCGGGCCGAAGCGCTTCAGGACTGCGAGGAAGACGGGGCAGCCAGCGGCCGACACCTTCTCGAGAGCATGACGCACGACTTCGGTGTCCGCCACGACGAACTGATACTGCAGGAATCCGCGGTTGCCGTAGATGCGATTCCAGTCCCGCACGCCGTCCAACGGATGGAAGAAGGCCGGGATGCTCTGGATCTCGCCCTGTCGCTGTTTCGGCGCCTTGCGGAACCACACTTCGTTGAACGCGGAGACGCTGAACTGGCCCAGGGCCCAGTTCGGCATCCAGGCAGGGGTGCGCAGCAATTGACGGGGTTCGTAAGACAGGGGGTTCGCTCGCATGCGGGTGGGCAGGTCGTCCCGCCGGGCGTGTTCACCCGTCGTCAGCACCGCCCGGCCGAGGTGCTTGCCACGCGCCAGCGTGTCGACCCATGCCACCGAGTACGTGGCGTGCCTGTCCGCGGCAAGCATGGCGTCCAGGAGGCTGTCGAGATCGTTCGTGCGGGTCGTGTCCACCACGATCCGCGAGGTTTCGATGCGCCTCATACGCATCTGCAAGGAGGTGATGATGCCGGTCAGTCCCATGCCCCCGGCGGTGGCGGCAAAGACCGGGTCGTCGCGCTTGGCGGTCACTTCTGAGCCGTCAGCGAGCATCATCGCGATCTCGTCCACGTGCTGCGAGAACGTCCCGTCGCGGTGGTGATTCTTCCCGTGGATATCTGCTGCGAAAGCACCGGCCATGGTCACGAAGCGGGTGCCGGGAGTCACCGGCACGAACCATCCTGCGGGAACGCTCACCTTGAGCAGCTCATCGATGCTGACGCCACCACCAAGCCTCATGACTTCGCCGGGGCTGCCCAGTGCGTGCAGGCTCAGCCCGCTGATCACGGTTGCGCCGGCGCTCTGCGCGGGATCACCGTATGACCTACCCGTCCCCCTGGCGATCGCTTTGGGCGTCGAGGTCACCAAGCGCCGAAGTTCCTCCCTGGTCGTGGGCTCGACGACGCGGGCCTCACTCGGGCTGGTGCGGCCCCATCCGGTCAGCAGTGTCATCCGAAGACCTGCAAGACGAACATGATCCCCCATATCAGTGCCAGTCCCTGCAGGACATGGTCGCCCCAGACCAGGTCCTCAGGGGCCTCGGCTGTGCCGGAGTCGACGTCGCGAGCGTATCTGAGCAGAAGCAGGACGAACGGAATGACGGAGAGTCTGGCCCACATGGCGCTGCCACCGTCGCCGAGTTCCGCCGCCCACAGCCCGTAGTAGACCACCGCGATCCCGACTGACACGCCCCACACAAAGCGCAGGTAACCCTCGGAGTAGCCCGACAGGCCCGCGCGGGTTCCCGATACTCCTTGGGTCACCAATTCGCTGTAGCGCTTGCCGGCGACCACGAACATCGCGGATGCGGCCGTCACGGTGAGGAACCAGGTGCTGGTGGGGATCCCGACCGCCACACCGCCTGCAACGGCTCGCAGGACGAAACCGGCAGCGACGCAGGCGAGATCGAGAACCGCCTGATGCTTGGCCCACAACACGTAGACGACCTGCAGCAGCAGGTAGGACAGGACCAGCCCACTCAACTGTGGGCTGCCGAACACGGCCGGCAGGGCAAGGGCCAGAACTGTCAGCGCGATGGCGGTGCCCGCGGCCAACTGCACAGACACTACGCCGGCGGCTATCGGCCGGTCCCGCTTGACGGGATGCAGGCGGTCGGCGGGCCGGTCGAGGAGGTCGTTGGCCAGATACACCGCTGCTGAGGCGGCACACATGCTCACGAACGCCAGGAGGGTCTTGGCTATGACCGGCAGACTGAGCAATTCCCCGGATGCCAGCGGCACCGCGATGACCAGCAAGTTCTTGATCCATTGCCGAGGACGCATGGACGCGATGAGTCCCGCCGTGGGGGAGGACTCCGTCTGCAGCGCCAAGACCGGCTCCCTTCAGCGAGTGCGGGGCTCGAGTCTATCTGGCGTGCCCATGCCGAGTTTCGGGAACCGCGCGTCGGTGGATGCGCACGTCGCGGAAGGTCATCGACGCTGAACCGCGGCGCCTCCATCTGCTGGCCACCGGCATTCGTGTCGGCCCTGAGATGGAGGGGTTTCACAGCAGTTTTCGGACAAATCGGTCACGAATCCTCCATCTGGTGGCCAACAGGGGGTCTGGGCTTCCGTTGGTGGCCAGAGGATGGAGGGGCGTCTGCCTCAACAGACTCCGACAGCGGCTAGCGCAACAGCACGGGCTCGCCCGTGACGGACATGTCCGCCGAACCCTGTCCGCACGAACCGTCGACCCGGCACACCTGGAGTTGCGCGGTATCGAGCACGACATCGTCGCCTTGCGCCCATACCACGGTGAACGGTGCGCCGTCCGCGGCCGTGAAATGGCACCGCCGCACGCCGTCGTCATTGCGACAACCCGCCGGCCGGGCGCCCGTGAGCCAATCCCGCACGGTCAGGAAGGCCCGTCCGCCCGGGGCGATCCCGCTGCTGTCGGTCATGTCGATTCCCAGGACGGCGAGATCCCAGCCGTACCAGTACGTGCGGGCCACCCCCAGAGTCGCCGCATCGAGGTAGGTGCGGGCCACGTAGGTCGCCGCGGTGGTCGGATCCGGGATCACTGTGGGCAGGCCGGGACGGCGGTCACCGTAGTTGACCTCGGTGTCCCACAGCGGCTTGTCGATGCCGACCTTGTTGAGGACCCGTTGCGCCGCTCGGATGCTGGCCACGCGCGCATCCGGGCCCTTGCTGGTGTCGACGGGATACAGGTGCACCGCCATGGCGTCGACCGGGTCGCCGGCGTCGTGCAGGGCGCGGGCATAGCGCACGAAGAAGCTCTCGGTCTGGAACAACTTTCCGGGGATCACCGTGCTGGACGCCGCCACCACCTGCGCGGACGGGTCGGCCAGTTTGATGGCGTCACCGGCTCGCCGAGTCAGTTTGGCCAATGCCGTCCAGTCCCCTTCGTAGAAACTGCGGGTGTTCGCCTCGTTCCAGATCTGATAGCCGCTGATGCGGCCCTTGTAACGCTGCGCAACGGTGCGCGCGAAGTCGACGTAGTCCTCGATGTCGCGCGGCAGGGACGTCGTGCCGGGACCGTACAGCCCGGGCATCTGCGGGTCCCGTGCGGCCCACTGCGGCGTCGAACCCATGACGTAGAGGATGTCGGTGGCGCCCGCCGCCTGCGCGTTGTCCACTGCTGCGTCCAAAGCATCCCAGGAGTATTGGTCGGGTGCGGGTTCCACCTCATCCCAGCGCGTCCCGGTGTCCCACAGACGAACCGAGGCCAGTTGCACGTCGGTCGGTGCCGCGGCAGCGATCCCGCCGACGTGCTGGCCGAACGCCTGGGGCGGGATCGGCAGGCCCGGTGCAACCCCTGAGATCACGAGCGCCCCCACTGCCGCGGCCACCCCGATCACCGGTCCACCAGCTGTTCGCACAACTGCGCATACCCGTCGATCACGTCGTCCCATCGGTACGACGTCTCCGCGCGCCTGCGCACAGTCGCTCCGCGGTCATCGGGTTCGGACTCGTCGTGTTCCACCGCCGCCGCCACCCCTTTCTCATCGAGGAACCACAAGGCGTGACCCGCGGTCACCTCGCGGTTGAAGACGCAGTCGAAGGCCGTGATCCGGGCGCCGGCACCCATCGCCCGCAGCAACGACGGGTTCGTTCCACCCACGGAATGGCCGTGCAGGACGCTGCGGGCTCCCACGTACAACTGGTCCAGGAGGTCCTGGTCCCACACGGATCCGAGCAGTCGGATCCGGTCGTCGCCGGTGGCGGCTTGTGCAACCGTCTCGGCGTACTCGTGCGAGTAGCTTGCGGCACCGACCACCACGAGCGGCAGCGTTGCGGCACTGCGCCGGTACCCGCGCACGATCTCCAGCACGTGGTTCTCCGGTTCGAACCGCGCGACGCTCAGATGGTATTCGCCGGCCGTGAGGTTGAGTTCCGGGAGGCGGTGTGCGGGTGGGTTCACCAAGGGCGCTCCATAGGGGAGGAACACACTCCGCCGGCCGTAGCGAGTGCGCACGTAGTCGCCGATCGCTCGGGCGTCGGCGATGATCGCGTCGGCGTGCTTCACCGAGGTCCGTTCGGCCCAGGCGTAGTACTTGGCGCCGAAGCCCTCCCACTTCCCGCGCTCGGCCTCCAGGCCGTCGATGTGGACGGCCACCGGGATGCCGCGTAGGCGCAGCGGCGACACGAACGGCGCGTTGCCGCTGTTGAAGACGATCGCGGCATCGAGGTGACCGAACATCGCGTGCATGGTGGACAGCGCGGTGTGGCTGAGGGTCTCCGCGGCTTTCAGGCGCAGTGCAGGGAGGTTGACGAGGCGGGTGCCCTCGTACTCGCGCAACTTCTGACCGCGGTTGCGGCAATAGACGGTGACATCCCATCCACGCCGGGCCAGACCCGGCGCGATGTGCTGGACGGCGGTCTCGAAACCTCCGTGCTGAGCCGGGATGCCGCGAGTGCCGAGCAGGGCGACCCGTCGACCCGTCACGTCTTCACTCCCTGTTGTAGTCGATCCCAATCCCCCCAGGTCACGAGGTTAGAGGTTGGCAACGAGGTTAGAGAACGCACGCGTGGTTTCTCTAACCTCGTGCACAACCTCTAACCTCGTGGGCTTGCGGCTGGAGTCAGGCCAGGCGGATCGGCGCCGACGTGACCTTGATACGCGTAGCGGCCGGGCTGCAACTGCCCGTCAACTTGCACACGGTGGTCACCCCGGACGGCCGCTTGACGCTCTTGCTCTTCGACGCGAACATGATCCGGCTCGTGCCGACCTTGCACGTGGTTACCTTGGCCTTGGTCGTGCAACCCTTCCAGGACCCGGCAGTCATCCAGTCACGCACGTTGGTGAAAGCCGTTCCGGCGCGGGTGGGCGACCCATCGGAGTTGGTCAGGGAGATGCCCAGCACGTCGATGTCCCAGCCGTACCAGAAGGTCCGGTCGATTCCGTACCGTGCCGAGTCCAGATAGGTGCGCGCGACATATGTGGCAGCCTTCTTGGGCTTGGGGACCACCTGCGCTGCGGCATTGCGCCGGTCGCCGTAGTTCACTTCGGTGTCCCACAGCGGCTTGTTGAGACCGACCCGGCGCATCACCTGCCGCACGGCACCGATGCTGGCCACCCGGGCGTCCGGTCCCTGCTTAGGGTTCACCGGGTACAAGTGCACGCTGACAGCATCGAACTTGGCTTTGCGCTTCTTGAGTTCGCGCAGATAGCGGTAGAAGAAACTCTCGGTCTGGAACTTGGCCGTGGGGATCACAGTGCTCGATGCGGCAACGATGTCCGCTTGTTTGTCCACCCCGCGGATGGTCTTGGACGCCTGTTTGGTGAGCTTCGCGAGTTTGATCCAGCCGTTGTACTTGCCGCCGTTGTAGAAGCTGCGGGTGTTCGCCTCGTTCCAGATCTGGTAGGCGGTGATCCGGCCCTTGTAGCGCTGGGCCACGGCCTTCGCGTACCTCAGGTAGTACTTGCTCTTCTTGGGGTAGGACGCCGTGCCCGGTCCGTACAGGTCCGCACTGGAGAACTTGCTCGCGGCCCACGACGGCGTCGAGCCCAGGACGTAGAGGATCTCCCGGGCGCCACTGGCCTGGGCGGTGGAGACGGCCCGGTCCAGGGCGGCCCACTTGTACTTGCCCTTCTTCGTCTCGATCTGGTCCCAGCGCACCCCCGAGTCCCACAGCCGCACGGCGCTGACCGACTGGCCCGGCTTGACCCCGGAACCCAGCGACGCGACATGCATGCCGAACGCTTCGGGTTCTACGGACCTGGCCTGCGCCACTGTCGGTACAGCGACGAGTCCGGCCGCCACCACGGCAGCCCAACGGATCATGGTTCCTCCCAATCGGAGACTACGGAACGAGCAGGACAGGTGCTTGCTTGACACGGACGGTGCGCTTCTTGATGCGTTCGCAGGTGCCGTCGAGGTAGCACACCTCGCGGACGTCGAAGTGCTTCTTCGGCAGTCTGACCGTGCGCGTGGTGCCGAGCCGTGCGTACAGCAGGTACTGACGCTCGCCCTTGCGGTTCAAGGAGCACACGGTGACCCGCTGGTCCGAGCAGGTCCCCCACTTGGCGCCGTCCAGCCAGTCCTGGACGGTGAAGTAGGCCCGGCCCGGGGCGATCGGATCACCGCTGATCTCATCGGTGGTGCTGATGCCCATGACGTGCGACTCCCACGAGTACCAGAAGACCTTTGTGACGTCGTAACGCAGGCTGTCAACGTAGGTACGGGCCAGATAGGCCGCGCCCACCTTGGGTTTGAACACCTCGGTCGGGTGGCCGTTGTCACGCTGGTTGCCGTAGTTGACCTCTGTGTCCCACATCGGCACCTTGGACAGGCCGAGCCGGGAAGTCACCTCGCGAGCCAGGGTCAGGCCCTTCAGCCGCTCGGTGGGGGTACCTCCACCCGGCCCCTTGCTGGTCCACGGATACAGGTGCACAGCGATCACGTCGAGTTTGACGCCCCGGTTGCGGATGGAACGCAGGTAGCGGTAGAAGAAACTCTCGGTCGTGAACTTCCTGGCCTGGATCACGGTGCTGGAGGCGCTGACGACCTTCGCCTTGCGGTCGATGTGGCGGATCTCCTGCGCTGCGATGTCCGTCAGCAGCGCCATCCGCTTCCAGCTCTTGGGGCGCTCCGGGGCGTAGAAGGACGCCAGGTTCGCCTCGTTCCAGATCTGGTAGCTGGTGATACGTCCCTTGTAGCGGGTGGCGACCTCGCGGACCCACTCCCGCCAGTACTTCAGCTTCTTGGGCTCCGACGCGGTGCCGCCGCCGTAGTAGTACTTGTCGGGCCGGACGTACTTCGCCGCCCACTCCGGGGTGGAACCCAGGATGTAGCTGATCTCGCGGGCACCGGACTGTTCCGCGGTGGCGACCGCGGTGTCGAGCCGCTCCCAGTCGAACTCGCCGCGGGACGTCTCGATCTGGTCCCAGCGCACGCCGCTGTCCCACAACCGGACTCCGCCGAGCCGGCCGGGGAACTTCGTGCCGGCGCTGAGCGAGGCCACGTGCATGCCGAACAGGGACTGATCGACTTTGGTCCACTTGGCCTTGGGCGGCGGTGTGACGGGCTTCACGGCCGCTTCAGCCGGCGTCACGGAGGCAGCCAGCGCGGTGGTCACCGCGAGGGTGACGAGGAAACGTCTGATCATCGGTCACCGATGCCGAGGGCGAGGGTGGTCGGACGGGCAACCGGGAATCGCGTGGAGGCGAAGTCGCCGTTCACTGACCAGTCCCCTTCCTGCGGTCTCGGTTGCGAGGGCCCCGACACGTTCACGGTCAGGTCCACGTCATTGATCGTCAACTGATGTTCGACGCCGACACGGTATTCGAGGTTCCCCTGCTCGCCAAATGTGCCGTCCGGTAAACGGTAGGACACCGTGATGTAACTGCTCTCGCCCGGTGGGATCCATCGTCCCACGCGGACGGCCTTGCGTCCGTCCACATCGGTGAAGACCCGGTTGTCGGTCTTGATCTCACCGGGATTCGCGGCCAGTTTGACGTCCTTGGCCGATTCCGGCAGCAGGACGATGTTCCAGTGGAACGCCCAGCGGGTGGTGTAGCCGATCCGGTCGCTCAACGGCGAGCCGCCATCGGTGGGGGCGTTGTTGGTCACCTTCGCCGTTTGGACCACGGTGGCCGAACCGTCGTCTTGCAGGTACACATCGTGGATGACCGTTCGGGTCTGGAAGATGTCGACCTTGGACGCGTTCTGGTTCTGGGTGTAGAAGGCGATCCGATCGGGCTCTGGGTCGGGCTGGGCCCCGTCCACCTGCGCCTCCCGCAGGGCTTTTGCCAGGCGGTTGTCGGAAAGGTGGATGCGGATGTGCTGGCCCGGGGCGGTCGCAAAGATCGCCCGCCCAATGGACAGCGCCCCCGTGCCGCCCTGCATGCGGGCCAGCATCTCGTCGATGAGCTGCTGGTTGACCGCCTTCCGTTGCTGCTGGGCAGCAGGATCCTCGTTGTAGCCCTCGAAGAAGAGTTTCTGCACGAGGTTGTCCGCGGTGATCTGCCCGTAGAACTGCGAGTCGATCGGGCCGGTGGCCGACACCGCGGCGGCCAGTGCCACCGCGTCCAGGGAGATGACCCCGTCGACGGGGTCGTGACCGGTGGCCACCCACGACCGCATCATGTTCTCGCCCGTGGTCCTGAAGTCCTGGTGCAAGTTTGACCACGCGAAGCCGTCCTTGGCGTTCGTCTCGGCGTAGTAGGGCCCGTGTGAGACCGGATCCCACGGCACGGCGGGATTCGTGAAGTCGGGGCTGACCGGACCCTTCTCGAGGACCTCCATCTTCCCCTCGCTGAACTGCACCACGGCGGTGTTGAGCGCTGCGCCGCCGCCCGGATACAGTTCGCCAGGATTGTGAAAGACGACCAGGTACGTCGCCGGTGTGGTCTCGCCCACTAGTTCTGGCAGCGCCGGTTTGATCTTCCGGTACACCGAGATCCCACGCTGGATCCCGTCGATTCGGGCCTGGGCTTCGTCGACGTACTTGCGCAAGAGCGGCGAGATGTCCGGCGGTACTTGGTGCAGCGAGATCTTGGCCTGTGCGAGGTCCACGTCGACCTGGTCCACGAGGGGAGTCAGCGGATCCAGTGCGGCCACGTCTATTGTTCCGTTGGCGAAGACCGGCTGATTGGAGCCGTCCGATCCGGTCATCTTCGCGAAGAGTTGGTTGGACCCCTGTGCGGCGTCGAGGACGTGCATGGCCGACGACGCGAAAACCGTTGCCCCCTCAAGATTTGTGCGGACGTAGGGGATGAGTTTCAGCGCCGAGATCGGCAGGGAGTTGATGTCGTTCTTCAGTGCCTCGGTGTTACTGCGCGCTGAGTCAATGGAATCGGCCGCCGCGACCGGGTCGCCGGACGTCATCTGGGCCGCGGCGGCGTTCAGCGCGGAGCTTGCCTGTTTCGCATGCCAGCCTGTGATCAGCAGGCTCAGCAGCAGCCACGCAAGGGGGAGTGCCAGCACAGCGACCACCCAGGTCATCGGCCGTCGCCAGGCGGAGCGGTGGTGCCGGTCCACCCACCTCGAATCGCTCACACCGCTCCGTTCGTCTCTTGAGTTTCGACGTCTTTGGCCCGACTGCGGTTCCGGCATGCCAGAAGCCGCCCAGTTGTGGTCCGGAATCGCTCGTCAACTGTAACCGCAGACCCTCCTCGCCAACTGCTGCGGAGTCGGCCCAAGGCCCCGGGCTTGGCAAGATTCTGTCGCTCAGAGCGACGAATATTGGCCACGCCTCACAGCAACCTGGCGATCTTCCCCAGGAAGGGCGCTGGATCGTGCCTGAGCGTCCACGTGGCCACCCGCAGTACAAGACCCTGGGCCGAAAGCATCAGATCGTTCTGGCGATCGATGTCGTTGAGCCAGTTCAGCGGCTCGAGGTGGTGCAGACCATCGACCTCCACAGTCAGCGTCCGCCCGTCCCGCATGGTGAACTCGGCATCGGTGTATCGCCAGACGCCCGCGGCATCGAGGCGCCGTGTCTGCCGCAAGGGTTCGGGCAGGCCGTACTTCCGGCACAGGCTGCTGAACCGGCGTTCGTTCATGCTCTGCATGCCGGCGGTGAACTCGTCGGCGATGTCCAGCACCAGCCTGCGCCGACGTGCGTTCGGGTGGGCGAGCGCCGCCTCGCGAAGCCGTCCGGTCGTGATGATGCGCTGTTGCATGGCCGAGGTCAGGACGTACATCACCTCAGCATCCCCGGCGGCCCAGCCGGCCGCCTGCAGGGCCGCCAGGTGGTGCTCCACACGTGGCAGCGATCCCGGGCAGGAAGCGGGGAACCTCTGAGTCCTGTGGACCACCAGCCATTCCGGGTTGCGCTGGGGGTGCCGGGTGCGGGGGACGAGCACGTGGACGGACTTGCGCGTGCTGTCGTTCCATCCCGACAGGGACAGGGCCGCCCGACCCCCGATGGCGGCCACCGGGCCGCAGTGCAGGAACGCGGCCCACAGCAGTTGTTCCCTGGTGGGCGCACCACAGCCCACCAGGTAGGTGCTCCCCGTGATGGCCTGGGCGTGACCGGTGCGTACCAGGCGCTGGACCTGGCGTCGGGTCGGTGGGTCCAACTGCCACCGACCGATCACACCGTACTGTTGCGCGAGGAGGCGCTGGGTCTGTTGTGACAGGCGTGCCATGCTGCAAGCGTCGGGTTGTGCAGCGGCGAATGTGCCCGTGGCCGAGGATCTGTGGACAGTCTGCAGGCCTGGCAAAGATTCGTCACTCAGAGCGACAGATCTTTGCCAAGCCCAGCGGCGTGGCCGTCACCGGCTCTGGGCCGCCTGCTTCTCGGCTCCGGCCTTGATGTCCGCCATCACGCTGTGCAAGGTCTTCGCCATGGCCAGAGCACTGACAGATTCGGACATGCGCTGCAGTGCGGAGAGGTTCTTCTCCCGGATGATCATGCTCAACTTGGTGCCACCGTCGACTTCCGCGAAGAGCCAGGTGAAGATCGGGCCCTCGCTGACCTCTTTGGTCAGTCCGAAGATGTGCATCTCCGCGTGGGCCGTGCTGACGATCCGCTCGTCGGGAACGACCTCCACAAACTCGCGCACGACCTCCTCGGTCAGCAGTCCTTTGGCCCATTTGCCCGTGATGTAGGCAGTCGTACCGTCGGGTGTCGTCGTGACATCGATGACCTCCAACGCGGGCCAGCCGCCGAAGAGATGCCGCGGATCACGGCAGTACTCGAACACCGTGTGCACCGGGGCGTTGATCGTAATGTCATATGTGCGGGTGAAATCAGTCATGGCCAGCCTCCTCGTATCGACCTTTGACGTGGAGTTCCCGCCGCTTCCATTTTAGTCCTGCAGGAACGCCGTCACTCCCTGGGCGCGGACGCCGAGGCTACCCACGAAGGTCACGTCGTCACGCAGCAGCGTGCGAGCCGCTGTCAGGTCGCCTCGGTTCCAGATCCGCTCGTAGAACTGCTCAACCAGCGAATGGGCCGTCGTCTTGGAGCCCGCCGCGGTCGCAGCGCCATCGACATACGCACGCCTCCAGCATCGCGCGCCGCTGCGTCGATGGCAGGTGTGGCGTCGGAATTGTCGACCGCTGAACGACCCCCGAGGGGGACTAGCTCAGTTAAGTTGAGTTGAGTGGGCTGTTTGCGGAACCCTCTGACCAGGGGAATTGCGCACCGACAGTTGGAGGCAATCCCATAGATGGCCGGGCGAAATCCCATCGGTGGGCACGTGCATGCGGCACTTCGCGTGGTTGGATGGCGAGTGGGGGAGGGTCGTTGCCGATATGAGTAGCGTGAGGACGTCGTCAAGTGAATGGGGGAAACGATGCAGGTAATTCGGGCACTTGGGGCGGGTCTGCTCGTGACTTCACTGGGCGCTTGCGCTGGTGGGGAGGCAGGCCCGACTGCTAGCCCGTCGGCGATCCCACCTTCCGCGCCAGTGCTGGCTGTCCAGCCACCCACTGATCTGCCCCACACACTCTTACCCGTCAAAGGTGAACTCACCGTGTCCACAAACAACTGCTTCGCGCTGACGTTCAAGAACTCGGTGCTGTATGCGCCTGCCGGGTCAACGGTGAGTGCGGACGGTCAGGGTGTTGTTATCGGGGGTGAGGAGTACCGGCTCGGGGACTCTCTTCCCCTGTCGCTGTCTGCAAGCGTGCTTCCGCTGGCGGACGTTAGAGAACCGAGCGAACAACTTCTTGACTGCAAACCGGAGATGGTTGCGGTTGTCTCGTTGAACTGACGCCGCAGTCTTAGGTATCGCGTCCCGGCGCGTTTGTGTCTGGTGGCCAACCCATCACTTGGGCGATGTCCAACAGGGTCTTGGCGAGGGCGTCCAGGCGGGCGAGGCCCAGGTCGAACGGTTGCCGCGCCTGTGGGGTCAGGGCGGGGCGGACTTCTTGCAGCCTGCCCAGGGTGGCTCGGATGTTGCGGACGGTGTCGAATATCTGGGTGGCGTTGATGTCGGCGAACTGGCGGAGGGCTTCGCGGCGTCGTTGGGGGGTTAGGGGGTCAGGTTCCCAGGGGAGCAGCGGCAGCGGAGGCACTCGGGTGCTGCGGTAGCGGTTGGCGTCTGACCAGCGGTGGCGTTGTGCGCGGTGCTGGTCGCAGCGTTTGGCGCGGGGTTGGTCTACGAGGTGGGGGATGCCGTCGGGCTGGTCGGCGCAGAGGCGGCGTCCCGCGGGGGTCTCGGGCACGTGTCAGGTGGTCCGAACGCGCTGAGCGTTGTGGGGCCTCCCGGCTGTCCGATCGGACTCGTATCGCTGAATGTGCATATTCCGACTGTACTCGTATTGCTCACGGATTCGGGGCGTCTCTCGGAGAAGTCCGGCGCGTCCTGGGGCCGCTTTCTTCTGTGCGGCCCCGCTGGGGGGTCGGGACGGGAGTTGGAGTGGTGGTTGCAGGTGTTAGCCCGGAGGCCCGTCGGGCGTTACGGTTCGCCGGTCGGCCAGAGTCTCGTACCGAGGCCGTGTTCCAGGCGGGCGAGGGTATGGAGGTCGGGCCAGACGGTGCCGTTGACGATGGCGGCGATGGTGGTGTGGTCAACTCCGGTGGCGCGGCTGGCCTGGCGCAGGCTGGCTCCGTCCAGGGCACGCCGCAGGTTGAGGGCCACCTGGCGGGCGGTCTCAACCTCGGGCAGGTCGCTGGGCACGTCGGGCCAGCCCCCCACACATTCAGTGGGGGAGGCCCGCTGCGGTCGGGGCACAAGTCCAGCGTAAGTGCGCCACGGCGTTTGACGGTCGTTTCGGACGACTGCCGGGACGGGCTTCCATTTGTCGGCGGTCCAGGTGACACTGGTGGTAACAACCAACACAGTGAGCAGGGGGATGCTGTGGCCGCCGCCATCACCAACTACACCCCAGACCTCCCGCCGGAGGACTGGGCTGCCATCGCAACATTCGTGCGGGCCGCTGTGACGGAGTGCGACTGCCGCACCCCCTATTCGGCACGGGAACTGCTGGCCGCGTCGGTCCGGCACGTGCATTGGTGTGTGTTCACCGCTGGGCTGCCGTTGGAACGGGATGTGGTGTTCCATCGGGACACCATCGCGGAGTACGTCGCTCACGGCTGTTCGCAGATGTCTGCCGGGTCGGCGGGGAACCGGCGTTCCCAGTTGCTGCGGATGTCGGAGTTGCTGCTGCCACCTGCGGCGCGGACGAGCAGGTTGGCGGCGCTACCGGCATCCCCGCCGACTGTTCCGTATGCCGTTGGTGAGCAGGTGGCGTTGCGGTCGTGGGCTGCGGGTCAGGTTACGCAGTACCAGGTTGTGAACTGTCACGTGCTCCTTGCGCTGGGCCTGGGTGCCGGGTTGTCGGCAGCGGAGGTCGGTGATGTTCAAGCGCAGCATCTGCATTGTGACGACCAGGGTGTGCTGGTTGAGGTTGTCGGGAAACGCGCCCGGCTGGTGCCGGTACTGGCCGAGTGGGAGTCGGTATTCGTTGATGTGGCCGGTGCTGCGATGCGCCCCGACTTGTACGTGTTCCGGCCCCGCCGGGACAAGGTACACAGGAATCTCGTCGGCAACTTCGTGGACAAGACGAACGTCGCCCGGGTACGCCCGAACCTGCAACGGATGCGGGCGACGTGGATCGTCACCCATCTGGCGGCGGGTAGCCCCGTCAAGGCCCTCGTGGACGCGGCTGGGGTGGACTCGTTGGAGGCCCTGACCCGCTACCTGCGGTACGTACCCGACGCGGACATCAACACCTACCGGGGAACGTTCCGCGCCGCCGACGGGGGTGCCCAGTAGCCGTGACCGACAGCAGCCAGCAGAACTCAGCCGACGACCTTGGTGTCGCCTTGGCTGATCTGCTGTGCCTGCCCGTCGCCGGGAAACCGGCGGAGTCCCGCCGAGGGCCCCTTTCCAACCGGGTGGTGAAAGGTGCCGCCGCTCTCGTGGACGATTCCGGGCTGGTCGAGCAGTGGGAGCAGTGGTACCGCGACGACCACCCGGATTGGGCGACCCGCGGCGGCAGGCCCGGCACCGTGAACATCCGCCCGGTTCTCGTTGCCCTCGTCGCGTTGGCTGTGTCCGGGGCGCCGCCCCTCGCCAGTCGCGTTGCGGAGGCACTGGACAAGCAATTGCACACCCCGGCGCGTGACCTACTCGGGCTGCCGCGGGCCCGGGAGCACGTGTCCGAGGATGCTTTCTACCACCGGGTGTACCGACGCATCCGGTGGCTGTTGAACCTGATTGAGCCGTACCCGACACCAGGACGGCGGGTCACCCGCACCGAACGCGAAACGATGCTCACCTCACTTGATCCGCAGACCGTCGCCGTGCGGGTCAAGCGGGTTCAACACGTCACCAACACAGTGTTGGAGGCGTCCGCCCGGCTCGTGCCGGACGATGTGCGTGCCCGCTGGAACGGGAACGTATGCGTGGACGCCACCCTGATACGCACCTGGGGGAAACGCGGCCACCCCAAACCCAAACCAGGAAAAGACAACAGCGCCGACAAGATGAGCCCCGAGACCGTCGCAGGATGGTACGTCCGCGAGAACCCGGACACCGGAAAGAAAGAGATGTACTTCGGCTACGAGGCGCACCTAGCCGTGATGGCCGCCAGCGACCCGGGGAAACCCGCCGAGTTCCCCCTCCTCGTGCTCGCGATGAGCGTGGACAAACCCGGGCAAAACGTCGGCGGGAACGCCGCAACCCTGCTCACATCCCTGCAAGACTGTGGCTACCCCGCAGGGACGCTGGCCGGTGACCGAGCCTACTTCCCCAACCCCCAGCCCGAACACCTACAACTGCCCGCCCGCGCGCTCGGCTACACGCTGTGCGGCGACTACCGCGACGACCAGTTGGGTATCCAAGCCGAGTACGGCGGCGCCATCCTCGTCGAGGGCAACTGGTACTGCCCATCAATGCCCCAACCCCTCGTTGACGCAAGCATCAACCATCGCGCCCGCACCATCACCGACGAGGTGTACGAACAGCGCATCGCGCAACGTGCCCGGTACGCGTTCCGGCCCAAGCACGCACCAACCCCGGACGGGAACACCGCGTGGATGTGCCCGGCCCGCGGCCCCGGCGCCACCGCCACCTGCCCCCTCGCAGCCGACAACAACGGCCCCGTGAACCTCGGGCTGCCGACCACTCGCACCCGCATCATCAACCCACCGACCGAACCGGACATCTGCTGCACGAACAGCACCTCCATCACCATTCCCGTAGCGCCCCGCCGCGCAGGCAACAGCAACATCGCCAAATACTTCCAAGACCTCCGCTACAAGTCCCCCGAGTGGCAATCGGTCTACGCGACCCTGCGGAACACCATTGAGGGGTTCAACGGATTCACCAAGTCCCCGACCGAGGAGAACACCGAGGAACCCGCCCGGCGACGCATCCGCGGCTACGCATTCCAAGCCCTCGCCGCCGCCGTGCTCATCCTTGCCAGCAACGTCCGCAAGATTGACGCGTGGCTGAACCGCCGGAACGAACAACCCGCGCCCGAACCAACCAGCCCGCGGCGCCGCCGGAACACCCGACCAGACCTTGCCGACTACCTGCCACCCGCGGACGGTCCACCCCTAGCGCAACCCGCCTAGACCCGACCCCGCAGGGTCGGGCAACTCGGCATACCCGAAACCCGGAAATCCGCTCAGTACGCTCACACACAGCCCCGCAACTCACACATCTGACGGCTTCTGACTACTGCGGGCCGTCGGAATCTGGCACGCCATCGCCACGTCCGCACCGAAACGACCCCCAGAAACACGAAAGCCTCCCCGAAGGGAGGTTTCGCAAATACAACCCGGCTGGTTTCGCAACTAGCCCTGAGTGCGCGAGGGGGGAGTTGAACCCCCACGCCCTTGCGGGCACACGGACCTGAACCGTGCGCGTCTGCCTATTCCGCCACCCGCGCGCCATTTCAGGGTACATCAGCGTCTGGCTGATGATTGATGTGCATCCGCAACGGTTCGAGCGGCAGGACCTGCGGGTCTTCGGCAAGGACCTGACCCAGCTCGGCCACCAACTCGGTGAAGGGCTCCGAACTCCGGTGCTGCTCGGTGCCATCGGGTCCGCTGAACCACTCGAACAGCCACACCGCGTTGGCTTCTTGGGGGTCCAGGCAGACCACGAATCCCTCGGTCTGCGGTTCGGCGTCGCTCAACTCGTCGACGTAGCGGTGCAGGGCGTCCAGGACCGCGGGTCGGCGTCCGGGCTGGGCGAGAAGTCGCACCATGAGCCCTTCTCGGCCCGGAAGGAGGTCCTGCAGGGGCTCGGTCACCCCTCGAGCGTAGCGACCGCGCACCGACTGCGGCAGGTTCGCCTTACAACACCTGGCTCGCCGGCCCGTGCCACAGATCCGCGGGCGCGTACACACGCAAGGTGCCGCTCCTGCCGGGGAAAGCGTACCGACCGTTGCGCTTGGCCTTCGTGGTCTTGATGGTCTTCCACTTCTTGCCGGCCTTGCGCTGCAGTTGCACCTCGCTGCGGGCCTTGCTCGGCGTGACCCTCCCGCTGATCCGCCCGTTGCGCTTCGCGGTGACCGAGGTGTTGATCCACTGCGACTCCCGCGGACTGGCAGCGTTCCAGAACCCTGGCGCCAGCATCGTGAACTGGTAGTGGAAGGACCACCGCAGGTCACGGACCCGGAAGGTGTCAGGGCCGTCGGAGGTGGGCACGAACCTGCGGACCTTCTCCGCCTTGCCGCCCTGCTGCGTGGTCAACTGCAGCGGCCATCCGCCTATCCACCCGAATGTGGGAACCCTGACCCCCACCTCGAGTTTCTGCCTGCTGTTGCGCGGCACGGACTTGGACCGGGTGAGTTTCCACTTGAGCGGCCGGACCGTGGCGATCGCTCGAGAGGTCCCGGTGGGGCCACTTGTGAACACGGAGAAGGCGTAGTACTTCTTCGGGTTCTTGCCGGACACGTTCACGGTCACTGGTGCACCTGTGCTTTGACCTTGCGAAACGCGGGAACCCGCATACGGACCCGTGGGGGCCTTCGTGCCCCTCCTGAACTGGACGTTGAAGGTAGTCCCGGCAGGCGGGGTGAACGTCAGCGCGATGTTCCCGCCGCCGGTTCCGCGGGCAGCGATGTCGACCGGCATCCCCGGAGCCCGTCCGGCGCCTTCCTGCTCCAGCAGCGCAGCGGGGTCGACGAGTCCCGCGCCGAACTCCGCGTCCGAACCAGCCGGTCCGATGTCGCGCGCCGTGGCCATGATCTGCTGCTGCAACGGCTCGCCGCCGGCCCCTGGTGAGTAGCTCATCGCCAGTGCGGCGACCGCGCTCACGTAGGCGGTGGACATCGAGGTGCCCGAAGTCCAGGTGTACGGCCGCGAGTTGAAGGTCGACAGGATCCCCTGGCCGGGGGCCGCCACGTCGATGTGCGGGCCCTTGTTCGAGAACGATGCGCGCTCGTTGTTGAAGTCGGTCGCTGCGACCCCCAGGACGCCCGGGTAGGCAGCCGGGTACATCTCCATCCGCACACCGAGGTTGCCCCCGGCGGCGACCAGAGTGACCCCGGCGCCGCGGGCGTAGTCGATGGCCTCCGCTTCGACCCGGTTGGAGGAGTCCGCGCCGAAGGACATGTTGATGACATCGGCGCCGTTGTCGACGGCCCAGATGATGCCCCTGGCGATGTCGTCGGAGTCACCCACACCTTCGGAGTCCAGGACCTTGACCGGCAGGATCCGGGCGTTGGGGGCCAGGCCCTCGATGCCGACGCCATTGACCTTGCCGGCGATCATTCCGGCGAGGAATGTGCCGTGGCCGTTGTTGTCCTTACGGGCACCCCGCTTGTTCGTGATGGCGTTGAACCCGCGGGCGACCCGGCCGGAGAGATCCGGATGGGAGGCCTTGACCCCGGTGTCGAGCACGGCCACGGTGACGCCGGACCCGGTTGAGCGCTGCCACAGGTCTTCGGCCTGCAGTCTGTTGAGCCCCCACTGCAGGTCGCGGCCCTTGTCGTCGGCCGCGGGCAGCGCCATGGCGTACCGCTTGGCCGCCCGGTCGACGGCGAGCACCGAATCTCCGGCGGTCTCCTCGGCGAGGGCCGCAGCGTCCGGTGCAGTGGCGACCTCGACCGTCCCGTCGTCGGTGCGGACCACGGCCGACACCTGGTCAGAGGCGGGTTCCGGGGTCGGCGGGATGTCGGCGCCCAGAGTCGGGACGTCCGGTGGGCCGGGCACGACCGGCTCGACGGTCGCGGGAACCTCGTCGGCAGGTCCGGCGCTGGAGTCCTGTGCGGCGGCGGGGCCAAGCGGCGCAATCAGCAGGGCTACCGCCACAAAACCAACGGCGAATCGGCTCTGAGTCACTGTCCACCTTCCCTCAACTACTCACCATATGACGTAGCGGCGACACGAAGTGGTTCCCCACGGTGGCAATAGGCCGCCGGCACCGTCAGTATCGGAGTATGCCCGAGTTGCCCGAGGTGCAAACCCTGGCAGACGTGATCGCCTCCCAATTCACGGGTCAATGGATCGCCCGTGCCGAGCTGGGCGGCCTTTCCGCACTCAAGACCTACGATCCGCCGCTTTCTGATCTGGCCGACGCGACCTTGGTGGGAACCCGGCGCAAGGGGAAGTTCCTGGTCCTCGACCTCGCCGACACCGACGGCCAGGAACTGTGCCTCGTGGTGCATCTGTCGAGGGCGGGCTGGATCCATTGGCGCACCTCGGCGTCCCTGGGCCCGCTGCGCCCCGGGAAGGGCCCGGTGGCGCTGAGACTGACCTGGCGCGACGACTCCGGCGAACAGACGGTGCTGGACGTGACTGAGGCGGGAACGCAGAAGCGGTTGGCGATCTACCTGGTTCGTGCCCTCTCGGACGTACCCGGGATCGGCCGGCTCGGCCCCGATGCACTTGCCGTGTCCCGGCCGCAGTTGGCGCAGATCCTCACCGAGGCCGGCAGACGCCACCTCAAGACGCTGCTGCGGGAGCAGTCCGTGATCGCCGGGATCGGCAACGCCTACAGCGACGAGATCCTGCACGCCGCGAAGTTGTCCCCGTATGCCCCCGCGGATTCCCTCTCGGAGGATCAGGTCACCGCGTTGCATGCCGCAATCGGTGACGTGCTGACCGCCGCGATGCACCGTGCTCATGCCGCGGATGTCGGCCGGATCAAGGCCGAGAAGCACGACGGCCTGCGCGTGCACAACCGCACCGGACAACCGTGTGAGGTGTGTGGCACGACGATCGCCCAGGTGCGGTTGTCGGACAGTAGCTTCCAGTACTGTCCCAAGTGCCAGACGCAGGGCAAGCCACTGGCGGACCGAAGGATGTCGAGGTTGCTGAAGTGAACGGACTCGCGGACCTGGTCGGAGCCGAGCACGTCCTGTTGGATGCGGCGGTGCGGAAGGGGTACCAGACCGATTGGACGGGCCGTTTCCACGGGGAGTGCGAGGCGGTGGTGCGCCCGGCCGACACCGAGCAGGTCACGGCCGTACTGCGCTGGGCAGGGTCCAATGGCTATGCGGTGCAAGTGCAAGGCGGGAACACCGGGCTGGTGGGCGGCTCGGTCCCGGGGACATCGTCCCGGCCGGTCATCATCTTGACCACGACCCGGTTGCGCACTCCCGCCGAGGTGGTCGGGAGCACCGCGATCGTCGGTGCCGGACTGACCGTCGGTGAGGTGCAGCAGCTGGCTGCCGAGCACGGCCTGGTCTACGGCGTGGACTTCGCGGCCCGTGACTCCGCGACGATCGGCGGCAGCGTCGCCACGAACGCCGGCGGGATCCGCGTGTGCCAGTACGGGATGACCCGGTCGCAGGTGCGGGGGATCGAGGCGGTGCTGGCCGACGGGACAGTGGTGAGCAGGATGAGCGGACTGGTCAAGGACAACACCGGATTCGACCTCGCCGGCCTGATCACCGGCAGCGAGGGAACCTTGGCGGTCATCACGGCGGTGCGGCTGGGCTTGCACCGGCCTGCCCCGGAGTCTGTCGTCTCGGTCCTCGGCGTGGAGTCGCTGGCGCAAGCGCTCGCCCACGCCGATGCTCAGGGGACGGGGCTGCAGGCCGCGGAAGTGGTCGACCGCGCGGCGTGGCTGGCGGCGGGCGGACCCGATCTGGGTGAAGCACCGTGGGCACTGCTGCTGGAGTCGGACTTGGAGACCGCCGACATCCCCGACGAGGCACTGGTCGCCACCGAGGGCCCGGACCGTGCCCGGCTGTGGGCATTCCGGGAGGGTCAGTCGGAGGTCGCCCAGCAGGCGGGGGTTGTGCAGAAGGTCGACGTGGCCCTGCCCCTGGACCGCCTCGACGAGTTCACGTCCGCGGTCCGGGCCACACATCCCTGCTCCATCTTCGGCCACGTGGCCGATGGCTCGTTGCACGTCGAGTTGTTCGACGAGGGCGAGGACGATGTGCTGGATGCAGTGGTGGCACTCGGCGGTGCGATATCGGCCGAGCACGGGGTGGGCCGGGTGAAGACCCGGGCCGTGGTCCAGGACCGGGGAGCGACCACGGTTGCGGCGATGAAGGCGCTCAAGGATGCCTGGGATCCGCAGGGACTGCTGAATCCTGGAGTCGTCTTCTCGGGCCCGGCCTGATGGCCGGGTGGCCCGACCTGCATTCGCCGCAGGAGTCGCCGGGCTTGCCGCTGGTGGTCGCCCACCGCGGCTCGTCGGAGGCGCACCCGGAGCACACCCTTGCCGCCTACGAGCTGGCGATCTACGAGGGAGCGGACCTGCTCGAGTGTGACGTGCGGCTGACTGCCGATGGGTATCTGGTCTGTGTCCATGACCGGCGCATCGATCGCATCTCCGACGGCCGCGGAGTGGTCTCCGCCAAGACCCTGGAACAGTTGCGTCGCAGCGACTTCGGCGACGCCGGTGATGCCGCGCAGGTGCTTCGGCTCGAGGAGTTGATCGAACTGGCACTGGCAGCGCCGACGCCTGTGGGCCTTGCCATCGAGACCAAGCACCCGACCCGCTACGCCGGGCTCGTCGAGCAACGGGTGGTCGAGATGCTGCGCAGTTACGGACTGTTGCGCTCCAGGTTCGACCCGCAGGGCAGCGTGTACCTGATGTCCTTCTCGGAGTTGGCCCTGCGCCGGTGGCGGGAACTGGCACCCGGGGTTCCGAGTGTGTTCTTGATGGAGCGGGTTCCCTTGCGCTGCCGCAAGGGCTGGCTGCCCTTCTCCGCCGATGTGGCCGGGCCCTCGCTGGAGGTTCTGCGTGAGTATCCGCACTACGTCCGACGGGTCCATCGAGCTGGCGGCCGGGTGTTCGTCTGGACCGTCGACACCGGGTCGGACCTCGAGTTGTGCCTGGAACTCGGAGTGGATGGCGTCATCACGAACCGGCCGGGACGGATCCGCGAGCGGCTGGCGTCAATACGCCGATCGGGGTAATCGCACGCCCTGAGCGGGATCGGGGCCCGTTGCGAAATTCGATGGATCGATCGTCAGATCCGCCAGGGATGGGCCGACATCTGTGAGAGTTTGTTCGGATTCCGTACAAAGCCTCAATGTGATTGACACCACAATCAGTCGTGTTTTAGTTGTTGCAGGACTGCGCAGCGTGCTAGGTTTTTGAGTGTTCGGACGTCGCTGTCTCCCCCGTCGGCGGCGTCCGAACTCTTGTGTGGGCATACCTCATGACACGGTGCGCGGCCGATCAACTTGTCACGACAGCCTTCCGTAACCCCAGCCGGACTGTTGTTCTCCGGGCCCGCGGCCACGGTTGTGCCGAAGTTGCCGCCGGCCGCCGCGTCGTGTTGCGAAGGTGCGCGGTCCGACCGCTTCCGACCACCCACCTTCGTGACAATCCGGGGTTGACCGCCGCAACTTTGTCACACAAGGTCCCTGCGAGTCGGGCCTCTCCCCGGCGGGCGTGATCACGCACAGTTCCGCTCGGCGGCCGCGCCTCCATCCTGTGGCCGATGGCTGAAGTGCAATTCATATGTGGGCCAGGAGACGGAGGCATCGCGGGCGGTTTGTCCGAAAAGTACCCCGGAAGCCCTCCATCTCATGGCCAACAGACTCGTTTGCGGCCAGCAGATGGAGGGGGAGCGGGCTATCCGGCACAGAGGCTGGCGGCTAGTGCCCGCGTGAGTCGGCTTCCGCTTGGGCCTCCCGCAGGATCTGCAGCACGGGGAGTCCCGTTGCCTGTGCGACACGCTGGACGTCGCGGTACTCCGGGGTCCATGTGACGGCCGCACCGTCGAGCCAGCCGCGCTTGACCTGCAGTTGATGCCCGCGCACCGTCACGGCGACGAAATCGCGCCGGAGGGCTCGGCGCTCGACCCTCGTGTACCGCACGCCCAGCGTCGTGGTCTGGCGGAAGAGGATCCCCGCCACGGCATCGGCCCGGTCGGGCGCGGTCAAGGCCGTCACGACCACCGCGGGGCGGCCGTGTTTCATGATGACCGGTGTGAGCCACGTCTCCAAGGCGCCGGCGGCCTTGGCGGAGTCCAGGACGTCGGGGTGGATCCGGGGGTCGAGGTCGTCGATGGTCGTCTCGACCAGGACCAGGTGCTCGGTGAGTCCGTCCGTCTCGTCGGAGCCTGCCAGGATCCGCAGCACATTGGGCTGCTCGGGGACGTCTCGGCCACCGGCCCCCACCGCAACCTGCCGCACTTTCATCGCTGGCTGCGGCCCCCACTCGGTGGCCATGAAGCGGAGCAGGGCCGCACCTGTCGGCGTGCAGGCCTCGTGTGGTGTCATCCCCGCGAACGTGGGCGCACCCATCAGCAAGGCGGTCACCGCGGGACCTGGCACGGTGATCCGGCCATGTGCGGCCGCAACGGTGCCGGAACCCACACAGACCGGCGAGATGACCACTCGGGCGGGCCCGAGCCTGTCCCACAGCACGGTGGCGGCCACGATGTCCGCGATCGCGTCCAGGGCACCGACCTCGTGGAAGTGGACCGACTCGGGGGGGATGCCATGGGCGGTGGCTTCGGCGTCGGCCAACGACGCGAAGACCTCGCGTGCGGCGTCCAACCCGGCGAGTGCCGGTTCGATGTCCCGCCAGGTCCGGGTCGTTGCGCCGGAACACCGGACGAGCGCCTGGGTGGCAGCCATCCCCGCTCGATGCGTCGAACCCAGTCCGAGCTCAACGCTGCCAGGCGCGCCCAGTCGGTCCAGTACCTGATCCACCGCATCTTGGGCCGCAGCCAGTCCGGAGGGGTCCAGTGCCAACAGGGCACCGAGCACCATGTCGCCGCTGGCACCGGCACCGGCATCCACCCACCACGTCATCGGGCGTTCCGGGCGATCCTCGCCGCGTGCACCGCGGCCCCGAACCCGTTGTCGATGTTGACCACCGTGACTCCCGGGGCGCAGGAGTTGAGCATTGCGAGCAGGGCAGCGATCCCGCCCAAGGAAGCCCCATAGCCGACGGATGTCGGCACGGCCACGATGGGCACCCCGGTCAGGCCACCGACGACACTGGGCAGGGCGCCTTCCATCCCCGCGACGACGACGAGCGCGTGCGCGTCATCGAGCCGGTCCCGCACAGCCAGCAGGCGGTGCAGGCCGGCGACCCCGACGTCGCCGATGATCTCGGCGCGGGTCCCGAAGACCCGGGCGGTGGTCGCCGCTTCCGCAGCGACGGGCAGGTCGGAGGTACCCGCGCAGACCACCAGGACATGGCCGATGGCCACTGGCGTCGGACCCAGCACGGCGGTACGTCCCACGGGGTCCACTGCGATGCTGGGGAATGCGTCCTGCAGGGCGGTGCTACAGGCTTCGTCCAAGCGGGTCGCCAACACTGCCCGCTCCGGATGCGCCTTCTGCAACGTGCCCATGATCTCGACGGTCTGGCTCGCGGACTTGCCCTGCGCGAACACGACCTCCGGGTCCCCCGTGCGGTGTGCCCGGTGAGTGTCAACCTTGGCGAACCCGAGATCGACGAGTGGGTCGTGCATGACCGCGACACTACAAGCAGTTGCCCGCCCACGAGAACTCCCCGGCGGCGGAAGCGGGTTCGCGAATAGGCTCACCGTGTGACCATCGGATATCTGGGCCCGGAGGGTACTTTCTCGCAGGCGGCCCTTCTGCAACTGCTCGAGACCCAAGGTGTGCAATCGCCGACCGAGGCTTTCGGCTCGGTGACCTCGGCACTGCAAGCAGTGCGGGACGGGGAGGCCTCCGCCGCCCTGGTTCCCATCGAGAACTCTGTGGAAGGCTCCGTCCCCGCCACGCTGGACGAGTTGGCCAGCGGCGATCCGCTGATGATCGCTGCGGAGATCACGTTGCCGGTGCAGTTCCATTTGTGGGTACGCCCGGGTACCGAACTGGCCGCTGTGAAACGGGTGACCACCCATCCCCACGCCCAGGCACAATGCCGGAACTGGCTGCACTCCACGCTGCCGCATGCCGAGGTGGTGCCGGCGATGTCCACGGCGTCGGCAGCGGCGGCGGTTGCCGGCGACGAGCACTTCGACGCGGCGATAGCGGCGCCCTGGGCGGGCGAGCCCCTGGGCCTGGTCGCAGGTGCAGAGGCGATCGCGGACAACCTCGATGCGATGACCCGGTTCGTGCTGATTCGTCGGCATGGTCAGCCGTTGGCCCCGACCGGCGCGGACAAGACGACGCTGGTCCTGTTCATGCGCCAGGACCATCCCGGTGCGCTGCTCGAGATCCTCACCGAATTCTCGGTGCGGGGAGTGAACCTGACCCGCATCGAGTCCCGGCCCACCAAGAAGGCGATGGGCGACTACTTCTTCACCGTCGACTGTGAAGGCCACATTGACGATGCCCGGGTCGGAGAGGCCCTGGCAGGTCTGCATCGACTGTGCGCCGACGTGCGGTTCCTGGGCTCCTACGCCCGCCATGACGGCAAGGCCGCGACGGTCCGGCCCGGTACGACCAATTCCGACTTCGCGGAATCGCAGCGGTGGCTGAACCGGGTTCGCGGGGGGTAGGCCGCGCACAGCGCGTCTTCGGATGTCAGGCGGGGGTTCGCTGTCGGGGGACGGTCACGCGAACGGCAGTGGTGGTCCGTAGGTTCCGGTTCGGGTTTGCGGTTCCGGTTCGGGTTCTTGGCTCTGGTTCGGGTTTTTCGCCGTCAAAACGTCGAACGGGAACACGTGCGCCGAACGCGGGTCCAACAGCCGAACGCGAAGAGGTGCGCCGAACGCGGGTCCAACAGCCGAACGCGAAGAGGTGCGCCGAACGCGGGTCCAACAGCCGAACGCGAACACGCCGATGGGCCGCCGCGTGTGTGCGACGGCCCATCGGACGTGTGGCTAGCCTTCGATGATCCTGCCGGCGCCGGCGAAGCGGCCCATCCAGTACCGGTTGTGGATGCTGTCGATGCGCACGTCGGTGCGGGGGTTGGTCGCGTGGACCATTTTGCCCCTTCCGATGTACATGGACACGTGTTGCGATCCACCGCGGCCGTAGAACAGCAGATCGCCGGGCTTGAGGTATTTCATGCCCACACGGCGGGCCCGGTTCATCTGGGCGCCGGAGTAGTGGGGCAGGTACCTGCCGGTGGCCTTCTTGTAGACATACTGCGTGAAGCCCGAGCAGTCGAAGCGGTTCGGGCCTGCGGCGCCGGCGACGTACTGCTTGCCGAGCTGGTTCAGGCCCACCCGGACCAGTGACGAACGGGCGCGGTTGGCGCGCTTCCTCTGACGTTGGCGCTTGGCCTTCTTCTTCTGGGCCTTGGTCTTGGCTTTGGCTTGGACCGCTTGGGTCTGGACCGAGGCGGCCGGGGCGGCGCCTGCCGTCGTCGTAGTGATCAACGGGAGTCCGCCCACGAGGACCGCGCCGGCGCTCAAGGTGGCTGCCGTTCGCAGGCGTGGTGAGTGCGCGACTGAGCGCATCGAGTATCTCTTCCTTCTCATGCCGCCTGCCGGGTTAGCTGTCGGGCTCGGGCAGAGAAGTGCCCTACCGCGCGTGCAGATTCGCCCCAGTTACTCGGGTCCCCGGTGCATCGATGTGATGCTTCGGCGGTGTCCGGCCCGCAGGTTCTTCCCACAGACTTGCCGGACTCGCTTTGTCGAAGGTACCCCGCGATCGGGGGCTCGGAAACCGTCTGTGAACGAACTCACGCGCCTGTGAATTGGCTCACAGAACCCCCCGCGATCAGCACTTCGAGCAGTTGCGCGACCCCGTCCTGCCCCGGTCCCGGCAGAACGTGGTCGGCGATCTGCCTGAGCCATGCGTGCCCCGATTCGACAGTCAGCGCGATGTCCGCGGATTCCAGAAGTGCCAGATCGTTGGGCATGTCCCCGATCGCGATGTAGGTGCGTCCCGGCCACCGCTCGGCCCGCAGTCGGTCCACCGCGTTCGCCTTCGTGACCCCACCAGGTCCCATTTCGATGAGTAGTCGTCCGGATGCCGAATGCGTCGGTTCGACCAGATGTCCGACGACACCGTGCACTTCGGCGAGCACGCCGTCGACATCCCGATGGTCTAGGTCCGGTAACGCGGCGAGGATCTTCAGGGTGTGGCCGTGCCACTGCTCGGTGTGGAACACGAAGTCCGTGTGAAGGTCTCGCAGAACGGCATGGACCTCGTCGACCGTCTCAGGGTCGATCCCGTCGATGTGGATCGGGTCGTCGCCTGCCAGGGTCACGGCCCCGTTGGCGCACACGGTGACCGGACGGTAACCGGTCGCCTCGTACACCTCCGGCAACCAGCGCGGCGGACGGCCCGTGGCGTACATCACCTCGATCCCAGCCGCACCGGCGCTCTGCAGGGCCTCCCGGGTCCGATCGGAGACCGTGAAGTCGGGCCGCAGGAGCGTGCCGTCGAGGTCCGTTGCGATCAGGTACGGCATCGGTTAGATGGGCGTCAACTCGCTGCGACCGCCGAGGAAGGGCTGCAGCGCCTCGGGGACCGCCACGGACCCGTCGGGACGCTGATGGTTCTCGAGCAACGCCACGATCGTGCGGGTGATCGCCGTCAGCGTCCCGTTGAGTGTGGCCACCGGTGCATTGCCGCTGTCCGACTTGGAACGGATGTGCAGACGGCGGGACTGGAAGGTCGTGCAGTTCGAGGTCGACGTGAGTTCGCGGTATCGCTGCTGGCCCGGGATCCAGGCCTCGCAGTCGAACTTGCGTGCGGCGCTCGAACCCAGATCCCCGGTGGCGACGTCGATCACCCGGAAGGGGATCTCCAAGGTCTCTAGGAACTGGACCTCGCAGTCGAGCAAGCGCTGATGCTCCGTCACGGCGTCCTCGGGGGCGCAGAACGAGAACATCTCGACCTTGTCGAACCAGTGCACCCGGAAGATCCCGCGAGTGTCCTTGCCGTGCGCGCCCGCCTCCCGCCGGAAACACGGTGAGAAGCCGGCGTAGCGCAGCGGGAGCGAGTCGAGGATCTCGTCGCTGTGATAGGCCGCCAGGGGGACCTCCGCGGTGCCCACGAGGTACATGTCGTCGTCGGGCAGGTGGTAGACGTTCTCGGCTGCCTGGCCAAGGAAGCCGGTACCGGCCATCGCGGACGGTCGTACCAGCGCCGGCGGGATCACCGGTGTGAAGCCGTTGCGCTGGGCCTGGGCCATCGCGAAGTTGACGAGGGCGAGTTCGAGCAGGGCGCCTTGGCCCGTGAGGTAGTAGAACCGCGAGCCCGACACTTTCGCGCCACGGGCGATGTCTATCGCCCCGAGCATCTCACCGAGTTGCACGTGGTCACGGGGCTGGAACCCCTCATCGGCGAAGTCACGCGGTTCTCCGCGCTTGTCCATCACGGTGAAGTCGTCCTCGGTGCCCACGGGGGCTGAGGGGTCCACGAGGTTGGACAGCGCCATCGCGGTTTCGGTCAGTGCTTCCTGACTTGTGCGTACCTGCGCCTCAGCTTGCTTGACCTGGGCTGCCAGGTCCTTGGTGCGGGCGAGCAGCGCGGGGCGTTCCTCGGCGCCGGCACCGGCCACCTGCCTGCCGAGGTCCTTCTGTTCGGCCCGCATGCTTTCGAATGCGGCCAGCGCGCGGCGGTGGGCCAGGTCGGCGGCCACGGCAGCATCCACCAGTGTGGGGTCCTCACCGCGCCGCGCTTGGGAGTCGCGGATCCGGTCCGGGTCGGTGCGCAGAATCTGCAGGTCGATCACTGTCCGAGGGTATCGAGGCGATGGAGGGCTCTCAGCGGGACCAGTCAGCGCAACTGCCTCCATCTGCTGGCCGTCGCGTCAGATTCCGACCCTTCGTCCAGGAGATTTGCGTCCGCAATGTCCCAGATGGCATGGTTTCAGCTGCCGACGGACCTAGCCGTCGGCCAGCAGATGGAGGCACTCAAGCCCTGCCGGTGTCGCGCAGCCACTGCTCGCTGCGCGCCATCCCTTCGGCCAGTGGCACCTGGACGTGCCAGTCCAGCTCGCGGGCGGCCTTGTCGGTCGGGAACTCCAGGTTGCGCAGGTACTGCCTCAGCTGGTCGCGGGTCAGGGGGATGTCGAGCGGCAGGGACTCAGCGGCGAGCGCGATCAGCCGGGCGACCGGGACGGGCACCTTGCGGGCTGGTCGGTGGGCCATGCGTGCGTAGTACCCGAAGAACTCGGGCCAGCCGATCGAGTGGTCCACGCACGTGAAGGCCTCGCCGGCAGCCTGCGGCCGACAGCCGCAGCGGACCAGCATGTCCACGACGTCGTCGACGTAGACGGGATAGGCGTGGCCACCGGTCCCGAACAACACCGGGACTCCCTTCTTGACCAGGCGGTACATCCCCACCGTCCAGCCAGCGGAACCCGGGCCGTAGACCATGCCCGGGCGCACGACCGCCAGTTCCACGCCCGACTCGTCGGCCGCGCGACGGGCGGCGTGTTCCCCGAGTGCCTTGGTGCGCCCGTACGGATCCCGCTGGGTGGTGTCCAGCGGGGTGTCCTCCGTGATGACGTCGTCGGGCGGCAGACCGTAGGCGGCCACACTGCTGACCATGACCACCCGGCGGCAGCCGGCGGCAGCGGCTGCGCCCACCAGCGCTTCGGTCGCCGTGACGTTGATCGCCTCAGCGGCACCGGCGTCCTCGTTGCGCCGCGGCAGCCACGCGGCCAGGTGGAAGACCACCTCCTGCCCCGCCATCAACCGCTGCAGACGGTCGGTGTCTCCCAGGTCGCAGATCTCGGTCCGGATGCCCAGGTCCGCCAGGCTGTCGTCGCGAAAAGTACGGCCCACGCCGGTCACCCGGGCGCCGTATTCTCCAGCCAGCACGCTTGCGAGGCGGCCTCCGATGAAACCGCTGGCACCCGTGACCAGGACAGGCGTGTCGCGCAACATCCACCCAGTCTAGGTACCGCCGCGGTGACCGGATGGCGAAATGCCCGCGCCTGCGCTGACGGCTCCCCGCGCCGGGGTCTTTGTGACGAAGGTGAGTGCCTGTCCGGCAGGTTTGTGACGAAGGTGCTGGGCTGATGCACCCGGCAGCCCGCACCTTCGTTACAGACCACCCTGCGGAGCCGCAACTTCGTCACAGACTCTTCGTGCCGGCCCGGTAGCCGGGCACTCGTCCCCCGTCCTGCTGCCGGGGGCTACAGGTACGGCCCGTTGTGCGGGCCGGGCATCTGCGCAGGGCCCTCCGAGCCCTCGATGGCCTGCCGTCGCATCTGCTCGAGTTGTGCCCGCGCCGCCATCTGCTGGGCGAACAGCGCCGTCTGAATGCCGTGGAACAGACCCTCGAGCCAGCCCACCAACTGGGCCTGGGCGATGCGCAGTTCCGATTCGCTGGGGACACTGTCTTCGGTGAAGGGGAGGCTGAGTCGTTCGAGCTCCTCGATCAGTTCAGGGGCCAGGCCGTCCTCGAGTTCCTTGATCGAAGTGGCGTGGATCTGCTTGAGTCGTTGCCGGGCGGCCTCGTCGAGGGGCGCGCTCTTCACCTCGTCGAGTAACTGTTTGATCATGCTTCCGATCCGCATCACCTTTGCCGGCTGCTCGACCAGTTCGGTGACGTTCGCGCCGTCCTCGGGGCTCACCACGACGACCTGGGGGTTTTCGCTGTCCTGCTCAGTCACCTGAGAACTCCGATTTCCTTGGTTGCCTGTGTCCGTGCCGAATCGTGACGATCCGATCGCCCTTCTGCAGTACGCGCAGGTTCTCGGTGTCGAACCGGTAGATCCGATCGCCGCGCTGGACGGCGAGGAGCATCTCGCCGGCTTTGCCGAGTTGATCCGGTGACATGCCCAACTCAGTACGGCCCACCAGACGTTCGCGCACCTCGAGGCCCTCGGAGGGATCGAGGAGGTCCTCCATCAGCTCGCCGGCGATCGGGTGCACGAGCTGCATTCCCAGCAGTCGGCCTGCCGCTTCAGCGGTGGTGATCACCTGGTCGGCACCGGACTGCTTGAGGACGTTCGCGCTGGCCTGTTCACGCGCGGCCGCGACCAGTTTCGTGTGAGGGGCCAGTTTGCGCACCGCCAGCGTCACAAGCACCGCCACGTCGTCGCGGTCGACCGCGACGATCACCCGTCCGGCGGTCGGAACGTCCGCGTGGGTGAGGACCTCCTCCCGGCGGGCGTCTCCGAGGATGCCCGCCACACCCGGGTACTCGTCGGTGTCGGGGTCGGCCGGATCCTTACGGGTCGGCCGGGTGGCGTCCTCGACGGCGGCGGCATCGTTCGCGATGACGACGATGCTTTCCGGCTCGATCCCGTTGTCGAGCAGCATGCGCACAGCGGACCGGCCCTTCACGCCGTATCCGATGACGACCGTGTGGTTCCTCAACTTCTTCCTCCAACGGCGTTCCCGGAACTCATCGCGGGTGCGAGCGGTGAGTACCTCCAGTGTGGTACCGACCAACACGATCAGGAACAGCACCCGCAACGGGGTGATGAGGAAGATGTTGACCAGCCGGGCTTGGTCGGTGGCCGGCGTGATGTCGCCATAGCCGGTCGTCGACAGCGAGACGGTGGCGAAGTACAACGCGTCGACGAAGTCGACAGGCGTCCCGGTGTTGTCCTGGTACTGGTCCCGCTGCAAGTAGACCAGCATGGTGGTGGCAGCGACCGCGAAGAATGCGATGCCCACCCGCGTCAGGACTGACGCGGTGGGACTGAGGCGGAGGTTCGGCAGGACGAGGCGCCCGCCCAAGCCCGAATCCTCTTCGCGCTCACTCACGGCCGCAACCTATCAGCACGGCGGGCCCGATCCCGGACACTTGACCCCGCAGGGAACTTGACACTAGCGTCAAGTTCATGCCCGCCCTTCGTTCGACGATTGACACCGGCTCCGATCAGTTCAGGGGCAACCGCGACGCGATGCTCGCCGCGCTCGCCGAGATCGAGCAGATGCAGGCGAAGGTCGCTTCCGGCGGCGGCTCCGACGATCCGGAGAAGAACGCCCGGACCATCATGCGTCACCGCAAACGGGGCAAGCTCCTGCCGCGCGAGCGGATCGCCTACCTACTCGACGCCAGCAGCGCGTTCCTGGAGTTCAGTCCGCTGGCAGGGTGGGGGACCCAGGATCCGCTCGGTGCCGGCGTCGTGACCGGGATCGGCACCATCAGCGGTACGGAGTGCGTGATCGTGGCCAACGACCCGACGGTCAAGGGCGGGGCGCAGGGTCCGATCGCGGTTCGCAAGGGCTTGCGGGCCATGGACATCGCCAGGCAGAACCGACTGCCGTTGATCAGCCTGACCGAGTCGGCCGGTGCGGATCTCCCCCAGCAGGCCGAGATCTTCGTTCCCGGCGGCGCGAGTTTCAAGAACCTCACGCAGTTGTCCGCGCAGGGGATCCCCACTGTCACCATGGTCTTCGGCTCCTCTACCGCCGGTGGCGCCTATGTGCCGGGTATGAGCGACTACGTCGTCCTGCAGAAGGAGGCCGCGAAGGTCTACCTCGGCGGCCCGCCCCTGGTGAAGATGGCGATCGACGAGGATGCCGACGAGGAGGAGCTCGGCGGCGCGGAGATGCATGCGCGCATCTCCGGACTGGGGGACTACCTGGCCCAGGACGAGCCCGACGCCCTGCGGATCGGCCGGGAGATCGTGTCGCACCTGCGCTGGCGCAAGCAGGGGCCCGGGCCGGACCGGTCACCGGTGGCACCGCGCTTCGACCCCGATGAGTTGCTGGGCGTGGCCAGCGCGGATGTCCGAGTGCCCTTCGACGTGCACGACGCGCTGGCACGCATCCTCGACGACAGCGGGTTCGAGGAGTTCAAGCCGATGTACGGGACCACGCTCGTGACCGGCTGGGGCCACATCAGCGGCTACCCGGTCGGCATCCTGGGCAACAACGGGATCCTGTTCAGCGAGGAGTCCCACAAGGGAGCCCAGTTCATCCAGATGTGCAACCGGATGGATGTGCCGATCATCTTCATGCAGAACATCACCGGCTTCATGGTCGGAACCCGCTACGAGCAGGGCGGCATCATCAAGGACGGCGCCAAACTGATCAACGCGGTGTCCAACTCGACGGTGCCCCACATCACGCTCATGATCGGGGCCTCGTACGGTGCCGGCAACTATGGGATGAGCGGGCGGGCGTACGACCCCCGGTTCGTGTTCACCTGGCCGAACCACCGGATCGCGGTGATGGGCCCGAAGCAACTGGCCGGGGTGCTCACGATCGTGGCCAAACAGAAGGCAGGCGACGCGTTCGACGAGGCCGCGTTCGCACCGATCCGGGACGCGTTCGAGAAACAGGTCGAGGAGCAGTCGACCGCCCTGTTCGCGACCGGCCGGCTGTGGGACGACGGGATCATCGACCCCCGGGACAGCCGCACGGTGCTGGGCATGGCACTCTCGGCCACCCACTCGGCGCCGGTCGAGGGGACGTCCAACTTCGGCATCTGGCGGATGTGAACCCCACCGCGGTCGATGAGGCTTGGCAAAGATCTGTCGCCATACGCGTCGAATCTTTGCCAACCCTGGGCCGCACGTCCGTATGAGTACCCTGGCTAGCCTTCCGGCCAGTCGGCCATCGTGTGCAGATACATCTGCCGGACCTCTGCGATGTGTTCGTCCAGGTCCTCGCGGGTCCAGTCCTCGGTGGGAACCGGCGGTAGCACCGCCACATCAACCGTTCCCGGATGGATCACCATGGAGTGTGCGGCCATGATCTCCCCGCAGTTGCGCATCACGATCGGCACGACCGGCACCCCCGCCTGCATGGCCATGTGGAAGGGGCCCTTCTTGAACGGCAGCAGCCTGGGGGTGGGCGAACGGGTGCCCTCCGGCGCGATCGCGATGGACTTGCCCTTGCGCAACGACTCGACCGCCGGCTCCAGGCCCTTGCGGGCCTCGGTGTTGTTGCTGCGGTCTATGTAAGCGACATCGGCCAGGAATCCGATCGGCCCGAAGAACGGGTCCTTCTCCAGCGACTTCTTCGCCACTCCGGTGAAGTCCTTGCGCAGCAGTGCCGCAAGCACGAACACGTCGAGCTGGCTCTGGTGGTTGAACAGGAAGACCGCCGGGCGGGCGGCCCAGATGTTCTCCTCGCCCACGACGTTGAGTCTGACCCCGGCAGCTGCCAGTGCCAGGTCCGACCCGGTGCTGGCCGCGATGTTGGCGCCCAGCGACCGGCTGCGGTTGAGAATGGCCATGCCGGCAGCCGCGGCGACACTGCCGGCGAAGACCCCCATGGCCGCAGCGCTGCGGCCGAGATCGATGATCGACGTGGACGGGGGCGTCTTCAGTTCGTGGCTCGGCCAGCCGCGCTGCCTGGCGACGTCCTCCAGTTCGTCGCTGGGGTTCAGGGCGATCGGGTTGCCGACCAGTTCCAGGAAGGGGAGGTCCTCCTCCCCGTTGGAGTAGCCGAACGAGTCCTCGAGTTCGATGCCGTGGTCCCCGGCGAACTCCCGCACCGCGTCGGCCTTCCCCTGGCCCCATCGGATCTCGCTGCCCAGTTCGCCGGTGATCATGCCGTTGCCGTCGACCTCCATCTCGGTGCAGATGATGTGGTCGACACCCATGTCCTCGGCGGTGGCCTGGATCTGCCCGCGCGTGGCCGACGAGGCGATGGCCACCGTGTGGCCCTTGCGCAGGTGGGCGTCGATGAGCAGCCGTGCCTCGGGGTAGATCATCCCCGCGATCTTCTTGCTGAAGACATTGCGCGCCCAGGCATCCATCTCCTCGGCTTCGCGGCCCGCCTGCCCCCGCACCCCGACCCGCATCATCTCGGAGACGTCGTGACCGCGACGCTCAACGTTGATGCCCTCCGCCACGGTCTTGACGACCTCTCCCACGGAGATCTCTCCTCGCCGGAGCCGGTATCTGAAGAACGCCGCGGCGGAGTAGCCGGCGATCAGTGTGCCATCGAAGTCGAAGAACGCGCCGACCTCCGGGCCCTCCGCGGAGTTCTCGATCTGCTCGATGAGCCACTCGATGTCAGCCATTGATCGTTCCTCCAGGGATCGCTCGCTCGGTCAATACCGGTTGACCGCTCTGCTGCGCTATCAGGCGCAGGTCGTCCACCCGCCGCACTGCCAGTTGCAGCTCCTGGGCGAAGGCCTCCCGGCGCTTCGCCAGGTCCGGTTCACCGACGTCGACCAGGCCCTGGTTCTTCGCGAGCTGGAACGCGTTGACGAAGTAGTCCTTGGAGATCGACTCGGGGGTGTGAAGAGTCTTCTGCAACCATCGCTGCCGTGCCAGGCTCAAGCAGGTGGACACCAGTCCCGCCTGATCCACTGCGGCGTCGCCTGCCATCGCGAGTTCGTCGGCCAGCACGCTGTACGCCTCCAGGAACGGTCCGATCACGCGGTGGGCAAGGACCAGTCTCTGTTTGCCGACCTCCTCTCGAACACTCTCGGTCGTGAACGTGTCGTCCTCCCAGCCCGGGTAGATCAGCGACGATTCGGCGGCGATCTGGACGGCGAACTCCCGGGTCGTGGGGAAGAAGAACTCGAACTTGAGCAAGTCCTTGAGCCGGCGGGCGTTCTCCCAGGTGGCGAGTTTGATGTCCTCGGCCCGGTCCTCCGCAGCCTGCATGACGGCCAATTCGGTGATGGCCCGGTTGATGAAGAAGTGGATCACGGTGTTGCGGTAATAGGCGGCCTCGTGCTGGTGGTCCAGGGAGACGTAGAACACGCGCTCGGTGGGCCCGTCGTACTGGACCACCACGCCTTCCTGCACCAGGTTGCGCAGGGTGTCGCGCAAAGGACCGAACTCATCGAGGTTCACCTGTTCGGTCAATGGCAGGCCGCGCTCGCGGATGTAGTCCAACAACGGCTGCAGGATGTGCCGGCCCTCGTCGACGGTGATGGCACGATCGCCGTTGTCGAGCAGCGCGAACGTGAGCATCGCGCTGGGGGTCACGGGCGTGACGGCGTTGATCCGGTTGCAGACCTCGAACGCCACCTTGGGCACGGCCAGCCGCGGCCGCATAGCGCCGTTGTCGTCCTCGGTGAGGTCGAGTGCGTCGCGCAGGGACAGTGGTTCGCCGAAGCGCAGGGTGGCCCGGCCGAGGCGGCGCGACTGCGACCGCGCGAACTTGTAGAGCCACTTCAGACTCTCCGGGGACTTGGTGCCGCCCATCTCCTCTGCGGAGATCGCGCTGACCTCGTGCTGCTGGTCGTAGATGATCGAGGTCGGCACGATCTTCACGTCGTTGTCGGGGTCGCCGGCGAACGCGTCCACCACGTAGCTGAGGATGCCGTAGCGGGGCGGCCGTAGTTTGCCGGTACGCGTCCGGCCACCCTCGATGTACCACTCGAGATTCTGCTTACCGCGCATTAGGTACGCGAGGTAGGTCTTGAGCACGGCGCGGTACAGGTGGTCGTCGCGGAACTCGCGCCGAATGAACACGATGCCGTTGCGGCGGCCGATCTCGGACATGGGCCACAGCGCGAGATTGGCGCCACCGAGGGTGTGGTTGGGCGGGAATCCGTGCTGTTCCAGCGCCCAGCGAAGCGTCATCGGGTCCAAGTAGGAACGGTGGTTCGGCAGGAAGATCAGCCCGGAGGACTTGTTGAGTTCGCGCAACCGCTCGACCTGGTCGGGGATGTAGTCGACCCGGTAGGCCCTCGACAACCACTTGGCGAACTTGTCCCAGGCGGTCACGGTCATACCACCGGGTTTGACGGCCATCTCCTTGAGATCGGCGCGGGCTTCCTCGGCAAGGTCGGTTACGGGTCGCCCGGTCTCCTCGGACAGGGAAGCCAACGTGCGCAAGAAGTCCGGGGTCTCGAGAATGTGCTCCACCCTGGTGACGCTAGCCGCGCGGGTGGGTTGTTGCCAGTGGTCCGTGCTTGCCGATGACGTTCTGGTTGAAGGCTTTGGTGTCTTGCGCCCTGGAACTCTCGGCGGGCCGAATCCAGTTGCGGCAGTCACGCAGGCCGCACGGCTACAGCACGATCGCAGCGATCGCGACTGCGTGGCAGGAGGCCGCCAGGATCGTCAGCGCGTGGAATACCTCGTGGTAGCCGAAGACACTTGGCAGCGGATCCGGTCTGCGGGTGGCGAACACGACTGCCCCCAGCGTGTAGATGACACCACCGGCGAAGAGCAGCACGTTCGCGTACGAAGGCGCGGAGCGGGCGAGTTCCGGGAGCACGGTGACGGCCACCCAGCCCAGCCCGATGTACAGCGGGACGAACATCCAACGGGGAGCGGAGTGCCATGTCAGCCGGGTGACCACGCCGCCGAGGGCGCCCGCCCACACCACCGTGAGTACGATCCAGGACTTCGAGCCCTCCAGCAAGAGCAATGCGATGGGTGTGTAACTGCCGGCGATGAACACGAAGATCATGGAGTGGTCGACCCGCTGCAGCCACGTCTTCACCGAGGGTCGCCATGCACCGCGGTGGTAGGTCGCACTGACCGCGAACAGGCCGGTGGCGGTGAGCGACCAAACGGCGGTACCGACCCGTGCGCGGGCATCGTTGGCCAGAAGCAGCAGGGTCAAGCCCAGACTCACGGCGACCGGGGTGGCCCAGGTGTGCAGCACCCCGCGCAGTCGCGGCCGCAGGATCTCCGCCGGGCTGATGGTCACCGGACAAGGATATCCCTCCATCTGCTGGTCGACCACCGCAGCAGACCTCGGCCATCGGCCAGCAGATGGAGGGATCGTGGGGCAAAAGGTCCTGAATGTCGCTTTCGCTGCTCCATCTCGTGGCCGAACCGGTCGGGCGCGGCCAGCAGATGGAGGTGACCCTTGACCGGAACCCGAACTTGACACTAGCGTCAAGTTCGTGAGGATCCTGGTTGCCAACCGTGGTGAGATCGCCTGCCGTGTGTTCGGCACGGCGAGGCGTATGGGACACGCGACGGTGGCGGTGTTCACACCCGCCGATCGAGGCGCCTTGCACACCCGCAGCGCCGACGTGGCGGTTGCGATCGAGTCCTACCTCGACGCCGAGGAGATCCTGGCGGCGGCCCGGCGGGTCGGCGCCGACGCGATCCACCCCGGGTACGGGTTCCTTTCCGAGAACCCCGACTTCGCCCAGGCCGTGACCGAGGCGGGGTTCACGTGGATCGGCCCGACCCCGGAATCCATCCGGGCGATGGCCCTGAAGATCGAGGCGAAGGCATTGGCCGAGAAGGCGGGCGTGCCGTTGCTGTCCAGCGGGACCGACCGCTTCCCGGTGCTCGTGAAGGCGTCGGCCGGCGGCGGCGGCAAGGGGATGCGTCGTGTGGATCGCCGCGAGGACCTAGACGAGGCGGTCGCGGCGGCCAAGCGGGAGGCGGCCAGCGCGTTCGGCGACGACACGGTCTTCATCGAGCGCTATCTCGAGCGCGCTCGCCACGTCGAGGTGCAGGTCTTCGGTGACACCCACGGCAATGTTGTGCACCTCTTCGAGCGCGAGTGCTCGATCCAGCGCCGTCACCAGAAGGTGGTCGAGGAATCCCCGTCGCCCGCAGTGACGCCCCGGCTGCGCGACCAGATGACAGCCGCCGCCGTGAGCCTGGCTGCCGAGATCGGCTACGTGGGCGCCGGCACGGTCGAGTTCATGGTCGCCGGTGAGGAGTTCTTCTTCCTCGAGATGAATACCCGGCTGCAGGTCGAGCATCCTGTCACCGAGGCGATCACGGGGCTCGACCTGGTCGAGTGGCAGATCCGGGTCGCACAGGGCGAACACCTTCCCGTGACCCAGGACCGGATCACAGCGCAAGGTCATGCGATCGAAGTCCGGCTCTACGCCGAGGATCCGGCAAACGGCTACTTGCCCAACACCGGCACCCTGCGCATCTTCGACGTCCCAGGCGAGCGGGTCCGGGTCGACACCGGGTTCGTGGCCGGCGACAGCGTCACGGCCGCCTACGACCCGATGCTGGCGAAGGTGATCGTGCACGCCCAGACCAGGGACGCGGCGGCCGACGAGCTCGCGGCTGCCCTGCTGCGAGCCGGGGTCGAGGGCGTGATCACGAACAAGGAATCGCTGGCCGCACTGCTGGCCGAGCCGGACTTCCTGGCCGGGCAGACCACCACCGACTACCTCGACACCCACCCGCAGGTGCTGACGACCACTGCCGATCCGGTGCGCCACGCCCTGGCCGTGCTGGCGGCTCGCGACGAGGACGGCCCTGTCGCCCCGGCCGGGTGGCGCAACGTCGCGGCCGTCCCCGAGTGGCTGCAGATCAAGATCGGCGGGGTTCCGGTGACGTTGCGCTGGCACCGTGAGCGAGAAGGGCTGCGGGTGGAGCGCGTGGACGGCGACCCGTTGCTCGGTGAGGCCGAACCGGTCGGGCTGGTGCGGATCACCCACGACCCGGTGACCGTCGAGATCGACGCGGTGATGACCCCGGGGCAAGTCGTTGGCCGGGACTTCGGGACAGTTCTGGTGCAGGGACGGAACCTGTCCTTCGAGGTCCTCCCGCGGTTCGACGAGAACGCCCACAACGCCGATGCGGCCGGGCCCACCACACCGGTTCCCGGAACGGTCACCGACGTGCGGGTCGCCGAGGGCGACGAGGTGGCGGCGGGCCAGATCCTGGTCGTGCTGGAAGCGATGAAGATGGAGCACACCATCACCGCGGACACCGACGGAGTGGTCACCGACGTTCATGTGCGCACGGGGCAGTCCGTCGACGCCCATCAGGTCGTCGCAACCATCACGGAGGCGTCATGAAACGTCCGGTCCGGATCGCCAACTGCTCCGGCTTCTTCGGTGACCGGCTCGCCGCGGCCCAGGAGATGGTCGAAGGCGGGCCGATCGATGTCCTGACCGGGGACTGGCTGGCCGAACTGACCATGCTGCTGCTCGCCCGGCAGAAGATGAAGCACGGCTCCGGGTATGCCCGGACCTTCCAGCAGCAGATGGAGCAGGTCCTGCCCACCTGCCTGGACAAGGGGATCAAGGTGGTCACCAACGCGGGCGGTCTCGACCCCGTGGCCGGCGCCGAGGCGATCAGCGACATGGCCGCAGAGAAGGGCCTGGACGTGAGCGTCGCCTCCGTCAGCGGCGACGACCTGCTGCCGTGTTTCGCCGAAGTTGGCCGCGGCTGGGTGAACCTGGACACCGGTGAGCAATTCGCCGGACACCCACTCAGCGCCAACGCCTACCTCGGTGCCCGTGGCATCGTGGCCGCGTTGCAGGCAGGTGCGGACGTGGTGGTGACCGGCCGCGTCACCGACGCCGCACTGGTGATCGGACCTGCCGCCTGGTGGCACGGGTGGGACCTCGACAGTGCTGAGGATCTTGATGCGGTGGCCGGATCGCTGGTGGCCGGGCACGTCATCGAGTGCGGCGCGCAGGCCACGGGCGGGAACTACGCGTTCTTCCGGGAGGTGCCCGGGCTCGAGTACGTCGGGTTCCCGATCGCGGAGGTCGCACACGATGGCACGAGCGTGATCACCAAGCACCCGAACACCGGGGGCCTGGTCTCGCCCGGCACCGTGACCGCTCAGTTGCTGTACGAGGTCGGCGACGAGCACTACCTCAACCCGGACGTCACCGCCCGCTTCGACACCATCGAGATCGACCAGGTCGGCAAGGACCGGGTGCGGTTGAGCGGGACCCGTGGTGAGAGCGCACCCGAGACGCTGAAGGTCGCGATCAACTACCTCGGCGGGTTCCGCAATTCCATGACCCTGGTTCTGACCGGTGCGGACACCTCGGAGAAGGCCGACATCGCGATTCGCACCATCTGCGGGGTGGGGCTCGCGGAAGCGAAGGTGCTGTCACCGGCCGAACTCGGGGCGCGCAGTCGCCTGGGGGTCCGTGAACTCAGCGTGGCGTACACCCCTCCGGCCAGCGATGATCCCCGTGACGTCGGGTCGGCCCAGGGCCGGCTCGTGCTGACCGCCAAGGACGACGACCCCAAGAAGGTCGGCAAGGCCTTCACCCGGCCCGCGGTGGAATCGGCCCTGGCGTCGTATCCGGGCATGTTCCCCACCGCACCCCCGGCCGAGGGAACCCCTTACGGGGTCTATTGGCCGTCCACGGTAGCGGTCGAGGACGTGCCGGTGACGGTGACCATCGACGGTCAGCAGGTGGCTGAGGTCGCCGCCGGCAAGGTGGTCGCGGCGGATCCCATCGCCAAGGCCGAACTCCCCTCCCCGCCGCAGGAGTCGATCATCGCCGGGCCGTTCAGCCACCGTCGCCTGGGGACTTTCGTCGGTGCCCGCAGCGGCGACAAAGGCGGCAATGCCAACGTCGGCTTCTGGGTGCGCCACCCCGCTGAGGACGCGGCGGTGGCATTGGCCTGGATGGAGGCCGACGCCCTGACCGCACCCGCGGTCGACGCCCGCCACGGCACCGACGAGTTGTGGGCTGCGGACATCGACCTGGACATCGACGCCGAGGCGGTTGCGCTGGCCGACGCGCGGTATGAGTGGCTCTGCGACTTCCTCACCCGCGAACGGCTCGCGGAGATGCTGCCGGAGGTGGCGACGCTGCCCGTCGAGATCCACTACTTCCCGCCATTGCGGGCCATCAACGTGGTGATCAAGGGACTGCTGGGCCGGGGCGTCTCCGAGACCACCCGCAGCGATCCGCAGGCCAAGGGCCTGGCCGAGCAGTTGCGCGCAGTGTGGATCGATGTGCCGGAGCAACTGCTGTGACCCCTCGCACCGCGCGGGGCAGACGCACCCGTACCGCGTTGCTGGATGCGGCGCGCGAGGCGTTCGAACAGCGGGGGTTCGACGACTGCCGGATGAACGACATCGCCGATGCCGCCGGGGTCTCCCATGGCACCGTCTACACCTACTTCGAGTCCAAGGAGGAGATCCTCGGGCAGGTCATCGACGAGTTGTTGGTGGATCTGCGCGACGATCTGCGCACCACGGCTAAAGACCCGATGAAGCGCATCGACGAGGCCAACCGGCGCTACCTGCAGGCCTATCGGGACAACTCCCGGTTGCTTCGCGTGATCGAGCAGGCCGCGGTCACGGACCCGGAACTCGGCAACCGGCTCGACGAGTTCCGCCGCAGGTATCACGCCCGCGTGACCACGGCATTGCGCCGCTTGCAGGAGCAGGGCCGCGCGACGGCGGACCTGCCGCCCGACGTCGCCGCAACCGCTCTGTGCGCGATGGTCGAGGGCTTCTCGCGCTACTGGCAGCGGCCCCTGACCGACGACATCAACGCAACGCTGACCAGCCTGTGGGTGAACGCCCTGGGCCTACGAGATGAGGTGGCATGAAACTGACCGAAGAGCACGAGCAGTTCCGCAAGGCGGTCCGACAGGTCGTGGAGAACGACATCAACCCGTACGTCGACGAATGGGAGGAGGCGGGGATCTTCCCGGCGAAGCAGGTCTTCGGCAAACTCGCGGAGATCGGCGCGCTTGGCCTGGAGTACGACACCGAGTTCGGTGGCCAGGGAGCCGATCACAGTTTCACTTTGGTCCTCGGCGAGGAACTCGGCCGGATCGACTGCGCGGGGGTGCCCATGGCGATTGCGGTCCAGACTGGGATGGCGACGCCGTCGTTGGCGAATTTCGGCAGCCCCGAACTGAAGCACGCCTACCTCGAACCCGCGATGCGTGGCCAGATGGTGGCGGCGATCGGGGTCAGTGAACCGGATGCCGGATCCGACGTCGCGGGGATCCGGACCAAGGCCGTGCGTGACGGTGACGAATGGGTGATCACCGGGCGCAAGATGTGGATCACCAACGGCACGCAGGCCGACTGGATCTGCCTGCTGGCGCGCACTTCGGACGAGGGCGGCTACGCAGGCATGTCGCAGATCCTGGTGCCCACCGCGACGCCCGGATTCAGCGTCGGCCGCAAGATCGAGAAGATGGGAAACCGGTCCTCGGACACCGCCGAACTGGTCTTCGACGAGGTCCGGGTGCCCGTGTCCAACACGATCGGTGAGGTCGGCCGCGGGTTCCAGCAGCAGATGGCGCAGTTCCAGGACGAGCGCCTGATCGGGGCCTATATGGCCGTGGCCAGTATGCGCAAGGCACTCGACAAGACCAAGGGCTACCTGCAGGAGCGCAATGCCTTCGGCAAACCGCTGCTGGCCAACCAGTACCTGCAGTACAAACTGGCGGAACTGTACGCCGACGTCGATGTCCTGGAGGCGTTCTGCCGCACCTGTGCGCAGACCTACCTCGACGGGGGTGACGTCACCCGGATGGCGACCGTGGCCAAGCTCAAGGCCGGCCGGGTGCAGCGCCAGGTGGCCGATGCCTGTGTGCAGTTCCACGGCGGTATGGGATACGCCGAGGAGATGTGGCCCGCGCGGTATTTCCGCGACACCCGCTTGACGTCGATCGGTGGCGGCGCGGACGAGGTCATGCTGCGCGTCATCGCTCTGCTTGAGGGGATGGGGAAGAAGTGAGGTACGAAGTCGCGGACGGGGTGGCCACCCTCACGCTGGACAACCCCGATGCCCGCAACGTCCTCGACGTCGACACCATGGCCGCCCTCTCGGAGGGACTCGACCGTGCCGGCTCGGATCCATCGGTTCGGGTGGTGGTGCTGACCGCGGAGGGCCGGGCGTTCTGTGCCGGCGCCGATCTCAAGGGCGCGGCGTCCGCCGACCGCGGGTCGTTCACCTCCGATGGCCCCGGCGCGCTGGTGGCAGTGCTCGAGGGCCTTCTGGACTGCCCGAAGCCCACCATTGCGCGCGTGCAGGGACATGTCGCCGGCGGCGGTAACGGCCTGGTGGCGGCGTGCGACTTCGCGGTCGCCGCCGACGATGTGCATCTCGCATTCTCCGAGGTGCGGGTCGGCGTCGCCCCGGCGGTGATCTCGGTGGTGTGCCTGAACCGGATGCACCCCCGCGACGGAATCGAGTTGCTGCTGCTCGGGGAACGGGTGCCGGCCGCACGCGCAGTCCAGGCCGGCCTGGTCAACCGCGCCGTACCCCGTGCGGAGTTGGACGAGGCGGTCGCGGACTACGTGCGGGCGCTGAAACTGGGTGGGCCGCAGGCGCTGCGTGCCACCAAGAACCTGCTGCGCAGGGTGCCGGGCATGCCGCGCACCGAGGCCTTCAAGTGGACCGCCGAGGTGTCGGCGCACCTGTTCAATGGCGACGAGGCCATAGCCGGCATGACTGCGTTCTTGAGCAAGCAGCCGGCGCCGTGGGTGGAGTCGGACTGAACCGACGGTGATTGGACCTGGTGCGGCCAGGAGATCGGGGCCGACGGGCCCATCCCTGTGATCGCTCCGCGGGCGCGGTGCCGGGCGCTGAGATCCTGATGTTCGGGGCGTAGGAGCCAATGGCCCGCATCCATGCTCCGGGTGGGAGCGTCGAGCTCGTCGAACGTGAACGAGCGGTCCTGGCAGGCCGAGGATTGAAAGGGTCGCCGGGTCGTGGCTTGCAAGGTTTCACGCCCGCGAGCCGGGGGATACTAGGGGCATGAGGCGTCGTCTGCTAGTGGTGGTCGCGGCCCTCGCCGCCGTGGCCGCCTGCTGGGCGGCGTACAACCACATGTTCGTGACGACGACGTCCTACGCCACCTACAGCGCTCCGGCTTTCGAGGAGGGCGCCACCGACGAGCAGCGCATCTTCCAGTTGCAGAGCGACCTCGGCGACGGCGCCGCTGAGATGGCGCAGCTGCAGGACATGGCCAAGAAGCTGCAGTTCGCGAGGATGAAGGCGATGGGCCGGCACCTGCAGCAGGTCGCCGACGAGCTCGAGCCCCGCCTTGCGCAGATCGAGGATCGTCGCGCCAAGGAACTGCTCGCCCAGGGCATCGAGGGGTTGCGCACTGTGGGGGAAGGGTCCGCCGAACTCGACAGGGACAAGTCGATGCAGGGCGTGGATCAGGTGCTCCGTTCGTTTGACGCACTCAACAACCGCTGACGCTGCATCAGGATGCCCGGCGCCGGTGGGATCGATCGAGTTTCGCGCCCAGTCGCCGCATCTCCAGGATCGGGTCGGCGTAGAGCTCCTCGACGAAGGGTCGATGAAACTCGTGACCCACCGCCCGCAGGTCATCCTCCCGCCTCTTCTCCGCGATGAGAACGCGTGGGTCACCGTCCTGGTACTTGATGAACCCGTCGATCTCGATGGATAGGTCGTCGAGCAGCAGATCGATGAAGTACTGATCACCAGACTCACCAGTGACCGGAACGCCGCATCGTGGCTCCGGGAATCCGTTGTCGAGCATGTGCCCCCGGTAGAAGGACTCAGCGGGGGATTCGGCGGCGGGGTCGGCCAGGCGCAGCGCCGGCAGGTCGAGGTTCTCCGTGAGCCGATGCCGCACTTCAGTGCGGCATCGCCGCGAGGCGAGCACGAAGCGGTCCTCGGTGTCGGCGATCCGGCGGGCAACCGCATCGGTGACCATCAGGGCCTGTGGCAGGGGCAGCTCGGCGGCGAGGAACTCCGCGGTGTCGATCAGGTCGGTGACCGGGCCCCATGGTGTTGGCAGCGGAACGGCGACCGCTCGCTGGATCTGCTGCTCCGCTCGTGTCTTCTTGCCGCCCAGCCGGACCGCCAGCCGGGTCCACCGCCGGAAGTACGGGTTGGGGAGGTCATGTATTGCCAGTGCTGAGGCCCCCACCGCGAAGTGGTCGGTGCGACGCAGCAGGGCCGCGGCGGTCCTTTGACAGAACCGCTCGCGGTCACCTGCGGGGATGGAGGCGCAGTACACGCCATAGCGGAGTTGCTGGAGTTGGCCCGACTCTACGGCCCTGCGCCACCGCCACGCCGTCATTCCTGCCTCGAGAGCAGTGCGACGGGTGAAGGGGAAGGCGCCGAATGTCGCCAGCAGGTCGGTCACCTGGACAATGTGCACCGGTTTCGTGCCCTCTGGACGAGCCCGGAGCAATCTGTGGATCGACAGCCCTCCATCTGCTGGCCATCTTCAGAAGTGGGGTTCATGTGTCCGCCCTGAGTTGGATGGAATCGACGACTTTTCACGGCATTTGTCCGGTTTGTTCCTCCATCTGCTGGCCGCCGCTGGTCCTCGCGGCCAGAGGATGGAGGCAACTGGGCCAAGACCGGCCTGCGACACTTTGACCGTGACCACCGCCCTCACCGCCCTGGCAATCACGATCGGGCTGGTCGGAACGGTCATCCCGATCCTGCCCGGTGCCCTGCTGGTCGCCGGGGCTGTGGTGGTCTGGGCCGTTCTCACCGGTGGCACCACCGCCTGGGCCATCGCGATCGGAGCCGTCGCCATCGTCGCGGCGGGGCAGGTGCTGAAGTACCTCATCCCCGGCAAGCAGATCAAGGCCAGCGGCGTGCCGAACTGGGTGCTGCTCGTCGGCGCCCTCACGGGGGTCGTGGGATTCTTCATGATCCCGGTCGTGGGACTGGTGGTGGGTTTCGTCGCAGGGGTCTTCGTCGCCGAAGCCCTGCGGCTGCGCACCTTCACCAATGCCTGGCCCACCACCATGCAGGCCATGAAGTCCGTTGGGTGGTCGGTGCTGATCGAGTTCGGCTCGGCGTTGCTCGCCGCGGCGCTCTGGGCAAGCGCGGTCGTCCTGGTTATCTAGAGCCGACGGTCGCGCAGAACTGGGAATTCCGCTCGCACCTGGGCCGGGAAGCCGGGGTCCAGGTCCATGAGCAGCACACCGGGCTGGACCAGATCGCCCACAACGTCGCCCCAGGGATTCGCGATCATCGTGTGACCCCCCATCGGCACCCCGTTGCTCACCCCCAAGGTGTTCGCGCCGATCATCCACGCCTGGTTCTCGGCGGCACGGGCGGCAGTGAGCAGGCTCCAGCGCGCGATCCGTTGCGTGGGCCACCCGGTGGGGATCAACACCGACGTGGCTCCGGCATCTGTCAGTGCCCGGAACATCTCCGGGAACCGGAGGTCGTAGCAGGTCGCGAGTCCGGTCACGCCGAGCGGTGTCTCGAGCGTGACGACTCGGGTGCCCGCGGACAGCGTCGCAGCCTCCCCGCTGTCGAAGCCGAACAAGTGGACCTTCCGGTATGTGGCCAGCACCGTCCCGTCCGGGCCGAACACCACTGATGTGTTGTAGAGATCTTCGCCGTCGCGTTCCAGGAACGATCCGGCGTGCAGAGTGCGGCCGGGGGCCAGGTCCGACATGTGCTGACACCAGGTTTCCATCGGCACCGCGTGGTCGACGTTCTCGGCGACGGCGAACGGTCCCACCTCCCACAGTTCCGGCAGCAGGATCAGGTCGGCGTCGATGGTCGAGACCTGTTGCCGCACCAGGTGGCGCCGGGTTGCCGCGTCCTGTTCATCGGACAGGGAGAGCTGGACTGCTGCAACGCGCGTCATGTGCCCCAGGCTACTGATCCGGGGCGCTCGTGCCCCGACCATCGAACCGCCTGGTCGAGCCACCGGGTCCGGAGGCCGCACACACCGGCGCTTCGGCGGATGAGGACCTCGGTAGGTTGGCGGGCATGAACCCTTTCATCACCGCCTGGCAGGATGCCATCGACTCGTTCGAGGCAACCCTCGCGCAGGTGCCCGACGACGCTTTCGCACGCGACTCGTTGCTGCCGGGCTGGACGATCGGCGACATCGTCGCCCACGTCTGCGCGCTCGAGGTGGAGCTCAGCGGGGAGCCGCTGCCTGCTCACGAACCGGACTGGGAGGCCCTGCCCCACGCGGACGATTTGTTCTCCCGGTATACCGAGATCGGGGTGGACTACCGCCGGGGATGGACGCCGCAGCAACTACGTGAGGAACTGCATCTGGTGGCTGCCCGCAGGTCCGAGCAACTCACGACGGGTCCGCAGGATTCTGCCGAACGGGTCCAGGGGGTCGCCGGGATCGAGCGCAGTTTCGGCCGGGTCCTCAAAATGCGGACCTTCGACATCTTCCTGCACGAGGTGGACATCCGCGACGCGCTGGATCTACCCGACCCACACCTCGGGGAGGCGGCGCGGGTGACGGCCGCCTTGATGGCCGACAGTCTCGGGTACGTGTGGGTGAAGAAGGCGAAGGCAGCCTTCGGGGACGTGCTGCACTTCGTGGTTCCCGAGTGGATCGACGCGTGGGTGGGCGTCGGTGAGGACGGCCGGGGCCGGGCGGTCGATCCGGCTATCGCCACCACCACTGTCACGGTCGAGCCGATGGACTACCTGCGACTAGCCTCCGGCCGGCGCGGAGACCCGGGTGCGGTGGTCGTCGAAGGCGATCTCGACCTCGGCCGGGCCACTGTGGCGGGACTGAACGTGGCTCCCTGAGCCACTGGACTACTGGGCCAGACCGACCGCCGGGTCGTGCAGAAAGGCAGCGACGTCGGTGAGCACCCGGGACCCCAGCTGTCCGTCGACGCACCGATGGTCGAACGACAGCGTCAGGGTCACGATCGGGCGCACGACGACCTCGCCGGCCACCACCCACGCCCGCTCGACGACCCGCCCGAGACAGAGGATGGCGACCTGACCCGGGGGGAGGATCGGGGTGCCGCCATCGACGCCGAAGACGCCCACGTTGGTCAACGAGATCGTGCTTCCAGTCAACGCGGCCGGCGCCAGGGAACCGGCGCGTGCCGCGTCGGTGGTCTCGCCGATGGCTCTGGCGAGTTCGACCACGGACAGGTTCTGGGCATCGGGGATCCGTGGCACCAACAGACCCCGCTCTGCGGCCACTGCCAGCCCCAGATGCACGTCCGGGTGGACCATGATCACCTCTGCCTCAGCGTCGAAGGTCGCGTTGATCCGCGGGTGGCGCCGCGCGGCCGAAACCAGGGCGTGCGCCGCCAGCACGGTCGGTGACCACTTCAGATCCGGGTGGCGCGCACGCAGCCTTTCGAGCAGCCGCACCGATTCGCCGACCTCCACGTCCAGCCACTCGGTGACATGGGGTGCGCTGAACGCCGAGGCCACCATCGCCTGTGCCATCGAGCGCATGACTCCGCGCACGGGGATCACCTGCTCCCCCCCAGCGGGTGCGCCCGACCGTGCCGCGGCAGCCCGCTCGACATCCGCGCGGGTGATGACCCCGTCGGCACCCGTCGGATCGACTACGGCCAGGTCGATGCCGAGTTGCTTGGCCAGTCGCCGCACCGGTGGTTTGGTCCGGGGCCGCACATGTTGGGCGCTCAGCCGCTCCTCGGTCGAGCGGGCCACCTCGAACCCGCCGTGACGCACCGGTTTGGCATCGGCGCCGGGGGGCCCGGGATCGGGTTCCGGTTGGCTGCGCCGGCGTCGGCGCACGGGCCTTTCGTTGCTGGTGCCATAGCCCACGAGCACCGGTTCCCTGCTCGCCGTCTCGACGCTGATCAACTGTCCGCCGACCGGGACCACTTGCCCAGCAAGGGCGTGCAGTTCCGAGACGACTCCCTCGAAGGGACTGGGCAACTCCACGAGCGCCTTGGCGGTCTCGATCTCGCAGAGGATCTGGTTGACCTCGATGTGTTCACCGGGCTCGACGAACCAGCGGACGATCTCGGCCTCGGTCAGGCCCTCCCCGACGTCGGGCATCCTGAAGGTGTCCATCAGATCCCCCTCACGGTGTCGACAGCGTCCAGGATCCGGTCCACGTCGGGCAGGTAGTGGTGCTCCAATCTCGACGGCGGGTACGGAGCATGCGGAGCCCCCACCCGGATGGCCGGCGCCTCGAGGCTGAAGAAGCACTCCTGGCTGATCCGGGCGGCGATCTCCGCCCCGAGTCCGAGGAACACCGGCGCCTCGTGGACGACCACCGCGCGGCCGGTGCGTCCCACGGACTCGAACACCGGACCGAGGTCCAGCGGCGACAGGGTACGCAAGTCGATCACCTCGAGCGAGATGCCGTCCTCCTCGTCTGCCAGCCCCGCGGCTTCCAAGCACGTGCGGACCGTCGGCCCGTAGCAGATGACGGTCACATCCGTGCCGGCTCGCACCACCCTCGACTGGAACAGGCCCTCGGCGACAGCACCGATCTCCGCCTTGTCCCAGTAGCGGCGTTTCGGTTCGAAGAAGATCACCGGATCGTCGCAGGCGATGGCCTCGCGCAGCATCTGGTAGCCGTCGCGGGCCTGCGAGCAGGTCACCAGTCGCAGTCCTGCGGTGTGGGCGAAGTACGCCTCGGGGGATTCGCTGTGGTGCTCCACCGCACCTATGCCGCCGCCGTACGGGATCCGGATCGTGACCGGCAGACGGATCGCTCCGTCGGAGCGCGCGTGGTACTTGGCCAACTGGGTGGTGATCTGGTCGAACGCCGGGAAGACGAAGCCGTCGAACTGGATCTCGCAAACGGGTCGGTAGCCGCGCATCGCCAAGCCGATCGCAGTGCCGATGATGCCGCTCTCGGACAGGGGTGTGTCGATCACCCGGGCATCGCCGTAGTCGGCGTGCAAGCCGTCCGTGACCCGGAAGACGCCGCCGAGCCGTCCGACGTCCTCACCCATCACCAGCACCGAGTCGTCGTCTGCCAGGCAGTCACGCAGGGCCCGGTTCAGCGCCGCTGCAAGCGTGACGGACTCAGCCATTCTCGCCCCCCAGGTACTCGGCCCACCAGCGCTGCTCCTCGTCGACCAGTGCGTGGGGTTCGGCGTAGACATGGGTGAACATCGCGTCGGGTGCGGGATCGGTCATAGCCCGGCAGGACTGCCGCAGGTGCTCGGCAAAGGCCGCCGACTCCTGCGCCACCTCCTCCATGAAGCTGCGGTCCGCTGCCCCTGTGCGCAACAGGTACGCGCGCACCCGCTCGATCGGGTCCTTGAGCCGCCACTGCTCCAATTCCGCCTCCACCCGGTATCTGGACGGGTCGTCGGAGGTCGTGTGCGCGCCCATCCGGTAGGTGTAGGCCTCGACCAGACTGGGTCCCTCGCCACGCCGGGCGCGATCGAGGGCCCGGCGGGTCACCGCGAGCACGGCGAGGACGTCATTGCCGTCGACCCGCAGGCCGGGGAAGCCGAAACCCTCCGCACGCCGATACAGCGGGATCCGGGTCTGCCGGCTCAACGGCTGGGAGATGGCCCACTGGTTGTTCTGACAGAAGAACACCACCGGCGCCTCGTTGACCGAAGCCCACACGAACGCCTCGTTGACATCCCCCTGGCTCGAGGCTCCGTCGCCGAAGAACGAGATCACCGCATGCCCGGGAGGTTGGCCGAGACCTGCGTCGCGCTGCATTCCCATCGCGTAGCCGACGGCGTGCAGCGTCTGATCGCCGATCACGATGGTGGGCAGTGCGAAGTTGTGGGCAGCGGGGTCGTAGCCGCCGTTGGTCACACCCCGGAACAGCGCGAGCAGGCTCACTGGATCCACGCCCCGGGTCCAGGCCACGCCGTGCTCGCGGTAGGTGGGGAATGCGTAGTCGTCGGGCTGCAGGGCCCGCCCAGCCCCGATCTGTGCCGCTTCCTGACCGAGCAGGGGCGGCCACAGTCCCAATTCGCCTTGTCGCTGCAGAGCGTGCGCCTCCATGTCCAGGCGCCGGACGAGTTCCATGTCGCGGTAGAGCCGGCGAAGTTCCTCGGCCGAGATCTCAAGGTCGTATTCGCGGTGGTGTCGGCGTTCCCCCTCGGGGGTGAGCAGTTGCAGCAACTCCGCCATGCAATAGAGGTTGCCACCGTTCGGGCATCTACTCCCATCGGTCGGTCGGGTGAGTGTGCCGCTGCGGACGCGAGGTTAGAGGTTGTCCACCAGGTCAGAGAAGCCACGCGTGGGTCCTCTAACCTCGTGGACGTTCTCTAACGTCGCCGACTTCGCAACGGGTCCAACCACTCACCGACTGCGTCTGGACGCGTCGCTAACCCTTCAGGGCCGGCTTGTGCTCCAGGTTGCTGAACCCGTTGTATGTCAGATTGACCAGGTGCGCCACGACCTCGTCCTTGGCGGGCTTGCGCACGTCGAGCCACCACTGGCCGGTCAGGGCCACCATCCCGACGAGCATCTGCGAGTACATGGGCGCGAGTTTGGTGTTGTATCCGCGGGCCTTGAACTGGTTGGCGAGCAGGTGTTCCACGTGCCCGGCCACCTCGACGATGAGACTGGCGAAGTTGCCCGTCGGCACAGGGGAGTCGCGCACCAGCACCCGGAACCCGTCGGTGTCACCCTCGATGTAATCGAACAACGCCATGCCCGCCTGCTCGAGCAGTTGCCGCGGGTGGGCTCCAGTGAGCGCGTCGGTGATCTGCTTGAGCAGCGCCTGCATCTCGCGATCGACCACGACGGCGTAGAGGCCCTCCTTGCCGCCGAAGTGCTCGTAAACCACGGGCTTGGATACCTCGGCCGCGGCGGCGATCTCCTCGACGGTCACGGCCTCGTACCCGCGCGCTGCGAACAGGGTCTTTCCGACGCTGAGCAACTGTTCCCGCCGTTGCTGCGCGGTCATGCGGACGCGGGTCACGACTCCATTGTGGCCGGTTGCACCAGCTTCGCTTGGATGCGCTCGGGCTTGGGCCACTTCACGTTGTAGACCCACCCCCGGTTCTCCGCGAACCGGATGGCCGCCGCGGAGAGGTCGATCTGGCGCGGGAGCACGCCGTGGCGCGCGCTGGTGGGCTCGGCGTGGTGGAAGTTGTGCCAGGATTCGCCGAGGCTCGGAACGGCCAGCCAGGCGACGTTGCGGGACTCGTCGCGGCTCACGAACGGCTGCTTGCCCCAGATGTGGCACACGGAGTTGATGCTCCAGGTCACGTGGTGGACCAATGCGATCCGGACCAGTCCCGCCCAGAAGAACGCGGTGAGCGCACCCTGCCAACTCCAGGACAGCAGACCGCCGAGGACCGCGGGCAGCAGGAACGTCGCGAGCACGAACCACCCGAAGGCGTTGGACAAACGCGCGGTGAGGGGACGCTTGAGCATGTCCGGCGCCCACCGGTTGGCGTCGATGGGCTCCTGCGCGACCAGCCACCCCATGTGCGCCCACACGAAACCTTTGGTGACTGCCCACGCCCCGGTTCCGTAGCGCCAGGGGGAGTGCGGGTCGTCGGCCTCGTCGGAGTTCGCATGGTGTTTGCGGTGCCCGGCTACCCAAGACGAGATGGACCCTTCGAGGGCCAGGGACCCGGCGACCCCCAATGCGGCAGCCACCCACGGCTTGGCCCGGAACGACCCATGGGTGAAGTACCGGTGGAAGCCGATCGTGATTCCGCTGGCCGTGACGAGATACAGAACCACCGCGATGGCGATGTCCAACCAGGAGATCCAGTGGTTCCAGGCCACCGGGATGGCTGCGACCAGTGCCGCGAGCGGGATCACGATGATCGCGGTGACCGCAGCTCGGCCCAAGAGGGTGGGTTCGGCGGGGCGGGTGTATTGCATTGTGTCACTGGTCAAGATCGATCTCCTACGTTTGCGTAAGTTCCTATACCGTAACTTACGCAAACGTAGGTTGTCTAGCCACGCTGAGTCATCTTGGCGGAACTGACGACTGGGCCACCGGCGACGTGGTCTGGCCCGGGAAGTCGGCGTGACTGCTTCCTGGCTCAGATCGTCTTGTTTGTGCCCGGTGTTGGGGATCCCGTGCCCAGCGCGCGGCCGATCGGGCGGGCGGACAGGAGCAGGATGATCTGGGCTATGACCGCGCCGACCAGGACGTAGGTGAGCGTGGGCGTGCCCGAGAAGTTCTGCGTGGCGATGACGAGCGCCGCAGACAGGTTGCGCTGCGCGGTGCCGAGCGTGACGACGCTGCGGATGCGTGGTTCGCGACCACCAGCGACGAACCCGATGGCCAGCGACCCCGTGACGAAGAGCACCAGGGCAAGCAGGCCCCCTGTGCCGACGAGGTCGATGATGTTGTTGATGTTGAGGCCGAGGGCGACCACGAGCAGCACGATGACCGCGAACGTGGAGATCTTGGCCATCGGCGGCTGGTACTCGGAGGCGACGTCGGGCCAGTTCGCCCGGACTGCCAGCGCGAGCGCCAGCGGGACCAGCATGAGTACGACGAGCGACTGCGCGATGGCCCACGCACTGATCGACACACCCTCGAGCAGCCACGGGAGTGCGATGGGCGCCAGCACGACTGTCAAGAGCATCAGGACGATCATCAAGCCCACGGCGAACGCGACGTCGCCGTTGGCGCCCTGCGCCAGTTTGGGCAGGAACGGCGCGCCTGCCGCTAGCGCCAGGATCAACAGCCCGGCGCGCAGCGACTCCTCCAGGGACAACAACTCGGCGAGTCCGATCGCGAGGAGCGGGACGACCACGAAGTTGGCGATGAGCGCCACCAGCACGAGCACCCACCGTCGCAAGGGCGCGACGATCATGCGCACCGTCAGACTCAGCCCCATCGCCACCATGGAGGTCACGACGAAGGTGACGCCGGAGATGTTGGCGACAACTTCGAAGAACTGTTCGATTGTCATGTTTCACCTTGGGTGCTCGGCCTAGCGGCTGCAGGTCACGGGGTGACGATGTTGAACCAGAACTCGAAGGTGTCGAACAGCGACAACAGTTCCTCCACCGCGGCACTGCTGCCGGTCATCTCGGCCCGGCCGCTCGACACCGCTCGTCCACGGTGGTCTCCCCGAGGATGATCTCATTGAGTTCCGTTCGGGGCATTCTCAGCGTGGCGTCCGCGTCGGAGTCTTGCTGCTGTTGCGTCGTTTCGCTCGACCGTCATCATCTGCTCCCTCGCCGTTTGCGAGAGGCCTCGTCGCTCTCGGCCGGGGCCTCAGCGCACATGACGAGACTACTTGGCACGCACCTGAACGGCAACGGAGGCAGCCCGCCCGCGCTTGGCGCTGCGACACGCTGACGGCCGGGCCTCGTGTGACGAAGGTGCGGAGTCCGAACCCGGGTTTGTGACGAAGGTGGGCGGTCCTGACGGCTTGGACCGCGCACCTTCGTAACAAGGCACGTTGGCGGGCCCGCACCTTCGTCACATTCGTGGCGATGGGAGTGGAACGAGGCGGCGCGAGTCGCCGCTCAGGCCAGCGTCTCGAATTCCACCGTCTCCGCGAGCCCAGTCCGCAGGTCGCGTGCGAACCACCCGAGTTCGCGGACCGCCTTGTCGGGCTTGCCCAGGTAGGACGCCCGCGAGACCCGCAGCGATTCCGAGCGGTACGTCGACGGTACCCGGACCGCCTGCTCCACCCATCGCATGACCGCTGAACTGCCGCCCACCATCACGTCGGGAAGGACCAGCGGCGCCTTGCCGCCTGCGATCTCGGCGGTGAGCCGCAACACGTCGACCAGCGTGGTCTCCGGTCCGGCCAGCATGTACGACTCGGCGCAGCGCCCGTGCTCCATCGCGAGCAGGTGGCCCTGGGCGACGTCGTCCACGTGGGCCATGCACATCCGCAGACCTGCAGGTGCCATCACACGCTTGCCCCGGGCGGTCTGCCGGATCAGTTCTCCGACCTGGCTGGTGTCCCCCGGGCCGTAGATGCCGCCGGGCATCACGGTCACCACATCAAGGCCTTCTGCGGCATACCGCTGGGCGATCTTGTGGGCCTCGGCTTTGGTGTGGTCGTACACCGAGAGGTGCTCACCGGTGAAGTGGTACGACTCGTCACGGGCGATGCCGCGGGTGTCGGAGTTGACGGCCAGCGTCGAGGTGTACACGACCCGCGGCACCTCGGTCTCCTGCGCAGCGTCCAGGACGTTGCGGGTGCCCTGCACGTTCACCGCCCAGCCCTGCTCGGGCGAATCGCTGCCGACCTTGTACCAACCGGCCACGTGGAAGACGCCGTCGACCCCTTCGAACGCAGGCGTCAGCGAGGACCTCGTCGTCACGTCTCCTGGCAGGATCTCGGCGTCGATGGCTCGCAGGTCTGCCGCCTTGTCCGGGCTACGCACCACGGCCACCACGTCGTGACCGGCATCGCGCAACTGCCGGGCCAGGTGGCTTCCCACGAATCCGGTTCCACCTGTCAGTGCGTAGCGCATATCGCCATGGTGTCACTGGCCGCGCGGCGGCGGTCAAGGGGCGGCACGGATCAACCGGTGATCTTCAGGACCCGGCCGTCGATCGTGGTCAACAACATCTCGCCAGATGCCGCGAGCCCGAACGAGGTCACACCGTCGGCGGTTCCGATCTGCTTGCGTCGACCGTCCCGGTACGCCCAGATCCGGCCGCTGATGAAGTCGCCGAAGACGTACCAGCCCCGCAAGGACGGGATGCCGGTGCCGCGGTACACGTGGCCACCGATGATGCTCTCGCCTTGATCATGGGCGTACCGCAGCACTGGTTTGGTCATCCTGCGACCCGGGCAGGCGTCGGCGTTGTACTTGCTGCGTGCCTCCCAGCACGACCATCCGAAGTCCTTCAGCCTCCCGTTGACTCCCATGCGGTCGACCTCCTCGAAGGCGTTCTGCCCGACGTCGCCGATCCACAACTGTTCGGTCACCGGGTCGATGCTGAACCGCCAGGGATTGCGCAGCCCGGACGCGATCACGGCCCGTCGCGGTGACTTGGGATTGGACTTGGGTATGCAGTACCGCTTCTTGCGGCAGGTGGGATCGACGCGCAGGATCTTTCCGCGCAGGTCCCGGGGGTTCCCTGCGGATCGGTAGGGATCGCCGGCGCCGCCCCCGTCTCCGGTCGAGATGTAGAGCAGTCCTTTGTACAGGACCAGTTGCCCACCGTTGTGGTTGTCGTATCGAGCGTGCGGAATCCGCAGGATCCGGTGCTCCGCACCGCCCTTGCGGAACCGCGAGACCTTGAGAGCGCCTTTCGGGTCGGTGTACGCCGCATAGAAGCCCTTGGTGTCGATCCGGGCCATGGAGAGAAGCCCACGTTCGCCGCTCTTGGAGACCTTGATCCGAAACCAGGTGCGCTGTTTGCCCGACGGGGTGACCTTGACGATACGGCCGCCCTTTTGCGTCACGAATAGGTTGCCGTTGGGTGCGGAGATGACACTGGTGGGCTGGCTGAGCCCCGAGACCACGGTCTTGAGCCCGACGGGATCGGGGCCCGCCGTGAGGGTCACCGCCAGGACCGCATCGAGCAGCATGCGTTCAGAGTAAGCCGGACGTCCCCGAACCGGGTCGGGCGGCCACCTTCGGCTACCGCGGCGCGCCCGACTTGATGATCACGAGGCGTTCCTCGGTCATCTCGTGGATTGCCCAGCCCGGGCCCTCGCGGGTGTTGCCCGAGTCGCGCAGGCCGCCGTAAGGCATGTGGTCGGCGCGCCACGTGGGAACCTCGTTGATGAGCACCCCGCCGAAGTCGAGGGTCCTCGCAGCCAGGAGGGCGGCATTGATGTCGCTGGTGAAGATGGCCGCCTGCAGGCCGTACCGGGTGTCGTTGGCCTCAGCGAGTGCGGCCCCGAGGTCCTCGAATCCGCGCACCACGACGACAGGTCCGAAGACCTCGTTGGCGCAGACATCGGCGGCCGGGTCGGCGTCGACGAGGACCGTGGGCCGGACGTGGCCCTCCGCGGTGGTGTCCCCGCCGGTCGCGACCTTCGCCCCGCCGGACACCGCCGCTTCGATCCACTGGCTGACCCGTTCGGTGTTGGACCGGTCGATCAGGGCGGACACCTCCGTGGCCTCGTCGAGGGGATCGCCCACCGTCAGCGTCTCGACCAGCGCGACGAGTTCGGCCACGAACGCATCTTTGACCGACTGCTCCACCAGAATCCGCTGGGTCGAGATGCAGGACTGCCCGGCGTGCGCGAAGCCCGCGAGTCGCACTGCGGCGGCCGCCGCCCGCCAGTCGCCGTCGGCGCGGACGATCAGCGGGGAGTTGTTGCCCAGTTCGAGCCCGACTCGTTTGCGGGGGGCCTCGGCGCGGATCCCCCAGCCGACCTCGGGCGACCCGGTGAACGAGATCACCTCGACGTCGTCGTTGCGCACGAGGGCGTCGCCGATGACCGATCCGGGACCGGGGACCACGCTCAAGTACTGCACCGGAAGGCCGGCGTCGTAGAGCACCTTCGCGAGGTTCAAGGCGGACAACGGCGTCTGGCTCGCGGGCTTGTTGACGACCGCACAGCCCGCCGCGATGGCCGGGCCGATCTTGTGCGCCACCAGGTTCAGCGGGAAGTTGAACGGCGTGATGGCCCCGACCACTCCGATCGGGACCCGCAGGACGAAACCGAGGTGATCCACCCCGGCGGCGGCAGCATCCATCGGTACCAACTCGCCGGCGAAGGTTCTGGCCTCTGCGGCGCAGAACTGCAGCGTGGACACAGCACGTTGCACCTCCGCCCGGGCCTGCTTGATGGGCTTCGCGGCCTCCCGGGCGAGGTCGGTGGCGATGGGCTCGAGCCGCTCCGCCAGAAGCACGGCCGCGCGGTCCAGTATCGCCGCACGCTCGTGGGTGGCCAGGGGGGTGTCGCGCATGGCCGCCTTCGCGCAGGCAACGGCGGAATCGACGTCGGCGGCGGTGAAGGCCGGCACCTCGGCGATCAGGGCGTCGTCGAACGGTGAACGGACTTCGCGGGAGGACTCGCCGGTCGTCCACGCGCCGGCAACGGGGTACTCGAGGGTCATGCCCGCAAGCCTAGATCGGCTGCTGGCTTCGTGTCAGCGAACACCTGAGTAGCCCGCTGCTGGAGGCTCCGTCACGTCAACTCCTTCGGAGTTCGGCGGGGAGTTACGGCGTCGAAAGGAGGCCTTGAAGCGACGAGGTTAGAGAACGTTCACGAGGTTAGAGAACGCACGCGTGGCTTCTCTAACCTCGTGAACGTTCTCTAACCTCGCGCTTGTTCACGGGCGCACGAGGAAGCCCCAGTCCAACCACTTACCAAACGGGCACCGGGCGGCCCGCAACCGCTCCAAAGAGCGTGCAGGGGCAGTCAGGCAGCGGCGGCAGGCGCCTTGTGCGCACCACGGCGCCACCACAAGAACGTGCCGATGCCCAGGAACACCTGCGGCACCCAGGAGCATGCGCGCCAAACCAATGTGGCGGCGAGCGCATCGTTCTGATCCATCCCGAAGGCCACCAGCAGGGCGGTGAGCGCGGCATCCACGGTTCCCAGCCCGCCAGGGGTCAGCGGGATCATGGTGCCCAGCCGGGAGATGGCGAAGGCGGCGAACGCTTCGGCGGCGGTCAGACCTGCCGAGCGGCCGTCGGAAACGGCCCGGATCGCTACGAACAGGATCAGGAACTGACCGAAGATCATGCCGAGGTTCGCCAGCGTGATCGAGGCCCAGTGCTTGGATACGACGCCCACGATCTGGGCCCGGAAGTCCAGGACCTCCTGCACGACGTCGACGTCCTTGTGCATCCGGTGCAGGATCGGGTTCGCCAGCTTCTGACCGAAGCCGCCGATCTTGCGCGCCAACTTCTCGGACCGCAGGATCAAGGCGAAGACGAGTAGCGCACCCACGATCGCTGCCGCGCCCAGGACGGCGGCCGGCACGTACTGCTGCTCGCCCTCACCTGTGGCGTACAGCAGGGCCACCCCGAGGAAGGGCAGGCCCAGCGTCATGAAGACGCTCCAGACGCTGGTGATGGCGATGCCGGTGGTCGCAGCCGCCGCTGTGACCTTGTAGCCGGCAAGCATGGCGTATTGCACACCGAGCCCGACGGCACCGCCGGCCGGTACCGCGTTGGAGATGGTGAACGACGTCTGCCTCACGACGAACGCGGGTCGGTACTTCAAGCCGGGTATGGCCGCCATCAGCGGGAAGACGTACACCCACAGGTTGACGATGATGGCCGTGATCAGGGCTGCTTTGTCGATGTTGCTCATCGACTGCACGGAATCCCACGCCTCGGAGTAGTTGCCCAGTTTGGGCAGGATGCCGGCGAACACGATCACCAGCGTGACGACGGTGATCGCTCCCGCGATGAGACTCTTGCGCTTGTCGAGCTTGGGGATGTCGCCGGGCGGCGGCGTCGGGGCGGCGGCTTCGTCAGTCACCAGATCACCGTGCCATATCCAGATCCCAGACCCGGACCCCCCCGAGGATGCCGGCCAGGTTCGGCACGACCGTGACGTCGTCGCCGAGATCAGCGGTCAGTTTCTTGGCGTTGCCGCCGCCGACGTACAGGTGGTCCCAGCCGAACACCGGACGAAGGCCGTCCACGGTAGCGACGATGCGGCGTGACCAGCGCTGCGGACCGAGCTTCTTCAGTTGCTTCTTGCCCATCCACCGGTCGTACGTGGAGCCCTTGCGCACCGGCGCGTGTGACATCTCCAGATGCGGGGCCAGGCGGCCGTCGTCGTACACCGCACAGCCGAGGCCGGTTCCCAGGGTGAACACGACCTCCAGGCCGACTCGTGAGATCACCGCAGCGCCCTGCACCTCGGCGTCGTTGAGAACCCGCACTGGCTTGCCGAACGCCTCCTGAAGGTGTCCGGTGGCGTCCCAGTGCCGCCACTGCGCGTCGAAGTCCGGGTCCTTCTGGGTGTACGGGCCGCTCAGGTTCGGGTAGTGGGGTGTCACGATCACGACACCGTGCCGGATCATCCCTGGCATCCCCACCGTGACCCGGTCGAAGTCGGGTAGTTGCTCCGCGATCCTAAGCAGGATCTTCACGAAACGGCGGGGCGGCAGCGGGTAGGGCGTCTTGAGGCGGATGCGCTGTGCCAACAATCCCCCCTGTGCGTCGAGGACCGAGCCCTTGATCCCGGAGCCACCGCAGTCGATCGCGAGAGTGCGCATGCGGTCAACCCTGCCGCAGACCGGCGATCGGCGCCTGCCCGACGACCCGGCGACTCATTCGGCCGGGTCCGCAGGATGTGCCGCCGCCCTGGGCAGGCGCCAGGCGCTGACGATCTTGGCCAGCGCCGTGACGAGGAACAACTGCCCGACGATTGCCTCGAGGACGGCGGTGGTCTGTCCCGGGTTGCCCGCAGGGACGAGATTCCCGTAGCCGGTGGTGGTCAGGGTGATGAAGCTGAAGAAGAGGAAATCGGCGTTGTCCCCGGGCCCGCCGGATTCGAAGAAGGGGTCGCTCTGGAACAGTCCGATGGCGCGGAACGTGAACGCGAACATCATGCCGAGCATGAGGTAGATGGCGATCGCCCCCAGAATGGTCCGGGCGTCCACGACACTGCGCCGGATCAGATGTCGCAGGATGACCAGCGGTGCGATGAGGTAGGCGAGCACGCTGAACAGCGAGATCGCCCTGAGGGCTCCGGCGTCCAAGTGCAGCGCGTGACCGAAGATCGCGGCTGCAACGGCGGCGAGTCCGGCCAGCAGGCAGGCGATCCCGGCGATCCGCTGGGCCCGGTGGGATTCCGAGGCCGAGAATGCCAGCCAGAGCGTGAGCAACTGCACGAGCATGACGGTGGTGATGCCGGCCGGACTGTCGGCCACCACCGAGGCGACGTACGAGACGGCCAGCAGGATGAGCACCAAGCCGTACTTGTTGGCGGCATCTCGATCGGCCAGGGCGGCCATTCGGGCGGCCATCTAACGCCCAGTCGGGTCGTGCGGGCCCGGACCACCCTGTGTGTCGGCCTCGTTGCCCATATGCCAACGGTGTCGCAGCTGGCAGGCAGCGGCAAGTATCCAGCGGTGCGTGTCGAACCGTTCCTCGCACCGGGGCCGGAGATGAGGAGGTTTCGTACATACCGCCCGAAGGCGTAGGGTCAGGAGGGAGGTCCGCTAGACAAGGAGTGACTCATGCACAAGACAGCGATAGCAGTTTCCGTGAGTGTCTGCCTGGCCGGCGCACCCTTGCTTGTTGCCCCGGCACAGGCGGCGCCCATACCGCGCAAGGCCATGCAGCAGGCCATCCAGAGCCAGTTGCGCGATCAGTTCAACCAGAAGGCGAAGATCAGGTGCCCGAAGAAGCAGTGGCGTAAGGGCAAGGTCTTCTACTGCAAGGCCAAGGCCAAGGGCGGCGCGAAGTACCGGGTGAGGGTCACTTTGGGCGACCAGAAGTCCTTCGCGTTCAAGTGGCGGCAGGTGCTCTGAATCCCTGGAGCCTCATCGACACCGGTTTGTTGCGCTGACACGCTGGCGTGTCCGGGGTGACTTCACCACGCCGGGCTGATGCCGGCGACCGTCTGCGCACTCAGCGCCACGAGACCACAAGTCAGCCCTCCGGCCACGTCGGCGACTGGGGGGCTGACTCGTTGAGGTCTAGAAGGCGTCCTCGGACAGCTCCATGATCTCCAGGTTGGTCGTCTGCGCGGCCAGCTTCTCGCCGGCGAGCAACGGCAGGCGGTTCTGGGCGAACCACTTGGCCGCGGCGATCTTGCCGGTGTAGAACTGCTCGTCCTTGGCCGAGGCTCCGGCCTCAAGGGCGGCGCCGGCCACCTCGGCCTGCCGCAGCAGCAGCCAGCCGATGATCAGGTCGCCCACCGCCATCAGCAGGCGGGTGGTGTTCAGGCCGACCTTGTAGATCTCGGGCAGGTCCTTCTGGGAGTTCATCGCCCAGCCTCCGAGGACCCCGATCAGACCCTGGACGTCTTCGAGGGCCTTGCCGAGAAGTTCGCGCTCAGCGGCGAGCTGGTCGCCGTCGGAGGTGTTCTTCACGGTCTCGGTGATCTCAGCGGCGACCTTGGTGATCGCCTGGAACTGGTCGCGGACCATCTTGCGGAAGAAGAAGTCCAGACCCTGGATCGCCGTAGTGCCTTCGTACAGGGTGTCGATCTTGGAGTCGCGGATGTACTGCTCGATCGGGTAGTCCTGCAGGTAGCCGGAGCCGCCGAGGGTCTGCAGCGACTGCGCGAGCATCTCGTAGGAGCGCTCCGAGCCCACGCCCTTGACGATCGGCAGCAGCAGGTCGTTGATGCGCTCGGCCATGTCGTCCTCGCCACCGGTGAGGCGGGCCTGGGCGACCTTGTCCTGCCACATGGCGGTGTACATCACCAGCGCCCGCATGCCTTCCGCGTAACTCTTCTGCAGCATCAGCGAGCGGCGTACGTCCGGGTGGTGGATGATCGACACGCGCGGGGCGGTCTTGTCCAGCATCTGGGTCAGGTCGGAGCCCTGCATGCGCTCCTTGGCGTACTCGAGGGCGTTGAGGTAGCCGGTGCCGAGCGTCGCGATGGCCTTGGTGCCGACCATCATGCGTGCGTACTCGATGACCTTGAACATCTGGGCGATGCCCTCGTGCACGTCACCGACCAGGTAGCCGATCGCCGGCTCCTTGTCGCCGAACGTGATCTCACAGGTGGTGGAGACCTTCAGGCCCATCTTCTTCTCGACGTTGGTGACATAGGCGCCGTTGCGCTCGCCCAACTCACCGGTCTCGATGTCGAACATGAACTTGGGGACGACGAACAGGCTCAAGCCCTTCGTGCCCGGTCCGCCGGCACCCTCGACGCCCTCCGGGCGGGCCAGGACGAGGTGGACGATGTTGTCGCTCATGTCGTGCTCGGCGGAGGTGATGAAGCGCTTCACGCCTTCGATGCGCCAGGTGCCGTCACCGTTGTCGAAGGCCTTCGTGCGGCCTGCGCCCACATCGGAGCCTGCGTCCGGCTCGGTGAGGACCATGGTGGCGCCCCACTGGCCGTCGACCATGCGTTCGGCCATCTTCTTCTGGTCCTCGTTGCCGAGGTTGTACAGGATGCCGGCGAAGCCCGGGCCGGACATGTACATGAAGGCTGCCGGGTTGGCGCCGAGCACCAACTCTGCCACTGCCCACCGGAGGCTGGGCGGGCAGTTGATGCCGCCGAGGCCCTCCGGGATCTCGAGGCGCCATCCTTCGGAGTCCATCAGGGCCTGGTAGCCCTTCTTGAAGTCCTCGGGCATGGTCACCGAGTAGGTCGCGGGGTCGTAGACCGGGGGGTTGCGGTCGGCGGATGCGAACGTGTCCGACAGGATGCCGGTCGCCAGGGCCTCGGTGTTCTTCAGGAAGTCCTTGGCGGTGTCCACGTCGATGTCCTCGAACGGGGCAACGCCCATGCGGTCCTTGCCGCCGAAGACTTCGAACAGGTTGAACTCGATGTCGCGCAGATTGCTCTTGTAGTGGGTCACCGGTTATTGCTCCCGTTGCTAGGCACCGCCGATGGCGGGGCGGGTCGTGTTACCCGTCAGTAACTAATAATGCTACTCGCCAGTAACTTACGCAACCCCCGCGGGGTATCCGCCCCCGGTGCTGCGGCGCCCCTCCGCGCCGCAGCAGGCATACGTTCCCGGACCGAGCGGCCACTTCCACACTATTTCGCTGCGCCGCGTCGCTGAATGATTCGGAGGCGGTTGCAACCATCCCTCCACCGAATCGAAGCCCGGGCTCCACCATCGCCTGGCCTTGCGAGAAGTCGGCCGCAACGTTGACCCGCAACGGGGGAGGCGATACGCGGTCGTGCACGCCACACTGGCTGACATGTGCCGCCTCTTCGGGATCAACGCCGGGACCGCCGAGGTCCATGTGGACTACTGGCTGGTCGATGCGCCGGACAGCATCCTCGTGGAGAGCCACCGCAACCCGGACGGGACGGGCATCGGATGGTTCGAGGCCGACGACGCCCCCCACATCGACAAGCAGCCGACGAGCGCCTTCACCGACACCCCGTTCAGCCATGAAGCCGGATCCGTGGTCGCGCGTACCCTCGTCACCCACATCCGGGCGGCCACCGCCGGGCACAACGCGGTCGAGAACACACACCCGTTCCTCGTCGACGGTCTCGTTGTGGCGCACAACGGCGGGTTCGGGGATCTGGGCGCCGTCGAGGCGGAGCTCGGGGACTACATGACCGACGTCCACGGACAGACCGACTCGGAACGCTATGCCGCGTTGATCGCGAAGTTCGCCGCGCAGAACGGCGGCGACGTGGGGGCGGGATTGACGGCCGCCGCCAACTGGCTGGCCGACAATGTGCCCATGTACTCACTGAACTGCCTGGTGGCCACCGCCGGGAACCTGTGGGCGCTGCGCTATCCGGACCAGCGGGCACTTCATGTCGCCCGCCGCCGGATCGATCCCGCCACCGGGGCGATGCGGGCGAAGTCGTCACTGGCCCAGCACACGGTGAAGGTCGACCGACCGGTCGAGGTTGTGATCGTGGCCAGTGAGCGCATAGACGGCGGTGAGGACTGGCGGATGCTGGAAGCCGGCGAGTTGATCCACGTGGGTCCAGACCTGTCGATGTCCTCACGTCTGGTGGTGGAGCACCCTCCCGCGCATCTCCACCTGCTGGACGAATCCGACCCCAACGTGGACACCTACTGAGCGGGCTGCCCTGTGGCCGCGCATGCCTGACGCAACACTGCGGTCGGTTTCGCGTTAGCCATCCGCGGCGTTCAGGCGGGGAAATGCCGGACGGAAATCGCTCGCGTTAGAGAACGTGCACGAGGTTAGAGAAGCCACACGTGCATTCGCTAACCTCGTGCACGATCTCTAACCTCGCGACCATTCTCTAACCTCGCGGCCCACTTCTGCGGCGACCGAGTACACGAGCCATTTTCGGACTAGAGAACGTCCACGAGGTTGGAGAAGCCACACGTGCGCCGGGCGCCACCATCCACCCAGATGAACGGCCACCCTGGCGCGGGTCCAGCGGCGCCTACTAGCCTTTCGGCCATGCCCGTTCGCAAAGTTGCCCTGCTCACCGCAGGTGGTCTCGCACCCTGCCTCTCCTCAGCCGTCGGCGGCCTGATCCAGAAGTACACCGCCATCGACCCGAGCATCGAGATCATCGGTTACATCAACGGCTACCACGGTCTGCTGCTTGGCAATTCCGTGCCGGTGACTCAGGAGGTCCGCGACAACGCCGGCCTGTTGCACAAGTTCGGCGGCAGCCCGATCGGCAACAGTCGCGTGAAACTCACGAACGTCGATGACTGCGTCAAGCGGAGCCTGGTGCAGCCCGGCCAGGATCCGCTGCAGGTGGCGGCCGAACAACTCACCCGCGACGGCGTGGACGTCCTGCACACGATCGGCGGCGACGACACCAACACCACCGCCGCCGACCTCGCCGCCTACCTGCACGAGAACGGTTACGAGTTGACAGTGGTGGGTCTCCCGAAGACCATCGACAACGACGTCATCCCGATCAAGCAGTCATTGGGGGCCTGGACGGCCGCCGAGCAGGGATCGATCTTCGCGCAGAACATCATCGCCGAGCACACGTCGAACCCGAGGATGCTGATCATCCACGAGGTCATGGGCCGCAACTGTGGATGGCTGACCGCCGCGACCGCCGTGAAGTACCGCGAGTGGCTGGACGAGCAGGAGTGGAACCCGGGCATCGGCCTGGATCGTCGGGGATGGGACATACACGCGGTGTTCGTGCCGGAGATGGGCTTCGACATCGCTGCTGAGGCCGAGCGGCTGATCGCAGTCATGGACGAGGTCGGCTGCGTGAACATCTTCTTGTCCGAAGGGGCCGGCGTGGCAGAGATCGTCTCTGAGATGCAGGCCCGTGGTGAGGAGGTCGGTCGGGACGCGTTCGGTCACGTCAAACTCGACACGATTAACCCGGGCAAATGGTTCGGGAACCAGTTCGCCGAGATGCTCAAGGCGGAGAAGACCATGGTGTGGAAGAGCGGCTACTTCGCCCGGTCGGCGGCGTCCAACGACGAGGACCTCGCGCTGATCAGGCGGTGCACCGACCTCGCCGTGGACGCGGCCCTGCGTGGCGAGTCCGGTGTCACCGGCCAGGACGAGCAGGCCGGTGACGAACTGCGCGTCATCGAGTTCCCACGGATCCGTGGCGGCAAGCCGTTCGACATCGACGAGCCGTGGTTCGGGGACCTGCTTTCGGCCATCGGACAAGCGAAGGGTTCCAAGCAGCACGTGGAGCACTGATCGGTGTGGCGGTTGCGCCGGCTCCCTGAGGGCCGCGCGGATGCGTGACGAGCTGGCCCGCAACCGGGCGCTGTGGACTGTGGTCAACCACCGGCACACCGACGCCGCGGCACCGCAGATGTGGGCGCGTGACGGTATCCGTTGGGGGCTCTTCGGGATCCCGGAGCGGGTCCTGGGCTCGCTGCCCCCGCTGGACTCCGCGCTGGTCGCAGAACTCGGATCGGGGACTTCGTTCCTCTCCGCCGCTCTTGCCCGAGCGGGGGCTAGTCCGATCGCCATCGACCTCAACGAGGATCAGCTCGCGACGGCCCGGCGGTGCCAGGAGCTGATCGGGCCAGTTTTCGCGCTCGTGCAGGCGGACGCGCAGGCAGTGCCGCTGCGCGATCGCGCCGTGGATCTGGTGGTCAGCGAGCACGGCGCCGGCGTGTGGTGCGATCCGGGACTATGGGTGGCCGAGGCGGCCCGGATCCTCAAACCCGGCGGCCTGCTGGTGTTCCTGGTCAACAGTGTCCTGTCGACTCTGTGCGTGCCGGCGGCCGGACCGGCCTCGCCGCGCCTCCAACGTCCGTACAGCGCATTGGGCCGGATGGAGTTCGACGGGGTCGAGTACCACCCGACCCACGCCGAGTGGATCGCCATCCTGCGGTCAAACGGTTTCGCAGTCGAAGCACTGCACGAACTCACCGCACCCGCCGGGGTGGAGGATCCCGCGTTCTACGAGATCGCGGACGCGCGCTGGGCCGAGCAATGGCCGGTGGAGGATCTGTGGGTCGCCCGGCTCACCACGTAGGCTCAGGAGTCGTGGACGAGATGCGGGCATCGGATGCAGACCGCGATCGATACGCGGCGATCCTCCAGCAGGCCTACGCAGAGGGACGATTGGACCGGGCGGAGTACGACGAGCGGCTCGACGCGGTTCTCGGCGCGAAGACGTATGCGCAACTGCAACCGCTGGTCGCCGACCTGCCGTCGGACAACCTGCCGGTCCTCAAGCAACCGGCCCCGCTGGTGCCGGCCCAGACCGCCGGTACGCCGATGGTGGCCGTGTTCAGTTCCGTGGAACGCAAAGGTGTCTGGAACCTGCCTGAAGACAGCAACGCGGTGGCGGTCTTCGGCAGTGTCCAGATCGATGTGCGCCGGGCACAGGTGACCTCGTCGCGCAGTGAGATCCGGGCCGTTGCGGTCTTCGGTTCTGTCGAGGTCATCGTGACTCCGGGCACGCCGGTCGAGGTGACAGGCGTGGGCGTGTTCGGGGAGTTCAATCGATCCGGCAAGGTGTCCGACCAGGTACCCGACGCCCCCGCACTGCTGGTTTCGGGGCTGGCCCTGTTCGGCTCCGTCACTGTCAAGGAGAAGGCCTAGCGGCAGGATGCGCCGATCCAGCGGGTGCCTGCGCCCTCATCCGTGAGCCGCCCAGGGCACGCCCACTGACGCGAGGAAGGCCTCGATCGGCAACGGTTCGCCGTACCGGAAGCCCTGCAGGTACCGCACCCCGAGCAACTCGACGACCTGCGCCTCAGTGATCGTCTCCACGCCTTCGGCCACGACTTCACAGTTCAACGAGGCAGCGACGCTGGTGGCGGCCGAGAGGAAGGCGACACCCCCCTCCTGCTCGCTGCCGGCCCTGCGCACCAGGCTGCGATCGATCTTCAGCAGCGACGGCTGCAGTCTCTCCAGCCGGGTGAAGTTGGAGAAGCCGGCACCGAAGTCGTCGATCGCGATGCGGACCCCGGCCGCGCGCAGGCGTTCCAGGTTCCGCTCCGCGTCGGAGTTCTCCTGCAATTCCAGTGACTCGGTGACCTCCACCACGAACTGGCGTGGGCTGTGCCGCAAGCCTCCTGTCAGCACCTCCTCGATGAGAGGATCGTCGGCGAGTTCTTTGACGGACAGGTTGACGCAGACGAAGAAGTCCTGATCCACGCGGGTCAGCCAGAGCGGCAGCTCCCGCGCCAACTGGCCCAGCACGGTCCGTCCGAGACTGACGATCTGCCCGGACTGCTCGGCGAACGGCACGAAGTCCCCAGCCGGCACAGCGACCCCGTCCCGCATCCAGCGGACCAGAGCCTCGACCCCGGCCATCCGCATGCCGTCGGCCTCGAAGATGGGCTGGTAGTACAGACAGAAATCGCCGTCGCGCAGCGACTTGGCGAGGTCGTGGTGCAGGCGCGCCTTCCCCACCGCCTCCTGCGCGATGGCCTCGTCGTACTGCTCGTAGCGATCACCACCGCGGTTCTTCGCCGCGTACATGGCCAGATCCGCGCACATCAGCAGGTCGTCGGCCCCGGTCGCGTGTTTGGGTGCCAAGGCGATGCCGATGGCCGCCGACACGTGGATCTCGTTGTCGCCGACCAGCATGGGGTCCCGGATGCCGTTCAGCAAGCGTTCGGCCACCAGATTGGCCCGCTCCGCAGTCACGTCGTCGCACAGCAGCACCCCGAACTCGTCGCCGCCCAGCCTGCCCACATGATCGCCATGCCGGACATGTTCAGAAAGACGTCGGACGATCTGCCGCAGCACGTCGTCGCCTGCTGGATGCCCCAACTGGTCGTTGACCCCCTTGAAGCCGTCGATGTCTATCCACAGCAACGCGATCTGACCGTTCACAGCGCGCACCCGGGCTATCTCCCGGCGGAGGGTTTCGAGCAGACTCATCCGTGACTCGGAGCCGGTCAGTGAGTCGGCGGAGGCAAGTTCACTGTTGGCCCGGTCGATCCGGGAGAGATTCCAGATCAGCGCCACCAGCAGTCCACCCACCGCGAAGAGCCACAGAAGCCGGCTGCTGTACCACCCGAACGTGTAGCGGTGGGGCGCATTCAGGTTGACGATCGACTCACCGAGCACGAACAGGGCCAGCGCTGCCAGCCAGCGGCCGATCATCGACCCGTTGCGGGCGCAGTAGAACGTCACGACCACGCACGCCAGGCTCACTGCGACCACCAGGGCGTCCAGCACGCCGGCATAGTTGGTCTTGGTGTCATCGGCGTTGACGATCGCCACCAGGTTGGTGTTACTGACGGCGGCAAGGGTGATGAGCACACCGACTGCCGGCAGGGCTACACCCACCACTCGCTGCCGGCGGGTGAGCCCCGGCCGCCGGTGCCGCTGCTGGTCGAAGTAGATCAGCATCGCCGAGGCGCCCAGGCCGATCGGGAAGGCGAAGTGCCACGCGAAGTAGAGCGAGAGCGCGCTCTGAATCCCGCCCCACACCGACGGTCCCTCGAAGATCCCGCCCGGGTAGTACATGGGGAAGAACAGCAGGATCCCGCTGAGGTACGCGAAGGTGCCGGCGATCATGAGATAGCCCCGACGACCTGTGCTGTGGGCGTGGGAGTACATCAGCAGCGCGGTGATCCCCGCCACCAGCGACGCCATGAGTGCGTGTGTCACGGCGATCGCGGGGATCGCAGACAGTGGATCCGGGCCCAGTGCGTAGGAGATCGCCACGACGCCCGCGTATGCGATCAGGATGGCCGGCATCCACAGACGACTTCGTCCGGACAAGGGGCGCGGACTGTCCAGCGAGTACAACGCCTGGGCCACCGGTCCCACCTCCCGGCTCCCAGGCTAGGCAGTAGGCCGGCCGGGACGCTTGCCGACCTGGATGGACTCCGGGTTTGTCAGACCACGGCGCCGGGCAGCAGTACTTCGATCACCTTGGTCACGTTGGCCTCGACGTCCTCGGTGCCGGACAGGTGCAGTTCGGCGCTCTCGGGATCCTCGTATTGCTGTCCTACCCCGGTCAGGTTCGGCAACGAACCGGCCTTCGACTTCGCGTAGAGACCCTTGGTGTCACGCTCCATCGCCACCTCGATCGGGGTGTCGACCCAGGCCTCGACGAATTCTCCTTCGCCGAACATGGACCTCGCCGCCTGCCGATCGGCGCGGAACGGCGATACCAGGGCCACGATCACAACGATCCCGGCCTCGTACATCAGGTGAGCCACTTCAGCCACCCGCCGCACGTTCTCGGCCCGGTCCTCGGGGGTGAAGCCCAGGTCCTTGTTCAAACCGCTGCGCAGGTTGTCGCCATCCAACACGAAGGACCGCACCCCTAGGGAGTGCAGGCGCCGCTCCACCGCATCGGCGATGGTGGACTTCCCTGACCCGGAGAAGCCGGTCAGCCACAGCACCTTCGCAGGGTGGCCGTTGAGGATCTGCCGCGCCTCCCGGTCGACCTCGAAATGGTGCGGCACGACGTTGGTTGCCCGACGCAGCGCGAACCGGGTCAGGCCCGCGGCGAGGGTCTCACCGGTCATCCGGTCGACGAGGATGAACCCCCCGGTCTCGCGGGACTCGTCGTAGGACTCCAATGCCACCGGCCGGGACGTCGCGATCTCCACCCGACCCACGTCGTTGATCTCGAGGATGCGGGCAGCCATCGTGTTGCCGTTGGTGACGTCGAGGCGGTGTCGCACGTTCGTCACCGTCGCCGGAACCTCCAGCGGGCCGCTGCGCAGGGTGTACGACCGGCCGTGGGCCAACTGCTGATCGCTCATCCAGACCACGTCCGCGGCGAACCGGTCGGCCAGTTGCGGAGCCTGTCCAGTCACCAGCAGGTCGGCCCTGGCGATGTCGATGTCCTTGTCCAGTTCGACGGTCACCGACTCACCGGCGATCACCTCTTGGGGTTCGTAGGGCTCCACCCCTTGGAGTCCGTGCAACTTCGTGATCGTCGCCGTCTGGCCCGACTGGGCTACGGTGACCAGCTGTCCTGGCCGGACGGTGCCGGCAGCCACCAGGCCGCCGTAGCCGCGGAACTGCTTACCGCGGATGATCGTCTGCACGGGCAGCCGGACCTCCCCGTCGGAGTCCTCGTCGACATCGGCGGCGTCGAGGGCGTCGAGCAGGGTGGGACCGTTGTACCACGGGGTGTTCGGGGAGTGGGCCAGCACGTTGTCTCCAACCAGCGCCGACACGGGAACCGGGATCACCGATTGGATCTCCATCCGGTGGGCGGTGTCGGAGACTTCACCGACCAACTCGTTGTAGATCCCTTGGTCGTAGGCCACGCCATCGAGCTTGTTGACGGCCAGCACCACGTGCCGGACACCCATGAGGCCGCACACGGTCAGGTGCCGGTGGGTCTGCCGCTTGGTCCCGCGCATGGCATCGATCAGCAGGATGCCGACGTCGGCGGTGGACGCCGCCACCGCCATGTTGCGGGTGTACTGCTCGTGACCGGGGGCGTCGGCGAGGATCGCGCGCCGTCGACTCGGCAGCATCAGGTGCCGGTAGGCGACGTCGATGGTGATCCCCTGCTCGCGCTCGGCCTCCAGTCCGTCGGTCACGAGGCTGTAGTCGATCTCGCCCAGCGGGATGGTGGAGCCGGGACGCCGGGTGAAGCGGGCGGACTCCAGTTGGTCCTCCGGGATGGACCCGGTCTCTGAGAGCAATCGACCCAGCAGTGTGCTCTTGCCGTCGTCCACGGAGCCGCATACGACGACTCGGATAAGTGCCTTCATCAGAAGTAGCCCTCTGCCTTCTTGCGCTCCATGGATTGGGCGCCTTCACCGTCGATGAGGCGGCCGGCGCGCTCGGACTGCCGGTTGACCTCGATGTCGCGGATGATGTCGTACACGTCGGCCGCCTCGCCTTCGACGGCGCCGGAAAGCGGCCAGTCGCCGAGCGAGCGGAAGCGCACCCGCATCATCTCGGCCTTCTCGCCGGGCTCGTACTCCATCCGGTCGTCGTCAACCATGATCAGGGCTCCCTGCCGGCGGACCACCGGGCGTTCCTGCGTGAAGTACAACGGCACCACCTCGAGGTTCTCCCGGGCCACATAGCGCCAGACGTCCAACTCCGACCAGTTCGACAGCGGGAACACCCGCATGGTCTGCCCGTTGGTCAGCGAGTTGTTGACGGTGTGCCAGAACTCGGGGCGCTGGTTGCGGGGCTCCCACCGGTGGCCCGCCTCACGGAGGCTGAAGATCCGCTCCTTTGCCCGGGAGCGCTCCTCATCGCGCCGGGCTCCGCCCACCGCAATGTCGAACTTGCCTTCGTCCAGGCCCGCACGCAGGGCGACAGTCTTCATGATCCGGGTGAATTCCTGGGCGCCGTGACTGAACGGGGTGACGTTGGCCTCACGCGCCTCCTGGTTGGTCGCCAGGCGCAGGTCCAGACCCAGTTCTTTGGCCGTACGGTCGCGCAGTTCGTACATCTCCCGGAACTTCCAGCCGGTGTCGATGTGCATGACCGGGAACGGGATCGGGCCGGGATGGAAGGCCTTGCGCGCCAAGTGCAGCAGAACAGTGGAGTCCTTGCCGATGCTGTACAGCAGCACAGGCCGCTCGAACGCGGCGGCGGTCTCCCGGAAGACCCAGATGGCTTCAGCCTCAAGGGCGTCGAGCACCCGGGACGTCTCGTTGTCGATCGACATGGTGGCTAATCTATTCCTTCATGGCCGCGGGTGAGAGCCGCGTGCTCGGTGACAGGGTCCTGACGGTCGTCTCAGCGGCCGTCCGGAAGCCTTCCCAGTGTAACTTGACTCCACGCACGGTTCAGGTGATGGGACTTCGCCCGATGTGTCAGCCGATGTCGGTGCGGTGGAAGTTCAGATACGACCGACTCGGGGTCGGACCCCGCTGACCCTGATAGCGGGAGCCGTACAACTGTGAACCGTAAGGGTGCTCGGCGGGGGACTCGAGCCGGAATAGGCACAGCTGCCCGATCTTCATGCCGGGCCACAACTTGATCGGCAGGGTCGCGACGTTCGACAACTCCAGCGTGACGTGGCCGGAGAAACCCGGATCGATGAACCCCGCCGTGGAGTGCGTCAGCAGACCGAGCCGTCCCAGCGACGACTTGCCCTCGAGCCGGCCGGCGACGTCGTCGGGCAGGGTGATCACCTCGTAGGTGGAGGCCAGGACGAACTCACCGGGGTGCAGGATGAAGGGCTCGTCGGGGGCGGTCTCCACCATCCGGGTCAGTTCCGGCTGCTCGGCGGAGGGATCGATGTAGGGGTATCGGTGGTTCTCGAAGACCCGGAAGTACCGGTCAAGCCGCACGTCGATGCTGGACGGCTGCACCATCCCCGGGTCGTAGGGCTCGACCGTCACCCGCTCTGCAGTGACCTCCTTGCGGATGTCACCGTCACTGAGAAGCATTGTCGCAGCCCAGGGACGAATTCAGGTCCTGGTAACTCCGCTGCAGGGCGTTGATCGCCGACGCCTCACTCTCGGGGACCTCGGAGAGGCTCTGGTCACCGTCGAGACCGGAGAGGCCCTCCTTGATCTGCATCTGGGCCTGGCTGAACTCCTCCTGGGCGGTGAGGACCTCCTGGTCGACGTCCTGGTCCAGTTTCTGGATCTGAGTCTCCACGGTGGCATACGCCTCGTCGATCTGGTTGATCGATTCCTGGGCTTTGCTTACCGTCACGTCACCGGTGCCCGTGACGCCAGACTCCAGCCCCGCGATGGTCGCGTCGAGGCCCTCCAGCGACAAACACACCGCCGCGTTGGCGTTCTCGGTGTTCTGCTGCGCCTCTTCCGAGGACGAACAGCCTGCGGACAACAACCCCACGGCGATTACGGTCGCAAACACGGCAGCACGGCGCATACCAGCCTCCTCCTTGAGCCCGCAGACCACTCTAGAGGCAACCGGCCAACTGTGAGGCGAGTCCGGCCAACTGCGTCCATCCTCGCGCTGCCGCGCCGCCGCACTGGTTGCAGTGCTCACCTCCCACGCTAGTCCGAAAATGGCTGGTGTACTCGATCGCCGCAGAAGTTGGCCGCGAGGTTAGAGAATGGTCGCGAGGTTAGAGATCGTGCACGAGGTTAGTGAACGCACGTGTGGCTTCTCTAACCTCGTGCACGTTCTCTAACTCGAGCGATTTCGGCCCGGCATTTCCCCGCCTGAACGCCGCGGCCGGCCACGGCCATGGACCACTAACGCCAGCGATTTCCGCCCGGCATTTTCCCGCTTGAAGCGAGGCCCACCGGGCCAGTCGGCGCGTCGAGCGCAAACGCCCCGGCTACGGGTACCTGCACTCCGATGACCAGCCCCGGCCGGCCTACACCCAGGGACTACCCGACGAGAAGGGCCTCACTGCCGCCAGGTCCTGGGCCAGGGCGGCGGGGTTCTTCCACCCCCACGGCATCACCACCTCAACCGCGTACTGACCGACACCGGCTCCAGCTACCGATCGACAGTGTTCAGCAGGGCCGTGCGGGCCACCGGCACCAGGTACAGGTACACCCGGCCCTACCGCCCGCAGACCAACGGCAACGTCGAGCGCTACCAGCGCACCTCGTCCCGGGAATGGGCCAGGTCTCAGGCCCGGGCTCCAACGCCACCGCCGCGCACACCTGGAAGCATTCCGCGACCGATACAACTATCGCCGACCACATACCGCGCTAGCAGGACTCCCGCCGATCAGCCGCCGCCCAGGCAACACCAACCTGGCTGCCCAGAACACCTAGCCCATCTGCAATCCCGCTCTGACCACGAAGGCGGCCTCGGGACTCACCGCATGTTCCAGCAGGTCCAGATAGACCTCTTGGAAGGCGGTCCCATGGTCACTGGCCGCATGTCTGTGCCAGGCCACATGATGGGAGTACTCATGAAGGACCACGACCTCGCGCATCGCCCAGCCCTTGTGGCCGATCCCGTCCGGCAGTGCGATGGTCCCGTCGGCCCAGTGGGCCTTGCTGTGACCCTTGCGCACGCGCACCTGTGGTTGCGGGACATCCGGATGTCCCCAGTCCCTGGCCCGCACCTCGGCGAGGTAGCGCCGGACCGACTCGACGTCACCGAACCTGCGCTCGACCGGCAGTGTCAAGGAGCTGCCCAGGAACTGGGCCGTGCCGCCGTGGTCCAACATGAACATCAGCGTATTCTCGGCTGCGTACACCCGGCCTGTGGCGCTCATGATGCCACCGCTGGCCGACTTCCCCCGATCTCCCGGGACGGCTCGAGGCGCGCAGACTGCGCATCGGAGCGGGCGGTCCGGACAGCGCGTCCGGATGAGAAACTGCTCCGGGTTCCCCGCCAGACCCCTCGTGCGGTGGATGCCTGGTCGTAGTAGTCACGCACTTCGAGTTCCTTTCCACGCAGCACCAGGGCGGCGCCGCCGCCCGCAGTGGTCCGGTCGTACTCGGCCTCGGCTTGTTTCCTGGCTGCCATCAGTCGCTGCCCGATCACCGGGACATACGCCGAGTAGTAGCTCTTGCGCGCCTTCTGAGCGGTCATCGCGACCCCGTGGTTCTCAAGATCCGGCTCCGTGACCCAGGTTCTGCCCCGGACGAAAGCGTCGGCGCTGCGCACCATCTGATGTGCCACGGAATGCAGCAGCATCGTCGCCGTCTCGATGTCGCTGGGCAAGCCGAACCAGATGATGTACGTGTTGTTGGACGCGATGTTGGTCCGCAGGCTGTTGGCCTCCCCGATCGCCACCGACAGCAGGCAGAGGTGGCTGTTGACATGCTGGCGCGGCTGCCCGATCCCGACCTGCTCGTGGGTTGGCTGCTCCCGGCGCTGGGACCGTTGCGTGTGTGCTCGGGCGTCGGCGAGCGAGATGGCGTGTAGGGTCGCCAACTCCTGGGCCTTGGCGAAGAACGCCTCGGCTTCGGCGTCGGTAGCGGCGTTCTCGGCTTGATTGAGCAACTTACTCAGAGTCTCCAGCATCGTGGACGGACCTTTCTTCGACGGTGAAGCCATCGTGCCCCACGGCAACGACATCGCCCATGAACTGTCCACAGGCGGAACAGACGTCGCACCGATCGGCATCCGGTGCGGCTGCGACTGAATAATGCAGGACGATGCACACAGTCCACGAGGTCTACGAGAGTACGCGCGCAACTCTGCGGCGTAGCCTGGCCGGTGGGGGACGTGTGACCTGGGTGCACGAACCCCGCTCACCGGTGGCAGTCACATGCTGGCCGTTCTCCCAGGTCCTGCACGCCTACGCGCTGTCCGACCCCGTGTCAGGGCCGGCCCGCTTCCCGGGCCTGGCGCGCGGACTGCTCGGCTACCGGGACCCCAAGGGCGGGTTCCGGGAGTCGATCGGGCGCGGGGCGCGCTACTACGACGACAATGCCTGGATCGGACTCGCCTTCCTGCAGCGGCACAACTTCACCGGTGGACATGCCTCCCGGCAGCGGGCGGCCGCGATCGATGACTTCGTGCAATCCGGGCAGGATCCGGACTCCGGTGCGATCTTGTGGGTCGAGGACGGCGAGACCTACAACGCCTGCTCCACTGGCGCCGGGTCGCTGCTGCACGCGTGTCTGGGGGGCGACATCTCGGCCGGCCTCGGCTTCCTGGCGTCGCTGCGCAACTGCGACGGGCTCGTGCGCGACCACGTCACATCCAGCGGGACGATCGAGCCGAGCGTGTACTCCTACAACCAGGGCCTGCTCATCGCCGCAGCCTTGAGTTCGGGTGATGTGGCGCTCGCGAGGGAGGCCTCGGAGGCCGGGACCGCGTATTTCAGCGCAGAGCGACTCTGGGGACAGGCCGTGAGTTTCAATGCGATCTACGTGAAGGCCCAACTCCGGATGGGAGTCACGGCCGAAGTGACCGAATATGCGATGCGACTGGCCGAATCCGGGCGCGACGAGCATGGCTGGTTCACCTGTGCCGGCCGCTATGACCAGGGCCGCGTGCTGGACACCGCCGGCGCTCTGCAGATATTCACCTTGCTGAGGTTCGAGCACCTGATCGACCGGGTCGTCTGACCAACACCCGAGCGGCGCTTGTGTGAGGAAGTTGCGGGGGCCAAACCCGGATCGTTACGAAAGTGCGCAGTCGAGACGAGGTGAACCGCACACCTTCGTCACACAGCGCCGGGGCCGGCGCCAACTTCGTCACAATCGTGTCCGGGGGTCCTATTCGAGGAAGCGGCGGGCGCCCTCAAGCCCTGCGGCGACGGCGGTCAGCCCCCGTTGGAACTCCTCGGACGTCGCCTGCTGGAGGTCCAGGCCGAGCCCGGCATACGCGCTGGCCCGATCGGCCAGCATCGCATCAGGCGGGAACGCCGCGATCTGGGCAGCGAGCCGTTGGGCGGACGCGAGCGCCTGCCCGGAGGGCACGACCCGATCTGCCAGACCGATCCGCAGCGCCTCGGCGGCGTCCACGTTGCGCCCGGTCAGGATCAGGTCGAGAGCCCGGCCGAGCCCGACGATCCGCGGCAATCGCACCGTCCCGCCGTCGATCAACGGGACGCCCACCCGGCGGCAGAAGACACCCAGCGTGGCGTCCTCCTCGACGACTCGCAGGTCGGCCCAGCAGGCCAGTTCCAGGCCACCGGCGACCGCGAACCCCGAGATCGCCGCGATGACCGGCTTGGCCAGTGTCATCCGCGACGGTCCCATCGGGGCATCCCCGTCAGGCTCCAGCCGATTCGGCTCCCCGGCTGCGATGGCCCGCAGATCAGCCCCGGCGCAGAATGTGCCGCCGGTCCCGGCGAGCACACCCACGCGGGCACTGTCATCGGCCTCGAATGCACGGAAGGCCTCGGCCAAGGCACCCGCGGTCGCCCGATCGACGGCGTTCTTCACCTCGGGGCGGTCGATGAGAACCGTCGTGACCGGGCCGTCTTGCTGGATCTTCACTGTCATGATGCCTGATCGTAGGACACCCGATGAGAGCAGAATCACGCACTAAAAGTTCAATATTCAGGGCACCATGGGTAGGTGAGCAAGAGTGGGGAGGTTCCCCCCGAATTCGAATCGTGGATGCGCCCGGAGAGCGGGAGTCAGCCCACGCAACGACTCGACGCGCCCGCGCGGCCGGTCGGAAGCCCAGTCGGCGGCGCCCGCCGGCCAGTCGGCTCCCCGCTGCGGCAGCCGGTGCTGGGTTCCCCGCAACCCGTCCAGACCATCCCCCGCACCATCGCGCCGCCGCGTAAGAAGCGCCGCCGCTGGAGCGCCAAACGGATCTTCCTCACTGTGGTCACGGTCATGGCGGTCTACGCGATCGCGGTGGCCGCCGTTTTCGCCACCTCGGTGACCAAGATCAACGCCCTGCCGGTCAGCGACGTCTCGTCGTCGGGCACCAACTACTTGCTCGTGGGCAGTGACAGCCGGGCGGGCCTTTCGAAAGCCGACCAGAAGCGCCTGCACACAGGTTCCACCGAGGGCCAACGGACCGACACGATCATGATCATGCATATCCCGGTCATCGGTGCCCCTACTTTGGTCTCGATCCCGCGCGACTCGTGGGTGGGTATCCCCGGCTACGGCCAGGGCAAGATCAACGCAGCCTTCGCCAACGGTGGCCCGGAGTTGCTGATCACGACGGTCGAACAGGCGACCGGCCTGCACATCGACAACTATGTGGAGATCGGTTTCGCGGGGGTGGCGGACACCACGGACGCGCTCGGCGGGGTCAGGCTGTGCCCAACGCGGCGCTACAACGACGCCAACAGCGGCTTGAAGGTGAAGAAGGGCTGTCAGACCATGGACGGTCAGGACGCCCTGGCCTACGTGCGGATGCGCTATGCCGATCCGCGCGGCGATCTGGGTCGGGTGGAGCGCCAGCAGGAATTCATCGCGGCAGTGGCCAAGAAGACCATGAGTCCGCTGACCTGGCTGCTGCCCTGGCGAGCCTTCGGTGCAGCTTCAGCTGCTGGCAGCAGTCTGACAGTTGACAAGAGCACCGGGATCGTCGATGACGCCCGGCTCGGCCTCGCCATGGGCATGATCTCCTTGGGCATGGGGACGGCAACAACTGTGCCGACGGTGGACGGAACCTACTTCGTCGGTGGCCAGGACGCCGTGAAGTGGGACAGCCCCAAGGCGCTGGAGTTGTTCAACTCGATCGACTGAGGCGGCGTGCCTCCTCACTCTCACCCCGTTCTTACCGGGATCCTGTCTAATCGTTGCGGGAGCCCATGAGCGTGGTGTCCCCGAGGAAAGGACTTCGGAGCACATGAAGAAGATCGGAACTGTCGCGATCGCGAGCATCGGGGCCTTCGCAGTCGGCGCCACGGTGGCCGGGGGGATCACCCTCGCCAGTGCGCACGACAACGGTTCGACGTCGACCCGGCAGGGCTACGGATACGGCGGCCCGATGGGATATGGCGGCCCCATGGGCCGTGGCGGTCCGATGGACGGGGACGACGGGCCTGGCGAAGTGGTCACCGGCGACGAGGCCCAGCAGGCCATCGATGCCGCGCTGGCTGCTGTCCCCGGCACCGCGGACCATGTGCACAAGGCCACTGACGGGACCTACCGCGTGATGGTGACCACCAGCGACGACAAGCGGATCCTCGTCACGCTCGACGCCGACTTCGCGGTGACCGGTCAGCAGGAGTTGCAGGGGGACGGTCGTGGCCACGGGCCAGGCACGCCGGCCACGGCCGAAGAGACCAAGAAGGCCACCGCCGCCGCCCTGGCGAAAGTGCCAGGCGCGACTGTGCTCCAAGTGTTCAAACGAGAGGATGCCGGATTCGCGGTGATGCTGCGGACCGACGCCGGACGCAAGAAGGTGGTCCTGCTCGACGAGAACTACGCCGTGGAGTCCGTACAACGTGCGCGCAAGCAGCGCGATCGGCGGCACGGCATGGGCGAGGACGTCGTCGGTCCCGCTTTCAAGAAGGCGCAGGCAGCCGCGCTGGCCGAGGTTCCGAAGGGCACCGTGATGGATGTGCACAAGGTCGGCAAGAAGTACCTTGCGTTCGTCCGTAAGAACAACGGCAAGGTCGTCGTCGTGAAGATGAACCGCAACTTCAAGGTGACCGGCACGCAGACCATGGACATCCCGGGAATGCGGCAGCGGCAGGGAACCCCGACGAGCGCCGCAGCATGAGACTGTCACCGGTCGCGCCGTCATCCCCCTTCGGCGCGCCCGGTGCGCGACCCGCATAGGGCAGACTCGCTGGCATGAAGGTGCTCGTTGCTGATGACGACCGCGCGATCCGTGAGTCGCTCACTACGGCGTTGGAGTTGAACGGCTATCAAGTACGGGCGTGTTCCGACGGTGTTGAAGCGCTTGCCGCCTACCGGGAGGATCGCCCCGACGTCGTGGTGCTGGACGTGATGATGCCTGGAGTGGACGGGCTGGGGGTCTGCAGGGTGCTGCGGGCTGAAGGTGACAGGGTCCCGATCTTGATGCTCACCGCGCGTGTCGAGACCGCTGACCGGGTGGCAGGTCTGGATGCCGGGGCCGACGACTACGTCCCGAAGCCGTATGACGTGGAGGAGGTGCTGGCGAGACTGCGGGCCTTACTGCGCCGGGTCGAGCCCGGTGGACCCAAGGACGACCTCGTCGTCGAGGACGTGAGGCTGTCGTCGACGTCGCGACGGGTGTGGCGCCGTGATCGCGAGATCGAACTGTCCAAGACCGAGTTCGACCTGCTAGAACTCCTGATGCTCAACGCCGGCATCGTCCTGGAGCACCATGTGATCTACGAGCGCATCTGGGGCTACGACTTCGGACCGGATTCCAAGAACCTGGCGGTGTACGTCGGCTACTTGCGCCGCAAACTCGGCGCGCCCGAACTCATCCGGACAGTACGGGGCGTGGGCTACACCATGCGTGCGACATGAGCCTGCGCCAGCGCCTGGCACTGGCGTTCGCAATCCTGGCCGCGTCGGTGGCAGCGCTCATGAGTGTGCTCGGATACAGCGCCACGACCAATCAACTGCAGCGGGAGGTGGACCGCGTCCTGCTGTCCTCCGGCGGCCGCCTCGGTGATGGACCCGGCGACGGCCAGGGCAGTCGTCGCCAGGACGCCTCAGCCGTGATCTCCGCGAGCGGTCAGGTCCTCGACACGCATGGGGACGTGCAACTGCCTGTCACCGACGCTGACCGTGCCGCGGCCGCGAGCAGTGAGACTTCGGTGAGCGCGAGGATCCAATCGGTCGACGGTGTGCCGTACCGGATCGTGACGGTGGGTGCGGGGCAGGGCCGGGGAGCGGTGATGGTGGCCCGCGACTGGTCGGAGAACGCCGCGGTGCTGCAGCAGTTGACGATCGTCTTCGCTGTGATCGCCTTGGTCCTGATCGCCGTCGCGGCCGTCGTCGGCTGGCTGGTTGCCGGGCAGATCACCAAGCGACTTGTGAGACTGACGGAGACTGCTGAGCAGGTCAGTGCAACGGGGGAACTGGATGTGACGGTGCCGGGCTCGGGGACCGACGAGGTGGGCAGGCTGGCCGGCGCATTTAACGCCATGCTGGCGCGTCTGGCCGCCTCCGATGCCGACCAGCAGCGTCTTGTGCAGGACGTCGGACACGAGTTGCGCACACCCTTGACCTCCTTGCGTACGAACATCAGCCTGCTCGAACGCCTCGAGGAACTACCCCCCGACGTGCGGGCGAGGGTGCTCGCGGACCTGCGCGGGGAATCGCGCGAACTGACTGGACTGGTGAACGAGGTGCTGGCACTGGCCGGCGGGGACAACCCCGATGAGGAGCCGGCGCCCTTGCATCTTGCGGCGATCGCGGAAGCGGTGGCCACCCGTGCGCGCCGCCGGACCGTGCGTGAGGTCACGGTGTCGGCCGACGACTCGGAGGTGGTGGCGTCGCGATCGGCGCTGGAACGGGCGGTCTGGAATCTCGTCGACAATGCTGCGAAGTTCGACCGGTCGGGTGGCCCCATCGACATCCGGGTCGCCGACGGGGCGGTGGAAGTGCTCGATCGTGGTCCCGGGATCGACCCCCAGGACCTTCCGCACCTCTTTGATCGCTTCTACCGCCCGGTGGCCTCGCGCAGTCTTCCGGGATCCGGGCTCGGGCTGGCCATCGTCAAGGACATCGCGCAGTCGCAGGGCGGGCGGGTGTACGCGAGGCCGCGTGAAGGTGGAGGTTCGGTTTTCGGGATCACTTTCGGCAGGTCACCGGTCCAGTAGCGGCTGTCGCGGGTCCCAGGTGGTTCCGTCGCGTTGGTCCTTGCGCCGGCGCGCCATCGCACTCAGGGCTTCCAGGACCACCCGGTTGCCCAGCAACGCCGTTATGTCGGCGTGGTCGTACGGCGGCGATACCTCGACCACATCCATCCCGAGCACCGGCAGCTCGTAGCAGATCCGGCGGACCGAATCCAGCAGTTGCCGCGAACTCAGACCTCCCGGCTCCGGGGTCCCCGTCCCGGGGGCATGACCGGGATCGCACACGTCGATGTCCACGCTCAAGAAGATGCCGTCGCACTCGTCGAGGGCGATCTCGAACGCCTCGGTCAGGCACTCGTCGAGGCCGCGCTCGACGATCTCAGTCATTTCGAACGAGCGCATCCGTTGTTCCGCCATCCAGTCCAGGATGTCCGGCGGGGGCCAGTAACCGCGCAGTCCGATCTGCAGGAACCGGTCACCGCGAGCCGCGCCGGATTCGATCAAGCGCCGCATCGGTTGACCGTGCCCGATCAGCGACCCGAACTCGATGTTGCCGGTGTCGGCGTGCGCGTCGAAATGGATCACGGAGACCCTGCCCCAGCGATCCCCGCCCCGTGCCACTCCGGTCACATCCGGCCAGGTCACGGTGTGGTCGCCACCGAGGATCAGTGGGACCGCGCCGGTTGCGGCGACCCGTTCCACGGCGGCTTCCAGGTCCTGGCACGACCGCGCGGCGTCCCCGGAGAACATCTCCACATCCCCGATGTCGACGACCTCGAGGTCCTGCAGTCCGTCCACCCTCATGGCCAGCGAGGGGCGGGAACCGTCATGGGCGAGGTAACAGGTCTCCCGCAGCGCCTTGGGACCGAATCGTGCCCCCGAACGGTGGGACGTACCGCCGTCGAACGGTGCCCCGACGATGACGACATCCGCGTCGGCGTAGGTCTGCGGGTCGTCGATGTCCGCGGCAGCCACGCCGAGGAATGTGATGTCCGGGCCGAACTGGGCGCCATACCGAGCCATGGTCGCAGCGTAGTTCGGTCAGCCTCGCTCGTCAGGGTGGCGGGCACACTCCCTCCATCTCGTGGCCGATACATGTCCTGTGGTTCTGCAATCGGCCAGCAGATGGAGGAGAAGTGGATGATTTGTCCGCTTCATCCCTGGCAAACCCTCCATCCTCTGGCCATCGGGGGATTGCCCGGCCAGCAGATGGAGGGGAATGCCCCGCCCCGGTTCTGCCCGGGGCGGTCAAAGCGCCGCGTCGCCGCGCGGCCCGCCCTAGCCTGGTGACATGACCGCTGAAACCGAGCTGACGGAAGCCGTCGATCTGTGTCTGCCCGACGGCCGGCTGAATCGCGGCGCTGTCGGTTGGTCGAGACACCCGCAGCATCGCGCGAATCTGCGCGGATGGGGCCGGGCGAAGCGCTGGGAGTACTGGTGTGTTCAGACGGCCGACTGGGCATTCGCGGTGACCGTGAGCCACATCGACTACCTGGCACTGCATCAGGTGTGGTTCGTCGACTTCGCCTCCGGCGAGGAGATCGACACCGGTGCGATCGTGCCATTGGCTCGCGGCCCACGCATGCCCGACCGCAGTGGCGGCGGCCCGGTCAGCGCGCGCACCAAGAAGCTGAGCATCGAGCTTATTCCCAACACCGGTGGCGTACGGATCGTGGCGCACACGGATCGGGTCGATGCCGACATCCAGGTGCACCGGAATCCCGGCCACGAGTCGATGGCCGTGGTCATCCCCTGGAATGACAGGAGGTTCCAGTACACGGTCAAGGACAACACCTTGCCCGCGACGGGCAGCCTGTTCGTGGATGGCAGGTCCCTGCAACTGCCGCAGGGCCAGACCTGGGCGGTGCTGGATCACGGCCGGGGCAAGTGGCCCTACAGCACCACATGGAACTGGGGATCGGCCTCGGGTACCAGCGGAGACCATGTGATCGGTTTGCAGTTCGGCGGCAAGTGGACGCAGGGCACCGGGATGACGGAGAACGCCCTGTGCATCGACGGGCACGTCACCAAGATCGACCAAGAACTGACCTGGACGTACGATCAGTGGCTTGACCCGTGGACCGTCGTCGGCGATGCCGTCGATGTGACGTTCACTCCGACGTTCGAACGCAGTGCCCGGACCAACGTGGGCATCATCTTCACCGAGGTGCACCAGTGCTTCGGGGCCTGGGACGGGACGGTGGTGGCCGAGGGCCGCGAGTACACGTTCACGGGACTGCGCGGATTCGCCGAAGAGGCGCAGATGAAGTGGTGAGCCTGAACGACGATCGGCCGAGTGCTGCGATCACCTTGGCGTCCGACACCCGCTGGAGTTTCAGTAGTCGTCGCCCACGGCGTGGAAGTGGCGCGGAGTTGACAGGGCAGCACCGCCAGGGTCCCCCGGCCTGCAACGGGGACCGCTAGGACGACGCGGACCGGCGTCGGTGCTGTTGGCGAAGGGTCATGGGCGACGCACCAGACCCGCCGTGGACACGGTCACAGCCACGATGAGGATGAATGCGTTGTTTAACACGGCGTAGGTGGCACTGAACGTGACCACGTCGACCTGGAAGATCGCGCCCATCACGAACACGACCCCAAGCGTGGCCCGGTTGTCGATCCCCGCGATCGCGACGGCGACCCAGGCGGCAAGGACGACGAACGCCACACAACCCGCTAGGCCCAGCCAACCGCCTACCGCCAACGCCTCCAGGAACTGCTGGTGGGCATGGTCGGCGTATTCCACGGACGAAGGCTTCGGTCCGATGCCGAAAGGCATCCACACCCTCGCGTTGCTCAGGTAGTCCTGCCACAAGGCGAATCTCCACACGGTCGTGCCATCCGTGATGGCCGTGGAGGCCAACCACCCGGACAGCGCCAGCGGCAGCAGGATCACCGTCAGTAGCCCGGTCAGGATCCAGCCGAACGCGCGTCGCATCCGCTCGACGGGGATGAGCGTCGCCAGCAGACCCACAACGATGGCCACTACCCCCGTGCGACTGAAGCTCCACAACGCCGCCGCCACCAGGCCTGCCGACATGATCCAGGTCCACCTGCCAGGCACAGCCCGCAGGGCGAAGACGAGCAGCACAGCGCACGTGAGACCCACGTAGACGCGGCCAGGGGTGACACCGTTGGTGCCTGACAGCTCGCCAGTGCTGAAACCCACAACCGACAGCCACCGCTCGTAGCGTTCGTCGACGATCAGCACCGTCGGCCATCCGAACGTGAGGTCACTGAGCCCGACCAACACGCTGCCCCAGCCGAAGAACCATCCGAGTGCCAGCATGAGCCGTTTCAGGACCGTGACGGGAATCAGCGCACCCGACACCGCCACCGCCATGGCGGCAGCCGCGACGAACCAGTACCTCGTGTCCTGCATCGTGCCGTGCAGTGTCATCGACAGCGCCGTCGCGCCGATCCACGCGGTGACCGCTGCGATCAGACCCCACTGGACCGTCGAGATGCCGCCCCATACGGCACCGAGCACTACGATGGCGACACCGGCCGCACCGAGGAACGCGAGTCCCCCGGTGCCCGGCAGTTGGCCCTCGCTCACCACCCAGGAACTGATCCCGACCGCGGGCTGGCCCCAGGCCACCAGAACGAGGTTGAACGTTACGAAGAGCGCGAGCAGCACGTAGCCGACGCCCACGTACGTCAACCATCGGGGAGCGTCTGGCGTGCTGTTCACCGCGCTATGACGCTCGGTGGTGATCGTGTCACTCATGGCCGTCGCAGTCCAGGGTTGCGGGCCGCTGCCCGAAGGAACCTCGGGTTTCCCCACAGGTAGCGCTTGGCCAGTCGACGGGGTTCGCGGGCCAGACGATGGAGCCACTCGGTGCCGGTGCGCTGCATCCAGACCGGTGCCTGCGGCTTGGTGCCGGCTATGAAGTCGAAGGCGGCGCCGACCGCCATCGCGACCACCGGTAGTTCGCCAGCCAGCCGCGCGACCTCCCAGTCCTGCTTGGGGGTACCGAGTCCGACCCAGACCATCTGGGCGCCTGACTCGGCGATCCGCTGGTCCTGGACCTGCCGCTCATCGGCACTCAGATCACGGAACGGGGGCGACTCCGCACCCACTATCAGCGCGGTTGGGAAGCGCCGCGAGATCACCTGTTGCAGGGTTGCCAGAGTGGTCTCGTCTCCGCCCAGCAGATAGTGCCGCAGTTCGGTGTTCCGAGCAAGGACGGCCCGCATCACATCGGGCCCATAGACGCGGGGCCATTCATCGTTGGAACGGCCGTACCCCCGACGGCCCACCCAAGCCACGGGCATGCCGTCGGTCAGGTTGAGCGCGTGCGAGGAGTCGAACAGCGTCGCAAAGTCGGGATCGTTGTCCGCCAGGGCGATCGTGTAGGCGTTAGCGAAGTGGACTGCAGTCGCACGCCCAGCACGACCACGCTCGATCACCTCAGCCACTGCCGCGTCGAAGGTCAGCACCGAGAAGGGGATCGACCCCACCCGACACGTACTCACACTGCCTCCCGACATGGCACGCTCCACCGTACCCTCCGATCGGGCTGAACCGGTTCGGCTCAGTCCCGGCGGTCATATCCGTGAGGGCGAGTGGTTCGGGTGGTTCCCATGGGGCCCCGTCCAGGTCAGGTCGTGCGCAGGGCTGACTCACCACCTGCCAGCGAGCGAACGTCTTGAGCCTGGTGTGCCTGCGACGCAGGTACACCGATCGTGGGCGCGCGTTTGCCCTTCGGCAACGGAAGACGTGATCAGTGTCGGTGTGCTCGGTCTTCATGCTGCATCCCGGGAACCGGCACGTGCGATCGAGCAGGCGTACCGCCTTCCGGAACCGCTTGGGGATCTCGTTCCTGGTGGTTGTTCCGTGTCCAGCAGGGTTCGGTCAACGGGTGGGTGGCCAATCGCTGCCAGCGGGCGTCGGGTGACCACGCAGGAAGCGGGCAGGGTCGTGCGTGCAGGGCGAACCGTCCACTCCGCACCCGAGGTCTCATGAACATGAACATGTCCGCAGGGATGCGTACCTGAGCGGCAATCTCCCATGTCGTGTATTGGTTCAAGAAGCCGCACGGCGCGCCTGAAGTCCCCGGATCTACCGCTCAACGGCGTGGAGTTCGTCGGTGACCTCGTAGTCGTCCAAGGCCGCGCCAGGCAGGGGCTCACGGACTCCTTGGGGGGTCCTGGGATCCAGGGGGTTGTGCATGGCTTCAAGCGGCTACCGTTGCTCCATGACCCCGACCATCGCCGTGCTGGGGCTGGGCTACGTTGGCCTGCCGCTAGCGGTCGAGTTCGCCCGCTACTTCGACGTGATCGGGTTCGACATCGACTGCGAGCGGGTAGCACAGTTGGCGCAGGGCACCGACCGCACCCAGGAAGTGGCGGCCGCCGCTCTCGGCGCGGTCCGCTACAGCTGCGACCCGGCCGACCTCACTGAGGCGCAGATCTTCATCGTCGCGGTGCCCACACCGGTGGATGCGCACAAACGTCCCGACCTCGGCCCCTTGCTGGAGGCCACCGGTATCGTCGGGACGGTCCTGCGACCCGGGGACCTGGTCGTGTACGAATCGACCGTCTATCCCGGGTGCACCGAACAGGATTGCGTACCGGTGCTCGAGCGGGTGTCGGGCCTGCGCCTGGATGTCGACTTCGCCGTGGGCTATTCGCCGGAGCGGATCAACCCCGGCGATCGCGCCCGACGCTTGCCGGACGTGGTTAAGATCGTCAGCGGCTCGATTCCCGAGACGACGCAACGGATGGCCGAACTGTACGAGCGAATCGTCACGGCGGGCATTCATCGTGCCCCCTCGATCCGCGTGGCGGAGGCGGCCAAGGTCATCGAGAACACTCAACGGGACGTGAACATCGCCTTGGTCAACGAACTCGCGATCCTCTTTCACGAGCTCGGCCTGGATACCTCGGAGGTCCTCGAGGCTGCGGGCACGAAGTGGAACTTCCTGCCGTTTCGCCCGGGCCTCGTGGGCGGCCACTGCATCGGGGTTGATCCGTACTACCTGACGCACAAGGCGCTGGAGGTCGGGTACCACCCGGAGGTGATTCTCGCCGGGCGGCGGATCAACGATGCGATGGGGACACACGTTGCCGACCAGTTGGTGCTCCTGATGACCCGCAAGGGGCTGCGGGTCGGTGGGGCCCGGGTCCTCATCCTCGGCCTGACGTTCAAGGAGAACTGCCCGGACACCAAGAACACCCGCGTGGTCGATGTGGTCGCGAGGCTGCGCGAATACGGAGCGGTTGTGGAAGTGGCCGATCCATGGGCGACCATGGAACAGGCCAAGGAACTGGGCGTGGACCTGATCGATCTGGACGGGGTCTGGGGGCGTGAGTACCACGCAGCTCTGCTCGCCGTTTCGCACGAGCAGTTCGTGGGAATCGGACCCGCCATGCGCGATCTGGTGGGTGCGGACGGGGTCCTCTACGACGTCAAAGGGATGCTGGGGGCGGAGGCCGACGGGCGGTTGTGAAGCGAACGTCCACGGAGCCTTGTGAAGCCGGCCGCCAACTACACTGGCGGCGTTGACCACCGGCAGAATGGCAAGAATGTCGACACTGCACTCGTTGCGGCGGCTGGCTCGCCGGCTCGGCCTCGACGTCTCCCGATTCCCCGGCGCGGACCCCGATTTCATGGCATTCCGGGCATTCGTGTCTGCCGCCCCAGATGTCATCCTCGACGTCGGAGCCAATGATGGTGGGTTCGCCCGCAAAGCCCGGGCTTTTGGATACCGGGGCGACATGGTGTCGTTCGAGCCAGGTGGAGACGCCCTGCGTCGGCTCACGAAAGCTGCCGCGAACGATGCGCGCTGGCACGTTGAAGGAATCGCGCTGGGATCGGAGAACACCCAACTGGCTCTGCACATCGCAGCTAATGACGGTGCCAGCAGTTCTTTCCTGCCGATGATGCCCGCGCACAGCAGCGCCGCACCCGGCGCCCAGTACGTCGGGCAGGAGACCGTGCGCGTTCGCAGGCTCGACCAGTGGTACCCCCAGCATGGCAAGCACTGGGAGCGTCCGGCACTCAAACTCGACACCCAGGGTTTCGAGAGGCATGTGCTCGGGGGGGCAACAGGAATTGTCGGCGAGATTGTCGCGATCCAGATCGAACTGTCCCTGGACAATCTCTACGATGGCGCCTGGGACTGGACGGAGGCTGTGGGCTGGCTGAGTTCTCGTGGCTTCGAGATGGTGGGTGTCACCCCGGGCTTCTCAGACCCGGCTACGGGTCGGCTATTGCAGTTCGACGGGGTCTTCCTCGCCTTGGGCTAGCACATCACGGCGTCAACCCCGCCGCCTCGGTGGCGAACCAGTTGTAGGTGGATCGAACACCTTCGACCAGCGGAATCGCGGGGCGCCAGCCAAGAGCACTGAGGACTGAAACATCCAACACCTTCCGTGGCGTCCCGTCTGGCTTGGTCGTGTCCCACTCGATGCGGCCTTCGAACCCAACCACCTCGGCGACGAGGTCCGCGAGCCCACGGATACTGATGTCCTCCCCGGTGCCCACGTTCACGTGCTCGTCGCCGTCGTAGTGCTCGACCAGGTGCAGGATTGCCGAGGCCGCGTCGTCGCTGTGCAGGAACTCGCGACGGGGTGTGCCGGTCCCCCATAGGGTCACCACCCCAGCGGCCTCATGGAACTTCCGGATCATTGCGGGCATGACGTGGCTGGAGTTCAGGTCGAAGTTGTCGCCGGGGCCGTAGAGGTTGGTGGGCATGGCCGAGATCCAGCGCCGACCGTACTGCTGACGGTAAGACCTAGCCGCTTCGATGCCCGCGATCTTGGCGATCGCGTAGGCCTGATTGGTCGGCTCGAGTGGGCCGGTGAGCAGCGCCGCTTCGGGGATCGGTTGCGGGGCCATCTTGGGGTAGATGCAACTCGAGCCGAGGAACACCACGCGCTCCACATCGGCAGCGTGAGCGGCCTCGAACAGGTTGGTCTGGATGCGCAGGTTGTCGTTGAGGAAGTCCACCGGGTGAGTGGCGTTGGCCATGATCCCGCCGACGCGTGCCGCTGCCATGACCATGACCCGCGGGCGGGCGGAGGCCACGGCGTCGAACGTCGCACCGCGATCGCGCAGGTCTAGTTCTGCCGAGGACCAGCCCACGGTGTCAACGCCGCGAGTCTGTAGCGCACGCCACACCGCGGAGCCGACGAGCCCGCGATGGCCGGCCACGTAGACGAGGGAGTCACTGAGCACGTTCTGACGATAGCGAGGCCAGGACGCAAGCAGAAGGACGGTAGGCGAGGGGGCTGATGCAGCGACCCGCCGGGGTGGCTCGCCCCCTCATGCGGGAGTATTTCTGGAACGACCTCTTGTCTCCAGAGCACCGACTCGGCGGTAGCCTGACAATCGACGAGGGAGAGAACGGTATGGACAGCGTCGCCCGCAGTCGCCGCCGGAGGTTGCGGGCACTCAATCGCTGGGCTCAGGCGGCAGGATGGAACGTCCGTGCGTCGGGTATGGCCGCTAGGCGCATCGGTGCATTCTGGGACGATGCCAAGGAGTTCCGGAAGCGGGGCGGGCTGATCGATGAGTACTGGCCCCGTCTCCACGAGTCCTCGGAGGCAGGACTCGCCTCGGGGCACTACTTCTGGCAGGACCTCCTAGTGGCTCGTCGCGTGGCGCAGACGAATCCCACGCGCCACGTCGACGTCGGGTCCCGGATCGACGGATTCGTCGCGCATCTCCTGGCGTTTCGACCGGTGGAGGTTGTGGATATCAGGGAATCTCCCGGCCCCATCCCCGGGTTGACGTTCATCCGCTCTGATGGACGAACACTAGATGGCATAGGCGACCGGACTGTGATCTCCTTGTCCAGTCTGCACGCGCTGGAGCATTTCGGACTTGGACGCTACGGGGACGACATCGATCCTGAGGGTCACCATCGGGGACTGCGAGCCGCGCAAAGGGTCCTGGCGGTAACAGGACGACTTTGGGTCTCCTTCCCAGTAGGCAAGCCGAAGGTTCAATTCAACGCCCAACGCGTCCTCGACCCCGTGGAACCCATTGCCGTGCTTGATGAACTCACCCTCGTCGACTTCACGGCCATCCCGGGCGACGGTCCCCCTGTCACCTCAGCGGATCCGGCCGACTTCCGCAACGACGACATGTGGTGCGGCCTCTACGAATTCATTCGAGCGCCGCTTGACGTGAAGAAGTAGCCTGACCGCAATGAAGACGGCTTTCATCACCGGCATCACCGGGCAGGACGGCTCGTACCTGGCCGAGTTGCTGCTGGACAAGGGGTACACGGTTCACGGCCTGATCCGCCGTGCCTCGACGTTCAACACCCACCGGATCGATCACCTGTACCAAGATCCGCACCAACCCGATGCCCGGCTGTTCCTCCACTACGGGGACCTCACGGACTCTTCACGACTAACGACGTTGCTGGAGAAGGTCGGGCCCGACGAGGTTTACCACCTCGCTGCCCAGTCACATGTGCGGGTGTCGTTCGACGAGCCCGAGTACACCGGTGACGTGACCGGCCTGGGCACGACCAGGATCCTCGAAGCGATTCGCGCCGCCCAGGTATCGGCAAAGTTCTACCAGGCCTCCTCTTCGGAGATGTTCGGCAGCACCCCACCCCCGCAGTCTGAGTCCAGCCCCCTGCACCCCCGCAGTCCGTACGCGGCCTCAAAGGTCTACGCCTACTGGACCGCGCGCAACTACCGCGAGGCCTACGGGATGTTCGCGGTGAACGGGATCCTGTTCAACCATGAGTCGCCCCGCAGAGGCGAGACGTTCGTGAGCCGGAAGATCTCGATGGCTGCGGCGCGGATCGCTGCTGGAATGCAGGACTATCTCTACCTCGGCAACCTCGATGCCCGCCGCGACTGGGGCTATGCCAAGGAGTACGTCGAGGCGATGTGGCTCATGCTGCAAGCCAACGAGCCCGATGACTTCGTGGTGGCAACTGGAACTGCGTACTCGGTACGGGACTTCCTGGGATTCGCCTTCGGGCACGTGGGTTTGGATTGGGAAGAGTACGTGCGGTTCGACGAGCGCTACCTGCGTCCGACGGAGGTGGACGAACTGGTCGGGGATCCCAGCAAAGTGCAGGAGAGGCTGGGGTGGAAGGCGCAAACAATGGTACCGGAGTTGGCGAGGCTGATGGTGGATGCTGATGACTCCGCCCTCGCCAAACGCTGAGCGGGTGGCCGACTCCATCGTGCGGCAAGTGAGATAGTCTGTGCTGTCAGACGGGGCGCCGGCATCGAGCGCCGACATGGAGCGCAGAACGCCGGTCCGCTGCGGCCACGCTGTGGATTCCCGTGCGAAGGCCACTTGGCATCCCGGGAGGTTCTGTCTTCACGACCGGTCGAGTACCTCGTTCCTCCCGCGACCTGAGTTGGGCCACGCGACGACCATGCGTACCTGTTGGGCGAGGAGCGTTAAAGGCCATATTGCGCCACCGTGCCGCCTGAAGAACCTCACCTGGGCTCGCCACGGCAGGCCCTTCGGGTCTTGCGCTGCACGCCACGCCGCCCAACCGCGCACGGGGTTGACGCTTGGACCCCGCGAGCATTCACCCAGGACGCCGGGTGCCTGCAGGACTCGGAATCCCGCCGCTCGGGCGCGCAGCCCGTAGTCATCATCGGCATATGCGTGGGGGAACTCTCCATCGATGTTTCCAATTCGGTCGTGGACTCTGCGAGGAATCAAGACGATGTTCCCGTTGAACGTGTCGGCTTCCTGGACGCCGGAGGACTCAGGCAGCAGTTCGAATCTCTGCGGGTGCCAGGAACTCGTACGGCGTCTGGCCCCGTACGCGACTGATCTCGAGTCCGGCTCCCTGGCCGCCCCGACCACAATGGCGTCGGGATTCTGTTCACTGACACGTACAAGCGTCTGGACGGCCTCCCGGGACAGGAACGTGTCGTCGTTCAGCCAGAGTAGGTAGTCGAATCCTTCGGAGAGCGCCTCAGACTCAGCGCGCGCCATGCCAGCGGCCCAGTACAGTGCACCGGACCCGTGAAGGACCCTGACCCGCTCGGACAGGATCGCCGCTGCCTCGGCCGTCCCATCCTCTGAGCTGTCATCGGCGAGAAAGATCGTCAGGTCCATGGGTCGGTCCATCTCCTGATCGAGCACCCGCCGGATCGATTCAACCGTCAGCGACCTTCGGTTATGACTGGTCATGATCACCGCCACCGCGGCCGCACTATCGGCTGCCTCGGGGCCCTGCACCATCTGAACATCCTATGGCCGCCCTTCCGCTCCCACCCCAACACGTCCAAGACGGGAGCAGGAGGAACAGCAGGACCAGGGAGCCGAGGTAGGCGAAGTATCCGCGAACGGCAGTGGCGGCGAACGCAGGGTCCACCGCCAACGCGAAAGCGGGTAGAGCACAAAACGCGAACACCCCGCCCCGTCGACTGTCACAAGAGTGACGCCAGCCGGTATCACCGCCAGGGCCGCAAGGCGACCCACGAGTCAGGGCTCCCAACGCCCACCAACTTGACGCAGCGTTCCGGCGACGGGAGTCGCCACCGGAGGTTGGCGCGCTCGATCGCCACGCGCAGTCGGCGCGATTGCTCGTCCAGGCATCGGAGTAGCCCGGACGGGACCGTTGCGCACTACTGTGGGTTCGTGTCGCAACCCCTAGTTCGGGCGGTCGCTTCCGATGGACGCGCCAGCCAAGCCCGCCCGGGTATGTCTGGGATCGACATCATTCTGATCCTCTGCCTCATCTCCGCCCTCGCCCCGTGGGGCCTCTCGCAAAGCATCGAGCCGTCGTGGACAAGGGATCTGGTCTCCTCCGTCGTATTGGTTGGCTGTGCTTTCGGCGGAGAAATACTTCACACAAGCACGAGATGGCGAGTGGGTCTGAGCCTGGCATTCGCGGCCATGTGTGCACTCGGCACATCCGTGTGGGTGATCTACGGTGGATCCAACTTCGGTCTCAACTTCTGGGCGGGATGGAGTCCGTGGCTGTTGTCAGCCGCGTTCCTGCTCTTCGGGTTAACATTCGCGAGGAGACGATGGCAGGTATGGCGTCAGATCTTCGTGGCCACCGGAGTTCTTGTGGCTGCGTTGCAGGACATCGGAATCATCGGGAAGGCTCTGGGCGTCATCGGCACGCAGACATCCCAGTACGGTGATTTCTACGGGGTGCGGACGTTTCATGCAAGCTTGGCTCTGCTCATCGTGCTCGCCTTCGTGCTCGCTCTCACCGGCCATGGGGCCGGGCGGCGGAATGCTGGGTTGGCTACTTTTCTCGGCATCTCGGTGGTCCTCTCGCAACACCGCAGCGTATGGGTGGGACTCACCATCGTCACCCTCCTGATGCTTGTGCGGTACTCCCGTGACCGTGCCCCGAGAGACAACTGGATCGCACTATGCATCCCTTTCACGTATCTCGTGATCGCCAACTTGGCGCCGCTCATCGGCTTGCACCTGCTGCCGAAGGCAGGTGAGACCGCCCCGGAACGCGGCCTGGCCGACGCGGCCACATCCTCCAACAGCCTCGAGTGGCGACTTGAGATGTGGCGAACCCGTCTGGTAGCCGCCCGCGATCCGGACCACTGGTTGTTCGGGGGCGTCTCGGGAGTCAATCCCGTCAAGTGGCCGGGTAGCGGTGTCATGAACCCGCACAACTCAGCCCACAACATGCTGGTTGATGTGAGCGTGATGCTGGGGCTGGTGGGCGTGATTGTCGTCCTAGCCATCTTCATCGCGGCAACCCTGTCGCGGGCCGACCGACTGGACCCTGTCGCGATCTTCCTCTGGGGTCTGCTGGGCTACGGTACGTTCTACTACTGGCCAGCGTGGTCCTGGGTGGTGATCGGGGCCGCCCTGACCACCTCAGATCGAACGACATCTGAACGAGCGGAACCCGCATGAAGCGGCTCGTGGTCGTGCAGCCCTACATCCCTCGCTATCGCACTGCCTTTTATGCCCAGGCAGGCGAGGCCCTGGCCAACAAAGACATCGAACTTGAAGTCGTCGTAGGGAGGACAGACAGTAGCCGTGCCGATGGCGATGCCGACTTCCCTGCGATCCTTTCCCGCGACCTGCTGGAGTCGACGTCCCGAGGGCGATTGCGATACCGACCTCTGCGGGCGGTCGGCGCCACCACGGCCGACCTGCTCGTTCTGGAGCAAGCGATCAAGAACCTGGACGGCTACCTGCCGCTCCTGCGCCGTCGGCTGGGCTCGCCTGCGGTCGCTCTGTGGGGGCACGGAAGATCCTATTCCTCGACACAGAGCAGCACGGCGGCACGCCTCAAGCAGTGGATGACCCGCCGCAGCGACTGGTTCTTCGCGTACACGCCGTCGGGTGCGCAGGACGTGATGCGGCATGGCTTCCCGCCGGACAGGGTCACGATCCTCTACAACACGATCGATGCCGAGAGTCTCGCCCGTGACCTCAAAGCGACTACTGGTAGCGAAGTGGCACGTTTCCAGGCAGAGCATGATGTCGATCCTCGCTACTGTGCGCTGTTCCTCGGTGGCGTCGACAGCCTCAAGGCGGTGGACTTCCTCGTCGAATCGGTGCGCGCGGCACACCGGCTGGAGCCTCGATTCCGCCTTCTGATCGCAGGCTCTGGGGCCGATGCCAGCAAGGTGGCGGCGCTGCAACGGGCGGGGTTACCGGTTCGGGTACTGGGCCGAGTCGACGGACGCGCAAAAGCCTTGGCGCTCAAGTCGGCGCAGGTGCTGCCCATTCCGAGCCAACTCGGGCTTGTCGTCGTTGACTCCCTGGCCAGCGGGGTTCCCATTGTCACCCGCGAGGCGAGTCTGCATGGGCCTGAGGCCGAGTACCTCACACCTGGCACCGACTCGGTGTGGCTGAGCCGAAGGGCCACGCCCGGCGAATACGCCGCTGCGGTCATCGCACTTCTCAAAGACCAGCCACGCCATGCCGCGATGGCTCAGGCGTGCCTCGACCGCGCTCATGATTACCCGTTGAGCCGCATGGTGACGTCCTTCGTGGAAGGCGTGGACCAGTGGACCCGCGCACCGCGCCGGCGCGCGCAAGGAACCCGGGCCTGTGTCTGACCACCTGGTACCGCGAGTCGCCCGCCAGGCTTCAGGTCTGCTCGCAGTGCAAGTGGCGCTACTGGCAACGCAACTGGGCTACACAGTGGTCACAAGCAGAATGTTTGGACCGGCTGAGTTCGGTGCCTACGCCGCCGCCAGTGCGACGGTCGCTCTGGGCACGCTCCTCACGGTCAACGGCTTCGCCAAATCCACCGCTAGACGCCCGGACGAGTCGGCGACGGGCGATCGCCAGATCCTCGGTCTGGCGATCGCCTCCGCAACGTGTCTGGCGTTGCTCATCACTGCCACCGCACCCTTACTCGCCGGCATCTGGAACAACGGCGCAGCCACCCTCCTGATCAGGGTCATGAGCATCAGCATCCTGGCAGGCGCGTACGCAGGCGTGCTCTCCGGGATCGTGCGTCGAATCGGCAGAATGCGCACACTGACCGTCGCTTCACTCACTGCTGGTCTGCTGGGAATCGCCGCTGGGACCTTGCTCGTAGTCCTGCTAAAGCAGCCATGGACGCTCGCTGTGCTACCGGTATCGACACCTCTGTTTCTGGGTGTCCTGCTGGCCGTCCGTCTTCCTGGTAGACGCGTGCCTGCGATACCGCGGGCTGCAGTTCTTCCCGATCTGAGATTCGCCATCAACTCCTCCGGCACCTCCCTGACCAACTACGCCACGTACACGGTGCCCTTGTGGGTTATGAACCGCGTGTCGGGGTCCGATGTACTGGGTGCCTGGAACCGCGCCGTAGCATTCACCCAGGTTCCCGTGGAGTCGGCCGTGCGTGCCTGGTCAACTGCAGCTTTCCCGCACTTCCGTAGAACGGACGGGGCCCTGGGCCCCCAAGCGGCGTGGACGGAGTTGCTTGCCGGAGGTCTTTGGCTGGTCGTTCCGGTGGCACTGGGCCTGTCGCCGGCCCTGCATGCAGGCTTAGTCATTCTCCTTGGCGAGCAATGGCTCATGGCTGCCCAGATGGCGGTCTGGGTGTGGCTGGCCGCAGCCGTCACCGCCATCACGACGCTGCTGGTGACTGCCAGCGAGGCAGCCGGGGTCTTCAAGATTCTGTGGTGGGGCCAGGCCTCAAGCCTGATCGTCATGTTCGTCGCCACGGTGGGTTTGGTGCTCACCGCCGACTGGCGCTGGCTGGCCGCAGGTGTCCTCGCCGCAGCTTGTCTTTCTCTGTTGTCAACAGTCCGCAGCGCACAGCGGCAGAGACTTGTGAGGGGATCCACGGTGACACGCTGGCTAGGGGTGTCACTACTCGCTGGAGTTGCGGTGGGTTCCCTGCCGTTCCTGCTGGCCGCGACTGGGAGCGCGAACTGGGTGGTGATAGCTGCCAGCGGAACATGTGTGGGCGCCTTCCTGCTGGTCACATACGCGATTAGGACGCGTCTACCCGTCTTCAAGCACCTCGATCGGCGCCGTTAGGCAGCACGAGGTCAGGGTCCCTCAGGGCACGAGAAGAGCGTCCATCGGAGACCACAGGGCAGGCGGCAGCACCTGCGGGCCGTGCACGATCTTCGGTCCTCCGAGGAATGCGGCCCACCACGAGAACGTGCTACCCGTGGCGACCAGCACCTCCGCGCGTGCCAACGATTCGAAATCGGAGAGCACGGATCCCCCGTTGATGACACTGAAGGGCACCGGCAGCGTCAGCGTCCCGACGCACCACCCTGGGTCGTCGCTGACCACCTCGACAAGATCGGGGCCGCCCGCTTCCAGCGCAGTGGCAACCGCCCGCTGGAACCACGTGTCATCTGCGCTCTGCCCAAGCGCCACATAGTCGCCCCGCCGAACGTGGACACGGACAACGGGATCCCGTTGTCCGTTCGAGAGTGCGAACATGTCTCGCAGTTCATCGCGGGCGGCGACGGCGTACTCGACGCGTTGCCAGTAGCCGAGGTACCACGACCCTGTGGTACGGACCACGGGCACATCGCCCCGCGCACTCAGGTCCACAGTGAGGTCGCGGGGCCGTCGACCGATCCGCAACAGTCGTGCGAGCGGGTCCAATCGTCCTTGTGGCACCGGCATCAACGAAGAACCGCGCACACGAGACTCCCACATCGCGTCCTGGAGTACCCGTGGCCCGGTGAGTCCCGCCCTCCCAACCATGGACAGGTCGAATCTGCTGGGCAAGCCTGTGCGGTCGTGCAGCCACTGGGCGAAGCTGTACTGGAAGAGTTGGTTCCCGAGGCGACCCATGAGGAACACGACGTTCCTAGGCATCATGTTCCCGGGGGATGTTCGCCCAAGGGTCAGACGGTGGCGGTTCAACGTGGTCCCAGACCGTGGAGAGCATGTGTCTGACGGCCTGTCGGTGACTGATCCTGTCGTGGGCCCACGCATGCGCTGCCCTTCCCAAGTCGTCCGCGGAGGCCTGCCTCAGGACATCATGGACGATGTGCCTCACCTGGCTCGGACTTTCGGCGAGGAAGAGCCCCGCTTTCGGCCCCGGAAGCCAATCCATCCTGGGGTGGCGGGTGCTGACCTGCACTCGCCCGGCGATCATCGCGATCGCCATCCGATCGCTGGTGTACGAGTGGATGCCCGGGTAGTGATCCCAGTTGGCGACCACGTGGCCGCGCTGGAGGAAGGAGGCCTGTCCGTTGAACGGGACCGCACCCACCGACCAGTCCCGCGGCCAACCAGGCCCGCCTAGCAGGAAGCGACGCCCGAAGTCCGTTCGTAGGCGGGCCACCAAGCGGTAGCGCTGCCACGATCCCGGCAGCCCTGAGATGAGGGGGAAGCGCATGAGGTTCGAGCCCAGAACGACGACGTCGTGAGTTATCGGTCGCGTGGTTCGGCCTTCCTCGGCGTCGGAGAAGAGGATGTGGTCGTACGTGTGAATGGTGCCCACAACTCGTGCCGCTCCGGCGTTCCGCAGCAACTGGGTCTGAGGTCGCCCGCCGACACTGAAGACGGTCTCGGCAAGAGACAGCCAGGCTCGCATCTCATCCGGAATGGGCTTGCCTTGACCCCACGGATCACCCTCCCAGTACAGAACCGGACGTCCTGCGATCGCCTTGCGCACGCCCTCCATGTCGCTCACTCGGGACTTCATCGACAGCGCAAGGATGTGATCACATCGGGAGTCCGCGATCGCGGCAACGACCCTGCTATCAAGGGTCTCCTGCGCCTCGCCCGGCCTCGCGGATGCGTGAATGACTTCCACGTCTGAGAGTTCCCCGGATCCCACGAGGGACTGCAGTGCATCCAGGTACCCAGGACAGCCAACTTCATCAGGGTGATTGGAGATGAGGAGAACGGACGGTCTCACTTCACCGGCCCGTCCCGCTGCTCCTCATACTCCTCGCTGCCAGGGAGCTGACTGTGGACATGCCTTGAACCCTAGCGACTCCGTCGCCGTAGCCCCTGCTACCGCTCCAACAGCCGCAGGTAGAGCGCGACCACCCTGTCGGCCTTTGCGCCCCAGACCTGGCGTTCGGCCGTCCGCACCGCCAACTGCGCACGGTGTTCCCATTGTTGCTCGTCCGAACTAAGACACTCGACGATGGACTTCGACAGGGCGATGACCGCAGCGGACCAGGATCCCCGAGCTAGATGGCTCCAGCCCATGTCTTGCGGATACCAGGCATCCAGTGTCCGCAGCCCGCTATGGATGGGACGCACGACAGGCGTTCCCCAAGCCGCAGCCTCCAGGATCTGGGCGCTTGAGGTATCCCGCAGTGAACTCAGGATGAGACCCCGAGCACTGCGCAGCGCCAGACCGACGTTAGTGTGAGGTACTCGGCCCTCGATCCGGACCGAGGTGCCGACTCCAAGTCGTCGGTGATCCGCACGAACTTTCTGCATCTCAGGGCCATCACCGTAGAAGACGAGTTGGGCCTCGGTGGGAAGCAGCGGGAGGGCGCGCGCCCACGCCGCGAGCGCGAGTCTCGGCGCCTTCCGTGGGATCATGCGGCCAGCCCAGACAAGGACCGGCGGCCGAGGAGCCCCTGGACTGCTCACCACGGTCTCGACCCCTTCCAGTAATTCTGGTGACCACTCCACCCCATGATCGACTGCCATCGAGGCGGTGAGGGCATCGGCTGCCAATACGTGGTCAGCATGTGCAACGGCTGACAATCCGGTCCACGACGAGGGCAGGGTCAACACCGCGGTGCGGGCCCCTTCCATCGTGCTCGCGCGCAGCGGCTGCCGAAGGTAGCCCCATAGGGGCATTCGAGGTGAAACGCCGACCGGGCCGAGGACGCTCGGCCCAGGGAAGTGACGCAGGCTCGAGCCCCAGAAGGGTGATCCAACAGTCACGTGGTGTGCGAGATCGACTCTCAGATCGACAACGGCCCGTCCCGCTGCTGCGAGCCACCGGGCATAACGTCGATACCATCCCAGAGGAGACTCGCCCACTTCCTCTGACTCCGGCACCACAGCCAAGCAGACGCGGGGTGGCAGGCACTCAGCAACCGCCGTCGCAGCCTTGGGTGGGCAGACCAGAGTCACGCGTTGGACCCGCGCTGAGAGGTGTCTCGCCCACGCCCAACCATTGCCGGCCTCTGAACCTGCTCCCGGACGGACCAGGTAAGCCACGAGGGCGACGTGGGCGTTTAGGAGCTCTTCTGCGGGGTCATTCACCTTGATTGCCCACCAGGCGGGCACCAGCCTTACGCAAGACCCCTACGCGCTGGTCCTCGGAATGCACCAGCAGGTGATTCGGGCTCCCAGGCAACACCATGGAGAGGTAACCGGTGGGAACAAGGCGGACACGCTCGATGATGTCCTCCACCTGAATGACAGGGAGGTATCGTCCGATGGACTCACTAGCCCCTTCCAGGACCTCACTCTCGCTGCCCTCAACATCGATCTTCACGAAGTCCAGGCGGGTCAGGCCCTCCCAGCGCATCAGGTCGTCCAGTGCCACCGCTAAGACCGAGTCCGCCTCGGCCTCCTCGTCCCTCCTGACCAGACTGAACTGATTCGGACGTCCGAAGTTGTGCCAGATGACTCGAGCGCCTGTCCGGGCGGCGAGGCACAGATTCCGGAGCCGGACATTGTGGAAACCGTTCAGTTCCACGGCGCGCTCGAGCATGCCGAGGATCTCGAGTGTGGGCTCGACCGCCACGACGGTCCCCGAACCTCGCAGGTGTTGCGCGGCAGTCATGGAGTAGACACCGGTGCTGGCGCCGACATCGACGAAGACCCCATCGACTGGCAGCAGTTGCGGGATTAACGCGATTTCGGGCTCCAAGGAATCGCGCTCCAGAAACAGGCCCCGCCCGCCGTGGCCGGGCCGATTGCGGCCGACCACTATGGCGCCGTTGGGGGTTCGCGTCTTCAAGGTGGCGCTGCGAGGCGTTATCGCGATCCGGATCAGCCGTGGCAGGCGGGTCACAAACAAGCGCTTCCGCTGAGAGGCCGTCAGCACTCAGTACGCTCCCCTGCCACCAACGACAGCTGTGATCGTGCTCGCCATGATCACGAAGTCCATCGACAGCGACCAGTTCTCCACGTAGTAGAGATCAAGCCGGACCGACTCCTCCCAGGACAGATCCGAGCGCCCCCGCACCTGCCAGAGCCCCGTCATCCCGGGTCGCGCCCGCAGTCGGCGCACGGCCAGATCGTCATACCTAGCCACGTCGTCCATCGGATGCGGCCGCGGCCCCACCAGCGACATGTCGCCACGCCACACATTGACCAACTGCGGCAACTCGTCCAGCGAGAACCTGCGCAGGAACCGCCCAATCCCGGTGACCCGCGGGTCGTCAGCCATCTTGAAGGTGGCGCCGTCGTCGCCGTGGGAGGCCCGCAGTTCGTCCCGCCGCGCATCGGCGTCCACGTACATGGTGCGGAACTTCCAGCACAAGAACGTGCGGCCATCCAGGCCCACCCGCTCCTGCTTGAACAGTGCCGGCCCTGGGGACCCGCGGCGGATCAGCAAAGCAAATATCAGCATCGGCAGTCCCAGCAGGATCAGCAGGATGCTCGACCCGATCACATCGGTGACCGCTTTGAGCACCACAGCTGTGCCGCTGAACTTGGGCATGTCGACCCGGACGAAGGACATCGACTCCACGGGTTCGACGGACAGCCGCGGGCCGGCGACCTCGACCAGTGACGCGCTCACCATGAGGGACAGGTCCGTGTCCTCCATGGCCCAGCCGAGTTCACGGGTTTGCTGCGGGTCGATGTCCCCGCCCGGTGCGAAGAGGATCGTGTCGGCCATACTCGTCAACGCGGAATCGACCGCCTCGCGGGGGCTCCAGCCCTCCTTGAGCGCCAGCACCCCCACGGTGACGAACCTCCCCTCTGAGCCGGCCAACTCATCCTGCAACTTCGTCAGACGCGACGGCGGCGCGATGAGGAAGACCCGGTGCAGCGGCTGCCCCTCAGCCATCCTCCGATGCAGCCAGCGCCGCATGAGATTGCGTTCCACGAGTAGGAGCGCGAGGCCGGCCATCAGCACACCGAACAGGAACCACCGACCGTACGTGGTATTCGTCAGGTACGCCAGGCTCATCACGATCAGCCCGGTCCACACGGTGGCCAGGATCACTCGCCGGTACTCACTTAGCCCATTCGCGATCAGGGTGGCCTTCGTCGACTGCGCCTGCCACAGCGCGATCGGCCAGATTGTGAGCAGTGCCACGGAGAACAACTGACGGGGCCTGTCGTCGGAGAAGAACTCACCACCGTAGCCCCATCCCAGCAGGAGACCAGCGACGATGGCCATCAGGATCACGGCCACGTCCAGCGCTCGCACCCGCAACTGGTAGTCGCGGAGGAACTCATTGCGCGTTGACGTCCGAGGCTGCCTCGTGCTGAGCCGCTGGGTCACGGGGAACCTGCCATGTCGCTGCCGTACTGTTCCTGGAACCAGTTGACAGTCTGATCGAGACCTTTGTCCAGGGGGACTTGCGCCGACCACCCGAGGAGGCGGCCGGCCAGTGTGACGTCCGGCATGCGTTGCATGGGGTCGTCCATGGGCAGGGGTTCAAGCGTGATGGTCGGAGTGGTCCCCACGATCGACGCCACTTTGGACGCAAGGCCCTGCATCGTGACCTCCTCGGGGTTTCCGAGGTTGACCGGACCGCTGATTTCCGGCGCGGTCTGCATCATCGCGAGCAGTCCGTCCACGAGATCATCGACGTAGCAGAACGACCTCGTCTGCTCGCCCGACCCGTAGACGGTCAACGGCTCCCCAGCGAGCGCCTGCATGATGAAGTTGCTCACCACCCGGCCGTCATCGGGCGCCATCCGCGGCCCGTATGTGTTGAAGATGCGCACGATCTTGGTGTCCATGCCGTGCTGTCGGCGATAGTCCATGAACAGCGTCTCGGCGCACCGCTTGCCCTCGTCGTAGCAGGAGCGGATGCCGATCGGGTTCACGTTGCCCCAGTAGTCCTCGGTCTGTGGATGGACAGTTGGGTCGCCGTACACCTCGGATGTCGAGGCCAACAGGATCCGGGCCTTCGTTCTCTTGGCAAGCCCCAACATGTTGATCGAGCCGTGCACGCTGGTCTTGGTCGTCTGGACCGGATCCCGCTGGTAGTGGATGGGGGATGCGGGGCAGGCGAGGTGGTAGATCTCATCGACCTCCACGTACAGCGGGAACGTCACGTCGTGGCGCATGAGTTCGAACCGCGGGTTGGTGATCAGATGCTCCACGTTGGCACGCGACGACGAGTAGAAGTTGTCCACGCACAGAACCTCGTGGCCCTGGTCCAGCAGGCGCTCGCAGAGATGCGAGCCGATGAATCCGGCACCACCGGTGACGAGGATCCGGCGGGGGGACGCGGTCACTGACACGCTTCACCTCCCGCACGGACGCCTACGGCGCGAGCCTACACGGATCACCGCGGTACGTGGCGCCGAATGCGCGTCGGTGAGCGCCGTCATGGGCCCACCCACCGGCGTAGACTGGAGGCACCGGCCTCGGGTCGGGGGGTGCCTTCAATGAAGCGCATACTGGCAGGTCTGGTTCTGCTGCTGGCAGCAGGACTGGGGGCTCCGTACGCCGCCACTGCTGCCCGCCCCCCGGACACAGCGCGCTCTTATGGGTGGGGTTCGTCCTACTTCGGTCAACTGGGGGTCGGGCTCACCGGGATTGCCATGTCCCCCGTGGCCGTCGAACCCGCTGGCGAGTTCGAGCAGATCGTCACCGGTGAGCGACACACCTGCGCCCTCGACGCCGACGGCCAAGCATGGTGCTGGGGGCTCGGCGTCTCGGGTCAACTCGGAGACGGTCAGGGGACGAGTTCACCCGTTCCGGTGGCCGTGAACCTCCCCAAGGAGACCGTCGTCTCCCAGATCGCGGTCGGCACCTGGGGCAGTTGTGCCCTCGACAGTGACGGACACGCCTACTGCTGGGGCATCAGCTACTCCTTGGGGGACGGCTCCACCACGAACGCCGAGAGCCCGGTCAAGGTCGACACCGACGGTGTCCTGGCGGGCAAGACCTTGACCGACATCACCATGGGCGGTTTTGCCGCCTGTGCGCTGGACACTGAGGGCCTGGCCTACTGCTGGGGGGTCAACTCTTCCGGACAGCTCGGAACCGGCGACACCGTCAACGCGCCGCGGCCCCGCGCGGTGGACACCAGCGGGGTACTCAGCGGGGCGGTCCTGACCGACATCGACGTCGGCGGGGGACACACGTGCGCTGTGGATCAGAAGCAGCATGCCTTCTGTTGGGGAGACAACTACCACGGACAACTCGGCGACGGCACGACCACGAACGCCTTGAGCGCGGTGCAGGTCGATCAGTCCGTCGCTGAAGACCTCATCGGCATCACCGCCGGCGGTTCCCACACCTGTGCGCTCACCACCGGCCATGATGCCTACTGCTGGGGGTTCGGCGGATACGGGCAGTTGGGGATGAATTCCACCACCAATGCCAGCACACCGGGTGCGGTGGTCGGGTTGCCGACGGGCGGATTGGACGAGATCAGCGCCGGAGGAACTCACACCTGCGGAATCGCCGGCGACGGCAGCACACTGTGCTGGGGCGACGGCACAGAGGGCAGGGTCGGCAACAACAGCATCGCCAAGACTCTGGTGCCCGACATCGTGCCCGTTCCCGATCCGCCAGTTCACCTGGCGGCCGGGTACAACCACTCGTGCATGGTCGACCCCGAGGGGAATGCCTACTGCTGGGGCGCCGGCGAGTCGGGGCAACTTGGGGACGGCCGGGTCTGGGAGGCATGGTCACCGGTGGCGATGCCCGGCGCTGCCACCCAGGTCGCGGCAGGCACCGAACACGCCTGCGCGATCTTGCAGGACGGGTCGGTGACGTGTGCAGGCAACGGTGACCAGGGCCAACTCGGGATGGGTTCGGTGGGCTACCGCGACGAACCGGTGACCGTGCCCCTGGGACCGGCGACGGCCATCACCGCCGGAGAGGCACACACGTGCGCACTGGTCGACGGACGCGCCTACTGCTGGGGCAACGGCAGCTACGGCCAACTCGGCGATCCGGCCAAACGCAGTTCTCTGGTGCCGATCCCGGTCTCCGTGACTGGAGTGCTGGCAGGCAAGACACTGGTCTCCATCACCGCTGGCGGATACCACACCTGCGCCATTGACACCGGGGGCAAGGCGTACTGCTGGGGCCGCAACCAAGAAGGCCAACTGGGTAATGGCGGCGGCGGGTCCGCCTTCGAGCCGGTGGCTGTCACCGATCCCGGCAAGCCACTGGCCGGGATCTCCGCGGGGTCCGAGCACACCTGCGCGGTCGCGACAGATGGATCCGGGTTCTGCTGGGGCAACAACCAGGCCGGACAACTCGGCACTGGCGACGCCGTTGACTCGTCGGTCCCGGTCGGGGTCACCGGCGGCCACCACTTCACCGCCATATCCGCGGGCCGTCGCGCCACCTGTGGCATCGCCGATGGTGTCGCTCTGTGCTGGGGCAGCAACGCCTGGGCGCAACTCGGCACGGGAGACATGATCCCGCGTCTGGCGCCCACCGCGGTCACGGGCTTGGCTGGACTCACCATGCACCTGGTCAGCGCTGGGGTTTCACACGCTTGCGCGGCGACCGACCAGTACTTCTACTGCTGGGGGATGAACGAGCATGGTGAGATCGGCGCCGTCACGGGACAGTATGCGACCAGCGCGGTGCTCGTGTCCGGGACGACCGCAACCCCGGCCGCATTGTCCTGCGGGCAGGGGTTCACTCTCGCCGCCACGACTGAGCCACCCCCGATCAGCGCTCCCGATCCCCCGACCGGGCTTGGCGGCACTGCCGGGGACGCCCAAGTGCAACTGCAGTGGACGGCGCCGGCATGGGACGGGGGATCACCGATCACCTCGTACAGCGTCACAGGGTCGCCGGCCGGTACCTGTACGAGCACCGCCACCGCGTGCACCATCGAAGGACTGTCCAACGGAATCGCGCACACGTTCACCGTGACCGCGACCAACGCGTATGGAAACTCGGCCGCATCCGGGCCGGTGGTGCTGACTCCGGTCGCGTCACCCAGCCCGACGGCCGCCCCGGTGGGCAAACTCAAGGCGCGTGTGAAGGTCCACCGCAAGAAGGCCGTCGTCCGGTGGACGCGGGCCAGCAACGCGACCAAGTATCAGGTGCGCGTGCGCAGGCCGGGCAAGAAGTTCACCTCGTGGAAGTCCGTGAGCAAACGCAAGTACGTCGTCCGGCACCTCAAGCCGGGCAAGCGCTATGTGATCCGGGTGCGGGGGGTCAACACCGATGACGAGGGTCCGATCCGGACACTGCGCTTCCGGGCAAAGCGGCGCTGACTGTCAGTTCCCCAGCAAGTTCTTCGCGGTCTTCGACACGGGCACGTCGTCGCGGCCGGGCGCTGTGTGCAGGACCTGATCCCCGACGGTCGACGTGATACCGAACCAGTAGTGCTCGTTCCGGTAGTGGTGCCACCGGTGGTTGTCGTACAGATGCCGGTACATCCGGGTCTTCGGTTTGTAGTCAGTGTGGATCAGGAAGTGCGACCACTCGTAGATCACGGCCATTGCGAAGGCAGCCACGTAGAACGACGTACGCATGGGCCAGGTCGGGATCAGCAGACCGCCGATCAGCACCGATCCGATGAGGTAGCCCACCCACCGCAGCGGGATGAAGATCAACGGGATATCGCGGGGATCCTGGTGATGAAGCCGGTGGTCGCGTGCCACGACCGTGTCGAAGGTCCGGCCCGCGATCTGCTTCGGCCGGGCATGCAGGATGAAGACGTGGATCGTCCACTCCAGAAACGGCTGGACGGCGACGACGGCCACGAAGGGAACGACGTTCCACCACGTGAAGTCACCGACGATCACACGCAGCACCACAGCCATGGTCAGGCAGACGAGAAGGATCCGCGGTGACCGATGGCGCAGGAACTCTGTACGGGCTTCGGCAAGCGTGCGGGGCACTTCTTCATCATGCCAGGCGGGCTCGCTCGGCTGGGCTGACTCGGGCAGATCGCCCGCTGGGTGACGCCGAGCCCGGATCCCAAGGTTGTGCGGCCGCGACCGCTCGGGTCGAGTCGGCGGCAATCCGTGCCATCGGCCTGGATCCCTGTCAGAATCGCAGCCGTGATCCGTCCGGTCGCGTTGGTCGTCGAGGGCGACCAGGAGTCCGCCCGCACTGGTATCCGGTTGCTCACGGAGGAGGGCTTCGAGGCGCTGGCAGCAGATGACGGTGAGACCGGGATCGAGATCGCGCGGGGACGCAGTCCCGAGGTGGTGCTCGTGGATGCGAGCCTGCCGGGGATGGACGGGTCCGAGGTGTGCAGGCGCATCCGCGCGTTCAGCAACGCCTACCTGATCATCGTGACCACTCCCAGCGACGAGGTGGACGAGGTGGTCGGGCTGACGGTCGACGCCGACGACTACATCACCAGACCGTTCTCTGCGCGCGAACTGGCCGCACGAATCTCTGCGATGCGGGACCGAATGCGTGCAGCTGGTCCCCACGAGCCGATTGCGTCCGGCGGACTGGTGATCGACTCCGATGCACGCGAGGTGCACCTCGACGGGCACCTCTTGGACCTCACGAAGATCGAGTTCGACCTGCTCCACAAACTCGCCTCCGAGCCCAGGCGGGTGTTCGCGCGCGAGCAGTTGCTCAATGCGGCCTGGGGGGAGGACTGGTCCGGCGAGGAACACGTCGTGGACGTGCACATGGCCAACTTGCGCAGGAAGCTCGGTGGGTCTGGAAGCCACCCGCGGTTCATCCACACGGTACGGGGAGTGGGATTCCGTTTCGAGCCGGAGTGATCCGGCCTTGACCGAAGGGGTCGACGTGCGGCGCGTGAGAGCGGTACCGATCAGCGAGTCCCCACCCGGGCCAGGCGGCGATGTCAGGGTGGCACCGGCCGTTTGGCATACTGGTCGGGTTCGCGGGTGTAGTTCAATGGCAGAACATCAGCTTCCCAAGCTGACAGTGCGAGTTCGATTCTCGTCACCCGCTCCACGCAAAACCACTGGTCAGAGGCACATTTGACCCCCTTAGGGGTACCCCCTCGATCCACCGAATACCCCCGTTTACCCCATTTCCGGGGGTGAAAGTGGCACGAAAGTGGCACGAGGCCCAAGAGGGGAGGGCGGGGAGCCCCCCGGGCAGGGGGTCCGGACGCGCCCGGGGAACCCGATTCTCCCCATTCGGTTGGACCCCCCTAGCGTGCCGGGCCTTGCCGTAGGCCCGAATGTTCTATGTGTACACGGTGGCAGCGCCTTACCCTGCCGTCCCGCCAGAGGCCAGGGACAGGGGGAGGCCCCCCGCCTGCCTCCTAGACCACCGGGCAGGCATAGCAACTCTGGGTGCGCGCAGAACCGGGGAGCCGTACGCACCGCGAGCACCCGAACCCCCGCGGTGTAGAACCCCCCGGGCAGGGGCTCCCATCCCTGGGCCCTGGGGGACGAAAGCACAGAACCCGGAATCCTCCGACAACTCCGACACGTGGAGGGGGAGGGGACCGCCTGCAGGCCCATCAGCACTAGTCCTCGCAGTTCACGAGCGTGCGGGGTCCAGCAGGTGCGTAGGCAGATGGTGGGTGAGGTTGCGCCTCCGGTGCAGTATCAGGTGGGCGATGGTCATCGGGCCCTGCTTCAACACCGGGACTGGGTCCCAGTGCAGTACCTCTGGCGGGGTGCGTCCCGTTATCGCCGCGGCGTAGCCTTGTAGTAACGGGAGGAGACGGGGATGAGCACACCTGCGGGCTGGTATCCGGACCCTGAACAGGCAGGGCAGCAGCGGTACTGGGATGGGCAGCAGTGGACGGACAACTACGCACCTGGCGTCGCGGCACAGACGGTCGCCATTCCGCCCCGCAAGCCGGGTATTTCGACCGGTGGGAAGGCGGTTATCGGGATCGGGGCAGGTGTGCTGCTGATTGGGGGATGCGCTGCACTCGTGTCGAGCGTAGGGTCCGGGGACGAGTCTGTCTCGACCCAACAGACCGAACCCGCCCCGGCGACCGACACGTCCGAACCAGAACCAGTCAAGTTGCCTGAGTACAAGGCGAAGATCACGAACTCGATAGTGGTGAACCCTGCGACGGTGCACTTCTGGGCGCAAGTTAAGAACACTGGAGATGCCAGTGGAACCCGTGATTGCACAGTGAAGTTCCACGACCCGAACCGGACCTACGACGGGTGGGACATCTTCACACTGCGCAAGCCACTGAAGGCCGATCGGTCGGTGATCTTCAGCGGTGACATCACGGTGACGAACGAGGGTGCGGTCTGGGCGACTGAGCACTCGATCAAGTGCGAATGACATACCGGGGGGTTGCTGGAAGGGAGTCGGGGATGAGGGGCAAGATTCTCACGGCCGCGGCGGCGTGCGGCCTGCTGGTCGCGACACCGGCGCAGGCAGGTTCGGGCAGCGCTTCACTGGCCGGTGTGCAGGTGTCGTACTCGATCGCGTCGCAGGCAAGTTTCGACGGCCCCCGATGTGCACCTGTCGACTGGTCTGTCAGGTACAGCAGGCCATATGAGTACGACCTGTACGTGACTGTTGAATTGAGACAGCGGGGCAGCAACTCCTCGTACGAGGAGACTGTGAGCCCGCTGTACTCGGACCCTGATTCGGGGACGCTGGCCGGCGACAGCCTGTGCATCGGGTACTCCAGCTGGGAGCCGTCGGCGGGCGACTTCGTCGTGTCGGGGACGTTGGAGGTTGAGGACGACAATTATGTGACCCTCGGGAAGGTCCCGCTGTCTGGTACGTTCAGGGTGGCGGTGGTGCAGAACCCCAGCAAGTTCACCCGACTGAAGGTCAAGGCCGGCACAACGTACGCGAAACCGCCAATGGTGAAAGGCAAAGTGACCGCCAAGACCTTGACCAAGGGCAGGCTCGGAGCGGACGGCGATGTCGTGATCGAGGCGAAGATCAAGGGCAAGTGGCGGAAGGTCGACACGGTGTATCCCAACAGTTTCGGCCGGTTCTCAACCACGCTCTACAAGCAGGTCCCGAAGGGTCTGAAGGTTCGGGCACGGCTGGTGGATTGCGGCTGGTGCACTGATGCGAAGAAAGCAGCCAGGGCGCGGTGAGGGGAACGGGGAGATGCGCTGGAAGTTAGTGACGCTGGCGGTCGCGGGCGTAATGATCGCCACGGCAACACCGTCGGCGTCCGGCCAGGAGTTGCGGACATTGTCTATTCACGCCAAGGGATGCCCGAACTGCGTGGTGTACTTCGGGTCGATCCAGGCAGGGATTGGCCGGCGGGTCCAGTTGCACCACGGGCGTGCCAGCATCCGGCTACCTGTGGACGCGGGCTGGTATGGGCTGACGCTCGCGACCAAGTCGGGGATGTCCGGCGGCGGCTCTCAGACGGTTGTCGTGATGAACTATGCGGGCTTCGGGGCCGGTGACAAGGTCACCAACCGCCGGTCCCGGCGTGCCCCGTTCGGGACCGGCTGCGCCTATTTCTACGGCCCGGAGAAGGTGCGGTTCGTGGTCAAACGCGACCGGCTCCCGAAACGGTACTGGGGTCAGCAAGGCGTGGGGCCGTGGAAGAAGTATCTGCGGGCGTGGGCTTCGCCGCAGCAGGATCCCGTGTCGGCCGCCATGTACGACCCGACGGTCAAGGGTTCTTTGTCTACCCAGAATGCTGCCTGCATGTACAACCCGGACGAGTAGACAAGCGACGGCGGGCGGCGCGGAGAGGCTTCGGCCTGCCCGGACTATTGCCTACGATATGGGGCCAGCGGGTTGATCCCGTCAGGGCAGCGTTCGGCAACAATCTGGTCCCACTCCGCCTGTTTCATGGGGCATTTGACGAGGAGTTTTACCTCGCTCAGGTTCAGAGCGAGCTGCTTTCCGACTTGGGTTAGCAGGAAATCGTCATAGCCTGCCTTGCTGCCACGAGAGATGCGTGAGATCAGAGTCGGTCCGCCCTCGTACTCGCGCTTGAGCATGATGTGATGGCTTCCGTCGCCCGGGATCTCTTCCATCCCTTTGCTGGTCAACGCTTTGAGGATGTCCTTGGCCTTGTAGTAGGTCATGCGCTGAGCAGTCGGTCGAGAACAACCCTCATCTGCCGCAGGTTGGGCGCGGTCGGCTCCTCACCGATCACACCGTTCCACTGGGCAAGGGCAATCCAGAAATCCCGCATTGCCTCGCGCCCGCTGGACCCAACTCCGTGAATCCCGGTGATGGGTTCGACGATGGCCACGTATTGCGGGGTCCGGCGGACCGTCACCGGGATGGGCAGGTGCACCTCGCGACCCGCCGGGCTGCGCAGAATGCTGGTGTCGAACATTTCGATGCTCGCGCCATACCGGTAGCGCGTTGGCGAAGTGGTTTCCGCATGTCCAACTGGCGGGTGAGGCGTCGACTGCTCGAGTTGGAACTCAGTCGCCATCGTCGGCTCCCTCGTCCAGGCCTCCGTCCAGATGCGGAAGCTGGGGCATGGGAATTTCCCCGAGTTCGCGCTCGTAGGCGTTGATGGTGTTTCCCAGGAGGCCGTGGAGGGCCTTTGCGTGCTGGGGCGACATCCGAACGACGGCAAACGTCTTCTGTTCCTTGGGACGATCGGTGCCTAACCCGAGATTGAAGATCACGGACCATGCGTTGGCAGTCACCTGCACTGAATCGCAGTAATACTCGGGCGGCCCCCCAAAGTCGATGTCCATTCCTCCACGGTAGCCATGTGAGGATCCGTTCGGCTAGCCGGTAAGACGCCGTTGCTCCGCGCAGGACAGAGCAGCCAGAGTACCCACCGGGTGCGACGAAACGCCCCCTCCTCTACCCATGGAGACGGGGCGTTTGCGCTCATGCATGGTTCACCGCGTGTCAGGGGCTCATCATCCACTCCAACCGTCGGCAAGGGGGTCAACCGGGGTCTCATCGCGCACGGGTCCGACCGCCGGTACCTCGACACCTTCCATTAGCAGGTCCCGGCGGCAGTTGCCGCATAGGTCCTGTCCCTCGGTGGTACCGAACCTCGAGTTGCAGCGGGGGCAGGGCTTACCAGGCCCGTCTGGAGCGGGCAGGCCCAGGCGCTGACCCACGAGCTCCCCGAGAACGTCACCGTGGCAGGCCCGCGGGGCACACCAGCACGCCAGCCGCTTACCGGCCAGCTCCGGTAGCCGCTCGAGGAGGTCCGGCCGGGTGCCGATCCAGAGCCGGTACGCCTCGATTACCCGGGCGCGGTTACCGTCCGGGCCGATGCGGTAGGGGTTTCCCCACTCCGTCCGGCGGTCGATCCTCACCACGTCACCGTCCTGAAGATCGACCGCCCGGAGGTTGACCACGGTCGGCCGGGTGGTCACCGTCTCCGCCCGCCGTTGTGCTGGGGCACCCCGGGGGGCCCGGTTGGTCCCCGGGTTGCGAGGTCCGGACTTACCCCGCCAGTGGCGAAACTGGGAGGGAGCTCACCGGAGGACCACCCCCGCCATGGTGGCTTGCGGGGCCGCTTGCTCATGACCGGCCCCCTCTGCGACCGCGAACCGGTCCGGGGGGAACGGTCTTGCAGTCGGGGCACTCACCCCACGAGACGAGCATGTGACCGTAGGCGAGAGTGCGCGGGTAGATCGGCTCCCCCGCGTCCAGCCCGGCCACCACATGCCCGCACAGGTCGCACGTGCGGTCCTTGTCGCCACGTGCCCGCAGCAGGACCCGGGCGCAGTCGGGGCAGGCGACCAGCCCGGGCCTCCAGAGCGCGGTAACCACCGTCTCGAGGTTCTGCGGGACCGGCCAGCATGTGCATGTTTCGGCCGTCCCCTCGTGCCAGCTAGCCCACACGTCGAGGACCTGCAACCGGACCCACGGGGGTATGTCCGCCCACCGGACCTCGTGCAACGTCCCGGGCGCTTGCTCCATGTGTTGTCCGATACGGCGGGTGAACTCGTCAGCCGCGGCCAGCCACTCGGGATCATTCCGCCGGTAGGCGTCCCGCAGTGCCCGCAGCGCTCGCCGGTCCTGCATCACTAGGTCGAGGGCCTCTATGGTCCCGGGCGGTCGGCGGGTCACGGGGCCATCCCCCCGGCCAGACCGGGATGCCACTCGAGCAGGCCCCCGCTACCAGGTACGGGCCGCACCCATCCCTGGGCTTGCAGGAACTCCACCAAGGGCAGCACGTCGGAGCTCGTGAGGGATTTCCCCGCGTAGCCCAAGAACCGTTGCAGGTCCCGCACCGTGAACGCCGCCCACGGACCTCGGTGGTCCTTGCGCGACTGCGACAGGGTGCCGCGGGCGGCCGCACCCAGCACGCGGTGGGCCTGCCGGACCTCGGCGGGAACTCTGGCCCCGACCACGGCTAGCCGGTGGGATTCGAGCGCCCAATCGGTCAGGGTCTGTGCCCAAATCATCGCGTCGGGCCCGATCAGGTCCCCGTCGCCCGCGGCCGGGTGCTCGCACAAGTGGGACAACCCGGCGAACCGCAGCGCCAGACCGTGCGCCTTGCCCGCGAAATCCGCTATTCCCGACCACCGGCCACCGTGGGGCCCGCGTTCCCGTTCGAGGGCGTCATGCCATGCCCGGTACTCCTCGAGCGCGTCCGGGTCAAGGGCGAGTACTGGCGGGGTGTCGCTGGAGGTGCGGTCTGCCAGCTGGCCTAGGAGCTCCCGGTACTCCTTGCCCTCGGTGGTATCCGCAGCGCCCGGCTCGTCGCCTGTCTGTAGCGGTCGGCTGCCCGCCCGCGATGGGACCCGGCACACCACGAACCGGGCGACGAGCCCGCGCTCCTGGGCACCCTTGACCCGGCTCAGCTCCTCGAGCACGGTCGGCTGCCCGACCATGACCACGCTCAGCGCCGGGCGAGGCACCCGTACGTGCTCCCGGCCCTGCCGGTCCACGGTCAGCGGCTCGGAGCCGCTGTAGGCGCTCAGCAGAGCGGAGAAGTCGGCGGGCCTGCCGTTGTTCGTGTATGCGCCCGCCAGCACGTGCAGGAAGGAGGCCTCCGGGCTGAGTAGGGCTATCCGGCCGTGATTCTCGCTCATGAGCCCTTTCAGCCGCTCGGGCGTCGCGTCGTCCGTGGCTATCCTCGGGGGCCGCTCCTCAGGTCCCATCGCCTCGAGCTCCGCGGCCATTTCGGCCACCGCGTCGAGGGTGGTCGGCCGCTTGGCGTTGGTGTTCCCCGCGTCGCGGCGTGCATTCTCGAGTTGCTTGGCGAGCACGCGGCGTTTCTCGTTGGCGTAGATGCGTGCCTCCTGCCCCACCTGTGCGAGCTCGTCCTCGAGCTTGTGAACCGGGCCCACCATGTGCTTATAGCTCGGGCTCTTACGCTCGGACACGTCGGCCAGCGCGAGGACGAACAACGACAGTTGCTCGCTCCACCGGGGAGTAGCCCGTACCTGGGCGGTCTTCTGCGTCAGTGCGGCCACCACGCCCATGCCCATCAGGGCCGGTAGTGCCGGGTCACACTGGACCGACTCGGCCACCACCCGGGCGTAGTCGCCCAGGACCGGCGGGAGCAGGCCCAGGGGCAGCTCTGGCGGGTCGAAGCCCTCCGGTGGTACGTAGGTGCCCCACCCGTCGCCCGCCGCGCTCTGGTCGGCGCTCATGCCGCATCACCCCCGGCCAACTCGAGCTCGAGTAAGTACCGGCGGACCTTGCACTCCCGGCAGCGCCGAAATTCCTCCGCGAGCACATCGGCGGACATGGCCTCCACCCAGGTCAGAGCCCAGGCGAGCGCCCCGTGCTCCGGGTTGTTCACCTCGTCGCCCACCCGGGCCAGGCGCTCCGCCTGCGCTGTGCGGTCCTGCCCACTGGCGAACGGGTCGGGTTGGCACAGGGCCCGCATACGGTCCTCGAGCTCCACCACACCACCGCGGTAGCCCGCCTCCGACAGGCAGCCGGACCGGTGGGCGGCCGTGAGCCGGACCGCCTGCGACACGAGCCACGGGTGGCGCTGCCAGGGGGAGTCCCCGGACCACCCACGGACCATGCCCGTCACGTAGCCACACGTGCGGTCGGCCCACTCCCAGGAACCGGCCGGGACCGGCTCACACGCGGTGTCGGTGCTCACCTGCGGGACGTTGTACGCCTCGAACGCCTCCCCAAGCTGCGACAGGCTCAGCGGGGACCCACCACCGGGGTAGGTCACCACCGGCACAGGCGCGGCCGGGTCCTTGAGGTTGACCGATCCGGCCGCCCGCAGCACCCGCGTGGAGTCCCACACGGAATCCACGTGGCACCCGTGCAACCGGGCCACATGCCGCACGAGCATGCCGAACAGCCGGAGCGCCCGGGTCACTGCGGGCACGTTCGTGGAGTCCCCGGGCTCGAGCCCGTACCCGGGCTGTAGTCCATGCCCGGTCATGGTCACGTACAGCGGCGGGACACCCAGGATCGAGGAGAGCGCTCCCATGAGGTCCCAGGCGAGTTCCCACGTCGGGATGCCTCGCGATTTCAGGTGGGGGGCCGCCTCCACCACGTCGAAGTCCGCCCACAGCGCCGGGATGCGTGCCACGTCCTCGCGGGTGCCCCGGCCGGTGGTGCCCGGCCGGAACGTCGAGAGGGAGTGCCACAGGTTCGCCCCGGTCAGCCCCGCGGCCAGCTCCTCGAGGTCGGCCGGGCGGTACAGCCCCGTTGCCGGGTCCGCAGCGGGTTGCCCCGGCCGGACCACGAGCACGCTCACACGCTCGTCAGGCCCGATGCCCACGAGGTCGAGGACCTGCCCGATTGTCAGACCCTCGCCTACCATTGGGGTAGCGGCATCGCTGCCGGTGTCTCCCCCGTCGCTGGCAGCGATGCTGGTCCCATGTGGTGCAGGCCGTTTCACAGTCCACCTCCGACAGCACGCAGCCCGCGGCCAGTCGCCTTGCCTCGAGCTCGCCCAGGTCGAGGACGGGAACGAGTTGCTCAGGGGTCGGCATCGCCTCGAGCAACTCCCGGGCCTGTGCGCCCATACCGACCGCAACAATCGCGGTCACCGCCTCGAGCTCGCCCGCGTCGATCCGCTGGCGTGCCGTCTTGCCCGCAGCCTCGAGCTCGTACCGCGCCAGTCTCCGCAACTCCTCGCGACGGCTCTTGACCGCGTTCTCGCCCGCGGAGCGCCACCCCAGGGTGAGCCGCGGACGGAACTCCGGCCGGATGCCCAGCTCCTCGCAGCGCCGGGCTATCTCGTCGTCCGTCTGCTGGACCTGGGCCTCAGCCGTTGCCGTCAGCTCGGACCATGCCGAATCGTCCACGGCGTAGTGAGCCAAGAGCTCGCGCTCGAACTCCGCGAGCCGTTTGGCCTTGACCGCCTCGATGGCCCCGCGGGCCACCTTGGCGCGCATCCGGGCCACCCGTTGCAGGTCGGCCCTCTCCGTGCGAGTCAGCTCGTCGCTCATGCCGTCACCGCCTCAGGCCCAGTCGGCCATGAAACCGACAGAGTGGGCCCGCTGCCCTGGGGAAACCACGAGCGGAGCTCCGCCTCGAGTTCCGCCACGCGCTCGCCCACGGCAACCGCCCGGGTCATGCGCGCACAGTCGGGGCAGCGGCAGTCGAGGGGCACGTGCTCTACGCCCTCAATTTGCTCGTTGAGCCACCGAATCACGGGATGGGTCGCGTCCTCGACGTGTTTCCCGATCATGCCGTCACCCCCTCAGCCGGGGTGTAGCCGCCGGCAATGTAGGCGTCGAGGTCCTCGAGCTGGATCATGCGGTACTTGCCGACCTTCCAGCTCTGGATGCGCCGGGACTCCACGAGCCGCCGGACGTACTCCTCCTCGAAACCACGTGCCGCGGCCGCGGCTTTGATCTTGGTCAGGTGCTCGGGTACAGGAGCGGCAGAGTCGCCGCTCGCAGACGGGTAAATGCGCTTACTCATGTGAAACCTCCATGTAGGGATGGAGGTCCCGCTTACGGGTCGCGTCGGTCACCCCGGGCTAGGGGGCTTCGTCGAACGGAGTACCGGACACCACGCACCGTTGGGCGCGATTGGGTCGGAGTAGTCGAGTCGGCTACGCGGCCGCGGGCAGGACCTGGGGAAGACTCGCCCAGGTCCCGGCCGGTGGTCCGGTGCGCACGATGGGGCCCAGGTCCGGGCGATGGAACGGACGGTAGGTGAGCTCGGGTGGTGCTGTCGTCGGGTAGTCGGCGCGCTTGCGCTCAAGGTCGAGGAGGAACTCGACGAGCCGGGCCACCGGGTCGGGAGCGCCAGCCCCCGTCAGGTCCCCTTCGACGGAGCGCCGCCATAGGTCCGCGAGCGCGTCGGTCCACGCCTGCTCGTACCACTGCTCGAGGACCTCGTACCCCTCAGAGTTGACGACATAGCCGCCTGCGACCGCGTAGCCACCCTCCGACTCGTACCACTCGACGCACAGCTCGGGGTCATCGTGCACAAGCTCGGGCCCGATGGACTCCGCATCGGCCGCGGCTCGCCTCAGCGCACGGTGCAACTCCGCCAGTGCGTGGACTCGACCACCGGCGCGGACCACGCGGCCGATCAGGTAGCGGCGGATAGCCTCGAGGTCCTCCTCGTCGAGCTCTCCCGCATCACGGCCCTGCTGCCAAAGGTCAGCCGCGGCCTCGCGCACGTGGTACAGCTCGCGGGACATGAACCGGCGGAAGCGCTCGGACTCTCGCTCAGCGGGGCTCAGAGTCGCCCACCGTGCCCGGGCAAAGACCTTGAGGCAGGCATCACACGCGCAGAATCCCTCTGGCGTGTGGTCCCGCGGCTCCATTCCCCCATTCTCCCCCGGATATCACGGATACCCCCGCATTTGCCACCGTGCGGCGCGGTGTGTCGTCGATTCTGTCTGAGTTGTCGGAGGATTCTCAGGGGGAGGCGGGGACGACACCCGCCGGGCAAGCTGTCGGAGCTGTCGGAGGATTCTGGGGTGGGCCGGTTTCTTGTGCCAGCACTACGCGGGACGAGGCGGGGCTTCCCTCCCTTCTATTCGTGACGTTCCACGGTGGTCAATTTCATTTTGGCTAGGTGTGTAAACGTGGCAGTACCGCGTCTGACCCTCGGTCCGCTGCCTAGAAACGGGACGACCACTAGGTGCCTGTGTCTTCTCGCGGGGGGTTTTCAGGTGGGGGTGTCAAGGGACATTGGTTTCTGCCCAGTGGCGGACAGGAAACCTGCCCGGTGGCGGTCACGAGTTTTGCCCGGTGATGGCCATGGGTTCTGCACGCAGGGTGGCCACCACGGGTCGCTGCTAGGGCAGGGGCCTCACCCCTTTTCCGGCGAGGGCTTGGGTGAGGCGGACGCTGTCGCCGCTGGTTTGGCAGACGTGGGCGTGGTGCAGGAGCCGGTCGACGGTGGCGGTGGCCAACGTTTTGGGCATGAGTTCGTCGAACCCGGAGGGGTGCAGGTTCGAGCTGATCGCGATGGAGCGTTTCTCGTAGGCGGCGTCGACGAGGCGGTAGAGGCCTTCGGCGGCGTCGGTGGCCACCGGGAGCAGCCCGATGTCGTCAACGATGACCAGCTCGGCTTTGAGAAGCCGGGTGATGGCTTTCGCGACGGTGTCGTCGGCGCGGTGCCGGCGCAGCAGTGCGCCGAGGTCTTCCAGGCGCAGCCACGCGACGTGCAGCCCGGCCTCGACGGCTTGCTGCCCGAGGGCTTCGAGCAGGAACGTTTTCCCGGTGCCTGAGGGCCCGCAGACGACCAGGTTCTCCCGGCGGTGCACCCATTCCAGGGTGCGCAGGGCCTGCTGGGTGGGGGCTGGGATCGAGGAGGCGTCGGGGTTCCAGGCGGAGAAGGTCTTGCCGGTGGGGAACCCGGCCGCGGCACGGCGGGTGGCCAGCGCGGAGCGTTCCCGGCCGGTGACTTCCTCGGCCAGCAGCACCCGCAGCACCTCGGCGGGGTCCCAGCGTTGGGCCTTCGCGGTGGCCAGCACCTCGGGTGCGGCCTTGCGCATGTGAGGCAGCCGCATCCGGTGCAACAGCCCGGCCAGCTCCGCGGGCAGCGGTGCCGCTGGCCCACCGATCTCGGGGGTCGTGACCGGGATCATGACTGCTCCTGCCCGGCGTCGAAGCTCAGCTGCTCGCCGCTGCCGAGCGCGGCCCAGGCGGTGGTGCCCTGGGTCAGGCTGGTGGCCTCGTCGGCGCGGCGGGTTCCGGCCGCCGGCCGGGTAGCGCGGTGGTCCAGGATCGAGGCCAGATCGGTTTCGGCGAACCGGCCGTGCACCGCGGCGTGACCGAGCGCGGAGTCGACCTCGTCGGCGCCGAACAGCCCGGCCAGTTGAACCGCCTGGGCCATCTTGACCCGGATCCGGGTGGTGCCGGCCTCGGCCGCCTCGCTCAGCCATAGACCCGCGCCGGGACCGATCGCCAAGAACGCCAGCTCTGCGGCGTGACGCGGGCGTGGCATGCGCTCCAGCGCACCCTGCGGCGCGGGTGGGAAATGCCCGTCGTCGACCCTCGGGCTGCCCGGGGTAGCCCGCAGATGCCGTGCCACTTCCACCGGCCCTTGCGCACCGAGGTGGGTGATCACGACCTGCTCACCGTCCCCAGCCCCGTGAACCCGCACCCAGACCGTGGCGCCGAGCAGCTGGTGGGGCACCGAGTACTGCCCGGACTCGAAACTGACCATCGGAGTGTTCACCGGAACCTTGCGGGTGACACCGAACCCGGCGGTGAACGACACCTCAGGCAGCCGGTGCAACCGTGCGCGTTCCTCAGCCAACATGTCCACTGGGCGGCGCTTCGTGACCCGGTGCACCCGGGTGTTCACCTCATCGGTGAACGAGGCGCAGGCCGCCTCCAACGCCGCGAACGAGGCGTACGCCTCGAGCAGGTTCGCATCCGTGGGGACCAGGTCAGCCTTGGCCAGCTTCACCGTGGACTCACTGCCACCCTTGCTGGCCGGGTCCGCCGGCACGCACGTCTTCACACTGACCGAGTAGTGCCTGGCGAACGCCAGCATCGCCCGGTTGCGCACCGGGATCCCGGCGACGTGCTCAACCGTGACGGTCTTCTCGTTGTCGGTGAGCACATACGTCGGTGCCCCACCCAGGCGCCGCAGCGTGACGTCCAGCGCGGCGAACACGCTCGGCAACGTTTTGTCCCGCAACGGCAGCACCACCCGAAACCGTGACCAGGCCAGCCACGCGCAGAACAACACCGTCTTGACCCCATCGATCACCGGGCCATCCCCGAAGTCGTACTGCAACCACAGCCCCGGCTCTGTGACCCACGGCCGGTGCACCCGCACCCGTCCCAGCCGGTACGCGGCCTTCACCCGTGCGACCGCCCGCCGGGTCGTGCGCTCAGATCCGGTGAACCCGAGTGCGAGCAGCTTCTCGTGCACCACATCGGCGCGGACCTTGCCCTCCGAGTTCTGCACCCAGGCCTCGACCTGCGGCAGAAACGCGTCGATCAGCATCGGCCGGACGATCTGCGCCCGGCCCACCTGACCGGCATCCCGGCGGGCCACGTAGGCGGCCACCGTGTGATGCGAACACCCCGCCAACTCGGCGGCATCTCGAAACGACCCCGTCAGGTCGTAGGCTTCCAAAATTTCCATGATCTCCTCGGCAGACTTCACTTGTTCCCTCCTCGGGAGTTGGCTTGAACGCTTCGCAACGTCCAGCCGAACCCGAGGAGGGGACCCCAACCACGCAAGGCTCAGGTCAACGAAAGATGTGTCGCGCAGAACCCATGACCGCCTCTGGGCAGTTTTGATGACCGCCAGCGGGCACTTTCATGACCGTCTACGGGCAGTTTGCCGTGGCCGCTGTCATGGGGGGAAACATGTAGACCGCGGGGGTCTAGAGCAACCGCGCGACCATAACTAGGGGCCGGGAGGAGTCCCTGTGCGCGGTCCCTACCTCCCCCGCTCGGTTGACCCACCTACGTATTTTCAGTCGCCGCATCGGCGGCAGACGCGGTACTGCCAACAATCTCCCCCCGAGACCCACCCCTTGCAGAATCTGACCTCCGCCAGGAGCGTGTGCAGCACCGCGCCATAGCGCGCATGTGCCGATGCGGGGCGACTAGGCTCTGTGGTGAGCACATACGGGGGCAACCAGACCGTTGCATCCGAACCTCGCGGGATGGGGTCTCCCTTGGGCTTGCTGAGAAGCAGAAGGAGGACCCCCAGAATGGCTAGTGAGACCGGTGGCGAAGTCCCCACGCCCGACCAGAACGTGCCCAACCCGTACGGCCAGACGCCTGACCCCAACGTGTACGGCCAGACGCCAAACCCGAACGTGCCCAACCCGTACGGCCAGACGCCTGACCCCAACGTGTACGGCCAGACGCCAAACCCGAACGTGCCCAACCCGTACGGCCAGACGCCAAACCCGAACGTGCCGACAAGTTATCAGTACGTTCAGCAGATCAACCCGCCCAAACCTCAGCGAGGCATGTCCGTCGCCGGCATGGTGCTTGGCATCGTGGCTTGGGGGGTCTCGATCATCTCGTTCTTCATCCTTAGCCCTCTGTCCTTGCTGCTGAGTGTCATTGGACTCCCACTGAGCATCCTTGGGCTCAGGAAGGAGCCGGATGGGAGGGGCATGGCTATCACTGGCATCGTGCTCAATTCGATCGGCGTTGCACTGGCCCTCATACTCACAATCCTCGTAATCATCGGGCAGCTAACTTCGCAGACATAGCAGGGGGGTAGGTCAACCAGCGGCACGCGATCGCCTACGACGGCTCGCAAGAGGCACCACCGACACGCCGGTAGCCACGTCGGACAGGGCCTGCGCCACCGCCCGGCCGTGGTCCTCCACCGTGTGCAGGTAGCCCGCGGCCGCGTCGGCGCTCGCGTGCCCCATACGCCGCATGAGCTCAGCCTGGGAGGCCCCGGCGATAGCGGCCAGCGTGTTACCCGTGTGCCTCAGGTCATACACCCGTACGTCGGTACGTCCCATGCCGTCAAGCCTGCGGGTGATAACCGGACCGGCCACGTTCACGCAGTTGCCCCCGGTCCGGGTGGTGAACACGAGGGAGTCCTCGTCGGGTCCTGTGAACCGGCCCAGGTGGTCGGCCAGCACGGAGGCCACGTGCGGGGGCAGGGGAACGCGGCGCTTCCCGGCGTGGCTCTTGGGGGAGTCGTAGTCCACCCGCCCCGCCACGTAGTAGGCGCGCTCGGACACCCGTACCGCCTCCGCGCCCGGGGTTAGGTCCATGTCGCAGCGCCTCAGGGCCGCAGCCTCCCCGATCCGCAGACCGGCCCAGGCCAGCACGAGCACGAGCGCCCGGTACCGCTCTGGCACCGTGTCCGCGAGGGCCCCGACCTCCGCGGCCGACAGGGTGGGCCGCTCCTCGTACCCGGCACGCCCATGAGGCCTGCCCGCGTCAGGAATGGTGCAGGGGGTGACCTCGAGGTACCGGTCCGCTATCGCGGCGTTGCAGATCGAGGTCAGTAGCCGGTACGCCCGGGCAGCTGTGGCCGAACCGTCGCGGGTGGTGGCGGTGCGCTTGCCCTTGGGTATCGAGGCCTTGAGGTCGGCCTTGAGGTTGGTCTGCCACTGGCGGACCAACCCGGGGGTTATCTCCCGCAGGCGCAAGTGGCCCAGGTAGGGCTCAACGTGGCGGGTGAAAGTGAGCTCGTACTCCGCGCGGGTGGTGGCCTTGACCCTGGGGTGGGTGGTGATCCACCGGTCCCCGAACTCCGCGAGGTTGGGTGTGACACGGTTGGGTGCCTGCCAACTCCCGGTAACCACGGAGGCCTCAACGGTGGTCAGCCACGCCCAGGCGTCCTCCTCGGTGGCGAATGTGTCGGGGGCCGGGTAAGTCTTGCCGTCACGCTTGTACCGGGCCTGATACCGGCCGCTGGCGAGCTGCCGGACACCGCCGAACCGGGCCGGTCGTGTGACCTTCCGTGCCGCCCTCCTCGTTGCCATGACTACCCCCGTTCACCGTGGTCTACGCCCGTCATGTGCCCCTAGAGTGGCACGAAAGTGGCACGACGGGCAACTATCAGGCCGAAAAGTGCCCGTTTTACCGGGGTTATTGGCCCCAATACATCAGCTTCCCAAGCTGACAGTGCGAGTTCGATTCTCGTCACCCGCTCAGACCAAAGGACCCCCGATGCTTCGGGGGTCCTTTGGTCTGAATGTCGGCTTGCACGGCGGGAATCGGGAGGGGGTCTGCGGAGCAGACTGACGGCTCTCGTCACCCGCTCAGACGAGGGACCCCCGATGCTTCGGGGGTCCTTTGGTCTGAATGTCGGCTTGCGCGGCGGGAATCGGGAGGGGGTCTGCGGAGCAGACTGACGGCTCTCGTCACCCGCCCCGCGGCAAAGGGTCTGTGACCCGCACAAGCTCCGTTCGGAGAGTTCGTCCGGAAGCACCTTCACGACGCGGCAGTCACCGCAGTGGATCGTCAGCGATTTCGATCTCGCCGGCTTTCGCCGCGGCCTGCAGTTGGTGGAAATCGTCAAGGGCCTTGTCGGCGTAGGCATACGACCAGTCGAGAATCGCAGCGCCCACCGCGTCGCCTTTGCCCACGTAGCCGCGCAGCATCGACGCGTTCGCGCTCTGCGCATGACCGCGTGCGAGCGACAACGCGCATGCCGCGACGTACTGGCCAAAAGCCTTCGGCGACATACCCTCTGTCTTGATGGTCCCCTTCATGTCCTGGAACTGGCGGACATAGTAGTCCCGGCCGTCCCTGCGCAGCGGGCCCAGGAACACATCCGACATGGCTTGCAGAACCCGCTGGCCGGCGACCACCCGCACGCCGTTGCCCCGCGCCTCGACCGCAGCGTGCAGGGTCGTTGGTTGCTGAACACCCGCGTACTCTTCGAGAACAGACTTGTTGGCTTCCTTGACCTGCAAGATCAGCGGAGTGCCGTCTGGCCCGGTCAGGATGACCAGAAAGCAGCGAGTGCCGACGCTGCCCACTCCTACCACACGCTGCGCCACATCGGTCACCCGGAAATGGGACAGCAACAGCGCCACATCGGCCGGGACCTCGGTGAGATACTCCCGAACCGATTCGAGCAATGCGTCCTCGACGTCGACGTCGAAGTGTCGCAGGACCGGCGGGTCTTCCCGCAGCCGCAGCGTTCCGTCCGTTCCGGACTCCATGATGCGGTCAAAGACCCTCGCCGAGGTCCGTTTCCGGGCCCGGCGGGCGGTGCGCTTTACCACCGCTGCCAGACTTCCGCTGACGTCGTTCAGGTCGCGCTCGGGTTCCACCCGCGCGTAGTAACGGTCCAACACGTTCATGTCGAGCGCCGTGTGCAGGCGCTCGCGGTAGGTGCGGGTCGCGTCGATCGCGAAGGCGCGGATGGTCTTCTCCGGATAGCCGGCGTGGCGTCCACCCACAATGGCGCTGGTGATCAGGCGCTTGACGTCCCACTCCGCTGGCGCCACCGCCGCTTCGTCGAAGTCATTCAGATCGAAGACCAGTTCGCGATGGGGGGCAGCGTAGACGCCGAAGTTCGACAGGTGCGCATCACCGCAGCACAACACCTCCACACCGCTGGACGGGCTGGTCGCCAGGTCGGCCGCCATCACTGCCGCCGACCCTCGGTAGAACGAGAAGGCATCGGTCAGCATCCGGGCGAAGCGCAGCGGAACCAAATCCTGCAGTCGGTTCTGGTTCTGCTCGACGAGGATCTCGGTGGCACTGCGGTGGCTGGGAACCAGTTCGGCCAGCGTGCGCCTAGGAGCGGTTTTGCGCAACGCTCGGCCGCGAGCCTCGTCGTCCCCGGAGACTTCGAGGTCGATAACCCGATGGCGCAAGGGACGGCTGAGCATGCGCACAGCCTAGTACGTCGAAACTGCCCGGGCGTTGCGCCGCGATCCGCATGATGCCAGTTCGCCGCCGGCCTCGCCTTCCGGTCCCTGGCTCCAATCTCCGGTCCGTGCGCAACGTCGGGCGGCACCCTCTTGACTGTTGGACCGACCAGACGGGGCTGGTGTCGAGATGTTGCTTCTGCGTCGACGCCGCCCGTCATGCTGAGCCCAGGGTGAAGGTGAAGCCGGCCGGGCGATGGATCCGGCACGTCAGACGAATTCATTCCCCGATGGGAGACCAAGGCGCGCTCAGGCGATCACTTCGGAACGGGTGGTCGGCGCTGTGGCTCCGGGGGGGGGCGTTCCGGCGGCCAACCTGATCATCTCGCTGACTCCGGCTGGGGGTCAGCATCCGGCGACGCGGACCGCGGACAAGTGGCCGGAGATCGCGACCTCGCCGGCCAGTCGCAACGATCCGGTCAGGAGACTGCGGCCTTCACCAGCGCCACGACTCTCTTCTCCACCTGCGGGCTCCACTTCACCAGTGCGAAGGACGCCGGCCACATGTCCCCGTCGTCGAGGTTCGCCGCGTCCTGGAAACCCAGTGTCGAGTAGCGGTATTTGAACTTCCCCGCGTCCTGGAAGAAGACCACGACCTTGCCTTCGGCATTGGCGTAGGCAGGCATTCCGTACCACGTCTTGGGAGACAGTTCGGGGGCGGTCGTGGTGACCGCAACATGAACCCGCTCGGCGAGTTCGCGGTCTTCGGGCGCCATCTCAGCGATCCTGTCCAGAACGGCCTGCAGCCCGTCGGCCTTCTTGGCGCCCTGCTTGCCTTCGGCGCGCAGTTCAGCTGCACGTTCCTTCATCGCGGCGCGTTCCTCCGCCGTGAAACCATCGGATCCGGACTTCTTGGCAGGCATTGTCGGACTTCCTCTCCAGTGGCGGTCGACGGGTGCAGAATAGCGGTCCGGCGCGATCTTGACGATGGTCGAGATGGCGTAGGACGGCGATCACGGTCGTCGCGGCGGGATCACGTTGCTGCGAGGTCCGTTGGAGACAGGCCGAATCGGGTCCATGCCCCGGCGCACTCTAGAGGGCACGAGTGCGGCGAGGCATGGAGAGCCCATCATCGAAAGTTGTTGTTCCCGTTAGAGGTGCCGCTCCGCGTTAGCCTCACGCGTTCCCGTTAGGCCTTCTGGCCTGGTCTTGGTCTAACGGGAACACGAAGGTCGAACGGGAATGCGAAGGTCGAACGGGAATGCACCTGCCTCCCGGACCCGACGCACATGTTCAACGCTTCGCCGTCGACGATCGACTCCATCCTCTGGCCGACAGCTGAAGTGGAGATCAGCTGTTGGCCACCAGATGGAGGCATGGCGGGCGATTTGTCCGAAAATTGGCTCTGAACCCCTCCATCTCGTGGCCGATGAGCTCGTCAGCGGCCAGCAGATGGAGGCTCCGGCTCAGTGACTGATGCATGCCGTAATGACTCCGGTCCCGGGGCAGCATCTCCCGGCGCGGGCACTCGGGGTGGCCGCGGCCCGAGCCCTACGCCGCACGCTCCCGGACGACTTCGGCCACATCCATCCGGCGCACCGCCCGAAGTCCCGGGATCTGCGACAGCACGGCCACGCCCATGATGGCCGCCGACGCGAGGACCAGTGTGAGTGGATTGACGTAGAGGTTCAAGGTGAACTGGTCGCTCGAGTAACTGTCCAGCATGACCTTGGCGGCAATGACGCCCAGGATCAAGCCGGGGATCACACCCAGTGCGGCGACCAGGGCGTTCTCGCCACCGACCAACCGGGAGATGGACCGGTATCGCACGCCGGCGGCGCGCATGGTCGCGAGTTCACGCTTGCGCTCGACGATGTTGACGCTCATGGTCGTGAAGATGATCGCGAACGCCATGGCCGCGCCCAGCGCCAGCATCGCGCCGACGAACACGTAGAACAGCCCCGAGTACTGGTCATACACGTCGGACAGGGCCGAGGTGTCGACGTAGGCCAATACACCCGGCAGATCGGACACGGCCCTGCGGACCGCGTCCGGATCGGCGCCGTCCTCGGTGGTGAGCATCGCGGTCGTTGCCTCTGCCCCGGGGACCTGCCGAGCCAGCCACGCCTTGTCGGCGTACACGTATGTCCCCAGCGGCTCGACCGTGAAGGCCGCGACGGGAGCCTCGACCTTCGTGGCGTCGGCACCCGAGCCCAAGGTCAGTGACAGCGTGTCGCCGGGCTTCAGGTCGGGCATCACTTCGGTGATCGAGTCATCGACGAGTACGCCATCGGAAGGAAGTGGGACCGGGTTCCCGGACTCGTCGATGAAACCGTGCATCACAGTGTCCGCGTTGAAAGCTGTGATCTGAGTCGAGTAGACCTGCCCGCCGAATGCGGCCGACACCGGCATCGTGATCACGGATTCCACGTCCGATACGCCGTCGACGGCGGCGACCTGATCCAACTGCTTCTGGGTGACTGGCCCGTCGAACTCCACCTGGCCGTTGGAGGTGCTCACCTTGTCGAACTGCACTGAGATGAGGTGGTTCATCGTGTCGATCATTCCCCACGAAGCGAGCACCAGGATCAGCGCGAGCGCCACCCCCGACGCGGAGAACACGGTGCGGCGGGTGTTCCGCCCGATGCCGCGCACGATCATCTTCCACGTGGCCGACGCCCGGCCCAGCCTCGGCACGATCCGCTCGGCCCAGGTGAGCCTGACGTGGGTCTGCGGGACTTCACCACGCATCGCCTCTGCAGGGACCGTCCGGGCAGCCCGCCGGGCTGGGGCCAGAGCCGCAAGGGTCGTGGCGACCACTGCGAACGACAGACCCACGAGCATCGTCTGTGCGGTGAACCCGCGGAACACGGTCAACTGCTCGGGCAGCCCGATGATGCTGGTGTACATACGTGACATCGCGCCTGCCATGGCAGCCCCGACCGGCAATCCCAGCAACGCCCCGATGACACCGGCGAGCAGGCCGTAGCTCAGGTAGTGCCAGCCCAGTGTGCGCGCTCGCATGCCGTGGGCCCGCAACGTGCCGATCACTTGCCGCTCCGCCTCGACCCTCCTGGTCAACAGGACGTAGAGCACTAGGGCGGCGGCGGACAGGAACAGTGCCGGGAAGGCCGCCGCCATCTGTTCGAACCCGGAGATGTCCTCCTGCAGCAGGGAGTTGGACGGCTGCTGTGCCCGGTCGAGGACTTCGACGGCTCCCGCGGCGATCGCATCCGCCCGCAGGGTGCTGAGGTTGTCGGGATCGGCCCGGCCGGCGTCGGTGAGCAGCACCAGCGACTGGTTGTCCGGCCCGCCGGACCAGATCCGGGCGTCGGCCTCGGAGACGAACATGACTCCGAACGATCGGGGAGGCACGATGATCTGCTGCCGGTCGGGCGCCAGCCAGAGGTATTCGGCGCTGGACACGACCCCGGCCACCTCCACGTCCACGTCGCCGACCGCTGTCGTGAGCGTGACGGTGTCCCCTTCCGTCAAGCCGAATGTGCCGGCCATGTGCTCTTCGAGCAGCACCTGTCCGGGGGCTGGGTTGGGGGCCCCGGAGAGCGAAGTGAGACCGGCCACCTCCGGCTTGCCACTGGTGGGATAGCCCACGATCCGCCCGAGGAACCGGTCGGTCCCGTCGTCGGTGGTTACCTGCACGGGCAGGTCCGCCTGCACCCGGGTCCGGGTGCCTGCGACGTACGGTTGCTTCGCGGCGGCCGCCGTGAAGCCCTTCACATCCCCCCCGGTGACGAAGAGGTCCGGGAAACCTTGCACGGTGAAGGCGTTGTCGTAAGAACCCTGCAGGTTCCGGTAGGAGTTGTCCGCGGCGACGTACAGCGCGATCCCCAGCATGACCATGACCACCAGCGCGGTGAACAACGGCCACGTGCGCCGGATGTCGCGGCGGAGTTTGCGACGAAGGGTCGGGTGGCGCCCCATCACCAGGACACGTCCAGTGCAGAACCGGCGGACTGTCGGACCTCGCTGGCGATCGATCCTTCGTGGACCCGCAGTACCCGGTCGGCCATGGCCGCAATGCCTTCGTTGTGGGTGACGATCACCACGGCCCGCTCGTCGGTCTTGGCGCTGCGCTGGAGCAGTTCGAGGACGGTCCTCCCGGTGGCCAGATCCAAGGCTCCGGTCGGTTCGTCGCACAGCAGCAACCGTGGCCCCGTGACAAGTGCCCGCGCGATGGCCACCCGCTGCTGCTGACCGCCGGACATCTGGCCCGGGAAATGGTCTGCGCGGTCGGACAGGTCGACCTCGGCCAGCACTTGGGCCACGCTTTGCGTCAACTGCGAGCGGTCGACGCGCTCCGTCAGTTCCGCGATGACTTGCACGTTCTCGGCGGCGGTGAGGGTCTGGATCAGGTTGAAGAACTGGAAGATGAAGGAGACGTTCTCGCGGCGGATGGTCGCCAGTTCTTCCGGTCCCTTGTCCGCCAGTGAAGTCCCCCCGATGCTCACCTCACCGGTGGTGGCGGCCTCGATCCCACCGACGATGTTCAGCAACGTCGTCTTGCCGGATCCGGACGGGCCGAGGACGACCACTACTTCGCCGGGCGTGAGGGTCAGATCAATACCGCGCAGCGCGTGGACGGCGGCCTCGCCCTCGCCGTAGATCTTGGTCACCCCTACCAGTTGAGCGATCGCCTCATCCCTGCCTGCCAGATCCACAGTGGCCCCTCTCGCCGGTCTGCGCCGCATTTCACATTACAGACCGGCTGGTAGTGGTCGGGGGGTCCACGAGACGGGGATCTTGGATGGGGGCCCGTCGCGACGCGGAGACTCGGAACAGCGATCTGACATTCCCGGTCGGGATGCCGGCGGTAGTCGTGGGCGGTGCCGGGTGCCCAGCGGGCTGGTCCAGACCATGTCGCGGGCGGCGGGTTGGCCTTCGGGCCAGGGGATGATGTGGTCGCAGTCGAAGCGCTCGGCGGGCTGGTGGCGGCCGCGAAAGCCGCAGGTCAGGTCTCCTCATTGGGGAACGCATGTTCGATTCTGACAGTGTTTCGGCGGACTTGTTGATGGCGTGTCCGCGCGGGAGGTGTGGCTCGCACCGGCGAGGTACACATGACTCATGAACTCCGACGCCCCCAAGATCCTCGATCTACCAATCGGCATCGACGCAACCGGCGACCGCGAGGAGCACGACAGCCACGGGGTCGTGCTGGTTCCGGCCGACCACTACTGGGGCGCACAGACCCAGCGCTCCCTACAGCATTTCGCGATCGGTCAAGACCTGATGCCGATCGAGGTCTACCGCGCATACGGCATCCTCAAGCAGGCGGCGGCGATCGTCAACGCCGGCCGGATGCCGGTCTGGAAGAGCGAGTTGATCCAGCGGGTCTGCGCCGAAGTGGCCGCGGGGGAACTCGACACCGAGTTCCCCCTGCATGTGTGGCAGTCGGGCTCGGGCACGCACACCAACATGAACGTCAACGAGGTCGTAGCAAACCGCAGCCTCCAGTTGATCGGTGCAGTGCTCGGCTCGCAGGACCCGATCCACCCCAACGACGACGTCAACATGTGCCAGTCCTCCAACGACACCTTCCCGACCGTGATGCACGTTGCGGCCTACACGATGACCACGCAACGTACCGTTCCGGCGCTTCACCGCCTGCGGGACGCGCTGGACCTGAAGTCGCGCGCGTGGGCCGGCACGGTCAAGATCGGTCGCACCCATCTGCAGGACGCCACGCCCATCACCGTGGGCCAGGAGTGGTCAGGCTATGTCGGTGCGCTGGCCGACGCGCTCGACGATCTCGTGCACGCCACCGAGGGTCTGCAGGAACTGGCGATCGGTGGCACGGCGGTGGGTACGGGGGTGAATGCCCCGCCCGGTTTCGGCGAGCAGGTCGCTGCGCAGTTGAGCCGGCTGACCGGGTTCGCGTTCCGCAGCGCGACGAACAAGTTCACGGCGCTGGGAACCCTCGACCGCATGGTCAGGGCGCACGCCGCGTTGGCTTCCACCGCCGGCACAGTCTTCAAGATCGCCAACGACCTGCGCTGGCTGGGATCGGGGCCGCGGACCGGGCTGCGCGAGTTGATCCTGCCCGCGAATGAGCCGGGATCGTCGATCATGCCCGGGAAGGTCAATCCCACCCATGCCGAGGCCATGCTCATGGTGTGTGCACAGATCATGGGCAATGACACGGCCGTGCGCTTCGCCGGTTCGCAGGGCAATCTCGAGCTGAACACCTTCCGGCCGTTGGTGATCGCGAACTACCTGCAGTCGGCCGGGATCCTGGCTGATGCGGCCGATGGCCTGCGCGAGTTCCTCGTCGACGGCACCGAACTCAACGAGCGCCAACTTGCCGATAACATCGATCGCTCGGTGATGATGGTGACCGCGTTGGCCCCGGCCATCGGCTACGACGCCGCAGCAGCCATCGCCCATCACGCGGTCGAGGCCGACCTGACGCTGAGGGACGCGGCAATGGCCAAGGGCGTCTCCGAGGAACTGTTCGACTCGGTCGTGGACCCGTTGGCCATGACGCGACCAGCGCAAGGTTGAACCGCGGTTGGCCTGTCCGGCGGTTCGCGTTCAGCCGTTAGGGTCGTGTGTTCCCGTTAGGTCTTGCGGTTCCCGTTAGGCCCTGCACCGAGCAAGAGGTCTAACGCGGAGCAAGAGGTCTAACGCGGAGCAAGAGGTCTAACGCGGAGCCGAGGGTCTAGTCCGGAAACGGTTCGTGTACTGGGTGGCCACAGGAGTTGGTCGCGAGGTTAGAGAACGTGCACCAGGTTAGTGAATGCACGTGTGGCTTCTCTAACCTCGTGCACGTTCTCTAGCGCGAGCGATTTCGCCCGGCATCTTCCCGCCTGAACGCCGCGCCGGCCACGGGCGGATGACCAACGCACAGGCCCTGTACTGAACCTCACCCTTGCTCGCGCAGGTCCCGCCGCGCGAAGGCCGGGAAAGCCAGCGCCAGGATCACCACCGTGGCCGCCGCGAGGACCGCGGCGTCGACCCACGACATCCCATTGCTGAGTGGATCGCTGCCGAGGTAGTAGTGGAAGGGCGACAGTCTGCCCCAAGCCGCGTCCTGCAGGCTGGCCATGGCATTGGCCACATGCGCAACCAACGCCGCCGCCACCGGTACCCAGACCGCCGCCGCCAACCGGCCGGTGGCCGCGCTGGTGAGCAGGGCCAAGGCCCCGAACAGCAGCCCGATGAGTGTCAGCAGCACACAGGTGGCGGCGATGTTGCCGATGTCGATTCCCATGTCGCCCAGGGCGTTGCCCGCGAGCACCCCGGCGAAGGTGACAACGCCGACGATGACACCGAACAGCACCATCGCGAACGCCTTCTCCGCCAGCACCTTGCTGCGGGACACCGGCTGGGCGAGCAGCAGACCCATGGTCCGGTCGGACTCCTCGCCGGCGAGCGCCTTGGCGCCGAGCGTGACGGTCACGACCATGATGCTGATCGGTGCCATCAGTCCGAAGTTCTCGATCTGGTAGAAGCCTTCAGGCGTCGAGGTGTTGCCGCCGCCGAAGAGCGCGAGCAGCGCCTCCGGTAGGGCGTCGCCCATGCTCACCAGGGTCTGGTCCATGGCGGTGTACACCGGACCCATGAGCACGCCCATGATGAAGAACATGGCCGCGGAGACCACGAGCAGCAACCCCTGATGTTCGGAGGCGCTCTTGACCCAGATGCGCGAGACCCGGGTCGACCCGGCCATGCGTTCGGCCAGTTTCGCCGTCATCGGATTGGACCGGGCACGGTCGATGAGGCTGACTCCCGTGGAGCGCCCGCGCAGATCGCGCCGGTTGACGCCCACCAATGCCAGTACGAACAGCACCGCGCTGCCGCCGACCAGGATCGCAACGTGCGCCCAGTCGACGCCGTTGAGCAAGGGCTCGCTGCCACCGAGGTAGTACCAGGGGAAGAACTTCGCGACGTCCTCCCACCCTGAGACCAGCGGCAGGAGTCCCACCGCGAAGAAGGACAGCACCATGACCGCTGCGGGAATCCCGATCGCCATGCCGGTACGGCCCGTCCACGCACCGATGGCCAACGCCAGGAATCCGTAGAAGAACGTACTGACAGTGAGGTGCAGCGTGAAGGCACCGACATGCAGGCCGGCGATGCTCACGTCGAGGAGTGCCGGTGAGATCACAGCGGCGGCCCACAGGAGCAGTCCGCCGAGCCCGAGCAGCAACAACATCGCGCCGGCCTTGGACACGACGATGTGGGTGCGGCTCTTCGGGTTCGCCAGCAGTTCGCCTATGGTGCCCTTGCGTTCCTCGCCGGCGATGAAGGCGGCGCCCATCGCGATCGCCAGTCCGCTGAAGGCAAGGGCACCGTAGGAGTTGTAGACCGCCGAGTAGGCCAGCGACCCGACATCCGCGTTCTCCGGGATGCCGATCAGTGACTTGAACGACGCCGGCAGGCCGGTGTAGATAGCCAGGTCCAGGTCTCGGTAGACCCCCATCGCGAAGTAGAGCAGCAGCGACAGGCTGACGACGGTGATGGTCACGCCGCGCCAGCGGTCGAGGACCGTCTTGCTGAAGACCGTGGTGAGCATCAGGTCGTCACGTTCTCGGTGGACTGGTCGTCGTGATAGTAGGTCAGGAAGATCTCTTCGAGGTCAGCCTCTTGGGAGCGTATGTCCAGCACTTCGTAGTTGGAGGTGACCATGCGTAGCAGATCGTCCATCTTGCCGTCGTACGACAACTGCACTCTCCTGTCCGCCACGAGGACGTCCCGAACTCCCGGGACCGCCTCGAACTGTGCCGCGTCGGCAGGGGTGCCCAGATCGAACTCCACGCTGCGGATGCCTTTGGACCGCATGCTGGCCACCGTCTCCTGTGCGATCAGATGCCCGTGCCGGATGACCCCGACCCGGTCTGCCACGCGTTGTACTTCGGAGAGGGTGTGACTTGACAGGAACACGCTCGCGCCATGCTCCACGGACTCCCGCATCAACGCCTGGAACTCCCGCTGGACCAGCGGGTCGAGCCCGCTGCTCGGCTCATCCATGATCAGCAGTTCCGGCTCGTTCATGAACGCCGCGATGATCCCGACCTTCTGCCGGTTGCCCGAGGACAGGTCTCCGACCTTCTTGTCCAGTTGCGCATCGAGCCTTTCGGCCAGTTCTCCCACTCGCGACCAGTCGACGCCGCCGCGCAGGTTGGCGAAGTACGTCAGGGTGTCCTTGCCGGTCAAGTTGGGGTACAGGGCCAGGTCACTGGGGAGGTAGCCGATGTGCCGGCGGATCCCGACCGATTGCCGGTGACAGTCCAGGCCCAGGATCCAGGCTTTCCCGGCAGTGGGGCGGATCTCGTCCATGACCGTTCTGATCATGGTGGTTTTGCCCGCACCGTTGGGACCGAGGAAGCCGTAGACCTCGCCTGGCACCACCTCCAGCGTCACGTCCACCAGCGCCTTGACGTCGCCGTAGTGCTTGGTCAGTCCCTCGGCCCGAAGGGCTGCCTGCCCGCTCATGATCCTTCCCTCCCGCGGCGAGCATCGGGGGTCGCCGCGTGTTCGAATGCTGTGGCACTGCGTTGTCGGAATGCCTCGGTGAACAGGCCCTTGCTGTAGAGCTCCATGACCGGCGCCACATATGGTGCCAGTTCGGTGCCGGTGGCCGCCGTCAGGTCTACGCCGAGCAGACGGTGGATGTGACGGTTCATCACCAGGGCACCCAGGTTCCAGGCCATCAGGACGACGGCCCTGGCCCGCTCGTCGGCGGCTGGTTCGAGCAGCCCTGCCGCCACGCCCTGCTCCATGTACCCGACGGCGTCGTCGACCAACTCGTCCACCAGTCGGGCCACCGCGGGCGAGTCCTCGCTCAGCACTGCAGCCAAGTAGCCCACCAGCGGAGCGACTTGTACCTCCCGGAGTGCACCGATCACGTCGAGATCAGTGCCGGCGGCCATCGCTTTGTGCTTCTCGCGGCGGATCTCGGCGGCGACGTACTCATCGCATGCCTGCCGGAGGCCGGCCATCGAACCGAAGTGATTGATCACCGAGCCGGCGGACACCCCTGTGGCCTGCGCCACGGTCCGCGCGGTCAGGGCATCCACACCCCGGGCGGCCACGATCTCGATCGCCGCATCGCGCAGACGCGCCCGCAGGGTGCGATCGTCGATGACTGAACACATGTTCACCAGTCTAAACGGGTGTTCAGATGACCGTCAGGGCAGGTGCGGTGCCGGTGTCAGTCCCGGCCGAAGAGATCCCGGGTGTAGACCTTGTCCATCACGTCGTGGAGTTCGTCGGACACCCGATTGGCCACGATGACCGACGAGCGCCGCTTGAATTCGTCGAGGTTCGTGACCACTTCGGAGTTGAAGAAGTCGGGTTGCTCCAACACCGGTTCATACACGATGACTTCGACGCCCTTGGCCTTCAGGCGCTTCATGATCCCCTGCACGCTGGAGGTGCGGAAGTTGTCCGAACCCTCCTTCATGACCAGGCGGTAGATCCCCACCACCTGCGGGTCGAGGGCCAGGATCTGCTCGGCCACGAAGTCCTTGCGGGTGCGGTTGGCGTCCACGACCGCGCGGATCAGGTCCTGCGGGACGTTGTCGTAGTTGGCCAGCAGTTGTTTGGTGTCCTTGGGCAGGCAGTAGCCGCCGTAGCCGAAGGACGGGTTGTTGTAGTGCCCGCCGACGCGGGGGTCCAGGCTCACCCCGGCGATGATGTCCCGGCTGTCCATGCCGTGGCTCGAGGCGAACGTGTCGAGTTCGTTGAAGTAGGCCACCCGCAGCGCCAGGTAGGTGTTGGCGAACAGTTTGATCGCCTCCGCCTGGCGGGCATCGGTGATCAGCACCGGGACGTCCGGCACCAGCGAGCCCTCTGCCATGAGCTCGGCGAACTCGCGCCCCCGATCCGACCGCTGGCCCACAACGATCCGTGACGGGTAGAGGTTGTCGTGCAGCGCCTGGCCTTCGCGCAGGAACTCCGGCGCGAACAGGATGGTGTCGGTCGCGTGCTGTTCGCACATGCGGTCGGTGAAACCCACGGGAATGGTCGACTTGACGACGATCGTTGCCGCCGGGTTGACGGCGAGGACTTGCTCGATCACCGATTCCACCGAACTCGTGTCGAAGAAGTTGGCGTCGGGGTCGTAGTCGGTCGGGGTGGCCACGATCACGAACCGCGCATCTGCGTAGGCCTCCCCGGGCTCGAGCGTGGCCCGAAGTGCGAGTTCCGAATCCCGCAGGAAGGACTCGATGTCCGGGTCCTCGATGGGGGACTTGCCGGCGTTGATCAAGTCCACGCGGTGGGGATCGATGTCGACGGCCACGACGTCGTGCCGCTGTGCGAGCAACACCGCGTTGGACAGTCCGACATACCCCATCCCGGCAACCGCGATCTTCATGGAGCCCCCTCTTCGGCAGACCCCTGAATGATAGATGCGGCGTCCATTGTGCCGGGTGAGTGCGTTGGGTTAGGGTGACTGCGGCCAATCTGAGGAGACGTCATGGGCACCATCCGAACCTCTGTCATCGCCGGAGCCGTCCTGTTCGGGATGACCGCCGTGCCAGCGGCCGCTGCCGACAAGGTGCCCGTGAAGCTGAAGGTCAAGGGTTGCGACGGATGCAGCGTCATGGCGACGTGGAACAGCACCGGTACCGCCAAGGGCAAGATCGGTTCGAAGACCAAGAAGGTCAGGGGCACCAAGGACACTCTCACGTTCAAGGTCCGCAAGAACTACTACCTGTACTTCACGGCCGTCAGCGGCGACCCGGACGTGATGCGGGACGCGGCGACCGTGCTGGTGACCCAGTTCAAGGGGCAGAAGAAGGGCGACAAGGTGTCGGCCAGCCAGGTCCAGACCCTCGACAAGGGCGCCTACTACTGCATGAAGGTGAAGAAGCCGCGCACCGTGAAGGCGCAGGCGGCAGTGTTCCCCGCGGACGGCGGGTCGCTGCTTGCGTTCTGGGCCAACCCGCAACTCGGTGCGACCGGGAACAAGATCAAGGACGGCATCGACGGCGTCTACGGCACCCAGAACACCTTGATCTGTAAGGGCAAGTTCTGAGCTGACGGGCCTTTGTGACGAAGTTGCTGGCCGCCCCGGCGTTGTGTTACGAAGGTACGCGGTGTGAGCCGCTGTGAGCGCCCACCTTCGTAGCAGAACGGGTCCGGACCAAGCAACTTCGTTACACGTTCGAGGAGGGATCCGTGGCTCGCGCCTTTGTGACGAAGTTGCTGGCCGCCAAGGCGGATTGTCACGTTGTTGAGCGGTCCGGGACGACTCGACCCCGCACCTTCGTCACACACGCGGCGGGAGGCCGACAACGTCGTCACAAACGCGCGGGTCCCGGTCCAGGGAGTAGCGTGACAGTCGTGAAGATGCTCGCGGTGGCCATCACGGTCGCCGCCGTCACCACCGGTTCAGTCGCCTGGAGTCAGGCAGCACAGCAACCGCCAGCCGCCGATTCAAAGACTGAAGCCGGGGCCTCCTGGCCCACCATGCGACACGATCTGCGGAACACCGGCGCCTCGGACGTCCAGGGCGTCGACCCGGGGGGTCAGCCCTGGTCCTACCAGACCGGGAAGGGTATTTTCGCCACCCCGGTGATCGCTGCCGATGGGACCATCTACACCGGTTCTGCCGACCACAACCTGTACGGACTCGATGAGGACGGCAAGGAGGTCTGGCGATTCGAAACCGGTGAGATCATCGACACCGCGCCAGCCCTGCTCGACGACAGGACCCTGATCATCGGATCCGGCGACGAGAACCTCTACAAGGTCAGCACCGACCCCGCGATCCCCGACCACCAACGCGTGGTGTGGTCGTTCAAACCGACGCTGCCGCCCGTCGAGGGCCAGTTGGTGTCGTGGTGGGAGGGCAGCCCGAACATCGGACCGGACGGCGTCATCTACCAGGGCAACACCGGCGGCGCGGCATATGCGATCAACCCCGACGGGTCGCAGAAGTGGGTGCACCAGGCGGACAACGCGGTGTGGACCGTTCCCTCGATGGATGACTCCGGAACGACCTTCTGGGGTTCGGTGGACACCCGCGTGTTCGCGCTGAACGCAGATGGCACCCAGAAATGGCAGCGCACCACTCTCGGCTACGTGACCTCGTCGCCGGCGCTGGACACTCAGGGACACCTGTACGTCGGCTCGTTCGACGGGAGCGTGTACGCCCTCGACGGCGAGACCGGCAGTGTGATCTGGGACTTCAAGACCGGAGACCACATCTACTCCTCGCCCGCACTCGTGGAGAACGACGGCGAACTCGCGCAGATCATCATCGGCAGCACTGACGGGGTGCTCTACTCGTTGAACCCGGCTGGCGATTTGCTCTGGTCCTACGACACCGGAGCGCCCATCCGCAGTTCCCCGGTGGTGGGACAGGCACCGGTTGCCGGCGGCCCCCCGATCGCCTACGTCGGTGCGGCAAACGGCCACATAGTGGCGGTGAACACCAACGACGGCTCCCGGCGCTGGGCCTTCGACACCACCGCGACCGAGCCGACGCTGGCCACCCGCAACCAGTTGAACTCCTCGCCGGCGCTGGGACCCAAGGGCATCTACACGGGCAGTCAGGACGGTGCAATCTGGTACGTACCGTACGACTTCTGCCTGCGGCCGGGGGACCATCCGCGATGTGTCGGGGCCGACCTGCCCGACGACGGGATGTACCTGTTCGGGGTCAACGTGGGTGGCGGGCTCGTCGCCCAGGACGAGACGGTCGAGATCAGTCCGGCCGGCTATTTCACCGGACGGGTCATGGTCCGCCACGGCGGGCAGACGGTGCCGGCCCGGCTCGTACCGGCGCCCGACCCGAACCAGTTGGTGACGATCGATCCGCCGGTCGACGCGCAGGTCTCAGTCTCCGGGGACGGGCGCTACGTCTTCGTGCGGCCCTTGGAGATGCTGGCGGCCAACACCGAGTACACCGTCACAGTCAATGGCCTGGTCACCACCGGCGGCCCGCGGTTGGGCAACGTCGCGGTGGGCACCGGCGACCTGGAACCGTTCAAGGGGTCGTTCACGGCCCGGACCGGTGACGACGGCACCGCATGGAACCCGCGGACCGGTCCCGATGAGGTCTCCGGCCTGTCGCTCTCGCGGCTGGCCGTGCCGCTGCCGCCGATGCTCACCAGCGTCAATCAGATCGGCTTCGACTTCTACGACTGGATCGGTGGCGCGGTCGACACCGGTAAGAACTCCACCGTGCTGTGGTTCGTCGGTGCGAAGCGGGACGACCAGGACCGGATCGTCGCCGACCCCTCGGCCTTGTTCGCATTCCCCATGGCGGGTCTCCAGCGTGGTGGCACCTTCGAGTTCACCACCTCGCAGGTGAACCTCTGGTTCACGTTCGGCCCGGTGCCGTTGCGCCGCTTCGACCTGCGAGGCACGTTCGACGACCAAGGGGAGGTCCTGCCGGACTCGCAGTTCCTCGCCGAGGCCGTCTGCGCCGACATCCCCGGCTACGGCTCGCAGATCCCGGCGACCGGCATGTGTGACACGCAGGGTGTGATCACTGCGGGCGGGACCTACCTCGGCGCAACCGCGCAATCGCCTGCACTGCGGCGGGTCCCGGGCTTGAAGGTGGGGAAGATCGCACTGACACCCGGTGCGCCGACGACGCTGAGTGCCAGCATCGACGTCGCCCGGCCGTACACCAGCGAAGACCACTTCGTCTCCATCCTGCTCATCGACGAGCAGGGCACGCCCGTGCCGATCGACTACTACAGCAATACCTCCCTGCAGACCGGCCCGGACAACCAGATCACGGGTGTGACCCTGACCGTGGACCAGTCCCTGCCGCCGAGCTTCCAAGCGGTAGTGATGACTGACGCGTTCCCCGCCGAACGTCAGGACTTCGGGGTCGGGTCATGAGCCGCCAGCCCGGAACCGGAGCCGTCTCATGAGCGCTTCTGCACCCGTCCCCGGACTGCCGAAGTCGAGCCTGTCGCAGGCGATCGGTGCTTTCATCGCAGGGTTCCTCGCGGTCCTGCTCGCGGTCGTCGTCGGCGCAATGATGGCATACGCGTTGGAATACATGGGACTCACCGTCACCGGATTCCTGACGTTGGGCCCGTGGCTGGCAGGTGTGGGACTGCTGGGTGGGTGGCAGCAGGTGGTGGTCTCCGACGTGGCAGGCGGAATCGGATGGACGACTTCTGCTGCAGGCGCGCCACTGCTGGTCACCGGCGCGGTTGTCGTCTTCGTCGCCTGGCGAGCCAGAGGTGGGTCGCCGCTGCTCGCGCTGCCGGCGGCACTAGGTGCAGCCGCCGGGGCGGCACTTCTGGTGGCCCTCAGTTCCACCGGTGCCACGACGGCCAATGCCGCGGGCAGCGTCACCACGACAGAGGGCCTGACTTGGTGGTGGGAGGACGGACACCTGGGAACCGTCACCGGAGCCGCGGTTCTGATCGCAGCGACGTGGCTGCTCAACACTGTCGGCCTGCGTTGGTGGCGTTCGGGTCGCGGTGTCGCTTTGAGCCTGCTGGTGGCGCTCGGGCTGGTGTTGACGGCAGCGGCGGTGGCCGGCGCGATCTACCTCACCAGTTCCACGTCGGTCGGACTGGCCCTGGCCCTGCTGTACCCGCTGATCGGCACGCTGGTGCTGTTCGGTGTGGCGGGCGTGCCGGTCGAGGCGGGGTTGACCCGGCTGTCGGTCGAGCCCTACCTGTTGAGCACTTGGGGTGACAGTCTGCTGTACGGGATCGGTGGGGCGGTCATAGCGCTGGTTCTGGCGGCGATCGTCGGAGTGATCGTCCGCCTCGTGAAGCACCGGAGCACCTGGCTTGGCGCAATCACCGTCACCGCAGCAGTAGGCGCCTTCCTGGCGTGGGCCATGAGTTCCACGGTCGTGGTCCCGTCCGCCCTCGGCGCTGCGTCGACGATCTCGGTCGATCCGCTGGTCGCCTTGGGAGTCGGCGCCATCCTGGGTGCCGTCACCCGGTTCTTCGCCGGCCGCCCCAAGTCCGGCCCAGCCGCACCCGCGCCTCGCGGCGACGAGGGCGACATCGAGGCGCTGCTCACGCAGGTGGAGGCAGGCCCGACCGGCCAGCAGGACCGTTCGTAGACTCGTTGGGCACGGCCACCACGAAATCCGAGCCATTCAAGGAGTCATACATGATCAAGGGCTTCCGCGACTTCCTCTTGCGCGGCAACGTCATCGACCTCGCGGTCGCCGTCGTCATCGGCGCCGCATTCACCGCGCTCGTGACCGCGTTCAGCGACGCTCTAATCACGCCGGTCATCAACAGCTTCTTCTCGGTCCTCGGTCTGAGCAAGGACGGCGTCGGTGGGAGCATCGGGATACCGGGCGGCCAGGAACTCAACTTCGGCGTGATGATCGGCGCCATCATTACGTTCCTCATCACCGCGGCCGTCGTCTACTTCGTGTTCGTCGTGCCGATGAACGCCGCGAAGTCCCGGATGGCCAAGAGTGAGAAGGAAGAGGTCATCACCGCCGAGGAGTTGCTCGAGGAGATCCGGGACCTGCTCAAGGCCCAGGCCGGACCGGACGAGGACTCCGGCACTTCGTCCTGACCGCCGGTCGACCCGAGTCCGGCTGTCTCGACCAGGACCCGAACCGGCAAAGCGGTCGCAACTTAATTCATCACTCGTTGAATGACGGAGTATGGTGGGCGCCATGCGAGCGATGATTCTCAAGGAGTTCCGCGAGTTGCGGCGTGACCACCGCACCATGGGCATGCTGATCGGGTTGCCGGTGCTGCTGCTGATCGTCTTCGGTTACGCGGCCAACTTCTCGGTGGACAACATTCCGACTGCGACGCTGGGTCCGCAGGCGGAGCAGGCCTCACAACTGATCACGCAGGCCGCGCAGGCGCCATTCGAGGTTGTCGAGACCGATCCCGCCGGCGACGCCGCGACTGCTGAGGACCTGCTGCAGCGCAACAGCGTCGACGTCGCGATCGTCACCGGTCAGAACCCACCGGTGGCCTACATCGACGGTTCGTCACTGTTCACCGCCCAGACCGCGGTCTCCGCCCTCAACCGGTTCGGGGACAAAGTGCAGACGCAGGTCCTGTTCAATCCCGATCTGAAGACCAGTTGGGTGATGGTTCCCGGGATCATCGGGCTCATTCTCACCTTCATCGGCACGATCGTCACAAGCATCGGGATGGTCAAGGAGAAGCAGACGGGGACGATCGAACAGCTTGCGGTGATGCCGATCAAGCCCAGCACGGTCATCCTCGGGAAGATCCTGCCCTACTTCTTGGTCGCCACATTGGACATGGTGTTGGTCACGGTGCTGGGCATACTCCTGTTCGACGTCCCCTTCAACGGCAATGTCGCGGTATTCGCGTTCGGCGCCGGCTTGTTCTTGTTCGTCGTGCTGGGCCTGGGCGTATTCATATCGACCATCTCGCAGAACGTCGGCCAGGCCATCCAGACGGCCTTCTTCTTCCTCATGCCACAGATCCTGCTGTCCGGGTTCATCTTCCCGCTCGAAGCGATTCCGTGGGGAGTGCGATGGATCAGCTACTTCCTTCCGCTGACGTACTTCACCATGGTTTCGCAGGGTGTGATGCTGCGCGGTGCTCCGCTGGACGCGCTGTGGTTCCCGCTGATGATGCTGGCGATCATGGCCGTGATCGTGTTCACCGGCGCGGTGCTGCGGTTCCGGCGCAATCTCGCCCCCGGCGATGGCAGGCGACGCAAAGCGAAGGCGGCCGCATGAGCGTCTCGAACCTCACGGTACGGTTCGGGTCCGTCACGGCACTCGAGAACATCACCTTGGAGACACCACCGGGCCAGATCACCGCGGTGGTCGGCGGGGACGGCGCAGGCAAGAGCACTCTGCTCAAGGCGATGGTGGGCCTGGTCGAGGTGGAAGCCGGCACGGTGCAGACACCCGAGCGGGCGCAGATCGGCTACATGCCAGCTGATGCGGGCAGTTGGGCCGACCTGACAGTGGACGAGAACGTCGAGTTCGTCGGGGGTTCGTACGGGCTGGCCGGCACCGACCTCGCAGAACGCGCCGACGAACTGCTCAAACGGGCTGGCCTGGACGGCGCCCGCGACCGACTGGTGGGCCAGTTGTCCGGCGGCATGCGCAACAAACTCGGCTTCTGCCTGGCAACCCTGCACCGACCCGAGTTGCTGATCCTGGACGAGCCGAGCACCGGCCTGGATCCGGTGAGCCGCGTCGAGCTGTGGCGGCTCATCACGCGGGCAGCGGCGCACGGCACTGCCGTTGTGCTGGCGACGACGTACATGGACGAAGCCGAACGCACGGGATCGGTCCTGGTGTTGGAACGGGGGCGGGCCCTGCTCTCCGGCAGCCCCGACAGCATCGTGGCGCAGAGTCCTGGTGTTGTTGTGGAGACCCCGCGCCCGCAGCGCCCGCAGTACGCCTGGCGCAGCGGGGAGGCGTTCCGGGAATGGTGGCCGCAGTCACCGCCGCCCGGGATGCACATCGCCCCGCTGACCCTCGAAGATGTCGCGATCGTCGCCAGCCTCGAAGGGGGGGAACGGGCATGAGCGCACTGATCGAAGCGCGGTCCCTGCGGCAGGTGTTCGGCGATTTCACCGCCGCCGACGATGTGAGTTTCGAGGTCCGGCCGGGCGAGGTGGTGGGGCTGCTCGGAGCCAACGGTGCCGGCAAGACCACCGTCATCCGGATGCTGCTCGGCCTGCTGCGACCCACCTCCGGGGAAGCCCTGCTCAACGGCGGCAGGCCCAACCGGCAACGGCGTGCCCGGCTCGGGTACGTCCCACAGGGGCTCGGTCTGTACTCAGAACTGACGGTGGCTGAGAATCTCGCGTTCGCCGCCGAGGCGTTCGGTTGCCAGACGGTGGCTCTGACCGGAGGGCTGGCGGATTCCGGCGGGAAACTGGTCTCCGATCTGCCGCTGGGTCTGCGCAGGCAACTGGCCTTCCTGTGCGCGCTGCAGCACAACCCCGCGGCACTGGTGCTGGATGAGCCGACGTCGGGCGTGGGTCCGCTGGCACGGGCGAGCTTGTGGGACAGCATCCGGGAGCGCTCCGACCAGGGAGTCGGGGTTCTGGTCACCACCCACTACATGCAGGAGGCCCGGCAATGCGACCGGCTGCTGCTGATGTCCGACGGGCGGCTCGTGGCGCAGGGCACCGAAGCCGACATCGTCGATGGCACCACGGCTGTCGCGGTCGAGTCGGACGAGTGGGCGCGGTTGTTCGCCCTGCTCGGCGATGCCGGCCTCATGGTGAGCCTGGCGGGTCGCAGTGTGCGGGTGGTCAACCCCGACCTCGTAGCGCTGCGCGGATTGTTGCAGGAGCACGGGGTCGACGCCACGATCACCGACGTTCCCGCCACGATCGACGAGCGGATGACGATGCTGGCCCGGACATGAAGCCACGTGGCCGCAGACCCGGGGTCGAGGACACCCGCGAGCGCATCCTGACGACGGCGCGCCACCTCTTCGCCGAGCGCGGGTACGAGCGGGCGAGCATGCGGGCCATCGCGGCCGAGGCACACGTGGATCCCGCGCTCATCACGCACTACTTCGGGTCGAAGCAGGGGCTGCTCACGGAGGCCTTGAAGTTGCCGCTGGACCCCTCGGTGATCCTGTCGGTCGTCGCGCAGGCGCCGCCCGCGGACCGGGGCGAGCAGTTGGTCCGGGTCCTGGTGGACACCTGGGAGCAGCCCATGGTGCTCCGGCACTTCCTGGGGATGCTGCGCACCGGTGCCTCGCACGAGGTGGCGCGAGAGGTCATGCAGCAGACACTGCACGACTCGGTGCAGGCTGCGGTGGCCGCTCTCGTGGACGACGATCCGGATCGGCGCTCGGCCTTGGTGATGACCCAGATGGCCGGGCTCGCCTTCACCCGCTACTTCCTGCAGATGCCGGACGTGGTCGCGTTCGCACCCGAAGAGCTGGCACGCGCGATCGGCCCCTCCGTCCAGCGCTACCTCACCGAACCGCTGGGGTGAGGGTGGCGCCCGAGCCCTCCATCTGCTGGCCGTGACAGGGCCTCAGCGCCGAAATCGGCCTCGAGATGGAGGGATCGGGGGGACGGTATGCACCCTTTGTCCCGGATTGGCCCTCCATCTGCTGGCCACCGACGGTGCCCGCGGCCAGCAGATGGAGGGGTCGGTCATCCGACGTTCGGCAGCCCCAGGACGAGTTGCAGCGCCAGGCGTTCCTGCGGGTCCTGCAGCGCCTCGCCGAAGAGCTCACGAAGCCGCTGGTGACGGTAGGAGACGGTCTGCGGGTGCACGTGCAGGTGCTCGGCGATCTGGTGGCGGTCGCCCTGGAAGGCCAGCCAGGCCCTGAGAGTGTCGGCGAGCGCCTCCCGCTTGACCGGCTTGATCTGCGCCAGCGGTGACAGAACCCGCGCGTCGAGTTCAGCCAGCAACTCCGCGTCGGCAGCAACGACCAGCTCGGTGAGGTGGTCTGCGGCGGCCACCACCCGGGTGCTCGGTACCCGGCCTTGTGCCACGAGCCTGCGCACCCTGCGGGCGTGTGCCAGTGAGGTGGGCGCTTCGGCGACCGGCCGCACGGTGCCGACGAACACCTGGCTGCCTTCCCACGCCCGCTCCAGCGCCTGCCGTCGTCCGGGTCCGGATGGGTCGGGGAGGATGGCGATCGCCTCGTCGTCCTCGACGGACACCAGCACGTCGCTGGGCGGTGTCGGTTCCCTGCCCGGGCTCAGCGGGACCACTGCCACCGCCAGCCGCTCCGGAATCGTCCAGCCGGCGGCGTCGGCGGCGGCCTGTAGCCCGACCGGGTCCGTCAGTGCTGTGCCCTCGAGCAGTGCTTGTGCCAAGCGGGAGCGCAGCACGTCGCGCACGCCGGCTTGTGAGGCGTGGCCCTGGGCGCTGGCCCCGGACAACTCGTCGATGTACACGAAGAAGGCTTCGGCCAGCGAGACCAACGCGGGCGTTTCGACCCCGCTGGCCACTGCCGCGCTGGACATGTGCTCCCATGCGACCCTCGCGCCGATCCGGTAGGCCGAAAGGACCGACTCCAGCGATCGGCCCTGAGCGCTTTCGCCCGCGCCGAGTCGCCGGTAGAACCGCGCCGAGCGCACATCGAGGGCGGCGTCGTCGGTTCCGAACAAGTCCAGCAGTCGCGTGAGTGCGATCTCGGTCCCGCGTCGGACCACCGGACCCGTCTGCGTGTCCATCGCACCTGCATACGCGGGCACATCCTGGCCGATCGCGGCCAGGATGGCTGTGACAGCCTCTGGCAGCACGGGGCGCAGGCTCGCGGCAAGATCCGTGGTGAGGCGTCCCCAGGGCTGCATTTTGTCAACCTATGACAATTCCCAGGCTGAAATCTAGCGATCAGACACTAATCTGCTGCAGACATTATGGGGACGATAGAGACATGACAAACACGAGCGCCGCATTCTTCGACCTCGACGGAACCCTGATCCCGGGCTCGGCGAACATCCCACTGGCCAAGTCGGCATTCCGGCAGGGGTTCATTGGAAAGACCGACCTGCTCAAGGATCTGCGCAACGGTCTGAGTTTCCTGCTCAAAGGAGCCACCGACCAGCGGTCCGAGCAGGTCCGCGACCGCATCCTGAGGGCTGTCGCGGGGCATCGCGCCGAGGATGTCGAGGCGCTCGGGGACCACTTCATCGACGATTTGGTGGCCTCGATGAAACCTGCGATGCGGGAGGTCCTCGATCAACACGGGCGTGCCGGACAGGACCGGATCGTGATCTCGGCTTCGCCCACGGAGATCGTCTCCCGGCTCGCGGGGACCGCGGGACTCGAGGTCGGTGTGGGAACCACGGCGGCACGCGACGCGGCCGGTGTCTACACCGGTGAACTCGTGGGACCCTTCTGCTACTCCGAAGGCAAGGTCCAGGTCATGCGGGCTCTGGCAGACGAGCGCGGCTACGATCTCGCCGATTGCTTCGCATACTCCGATTCGGTCAGTGACCTGCCCATGCTCACCGCGGTCGGACACCCAGTCGCTGTCAACCCCGAGCCCGAGTTGCGTGAGATCGCCGTCCGGCGTGGGTGGCCGATCGTGGAGACCTCGTCGGTGCCGCGCGTGAAACTGACCTCGGCGCGCGGTCTTGCCCGGCTCATGAGGAACGCTTTCGGTGCGGCGGGGCGACGGGTCATCGCCTGATTCTGGGAGACATTTGTTGCACAAGTTGCTGGCTGCAAGGCGTTCGATCCGGCACCTCTATGACGACCCCGCCGGTTCGGGCGGGCACCTTCGTCACGAAGATCACCGTGTAGGAGCGCCCACCGGACCCGTGTCCGACAGGCCTACGCCGCGCCTGAAGTGTTGTGGTCCGGTAGGTCCGGCACGTCCCGCCGGGCGGCAGGCAGCGACCCGTCGGCCATCCCCTCGAGCAGGTTCGCGGTCACCGCGCGGCTGAAGTCCGATGAGGCGGAGGTGATCCCCTTCTTCGTGCTGGGCCCCGAAAGGGACCGCGTCCAGTTCATCGTGCCGGTGGCGAAGACACTGGCCCCCGACTCGACGCTGTAGTACGCCATCGTCGACCAGGTGCCCACATCCCGGCAGCTGACCGGCGACAGGGTCGGTACCTCGATGTCGTGCGGGGTCTGGTGACCGGGGTAATACCTGTCCGCCTCGATCCCGATCAGGCCGGGGTAGGAGGCGCCCGCCTTGGCGCCGGTCCCGTCGAACAGGGCGAAATCCGGTTCCCGCACCACCATCGGGCCGCTGACCGGGAAGGCGTCGTACATGACCCCGACCACCGCGGACTCGGGCTTGCCCTGATCGCGCCACCGGATGTTCTTCGGCTGGATCGCCGCGTCCTTCGCGCAATAGACCTCGTCGCCGCGCAGCCCCACCCGCCAGTAGCCGGCATTGGCCCCGAGGAAGGCCAGGTTCGAACCACCGTCGCGGGCGGCGATCAGCGCGTTCCGATAGGCCTGCGGCCAGTACTCGTCATGGCCGGTCGAGACCACCCCTTTGGCGCCCTGAAGCACTCCCGGATCGCGGGTGATGTCCGCGTTGGTGAACCAGACGTGATCGATGCCCACCTCGTCGGCGAACCGGGCGACCGGGATGTCGAAGCCCATCGCGATCGGCGCCCCCCAGAGGGCGTGGTCATAGGGCCGGTCGTAGGACACCGCATAGGCGCGGCCGGCGAAGTCTCCCGCCGAGTTCTTGTACAGGCTCGCGCCGCCCCAGATGTTGTACGCCTGCCAGGTCATGCTCGCGGCGATGATGGCGACTTTGCCCTGCGCCGAGGCTGCGCGGACCACGAACGGGATGTTGGTGCCGCCGGCATTGGTGCGCACCACGACGGTGTACAGGCCGGACTTCCAGCCCGCGGTGTCGACCTCGCCGACGACTGGCCAGCCGGCCGTGACCGCGCGCGTTGTCGGGTCGACCTGCTTGTCGGTGAAGAGCCGCTTCGGTCCCTGCGCCTCAGCCACCTTCGTACCGCCCTGGCCGTCGAAGTCGCCGATCCGGTAGACGCTGGCCCGCCACGGACCCGCCGCCGAGACGTGCAGTCGAAGCGGCTCGCCGGCGAGCACCGAGTCGTTGGCGTAGGCGGCCAGCAGACCGGCGGGAGCGACTTTGCCCGCCCGCCACCGGTCGGTGGGGGTTTCGCGCGGCGCGACCGGGGCCGCAGAGGTCGTCGTGACGTCGGGCTGGGTCATGGACGGCTGCTCGTCGCTGGCGCATGCAGCGGTGATCAATCCGGCGCCGGCGATCAGAACATGCCGTCGGCTCAACTCCACTCTGCAATGGTCGCATGCGCCTCGCGCACCGGAATCGCACGGCGGGCCGATTGCGGGCACAATCGCGGATATGGAACACCGCGCCACCATCGAGTCGACGACTGTCGAAGCCGTCCAACAACTCCTGAGCGAGCACGCCTTCCTGCAGGCGTTCGCCAAGGAGGTCGGGGTCACCGCCGGGGAGATCGACATCGATGAGGAAGCCGAGGTTGTGAAGGCACAGATGCCGTGGCAGTTCCGGACCGACCGGGCGGGCATTCCCTCGCTGGCCCAGCGGTTCCTCCCGCAAGAGGTGAAACTGCTGTGGCGGCAGGAGTGGAAGCAGGCGGCCCCCCACGGCGACATCCGCGTCGAACTCGAGGGGCGACCCGCGGCCATCTGCACGGGCCAGGCGAACCTGACCCAGAACGGCGAGGACGTGGACTACGTGGTCATCACCGAGACGAAGACCAGCGGGGTGCCGTGGCCACTTGGTGGAAGGGTCGAGTCGATGATCAACAAGGACCTCGTCGGCTGGATCCTCTCCGTGCAGGCCCGGGTGGCCAACCGCGAGACCTGAGGCCAACATTCACCTCGCGTTTGCGGTTTCGGCGACGGGCGGGCCGGGACCTCGGGACAATGTGTATGTGAGCGACCACTACCTCGACATCGAAGCCGTGATGGACCTGCAGGAGATCATCACGAGTTTGCAGGACCTGGAAGACGACACATTCGAAAGGCACGGCCTGACCGCCTCCGGCACCTGGGACGAGGTGGACGATCCGGTGCTGATCGGCCCCACCGGAACCCCGGTGGACACTTGGCGGGAGGGCTATCCCTATACCGACCGGATGACCCGGCACGAGTACGAGTTCACCAAGCGACTCCTGCAGATCGAGTTGCTCAAGATGCAGGGCTGGGTCAAGGAGACCGGGCAGCGGATCGTCATGGTCTTCGAGGGCCGCGACGCGGCCGGCAAGGGCGGCACCATCAAGCGGTTCATGGAGCACATGAACCCGCGCGGCGCCCACGTCGTCGCGCTGGAGAAGCCGTCCGAGCGGGAGGCCGGTGAGTGGTACTTCCAGCGCTACATCCGGCACCTACCGACACGCGGCGAGATCGTCATGTTCGACCGCTCCTGGTACAACCGGGCCGGCGTGGAGCGGGTGATGGGGTTCTGCACCGACGAGCAGTACAACGAGTTCATGCGCCAAACGCCCGAGTTCGAGCGCATGCTGGTGCGCGACGGCATCATCCTGATGAAGTTCTGGTTCTCGGTCTCCCGCAAGGAGCAGATCACCCGCTTCACCATCCGCCGGATCGACCCGGTCCGGCAGTGGAAACTCAGCCCGATGGACCTCGCCAGCCTCGATCGCTGGCACGACTACACGATGGCCAAGGAGGCCATGTTCTGGTACACCGACACCGACTTCGCGCCGTGGACGGTCGTGCGCAGCAACGACAAGAAGCGCGGCCGACTCGAAGCCATGCGGTGGGTGCTGAGCAGGGTCGACTACCCGGAGAAAGACCTGGATCTGGTCGGCACCCCGGACCCGTCGATCGTCGGCCCGCCCGCGGACATCTATGAGGCGGAGGAGAACACCGGGACGGTCTACCCGGTCCTGTGACCGCCGCCGCCGCGATAGCCTTCCGCCGATCGCACGGACGTAGCGTCAATGCTGGTGGTGGTTCCTGCGGACGAGCGGCCGAGGTTCCCACAGCCCATTCCCATCACCTCACCTGCGACGACTGTCGGGAGGGTTTTCTGCGATCGCGGCCCTTGTGCTGGCTGTGTCGTTGGCCCCCGTCGCGAGTACGGCCGGGCCCCCACCTCCCGGCACCGTCGAGGCACTCCGGCGGCAGGTATACACGTGGCAGTGGGCCAACGGGTCCACCGTCACCGAACGGACGTTCCGCAGCTCCAAGTGCGCCCACCGGATCCGGAAGATCCCGTTACTGGTCCACGTGCGTCCGGCCAAGCCCCGGCACCGGGTCCGCTCGGAGGTGTACCAGCGGGGCACGTGGATGATCCACACACGCATGAAGACCAACAAGCGGACCTGCTGGGCGCGACTGCCGATCAATCCGATCTGCACCAGTGGCAATTGGTGCAGGGGCACGTTCAATAGGCGACTGCGGGTTCCTCGCGAAGGGACGTCACCAAGCGGCGACGCAGGCGCTGACCGTGACGTTCAACGCCGGGAGCCCGTCGACGCCGATCACACCTCCCACCAGCAAACCCAAATCCGCGGGGACTCTCGCCGGACCGATCAGGTTCCAGGTCGCGGAGAACCAGGAACTCGGTCCCCCGACGATCACCTCCGTGCAGGCGCTGCAGAATCCTGACAGGCACAGCCAGATCGTCATCGATCTGACCTGGGACGCGCCCATCTCCTATGCCGACCGGTCTCGGGGTACTACGTCATGGTCACCCGACGATGAGGGAATCGACGGCGAGGATGAGGCGTGGTACGTGCAGTACGGCGCCGGCCAGCGGGACGCCCGCATCTCGGGCACCATCGTCTACGCCTCTGAGCCTCCGCACGACGTGTACCTCACTGTGGTCGCGGTGGACTCGCGCGGGGACCTCGGCGAGCTTGCCACGGTGGTCCTGCTGCCCATCGGCTGCGATGCCTACGGGCCGGGCACGGGGGCGGACAATCCGTACCGGACGCTGTGCGAGCACACCCCGACCTGATTGCGGACCAGGCAACGGGTGGTGCGCGGGTTGGCTGTCCGCCGCGCGACAATCGCGGATGTGAGTTTCGAACCGGCCGCCCTGCGCGCCCTGGGGGGCAAGCCGCCTCGCCGGAACCGCCCGGTGACTGCGGCATACCTGGTACGCCTGGGTCTGGCGGCCGGCCTCGGAGCCGCGATCTGCGACCTCGGATTGCTGTTGCTGGCGCAGGCGCGTGGCTGGCAGTCCGCCACGCCAGAGGGGCAACCCGTTCGGGCGATGGGTGTGGTCCTGGTGTGCCTGCTCGTCGGCGCCCTGGCGGCACTCGGCAGTTATGCCGCCGCCCGGGTCACCAAGCACCCGGCGTTGTGGGTCGTTCTCGTCGGGGTGGGCCTACTGGTCGCATCGGTGCAGGGTCTGCCGAGGACCCTGGTGGCGATGCACCTCATCGCAGGGGTATGGATCATCGGGTGGCTCGCGCTCGCAGTACGCCACGGGAGCCACCTGCTCCAGAAGGGCTGAGGATTCCACGCGGTTCGCGGCCCAGGGGCTTTCGAGCGTGTCCGTGACAGTGACTGTGACGAAGGTGTGGACCCGTCCAGCCGATTGTGACGAAGGTGCCGGGTCGGGCACCGGCGGACCACCCAACAACGTCACATTGCCGCTTCGGACCCCGCAACTTCGTCACATCGATGGGCGAGGGTGCCGGATCGCCTCACTCCGGTGCGGCCACCTCCTGCGGCGCGAGCTTCTCGTCGGCCACGAACCGGACCAGGACACCGATCACGGCGCCGATGATGGCCGGGGTCGTGACCGCCATTCCCGCGCCCGCACACAGAAGCAGTGCCAACAGGACTCCGGTGAACGGCAGCCGCATGACACCGCTCACCGCGGCCGCCATCCCCGCGGCGGCAAGCGCCGATAGGTTACTGCCCGTGACGAGCTGGGACGCGCCGGTGGCCACCACAACCCCGAGGTAGACGGCGGGGAAGACCATGCCTCCGCGAAAACCTGCGCCGAGCGAGACAGCGTACGCGATCGTCTTGGCCACGGCGATCACCAACAACACGCTGACCGAGGTGATGGTCAACGCTGAGCCGATCGCCGACTGGCCCGAGAACAACACCAGATCCACCGATTCACCAGTGACGGCCCTGGCCGCGACTGCCATGGTCGCGACGATCATCGCGGCCGCGAGCAGGCCGGTCAGCGGATTGCGCACCCGGTCCTGGAACCGGGTGCCGGCTTCGACGGCGAGTACCGCGAACACGGCGCTTACGAGGCCCACCACGAGCGCCATCGCCAGATCGATGCCCTGCACAGTGTCGTAGGCGGGAAGTCCCGGAACCTGGAGCTGGGCCTGCCCGACACCGTCCCAGTCGCCGACCCCGATCTGGATCAGGTAGCCGAATCCCATCGCGATCATCACCGGCAGCAGCCCGACCATGACCCTTCTGCCGCCAGGGCCACCCTTGAGCACCGCTGCCTCAAGTACCAGAACCGCCGAGATCATGGGGTTGCCCAGAATCATCGTGATCGCGGCCACGGAACCTGCGATCATGAGGACCTGCTTGCCCTGTTCCCGCGCTTTGAAGGCGATCGCACCCCCGATCGCGGAGCCGACGCCCATCAGGGGTGCCTCCGGACCGACGACGGCGCCAATCGACAAGGAGATAAGCGCTGCGACCAGCACCGAGCCGATGACCTTGGGCCCGGTGCTAGTTCCCAACCCGTCCAGCGGGCGGTGACCGCCGTGCCCGGGCAGCTTCAGCGCCCCCCACACGCCCACCGCCCCGACCCCGAGCACGAGGAACACCCACCAGCCCGGGGTACCTCCCAGCACCTCTGGGAGGTCGTCCCAGAGCAGGCTGGTGAGGTTGTGTTCCAAGCCCAGGAACGCGATGGCGCCGGCACCTGCCGCGATGCCGATCACCGCCGCGGTCCCGAGTAGTTTGAGGACCGACCCGTGGCCGGCCCCGCTTGCAGCGTCGCTCATCTCGCCTCCCGGTGCAGCCTAGCGCCGACCGGTCCGGTCGTTCCCCCGAAGCGGGTGATGCTCTCGGACACACCCCGGCCGAGACTGCATGGCATCGAGGAAGGGAGAACTCATGGCTGAACTACTGGTGATCGGCTACGACGACCAGGCCACCGGAACGCAGGCCTACAACACCGTTGTGGGTCTGCAGCAGGACATGATCGTGGAACTGGAGGGACTGGCCCTGGTCACACAGGACGAGAACGGCAAGAACCACGTCGAGACCCCGGCCAAGTTGGTGTCATCGGGGGCGGCTTTCGGAGCGCTGTGGGGGATGCTGATCGGGCTGTTGTTCTTCGTGCCGTTCTTCGGTCTCGCACTCGGAGGTGCGATGGGGGCTTTGATGGGCAAGATGGGCAAGTCCGGCATCGACGACGAATTCCGCAAGCAGGTGAACGACATGATGAAGCCCGGCACCTCCGCGGTGGTGATCATGGCGAGCAAGATCACCGAGGACAAGTTCGGCGAGGCAATGAAGCCCTACGGTGGCGTTCTGCTGAAGACGTCCCTGACCACCGAGGACGAGAAGGAACTCGCGCACGAACTGTCTGGGGAGTAGGGCCGGCCCGCTTTGCGATGGTTGGCGGGGCCGATATCCTCGTCCGAGCACGGTTCGTGCACTCGGTCGCCGCAGGAGTCGGCCGCGAGGTTAGAGAACGTGCACGAGGTTAGAGAAGCCACACGTGCATTCACTAACCTCGTGCACGTTCTCTAACGCGAGCGATTTCCGCCAGGCATCTTGCCGCCTGAACGCCGCGGCCGGCCGCGGCCATGGACGACTAACGCCAGCGATCTCGTCCCGGCTCTTTCCAGCCTGAACCGGTGGCCAGCAAGGCCATGGATGACTATCGGGAAGCTGAAGGCCCCCGGCGATCCGAACGGCGCCGGAAGCGACTCCGCAACGGCCCGCCCCTGTCCAGCAACCCCAGCAGTCGTGCTCAGCGCGAGAAGGCCGCGAGGCTAGCCGATGATGACCTGGCGCTGGGCCCGCAGGGACATGACCAGCGCGATGATCCAGCCCACGATCGTCCAGCCCAGCAGCAGGTTCACCCAGAACACCGACCAGTGCGGGACGTCCCTGACTGCCGCGATGGCCCACGGCAGCATGTATCCGGCGCTCAGGAGGGCGACCACGATCGCCACGATCTTGGTCACCGTCCAGGAGCGGTCAGCTGACTCCACACGCATGCTCATGCGTCGATGGTACGCGCTCTACTTCTTCAGCGAGTCCAGCAGCATGACCGCCACGTCCTTGACCTGGACATTCTCACCGGCCGCGCCCTCGGACTGCCGCGCGGTCACGCCGTCGGTGATCATGACGTTGCAGAAGGGGCAACCGACGGCCACCGTGGTGGCACCGGTCCCCAGCGCCTCGTCGGTGCGGTTGAGGTTCACCCGGCTGCCGAGCGTCTCCTCCATCCACATGCGTGCACCACCGGCCCCGCAGCAGAAACTCCGCTCTGCATTGCGCTCCATCTCGACCAACGTCACGCCGGGCACCCCGGCGACGAGTTCGCGGGGAGGCACGTAGATCTTGTTGTGCCGTCCCAGGTAGCAGGGGTCGTGGTAGGTGACCTTCTCGTCGACGTGCTTGATCGGTGCCAGGCGGCCGTCGCTGACCAACTGCGCGAGCAGTTGCGTGTGGTGCACGACCTCGTACTCGCCGCCGACCTGCGGGTATTCGCGGCCGATGGTGTTCAGGCAGTGCGGGCAGGTGACCACGATCTTGCGCGCCTTGATCTCGTTGAGCATCTCGACGTTCTGCATGGCCTGCATCTGGAAAAGGAACTCGTTGCCCGCGCGGCGCACCGGGTCACCCGTGCACGTCTCGCCCTCACCGAGGACCATGTACTTCACGCCTGCCTCGTTGAGCAGTTCCGCGACCGCCTTGGTGGTGGCTTTCGCTCGGTCTTCATAGGCACCGGCGCAGCCGACCCAGAACAGATACTCGACGTCGGCGGGGATCTCCTCCTCGCCTTCCATCCCGAAGACAGGGACCTCGAAGTCGACCTCCTCGATCCAGGCGTTGCGCAGTGAGGCGTTCATACCCCACGGGTTGCCCTTCTGCTCGACGTTCTTGAACAGGCCACCGAGTTCGGCTGGGAACTCCGACTCGATCATCACCTGGTTACGGCGCATGTCGACGAAGTGGTCGATGTGCTCGATGTCCACCGGGCACTGCTCGACGCAAGCGCCACAGGTGGTGCAGCTCCACAGCGCGTCGGTGTCGACGACCGGGCCCTCGTGACTTCGGTGGCCCACTGCGTCGTAGCCGTCGGTCTCGCGGTGCGGGTCGTCCTCGCGCGGGCCGACCAGCGGCCGCTGGATCTCCGTGGCCACCTTCTCGCCGACCTGGGCGAGGACCTCCTCGTTGCGCTCGCCCATCTCATCGGGCTTGCCCGCGCCGACGGTGGCCAGCAGATAGGGCGCCGAGGCGAACAGGTGGTCGCGCAGATCCATGATCATGAGCTTGGGGCTCAGCGGCTTCTCGGTGTTCCACGCCGGGCACTGGCTCTGGCAGCGGCCGCACTCAGTGCACGTGGCCATGTCGAGCATGCCCTTCCACGTGAAGTCCTCGATGCGCCCGCGTCCGAAGATGGCGTCGTCGGCAGGGTCCTCGAAGTCGATCTTCTCGGTGCCGGAGTACATCGGGAGCAACGGGCCGAGGGCGTTCGGCTGCCGCTTGGCGCCGACGTTGATGGGGGCCAGGAAGATGTGCAGGTGCTTGCTGTTCAGCACCAGGATGAGGAACCCGAAGACTACGGCGAGGTTCACCAGCAGGAAAACGGTCTCGATCCACTCGTTCGCGGCCAGACCCAGCGGGTGGAGCAACCCGGCCAGCCACTCGCTGGCGAAGGCCCCACCGGACTGGTGGAAGGGGAACGCCTGAACGTAGTCACCCTCCTCCAGGGTGTACTCGGACACGTTGAACTGCGCGGCACGGGCCACCCAGAGCGTCCAGATGACGTTGAAGATCATGAAGAGGACCAGCCAGGCGGCACCGGTGTGGGATCCGAAGAACCGTGAGTAGCGGCCCTGCTTGGCCGGCTGGGTGCGCAGCCGGATGACCGCGAAGATCATCAGGCCCACGAGCACCAGCACGATGAATACGTCCTCGATGAACCCGATGACCGGCCAGCGCCCGATGATCGGGATGGCGAAGTCCTGTGCCAGGAAGACGGCCCCCAGGGTCTCGATGATGGTGAGGACCAGGACGAAGAAGCCCCACATCGCGAAGACGTGCGCGGTCCCGGGCAGCGTCCACTTGAGCAGTTTCTGCTGGCCGAGGACCTCGGTGGCTTGTGTCTCCAGGGCCGCGGGCCGGCTCTCAGGCCGGTCGACAGTCGCCTGCCCGGAAGTGATCAACTTGAACAGGGTGAGAACACGCTTACCGGCCAGCGCCGCGACCGCCACTACGAGCAGAAGCCCAATGATGAGGCGGATAGTCATGTGATCCATACAGACCTCCCAGCCTCATACTACTGACGAGTAACTTCTGGGGCAGTCTGGGTCGCGTCAGTCATCCCGTGCCGTGGCGGCCGCGGCGTTCAGGTGGGGAAATGCCGGGCGGAAACCGCTCGGGTTAGAGAACGTGCACGAGGTTAGAGAAGCCACACGTGCGTTCACTAACCTCGTGCACGATCTCTAACCTCGCGGCCATTCTCTAACCTCGCGGCCCACTTCTGCGGCGACCGAGTACACCAGCCATTTTCGGACTAGACAACGTGCACGAGGTTAGAGAAGCCACACGTGCGTTCTCTAACCTCGCGACCATTCTCTAACCTCGCGACCAACTCCTGCCGTTACCGAGTACACCAGCCCTTTTTGGGACTAGAGGTTCAGCGTCCGGCGGTGACCGTGGCCGGTTCGGCTTCGATCACCCGGCGGCGCAGTTGTTCGGGGATGCGAACGCCCTGCGGGTGGGTCGCCCAGGCGGGCGCGCTGAACAGCGGCTTGAGGGCGGGCCGGCTGTGCAACCACAGGGCGCTGGCCGCGACCAGCGCCGTGAACGCCAGCGGGAACAGGACATGGGCCACAGTGCCGGTCAGCGCAGCGCCGGGGACGAATTCGGCGGCCAGGAAGAGCAACGGCCATTGCCACACGTAGATGGACACCGTGCGGGCACCGACATATCTGGCCCATTCGGGAGCGCCCCCACGGGTGAGTTGCATGGCAAGACTGAGTCCGAAGGGGACCCAGATCAGACTCATCAGCAGGTAGGACTGACCGGCTGTGGCGGGCGCGTTGAGCCACAGGACCCCGCTCACGATCGCGACCGCGCCGATGATCCAGGTGGATGCCCAGGTGGTCCGCGCCACGAGGCTGCCGATGAGGTCCTTGAAGTAGGCGCCCATCAGGAAGAAGGCGAGGTTCATGGCCATCGAGGTGTACATAGAACCGGGGACCAGCCCCTCGAAGAAGTGCTGGGTCGCAGGTCGCAGCAGGTTCGGCACCAGGGCCACGATGACGACCAGCCAGGCCGGCTGATTGCGCAGCAGCCGGGCGAGGACGAAGAACAGGGCCATCGCGTAGAGGTACCAGTACCCACTCCTGGCGAAGAGGATCGAGGAGCCGGGACCCGTGACGGAGGCTCCGAAGAGCGCGATGAACCCGAAGAACAGCAGCATCCAGGTCACGTACAGGTAGATCATCCCGGTCGTGCGCCGGGTGGTCGCGCGCCACGGCCGGTGGATGGCCGACGCCGCGAGCATGCCGGACACCAAGAAGAAGGCCGGCATCCGCATGGGTTCGACCAAGTGGTTGAAGTACTGCAACGCAGTTGTCACCGGCGAGGTCCCGCCGAGGTCGACGAGTGTGTTCGACGCATGCATGAACACGACCAGCAGTACCGAGACCGCCTTGACCAGGTCGATCCACTCGATGCGCTGCTTCATAATCCCCTGATGCCCAACAGGCGTTCCGACAAACGTGAGATTCGCCACGCGAGCCTCAGGTCAAGGATACCGCTGCGGGGCCGGGGTCGGCGGCGCCGGAATTCTACGGGTTCGCACCGCGGACCATGGCGGCATCGAGCAGGGAACTGCAGACTCACACATCCTGGCAGTCGACGGTCTTGCCCCGTGCGGGGCTGTCGATCGCGCTGATCGTGCATCCGCTGCGCGACTTCACGTCGATGATGGCCACGGAGACACCCCCGAGCGCCTCGCCGGTGTCCGCGGTCCAACCCTGATCCGCCACTTCCTGCTTGAACTGTGCGCTCTTGGTGAGGGCCCTGAGTTGTTCGGTCACGTCCGTGTCGCTCGAGCAGTCGATGCTCTCGTACTGCGCCACCGCGAACGCCTGCAGCTCCTTGTTGCTGGATGTCCCGGTGTTGTCCGTGAAATCACAGCCCTGCTCGGTGTCCGTGGTTGCAGCCTCGGTCGCGGTCGGCGAAGCCGCGGCCGTGGTGGTCTGGGTGTCTGCTGCGTCACCCCCGCCGCCGCAAGCAGTCAGACTGAACAGTACGGCCGCTCCGACGGCGGTGGCTGTTCCGGTAATCCTCATCGCTCAACCCTCTCCTCGTGTCCTGTGCCGCCATGGACGATCCAGAAGCGCCGCGGATCTTGCGGCGCGATGAGCGTTCATGGACGTCTCGAGGAGCCCGCTACGTGCGGATGGGAGGCAGGCTTGTCTGCGGAGGTCCGATCGCCTCGACATCGCGAACCACCCCCACCTTGGTGACTTTGTCAGTTCCCAGTTTAGGCCGTCACTGCCGGTGAACGCCCGCGGAGATGCTCCCGCCGGGTCGCGTCGGCGCCGATCTGCCTGAGCGAACTGCGGCAAGCACACGAGGTTAGAGGTTGTTCACGAGGTTAGAGAACACACGCGTGGTTTCTCTAACCTCGTGAACAACCTCTAACCTCGCCGCTCACGAGGTCGGAAGCGGACCTCGTTGTGGGCGCCTCCCTCCTGTGGCCATCAGCGACGAACGCGACCATGGGTTCCAACGGTCCTCGACCCGGGAGACTGCCTCTGCCACGGTAACCCGCAGCAACCGAATGCCACGGTGAACAGTACGGACTTACCCCCGCCCCCCTACGCTGTGGCCATGACCAAGCCCAAGAAGCCGCCGCGCCTGAAGAACAAGGTCTATGAGGCGGAGTTGTTCCGGATGCAAGCCGAGATGGTCAAGCTCCAAGAGTGGATCAAACTCACGGGCACCCGGTTGGTCGTCATCTTCGAAGGCCGGGACGCAGCCGGCAAGGGCGGATCCATCAAGCGGATGACCGCCTATCTCAATCCCCGTACCGCGCGGATCGTGGCTCTGCCCGCGCCCACCGAGCGGGAGAAGACCCAGTGGTATTTCCAGCGCTACGTCCCGCACCTGCCCGCTGCCGGCGAGATCGTCCTGCTGGACCGGTCCTGGTACAACCGCGCCGGGGTGGAGCGGGTGATGGGGTTCTGCACCCTCGAGGAGTACCGGCGATTCCTGCATCAGGCGCCGATCTTCGAACGACTGCTGGTCGAGGACGGAGTGGTGCTGCGCAAGTACTGGTTCAGCGTCAGTGACGAGGAGCAACAACGCCGGTTCGAGTCGCGGCTTAAGGATCCCATGCGCCGCTGGAAACTGAGTCCGATGGATCTGGAGTCGATCACCCGGTGGGAGGAGTACTCCCGGGCGAAGGACGAGATGATGGTCCACACAGACATCCCGGAAGCACCCTGGTTCGTCGTGGAGAGCGACAACAAGAAGGCCGCCCGACTCAACGTCATCAACCACCTGCTGTCCTCGATGCCGTACGAGGATGTGACGGTACCGCCGCTGAAACTCCCCGACCGCCCGGCGTCGCGCGGCTACATGCGCCCGCCCAAAGACACTCAGACTCACGTTCCGGATTTCGCGTCGACGCTGCTTAGTTAGAGTGTCGGTGTGAAACCGCCGGACTCCCCGCTGCGCTGGATGCGCGCGTGGCTGCTCGGCGGGTCCTCGGTCGCACTGGCCGCCGGGGGCCACCTCGTCGGCGGCGGGCATGCCGAGCCTGTTCTGATGGCGATGCTCGTGGTCGCAACGAGTCTGGCCGCATTCGGATGGGTTCGCCGGGAGCGAGGACTGATTGCGATCACCGGCGTTGTCATCGCCGTGCAGGTGTTCGCCCACCTGGTGTTGTCGATCGGGCACACCCATGCCGCGCCGGATTCGATGCTCGTGGCCCACGCGGCCAGCGCCGTGGCCCTGGCCTGCTTCCTGCGCTGGGGGGAATCCCGGATCTTCTCGACCGCCCGCCGCCGATACCTGCGGTGGTTGGTCGCGGTTCGTTGTGCCGTGGCGGGTTCGGTTCGGACGCCCGCATCGTCGCGCTTGGTCGTGGCCACCGACCTGGTGGCGTTCTCGTCGTGGATCCACAGGGTGGGGGCCGGTCGCGGCCCCCCTGTCAGAGCCTGGTGCTAATCCGGTTCTAACATCCTTCACCCTGTAGGAGACATTCCATGCCCGCGCCTGCCCGGCGCCGGTGGGTGGTGGTTCTCGCGATGGTCTTCGCTGTCGTGAGTGCTGCTCCCGCCGCCGCCCATACGGATCTCATTTCTACCGACCCCGTCGATGGCCAGACGCTGACCGAACCCCCGGACGAGGTCAGCCTGCGCTTCGGCGAAGACCTGCTCCCCGCCGGCGACCGGCTGGTGGCCAAGGACGCCGACGGTCAGACTGTCGAGCTCGGGGACTCCGAGGTCGACGGTGCCGTGCTGTCGGCGACCTGGCCCAGCTCGGCCGCGGCCGGGGAATATCGCGTTGCCTATCGCGCAGTGGCCTCTGACGGGCATCCGCTGGAGGGATCGTTCACCTTCACCATCGAGGGCGTACGTGACACCACAGCACCACCGGCCGAATCCGCCAGTCCGGCATCGGCGCCCGCTGGGGGTTCGGGCGTCAACCCATGGCTGCCCGCTGGGCTGGTCGCCGCGCTGGTGGTGGCGGGGTTGTTGGTATGGAGGTCGCGTGCCGACTGAGACCGCGTCCGCGACGGCCCGCCGGTCTGTCATCCGGTGGGCGGGTCCTGTGGTGTTCGTCCTGTTCATGGGCCTTGTGGTGGGCCTGGTGGTGGGCGAAGGCGCGACTGAGGCCGTCGTCGACGACATCGTCGGTGCCGGCCCGGTGGTGAGTTGGGGTCTGCCCATCGTGCGCACGCTGGCCACTGCCACGGCCGTGCTGACGGTGGGTTTGCTGCTGTACGCCGCGGTATTGGCACCGCAGGGTCGCAAGGGGGTTCTGTCTCAGGTCGGACGTGCGGATGTGGTGAGGGCCGGCTGGATCTCAGTCTTCTGGGCTGTGGCGAGTCTGGCGACATCGGTGTGGGCGCTGGCCTGGGCCTTGGGATTGCCGCTTTCCAAAACGCTGACCGCGGATGTGATCGGGACCTACGCCTGGTCGGTGGACTCGGTGCGAGCGTTCATGATCGTGGGCCTGCTGGCCGCTGCGATAGCGGTGGTGTGCATGTTCACCTCCACGGTCACGGGCGCTGCTTCCTGGCTCATGGCCGCGCTCATCGGGGTCGCCCTGCCCGCACTGACCGGGCACGCGTCGTCACTGGGTTCGCATGGAGTCGCGATGACCTCTGACGTGGTCCACGCCGTAGCGATGGCGGTGTGGGTCGGCGGCGTGCTGGTGATCGTGTTCCACGCGATCCGCAACGACCCCGGGACGATGCGTGGGCTTCCCGTGTTCCGAACGGTGGCCACCTGGTCGGTCGTCCTGCTTGCGATTTCCGGGGTCGGTGCGGCGTATTCACGTATGAACTCGCTGAGCGAATTGTGGACCACCCCGTTCGGAGTGCTGATCCTGCTCAAGGTGATCCTGCTGGCGGGCCTGCTGACCACCGCGCGCGCCCTGCAGCGCAAGGTCGTGGGGGCGGGTTCGGCGCAGCGCACCACGCTCATCAGGTTCGCCGGTATCGAGACCTTGTTGATGGCAGCGGCGGCAGGCATCGGAGTTGCTCTGACCCAGACCGCATACCCGCGGGTGGAGATCCAGTTCCCCACCAACGCGGAGACACTGTTGGGCCAGCCCTTCCCCGACCCACCGACGGCGGCCAACGTCATCTTCGGCTGGCAGACCGAGCCGCTGTTCCTCGGGCTGGCTGCGATCGGCGTCGGTCTCTATGTGGCGGGCGTGGTCCGCCTGTACCGTCGCGGCGACTCCTGGCCGGTGCTGCGGACCGTCGCGTGGATTCTGGGATGGGTCTTCGTGGTGTGGGCCACGAACGCGGGTGTGGCCACCTACGCCTTGGTCAGCATGACGTGGCACATGTTCTCGCACATGGTGCTGTCGATGGTGGCGCCGATCCTGTTGGCCATGTCGGCCCCGCTGACACTGGCCCTACGTGCTCTACCCGCCTCGACGGGAACCCGGCGTGGCCCGCGGGAGTGGATCGTCTGGGGGATGCACACCCGGTTCGCCCGCTTCATCACCCATCCGTTGTGGGTCCTGTTCGTGTTCACCGTGGGCCTGTACGGGTTGTACTACACGCCGCTGTTCGCGTGGCTGATGTCCAGCCATGTCGGCCATCTGGCTATGCAGGTCCACTTCCTCGCGTCCGGCTACCTGTTCGCGTGGGTGGTCATCCAGACGGACCCGCTGCCTCGTTCGCTGCCGCCCTGGGGTCGGCTGATGCTAGCCGTCATCGCGATGCTGCTGCACTCCTTCTTCGCGGTGCCGATCATGATGTCCGATACCGCGTTCGGGTCGCAGTGGTACTCGCAGGTGCAACCGCCATGGCTCACCGACTTGGTGGTGGATTCCCAGAACGCAGGCGGGGTGGCCTGGGGGATCGCTGAGATTCCGACCTTCCTGCTGGTGATCGCAGTCGCCGTCCAGTGGGCGAAGTCCGACAGCCGGGAGGCTGCCCGCCGCGACCGCCGCGTCGACCGCAGCGGAGACGCCGAACTTGCCGCCTACAACGAGAATCTGCGCCGACTAGCCGAGAGGACACAGCGATGAAACGACTCGCGGGGATGGCGCTGGCCGGCGTTCTGGCCCTCGTGGGGTGCGCCGCCACCGACGATGCGCCGGTGGCTCAGGTGATCACGCCGAGCAACACCACCGGCTTCATGGGGACCACGTTGGACCAGCCACTGCCCAAACCGGACGTGACGCTCACCGACACCGATGGCAAGTCGTTCAACGTGGCTAAGGACACCAAGGGCAGGGTGACCGCGTTGTACATCGGATACACCCACTGCCCGGACGTGTGCCCGACCACGATGGCCGACCTGAGCGTTGCGATGGGCTCGCTGCCCCCGGACCAGGCGAAGGACGTCGACGTCGTCTTCATCACCACCGATCCCGACCGGGACACCCCGAAGGTGATCCGCAAATGGCTCAACTCCTTCTCCTGGGACCGGCTGATCGGATTGACCGGCGAGTACTCCGACATCCAGGCCGCGGCCAAGTCTGTGGGCGTCTTCCTCGACCCCCCGGTGAAGAACCCCGATGGCACGATCACCGTGGAACACGGCGCCCAAGTGATCCTGTTCGGCAAGGACGACACGTCCGACTTGATCTTCACGTCCGGTTTCGAACCGTCTGACGTGGCACACGACCTCCAGCGGTTGCTGCAGGAATAGAGAGGAATCGACATGATGAAGACCATTCTGGTGCTCGCCGCGGCCGCCGCCCTGGCGCTGGCCGGCTGCTCCAACGACACGGGCACGCCGTCGGAGTCCGCGCCCCCGGCGGTGTCGGAGTCCGCGCCGGCCGCAGTGACCGTGTCCGATGCGTACATCGCACAACCCGCTTCGAACACCGCCGCGATGTTCGGCACGGTGTCGAACTCCGGCTCGGAGGCGGTCACGATCACCGGGGGTTCCGCGCCCGGGGTCGGAATGGTGCAAGTGCACGAGTTCGTCAAGAACGGCAACACGGAGGTCATGCAGGAGGTGCCAGGCGGCCTGGAGATCCCAGCCGGCGGATCCGTGGAACTCAAGCCCGGCTCATACCACGTGATGCTGATGGAGGTCGCTGACCAGTGGGCGGTGGGTGACGAGGTGACAGTGACTCTGAACCTCTCGAACGGGGACTCGATCGACGTGACCGCGCCGGTGAAGGCCCGGGAAGGGATGACCCAGGACGAGTCGATGGACGGCATGGAGTCCGACGATTCGATGGACATGGAAGCGAGCCCGTCGGCATCATGACGGTCTCACGGCGCGCGGTCCTGGCCGGGGGTGCCCTGGCCGGGACCGCCGCGGCCGTCGGAGGCGGTGTCGTCTGGTCGCAGCGGTCGGACGCACCCACCGCCGAGCAGCCGTCGTTCCACGGAGAGCATCAGGCGGGAATCGCCACACCGGCGCAGGCCCGGGCGGAGGTGGTCGCGCTGGATCTCACGACCGCAGATCCGGTCAAGGTGCGCGACCTGTTCCAGACGTGGACGGACCTGATGTCCACGGGCCTGTCCCAGACCGCCGACGCGGACCTGTTCGCGGTTCCGGCCCGCCTGACTGCGACATGGGGGATAGGCCCGGGCTTCCTGCCGACCGTCGGGCTCTCCCGCTTGCAGCCCGACGGCCTCGCGCCGCTGCCGGAGTTCAGCAAGGACCAGTTGCAGAAGCAGTGGACCGGTGGGGATGTGCTGCTCCAGGTCGGGGCTGACGACGCGGTGGTCGCAGCCACCGCGGCACGGCACCTGGTGGCTGCGGCTTCCGGTGTGACTGCGGTCCGTTGGTGGCAACGGGGCTTCACGTCTGCCACCCGTCGTAATCTCATGGGGCAGATCGATGGCACGGCGAACCTGTCCGAGTCGGACCCGCAGTATGCGCAGACGCTGTGGTCCGCGGACACCCAGCCGGAGTGGATGCGGGGTGGATCCTATGTGGCCATCCGGCGGATCCGGATGGCTCTCGAGGCCTGGAACGCGCAGCCGGTCGAGGTGCAGGAGGCGGTGATCGGACGTTTCAAGGACACCGGTGCGCCACTTAACGGCACCGATGAGACGGACGCCGTGGACCTCTCGGCGCAGACCAGCCAGCGCGAGTTGGTGATCCCGGCCGACGCCCACGTCCGGTTGTCGAACCCCGAGAACACCCGGGGGGCCCGGATCCACCGCCGGTCGTTCTCCTATGACGACGGGGAGGACGGAGCCGGCCTGATCTTCATGGCGTGGCAGGCCGACCCGCGTACGGGATTCATCCCCATCCAGGCACGGCTGGATGTGGGCGACGCGCTGAACAAGTTCACCGTAGCCGAGGGGAGCGCACTGTTCGCGTGCTTCCCCGGCTGTGAGCCCGGTGGCTATGTCGGGCAAACGCTGTTCGAGGCATGACCGATCACGGCCTGTCTGCGTAGAAATCGCCTCCTTGCCATGACAGGCTCGGGAGGTGCGAAGCGCGATAGCCGTCCTGGCCATGCTGCTGCTGACTGCATGCACGAGCGCAACTCCGCAACCGGCCATGACGACGACCAGCCCGCCCACCTCCAAGCGGACCCAGACGCTGACCGCGGACTTCCAACTCGAAGAGCGCGAGGACCACGCGGTCGGGGCCAGCGAGGAGAAGATCTACGGCTGGGCCAAGTACACCGCCGAGGTGTCGTTCCTGGACAACACCTTCGACGCGGAGATGTTCGCTGCCAACGACTACGTGAAGGGCAACGGCACGTTCGAGGGCTTTGTGACCCTGCAGTCGCCCGACGGCGACATCGGGCTGCGGATCACCGGTGTGACGACCACCGGCGCGCAAGGGGCCGGGTCGCAGTACTCCGGGGAGGCGGAGGTGATCGGTGGCACCGGGATCTACGAGACGATTGCGGGTAGGGGACAATTCAAGGGTGAGCGAACCGGGCCACCGGGCACACCGGTCGATGTTCAGGTCACCCTTGAACTCATCAACCCGAAGTAGGAGAGCCATGCAGCAGGACGCAGATCCCCGACCAATCCGCGGTGGCGCTTTCGACTACCGCGGAGCGGCAGTGCCCGAGTACGCGCCCGAGTCCGACTACGACCCTGACCCCGGGGAAGTGGTGTGGGCGTGGGTCCCGTTCGAGGAGGACCCGAGCCACGGCAAGGACCGACCGCTCGCGATCGTCGGGCGGGCAGTCGACAAGCCCGGCGATCTGGTGTGCTTCCTGTTGTCGAGCAAGGATCGTTCCAAGGAGGCCGGCTGGGTGCTGATCGGAGCCGGTGAGTGGGATTCTGAGCACCGGCAGTCCTGGGTGAACCTCAACCGGCCGCTCGCAGTCACCCCGGAGGCCGTGCGTCGCGAAGGCGGGCAACTGTCCCGCGAGCAGTTCGACGCGGTGGTCAATGAGGCGCGGCGGATGTTCCCGACCCATTCCTGACCTCGCTCAGAGGATCGACCAGGCCTGGGTCAGGACTTCACGCAGGATCCCTTCCACCTCGTCGAAGTGGGACTGGTCACTGATCAGGGGCGGCGCCAACTGGATGACCGGGTCGCCGCGATCGTCGGCCCGGCAGTAGAGCCCGGCGTCGAAGAGGCCCTTCGACAGAAATCCCCGTAACAGGCGCTCGGACTCCTCGGCGGTGAAGGTCTCCTTAGTCGCCTTGTCCTTGACCATCTCGATGCCGTAGAAGTAGCCGGCTCCCCGCACGTCACCGACGATCGGCAGGTCCCGCAACTTCTCCAGCGTGGCCCGGAACCCGGCTTCATTGGAGCGGACGTGCTCCATGATCTTCTCGGACTCGAACAGGTCGAGGTTCGCCAGGGCCACTGCTGCGGCAACCGGGTGACCGCCCCAGGTGTACCCATGGAGGAAGGTGTTGTTGCCCTTCAGGAACGGCTCGAACAGGCGGTCGTGCACGATCATCGCGCCCAGCGGGGCGTAGCCGGACGTCATCCCCTTGGCGCACGTGATGATGTCGGGATCCACGCCGAAACGCTTCATCGCGAAGTGATCGCCGATACGCCCGAACCCGGTGATCGTCTCGTCGGCGACGAACAGGACGTCGTACTCGTCGCAGATCTCGCGGACCCGTTCCAGGTATCCCGGTGGTGGTGGGAAACAACCACCGGAGTTCTGCACGGGTTCGATGAACACCGCCGCCACGGAATCGGCACCTTCGAGTTCGATGGCCACGGCGATCTGGTCGGCAGCCCAGCGGCCGAAGGCCGCCTCGTCCTCGGCGTGTTCGGTGGCGCGGTAGAAGTTCGTGTTCGGGACCTTATGGGTGCCAGGGACCAACGGCTCGAACGGGTGCTTCGCGGCGGGGATCCCGGTGATGCTCAGGGCGCCCTGCGGGGTGCCGTGGTAGGCGACTGCCCGGCTGATCACTTTGTACTTGTTCGGTTTACCCGTGATCCTGAAGTACTGCTTGGCCAGTTTCCAGGCGGACTCGACGGCCTCCCCGCCACCGGAGGTGAAGAAGACGCGATTGAGGTCGCCCGGCGCGAGGTGCGCGAGCCGTTCAGCCAGTTCGATCGCGGTCGGCGTTGCGTATGACCAGATCGGGAAGTGCCCCAGTGTGCGGGACTGCACGGCCGCTGCCTGCGCGAGTTCCTCGCGACCGTGCCCCATCATCACCGTGAACAGCCCGGACAGGCCGTCGAAGTACTTCCGGCCCTGATCGTCCCAGACGTGGACGCCCTCGCCGCGCACGATGATCGGGACGTGCTCGCCATGCTCGTACGACGAATGACGGGTGAAGTGCATCCACAAGTGGCGACGTGCCACCTCCGCGAGGGGATCTGCACCGCCCTCGGTGACCAACTGCGGCGTACTGGTCATTTCGCCCCCCACTGGTAGGTCTGTTTGTGGATCTTGAAGTACATGTACGTCTGCGCGTGGCGCACCCCGTCGATCGCCCGGATCCGGTTGAGCAGTTCGAAGAGGTGGTCGTCGTGGGTGGCGAACACCTCCGCGAGGAGGTCTATCCCGCCGGCAGTGGACACGAGGTAGTCGACCTCCTCGATGGCGCCGATCCGTTCGGCCGCCTGCTGGACGTCGCCATCCACGTTGATCGCGATCATTGCGGCCCGCGGATACCCCATCTGGATCTGGTCGGTCACCGCCACGATCTGGATGACCCCGGCATCGAGCAGTCGGCGCACCCGCTGCCGGACGGCGGCCTCGGACAAGCCCACGTCCTTCGCGATATCCGCGTACGCCCGGCGGCCGTCGAGCTGCAGTAGCCGGATGATCGACCGATTGGTTTCGTCGAGCGTCATTTCATTCACCATGCGATTCTCGCCCAGCAACGCCGAAGTGGCAATGGTTTTCGTACTTGGGGTCAGCCAAAACTGCGGAATCCGTGGTCGAGTGGGTTAGGCGAAGTAGGGACAGCGGGCCCCGGCAGTGGTTACCCTTGGTCCGAGTCGATCGGAGTAAGCATGCGTGAAGTCAGCAATGTCATCAATGGGGCAGTCGCCGCGGCCCAGGGCCCACAGCTGGAGTTGGTGGACCCGAGCACCGGATCGGTGTTCGGTCACTCCCCCGTGTCCGGCCAGGCCGAAGTGGACTCCGCGGTCGCCGCCGCCCGGGAGGCCTACCTGAAGTGGCGCGACGTCACACCCTCGGTGCGTCAGAAGGCGCTGCTCGCGATCGCCGATCTGGTCGAGCAGAACGCCGACGAACTCGTGGCGCTGGAGTCGGAGAACACCGGTAAGCCGATCCCGGTCACCATGGCTGAGGAGATCCCGCCGATGGTCGACCAGATCCGGTTTTTCGCAGGTGCCGCCAGAGTGCTCGAGGGCCGAGCGGCCGGGGAGTACATGGAGGGCTTCACCTCGATGATCCGGCGCGAGCCGGTCGGCGTCGTGGCGCAGGTGACGCCCTGGAACTACCCGCTGATGATGGGCGTGTGGAAGTTCGCCCCGGCCATCGCCGCCGGTAACGCGGTGGTGCTCAAGCCCTCGGATACGACCCCGGTGTCGACCGCCAGGCTGGCGCAGATGATCGCCGAGGCCGAGATCCTTCCGCCAGGTGTCTTCAACGTCATCGCCGGGGACCGCGACACGGGTCGGCTTCTGGTGGCGCACCCGGGCGTGGACATGGCCGCGATCACCGGATCGGTGCGGGCCGGCATGCAGGTGGCCGAAGAGGCCTCGAAGATGGTGAAGCGCGTGCACCTCGAACTCGGCGGTAAGGCGCCGGTCGTGGTGTTCGACGACGCGGATCCGGCCAAGGCCGCGGAGTGGTTGGCGGTCGCGGGGTACTTCAATGCCGGACAGGACTGCACGGCGGCGACCCGGGTGCTCGTGCAGGGCGGGATCCACGACGATTTCGTGGCGGCTCTCGTCGAGCAGGCTGAGGCCACGAGCACGACCTACGCCAACGGGGCAAGCGACGAGGACGCGCTGGTGCCGCCGTTGAACAACATCGCCCAGTTCGAGAAGGTGCAGGGCTTCCTCGAGCGCAAGCCCAGCCATGCGAATGTCGCGGTGGGTGGCTCGCGGGAGGGGGACCGCGGGTTCTTCCTCGAGCCCACGGTCGTCACCGACCTCCAGCAGGACGACGAGATGATCCAGAACGAGATCTTCGGCCCGGTCATGACGGTGCAGCGGTTCTCTGAGGAATCCGAGGCGATCGAGAAGGCCAACGGCGTCGTGTACGGGCTCGCCAGTTCGGTGTGGACCGAGAACCACGGTCGGGCGCTGCGGATGGCCAAGGCGCTGGACTTCGGCACAGTCTGGATCAACACCCACATCCCGCTGGTCGCCGAGATGCCGCACGGAGGCTACAAGCAGTCCGGCTACGGCAAGGACCTGTCGATGTACGGGTTCGAGGACTACACCCGGATCAAGCACGTGATGAGCTCGATCGAGTAGTGCCGGCCTCCATCCTCTGGCCAATACCTGAAGCGTTCTTCATCAGTCGGCCACGAGATGGAGGACTCGGGCCCGTTTTGTCGGGATTGTCCCGCCCAGCCCCTCCAAGTCCTGGCCAGCCGCGTCCATCTCGGCCAGAGGATGGAGGGCAGGGCACTGGCACCGGTGGGCGGCCGGGCGTCGCCACCTACGGTTTCGATGGTGTATTGCGCGAATAGGTACGGAAACCGTACCCTGATGGAGATCCATCAAGGAGTTTCATGCGTATTCTCATCATCGGCGCCGGCGGGGTCGGTTCCTCGGCGGCGCTGATCGCCGCCCGGCGTGATTTCTACGACCACATCGTGATTGCCGACTATGACGGTTCCCGCGCTGGCGCGCTCGCAGACCGGATCGGGGATGCACGGTTCAGCGCTGTTGAGCTCGATGCCTCGGATGCGCAGGCCGTCGCCCAGGCGTGCCGCAGCCACGCGGTCACCCACGTGCTCAACGTGGTCGATCCCCGGTTCGTCATGAGCATCTTCGAAGGTGCTTTCCTGGCCGGGGCCGACTACCTCGACACGGCCATGAGTCTGTCGTCGCGGCACCCTGAGAAGCCGTTCGAGCTCACCGGCGTCAAACTCGGCGACGACCAGTTCGCGTTCGCGGACGCCTGGGAGGAGAAGGGCCGCCTGGCGCTGGTGGGTATCGGGGTGGAGCCCGGGCTCGCCGACGTGTTCGCCCGCTACGCCGCGGACAACCTGTTCAGTGAGATCGACGAACTCGGTGTGCGCGACGCCTCGGACATCGTGGTGCACGGCTACGACTTCGCCCCGTCGTTCTCGATCTGGACGGTCATCGAAGAGTGCCTCAACCCGCCGGTGATCTGGGAGAAGGACAAGGGCTGGTACACCACCGAACCCTTCAGCGGCGCCGAGGTCTTCGACTTCCCCGATGGCATCGGCCCGGTGGAGTGCGTGAACGTCGAGCACGAGGAAGTACTTCTGATGCCGCGCTGGGTGGACGCCAAGCGGGTGACGTTCAAGTTCGGCCTAGGTGATGAGTTCATCGAGGTGCTCAAGACGCTGCGCAAACTCGGTCTCGATCGCACGGAGAAGGTCAAGGTGCACAACCACGAGGTGAGCCCCCGCGACGTCGTGGCGGCCTGCCTTCCCGACCCGCTGACACTCGGCGACAAGATGAGTGGCAAGACCTGCGCGGGCCTGTACGTGACCGGCAAGGGCAAGGACGGAAACCCCCGCGCGGTGTACTTGTACCACGTCGCGGACAACGAATGGACCATGGGCGAGTACGGGGCACAGGCCGTGGTCTGGCAGACCGCGATGAACCCCGTGGTCGCACTTGAACTGCTCGCCAGAGGTGCCTGGTCGGGTGCGGGGGTGCTTGGTCCTGAGGCGATGCCCAGCGAACCGTTCCTGAATCTGCTCAAGGACGAGTACGCGCAGGAATGGAAGATGGAGGAGCGCACGCCATGAGTGAGGCATTCGGTCCCGACCTGCCGCAGAAGCGCGAGGTCGTCACCCAGATCCCCGGCCCCAAGTCCTTGGCTCTGGCGCAGCGCCGCAAGGCCGCCGTGTCCTCCGCATTGGGCGCGGCGGTGCCGATCTACGCCGACCACGCCGGCGGTGGCGTGATCGTCGACGTGGACGGCAACTCGTTCATCGACCTCAGTGCCGGGATCGCGGTGGTCAACGTCGGCAACAGCGCCCCAAGGGTCGTCGAACAGATCGTCACCCAGGCCCACAAACTCACTCACACGTGTTTCATGGTGGCCGGCTACGAGCCGTACATCGAGGTGTGCGAGCAGTTGAACCGGCTGACCCCCGGAGACTTCGAGAAGCACTCCGCGCTTTTCAACTCCGGGGCCGAAGCCGTGGAGAACGCGATCAAGGTCGCGCGTGCGCACACCGGCCGGAACGCCGTCGTCGCAGTCGAGCACGCCTACCACGGCCGTACCAACCTCACCATGGCCCTGACGGCCAAGAACATGCCGTACAAGCACTCGTTCGGCCCGTTCGCCTCCGAGATCCACCGGGTTCCGACGTCCTACCCGCTGCGCGACGGGCTGGACGGAGCCGCAGCAGCTGCCCGTGCGATCACGCGCATCGAGACCGAAGTCGGGGCCGCCAATCTCGCCGCGGTCATCATCGAACCGATCCAGGGCGAGGGCGGGTTCATCGTCCCGGCCGAAGGATTCCTGGCCCATGTCGCACAGTGGTGCCGGGACAACGGCGTCGTCTTCATCGCCGATGAGATCCAGACCGGGTTCTGCCGTACCGGGGAATGGTTCGCATGCGAGCACGAAGGGGTCGTGCCGGACGTCATCACCACGGCCAAGGGCATCGCCGGTGGCATGCCTTTGGCGGGGGTCACTGGCCGCGCGGAGATCATGGACAGTGTCCACGTCGGTGGCCTGGGCGGCACATATGGCGGCAATCCCGTGGCGTGTGCCGCGGCGATCGGCGCCATCGCGACGATGGAGGAGCAGAATCTCGCCGTCCGCGCCCGAGAACTCGGTGCCTTGATGATGGACCGGCTCAACGCCCTGGCCGAGAAGTTCGACGTCATCGCCGAGGTACGCGGCCGTGGCGCGATGGTGGCCATCGAGTTCGCGGAGCCCGGCTCGCTCAAACCGCTGGGGGAACTGCCCAAGGCGCTCGCCGCCCGGTGCGCCCAGGAAGGTGTGGTCATCCTGACGGCGGGGACCTTCGGCAATGTGATCCGGCTGCTGCCGCCGTTGGTGATCAGTGACGCGCTGCTGAACGAGGGCCTCGACGTGCTGGCCGGGGCACTGGCCGCCGAGGTCGGGGCGTGAGCGAGGTCAAGCCGTTCTGGGTGGCCGGCAAGCCGCGGACCGGCGCTGCCGTTCACGAGGTGCACAACCCCTACGACGGGCACGTGGTCGATCGCCACGCAGAACCAACGCCCGTGGACGTTGAGGAAGCCGTGGCCGCGGCGGTCGCCGTGCAACCCGAGGCGCTGGCAACCACGGCGGCCGAGCGCGCTGATGCACTCATGCACGTCTCCGCCCAGCTCACCGCCCGCGCTGACGAAGTGGCCCAACTCATCACCGCAGAGAACGGCAAGCCGCTGATGTGGTCGCGTGCGGAAGCCAACCGCGGCGCCTCCACGTTCCGATGGGCCGCGGAGGAGGCCCGGCGATGGTCCGGCGAACTCCAGCGACTGGACACCGATGCGTCGGCAGCCGGCCGGATGGCATTAATCCGGCGGTTCCCCAACGGGCCGGTACTGGGGATAGCCCCGTTCAACTTTCCGCTCAACCTCGTCGCCCACAAGCTCGCGCCGGCCCTGGCGGTGGGCGCCCCGATCATCGTCAAGCCGGCACCAGCCACGCCTTTGACCGCATTGCTGCTCGGCGAGATCCTGGCGGAAACGGACCTGCCGGCGGGGATGTGGTCGGTGCTGCCCCTGGCCAATGAACAGACAGCGGCACTGGTCGCCGACCCCCGGCTGCCGGTCGTCTCGTTCACCGGTTCGGAGACCGTCGGGTATCAGATCCAAGCCAGTCAACCGGCCAAGCACGTGATCCTGGAACTCGGTGGAAACGCGGCCGCTGCCGTGCTGCCGGACTGGTCCAGCGACGCCGATCTCGATTGGGCGGCGACCCGGATCGCGACCTTCGGCAATTATCAGGCGGGTCAGTCCTGCATCTCCGTGCAACGGGTTCTGGTCGACGAGTCGCTCTACGAACGGTTCGTGCCGATGCTAGTGGACAAGCTGAACACCCTGAAGACGGGCTCACCGTCGGACGCCGACGTGGTGGTCGGTCCGGTCATCAACGAGGCGGCCGCCGAGCGGATCGGCTCCTGGATCGACGACGCGGTGGCCTCTGGCGCGCAGGTGCTCGCCGGTGGTACCCGGGAGGGCACGACGATCACACCCACCCTGCTGGCCGGCGTTGCGCACGAGGCGAAGGTGTCTTGCGAAGAGGTCTTCGGCCCGGTCATGACTATCGCGCCGGTGGCAGGTGTCGACGGAGCGCTGGCCGCGGTCAACGACTCCCGGTTCGGGCTGCAGGCCGGGCTGTTCACGCACGATCTGCAGGTGGCATTCCGAGCTCATCGGGAACTGCTGGTCGGAGGCGTCGTCATCGGCGACGTCCCGTCGTTCCGCGCCGACCAGATGCCCTACGGCGGCGTCAAGTCCTCGGGTCTCGGGCGGGAGGGCTTGCAAGCGGCGATGACCGACCTCACCCATGACCGGGTGCTGGTGCTCACCGGGGTCGACCTGTAGCGGCCGCGGTCGGTCCGGCCGCGCTTGTTGTGACGAAAATGCGGGTGGTCAACCGGGCCTCGTCACGATGGCGCGCACGACACGCGGGGTGGACCCAGCACTTCCGTGACAAACCGGGTCGGTGTCCGTGCACCTTCGTCACAAGCCGTGTCCGGGCGACGCTTGGTCACAAAGGGACTTCCGCGATCCGGTCCTACAACGTCGCGCACATGTCGGCGCCGGAGGTGCGGGTAGCAGGTCCCAGGTCGGTCACGGTGTCGAAGGACGCGATGCCCACCTGGAACGAGTCGCCGTCGCGGGCGAGGCCGATCCCGAAGCCGCCGTCATAGCGGTCCTTGTTCTCGCCCACCTGTGTGACCCACTTCGTGCTGCTGGAGTACGCGACGTGACGGACGTACCATGAGGTTCCCCGGTTGGCGTACCTGATGTTTGTTTCGTAACTTATCCACTTGCCGTCGGGGCAGAAGGTCAGGTTCATGCGCCGCCCATCACCGCGGGTGCCGGTGAACGTGTACCCGGAGATGGCCTTGGTCACGGTCCGTTCGTGTTTGAGCGTCTTCTTGCAGGTCCTGTACCGCTTCTGGAGACGCTTGGACTTCCCGGCTTTGCCCGACTTCTTGGCCTTCTTCGCCTTCTTCAGGAGTTTCGAGCAGGAGTTGGAACTGAGCTGGGACGAGGCCGGCTGGGCACTCGCCGGCGCGGTGGCACCGAGCAGGCCGAGGATTCCGACGGCGATGGCTAGGCTGCGCAGTTTCATCCCGCAACCATACGAGGCGTATGCTCTCCAGTCCAGGTTCAGCCGACGGCGCGACTACCCACGCTGGGTGATGGCATGTCGGGGCCCGTACGCCGATGATGGAGGGTCGGCGCGGACAAGGAGGCGGATTGAACGGTCGGGCGGAGGTCGAGCCACCATCGGTTCGGCGGCGGATATGGGCAGTGGTCTCGCTGGTGGCGATGGCATTGTCCGTGGTGCTGGTGGTCGTGTTCCTGGTCAGCGAGCCGATTCTGTTGATCGGTGGCACGCTCGGGCTGGCAGTGGTCGGGGCCGGCGGCTGGTGGCTGGCCACCGAGCAGTACCCGCGGCGTGTCATCGGCGGCATGGGCGTCGCTGCCGGAGTGCTGGTGATTGTCTGGTCGGTATTGCGGGCTTTCGCCGACAGTGACGGTGGCTTGTGGCGGCTGCTGGTGGTACTGGCGGCCGCGACGCTGGCTGTCGGCGCCGCGCGTGCCGCCCTGGTGCGTGACCTGCACGACATCGATGGACTGCGGTCGGGCCACGTCAAGCCCAGGAGGCCGGTCCTGATCTGCAACCCGAGGTCGGGGGGCGGGAAGGTCGAGGAATTCGGCCTGCTCGAGATCGCCGCCGAGATGGGTGTCGAGGCGGTGCTCTTGCAGCCCGGGCTGGATCTGGCCCAGCTGGCGCGCGACGCGATCGCAGGTGGTGCCGACTGTCTGGGGATGGCCGGCGGTGATGGGTCCCAGGCGCTGGTGGCTTCGATCGCGATCGAGCACGGCGTGCCCTTCGTGTGCATCAGTGCCGGGACTCGCAACCATTTCGCACTGGACCTCGGTCTGGACCGGGACGATCCGCGCAAGGGCATGATCGCACTGCGCGACGGCGTGGAACGGCGAGTGGACTACGCGACCGTGGGGGATCGACTGTTCGTGAACAACGTGTCGCTCGGGGTGTACGCGACCATCGTGCAGGACGACGAGTACCGCGATGCGAAGAAGCAGACGACTGAAGCGAAACTGCCGGAACTGCTGGGCCAACAGGCAGAGCCGTTCGATCTACAGTTCACTACTGCCGACGGGCGTGAGGTCGATGGCGCCTTCCTGATTATGGTCTCCAACAATCCTTACGTGCTCGGTCCGTCCCTCGACTTCTCCCAGCGCCGCTCGCTGGACAGCGGCCGGATCGGGGTGTTCGCGATCAATGCCGCAACCGGTGCCGAGGCCGCCGGCCTTGTGACCCGGGGGATCGTCGGCCTGGGCAAGACCGATCCGAACCTGTTCTCGTTCGAGGCGACGGACTTCGAGGTCAGATCCAGATCCGGACGTGCTCTGGCCGGGGTCGACGGCGAGGCACTCGACCTTGCCACGCCATTGCACTTCCGCATCCACCCCCGGGGACTGCGCCTGCTCGTGCCGGAATCCAATGTTCTGGCCGCAGAGAAGCGTCGTGCCCGCCAGGTGAGGGTCAGGGCGCTGACCGACATCGCACGTGGCCGGCGCCCCAAGGTGATGGCGCACTAGGGGCTCATCACAGATGAGGGTGTAGTCGGGTGGTGCGCGTCGGTCACCAGGAAGGGGTCGAGGCCTCCCCGAGGATGGGAGTTCTGACACTGACCATCTGGAAGGCCTCGACATGCCTGACGGTACCTTCGGTTGCCCTGACCTGACCACGTTCTGCCGCCTTGATGAGCTCGGGTTGGAGGTGACTGGTCAGCGCCTGGAACCCCGGCGGGCGGTGCTGGCGTGCCGGGTCGCGCAACCGGACCGCTGGTGTCGACGCTACGGCTGCCAGGGGACGGTTCGTGACAGTGTGGTCCGACGGTTGGCGCATGAGCCGGTGGGGTCGCGGCCCACGACGTTGGAGGTCACGGTTCGCCGCTACCGGTGCGGCGACTGCGGGCATGTGTGGCGCCAAGACACCAGCCAGGCCGCCGAACCGCGCGCGAAACTGTCGCGTCGCGGGCTGCGGTGGGCGCTGACCGCTCTGATGGTCCAGCACCTCACCGTCGCCAGGGTCGCTGAAGGGCTGGGGTGTCGTGGAACACCGCCAACGACGCTGTGTTGGCCGAAGGTCGCCGGGTTCTGATCGATGACCAGACGCGATTCGACGGGGTCGCCGCCATCGGCGTCGATGAGCACGTCTGGCGTCACACCCGGCGCGGCGACAAGTACGTCACGGTGATCATCGACGTGACCGGCATCCGTGACGGCACTGGGCCTGCCCGCCTGCTGGACATGGTCGAAGGCCGTTCCAAGAAGGCGTTCAAACAGTGGCTGGCCGACCACCCCCAGGCGTGGCGCGACAACGTCGAGGTGGTCGCGATGGATGGGTTCACCGGATTCAAAACGGCCACCCAGGAAGAGCTGCCCGACGCGGTCGCGGTCATGGACCCCTTCCACGTCGTGCGCATTGCAGGCGATGCACTGGATCGCTGCCGGCGACGCATCCAGCAAGAACTCCACGGGCGTCGTGGCCGGGCCAAGGATCCGCTGTTCCGCTGCCGACGCACGCTGCTGACCGGTACGGGGCTGCTCACAGACAGCCAAAGCAAGCGCCTGCAGGCCCTGTCCGCCACCGACGATCACGTGGAAGTCGAAGCAGCCTGGGGCGTCTACCAGCGGATGATTGCCGCCTACCGCGAACCCGACCCCCAGGTCGGTCGTCAACTCATGCAACAGCTGATCGACGCGCTCAGCACCGGCGTCCCGACCGCGCTCACAGAGATCATCACCTTGGGACAACACTGAAACGAAGAGCCGCTGATGTGCTGGCCTACTTCGCCCGCCCCGGCACATCCAACGGGCCCACCGAGGCGATCGACGGCCGACTCGAACACCTACGCGGCTCCGCCCTCGGCTTCCGGAACCTCACCAACAACATCGCCCGCTACCTGCTAGAAACCGGCGGATTCAGACCCCGCCTACACCCCGGATCGTGATGAGCCGCACTAGGGGGCCGCGACGCACCGTCGCTGTCCGCGCAGGTAGCGCTGCGGCAGGCTGAGCAGCACGAACGATCTGGCAAGGCCTTCCCTGACGCCGACGTCCACCACGATGTCACCGGTGCCCGGCGGCAGTTCCGCCTCGCGGGCACAGTACTCTGCCATCCGTTTGTTCTCGAAGCGGAACCAGGGGCTGGGAAACTCGAAGACTACGCGGCCCTCACCGCTGTCGCGATAGAGCGGGTTGACCGACAGGTCCCCGCGGGCGTGGAGCATGCCGTCGTGCGGTGGGTGGTCCCGTGCGGCACGCGCGCCGATCACCAGGGACAGCCATTTCTGCCCGGCCAGGGAATGCACGTCGGCCGGCGCAGCGAATTGCGGGCCGATGCCCCGCAGATACCAGTCGACCAGGGTGTCCTCGTCGACTATCCGCACGGACTCGCCGTCCGCGAGATCGAAGTACCCCTGAGGCGTCAACTCCTCTCCCTCCCGCGGCTCCACTAGGACGTTGCCCACCCGGGCCAGAACGATCGGGCCGTCCGGGGCGCACCTCAGCAACTCGGTCACCGCTGCATTCTTGTGGTGCAGGAGGTGGAATGCGTCCCCGCACAGGGCGCCGGCGAACCCGTCGGAAGCCAGGGGCAACGCGGCGTCGGCGTCGCTGCACACGAACCATGCACCGGGTGCGACGAATCGTTTCGCCGCCCACAACTGGAAAAGGTTGCGATCCAGGCAGACGACCGGTCGGGACGAGCGTTCCGACCGCAGTTGGTGGGCCAGGTGCCCGAATCCCGCTGCGAGGTCCAGAACGGGGTCGTCGCCGTCGGGCAGGACCCGGGTCAGTTCCAGGTTGGCGAGGTCGCGGGGCTGCCCGAATCTGCAGAGGAAGTGGTTGAAGAGCTCGGTGTCGTCGTCGGATTCCCGGTAGAACCACTCGAACCAGTCCTGCGCCGTGCTGTCCTCGCGCACCATCAGACGGGCAGTCGTGGCACGCCGCCGGCGCCGGAAGCGTTCGCGCGCACCACTGCGGCGGTGGAAGCGGCGGCCGCCGGGCAGTCGTGCGACCCAGGCCGGTGGCGGGGCTGGGGGGGTCAGCAAGTCAGCCAAGGCGTCCGCACCTCGCCCGGCACGGATCCTGGCGACCACCTCTCGGACGTCCGGGCCGCGCTGAATCAGGCTGTCGCCAATCTGCACATGCACGTCGATGGTTCCCCCGGTCAACACGGCGACGCCGTCGAGGTAGGGGAAGCTGTGGTTCCCGCACGTCAGGATCCCGTAGGTCCCCGGTCCGTCCCCGGCGGGCGCAGGAGCGTACCGCAGCTCACTGTGACAGACCGGGCAGGCCAGAAGGTCGACGAACTGTTCAGGCGGGGGGCATGCACCGTTCATGGCTGGACCTCCTCTCCGGCTGCGCGGCGGGTGCGCTGTCCGGGTGCCGCCGTACCGGGGTGCCCACGGATCCGGCGTCAGGAGACACGGCCGGCTCGGTCACCCCCAGATGCTAGCAACGCCCCAATTCGGACCTGGAGTCCGCGCGGTGACGGTGGTGTCCGATCGTGATTTGATCGCGATTCCATCGCGATCCCGCGCACGTATCTTGCAGGGAGGAAGCGCATGCTTGTCGCACTGATCACGGGGGGGGGTCCTGACCGTCGTCGGTGCCGCAGTTACCCAGCCCGATACCGTCACCGTGATGACCCGCAAGCTCTACCTCCGTGGCGGACTGCGCCCCCCTGTTCGCGAGCACCAACATGAGCCAAGTCGCCGAACTCACCGTCAAGGCCGTGAAGGAAGCGCCTGCAACCAACTTCCCCGTGTGGGCCAAGGGGATTGCGCAGGAGATCCAGGCTCGCACGCCGGATTTGATAGGCGCGCAGAAAGCGCCGGTCTACAGGGCGCGCCACAACCCGGCGGACAGGTCGCCGTGGTCCGCAACGGTCACGCTGGTCAGTCCCAGCCACCCGGCAAGGCGCTGCAGCTCCCTGGCCAGCGGCGTGCCGGCGGCGGCCGGGCCAAACGCCCCCCGGACGAGGAGCCGGCCCGCCTTGCGATCGGCCTTCAGGTCCACCCGCGCCCGGAGATGACCGCCGAGCAGGAACGGGAGCACGTAATACCCGTACACGCGCATCGGCTGCGGGGTGTAGATCTCGATCCGGTAGCGGAAGCCGAACAGGTGCTCGACCCGCTCCCGGTCCCACAACAGGGGATCGAACGGGGCCAATAGCGTCGTTCCCCCCACGCTGCGCGGGACCACCAGGTCCGCAGTCGCCAGCCAGGGTCTGCCATCGACGGCGACCTCACGGATGGTGCCGCTCGCCAGGGCTTCCCGAATACCGAGATCGGCGATCGCCGGGGACAGACGGAAGTAGTCGCGGATGGTTCTGCGGTTGGCCACGCCGCAGGCACGCACCGTTCGCCGCACGAGTTCGCGAGCGGCCGCCGCGTCATCGATCTCGGGGACTCCGCCAAGTGTGTAGATCCGCTCGAACTGCGCGTTGCGCCCGGTGGTGGACAGCCGTCCGGCCCAGAACAGCGCTTCACACATGCGCTTGACAGCCGACCAGTTCCAGCCCCAGTCCGACCGGTCCCGCGGGTGGTCGGTCTCCAGTCGTGACTCGATCTGGCGGGCGGTACCTGGTTCCGCGGCCACCTCCTCCAAGACCGTCTCCAGAAGCCCGGGGTAGTCCTCAGCCACCCGCAAGGCATTGCCCCAGGCGTGATCGCGCCAACCGCGCATCCGCCAGGCGAACAGGCCGCGATCCTCAATGGACAACAGGCTGGCTTCGTGGGCCCAGTACTCGGTCGTGCGCCGGCTGTCGAACAGGGCGTCGACACTGGCCCGGTCTGCGGTCGAGCGGGAGTAGAAGGGCAGGTAGTGCGCCCGGGCGACGACGTTGACGCTGTCGATCTGGACTGCTCCGAGTCGACGCAACAGACTCAGCGGCGCCGTGGATCGGCGCCGGTCGAGGCGTTGAGCCCGGATCGCGACCCGTCGTGCCTGGTCGATGGTCAGCGGGCGCACCCCGACAGGCTAGTCCGGAAACGGCTCGCGTACTCGGTAGCGGCAGGAGTTGGCAGCGAGGTTAGAGAATGGTCGCGAGGTTAGAGGTCGTGCACGAGGTTAGCGAATGCACGTGTGGCTTCTCTAACCTGGTGCACGTTCACTAACGCGAGCGATCTCCACCGGGCATTCTCCGGCCTGAACGCCGCGGCCATGGAGGACTAACGCGAGCGATCACAGCCCGGCATCTTCTCGCCTGAAGGCCGCGGCCAGCCACCCCGGCAGGCCACTGCAGACGCGGTGGTCCAGAGCCTGCCGGAGTGGTCGCCTATCCAACCTCACCCCCCGAAGGCACGCAGGTGGTTGTAGCTGCCCTGCAGCAGACGGTTGTAGACGAACCGGACATCGGGCGCCTTGAGGCCGACCTTGGCCGCCTTGAGGTCCTTGATGTCCTGGGTCTCGATGGTCACTCCCACATCGAGGGCTGCCTGCTGCGTCGTCGCACTGGCGACGAGTTCGTTGAACAGTTCCTGCGTCTCGCCTGTCTTGAACTTGCCGACGCCCATGCCCTCGGTCGGGTCGGTGAGGCCGTACTTCGTCAGCATCCGCTGGATGGCGGCGAGGTGGCGGCTCTCAGCGTTGGGAATGCGCGTGAACTGCACGACGTCGGGGTAACTGGCTGCGAGCGTCACGTACACGTCGTGAGCCAGCTTCTCCTCTTCGGCCATGGCCTTGAGATCGGCCTTCTGGTCGGCGGTGAGAGTGCCCGACTTCTTCGCGGCGAGCTTCGCGGCGTTCTTCTTTGCGTTCTTGCGCTGCTTCTTCCGGGTGTTCTTCTTGGCGTTCGCCCCGCTCCCGTCCTGCGGGCAACTCGCGCTCGGGGTGCGCCCGTTGTTGTTCGGGCCCTGGGCGGCGAGTGCGGGTGTTGCGGCGGCGCCGGACACCAGGGCGGCTGACAACAGGATTCCGGTGGTCTTCGTTGCGGACCTCATGATGCTCTCCTTCTTGTTTGACAGTTACAGCGTCGGCGCCGCGTGTAAGGGGAAGGTAAAGCAGCGGTCAGTGCCGGGTAGGACTCGCAGGCACGATCCGCAGTAACCTCTGCAAGTGATCGTGGATCTCCTGGTCGAGCACACCGTCGTGCTCTTCTTCGTGTACCTCGCAGTCGGCTCAGTGTTCGGTGCCCTGCGGATCCGGGGGGTGCTCATCGGCCCGGCCGCGGTTCTGTTCGCCGCGCTCGCCATCTCCGCCTTCGACGAACGACTGGCGCTGCCGCCGATCCTCGGCCAGATCGGCCTGGTGCTGTTCGCCTATTGCATCGGAGTCGACAGTGGGCCGTCCTTCTTCTCGTCCTTGCGAACCGGAGGAAGGGCGGTTGTCCTGGTCACGGTCACGCTGCTTCTTGCTGCTGGGGTGGCCGTTGTGGGCGGGCATTTGGCCGGCCTTAATCCGGATCTGGTCGCGGGGGCCTACACCGGGGCCCTGACCAACACGCCCGCTCTGGCGGCGGCCACGGAGCAGTTGGATTCAGCTGACCCGACCGTGGGGTACTCCGTCACGTATGTGTTCGGCGTTGTGGCGATGATCGTCGCGGCCGGTTCAGCGCTCAAGGGCAGGACCGAACCGAAGGTCTCCGCCGTGCCGCAACCTGCACCAGAACTGACCCTGGCCAGCGTGCGGGTGGAAACGGACGGGCTGCCGGATCTGCGGCACCTGATCACCGAATACGACGACCGGATCCGCTTCTCCCGGGTTCGTCACAACCGGCAGGTGGCGATCGCGACTGATGCCTTCACGCCGGTTCCCGGGGACATCGTCTCAGTGATCGGCCCGGCGGCTGTGGTCACCGAGGTCGCTGCCCGGTTGGGCCATGTCTCCACACTGCACCTGGAACTCGATCGCAAGGAATTCGACTTCCGGCGGATGGCCGTGTCAAACCGCGAGGTGGCCGGCAGGCCCTTGGCGGAACTGGACCTGCTCGGGCGTTTCGGCGCCACAGCCACTCGGGTGCGCCGCGGCGACATCGACCTGCTGGCCACCGACGACCTGATCATCCACGTCGGCGACCGGATCCGGGTGACGGCACCGAAGTCGCGCATGGCGGACGTCAGCGAGTTCTTCGGGGACAGCGAGCACGGGGCAAGTGGCCTGAACCCCCTGGGACTGACACTCGGGATCGTGATCGGTCTGGCGATCGGTCTGATCGAGATCCCGCTGCCAGGCGGCGGGGTGCTCTCCCTGGGCATCGCCGGCGGGGCGCTGGTAGGGGGTCTGATCCTCGGCCGGCTGCACCGGACAGGGCCGATCCTGTGGTCGGTGCCGTATCCCACGTCGAACGCGCTGGGACAGTTCGGCATGCTCGCGTTCCTCGCGTACGCCGGCTCGAGTTCAGGGGCGGCGTTGGTGGAGGCGCTGAAGACCGACGTCGGGCCGCGGTTGTTCGTGGTGGGCGTGCTGATCACCACCACCGCGGCGGTCATGCTGCGTTACCTGGGTCCCCGCTCGGGAGGTGTCAGCGGACCGGTGCTGGCCGGCGCGATCGCAGGTGCCCAGACTCAGCCGGCAGTCCTCGCGTTCGCCAACGACCGGACCGAAGCGGACGCGCGGGTGAGTCTGGGCTACGCGTTGGTCTACCCGATTGCCATGATCATCAAGGTCCTGATCGCGCCCTTGCTGGGATTGATCGGCTGAGGCGACGCGGCCACCGGTCTACAGCGCCTTGATGATGTCCTCGACCCGGTCCTTGGCGTCGCCGAAGAGCATCTGGGTGTTCTCCTTAAAGAACAGCGGGTTCTGCACGCCGGCGTAACCCGTTGCCATCGAACGCTTGAAGACGATCACGTTCTTGGCATCCCAGACGGTCAGCACCGGCATGCCGGCGATCGGGCTGCCCGGTTCGTCGATGGCCGCGGGGTTGACCGTGTCGTTGGCCCCGATCACGAGGACCACGTCGGTGTCGGCGAGATCCTCGTTGATCTCGTCCATCTCCAGGACGATGTCGTAAGGCACCTTCGCTTCGGCCAGCAACACGTTCATGTGCCCGGGCAGCCGCCCGGCGACAGGGTGGATGCCGAACCGCACGTCGACGCCTTTGTCGCGCAGCAGTCGTGTGAGCTCGGCCACCGGGTATTGGGCCTGCGCGACCGCCATGCCGTAGCCGGGGGTGATGACCACCGAGTGCGCCTCAGTGAGCAGTTCGGCAGCACCCTCGGCGTTGATCTCCCTGTGCTCGCCGTAGTCGACGTCGGAGGACACCGTGCCGGCCTCGACGCCGAAACCGCCGGAGATCACCGAGATGAACGACCGGTTCATCGCCTCGCACATGATGTAGGACAGGTAGGCACCAGACGATCCGACCAGGGCGCCGGTGATGATCAGCAGGTCGTTGTTCAGCAGGAAGCCTGCCGCGGCCGCCGCCCATCCGGAATAGCTGTTCAGCATCGACACGACCACCGGCATGTCCCCGCCGCCGATGGAGGCCACCAGGTGCCAGCCCAGGAACAGCGCGAGCACGGTCATCACACCGAGCAGCGACTGCCGTAGCACCATGTCGTCCCGGGGCACCATCACATACCCGACCGTCATGGCGAAGAAGGCCACGATGATCCCTAGATTGACCGCGTTGTGGGCCGGGAGCATCATCGGCGCAGACTTGATCCGGGCGGAGAGTTTCAGGAACGCGACGATCGACCCGGTGAAGGTCACCGCTCCGATGAAGACCCCGACGAAGACCTCGACGTCGTGGATCCCCGGATAGAGGACGCCTGTCTCGTAGGAGGAGTTCCAGCCCACCAGGACCGCCGCCAGACCGACGAAACTGTGCAGCATCGCGATCAGTTCCGGCATCCCGGTCATCTCGACCCTGCGGGCGCGCCAGATCCCGATCGCGGCACCGATCGCCATCGCGGCGATGATCAGGCCGAGCCCCGTCCAGCCGCTGCCAGACGTGTCGTTGACGTCGAGCGTCGCATTGACGCCGGCGGTCGCCGCGATGATCGTGATCACCAGGGCGATCGCCATACCGAGGATGCCGTAGCGGTTGCCCATGCGGGCGCTCTCGTGACGCGACAGTCCGGCGAGGGCGAGGATGAACAGCAGAGCGGCGACGATGTAGGCGCCCTGGACCAGCGTGAGTGAGATCGTCATCGGACCGCGTCCTCACGCTTGAACATCTCGAGCATTCGCGCCGTGACGGTGAAGCCACCGAACACGTTGATGCTGGCCACCAGAATCGCGATGAACGCGAGGATCGAGACCCATAAGTCGTCGTGACCCACCTGCAGCAGGGCTCCGACCAGGATGATGCCGCTGATCGCGTTCGTCACCGACATCAGCGGGGTGTGCAGAGCGTGGTGGACATTGCCGATCACGTAGAACCCGATGACCACCGACAGCGCGAACACCATGAAGTGGCTGAGGAAGGGTTCGGGCGAGACCGACGACACGAGCAGGAACACCGCTGCAGCGGCACCGATGAGCCCGAGCCGCTTGCTGCTGCTCATCGGTGGCTTCGGCGGGGCCGGTTCCGGCGGTGGGGCGGCGGCGGCCACGGGGGCGGCGGAGACCTGGACCGGGGGCGGCGGCCAGAGCACCTCGCCGTTCTCCACCACCGTCATGCCGCGCTGCACGACGTCGTCGAGGTCGAGGACGAACTCACCGTCCTTGCCCGGGGTGGTGAGTTTGAGCAGGTTGACGAGGTTGGTTCCGAACAACTGCGAGGCCTGGGTGGGCAGGCGGCCGGGCAGGTCCGTGTAGCCGAGGATCACCACACCGTTGTCGGTGACGACCCGCTCGTCGGGCCGCGACCCCGCGACGTTGCCCCCGTTGGCGGCGGCCATGTCCACGACCACGCTGCCCGGCTTCATCGAGGCGACCATCTCCTCGGTGAACAGGCGGGGTGCGGGCTTGCCGGGGATCAAGGCAGTGGTGATGACGATGTCGACGTCCTTGGCCTGCTCGGCGTAGAGTTCGGCGGCCTTGCGGTTGAAGTCCTCGCCCATCTCCTTGGCGTAGCCGGTCGCGCTCGGCCCGGTGTCCTCGACCTCGATCCGCAGGAAGTCCGCACCCATGGACTCGACCTGCTCGGCGACCTCGGACCTGGCGTCGAACGAGCGCACGATGGCGCCGAGGCTGCTCGCCGTGCCGATCGCGGCCAGGCCGGCCACCCCAGCTCCGACCACCAGCACCTTGGCGGGCGGAACCTTGCCAGCGGCGGTCACCTGTCCTGTGAACAGGGACCCGAATTCGTTGGCGGCTTCGATGACCGCCCGGTAGCCGCCGATGTTGGCCATGGAGGACAGGACGTCCAGGGACTGCGCGCGTGAGATCCGCGGCACCGCATCCATCGCCAGGGCCGTGACCCCCCGTGCGGACAGCGCGGCGACCAAGTCGGGGTCGATCGCCGGAGCCAGCAGGCTGACCAGCGTCTGACCGGCGTGCAAGCGCGCCACCTCGTCCGCGTTCGGCGCGTTGATCTTCAGAATGACATCGGCGTCCCATACCTCATTCCCGACGACCTCGGCGCCTGCTGCTGCGAAAGCCGCGTCGTCGAAGGACGCCCCGTTGCCTGCGCCCGACTCGATCGCGACCGAGTAGCCCAGCTTGAGAATCTGCTCAACCGTCTTGGGAGTGGCTGCCACCCGGCGCTCGCCGGGTTTGGACTCCTTGGGGACACCGATACGCACGACTCACCCTCCTGATGCCGCCGATCCGTACTGAACCTATCTGGTGGGTCTGACATACCGGATCGCGGGTTGGGTTGCGCGCGTGCGGGATTGGTGGACGCGCCCGATGCGAGGCAATGGTTACTTGGTCGCCGAGGAGTCCGGGTGCGTGTTCACCGGACAGTCGACGGCCGCCGGGCCTGGAGTCTGCGTTCCGGCTAGCTGCGCTGTGCCCGTCAGTGATCCGCGGCGTTTGGGCGGGAGACTGCCGCGCGAAATCGCTCGCGTTAGAGAGTGCATGGTCGTGGCCGGCCGCCGTTCAGGCGGGGAAATGCCGGGCGGAAACCGCTCGGGTTAGAGATTGTGCACGAGGTTAGAGCAGCCACACGTGCGTTCACTAACCTCGTGCACAATCTCTAACCTCGCGACCATTCTCTAACCTCGCGGCCATTCTCTAACCTCGCGGCCAACTCCTGCGGCTGCCGTCTTCGGACTCGGTCTCATGGTTCCGGTTCGGCCCTCAGACCTCCGTGGGCTGAACCCGAACCGCCCGCACCCGTTGCACACTTGAACCGTGCGCCGCCTTGGTCTGGCCCTGCTGTCACTGCTGCTCGTGGTGGCACTCTCGGCCGCTGCGCCAACGGTCGGGACCAGCACGCCCGACTGCGCTCCGGGACTGCACACCGGGCATGTCGACAACCGTCCCTACCAGGTGTACGTCCCCGAATCGGCCAGAACGCCCGCCCCGACCGTGGTCAGTTACCACGGGCGCCTGCAGACGGCCATGAGCCAGCTGCAGATGGCCGGTCTCACCGACGTCGCCGACCGGGAGGGATTCATCGTGGTCGCGCCGCAGGCGCTGGGCGGCAAGTGGGACTTCCGGGGGTCCGACACCCGGTTCACCGATCACATCCTCGACAACCTGACCTGCGACGACCCGACCCGCACTTATGCCTCGGGGATGTCTATGGGCTCAGCCATGGCCCTTTCGCAGGCTTGCGCACAACCACGGCGGTTCGCGGCCTTCGGTGGCGTGGGCTTCGAGATCTTCCTGCCGAACTGCCCGGACTCCGACCCGGCGCCGATCATCGCCTTCCACGGGACGGCCGACCAGGTGGTCCCTTTCACCGGGGGCCTGACCGCCTCGTCGGCCACCGCGCCACCCGCGGAGGCGACCATGCGTGAGTGGGCGGCCCGCGACGGCTGCCGACGGTACGTGCGCAGTGTGGCCGCACCGGGGGTCACCCTTCGGGACTGGGACCAGTGCACGGGGGCGACCAGGGTTCAGTTCTACCGGATCCGGGGAGGTAAGCATGTGTGGCCGACGGAGCCGGGACTGGATGCCTCGACTCTGATGTGGGAGTTCTTCGGTCAGTTCCGGTTGGCGTGAGCCCTGACTGTGCCACGATGCGGCTATGCACACGATCGTTGCGGATCACCCGCTGATCGCACAGAAGGTCACAACACTGCGCGACGAGTCGACCGACAGCCCCACCTTCCGGCGGCTGGCCGACGAGTTGGTCACACTACTGGCCTACGAAGCGACCCGTCGGATCCGAGTGGTTCCGATCGAGGTCCAGACCCCGTTGACGAGCGCGGTCGGCGTTGCGATGGCCACCCCGCCCCCGATCCTGATCCCCATCCTGCGGGCCGGCCTGGGGATGCTCGACGGCATGGTCCGGCTGCTGCCCAATGCCGAGGTGGGGTTCCTCGGGATGATCCGCGACGAACGCACCCTGAAACCAACGATCTACGCCGACCGGATGCCTGCCGACATGACCGGGCGGCAGGTCTACGTCGTCGACCCGATGCTGGCCACCGGCGGCAGCCTGGTCGACGCACTACACGTCCTGTGGTCGCGCGGGGCCAAGGACATCACCATCGTCACTTTGCTGGCTGCTCCCGAAGGCATCGAACGGCTCGACAAGGAGGTGGACGGTATGGACGTCACCCTCGTCACGGCTGCCGTCGACGAACGGCTCAACGAGCACGGCTTCATAGTTCCCGGGCTGGGAGACGCCGGGGACCGGTTGTTCGGCATCGTCACCTCGTGAGTCCCGACGCCGCCCTCGGATCGGCGCTGGACCTTGCCCGGCAGCCGGGTCTGGAGATGCCGATCGCGGCGGTGGTGGTGAGTCCCGGCGGGGAAGTCGTCGGCAGGGGGGTCAATCGACGCGAAGCCGACAGCGACCCGACCGCGCACGCCGAGATCCTTGCGCTGCGGGAGGCCGGAGCGCGCCTTGACGACTGGCGGCTGACCGGGTGCACGCTGGCAGTGACGCTGGAACCCTGCACCATGTGTGCCGGGGCCTTGGTGCTGGCCCGGGTGGCACGACTGGTCTTCGGCGCGTACGACGACAAGGCGGGCGCGGTCGGAGGACTGTGGGACGTCGTGCGTGATCCGCGCCTCAACCACACGGTCGAGGTGGTCGGCGGTGTGCGCGAGCAGGAATGCTCAGAACTCGTCGCCGAATTCTTCAAGGAGCTCAGATGAACGTCAATCGAGTGGCAGTGAGCACGGCGTTCTTCTGCCAGGGCTTCGCGTTCGCATCGCTGGTGACCCGGATCCCGGCGATCCAGGACCGGTTCAACTTCTCCGAGGGCGGCTTGGCGGCCATCCTCGCGGCCGTGCCGATCGTCGCGGGCGTGGGCAGCGTCGTGGCCGGCCTGCTGGCGGTCCGGTTCCACAGCGCCATGGTGCTGCGGGTATGTGCGGTGCTCGTGGCGTCGTCTCTGGTGCTGGTGGGGGCCTCCGTCACGGCGGGTTCGTTCCCCGGACTGCTGGCGTCGCTGGCTCTGGTCGGTTTCGGTCTCGGATCCGTGGACGCCACGATGAACATGCAGGGTATCGGCGTGCAGGAGATGCTCAAGCGCAGTGTCATGGCCTCGTTCCATGCGTGGTGGAGCCTTGCGACGATCCTCGGCGCCGTGGCCGCCTCGCTCGCCGCTGCGACGTCTTTGTCGTTGCTGGGATTCTTCGCGATCATCGCCTTGGTTCTCATACCGGTGGGCCTTGTCGCCTCCACCCGCTTCGTCAGCAACGAGGCGGCCAATGAGGCGGCACCGGATCCGCTTGCCGCCTCGGCGGCCGTTCCCTGGCGGCCGTTGCTCGTGTTCGGTTTCGCGGTCGTGTGCGCCTTCGTCATCGACTCGTCGGTCTCCAACTGGTCGGCGCTGGACCTCACCGACATCCTCGGGGCGACCGAATCGGTGGCCGCCCTGGCCTATGCCGCGTACGCGTTGTTCATGCTCGTCGGTCGGGTGTTCGCCGACCGGATCGTCGGGCGACGGGGTTCCCAGTGGCTCATCACCGTGGGCGGGCTGATCGCGGCGGCGGGGCTGCTCGTGGTGGCGTTGGCACCGACGGCAGTGATCGCGATCGCCGGGTTCGCGATCGTCGGTCTGGGTATCAGCCCGGTGCTGCCGCTGGCTTTCGTGGCGGCCTCGCACCACGACCCCGGCAACACCGGTATCGCCGTGGCCCGGGTCAACGTCGGCAACTACATCGGATTCGTCATCGGGGCACCCCTGGTTGGGGTCATCGGCGAGTTCTCGTCGTTGCGGGTCGGCTTCGGGGTGCTCGTGTTGGCGGCGATCGCGATCGTGGTCTCCGCGCGGTCGTTCGACTGACCTGGACACCCGTCGGCGGCCGCGATTGTGACGAAGGTGCTGGCCCAACTCCTCGTTTGCTACGAAGGTGAGCGGTTTGAGAATGGCGGACCGCGCACCTTCGTCACAAACCGGGTCCGGCCCCCGCAACTTCGTTACACCGCGGCCCGGATCACTCAGCAGAAGGCCGCCCCGGTGGATCGGGACGGCCTTCTGGATCGGTTGTGAGGCTATGCGCCCTTGGGGTTGGGACCGTACTGGTTGTCACCGGGTGTGCTGTCGAACAGGCAGAAGATGAACACAATGATCGCGCCGATGCCGCAGACCAGGCTCAGCAGCCACCACCAGCCGGAGCGGCCGGTGTCGTGCAGCCGCCGGAACAACACGGCCAGTGACGGGATCAGAAGCGCCAGAGACGCGACCAGGGAGACCCATCCGACGTTCTGATCGCTGATGCCCAGGCCCGCGACGCTGTCGATGATGGCGGCAACGACGTACACGAGGAAGGTGAACAGAACCCAGTACCAGTACGCGCTGCGTGACGACCGTCCGCTGAAGGTCGCATAATTAGAGAAGCCGCTGGAAACGGCTTGGCCAAAAGACATGAGGTTCTCCTTTCGGCGGACATCCGTCCGCACTGTCGGTTGGAAGATACCGCAGCGGCACAGTGATGCCGCCGGGACACGCTGGCGGTCGGTCCGACCACCTGCCCGCAACATTGCGTGTCCCTTCTCAGTGGGCATCTCTACGCAACAGACCCGGTCCGACCAATAGCCTGCCAACGTGAACACGCCCGCTGGCGGCAGTTTCGAGCCGAAGGACCGCGATCGAGCCTGGCCCTCGGATGCGCCGCCGCCGGATGACAGCCGGCCCACCGGATTGTGGCGACTCGGCCTGCTGGCGGTCGTCGGCGGTGCCATCACCGGCGCAGTCGGGGGGCTGTTCAGACTCTCGCTGGTGGAAGCCGACGCGCTGCGCACCGACCTGGTGCAGTGGGCCAGGTCGGTGCCGGGGTTGCGATGGATCGTACCGGTCGTGCTGGCGGCGGTGGCGGTGGCGATTGCACGGTTGATCGTCCGCTTCGTGCCCGAGGCTTCGGGCAGTGGCGTGCAGCGGGTTGAGGCGAACATGCGCTCAGAGGTCCCCGTCGCCTCGCTGTGGGTCCTGCCCGCCAAGTTCATCGGTGGGGCGCTCGCGATCGGGTCCGGATTGGCGCTCGGGCGGGAGGGGCCCACGGTTCAGATGGGAGCCTCCATCGGCGGCGAGATGTCGCGCCGCGCCAAACTCGACGCCCATGACACCCGGACCGTCGCGGCGTCGCTGGCCGGGGCCGGCCTCGGTGTCGCTTTCAGCGCCCCCATCGGGGGTGCCCTGTTCGTTTTCGAGGAGGTAGCCCGGGCATTCCGCACCCGGCTGCTGGTCGCCACGTTCCTGGGCACGGGTACGGCTGTCGCCGTGGCGCAGATGATCGTTGGCCGACAGCCGGTCTTCCCGTTCCTTACCGCGCCTACTCAGGAGCCCTGGAAGTTGTTCCTGTTCGCCGGGATGGGCCTGCTTCTGGGGCTGCTGGGTCCGGCCTACAACAAGTTGATCCTGTTGACCCTTGATCTGTTCGATGCGGTGCGCGGCGCAAGGGTGGAGGTCAAGGCCGCGGCCGTCGGTGCCCTGGTGGGCCTGCTGGGCTTCATCGCTCCTTCGCTGGTCGGTGGTGGGGACGCTCTCAACGAAGAGGTCCTGCTGGGACGGGTGTCGATCGCCGCACTGCTAGTTGTCGTGGTGGTCCGGTGGCTGCTCGGTCCGATCTCCTACTCGGTCGGTACCCCGGGTGGGCTCTTCGCGCCTCTGCTGCTCGTCGGCGCTGCGATCGGCGCGCTGCTCGCCAACCTCGTCAATGTCGTCGTCCCTGCCGCCGGGTTGTCGGTGACCGCGTTCGCGATCGTGGGGATGTCGACGTTCTTCGCCGCAGTAGTGAGAGCACCGTTCACAGGAGTGGTCCTGATCGTCGAGATGGCCGCGACGACCGCGTTGCTGGTGCCGATGATCCTGGCCGCCGCCTGTGCGGTACTCGTCGCAACAGCGGTCAAGGGACCTCCGATCTACGAGACGCTGCGTCTGCGCATGGAGGGCCGGTAGCGCGCCGCATAGGACCGCATTCCCGCAGACCGGGCTTGCGGGACGGCTGAAACTGACGCACGCTGTGGTCAATACCGGAGTAGGAGTGCGCCATGGTCGTTCTGATGGTCTTCCTGGCGGCCTACGCCCTGACATGCGGTCTGTTCTTCGCGAAGTTGCTTCGGTGGACGATCGACTCCGAACGCGGATGCTCCTGCCGGGGAACGCTGGGATCCGGCAGCGCCGGCATTCTGCACGGACCCAAGATGTGCTACCCGAAGGCTGAGGCGCTAAGCGTTCACTGAGGACGGTGGGTTGTCGCGACTGGAGCCCGTGATGGTTCCGCGCGGGTACCTTCACGCCTTGGGCTGGGTGCCCAACCGGTCCGGCCATGATTCCTCCCGGCCCGCCTACCTCTCCGAGAGTTACGGGACGGCAGGATTCAACCGTCCGATCCAGTCACAGTCCCGACGACCACCTGCACCGTCCGTGTCATCGACGTGAGGCGCATCCGCAGCCCCGCAACGTCTTGGTCGAGTTGGTACTCGATAGCGGCAGCGACGACGGCGTCGAGCACCATTCCTGCAAGGATCTCGCGGGTGTGCGCGTCTGTCACATAGGAGCGCAGCGCTTCGCCGACCAGATCCCGGCTTCGGTCACGTGCGCGGATGAGCGCGTCGCGGGATTCCACCGGGGTGCCGGCGGTCAGCAGCGTGAGCCACACGAACACCGCCAATGGGCGATCCGGCGCCCGGATCATCGACTCCCAGCCCTGCACCGCCTGTTCCAGTGCTTGCTCCAACGAGCCTTCCCGGGAGATCTGGCGATCCAGCAGGTCGACCCAGTCGGAGACGAGACGCTCGATCGCGGCGGCGACCAGGCCGTCCTTGTTTCCGAAGTGGTAGTACAGCGTGGGTGCGGTCACCGACGCCTCCTGGCAGATGCGCTGTATGGTCACCGCGCTCGGATCCATCCGGGTCAGAGCATCGATGGTCGCACGCAGAATCCGCTCGTCGCTGGCAGGTTCCACTGCGGAATCGGTCCCCATGCCACTCCTTCCCGGTCCCGATGTCACCCCGAACCCGAGCCTGTGCGGATCAACCGTGCCGGATGAGCTCGGCCGCCCTCTCGGCCACCATGTAAGTCGCCGCGTTCGTGTTGCCCCGCGTGATCGTGGGGAAGACCGAGGCGTCCACGACCCGCAGACCCTCAACCCCGTAGACGCGCAACTGTGGGTCGACCACCGCGTCCCCTTCAGCGCCCATCCGGGCGGTGCTCGTCGGGTGGTAGATCAACTCGGTGTCCCGGCGCAGATCCGCCTCAATGTCGGCTGCAGACGCCACGTTCGGGCCAGGGTTGATCTCGGCGACGGTGTACGCGCGCAGTGAGGGCTGCTTGACGAACTCGCGGGCACGCTCCACGCCGGCGAGCATGGCGTCGACGTCGGCTTGTTCGGTGAGGTGGTTGCCCACGATGCTGGGATCGTCCAGCGGGTTGGCCGAACGCAGCCGGATCCTGCCACGACTCTGCGGTGCCACCAGTGTCGGAGCGATGGCGAAGGCCGGCTTGTCGTAGGTGTCGAACCCGTGGTTGTGGAAGTACGCGGCCCCGAAGTGGTACTGAAGGTCCGGTGCCGACAACCTGTCGTTGCTCCGGAAGAATGCCGTGCCCTCCGCCACTGTGGACGTCAGCAGACCGCGGCCACGCAGGAAGTAGTTGACCAACTGCTTGGGCTTCTCCGCCTCCGCGAGGGTGCCCCGGGCGGTGGTCTCCCAGTTGAGCAGGTAGAACGGGTGGTCCTGCAGGTGCTCACCCACATGGGGGTTGTCGACGACCACATCGATGCCCTGGCTGTGCACGTGGTCGGCCGGGCCGATCCCCGAAAGCATGAGCAGCTGGGGTGTCCCGATGGCGCCTGTCGAAAGAATCACTTCGCGGGAGGCCCGCACCACGGATTCGCCGTCCTTGGTCGCGATGCGAACACCCGTTGCCCGGCCGTTCTCCACGAGGACCTGCAAAGCGCGGGCCCCGCTCTTCACCGTCAAGTTCTCGCGCTTACGGGCCGGCCTGAGCCAGGCGTCCGCGGCGGACCAGCGACTGCCGTTGCGCTGGTTGACCTGCAGGTACGAGACACCCTCCTGCTCGGCGCCGTTGTAGTCGGGGTTGAAGGGGAATCCGGCCTCCTGGGCAGCCTGCACCATGAACTCGGTGATCGCCGTCCGGCTGCGGTGGTCGTTGACGTGCAGGGGGCCGCCGGTCCCGCGATATTCGTCGGCGCCACGGGCAAAGTCCTCCGACATACGGAAGTACGGCAGGACCTCGTCGTAGGACCAGCCTTCGGCACCGCCCTTGGCCCAGCCGTCGAAGTCCGCTCGGTTGCCGCGCACGTACAGCATGGCGTTCATGGAGGAGCTGCCGCCGATCATCTTGCCGCGCGGCATGTAGAGGCGGCGACCCATCAGACCCGGCTCCGGGTCGGAGAAGTAGCCCCAGTCCTGATCGGTCTTGAACATCTTGGGAAAGGCCGCCGGGATCTTCACGCTCAGTTTGCGATCCGATCCACCTGCTTCGAGCAGGCAGACCGAGACGTCCGGGTCCTCGGACAGCCGTCCGGCCAGGACGCAGCCGGCGGAGCCGGATCCGACGATGATGTAGTCGTAGGTGTTCATGAGGGTGTCTTCTTTCTCCGATCGGCAGCGCGTCGGCGGACGACGTTGTCCACGTCGTTCATCCGCCGCTCCGGCCACTCTATAGTTAACGATATATAGAGTCAGAGCCGGGGGTGTCCGTCCCGGGTTCCGGGCAGCCGGTGACGTGTGGCGCGCGTCAGTCGGAAGGCAGCGAACTGCTCACCAACTCGTCGTACTCCTCGCGGATCAGGTCGGCGAGCCGACCTGGATCAGGCATGACCTGGGCGTCGGCGGCTATGCCCATGCTCACCGAGCCGTTGTAGCTGAAGATGCAGATGCCCATCGGCTGATCGGCGGCCGAGGGTACCCACCCGAGGATGCCCGCGACCTGCGTTCCGGCCAGGTACACCGGGCTGCGGGGGCCAGGGACGTTGGTGAGCACCCCGAGTGTCTTGTTCGCGACGAACTCCGTGAGGCCCACGCCCACGGTCTGCGGGGCTTCCGCGATGGCCCGTTGCACCCCGTACACCATCATGGCCTCGGGGCTGTTCTTGATACGGGCCATCCGCGAGCGCACTTCCGTCATCAACTCGTCCCAGTCCTCGATCCCCAGCGGCATCGGGAACACGACCATGGCGAAGTGGTTGCCCAGTTCGGGCGGCAGGTTCATGTCCATGGGCTTGAGCGAGATTGGTATCAGCCAACTCGCATCGACCACGCGCCGATCCTGCTCCTGGACGTACTGGGTCAGACCCCGGGACACCAGGGCGACCAGAATGTCGTTGACGGTGGCCTTATGGACTCTGCCGACCTCCTTGATAACCGCCACCTCCAGACCGGTCACCCAACTCACGCGCTTCTCCACACCCACCGGCCCCTCACCGGTCAGGTCCGGCCGTCGCCCGCTCAAGGCCAGCCGACTGGTCGACCGGAGGGTGTTCGCCAGCAGGTTGTCGTCGGACGTGATCCCGGTGAGAGCATCCGTCAGTCTCGTCGGGGTGAGGCTGAGGTCGAGGCCGTCCTCGAAGGCGCCGCGCCCGAGACTGAGGATGCGCGACGGCGCGCCCACCGCAGTCGTGCCCACCCCCCCGACGATGTCGACAACGTCGCCGGCCAGCTTTTTCGACATGCCGAGTGCTTTGCCGACCGTGCCCTGGTCGGACGGCCCGCGACCGACCTGCGCGGGCGTCGCGTCCTCTGTGACGTCACACAGGCTCAGGAGCAGCTGCACGATGCGGATCCCATCGGCCACTGCGTGATGGAACCGGGACATGAGCAACGCTTTGGGCTGACCCTTCCTGCCTCTCAGGCCGGTGAGTATGTCGACCTCCCAGAGGGGGTGGTCGCGGTTCAACGGTTGGCTCATCCGGCCCGAGACGTACTCCTGAGCATCTTCGAAGTCGGCTGACCCGCCCAAGGTGTCGTGACGGATGTGGTGGTCGAGGTCGAAGTCCGGATCGTCCTCCCACATCCAGACACCGTCGGCTCTGACTGCCCTTCGGCGCAGGACCGCGAAGCGATCGACCAGTCGTTCCTTGATTACCGCACGGACCGCGTCCCAGTCGGGTTCCTCGTTGAACCACATCACGCCGTTGACCACCATCAGGTTGGTTGGTCGGTCCATGTTGAGCCACGTCAGGTCGGCCGGATTAATGGGCTGCATATTGACCCTCTCAGTTGATCAAGGTGCCTGTCCCGACCGTAGGCCCGCCGGGCAGGGCGTGGCCACTCGTCGGGTGAAATGGGGTCGCGCGGAGCGGCTCGCCGGGTGCGCCGCCCGCGCCCGCACAACAGGAAGGCGCCACCGGGACATGCCCGGCAGCGCCCCTTCTGTACGCGGTGGCGGTGGGATTCGAACCCACGGTGGAGTTGCCCCCACACACGCTTTCGAGGCGTGCTCCTTTGGCCGCTCGGACACGCCACCGCCGACAAGGATACCGGCCGAGGCGCGCCGGTACTTGAGCGCGTGCCGCGGCGAACTCTGCGTAATCACGGCCGGTTGCGAGCGGCCCGCCCGTGCCAACGCGTGTGTGACAAAGTTGCGGCGGTCAACCCCGGATTGTCACGAAGGTGGGTGGTCGGGAGCGGTCGGACCGCGCACCTTCGTCACACGACGCGGCGGCGGGCGACAACTTCGTCACAACCGTGGCCGCCGGGGCTCGCGGACTCCGGGGAAAGTGCCGGAGCCTTCAGCCGCCTTCAACAGCGCTCAGGTACGCGCGAAGCATCAGCGTCAACTGCTCGAGCAACTGCGCGTCGCCGTCGCCGTCTTCCGCGAAGGCCTCGTGCATCAAGGCGTCTGCAGCGAAGAACAGCGTTCGCGCAACTGCCTCGGACTGCCCGTCGCGGAGCACACCGGTGACCACCAGCAGTCTCCGAACCTTGGCCACCATGCGCTGTTTGTGCGCCCGGCTGAGCTGCGACTGGGCGGAACTCTGCAGCCCCGCCCGCAGGGCTCGCGTTCCGCTCTGGTCGCGGTACAACTCTGCGACGGCGCCGATCACCGAGGACACCGGATCGTCGGTGACCAGTTCGGCGTGCCTGGCCACAATGTCGTCCATGAGTCCTTCGAGCCGTGCGTGATACTCCGCGGACAGCGCGGCGACGATCGCCTCGCGATCGGGCAGGTACTGGTACAGCGCCCCGACGGAGACTCCGGCCTCCTCGGCCACGCGCGGCATCGTGATCGCATCGACCCCCTCCTGGTGTAGCAGGCGTTCGGCCGCGTCGAGGGCGCGATTGACCTTGTCCAGCGCCCGGCCCTGGGTGGGCATCCGCCGCAGGGTGCCTTCGGCCAGGGTGCGTGGGGGTCGCTGCTGGGGTGCTGCCACCTGTTCCTCAAATCTGAATTGACTTTGGTTTGGTTACAGTGACAGCATAGCGGTATGAACGCACGTCAACGAGCCCAAGAAGCAGTGGCCGCCACCAGTCGCCGCTTGGCGCAGGAGGGACTGCTGATCGGCACAGCAGGCAATGTCAGCCTCCGCTACCCGGGACCGACCGGTGACGAGGTGGCGATCACCGCCACCGGTGTCACCCTGGCCGATGCCGAGCCGGGACAGGTGAGCATCCTGGCCCTCGACGGATCCCAGTTGGAGGGCGAATTCGCTGCCACGAGTGAGGCCGGCCTCCACCTGGACGCGCTGCGCGAGCGCGGGGGCGCGGTGGTCCACACCCACTCCCCGGTGGCCACGGCCATCTCACTGGTCGTCGACGAACTCCCCTGCGTCCACTACCAGCAACTGATGTTGGGCGGGTCGGTCCGAGTGGCGCCCTTCGAAGTGTTCGGAAGCCCGGAACTGGCACGCGCGGTGCATGACGCACTGGACGGCAAGATGGCCGCCATCCTGGCCAACCACGGGACCGTCGCGCTGGGCGTCGATCTGCGCCAGGCGGCGGAGAACGCGCTCCTGCTGGAATGGGCGGCGACCCTATACTGGCGGGCACGCTCGATCGGCGAGCCGCGGGTTCTGTCCGCCGATCAGCAAGCGGCCGTAATCCAAGCGGCGGTCGCCTCCGGTTACGGAACGCCGAAACGGGTGCAGTCATGAGCATCCATCGCGCGGACCTGGGTGCACCGGTGGCTATCGGACGCAGCGCCGAAGTATTCGCCTGGCCGGAGCGCGACATGGTGGTCAAACTGTTCCCGGCCGACTACGACGCCGGTCAGATCCAAGTGGAGGCAGCCGCCTGCCAGGAGGTCGTCCGACAAGGGCTGACCCCGATCGGATGTCACGGGACAGTGCAGGTCGACGACGCCGTCGGGCTGCTCTTCGACCGGGTCGACGGCGAATCCCTGACCAAGCAGGCCGAGCGCAACCCGCTGCGGACGGTGTCAGGCGCGCGCGACCTCGCGCGCCTGCACGCAGAGTTGCACGAGGCGCACACCGACCAGTTCCCCGAGATCCGCGAGGTGGCGACCGCCGCGCTCGGAACGCCACCGCTAGAGTTCCTCCGCCCCGGTCAGCGGGAACGCGCGGAGCAGCTCATCGCGGCTCTGCCGGCCGGTGACTGCATCCTGCACCTCGACTTCCACACCGAGAACGTGTTCGCCCACGGCGACGGTCTGGCGATCATCGACTGGCAGACTGCCCTGCGCGGTGCTGCCGCCGCTGACGTAGCCATGACCAAGCTGCTCATCCGGGACGCCGAGTTGTGGCCCGGCACGCCGTTTCTCAAGCGGGTCCTGGTGCAGTTGGTGCGCCGCCTCGTCTTGTCCACGTACCTGAGCGAGTACCAACGGCTCACGGGCATGACCTCCCAGCAGATCGATGCCTGGCGGGTGCCGGTGGTGGTGCTGCGGATGAGCACACTGGACATCGCCAGCGAGCGGGAGAAGTTCCGCCGCGAACTCACTGACGCCCTGGGGGAGCAGGAATGAGCGCCCCGTTCACCATCGACCGGTTCGTCGAACAGCCTGCGAAGACAGATCTCAATGTCGACGTCCTCGTGGTGGGGGGCGGTATCACCGGTGCCGCAGTGGCATACGAGGCTGCGAGTCGCGGCTTCCGGGTGGCTCTCATCGAAGAGCGCGACTTCGGGGGAGCCACGTCGGCGGCCACCGGCAAACTCATCCACGGTGGGCTGCGCTACCTCAAGCAGTTCGAGATCAAGTTGGTCCGCGAGTCGCTGCGCGAACGCCGAATCCTGAGCAACATCGCGCCGAATCTCATCGACGTCTATCCGATCCTGCTGCCCGACGGGGACCTCGTCGTCCGGCTCGGACTGACCGCCTACGACGTGCTGTCCTTCGACCGCAACCGGGTCTTCGATCCAGCCAAACGGATTCCCCGGCACCGCCGCGCCGGTGATGGCGAAGCGCTGTACCACGACTGCCTGATGATCAGTCCGGAACGGCTGACGCTGGCATTCATCCGATCGGCCGCCGTCAGCGGTGCGCTCGTTGCCAATCACACCCGGGCCGAGGAACTGCTCACCGAGGGCCGGACAGTGACCGGCGCCCGGGTCCGGGATCTCCTCAGCGGAGAAGTCCGTGAGATCCGGGCGAAGGTGGTAGTCAACGCAACCGGTCCGTGGGCGTTCGACACGCTCGAGGAAGCTCCCCTCACGGCCGGTACCGCGGGGCCGGCGCCGTCGGTGCGCTCGGAGGGTATCTACCTGATTACGCGGCAGTTGACCGACGTCATGACCCTGCACGTCACACCCCACGGGCACTTCAGCTGTGCGCCGTGGCGTGGGCACAGCATGATCGGACCGACCGAGAAGGCCTATAGGGGACCGGTGTCGGAATGGCGTCTCACCCGCGAGAGTGTCGAGGAGTTCCTGACCACGATCAATGCCGCCGGACTGTTGCCGGTGCGACTGGGCCTGCAGGACGTGATCCATGCCTATGGCGGGCTGCGTCCGCTCACCGAGGACGTCGGAGCGGACACGTACAACGCCTCCCGCGGTTCGGAGGTCATCGATCACGCCGATCCTGACGAGGGTGGCATCGCAGGGCTTCTGACCGCGGCGGGGGGCAAGTACACGACCAGCCGTGGCTTCGCCCAGGACCTTCTGAAGCCGATCGCGCGCAAGGTGGGCCGGGCTGCTGGGCCCAGCCGCACCTCGACCACCCCGTTGCATGCCTGTGGCACCGGTCCAATCGATCCCTTCGTGGAGGCGAGTCTGTCGCGCAACCCGGACTTCGCCCCGCGGACCGTGCGCTACCTGGCCCGCCACCACGGGACCGAGCACGACGCGGTCCTGGACCTGGCGCGTACGAACCCGGCGCTGGGAGGACCGCTGGACGCCGACGGCGAACTACCTGCCCAGGCTGTGGTGGGCGCCCGGCATGAGTCCGCCCGCACGCTGGCCGACGTGTTCCTGCGGCGCACCGGCCTGGGCACCCTCGGATATCCCGGGGACGACGTGGTGGAGTCGGTCTGCGGTGTGGTCGCGCCGGAACTCGGATGGGATCAGGCCCGCTGCGACGCAGAATGCGATGAGGTACGTCGGCAGTTGACGCTGCCGTGGTGATCGCCGCGCTGCCTAGAGTGTGGGCATGGCACAGTCGCTCCTGCTGAATGCTCGTGACCTGCAGTTCTTGCTCTACGAGTGGCTCGACGTCGAGCGGCTGATTCAGAATCCCCGCTTCGCAGAACACTCCAAGCAGACATTCGACGCCGCGCTCGATCTCAGTGCGACCGTGGCCGAGAAGCACTTCGCGCCGCACTACAAGCGCAATGACTCCGAGGAGCCGGTCTTCGACGGCGAGAAGGTGATCATGCACCCCGAGGTGGCTGCCGCGCTGCGCGTGTTCCACGAGACCGGCCTCATGGCGGCGGGGATGCCCGCCGAAGTGGGCGGGATGCAGCTGCCGGCGGTGGTGACGATGGCGTGCTTCGCGTGGTTCCAGGCCGCCAACATCAGCACCGCCGCCTACCCGTTCCTCACCATAGGCAACGCCAATCTGCTACTCGCCCACGGCAGCCAGGAGCAGATCGATACGTACGTTCGACCCATGCTGGAGGGCGACTACTACGGGACCATGTGTCTGTCCGAGCCGCAGGCGGGTTCGTCGCTGGCCGACGTCGCAGTGCGCGCGGAGTCGCAGGCCGACGGCTCCTACCGGCTGTTCGGGAACAAGATGTGGATCTCCGGCGGAGACCATGAACTGACCTCGAACATCATCCACCTGGTGCTGGCGCGGGTGCCGGGCTCACCGCCGGGGGTGAAAGGCGTCTCGCTGTTCATCGTGCCGAAGTTCCTGGTCGACACCGGTGAGCGCAACGACGTGAGCCTCGCCGGACTCAACCACAAGATGGGGTACCGCGGGACCACCAACACTTTGCTCAACTTCGGGGAGGGCAGGTTCACCCCGGGTGGTTCGGCGGGCGCCGTGGGGTACCTGATCGGTGAGCAGAACAAGGGCTTGGCCTACATGTTTCACATGATGAACGAAGCGCGGGTGGGTGTGGGCGTCGGTGCCGTAGCGCTCGGGTACACCGGCTATCTGCACGCACTGGACTACGCGAAGACGAGGTTGCAGGGCCGCCCGCTGACCGACCGGGATCCGCGCTCGGCGCAGATCCCGATCATCGAGCACGCCGACGTCCGCAGGATGCTGCTCGCCCAGAAGGCGTACGTCGAAGGCGGGCTGGCGCTGAGCCTGTACTGCGCGAAATTGCTGGACGACGAGTTGACCGCGCCGGACGACGATCAGCGGCGGCTGGCGGGGAGTCTGCTGGAGGTGCTCACGCCGGTCGCGAAGAGCTGGCCGTCCCAGTGGTGCCTGGAAGCGAACTCGCTGGCGATCCAGGTGCACGGTGGGTACGGGTACACCCGTGACTACGACGTCGAGCAGTTCTACCGCGACAACCGGCTCAACCCCATCCACGAGGGCACGCACGGGATCCAGGGGCTCGATCTGCTGGGTCGCAAGGTGATCCAGCACGAGGGGGCGGGACTGCGGGCACTGCTGGCGCAGGTGCAGGCGACCTGCGAGCGGGCGGGGGCAGATCCGGTACTGGCGGGTTTCGGCGCGGATCTGCAGGCCGTGGCCGACCGGATCGCAGCAGTCACCCTGAGCGTGTGGCGCAGCGGCGATCCCCGGTTGGCGCTGGCCAATGCGTCGGTCTACCTCGAGGCGTTCGGGCACGCGGTGGTCGCGTGGCTGTGGTTGGAACAGGTGCTGGCCGCGGCAGACAAGCAGGGGCCGTTCTACGACGGCAAGCGTGCCGCCGGCCAGTACTTCTTCACCTATGAACTGCCCCGCACCGGGCCACAACTGGATCTCCTGCAAGCACTGGACCGGACGACGCTGGACCTCGACCCGGCGTGTCTGTGAGGCGGTGCCGAGGGCCGTTCGTTGGTGTTCGTGCAGTTCGTCGATGTTCGTCGGGTGACGAGCGTCAACGAACTGCACGAACACCAACCAACAGGCCGGACAGGAGGCTTTGGCCCGCCGTCCTCAGCCGATCGGGGAGTCCAGGTCGAGAAGCCGAGCGTGCAGCAGGGGTCGCTGTTGCAGCGCTGCCCGCACGGCGCGGTGAAGGCCGTCCTCGAGGTAGAGATTGCCTTCCCACCGCACAACATGGGCGAACAGGTCGCCGTAGAAGGTGCTGTCCTCGCTGAGCAAGCTGTGGAGGTCGAGTTGGGACTTGGTGGTGATCAGTTCATCGAGACGGACTTGCTGCGGGGGCAACTCCGACCATTGGGTCAGGCTCAGATTGTGTTCCGGGTAGGGCCGGGAGTCGCCGACTGCTTTGAAGACCATGGCCGAATCCTAGGCCGTGCATAGGCCGGTGACCGGGTCGGTTTCCCGGAACCAGCTCCGAGTTGCTGATGAGAAACCTTGAGTCATATACGCTCATACTTATTGACAAAGCAGGTAGAGTGAGTCAGACTGGTCTTCAGACGTAATGAAGCAAACCCCAACTGGAGGAAGTACATGTCACGTTCAGTAGGCATCGACCTCGGAACCACGAACTCCGTCGTCTCGGTTCTCGAGGGTGGCGAATCCACCGTGATCGCCAACGCGGAAGGCGCCCGGACCACTCCGTCCATCGTCGCCTTCGCGAAGAACGGAGAGGTCCTTGTCGGTGAGGTCGCCAAACGGCAGGCCGTCACCAACTCCGATCGCACCATCCGCTCGGTGAAGCGGCACATGGGCACCGCTTGGAGTGTCGACATCGACGGCAAGAAGTACACCGCGCAGGAGATCAGCGCACGGGTGTTGCAGAAACTCAAGCGCGACGCGGAGGCCTATCTCGGCGAGGCGGTCACCGATGCGGTGATCACCGTTCCCGCATACTTCAACGACTCGCAGCGCCAGGCCACCAAGGAGGCCGGCGAGATCGCGGGTCTGAACGTCCTGCGGATCATCAATGAGCCGACCGCCGCCGCGCTGGCCTACGGCTTGGAGAAGGTCGAGAAGGAGGAGACCATCCTGGTCTTCGACCTCGGCGGTGGAACGTTCGACGTCTCGCTGCTGGAGATCGCCGACGGCGTGGTTGAGGTCAAGGCCACCAACGGCGACAACCACCTCGGCGGTGACGACTGGGACCAGGCGCTCGTCGAGTACCTCGTCTCGCAGTTCAAGAACGCGCACGGCATCGACCTGACCAAGGACAAGATGGCGATGCAGCGCATCCGGGAGGCTGCGGAGAAGGCCAAGATCGAACTGTCCAGCTCGCAGCAGACCTCGGTGAACCTGCCCTACATCACGGTGGACGCCGAGAAGAACCCGCTGTTCATGGACGAGACCATCACCCGCGCGCAGTTCCAGAAGCTCACCGCGGATCTGCTCGAGCGCTGCCGTACCCCGTTCAAGCAAGTGCTGTCCGACGCGGGCGTTTCGGCCGCACAGATCGACCACGTGGTGCTCGTGGGTGGTTCCACCCGTATGCCCGCCGTCGTCGACCTGGTGAAGGAACTCGCGGGCAAGGAGCCCAACAAGGGCGTCAACCCCGACGAGGTGGTCGCGGTCGGAGCAGCCCTGCAGGCAGGTGTGCTGCGCGGCGAGGTCAAGGACGTCCTGCTGCTCGACGTGACCCCGCTGAGTCTCGGCATCGAGACCAAGGGCGGGATCATGACCAAGTTGATCGAACGCAACACCACGATCCCGACCAAACGCTCCGAAGTGTTCACGACAGCTGATGACAACCAGCCGTCAGTGCTGATCCAGGTGTTCCAGGGCGAGCGTGAGATGGCCGCGTACAACAAGAAGCTCGGTACGTTCGAGCTCACGGGATTGCCGCCGGCCCCGCGCGGTGTGCCACAGATCGAGGTCACCTTCGACATCGACGCCAACGGCATCGTGCACGTCACGGCCAAGGACCTGGGCACCAACAAGGAGCAGTCGATGACGATCTCCGGTGGCTCTGCGCTGCCGAAGGAGGACATCGACCGGATGATGGCCGAGGCCGAATCCCACGCTGAGGAGGACCGTCAGCGCAAGGAGGAGGCGGAGACCCGCAACGGCGCCGAGCAGCTCGTGTACCAGACCGAGAAGTTCCTGGCCGACAACGCCGACCAGGTGCCGGAGGACGCGAAGGCGAACGTCGAGGAGCCGCTGGCGGAGCTCAAGAAGGCTCTTGAGGGCACAGACGTGGCCGCCATCAAGACGTCGGTGGAGAAGGTCGCCACCGCCAGTCAGGCGCTCGGCGCCGCGCTGTACCAGCAGCAGGCTTCCGCCCCGACAGATGCCGCTTCCGGCGACCAGCCGCAGTCCGGCGACGAGGACGTCGTGGACGCTGAGATCGTCGACGAGGACGAGCAGAAGTGAGCGAGTTCGACCGTGACCCGGGCGCCGAGGAAGGCGTCCGGGTCACGGACAAGCGCCGCATAGACCCCGAGACGGGCCAGGTGCGCGAGCAGCCGGCCGGGGTGGCCGCGGAAGTGCCCCCGCAGCCCGCTGACGAGGACGCGCGGGTCACTGAACTGACGGCCGACCTGCAGCGGGTGACGGCCGAATACGCCAACTACCGCAAGCGTGTGGACCGGGATCGCCAATCGATCAACGACCTCGCGGCGGCCGCGGTGGTCAACGAGCTGCTACCGGTGCTCGACGACCTCGGCCGGGCCAAGGAGCACGGTGAGTTCGAAGGCGCGCTCAAGAGCGTCGGAGAGCAACTGGAGGCCACGACGACCAAACTCGGCCTCGAAGCCTTCGGTGCGGTGGGGGATCCGTTCGACCCCACGGTCCACGAGGCGATGACCCACGCCGAGGGTGAGGGCCTGGAGGTTCCGCAGGTGTCGGTGGTCTTCGCGGTGGGTTACACATTCCGCGGTCGGGTGCTGCGCCCGGCGCGGGTCGGTGTCGAGGAGTAATCGAAAGGAGGGGCGCCGATGAGCATGAAGGACTACATGGAGAAGGACTACTACAAGGTCCTGGGCGTCCCCAAGGACGCCGACTCCGCTGCCATCAAGAAGGCGTATCGCAAACTCGCGCGCGAGTTGCATCCGGACACCAATCCCGACCCCAAGGCGGCGGACCGGTTCAAGGAGGTCTCCGAGGCGAACGACGTGCTGTCGGATGCCAAGAAGCGTGCCGAGTACGACGAGGCCCGGCAGATGATGGCCTCCGGCGGGTTCAGGATGCCGGGTGCTGCCGGACCCGGGCCCGACTTCGACTTTGGTGACATCTTCCGGCGGGCTGGCGGGGCGGCCGGCGACTTCGGCGAGACCTTGTCCGGGGTGTTCAACCGGCGTGGCGCGCAGCAGCAGGCACGCCGTGGACAGGACGTCGAATCAGACGTCAACATCTCCTTCCCCGAGTCGCTGAAGGGTCTGACCACTTCGATGCGCCTGACCAGCGAGGAGGCCTGCCCGGATTGCGCCGGAACCGGCGCGAAGTCGGGGACCACCCCGCGGGTCTGCCCCGATTGCGAAGGGACCGGGATGGTCACCCGCAACGCCGGGGGGTTCGCGTTCGCCGAGCCGTGCCCCCACTGCCGTGGCCGCGGTCTGATCGTGGACAACCCGTGTCCGCGCTGTCACGGCTCGGGGCGAGCGGCATCCAGCACCCTGGTCAATGCGCGGATCCCGGCAGGGGTCAAGGACGGCCAGAAGGTGCGTCTGCGCGGGAAGGGCGCCCCGGGTGAACGCGGTGGGCACAACGGTGATTTGTTGATCACCGTGCACGTCGCCGCGGACCCGAAATTCACGCGTAAGGACGACAACATCACCGTCTCGGTGCCGGTTGGATTCGACGATATGGCGCTCGGTGGACAGGTCAAGGTGCCGCTGCCATTGGGCGGTACAAAGACCTTGAAGCTTCCGCCGGGTACCAGCAACGGCCGCACCTTCCGTATCCGTGGTGAGGGGGCGCCGCGTAAGGATGGCAGCAAGGGAGACCTGTTGGCCTCGGTCTCGGTGCAGGTGCCGGCCGACCTGAACGCGCAGGCCCGTGAGGCAATCGAGCAGTACCGGAAGGCGATGAGTCATGGATGAGAACTTCCCGGCATATGTGATCTCGGTCGCGGCGCAGATCTCCGGGCTGCATCCACAGACATTGCGGCAGTACGACCGGCTCGGCCTGGTCACGCCGCAGCGTTCGGGACGGTACCGCTTGTACAGTCTTCGGGACATCCGCCGCCTGGAGAAGGTCCAGCAACTGACTGCCGACGGACTGAACCTCGAGGGGATCCGGCGGGTGCTTGAACTGGAGGAGCAACTGGCCGACACCCGCGCCCGGCTCGAGCGCTACGAGCGTGAGGAGCGCTCTACCGCGTTGGTGGTGTGGCGGCCCCGCAGGGCCTGATTATGTAGCGATGTCATGGAACGGTGACGCGCCAATCGCGGGACGGCGCTTCGCAACGATCGTCGCGTGGCAGTCTCGCAGGGACTTTGGTCGTATCGCGTCACCTGGTGACCGGATCTGACCAAAGTCCGCCGCGTCAGGCCAGCAGCAACATTGCTATGAATCGACTCATAGTTATTGACACCAGCGAGCCGGATAAGACAGAATTGGACCATGGACTTCACGACTAAGGCGCAGGACGCCCTCGGAGCTGCGATTCGGCAAGCCGCAGCCGACGGGCATTCGGAAGTGACTCCTGCGCACCTTCTTCACGCACTGCTTGCCCAGGGCGAGGGCATCGCCGTCAGCCTGCTCGACACCGTCGGAGTCAACCGACCAGCGCTGGACGCGGATGTGCGCCGAGTCCTCTCCCAGCTCCCCGCCGCCAGTGGTGCGACCATGGGCCAGCCCGGACTGTCGCGGAACATGCACGCGGTCCTGCAGGCAGCCCAGGAGTTGGCCGATCAGCGCGCAGACGCCTACGTCTCCACCGAGCACCTCCTGATCGGGATCGCGCAGAAGCAGCCCGACCTGCTGCCGGTCGAACCCGCGAAACTGCTCGACGCGTTGAGCCAGGTGGCCGGGGACCGCAGAGTCACCAGCCAGGACCCGGAGGCCAGTTTTCAGGCCTTGGAGAAGTACGGCATCGATCTGACCGCCCGGGCCCGGGAGGGCAAGATCGACCCGGTCATCGGCCGGGATGCGGAGATCCGCAGGGTCGTACAGGTGCTGTCCCGACGGACCAAGAACAACCCCGTGCTCATCGGCGAGCCCGGCGTCGGCAAGACCGCCGTGGTCGAGGGCCTGGCCCAGCGCATCGTCGCCGGAGACGTGCCGGATTCCTTGCGCGACAAGGCCCTGATCTCGCTCGACCTGCCCGGCATGGTGGCTGGTGCGAAGTACCGTGGCGAGTTCGAAGAGCGGCTCAAGGCGGTGCTTGAGGAGATCAGCTCGTCCGAGGGCCAGATCGTCACCTTCATCGACGAACTGCACACCGTCGTGGGCGCCGGTGCGTCCGGCGAGGGGGCCATGGACGCCGGGAACATGCTCAAGCCGATGCTGGCGCGCGGTGAACTCCGGATGGTCGGGGCGACCACTTTGGACGAGTACCGCGAGCACATCGAGAAGGATCCCGCCCTCGAGCGCCGCTTCCAGCAGGTGCTGGTCGGCGAACCGAGCGTCGAGGAGACGATCGGGATCCTGCGTGGGCTCAAGGAGAAGTACGAGGCGCACCACAAGGTCGCCATCGCCGACGCCGCGGTCGTTGCTGCGGCGACGCTGTCAGACCGGTACATCACTGCCCGCTTCCTGCCGGACAAGGCGATCGACCTCGTCGACGAGGCGGCGTCGCGCTTGCGCATGGAGATCGACTCAAGCCCCGAGGAGATCGACAAGCTGCAGCGCCAGGTGGACCGTATGCGGATGGAGGAGATGGCGCTGGTCAAGGAGACCGACCCGGCCTCGGTCGAGCGGCTCGAGAAGCTGCGCGCCGACCTCGCCGACCACGAGGAGGAACTGCGCGCACTGCGTTCGCGGTGGGATCTGGAGAAGGCCAACCTCGACCGGATCGGGGACCTGAAGATCCGCATCGACGAACTTCGCAATGTCGCTGATCGGGCAGTGCGTGACGGCGACCTGGAGCAGGCGGCGCGGATCCAGTACGGCGAACTGCCTGAGCTGGAGCGTGAACTGGAGTCCCAGACCGGTCCAGAAGGCGGGATGGTCTCCGAGGAGGTCACCGCCGAGGACGTCGCTGAAGTGGTCGCCGCGTGGACCGGGATCCCGGCCGGTCGGCTGATGGAGGGCGAGACCGAGAAGTTGCTCCGCATGGAGGAGGAACTCGGCCACCGGGTGATCGGACAGGACGAGGCAGTGCGGGCGGTGTCGGACGCGGTCCGGCGCACCCGGGCCGGGATCTCCGACCCCGACCGGCCCACCGGCTCCTTCTTGTTCCTCGGCCCCACAGGTGTCGGCAAGACCGAGCTGGCCAAGGCGCTCGCGGAGTTCCTCTTCGACGACGAGCGGGCCATGATCCGCATCGACATGAGCGAGTACTCCGAGAAGCACTCGGTGGCGCGTCTGGTCGGCGCGCCTCCCGGCTATGTCGGATACGAGGAGGGCGGGCAGCTCACCGAAGCTGTGCGCCGGCGTCCGTACAGCCTCGTTCTGCTCGACGAGGTGGAGAAGGCGCATCCCGAGGTCTTCGACATCCTGCTGCAGGTCCTCGATGACGGCCGCCTCACCGATGGTCAAGGCCGCACCGTGGATTTCCGCAACGCGATCCTGGTGCTGACGTCCAACATGGGTTCTCAGTTCCTCGTGGACCAGACCGTCCCGTACGAGCAACGCCAGGAGTCCGTGATGGCGGTCGTCCGGCAGTCCTTCAAGCCGGAGTTCCTCAACCGGCTCGATGATGTGGTGATGTTCGCGCCGTTGACCGCCGGCGAGCTCACGAAGATCGTGGACCTACAGGTCGAGGCGCTGGCTGAGCGGTTGCAGGGCCGCCGGATCACACTGGTGGTCACCGACGCGGCCAAGGTCTGGCTGGCCGAGAAGGGCTTCGACCCGATCTACGGGGCCCGTCCGCTGCGCCGGCTGGTGCAGAAGGAGATCGGCGACCAACTGGCGCGGGCGATCCTGGCCGGCGAGGTCCGGGACGGGGACACCACGACGGTGGACATGATCGACGACAGTCTGGTCCTGGTCTGAGGGCTGCGGGTTGAACTGGCCGGCGAGCCGGCGCCGTCTGGCAGTGAACTCGGCCCTTCGGGTCAATCCGCGCAAGGCGCCCCACAAGGCCCGGCGGCTCTATAGGGTGCGGCCATGAAGACTCTGCTCATCGCCGCAACAGCCGGCGCCATCACCATGTCGGGCATGGGAGTCGCCCAGGCTTCGGACGACGTCACCGTCATGACCCGCAACATCTTCCTCGGTGCCGACCTCGGCCCTGCCCTGCGGGCGACCGGTGGCGCGGAGTTCGTAAGCGCGGCCGGCGAGATCTTCCGCCAACTCGAGTCCACCAACTTCCCCAAACGGGCGAAGGGTCTCGCCGATGAGATCCAGCAGCGCAAGCCTGATCTGGTCGGGCTGCAGGAGGCCGCCCTGTGGCGCAAAGGACCGGTCAACCTCAACGCCGTCTTCAACCAGAAGCCCGTGGCCAAGACGGTGTACCAGGACTTCCTGAAAATCCTCCTTAACAAGATCAACAAGGGCAAGACCAAGTACGAGGTGGTCGCTGTTCAGAACGAGTTCGACTTCGAAGCTCCTGCGGACACCGACGGCAATCCCAAGACCGGCACCAGTGGCGCCGAGGCCAACTACCGGCTGACCATGCGCGACGCGATCCTCAAGCGCAAGGGCGTGGGTATCAAGACCAAGGACCTCAAAGGCGCGCACTACAAGCGGAAGAACAGTTTCAGCGTGAAGGTGGCCAACTTCGTCACGGTCACGTCGCTGCGGGGCTGGCTTTCGACACGCGCGAAGATGAAGAACGGCAGGTGGTTCACGTTCGCCAACACCCACCTCGAGGCGTTCGACGACCGCACGCAGGTGCCCAGCATCCGCGCCAAGCAGGCCAAGGAATTTGCCAAGGCGATGGACAAGGTCAAGGGCCCGCTGATCGCAGTGGGCGACTACAACTCCGACTCGCCGGGTTTGGTCCCTGGGGACGAGCAGGCGTTCGAGGCGCTGGCCAAGGCGGGCTTCAAGGACATCGGCACGACGTCTCCGTTGAGTTGCTGCATCTCCAGTTCCGACGATCTGAAGACCGGTGGTTCCAAGGCCGAGTTCGACCACCGCGTGGACCAGATCTTCACCACCACGCCGAAGAAGGTCAAGAAGCTCAAGACCTGGGTGGTCGGGCGCAAGCAGTCGTACGGCTACTGGCACTCCGACCACGCGGGTGTGGTGGGCAAGTACAAACTGAAGTGAGTTGACGTCACCGTTGCTTGTCAGCGGTGCTGGTTCGCGTTCGGGCTTTGGGTTCGCGTTCGGCTCGCCGGTTCGCGTTAGGGTTTCTGGGAGTCGAAAGGCCTAACCGGAGCCCCAGGACCTAACGGGAACTAAAGGTCTGGTCCGAGAACGGCTCGTGCACGCGGGAGTTGGCCGCGAGGTTAGAGAACGTGCACCAGGTTAGAGAACGCACGTGTGGCTTCTCTAACGTCGTGCACAACCTCTAACGCGAGCGATTTCGCCCGGCATTTTCCCGCCTGAACGCCGCGGCCGGCACGGCCATGGATGACTAAACGGAACGCCGGTTCTGGCCTCAGCCCAGCGAGTGCAGCCAGGTGTCGGCTTCCCGGCCCTTGCCGCGCACCCACTCGATGCGAGCACCCGCCGTGATCAGTGCGATGCCCGCGAGGCCCAGGGCGAGCCAGCGCGGCAAGGTGTCCAGGGTTGCGAAGATCTGCGCGGTCGCGGCCAGGCCGATCGCGGCCACGGCCGGGATTACCAGCCCGAGCATTCGCGCGCGCACCCCGACCAGCAGCACCGCCACTGCGGCGGCCATGACGATCCCGAACCTGATCAGAGAAGGCTGGGTCCAGACCTGGTTCCAGACCAGCAGGGAACTCGGGAGCAGAGCGGCGGTCAGCGCCGGCCCGTAGACGACGATAGAGCGATGCTCCCCGGCGCGGGTCTGCATCAGCCCCGCGGCCAGCAGCAGTGCCGCCAGGCTCAGGGTCGGCACTTCGAAGAAGGGCACGTCGCCTATCTGCAGAAGCAGGGCCGTTTCCAGCGACAGTGCCCCGAGCCAGGCCACAGGTGCGGCCGCTGGCCGCAGTGCAAGGCCGAAAAGGCCCAGGCCCGCGATCGCGAACAGAATCGCCGGGACTGTCTCCTGGCCGATGATCCAGGTCGTCCACACCGTTGCGGCGGACAGGACGCCCAGAGTTGTGCCCCACCGTTGCACGACGAAGAGCAGACCCACCCCGGTCGCGCCGATGAGCGCCGCGAAGACCGTCGACGACGGCAGGAGCAACCAGACCAGGCCCAGCCAGAATCCGAACAGGGGCCAACCGACCAGCGTGACGGGTCTTGCGCCGATCCACCCCTGAAGCAGCAAGAGGATCAGGAGTGCGGCAGCCACCACGACGATGGTGCCGATGGGCGGGTCGTAGTCCAGAAGCGCCAACGTGAAGCCCGCCCCTGCGAACAGGCCGAGCGCGGCCGCGGTGATCCTCGGGACCCGGTCGAACGACACCGGGATGGTCACCAGACCCGCTGACAGGACGAGGTAGGCGGTGCCCGCGACGGTCAGCCACAACTGCCCCGATCCCCACCAGCCGGTGGTCTGTGCGAGCAGGGTTTGCAGCAGGACAGGCATCCCGACCCACCCGATCCACGTCCAGGTGATCAGGCCGGTCCAGCGCCCGAGACCGACGCCCCACGCAACGACGACGGCACAGATTATCGCCGTGTACCAACTGTCGGGGTCGCCCCACGCAGGCGGCAGCACCTCGAAGGCAGGTGCAGCGGCGGCAAGTATCACGAACATCCCGACGGCCACGACGGCGATCGCCTCCGCGGTACGGGGTACCCGGTGCCGCAGTCCGATCGCCGCCGCCGCGGCGAGCAGGGTCGCCAGCACAAGTGCCGCCATCTGACCGAGCGGCCCGATGACCTCCCATGCCACAGCCACGAAGACGATGCCCGCGATCATCAGTAACCCCGCGCCCAGCGAGACCAGGAGCACCTGGGTCGAACCGGTGCGCGCCGGTTTCCCGGGGGTGGCGGCCATTGCTGACGGCCAGACGCCGTAGTCCCTGGCGGTCCGGGGATCGGGGACTCCCGCCTGTTCGACCACACGGTCCCAGAGCCATTGCCGGCGACCGGTCACGTACTGGAACTCACGCAGGTATCCCGCGTAGACGCGGTGGCCACAGCGGCATGTGAGCATCCCGTCGGGGCTCATGTCCCCCGCCTCGAGGTCCGCCCCGCAGCGAGGGCACGGCGTCCCCGATTCGCTCACCCGTCAACGGTACTCGTGGGGTGGACGTCAACCTTGGGCGAAAAGCACCGCTCGATGTGACGAAGTTGCGGGGCCCAAACCCGCTCTGCTACGAAGGTGGGCGGTTTCGACGCCCCTGACCGCGCACCTTTGTGACACGAGGGCGAATGGCCCAGCAACTTCGTCACATCAGGGCGAGGCCCGCCGCAACTTTCAGGTAGTGGCGGCGTCCCCGGATCCGCCTTCGACCACGCCACGTTCGAACTCGAGCAGCCAGCTCTTCGTGCCTAATCCGCCGGCGAAACCGGTGAGGGCGCCCGATGAACCCACCACCCGGTGACACGGAACGATGATGGAGATCGGGTTCCGGCCGTTGGCGGCACCCACCGCCCGCGCCTTGGCCGAATCGCCCAGACGCCGGGCCTGCTCCGCGTAGCTGATGGTGCGGCCGTAGGGGATCGTGCGCAAAACGTCCCAGGCCGAACGCTGGAACGCGGTTCCGTCGGGGTCCAAGGGCACGTCGAACGCGCGTCGCCGACCGGCGAAGTACTCGTCGAGCTCGGTCGTCGCCTGCGCGAGCACGGGGTGGTCGGGCAGGCGTTCGCCCTTGTCGTCGGGACTCTGGCCGGGCCAGCTGACGTGCCGCAGGCCGGCGTCCGTGGCCACCAGGGTCAACAACCCGATCGGGCTTTGGTATTCGGAATAGGTCATGTCAGTCCCTCTCCAGATTCCACAGGTAGTGCATCGCGTACGAGCGCCAGGGCTTCCAGCGCGGGTCATCGGGGTCGAGGCCGAGCGATTGTGCCGCCCGCACGATGCCGAGGTCCGAAGGCAGGCTGACGTCGGGGTCGCCGAGCGCGCGCATCCGGATGTATGCGGCCGTCCAGGGGCCGATCCCTGGGACGTCGAGCAGTTGCCGCTGTGCCTCGTCCCAGTCGGCCCCCGGGTCCAGGGTCACTCGGCCGTCGGACAGGCGGCTTGCGAGTTCCACCACGGTCCGGGCACGGCGTCTGGGCATCGCAAAGTCCTCCAGGTCCATGGCGGCTATCTGTACGACATCCGGGAACAACGGTCCCCCGCCGGCGAGGCGCCCGGCCGCGGTGCGGGCCGCTGCCACGCTGACCTGCTGACCCAGGACGGCACGGATCGCCGTCTCCTGCGGATCGAAGGCCGCCGGGCTGCGCAGCCCGGGGATCCTGTCCACGGGAAGCGTGCCCGCCAGTGTCTGGGCGATGGCGACGGGATCAGCGTCCAGGTCGAGCATTCTCCGCAACCGGCTCACCGCCGGGCCCAGATCCCGCAGATCCTCGACCCGCAGCAGGACCTGGCAGTGGTCCCCGAAGGCCGTGACCGTCGCGTGGCCGGACGCGTGCGGCAACCGCAGTCCCCGCCCGAATCGCCCGCCCTCCCATGTCTCGACGCCGGGTATCGCCCGTCGGCCCAGGAAGTCGAGCAGCGTTGCGCCGGCGAACGGGGGGCGGGTGGCCAGGCGCAACGTGATGCTCCCCGCGTCGCCCGGCTTCCCGCGCAGTTCCCGCGGGCTTGCGGCGTACACCTCGCGCACGGTGTCGTTGAACTGCCGAATGCTGCCGAACCCGGCGGCGAATGCGATGTCGGCGGCGGGCAGGGAGGTGCTTTCCAGCAGCGTTCGGGCGGTGCGCGCCCGATGTGCCCGGGCGATGGCCAGTGGGCCGGCGCCGAGTTCCTGGGTCACCAACCGGGTGACATGTCGTTGGGTGTAGCCGAGCGCCGATGCCAGACCGGCGACCCCCTCCCGGTCCACCAGGCCGTCACGGATGAGCCGCATCGCGCGGGCAACGGTGTCCGAGCGGGCGTCCCATTCCGGTGAGCCGGGCGATGCGTCGGGCCGGCACCGCTTGCAGGCGCGGAAGCCGGCACCCTGTGCGGCCGCGGCGGTCCGGAAGAACTCGACATTCTGCCGCTTCGGGGTGATCGCCGGGCAGCTCGGCCGGCAGTAGATGCCGGTGGTTCGCACCGCTGTGTAGAACCAGCCGTCGAAGCGGGCGTCACGGCCGCGCACGGCCCGGTAGCAGGCCTCCGTATCCAATCCGGTCACACACGTCAGTGTTGCTGCCGGGCCGTCGTTGCGCTAGCGGTTTTCGGACATGGCGGTCGACGGTGTCCCCTGGTGGTAGCGGATGCGCCACTGACCCGAGTCACGCACCCATATCGAACTGCGCCGAACCCCCAACAACTGGTAGGTGATCAACGCCACCCCGTCGGCGAGGTCCACGGCGGCCATTTCGCGCACGGCCTGGGAGCATCCCGGGTCCGCAAGCAGCGCGGCGATGACGCTTTGGCGGGTCCACGCCTGGCCAGAGGCGCCAACTTCTGCGAAGTCGGGGTGCAGAAGGTCGTCGAGCGCTACCGCGTCGGCACGGGTCGTGGGATCCAGCAGGGCCAGTTCCCGCTCGATCGCCGGATGTGTCATGAGAATCCCGAAGGCCGCGCCGGATGTCGTCAAGGCAGCAGTGTAGTGAGCCGGCGCGCTGATCATCGATGTGAAGATCGGCGAGACCCCGGAACCCGGAATCCACCGGTGATCTTGCCAGGTAGGTCGGTGCGGTGAGGCGAAGAGCCTCTGTTCGTCGAAGATTGGGCGTCCTGGACACGTCCAAACCGCAAGACCAGAGGCTTCCCGTAGATGCCTCTGGTGTGGGTTGCTTGTTCGGTGGGGTTCGTGCAGTTCGGTGGGGTTCAGCGTCCGACGAGCCCCACCGAACTGCACGAGTCCCAGCGAACTGCACGAGCCCCACCCAACTGCACGAGTCCCAGCGAACTAGGCGATCTCGATCATTACCAACCCGACACCGGCCGCAGCAACGTCCTCGGTGGATTCGGGCGGAACCGCCGGCCAGGGTCACGGCCGCTCGGATCCGAAGGAACTGATGTCCACCCCGGGAACGGGATAGCCTCAAGGGCATGGACCCATCCGTCCTTCAGGTCGAGAACCTCGTCAAGCGCTTCGGTGAGAACACCGCCGTGGACAAGGTGTCGTTCAGCATCGAGGCGGGGCAGACGTACGGGCTGCTGGGCCCGAACGGGGCCGGCAAGACCACGACCATCTCCATCATCGCCGGGCTGTTGAGCGCGGACGCGGGGGATGTTGCGTTGCTCGGCGAAGCGGTCACTCCAGCGCGCAAGACACTGATCGGGTTGGTGCCGCAGGACATAGCGTTGTATCCGGATCTGTCTGCCAAGGAGAACCTCCGGTTCTTCGGCAGGCTCCAGAACCTGACAGGGGCGGAACTGCGATCGCGCATGGACCAGGTCCTCGAAGTCGTGGGTCTGCGCGACCGGGCCGACGACCACATCGACACCTACTCCGGCGGAATGAAACGCCGGGCCAACATCGCCGTCGGATTGCTGCACGAACCCAGGCTGCTGATCCTCGACGAGCCCACGGTCGGGGTGGATCCACAGAGCCGCAACAGCATCCTCGAGGCGGTCGACGCCCTCGGCGGTTCCGGGATGGCCGTGCTCTACACGACCCACTACATGGAGGAAGCCGAGCGGTTGTGCGACCGGATCGGAATCATCGACCAGGGCCGCCTGATCGCGGAGGGCACCCGCGACGAGTTGGTCAACCGCCTCGGAGAGCAGACCACGGTGAGCTTCCGCGTCAACGCGGGTCACCAGACGATACAGTCCTGGCGCGACGAGTTGTCAGGCCTGTCGCAGGTCACCGCGGTCAAGGATATTGATTCCGGCCTGGCGGTCGTCGCTGCCCGCGGCGCCGCTCTGATCGCTCCCGCCGTGCAGTCCGCACAGGCCTGCGGGATCGACGTGGTGGGGATCGAGGTCAACCAGCCCGACCTTGAGGCGGTCTTCCTGGACCTGACGGGGAAGGCGCTGCGGGACTGATGTGGCGAGATGTCTGGTTGATCTCGAACAACGGGTTGCGACGATCGGTCCGCGACCGCTCGATCCTCATCCAGGGATTGCTCGCGCCGGTCGTCATGGCGCTGGTCGTGGGCGCCGCGTTCGGCGCGGGATTCTCGCTCGATGTCACCGTGGGGGTCGCCGACGAGGACGGGTCGCAGACGTCGGGACAGATCACTCAGGGCCTGACCGGGTCCGGTGGCGGTGGAATCGCCTTCTCCACCGTGAGCGATCCGCAGGACGTGGACGCCGCCGTCGATGCCGGCATCTACGACGCGGTGGTCGTGCTGCCAGCGGGCCTGGAGGCCGCGGTCCAGTCCGGGTCGCCCGCTGCGCTGGAAGTCGTCGGCAGTGCCACGGACCCACTCGCGACCTCTGTGGCCGAGTCCGTGGCGGCCGGCGTGGCGGCGAATCTGCAAACGGCCAGGGTCACCGCTGCTGCGGGGACCACGGCCTCGGTGCCGGATGTCGGGATCGCTGTTCAGAAGGCGCTCTCGGAGCCGCCGCCCATTGCGGTCGAACAGGGCCAGGTCGAGGGGACATTCTCCGTGATGGCGTACTTCGCGCCGGGTATCGCGATGCTGTTCCTGTTCTTCATCATTGGCAACGGCGCGCGCTCGATCATCGCGGAGCGCGCCGACGGGACCCTGCCGCGGATACTGGCGGCACCCGTGCAACCGGCCTCGGTACTGATCGGCAAGACACTCGGGGTGATGATCGTCGGCGTGAGCAGCATGACAGCGGTCTGGCTGATCACGTGGCTTCTGTTCGGGGCGTCCTGGGGTGACCCGCTGGGGGTCTTCCTGGTGATCGTGGCCGCGGTGACCGCCATCGCCGGCATCTCGCTGCTGATCACCGGTCTGGCCCGCACGGAGAACCAGGCCGACGCCCTGACCACGATCATCGCGCTGCTGTTCGCGGTCGCTGGTGGGACGTTCTTCTACGGCGTCTCGGGGGCACTGGCCTCGATAAGGCCTTTCACGCCCAACGGGCTGGCGCTGAGTGCGTTCGTCGACCTGTCGGCGGCGCAAGCCGACGTGGCCGAGGTTCTGCCACAGATCCTGCTGCTGCTGGGCCTGGGTATCGGTACCGCGCTTATCGGCCTGGCGGCCCTTCGGAACAAGGTGCTGGCATGAGGCCGGCATTGGCGACGGCCCGCGTCGAGTGGGTGCGATTCTTCCGGGACAGGGTGGCGATGTTCAGCACCGTCGCCTTGCCGGTGGTCCTGGTGTTTCTGATCGGACTGAGCTTCGGCCAGGCCGGACAGCAGTTGCCGGTGGGGGTGCTCAGCGACGATCCCGGCGCGCTGGGACAGAGCTTGATCGCCGAACTCGAGACGTCAGCGGCAGTCGACATCACGGTGTACGACGATGAGCGGGATTTGTACCGCGACATCCGGATGGGTCTGCTCGACGGCGGCGTCCGGGTGGGCACCGACGGGACCCCCGTGGAGATCTACGTCCAGCAGACATCAACGGTCGCGGGGGCCGTGCTCTCAGCAGTCAATTCCGCGGCTGCGCAGGTGAGCACCCGCGCCATCGCCGTGGACGTGCTGTCCGAACAAGTGCCCGCCGCACAGGCGCAGACGGCCGTGGACCGGGCGCTCAGACAGGTGCCTGCAGTGTCGGTGTCAACGAGGACTCTGGGCGCTGTCAACGAGATGGACGAGAACCGCTTCGCGTCGGCGGTTCCGTCACAACTGATGCTGTTCACGTTCCTCAACGGCCTGCTCGGTGCGGGCGCTCTGGTGCAGGCCAGGCAGCTCGGGGTGTTCTCGCGCACCCTGGCGGCGCCGCACGGCCTGGGCGTGTACATTTCGGGCTTGGGGCTGTCCCGGTTCGCCATCGCCATGCTGCAGGCGGCGATCCTGCTGGGACTCGGCGTGGCCTGGTTCGGGATCAGTTTCGGCGACCCTGTGGCCAGTGGTGCCCTGGTCCTGGTCTACGGGGTGGTTGCGGCGGCGGCCGGGATGCTGCTCGGTGCGTTGACCCGGACCCCGAACCAGGCGGTGGCGATCGCGGTGCCCGCCGGGATCGTGATGGGGATGCTGGGCGGATGTATGTGGCCGTTGTCGGTGGTCGGCCCCGCGATGCAGAAGATCGGTCACCTGACCCCCCAGGCGTGGGCGATGGACGCCTGGAACGAGATCATCAACGACGGCGCGGGGCTGGCGGGGGTTGCCACCCAACTCGCCGTCCTCACAGGTTTCGCGGTGGTCCTGAGCGGATCGGCGGTCTGGGCCCTGGACCGTCGCGCCAAGACGGGTCGGTGAGGAGATCGCCTGCGATCCTCATGCTCTCCCGGCTCTGTGACGAAGTTGCGTGGGCCCAGCCCGGATTGTGACGAAGGTGGGCGTTCCGGTGGGGTGAAACCGCGCACCTTCGTGACAGGGGTCTCAGGGCGCCGGCACCTTCGTCACAATGACCCGTCACCGTGGCCCAGGCCCGGCTTCGTGACGAAGTTGCGTGGGCCCAGCCCGGATTGTGACGGAGGTGGGCGTTCCGGCGGGTCGAAACCGCGCACCTTCGTGACAGGGGTCTTAGGGCGCCGGCACCTTCGTCACAATGACCCATCACCGTGGCCCAGCCACCGCTGGAGCCGCACGAGCGCCTCGTCCAGCACAGCGGGTTGTTTGCAGAACGCCCAGCGCACGTACGGGCCGGTGGTTCCCGGATGGTCGCTGAGCGCGGTTTGCGGGATGGCCACGACTCCGGCCTCGCGCGGGAGTCGTCGACAGTACTCCTCGCCGTCCGTGAATCCGATCGGGCGCACATCCGTGGTCGCGAAGTAGGTGCCCTGGGGAGGGATCACCCGCAGGCCCAGATCGGACAAGCCTTCGCACAACCGGTCCCGCTTCGCCGTGAGGTCGGCCCGGAACGCGTCGAAGTAGTCGTCGGGCAGTCGCAGGCCCGTCGCCATCGCGTACTGGAAAGGCCCCCCTGAGACGTAGGAGAGGTGTTGACGCACGACCCGCACCGCGCCGATCAGATCCGGCGGACCGGTCGCCCACCCGACCTTCCAGCCGGTGAAGGAGAAGGACTTCCCGCCGGACCCGATGGTCACCGTCCGGTCGAACATCCCGGGCAGGGTGGCGATCGGCACGTGGTCGTTGTCGTCGAACCACAGGTGCTCGTAGGCCTCATCCGCGATCACCAGCAGGTCGTGTTCGTGCGCGAACGCCGCCAATTCGCTGAGTTCCTCACGCGTGAAGACCACACCCGTGGGGTTGTGCGGGCTGTTCAGGAGCAACACGCGGGTCGCGGGCGTCACGGCTGCGCGCATCGCCGCGACATCGGGCCGGAGGGCGTCGGCTGTCAGAGGTACCGTGACCCGGCGTGCCCCGGCCAGGGCGATGACGGCGGCGTACAAGTCGAAGTACGGATCGAACAGCATCACCTCCTGACCAGGCTCGACGAGTGCCAGCACAGCCGCCGCGATCGCCTCCGAGGCACCTGTGGCCACCACCACGCCGAGGCCGGAATCGACCGACAGTCCGTAGAAGCGGGCCTGGTGCTCACTGATCGCCGCACGCAGATCCGGCAGGCCGTGTGCGGGCGGGTACTGATCGCCGAGCCCTGAGCCGATGGCGGCCAGAGCGGCCTCACGCACCTGCGTCGGCCCGCCGGTGTCGGGGAAGCCTTGGCCGAGGTTCACGGCGTGGAGTTCGGTGGCCATGGCGGAGAGCTCTCCGAAGATGCTGCGCTCGTACGCGCGCATGCGCGAGACCAGAGGATCAGACATGCGTCGATTGTCGGCTTCCGGTGGCGTGACGGTGAACAGGGGAGGAAGATTCCCAACCGTGAGTGTTGCGTTGGTGACCGGTCCGACATCCGGTATCGGCCGGGAGATCGCCGTCGAACTGGCGCTGCAGGGACACGAACTGATCCTGGTCGCACGCGACCAGCAGCGCCTGGAGGAGTTGGCCGGTGAGCTCGGTGAGTGTCGCGTGATCGTCGCCGACTTGTCCGACCGGGAGCAACTGGCCGTGGTCGAGGAGGCCGTCCGCGGCGTCGATTGGCTCGTCAACAACGCCGGGTACGGCATCACGGACTCGTTCGGCACCTCGTCCATCGAGGACGAGCAGGCGTTGCTGGACGTACTTGTAACGGCGGTGATGCGCTTGAGTCACGCGGCATTGCCGGGGATGCTGGCCAATGGTCATGGCCGGATCCTGAACGTCTCCAGCGTTGCCGGCTGGGTCCCGTTCGGAACGTATTCTGCGGCCAAAGCGTGGGTCACGGTGTTCTCCGAGAGCCTGGCCGCGCAGACCCCACCCGGGATCCATGTCACCGCGTTGTGCCCTGGGTACACCCGCACGGAATTCCACGAACGCGCCGCGATGCAGGTGGACGGTCCCGGCTTCCTGTGGCTCGACGCCGGTGAGGTGGCGCGGCGGGGCATCCAGGACTGCGAGCGGGGAAGCGTGATCAGCGTGCCCAGCCTGCGCTATCGGAGCGTGTCGATCCTCGCCCAGCACACGCCGCGCTGGATGCTTCGCGCGGCCTCCTCGCGGGTCAAGGAGGGAACCTGATGCGGTTGGTGATCCTGGGTGGTACCCGTTTCGTGGGCCGGGCGATCTGCGCGGCGGCGCACGATCGCGGATACGACGTGGTGGTGTTCAACCGGGGGCGCAGCGGCCCGCCGCCCGCCGGAGCGCTCGCGGTGCGCGGGGACCGCACGATGATCTCCGATCTGCGCCAGCTCGCCAAGTTGATCGATGAGCGCGGTGGCGCGGATCTCATCATCGACCCCGCGTGCTACGCGCCATCGCATGCGTTGATGAGCGCCCGCATCCTCAAGGACACCGCTCCGAGTTACGCGGTGGTCTCCACGGTGACTGCTCACAGCCACTGGCCTGAGCAGCCGGTAGGGGCGTCGTCAGCGGTCTATGAAACAGGTATCACCGAGGCTCCCAACGAAGACCTGCAGTTGTACGGCAGGCTCAAGGCCGGGGTGGAACGCGCGGTGGAGACGATCTTCGGCGAGATCAACACCCTCGTGGTCCGGCCCGGGATCGTTCTCGGGCCCCATGAGGATCTCGGCCGGCTGCCCGACTACCTGCGCCGCGCTGCCCGTGGCGGTGGTTTCGTCGTGGGGGGGCGCCCGCAGACACCGTTCCAGTACGTGGACGTGCGCGACCTCGCCGACTTCATGCTCACCTGCGCTCAGACGGGGCGGACCGGTCACTACGACGTGGTGACTCGGGCAGGGGACTACACCTGGGGGGATCTTGCCGACGCCGTCGCGGACGTCGCGGGCGGTCCTCCGGTCTTCGTCGACGACCAGCGCCTGCTGGACGCGGGCGTGGAACCGTGGCGTGGATTGCCGCTATGGGCTCCGCGGTCACCGCAGAACGCAGGTCTGTGGTCCGTCAACGGTGAGGCCGCTTTCGAGGCGGGGTTCAAACCCCGGCCGCTGCACGACACCGTCGCCGACACGTGGACGTGGCTGCAGAGGGAGGGTCAGGACTGGACGCCGTCCTCGCGGGCCGCTGTCCATGGAATCGACCCCGATGTCGAGCAGAAGTTGATCGACGCGTTGTAGAGGGGTGGCTCTGTTACGAAGGTGCGGCCACCCGGGGGGGTGTTGTTACGAAGGTGCGGGGGAAACGGCAGTCGAACCCGCACCTTCGTAACAGAACGCCTGCGGGGCCCCGCACCTTCGTAACAAAGGGGCGCCGGGCTGGTCAGACCGACGCGGCCGCCAACTCCCGCAGCCGGGCGCCCAAGTCGTCGTTTGGCAGCACCTCCCAGCCGCGCAGGTCGGCGAGGTGCGATTCGCGGTCGCCGATGTAGGTCACCGGTGCGTCGGGCCAGTCCTGGACGTCGGCCTTCGGCAGTTCGCCGTCCACCACGACGTAACCGACCACCCGCCGCCGGGAGGCGCGCTGGGAGAAGCCGAGCGCCGCCAACATGCGCCCGGCACCGCCCTGGGCCACCAGCAGGGCCGGCGATCGGTCGGCCTTCTGCGCCATTTCCAGCGCGCAGTGGGCCACCCATGCGCCCGCGAGGTCCAAGTCGCCGTCGATGGTCTCGGCGGGCAACTCGCTGATGAGTTTGATCTGGAAGTTGTAGGCGGCCAGCTCGGCCGCGGTCTCGCGGCGGGACCACTGCTCCCCCGGCAGCGGCGGCAGCAGCACGATCAGCAGATCAGACACACTTCATGGTCACCCGGTACGCGCCGGTCCGGAAATGGGCGCGCCGAAGACACGTGCGATTGCCGCGCGGGTCAGGCCAGGCCGAGATCCTGCAGGCTCAAGGCCGCCCGGTACTCCAGACCAGCCGCACGAACGGCATCTTTCGCCCCTCGGTCCACGATCACGGCCACCGCCACGACCGAGGCGCCGGCCTCTCGCAGTGCGTCCACCGCTGCGAGCACGCTGGACCCGGTGGTCGAGGTGTCCTCGACGGCGAGCACATGCCTGCCCTGCACATCCGGGCCCTCGATCCGGCGCTGCAGGCCGTGTGCTTTGCCCTCCTTACGCACCACGAACGCGTCGAGCGGCCGCCCGTGGGCATGCATCATGGCCGTCGCCACCGGGTCGGCGCCCAGGGTGAGCCCCCCGACCGCTTCGAAGTGCAGATCCGCGGTGAGTTCGCGCATCACCGAGCCGACGATGGGTGCGGCCTCATGATCCAGGGTCACCCGCCGCAGGTCGATGTAGTAGTCGGCTTCTCGGCCCGAGGAGAGTGTCACCTTCCCGTGTACTACTGCCTTGGCCAGGATCTGCTGTTTCAACGCCTCGGTGTCGCTCACGCCGCCAAGCGTAGTTCTCACCCGGCTGCCCGTGGCCCAGAACCGGAGGGTCAACTTCGTGGTCAGACGCTACGCAGTGATCAACGACACGGTGGTGGCGGCGGTGGCGCGGGGTACCGTCGTATGTATGACGCAAAGCCTGGCCCTTCTGGATTTCCTGAACCCGGAGAACATCCTCAACTGGTTAGGGCCGCTGGCGCTGATCGGTGTGATCTTCATCATTTTCGCCGAGTGCGGGCTCCTCGTAGGGTTCTTCCTGCCCGGCGACTCACTGTTGTTCATCACCGGACTGTTCATCGCACAAGGATTCATCGACACCCCCATCGGCGTCGCCGCGACCCTGCTCGCCCTGGCCGCGGTCATCGGTAATGCGACGGGCTACTGGATCGGCTACAAGGCGGGGCCGAAGTTGTTCAGCCGTCCCGACTCCCGATTCTTCCGCAAGGAGTACGTTGACAAGACCCACCAGTTCTTCGAGCGCTACGGGGCCCGGGCCGTGGTGCTGGCCCGATTCGTACCGATCGTGAGGACGTTTATCACCGCGATGGCCGGAGTGGGCCGGATGAACTTCCGGACCTACATCGTGTACTCCACGATCGGCGGCATCCTGTGGGGCGCCGGGGTCACGGTGCTCGGCTATCTGTTGGGCAATGTGCCGTTCGTGAAGGATCACATCGAACTGATCCTGATCGGAGTGGTCGGGGTCAGCGTGCTGCCGATCGTGTTCGAGTACTGGCGGCACAAGCGGGAAGCCGCCGCCCTCGCCGACCAGAGCGTGCCCGACGCCAACTAGCCTTCGCGATCGTGGGCCCGCCTGCGCCTCTTCCTTGACGCTGCCCGCAGCCTCCGGCGGACCGGAGAGGTTGCCACGTTGAGGTTCGGCCGAACGGTTCGCGTGAGGCCCCCGCGGCGTTCACGCGGGGAAATGCCGGGCGGAAATCGCTCGCGTTAGTGGTCCATTGCCGTGGCGGGCCGGCCGTTCAGGCGGGGAAATGCCGGGCGGAAACCGCTCGGGTTAGAGAACGTGCACGAGGTTAGAGAAGCCACACGTGCGTTCTCTAACCTCGTGCACAGTCTCTAACCTCGCGACCATTCTCTAACCTCGCGACCCACTTCTGCGGCTACATGAGCCGCGGGGGTCTCCGGCGTCCACGCCGCCCGGGTCGTCCAGCAGGAGCGCGTGGCCGCCGCGTCGACACACCTATGACCCGGTCGGCCCGCCCCGCGATCGACACCGCGGGCTCCACGAGAAGGCGCCGGGACGCCCTTCGCGTGCGCGCCTCGCTGTTCAGTCTGCGCTCAGCGGGATGAAACCGTCGCCTACGCGTGCTGCAGCGCCCAGGTGTACATCGCGATCGCGGCTGCGGCGCCGGCGTTGATCGAGCGCGTCGACCCGTACTGAGTGATGTGCAGCACCTGCTGACAGATCTCGATGGACGCGGGGCTCAGGCCCGGGCCCTCCTGGCCGAACACGAGGATGCACTCGCGCGGCAGGGTGGTCCGCTCGATTGGCCTGGACCCGTCGATGTTGTCGATCCCGATCACCGGCAGGCTCAGGGCGAGCAAGCCGGACGGCTCGGCATGGTGCTCGACATGCTGATAGCGATCGGTGACCATCGCACCGCGCCGGTTCCATCGTCGTTTGCCCACGATGTGGACTGCGGCGACATTGAAGGCGTTGGCGGTACGCACCACCGAACCGATGTTGAAGTCGTGCTGGAAGTTCTCGATTGCGACATGCACCGGGTGGCGGGTGGTGTCGAGGTCCGCGACGATCGCTTCCCGCCGCCAATAGCGGAACCGGTCCTCGACATTGCGGGTGTCCCCGTGTTCCAGAAGAACGGGATCCAGGCGCGGATCGTCGGGCCATGGCTGAGGGTGTGGCCCCACGGTCATGGGGTCAAGGATCGCATGCTGCCGACCTGAGCCGCGACGGCCGCCGCCGGTCCCCAAGTGCCACTCGCGCGCCTGGTCGGCGAGTCGCTAACGTAGGGCCATGCCCATCGCTACCCCTGAGGTTTACGCCGAAATGCTCGACCGCGCCAAAGCCGGTCAGTTCGCCTACCCCGCCATCAACGTGACATCGTCACAGTCCGTCGTGGCTGCCCTGCGCGGCTTCGCCGAGGCCGAGAGTGACGGGATCATCCAGTTCTCCTGGGGTGGCGCCGAGTTCGCCTCCGGTCAATTGGTCAAGGACATGGTCACCGGTGCGGTCGCCCTGGCCGAGTTCGCCACTGTAGTGGCCAAGGACTACCCGGTGAATGTCGCCCTGCACACCGACCACTGCCCCCTGCAGAAACTCGACGGATACATGCGCCCATTGGTCGACATCTCCATCGAGCGGGTCAAGGCCGGCAAACTGCCCCTGTTCCAGTCGCACATGTGGGATGGTTCCGCGATTCCGCTGGACGAGAACCTCGACATCGCCGAGGAGATGCTCGACAAGTGTCACCAGGCCAACATCATCATGGAGTTGGAGATCGGCGTCGTCGGCGGTGAAGAGGACGGCATCGAGGCCAAGCATGATGCGAAGCTGTTCTCCACACCGGAGGACGGGCTGGCGACCGCGGAGAAACTGGGGATGGGTGAGCGCGGCCGTTACATGGTGGCTGCCACGTTCGGCAACGTGCACGGCGTGTACAAACCGGGCAACGTGGTCCTCACGCCGAGCATCCTCAAGGACATGCAGGATGCAGTGGGCGCCAAGTACGGCGTGGAGAAGCCTTTCGACCTCGTCTTCCACGGCGGCTCGGGCTCGCTGCTCGAGGAGATCCGGGAGGCGCTCGACTACGGCGTGGTCAAGATGAACGTCGACACCGACACGCAGTACGCGTTCACCCGTCCGATCGCCGACTGGATGTTCAAGAACTACGACGGGGTGCTGAAGGTGGACGGTGAGGTCGGCAACAAGAAGCAGTACGACCCCCGTGCCTACGGCAAGGCCGCGGAGGCCGGGATGGCCGACCGGGTCAAGCGTGCCTGCGAGGACCTGCGTTCCGTGGGCACCAAGATGACCTGATCAATGCCTTTGCCGACGGCGCGATCCTCTCTGCGGGGGTCGCGCCGTCAGCCGTTCCTGGTGAGTGGCTCCCGGCGGATCGGATGCTTGTGCCCGTGGCCGTCTTTGTGACGAAGTTGCTGGCACCCGGCCGCTTTGTCACTAAGGTGCGTGCGACACGCTCTGCGGACCCCGCACCTTCGTAGCAAGCCGTCGTCAGGACCGGCAACTTCGTAACAAGGCCGGGGGCTCTGCCCCGCGCGCGAGGGGCGGCCGGCGCCTTGCCCCCAACGCACCAGGAGCAGCCCGGCACCGCTGCGAGGCGCGCCTCGGGTACGGTTTCCGGCAATCCGATCCCGATTGCCATGCCCGGCGTGGCACGATGCGGGTATGGACGTACTCACCGATCAGCAGTGTTGGGAACTCCTGGAGGGCAACCAGCTCGGCCGGCTGGCCGTGGTGGTCGCAGGTCAACCGGACATCTTCCCGGTCAACTACCTGCTTCACGAGGGTCAGGTCATCTTCAAGACCGGGGAGGGCAGCAAGCTGGCGTCGGTCAGCGCCCATCACGAGGTGGCATTCGAGATCGACGGCTATGACGAGTCGACGAACGAAGCCTGGTCGGTGGTTCTGGTCGGGATGGCGAAGATGCTCAGCCACGACGCGGAGGTCGAGAAGGCCGACACCCTGCCGCTCTACCCGTGGAACCTCGACCCGAAGCACCACTACGTGGCCATCGATATCGAGCGCATCAGCGGCCGGCGCTTCGTGGCGGAGGGCCGCCGCTGACCCCCCGCTGTGGGTGAGTGACGTCCGCGGTAGTGGTGCTTGAATCAGCGCGTGAAATTGAGTTCTCTGGTCCCCACCACACTGCGCGGCTACGAGAAGTCCTGGTTACGCACTGACCTCGTGGCCGGTGTCACGCTGGCCGCGGTCGCGATTCCGGAGACGATGGGCTACACCAGCATCGCCCAGACCCCGATCGTGACGGGGCTCTACACCGTCATCTTCCCGACGCTGTTGTTCGCCCTGCTGGGGTCCTCCCGATTGCTGGTGGTCGGTGCCGACAGCGCCACCGCGGCGATCCTGGCGGCGGGTCTCACCGGGTTGGGCGTCGCCGGTCTCACCCCGTATTCCTCCCAGTGGCTGGCGTACGCCTCGTTCACCGCCCTGCTCTGCGGGGGTTTGCTGCTCATCGCCCGCGTCTTCCGCCTAGGCTTCCTCGGGGACTTCCTCAGTGCCTCGGTGCTCGTCGGCTTCCTCACCGGGGTCGGGGTGCAGGTCTTCACCGGACAACTGCCCGACATGCTGGGGATCCCCAAAGGCAGCGGGAACTGGTTTCAGCAGCAGATCGACCTCGTGGAGAACCTCGGGGAGATCCAGTGGCTGACCGTGGCGTTCGCAGTGGGCGCCCTGGCGATCATCCTGGGTTTCAAGAAGTACCTGCCTGCGGTGCCGGGTGCGATCGTGGCGGTGGTGCTGTCCATCGTGGTGTCAGCGGCGATCGACGCATCCGCCAGGGGCGTTGCCGTGGTCGGGACGGTCCAAGGCGGCTTCCCGCCGATCGGGCTCCCGCAGGGCATAGAACTGTCCGAGCTGGGTGCCTGCGTCGGGATCGCGTTCTCCTGTTTCGTGCTCATCATCGCGCAGTCCGCAGCGACCTCACGCAGCTTCGCGATGCGTCACGGGCAAAAGGTCGACGTCAACCGTGACATCGTCGGGCTGTCCGGCGCGAGCTTCGCAGCAGGGCTGTCCGGGACGTTCGTCGTCAACGGCAGTCCGACGAAGACCCAGATCCTCGACGAGTTGAAGGGACGCACGCAGGTCGCGAACATCACGATGTCGGGGGTCGTGCTGCTGGTGGTGCTCTTCCTCACGGCGCTGCTCGCCGATATGCCGAAGGCGGTACTCGGCGCCATAGTGTTCCTGATCGGCGTCGACCTGGTGGACTACCTCGGGCTCCGACGCATCTGGCGGCAGCGCCGCGGCGAGGGCGTGATCGCCGTTCTCACCGCCGTGGTCGTCTGCGCGGTGGGAGTCGAGCAGGGGATCGTGCTGGCCATCGTCATGTCCATCATCTGGCTGATCCAGCGGCAGTACCGACCGGACTCGTTCGTGATCAAGCCGTCCAAGGACGAGCAGGTGTACGCGAACGCCGAGCCGGGGGCGCAGACTCTGCCGGGGCTGATCGTCTTCCGTTACGACTCGGAACTGTTCTACGCCAACTCCAACCGCTTCGTCGATGCGGTGGAGGCTTTGTTCGACGCCGCGCCGGACCCGGTGCGCTGGCTGGTCCTCGACTGTTCCAGCATCACGGACATCGACTACTCGGCTGCGATCAGCGTGCGCGGCCTGATCGACTTCGTCCACGCCCGCAAAGCGCACTTCGGAGTCATGGGAGCCGACCCCTGGCTGGTGACCTCGATGCACACCCTCGGGATCACCGAGGCGTTCACCCAGGACCGCATATTCACCGACTTCGATGACGTGATCGCCGCCTACCAGCACGATGCCTCGGCAGGCAGCGGGTCCTGATCCGGAGCCGTGGCCATCGCGTGACCGGCGCCGAGCGGACCGACTCGTGCGGTAGGTTCGTCTGCGGAGCGAGGGAGGCAAGATGCCGGCGATCGTACTCGTGGGCGCCCAGTGGGGCGACGAGGGCAAGGGCAAGGCCACGGACATCCTGGGAGAGCGCGTCGCGTACGTCGTGCGCTACCAGGGCGGGAACAACGCCGGCCACACGGTCGTCCTCGGCGACGAGAAGTACGCGCTGCACTTGCTGCCCTCAGGGATCCTGACACCGAGTTGCGTACCGGTGATCGCCAACGGGGTGGTCATCGACCCGAGCGTGCTGGAGCGGGAGATGCAGGGGCTGCAGGATCGGGGGATCAGCACCGACCGGCTGGTGATCAGCTCGAACGCCCACATCATCGCCCCGTACCACGTCGAACTGGACAAGGTGACCGAGCGGTTCGCGGGCAAGAAGAAGATCGGCACGACCGGCCGCGGCATCGGTCCGACGTATATGGACAAGGTGTCGCGGATCGGGATCCGGGTGCAGGACCTGTTCGACGAGGAGAGCCTGCGGGACAAGGTGGCCGGCGCGCTGTATCACCGCAATCAGGTCCTGCTCAAGATCTTCAACCGACGGGCGATCGATGTGGATCTGGTGTGCGAGCAGTTGTTGTCGTACGCGCCGCTCTTCGCCGCGCACGTGCAGGACACCGCGTTTCTGCTCAACATGGCACTCGACGAGGGCAAGAACATCCTCCTTGAGGGTTCGCAGGGCACGCTGCTCGACGTCGATCATGGAACGTACCCGTTCGTCACCTCGTCGAACCCGACCGCCGGCGGGGCCTGCGCCGGCAGCGGCATCGGGCCGACCCGCATCTCACGGGTGCTCGGGATCCTGAAGGCCTACACCACGCGGGTCGGCGCCGGTCCGTTCCCGACCGAACTGTTCGACGACGACGGCGAACGACTGCGCTCGGTGGGCGGCGAAGTCGGCGTCACGACCGGCCGGGACCGTCGCTGCGGCTGGTTCGACGGACCGATCGCGCGCAACGCCGGCCGGATCAACGGCCTCACCGACATCTTCTTGACCAAACTCGACGTGCTCACGGGATGGGATCGGATCCCGGTCTGCGTCGCCTACGAAGTGGACGGGCAGCGCTTTGACGACATCCCTATGAATCAGCGGGATTTCGCGATCGCGAAGCCGGTCTACGAGTACCTTCCGGGCTGGACCGAGGACATCAGCGGGGCGCGCGAGCTCGCCGACCTCCCCGCCAACGCCCGGGCCTACGTTCGGTTCCTGGAGGAGCAGGCGAACTGCCGGATCTCGGCGATCGGCGTGGGCCAGGACCGTGCCGAGACGATCGTGGTCCACGATCTGGTGGACTGACTCCCCGGCCCACGCACGGGAGGTGCTCGCGACCTCGGCCGGCCGCAATACGCTGGGAGGCGTGCGCGTACTGGTGATCGGCTCCGGAGCCCGGGAGCACGCCCTGGTCAATGCCCTGCTCGAGGACCCTCAGGTCACCCAGGTGGTGGCCGCCCCCGGCAACGCGGGGATGGCGCAGGTGGTCCGGACCGAGCAGGTGGACGTGTCCGACGCGGAGGCGGTGGCGCGATTGGGCCGTGGTTTCGACCTGGTGGTCATCGGCCCGGAAGTCCCGCTCGTGGCCGGTGCCGTGGATGCGTGTCACGAACTCGGGGTGCTGGCATTCGGGCCCACTGCGGCGGCCGCCCGCCTGGAAGGCAGTAAGGACTTCGCGAAGCAGATCATGGCCGCCGCCGGCATCCCCACCGCTGGGTTCCGGACCGTGGCCCAGGCCTCCGAACTAGCCGGTGCGCTCGATGAGTTCGGCCCGCCCTATGTGGTCAAGGACGACGGGCTGGCCGCCGGGAAGGGCGTGGTCGTGACCGACGACCGCGGGTTGGCGATCGAACACGCTGAGGCCTGCCTGGCCAAAGGCGAAAAGGTGGTGATCGAGGAGTTCCTCGACGGCCCTGAGGCCAGCGTCTTCTGCATCAGCGACGGCATGACCGTGGTCCCGCTGCTGCCCGCCCAGGACTTCAAGCGGGTCGGGGACGGCGACACCGGGCCGAACACCGGCGGAATGGGCGCTTACGCCCCGCTGTCGTGGGCAGACCCCGGCCTGGCCGACTGGACCATCGAGCACGTTGCGCAGCCTGCGCTCAGGGAGATGGCCCGCCGCGGAACTCCCTACACCGGGGTCCTGTACGTCGGCCTGGCCCTCACCAGTCGGGGACCACGGGTAGTGGAGTTCAACGCCCGTTTCGGAGACCCCGAGACCCAGGCCATCCTGGCGCTGTTGAAGACACCACTGGCAGGGTTGCTGCACGCAGCCGCCACCGGTGGACTCGCCGAGCACCCCCCGCTGCAATGGCGGGAGGGGGCAGCGGTCACCGTGGTGCTCGCGGCCTCCGGCTACCCACAATCGCCGCGCACCGGCGATGTCATCACCGGCTGGAATCTGCCCGGGGTGCTGCATGCCGGGACCTCCCTGAGGGACGGCGACATGGTGTCATCGGGCGGTCGCGTGCTCAACGTCGTGGCCGCCGGTGCAACGCTCGCCGAAGCCCGCGCGAAGGCCTATGCCACGCTGGCGACGATCGACCTGCCGGGCAGCCACTACCGCACCGACATCGCCCTGGAGGCCAGCAAGTGACCCGGAAGGCCCGCCCATGATCCCCAACGTCCTGGCCGATCGCTACGCGTCCCCGCAGATGTCGCACATCTGGTCGGCGCACAACAAGATCGTCGCCGAGCGGCGTCTGTGGCTCGCCGTGCTGGCAGCCCAGGCCGAGCTCGGCGTAGACGTGCCGGACGGGGTGCTGGACGACTACCGGGCGGTGGTCGAGGACGTCGACCTGCAGTCCATCGCCGCGCGTGAGCGGGTGACCCGCCACGACGTGAAGGCCCGCATCGACGAGTTCTGCGCGCTGGCCGGCCATGAGCACATCCACAAGGGTCTGACCAGCCGTGACCTGACCGAGAACGTCGAGCAGATGCAGGTGCGGCAATCGTTGCTGCTGGTCCGCGACAAGGTGGTCGCCGTGCTGGCCCGCCTCGCCATCTTGGCCGCCGAACACACGGATCTGGCCCTCGCTGGCCGCTCCCACAACGTCGCCGCGCAGACGACGACCATGGGCAAGCGCTTCGCCACGGCCGCCGACGAGCTCTTGATCGGGTTCACCCGGCTTCGGCACCTCATCGACGACTATCCGCTGCGGGGGATCAAGGGACCGGTGGGCACGGCCCAGGACATGCTGGACCTGCTGGGCAGTGAGGAGTCCCTGGCCGAACTCGAGCGCAGGGTGGCCGGGCATCTCGGCTTCGAGCAGGTGCTGACCTCGGTGGGGCAGATCTACCCCAGGTCCCTGGACCACGAGGTGGTCAGCACTTTGCTACAACTTGCGGCCGCGCCCTCGAGTCTGGCCACCACCATCCGGCTGATGGCAGGACATGACCTGGTGACCGAAGGATTCCAGGCGGGTCAGGTCGGATCCAGCGCGATGCCACACAAGATGAACTCGCGCTCCTGCGAGCGGGTGAACGGATTCATGGTCTTGCTGCGCGGCTACCAGACCATGGCGGCCGACCTCGCTGGATCGCAGTGGAACGAGGGCGACGTGTACTGCTCGGTCGTGCGGCGGGTCGTGCTGCCCGATGCCTTCTTCGCCTTCGACGGCATGTTGGAGACGATGCTGACCGTGCTCGACGAGTTCGGGGTCTTCGAGGCCGTGGTCCAGAAGGAACTCGACAAGTACCTTCCCTTCCTGGCCACGACCAAGATCCTCATGGCCTCGGTGCGTGCCGGAGTCGGCCGGGAAACCGCGCACGAGGTCATCAAGGAGAACGCGGTTGCCGCCGCCCTCGACATGCGCCAGACCGGGGCCGATCCCGCCTTGCTGCAGCGGTTGGCCGACGACCCGAGGCTGCCTCTCAGCGCCCGGGATCTCACGGCGCTGATGGCATCACCGTTGGAATTCACCGGCGCCGCGCGCTCGCAGGTGCAGACCGTGGTGTCGGCGGTCGAGTTGCTCACTGCGGAGTACCCACAGGCGGCGGTCTACTCCCCAGGTGCGATCCTCTGACGCCACCACAGCAGCGCCGCGCTGACTGTGAGCACCCATGCTGAGGCGAGCAGCCAGCCTTCCAGCACGTCTGTGGGCCAGTGCACGCCCAGCACCAGTCGGCTCGGGCCCATCAACACCCCGAACGCCATGAGAGCCATCGCCGCGATCAGGTTCCAGGGCCTGCTCAGCAACGACAGCGCAACCACCCCGAACGCCGCCCAGCCGTAGATGCCGGCCATCGCGTGACCGCTCGGGAATGAGGCGCTCGTCAAGGTCTCGAACGGGTCGGGCCAGATCGGCCGTTGTCGGTCACCGAGATCCTTGACCGTCTCGGAGATGAGCAGCCCCCCGAGGCCCGCAAGTGCCACCCAGCCGGCCCACCACGGATGCTTGCGGACAGCAAGTCCGACGACCACGGCCACCGTGATCGGGAAGAGGACCGCGCCGCTGCCCATGACGGCGAAGAAGCGCGCCAGCGACACGGCCCATGCGTTGTCCGACGCCCAGGCGTGGATGGGCTCGGAGATGCCCGTGTCGATCGTTGGTTCCGCGGAGGCGTTGACGACGGCGGCGGCGAGGGCGATCGCCGCCGCCCACAGGCCCGCTGCCAGTCCCGCCAGGACAGGCGGCCGGGGTGGTGGATTCACGATGGCACCACCCTGCCCTGCTCTGGTGCTGGACGCGAGCGCTATGAAGCCTCTCCAGGCCCGCTGCCCGCGTCACTGTGCAAAATGATCGTGGCCCACCAGCGATGGTTCCCCACGGCTGATGGCGGGAGAGCACGATCATTTTGCACAGTGAAGCGCCGACCGACTTTGCGGCCAGACAGTCCGGGTCCGATCTGTTATGAAATGCCCGAAATTGCGGCTCGCGCGCGACTGGCACCGGCCGAACCCCGAACCGGCGGCTCGACCGCGCACTCGCGCCGACTAGCGTGGGACGGTGACCGCCGATTCGATACCGGGCTGGACGCACGTCTACTCGGGGAAAGTCCGTGACCTGTACGCCGACGACGGGCGCCTGCTGTTCGTCGCCTCGGACCGCATCAGCGCCTACGACTGGGTGCTGCCCACACCCATCCCCGGCAAGGGCCGGATCCTCACGGAGATCTCACTGTGGTGGTTCGAGCAACTGGCAGACATCGTCGACAACCATGTCATCTCAATGGACGTACCGGACTCTGTCTCCGGCCGGGCGGTGGTGTGCGAGCGGTTGGAAATGCTGCCCGTGGAATGCGTCGTGCGCGGCTACCTCAGCGGGTCCGGGTGGGTCGACTACCAAGCCGCCGGCGCTGTCTGCGGTGTGGCTCTTCCCGCAGGACTCAGTGAGTCGCAGCAGTTGCCGGAGCCGATCTTCACCCCGGCGACGAAGGCCGCGATCGGGGACCACGACGAGAACATCGACTTCGACCTGGTCGTGGAACGGCTGGGGCAAGACCGGGCAGAACAGCTCCGCGACCTGTCGATCAAGATCTACGGACGTGCTGCCGAGATCGCTGCCGCCCGCGGCTTGATCGTGGCCGACACGAAGTTCGAATTCGGCGTCCGCACGGACGGCACGGTGGTGCTGGCCGACGAGGTCCTCACCCCGGACTCGTCCCGGTTCTGGGACGCGGAGACCTGGCGCCCGGGTTCTGCGCCGCCGAGCTATGACAAGCAGTTCGTCCGGGACTGGCTGCGCAACGATTCGGGGTGGGACCCGCGCTCAGATCAACCGCCGCCGCCCCTGCCAGCCGACATCGTCGCCCGCACGCGCGCGAAGTACGTGCAGGCATTCGAGACTCTCACAGGTGAGGCGTTCGTATGACCACGTGGTTGCTCACCGGAGGCGCCGGCTACATAGGGGCCCACGTTCTGCAGGCCCTGCGTGCCAGCGGCCGCGATGTCGTGGTGCTCGACGACCTGTCCACGGGAACGGCGCGCAAGGTTCCGGCCGGGGTCGAACTGATCCGGGCGAGCGTGGGGGACCGGCCGACGGTGACCGCCGCCCTGCGTGCCCACGACGTCACGGGTGTCATCCATCTGGCCGCGAAGAAGGCGGTGGGCGAATCCGTGGAGATGCCGGAGTACTACTACCGGGAGAACGTCGACGGCATGCTCAGCCTGTTGGAAGCCATGGCCGATGCCGGCACGCGGGCCCTGGTCTACTCCTCGTCTGCCGCGGTATACGGCAATCCGGCAGACGAGCTCGTGGCCGAGGACGCCCCGCTGGTGCCCGAATCGCCATACGGACAGACGAAGGTGATCGGGGAATGGATCACCGCCAACGCTGCGGTCAACCATGACTTGTCGTGGGTCTCGCTGCGCTACTTCAACGTGGCAGGAGCGCTGAGCCCGGAGTTGGGTGACACCAGCGTCTTCAACCTCATCCCGATGGTGTTTCGGGCATTGGACGAGGGACGGCGACCTCAGGTCTTCGGCGTCGACTACCCCACCCCGGATGGTTCGTGCATCCGCGACTACATCCATGTCGCGGACCTCGCCGAGGCGCATGTGGCGGCTGCGGCAGCCTGCGAGTCTCCGGGTGTGGCCGAGGTCTATAACGTCGGCCGCGGTGAGGGGGTTTCGGTGCTGGAAGTCATGGACGTGGTGTCAAGCGTGATCGGCCGCGAGGTCGATGCCGAGCTCGCGCCGCGCCGTCCGGGAGACCCCGCGCAGCTCGTCGCTCTCGTCGACAAGATCCACGACCACCTCGGTTGGTCGGCTGTGCGGGATCTGCCTGAGATGGTCGCGAGCGCCTGGGACGCCTGGAATCGACCACCGGCCACCTAATCTCCGTAGACTCGGCGGCATGTGGCAGGCGCTGAAGACGGCCGGAACCCTCGATGAGCGGGTCCAGCGCGGCCTCGACGCCCGCAACCGGGTTCCGCACGATGCACACGCGGACCTCTACCGTTCGCAGGTGCGGCCCGATCCACTGCGCCTTGTGCTCGAACAGGACAACGATCGTCTGAACGCCTTGATCCCCGTGCGCCACCAGCGGACGGCCAGCGATGCGCACAGCTACTTCCGAGGTAGCGATGTGGTGATGGCTGCGGACCTCGCCGTCACGCCCGTGTCGGAGATACACGTGCAGGCCTGCGGTGATGTAGGCGCCTTCAGTTTCGGGTATTTCCGGGCGCCGGACGGGGACCCGGTCTTCGACGTCGGTTACTTCGACGAGACGTTGCGTGCGCCATGGGAGTGGGACGTCAAGCGGATGGCCGCTGGCATGGCAGTCGCCGTGCGTAGCAGCGGCGGGGCCGTCAAGGATCAGCGGACGGTCGCGCGGGCAGCGGTCGAGGGCTACCGGCGGGGTATGGCCTGGGCCGCCGGCCATGACCGGCTGGACCTGTGGTTCGCGCGGGTGCCCGAATCGGAGGTGGCCCGTGCCGTGGACAAGAACTCCAAGCGGCCCAAGGACTTGGCGTTCACCGATGAGTCGATGTTGTACGCCGACATGTTCGAAGAGGCCGAGGCCGGTCCGCGACTGCTCCACAAGTCTCCGATCTGCTCGCTGACCCAGTGGCTCAGCGAGGACGAGGCGGTCGAGGTCCATGACGGCATGATCTCGATCATGAGCGGGTACGCCACGTCCGTGTCACCCGAGGTCCAGCAGATGCTCACCGAGTACCGCATCGCCGACATCGCGATGCTGGTCCGGGGGGTTTCGGATGTCGGCCTTCGCAACTACGTGGTACTGCTCCAAGGCACGCGACAGCGTGAGCGGGTGGCGCTGCAAGTGAAGGAGACGATGGCCTCTGTGCTCCAGCCGTACGTGCTGCCCGAGTTCCGCCACCGCGGGAACCAGGCCCGTCGGGTGGTGCTGGGTCAGGCGTTGATCCAGTCCGAACCCGATCCGCTGCTGGGTTACAGCCGCTGGCGGGACCGGGACTACTGCGTGAGCCAGTTGCGGCCGGTGGTGACGGCGTACTTGCGCATGGATCCCCAGAATCTGCCCCGGTTCGCGCGACTGTGCGGCTTCACGTTGGCCCGATCGCACGCCGTCACCGGGGACCGGATCGCGATCGATGCCTACTTGGGGGATTCCGATTCGTTCGTCAAGGCGGTGGCCCGGTATGCCGTCCGGTACGCCGATGTCGTGGAGTCGGACTACACCCGATTCGCCAAGTACTTCGCCGACGAGCAGAGCGTGGTCGCGACGCCCGACTGACGTGCTTCCGTGCCCGGGCTGACTCTACGGCGGTGCGCACGCCTAGAGTGAAGTCGTGCCACGAATCGTCGTCGAAGTCATGCCCAAAGCCGAACTGCTGGACCCGCAGGGACAGGCCGTGCAGGCAGCACTGGGTCGCCTGGGGCTCGAGGGTGTGACCTCGGTGAGGCAGGGCAAGCGGTTCGAGATCGAACTCGACAGTCAGATCACCGAGGAGAAGATGATCGAGCTCGAGCACCTCGCCGAAACGCTGCTCGCCAACCCTGTGATCGAGAACCACACACTCACTGTCGAGTGAGGGAACCCGGCCCCAGGGCCTTGCGCGAGGTTAGAGGTTGTCCACGAGGTTAGAGAACCCACGTGTGCGTTCTCCAACCTCGTGAACGTTCTCTAACGCCGCCGCCGAGAGGCCGCCCGGCGCGATATGACGCAAGTCACATCCGTGTGAAGTTTTGCGCATCCGAGTGCCGGGAATCCCCCAACTGTCCGGCCCTGAATCCAAGCCCTGGACATCGAATGACTTCCGCTATTTCTAAGACGAAAGGTGCCTCCGTGCGCAATTCAGCCCAAAACTCCCCCCGTATCGGCGTGATCGGCGGTGGCGCCGCCGGCATCACCGCAGTAAAAGAACTGATCGAGCGCGGAGTCGACGTCATCGGCTTCGAGAAAGGTGACTGCCTCGGCGGCCTGTGGGTCTACGAGAACAGCAACGGTCTGTCCCCGGCGTACGAGTCGCTGCACCTGAACACGTCCAAGGGACGCACCGAGTTCGCCGACTACCCCATGCCTGCCGAGTGGGAGGACTACCCGGCGGCGAAGAAGGTCGCCGGCTACCTGCAGGACTACGCGGAGCACTTCGGGGTCACCGACAAGTACCGTTTCAACACCACCGTCACCTCGGTCGAGCGCGACGAACAGGGCTGGACCGTCGCCACGCAGGACGGCGCCGTGTTCGAACTCGACGGCGTGGTCGTGGCCAACGGCCACAACTGGGACCCCCGCTGGCCGAACCCGGCCTACCCGGGCGAGTTCAACGGCGAGCAGATGCACGCCCACGACTACCGCAAGGCCGAGATCTTCCGCGGCAAGCGGGTTCTGGTCGTCGGCATGGGGAACTCGGCGATGGACATCGCAGTCGATGCCTCCTACGTGGCCGAAGACGTCATGCTCAGTGCCCGTCACGGGTCCTTCATCGTTCCCAAGTACCTGTTCGGCCGTCCGGCTGACGCCACCAACGGTGCCCTGGCGGTACTGCCGTGGAAGATCCGCCAGGTGATCGCGGAGACGATGCTCGGCCTGGCCATCGGCAAGCCGCAGGACTACAACCTGCTCAAGCCCTCGTTCGGCCTCTTCCAGAACCACCCGACGATCTCCGACACGATCCTGCACCGGATCACCCACGGCGAGGTGCGGCCGGTGCGCGGCATCGAGCGTTTCGACGGTGATGACGTGGTCTTCACCGACGGCACCGTCGAGAAGGTCGACATCATCGTGTGGGCCACCGGCTACCGGGTGACCATCCCCTTCCTGGGCCAGGAATGGCTCGGTGAGGACGCGGAGGCCATGCCGCTGTACAAGCGCGTGTTCCACACCGCCGACCCGTCGCTGACCTTCGTCGGGCTCATGCAGTCGACGGGAGCGGCGCTGCCGGTCGTCGAGGCGCAATCCAAGCTTGCCGCCGCCTACTTCGCCGGCGAGTACACGCTGCCCGGTACCTCGATCATGCAGCGTGCCATCCGTAAGGCCCACACTGCCGCGCTCGAGCGGTGGGGTCAGAAGCGCCCGATGATGCGGATCGACTTCGACCACTTCATCGCCGATGCGGCCAAGGAACTGCGGGTGGGCGCCATGCGCATCCGTCGTGGCCGTCCCTCGTTCACGCCGGCAGTCCGCCGCCAACCCGCCCGCGTCGCGGCCTGACAGGAGACACTGTGAGAATCCCCTTCCTTCACGACGAGATGGACGCCCGCGGCAAGCGGGTCCTGATCACCGGGGCCAGTGGCACCTTCGGCCGCGCCATCGCCGACGCGTTCGTCGCCCGTGGTGCGCACGTGGTGGGCCTGGACCTCCGGCCGCAGCCCGAGGACCAGATCGAGGTCGTCGCTTGCGACATCACCGACGACCAATCCGTGGTCACCGGGGTCGCGAAAGCCATCGAGTTGCTCGGTGGCCTTGACATCTTGATCAACAACGCCGGCACTGGCGGGCCGGCTCCGGCTGAGTTCGCGCCCGACGCCGAGCTCTACCGGCAGCTCGAGATCAACTTGATCGGCGCCTGGCGGGTCACCGCTGCCTGTGTGCCGGCGCTGACCGAGTCGCACGGCCGGATCGTCATGGTCGCCTCCCGGATGGCCGTCATGCAGTTGCCACTGGCCGCTGCGTATGGAGTGAGCAAGCGGGCGCTGGTGGCATACGCCGACGCACTGCGGCTCGAACTGTCCACCCACGTCGGCGTCACCACCGTCTACCCGTCGGCGGTCAAGAGCCCGATCCACGACTCCACCAAGCAGGCGGGCCTGTCGCTGGAGGGCATGAGCGTCTACGAGCCCCTCGAGGGGGTCGTGGCCGCGATCGTCAACGCGGCGCTGTCCCGGACTGTCCGCCGCGATGTCCCCACCAGTCGCCGCGGTGAGCTCGAGTTCTTCCTGTCACGCCACCTCCCCGTGGTCGTCGACCGGATGGTCAACCGCACACTGAGCCAGCGGGTTCTGTCCGGGGTCTTCGACTCCGCCGAACTGGCTCGCGGTGTCGTGACCCGGCACAAGTCCCTCTGAGCAAGACCCCGACGCCGGTCCGGCTGCAGTCGCTGTTGCCGGACCGGTTGCTTGACCCTGCACCACCAACCCCATCGCACCGATCTCATCCCCTCCTGGAGCCCCACAATGTCCATGGCCGCGCAGCGGCCCGTCACCACGACCGCCCCACTCGACCCGCCGGGGTCGCCGAAACTCCTCGCCTACGCCACCGGTTCGGTCGGCATGGGCGTGTGGGTCACCGTCCCCGGTCTGCTTCTGCTGTACTTCCTCACCGACGTCCTCGCGGTCACGCCGTGGCTGGCCGGCCTCGCGCTGCTGCTGCCCAAGGCGATCGACGTGATCGTCCACCCCTGGTTCGGCACTGTGTCCGACCGTCAGCGGACCAAGTACGGCCACCGCCGCCACATGATGTGGATCGGGCTGCTGCTGGTCGTCGCGCTGATCGGGATGTTCTCTGTCCCGGCATCCTTGAGCGGAGCAGGTGCTGCGCTGTGGGTCGGAGCCTTCTACATCCTGGGCAACCTCCTATTCGCATCGTTCCAGGTGCCGTACCTGACCACCCCGAGCGATCTCGACGTCTCCTACCACCAGCGCACCCGCGTGATGACCTACCGGATGGTGGTCCTGACCGTCGGACTGCTGGGCGCAGGCGTTGTCGCCCCGGCGCTGGTCAAGTCCGGCGAGCGCGGTGACTACACGATGATGGCCGTGCTGCTGTCAGCCGTCATGCTGGTCTCCGGGATCGTCGCCATCGCCGGCATCAAGCGGCTGGGTGCATGGATGCCGGAGGCCGCCGCCGACACCGTCCACCCCAGCTTCAAGGACGGCGTCGCCGTTGCGTTGCGCGACCGCGAGTTCCGCATGCTCGTCCTCTCGTACTTGTTCACCGGCACCGTTACCCACCTGTTCATGGCGGGGGTCCCGTACTACGCGGAGTACGTGTTCGGGAACGTCGGGCTGACCGCCCTGTTCATGGGGTCGTTCCTGGCCCCGGCGATCATCGCCAGCCCGGTGTGGCTGCGTGTCAGCAAGCGGATCGGCAAGCAGCGCGGGCTACTGATCAGCCAGTCCATGTTCATCGTCGGCTCCTTGTCGCTGGCCGCCGGTTCCGTGCTGGGCCTCGCCGTCACGACTGTCGTCGTCGCAATGCTCGGAACGGCTTTCGCCGGTCTGCAACTGTTCGCCTTCTCGATGGTGCCCGACGTCGTGCGTGCCGCCAGCGCCGACGGCAGTAAGGCCGCGTCCTACACCGGTGTCTGGACGGCCACCGAAGCCACCGGCACCGCGGTCGGCCCGTACGTCTACAGCGCCGTCCTGGCGATCGGTGGGTTCGCCGCGTCAGCTGCCGGCCAGGATGTGACCCAGACCAGCAGCGCCATGACCGCGCTGGTGATCGGGTTCACGGCCGTGCCGGCAGTGCTCATGGGTGTGGCGATGCTCTTCCAGCGCCGGTACCGTCTCGACGCAACCTTCGTGGGCCAGTGATGGATGTCCTGCTGATCCTCGTGGCCGTGTCGATCGTGGCCGGAGCCGTCGCGCAGTCGGTGACCGGCATGGGCTTCTCGCTGGTGGCCGCGCCCGCCCTGCTCGCGTATCTCGGCCCGCGCAACGGAGTGGCGGTGGTTGTCGTCCTCGCGGCGATGGCCTCGCTGCTGCCGCTGTCGCAGCAGTGGCGGCAGATCCGCTGGCGGGACGCCTCCTCGCTGCTGCTGCCGACCCTCTTGGCCACACCGGTCATCGCGTTCGCGCTTGCCGGGGTCGACACCGCACTCGTCGCAGTCGCCGCCGGGGTCGCCGTGATAGCCGGAGTGGTACTGCTGGCCCGCGGAGCTTCGTGGGCGTGGTTCAAGGGTCTGCCCGGTGCGGTGGCCGCAGGATTCGCCAGCGCGACCCTCAATGTGGTCGGTGGGGTAGGTGGACCACCCGTGGGGATGTTCGCCGCAAACGCCGGCTGGCAACCGGTCCAGACCCGGGCCACCCTGCAGTTCTTCTTCCTGATCCAGAACCTCGTGACGGCTGTGGTGATCGGCGTCGTCGGCCCGCAGTGGTGGATGATCGCCGCTCTGGTCGCCGGGACCGTCGTAGGCGCCGCACTGGTGGCGAAGGTCCCGGCGCACCTGGCGCGGATCGCGGTGCTGGTGGTGGCGGCTCTGGGCGGTGCGAGTCTGGTGATGGCCAACGTCTGATCCGGCGACACACGCCCCCCTGTGTGACGAAGTTGCGGGGGCCAAAGACGGACTGTAACGAAGGTGCGCGGTCGCAACGAGGCGAACCGCGCACCTTCGACACGCAGCGCCCGGAGGGCTACCAACTGCGTCACAATCGCGTCTCCCTCGGGCCGGCGGGGGGTCTGCGTCGGGCCGCCGGGGTCGGTACGCAGTCCCTGATGTGGCGTCCCTCGGGCCGGCGGGGGGTCTGCGTCGGGCCGCCGGGGTCGGTACGCAGTCCCTGATGTGGCGTCCCCCGGGCCGGCGGGGGGTCTGCGTCGGGCCGCCGGGGTCGGTACGCAGTCCCTGATGTGGCGTCCCCCGGGCCGGCGGGGGGTCTGCGTCAGGCCGCCGGGGTCAGTACGAAGACCTTGATGTCGCGACCAGCCCGGCCCCGATACGCGTGGTACGCGGGCCAGATCTGGTACATCAGTCGCCAGATCTGTTCGCGCTCCTTGTCATCGGTGACGAGCCGGGCGGTCATCGGCCGCGGGTTCTCGTCGACGTCGAAGAGGCACGCGGGGTCGGCTTCCAGGTTCAGCGCCCAGGCGGGGTGGTGCTTCTGCCCGAAGTTGGAGCCGATGAGCACGTACTCGTCGGGCGCCCGGGTGCCGTACAACAAGGTCACGGTTCGTTGCTGGCCCGACTTGCGCCCCCTCGTGGTGAGCAGGCACTGCGGCAGCCCGTAGTTGCCCAAGAGGCCGAACTTGCCGCCACTGCGCTTCACGACCTTCGCGTCCAGCGGCGCCAGTCGCGCGGCGGTCCACGCGAACCACTTCTTGTGCCCCAGCCAGCGCATCACGTCTCGGTATGCCATAGGCCCGAAACTACTGTGGTCGGGTGCTCGTTGTGCGACCGGCGTCCGATGCCGAGGTGCGGAGCGTCCAATTGCGGGTCCTGCGCCCGGACGGTCCCCTGCCGGGCGACACCGAACCCACGGGGCACTGGTCCCACGTGGCCGCCACCGTGGATGAGCGGGTGATCGGGGCGTGTACGGTCGGCCCTTCGGCGTGGCGGCATCCGGACCTGGTGGAGCTGGTCGACCCGCAATGGCAGTTGCGGTCGATGGCGGTGCTGCCGGAGTTTCGCGGCGGAGTCGGTACGCAGTTGCTGACGGCGGCAGTCGGGATGGCTCGGGCCGCCGGGGCAGCCAGCCTGTGGGCCAACGCCAGGCGCGAGGCCCTGGGTCTCTACACCCGCGGCGGATGGACGATCGTCGGGTCCCAGTGGCACAAACCGGGCATCGGGCCACACCGGTATGTGGTGCTGCAACGGCCCTGATGCCTCAGTGCCCGCAGACTCTGGGCCTGAATGCGCGATGGTGGCAGGCGTAGACTACGAGACGTAGGGCTTCGCAGGCTTGTTGCGTCTGTCAGGCGCTCGTCGCCTGAGGACACCGGCCATCGGGATGGACGGAGGGTGCTGAGATGTCAGGTTCAATCATTGTCGGTTACGACGGGTCGCGCGGTTCGGCCGATGCGTTGAGGTGGGCTGCGCAGGCCGCCAAGCAACGTGACCGCAACCTCCACATCATCACTACGTGGACCATGCCCGCGGCGGACCTGGGGATAGGGGCGTCATCGACGCTGCAGGACGAACTGCTCGACGAGTTGCGCGACGAGGCCCAGACCGCGAACAACGAGGGCTTGGAGATCGCCGCAGGCATCGGCGCCAACGCGACCGGCGAGATAGTGATCGGCCGCACCGCAGCCGCGCTGGTCCATCACTCCGAAGACGCGGACATGGTCGTGGTGGGAAGTCATGGAACGGGAGGATTGACGGGATATCTTCTGGGCAGCGTTTCCCGCCAGGTGTCCAGCCACGCCAAGTGCCCAGTCGTGGTCGTGCGTCCTGGCAGCCCGGACGCCCACGACATGGTGGTCGGGGTGGACGGCTCGGAGCATTCGTTGAAAGCGCTGGGGTGGGCATTCGAGCAGGCGAGTTTCAGCGGGATGCAGTTGCACGTCCTGCACAGTTGGGAGATCCCCCCGACGTGGTCGATGGTCGAGGTCCCCAGTTATGAGCCGGAAGTGCTCATCCGCGACTACGGCAACTCCGAGTTGCGCGAGACCTCCGAGGCGATGGCGGGGTTCCGCGAGGATTTCCCGGATGTGAAGGTCCGGCAGGAAGTGATGAAGGGCTCCCCGGTCAAGTCGTTGGTCAAGGCCAGCGACACAGCGGCCCTGTTGGTCGTGGGATCGCGTGGTCTGGGCGGTTTCAGGGGACTGCTGCTGGGCTCGGTGAGCCACGCGGTGGTGCACAAGGCCAACTGTTCAGTGGCTGTCGTACCGTGAGGGTGTGCGCGTAGGAGTAGTCACCTTCCCGGGAACGCTGGACGACGTAGATGCCGCTCGGGCGGTGCGGTACGCCGGTGGCGAGCCGGTCGACCTGTGGCACGGCGATGCCGACCTGAAAGCCGTGGATGCGGTCGTGTTGCCGGGCGGATTCTCCTACGGCGACTACCTGAGGTGCGGCGCGATCGCCCGGTTCGCGCCCGTGATGAGTGAGATCATCACCGCTGCTGAGCACGGCCTGCCGGTGCTGGGCATCTGCAACGGGTTCCAGATCCTGTGCGAAGCGCACTTGCTCCCCGGTGCGTTGGTGCGCAATGAGAGCCTTCATTTCGTGTGCCGGGACCAGCGGTTGCGAGTGGACAACGCCGACACCGCTTGGACCGCCGGGTTCACTGCCGGTCAGGAGATCACGATTCCGGTGAAGAACGGCGAAGGTTCCTATATAGCCGACGAGCCGACCCTGGACCGCCTCGAAGGTGACGGCCGGGTCGTCTTCCGGTACGTGGGCGGCAACCCCAACGGCTCCCGGCGCGACATCGCGGGAATCACCAACGCGGCGGGTAATGTCGTGGGCCTCATGCCGCATCCGGAGCACGCCATCGACCCCCTCACAGGGCCCGGCACCGACGGACTGGGACTGTTCACGGCCGTGCTGCACAGGGTCGTGGCCTAGCCGCTGGCCGATGCCCGATTGTGACGAAGGTGCCGGCGCACCCATCCGGCTTGTTACGAAGGTGCGCGGTCGCAGCCGGCCGGACCGGCCAACAACGTGACAAACCCGGCTTGAGCCCCGCAACTTCGTCACAAAGGGCCGGCGCGGGCCCACTGTGCCGAATCGTGACCGCCTTTTAACACGGCCGTCGTCGGCGCACGCGTGATCGGTAACCTGTGAGCGATCACCTGGAGGCATGAGGCAACGCACGAAGCGGGACTGCCGGGTAGGACCGGGGGGTTCCGGCGCGCCGAACACGACGACGCTGCGGCGCGGATACTCCCATGTGGGCCCGAGAACGCTGGAGGACGCATTGGCCCAGAAGCAGGCGCAGGTCCCGGTCCCTGCGCCGTCGGTTGGACGATCCGACGCCTGATGGCTCGCTGCGCGGTTCGTCCCGAAGACACAGCAGACCTGAGACTGAGGGCCCGCGCCCGCCACCTAAACTCAAGGCATGGATTCGGTCGAGCACGCCGCGCAGACCCCCGATCACCCGCAACCGTTCACCGAACTCGGTCTCAAGCCCGACGAGTACGAACGCATCCGGGACATCCTCGGCCGGCGGCCCACCAGTTCCGAACTGGCCATGTACTCGGTCATGTGGAGCGAGCACTGCTCGTACAAGTCCAGCAAGGTGCATTTGCGCCAGTTCGGCGAGAAGACTCCCGAGACCGATGCCCTGCTGGTGGGAATCGGGGAGAACGCAGGTGTCGTGGACATCGGCGACGGCTGGGCGGTGACGTTCAAGGTCGAGAGCCACAACCACCCGAGCTACATCGAGCCATACCAGGGTGCCGCCACCGGCGTCGGGGGCATCGTGCGGGACATCCTGAGCATGGGCGCTCGGCCGCTCGCGGTGATGGACCAACTGCGCTTCGGTGACGCCGGCGAGACCGACACCGCACGAGTGGTCCATGGTGTCGTTGCCGGGGTGGGTGGTTATGGGAACTGCCTGGGCCTGCCGAACATCGGTGGGGAGACCGTCTTCGACCCCTGCTACCAGACCAACCCGCTGGTGAACGCTCTGTGCGTCGGTGCGATGCGCCATGAGGACATCCACGTGTCCAGCGCCCGCGGCGAGGGCAACCTCGTGGTCCTCTACGGTGCGCTCACCGGCGGCGACGGGATCGGCGGGGTGTCGGTGCTGGCCAGCGAGAGCTTCGATGAGGAAGGTCCCAGCAAGCGGCCGGCCGTCCAGGTGGGCGATCCGTTCATGGAGAAGTTGCTGATCGAGTGCACGCTGGAACTGCTGGCAGCGGGGTTGATCGAAGGCATCCAGGACCTCGGCGGTGCGGGCTTGAGTTGTGCCACATCCGAGATGGCCAGCAACGGTGACGGCGGAATGCACGTCTGGCTGGACCGGGTGCCACTGCGGGACGCCACGCTGAGCCCCGAAGAGATTCTCATGAGTGAGTCCCAGGAACGGATGTGCGCGGTGGTGACGCCCGCCAACCGCGACGCGTTCATGGCGATCTGCCAGAAGTGGGGTGTCACCGCCACCGTGATCGGCGAGGTCACCGGCGGCGACCGGTTGGTCATCGAGTGGGACGGTGAAACGGTGGTCGACGTGCCGCCGAGAACGGTCGCCCACGACGGGCCGGTGTACCACCGGCCGCTGGCCGAGCCGCAACTGCTGGCCGAGCGGCAGGCCATCCCGACCGAGCCCGAGCACACAGACCTGCGGGAGACCCTGTGGGCGCTGGTCGGAGCGCCGAACAACGCCTCCAAAGCGTGGGTCACCGATCAGTACGACCGCTATGTGCGTGGCAACACCGCGCTGGCGATGCCGGAGGACGCAGGTGTGCTGCGCATCGATGAACAAAGCGGCCGCGGGATCGCCATCGCCACCGACTGCAACGCGCGGTTCGTGGAACTCGACCCCTACTCAGGGACGCAGTTGGCCCTGGCGGAGGCGTACCGCAACGTCGCGGCCACAGGCGCGGTCCCGCTCGCGGTGACGAACTGCCTGAACTTCGGATCCCCCGAGGACCCGGCGGTGATGTGGCAGTTCTCGCAATCCGTGACCGGCCTGGCCGATGGTTGCCTCGAGCTGGGGATCCCGGTGACCGGCGGGAACGTGAGCTTCTACAACCAGACCGCGCAGGCGGCCATCCACCCCACCCCGGTCGTGGGGGTTCTGGGGGTCTTCGACGACGTCGCGCGACGAACGCCGATGGCGTGGGGTCCCGACGGCGAGCTGATCTATCTTCTGGGACGGACCCGCCCCGAGTTCGGTGGCTCGGCGGTGGCGACGCTGCAGGGACTGCTTACGGGAATGCCGCCTGAGGTCGACCTGGCGACCGAGCAGGTTCTCGCCGAGATCCTCGTGGCAGGGTCGCGGGACGGCATGCTGACGGCGGCTCACGATGTGGCCGACGGCGGGATCGGGCTGGCGCTGGCCGAGATGGCCGTACGGGCCGGAACCGGCGCCCGCACCTGGATCCCGGACGGTGTCGACCCGTTCACCTTCCTGTTCTCCGAGTCCGCAGGCCGGGCGCTGGTCGTCGTGCCGCGCTCGGAGGAGATGCGGTTCACGGAGATGTGCGGAGCCCGGCGGTTCGCGTGCGAGCGGATCGGCGTGGTCGACTCCGGTCTCGGTCCCGTGCTCCAGGTGGGTGACCACTTCAGCGCTGACATCGACGATTTGCGTCGGCGCAGCGCCGGGGTGCTCCCCGGCTACTTCGGGTGAGGCCGGTCAGTCCGGTGGTGCTGACCGGACGCCGCCTGCGACTCGAGCCGTTGTCGCCGGCACACGAGGCGGGACTGCGGGCCATCACGGACCCGCAGTTGTACCGCTACCTGCCCGAGTACCCGGAGGACTTCGACGCCTGGTTCCCCGCAGCGCTGGCCTCCACCGATCCGCTGTTCTTCGCGGCGGTGGTCGACGGGCACGCGACCGGCCGGGCGTCCATCATGCGGATCGACCTGCCCAACGGTGTCGCCGAGATCGGCAACGTGCTGTGGGGACCGGATCTGCGGCGCACCCCCGCTGCGACCGAGGCGGTTTTCCTGTTGACCGACTACTTGTTCGGCCTCGGCGCCCGCCGGGTGGAGTGGAAGTGCAACGACCGCAACGAGGCCTCCAAGACCACCGCCAGGCGCTTCGGCTTCACCTTCGAAGGGGTCTTCCGGCAACACATGATCGTCAAGGGCCACAACCGCGACACCGCCTGGTTCTCGCTGCTGGACCGCGAGTGGCCACGGCGCCGGGAAGCAGTTGAAGCATGGCTCGACCCGGGCAATTTCGATACCGAAGGAGTGCAGCGGCGGGCTCTGGAGCGGGTCTAGTGTCTTGTGTGACGCCGGTCTCGGTTGCCGGCACGGGCGGTTGTGACGAAGTCGACGGTCCGCGGGGCGGTTTGTCACGACGTTGCGGGCTTCACGGCCCTTCGACCCCGCACCTTCGTCACAGACCGCTGGACGGGCACGCACCTTCGTCACAAAGGCGGCCGTCTAGAACCGCCACACCTCCACGCCCAAAGCAGCGGATACCCCGACCCGTAAGCCGGTGTGCTCCAGGAATCCGCGCAGGAACTGCGGATCCGACATCGGGTGGTCGCCGAGCCCCTTGAGGTAGGCCTCGTGCTTGGAAAGGGACTCGATTGCGCGGTCCACACCCTCGGACACGTCCAACGCGTGGGTCGCATCCGGCGAGCCGGCAACGAGGACGGTCCCGACCGAGTGCGGTTGCGAACCGGGGAAGATCCACCGGTTCCCAGCATCGGCGACGGCGTCCAAGGCAGCCGTCCCCACTGCCCGATGATCCGCGCTGTTCCTCGCGCCAGGCCCCCAGGACTCCCGGTGGTTGAACAGCAGCACCGTGTCGGGCCGGTGCCGGCGGACGGCTTCGGCCAAGTCGCGCCGTAGGGGCAACCCGTACTCGATGGTTCCGTCGGGGTAGTCGAGGAACTCGACAACGTCCACCCCGACAACGGCCGCGCTCGCGTACTGCTCCTGCTCACGCACCCGGGCCGCTTCGGATGGTGCCATGGCGTCGATCCCGGCCTCGCCGCGAGTGACCAGCAGGTAACGGCACTCGACACCCGCCGCCGTCCAGACCGCCACCGCTGCAGCCGCGCCGTATTCGATGTCGTCGGGGTGGGCAACGATCGCAAGGACCCGTTCCGGGGTGTGCTCGAGAAGTTCCATGGGATGAAGCATTCCACCTCTGCGACGACCACGCCCGCGCGGTTAGGGTCGAGGCGACGGAAGAGGGAAGCTATGAAAACGGTCGAGGGTAAGACGGTTCTGGTCACGGGCGCGGCCATGGGCCTGGGGAAGTTGTTCGCCGAAGCGGCGGTGCGGGACAAGGCGTCCGCAGTTGTCCTGTGGGACATCAATGAGGCTGAGCTTGCCAATACCGCCGCAGAGCTCGAAGCCGCCGGGGGCGTGATCCACTCCTACATCGTCGATGTCTCGTCAGCGGAGGCGATCGCTCAGGCCTCGCAGTGGGTGCGCGACGAGGTGGGCATGGTCGAGATCTTGATCAACAACGCCGGCATCGTGCGTGGGAACGGCTACTTCTGGGAGACCGGTGACGTCGCGAACATCCAGCAGACTATGGCGATCAACTCGCTGGCGCCCATGCTCATCACTCGCGAGTTCCTGCCGGGCATGATCGCGGTCGGCACGGACTGCCGCATCGTCAACATCGCCTCGTCGGCGGGGCTGGTGGCCAACCCCCGGATGGCGGTGTACGCGGCTTCGAAGTGGGCAGCCGTCGGATGGTCGGATTCCGTGCGGCTCGAACTCGAGCAGGCCGGGCACAAGCAGATCAAGGTCACCACGGTCTGCCCCACCTACATCAACACCGGCATGTTCGACGGCGCCAAGGGCATCCTGCTGACGCCCATGCTCGAGCAGGAGGAGGTCGTCGAGGGCACCTGGAAGGAGATGCTCAAAGGCGGGCCGTTCCTGATCATCCCGTGGACCTCCCGGCTGAACAAGATCCTCAGTGCCATCCTGCCGGTCAGCGTGCGTGACTTCTACCTCGACCACGCGGGGGTGTACCACTCGATGGAGGAGTTCACCGGCCACGACAACGAGAAGTGAGGGCATGCGGTTGGCGTTCGGCCCGCTGCTTGCCTGCGAGGCTAGTCCGGGAACGACTCGTGTACTCGGTGGCCGCAGGACTTGGGCCGCGAGGTTAGAGAATGGCCGCGAGGTTAGAGGTCGTGCACGAGGTTAGTGAACGCACGTGTGGCTTCTCTAACCTCGCGCGCGACCTCTAGTCCGAAAATGGCTCGTGTACTCGGTTGCCGCAGGACTTGGGCCGCGAGGTTAGAGGTTGTCCACGAGGTTAGAGAACACACGTGTGGCTTCTCTAACCTCGTGCACGTTCTCTAACGCGAGCGATCTCTGCCGGGCGTTTTCCCGCCTGAACGGGCGGCCGGCCACGGCCACGGACCTCTAACGCGAGCGATTTGCGCCCGGCATCTCCCGCCTGAACGCCGCTGCCGGCCACGTCACTTCCCCGCCTGAACGGGCGGCCGACCACGGCCATTCCGCGCCTAAACGCCGCGGCCGCAGATGATCAACGCGAACCGTCACTGACCCGACTTCGCAACCCGCAAGACTTGCCGAGCGCCTCGCGGCGAGTTCGCGGTACCCCGCCGGTCGCTACGGCACGCGCGGCAGGACCCCGAGCCCGGAGTTGACCTCCTCGATCTCCAGAGATGTCGCGGACCCGTCACCGGAGAATCGCACCCCGGTGTAGTAGCCCGGCGGCATCTCGATCGCTTGGTAGTAGAACGTGTCGCCGTCCCAGTGCCGCAACGGCAGTCGGGTGACGCCGTTCGGGCCGACCCGCATGACCAGTCCGCCGCTCTCGACCGCCACCGAGGCCTGGCCCACGTAATCGTTGGCGTAGTTGCCGACGTAGGCCGCCAGGTCCTGGGCCGGCGCCGGGTTCTTCGGCTTCTTCTCGCCGAAGATGGTGTCGGGCTTGGCGGTGAGCGGCGCGAAGGCGGTGCGGAAGTACTTGAGCCAGTTCTGAGTGGGCTTGCCGTACTCGACGTAGTCGGCGAAGTACTCCCCGATCGCCTCTGGCACCCCGACCGGCCAGCTGTTCGTCAGGATCACGATGCCGAGATCGAGGCTGGGGATCATGATGATCCGGGTCGATGCCCCGGCCGTGAACGCTCCGGAGTGATTCCAGCGGACCCGTCCGGTGGTATCGGATTCCACACCCATCCCGAACCCGTATCCCTTCGTGGGGGTGGCGGCTGCAGAAGTCGGCGCGGTCCGGATCTGCATCGAGCGGAGTTGGTTCAACGGGCCCTTGTTGGCAATGCGCTTGCCCGCGTACTTGCCGTTGGCCAGTTCCATGCGCAGCCAGCGGGCCATGTCGGACACGGAACTGCTCAACCCGCCGGCTGGTGCCTGGGCGTCCGCGTTGCGTTTGGAGTACGGCACCCACTTGCCTTTGACGGGCTGGTGCAGTGCCGCCCGGTTCTTCTCCTTGACGAAATCGGCGTGCGAGTAAGTCGACTGCTTCATCTTCAAGGGCTTGAACAAGAGTTTGTCGGCCAGTTTCTCCCACGACGTCCCAGCCGCCTGTGCGACTGCTTCACCGCCGGCGGTCAGGCCGAAGTTGGCGTACGAGTAGGTGTCGCGGAACGGCGACAGTGGCTCGTAACGAAGTCGCTCGAGAATCGTGGCCCGATCGAATCCGAAGCCCTCCAGGTCGTTGCCGGAGGCGCCAGGCAGGCCACTGCGGTGGGCGTACAGATCACCCACAGTGGCATGACTGGTCACCCACGGGTCCTCGAGTTGGAACTGCGGGCTCAGCTTGCTGACCGGGGTGCTCCACTTCGCTTCTTTCTTGGTGATGGCTGCGGCGACCACTGCGGCGCCGACCGGTTTGGACACGGATGCGACCTGGAATACGGTCGACGTGGTGACCTTCTTGTCGGTCTTGGTGCTGCGTACGCCGAATCCCTTGCTGTAGATGACCCGGTCGTTGTGGACCACGGCCACCGCGACGCCGGGGACGCCGGTCTTGCGCATGGACTTCTTGACGATCTTCGGCAGTTCCTTGACCGCTCGTTTGATGTCCTTGTTCGTCACCGGGTTTGTGGGTGACGGCGCCGGCGCGGCCGCGGCGGGTGCCGCCCCCAGCCCCAACAGCATTCCTGTGCAGATCGCGGCAGCGCCCAAGCCCCTCATGGATTCTCCTGACGTGGTTTTGGCAAACGCTAGCGGGCCGGGCACGCCTGTGTCGATGCTGTGCGCGAGATTCCGCCGTTCGGCATCGGCAGGTCGTGAGCGGCACAACCGCAAGGTCCCGATCCTGCAGGCGGTGCTCGCCTCGATGTACAAGTCGCGCGACCGCCGTATCGTCGGGGTGTGAACGTGCGCGAGGAGGTCAAGTCGGCCCTCGCGGCATTCGCGACGGCGGTCCCCGGCCGGTCGGTGGAGATCCGGGTACCGCCCTACGGGGCTGTTCAGGCAGTCGCGGGTGGAGCCCATCGCCGGGGCACGCCGCGGGCACTCGTGGAGTGCGACGGGCCCACCTGGCTGGCCCTGATTCGCGGGGATCTGAATTGGGCCGATGCGGTGGCCACCGGACGCGTCCACGCCAGCGGCGAGCGTAGTGATCTGTCGCAGTGGCTGCCGCTGACCGACCCCGCTGGCGACTGACGCCTCGACCTCGCCGGACGCCGGATTCCGCACACTTCTGAGGATCCAAAGGACCTGACCGCCGGTGTCCGAACCGTGTGCAACACTGAACTCGTGGCGCGCGGCGATGGGCGGTTGAACCACGAACTCCTACCCGGCGAGAAGGGCCCGCAGGACGCGTGCGGGGTCTTCGGGGTGTGGGCGCCCGGCGACGAAGTCGCGAAACTAACCTACTTCGGGCTGTACGCGTTGCAGCACCGCGGCCAGGAATCCGCCGGGATCGCCACCAGCGACGGTTCGCAGGTGCTGGTGTACAAGGACATGGGTCTGGTCTCGCAGGTCTTCTCCGATTCGATGCTGGACTCGCTGCACGGACATATAGCCATCGGCCACGCCCGTTACTCCACCACCGGGTCGAGTGTGTGGGAGAACGCCCAGCCCACATTCCGGGCCACCGCCACCGGTCACCTCGCGCTGGGCCACAACGGCAACCTGACGAACACCCACGAGCTCGCCGAACGCCTGAGCACGTTGGACACCGGCGAGTTGCCGCTTGACACCACCATGGAGGCGACCTCGGACACCGACCTGATCACTGCTCTACTGGCGGCCCACATGGGCGAGACGATGGAGCAGGCTGCGCTGGCGGAACTGCCACGGCTGCGGGGAGCCTTCTCGCTGGTCTTTCTCGACGAGCACACTCTGTACGGCGCCCGGGATCCGCAGGGGATCCGGCCGTTGTGCCTGGGCCGTCTCGAGCGCGGCTGGGTGATTGCCAGCGAGACCGCAGCGTTGGACATCGTCGGGGCGTCGTTCGTGCGTGACATCGAGCCGGGTGAGTTCGTCGCGATCGACGAGAACGGCGTGCGCTCGAGCATGTTCGCGAGACCGGAACCGAAGGGTTGCCTGTTCGAGTACGTGTACCTGGCACGACCCGACTCGATCCTGAACAACCGCAGCGTCCATGGCGTGCGGTCCGCTGTCGGGCGAATGCTGGCGATCCAGGCGCCTGTGGAGGCCGACCTCGTGATCCCGGTGCCGGAGAGCGGAACCCCCGCCGCCATCGGCTATGCGCAGCAGTCCGGCATCCCGTTCGCGCAAGGGCTGGTGAAGAACGCCTACGTGGGCCGCACATTCATCCAGCCGTCCCAGACGATCCGACAACTGGGTCTTCGGCTCAAACTCAACCCGCTGACCGAGGTGCTCTCGGGCAAGCGGCTGGTGGTGGTGGACGACTCGATCGTGCGTGGCAACACCCAGCGCGCGATCGCCCGCATGTTGCGGGAGGCTGGCGCCGACGAGGTCCACGTCCGGATCTCGTCGCCGCCCGTGCAGTGGCCCTGCTATTACGGCATCGACTTCGCGTCGCGAGCCGAACTCATCGCACCGGGTTTGTCCGTAGAGGACATCCGCACCTCGATCGGCGCGGACTCGCTGGCCTACGTGTCGCTGGAGGGCCTCATCGAGGCCACCGGCCTGGCGAAGGAACAACTTTGCCGTGCCTGTTTCGACGGGGAGTACCCGGTGGCTCTTGCTGATCCGCAACTGCGGTCCAAGCACATCCTGGAGGTTGCCGGCTCGTGAGCAGTTATGCCGATGCCGGAGTGGATGTGGAAGCCGGCGAGCGCGCCGTCGATTTGATGCGGGCGCGTGTCCAGGCCACGATGCGTCCCGAGGTGGTCGGGGATCTCGGTGGTTTCGCGGGGTTGTTCGACGCTTCGGCACTGGCCCGTTTCAAGCGGCCCCTGCTCGCGACCGCGACCGACGGCGTGGGCACGAAGATTGCGATCGCCCGCGCCCTGGACGTCCACGACACGATCGGGGTCGACCTGGTGGCGATGGTCGTCGATGACCTGGTGGTGTGCGGGGCTGAGCCGTTGTTCATGACCGATTACATCGCCACCGGCAAGGTGGTCCCTGAGCGGATCGCGGCCATCGTCAGCGGCATCGCCGCCGGGTGTGAGCAGGCCGGGTGCGCGCTGCTGGGCGGTGAGACGGCCGAACACCCCGGACTCATGGCCGCCGACGAGTACGACGTCGCCGGTGCGGGAACGGCGGTGGTCGAAGCCGATCGCCTGCTCGGCCCGGACCGGGTGCGGACCGGCGACGCGGTGATCGCGATGGCCGCGTCCGGCCTGCACTCCAACGGCTATTCGCTGGCCCGCAAGGTGTTGCTGTCCGACTGGTCGCTGGATCGCGAGGTCCCGGAGTTCGGCCGCACCTTGGGCGAGGAGATGCTCGAACCGACCCGGATCTACACCAAGGACTGCCTCGCGCTCGCCGATGCGGATTCGGTGCACGCGTTCTCACACGTCACGGGCGGGGGGCTGGCGTCGAACCTGGCCCGGGTGCTGCCATCGGGTCTGCACGCCGACATCGACCGTGCTACGTGGGAACCACCGCCGGTGTTCCGCGTCCTGCTGGAGCGCGGGGTCTCCCGACCGGACGCCGAACGCACCTTCAACATGGGTATCGGGATGCTCGCGGTTGTGCCGTCGGCCGAGCCCGTCCTCGCCACACTGGCAGCGCGTGGGGTGCCGGCGTGGGTGTGCGGAGCCGTCCGGGCCCGGACCGACTCCGACGTCGGTGACGCGCCCGCCAAGGGTGGTTCCGGCGGGTCGGTGACATTGAGGTGAACCGCTGAGATTGTGCGGGTCGGTTCTGTTGCGGAGTTGAGCGGGCCATGCCGGCCTTCGTCACGAAGTCGTCGTGCGTGCTGATTGCCACCGGTCGCCGGGAACCTCGCCGCGAGTGCCCGCATCGCCGTCAGGTGTCGCGGAGTTGCCGGGGCGCGCCGGCGCAACCACGCATCATTCGGCGAGCGATTCCGTTTGCGAGTCGATTGCGACCACTGCGGCCTCCTGCGGGCGTTCTTGACCGTTCGACCCATACCGGGCCGGACATACGCGGCGTAGTGTGCCACCCGTCGCCAAGGGTGGAGGTGCCCTGATGCTCACACGACTGTCCCGCGTTGCACTGGCAACAACCCTCGGAGCAGGCCTGCTCGTCGGCGCAGGCACGGCGGTGCCCGCCCAGGCCAAGACCGTCGTCGCCTGCGTGAAGAAGTCGAACGGCAAGGTCAAGGTCCTCACGACCAAGAAGAAGCAGAAGAAGAAGTGCAAGAAGGGCTGGAAGAAGTTCTCCTGGAACCAGACCGGCAAGACCGGGCCACAGGGGCCGGCTGGTCAGGATGGAGCCCAGGGGGCATCACAGGTGGTCAAGGATGGCACCGGGAAGGTGCTCGGGAAGTTCCTGGGACTGTTGCCGGAGGGGGCCAGCTTCGTCTTCGTGCTCATCGACGGGGGTGCCTTCATCTACAGCCCGGACGGGCGGGTGCTGCCTTTGACTTCACCGACCTTCAAGACCAATACCTGCACGGGCACCGCATACGTCAGGTCGAGTTCTCCGACCAACACCCAGTTCTACGTGGGTGCGGCAGGTGGCCAGTCCCGCCTCGTCTACAGGAAGACCAACCCCACGTACGGTCCTTCTGTTGCCTATCAGTTCACGACCGCTACAGAGGTCATCAATCAGACGGTGTACAGGTGGAACGACATGGGCGCCTGCGTGGCCGACGGCAACCATAACGGAACGATCGTGGCCCTGCAGCAGGTCGCCGCACCGGCTGACGTCCCCGGACCGCTGACGATCGACTAGGGGAACGGACATGCGACGAGTTCTCGCGGCTGTGACATCGGTGTTCCTCGCGGGGTCGGCCATGGCGGTCACCTCCCCGCCGGCGGTGGCGAAGAGCACGTACAAGGCGTGCGTGAAGAAGTCCACCGGCGAGATGCGCTTGCTGCTGGGCAAGAAGAAGAAGTGCAAGAAGGGCTGGAAGAAGTTGACGTGGACCAAGGCCGGCCCCACTGGCAAAGCGGGGCTTCCCGGGGTCAATGGTCAAAACGGTCAGCGGGCCACGCTGGGCACCGTGGTGGACGCCACCGGGACGCAGGTCGGGGAAGCCATGGGAACCTGGAGCCTGGGTTTCACCATGATCGTGGTTCGCATCGACGGCGGCGACTTCTACTACTTGGACAGCGGCATCCTCATGCCCAACATCTCCATCTACTTCTCTGATGCGACGTGCAGTGGGGCGGCTTTCGTACGCACTAACCAGGCGGACCAGGTGGCTGGGATGGTCTCGAGCCCGACCGCCCGAGTCGTCTACCGGAAGACAACTCCCAACCTCGGGCCGTCCTCTGCGTACCGATTCGCCGGAACGTCGCAAGCGGTGACCAACGCCGTGCACTACAGCCTGGGCTCGGACGGCACCTGCACCCTGCTGGCCGCCTTCACCGGTTTCACAGTCGCGTTGACACCTGTGGTGGCGCCCCCCGATCGACCGGGTCCGCTGAGAATCGTCTGAGAGATGGGTGCGGGGGACCTCAGATGTGCAGCCACACGCATGGTGTGGCCTGTTCGACAACCGGGTTCTGCTGCGGGCAGAGGGTGCTAGTCGGCGGCCACCTGACCGCTGCCTGGTGTCCTGGGTGTGGGCACTCCCTCGAGGAGTGCGTTGACCTCGCTTGCGAGGTAGCGACGGTGCCCCCCGAGCGTCTTGACGCAGGACAGTTTGCCGGCTTTCGCCCATCGCGTAACCGTCTTGGGATCAACGCGGAACAAGGCCGCGACCTCCGAGGGGGTCAACAACTCCTCGGAGTGGCTCAGATTGGTGCTCATGGATGCTCCATTTGTCCGTTTAGACGGTTGACCTGAGTCTCGCACCCTTCCTCGGAGGGGGCAACCTGATGGCCGAATCGAGGTGGGTAGGGTGCGTATGTTGGCCACCACGGGGTAGTCTGCTCTGGTGGGTGCAACGCCCAACAATGTCACTGTCAACTGACCTTCGGGGCGAAAATCCCGGGCGAGGGGGTCGAGCCATATGGGGCGCGGCCGTGCAAAGGCCAAGCAGACCAAGGTTGCGCGCGAACTGAAGTACAACGCGCCACGAACGGACCTTGACGCACTGCAAGCTGAATTGAGCGGACAGCCAACGTCGTCGCATGTCGAGGACGATCCTGTCTACGAGGAGTACGACGAGGAGTACGGCGACTACGCCGACCGCGACGACGACGCAGATCGTTGAATCCGGGCTGCTGGCAGCCCGACCCGCATTGATGTTCCGGAGGCGCTGACGGCTGCCCGGGAGCGCTGCGTTGGGCCCCGGCAATGGCGCGGTGAATCCGCCCGTGCCCGGATCTGTCTTGTGGGCCTGGCAAAGATCTGTCGCTGTGAGCGACGAATATTCACCATGCCCAGCGAGGGCGTGGCCGACCCGTTTCCCGGGCCCGCCGTAGCGCTCCGGCGCTGTCAACGACCAGATCAGCCGATCGTGACCGGACCGTGATCGAAACGTCATCGTATGGCTTCGCAATCCAGAAGGAAGCACCCGATGCTTAGTACGTGGTTAGGTCAGCAAAGCAGTTGAAGAACGGTGACACCATCAACGTCGAGGGTGATCACCTAGTGGTATTCCACTTCTGCGAGGAGTACGGGCAGGTAGTGGTGGATGCGGTCAGCGCAGTCTCGGCTCGCCGGTTCGAATTGCACTACGCCCCGGACGCGCGCGTCAGCGTCTTCTAGTCTTCAGCCTCCGCGCGGGGTACCGGGTTGCGTTCGTCCGGTGTTCGATCAGCCGACCCGCATTGTCCCCAGCGCCACCGGCGGACCAGGTGCTTGTGCTGGTTGACGCGGCAAGGTGCCCCCCTGCCACAGAACTCTCGTCAGTCGTCCATGGCCGTGCCAGCCGCGGCGGGGAAAATGTCGGGCGGAGATCGCTCGCGCCAGTCATCCCGGGCCGTGGCGGGCCGCCCGTTCAGGCCGGAGAATGCCGGGCGGAGATCGCTCGCGTTAGAGATCGTGCACGAGGTTAGAGAAGCCACGCGTGCGTTCTCTAACCTCGCGACCGTTCTCTAACCTCGCGGCCTACTTCTGCGGCGACCCAGTCAAGGCGCCATCTTCCGCCCTAGAACTTGAAGGTCATCCGTTTCGGGCCCTTGAGCGCCTTGTCGATGGTGGCCCGTAGCCGCGATTCGTTCACGGCTCCCGCCTCTGCGTGCAGCACCTGACCGTTGCGCATTACGACCAGCGTGGGGATCGCGGTCACCTGGAACGCCTGCGCCAGAGCCGGGTTCGAATCCACATCCACCTTGCCGAATACCACGTCCGCATAGTCGCCCGACACCCTCGAGAACACGGGCGCGAAGCCGCGGCAGGGACCGCACCATTCAGCCCAGAAGTCGATCACAACCGTCTTGTTCGCTGTCTTCGAGTCGAAGTTCGTGTCGGTCAGTTCAGTCGTAGCCACGCCTTGTGCAACCAGGGCGAGCCGATCAGCATTCCCGCTCGCCACTAGCCTTGGCACGTGACCCGGGGTGCGATCAGTTGCGGTTCTGCGTTGACCGCCGATGTGGGGGCGGCTACTCTCGGCGCGGGCGGGAACGCAGTCGATGCAGCGCTGGCAGCGGCGTTCGCCTCGACGGTCTGTGAACCGGGGGTCGCCAGTATGGGTGGCGGCGGGTTCATGCTGGTGCGCGAACCAGATGGGAGCGCGCGGCTGCTGGACTTCTTCACAGCGGTCCCGTCCGGCCCCCCGGGAACGCGCGAGACAGTGACCGTGGTGTACTCGGGTGCCTCCCAGGAGTTCCACGTCGGGAACGCGACGGTTGCGGTCCCTGGCTGCCTGGACGGGTTCCTCGCCGCCCACAGGCGCTGGGGGACGCGGCCGCTGGCCGAGGTAGTCGCACCTGCGATCCGGTGCGCGCGCGACGGGTTCCGACTGGAACCGGCGCAGGCGCATGCGATGGCCCTGATCGAACCGGTCCTCATGCTGACCGCGCCGACGCGGGCCCGGATGGCGCCGCGGGGGGCTCTCCTGGGTGCCGGCGAGATCTTCCAGGACGCTGAACTCGCCGCTTTCCTGTCCCGGGTTGCCCACGGCGACGTGACCGGTGTCGCGGACCTGGTGGATGACTTCGCACGACTCATGCCCGAGGGCCCGGTCACCGCGGCCGATCTGGCTGCCTACGAAGTCATCGACCGCGACCCGCTGATCTCACCGATCCGTTCGGGCACGATCACGACGAACCCCCTGCCATCACTGGGCGGGTCGATCGTGGCCCACGTCCTGCACGACCTGGCCGACCAAGCCCATCCGCAACCGCCAGCCATCGCCGAAGCCCTGGTCGAGACGACCGCCTGGCTGAAGGCTGAGGTGACCGGGTCGGTCGCCACGACGGGCACGACCCACATCAGCGTGGTCGACACCGGCGGCTTGAGCGCCGCCTTGACCCTGTCGAACGGTGTCGGCGGTGGTGTCATCCTGCCCGGCACGGGGGTCCACTTGAACAACATGATGGGTGAGGACGACCTGCATCCGCAGGGCGCCCATTCCGCAGTGGCAGGACATCGGATCCGCTCGATGATGGCGCCCAGCATCGTCGAGTTCGACGACAGCATGCTGGTCCTCGGCGCCGGCGGCAGCGAGCGGATCCGCAGCGCCCTGACCAGGGTGATCACGTTGCTGGTTGCCGGTGACGCCGACCTGGCCGGAGCAGTGGAGGCACCGCGCGTCCACGTCGACAACCATGGCCTGATCCAGGTGGAGCCCGGTCTGTCTGAGACTCAGATACAGGCATTGGCCGAGCGCGGTGAGATCAGCATCTGGCCGGACAGGCACTTCTACTTCGGCGGCGTCAACGCGGTGCAGGTGATGCCCGGCGGAGCACTTGTGGCGCACGCGGATCCTCGCCGCGGAGGCGCAGGCCTGGTGGTCTGAGGCCCACGCGAAACGGGGCGGGACCGTCGTGTCGGTCCCGCCCCGTTTCGAGGGTGTGTTTAGGCGCAGCCCCAGGGGCCCCAACCAGAACGCTTCCACAGCCGGTAGGCCATGTGGTCCTGGGCGAACTTGGGAGCCTGGTGCGCGTATGCCGCGTACCGGCCGCCACCGATCCCCCGCCAGGTGCCTGCGGCGAACTGGTAGGCCCCGTAGTAGCCGTTGCCGGTGTTGATCCGGTAGTTGCCGCCGGACTCGCACTGCCGGACCTTGCGCGGCTTCCAGCCATTGGCCCATGCCTTAGCCTTGGCGACCTCGCGCAACTGCTTCTTACCGAGCTTGTAGCGCTTCACGTATTTGAACTGAATCGGGTAAGACGCCCTGCTGCGGGAGGCGCGCTTCTTCTTGCGGTCATCCTTCTTCTTGGCCATCGCCACGCTGTTCTCCGCGGTGGGGGCAGCCATGGCGGGAACCGCTACGGTCGTGGCACCGAGACCGGCGATCGCGAAGGCGGCAACGGGCATCACAAGTGCTTTTCGCAAAACAATTCCTTGGTCGAACGTCCCCTCGCGCGGCCGGTCCTGCACCGCGGTCCATGGGCGGGTCAAACGGAGAGCATGGCCTCCGATGTATCGGGGAACTCCCCGACACGACTTCTTGACCATGACATACCCCGTGGGGGTCCATCAGTAACTGTGATGAAGGCCACGTATACCTGAGCAGGGTATGTGACGAGGGTCACTGAACCGCCCGGATATCCACAGGCTGCAGCCGGTTGAACGTTCTGGTCACCCTCCGGCACCCGCAACTGCCGTGGCGGGTGTCTGAGGTTGGCCTTATCGTCAGGCTCATGGCTAATGCGATCGAGGCGCAGGGACTCGTGAAGATCTACCCTGCCCGTCGCGGATCGTCGGAGGTCCGCGCACTCGACGGGGTGGATCTCGAGGTTCCGGAGGGGACGATCCTGGGTCTGCTGGGTCCCAACGGAGCCGGTAAGACGACTACGGTGCGGATCCTCACGACGCTGCTGCGACCGGACGCCGGCTCGGCGCGGGTGGCGGGTTTCGATGTCGTCAAGCGGGCCCGGGACGTCCGGCGCGCGATCGGGTTGTCGGGCCAGTACGCCGCAGTCGACGAGAACCTCACCGGCTGGGAGAACCTGTACATGTTCGGCCGGCTGTACGAGATGCCGAAAGCCGAGTCGAAGAGCCGTGCGGACCAGTTGCTCGAGCAGTTCAGCCTCACCGACGCGGGAGGCCGCATCGTCAAGACCTATTCGGGGGGTATGCGTCGTCGCCTGGATCTCGCCGGTGCTCTGATCGGCCGGCCGAATCTGCTGTTCCTCGACGAACCGACGACCGGGCTCGACCCCCGCAGCCGCCTCGGCATGTGGGATGTGATCCGGACCTTGGTGCGGGAGGGCACCACGCTGCTGCTGACCACCCAGTACCTGGAGGAAGCGGACGAACTCGCCGACACCATCGCAGTGGTCGACACCGGCAAGATCATCGCTCAGGGCACAGCCGATGAACTGAAGGCGCAGGTCGGGGGTGAACGCATCGAGGTCGTGGTCAAGGACCGGGCAGTCGTGACACAGGCACGGGACCTGCTTGCCGGGATCTGCAGCGGCGAGGTCGATCTCGACCACCACACACGCAGATTGACGGCCGCTTCCACGGGCGGCGCCCAACAGCTCGTGGAGGTTGTACGCACGCTCGGTGATGCTGACATCGACATCGATGACGTGGCCCTGCGCCGGCCCACCCTCGACGACGTGTTCTTGTCACTGACGGGCCATCACAGCGTGGAGGCCGATACCGAGGGGAGCAGCGCATGAGCACGCTGGAGACGGGACCGCTGTCCGATGCGCTGGTGATCATGTGGCGCAATCTCAAGCGGATTCCACGGATCCCCGAGTTGGCGATCTTCGCGATCCTGCAGTCGATCATGTTCGTCCTGCTCTTCGCGTTCGTGTTCGGAGGGGCGATCCCGCTGCCCGGTGGTGGGAACTACCGGGAGTTCCTGATGCCGGGAATCTTCGCCCAGACCATCGCGTTCGCGTCGGCGACGACTGCGATCGGGATGGCTGAGGACATGAGCAAGGGGTTGATCGACCGCTTCCGGTCGCTGCCGATGGCACGCTCCGCGGTGCTGGCCGGACGCACGGTGGCCGACACGATCTACCAGGCGGGCATTCTGGTCGTACTGATGGTGGCCGGATTCGTCGTGGGCTGGCGGGTGAACAACGGACTGGCGAGTTTCCTGCTCGCGGTGGTGCTGCTGCTGGCCTTCGCCCATGTGATGGCCTGGATCGGGATCTGGATCGGGCTGTCGGTGCCCAACACGGAGACTGCTCAGCAACTCACGTTCGTGACGATCTTCCCGCTGACCTTCGTGTCCAACGTGTTCGTCCCGCCGGCGTCGCTGCCGGCGATCCTGCAGCCCATCGCGGAATGGAACCCGGTGAGCACGCTCACGGCGGCCACCCGGGAACTGTTCGGCAATCCCAACCCGTATGTGGGAAGCGGCTTCCCCAGCCAGTACCCGATCCTCGTCACGATCGGGTGGATGATTGGGTTGGTAGTCATCTTCGCGCCCATGGCGATCCGCAAGTACCGCAACGCCAGCAAGTAGGGCCAGGGGCTGCGGCCTACAGGGGCCCAACGACCTGCGACCGATGTACCTCAGGTGGACGGCCCATCCCAGGAGGTCGGCCGGGCCCGCGGCACGAATGTCGGGCGCGCCCTGTGCCGGTGGCTCTGTCAGGCCAGACCGGAGGAACCTGACTGCCCCATCTTGGCGTTGAGGTATTCGATGAGTCGGCTCGACGCCTCGTCCGCGGCGGGGATGTCGCGCAGGTCGAGGTTCACCGCGTCCTGGCCCCACGAGTTGATGGTGTCGCGCAGTTGCCGCAGCGCCTTCTCGCCGGTGCGCGCGATCAGGCGCTTCTCGGCCCAGTCCTGTTCCCGCCGGCGCAGCGCGGACTCGATCCGGTCCTGCTGGTCGGTGGTCGCCGGCAGGCCGTAGGTCTTCTCGATCGCCTCCCGCATGTCGATGCGGTAGTCGTGGCCCAGAAGCCGGAATTCGCCCGGCTTGGAGTCCATTCCGTTGACCAAGTCCACCAGGGCGATCACGAAACTGATCACCGGCCGGAAGAGGATCTCGCGCGGCACCTTCGGCGGCCGGGTCTCCGGCGGCCCGAACCACCACGGCCGTCGTACCGCCATCTCGTAGGAGAACTTGTTGATCGGGTCGTCGTGGTGGTTGATCATCACGTGCTGCCGCGGTCCGGGCCGGATCTCACCAGCGCGGGCGACGTTGGACAGGCGGCCGTCCTCGGACATCTCGTCGCTGTCCTGCAGCCATTGCTTCCACAAGCGACTGCGGAAGGGGACGCCGCAGAACAGGCCGGCTTCCAGACCGAGTCCATCGAACCTGGGGACGCCTTCTGCACCGCCGACATCTGCGGCCACCTGTGCGCCGAGACTCTCGCCGAACTGCACCACACGGGGGCGGTTCGGCGGCGCCAATTCGTCGAGCCGACGCACGACGGCTTCAATGACCGCGGTCTGCAACTCCACGCCCTCGCTGGTCTTGTTGAGCGCCAACGCGCTGGGAACGTACGCGTACTGGGGCACGACCACTGCGCAATCACCGCGGCTGAGGTACTCGAGGGCTTCAGCCATCACGTAGTTCACGTAACCGACGCCGGTCGGTGATGCGATGCAGATGATCCCGCGCTCCAGCCCTCCGGTCGCCGCCAATTCGCGCACCGCCAACCGCGCGCGCTCCTCGATCGAGCCCTCCCGCGGAATCACCACCCGGACCGGTTCTTCCGCCTGACCGCCCATGACGCCGGTGATCTCGTCCGGACTCAGCCGCATGAGCACGAATCGCCGCCCCTCCTTGCCGATGGCGTCGAACGCGATCTCACTTCTGGGTCCGCACGACACGTACCGTGACGTCGGGTCGTCCCGGTAGGCCGGCTCCAGCACCTCGGACTTCTTCTGCGTCTGGTTTCGCACCTGTCGTAGTGCCACGACCCCCAAGCCGGCCAATCCGGTGAACATGACGCCGTGTCCGACGAAGTCGCTGAACTCCTTGAGGTCCTGCCCTGCCAGCGCATTGACGGCTCGGGCGGTCAGGCGGGCACCGGCCTGCTCCGTGACGGCCAGGGCGGCCAGTCCAGCGGTGGAGCCCACCACTGTGGCACCAGCCACAGCGGCGGTGCGTGCGCGTACCGCTACGGCGGTCCCGGCCTTGGCCTTCTTGACCGCAGGCGTCGGCGGATCCTCGTCGTGGTAGCGGTGGGCTCTGTGCAGCCGGCGCGTCAGTGTGCCGCTGGCCATGAGCGTGCCCATCGCCAGGTCGAGGCCGAGGGTGGTGAACGGGGTGCGCCGCCGGCCGAACACCTCGTGGGCCAGAAGGTCGCTGACCGTGACCAATCCGCCGGCCAGACCCGCGACGGACAGCAACTTGACCTCAGACCATTCGATCCCCTCGATGAGGCTGTCGCCACTGCGCGGCCGCAGCGCCACCTCCGCGAATTTGCCGCCTGCAGCGGTCGTCGAAGCCGCCACCAGTTTGGCTTTCGCGCCGGGCCGGGACCCGGGAGTGCCTGCGGCGACGCTGGAAACCGTGGCCCAGGTGGTGGTGCCCAGTGCGTAGTACGACGCGACGCTGACGCCGGTGATGGCGGCCTGCTGGACCGGCGTCCGGGGCAGGATCCCGCGCGAGAAACTCGCCGCGCCGGCCCAGGCCGCGGTGATGATCCCCGCTCGCACGGCTTGGTCGGTGGTGAAGTAGCGCAGCAGCCCGCTGGCCACAGTTCTGCCCAGACCCATGGGCTCATTGTGTCGGTCCTCGCTCAGGATCGCCGTATTTGGCGAGGTGGTACTCATCCCGCCCCGGTTCCGGGTGGTCATCCGCGGCGTTGAGGCGGCAAGATGTCGCTCGCGTTAGTGGTCCATGGCCGTGGCCGGCCGCCCGTTCAGGCGGGAAAACGCCCGGCAGAGATCGCCCGCGTTAGAGAACGTGCACGAGGTTAGAGAAGCCACACGTGTGTTCTCTAACCTCGTGCACGACCTCTAACCTCGTGACCAACTCCCGCGGCTACCGAATACACGCGCCGCCTCCCGGGTTCGCGTTAGGGTTCTGGGTTCCGGTTAGGCCTTTTGCGTGGCATTGGGCCGAACGCGAACCGCTGGGCCGAACGCGAACGGCGGGACCGAACGCGAACCCGCTCCGCCATGCCACTGACGCACCGGAACGCAGGGGCTGTGTAATGAGAGCCATGGCTGGATACCGGGTCACGGCGCTGCTGGTCGGCGCGCTGCTCGTGCTCACCGGCTGCAGCGCTGATCAGCAGACCCCTTCGCCTGCGCCCACTGGAATGAATCCGGCCGAGTCCGCGACGCCGGTGCCTGCGGCCACCGAGAGTGCCGAACCTCGTGCGGACGCCGAGATCCGCCGGATCCCGGACGAGCAGTGGTCGGCCATGCGAGCAGCGGGAGTCGTACGCCCCGGATGCCCCGCCACCCGCGAGGACCTGCGCCGGGTCGAGGTCAACTTCCACACCTTCGGCGGCGGGGTGCGCCGGGGGGTGCTGGTGGTCAACGTCGATGTCTCCGACGACGTAGCCGCGATCTTCACCCAGATCTTCAAGAGCGGCTTCCCGATCCGCTCGATGCGCCCGATCGAGAAGTTCGACGGCGACGACAACGCCAGTATGGCTGCGGACAACACCTCCGCGTACAACTGCCGTTCGGCAGCTCAGGCCAATTCGAACCCCGCGGACTCACCCCATGCCAACGGCCGAGCCGTGGACATCAACCCGCGCGAGAACCCGTGGCTGGATCCGCGCTGCGATTGCTTCATGCCCACGGCCGAACACGCGGCGCGCACGCCCGGCAAGGGCAAGATCCTCGAAGGCGGTCGCGTGTGGCGGGCCTTCACCCAACGGGGCTGGATCTGGCAGGACATCGCCACGCCGGACTACCAGCACTTCGACACCGGCTACCCGTCACGGCCGCGTTGATCAGGCGGGCCGCACCGGCTCAGTGCGGTCCGGCCCGTACCTACTCGACGATCGCCCACCCGTGCGCGGGTAGTTCGACCGCCTCACCATTCAGAGTCGCGTCACCGGCCAGGAGTTTCGTCGCGCCGGGGACGGCCAGCGTGACCGGCGCGTCGGAGACGCTCAGGGCGGTCTTCAGCCAGTGGCCCTCGGCGCTGGCGGTGTACACAAGGCACTGATCGGACTTGTTGTCGGTGTGGACGCGGGCCCGATGCAGCCACGGGTGCCGTCGCCGGACGCCGATGATTTCTTGGTGCAGGCGATACGTCGGCCAGCCGAATGCGGCGAGTTCGCCGGGACTGTCCGGGAACTCCGGGCGGATCTCGTCGTCGCCGCCGTAGCGCTCCTCCTTGAGGCCCCGGAACGCCTGCTCGTCGCCGTAGTAGATCGAGGGGGTCCCGCCCACGGTCATGAGGATCGCCAGCGCATGGCCAACGTGGCGTTCGTCCTGAAGCCTGGACGCTATCCGCGTGACATCGTGATTGCTGATGAACGTCAGCGGGGAGAAGACGTCCAGGAACTCGTCGTGGCGCTGTAGCGACCAGGCCAACTCGTGGAAGTTGGCGTCGTTCATCGAACTCCAGATCGCCTTCCACAGTTCGTATTGAGTGACCGCGTCCATACCGCCCTCTCGCACGAAGGACACGTAATCACCGTGGATGACCTCGCCGACGATGTAGGCGTGCGGATGCCGGGCGTGGACCTGTGGCAGCACTTTCGACCAGAACTCGATCGGCACCGAATAGGCCGCGTCCAGCCTCCAGCCGTCGATGCCCCGGTCGAGCCAGTGGCACATCACATCCACGACGAAATCCACGACAAGCTGCTCGAAGTGGTTCAGCGTCACCAATTGCCGATGCCCCTCGAAGTGCTCGTACTCCACGCGTCCGTCGTCCTGCGGGTAGAGGTGGAACCAGCGCCGACTTGTCTCGTCGCCGGCGAGCGCCTGCTGGAACCGCGGGAACTGGTCGCCCACGTGGTTGAACACGCCGTCGAGCATCACCTTGATCCCGCGCTCGTGTGCCTCGTCGATCACCCTCAGCAGATCCTGCTCGGTGCCCAATCTGGTGTCGATTGAGTAATAGTCGGTGGTCTCGTAACCGTGGGCCTGCGAGGCGAAGACCGGACCGAGGGCAAGACCGGAGGCTCCGAGATCGATCAGGTAGTCCAGCCAGCCGATGAGCCGAGGCAGGCGGTGCTCGGCAGGCGCCCCTTCGGGCAGCGCCTCCAGTTCCGCGCCCACGAAACCGAGCGGGAAGACCTGCCACCAGATCGCGTGCTCGATCCAGTCGGTCATGCTGCCACGGTAGCCGGGTTGTGCCCACCGAGGACAGTGTCAGGGTCAGGGGACCGATCTTGCCGGGCACATGCCTACATCCTTCCCGGTTCTGTGCGGTCGATCTGCCGGGTGACGGAAGCGCGGCGGACGACCAAGGAAGCCAAGGTGAAGGTCAGGTTCACCTCTGAACCGGGCGCCGTCTTCAAGTGCAAGATCGACAAGAAGAAGTACAAGTCCTGCAAGTCGCCGGTGAAGTTCAAGGCGAAGTCGAAACTGGGCAAGGGCAAGAAGCACAAGATCTACGTCGTGGCCACCGACTCGGCGGGCAATGCCTCGACGCCGGCCACGGTTAAGTTCAAGGTGGTTCGTCGGTGAACCGACTTTGGGCACGACGCGTCAGCTACTGACGTGATGTGCCCAAAGTCCCCCCGGATTCCCTACTCGGTGAGCAGTATCCGGGTCCACAGGTCGACGAGCAGGCGTTCGTAGCGCTCAGGGTTCCAGCCGCGTTGCTCGAGCAGTTGCCAGTATTCCGGCGCGTTGGTCGACCAGAGGATGTCCGCGACCTCCTCGTCCATGAGACCGCGCCGGACCTCGCCGGTGGATCGCAGCTCGGCCGCCAGCAGTCGCATGTTGTCGGCGCGGCGGGACACGAGGCCCCGCCAGGTGCGTGAACACGCCCGGTCCGTCTCGGCGGCCTTGCGCAAGGCTTCCTGCAGTGGCGCGATCTCCGGCACAAGCCGGGCCACCGCCGCCGCGTAGACCTCGAGCTTGCCCCGGGCTGACTGCTGGCGGCGCACTACCTGTACGTACTCACGCTGCTCCGCGGCCGCACCGCCTAGGACTTCGTCGATGACCGCCAGCACGAGCTCCGGCTTGCGTCCCACGGCGGTGTAGACGGTGTCAACGGAGACGCCCGCGTGGCGCGCGATCGCGGCCACCGTGGTCGCCGCGTATCCCTTCTGGAAGAAGCGGTCCCGTGCTGCGGCGACCACCGCGGATCGGGTCGCGGCCGCCTGAGCCTTGCGCCGCGGGGACCGGTATCCGCGGGTCTTGACCGGTTCCGGCATGCGGCCTAGCCTAGCAATATTCATCCGAAGTCGGTTCGGACGAATAATTGGCAGGGAGTCCGTGATGACTGACCACGCATCGACAGAACAGAAGTTGACCGCCGTCCACCGGCCCGCCGGTACCGCACCCATGACGTGGGCGATGGGGTCCCTGTTCGAACAAGTGCTCAGCGGCGAGGAGTCAGGCGGGCCGCTCGGGGTGGCCCTGGTGACGCAACCGCCGGGGGTCGCCACCCCGCTTCACCGGCACACCCACGAGTCCGAAGCGTTCTTCCTCATTGACGGGTCCATGACGTATCGAGCAGGCGACGACATGTTCCGGCTCGACGCGGGTGATTTCATCTGGTTGCCCATGGGATTGCCGCACGCATTCCGGGTGACCGGCCGGACACCGGCACGCATGCTCGCGCTGACCACCCCCGGCGGCTTGCTGCGTCTGTACGACGAGGTCGGTGTTCCGGCTGCCGAACGCCGCCTGCCCAATGGTGACGGCCGGCCTATGCCGGAGGAGATCGCCAGGTGGGGCGAGATCGGGCCGCGCTATGGCTTGGAGGTGGTCGGCCCGCCGATCCCCGAGGATGTATGAGAGCGCTCGCTGAGCGTTTGGCACGGTTCCAGCCTCTAGTCCGAAAGGGCCCGTGTACTGGTGGCCGCAAGAGTTGGCTCCAACGCCGCGATCAGAAGTTCTCCCTAGTCATCCGTGGCCGTGGCCGGCCGCCCGTTCAGGCGGGAGAATGCCGGGCGGAAACCGCTCGGGTTAGAGAACGTGCACGAGGTTAGAGAAACCACACGTGCATTCACTAACCTCGTGCACGATCTCTAACCTCGCGACCATTCTCTAACCTCGCGGCCAACTCCTGCGGCGACCGAGTACACCAGCCATTTTCGGACTAGTGGGTATCCAGCGCCGTCTCAGTTGCTGCGAACGTCGTCGACCACTCCGTGGATGGCGTCGACGACGATCGCCGGGTTGTAGAGGTAGATGTCGTGGCCGCTGTTGGTATCGGTGATGTGCTGGGCGTGGAGGGCGGTCGCAAGGAGGTCGAGGGACTGGAGCCACTCGTCGAACGTGACCGTCTTGATCTTCCTGACCTTGGGAGGCAGGAGGTCGATCCGCCAGGGCTTGTCCGCTGAGAGGACCACCGCCGGGACGTCGGGCAGGGGCTGCGCCGCGTTGATCTTCGCGAAGGCGTCTGCAAGCTCCACCCCTTCAGGTGACTGGGCCGAGGTCATCGCGTTCGTCTTGCTCCACCCCTTGAGTTGGGCGGCGGTCGCGATGTTCTCCATTAACTCGGTGACCGTGTCGACCATCACCAGTCCGGCGACCGATTCTGGGTAGGTGCGAGCGTAGAGCGTGGCGATCAGGCCGCCGTAGGAGTGAGCGACGAGGACGTACGGACCGGGGTCGTCGAGCGCGGTCATCAGGGCCTGGAGGTCGGCGACGTCCTGATCGACGGTGTGCGGCTGTTCCCGGGGAGTGGAGACGTCAGCGCCATCGGTGCGGACGCCGGGCCGGTCGTAGGTGCAGACACGGGTGAAGCCGGCAACCGATGGGAACACGGCATCGTCGCTCGGCACGAGCTCGCCCATGCCGAATGGGAGGTTATCGCCGGGCGCGGTGTGGGCGGGGTCGCCCGGTTCGAGGACGTCCTGCCAGTCCTCGGCGCCGTTGCCTTTGCCGGCGATCAGGACCACCGTCGGCGATCCCGTCCCCTGGCACGTCGCGTAGATCTGCCGACCGTTCCCGATGTCGACCGCGCCGGAGAAGTCACTGGCTGTCGCCGTCGGCGACGTCGTCCCGGTTTCGGAGGACGACACAGCCGTTGACGAACACGCCGCCGACAACATCGTGACCCCGAGCAGGGCGGCGGCGAGGCGCACCCGGCGCGATCTTCTGGTCACCGCTGGTGGACACTCCCGGGCCTCGACGACCGCCAGGTCGATGTTGGTTCGGGTCGAAGTCGCCATCAGCGAGCCTCCTGAGTCCGTCCAAAGCGCGGACTGCGCAGGTTCAACCTTCAGCAGATTCACCTCAAGTGTCAAGGGGTCCTGATCGAGCGTCATCACGACGACCCTGCTGCGGGATGGGAAAGCTCGAGCGATCAGATTCACGTTGTCGTCACCGCTTCGGCTTCCGCCCCGATTGATCCAAGCGCTGATCCTCGGTGAGACGAGGCTGGGTCCTCGTCGCCGACATACAGCAAATACATGATGGGCAAGCGTCTCCGAAGTGCCTGCTCGTGACGGTCATACATCCTCCGGGATCGGCGGGCGCGATTCGCTAGTCGTCCATGGCCGTGGTCGGCCGCCCGTTCAAGCGGGGAAAATGCCTGGCAGAAATCGCTCGCGTTAGTGGTCCATGGCCGTGGCCGGCCGCCCGTTCAAGCGGGGAAATTGCCTGGCAGAAATCGCTCGCGTTAGAGAACGTGCACGAGGTTAGAGAAGCCACGTGTGCATTCACTAACCTGGTGCACGTTCTCTAACCTCGCGAAGATTCTCTAACCTCGCGGCCCACTTCTCGGGCGACCGAGTGCACGAGCGTAGAGAACGTGCACGAGGTTAGAGAAGCCACGCGTGCATTCACTAACTTGGTGCACGTTCTCTAACCTCGCGGGCAACCCCCGGCGGCTACCGAGTACACGAGCCGTTTTCGGACCCAAGCCCGGGCGCCAAGTCTGCGCTTGGCACGGCTCCGGCCAGAGGCCCAACCTCTCACCAGGTTCAGTTGAGCCCGTGCCGCGCCCGGCTGGCCTTCTCCTGGGCGCTGAACTGGTTGAACCGCGGCAGGAACTTGTCCCACTCGATGATGTGGGAGTCGATCTCCGGGCCGTCGATGCACGCATGCTTGCGCACCGGCCGGCCATCGATGACCACCGGCACCATGCACGCACCGCACATGCCGGTGGCGTCCACCATGATCGAGTTGAGACTGGCCACACAGGGCGTTTCGTAACTGCGGCTCAAGTCGCTGACCGCACGCATCATCAACGGCGGCCCGATCGTAACCACCTCGGCCACCGGTCGGCCCGCCTTCAGCATCTCCTCGAGCGGACCGGTGACGAAGCCGGGGACGCCGAACGAGCCGTCGTTGGTCGTGTAAATGACCTCGAGTTGGTCGCCGAACTCCGCCTGCAGCAGCCCCACGCGTTCGTCGGGGGCGTCCCAGAACATCAGGTCGGCACTGCGGAAACCGGAGATCAACGTCACATGGTTGCCGATCTGCAGATGCTTGCGCATGATCGGGAACACTGGCGGAAGTCCCAGGCCGCCGGCGGTGAAGACCACCGTCGAGTCCTCGTGGCGCTCGATCTCGCTGGGTCGCCCAAGGGGCCCGGCGATGCCGGTGAAGGCCTCCCCGACCTCCATCTCGTTGATCTCGATGCTGCTCGTGCCGACGCCCTGGACGACCAAGCTGATCGTGCCGGCTTGCGCGTCCCAGTCCGCGAGAGTGAGTGGGATCAACTCGCCGTCGGGCTGCGGAAGCACCCGTACGAACTGCCCGGCCTGGGCCGACCGCGCGATCAGCGGCGAGTGCACGGTGAACTCCATGATCCCGTCGGACAGTTCCGCCTTCGCCAGGATCGTCGCCTCGTCGGAGGCCATCTCGGTGTATGCGCGGGCGCGGGCCACCGCGTCGGCGATAACGTCGGCCGGTTGGTCCGGCAACTGCAGGATCTCGCGGGCGGCCGACTGTCCGTCGCCGGCTGCCAGGATCGCAGTGGAACCGCCGCGGGCAGCGTCGCCGCCGGTGTACACCCCGGGCACGGTCGTCTCCTGCGAACCCTTGTGATCCAGATTGATCGTGCCCCACGACGAGGTCTCCAGGCGGGGCTCCGAGTCCTTGATGATCGGGTTGGCGGCGTTGCCCAGCGCCATGATCACCAGGTCGGCGCGCCTGGTGGAGTTGCGGCCGGTGGAAACGGGCCGGCGGCGGCCGGAGTCGTCCGGCTCTCCGAGTTCCATCTCGTCGAGGACGGCCGCGGTGACGAAGCCGCGGTCGTTGCCCATGAACTCGATGGGCGAGCGCAGTTCCTCCAGCGCGATTCCCTCCTCGAGCGCGTGGTGCTGCTCCTCGATCCTGGCCGGCATCTCAGCCTGCGTGCGCCGGTACACGATCGTCACATCGCCGCCGAGCCGCCGGGCGACGCGGGCGGCGTCCATGGCCGTGTTGCCGCCGCCGATCACGAGCACCTGCTTGCCGTCGGTCTCGGGCAACGGGGTCTCGTAGTCCTCGCGCAGCCCCTGCATCAGGTTGACCCGGGTGAGGAACTCGTTGGCCGACATCACGTTGAGCAGGTGTTCGCCGGGGACGTTCATGAAGCGGGGCAGTCCGGCGCCGGTGCCCACGAAGATGCGGGCGAACCCGGCGTCGCGCAGGTCCTGCAGGGTGGCGGTCTTGCCGACCACGAAGTTCATCACGAACCGGCCACCGAGCATGCGGATCTTGGCGACCACGTCGTCGATCAGGTCGTTGGGCAGCCGGAACTCCGGGATCCCGTACCGCAGCACGCCGCCGAGCGCGTGGAACGCCTCGAAAACGGTCACCGGGAATCCCTGCGCGGCCAGCAGGTAGGCGTTGATCAAGCCGGACGGCCCGGACCCGACGATGGCCACCGGCGGGTGGGTGGCGGTTTCCCACGGATCCCGCACACTGGCGAAACGACGAGCGGTGGCCTGCGGGTCGACGAGTTTCTCGCGCTGCGGCAGGAACCACTCGAGTTGGCCGATCGCGATGGGCGACTTCTGGATGCACACGCCCTGGCACTGCAGCTCCTGCGGGCACACCCGGCCGGTGACGTCGGGCAGCGGGTTGCTGGACTCGAGCAGTTCGAGGGCCTCCCGGAACCGGCCGGTGCCGATGAGCTCGATCACCTGCGGGATGTGGATGGCCACCGGGCAGCCGCCGGTCGGTTCCTTGCACTCGGCCAGGAACACGCCCAACTCGCAGGGCTTCTCCTCGCACTGCTTGTCGCGCAGCACCTCCAGCCACACGATCAGGTCCACATCACGCTGGGTGTAGCCCTGCTCCATGTAGCCGAGGAACCCCTGGTTCACCAGGTCGAAGTCGTGCGCGCGGCTGTCGGCGTCGCGCACGTACGGCTCGATGAAGTTGTTGGCCGGCCATCCCTGCGAGAGCCCGTCGAACATCGGGTACCGGTCGGACAGGTGGGCGTCGATGGCCCGGACGAACTTGCGCTTACCCGACAGCGGCAGGTTCCAGATGAACCGCATGATGACGGTGCTGCTGTCATCCCCGCGGGACAACATCGACCACAGGCTCTTGGTGAACTCCTCGCCCAGTTCCGGTTGCCGGAACTCCCAGGCCACGGCCTGCATGCCCTCGGAGATGAAGACATCGCGGAACGCGCGCGGGTCGCTGACCAGGCGCCGCCGCAGCAAGTCGACCTGATGCTCCAGGGTCGGGTCGGATTCGATGGTCATCGGATGATCTCCGCGTCGCAGTTGGCCTTCACCCGCGTGATCCGTTTCGCGATCTCCGGTGTCACCTCCACATTGTCGACCGCGCCCGGGATCATGCGGGCGATCACGCGCGCCTCCCCATCGATCACGGTCGTCGTCTTGGCGAAGAACTGCGGCAGTTCCTGGTAGCAGGTGCCACAGTCGTTGCACAACGGCTCGTCGGCGGGGTCGAGCCAGATCGGGGCGTTGGCCGCCTCCCCGGCGGGTTCAACTGCCGCCGCGCCGGCAGGCGCCGCCGGGGTGGTGGGGGCCGCAGCCGGGATCCCGATCCCGACCGGTGCCCGGCTCGAGGTCGCCAGGTCTGACATGGCGCGTGCGATGTCGTCCATGGAGGTCTCGCGCGCGGCGGCGGCGTCTTCGTACTTCGACCGCAACTCCGCGAGGTCCGTCTCGTGCAGTGCGGTGAGCTGGGCCTCCCGCACGCCGGACAGGTACTGCAGCGTCTGCCAGTACCGGCGACGGTCCTCGACCAGGGAGACGATCCTGTGGGAGCAGGCGACTTTGATCAGGTGCTTGTCGTCGTCGGTGGCGTAGATGAACGGCACGTGCTCTGTCCGCTGGTCCTTCGCCAACTCGACGTACTCGTCGATCGGCAGGGCCGCTGCCTCAAGGGCGGGGTCCAGTTTGCGGAACTGCTTCTTGAACCGCACCTCCCCGAGCGCGAACTCCGCGGGGGTCAGCGGGGTGGTCAGCAGTTGCAGTGCACCGTCATCGTCGAGGTACTGCAACGTCTTGGTGGTCCAGGTCTTGTCGGCGTCCGGGTTGCCCTCGATCGAGTACCAGTCGCGCATCGTGGTCCCGTTGCGCGGGTCGTGGACGAACAACGGGTGCATCCGGCTCTCGACGGCCATCCGCGCCCGGGCGTTCGACGACGACTCCGGAATGCCGTGCTCGGAGCCGCACGGGGTGTACACGTTCATCACCGCCGGCGCCTTCTGGTAGGCCAGGTACTCCATCGTCGTCTGCAGGAAATGGCCGTGGAAGGCGGTGCTGGTGGAGCAGGCGTACACGTGCGGGTGGAAGGACGCGAGCAGCGCCAGTTCCTTGCGCGCTTCGTGCTTGCCCGAATGCGAGCCGCCGAAGCGGGCGAGGTCGGAGTCCTGACCGGTGAAACTGGACGTCGAGGCCTGACCGCCAGTGTTGGAGTACGCCCCCGAATCCAGCACGAGCATCTTCATCGGGGTGTCGCTGGCGAGCACCCGGGACATCGCACCGAACCCGATGTCGTAACTTGCGCCGTCCCCGCCGATGGACATGATCGTGGGCAGCAGCGCCAGCTCGTCGGGGGTGAACTTCTCCCAGGAGAGCGTGCGCAGTTCGGGTTCGTGACGCTGCGGATCGTAGGCGTCGTCGAGTTCGAGCCTGGCCAGCCGCAGGGCACGGACATCCTGGGTCAACTGGGCCGCGATCCCCTCGAAGACACCCTTGGCCAGCGGGGCGCTGTCCTGGAACAGGCTGTTGACCCACGGGTCCGTGTAGGAGTTGTACGGCATGGTCGAGGCGTAGACGCTGCTGCACCCGGTGGCGTTCGCCACGACCACCGGTGACGGGCCGTTGCCGGTGGGGCCGCCTTCGTAGAGGTACAGGCGGTTCTCCAGCGTGGACAGCGCAGCAGCGATACGCTCGCGCCTCGCCTGCTGGTCATCGGGCAGTCCCTCGAGTTTGTCCTGCAGCGCCGCGACCAGGGCTTCCAGGTCCCGCTGGTGCGCGCGGCGGCGGTCGTCGGCCAGGGCGTGGCCGGTCGCCATCACCAGCCGGATCGCGGTGACCTCCCCGCAGCCACGGCAGGCCCCGTGCCCACCGGTGGTGGAGTAGAAATTCGGCCGGTCCAGCATGAGCCGTTTGAGGTCGCCGTCCGGGCTGATCGAGTCCTCGAGGAATCGCGACGGCGTGTTCGGAAGCGCACCCATGAACTCGAACCGGTTCTGCAGCGTCGCGAGTACGTCGGTGTCCTCGTCCTGCGGCGTGAGCGCCCCCGGGCCGCAGACGTCGATGCATTCCAGGCAGCCGGTGCACTTCCACGGATCCACCGTCGCTGCGAACAGCGCGCCGGTGCCGGCCACGGACCCCTCCATCGCGTCGAAGAAGGGGCGGGTGCGAGCGACCGGATACGTCGCCAGTTTGGCGACCAGCAACTCGAAGTTGTGCCGCACAGTGGGCTGGGCCCAGTCGATGCGCTGCCCGACCTCGGCGACCACTTCGTCGAAGGGGCGGGCTGACTTGTCCTGCCGGTACGACTCGCGCACCTGCTCGGACAGGCTGTAGACGTGCGCGCGCAGTGCCTCCCGCTGCGGCTCGGTGATGTCGAGCTCCTTGATCCCGGTCAGGATCAGGTCGTGGATCTCGTGCACCACGTTGGGGATGGCGGCGTCGGGGCAGGCCAGCGCACACTCCATGCAACCGGTGCACGTGGCGAAGTCGAATGCCGGCACGGTGCGCCGGAACAGGCCCTTGTCCTTGGACCCGGCAGTGCCGGCGGGCATGAACAGACCGGCTCCTGGTAGCACGGGGGCCTCGCTGATCGTGCCTTCGCGGAACGGGCGTGCCATCACGTCCTCGTAGTAGGCGGGATCGAACAGCCCCGCGGTGCTCGCGGCGGTGGCACACATCTCGGCCGACGGCGCCACGGAGTGGCGGATCGCGATCGGGGGCTTCTCATCGATCGACAGGAACAGCGGGGTGTCGTAGTCGACGACCTGGGTGGCCTCCATGCCCTCCCGGATGACCGCCATGTTGCCCTCGACGACGGCCTCGCCCTTGCGACCGAACTTCTTGACGATCTGGGCGTGCACCTTCTCGGCGATCGCCTCCCCGGACGCGCCACCGGATACCCGGTCCACATGGCCGACCACAGCGCCGATGAATGCGATCCCCATCATCCGGGTCTCGAGATCCTCCGTGGGTGCGTTGCGCTTGGCCACACTGAAGGCGTCCACGACCAAGAAACGGATCTTGCGGTCGCGGATGGTCTGCCGGGCGTACCGTGGGATCTCCCGCCAGACGTCCTCGGGCGAAAGGTCGGACTGCAGGATGAACGTACCGCCCTCGACCAGGCCCTTGAGCGGGTTGGCGTGGATGAACGCACGGTGGTCCGGCGACACCACGACCTCCACGTCCTCGAGCTCGGCGTTGGTGATGAGGACCGGTTCGGGGCTCAGCGTGATGTAGTAGTTGGTCGGCGCGCCGCTCTTCTCGGAGCCGTACTTGGGGGCGGACTTCGAGTGCATGTCGAGCACTCCGGCCAGGATGTCGGTCAGCAACTTGCCCGTGGCGATCGTGCCGTAGCCGCCGACCGAATGGAAACGGATCCGGATCGCGGAATCCGGCAGCATCACCGGATTGGGCTTGGTGTCCAAAGCCATCAACTGGGTTTCGGGGTAGGCGACCCGCAGCCTGTCCTGCATCTCGGCCATCTGCGCCGACGCGGTCTTGCCGAAGAACTGGGAGCCGAGGTAGATCAGGGGGGCGCTGTTGGGCTCGGTCATCTGCTCGAACGCGGCGATGATGTGCCGGGGCTGCACGTCATGGCCGCCGAGGCCGAAGATAGCGGTGGTCAGGCGCGGCTGCTCGGCGAGCGCGGGAATACCGTCGTGGCGCTGTTCCTGCGTGTTGGCGCCGGCCCGGAACAGGGCCTGGGTGACCAGTGTGGTGAGCGCGGTCTGGTCCGAGCGCTCGAGCACGGTGACCGCTTTGGCCCCGGCGATGGCCTCGATCAGCTCGGCCTCCGGGAACGGCTGCAGCAGTTTCACCGAGACCACGCCGACCTTCAGGCCCCGCTCGCGCAGCACCGGCAGCACAGCGCGCACGTCGTCGGTGATGGACCCGAGGCCCACCATGATGTAGTCGGCGTCGTCGCAGTCGTAGGCCATCACCGGCGAATAGGTGCGACCGGTGAGCGCGGAGTACTCGTCCATGGCGCGGCGGGTCAGTGCCGGGACGGCGCTGGCGAAGTGGGTCCGGTGGTCCACCGCGCCGGCCTGGAAGTCCGGCTGGTTCTGGACCGCTCCGGTCAGTCCCGGGACGTTGACGTCCACCAGGGCCGGGACGAGTTGCCGGGTGCCCTTCTCGAAGGCGTTGAGCCACTGCCGCCGCCATTGCCCGCGCAGTTCCTCGGGCACGAACTGCTGTGTCTGTTCGATCAGGGCGCCGTCGTTGTCCTGCTCGACTTGTTCGGCGCTCTCGTCGAGGTGGGCGTTGAGCGCGGCGAGGTCGGCCGGACGGAAGTCGTCGCGGTGGCGCTCGAGGTATTGGTTGAGCTGGAAGACGCGGCCCTTGGCTCCGAACAGGAGGTCCTGGGCCACGGTCGGGCTCTTGATCCGGCCGGCCGGGTCGCCGAGGTATTCGCGCAACAGTTCCGGCTCGGGCATCAGTGCCTCGCTGAGCATGTGGCTGGTGGCGAAGCCGTCCATCGCGTTGGCCACAGGGATCAGCGACAGCGCTGAGGTCCGGTATGCGATCGCCGCCAAGTCGGCGGCTTCCTGCGGGTTCGATCCGAACAGGATCGTGTACCCCGCGCTGAGCAGGGCGTAGACGTCGTCGTGTCCGGCCATGACGTTCAGTGAGTGCTTCGAGACCACGCGTGCGGCCACCTGCAGCACGAAGCCGCCGATCTTCTTGCCGACCGTGACGTAGTGCGACTCCATCGCGTAGAGGATGCCCTGGCTCGACGAGGCGTTCGAGATGAACTGCCCACCGGTCAGCGCGGCACCGAGCGCACCGCTCTGGGCCGAATGCTCACCCTCCGGCTCGAAGAAGAACGGGTGTCTGCCCCACACGTTGACGCCGCCCTCGGCCCGCGCCGCCTCGAACAACTCCGAGATCTCGGTCGACGGGGTGATGGGGTAGCCGATGACCCCGCCGCAGACGTTGCTCATGACGTGGGCGATCGCGCCGTTGCCGTGGATCACAACGGGCTGTCCCGGGTACTTGGGCGGCTGACCCGGTGGAGTCCCACCGGGCTCCGGGGCGTGGGCATCTTCGGCGATGCCGTCGTGGTACTTCGTGGTCGTGTTGCTCTCAGTCATGGCCGCACCCTTCAGAGCAATTATTGCACCTGATTCAGATACGGTACGGGGGTCTGGAAGTTGGTTGGGGGAAGGGTGTGACGGGAGTCTCACCACCGACCAGGTCTGCGCGGATCTTGTTGTGACGAAGTTGCGGGGGTCGGGTCAGTTTTGCTGCAAAGGTGCGCGGTCGCGGCGGCTCAGACCGCGCACCTTCGTAGCACGACGGGCGGGCGGGCGGCACCTTCGTCACACACACGTGGACCCCCAGATCCATCCTGGGGGTCCACGTGGTCCTGTGAGAGATCAGGCGGAGGACGACTGCCCTGAGTCGGGCTGCCCGAACCCGTGGCCGTGGTCGCCCATCTCCCGGACCTCGGTGATGTTGAAGTCCTTGTCCATCTTGACCTCGACCTCGGTGCCGTCGGCCTTCTGGACGTGGGCTTCGTAGGTGCCGTCAGCGTCCGTTTCCACCCGCAGAACCGTGCCGCCGGGGAACTCCGCCTCAGCGGCCGCAGTCGCTTTCTCGGCGTCGTCGCCGGTCAGCGGGGTCTCGTTCATGCCGGGGCCGCCCGGGCCGCCGCGTCCTTGCATCTCCTGGGTGCCGGTGACGTTGAAGTCCTTGTCCACCGCCACGATCACCTCGGTGCCGTCTGTCTTGCGCACGTGCGCCTCGTACACACCCTCGGAGTCGGTTTCAACGCGGATGATCGTGCCGTCCGGAACGGCTGCCTGCGCGGCGGCGGTGACCTTCTCCGCTTCCGTGCCGGTCAGCAAGGTCTCACCGGCCCCGGGGCCGCCCTTGCCGATGTCGCCCATGGTGCCGTCCTGCGGTGTCGTCGGTTGGCTGCTGCTGGTCGGCGACGGTGACGGTTGATCGTCGGCGGAGGCGAACGTCACGGCTCCGAAGGTCAGGGCCAGAGCTCCGGCGCCCACCCCGACGATGGTCAGTGTCTTCTTGTTCAACGGTTGTCTCCCTAGATGAGTGGACCACCAACATGAAGTGCGGGTATGAGAACTCGTTGCGGGTTGGGTAAGAACGCGGTGTGAAGTAGGGTCGTCGCACATGACCGACTCGGTAGTGATCCAGCGCTTCTATGACTGCTTCGGCGAACGCGACGCCCAGGGAATGGCCGCCTGCTACGCCGATGATGTCGTCTTCCGGGACCCTGCTTTCGGCGAATTGCACGGTGAGCGGGCTCGCGACATGTGGCGGATGTTGTGCCGCAACGGCAAGGACCTGCAGGTGGTGGCCAGCGGGATCGAGGCGGCCGGCGGCAGCGGCCGCGCGCACTGGGAGGCCCACTACACCTTCACGCCCACCGGACGCAAGGTCCACAACGTCGTAGAGGCGCGCTTCCTCCTGCGCGACGGGTTGATCGTCAGGCACGAGGACCGGTTCAGTTTCGGCGACTGGTCGGCACAGGCGTTCGGGCCCATCGGGGCGGTGCTGGGACGGACCCCACTGCTGCCTTTCGTCATGCGACGCCTCGCCAACCGGCAACTGGACCAGTTCCAGTCTCGCCGCGCCTGAGCTCAACCGGTGTTCTGCAGCCCGGCCGCGGTGCCGTTGACCGTGAGCAGCAACAGGTGCCGCCACGCAGTCGCATCATCATCGGTCGGCCTGCGCACCTGTGTGAGTGCCCGCAACTGAAGTTGGGACAGCGCATCCACATACGGCGAGCGCAACGCGATCGCCGAACCGAGCACCCGCTTGTGCTCGAGCAGGCGTTCCTGATCCAGCACCTCCAGAACCTTCGCGACCGCCAGGTGCATCTCGGCGAGCACCGTTTCGGTGATGTCCGGGCGGCCACCGAGGGTCAGGAACTGCGCGGCCAGATCGGGCTGGCTCTTGGCCAGGCTCATCTCGGCGATGTCGATCAGGGAGGTGAACAGCGGCCAGTCGCGGTACGCGTCCCACAGCAGCTCAATGTCGTTGACTGCGGCGAGCGCCGAGCCCAATCCGTACCAGCCCGGGATGTTGGCCCGTGTCTGCGACCACGCGAACACCCATGGGATGGCTCGAAGGTCCGACAGGGAGCGACCGCTCGTGGCTGCGCTGCGGCGTACCGGCCGCGAGCCCATGCGCAGGTCTCCGATCTCCTCGAGCGGGCTGGCCTGCGCCAGCACATCGGCGAAACCAGGCATCTCGACGAGGTCGCGGTACACCTGCTGGGAGGTCTGCGCGAGCTGCTCGCCCAGCGCGCTGTAGCGCTGTGCCGCTTCCGCATTGTGCTGTTCGACCTGGGGACTGCCGGCAAGGAGGACCGCCGTCGTCAGCCGTTCCAGATGCCGCTGTGCGATGGTCGTGTCCGCGTACCGGGCGAAGACCACCTCGCCTTGTTCGGTCACCTTCAGGCGTCCGGCCACCGACCCCGGAGGCTGTGCGATGATCGCGCGGTGCAGCGGCCCGCCTCCACGACCCAGCGATCCGCCCCGGCCGTGGAACATGGTCAAGGAGATGCCGTTGCGGCCGGCCCACTCGACCATCGCCGATTGTGCGGTCGCCAGCGTCAGCGTCGCCGCGGCCGGCCCGATGTCCTTCGCGGAGTCCGAGTAACCCAGCATCACTTCGGCGCTGTTGTCGGTCCCGGCCAGCCACGTGCGCGTCGACGGCAGACCGGCCCAGTCGTCGAGCACCGTACTGGCCGCGGCCAGGTCCGCACCGGTCTCGAACAGGGGAATCACGTCCAGGCGCAGCGGCATGCCACCGACGGCGAGTCTTGCGAGTGCCCGCACCGCGACCAGGTTCGCGGCACTGTGTGAGAACGAGACGATGTAGCGCCCGCAGCACGCGGACCCCCACCGGTTCTGCAACCAGGCCATCACCCGCAACGTGTCCAGCACTTCCTTCGTGCGCTCCTGGGTCGGTTCCGCGTGGTCCGGCCAACCGTCGGTCGCCAACGCGTCCAGGTACGCGGCATCGTCAACCAACGGCTCGGGATCGTCCACGAGTTGTCCCAGCAGGTCGATCAACGCGGCGCGGTGTACGTCGGAGTGTTGGCGCACTTCGAGTTCGGCGAGGTGAAAACCGAAGGTCTGCGCGTACCAGATCACGTGCTGCAGTTCCCCGTACGCGGCGCGTTTGGCCCCGGCCGCCGCCAAGGAGTCCTGCACGAGCCGCAGTTCCGAGATCAGTTCCTCGGGAGCCGAGTAGGCATACTCACTGCGACCGGCTCTGGTGGCGCGCAGGCGCTCGGTGATGACCAGCATCTTCTGCCGATGCGGTTCACCGGGCGACCCGGTGCTGATCTCGGCGAACCGGTCGGGCATCGCCACTGCGTCCCGTTCCAGGGCTTCGGCCAGGGCTCTGGAGGCCGGCGTGTCCGCGCGGTCGGCGGTGAGTGTCCGGCCGACGCGCTCCACCGAAACCACGAGCGCCTGTAGCGCGTGCTCGACCTGCACGGCCATCGCACGGCGTGTGACCTCGGCGGTCACGTAGGGATTGCCGTCCCGGTCGCCGCCCACCCAGGACCCGAACCGCACGAAGGCCGGAACCGGACTGGGCACGGTGCCGGTGTCGGCGCCGATCAGGGCCCGCTCGGTCGCCCGGTACAGCCGGGGCACCGCCCTGATCAAGGTCTGGTCGAAGACCGTCATGATGGTCCGGACCTCGTCGAGCGGCTCCGGCTGTGTGGTGCGGAGAACGGACGTGCGGTGAAGCAGTTCGACCTCTTCGAGGAGCCTGCGATGGGCCGCGTTCTGCTCCTCGGGCCCGAGCCGGGGGTTCTCCAAACGCTGCAGTTGTTCGGACACTCGCCGCAGCGAGGTCGCCACCGCCCGCCGCCGGGCCTCCGTCGGGTGCGCGGTGAGCACGGGATGGATGTGCAGTCTGTCGAGCATCTGCCGGACGGGTGCTCCGCCGCTGGACACGGCGGGCCATAGATCGTCGCCGGCGTCGGCATGCGGGTCGGCTGCCGGACGGTTGAGCAGTCGGACCCGATTGCGTTCGTCCGCGAGATTCACCAGGTGGAGGTGGACAGTCAGCGCCGCGGCCAAGTGGGTGCAATCGGCCAGCGGGAGAGCGTGGATCGCAAGGTCCTGCGTGCCGTCGTGCAGTTGTGCGACACGCTGTGCCACGTCGTCGAGCCCCGCCTCGCGCAGGATCTGCTCGTGCACGCCGGTGAGCAGGGCGAGCTCACGGTCGAGTTCGGAGGTTTGAAGTCCCACCCGACGATCCTGTCAGCAGTCGCTGAATCGTGCCATTGTCGCGAAGTTACGCCGACACGCCAGCGTGTCCGATCAACTTCACAACAGCCGGCGCTCGATGTTACGAGCGGCGCAACGCCCCCAGCAGCCCCCGCCGGGCGGCGGGTTTGTCGCAGGCGTCGCACTCACCTGTGCTCACCTGCGGAACCGGGCCTTCGGCCGGGTCGGACGCCACGCGCTCGGACGCCAGTAGCGCCGCCCCGTAGGCACCCATCAACTGCGGCCGCGAGGGCAGTGCGACCGGTGTCCCGCTCTGTTCGGCGAGAAGCGCGACGATGGCGGTGTTGCGGGCCACCCCGCCGGACAGCATCAGGGGTGGCACCAGCCCCACCCCACGGACCATCGAGAGGACCCGGGAGACCAGTCCGGCGTGCAGCCCGAGCAGGATCCGGTCCACGGGCTCGCCGTGTGCGACCAGTGAGATGATCTCCGACTCCGCGAACACCGTGCAGGTGGAGGTGATCTTCACGGCGCTCGGAGCGGCCAGGGCGGTGGGACCGAGGTCGTCCAGGTCCACGCCCAGCCGCCCCGCCGTGTGCTCCAGGAAGCGGCCCGTCCCGGCGGCGCACTTGTCGTTCATCGCGAAGTCGATGGGCGAACCGTTAGGCCCGATCCGGATCACCTTGCTGTCCTGGCCGCCGATATCCACCAAGGTTCCCGGCGTTCCGGTGTCGGCGAAGACGCCGCGCGCATGACATGTGATCTCGGTGATCGCCCGGTCGGCGTCGGGGACGAGCTTGCGCCCGTACCCGGTGGCGAAGACCGGTGCCTCCTCGGGCATGCCGCACGTGTCCCGGAAGGCCCGCAGCGTGGCCCGGGTCTGGTCCTCGACCCGCGGCGACATGTCCGCCAGTGTCCAGGCCACGATCTGCCCGTCGGCATCCACCGCCACCGCCTTGCACGTGGTGGACCCGGCGTCGATGCCCAGCGCCACGATCGGCGCGGTGGACTCGGTGGCGATCGCCGTCACGAGGCGGCCTCCATCATCTCCACGAACGCCTCGATGCGCCCGGCGCTCTGCTCGTCAGCCCAGACGCGGGCGTCGTTGTGATCGGCCTCCAGCAGGATCGCCGGCACCCCCGCCTGCTCGACGATCCGGTCGCGCTCGTCGATCTGGCCCAACGAGTAGGGCTTGCAGGAGCGGTCCGAATGCAGGATCACGCCGTCGAGGTCGAAGTCGTCGATCATCCTGCGCATCCCGGCCAGTTTGTGGCTGGTCGACCGGTTGAGGATCGGATGCAGGTAGGTGCGCGCTGCCGAAACCATTGGGTCCGCGGGATCGAACATGTCCGCGAGCTCGGCCCAGGCGTAGGTGTAGTTGGATGCCACCACGTTCACGCCGAGCGCCGCGAGCGTCTTGGACAGCCGGCTGATCCGGTACCAGACCGGCAGGTTGTCCCACAGCACGCGGTGCCGCTCGTCCTTGATCGCGCCCACCCCGGCGGCGATCCGCTCATCCATCTCGGCCAGAACTTTCTCGTAATAGGCGGTGGTCTCCGGCAGCCCGCGCATGGCCACGATCGGACCCATCAGCAAGAATCCGTCGAAGGCCGTCATGGGCGCCGGACGGGTCTGACTGCGGTCGAGGATCTCGGCCCACAAGTTCGAGGCGGTCTGCGCCTGCTGCGTGGTCTTGTGCAGGGCCTTGTCGGTGAGCAGTCGCCCCGCCACCTGTTCGGCGGTCGGTACGAGTTCCTCCTCCAGCTGGCGGCGCACGTACTCGACCTGGTGGTCGTGGGCGTCCTCGTAGAGGAACGGGGTGTCGATGACGACCAGTGGCACGTCGAAGTGCTCGGCGAGGACCTCGTACCAGTACTTGACCGTCTGGCAGATGTTGGTGCAGCACAACAAGAGGTCCGGCGGTGGGAGTCTGCCCACCGGGGTCTTGCCGGTGGCGATCGAACCGAGGTCGGTGCGCACGTAGGAGCACAAGTCCTTGCTGTACCCCTCGTCCTCGGCCGCTTGGCACAACTCGGCACCCATCTTCCGCGCCCCGCACAGTGCGGCGTGGTTCTCGGGGTAGATGAGCACGTAACCGAGGGCCTGCAGGACCTCGACCGGAGCGCCGGACGTCACCCACGCGACTTTGTGCACACCCGGCGCGTATCGCCCCTTCAAGTAGTGGGCGCTCATCAACTCCTTGACGTTCACCAGGCTGCGCGGGGCCGGGTTCATCGGGGAGTCAGGGTCTGGTTTGTGATTGGCCAGGGCGCGCTCGTCGCGCATGCGCTGGACTCGCAGCAGGTTGCGCCCGACGAGGTCGTAACCGATGGCCGAACGGATCTGCGGCATGGGCAGGGGCGTCTTCACGGTGTGACCTCCAGCGTCTCCACAAAGGCTTCGATCCGGCCGACCAGTTGACCGTCGACGTCCGTACCGCTCTCGTGCTCGAGGTACAGCAGCGGCACGTCGAGTCCCTTGCGCAGCGCCGGCAGGTAGAACTGTTCCGGCTCGCAGAACGGGGGTGCGATCACCAGCACCCCACGGGCACCGGTCTGCTGCACGAGGTCGCGCAGCCGCTGCACCCGGTCTGCGACCGGATCGGCGCGGGTAGGGTCCACCGGTCCTGCCAGGTACGACTGAGCAAGCCGCTGCCACGGATCGGCCTCGGTGGTCTCGGGCAACATCCTGCGGGTTCCGGTGCTCAGGTCATCGGCCAGCACGTGTGCACCGGCATCGTTGACGACGTCGAGCAGTGCGGGTGGATCCGCGGCGATCCCGCTGAGGACGATAGGCACGCCCGGGCGGGGTGCGGGTCCGGGCGGCAGGCCGGCGACTAGTTCCGTGAAGTCTTCGGGCAGCAGGTACTCGTGGGCACGCACGGCGGCGTAGAACTCGCGGTCGGTCAGGGCGAGGTCCGCCCGGTCGGCGTAGAGGCCTCGCAGTGCCGCGTCGGCGGCCTCCTCCACGGCGAATGCCTCCTCCCAGGCCCGGGCGTCCGGCTCGGTGCCGCCGGCGTCGACCAGCGACGCCCCCAGCCGCTGATACTCCGCGACGAGGTAGTCGAGGTCGACCGGGCGGCGCGTCCGGGGCGCGTACAGCGTGAGCACCGGGGGCCGCTGCGTGACGAAATCGCGGAGCACGGATCCGAGTCCCTGCAGGGCGTCGCAGCCGTGCGGCACGAGGACGGCATCTACAGAATCGAAACCGCCATCGATGAGGAAGGCCGCACCGCGGGTGACGATCGAACAGGCGTAGGCCTGGAAGTGCATGGCCCCGGAATCGGGACGGGCGCTGGGAGGTGCCCAGACCTCCATGGGGTGGAACCCGTGGGCGCGGACCAGTGCTCGTGGGTAGTGGTAGGGCAACGTGGCGACGATCTTCAACCCTCGGTCCCGCGCGCGGCCGAGAGTCTGCTGGCGGCTGGGAGCCGCGAAGTGTGCGACAGAGGTCACGTGATCCTCCTTGTCGAAGGGCCCCACTTCTGTTCTGCTCCCACCATTTCATGAAGTCGGTGCCGGTGCGGGGTGTGGATGCGCGAAGGTGCTGGATCGGGCCAGACTCGCGACCGATGTGACCGATCGGCCTAGGGCGTGAACGGTCCATGTAGTCCGTAGCCGCAGGGGTGGGCCGCGAGGTTAGAGATTGTGCACCTTCCCAGTCCGAATGGCTCGTGTACTCGGTCGCCGCAGAAGTGGGCCGCGAGGTTAGAGATTGTGCACGAGGTTAGTGAACGCACGTGTGGCTTCTCTAACCTCGTGCACGTTCTCTAACCCGAGCGATTTCGTCCCGCCTGAACGCCGCGGCCGGCCACGGCCCGGGACGACCAACGCGAGCGATTTCCGCCCCGCCTGAGCGCCGCGGCCGCTGATGACTGACCAGAACCCGAACTCCGGGAACGCGAGAACCCAACGGACGAGTCGCGACGTCAACCCAGCGCGAGGGCAGCGTTGAGGTGGTCAGTGGTGAAGAGGCGGTCGAGCACACCGTGTGCCAGCCCGAGAACTCCGGAGTCGCCGGCGAGTCCGCTGGCAGCGATGTGCAGATCCCGCATGGCCAACGGCAGTGACCGGGAGTAGATGCGCTCGCGGACGCCGGCGAGCAGGTGCTCCCCGGTGGCGGACAGTTGGCCCCCGATGACGATGACGGCGGGGTTGAGCAGGCCGACCGCGTCGGCGACGGTGGACCCGAGTACCCGGCCAGCGTCGCGAACAAGCCGCGTAGCCAGCGCGTCACCGTTTTGGACTGCCGCGACCACCTGGTCCACGCTCGCGACCGGCTGTCCGGCGTCGGCCAGATCGCGCATGATCGCCCAGCCGCCCGCGTAGGCCTCCACACAGCCGAGTTGCCCGCACTTGCACAAGGGTGCCTGGCGATCCGACTCGACGTCGGCGCGGATGTGCCCGATGTCCCCGGCCGACCCGTTGGCACCTCGCAGGGTCCGGCCGTTGGCGATGATGCCGGCCCCTACGCCGGTACCCACCTTGATCAACAGAAGGTCGTCGACGTCCGCGTAGACGGAGGCACGCTCGCCCACCACCATCGCGTTCACATCGTTGTCCACGAAGATCAATGGCCCGAAGCGCTCGCCGAGCCGCCGCGGGATGCACGTTCCGTCCCAGCCCGTCATGATCGGCGGACTGATCACCGTTCCGGTGGCGGACTCGACCGGCCCGGGCACTGACACTCCCACCCCCCACAACGGGGTACCGGGCTCGTCGAGGGCGCCCAGGCCCTCGACGACGGCGGTGAGTACGACGTCCGGTCCGTCGGCGATGTCGATCTGCTGGTCCACCCGTCGCTGGACCCGGCCTGCGAGATCCGTGCGGGCCAAGCGCATGCCCGAGGCGCCGATGTCTGCCACGAGCAGGTGGGCGCGCTGCGCGTTCACCGCGAACTGGGCGGCCGGGCGGCCACGCGCCGACGTCACTGTGCCGGGGGTATGCAGCAGTCCCGCGTCCAGGGTGCGGTCGAGTCTCTGATTGACCGTCACCCGTGCCCAACCAGTGTGTTCGCCGATGTCAGCACGGCTCAGTGGCCCGTGTTCCCTGACCAGACGCACGAGCTCGACAGTTCCGCTATCCACTGCGATAAGTGACTCTTGACCTGCTTCCACGTGTGCAGCATATCCGATGAGAGCAACTATTGACATATCTCTAACACGGTATTAATGTCTGGTTCAAGCCATTAAGGAGGCTCTGAATGAACAAACGATCACGAATCGCCGTCGGCGGCCTGGCCGTCGCCGGCCTGTTCCTGGCGGGCTGCAGCAGCGACAGCGGCGGCACCGAGGCCAGCCCCAGTGAATCCGCTGCGTCGGAGGCGAACATCGCCGCAGTGATCAAGGGTCTGGACAACCCCTTCTTCCAGGCCATGGAAGACGGGATCAACACCGAGGCCCAGGACACCGGGGCCCAGGTGGAGATCCAGGCGGCAACCAGCATCACGGACACCACCGGCCAGGCCGAGAAACTCACGGCCATGGCCCAGCAGGACTACAACTGCTTCATCGTCAACCCGATCTCGGGCACGAACCTCGTCCAGTCGCTGGCGCCGGTGGCTGCTGCGGGCACCCCGGTGGTCAACATCGACAGCCCGATCGACGCCGATGCCGCGCAGGAGGCCGACCTCACGCCGGCGACCTACATCGGCACCAACAACGAGGCCGCCGGTGGCAAGGCCGGTGACTACATGGTCCAGACCATCAGCAGCGGCCAGGTGGCGCTGGTCGGCGGGATCGCAGGTGACGTCACCAGCCAGGCCCGGCTCGACGGGTTCACCGCGGCTGTCGAGGGCAAGCTGGACATCGTCCAGACCGTGGCCGCCGACTGGGAGCGCCAGAAGGCGCTGACCGCGGCGACTGACATCATGCAGGCCAACCCCGACCTCAAGGGCTTCTTCGCCGCCAACGACGACATGGGTCTGGGTATCGCCCGCGCCGTCGCCAACGAGGGCAAGACCGGTGAGATCGCAGTCATCTCCGTGGATGGCAACGAGGACGCGCTCAAGGCCGTCGAGAGCGGTGACCTGACCGCAACGGTCGCGCAGTACCCGTACGAGATCGGCGCGCTGGGCGTGCAGGCCTGTGAGGCCGTGCTCGCCGGGCAGACCATCCCGACGAACGTCGAGTCCCCCACCGCCCTGGTGAACAAGGACAACGCGCAGCAGGCGATCGACGCCTTCCCGGCGCCGTTCGAAGAGTTCGAGAACCCGCTCGCAGGGAGCTGATGAGATGACCACCGCCTCCCCCGTCCTACCGGAGGTCGAGGAGCAGACCAGCCTACGTGCTCGGTTGGCTTCGGCCCCCTGGCCCGAACTCGCGGCCCCCATCGGTCTCGTCGTGCTCGTGATCGTGTTCGGTGTGCTCGACTCGACCTTCGTGTCGGGCGGGAACATCGAAGCGATGCTGCAAGCCAGTGCCATCCTGGTGGTGCTCGCAGTCGGGCAGACCTTCGTCGTGGCAACGGCAGGCATCGACCTGTCGATGGCGTCGACGATGACCCTCGGGGCGATCGTGCTCGGGCTGACGTACCGCTCCACGGACAGCATCTGGTTGGCCATGCTGGCGGGCGTTCTTGCGGCGGGGGCGGTGGGCGTCCTCAGCGGCACGATCATCGCCAAGGGCGGTGTCACCGACTTCATCGTCACCCTCGGTGCGTTGTCGGCGGCCTCCGGCCTGGCGCTGATCCTCTCCGACGGCAAGCCGATCCCAGTCCTCAACCGTTTCATGCTCAAACTGGCATCGGGCGGGATCGGCCCCTTCAGCTGGTCGGTGATCGTGGCAGCGATCGTCGCCGTCCTGGCTCACATCGCCCTGTTCAACAGCCGATTCGGGCTGCACGTCCTGGCGACGGGCGGCTCGGTCGAGAGCGCCCGGGCCGTGGGCGTGCGAACCGCCCGCGTGAAGATCGCCGTGTACACACTCAGCGGTCTGCTGGCAGGGATCGCCGCCATCCTCCTCGTGGCCCGCGTGGGCGCCGCGGAACCCGCCAGCAACACCAGCTTCCTGCTCAACTCGGTGGCTGCAGTGGTGCTCGGTGGTGTGAGTCTCTTCGGTGGTCGCGCCACGATCATCGGCCCGGTCATGGGTGCGCTGCTGCTCACGGCCCTGGTCAACGGCCTGACGCTGCTCGGGCTGTCGCAGTTCTATCAACCCCTCGCGGTCGGAATCGTCGTGGTCCTGGCCGCCCTGCTGACGAGGTTCCAGAAGTGAGCGAGAACAACGGCGCGGTCATGACCGCCACCCACATCCGCAAGAGTTTCGGCAACGTGCACGCGCTCAAGGACGCGTCGCTGACCATGTTGCCCGGCGAGGTCACAGCCCTCATCGGGGACAACGGCGCCGGCAAGTCGACGCTGGTGCGCTGCGTCTGCGGGATCCATCCGCCGGACGCCGGACAGGTTGTGCTCAAGGGCAGCGATGTCCGGTTCACCAACCCGGAGCAGGCGCGCGAGGCAGGCATCGAGACCGTGCACCAGAACCTGGCCCTCGTCGAGGACCTCACGGTCTGGCAGAACCTGTTCCTCACGCGCGAACAGACCCGTGGCTTCGGGCCTGTGCAGTTCATGAACCGCCGGTCCATGGCCAAGCGAGCCACGGAGATGGTTTCCACGCTGGCCATCAATGTGCCGTCGGTGAAGTCGCGCGTACGCCGGTTGTCCGGCGGTCAGCGGCAGGCCGTGGCCATCGCCCGTGCGGCCGGCTGGGGCTCGTCGATCGTCATCATGGACGAGCCGACCGCCGCCCTCGGCGTGCAGGAGACAGCCCGTGTGGAAGAACTGATCCACGACCTGAAAGCCAACGGCATCTCCATCCTGCTGATCAGCCACAACTTCGATCAGGTCCTGCGGCTGTCCGATGCCGTCACCGTTATGCGTTCCGGGCGCACCGTGGCCACGCGTCGCGTTTCGGCCACCCACGGCGACGAACTCGTCGGCCTGGTCACCGGCGCCGTCCCGGCGGACCCCGAATTCCAGTGAAAGGAAACACCGTGAACCCTCTCGGACTGCACGCCCTCGTTTGGGCGGGCGACTGGACGCCGGCCTCGGCGCGCAAGGCCATCGAAGGGACCAAGAAGATCGGCTTCGACATCATCGAGATCCCGCTGCTGGAGCCCGAGACCTTCGATGTGGCGATGACCCGGCGGTTGCTCGCGGACAACGACCTGCAAGCGGCCTGCTCGCTGGGACTGTCGGCCGACACGGACGTGTCGAGCGAGGACCCGGCGGTGGTGGCCCGCGGACGGGACCGCCTGGCCGCAGCCGTCGACGCCGCCGTCGGCATCGGGGCCGGGAATCTGTGCGGGGTGCTGTACTCGCAATTGCACAAGTACCCCGCCCCGATCACCCCGGCGAGCAGGCAGCACGTCGTCGAGAGCGTCGCCTGGCTCTCCGAATACACCGCACAGGCGGGGCTGCCCACGTCGCTGGAGGTGGTGAACCGCTATGAGACGAACGTGGTCAACACGGTGGCCGACATGCTCGTGCTGCTCGACGAGGCCGGAGCCAGCCTCAAGGTGCACCTCGACACCTATCACGCGAACATCGAGGAGAACGGTTTCGTCGAGCCGGTTGAGGTCGCCGGCGACCGGCTGGGCTACGTGCACATCGGGGAGTCGCATCGCGGCTATCTGGGCACCGGAACCATCGACTTCGACACCTTCTTCACCGCGCTTCGGGCCAGCGGCTACTCCGGCCCGGTGACGTTCGAGTCCTTCTCGTCAGCCGTCGTGCACCCGGAGCTGAGCAATCTGCTCGCCGTGTGGCGCAACCTGTGGGATGACGGTGAGGACCTCGCCGAGCACGCATACGAGTTCATGGCCCAGCGCCTGCGATGAGCGATGTGTTCCTCGGCATCGACCTGGGTACGAGCGGGCTCAAGGTGTCCGCTGTACACGAGGACGGCAAGATCCTGGCCGAGGCGGAGCAGTCGTACCAGGTCGATCGGCCGCTGCCCGGGCATGCCGAGATCTCGCCCGAGGTCTGGGTGCGCTCCCTGCACGCCGCGGTGGCGCGGCTGGGATCACTGAAGTACCGCAGTGCGGGCATCGACGGGCAGATGCACGGTGTCGTGCTGGTGGATGCCGATGGTATCCCCTGCCGGCCCGCGATCCTGTGGCCCGACCGGCGTGCCGAATCCGAACTGCCGCGCTGGCGTGACCTGTCCGCACAGCAGCGCACCCGGTTGGCCAATCCGCTGACCGCCGGGATGGCCGGCCCGATGCTCGGATGGATCCAGCACCACGAACCCGTCACCGTGCAGGCGGCGAGCGCGGCCGTGCAGCCGAAGGACTTCCTGCGCGGCAGCCTGGGCGGGCAGATGGTGGGCGAGCGCAGTGACGCCTCGGCGACGTTGCTGTGGGATGTCCCCGCCGACACCTGGGCCACGGATGTGATCGAGGAGCTCGGCCTGCCGGGCCACTTACTGCCGGAGGTGGTGCCCAGCCACGAGGTCGTGGGCGCCGCGGACCTGCCGGGCGAGCCGGCACTGGTTGCTGGCGCCGGCGACACCCCGGCGGCTCTGCTCGGCAGCGGGGGCCTGGCCGTCGGCGAGGTGCAGGTGAACCTCGGGACCGGCGCGCAGATCCTGGTCGGCGTGGACGCGCCCCGCCCTTCCGCCGACCCCAAGACGCACCTCTATGCCGATGCCGGCAGCGCTTGGTACGGCATGGTCGCCATCCAGAACGGCGGCCTCGCGTTGAACAAGGCACGTGAGTGGTTGCAGATGAGCTGGGACCAGTTGTTCGCCGCCGCCGCTGCGGTGCCGGCCGGTGCCGGTGGCGTCAGCGTCATCCCCTACCTGACCGGAGAGCGCGGTGGCGTCGCCGCACCGACCAGCCGGGGGAGCTGGTTGGGCCTGACCGACACGACCACCGCTGCCGATATCGCCAGGGCGGCGGTCGAGGCCATGGTGTTCGCGGTGCGGCAGGGGGTCGAACTGCTCGGCAGCGCCCCGCAGTCCGTCCGGGTCACCGGCGGTGGCGCGCGCAACCCGCTCGTACCACAGATGCTTGCCGACTCCTTGACCTCGCAGGTTGACGTCCTGCCCGACCGCAGCGCCTCGTCACTCGGGGCGGCCATGCTCGCCGCGACCGGGGTGGGCGCGCAGATCGCACCGGTCCGTGACCGGCCGTTGACCTTCACCCCCCGGGCCTCGGGAAGGCTGGAGGAGTCCTACCAGCGCTGGGCCACCCGCCTTGTCGCCGCAGGCCTCTGAGCACGACCGGTCGTCACGGGCTGCGGTCCCGGGTAGTCGGGCCTCGAAAGCGACGCGGGGTACCAACCCGGGCCGGCTCGGTACGATGCATCCGTGCCCAGAATCGTGCTCACTGTCATCGGCGACGACCGGGCGGGCCTGGTCCAGGCTCTGTCGGCGGTCATCGCAGACCACGAGGGGAACTGGGAACGCAGCCAGATCGCCGAACTTGCGGGCAAGTTCGCGGGCATCGTGGTGGTGTCCCTGCCGGCCGAGCGAGTCGACGGCCTGACTGCCGCCTTGCGGTCCCTGGACGGACTGCTGGACGTGTCGGCCCATGCGGGGTCCGAGCAAGAACCCGCCGAACCCGCGCGGACTCTGGCGATCGACCTGTTGGGCACCGACCGGCCGGGTATCGTCCGCGAGGTGTCCGCGGTCCTGCACCGGCACCACCTGTCGATCGAGGCGATCGAGACCGGGACCCGCGAGGCGCCGATGGCCGGCGGTCAGTTGTTCGAGGCGCACGTGGTCGTCCGGTTGCCGGCCGAGGTCGCATTGGGCGGCCTGCGGGCCGACTTGGAGCGGCTGGCGGCCGAACTTCTGGTCGACATCGCGGTCGCCGGTGATCCCGCCTGAGATATTGCGACGGCCACGGTTGTGACGAAGTTGGGGGTCCCTCCTCCGCTGTGTTACGAAGGTGCGCGGTTGCGAGCGCTCCAACCGCGCACCTTCGCAACAACGCCGGCCCGGAGCCCGCACCTTCGTCACAAAGGGTGCGCGCCGGTGCCATTCCGGGGATGTTCCTGCGTCCGCAACCCGCTGGCCCGCCGGACCTGCCTGCCCACCGCTGCCCGCACCGCATCCTCGGTCCCGATGACTCGGATGTGTGACCGGGCCCGGGTGACGGCGGTGTACAAGAGTTCTCGGGTCAGCAGCGGTGACTCGGGTGGAGGAAGCACGATCGTCACCGCGTCGAACTGGCTGCCCTGCCCGCGGTGGATGGTCATGGCGTTGAGGGTCTGCACTGCGCTGAGCCTGGCCGGGGTGAGCGACGCGAAGCCGCTTCCTCGTCGGAAGGCAGCCCGCACCCCGCCGTCGGTCGCGGCCACGACGACGCCGGTGTCGCCGTTGTACAAGTCTGCGCTGTAGTCGTTCGCGGTCACCAGCAGGGGACGGCCCACGTACCACGGTTCGCCCGGGACGGATCGCGGGACGAGGTGCTGGGTCCAGCCCTCGATCAGGTCGTTCCAATGCGTCACTCCGTACGGGCCCTCGCGATGTGCGCACAGCACCCGGTGGCTCTCGAGGTGCGCGAGGGCGGCCGCGGAATCCCCCGCGACTGCCGCTTGCACCACGCCATCGGTCTGCGCTACGACATCTGCGCGGACCCCGCGGAGGGCATCGGCATCCGTCGCCTCGACGAACTCGACGTCCGGGCCTGCGGAGCGCAAGACCGCAAGCACCCGCTCGGCGTCGTCGCGGCGGATCGCTGCTGACAGTTCGGAGATGGCCCCCTCCCCGAACCGGTAGTTGCGATCGAGAACCACCACACCGGTGGTCGCGGTCTGCGCCGCAGTCTCCGCGTCGGCCGGGCTCGCGGCAAGCAACGTGGCCGCGAGGTCGGACCGGCCGGTGCTCGAAGCCGGTGCGGCGACCAGGTCACCGAGCACGGCGCCGGCGTCGATCGAGGCCAACTGGTCGGGGTCGCCCACCAGCACGAGCCGGGCGTCGGGGCGCACGGCTTCGAGCAGGCGGGCCATCAGCGGCAGCGACACCATGGAGGTCTCGTCGATGATCACTACATCGTGGGGCAACCGGTTGGAGCGGTCGTGGGTGAAGCGGCCGCGCGAGTCGGGGCGCCATCCCAGGAGCCGGTGCACTGTGGAAGCCTGCACGTCGCCGACCCGATCCCGGTCGTCCGGGTCCATCCCGGCCGCCGCAGTGGCCACCGCCTCCTGAAGCCGGGCGGCCGCTTTGCCGGTGGGGGCCGCCAGCGCGATGCTCGTGCGCGTCCCGTCCACCTCGCGCAAGAGGGCGATGATGCGGGCGACGGTGGTGGTCTTCCCCGTCCCCGGCCCGCCGGCGATGATGGTCGCCTGCCGTAACGCCGCAGTTGCCGCAGCCAGTCGCTGCCGGTCCGGCCCCGTTCCTGGGAACAGTCGCTGCAGACCTTGCGCGAGCACCGCCGGATCGACCACGACCGGGTGGCCGCGCTGCTGCATCTCGGTGCGGATGAGTTGTTCGTCCTGCCAGTAGCGCTCGAGGTACAGCAGCGTGCCCACAAGGCGTAGCGGCCGGTCGAGCGGGCCGTCCGGACCCTGGGCCACGAGCGGGTGCTGCCGGGCGGCCATCAGCCAGTCGTCGGGGTCCGGCCAGTGCACCGCCGCCGGTTCCGTGGTCTCCTCGTCCTGCGGAACCCACATCGCCGGGTCGGCGGTGAGGTCCACGCACACCGACCCGGCCCGCAGTGCCCGCACGCACAGGGCGGCGCCGAGCCCCACGCGCCCGCCGTCAGGGTCCTCGAGGCTATGCCCACCGACTCGCAGCAGTGCAGCTGCGATCTGGACGTCGGCGATGTTCAGGATGCCGCCGGCATGGAACGGGGTCAGGACCCCCAGCGGCAGGCGCGTGAGGGTCGTCATGGTTGCCGCCCATCGAGCAGGTCTGACAGTTCCACGATCAGCGCGGCGGGCGGTCGCCACTCGAAGACCCCATATCCCCGCGCCCCGGCCATGCCGCGCAGGTACAGGTAGAGCACCCCGCCGAGATGACGGGCGGGATCGTACCCGGCCAGCCGCCACCGAAGGTAGCGGTGCAGCGCTGCGCTGTAGAGCAGGGCCTGCAGCGGGTAGTGGGCGTCCATCATCGACGACGCCAGCGCTTCGGGCCGGTAACCGGCGAGCAGTCGCTCGACGCCCGGTTCGCCCGGGTCGCGCAGCAGGTTCGTCTTGTAGTCCACTACCAGGAAGCGCTGGCTCCCATCCATCGGCACCCGCAAGACAGCGTCGATGCTGCCACTGAGGTATCCGCGGAGGCTCGCCCCCGTCAGTTGCCGGAGTCGGTCCGGGTAGCTGGACAGCGGATCGCCGCCGGACAGGTGCTGACGCAGCAGGGCGGCCAGGTCGGAAAGGGTCCGCCCGGTCCCGTCCGGGTCACCCATGGGCAACTCGAAGTCCAGTTCAGCCAGGCGATCGGCGGAGGAGAACTCGGCCAGGGACCGGTTCGCGGCCAGCGCACCCAGCGGAGTCTGCAACGCGGGGATCAATGCCCCGGTCAGATCGGCTCCGCTCACCCCGGCCATCGGCTGGGCGACGAGCCGTTCCCGGCAACGGGCCTCGACTTCGGCGGCGAGGTCCGGCGCTGAAGTGTCCACCACCTCGAGCACGTGATGTACCAGGGTGCCGAACGCGGCACCGGCCGGCAGATCGGCGAAGGGGGACACGGCTTCGGACTCCAAGGCGGAAACCGCGGCAGGCTCTTGAACGGGTTCATCGGGTTCGTCATCACGGAAGCCGCTCGGAGCCTGCTCGGCAGTGTGCACGCCCGCGGTCAGACCGGAGTACGAGGTGCGGCGCCATTGCGCGTCCACGGCCCGGCTGAACGGCGCCGCGGTCAAATCGTGTTGCTCAGGACTGCCCGCAACCCACGCGGGTCCGGACCCGGCCGGGCGCACCGGTTCCACCCTGATCCATGGCGACCGGGCGACACCGGCCACTGGGGGCGCTTCGACGACGTAGCCCTTCTTCGGGGACGTGGTGCCGCTCGTCCGGGCGCTCAGCACGCGGTGCAAGGGCGAGGTCCGGGTGTTCTGCTTGCTGGATGCCCAGTGCACCACCACCTGGCAGCTCGCTCGGGTCAGCGCGACGTAGAGCAGTCGCAGACTCTCACCTGCTTCCTCGTCGTCCTGCGCCTTCAGGAGTTCGCTGCGGCCGATCCCGTGCTCGCCACGTACGTCCAGCACCCGGCGGCCGGAGGTGTCATGGCAGCGGATGGGCCGGTCCTTCGTGGGATTCGGCCGATCCCACCCGAAGGGGACGTAGGCGATCGGGAACTCCAACCCTTTGCTTGTGTGGACGGTGAGGACCTGCACCGCATCGGCGTCGGTCTCCAGTCGACGGGTCAGTTCCCCGGTGGGTTCTCGCGAGGACTCGAAGGCCCGCTGGATCTGCTCCGTGAGCCAGTCCAGCAGGCCGACCAGCCCTGCGCCGTTCCTGCGCTGTTGGGCGTGCAGGACCCCGGCGATGTGACGCAGGTCGGTCAGTTGCCGCTCACCGTCGGGCCGGGACAACACCCGGGTGGCCAGCTGGGTCTGCTGCACGATCGTGGCCATCAGCGCGGCCACGCTCCCGCCTTCCACGATCGGCGCCCACGTCCGCAAACGCAGCGAGGTATCGGCGTCCACCTGGTCGCCGTGCGTGGCCAACTCCTCGGCGGTTCGGCCCAGGAAGTCGGTGAGAGCCGCGTCGCGCAGTGATCTGGCACGGGGGTTGTGCATCGCGTCCAGCAAGGTCCGCCACTGCCGGGCGGCCTCGGTGGCGAAGACGCTCGTCGATGAGGTCACGACCGCGGGGACGCCGACGTGGGCCAAGGCGTCGCGGACCGTGTCGGCCTGCGCATTCGTTCCCGTCAGGACCGCGATGTCGCCGGGAGCGATCGGCCGCGACTGCTCGCTTCCGATGGTCAGCCGGCCTGGCCCGGTGAGCATGCTCACGATGTCCGCCGCAACATCGACGGCCACGGCTGTGCGCTGCGTGCCGACCGCGGGCAACTGGTCGTCATCGGGGTGCAGGGTACGCAGCCGCACTCGGGCTGACCCGGCCGTCCCCGATAGCCGGGACCGCTGGTGGGCAGCCGCCACCGGATGCACCACGATCCGTTCATCCCCGAGTTCCAGCCCTCCCACAAGGTCTGCGATCCCGCTGACCACGGCAGCATCGCTGCGCCAGTTCGTCGGCAATGTGGCGTGGTGGTCGGCGTGCGCCGCAGCATCCAGATAGCTGTAGACGTCGGCTCCCCGGAACGCGTAGATGGCTTGTTTCGGGTCGCCGATCAGGATCAGGGTCCTGGCGCCGTGGAACGCCTGGCGAAGGATCGTCCACTGGGCCGGGTCGGTGTCCTGGAACTCGTCGACGAGGACCACTTGATAGGTGTCCCGCAGTCGCTGGCAGGCCTGCGCCCCCGTCAGCGGGTCGGTCAGCGCGTCCCGCAACCGCAGCACGAGATCGTCGAACGTGACCAGTCGCCTTGCCCGGCGCCGACGCAACACCTCGTCGCGCACGGCCTGGGCGAACCTGAGCCGGGTCTGCTCGATTGAGCCGTCGGTGACGGGACCGGCGTCGAGTGCGGCTTGCGGGTCGCCGACCGCGGCCCGGGCCAGGTGACAGGCCAGCGCGTAGTCGATCCTGCCGGTCACTTCGTCCGGTCCGCCGTACTTGCGGACGTAGAAGTCGTCGACCACCTCGTCGACCAGTTCCGCGATGCTCTCGACGAACGCCTCACCCGGATTGGTGTCGGCGCGGATGCCCAGACCGGCCAGCGCGTGCTGGCAGAACTGGTGGGTCGTGGCGATGGTTCCGGCGTCGAAGTCGGCCATGGCCCTGCCGAGCCGGTCTGCGGCGACCGTCCGCTGGGCAACTGGACGGGTCACCAGCTCGCCGATGACGGGGTCGTCGCACGCGGCCCCGGCCGGATCGCGCAGCGCGTCACGGGTCTGGGCGAGCATCCTGCGAACGCGTTCGCGCAACTCCCTGGTGGCACTGCGGCCGAATGTGATCATCAGCATCTGGTCGATCGTCGTCCTGCCCTCGGCGATGTAGCGGGTGGCCAACGCGGCGATCGCGTACGTCTTGCCGGTGCCGGCGCTGGCCTCCAGCAGAGTGGTTCCGGTGGGCAACGGGGCGAGCAGGTCGAAGGGGGTGGTCATCGTGGCCCCTTCGCCTCGATGATCGGATCCCAGAGGTGGCGTGACAGCATCCCGAAGCGCGTGGTCTCGTCGGCGTACCAGTCCTCGCCGGGGTGCGGCAGTTCACGCAGGAGGGTCGAGAGGTCCGCGTCGGGACCCCACACCATGACCGTTTCTGGGAGTTCGCGGTCCGGGCTGTATCGCCCCTGCCAGGCGCCGGCTCTGGCCGCACGCAGCGCCGCTGACGTACTGAGCCCTCGCGCCCGGCGCTGGGCGTACTCCAGTGAGGTGTTGGCGGGCAGGGGCAGCGGATGCTCCATACCAGATGCGTAGAGCGCGACGAGTGCGATCAGGATCCGCTTCGCATCATCGGGTGCAGGTGCGTCCAAGGTGCAACCCCCGTCCTTGGTCACCATGTGCCCGCGCCACGAGGAGGCCGGCTCCACCACGGCCAGGGCCAGCAGTTCCGGCCATAGCCGCAGTTCGTGGGCGGGTTTCGACTTCGAGTAGGTCGCACGCACGATGCTTTGCCCGTACACATCGGTCGCCGTGCCGACCAGGTGGACGCCGCCGGGCAGGTCGAGGTTCACGCTCACCTGCCGGGCAGCGCCGGTTCGCAGCGCGGCCACTCGTTGGGTCAGGTCCGAAGCATCCCGTCCGACCGCGGTGAGTGCCTCAGTGCCCAGTGCACCTGGCGGCAGTTGGCCACGTGCCCTTTCGGCGGCCGCCACCTTCTGCGTCATTTCCCCGCGCATCAACAGCCCCAGGGCGCGTTCACCGATCTGCCATCTCGCCAAGCCGTCCAGCGCGATCGGGATGCGCTCGTGCGGCAGTTCGTCGTCGCCGCGCAGGGACACCCCGATCCGGGTCCGCAGGAACCCGGCGGCCGGCGATGTCAGGAATCTGCCTAGCTCACGCAGGGAGAGTTCGGTGACCCGCATCCCCGGCAGAACAGCACCCAGGAACGCCGGCTCCGGGAGCCGGGGTCGCTCGGCGGCGCGGGCTGCGGCCAGTGCCTGCAGGTCATGGCTGAACGCGGTCGGCAGACCCAAGGCGCCTGCGGTGAAGTTGCGGGCGTCGAACGGTTGCAGCGGGTGCGTGACGCAGATTCGTGTGCTTGCCGACAGGCCCTCCGGGCTCATTGCCATCGATTCCAGCGTGTCGATCAGTTCGGCGAGCGGGACACAAGGCGGTCGTGGCTGGTTGGTTCGATCGTCGGCTCCTGTGTAAGTGATGACCAAGTGGTCGGACGCGGCCATGATCGCGTCGAGCAGCAGCTGCCGGTCCTCGCTGCGGGTCTCCCGCTCCCCGACCAGGGGGTCTCGCGCCAGCACGTCGTCGCCGTCAGGAGAGGTCGTGCGCGGGAACGCCGCGTCGTCCATCCCGACCAGGCAGATGACGCGATGCGGCACCGAGCGCATCGGCACCAGCCCGCATACGGTCAGCGCACCCGACCGGAAGTTGGACCGGGTGGGCCGGCCCGCGAGCAGGCCGTCTAGCAGCCAACTGATGTCGGCCAGTGACAGGAGCGGCGCTTCGGCGTACCCGGCGGCATTCTCGGTCAGTTCCGCGATCGCTCCCAGGGCATTCGGCAGTTGCCACGAGTCAACTCCACGGGCATCCATGAGGTCCGTCACCGCGTCGCTGAGAAGGGTCACCCACCCGGCGGCCGGATGCCGCTGCCCGGCGGCTTCCCGGATCCGCTGCAGACGGGTCACGAGTTCGGCCAGGCGTCCCACGAGGTCCACGTCGCCACTGGCCACGTCATCGACCGGGAGCACGCCGCCGACCTGGGGCAGGCCCTGCTCGGACAGGGCCGCACCGAGCAGGAGCCGGTCCAGGCCCCATGACCAGGTGCCGGTCGCGATCGGCACCTGGAAATCGCCGCGGTGCGCAGCATCCAGACCCCAGCGCACCCCCGCCTGCGTCGCCAGCGTCTCCAGTCGCTCGAGCCCGTCGTCGTCGAATCCGAAGCGGGTGCGAACCGGGGGCTGGGCCGCGAAGTCCAGCATTGCGGACATTTCCAGCCGACCCGTGAGCAACTGCAGCAAGGCGGCGAGCCCAGAGAGCACCCCGTTGGACTGCTCGGGGGTTCGGTCGGCGATCCGCAGTTGCAGCGAGCCCGCTGCGGAAGTGTCGGGTGCGCTGAACGCCGCGGACAGCAGGGGCGCGAAGGCGTCCAGGTCCGGGCACATGATCAGGATGTCCCGTGGCTCCAGCGTCGAGTCCGCTTGCAGCAGACCCAGCACGACCTCGCGGACCACCTCTGCCTGGCGGGGCTGGCCGTGACATGCATGGACCTGCACTGACCGGTCAGCGGCGGCCATGGTGAGTCGGTGACCGGCCAGCCACGGGTCCTGGTTGTCCCGGATCTGGCGTTGCAGGTGGCCGAGCACTGAATCGGCGGTCAGTTGCGCGGGAAGGTACTCGTCGGTCGTCGTGGGCAGTTGCTGCTCGAGACGGACCCGCAGCTCGCGGGCGTCGCGGCCCAGCGACCGCAGCAGGGGATTGACGGCGACGTCGGCATGGTGGTCGTCGTGGCGGTGCAGCGGTTCGGACCCGGGTGCGACCTTCCGCCATAGGTCCGGCGATGCGTCGGCCAGCCACAGGTGGACTTCCCTGTGCGTGCCGAGCGCGGACAGCACCCGCAAGTGATCGGCGGGAAGTCGGGTGGGGCCGAACACCGAGAGCCGGTCGGGCAGATCGACGATGCCGGGGTCGTCGCGCACGGCCGTACAGACGCCCTCCAGCCGCTCGGCTGGGCTGGGCGTGCCGATCTCGTCACGCAGGCGCCGCCACAACCGGGGCTGCCAGGTGAGATCGTCGGGCACGTGGCCGCCGGCCCCATCGGTGTCCTGGCCGTCGGACCAGGTCTGCAACAACCCGGGTCGCTGACTGGCGTACGAAGCGAAGAGTGCTGTGATGCGGCTCGCGACGGCGAACCTGCGATTGGACCGATCGGTTGCCGGTCCGGCTGCATCCAGGCCGAGGTAGCGGGCCAGCGGTCTGCACCAGGCTTCCACAGCGGAGGCGTCGATCACTGCAAGCAAGGGCCACACGGCCCGCTGGGGCAGCCAGGGATCGGCGTCCGGATCCAGTCCGCTGGCCTGACTGATGACCCGGTTCACCAGGCTCGTCGGGGACGGGAACTCGACGTTGGCGCAAACGCCGTCGCTGCGGCCCTCGCCGGCACCGAGGAGCAGGCCGAGTCCTTGGGTGATGAACCGCTCGATCCCGGGGCTCGGCACCGCCACCACGTCAGGGGTGAACGGATCGGCGGGAATTTCGCGCAGAAGGTCGGCGAGGCCGAGCAGCAGCGCGTCAGTGCGCTCGCTGCGGTGCACGTGAACGCCCATGTGCCTCCCCGGTTTCCGAACACTGGCCACGGTAGCCGCTGGTCGAGGGCTGACGGGCCTTCTGTCGGGCGGTTGCGTCCTCCTGCGGGAACCTCGTGTGACGAAGTTGCGGGGTCCGAGCCCGGGTTGTCACGAAGGTGCGCGGTTGAGTCCGGCGGAACCGCGCACCTTCGTAACACAGCGCGAGACGGGCCGGCAACTTCGTCACAATCGTGTCCAGCCACGACCGGGCGCCAGGCTCAGACGCTGTCCCTGAACTCCTCGTACAGGTCCGGCAGGAAGCTCGCGAGGTGGTTCATCTCGGCGGCGCAGTGGTAGATCATGTCGGTGGGCAAAGAACTCGGCATCATCCGGGCCGCCGCGACCGGCAGGGCCGGTTTGGCAAGCGCCCGTCCAAGGGGGTTGCCCAGCGCCCGGCTGGCGAGCGAAGTGGGCAGCGCGGATGCCGGCAGGTCGAGCATCCGGGGGTCGTTGAGGAAGAACCGGGAACGCATCTCCGCGCCGTCGTCGGTGGGACGGACCTGATGTACGAGCCATCCGAAGGCCACGGGCATCGTGCTGAACGAGACGCGGGCGCAGATGTGCGTCGCTCCGGGCAGGTCGGCGATGCCCATTCTCACCGGGTCGACGAAACGGATCGCCAGCGGCTGCAGGGTTCCGCCGATGTACTCGTCGACGTACGAGACGTTGTCGACATAGCGCTGCCGGTCGGTCAGGGTCCGGTCGGCTCCCCGGTCTTCGCCGAGCGCGGCGAACTGGTGCGCGTCCGGGAACCACAACTTGTACCGGGCCGTCTCGCGGCTGTGCCAGCCGAACCACCAGTCCCACATCTGCGCCGTCACGCCGGGCATGGCAGTGAGCACATTGACCTGGATCACGCCGTTGTCCAACCGCGTCCAGCCGGTCTCCATCCCTTGGTAGCCCGGGCGCGCGAGCCGATCGGCCGCTTCATCCACGCCGTAGCCGTACTCAGTGGGGGCCATCCCCGCCACGAGCGCATGAACGACGTGCTCCTGGATCGGCCGGGTGTTGGCTTGGAAGTACTTGGCGTAGGGCCGCGATTCGTCCGGCGTCCGGTAGCCGAGGTAACGGGCCTCGCTCCGGTACTGCGCAGGCAGCGGTGCACGATCGGCGCGACTGATCTCGTAGCGCATGCGGTGTCGCCCTTCCGGTTCCGTCCCGACGAGTTCTAGCACACGACGGGCAGGCTCGCTGTACTGAATCTGAGGTTCGCGCGGAGGCTGGTCCGGGGGTCCCAGCCAACGTTCGTGAAGCCGCAGAGGGGTTACTCGTTGATGGCCTCGATGCCCTGCCGCTCGAAGGTGATCGCGCATCGCCTTCAGCGCCTCAGGGGGATGGTCTTCCCAGTCAGTGACCTCACCGAGTACACGCAGCGGGGCCCGGGTGCGGTAGGACCTGGTCGGGTTGCCCGGGTATCTCTTGTCGGTCAGATTGGGATCGTCCTCGAAGGGTCCGGTGGGATCCACCAGGTAGATCCTCCCCGGCCTGTCCCTTTCGCCGATTCCGCTCCCCAGACCGCCGCGTCCAGCGTCGCCGTCAAGTACACGAAGTAGGCGGTCTCCCCTTGGCCGAAGTTGGAGGTGTTGCCTGGTTCCAGCAGATCGCCGGTCTTCAGGTCGGCCTTCGTGCCGTGGTAGAAACTCCCGGGCTCCGCAACTTCGAAAGGGATCGGCCTGTTGGCCAGCTGACTCCTCTGGATGCCGAAGTTCACAGGTGACCACATGAAGGTGTCGGAGAGTCGTCGGATGCCGGTTGCGCAGCGCTTCCCGACTTGGTTGTCCACAGGTGGTTTCGGGCGACTGGGTTTGTCACACCCTCGTACTAGCGTTCTAGACGAGGGGAGGTGGTCATGACGATCACGGCGCAGTCCGCGAGTCCGGCCACGCTGCTCGCCGATCTGCGCGCGGCGGTGACGGCGATGCTGGCCGCCGATCCGGCCGAGTGGTGCCTCGACGAACTCCAGGACGCCGTCCCGCTCCTGCACGAGGTGGCCAATCAGACCGCGGCCGTGCAGGCCCGGGTGCTCGCCTCCTTCGATGCCCGCGGCGGCGCGCAGATCGCCGGGGCGCGCGGCACCAGCGACTGGCTCGCACAGACGGTGCGGGTCCCGCCTGGTCATGCGGGCTGGTGGGTGCACACCGCCCGGGCACTACGCGACCACCTCCCGGCAACCGCCGATGCGCTGGCCGACGGGCAGATCAGCCTCGACCACGTCCGGGTGATCCGGGCGGCCCGCCGCCAGCTGGGCGAGGTCTTCGACCTCGTCGAGCAGCAGGTCGCCGGGTTCGCGCGGGAACACTGCGTACGGGACCTGCGCGGGTTCCTGGACCTGCTCATCCAGAACTACACCCCCGACCCCGACCACGACACCGAAACCGCCCGCCAACGCCGCCGGGCCAACCTGTCCACCGGCCTGGACGGCTGGTGGCACCTGACCGGATTCCTCGACCCCGCCACCGGCGCGGCGCTGGCCGCCGCCCTGGACATCTACGCCGAACCCACCGGACCTCATGACGACCGGTCGGCCGGCACCCGAAACGCCGACGCCCTGGCCGAAATCGCCACCCGTTCCCTGGACACCGTCGACCGGCCCACCGGGATCGGCCACATCACCCTCACCCTCACCCCCGACCAACTCGCCACCGGGCTGGGGGTCCGCTGGCCGTGCGGGCTGCTCGCCTCCCGCACCGATGTCCGCACCGCGTCCTGCTCCGCCCACATCACCTATCTGGTCGGCACCCCGGTCGACGACATCCACTGGAAACCGCTGGCGGTCGGGTTCGCCGAACGCTACGCCACCCGCGCCCAACGCGCCGCCCTGGCCGTGCGTGACGGATCCGGGTGTGTGCATCCGGGCTGCACCGTGCCCGCCCACCGCTGCATCGCCCACCACATCCAGCACTGGGACCACGGCGGCCCCACCAACCTCAACAACCTCGTCCTCATCTGCGTCTACCACCACCGACGCATCCACCACGGACGCCTGAAAATCGCGCGCACGTCCGACGGACGATGCACCACCACCAGCACCCGCGCACCACCATGAAGCCCGGCCGGTGGAGGCACCGGCACGAGACGGTTCGCTCCCCGTAGTTCGTACGCAGGGGCGGTTGTCAGGGGGAAGACCGCTCGGTCTCGACCGCTACTTCAACTGGGTGACGGTGACTTTCTGGCCGCCCCTTGCCAAGAAGCAGTCCTCTTCTGTGGCCCCGGACTTCGTGCACGGGAGTTGCTTGTTGAATTCCTCGGTCTCTTGCCACTTGCCGGGATCGCCTGGAACCAGCCGCACGACGAGACGCGAACTGTGCGGTACCAGTGGAGCCGCGCTGTCATCGACCGGCCCGCGAGCGATCACGCCACGATACGAGGCATCTGGATCGGCCACGCCGATGGAACGCAACTTGTCCAGCAGTTCGGGACCTGCCGCGGCGACCATGAACCTCACCAGATACTCAGAGCGGTTCCTCTTCCGCAGTTCAAGCACTACCCGGTTGCTGTTCTTGCGCTTGACAGCCTTGATGAGTTTGAACTCCGGAGGGGTCTCCGTCTTGACCGACGTGACGTCGAAGGCGCCGGGAGGCTCGGAGAACTTGCGCACCCGGACGATGTGCACCTTCCCCTTGGCCGAGGTGATCCTGCCGTTCTTGATCACAAGTGTCGTGCGATGCGCCCAGTCGACGTCGACGCCGGCGCGCAGTCCTGTGAACATCCCCCACGACCAGCGGTCCTGGCCGCGCACCTCAACCTGCCAGCGCTCGGTCTTGACGGGCTCGGCGACCGGCGTGAACCGGTAGTACCACTTCTCGCGAGTGGTCGTGCCGTTGATGGCCAGCGGCGGTTTCGTGCGTTTGTCCACCACTGTGAACGCTTTGCCGAAGGCCTTGCGCAGGTTGACCCGCTTGAGCCACGAACGGTCGCTGAAGCCACCCGGGAACGGATAGGTGGAGGTGCCGCATGCACCGTCGCTGCACTGGTAGACCGTGTCCGTGCCGGACTTGTCTTCAGCGGCGGTCATCTCGTTGATCAGGCGGGCGGGAGTAGCCCCGTTGAGGTACACCTTGCCGGTCACCTTGCCGGTCGACTTGAGAACACCGGACACCGTCGCATCGCTGTACCCCTGGCCGCCGATCCACCAGTGCGACCAACCCCAGTAGTTCCCGACCTGCTGCGAGGTGCCCTTCATCCGGGTCTCGAAACTGTAGTACTTGCCGATGCGCTTGAACGTGAACGGCCGGACGCTCTTCGCCCCATAGGACCGCACTTCGTGGCGATCGTCGTAGTCGGAACTGCAGACCCACACCAAGCCGGTGGCGGGATAGATCGGGGAACCCCAGCCGCAGGACTGATTCGGACCACCGGATTCGAGGTCCGCCGTGTAGGTCATCGTCAGCGTGTAGCGCTTGCGTTTGGTGGTCATGCTTTGGGGCACAGCGGTCGACGCCTGAGCCGCCGCCGCAAGAGAGACATCGCCAGGTAGGGCCGGAGGGGTGGCAGCCACCATCGGCGGTACCCCCAGACAGAAGGCCGCGCATCCCACGAGAGCCAGCCGTACCCTCATGACCCAATTGTCTCGCGGTGCGCTATCGCCTCGGAAGTGCTTTAGCCCGAATCGTGACCGCCGCGATGGTCATTGCTCCACAAACGGCGAAGCGATCACGCTCGGCCATACCTGCACGGGCATGCGGAGTCACCCGCCGACGTCGTCGGCCAGGCTTCACGCCATCGATTACCGGTTCTGGGAGAAGGGCTTCACCCGAGTGCCATCGGCCCCCACGGGCGCGACAGTCGACACCGGGTCCGGCTCGACATCATCCACAAGATGCGTGACAACGGACCACGTCCGATGCAGGACACGCTGCCCGCGGTGCAACCTCACAGGGCTGCTCATCGCGACACCTCCTTACCTGAACTGATACCTCTATCGGCACTACGGGCCACCAACCGGAGGGCCGTGATGGGTGACTGCTCACACCTGAGCGTCCCCGCACACCAGGCAGGAGTGCACCTGTTGCCTGCCGGGAGATCTGGCAAAGACCCCCCTGACAGCGGTCAGTGGGAATCGAATGCGACGTCCAGGGACGCGGCCCCTCGCAGCGTCGCGATCTGCTGGGCCTCGGCTTGAAGAGGTTCCCTGGCCTGAGCAGTCAGAGTGTCGAAGGTCTTGATGGTCATGGTCAGTTTCCGCCCGCTCTTGCGCGAGCGCCATGTACCTATGACCTGGCCATCTGAGAGGACAGTCCCCGGAGCGCCCACTGACTTCCACAGGTGTTTGTGGTGCTTCTTGGCCACGATCGTGTCGCGGTCACGCAACTGGGTGTAGGGATCATGCGGCGGCAGCAGGCGGACCCTTTCGGGCGTCGGCGACGTGCGCAACGCATCCAGGTCCTCGCTGAGAACCCAGGTTCGGCCGCGGAACTCGACCTGCGTCATCTCGTCTTCGACCAAACGCCACCAGGGGCCCGTGTCTCCAGCGCGCAATCCCAGCCACGCGGCGAAGTCGGCGCGCGTCGATGGTCCGTAGCAGTGGAGGTAGCGTCGCAGTAGGGCGGCACGGGCGCTGTTCGGGTCACTGGCGGGAATCGGGTTCCCCAACCACTCTTCGGTCAGCACGAACGGGGCGGTGTTGCCGTCGCGTGGAGCGAAGCAGACCACCCTCTGCAGGCTGAGGATGCGGATGCAGAAATGCACGATCGCCTCACCGACCGGCTGGCCGGCCGCGTGCGGACCTTCCTGTTCCCACATGTCGCGCTGCCCCCGCGACAGGTTCGGGGCGATCCGCTCGGCCAGCTCAACCCCCAGCTGGTCGAGCGCGAGTAGGCGCCCGCCGAGGACGTCGCCGATCTCGGCTCCGGTCAATTCAACGGCCTGGGTGATGCGCAGACCCAGCCTGTCCACCAATGGCCCAGCGCCGCGGATGAACTGACGCAGGGCACCCTCGGTCGGCGGGAGCACTCCGGTCGTGAAGACCGGCGCGTCAGCGGTGGGGAAGAAGAACGGTGAGCCGCGCATGCACCAGCTCTGCAGCAGGTTCTTGTCACCGGCCACCGCTTCGTCCACCCTCTGCGGCGAGAGGTTGTGCACGCGTGCCTGCAGGGCCAGCAACGCCGATCCGGGCGGACTGTTCTGGATTCCGCAGGCCCCTGCCGCGACGAGCAGCCCCGCTTCATCCAGTCGCTCGGTGAGGTGCTGGGCGCGGAGGCGGAACGCGATGACGTCGTCATTGGAAACCGCCACAGCCATCCATTCACACTATCGAGGCGTGAGACGGAGGTTGGTCGTTCAGCGCCGCCCGAGGATCTCGGGAGTTGGTCGTGCCCACCGGCGAGCCGATCGCCTGCCGCCGCAGTCCGTCGGCATTTCTTGCCGACTCGAGGTGATGTGAAAGGGGTGATCACGCAACTCCCACCGCGAACTGCGAACGCAGGTCACCGGGCAGGGGTGTCCAACTGCCCGGTGATGGCCATGGGTCGCGCGCCCACGTGGCGGACGCACTGGGCAGGACCGATGTACCAACAGGGGTCGATGGGCGCAGCCAGACGAAAGAACTGGGTCGAGGGACGCCTACCGTGGAGATGTGCGAACGGGGAAGGGCACCCGCTACGCCCGCCACAAGCACACGGGCGAAGGCCCGCCCCTGGCGCGAGGGCACTGCACATCTCGATACGACGGCCGACATCCACGTTGTCATCCTCGACAAGAGCGGAGGCAGGTTCTCCACCACTCCCGCCGAAGGTACCGCCACGTGGGCGTGGGTGTGACATGCCCAGCGGCCGAGCGGATGTGCGGGCCGGCAGCAATTCAACCCGAAGGGCCACTATCGGCGACGGCGGAATCCTGGTAGTGTATTTAGCGTTCACTATAGAAGGTTTCCTCTTGACTTCGTTCGACTACCTGATCGTTGGTGCTGGTTCGGCCGGCTGCGTCCTCGCCGGCAGGCTGTCTGAACAGCCCGGCGTGACCGTCGCCCTGCTCGAGGCCGGCGGTTCCAACCGCTCGCTGAACGTGCGCATCCCGGCTGCGTTCCCCAAGTTGTTCCGCACAGACCGGGACTGGGAGTACTACTCCGACCCCGAGCCCGGCCTGATGGGCCGCCGGCTCTACATGCCACGGGGAAAGATGATCGGCGGGTCGTCGTCAATGAACGCGATGCTGTTCGTGCGTGGCAACAGGGAGGACTTCGACAGTTGGGCCAAAGCCGGCGCGACCGGATGGTCGTATGACGAGGTGCTGCCCTACTTCAAGCGCATGGAGAAGTTCGAGCGCGGCGGCGACGACTACCGCGGCGTGGAAGGACCGCTGCAGGTCGCAGACCACCGCAGCCGCACCCGGATCACCGAGCTGCTCGTCGAAGCCTCCCAGCAAGCCGGTCTGCCGTTCAACGACGACTACAACGGGGCATCCCAGGAGGGCGTGGGCTTCCTGCAAGTCACGCAGCGCAAGGGCAGCCGTTTCTCAGCCGCTGACGCCTGGCTCAGCCCAGCGCAGTCCCGCAAGAACTTGACCGTCCGAAGCAACACCCAGGTGCTGCGAGTGGAGATCGATCGCGGCCGGGCAACCGGCGTGTGGGTGCAGGGCGCCGACGGCCCGGAGTTGATCCGCGCCAACCGGGAGGTGATCCTTTCTGCCGGGGCCATCGGGTCCCCGCAACTGCTCATGCTGTCCGGCGTCGGTCCCGCGCAACACCTCGAGGAGGTGGGAGTCGACGTAGTGGTGGACAACCCGCACGTGGGCCAGCACTATCAGGACCACCCGTTCTACTTGCTGAACTGGGAGACCACCGTGCCCGGCACCCTGGCCGAGGCCCAAAGCATCGGCAACCTCCTCAACTACGCGGTGTTCGGCCGGGGGCTGCTGACGTCGACGGTCGCTGAGAGCACCGCCTTCTGGCGCAGTTCAGACCCTCTGCCGGCCCCGGACATGCAGTTCCACATGGGCGCCGCCTACTTCCACAACCATGGGTTCGACACCTATCCCAAGCCGGCGTACGCGATCGCTCCGACACTGGTCGCTCCGCAAAGCCGTGGCCAGATCACCCTCCGGACGAACGACCCCGGTGACAAGCCGTCCATCGTGGGCAACCACCTCAGCGAACAGGCCGACGCGGACGCGATGCTCGCGGGCCTGCAACTCTCCCGGGAGATCGTGGCGCAGGACCCGCTGCGTGAGGTGACAGGCAAGGAGATCCACCCCGGTGTGGAGATCACCGATCCGGCGGGTCTGGTGAAGGAACTTCGCCGTGAGACCGAGTTGATCTACCACCCCACCAGCACTGCGCGGATGGGCGTGCAAGGGGACGCTGTGGTCGATCCCGAACTGCGGGTGTTCGGCGTGCAAGGTCTGCGGGTGGTCGACGCGTCAGTGTTCCCGACCATCACCCGAGGCAACACGAACGCGGCTACGTACATGGTCGCCGAGCGTGCCGCCGACCTCATCCGCGATGCCGGCTGAACCCGCTGAGGCGAGCCCTGCCCGGGAGCGGATCCTGCAGGCCGTCATCGACGGCTTGTCCGAACTGGACCCTGCCGCGCTGACTATCCAGCAGGTCTGCGCCCGGGCGCAGGTGCGGCCGCCGACGCTGTATTACCACTTCGGGAGCAAGGAGGGACTCCTGGCCGCCGGCGTGGACGCATTGGTGAGCCGCTGGATCCTCGAACTAGACGCCCGGGTCGATCGCGGGGGGAGTCTCGAGCAGACGCTCACGCAGACGGTCGATGCCTGGCACGAAATGATCACCGCACCGACCAGACCCTTCTCGGTGTTCATCTGGGTTGCGATGTGGTCTGAGGAATCCAGGGTGCCGCTGCTGCGAGCACGACAACACGCCATGGAACTCATCGAGGGCGCCATGGCCGCCTATCTCGGCCCGATCCCGGACCTCAGCGATCTGGCCGGACTCATACTCGACGGCCTCCTCGGAGCCGTTGTGGACTACCAGCTCGACACCGACGACGAAGCTTTGCGACGCAGGCTCTCGATGCTGGCGACGCTTGCCCAACTGCGGTCGGTAGCCGCAGAACGATGACCCCTGACACCAACCGGAAGGCCACGCTGACGCGCAGCCGAACCCATCTGAAAGGAACAGAAATGAATCTCGCAGACAACCTCGTCCAGAGTGCGAAGGAGCACTCCGCGCGCGTTGCGATCAAAATGGACGATGTCGAAGTGACGTACGCCGCGCTGGCAGACACAGCCGCCCGGGTCGCCGGATGGCTCGGGGAACTGGGTGTGAAGCCCGGGGACCGCGTGGGCGTCACCCTGCCGAACATCCCGCAGATGCCGATCATCTACTACGGCATCCTTTGGGCAGGTGGTGTGGTCGTGCCCATGAACCCGTTGTACCGGTCCCGTGAGGTGGCCTACGTGCTCGGCGACTCCTCAGCCAAGGTGCTGTTCGCCTGGGACGGCGTCGACGAGCAGGCCAAGCCCGGAGCCGAGGAGGCCGGCGCGCACTACGTGTCGGTCGGCGCGCAGTTCCTGCCCGAGTTGATGACCCATGAGCCGGTGGACCTCGTCGAGCGAGCCGACGACGACACCGCCGTCGTGCTCTACACCTCGGGCACGACCGGTTCCCCGAAGGGTGCTGAACTCACCCACGCCAACATGGGCCGCAACGCCGAGGTGTGCGACGGGCTGATGAGCATCGAGTCCGAGGACATCGTGTTCGGCGGCCTGCCGCTGTTCCACTCCTTCGGCCAGACGGTGGGCCTGAACGCGGCCGTGCGGGTCGGCGCGACCCTGACTCTCATCCCGCGCTTCGAGCCCACCAAGGCCCTGGAAGTCCTTCAGCGCGACAAGGTGACCATCATGCTCGGCGTGCCGACCATGTACGTCGCGCTGCTGCAGCACCCGGAGAAGGAGAGCTACGACCTCAGCAACCTGCGCGTATGCGCGTCCGGCGGCGCGTCGTTGCCGGTCGAGGTGCTGCGCGGCTTCGAGGAGGCCTTCGCAGCGGTGCTGCTCGAGGGGTACGGGCTGTCCGAGACCTCTCCGGTGGCATCCTTCAACCACGCCGACCGCGAACGTAAGGCGGGCTCCATCGGACAGCCCATCGTCGGCGTGGAGTTCCGTCTGATCGACAGCGAGTGGAACGACGTCGCCGAGGGCGAGATCGGCGAGATCGCGATCAAGGGTCACAACGTCATGAAGGGCTACCTGGGCAAGCCGGAGGCCACCGAGTGGGCCATCGTCGACGGATGGTTCCGCACCGGGGACCTTGCCAGGCGCGACGACGAGGGGTACTACTTCATCGTGGACCGGGCCAAGGACATGATCATCCGCGGCGGCTACAACGTCTACCCGCGCGAGATCGAGGAAGTGCTCTACGAGCACCCCGCCATCGCCTCGGTGGCAGTGTTGGGTGTCCCGCACACCGAACTCGGCGAGGAGGTCGCCGCCGCCGTGACTCTGAAGTCGGGCGAGTCGGCAACCGAGGCGGAGATCCGCGAATTCGCCAAGGAGCGAGTCGCGCCCTACAAGTACCCCCGCCACATCTGGATCACCACCGAGTTGCCCATGGGCCCGACCGGCAAGATCCTGAAGCGTGAGATCGTCATCCCCGTTGAGGAGGCCTAAGAGCATGAGCGAAGTGGTTGTTGAAACGGCTGAGGCCGACATCGAGGAGGTGCTCGCCGAACTCGACGAGCACAAGCAACGCTGGGCGGAACTGCCCATCTGGGACAAGATCCACTACCTCACCGAGGTACGGGGTCTCGTCCTCGACCACGCCGACGAGTGGGTGGCCGCGGGAGCCTCGTTCAAGGGCTTCGAGCCGGGTGCACCGATCGTCGGCAACGAGGAGTGGTTGGGTGGGCCGTACCCGACGGTCGCCTGGATCAGCGACGCCATCTCCACCCTCGAAGCCCTGCGCACCGGGGAGGATCCGTTGGCCGGACTGCCGGTCAAGACCGCAGCCGGCGGACAAGTCGTGCTGCGCGTCATGCCAGGGTCGATATACGACCGGCTGCTGCTCTCCGGCTACGACCTCGACGTCTGGATGCAGCCGGGAGTGACCGAGGAGTCGATGCGTGATGAGGTCGGCGCGTTCTACAAGCAGTCCGACCCCGTAGGCCGGGTGAGTGTCGTGCTCGGCGCCGGGAACGTCTCGGCGATCCCCGCCCTCGACGTGCTGTATGCGATGTTTGTCCTCGGGGACGTGGTGGTACTGAAACTGAACCCTGTGGCGCAATCCTATGGCCCGGTGTTCGAGTCGGTCTTCGCCCCGCTCATCCGCGACGGCTACCTGAAGATCGTGCGCGGCGGCGGGGAAGTGGGACAGACCCTGGTGAGCAGCGATCTTGTGCGAGCCGTTCACATCACCGGCAGCGGCCGGACCTTCGACGCCATCGTATGGGGCACCGGTTCGGAGGCCGAGCGTCGCAAGAAGCAGGACAAGCCACTGCTGGACAAGCCGATCAGTTCTGAACTCGGTGGCGTCGGACCCACCATCGTGGTTCCCGGCAAGTGGTCCAAAGCCGATCTGCGCTACCAGGCCGAGCACATCGCGACGCAGAAGTTGCACAGTTCCGGCCATACCTGCGTCGCGTCACAGGTGCTGGTGCTGCCGGAAGCGTGGCCGCAGCGGGAGGAGTTCCTCGCGGCGGTGCGGGAGGCACTTGCCCGCGCACCGTACCGGCGACCCTTCTACCCAGGAGCGCAGCAGCGCGTTGACGCGTTCCTGCGTGACAACCCCGACGCCGACCTGGTGGAGGGACACCAGCGGGTGGCACTGCTCACCGACATCGATCCCGAGTCGGACCACCCGGCGTTTGCCGAGGAGTTCTTCGGACCGTTGTACGTGACCACCGCCCTGCCCGGGGACACCGTCGAGGAGTACCTGAGCAACGCCGTCGAGTTCGCCAACGACCGGCTCGTGGGCAATCTCGGGGCCAACCTGCTGGTGGATCCTGATACGGCTCGCAAGCACCGCTCGGCCCTCGATGCCACCGTGGCCGACCTGAAGTACGGGTGTATCGGAGTCAATGCCTGGGCCGGCGTGGTGTTCCTCACCAGTCGCGCGGCCTGGGGAGCTTACGCCGGCAACACGCTCGCCGACATCCAGTCCGGGGCAGGAGTGGTGCACAACTCGCTCATGCTGGGCCATCCGCAGAAGAACGTCCTGTGGGCCCCGTTCCGGCCGTTCCCGCGGTCGGCGCGCCACGGTGCCATCACGATGGCGGTGAAGCCGCCGTGGTTCTTGGAGAACCACACGTCGTACAGCACTGCGCGGCAGTTCACGTACTTCGCTGCGGACCCGAGTCCGACGCGGTTGCCTGGACTGTTCGCATCGGCGCTGCGGGGCTGACGCGAGAGATCGCTGGGGCCGCGACCGACTCACAGCAGGTCGCGCCGCTGTGGTTGGTGCGGGCCGTGGGGTCTGCTCCGCTGAAGGGTTCGAGCGACCGAGGTAGCTGGAGCAGTGGCTGTGAGCGCCGTTTGTCGACGTTCGTGCAGTTTGTCGACGTTCGTCGAGCGACGGGCGTCGACGAACTGCACCAACACCAACGAACAGGCAGTTCGCTGACCACCGACACCCTCACCTCATGCACGTCCACGGTCAACCGGCATCCGGCGCACCCATCACGTCGCGCCCCAGCAGGTCCTCGTAGGTCTCCCGCCGCACCGCCACGTGTGCCTGGCCGTCCTCGCAGAACACCACAGGTGGGCGCAGGGCCCCGTTGTAGTTGTTGCTCATGGTGAAGGTGTAGGCGCCGGTGACGGGGATGACCAGCAGGTCGCCGACCTCGGGCTGCACAAGCGGATGGCCTTCGACAAAGGTGTCCCCGGATTCACAATGGCGGCCCACGATGTCGCAGAACTCGGTGTGGCCGGTCTTGTCGATGATCGCGGGGTGGAAGGGCTGGCCGTACAGCGCGACCTCGAGGTTGTCGCCCATGCCGCCGTCGACGGCGACGTGGGTGCGCACGCCGCGCTTGACGGTCATGACCCGGTAGACGGTGATGCCGTTCGGGCCGACCATCGAGCGGCCGGGTTCGATGAGCAGTTCCACATCGGTGCCGAGGTGGCGGTGGACGGCGCCCACAAGGCGCTCGACATACTCCACGACGGTCGGGGCGGTGTCCGACGGCACGTAGCGGATGCCCAGGCCCCCGCCGAGGTCGTAGACGTCGAAGCGCTCGAGTCTCGCGAGGGCGGCGACGGACTGCTCGAACTGCTCGACGTTGAGGATCTGCGAGCCGACGTGGGCGTGCAGGCCGCGCAGGTCGAGCAGCGGCTCGCTGCGGACGCGCTCGATGGCATCGGTGATCTGGTGGCTCGGGATGCCGAACTTCGACGCATCATGACCGGTGGCCATCTTCGCGTTGGTCTGCGCGTCGATGGCCGGGCTGACCCGCAGCAGCACCGCTACCGGCTGCCTCGCCAGCCGCGAGATTCGCACGACGTCGTCGAGGTTGTCGACCACGATGTACCTGATATCCATCTCGATCGCTTTGGCGATCTCGGCGTCGGACTTCGCGTTACCGTGCAGCACGATGCCTACGGGGTCCACGCCGGCGCGTTCGGCGGCCAGTAGTTCCCCGAGGCCGGCCACGTCGAGCCCGCACCCGGTTTGCGCGATCAACGACATCACTGACGGCGTCGGGAAACTCTTGGAGGCGAACAGCACCTGGCTGCGCGGGTGCCGGGCAGTGAGTTCGTCATGGAAGGTTTGCGCCCGGTCCTTCAGCCCGGCGGCATCGATGAGGTATGCCGGCGTTCCGAACTCGTCGGCCAGGTCCGCGACCCGGCGGCCGGCCAGTGTGAGGCGTCCTGCGTCGTCGACAGTGGTGTTCGGGGGGTAGAGCGAGAGGTCCACGTGCTGCTACCCGAAGCCCAGCAGTCGTGAGCCGCCGATCAGGATCGCAGCGACGCCGAAGAAGAGCAGCCACGGCCAGGTCTTGCGCCAGCGCTCGGAACGGCGTGCCCGATTTGAGCGCTTGGCCGCCGTAGTGCCCTGCAGTTCGGCACGATCGAGCTCTGCCCAGCGTTCCCGCTTGGCCTGCAGGTCGCGGTCGCGGGCGGAAGCCTCCTTGTGCGAGGCGTCGTTGATCCAGTCCTCGTTGAAACTCACGCGTCCAGCGAAGCACAGTGGGGGCGATCACGCCGGGTCGGAGTTGCGGGCGCGCATGTCAGGAGGGGGGTCCCACGCCGTCAGCCGGGGAATCCATCCCGGGACGTTGTCGGCGTAGGTGTCGTAGTCCGCACCGAACCGTCGTCGCAGCGCGGGTTCCTCGGAGGAGTGCATGTACAGCAGGTTCACGACGACGAATCCGCAGAACCAGAGCAGCACGGCCACGCTGCTGAACAGCAACGATTCGGACAGCAGGACGGCGAACACCCCGGCGATCATGGGGTTGCGGACATAGCGATAGGGCCCGGCGACGACCAGGCGGGTGGTGTGGTCCCAGGGCGCGAGAGTGCCGCCGCCCACCCGAGCGAACAACCGGATCGTGGTAACCATCAGCCAGAGCCCGGCAAGGAGCAGGGCCGCCCCGAGCGGCCACGAGATCCACGAGGGTGGCCAATGCGCCGCTACGCGTCCGCGTCCCACGAGCAACAGGCAGCCGGGGACCAGCACGGTGACCGCGACCGGCAGTTGCAGGATGGCGCGTACCTGCCGCCATGTGGATGGGTTCTCAGTCATCGCGGCCGCGGCGGCCCATTACGGGGCGACGAACTCCTTCGCGGTGATCGGTCCCTTGCCCGCCTTGTTCACGCCCCTGACCTGCACCCGATAGCGCGCTCCTGAGTCCACCGTCCACGCATAGGAACGGCCGTGGGTCTCCTGCCACAGTCGCGGCAGTGGTGCCACCGGGTTCATCGGGTTGGTCGTGCCGGGCTCACGCACCACCTGGAAGGCCAGCCTCGTGATCCGCACCCGGTAAACGTTGGCCCGCTTGGACGGCGACCACCTCAGCTTCACCTTTCCATCCTTGAACGCGGTCCTCGTGTTCTTGATCGGCCCGGGGCCGTCGTCGGCGCTCGCGCCACTGGCGGATGCCGACGCCACGAGGAGCACGGCCGAACCGCCGGCGGCCAGCACCGACCGTTTCCACCCAGATGCCATGGCGACCTCCTTGCCGTCGGAGGCTACTCCTGCGCAACGCGATAGTCGATGGGCCGAAAGTCCTTCGTCGGTCGCGCCGGGAGTGGTCCGAGCCTGGGGTTCCCGTTAGGTGTTTGACTTCCGGTTCGACGTTCGGGTTCCGGTTCGGCCTTTGAGGTGTCCAAGAGCCGAACCGGAACCGGCGAGCCGAACCGGAACCGGGGAGCCGAACGGGAACCGGGGAGCCGAACGGGAACCGGCGAGCCGAACGGCGGCGTTCAGGCGAGAAACCTACGGGCGTCAGATCGCTCGCGTTAGAGAACGTTCACGAGGTTAGAGAAACCACGCGTGCATTCTCTAACCTCGCGACCGTTCTCTAACCTCGCGGCCAACTCCTCTGCGGCTACCGAGTACACCAGCCAGCCTTCGGACTACGTGTTTGAGTTCCGTACCCAAGAGCCGAACGGGAACCGGGTCCGACCCACGGCGGCGGGCCCCAGGTACGGTCGGGGAGTGAGTCCCACGAGGCGCGGTCGCAACCCCAGCCACCAGCGTTCGGGAGGTTCGTCAACCGGCGGTCCACCGGACCTGGCCTCCGCGATCGCCCGAGCGCTCGAGCCGACCTTGGTGGAACGCACGCCGCTGCAGGCGGAACTGCTGCTCTCTCATGTGCTGGGAACGGTTTGGGCAGGCGTCGATTTCGACCGTCCTACTGGGGTGGAGGAGTTCGTAGCGCAAGTGGCAAGCAGCGCTCCGGCGGGTTCCTCCGGGCAGACCCCGCTGGAGAGTTTGGCGAGCGCCGCCCTGGCCGTGGTCGCCGATCGAGCGGACGGGTCGGCGCCGACGGTTCTCGGTCCTATGCCGCGCTGGACGCCGCTGCTGGACACCGTCGAACTGGTCGATGCGATCGCCAGCATCGACATCTACGGCGACCAGACCAACTACGTGATGCTCTTCGGATACCGCGACGGCGGCCGGGTACTCGGCCGCCACGTGGTGATCGCGATGGTGGATCACAACCTGCACCTGCTCAAGGACGCGTTCGTGCTGGAAGGGGTAGGGCTGGAGCAACTCGGTGAGATCTATGCTGAGGAGCCGGATCTGTATGTGCATTCCGAACCGGACCTGGCGTGGATGGCCGGGGCCATCACTCGGGCAATGGATCTCACTGACATGACCCTGGACGTGGTGGACATGTTGGGGGAGCAGACCGCCGACACGTGGTACCTGCTGCGCGACCGCGTGCGTCGGTGTCTTCCCGAACCGGCTCCAGCGCCCGAGCCCCACCCGCAGAACGAGCGCGACAAGGATCGCAGGGCCTTCCTGCGGGCGAAGGTGACCAAGGACTTCCTCGCCACCGAGATCGACGGCCAGTTGCCCGATCTGCAGACGGTCGATCTTCTCTCACAGTTGTTCATCGACTACGCCTGCGACTACGGCCGTGGGCATCCAGATGCTTGGTCGCCTATCGCCGTGGAACTGTTCCTCGTCGACTTCGCGCCCCGCAAGGTGGTGTGGCAGGCCGACGATATTCCGTGGGTTGTGCCGACGCTGAAGGTCTTCGTCGAATGGGCCCAGAAGCGGCGCTACCTCGTGGTGCGTGGCCGGCGGGAAACGCAGGCGGCGATCGACCAGTTCAGCGGGGACTTCGTGTTCCGCGCACTCGGTGGGGCCGAGCCGTCCCCGGCGCGGGGTTTCATGGAGGACATGCTCGCTGCCGGTGTGGATCCAACCGACAAGGCTGCCATGGATGCCTACGTCGAGGAGTACAACCGCCGGATCACCGAGGAGCGCGACTAGCGCCGCAAGTGGGTCACCGCCCGAGTGCGGATTGGATGTCGGTGTGGCCGAAATCGTCGCCCTTGAAGAGCAGGGGCTGTCCGGTGTCGGCGGCAAGCGCGTACGAGTAGCAGTCGCCGAGGTTCAGCCGCGCGCGGTGCCCTGATCCACGTCCGTAGTCGCGGTGCGCCGCGCGAGCTGTCCGTGCTTGCGACGCAGTCAGGGGCACGACTTCGACACCCCAAGCGTCAAGTAGCCTGTCCAGCCTGCGGGACACCGACGGGTCGTGCAGTTGGTCGACCACGATCCCCAGTTCTAAGTGGGTTGCCGCGCACATCGTCGGGTGGGACGCGTCGCGTAGAGCCCGGTCGAAGTCGCGCCAATCGTCCTCCTGGTTGAGTACGGCGATCACGGCCGACGTGTCGACGATCATCGGGGCAGGCCGGCATCGTCGTAGAGGTCGTCGGCGGACAGCGGGCCGCGGGTCTTGACGTCCTGCTGAAGCCCCGCGATGAGGTCATCGAGGGCCGTGGCATCCTCGGTCAGTTCGACCAGAAACCGTTCAAGGGCCGCCTCGATGACGCTCGTCTGCGTCATACCCGTGCGACGGGCGGCTTCCCGAGCGAGTTCGTGAACCCGTTCGTTCTTGATGTTCAGACTCATGGTAGAAGTCTACCGGAACAGGGAGTCAATCTACCCTTCGGCCGCAGGGGGGCAGTGCCGGGATGCTCGTCGTGGGCGCCCACATGACCATCGGTGATATCTGGAACGCCGCCGACGTGGCGATGGCCTGACTGATACGCCCGATCACGCCTCACTGGGCGGCCGGCTCCCTTTAGCCCTCCGTCACGGCCCGCGCCTCTTGCGTGTCGCTGGCTTCCAGCACCTCCAGGGGCACGTCCCGCTCGGCGATGCCGGCGGTCAGAGAGGCCGCCGCGTAAAGAGTGACGCACTGCAAATAGAGCACGAACAGTATGCCGATCGGAGCAGCCAGGGCTCCGTATTGCGGCTTGTCGATGGTGAGCTCCACCAGTAGCGCCATCAGCGACTTGAGGATTTCGATGACCACCGCTCCGACGGCCGCGCCGATCACCCGTGCGTGTCGTGGAGGGCGGATGCCGCCGAGGTGGCCCACGACCAAGTACACGACGAGGAAGTTGATCGCCAGAGTGAGCGCCAGCGATCCCACCGTGAGAAGCACATTCGGTCCGCTCCAGTCGACACCTAGGGCGTCGAAGACTCGCGTGGAGAGACTCGTCGCGAGTGTCGATGCGATGAAGGACAGCATGATCAGTAGGCCGAGCACGAGCAGCCAGGCCAGTGCGCGCAGCCTGGCCACCACCACGTTGCGCGGATCCTTGGCCGCCCCGAAGATCAGATGGACCGATCGGACGGTGGCCAGGACCGCGCCCGTGCCACCGTAGAGCAGACCGATCGCGCCGATCAGGGATGTCGTCTGACCGACCGCGCGCAGCTGGTCGGCATCGATGCCGCTGTCGCCCAGCAGGCCGGGGAACGCCTCGGACACCGCTTCGGTGACGGCGTCCGCCATCCGCTCGGCGCCCAGCGCTGCAGTGAGCCCGTACGCGAACGCGATGATGGAGAACATCGCCAGGAACAGGTAGTACGTGGTGCCTGCGGCCAGCAGGGTCGCCTTGGAGTCGGAGAACCGGGTGAACGACCGGAAGCCGACACCGACGGTCGTCCCGACGACGTCATCGCGCGCATCGAGGTCCTTGACCTTCTCGGGGGCAGGCTTCGCCGGTGGGTCGATGACGTCGCCGGGCACCGGCAGGGGCGTGGTGGAGATGCTCATGGCGATCCCTTCGCGATCTCGCAGTTGGGGCAGCCGTCGACCGTCCTTGCGGAGCACCGATGCTACTCCCGCCGCACGCGCCCATGCCGGGGTACAGGTGGGGCCCGCGGACCATCCTGAACCCTCTGCGGCATCGCGTCGCCGTCTGTCTCGATGCCTTCGGGCTCGCCCGGATGAGATCAGCGGGCGGCGGGTGGGCGACCCTCGTCCGTAGGATTGCCTGCGTGCCCACCCCCGGCGACCCGTTGCGTCTCACCCACGGCTCGACGTGGCGCAACCGTCTCGCCCTGGCGCCGTTGACCAACTGTCAGAGCGACCCCGACGGCACCCTGTCCGAAGACGAGATCGTCTGGCTGACGGCTCGTGCCGAGGGTGGGTTCGGAATGGTCCCGACGGCTGCGGCGTTCGTCACGCCGGCCGGACACGTGTGGCGCGGGCAGTTGGGCATCGCCTCCGACGACCACTTGTCGGGGTTGCGCCGGCTGGCCGAGGGTCTGCGTGCGGCAGGGGCTGCGAGTTCGGTGCAACTGCACCACGGCGGCCGTCGCGCCGAGCGGGCGATCACTGGCATGGCGGCGCAGTGTCCCTGGGACGACCCGGCTCACGACGCGGTGGCCATGACCGTCGACGACATCGAGGCAGCTGTTGCGGATTTCGTGGCGGCCGCGGCGCGGGCGGAAAGCGCAGGCTTCGACGGGGTGGAGGTGCATGGCGCGCACGGCTACCTGCTGGGACAGTTCCTCGATACGTCGCGCAACCACCGCACCGATGCGTACGGGGGATCGCTGGAGAATCGCTTCCGGATCGTCGACGAGGTGCTGGAGGGGATTCGCGCGGCCACCGGGGAGGGATTCCAGCTCGGGCTGCGGTTGTCCCCGGAGGGCTTCGGAATCCCGCTGTCCGATGGCCGGGACTATGCGCGCCGCGCGCTGGAGTCGGGTCTGTTGGACTACCTTGAGCTCTCGCTGTGGGACGTCTTCATGCAGCCGCGCAAGGGCGGCGACGGTCTGCTGATCGACCACTTCGTCGATCTGCTGAGGGGCTCCACCCGCTTGGGAGTCGCGGGCAAGGTGCTGTCCGCGGCCGACGCGCAGTGGTGTCTGGACAAGGGCGCGGACTTCGTCTCGGTGGGCCGGGGTGCCATAGTGCAGCACGACTTCGCGGCGCGGGCGCTTGCACACGATTCCTTCGTTGCTCGATCCCTGCCGGTGCCGGTCGAGGTGCTGCGGCAGGAGCGGGTGGGCTCGGCGTTCATCGACTACCTGATCGAGACCTTCCCCGACGTGGTCGAGGTCGCTGCGGGTACGTGACCGGCGGTGGTGTTCGACGACGGGCATGAGTCGACTTGGGTCGCCGCTGTGGGGCCAGGTTAACTCCGGTGTGCCTCAGCGCGAGTGGGTTCGGTGGCTCAATCCCGGCCCGGCGGAGTGAGGGTCTGAGCCAACTTGGAAGTGGAGTGGCTGAGCAGCCTGCCGGCCGCCGGGAAGTCGCCTCAACTACCCGCGCTGTCAGTTCTGCGAGAACGGGCGGACCCGCGAGCCGTCGGCGGCGATCGGGGCGATGGTGGAGATGCGGTCGGGCTCCACGTCGTCGACGAGGTGCGTGACAACCGACCAGGTGCGGTGGAGAACCTTGCGTCCTCGACGGAGTTTCACAGTGCCCTTCATCATTCTCACCTCATTCGCTCTCTTCCAGTGTAGCGACGAAAAGAGTAGGTGTCTGGGGGGTCCAACGAGTGATTCCTCACATCGGGGGACGAGTGACGACGGTTTTCGTCGACCCGCCAACTACAGAAGGCCCCCAGGCGGCTGAACCTCAATCGTCTGTACGGCCGGCAACTGCACCCAAGGCGAGTTGGTGGAGTTGGTCAAGGAGGCCCAACTACTGGGCGGCAGCCGGTCCGCAGGAGTCCTGGAGCTCGACTCGGTGGGGGTTCACGACGAGGGGATCTGAGTCGGATTCGTCCGTGTCCCACCCCCGTGTTTCAATCGGGATCCGGTTGGCGGAAGGGGAGACATGGCCAGGGATCAGGAGTCGTACGAAGCGGTTCTGCAGGCGGTGGGAGTGTGCGTTTCGGCGCGGATCCCGTTCTTGTTGTGGGGGGATCCCGGCGCGGGGAAGACGGCGGTGATCGAGTCGGCGGCGAACAGTGGCTGGCATGTGGAGACGTTGATCTGTTCGCATTATGAGCCGTCGGATTTCGCGGGGTTGCCGGTGGTGAACGGGGATCGGGTGAGTTTGGCGCCGCCGGGGTGGGCGGTGCGGGTGTCTGAGGAGCCGAAGCCTTCGATCGTGTTCTTCGATGAGTGGACGACGGCGTCGCCGGCGGTGCAGGCGGCGGCGTTGCGGCCGTTGACGCATGCGCAGGTGGGGGTGTTGCAGTTGCCGGATCGGGTGTCGTTCGGGGCGGCGGCGAACCCGGCGGATGTGGCGGCGTCGGGGTGGGAGTTGGCGGCGCCGACGGCGAACCGGTTCGTGCATTTGGAGTGGTCGTTGCCGCTGGATGTGTATACGGAGTCGATCGTGACCGGGGACTGGCCGGTGTTGCCGGTGCCGCAGCGTCCGGCGGATCTGGGGGCGATGGTGTCGGTGCAGCGCAGTCTGGTGGCCGGGTTCCTGCGCACGCGCGGGGGCCAGTTGTCGTCGATCCCGCAGGATGCGGCCAGCCGGGGCCGGGCGTTCCCGACACCCCGGACCTGGGACTACGCGGCGCAACTGTTGGCGATCGCGGAGCACGCCGGTGCGGGTGAGGAGGTGGCGCGGCTGTTGGTGTACGGGGCGGTGGGCGCGCCGGTGGGCCATGAGTTCTTGACGTGGCGGTCGGCGCTGGATCTGCCGCAGCCGGAGGAGTTGCTGGCCGACCCGATGGGAGACGGGTTGAAGGGGCTGCGTCCGGACCGGGTGCATGTGGCGTTGCAGGGGGTGCTGGCCGCGTACACGTCCGACCCGACGCCGGACCGGTGGACCGCGGCGATGGGGGTGTGTGTGGGGGCGGCGCAGCATTCGAGTCTGGATTCTGCGGTGCCGGTGGTGCGGGCCTTGCTGCGCCCGGGGCGCCGGCCGGCGGGGGCGGATGTGCCGCCGGGGTTGACGGTGTTCGCGCCGGCGCTGCAGCTGGCCGGTCTGTTGTGATCGCAGCCGACGTGTCGGAGCGGCTGGCGGCGGCGAAGTTGTGGCTGGTTTCGCAGGCGGCGGGGAATCTGCCGTACTTGTCGACGGCGGTGTATTCGCTGGTGACGGTGCCCACCGACCGGGTGGCGCGGATGTCCACCGACGCGTATTGGCGGTTGTATGTGAACCCTGTGTGGGTGCTGGCCACGGATGTGGACGAGTTGGCTGGGGAGATCGCTCATCAGGTGTGGCATCTGCTGGCCGATCATGCCGGGCGGGCCGCCGACTGCGGGGTGGACGCCTCGGGTCGGGACCGCTGGAGGTTGGCTGCTGATGTGACGGTGGCGGAGGTGCTGCCGTTCGACGTCGGGCTCCCGCGGTACTACGAGGTGTATCAGGAGCCGAACCGGTCGGCGGAGGAGTATTTCCGGCTGTTGCGGGCCCGGCCGGTGACGGCGCCGCCGCTGCGGCTGGACCCAGATGAGACCTGCGGGAGTGGGTGTGACGGTATGGCCCGTGATCACGATCTGCCACCCGGTGACGCCGAGGTGCCCGGGATGTCCACGCAGGCCGCGGAGGGGGTCCGCAGGACGGTGGCGATCGAGTTCCGGGAGCACTGCCGCACCTATGGCAGGACTCCGGGGCAGTGGGGCCGGTGGGTCGCGGACATCCTGGATCCGGTGGTGCCGTGGCAGCAGGTGCTGCACGCGGCGGTGCGCCGCGGGATCGGGTGGGGTCAGGGCCAGGTGGACTACACGTACTCGAAGATCTCGCGGCGCCAGCAGGCGGTGGGCGCCGCGATCGTGCCGGCGTTGCGCCGCCCGGTGCCGGCGGTGGCGGTGGTGGTCGACACCTCCGGCAGCATCGACGACGGGCTGTTGTCGCAGGCCCTGGGTGAGGTCCGGGCGGTGCTGGCGTCGCTGGCGGTGCCCGACAGCAGCGTCACCGTTCTCGCGGTGGACGCCGCGGTGCAGACGGTGCAGAAGGTCCGGGATGTGCGCGAGGTACGGCTGTCCGGCGGCGGCGGCACGGACATGGGGGAGGGGATCTCCGGGGCGTTGGCCGGCCGACCTGTCCCGCAGACCGTGATCGTGCTCACCGACGGGTACACCCCGTGGCCGCAGCTGCCGGCGCCGGTGCCGGTGATCGTGGGTGTGCTGGGCCGCGACCGCGCCGATCTGCCGGCTACCCCGGACTGGGCGCAGCGGGTCGAGGTGGTCCCGCATGGGTGACCTGCCGGGTCCGGTGACGGTGACCGTTGCCTGCCGGACCAGCCGTGACAGCACGAAGGGGTCGACGCGGCACCCGGTCACGCTGCACCCGGACGGCACCATCGACACCGGCCACGACCTGGAGCAGGAACGGATCCTGGCAGCGCTGGGCGGCTACCTGTCCTGCCTGGAATTGGCCACCACCGCCTCCCCGGCCGTGCTGGAGTGGTACACCCTGGAACAGCGGCTGGCGCCGCGCCCGATCCGTGCCACGCAGGCCCGCGGGCCGTGGCACGCGTTCAAGAAGGCCCCGTGCTGCGCGAATCGGGGATACGCCACGCCGCAGGACGCCGCCGCCCATGTCCGTGACCCAAAGCACGTGGCGCGGATCCACGGCGCGCACGCCTGGCAGGTCGTCGCGCTATGCCGTGGCTTCACCGCGCAGCCTGTCCCGGAGATGCCCGGCGAGCCGTGGACGACGATGTGGGAGTGCGGGATGCACCCTGACGAGGTCGACCGGATCAGTATGGAGATCGACGCCGACGAGCCGCTGCCTGTGGAGTTCTACCTCGGGGTGCTGGCCCGTAACCCGGACCTGGGGTGGATCCGCGACACCATGCGCGCGGTGCGGCTGGAACCACGCTCCATCACCTACCTGGCGTGGAGTTACGGCGAGGCCGACCGCGCCGACCCGGCGCTGCGGGCTCGATGGCTGCGCACCGGGATCATGGACCGGCTCGCGCTACGGATCATCGGCAGCCCCTACGACATCGCCGACGTGGAAGCGTTCGCCGCGCACTGGGCGATCAGCCCGGTGATGGCCGGCGTGGAGTTGATGAAGTGGTACGACTCCGGGGCGACACCACCGGTGGCCGCGCTCACCGGACCCGAGTTGGACCACCTCGCCTACCCGCCCACACCACCGAGATGGCAGACCCGGTCGCGGTTGCGGGACGAACTCGCCCTGGACCAGTACACCGAGGAAGAGTTGGCGCTGGCACTGATCAGGTGGGGCAGCGTCGGGCGCGCGGCGGCTGGCCTTGATGCGCCGGTGCGGTAACCCATGACAGCAGGCTGCCTACGATCATGCCAATGTCCAACCCCGCGGACCCCTGCGACTGGCCCACGGCCCGACGTGGCGCAATTGCCTCACACTGGCACCCTTGACCAACTGACAGAGCCACCTGGACGGCGTGCTGTCCAACGACGAGATCACCTGGCTCACTGCCGGCGCCGAATCCGGGTTCGCTCTGGTGATGACCGCCGCGGCGTTCGTCGCTCCCGCCTGCGCGCGGCCGAGAGACCGGGCCGCGTCCGGCACGCGCGGCCCGGGGTCCGCGAAGTGGGTAATGGGGCGCAGCCTGAGTGCTGCTTTAGCAGACCCCGGGACGCGACTAACTGCGGGTGGTGGATCCGGTGCTCAGGCGACGACGCCGAAGCCCCCGGTCCAGGAGACGCTCTCTGCGGCGGCGAGGGTGATCTGCAGGAACCCGAGAGCCTCGAGCTCGCGTGCGCGTTTCAGAGCGCCGGCGTCGATCGCGTTGAGCCCGGCCGCCTTCACGACGTCGGAGAACTCGGCCTTGGCCGCTGCGTCGTCCCCCGCGACGAGGACGGTGGTGGTCAGCGGGCCGACGCTGCCGGCGGCGAGGGTGCCCGCGAACGTCGTGTTGAACGCCTTCAGCACGCGTGACCGCGGGAGTGCCTCAGCCAAACCCGCAGCGGCGGAAGCGTCGCTCGGAACGACCAGCGAGTCGAAGGTCTCGAAGTCGACCGGGTTGGTGATGTCGACGACGACCTTGTCTGCGAGACTCTCGCCGCGGGTCGCGATGATGTCGGACAAGGCGGCATAGGGGACGGCCAGGACGACGATATCGCCGGTGACGCGGCGGTCCGCGTCCTGCTCCCCGATCACTTCGAGGCTGTTGCCGCCCTTGGTGACCAGGCTGGCAATGGCCTGTCCCATAGCGCCGGTTCCGATGACTGTTACGTGTGCCATTTCTGAACTCCTTCGGTATATTGGTTGTTGCTACAACTATGAATCTAACGAGAGTTGGTTGTCGTGTCAAGTAATTCTGAGGTGCGCTGGCTGGACCCACGGGAACGTGCCGCCTGGGTGCGGCTGGCGGCCGTGGTCGAACTGCTGCCCGGGGTGCTGGAGTCGCAGTTGCGGCGCGATGCCGACCTGTCGCACTTCGAGTACTGGGTGTTGTCGATGCTCTCGGAGGCGCCCTCGCACACGCTGCGCATGACCGCGCTGGCGACGCGCACCAACGCGACGCTCCCCCGGCTGTCCCACGTGGTGCAGCGCTTGGGGGGCCGCGGTCTGGTCGGCCGGTTCCCGTGCCCCGAGGACCGGCGCGCGACCAACGTGCGGCTCACCGACGAGGGGTGGACCAAGGTCGTGGATGCCGCACCGGGCCATCTCATGGCTGTGCGGCACAACGTCGTCGATGCGCTCACGCCGGACCAGCTAGGGCAGCTGGCCGGCATCGCCGACGCGATCCTCGAGCGGATCGATCCCGGCGCGGCCGCCGAGGCGTGGAACCGGGAGACGTCCCAGTCCGACGGCTGACCGTCACGTCAGCTGTACCGACACCACCACCACGGCGATGATCGCGACGACCCCCACCGGACTGCACGAACCCCACCGAACACGCAACCCACACCAGAGGCATTGACGGGATGCCTCTGGTCTTGCGGGTTTGGACGTGTGTCCGGGACGCTCAATCTTCGGCGAACAGAGGCTCTTCGCCTCACCGCACCGACCTACCCGGCAAGATCACCGGTGGATTCAGGCTAAGCCGTTCACGACGCGCAGGCGCGTTTGCGTTGTCACCGTGACCTGTCGCCATGGAAGCCCAGCGCCCCGCGGGGATACTGTCGAGGGGCAAGGGAGGACACCATGGCCGACGAGCAGCGTATGACCCACGTCGACGACCTGGCCGCACTCATCGAGGTCAACGAGGCCGCAACAGTGTCGCGCACGGTCATGCGGGCGGAGGGAGCGCGGCTCGTGCTCTTCTCGTTCGACACCGGCGAAGAGCTCAGCGAGCACACCGCGGCGATGCCGGTGCTGTTGTGGGTCCTCGGGGGCCGGTTGACCGTGACGGCTGGCGGAGAGACCGTTGCTCTCGGTCCCGGGGGCATCGTCCACCTGCCCACTCGGATGCCGCACGCCATCGTGGCCCAGGAGCCCACACGAATGATGCTGGTCATGCTCGATGCCCGGGAGCACGGGTGACGAGCCCGGCGGCCGATGAGGAACGGTGATGGACGTATCTCCCGCAGAACGGGCCGAACACGCGATCAAGGCGGCGGGGATCGCCTTCGAGACCACCCGGCACGGGCGGGTGTCGAGCCTGGCGGAGGCAGCCGCAGCGCGCGGGCTCACGCCCGACCGGGTGCTCAAATCCATCGTGATACGGCGCGCCGAGGACGACTTCCTCTTCGTCCTCGTGCCCGGCGGACGGACCATCAGTTGGCCGAAACTGCGGTCCTTGTTGTCCGTCAACAGGCTCTCGATGCCCGGCGCCGACGAGGCGCTGGCCGTCACGGGCTACGAGCGGGGGACCATCACGCCCTTCGGATCCCTGACAGCGCTGCCGGTGATCGCCGACACGTCCATCCCTGCGGGGCCTGTGTCCATCGGCGGAGGTGCGCACGGAACGGCCTTCACCGCGGATTCCGCGGACCTCATGCTCTGTCTCGGGGCCCGGACCGCCGATGTGACCGAAGCGGAGCGAACATAGCGCGTCACGCCTGTTTGACCGCCAATAGCGTCACGGTCCGAGACGAGTTCGATGGCCTCGCCGATCCGTAGGCAGCGCTGGTAGCGCTCACGCAGCGGGAGCGCCCGGTGGAGGTCGTCCATCCCGACATCTCCCGGATCTCCCTCGCAACTACGCCGGCCAGCCGTGGCGGGATGGACCGCAGACCCGGGATGAACGGCACCAGGACCGAGATCAGCCCGAGCGCGCCGATCCAGAGGTCGGCGCCTGCAGCGATGTCGTCGTCACCGCGTCCTCGGCCGCGATGGATCCCGGTCTACCGGATCGTTTGGCGCAACTACTACGCGCGCCATGGCAACGCCGGCCTGAGATCCTGACATGGGCGCGTGGCACCGCCCACCGATCCCACGCCGACGTGTGACTGTCTGGTTCCCGCGGGCGCTCCTCGCCCCTGAACCTCCGCGATCAGGTGCCCGTCATGGGGTGTCGGATTCGTCGCCGAGGTCGGGCTCGGGGGCTTCCTTGACCGGACTGGCCAGATGACCGCCGGGACTGACTCAGTGGCCGCGGCCGCGGTGCCCCTTGGGGAGCAGAATGCACCTATGAGCCGCGTTCTGGTGACCGGGTCCGCGCAAGGGCTCGGGCGGGCAGCAGCCAATCAACTGCTGACCCAGGGCCACGAAACTGTGGTTCATGTACGGGACCGAACCCGGGAGCCGGCCGTGGCGGACCTGGTCGCGCGGGGCGCCGATGTGGTGTCCGGCGACCTTGCGGACCTGCGCGAGGTCCGTCGACTCGCCGATCGTCTTGACGACCTCGGACCGCTGGACGCCGTGATCCACAACGCTGGGGTGATCGGCGGCCCAGCTCTTCTGCACGTCAACGTGGTGGCGCCGTACCTGCTCGTCGCGTCCATGCAGCCAGCGAACCGCTTGATCTTCCTGAGCAGTGGCATGCACCGCGGCGGCCGGGCGGATGTCGCGGGTATCGACTGGTCGAAGGGCGACTCGCGGTCGTACTCCGACAGCAAGCTGTTCATCACTGCGCTGAGTTGCGCCTTGGCTCGCGAAGTGCCGCAGACCCTCAGCAATGCGGTCGACCCCGGGTGGGTTCCGACCCGCATGGGGGGACCGAGCGCTCCGGACGATCTCGCCCTCGGACACGAAACGCAGGTCTGGCTGGCCACGAGCGACGACGCGGACGCCAGGACCACCGGCGGCTACTGGTATCACCGTCAGCGCAGGCAGCCGCATCCTGCGGCACACGATGAGCGATTCCAGTCCCAGCTGCTTGCCAGCCTGGCCGAGTGGACCGGGCAAGCGATCACGTGACCGGTTCGAGCCACCTCCCCGCGATCCTTCTGGTCCCGCCAGGGCAACCGGACCGGGTCGGTTCGTCCGCCCTCGTCATGTCGTGGGTCACCTGCCGAGGTCACCCCGGCTCGTCGGTCCGGTGGCCGATGCACCGTGGAGACCGCCCGCTTGCCCGGTTCGGCTGAGCGGTTGCAGGTCCGGCCCGGAATTGCGCCCAGCCGGATCGGGACGTTGGCTCACGACGCAGGGACGCCGCACCCGAGATCCTGGATCCGCACCTCAACCCTCGGGGTGGGGAGAGTCGATCGACATGTCCACACTCACCAAACGTCGTCTGTTCGGTTCGGAGCAGCGTTCATGTGCGCCGCCCTGACCACCATCGTGTCCAACCTTCTGTTCGACGACACGGACCTCCTGGTGGTCGTGGTGGCAGCGCCCGCGTGCGTTGCCTGTTCCGCCTCGGCCGGCCCGGCGAAGGGTTGGCGGGACTGCTGTTCCTCGTGGTTCCGATCGTCGGTGTGCTGGTGACAATCGCCCAGCCGCGGCAACCGATCGGGTGGATGTACCCGCTCGTCGGTACCGTCCTGATGTTCCGCCGCGGTCACGCGAGTGGTGGAGGGCATCACTGATGTGGGCAGGGTTGTCCCCCGGGTAGGTTGCGCGGGCTGTTCCGAGGATAAGTCCCGCCGCCGGCGAGCGTAGCCTGGATGTATCCGTTGGAGGCGATCATGACCCCGGGATCCACCACCCGTCTGACGGCCTCGCTGGTCCTCGCGACCGGCTTGCTCGCCGCCCCCGCCGTTCCCTCGTCAGCAGCCGGCACGCCCCCGGCGTCTTCCGTCGCGGCCAAGTCGAAGCACAAGTTACCGGATCGCTGCTGGCCGTCGTACAAGCACGACCTGCAGCGGCTGCAACGCCGCATGGACACGCAGCTTCCGCACTATGACGCTCACTACGCGAGCGTGGACGCACAACTCGACAACATGGTCGACGTCCTGTCCAGCGGTGCCCAGGACGTCCTTCCCCAGATGGAAGATGGCGTGATGCAGTACCGCGAGACGCTGTCGCCAATCATCGCGGACGATCGTGACACGGTGAACAAACTCGTCGACCGGGTGCGGAAGCAGAACAAGAAATGCTTCAGCGGCAGGCGGCAGGAGAAGTTCCTGGCTGGGATGAAGACCGTGCGGGCGGCGTACCGCGACCTGTTCCGCGCCTACGAGAAGGTTCAGATGGCCGCCGGTTACCTCACGACGGCGCAGACGGCCAAGGCGCAGGAGGCGCTCAACGACGCCCAGGTGGAAGCCTCCACGGTCGAGGACATGTTCGACCGGGGCATCAAGCGACTGCGCGATCTGTGGTGATCCGCGGTATCGGACGGCGGTGGTGACCCTGTGAGCTCGGTGGCCGAGCGCGCGACGGACCGGCGGGCGGGACACCTGCCCGCCATCCTGGGCCTGCTCGCCGCCACGGTCGTCTGGGGGTCGACCTTCCTGGTCACCAAGGACACCCTGGACACCATGTCGGTGTCGAACTTCCTGTCCTGGCGGTTCGGCCTCGCGGCCGTCATCCTGTTGTTGGCCGCCCCCCGCCGCTGGCTGCGGCCGTCGCCGGGACAGTGGCGACGCGGCGTGGCGCTCGGAGTGTTCCTGGGGCTCGGCTTCCTCGCCCAGACGCAAGGCCTCAGGGAGACATCGGCGGCCGTCTCCGGATTCCTCACCGGTCTCATGGTCGTGCTCACCCCACTGGTCTCAGCCACTGCCTTCCGCGAGCAGGTGACCACCCGGGGCTGGGTCGCAGTCGCAGTCGCCACCATCGGACTGGCATTGATCTCGCTCCAGGGCTGGAGCCTCTCCCCGGGAGCCGGTCTGACACTGCTCGGCGCCGCCTTCTTCGCCCTGCAAATAGCGAGCCTGAGCCAATGGGCCACGCCGGTCAACGGCTATGGACTGACAGCCGTGTCCGTCACCGTCGCCGCACTCATGTGTGCCGCGGTCGCCGTCACCAGCGGGGAGTTCACGATCCCCGCGCATGCCAGCGAATGGACCTCACTGCTCTACCTCGCGATCGGCGCCACCTGTCTCGGTCTGGTCCTGCAGGCCTGGAGCCAGTCGCACCTCTCCGCCACCACGTCGGCGGTGATCATGACCTTCGAGCCGGTGTTCGCCGGGATCATCGCAGTCGTCATCGGTGGCGAGGCCCTGACCGCTCGCATCTGGCTGGGCGGCCTGGTGATCGTCGGTGCCATGTTCCTGGCCGAGTTCGGACCCCGCCGCTGCTGTGACGCACAGGTGCCGCGGGTGGAACCGCTGTAGCCGGCGTTCCGGTGGCCACGGGCTGGTCGTCGTGGATGAGGTGGGCGTTCCTCTGCGACCTGAGCGGTACTCCGACCTGTTTCATATGCAGGCGGGCGCGGCAGGGTTGCCGGGGATTCGACTTCACGATCCCCGGCACACAGCAGCGTGACGACTGGCGAACGGCGTTCCGATCGTGACTGCCGCGGCTTGCTCGGCCACGATCCGATGGTCCATGCCAAGGTCTACGCACACCACAACGGACGACCTAAGACAGGCGTCGCGGGTGTTATCTGGTGTCTCTAGCGAGGCCCAGTGATCGCTCAGCGCCAGCGTTCGTGGCAGCGGCGCTATACAAAGGCCCCAGGCTCCCGTAGTGGGGGAGCCGTGGTGGTCCATCTATCGGGAAATGCGGTGTGGGTGTGGTGGCCAGGGGCGGGGTCGAACCGCCGACCTTCCGATTTTCAGCGGTGAAGGTCACCACCATTCCCCCCACAAAACGACCAGCAACAGCCGATTTGACACACCCTTGACACAGAAAATAGTAGGAAACTCGCGACCTTCCGACACAAAACACCCGATCACGATGTCCGCAGGCGCCCCCCGAGAGGGGTTCACCAGGCGGCCCGGAATGGGTCAGACGCCCTACGACTCGTGGGCTCGACGACTGTGACCGGTACCCCCCCGCCCGGATGCAGACATCAGACCCGTGTGCGGTGACGGCGCACCACCCCACCGCTGACCACCTGACGCTCATCCTCGGGCAGACGCTCCTCACCAGCGGGCACGCGTGAAGCGGGAGGCGCGGTCGGTTCCGGGTACCCCGCGGGTCGCCCGGCGCCGGGTACGCACAAGATCCACCCCGAGGGGGGACGCGTTGCGGCTTCCGGTTCGCCGACAACGCCGGACCACGGTGTCGGTAACGCCATCCTGACCACGGTCAGGCCGCGTCCGCGTCGCCTTCCCAGAACCCGACGTCCCGGATCGTCCAGGGGCCCTGCCCGACCGAGGTTGCCGTGGACGAAGGGCTGAAGGCGCGCACGCTGACCCGGGTCGCGTCTACAGGCGCGGTCGCGGTCACCTGCGACACGCCGGTGCTTCCGGCGGAGATCCAGTTGCCCGCCGCCCCATCTAGTTTCGTGCTGCCGTTGTACCAGTAGACGACGACGCGGGCGTCCAGACCGGCTGCGGTAATGGTGCTGCGCAGCGTGTACGTGTGACCCGGGGTGACCGGTACAAAGGTGTACACGTAGGGCCAGGTGCCGACTGTGGTGGCGGTGTACGTGCCGGGCGCTGTTTCCGTGACGGCGGCCCGGCTCCACGCGCCGGTGGCGGTCGGGTTCGTTTGCGCGGCGGTCAGCAGGTTCTGCCCGTACACCGGCGGCGGGCTGCCCGCTGAGGTGCAGTACCCGGACGCCTCAGTCGCGGCGGGTTTCACGTGCGACGCGACGAAGTACGTGCCCGACTGGGTGACTTTCGACGCGCACCACGTTTTCGCGGACGAGTCCACGTACACGGTCACACCGTTCTTCGCGAGCGTCCCACCGGTAGAGGTCAGCGTGCCGGTGTCGGTGCCGTCGCCGCCGGACACGGCCCCGTCGGACAGCCCGGACAGCACGAACCGGGCGACAGTCGCAACCCCGGTCTTCGTGGACGCGTCCCGTGCCTTGTCCACCTGGTTCAGGTAGATCGGGACCGCGACCGCGGCCAGCACCACCAGGATCAGAACCACGACCAGCAGTTCCACCAGCGTGAACCCGCGGTCGCGCGGGCGGGGACGGCAGAGATTCATATGGTTGCTATCGGCGTCGCCGTCCGTTGTGAGGTGCCCGTGTTCCTCGGCGATCTTCGCCGTGATCAGCGGTGAAGGTCACCCGCCATCCCCCTCACAAGGCGACCAGCAACAGCCGATTTGACACACCCTTGACACGGAAGTGAGTGGGAGTGTCGCGGGGGTCCGAGAATGTTGCTCCGTGTTGGGCGTAGCCGGATTGGTCTGCGTGAGGTCCAATGGACCGCGACACGCCAGGTTCCCACGAATTGACAGCCAGACCGGCTACACTCACCCGGGCATGTTCGATTGGCTGGTAGGTCGCTCCGGGTGAGTGTAGCCGGTCTGGTCACCTCTCCGGCGTTTCTCGGTGGGCAGACCACTGATAATCAGTGTCGTTTCAGGCCGATCCTTGTTAATATATACAAGGTTAGGAGGTGAATGACAGTGCCGCGGGTTGTGTCGAAGTCGTTAGCCGGAGTTCTGGAGCAACTGGAGATCGAGTCGCCTCGGGTCGTTACGATGCGGGACCTCGCGTCGTATGCGCGTGAGGTTGGTGAGGACGTGCCGCCAGCACGGTTGCGTCGGTGGGCGTATGAACTGCAGCGGCGAGGGTGGCTTGGCTCCCTCCGAACCCACAATGCGTGGGAGTTCTATCCAGGCGCTCGGGGCGGCGCCTACAGCGCGGGAGACCGGTTCATTGAGTTCCGGGCGCAGCGGGCCACCCAGTCAGCATGGCCCGGCATCCTCGCGATGGAATCGGCAGCGTCGGTGCTCGGTTACGCTCAACGTGTCCCCACGACGGAAGTCGTGTCACTTCCGACTGGGACGGCTTTGCCGAAATCTATGAGTCAGGACTGGCGGGTCGTGAACGTCAGCCTTGCACCAGACGGTGTCACCACTATCGACGGTCTGCCAACGTGGAACGTGGAAGGACTACTCGCAGGGATCGCAACCAGGCCATCCGGGTACAAAGACCTGCCGGGCCTGGCGCAGTGGTTGCCGGACGCCGCCAAACAGGCTGACATAAGCCTCATCATTCACCTGCTGAGCACCGCAACCGCACCGACACGTCAACGTGTGGCCTATCTCCTAGCCGTCGGTGATAACAGTCGCGGATCAGAAGCGACACTTGCCGCATATCCCCCGCAGGGACCCGCCTGGTTCGGCACCAGAAGCGTTGCAGGAAAGTTCAACCCCTCCACACGGGTCAACGACACCGCCCTTCACCCCTACCTGCAGGTCGGAGCGGGAAGTTGACCCTGACTGAAGGGCATCTAGTGCGCCACTTCCAGGGTGTTAAGGGAGGGCGTGACGCCGCTCTACTTGATATCGCCCAGGATCATGCCCTGTACCTGTTGCACGAGGCCGGGCTGTTCAAGTCGGGTCTCGTTTTCAAAGGCGGAACCGCCCTGCGTAAGTTCCGGGCAGGCAATGCGGGCAGGTTCTCAACAGACCTCGACTTCGCGGCCCCCGACGATGGGCTCGCCCTGAACACGCTAAGCGAGATAGACGGGGCCGAGGTGGACGGGTTCACTTTCCGAGTGAACGAAATCGGGGACGATGGCAGGCGAGGGGAACTACATGTACAGACACCGTTCGGCGTCCCGAACCTCGGCGCCAAACTTGAACTGGCACGACACCCTCTCATCCTTCCCGCCGACCACCTGACGCTAGTCGCGCTTCCGATTCACAAGCGATACTCGTTCACCCTGCCGAGCACACCTGTCGTTCGCGCAGAAGAAGCGATCGCGGAGAAACTAGCGCGGTTCAGACGAACCGCACTCGTCCGTGATCTGTACGACCTGTACTGGTACGCGGCCAGCGGGCCGCTCGACGAACCGTTGATCCGTCGGCTGTGGATACTCAAGACCTATCGGGACGTCACCGAAGACGGACGGGGATCTCCACCCATATCCCCCCAAGACATCCTCAACGCCAAATCGGCGAGCGACTTCGCCGCCGAGGACATCGGGTACCTCACCAAACGAGTCAACACCGCGGAATGGCTTCACACCGTGGAGGATCGCTTCGAATTTCTCGCACATATGACCGATGACGAACGCCGTTGGGCTCAATGCAACCGCCGCGATCAACACGAGGTGTGGGCGGCACTCCAACCTTCATCTGCGACCGGGTAGCGCCCTGTGCCCGGCGGCCCTTCGGTGGCCCGTGGACGCCTTTGCCGCGCATCGTTTCAGGTACCGGCTACAGAGGATGCTGGGGCGTGGGAATCCGCCCGCCACCTGGAAGGAACTCTTGGCCCAGTCGGAATCCGCCGAATCTCTCAGACCGTGAACCAGCAGCCCGGCAGAGGCAGACCGGACACGCAACGGTGGCCACGCAACCCGGCACAACCGTAGGGAAAGTCGGAAGGTCGTCCCGGCTGACCGCCTCACACTCTGGTTGCCTGTTTTGACGGTTTGACACACGGGTGGCACACTTCTGCTTGCCGCGGACGTACGGGGTGCCCCGAGGGGCGCCCGGGTGCCTGGCGGTCGGTGTGTCCGGGACGGGGGTCGTGGCGATGGGACGGGTGGAACGGCGAGACGGCGTGGCCGCCGATACGCGCGTCTGTGCTGCCGCGTCTGATGTCCCGGAAAACGATGGTGACGGAGTTCGACCTGTCGGAGGCACGGGTGTTCCGGTTGACCCGGACGCCAGGGTTCCCGGCCCCGTACCGCATCGGCAGGAACGTTCGCTGGGATGTTGGCGAGGTCACCGAATGGCTGACCCAGCAACGGACGGCTGCGCGCGTCCCGGCGGCGCATCTGATGTCGGACCCGGCGGGGCCGCGGCGCAGGATGTTCGTAGAAGCGTCCTAACTGTTCGCGTTCAGGACGCCGGGGGTACCGTGGGCTTCCGGGGCGCCGGGTGTCCCGGCCGGGGCACTGCCTGGGGTGTGTGGTGAACCCGGGTACCGGCGGTCAGCCCCGCACCGACGAACACGGACGCCTCGTCACCAAAGTGGTTCTTCCCGGCTACCCGATCACCATCCATCCGCCAACCGTTGCCTACCCGTATCACCGGATCGTGTACACGATCGAGGGGCAACGGAAAACAACGAGTGGCGGGGTGACGGCTGACGCGGCAATGGCGAAAGCGGAACAGTTAGCCGACATTCTGGACGCTGAGGCGACCCGCGCGAACCAGCCGTTCACCGTGCTGCTGGACGAATGGTTGGCCCCGGACAGGGCACGCGCCCGCCCGTGGTCACTGAAAACCCACGAACATAACGAGTGGGTTGCCGCGAAACACGTCAAACCGATCATCGGGAACGTTCAATGCGTCTCGCTGCGCCGCGAGCATATGCTCCGGGCCGTGAATCACGCACCCACCCCAGGGGAAGGACGCCGGGTACGGACGTTATTGGGCACTGTCATCCGGTACGGATACGCTCACGGATACTTGACGATCCCGCCGGACCGGCTACTCCTTGACGTTCACTGGTCCCGGCCCGGCCACCGCCTGCCCGCCCACGCCACCGAACAAGGCACCGACGACACCCTGTGGGTACCACCCGAAGCGATACCTTCCAGCAACGATGTCGCGTTCCTCGCCGCAGCGTTCCTGATGCTGCAGCCGGAAGGCGCCCCCTACTGGTGGGGCCTCACCCCAATGTTCGCCGCATACACCGGGCTGCGGATCGGAGAACTCGTCGGGTTGAAAGCCTCGGACATCAACACGGCCACACGCACCGTTCGGGTGGAACGGCAAATCGTGGAAGTGAAAGGCCGGAAACACGTCACCCTGCCGAAAGGGAACAAACGCCGCACCACCATCTACCCGCGGACAGTCCCCGGCGGCCAATGGTGGGACAACGGCTACCCGCTCGCCGACCTCGTGGCCCTCCGGGTCAGAGAAGTGATGGCGGAAAACCCGGACGGGCTGATGTTCCCATCCAAAGACGGCGTGTGGTGGACCCGCTCCAACTTCTACGACCGCCGGTTCCACCCCGCCGCCGCAATGGCCGGATGGCCCACCAAACCCACCACCAAACGCAACGGCCAACCCGGCGAACGGCTCACCTGGCCGTGGCACCACCTCCGCCACGTCTTCTGCACCCACTACCTATGGACGTTAGGCGCCGCCCCCGCCGACGTGTCCAACGCCGCCGGGCACGCCGACGTGAACATCACCCTCCGCATCTACGCATCCCAAACCACCGGATCGATGGAACGCCTCACCAACCTCGGCTAACCCCCCGAGGGCGGGCAGGCGTGAACCGCCCAGGTTTGTGAAGAGTGATTCCACGAAACGGTGGTGAGATCATCGCATCGGGGCTGGGTGGGGCAGGACGACGTTGCCCACCTGGACGTCCAGGCCACCCGGTCCAGGGAACGCCGCGGACCACAGGAGAACTGGGACACTGATCGCGTGAGGGACCGATGCTGTCCGAACCGTCCGGGTCTGTGGATAACTGGTTCAACCAGATGGCGTGGCGCGATGCGGAACGGCCAATTCGCGGGACAATTGGCCCGTGACCGAGGAAGAGACCCCAGGCAAGCGCGGATGGTCAGTGGCGTTTGACCGAATCGTGTGGCTCCGGGCAGACGGGGCGTCCGTTCCTTATCCGGCTCTGCCATCCGACCCCGGACGATGGCACGTCTTCGCTTCCTCCTTAGAGAGTGAGACTTCGCTGAGCCGTTGGCGTCGAGCGCGGACACCTACACGGCGGGAACCGTTGGCACCAGTCTTCTTCGAAAGAAATGGTCGCCCCGCTGCCTGCGGCGTGACCATCAGGGTGGTGCTTCCCCGCGACGCCTCAGTTGACGATCCCGATTTGTGCCCCGACTGTGCCCAGCATTTGCGTGACGGCACCTGGCGGCGTCCAGCGACCGCTCGCGCCGCGAGGAATCGGTGTGGGAATGTCGTGGAAGTGACTGCGGAGGATGCTCGGCGCCACCCGGACGACTTCGATGTTCGCGGCGGAATGGTGTCGTTCTGGTGCGGCAAACGGTGGGATCACACCGATCCGCACCGGGCTGACACCGGAGAAACGTGGGTCACCGGCGAGGACGACTTCACGCCCGCGCCCGACGGATTCGTATAGGGGTATCGGGGAGACGACACTCGGCTGCCTGTGAACCCAGGCCGTGGACGTCCCCCTTACCCAAGAGCAACTAGATCTAGTCGTCGGGTTCCTTGGGTAATCCGGTCACCTGTTGCCGGGTGTGGGGCCTTCGCGATGAGGGCCACACCATCGCGAAGGTGCGGAGGGATGCGGGTCTTCCTGGCTTCCCAAGAAGGCACCGCTGAGTCGGTGACGTGCCTCGATCTGCTTCTCCGTCGGTGCGGTCTTGTCGCACGAAACGCGTAGAGATTCAACGCACCCGGACTTTGAACCTCTTCGAGTAGGACGTGTAACCGTCCAAGGCCGGGGCTGACGCGGCGAGCGCACACCGGCCACGCTTCTTACCTTCGACCTTCGCCCGCTTCCTGCCCTTCGCTCGCATCACCGTGCACACCTTCTTCGACGTAGTAGCCCACGCAAGTGGCGAGCCTTGCACCGTCGATCGGGGCAGGCGAACCGTCTTCCCCCGCTTCACCTTCTTGGGCACCCCGGTCACCATCTGAACGCCCGGAGGTGACGGCGTCGGGTCGGCCAGACGGAATGCGTGCTTCCCCGCCGCAACGACAGTGGGCTGCCCTGGGGTGCAGGGGATACCCGAACCTCAAGGGAACCCGGGGGCTACCGGTGCTGCCGTGCCCGCCTGCCGACTGCGGCTGCGCGCGGCGCGAGACGGTACTGCTACCGGTACCAGTTCGCGTGTTCGAGTAGACGTGATTGCGTTTCTGCGGTCAGCCCATCGTCCAGAGTTCTCATCTTTCCGAACAGTTCCCGCATCGTTTTCTTGTCGGGGATGTGGCGTGTCCCGATCGCTGCGGTGAGGACTTGCGGGGTCGAAATCAAGTAGGCGCAGCCGGTGGCGGGGTTCTGGGTGCGAAGGGCCTGCAACCGCGTGATTTCCTTCTTTGCGAGTTGCCGGGCTGGCCCGTCGTCTATCAGCATTGTGACGTTCGCGCCTGCTTCAACCAGTACCGCGGTGTGGGAGATGACCATCAGTTCGCCCTGGTCGGCTGCGCGCCTGAGTCGCTCAGCCAGCGGTTGAAGGCTGATGCGTCCTGCCGCCGCGGCAAGGGCGGGGTTTGTTGAGTTGTCTTCGAGGATGTTCAGGTGGACACTGCCACGAAGGTTTCTCAGTACACCCGCGGCGGCAGAGAACCGTCTGTCCTGTTCCGCTTTGCGTTGCACTTCACGTACCACGGTCTGTGGCATCGAAAGCGGCCCGAGACAGTCAATCAGGATTCCCTGTTTGCTCAGGGAGAAAAAGTTCAGTGCGGGCCCCGCGTCGATGACGATGTTCGGTCTTGGGTGTGGAGTTGTCACAGCACGCCCGGCGGCAGGAACTCGTCAGGATCGTCTTCGGTGACGATCGGTGGTGGTGTGGCTACCCCAGCCTTCTCGTACTGATCCACCAGGTCCGCTTCGCTGATGGCGCGTAGTCGGGCTACGAATAGGGCAGGTAGGAGTCCTTGTTCGTAGGCGTCGTTCGCCCGCGCAAGCAACTTCTGCGGGGCGCGTCGACGTAATGACTCTTCCTGCCACGTCGTATACTGGTCCGTCCACCCGAACCTTGCAGCCAGCATCGGAGCGGTAAGTGAGCCAGCGATTCGGTGCTTCTCAGAGTTGGTGATGTAACCGGCTTCCGTCAGTTGAATGACGACCAGGTGTGGGCTGACCTTGTACTCCTGCACTATTGCGGACAACAGAGCAGGTTCCACCCGCATAGTCCGGTCTGGTGCGGCTTCTATATGTGCGACAAGTCCTTCGAGTGGGATGAGGAGATGGCGGGCGAACGCGTCGGCTCGGATTTCCTGTGGGCTGCGGGCACTCCATTCGCGGTTGTTTTCGGGGGTGTGGTCGCCGAACGTGATGTGCCCGAGTTCGTGGGCGAGGGTAGAACGTTGCCGCATCGGGTTCGGCGTTCTGGTCGCAGCCACGATTACAGCGTTGCGTTCAGGGTCTTTCGCTGTTAGTCCGTGGGCGTCTGGCGGTCCATCTAGGATTGCCACGTCCACGTTCTCGTTGTGTTCGATCAGGGCTACGAGGTCGCCGAGCGGGGCCACCCCTAAGGTGTTCCTCTGGCGGTATGCCTGTGCGGCTTCGCGCGCTTGGGTCTCGGTGGCGATCACGCCGACCGTGCCACACCAAGTTCGTCCAGCAGCGCGTCGATCTCCAAGAAGTGAGTCAGTTCGTCCCGCAGCCCGGTCAGGTCGGCGCCCGCGTCCGCTCTGGCCGCGAATTGTGCCCTGTCACGCACCGGGGAATGTCCAGTCAGTTCAGTTACCGTGCATCCCAAAGCCCAGGACAGCGACACCACCTCGTTAAGCCTTGGTTCTGTCGTTCCGCTCTCAATTCTGGAAAGCCGGGCCTGCGACAAGCCGGTTTCGGCACCCACATCCCGCTGCGATTTGCCCCACGCCTCACGTGCGCGACGGATTCGGTCACCAATCGTGTCATTCATTGTGAATCAATTCCCATCCTCGTGATTCATCCTACTCCCTAGCATCACTATCGGCAACGGTGCGGCACGGCACACAAGAGAAATCCCGCAGGTTCGCCCGTAGGCTCGCCCGACTTATCGCGTGTGGGGCTACGGGTCGTCGAAGTGACGGCACCAGGCTGCGGCGACAAGAGATGCTCTGTTTCGCTGCCCGGGTTGCGCGTCTTAGGCGGGCGGCAGGCCGTCCGTCTGTGGAGGTGTGTTCACCGGGTTCCCGGGCTTACCCTGGTAGCCACAAGATCGGGGGATCGAAATGAGGACAGCCGCCGTACTCGCTGTCACGCTCCTCGCCGCGCCCGTAACGGCGGCTCCTGCCGCAGCGGACGCGAAGACCACGATCACGTTCAACGTGGATGGCTGCGGCGGTTGCGTGTTTGTTGTGCATAACGGCCGGAACGTGGAACGAGCCTGGGACGAAGCGGCCAGGAGCACCCCCGTCACCGACGGCACGGCGACAGTTCGTGTACGCCGGAAGATGACGCCCTACCTGAGCCTCGAAGTTGTGCACCCCCTCGGCTACTCATCCGAGAACGCGGTCGCGTTCGTCGCGTTCGGCTGGCACAAATACAGCACCCGGTTCCCCGGGGCGAAAGGCTGGTACGGGGACATCTGCTGGGGCAAACGAAAAGGCCGGTCCGCGACCCTGAACATCGTCGTGACCGAGTACCTCGGTCGGTTTCCTCCGAACACCCCGAGGCAGCCGTTCATCCGCGCCCGGTTGAAACGGCTACCGAAACGGGCTGAGGCCGGGGTCAACGGGACGCCGGGCTGCCCAATGTTCCGCTGGGACCAGACCTGACGCCGGGGCGGTGCGCGGGCCGGTCAGGCACGACGCTTCGGCTTCCATAGTCCAATACTGCGTTTCGCCACCCTCTGACGATTCGCAGCCGAGCACACTGATCCTTCCGTCCAGGGTGTCTCCCTTCACAGCAAGCACCGACGCCTCTTACGCAAGGGACGCGGGTACCGAGTGAACCCTGCTGGATGCGGCGACCGTTCAGGTAAGAACAGTCGTCCCGGAAATTTCGCGCCGGTGAGCGGCGTGGCCGCCGATAACGCGGCCCGTGAACCGAACAACCGCACTAGCCACCGCCCCCACCCCTGCTGCGGACGATGCCCGGTGGGCGGACATTGACGCTGAAATCGACCGGTTGTGCACGCAGGCTGCGCTTTCCGCGGACACGCAAGGCCGGTACAAGGCGAAGTGGGCGGACTGGGTGGAGTTCTGTCGGGCGCGTGGCCACGACGACCCGTACACGGCTCCTTACAGCCTGTTTGAGGCGTTGATTGGTGCGGTGTCGGAACGGCGGGTGTGGCCTGGTAGGCAGGGGCGGCCGTGTTCGCCGGGGAAACTCGCGGCGAACTTGTCCGCTATCGCTCACGGGTGCGATGTCGCGGGTGTCGTCCCGGCGTACCGGCATACGGCACACGAGGGGGACTGGCGGGACCTGCTGGACGGTTACCGGCGTCGGTTCTCCCAGCGGTATGGGCCGTCTCGGCAGCGCCGCCCGATGTCGGGGCACGACGCCTACGACATTCTCACGGTCGAACCGGCTGGTTTCAGTGCGGCGGCCGGGGTAGCGCTTACCGTTCTTCTTTCGTTGCTGGCGGAGCGGCCGGCGTCGGAAATGGTGAGGGTTCGCGTCGGTGATGTCAGCCCTTGGGCGGACGGTGACGGGGTGACGGTGGACCTCGGGCCGGGCGACAGTCTGCGCCTTCCCTGCAACCATCCGACGGGCGGTGGTCTGTTCGCTGCCGGGTATGGGTGGGGGTGCCCCGCCTGTACGCTGGCGCGGGCAGCGAACGAGCATTCCCCGGACACGACGCTCCGGGAGATGGGCGGCTCGTTCCACGACTTCGCTAACCGTATGGTGTCAGGTCTCGTTGCCCTGAAACGCACGGTCGAGAACCTCCGGACACTGTTCACGTTCACGGAAGAATCAACGCCTATCCAGCGCGCAGGTACCGTCCTTGTGTTGTGCCACGCGGCGGCGCCTCTCGGTCTGCGTCTGCCGTACGCGCAGGCCCGCCTGGTGGGCTGTTGGGCGGTGGGACGGTCAGCGCTCAGCGACGCGGACACGGTGTCGGGCGGTGATGTGACCGTCCGCCCGGACGGGACCGTTGAGTGGCGGCTGCCGGGGTTCGAGGAGCCGGTGGTGCTGCCCCCGACCGTAGCCCACGACACTCCCGGGTTCGGTGTTCCGGAGGCCCTGTCCCAGTGGGCCGCCATCCGGTCCGCGGGAGGCGCCACTCCCGCCGACCCGTTCTTCGGCACGATCAACCCTTCCGGCAGGCTGCCCAAGACCAGTCAGGCAGCCCAGTGCACCGTCGCCGATTGGGTGCGGCAGGTCGCCAAGTTAGCGGATATCGGCCACGACGTCACGCCTGGTTCCACCGAGGTCGGGTTCATTCGTGAAGCGCACAAACGAGGTGTGGACGACTACGACGTTGCCGGGGCGACGAACCGAACATCACTGGAACACGTCGCCCGTCACACCGCCGACATCAGGAAAGTTACAGCCATCCGGAAACTCCTTGCCGCCCGCACAGAAAAGGGACCCGAATGACCGTCCACCCCATCATCAACCCCGACAGCGCATCGCTAGCCGCTGCGACCGCCGGGGACACGGTGCAGCAACGCCGCGAACGTAACCGGGCGGCAGGAAGCGACCGGGTTGTGGAACGGTTCACCGAATGGTGCACCGCGAACGGGCAACGGGCACTCCCTTCCACCGAACAGACCGTCCTGCGCTACCTGCATTCGCACTATCCGGCGTGGGCGCCCGGGAACCTCATCGCCGTCAAGAAGGCAATCAACGCGCATCACCGGCAACACGGCTACGACGCCCCGTGCGGACGGAGGACCCGCCGCTACATCAACGGGGTGAAAGCGGCACGCGAACACGAGACGGTTCCCGCGGTGGAACCCAGCGTCCCCCTGCGGCTGGGCGACGCCGAAACGATGCTGACCGTTCCACTGGTCGTGGCACCCGAACCACGCAACGTGCAGTCCCTCGCCCAAGCCGCCTACGACACCGGACTGCCCATCGGAACGCTCCTGACAGTCGCAACCGAACACGTCACAGTGAACCCGTCCGTGCAGACCGCAATCATCACACCCGGCGACGGAACCGCCCAGACAACAGTCACCCGGCAGCAACACCCCGTGACGTTCGCGCACCTCGCCTCGGTCGCAGACCAGCCAGCACAGTCACGGGTGTGGAGGACACCAGGGCAGCACAGCCGACGGGTTGTGAGTCTTGCCGCTGAACGTCACGGGCTGCCGAACCCGTGGACAACCCCGGCGGCGTACGCATCACTCGCCCCCGACGAGATGGACCTTCACATCTCCGTCCTCAACTGGGAAAGCCAAAGGATTCGTTACCGCAACGACGTGGTCATCGTCCTCGGCGTCCTCTGCGCGTTCCGTTACAGCGACATCGAACCGCAACGCATCGAAACGACGATGAGAACTGACTACGGCTACCAACTGTTCATCCCGTACTCCAAGACCGACCCGAGGGGGGCAGGCCGCACCGTTCACCTCACCCACGCGAACGAACAGGCCCCGTGTCATCCCGTCACCCCGTGCGACGTGCTATGCCCCGTCGCCGCCCTGGACCGTCTCCTGTACGCCGAACGAATCGTTCGCGACCGCACCACCGGCTGGCTCATCGTGAGAGACCGGGCCAACCGGACACCCCTCATCACGAAGCAAATCAGCAATATCCTCAAAGGCAGAGCAGCCCAGGCAGGCCTTGACCCGGTCTACTCGTCCCGGAGCCTGCGGGTCGGCGGCGCAACGACCGCACACGAACAAGGCTGGCCGATCCGGGAAATCGCAGACGCACTGACCTGCCACGTGGACGCCCGACAAACAGCCGTGTACATCAGGGACAGCCGCAACCGGCGCCCCATCTACCTCAACCCGTTCGACCGCTAACCGGCGGAACCCCCACCGCCGCCACCACCGTCACCGTCGCCGGGCGGTTTCCGACGATCCAGCAGTTTCCTCGCCGGGTTGTCCCGCGGAGCGTTCACCTCACGCCGGTAACGCATCAAAATACGCGGATCCCTATGCCCGGACACGTCAGACACCTCAGGAATCGACAGGGCGTCATCACGCAACGCCGTCGTGATGAACCCGGCACGCAAACTGTGCGCCCCATACCCCGACTCCCCCGGAGGTACCGGCAAACCCGCAGCAGTCGCCGCATCCCCAACAATCGTGTTCACCGCCGACCCGTCCAGCCGTCTCACAACCCCACCGTTGTCCCTCCGCACCGTCCCCCCACGCGTCAACCGTGGAAAAACCGGCCCCGACAACGCCGACGGCGGCACCCCGGCAACCCGGGCATACACATCACGCCACCGCGCCAACGCCGCGAACGGGCACGGATCATCCCCCAACTCCACCCGCGGCAAATACGACAACGACCCCTGCCCCGCCTGATCCGTTTTCGACCGGCGGATCAGCAACGTCACCAACCCGTCACCGTCATCAAACTGCACGTCTTCCCAGTTCAACCCCACGATCATTGACCGGCGCAACGCCGCATACCAGCCAGTCAACACGATCGCCGCGTCCCGTACCGCCACCGCCGACCCGGCATCCAGCCCCGTCAAAGCCGCCGTCGCCACATCCCGCGGTGCGCACCCCGGCAACCCACCGAAACCACCCACACCAGAAGCAGCCGCCTCCACCAAAGCCATCACCGAATGACGCCCCAACACAACACCGTCCGGTTTCACCATCAGATGCGCCGAACCGACCGGCGCCCAAGCACGCAACCTCGCAACCAACCCGACCGGGTCAACAACACCCGTGTGCCCTGGCACCCCACGAACCTTCACCGGACGTAACACCGCCCGACGCACCCTGACCGACGCGTCCCGCACCGGCACCCGCACCTCCACCCGCGACGCACCCTCATCAACCTGAATATGTGCCCACGTCATCCTGGCCAACTCGCCAGCCGTGAACCCCTTGCCACGAAGCAGCACCGCGAACGCGTTCCGCACCCCGACGAACTCCCGCCGCTCCACCTCCGCAACAACCTGCGCCAACGCGTCCAACTCGATCGCCAGCCGGGGGCTACGCGCGCGCGACCCGAAAGTCCTCGCCACCCCGTGCATCGTCTCCCGCACAACCTCCGACTCCCCAGGCCGAGGCAACCGGGCATACTCGTGCAACTTGTTGATCGCGGCGACCCGGCTCGACACCGACGCCATCGTCACCCGCTGCACCGGCCGGCCATCCCCCGCACGCACCGGAAACCCCGCAACATCGTGTTCCAGCACATACCAAGCGACGTGCGCAGCGACCGTCTCCGGAGCCGCCGGTAACGGCTGCACCCCCCGCTGCTCACACCACGCCAGGAACCCCTTCACGTGATAGCCGTACGACACCCGAGTCGCGGACGCCCGAGACTCCGACCGAACCTCCGACGCTGACTCCAGGTCCTGCCACAACAACCGCATCTCATCGGTAACGGACGCCACGTCCACCAAAGGCACCCTCAACGGAGGTGGAACCAACTCGCCGTCCTCGTCAAGGAACTGGTACGGGTCAACCGGGCCGCCCGCAGGCCGCGGGCTTGAAACCGGCCTTCTTTGGCGACTGGACTTACGATGATCCACCACCTGACGCCCCCTAGGATGTTGACCTTGGCGTCGGTCAGTCTACCCGTGCACTGGTGGTAAATCTAGACCATTAGAACCCCTTTTAACAGGATGTATATTCTCCACTTCGTGCCTGTTTGCCGCTGGCATCGGTCTATGTTGCGGGCCTGACAGGCCGTGCGTTCCGGGCGTTACAGGATCCACGCGCGTGTCGCGTTGGCGCTATCCTGCGGGGAACAGGTCGTCTGGAATGGCAGGCATCTGCGGTTCGGGTACGTCGGTCAGCCCCCACGGTTCAGGGGGTGTCTCCGCGCCGTCAGGAGATAGAAGGAACCGTTCGTCTGCTGGTTGAAGGACGTAGGTGCGTTGACTGTCGGTTACCGGTTCGATCCATCCGTTCGGGTGCCACACCGTAATGCCACGAAGGACCAAGTCGTGGTCGGCGACGCGGAACGGGATTTGTTGTCCTTCCAGCCAGATGGCGCCGGGGACCAGTGTGTCTGGGGGAGGATCGTCTAGTTCCGCCTCGAGGCGAAAGGCGGTGGGCGCCAGGGTGGTCTTGCCTTCCGACAACATCCGGCACACCCGCAGGTGGGTCCGGTCTAGGTCTGTGACCGTGTCCGGGTAGTTGAAGTAGGTGTCGGTTTCTCGCTGAACGACTTCGAGATCCTCCGCGGTCGTAAGGACGGCATCGGCTTCCGCGGGGGGATCGCCGGGTGTTTCTTGGGCTGTCAGCCGATGCGCGCTGCCTCGCACGATTATCTCCATCTGGTGGCACGTCACTGTCTGTCGCAGCAGACGGCAGGAGGCGATGACGTTTGCTGGGGCGCAGCCGTGGGGCGAGAGTGTGAACTCTGTTGGCGGTTGGTCTTCTGAGGGGTCTCGTTGTAGCCGCCAGGTGATGCGGAGAGCATCGTGGAAAACTGCCGTGAGTTTGATGCCCTGCTGCCCTCCCGTGATGCGCACTGTCCCCGGATGCGTTCCGAGCACTTCCTTGTGTTCGTTCAGGACGCGAAGGGTGATGGGTTCCGGGTCCGCCTCGGGGCTGAAGGTGAGCGTCTGACGTGTCTCGTCGGGTGTTTGAACGGCGAGGAAACTGGGGCCGCGGTGTTCGACGGAGACGATGACTTCAGGAGGCAGAACGAACTCCTCGGCGATGCCGTAGCGGACAAGTTCAAGGATTTCGTCGAGGTATTGCTCGTACCCCTTGGGGAACGCGAACTTGGTGTCGAGGTGTTGGGTGGCGTTGGCGTGCTTCGGGCTGGCGGTGAGACGCACGCCGTCATCGTCCGCGTACAGGTTCACCCGGAAGTCCGGATCGACCGTGTTAGCCAACTCTCGCAAAGCAGTCAGGCGGGAGGGGATGTCCTCCGCAGGATGCTCGAGGATTGCTCGTTCTTGCCCGTATGTTTTGGCGCTTTCGAGAAGAACGTTGTCGCGTCGGACATACGCGTGGACGTCAGGGTGCTGGGCGAGGAGACTATCGAGTTGGCTTTCGTCCCAGAAGGCGAGACTCGCCTTGCGGGAATCCTCGGCTGCAAGTCCCCGAAACCAGGTTGTCTGGCGGACAGTCAGGCTGCAAGGAACCACCAGAACCCATTCGGTCATCCCTGGGTGGTGCTGGATGGCTGTGTCCAATGACCGCCGGATCTGTCGCTTCCGGCCACCAACAGCGAGCCCCTCAGGGAAGAACTTCAACTGGTAGATGACCTGCTGGCCGTCGGGTCCTTCCGCAAGGATGTCAACGCCGCTGTCCCCACCGCGTCCTTCAACACGCTGTACGTTCCACCCTTCGGCGCCATGAACGCGTTTCACGAGGAGGGAGACGATTCGCTCGAACGTGTCCCTCGTTTCGATGCGCCAGTTGATCATTCCCATCGGTCGCGGCCAGTTATTGGGATGCGCCTGGGCGTGTGTCTTCTGATCGCCCAGGGCTGGTCCGCCTCGATCTGGGCCTGGCGCTGCTCTTTCATTTAGTGGATGGCCGGCCGGAGTTGCCGCCCCGCTATCAGAACTGCGAACAGGGCCACGAACACCGTTGCTAGCCAGGCGACCGCTTCCCAGCCAGATGGAGTGAGCCTCAGGAACTCGTCCGGGTTTGCCATTGAACCCCCTTGATTGAGCCGTGACCTGCCAGCGTCTTGGGCGTTGTTGTAACACACGGTGGCTAGGCTTTCAATCTCCCAGCACTTGGTAGTGAACGGGGTGTCGGGTGCCGAAGCGGCCTTCGTGGAATGAGATTCGGGCGAACGCTTCCGCGTTCGCAGCGGAGTGGGCCAACGAGATGAACGAGAATCGTGACACCGCATCAGTGCCTTCCAGGATCTCCGCGACCAGCGTGGTTCCCGATCCGGCGAACGGGTCAAACACTGTTCCTCCGGGCGTTGTCACCAGAAACCGGATGCCGCATCAGGGCGCCGTGACGTGATTCTGTCGGCCAACTAGGGACGGTCTGTCCACAGGAACCAGCCTGAGCGTTGGGCACTCGGGGAGACGCTGTATTCGAACTGTGCTTCGTCAAGGGCGTCGTGGAATGACTGCAGGTCGCGAGGGTGTTCCTTGGCAAGGTCAACCGGGCTGACCATTTCCGTCGTGTCGCGGTGTCTCGGATGGCGGTTCGCAGCCGTGGCTGGCGTGAAGCCGTAGCCTGCGAGACGTCGAGCGAGGTGAGGGTTCTGGCGGGGCACTCCTGCGGCCTCCCACTCGTCGACGGTCCCTGTGTCGCTCAGCGCGTCCCATTCCCGAGTCAAATACCTGGCGTCATCCCAATCCGCCCGAGTCGCCTTCCTGTCTTTGGGAAGAAAGCCCTTGACCTTCGAGTCGGGAAGCGAGCCATTCACCAGCATTTGAAGGATTGCCTCGTTCTCGGCATCTTCTTGTTCCTGGAAGACGGACTTGTCGTGTAGCCACTCTTCGGTGGTCTTCGGTGTCTGTTTCGGTAGCGGGTTGTCCATCAGCGGTCCCTTCGGGAGGGGTGACCTGGGCGACGTGGTCAGGCTATGAGAGCAGTTTCCGCTGGCCGCCGGTGCGGGACAAGTGTTTGTGCGCTACGCCACAACACGTTGATGCGTGAGGCTTTGGGGTTGCCTGTCCGGTCAGTCTGCGTTGGACCTTCTCCCGAAGCCCTCTGGCCCCCAAGTTCGGTGAGGGCGGTATCTACCTGGAGTTCTACGGGTACACGAGGACCCCGATCACGAGAACCTGCGACCCGCAGAGCGGATCGGTGTATGTGGCGAAGGCCCGCCCGTCCGGCTGACCCCGGGGTTGTGGCTAGTAGGTGCCGGTTATCATGTCCCAGATGATGCTGTCCGGGATCTGGTCTTCGGGGAGGCCCTGCCCGTAGTAGACCGGGTCTTTCCCGGTGGCGACGGCCAGCCCAACCTTGTTGGCCTGCTGAAGCATAACGCCGACGCAGTGGTCGGTGTCGGACATCCAGTTGTTCAGCACGGTGGCTTCAGTGAGCCAACGGGGGGCGTCAATCAGGTTCTCGCCCACCAGGGACAGGCTCCCCGGGTAGTCGGGTGCGTAGTAGCCGACCCGCTGGCTCGCGCCACGCCCGTCCGGGTCCACGTGACCGAACCAGTGCCGGGCGAACATATCGTTCGCGGACAGTTGCGCGGCCTTCACCAGATGCGGTTCCATCGTCAACGGCCCGACGGGCGGCATCCACGTGGGACCGCAGTAGGCACCTTGGGCCCGCTTCGCGTTGATCAGCGACAACAGCAACACCATATCCTTGCTGTAATCCGGCGCCGGTTCGGTGACCGTGGGGGTCGGCTGACCGGTCGGGTCTGCCGGGCTGACCGGGGTGACCGGGCTGCGCCCCGACGGGATACGCAACGTCACCCACCGGGACTTGACCGGGGTCAACACGCGTACCCGCACCCGTACCACACCGGCGGGCACGGCCCGCCGGATCACCCGACGGTGAACCACAACCCGCCGCACCCGCTTCCGCCCGGCAGCCGTACGCGACACCATCCGCAGGGTGCCGGGACGCGCCCGGATCACGAGAATCCGGTGCCGGGGCCGATACCGCAGCGTCGGCGCCCACCCCCGTTTCACGGCGCCGGAACCCGACGCGGCGACGCCACCCGGGGCCGCAACCGCCCGCGCGGGCGTAGGCGCGAGCCCGGCGGCAGCAGACGGGACAGCCGCAATCAAGACGGCCGCAGCAACCGTGGCAGCCAGTGGGCTACGCACGCAGAGCAGCGTTCTAAGCAACATCAGCCGGTCTCCCCTCCAGCCTGCCTGCGAACCCGATACTACGCCCCCCGAACATCAGGACGCTGTTCACCGTCTTGCCTCGTGGATGCCCCCGCGTTCAGGCGGGGGAGGAATCGGGGCCGGGTGTACCGGGGTTTGGGACGTCCTAGGTGTCAGGGGTGTGGCCGATACTGGTGGCGTGGGCGAGAAGCCGTGGCAGGTGCGGTACACCTACCGGCTTCGTCCTGGGGCGGTCGCGGAACGGTATCTGGTGCGTGAGGCGGGGATGTGCCGGTTCGTGTGGAACCAGTTGGTGGCCCGATCCCGAGACCTGTACGAGTGGAACCGGTCCGCGACCCTATTCGGCGGTACTGACCCGGCAACGTTCGGGTACGCCGCGCAGGACAAGTTCCTGACCTGGCTGCGTGCCACTACGGTCGATCCGGAGTCGGGCGAGTTGTGGTTGGCGGCGGGGTCGTCGGTGGCCCAGCAGCAGACGGTGCGGGATTTCGCGGCGGCCCGCACGAAAGCGTTGCAAGACCGCATGGACCGGAGTATCCCGGCTTCGCGGAAGCGGGGCCTGCCCCGGTTCAAGTCCCGGCACACCGCCCTGCCGTCGATGAACTACACCACACGCGGGTTCTCCCTCGTGGAGCGCGACGGCAGGGTGCGGCTGCAACTGCCCGGCAAGGTGACGATCCCGGTGGTGTGGTCCCAGGACCTGCCCTCACAGCCGACGTCGATGCGGGTGTACCAGGATTCGATCGGGCATTGGTACGCGTCGTTCTGTGTGACTGTGGAACCGGACGCCGGGCGGCTGCCGCCGGTGGGGCACTCCCGCGCGATCGGGATCGACTGGGGGATCACCGAAACGGCGACCACCGCCACCGTCGACCTGCTGACCGGTGAGATCGACGACGCCACCACCTACGACCTGCCCCACCACCAGCACGGCAGGAACGCCGCGGCCCGGCTGGCCCGCTACCAGCGGCAGATGGCCCGCCGCCGCCAGCCCAAAGGCAAACCCGCCACCCGCGGCTACGAGAACGCCAAACGCCGGGCCGCGAAGGCCCACAAGAAGGTTGCCCGGCAACGCAAAGACGACGCCGCGAAATGGGCCCGCAACGTCGTCGCCGACCACCACCTGATCGCGGTAGAAGACTTCAAGCCCAAGTTCCTGGCCAAATCGACGATGGCCCGTAAGGCCGCCGACGCCGCGATCGCCGCGACCAAGACCCAACTGTTGTGGCAGGCCCGGAAGGCCGGACGGCGCACCGAACCCGTCCACCCCGCATATACCACCACCGACTGCTCCACCTGCGGCGCGAGAACCAAGCACCGCCTGCCCCTCGGGGAACGCACCTACACCTGCGAACGTTGCGGGATGGTACGCCCCAGGGATAAGAACTCCGCAACCATCATGGTTGCCCGGGCAGGTTTCAGCCCGGCTGACGCTGAGGGCGTAAGCCCGGCACCCGCCGCCGCGCGGGCACCGGCAGCCTGAGTCAGGAATCCCCCACCTTTAGGCGGGGGAGGATTCAAGGATTGTGAGCAGCGCTAGCCCGCCGACGCGTCCTGGTGTTTGGTGACCCGTGCGGGTGACGGTCCGACGTTCCGTGCCCCCGTGATGCGAACGTCGTAGTCGTCCAGCATCCACGACTGATACGACAGCCCGGTGGGGCCGACCGTGTACGTGCCGGTGCGTTCCACCTCAACAGCGGCCGGCTGCCCGTCATACAGGTAGTCGTAAGTGTGCCAATCACGCAATATGACCGCCAACCTGTTCCCAGAAACCGGGCGTGTTCCCACGACCCCCGAACTTGTCCTCACCAGGGCGCATCGGCAACGAGTTCGGCCACTCAGCGCCGTCTTCCAGCATCGGGAGGAACACAAGCGCGCCCATACCGGTCTCCCTAACTGTCTGAGACGGTTATCGGCTGCCGGGCTGACAGGTCAGGTCAGGACGGCGTGCCCAGCATCACCACAAGGCTCACGCTCGTTGGCGGGGCGACCGGCTGCCCGTCGATCTTCGGGTACGAATACTCCAAGCCAACACCAACATCGGTGTACTCCGGGGAGTGAACCTTTGGGCAGTTGATACCGGTCAGCAGCAGTTCCGCGAGTGCTGCGCCGACATCCTCGGGCAGCGGCAACGGGCGGTTGAGCGCGTCGCGGGGCTCTTGAACAGTGCCGTCCACGTGCTAGGCGTCGGCTCAGGAGCCGTCGGCTTCGACCACGGGTCCGCCCAACCCTGAACCGAATACACGGCCATCTCGGTCAGGATCCGGTTCTCCCGCAACGCCGCCAGCGGCGGGCAATACCGTCCATCGGAGCAGTACCCGCCTTGGGTGCGCGCCCGGTTGATCACAGCGAGCGCGGCCTGGTGTTGCGCGGTTCCGGGGGTGCTGGGGATGGTGCCGGTGCCCGGGGTTGTGGTGTCCCCGGTGTCCCCGGTGTTCCCGGTGCCCCGGTTGTTGCTGCCGGGGAGCCGCAGCCTCGCCCACCGCGAAACCACCGGGCGCACCTGCCGGGCCCGGACCCGCACCGCGCCGTCGGGGACAGCGATCCGGGTCTTCCGCCGCAGGGTCACGACCCGCTGCCTCGTCTTGTGGCCGTCAGCCGTGCGGGTGACGATCTTGAGGGTGCCGGGCCGGGCCTTGACCACGAGGGTGTGTTTCTTGGTCCGGTAGCGGAGTTTCGGGGCCTTCCGCAGTTTCGCGGCAGCCGACGCGGTCGCGGTTGTTTGGGTCGGAGCGGCAGCGGTCGCTGGGGTCGGCGCGAGCGTGGCGGCCAGAGCCACGGTGATCAGGGGCACGGCCAGCCGGGTGATGCTGGGGGTGGGGGTGTGTGCGCTCATCGGGCTGTTGGCGATAATTCGGATTCCCCACGGGTCGTGGTTGATGGGGAACGCGCCAGAACGTGAATCGGACAGTTTCCGAACGTTTGGGCGTGCTGCACCCACGAAGACGACGGTCAGCACGTTCGGGTACTTTCGGCCCCAGGCGATGTTCCAGAATCTCGAAAGGGCGCGGCATGACGGGGGCTGGAGATGCTTACTGGGAACGGGAGCGTTTGCCTGGGCTGTTCAAACACACGCTGCTGAACAAGTACCTCCCGAAGTTCGGCGGCAAGACCGGTTCGCGATCCGGTCGCGTGGTGTTCCTTGACGGATATGCAGGCAGGGGACGACACGCCGACGGTTCTCCCGGTTCAGCGGAACTGATGTTGAAATCGGCCGCAGGTCAGGCACAAGCAGGCATCGACTGGGATTGCTACTTCTCGGAGATGGACGCAACCTCGTTTGCCTCGTTGACGGAGGTTGTCGCTGAATACTCAGACCGGGTTCGGGTCGATTGCCGAAACACGGACGTCGATTTGATGCTCGATGACGTTCTGGCGGCGGCTCAGGGCTTCCCGCTCTTCCTGTTTCTTGATCCGTGTGGGCTTGGGCTGCGCTTCTCGCGGTTGGCTGACGCGCTTAACAGTCGGCCGCGTCGCGAACCGACGGAGGTGTTGCTGAACTTGAGCATGGACGCTATTCGCAGGATTGGCGGACATCTCGACTCTCCTCGGGGGAATGACAAGGTTGTGCGGTCACTAGATGATGCATTGGGGGGTTCGTGGTGGCAGGCGGAAAGGCACCTGGCGGGGGCAGACGCGGTTGCGGATGGGTTCGCCCGACGATTGTCAACGGAGTGCCACATGATCGTGCAGTGGATGCCCGTGCGCCGGGCAATTCATCACAAGCCCCTCTACTACCTGGTTTTCGGTACGCGCAGTATGCACGGTGTTTACGAGATGGCTGACGCAGCAGCCCTTGCCGGGCAGTCTTGGCGTGATGCTGAGGCGCATACACACGACCAGGACACTTTGTTCGGGCAGGAGCCTGTGACGACTCTGGAGCAACTTGCATCGGACGCGTTGCCGGAAGTCAAGGCCAATATCGTGGCCTTGTTGCAGCAGCACGAGCGTTTCGTCGTGGTGGACTACGTGCACAAGATTCTTGGAGATCATCTCGGCGAGGTGCGTAACCTCATCATTCGCACCGCCGTCAAGGAGTTGCATGCAGAGGGCATCACAGGCTGCAACGGGCGCGGGAAGATCGACCGCCTGGTTGTTACCCGGCCCTGACCGCGGGCATTTCATTCCAAAGGCGTCCGTCTAGTTCGCGACCAGCGGCTTTCGGTGTCCGCCCGCCCCACTGTTTGAAGAAGAACGGCACGTCCGCCTGCTTACAGGCGTCCCGGATGCTGCGTGCCCAGGCGAGTTGCATGGGCCGGTAGTTGGGGCCGGATTCGCCACCGGCGATGACCCAGCCGATGCGGTTGAGGTTGATTCCGTCGAGGGGGCCGATGAGTGGTTCGCAGGACAGGAACCGAACGGCTGCCGGTACGGTGCGGAGGTCGTCCACTCGGTACAGCGCGTCGCTCTTCTCGACGCTGACACCCATCCACAGGTTGCCCGGCCAGTCCAGCCGGTCGGCGACTTTGCGGAGTCGTGTGGAGCGTTTGGTGAGCACTTGGTAGGTGTGCTGGGGGGTGTCTGCGATGACGGCGAACACGTCGCGAACGAACCCGAGCGGGACTTTGGCGTGGAACAGGTCGCTCATCGAGTTGACGAAGACAATGCGTGGGTGGCGCCACGTGTATGGCTCGTCCAGTGTTTGCGGGTGCACCGTGAGGCCGAACCCGGGCCCGGATGTGCGCGGGTCGCCGTCCGCCTGGTACTTCGGCTGCCCCATGGCCTTGAGGCGTTTCGCCAAAATCAGGGCGTAGCAGTTGTCGCATCCGGCGGAGATACGGTCGCAACCAGTCGTGGGGTTCCAGGTCACCTCGGTCCACTCGATACCGGTTGATGTTGCCATCTCGCCCCCTCCCGTTTGCGTCGCTGAATGATAGGCCGAGCCTATGACAATGCCAGGGTGGCTATCGGCCTGCAGCCTGCTTGGCGTGAATCACGGCGACTCGATACGGCGGGTCGAAATCACAGGTGGAGGACTTGTCCGGGGCTGGAGCGGAATGTCGGGCATCTGCAAGTGTAGGAGGCGTTGTACCCCTCGCAACTGTTGAGGGGGCTTCCCTCGCCGATACACATTGTAGTACCGTTAGTGGTACAAGAAGATGTACAAGAGTGATGGGAGGACGGTCGCTATGGCTGATGTGTTGCCGGTGATGCCGACCAGTGAGGCACGGAAAGCGCTTCCCTCGATCGCTGCCCGTTTCCGGCGCGAAGGGGCACCTTCGGAACCGGTGGTATTCGGATCGCATCGGAAACCAGAGGCGGCCCTCATCTCGTACGAGTTGTACGAGCACCTCCTTCCCTTTATCGAGGACCTGCAACTGGCGGCGATTGTGCAAGACCGCATCGACCATGATGAGGTACTCACTTTTGAGCAAGGTCTTGAGCGGATGGGAATGAACCCGGGCGATTTCGACTGATCGACGACAGTGAAGCGCACATTTCTTTCTGGGTTCACCGACGACGTGAACGCTATTGCAGACGTCGATGCGCGTTACGCGATTGTTGCTGCATTCGTCGACGTGGCGGAGGGCAGACGGCGCGGACAGCCGCTGGAGAACCTCGCGCACGTCGGCGACCTATCCGATTGTTACAAGGTGTACGTCGACTACGACCACACCCGAGCGCCACGTTGGCGTTTGGTGTACCGGCTGATCTCGGGGCAGAGGGCAGAAGCGGTACAGGTTCAGGCCGTGGCCGCTGGGCGGAGGCAGGCACTGGAGGTGTACCGCACGGCAGCCAATCGACTCGGCAGGGCATCCGGCCAGCCCGATGAGCGTGACTAACTAACTAGACCCCAGAGGCCACTTGGCGTGATGAATCCCAACCCACCGAACGGGATCAACCCAGGGGGTTCAGTCGGTGGTGACGGTTATGTTGCCGCCGCCGATGATGGTGTCTGCGATCTTTCTGGCGGATTCCCTGTTGAGGTTGATGCCGTGTTTCCTGGCGATCCGGTCTACCTCCGATTGGGCTTGGTTCGTGGTGAGGGTGCTGATGTGGCTGGCCCGCTGGTTGAGTTCGGCTTCGAACGCCTTGGCTGGCTTCTCGGCGGCGTCGGTGAGGAGTCGTTCGAGGTTCTTCTGGTTGAGTCCGGTCATCTTGAATTCGAACATTGGGGTGGCCCTTCTGCCGGGTGCGCTTGTCAGGCGTCTTGCGTTCTCACGGTATGTGCCGGGTGCGACATTTCCTGGCGGCCTGCCCAACGTCCGAACCCCGGCCCGGCGATCCTGCTGCCTGCCGACTAGGGCGGGCCGGACAGGTAGTCGGCACAGTTGACGCACTCGGTGCCGTAACACTGCCCGTCCACCCCTCCGACCAGCCCAATTGACACTGGGCGGCCACTTGTTCACGGGTGTGCTGGGCCGCCCGATTTGTGCCGACCCAGGCGGCCACTCCGACGGCTAGTGGGACCGTCGGGGCTGCCCGAGCCATCCAGCCCAACCTTTGGTCGTCACGGAGCACGTACCAGGTGAACCCGGCCGCTGCGGCCGCTACCAGAAACCAGCCCATTCGACCCCCGCCCCGGCGGATGTCCGATTATTCACTTGCCGTGCTGGACGATTCAACTCTGCGTCGCCGCCAGCCGATAGCGTGGGCCACGAACGACAACGCGATTGGGGGATGTTGTGCCCACACCGGATGTGCTGACCGCGACTGTGGAACGGATGCTGTCGAGGGACGGTGCGCGTAGCGAAGCGACCTTGCAGTCGGACATCCGCCAGTTCCTTCTGTTGTCGTCGTTCGGGTTGGATGACGACGAGGTGCGCTCCGTCAACTTGGAGTCGCCATTGGGTGACGGGACACGCCGTCGCATCGACATTGAAGCAGGCAACAGCGTCATCGAGGTCAAGAAGGACCTGCGGGTGGGCAACGTGCGCTCAGACGCGGTGACCCAGTTGGCCGGATATGTGCAGGAACAGTCGCATCGGTTGGCACGCAGGTACGTCGGGATTCTCACGGACGGGGTGGAGTGGTTCTTGTACCGCTTGACGCCAGACGGTTCGGAACTGTCCGAGGTTGCCAAACTCGTACTGTCGCCGCCGGCCGCGGACGCGTCCGAACGGTTGACGGTTTGGCTGGACACGATCCTTGCAACAGCGGAGAACATCTCGCCGTTGCCTGTGGAGATAGAACGCCGTTTAGGGGTGACGTCCGCGGCGTACCAGTTGGATTCCGCAACGCTTACGGACTTGTATCGCGGTGCGCAGGGGAACGCTGAGGTCACACTGAAGCGGATGCTGTGGGCGAAACTGCTGCGCACGTCGTTCGGTACGGCGTTCACGGACAGCGACGACCTGTTCATCGACCACACACTGTTGGTGCTGACAGCGGAGATCATCGCTCACGCCGTGATCGGGTTCGAACCGGCTGAAATGATCGCCGACCCTGACGGGGTGGTATCGGGCCGCCTGTTCGCTGATGCGCAGGTGCACGGTGTGGTGGAGGCGGACTTCTTCGACTGGGTGTTGGATGTGTCTGGCGGGCGGGAGTTCGTTGTTACGTTGACGCAGCGGCTGGCTCGGTTCAACTGGCGGGACGTCAGCCACGACGTGCTGAAGGTGTTGTACGAGTCGGTGATCACCGCCGAGACGAGGCACAGTCTGGGCGAGTATTACACCCCGGACTGGCTCGCGAACCGGATCGTCGCCGAGACGTGCACCGAGCCGTTGAATCAGCGCGTGCTGGACCCGTCGTGCGGGTCGGGCACGTTCGTGTTCCAGGCGATCCGCGCGTACCTGAACGCGGCCGACGACGCGAATGTGCCGAACGGTGACGCGTTGGCAGGGCTGACGGGGCACGTGTTCGGCGTGGATGTGCACCCTGTTGCCGTCACCCTCGCCAGGGTCACCTATTTGCTGGCGATCGGGCACGGCAGGCTTTCGGCGTCTGACCGGAAGGCGTTGAGCGTTCCCGTCTATCTGGGTGATTCAGTGCAATGGGACCAGCGCGCCGGAACTCTGACTGGGGACACGATACGCATTCCGACCAGCGGGAACGATCTGAGCGAAACACCGACAGGCCATCTGTGGGACGAGGATTTGGTGTTCCCCGAATCCATCGTGAACGACGCATCACGGTTCGACCAGATCGTCACGGTAATGGCGGATAAGGCCAGCGGCTACCTGAGCGGGAAAGTTCCGAGCGTCAGACCGGCACTGCGACGTTTTCGGCTGACCGACGACGAGTTGGACACTCTGCAATCCACGTTCGCGGTGATGTGCCATCTGCACGCGACGGGACGGGACCACGTGTGGGGGTACTACGTGCGGAACTTGATCCGCCCGTTGTGGCTGTCCAACACGGACGCGAACAAGGTGGACGTTCTCGTGGGGAATGTGCCGTGGCTGCGGTACGCAGCGATGACCGCCTCGATGCAGGAAAGGTTCGCTGACCTGTCGCACGACCGGCAGTTGATCACCACCCGACGGGGGGTGGCTGGACGGGACCTCTCGTCGCTGTTCGTGGTGCGGTCTGTTGAGTTGTACCTGCGCCCGGAAGGCCACTTCGCGTTCGTGATGCCGCGTGCGGCGCTTACCCGCAAGCCGTACGAAGGTTTTCGTGCCGGACGGTGGTCGTCGCAGGCCGTCGGCGATCTGAATGTGACGTTCAGCGAACCGTGGGACCTCGGCGACGTCGCCCCGGACATCTTTCCTGTGCCGTCGTGCGTCGCGTTGGGTGCCAGCACCCCGGAAGGTGCACGTCACATGCCGGAGGCCACTGTTCATTGGTCAGGTCGGCTCCCCGCTGTTGAGGCAGGTGACTGGGATGCAGTCAAAGACCACCTGACTGTGGGCGTTGGTGTGGTTCGCGCAGTCACCGAAAGCGACGTGCTGCCTGAGTCGCCGTACAAGAACCGGTTCCGGCAGGGCGCGGTTCTGGCGCCGAGAGCGTTGCTGTTCGTCCAAGAACGACCGGCTGGCCCCCTCGGTGCCGGTGCAGGGAGAACCCAAATCGAGGCTTTCCGTTCCGTACAGGAGAAATCCCCTTGGAAGAGTGTTGCCACACTCACCGGCACGGTCGAGAACAGCCAACTGTTCCCGACATACCTCGGCGAAACGGTCCTGCCATACCGACTTCTCGATCCTCGTATCGCGGCGCTTCCGGTCGACGGCGTGGCGTTCCTAGACGACGCGGCCGTACAGGCAAAGGCGGGGTTCGCGGCGTGGTGGAGTGGTGCCGAGGCACTATGGGAGGCTCACAAGAAGCCAACCGACGACTCCCGCTTGATCGACAGGATCGACTTCCACGGGCAGTTGTCGGCGCAGTTCCCGCTCGGCGCTCACCGTGTCGTCTACACGAAAGCCGGGAAGAACCTGACGGCCGCGCGTATCACGAACCCGAGAGCCATCATCGACCTGAAGTTGTACTGGGCGACGGCCAGGAGCGACGCCGAGGCGCAGTACCTACTGGCGATTCTGAACAGTGAAACTCTCAGATCGCGCGTCGAACCGTACCAAGCACGAGGTCTTTTCGGGCCACGCGACTTTGACAAGTATGTGTTCCGGGTCCCGATTCCCGAGTTCGACGCTGGCCTGAGTGAGCACACCGTGCTCGCGGATCTCGCTGGGAAGGCGGAACAAGTCGCCGCCAGTGTGGACGTGTCGGGGATGCAGTTCCAACGGGCTCGCAAGGCGGTGCGTGACGCACTTCAGGCCGATGGGGTCGCCCACGACATAGAAAAGGCCGTTGCGAACCTGATCCCGGAAGCCTGACCGAGTCAATTCGTGGGATCAGGCACCGGGGAACAAGCAGGCCAGGCCGTCGACTGGGAAACGGCAAGGCCCACGGCTTGAAGCCAACGCCGTCACCACCCGACTCAGCAGCGCCGGACACCTCGACCTTATCCACCAGCGCGATCCGCGACATTCTCGCCGACTACCCCGCGACATCAACTGCCTGGCACCCTCGCCGCCCTTCAACGGCCAAGAACCGGTCGTGAGCCAGGCAATCAGCCAAGTGGAACAAGCCGGGGTGCTGAGAAGGTCAGCCAAGGCGCTCGCAACCGTGTCTGGGATGTGCCCGACCTCATCGACCTGATCGGCGACACCGAACGCGGGTGAGATGAGGGCAGCCAACCCTGGTGACGCCTTGGTGTGGTGTGGGTGGGTTTGTGACACAGTTTTGACACAGGGGTGTCCGGTTTGCCCCGGTTTCAAGGGTCTGTGACACAGGTTTGACACACGCTTGTGATGCCTTCTGATGCCTTGTGATGGCTTGGTTGGGGTGCTGAGGGGCACCTGGGATTGCCGGGAATTGTGCCTCTGATCAGGCATTTTGTGGGGAATCCGGGTGTTTCGCGGGGTGGTGGCCAGGGGCGGGGTCGAACCGCCGACCTTCCGATTTTCAGTCGGACGCTCGTACCAACTGAGCTACCTGGCCGAATGAGTCCGAGGGACTCGAGCGACCCCGACCGGGCTCGAACCGGCGACCTCCGCCGTGACAGGGCGGCGCGCTAACCAACTGCGCTACGGGGCCTTACTGTGATCCGACCGGAGCCGAACCGATACTGCGCATCCCCAACGGGATTCGAACCCGTGCTGCCGCCGTGAAAGGGCGGAGTCCTAGGCCGCTAGACGATGGGGACCGTGTCCTCGGGACGTCTGCCGTCGAGGGCCTTTTCATGGTACCCGAGAGGTGCCCGCGGGAAACAGCCCCCATCCCCCGGCCCTTCTCGCCGGTGTTGCGGAGTAACCCGGACACGCCAGCGTGTCCCGTCAACTTCGCGACAACGGGTGCGGCGGCGCGGCATCAACGGTATGAACACGCCCAACCAGGGCCCTGACCCACTACCTTGAGCCACATGCACGTGGATTTCACGCCGTCGCCCGGACCCAGCCTGGGGGTCGAGGTGGAGTACGGCGTGGTCGACACGGAATCCGGCAAGTACGTCGAGGTCGCCAACGAGGTCCTCGGGATCGTCGGCGCCGGGCACCCCGAGGGAGAACACCCCAAAGCCAAGCACGAACTGTTCAACCACAGCATCGAGGTGATCACCGGCGTCTGCCAGACCCCGGACGAGGCCGTCGCCGATCTCAAGGGCACCCTGCTGGAACTCAAACCGCTGCTCGACGAGCGCGGTTTGGCGATGATCTCCTCAGGCACCCATCCCTTCGCGTCCTGGGACGCGATGAACCTGAGCCCCGGGGAGCGGTACCAGCGCCTGCTCGACGAGATCGGCTGGCCCGCCCGCAGGTTGGCCATCCATGGCGTGCACTTCCATGTCGGTGTGCGCGGCAAGGAGAAGTCGATCCGCTTCATCGACTCGCTGCTGGGTTTCCTGCCGCAGATGCTCGCCCTGTCCACCTCCAGCCCGTACTGGCTCGGCGATGACACCGGTCTGGCCAGCATCCGCTCCAAGATCTTCGAGGTCATGCCCACATCCGGCCTGCCGCCGTGGATGAAGGACTGGGCCGACTTCGAGCGGTTCATGACCGCACTGATCAAAGCCGAGACCATTCGCAGCGTCAAGGAGGTCTGGTGGGACATCCGCCCGCACCCGACCTACGGGACAATCGAGTTCCGGATGTGCGACGGGATCCCGACGTTGCGCGAGGTGCGTGCGATCGCGGCGCTGGCACAGGCTCTGGTCGTGTGGATGGACCAGCAGGTCGATACTGGCAACCCGCTACCGGACATCCCGAGCTGGGTCGCGCGGGAGAACAAGTGGCGGGCCTCCCGGTTCGGGCTCGACGGCCGGGTCATGACCGACATCAGCGGGAACACCCAATCGTTCATGGAGAACATCGCCGGGATCGTCGACATGCTCGAGCCTGTCGCCGACGAACTCGGCACCCTCGATGCCCTGACGAGCGTGCGAGAGATACTGGAGACAGGTTCCTCGGCCAGCCGTCAACGGGCGGTGGTGGCCGACGGTGGGTCGTTGAAGGATGTGGTGAAACTGCTGCGCGAGGAATTGGCCGCGGAGTTGCAGCCGTGAACCCGGAGTTGGCGGCGTTCGTCGAGGCGCGTTCGCAGGAGTTGATCGCCTTCCGGCGGGACTTGCACTCCCACCCTGAACTATCCTCGCGCGAAACCCGCACCACGGCCGCCCTGGTGCGCCGGTTACAGGTGGCCGGCCTGGAACCCAAGGTGCTCAACTGCGGCACGGGTCTGGTGTGCGACGTAGGCACTGGCGACGGACCGGTCCTCGCACTGCGGGCCGACATCGACGCGCTGGCCATGGACGACGAGTGCCACACACCGTACCGGTCCCACATCGAAGGCGTCGCGCACGCATGCGGCCATGACGTGCACACCGCGATCGTGCTGGGGGCGGGGTTGTTCTTCGAAAAGAACCCGCCCGGGGGAAGGGTGAGGCTGATCTTCGAACCGGCCGAGGAGAGCGTGCCGGGCGGCGCCGTGGATGTGATCGACGAGGGACACCTCGATGACGTCGGCGCGGTGTTCGGGCTGCACTGCGACCCCAAGAAGCAGGTGGGGACGATCGGCTTGCGGACCGGTCCGGTGTCGTCGGCCTCCGATGTCGTGCGCGTGACCCTGCATGGGCCCGGCGGCCACACCGCGAGGCCCGAGGCGACCGTCGACCTCGTCACGGTGATGTCGGAGTTGGCGCTGAAGCTTCCGCAGGTGCTCACCGAGCGGGTGGAGCGGGTGGACAAGGGCCCGATCCGGCTGGTCTGGGGGGCGGTGGCATCCGGAGAAGCCCCCAACGTGATCCCGGCGAAGGCGGTGCTGACGGGCACCTTGCGAACTCCGGACCGGGCGGTGTGGGACGCGCTGGGCCGCCTGCTCAACGAGTCGGTCGAGCAGATCCTGGGGGAGTCCGGTGTCGAGTGGGAGTTGTTCCACCGGCAGGGGGTCCCGCCGGTGTACAACCATGTCGAACCGACGGCTCTGTGGGCCGACGCGATCGTCGAGGAGTTGGGTCAGGAAGCGGTGGTTCCCACTGAGCAGTCATGGGGCGGCGACAGTTTCGCGTGGTACGTCGACCGGGTGCCGGGGACCTACGCTCGGCTGGGAGTGCACGACGGGAACGGCCCAACGCTGGATCTGCACGCCTCCACCTTCGACGTCGACGAGCGGGCGATCGCGGTGGGGCTGCGGGCGATGGTCGCGGTGACAAGGATGTGGTTCGCCCGTCAGAAGTGAGGCGGGCGACCTCTGAGCGGCCGGGCCCCCGCGCGGGCCCTTGTGTGACGAAGTTGTGGCCGTCGAACCGGGATTGTGACGAAGGTGCGTGGTCGCGACCGCTCAGATCCCGCACCTTCGTTACACAGGCGGGAACGGGCCAGCAACAACGTTACAACCGGGTCGGGGGCCAGCAACAACGTTACAACCGGGTCGGGGGCCACCAACAACGTCACAACCGGATCCGGGGCCAGCGCGCCGGACTCCCCATGCGCGCGAACCAGCCGGCAGACTCACCCGGAGGCCCGCAGGAACCGTGTGAACAGCGCGTTGGGTTGTGCCTGGGGCATCACTTGCTGGATCTCCCGCAGTGCCTGCGCGGCGCGCAGATCGCCGACCCTGGCACTGTACAGAGCCCCGATGAAAGGCGCCCGGGACCGACCGTTCTCACAATGCAGGTAGACCGTCCTGCCCTCGGCGCGTAGTTCGAGGATCATGTCGACGGTCTGCTCGGCCACCATGTCCAGGTTGGGGTTGTCGGCCGGGTCGTCGGAGTCGATCAGCCACACGTTCACGTGATGCAGTGCGTCGACAGCAGGTTGGGGCGTCTGGGCATCGCCGATACAGCACAAGGAGATCACCGCGTCGACCCCCGCCGGCAGGGGGCGCAGCCCTTCGATGCCACCGATCCACACTCCCGGGTCCGCCGGCAGTGCGGCGGCAGGCCCTGTGGGTGAATCCGGGTCGAAGGTCTGCGGCCAGGCCTGCCCGTGCACAGCCTCCCACGCCGATCGCACGAGGTCGCAGTCGCGCATTCCGGGCCATCCGTGCACGCGGCGCCGCCAATCCAGCGGGATCGCCGACACCCCCCACCGGGCGCCGAGCATGCCGCCGGCGATCGCCGTGACGGTGGCGGTGTCCCCACCGGCCGCGATGACCCGCCGCAGGGCGTCGGCCAACTGCTCGGGTCTGTCCTGCGCCTGGCTCATGGCCGACCAGGCGGTCTGCAGCGCCTGGCTCACCCAGCCGTTGTGGATGGCGAAGTCCAGCGGCGTGCCCACCTCGGCCTGATTGATGAGTGGCTCCCAGAACGACTGGCGCTGCTCGGGCAGCCAGGCGAGCCCCTCAGCCAGGTCGAAGTCGCCGGTCAGGATGGCGTGGCGCTGCCCGAGGTTCCACAACACGCACGCCTCGGCCGCCTGTGGGTTCGCGTGGGTCAGGTCGCTGTATGCCCGCGCGGCCTCTACCAGGCCCTCCGGGTCGTCGAGGTACCCCAACGCGATCGGGGTGGTCCGCATCAGCGAGGCGTTGCCGGCCGATGCCGGCGAGCCCCCCGCGTAGATCCGGGCGGCCGCCGACCGTAGCGACTGCGCGCCCTGGGCCGGGTCGTAGCCGTCGAGCACGTCGATGATGGCGGGGGCGACGTCCTTGGCCGAGAGGATCCACTGCGCCCACCGGGCAGCGACGTGATCCTGAGTCGAGTCCTCCAAGAGGTTCTCCCCGGCGGCCAGCGCCTCGAGGATCGGCATCGCCATGGCGGTGTCGTCGGCCCACTCGCCTTCTTCGTAGGCTCCCAGCCCGCCGGCCCGCATCTGGATTTGCGATGCGGCGGGGCGCACATCGAAGGCGTACCCGTTGCCCAGCGCATTACCGACGGCCATACCGACAATTGCTCCGGTCGCCCGGTCGAGTTGCGCAGCAGTCAGCGCGCTGGTGTTCCCGGCCACTGCGCCCCCGTTCTCAATTGAGCCTTCATCTTTGCAAGAGAATGCCCCGAGCGCATCACGCAGGGTGGCTCGAAGGTGAAACCGTGTCTAGTCCTGGTCGTCCTGACCGGCCAGGAACTCCTCGATCTGGTCCATCAACTCGTCGCCGCTGGGCAGTTCATTGGGCCAACTGGCGACATCCGCGTCGTGCTGCTGCTCCAGGGCAGTGACCACTTCCTCGTTCTCGCTGCTGCTCGCGATGGACTCGTCGATCTCCGTGCGGACCTGAGCAGCAAGCCGCGGCAACTCGCCCTGATCGATCACCAGGCCGGCCGCCTTGGCGATCTCCTCGAGAATCGCGATGGCGCCTGTGGGGTATTCGGTGTTGACCAGGTAGTGCGGGATGTGCACCGCGAAACCCTGCGCCGGCACTCCGGCGCGGCCGGTAGCGAATTCGACCAAGGTGGCCAGGCTGCCCGGCACGTCGACGCGGTCGATCGGGCCCGGCCGCGGTTCGATCATCGTGGGGTCGCTGGCATGCGGGGTGATGAGCAGGTCACGGGTGTGCGGGGAGGGCCACGGGATCGCCTGCAGCCCGATCGTCTTGCTGACCTTGTAGTGCTCGGCCAGCTCGATGATCACCTGCGTCACGTGGTTCCAGGCCAGGTCCGGCTCCGGGCCGTACATCATGAGGAACGGCTTGGAGTGGTCGTCCCAGAACAGGTCCAGTGACAGGTTCGGCATGTCGACGTCGGAGAAGTGGTCTCGGTCGAACGTCATCACCGGCCGGCGGGCGCGGTAGTCGTAGATGTCGTCCAGGCTGAGTTCGGCCACCTTCTCGTGCGGGAGGTTGGTGGTCAGATGGGACACCGCTTGGCGGATGCTGTGACCGGCGTCCACGAAACCGGAGAAGGCGTGGATCATGGGCAGGTCCTTCGGGACCTCCGTCATGTGGATCGTCACGCGTGGGTGCATGTTGGGATAACCTCCGGGCGCCCATCAGTATTCCGCTGGTCGCCCTGGGCCCGCCAGAGACGGGACGGTCTTGGATTTGCGCTGGGCAACCCGGGCGGTGCGGCGTACCCTCGGGACATGCCTCGCAGGGTGCCGCCGTCGCACTGGTTGGCCCCCGACCTGGGTTCCGTGGCCCGGGCGGTTCGCACTGCGCATGAGCGGTTCCTGTCCGGCGACCCGGCCGGTGCTGCGTCGGTAAGGTCGCTGGTCCTCGACTCCTGGCGGCGCAGCCTGAAGGAGGGCGTCGATCCCGCCGGCGACGTGGCCCCGGTGGTGTGGGACGCCGCCCAACTGGCTGCTGCTCGGGATGCCTCGCCGCTGCAATCAGCCATGCCCATGGTTCGGTCGCTGCTGACCGAACCGGCCGAATCCAGTGGACATGTGGTGGCGGTGGGCGACGATCAGGGGCGTCTGTTGTGGGTGGAGGGCGATCAGCGTCTGCGATCGCGCGCCGAGGGTATGGGCTTCGTGCCGGGTGCCCAGTGGTCCGAGCCGGCCGCGGGGACCAACGCGCCGGGGACCGCTCTGACCCTGGACGCCCCGGTGCAGATCTTCGCGTCGGAGCACTTCCGCGGCACGGTGCAGCCATGGAGTTGTACCGCCGTGCCGATCCACGACCCGCATTCGGGCCGGATCGTGGGCGTTCTGGACGTGACCGGGCAGGCGCAGGTGGCGACCCCGCAGGCGCTTGCGATGGTCCGCGCGACCGCCATGGCCGTCGAACAGTGGCTGGCCGCCCAGCAACCCGTCGCGGCATCGGCGCGGTTCTGTGTCCTGGGCCGCGATCGCGGGATGCTGCGCATGGGCGGACAGGACCGGCAACTGTCGGCGCGGCACTCAGAACTCCTGCTCCTGCTCGCGGTCAACGAACAGGGACTTACCGCCGACCGGCTCGCGGTCATGCTGCATGAACACGACATCGCCCCGGTGACGGTGCGCGCAGAGATGGCGCGCTTGCGCAAGCTGGTGGGGGAGGGCTTCGTACTCTCGCGGCCCTACCGGCTGGCCGAGCCGATCGTCACCGACGCCCACGAGGTACTGGAAGCCCTCGAACGCGGTGACACCCGGTCGGCCATCACGTTGTACACCGGTCCGCTGCTGCCCCTCTCGGAAGCCCCGGAGATCATCGAGATGCGTGGGGATCTGCGGGCCAAGGTGCGCCGGGCGGCGCTGGTTGCCGGGGAGCCGGAGGCGCTGCTGCAGTTTGCGCTCGGGGAGGACGGCCGCGACGACGTGGAGGTCATCCAGGCGGCTCTGAAGGCGTTGCCTGCGACGTCCCCCAAACGGATCGGGTTGATGGCCCGGCTCGATAGGTTGCAGAAGATGCTGGCGGTGCCGTTGCCGCGGCTGCCGGGACAAGGCCGTCGCTGAGCGGGCGTTGTACGAGGGCTGGCCGGCGTCCCAGCCGCGTGTTCGCGTTAGGGTTTCGGGTTCGCGTTAGGGTGCCGGGTCCGCGTTAGGGCGAACACGGCGAAAACGGTCTAACGCGGGTCAGAAGGTCTAACGCGGGCCAGAAGGTCTAACGCGGGCACGGCTCGTGTGCTCGGCGCAGGAGTTGGCCGCGAGGTTAGAGAAGGTGCACGAGGTTAGAGAACACACGTGTGGCTTCTCTAACCTCGTGCACGTTCTCTAACGCGAGCGATCTCCGCCCGGCGTTCTTCTGCCCGAACGCCGCAGCCGCGGATGATCAACGCGGACGGTACCGAAGTGGCCCGGATCACATTTCTGCAACGTTGTTGCAACCTGGCGAAACCTAAGTTCGGCTGCATCCCGGACATGCCGGGGCCACAACTTAGGAGAAGCACATGTCTGTATACGCACCGCCGGGAGCCCCCGGCAGCGTGGTGAGCTACGAGTCCCGCTACGACAACTGGATCGGCGGCAAGCGGGTCGCGCCGGTGAAGGGCGAGTACTTCGAGAACGTCTCCCCGGTCAACGGCAAGCCGTTCTGTGAGGTCGCGCGGAGCACCGCCGAGGACATCGAACTCGCCCTCGACGCCGCTCACGCCGCAGCGCCGGCCTGGGGCAAGATGTCTGCCGGCGAGCGCTCGGACATCCTTACGAAGATCGCCCTGCGGATGGAGGAGAACCTCGAGGCGATCGCCGTGGCCGAGAGTTGGGAGAACGGCAAGCCCGTCCGGGAGACGCTGGCCGCCGACATCCCGCTCGCGATCGACCACTTCAAGTACTTCGCCGGAGTTCTGCGCGGCCAGGAAGGTGCCATCTCCGAACTCGACGACGACACCGTCGCCTACCACTTCCACGAGCCGCTGGGCGTCGTGGGGCAGATCATCCCCTGGAACTTCCCGATCCTGATGGCGACCTGGAAACTCGCGCCGGCGCTGGCCGCAGGCAACGCGATCGTCCTCAAGCCCGCCGAGCAGACGCCGGCGTCGATCATGTGGCTGATCGACCTGGTGGGCGACCTGCTGCCGCCGGGCGTGCTCAACGTCGTCAACGGCTTCGGCGTCGAGGCCGGTAAGCCGCTGGCCTCGAGCAACCGGATCCGCAAGATCGCCTTCACCGGTGAGACCACGACCGGCCGGCTGATCATGCAGTACGCCAGTGCCAACATCATCCCCGTGACGCTGGAACTCGGCGGCAAGAGCCCGAACATCTTCTTCGACGACATCGCGCAGGCCGAGGACGACTTCTACGACAAGTCGCTCGAAGGTTTCGCGATGTTCGCGCTGAACCAGGGCGAGGTCTGCACCTGTCCGAGCCGGGCCCTGATCCAGCAGTCGATCTACGACAAGTTCCTGTCGGACGCCACCGAGCGCACGAAGAAGATCGTGCAGGGCAATCCGCTGGACACCGAGACCATGATCGGTGCGCAGGCCAGCAACGACCAACTCGAGAAGATCCTGTCCTACATCCAGATCGGGCAGGACGAGGGCGCGCGCGTGGTCTGCGGCGGCGAGCGGGTCGACCTCGGCGGTGACCTGAGTGAGGGCTACTACGTCGCGCCGACCATCTTCGAGGGCAAGAACTCGATGCGGATCTTCCAGGAGGAGATCTTCGGGCCGGTCGTCTCGGTGACCTCCTTCACCGACTTCGACGACGCCATGCACATCGCCAACGACACCCTCTACGGGCTCGGCGCCGGTGTGTGGAGCCGCAACATCAACACCGCCTACCGCGCCGGCCGCACCATCCAGGCCGGCCGGGTGTGGACCAACTGCTACCACGCCTACCCGGCGCACGCGGCGTTCGGCGGGTACAAGGGGTCGGGCATCGGGCGGGAGAACCACCTGCGGATGCTCGAGCACTACCAGCAGACCAAGAACCTGCTGGTGAGCTACTCCCCCCAGAAGCTCGGCTTCTTCTAAATGCCGAGTCGAGTCGATGTCACCGAGGAGGCGGCGGACATGATCCGTCGCCTCTCCGGTGACAACGGGCCCCTGATGTTCCACCAGTCCGGCGGCTGCTGCGACGGCAGTTCCCCCATGTGCTACCCGCAGGGTGAGTTCCTCGTAAGCGAGGGTGCCGACGTGCTGTGGGGAGTGCTCGACGTCGACGGTGTAGGGGAGGTCCCCGTCTATATGTCCAGCGGCCAGTATGAGTACTGGAAGCACACTCACCTGACCATCGACCTGGTTCCCGGCAGGGGCGCCGGGTTCTCGCTGGAGGCCCCGACCGGCTTCCGCTTCCTGATCCGCTCCCGGCTGCTGACCGACGAGGAGTACGCCGCGCTGGCCGAGAAGTGAGTAGAGGGCCGGGGGCGGTCCTCTACCCGCGTGCGGATAATGAAGTATGAGCACGCCAGCGCACGAACTCGACGAACCCGACCGCCCGTGGATCATCCGGACCTACGCGGGCCACTCCAGTGCCAAAGCCTCCAACGAGTTGTACCGCTCCAACCTGGAGAAGGGGCAGACCGGGCTGAGCATCGCGTTCGACCTGCCGACCCAGTGCGGGTACGACTCCGACGATCCCATCGCGCGCCCCGAAGTGGGCAAGGTGGGTGTGCCGATCAACTCCCTCGACGACTTCCACGTGCTCTTCGACGGCATCCCGCTGGAGAAGATGAACACGTCGATGACCATCAACGGCACGGCGATGTGGCTGCTCGCTCTGTATGTGGCGCTGGCCCGGGAGCGCGGCGAGGACGAGTCGAAACTGCAGGGCACGACCCAGAACGACCTGATCAAGGAGTACCTGGCCCGCGGGACCTACATCTTCCCGCCGGAGGCCTCGATGCGCCTGATCGCGGAGATGTACGAGTACTGCCTGGAAGCCATCCCCAAGTGGAACGCATCGAACATCTGCTCGTACCACCTGCAGGAAGCCGGCGCCACGCCCGTGCAGGAACTCGCGTTCGCGCTGGCCAACGCGATCAGCCTGCTGGACCTGCTCAAGGAGCGCGGGCATTTCGACGACGAGCAGTTCGAGCGGGCCGTGGGCCGCATCAGCTTCTTCGTCAACGCGGGCATCCGGTTCATCGAGGAGATGTCGAAGATGCGGGCGTTCGGGCAGATGTGGGACACCTACACCGCCGACCGGTTCGGGGTGAAGAACGAGAAGTACCGCCGCTTCCGCTACGGCGTGCAGGTCAACAGCCTCGGTCTGACCGAGGCGCAGCCGGAGAACAACGCCTGGCGGATCATCCTCGAGGCGCTCGGCGTGACGCTGAGCCGCAACGCCCGCTGCCGGGCACTGCAACTGCCGGCCTGGAACGAGGCGATGTCGCTGCCGCGGCCGTGGGATCAGCAATGGTCGCTGCGCCTGCAGCAGATCCTCGCGTACGAGACCGACCTGCTGGAATATCCCGACCTGTTCGACGGCAGCCCGGTGGTGGAGTCGAAGGTGAACGCGCTGATCGAGGAGGCGACCGCCGAGATCGAGACGATCCTGGGCATGGGCGGGGTGATCCCGGCGATCGAGACCGGCTACATGAAGACCGCCCTGGTGCGGTCCATGTCCGAGCGGATGAGCGAGATCAACTCCGGCGAGAAGATCGTGGTCGGGTTGAACAAGTGGACTGAGGGCCTGCCCTCACCGCTGACCGCAGGCGACGACGGCGGGATCTTCAAGGTCGACGAGAAGGCCGCCGAGCAGATCATCGCCGGGCTGGAGCAGGTCCGCGCCAACCGCGACAGTGCCCGGGCGCAAGCAGCACTTGAGGCGCTGAAGGCGGCCGCCCGTGACGGCAGCAGCCTGATGGAGCCCAGCATCGAATGCGCCTTGGCCCGGGTCACCACCGGCGAATGGGCCGGTGCGCTGCGCGAGGTGTTCGGCGAGTACCGGCCGGCGACCGGCATCGAGGGCCAGCAACTCGGTCTGTCCGGCGACCGGGTCGAGGTGCTGCGCGGGCGGATCAACGTCCTTGCCGACAAGATGGGCCACCGGCCGCGGGTCGTGGTCGGCAAGCCCGGCCTGGACGGTCACTCCAACGGCGCCGAAGTCATTGCCGTGTCGGCCCGGCACGTCGGGTTCGACGTGATCTACTCCGGCATCCGGCTGAGCCCGGACGAGATCGTGCAGTCGGCGGTCGAGGAGGGCGCGGACGTGATCGGCGCGTCGGTGTTGTCCGGGTCACACATCGACCTGGCCAAGCAGATCCTGGAGGGCCTGCGCGAGCAGGGCGCCGACGAGGACATCGCGGTGGTGGTCGGGGGGATCATCCCGCCGTCCGATGTGGCCGAGCTCGAGTCGATGGGGATCAAGCGTGTCTTCACGCCGGCGGACTACGAACTGATGGACATCATGGAGTCGATCGTCGAGATTCTCGAAAGCCGATGACCCTGGCCGAAACGGTCGCCCGCGCGAAGGAGCTCAACAAGCACGCGGTGGCGAAACTGGTCGCACTGTTCGAGGACACCCGGCCGGCGGCCGCTGCCGCACGCGCGGAGGTGCTGGACCTGCTGCCGGAACGCTCGGCCGCGGTGATCGGGATCACCGGGACGCCGGGGGCCGGTAAGAGCAGCCTGGTGGCGAGGCTCGTTCCGCAACTGCTCGCCGCGGATGAGGACCTGTCGGTGGCCGTGCTCGCGGTGGACCCTGCGAGCCATGTGTCCGGCGGCGCGCTGCTGGGCGACCGCACCCGTACCCGGTTCGCGACCGGGGAGAAACGCGCGTACTTCCGCAGCCAGTCCAACGCCGCCGAACTCGGCGGGCTGGCACCGACCACGTTCCAGGTCTCCCGGCTGCTCAAGCGCCTGTTCGACCTGGTGCTCGTGGAGACCGTGGGGATCGGGCAGAGCGAACTGGACATCCGCTACCTGGCTGACCACGTCTATCTGGTCATGCAACCCCTGGGTGGCGACGAGATCCAGTTCCTCAAGGCCGGCATCATCGAGATCCCGGACTCGTTCATCCTCAACAAGTGCGACGACCCGGCCGCTGCCATGTCGTACTACCAACTGCGGTCCTCGCTTTCCCTGGCCCGGCCGTTCGACGAGGAGCAGCCGCCGATCTACCGGACCAGCGCCCGTACCGGCGAGGGGATCGACGCACTGGTGGCTGCGTTGGGAACGGTCGCCAGGCAGTCGCCGAGGCATACCGAGCACGAGCGGGAGGCGTACTTCTTCTCGCGCTGGGTCGAGGACGAATGGGGTGCGACCGGGCGCCGTTACGCCGAGCAGGCCGCAGCGCTGATGGCCGACGGCTTCGACCGGGCGCAATCGCAGTTCGGCGCGGACATCGTGGAGTGGCTGACGCGATAGGGTCTGAGCCTCCTGGTAGTGTCCGGCCTGGTCTGGAGGTGAACCGTGGCGCAACTCAAGACCGCGCTCGTCAGCGTGAGCGGCCTGGAACCGACTCACTGGATGGCTCCGGTCATTGCGACGGAGGCCTTGGCCCAGGAGGCCTTCGGCGCCGATGTGTATCGCCTTGAGCCGCTGCCAGGGGCAATCCGGCGGGAATTGGCGGACCGGGGTCGGCTGCGCCGCTGGGGTGCGCATGCGGGGGTACCCTCCTACCGACTGCAGCCCGAGCCACCTCCGGGCGTGCGGTACGACCTCATGATGCTGTTCGACATGGACTTGTGGCAGACGGCCACGCTGGAGGGCCTGCGCAGCTTCCCAAGGCTGGCCACCACCCAGGTGCTGGTCCAGAACGAGGTCTGGCCGCAGGACCTGCTCCACCCGGTGTTCGAACCGCTGGCCCGCGGAGTGCTCGACCAGTTCGACATCGTCTACACCGTCCTGGAGACCTCTCTGGAACCGCTGCGGTCTCGCCTGCGGGCGGATGTCCGGTTCGTGCCACAAACGGTCGACCTGCCCGCGTTCTCGGGCCGCCCGGGCCCGCGCCCGGTCGCCGTGACGAGTCTGGGTCGGCGCGACCCGGCCCAGCACCGCGCCATTGCGCAGTGGGCGGATGCCACCCGACGGTGGTATTTCTACGACGCGACCGCTCCCGGAGCCCTGACGTCATACCGTGAGCACCTCGATCAGAACGGCCAGTTGCTGCAGCGGTCCGCCATCTGGGTGGCCAACCGGGCCGGGTACGGCGACGATGCCAGGACACAGGGCGCCCGGGAGGTGGGCCTGCGGTTCTACGAGGGCCTGGCAGCCGGCTGCGCTCTGCTCGGCGAATGCCCGCCCGCCCCCGAGTTCGAACGGTCCTTCGCCGGACTGCCCGGCCTGATCCCGATGGACATCGGGCAGGAGCATGTCCCCGAGGGCGTCGAGCGGATGATGCGTGACGAGCGCTTCGCCACGACCGTCGCCACCACGCATCAGGCGCGAGCCTTGCGCACCTGCGACTTCGCCCACCTCCTGCGGACGATCGCGCAGGACGCGGGGGTGCCAGTGCCGGACATGATCGACCGGCGGATCAGGGCGCTGGCGGCACGCGCCGACCAGTTGGAGGGCAGGACGTCAGGGTAGCCGGGTGGGAACGGGAAGCGGCGTGAAGTACTCGACGTCCCCGATCCCCAAGTCCCGCAAGTACCCGCGGACCTCCTCGGCGATGTCCCAGGTGAAGATCAGGACGTCGTCCGGGTCGGCATCCACCAACTCCTGCGGCGACCGGATCGGGATCCGCGTGATCGGCATCCGGTGGCCTTGCTTGGCCTCGGACAGGTCAACGGTGAACTCCAGCAGTTCGGGTCCCACGCGGGCCAGGTTCAGCAGAACCGGTGCCTTGGACGGCGCCCCGTAGCCGAGGGTCCGGCGCCCGGATGCCGCGCGGTCGGACAGCCAGGTGTGCAATGCGCGTGCTGATGTCCACAGGGCGTCGTCGAGGTGCCGTAGACGGTCCGGGTCGCTCAGGCCCGCCTCCGCTTCGGCAGTCAGGATGGCGGCGATCGAGGAATCAGCGTTGTCCTCCCGTCCGGCAGTGAGGATCAGGCTCCCGCCGTACACGTCTGACGGTCTCGCACGCTGCATGTGCAGTCCGTGCCGAGCGAGCGCCGGCTGCAGGGCTGTGAGGGTCAGATATACCGGGTGCCCGTGCCGGATGGCGTCGAACTGTTGGTGGCGCACGAGCTCGAGGCCGTGGTGGAACTCGATGACCAGATGTCCGGCCTGGCCCATGCGCGCCACTCTTGTGGCGAGGGCGTCGTCGAGGTCGCTGTCGTGGATCAGACCCTGCACATCGACCACCACATCGACAGGTCCCGCAGGCTGCAGGTGCATGCCGAGATCCTGCATCGCGAACGCCCAGGAGCCACCGTGGGCACTGTCGAACTCGGCGAAGGTGGCTCCTCGCGGCAGGCTCAGATCGGACACGATGAGGTGCGCGGATTCCTTGGCATGTCGTTTGGAGGTCTCCGACTCCACGGCGAGGGGAACTTCGGGAACCGGCACATCCCGCCCGACCAGTTGGAGCAAGAAGCAGCGACGGCATTGCCCCAGGGCAAGCGGCCAGGACGGATCCGGTCCGGGATCGTCGGTGAGGGGGAACAGGTCCGACGGCGGTTGCGGGCCGAAGTCGATCAGCGTGGTCACTAGAGTTGAGTGGCAGGAACGACACGAAGAGCCGTTCGCGCTGGGCATGGCAACAGTCAATCATGAAGGAGGTCCCAGCATGCGTGTCGTCGAGCACGATCTACCGGGAGTGCTGACGTTCCACCCCGTGGTCCATCGCGACGAACGCGGGTACTTCACCCGGACCTGGGACCGCGCCGTGGCCGCGCAGGCGGGACTGCCCGAGTTCGTCCAGGACAGCCAGTCGCGCAGCCGGCAGGGCGTGGTGCGCGGACTGCACCTGCGATCGGGGGGTGGCGAGGGGAAACTCGTGCGATGTGCCCGGGGGCGGATCTGGGATGTCGTCCTGGATCTGCGGCGCTCGTCGCCGACGTTCCGGCAGTGGCGCGGTTTCGACCTCGACGACGTCGACAACGTTGTCTTGTTCGTCCCGCGGGGGTGCGCACACGGCTGGCAGGCGATCTCCGATCAAGCCGACGTGTGCTATCGCATCGACGCGGAGCACGATCCGGCCGAGGACCTCACCATCGCCTTCGACGATCCGCAGGCCGGGGTCGCGTGGCCGGCGCCCGTCACGGTGGTCAGCGAGCGCGACCGGCGGGGTTCCACCCTTCAGGCAGTCCTGGACTTGCTCGACTGACGCCTCACACCCAGCGCAGTTCGTGGTCGATCCGGCCCTGTCGCTCCAGGTCGCGCAGGTGCGGCAGCCGGGTGAACACGTGGTCGAAACTGCGCTGGTCCAGGCCCCACCGGCGGTACGAGTCGTACAGTTCCGCGGCGCCGGCAGCGGTGGTCCAGCTCGGCGCGTAGGCCGGAAGCGCATCTGTGATCTTGGCGAAGTCGACCCGGTACGAGCGGGGGTCATTGCCTGCTTCCCCCGTGATGTTGACCCGGCTGCCGGGCACGGCGTCCGCCACCAGGTCCGCGATCTGGCTGACCCTCAGGTTCTGCGAGTCCGAGCCCACGTTGAACGCCTGGTCGTGGATGACCGCACGGTCGGCTTCCAGTGCGGCCAGGAACGCCGATGCCACATCCTGGGCATGGACGAGCGGGCGCCACGGGGTGCCGTCGGAGAGCACCCTGACCTCCCCGGTCAGCAGGGCCAGTCCGACGAGGTTGTTGAGGACGATGTCGGCCCGTAAGCGCGGTGAGAAGCCGAAGGCCGTGGCGTTGCGCAGGGACACGGGACTGAAATCGTCGTCGGCCAGGGCGTGCAGATCCGCCTCGACTCGCACCTTGCTGATCGCGTACGGCGTGATGGGGTCCAGGGGTGCGTCCTCCCCGACCAGTGCGTCGCCGCCGGCGGACCCGTACACCGAGCAGGTGGAGGAGTAAAGGAACCGCTTGACGCCCGCCGCCTTCGCCACCTGCGCGAGCCGCACGCTGGCGTGGTGATTGATGCTGTAGGTGATCTGCGGCGCGAGATTGCCCAAGGGGTCGTTGGACAGCGCCGCGAGGTGGATCACGGCGTCGAATCCGCGCACATGCTCCGCCGCGACCTCCCGCAGGTCGCACACGATGGTGGGGCCGTCGTCCACGGCCGGACCCAGCAGGCAGTCGGCGAAGAAGCCCGTGTCCAGGCCCACGACGTCGTGACCGGCGTCGGACAGCGTCTGGCGCATCACGGTGCCGAGGTATCCCTGGTGGCCTGTGAGCAGCACTCTCATGGGCGTTCCCTCCCATCCGGCTGGCCGAAGTCGATGAGGGCTTTCGGCACGGTGAATGCCTCAGCGAAGGCTGCACGGCATTCCACCCCCCGCAGCCTCCCCAGAGCACGGAAGGTGTCCTCGCCGAACCAGTCCTTGTCGCGCTGGGTCGCGAAGTGCTCGGCTAGGAGGTGGCACTTGCGGGCCATGATCTCCTCGGTCAGGGGTACGTAGTGGGTGGGCCGGCCGGCGCCGAGATCGCCGTCCCACTTGATGATCTCGTACTGCAGGACGAGGTGGTCCCGGAACACCGTCGGGACGATCTGGGCGACTGTCCGGTGGTCCTGGTGTGCGTCGGCGACGCCGGGACAGAGGATGACGTCGGGGCTGAACTCGGCGGCCTTCGTGAGGATCTCCTTGACCCGGTCCCACTGCACCGGCAGGTACCCGTCGCGCAGCGCGTGTGCGCTGAAGTCCAGGTGCGCGCTGGGCAGGAAGGCGGCGGCGCTCGCCCGGGCCTCCGCGGCACGTTCGCCATCGGCCGTTAGAACCACGCAACGCACCTGCAGCCCCGACACGTGCTGGTCGAGGCGCAGCAGCGTCCCCCCTGCGCCGATCTCCAGGTCGTCTGAATGCGCACCCACCGCCAGCACCCTGAGATTGCGCTTGGCCAGCGACAAGGGGATCACGGGCCCTCCACATGGTTGTTGTTCCATGGTGCCCATGGCCGTTCGCCGCGTTGGTACATCTGCTCGAGCAGGACGCGTTCCTTCACCGTGTCGGCGGGCTGCCAGAACCCGTCGTGCTGGAAGGCTTTCACCCGGCGCTGTTCGGAGAGTCTCGACAGGACGTCGCCCACCAGGTCGTCGCCCGGCTCGATGTGGTCGATGATCTCGCGGCGGAAGACGAAGTACCCGCCGTTCTCGCGAATGGGCAGGTCGGAGACCTGGTGGATGTCGGTGACGTAGTCCCCGTCCTGGAGATCCAAGACGTGGAATGCCGACTGGGGTCGCACCGCCAACAGCGTGGCCAGAGCGTCCGGGCTGTTGCGCAAGTCCTCGACCATGACGTCCAGGGGTGCGTCGGTGAGGACGTCGGCGTAGTTCGCCAGGAACAAATCATCCTGTTGGAGGAACCCGGCCGCCCTGCGCAGTCGCTCGCCGATCGCTGTGTCTCGGCCGGTGTCGACGAATGTGATCGTCCAGTCGTGGACGTCCCGGCCGAGCAGCTCGACGGAGCGGGACCCACCTCGCATGACGAAGTCGTTCGAGGCCGTCTCCCGGTAGTCCAGGAAGTAGTCCTTGATGTGCCGGGCGCCGAATCCCAGACAGAGGATGAAGTCCTTGTGACCGAAGTGGGCGTAGTAGCGCATCACGTGCCACAGCAGTGGCCGGTCGCCCAGCGGGATCATCGGCTTGGGTAGATCGGTGACGCCGTCGCGCATGCGCATTCCGTAGCCTCCGCAGAAGAGCACGACCTTCATCACCACACATCCAATTCCGGGATCGCGGTGACGAACCGGGCTCCCCACTCACGCGCGTAGCGCAACTGCTCGCCGATCTCCTTGCGCAGGTTCCAGGGCAGGATGAGGACGTAGTCCGGTTCAGTCTCGGCGATCCTGCTCGGGGGGTGGATCGGGATGAGCGAGCCCGGCAGGAACATCCCGTGCTTGCCGGGGTTCATGTCCACGGTGTACGGTAGGAGGTCGGTGCGTACGCCGCAGTGGTTGAGCAGGGTGTTGCCCTTGCCGGGGGCGCCGTACCCGGCCACCGAACGTCCCTCCCGCTTGACCGCGATCAGGAACTCCAGCAGATCGGCCTTCACCGTGCTGACCTGTTGCGCGAATCCCGCGTACCCCTCCACGGAGTGCAGGCCGGCATCCGCCTCCCGATCCAGCACCCCGGCGACCTCCTCGCTGGCCGGTCCGGCCACCTCTCGATGGCGCACCAGAAGCCGCAAGGATCCGCCGTGCGACGGCAGTTCTGTGACGTCCTCGACGACGAGGTCGCTGAGCGCGAGAGCGCGCTGGGCGGTCAGCAAGGTGTAGTAGGAGTAGTGCTCGTGGTAGATCGTGTCGTACTGGCGCTGTTCGATGAGCCGCTGCAGATGCGGGAACTCCAGGGTCAGCATGCCCTGCGGCGCCAGCAGCGTCGCCAGTCCGGTCACGAAATCGTGCAGGTCGGGGACATGGGCGAACACGTTGTTCGCGACGATCAGGTCGGCGCGTCCATGGCGCTGCACGAGATCCGATGCCGTTCGGGCTCCCAGGAAGACCTTCTCTGTAGGGATGCCCTTCGCGATCGCGGCGTCGGCGGTGTCGCCGGCCGGATCGATGCCGAGAACCGGGATTCCCGCGGCGACGAAGTGTTGCAGGAGGTAGCCGTCGTTGCTGCCCACTTCCATCACCATCGACGACGCACCGAGTCCGAGCCTCTCGATCATTTCGGTGCTGTACCGGCGGGCGTGCTCCACCCAACTCGTGGAGAACGACGAGAAATAGGCGTACGAGTCGGTGAAGATCTCCTCCGCGGGGATCACGTTCGGAAGTTGTACCAGCAGGCAGGAGTCGCAGATCCGGACGTGCACCGGGTAGAAGACCTCGGGCTCGTTGAGACGCTGTGCCGAAAGGAGGTCCTCGCAGGGCGGGGACATGCCCAGATCCACGAACGTGCGCGTCAGTTCGTGCCCACAGATGCGGCAATGCAGTGTCACGTTCTGGCCCCTCATCCTGCGGCGGAGTCGGTCTGACTCTACTGTCGGCTGCGGGAGGGTTGCAGTTCAGTCGCTGCCGCCCGGTACTTCGTGCAGGGAGGCCTCGACCGTGCGATTTGACAGATCCGGGATGCTCGCCGACCGGCTGGAGGACCTCGTCCCCGGCGGGGCCCACACCTATGCCAAGGGCCCCGACCAGTACCCGGAGGCCATGGCACCGATGATCGTGCGCGGCGAGGGTGCCCACGTGTGGGATGCCGATGGCAACGAGTACATCGAGTACGGCAGCGGCCTTCGGTCGGTGTCGCTGGGCCATGCCCACCCGGAAGTGAACGAGCGCGTCGTGGCGGCGCTGGGTCAGGGCTGCAACTACGCGCGCCCCTCGGTGCTCGAACTCGAGGCGGCCGAACGGATCCTGTCGCTGGTGCCGGCCGCGGATCAGATCAAGTTCTGCAAGAACGGGTCGGACGCCACGACTGCGGCCGTGCGCCTGGCCCGGGCGGCAACGGGACGTGACCTCATCGCGATCTGCTCGGACCAGCCCTTCTTCTCCGTCGACGACTGGTTCATCGGGACGACACCCATGGATGCCGGCATACCACAGGCGATCCGTGACCTCACGGTCGGCTTCCCGTACGGCGATCCGGCCGCCCTGGCCGCGTTGTTCGACGCCCACCCGGGACGCATCGCTGGCGTGATCCTGCAGCCGACGACGGCGGCCGCGCCGCCAAGGGGGTACCTCGAGGAGGTGCGTGCGCTGTGCGACCGGACGGGCAGCCTGCTGATCTTCGATGAGATGATCACCGGGTTCCGGTGGGCAAACGGCGGTGCCCAGACGTTGTACGGGATCACTGCGGATCTTTCGACGTTCGGCAAAGCAATGGGAAACGGCTACGCGGTCTCCGCGCTGCTGGGCAAGCGGGAGTTCATGCGCGCCGGCGGCCTGGATACGCGGGGCGAACGGGTCTTCCTGCTGTCCACCACCCACGGGGCCGAGTCGGTGGGGCTGGCCGCAGCGTGCGCGGTGGCGGACGTCTACGAGAGTCAGCCGGTCATCGAGACCCTGGCCGCCCGCGGTGCCCGCCTGGCACGCGGGGTGCGGGAGGTTGCCGCGCGGTGGGGGATCGCGGATCACCTGCAGGTGCAGGGCCACGATGCCAACCTCGTGTTCGTGACGCGGGATCCCGACGGAGTGCCGTCACAGGAGTACCGAACCCTGTTCATACAGAATCTGCTTCTGGGCTCAGTGCTGGCGCCATCGTTCGTGGTGAGTGCCGCCCTCACGGAAGCCGACATCGACCGGACCGTGGAGGTCGTGGACGGCGCAGCAGCCGTCTACGCGGCGGCGCTGTCCGATGGCGTCTCGGCCCACTTGGTCGGCCGGCCCGTGAAGCCTACCCTGCGCCGCTACGCGTGATTCAGAAGCGCACCTTCGCCTCGACCTTGTGGCCGTTCTTCTTGCCGACCACCTTGCACACCTTGTGCTTGTGGAAGACGACCTTCTTCTTCTTGACCGTGCAGGTCTTCGGTGTGGTCGAGTGGACCTTCTTCGCCTTGCGCATCTTCTTGGGCAGCGACTTGGTCTTGAGGACCGGATTCGTCGGCGGGTTGGGGTTGACCGCGACGGTGACCGGGACGGTGGCCAGCACGTTGTCGTTGGACAGCGAGACATCGGTGGTCGCCCACATCGCGGTCATGGCCGCGGTGCCCGAGGTGGCGTTGTCCACGACGACCGGGAATTCGATGTCGAGGCCGAAACCGGGCACGAGCGGTTCCAGGTTGCTGACGACGAACTGCCCGTTTTCGACCTTGACCGAGGCCGGACAGGGGATCTCCACCGAGGCCTGGACGGGGTCGAACTGGGTGCGGCTGCAGCGCGTCGGCATCGAGGCGCTCGGTGCGTAGCGCAGCGGGAGGCCACCGGCATCCTGATCGATGGTCACCAGGACGTTGCCTGTGACACTGTGTGGCGCGATAACGGAGGTGTGGGCATGCAGGTAGAAGGGGACACCGGCCACAGGCGTGCCGGGTCCGTAGCCGATGTGCTGGCTGGAGAAGAACCACGTCCAGATGAACCCACCGGACCACGTGGGGTAACTGTTCACCTCGGACTTGCCGTAGGTGTAGCCGGCGATCTTCCCGGTGGCAGGGTCCACCGACGAGGTGGTCGCGGTGGAGTCGGAGCCGGCCCAGACTGCCGGAGCGGGTGCCAGCAGTGCGAGCGCACATGAGGCGACGATGGCTGATTTGGTGAACATCTGAACCACCTCCGAACGAGTCGGGCGGGGGCCTTGACGAGAGCGCTCCCGTCACTTCAATTCTAGCGCCGGTGGGGGTGGTGTACTCGGTCGCGCCAGAAGAAGCGGGCCGCGAGGTTAGAGAATGGTCGCGAGGTTAGAGATCGTGCACGAGGTTAGAGGAAACACGTGTGGCTTCTCTAACCTCGTGCACGATCTCTAACGCGAGCGGTTTCCGCCCGGCATTGCCCGGCCCGAACGCCGCGGCCGGCCACGGCCCGGGATGACTTGCGCCAGTAGACCGCTGTCCCGGCCGCGTGGGTCACTTGGATGGGGCTGCCGGCAGTGCCGTCCCAGCGGACCGACCCTTCTGTTCCTCGCGGCTGGCACACTGTGGCCATGCGGGCTCGGGATATGGCACAACCCACGGAAGTCATCAGGCTCGACACGCCGGCGCTCGACGCCCTGCGGATGCTGGCGGAGTCCGGCCAGCCGGGGCTGGTGATCGCCGTCGACGAATCGTTCGTCGTGGTTCCCGCGTCACAGGTGCTGCGGGTGGCCTTGCCCCGCTACGTGATCGACGACGCCGCGCTCGGCCGGGTGTGGGACGAGCCGTCGGCGGATGCGATCGCGGCCCGTCTAGCCGGGCGCACACTGGCGGACCTGGCCAAGGCACTGGACCCGTCGCGCGACGAGAACCGTCCGGATCATGTGGTGGACGGCGAGGCCAACCTGGTGGAGATCGCAGCGGTCATGGCGGCCGCGCATGTTCCCCTGGTTGCAGTCGTCGACGAAGGCGTGCTCTTGGGCATGATCACCGTCAACCAGCTCATCAGGTCTGTGCTGGCATGACTGCGATCGCATGGATCGCCGTTGCGGTCTTCGTGGGGGCGTATGTCCTGATCGCGACCGAGCGCATCCACCGGGTCGCCGCGTCGCTGGGCGGGGCGGCGATCGTCCTGGGCCTCGGGATCGTCAGTTCGGAGGAGGCCTTCTACTCCTCGGAAACCGGAGTGGACTGGGACGTCATCTTCCTGCTGCTGGGGATGATGCTGGTGGTCGGCGTGCTCAAAGGGACGGGTGTCTTCGAGTACATGGCGATCCGGTCGGCCAAACTCGCCAAGGGCAGGCCGTATCGGGTGATGGTGTTGCTGGTCCTCGTGACTGCCGCGGCGTCGGCGTTGTTGGACAACGTCACGACCATCTTGCTGGTGGCACCGGTCACGCTGCTGGTCTGCGACCGCCTCGAACTGCCGGCGGTCCCCTTCCTGATGGCTGAAGCGCTGGCCTCCAACATCGGTGGTGCCGCAACGCTGGTAGGTGACCCGCCGAACATCATCATCGCGAGCCGGGCCGGACTGACGTTCACGGACTTCCTGATCCACATGCTGCCGGTGGTGCTCCTGGTGCTGGCTGCGTTCCTGCTGCTGGCAAGGATCCTGTTCCGGAAGGCGCTGTCGGCGCCCACGGCCGGCACTGAGGCGCTGGACGCTCTGGATGAGCGCGAGGCGATCACCGACCCGAAACTGCTGCTGCGCACCGGGATCGTGCTGGGCTTCATCATCCTGGGCTTCCTGCTGCAGCGTCAGACCGGCGTCACGCCTTCGGTGGTGGCCCTCGTGGGAGCGGGCATCATGATCCTGCTCTCGCCGGCCCGACCCGCGGAACTGCTCGAGGACGTCGAGTGGGAGACGCTGCTGTTCTTCATGGGGTTGTTCATCCTGGTCGGCGCGTTGGTCCAGGTCGGGGCACTGGACAAGCTCGCGACCGCAATGGCGGATCTCACCGGGTCGCAGGTGGTGCCGACCCTGATGATCGTGCTGGTGGGCTCAGCGGTGGTCTCGGCCATCGTCGACAACATCCCTTTCGTCACGGCGATGTCACCAGTTGTCGCATCGCTGATCCAGAGCAACCCTGCGCTCGGCCAGGACGGCGCCCTGTGGTGGGCGTTGGCCCTGGGGGCAGACCTCGGCGGCAATGCGACCCTGGTGGGCGCGAGCGCCAACGTGGTCGTGGTCGGGATCGCGGCCAGGAACGGGCTGCACATCTCGTTCGGGCAGTGGCTCAAGTACGGGCTGCCGACGGCCGCCCTGTCGATCGCGATCTGTATCCCTTACGTGTTGTTGCGGTACGCGTGATTCCGGCCGGGAGCACGGGGTCATACGCCGCGGTCGGCTCCATCGAGGAGAACTGGAGTCGCGCGGAAGGCCGCTTCCCGACGTCGCTGGCCGCTTCGGGGTTCGACGGCCTGTCGAGCAGAAGTCTGCCGGGCGTGGCAAAGATCTGTCGTTCAGAGCGACGAAAATTTGCCATGCCTCGGGTGTTCGGTCGGGGTCGGCAGAGCGGCTCCCGGCTAGGACTATCCTCGAGACGTGGTCGAGAACCTGGATCTTGCGTCGGATTACACACCCACCCGCGAGCAGTGGCTCGCCGCAGTGGACAAGGTGCTCAAGGGTAAGGACTTCGAGAAGACCCTGGTCACCACGACCCTGGACGGACTGCGCATCGAGCCGCTGTACGACGCCTACGCCACTGATCAGGATGAGTCCGGGTTCCCCGGCTTCGATCCGCTGACCCGTGGCGCGCAGCCGGCCCCGCGAGAAGCCGGGCAGTGGGACATCCGCGCCCGCGTCGTTCACCCCGACCCCGCCACCGCCAACGCCCAGATCCTGCAGGATCTGACCAACGGCGCGACGAGCGTCGAGGTGCTGCTCGACCTCGGCGGCGGCGAGGGTGTGAGCATCCGCAGCCCCGAGGACCTGGCGAAGGTGCTGGACGGCGTGGTGCTCGACGCAGCGGCGGTGAGCCTGCGCGGCGGCGCCCACGGCGCGGTGGTGGCCCAGTGGTACCGCGAACTGCTGGCCGCCCGGGGCGTCCACGGTGCCGAACCTGCGGGGTCGCTGGGGCTCGATCCCGTCGGCACGCTGGTGACCACCGGCGAGGTGCCCATGGACGCACAGATGATGGCGGGGATGGACGTCGCCAACACCCCGCGGTTGCGGACCTTCGTGGCGTCCGGCGCGCCCGCCAGCGATGCTGGTGCCAGCGAGGCGCAGGAGATCGGCTACATCCTTTCGGTTGGTCTGCTCTACCTGCGAGCCCTTATCGACGATGGGGTGGACAACCCCGCCTCCCGGATCACCCTGGAGGTGACTGCCGATGTCGATGTCTTCGCCACAGTCGCGAAGATCCGCGCGTTGCGGCATGGCTGGGCCACCGTCCTGGAGAACCTGGGGCAGCCGCTGGACAGCGCGCAGATCGTGGCGGTGTCCGCACGCAGGTGGCTGACAGACGTGGACCCCTGGGTGAACATCCTGCGCGGCACCGCGGCGACTTTGGGTGCCGTCGTGGGTGGGGCCGACACTGTGACCATCGCGCCGTTCGACTCCGCAGCCGGGCTGCCCGGCGACCTTGGCCGCCGGCTGGCGCGGAACACCCAACTGCTGCTGCAGGACGAGTCCGGGATCGGGCGCGTGCTCGACCCGGCCGGCGGCAGTTGGTACGTCGAGTCCTTCACAGACCAACTCGCGGCCGCGGCCTGGAAGTTCTTCCAGCGCATCGAGGCCGCCGACGGCCCGGTCGATGCCATCGATGAGGTCGGCACCGACATCGCCGTTGTCGCCGAGCGCCGGGACTCCCAGATAGCCACTCGCAGCCGGCCGATCACCGGGGTGAGCGAGTTCCCCCTGTTGGACGAGCAGCGGCCAGACCCAGTGCCGGCGCCGCCCGCCGACGATCGCCCGCCGGTACCGCTCACGGGCCACCAGCACGAGGCCACACCGTGGCCGCAGCGCAGGCTGTCCCAGCGGTATGAGGATCTGCGCGCGAACGCCGGTGACGCGACCGTCTTCCTCGCCAACCTCGGCCCGATCGCCATGCACACCGCGCGCGCCACATTCGCCGCCAACCTCTTCGGCGCAGGTGGCGTCCGGGCGGTATCCGACACCGGGCACGAAGAGGCCGCCACCGCCGCGGCAGCCTTCAAGGCCTCCGGCGCCGACATCGCCTGCATCTGCTCGTCGGACGCCGTCTACTCCGACCTCGCCGCTGACACCGCTGCCGCCCTCAAGCAGGCCGGCGCCCGCCGGGTGTACCTGGCCGGCAAGGGCGACTACCCCGGCGTCGACGAATACATCCACGTCGGCGTCGATGCCCTCGATGTCCTGACCCGAGCGGAGGCAGCACGATGACCGACTTCACGCGGATCGACCTACCGCCGCGCAGCCCGCATCCCGACCGCTCCGCATGGGAGCAAGCCGTCGCCGAAGCCACCGGGTCGACCCCCGACAAACTGGTCTGGGAGACCCCCGAGGGAATCGATGTCGCGCCGTTGTACAGCGCGCAGGACCTCGACGGCCTCGACCACCTGCAGACTTACCCGGGCCTGCCGCCGTACCTGCGCGGGCCGTATCCCACGATGTACGTCAACCAGCCGTGGACGATCCGGCAGTACGCCGGGTTCTCCACCGCCGAGGACTCCAATGCGTTCTACCGGCGCAACCTCGCGCAGGGCCAGAAGGGCCTGAGCATCGCGTTCGACCTCGCCACCCACCGCGGCTACGACTCCGACCATCCGCGCGTGGCCGGCGACGTCGGCATGGCAGGTGTCGCGATCGACTCCATCCTGGACATGCGGGTGCTGTTCGACGGCATCCCGCTGGACAAGATGAGCGTGTCGATGACGATGAACGGTGCGGTGCTGCCGGTCATGGCCCTGTACATCGTGGCCGCCGAGGAGCAGGGCGTGCCGGCCGAGAAACTCACCGGAACCATCCAGAACGACATCCTCAAGGAGTTCATGGTTCGTAATACCTACATCTATCCCCCTTCGCCGTCGATGCGGATCATCTCGGACATCTTCGCCTACACCTCCGACAAGATGCCGCGGTTCAACTCCATCTCGATCTCCGGCTACCACATGCAGGAGGCCGGGGCGACCGCCGACCTGGAACTGGCCTACACGCTGGCCGACGGGGTCGAGTACCTCCGTGCGGGGCTGGCGACCGGGATGGACATCGATACGTTTGCCCCGCGGCTGTCCTTCTTCTGGGCGATCGGGATGGACTTCTACATGGAGATCGCCAAACTCCGGGCGGCCCGCCTGCTGTGGAGCAAACTGGTCGGGCAGTTCGATCCGCAGAACCCGAAGTCGCAGTCGCTGCGCACGCACTCGCAGACCTCAGGATGGAGCCTGACGGCGCAGGACGTGTTCAACAACGTGATCCGCACCTGCGTCGAGGCGATGGCAGCCACCCAGGGCCACACTCAGAGCCTGCACACGAACGCCCTCGACGAGGCGCTGGCTCTGCCTACCGACTTCTCAGCGCGGATCGCGCGTAACACCCAGTTGTTCCTGCAGCAGGAGTCGGGGACCACCGACGTCATCGACCCGTGGGGCGGCTCGTACTTCATCGAGCGGCTCACCCGGCAACTGGCCGAACGTGCGTGGGCGCACATCACCGAGGTCGAGGAACTCGGCGGGATGGCCAAGGCGATCGAGGCGGGCATCCCGAAACTGCGCATCGAGGAGGCCGCTGCCCGGACTCAGGCCCGGATCGACTCCGGCCGGCAAGCCGTGATCGGGGTCAACAAGTTCCGGCCGCAGACCCCCGAGGACATCGAGGTCCTCAAGGTCGATAACGCCGCAGTGCGGGCGGGTCAACTCGCGAAGCTCGAGAAGCTCAAGGCCGAGCGCAACCAGGTAGACGTGGACCACGCCCTGGCCGAACTGGAGGCAGCGGCCAGGGAGGGCAGCGGCAACCTGCTGGACCTGTCGGTCAAGGCCGCCCGGGTGCATGCCACGGTGGGGGAGATCAGTCTGGCGCTCGAGCGTGTGTACGGTCGGCACAAGGCTGATATCCGTTCGATCTCCGGGGTGTACAGGCAGGAAATGGGCGACCACAACGCACAGGTGGACACCGTCCAGCACAGCGTCGCCCAGTTCGAGGAACGCGAAGGCCGCCGCCCGCGCATCCTGATCGCCAAGATGGGGCAGGACGGGCACGACCGCGGCCAGAAGGTGATCGCCTCCTCGTTCGCGGATCTCGGTTTCGTCGTGGACATCGGCCCGCTGTTCCAGACGCCGGAGGAAGTGGCCCGGCAAGCCGTCGAGAACGACGTCGACATCGTCGGGGCGTCCTCATTGGCCGCCGGCCACCTCACACTTGTACCGCTGCTGCGGCAGGCGCTCACCGACCTCGGCCGGCCCGACATCCTCGTCGTCGTCGGCGGCGTCATCCCGCCGGGGGACTTCGACGCGCTCCGGGAGGCCGGGGCGGCCGCGATCTTCCCCCCGGGGACCGTGATCGCCGAGGCGGCAGAGGGCTTGATGGAGCAACTGCTCGGGTCATGAGGCAATCGTTGCCCGGCACCCAGGAACTGGCCGACCTGGTGCGTTCCGGGGACACCATGTGGCTGGCCCGCGCCATCACGCTGGTCGAGAGCCGCAGACCGGATCACCGGCGGGCCGCCGCCGGCCTGCTCACCGCGCTCATGCCCGACTCCGGCGGTGCCGACCGCATAGGTCTCACGGGCGTGCCGGGGGTCGGCAAGTCCACGTTCATCGATCAGTTCGGCACCAATCTCACCGCCGACGGGCACAAGGTCGCGGTACTGGCCGTCGATCCGAGCAGTACCCGGACCGGCGGTGCGATCCTCGGCGACAAGACCCGCATGGAACGGCTCGCGGTCGACCCGCACGCATTCGTCCGGCCCTCGCCTGCCAGCGGTTCGTTGGGCGGTGTGGCCCGGGCGACCCGGGAGTCGATCCTCTTGTGCGAGGCCGCGGGGTTCGACGTGGTCATCGTGGAGACGGTCGGGGTCGGGCAGAGCGAGACGACGGTCTCCGAGATGGTGGACGTCTTCGTCGTCCTGATGCTCTCCGGCGCCGGGGACGAGTTGCAGGGGATCAAGCGCGGCGTCCTGGAACTGGCGGATCTGATCGCCGTGAACAAGGCCGACGGGGACAACATCAAGCGCGCCAGGCTGGCGGCCGCCGACTACCGCCGTGCCATCCACCTCATGACACCGGCATCGCCCAACTGGACGCCGCCGGTGCTCACCTGCTCGGCTCTGACCGACCAGGGCCTGCCGAAGATCTGGGAGCAGATCGTCGCCCATCGCGACAAACTGGCGGCGACCGGGGAGCGCCAGGCCCGTCGGCAGCGCCAGCAGATCGGCTGGATGTGGGCTCTCATCGGTGACCGGCTGATCGACGAGTTCAGGAGTTCGGGCAGGGTGGCCGACCAGTTGGCGGACGCCGAAGCGGCGGTGCTGGCCGGAGACCTGCCGCCGGCGGTCGCCGCGGACCAGCTGCTGGCGGCGTTCCTCGGCGGGTGAGTCTGCGCACGGCAAGCGGTGGCCTCGCACCTGTCGATCGAACTACAGTGAGCCAGTGTTCATGCGACGCGCCGTCGTCCTCGGCGTCGGCCTGCTTGTCGCGGCGGGCGTGATCGCACAACCGGCACAGGCCTACAACGCTCCCGGGCCGCGCTGGCCGGGTAAGACGATCCGGTACTACAACACCCTTCCCAAGTCCTTCGACTGGAGTCTTCGCGCAGCGGCGCGGGCCTGGAACCGTTCTGGCGCCCGGGTTTCCTTCCGGGAGGTCAAGAGCCGCGCCAGGGCGCAGGTCGTCGTCGGGTTCGGTGACACGCACGGCTATGCGGGATACGCCTCGATCGGTCGCCAGCGCGGTGCGTACGTGCACCTCGTGCGCGGCAAGGTGAGAGCGGACGGCAGGGCCGATATGGGCAGGCTCATCGCCCACGAGTTCGGGCACATCCTCGGTCTGGATCACGTAAAGCCGGGAGGCTGCAAGTTGATGGAGGCAGGATGGCCCACGGACTGCCGCGAACCAGCGCAGCCCTGGCTCTACAACTGCCGCTGGCTCGCCAAAGACGACACCCGCGGGGCAGTGCACCTCTACGGCGGCAGAGTCCGTAAGTCCAAGTTGTTCTGCGCGCATGAAGCGAAGCCACCGCAGTTGCGCGACGTCCGCTTCAGCGGCGGTGACAGCACCGACTCGCCGCTCACGGTGACCTGGACCGCCCCCAAAGGCGTGCGTGCGGGGTCGACCGTCGAGGTGGGGGTTAACGAGGCGAGCAGGTGCCAGGGGGATGCCACCGACACCCGGCTCGGTGGCGCAAATGTCGCAGTCAAGGCGCAGCGGTGGGTCGACGACACCTTCGTGGCCGAGGACACCGGGATCTACTGCTACGAGGTGCGCATCGTGAACCGCTGGGGCCAGGGCGCGGCGCCTTTGCGTCAGTTGGTGGACCGGTCGCCGGTACCGCCGGCCGCGCCGATTGTGCGCTCGTTGGTGGAGTACCCGGACGAGTACGCGGACTACGTGGTGGACGCAGTGGTACCTGACGGGGCCGACCTGCACGTCGATGTCTCTGGTTCCGGTCAGTGCACAACCGTCTACGACGACTCGCGATGGTCGATCGCGAGTTTCCTGGACGGCACCCGGTGGGACCTGTACGACGTCCCCGTCGGCCCGGTCTGCCTGTCCTTCTACTCCGTCGACGCCGACGGCGTGGCCAGCACCGCCGTGACCCGGGAGGTTGTACACGCCCCACGGCCCTAGCCTCGCTGGGCTTGCGCCGGTGGGACGTGCATGGGAGTGCCCCGGTCTGCATGAGTGGCCCGGCCCGGGTCGCCGCGTTCCGGTTCGGGTTCTGGTTAGCCCCTTGCCGCCATAGCCCCAGTCCGAAAGCGGCGCGTGTGCTCGGTAGCGGCAGGGAATGGTCGCGAGGTTAGAGGTCGTGCACGAGGTTAGTGAACGCACGTGTGGTTTCTCTAACCTCGTGCACGTTCTCTAGTCCGAAAATGGCTGGTGTCCTCGGTCGCCGCAGAAGTGGGCCGCGAGGTTAGAGAATGGTCGCGAGGTTAGAGGTCGTGCACGAGGTTAGTGAACGCACGTGTGGTTTCTCTAACCTCGTGCACGTTCTCTAACGCGAGCGGTTTCCGCCCGGCATTCTCCTGCCTGAACGGGCGGAAGCGAACCGGCGGGACCAACGCGAACCCCAGTGCGTTCCCGACCCCTCGACCGTGACGTTGCGCGGAACCCGGAATCCAGCACCGCGAGAACGACCCGCAACCCACCATCAAATCGCTGAGGCGAGGCGTCACTGGTGTCGGGCGGGCCTTGGCTAGGTTTAACTGCGTGAGTACAGCCGGTGACGTGCAGGTGAGACCCGCCAAGAAGCCGCTCTGGTGGCGCCTGCTGAAGTGGTTCCTGATCGTCGTGGCGGTGCTCCTGGTGCTCGCGGTCGCCGCCGGGGTCTACCTCTGGACCAAGATCCCGAAGGACAGCCTCGACCCGATCCAGCCGGGCGGTCTGACCGTGACCGCCGCACCCACGACAGTGAGTACCGGCAACTTCGACGTCGAGGTCACCGATAACGCGCTGCGGATCACCGAGAACGGGCGGATCGCGTGGCAGACGCAACCGGGGATCGCGTTCCTGTCCGCAGGCGAGGGAACCGTCGATTTCAGCGAGCACCTCGGCTACTTCTGGGCCGACGTGCAGCGTTCGGCAGTGATGCCGGACCAGACGGTGGACGCCGTCACGCAGAAGGGGCCGATGGTCAAGATCACCGGTTCATTGCGAGGCGAGGGTGGTTCCGCGGACTACCGGATGACGCTGCTGGCCGTGCCCAAGACAGCGACCACTCGCGCGCTGCAGATGACCGTGAAGGTGCCGGGGGTCGACAGTGTCGTACTGACCGCCGGCATAGCCAACGGCGAGAAGGTGTACGGCCTCGGGGAGCAGTACCGGCAGTTGGATCTGAACGGATCGATCACACCGATCCTGCCGCGCGAGCAGGGGATCGGACGCGGCCAGCAGCCACTGACCTATCTGGCGGACGTCACCCAGAAGGCCGGCGGGAACCTCACCACCACATATGCGGCGTGGCCCTCGTACCTGACCAGCGAGAGCAAGGCGTTCACGTTCAGCGATGCCCCCGGCAGCAGCGCCTTCACGATCGCGGACTTCTCACGCAACGGACAGGCCAGTCTGGAGGCGTGGGCCCCCACGATCTCGGCCGAGGTCTACGTGGCAGACACGCCCACGGATGTGGTGACTGCCCGGGAGGCCGGCAAGACCCGCCCGCCGCTGGTGGACTGGGTGCAGCACGGAGCGGTGCTCGGACTGCAGGGCGGGACCGACAAGGTGCGTTCCGTGGTCAAGGAGATGCAGGACGCGGGGACCAGCATCTCCGGGGTCTGGTTGCAGGACTGGACCGGCAAGCGGACCACGGGTTTCGGGGATCGGCTCTGGTGGACGTGGCAGTTGGACAGGCAGCGCTACCCGGGCTGGAAGAAGCTCGTGCGCGACCTGAACTACCAAGACATCGAGGTCCTGACCTACATCAACCCGTGGCTGGTCGATCCGGCCGGCAAGGGTGACCCCTCGATCCGCAACCTCTACCAGGAAGCGGTCGACAAGGGCTATACCGTGCAGACGCAGTCCGGCCAGCCGTACCTGATGGATCAGAACGGTTTCGACGCGGTGCTGGTGGACTTCACCAACCCGGACGCGGTGGACTGGTACGCGGATGTGATCGCCGACGACGTGCTCGGGACCGGCGCGGTCGGGTTCATGGCCGACTTCGGCGAGGCGCTGCCGTTCGACGCCAAACTGTTCGACGGCGACGCCGCGTTGGTGCACAACCAGTACCCGCAACTGTGGGCCTCGGTCGTGCGCCAGGGGTGTGACCGGGCAGGCCAGCCGGATTGCCTGGCGTTCATGCGCTCGGCGTTCCTCGGCTCGGCCGAACAGGTGCCGATGATGTGGGCCGGCGACCAGATGGTCGACTACGCGGACCAGGACGGCATGGCCAGCGCGGTCTACGGGATGCTGTCCGGAGGCGTTTCCGGATCGCCGTTGTGGCACAGCGATATCGGCGGCTACACGAGTGTCAATGCCGTGGTCAAGAACTATGTACGGCCGCCGGAGCTGAACCAGCGCTGGGCGCAGATGCAGGCCTTCGGCGTCATGATGCGTACTCACGAAGGCAACCGGCCGGCGGCCAACCAGCAGGTCTACGACACGCCCGAGACCCGCGCCGCTTTCGCCGAGGCCTCCAAGATCTACGCAGCGTTGTACCCCTACCGCAAGACGGTGATCGACGAGGCGGTGGCCACCGGGGTGCCGGCGGTGCGGCCGACCTGGATGGTCTTCCCGAAGACCGCGGCGGCGGACGCGGAGCTGCAGTTCTTCCTCGGTGAACATCTGCTGGTGGCACCGGTGCTGGCAGAAGGAGCGGACATGGTGAGCGTCTCCTTCCCGCCGGGAACCTGGATCAACGTGCTCACCGGGGAGTCGTTCGACGGCGACCAGACGGTCGAGGTGCCGGCCCCGTTGGACACGCCGGCCGCCTTCGTGCTGAAGGGTGACCCGGTTGGCAAGCAGATCCGCAAGGAGTTGGCGGCTCGGTAGCCCCTCCATCCTCAGGCCGAAGAATGCGCACGTCGGAGCAGAAGTCCGTGTTTTCGCGGCATTTGTCCTGATTCGCACCGTGGAATCCGTTCCCGAGGAGCACGTGACGGCCAGCAGATGGAGGCGGGCTAGCGTTGACTGCGTGCCCGAGGTCCGTGAAGCCACCCCCGCCGATGCCGAGGCCATCGCGCGGCTCGCGGCCCGGACCTTCCCTTTGGCCTGCCCCGACCACACGCCGCCGGAGGCCATCGCAGCGCACATCGCCGACGAACTCAACGCCGATCGCTTCCGGGCGCACATGGACTCCGCGGAATTCCTCGTGGTCGCCGGGGACGGGCCGGACATCCGGGGTTACGTCATGCTCACCACCGAGCCGCCCCCGATCGAGACGTCCTGGACCGAACCGCTGGAAGTCCGGCGGATCTACGTGGACGCCGCCGATCATGGCAGCGGCATAGCCTCCGCACTGATGCGGGCGAGCCTGGATGTGGGCGTGCGCGACGGACACGACTGGATCTGGCTGGGCACCAACGAGCAGAACCTGCGCGCGATCCGCTTCTACCGCAAGTTCGGGTTCGAGATCGTGGGCCAGCGCACCTTCCGGGTGGCGGACTCCGTGGAGAGCGACCACGTTCTCGCCCGCCCGGTCGTCGCCATACCGTAGGGGCATGACCGACTACGACCTCGTTGTCTATGGCGCCACCGGGTTCACGGGCAAGTTGGTGGCCGAATACCTCGCCGACCGCGGGGGCCCCGAGCAGATTGCACTGGCCGGACGATCCCAGGCGAAGCTCGAGACGGTCCGTGACGAACTCGAGGTCGACTGGCCGTTGATCAGCGCGGATGCGTCCGACCCGAAGTCGCTCAAGGCGATGGCCAGGTCGACGAAGGCGATCGTCACGACGGTGGGACCGTATTCGAAGTACGGCCTGCCACTGGTCGAAGCCTGTGCCAGAGCCGGCACCGATTACGCGGACCTCGCCGGCGAGGTGCTCTTTATGCGCGAGAGCATCGAGCGCTTCGACAAGGTGGCCAAGAAGTCGGGCGCCCGCATCGTCCACGCAAGCGGCTTCGACTCCGTCCCCTCGGACCTCGGTGTCTTCCTGCTGCAGGAAGCCGCCGAGGGTGAACTCGGCGAGACCGTTATGGCGGTGCGGTGGGCAAGTGGTGGGTTCAGTGGTGGCACAGTGGCCAGCGGCATCGGGCAGGTGGAGGCGGCCAAGCAGGACCCGGCCTTGCGTGAGGTGACGACCGACCCCTACGCGCTGACCCCTGGGCAGTCGGGTCCCGACCACGGCGACCAGGTGTGGGTGCGCTACGAGCCCGTCCTGGATTCGTGGACCGGGCCCTTCCTGATGGCGGGGATCAACACCCGGGTCGTGCGCCGGTCGAACATGCTGTCCGGCTACGCATACGGTCGTGACTTCACCTACAAGGAGGTGGTCGCCACCGGCTCCGGTCTGGGCGGCAGGGCCCGCGCGGCGGCGCTGGCGGCTGGCACGACCGGCGGGATGCTCGCGCTGTCGTTCGGCCCGGCGCAAGCTGTGGCTTCACGATTCCTGCCCGAACCGGGGGAAGGTCCCAGCCCTGAAGCCCGCGAGAAGGGCGGTTTCCGGATCGAGTTCCGCAGCACGTTGCCCGATGGCCGGGTATTCGGTGCGGAGGTTCTCGGCAAGGGGGACCCGGGCTATGCGTCCACTGCGAGGATGCTGTCGGAGTCGGGCCTGTGCCTGGCGACGACCGATGGCCCGGGCGGGGTGCTGACCCCCGCTGCGGCAATGGGAGATGCGTTGGTGGAGCGCTTGCGGGAGGCGGGCATGACACTGCGGGCCTGGCAGGTCAGATAGCGATACCTGCGACGCACCCCCGCGTTGGCCTACGCTTTGCCCATGAGCAATGAGGAGATCCGGGCCGCGGCCATCAAGAGGATCAACCAGAAGCGGGCCTTCTGGAGACTCCTCGGCGTCTTCGTGATCGTGATGATCATGCTGACGGCGATCTGGGCTCTGTCGGGCGCGGGGTACTACTGGCCGGCGTGGGCGGCCTTCGGGATGGGTGTCGCGCTGCTCTTCACCGGGTGGGCGGCCTTCGGCCCGGGCGAGAAGCCGGTCACTGAACAGCAGATCTCTGACGAGATGCGGAAGTTGGGCGACCAGTAGGGCCGCTGCCCGTGTGAGTCCGCCCCCGTCCCCACCACACCGCCACGGCGATCCCCGCGAGGTCGGCCGCGAAGTCCCACCAGTCCCCGCCGCGTTGCGGGAGGTAGAAGTGCTGGACCAACTCGCTGGCCGCCGCCTGCAGCACCGTCAGTGGCGCGAGCCAGCGAACTGGCATGCCGGCACGAAGACCGAGATAGGTCACGACGGCGAACAGCGTGAGGTGGACGAGCTTGTCCAGCGGGAGTCCGGTCGGCACACCCGGCGCACGGGGCACGTACAGCGCCCAGAACTGCACGAGCACGGCTGCGGCGAACGCAATCCGCAAGACCGTCGGACGCTTCACCGTTTCAGCGTAGGTTAGTGGTCATGGGGCAGATCAAGACCCGGGCCAACGACGGCGACGCCGTGGCGTTCTTGAGCGGGATCGACAACCAGCGCCGCCGTGAGGACGGCCTGCGGATGCTCCAGATGATGTCCGAGATCACCGGCGAGCCCCCGGTGATGTGGGGTACCAGCATCGTCGGCTTCGGTGAGCAGCAATACACGAACACCACGGGCACCAACTCATGGTTCAAGACCGGCTTCTCCCCGCGCAAGGCGAGTCTCACGGTCTACATCATGGAGGGCTTCGACCGCCATCGGGACCAGCTCGACCGGCTCGGTCCGCACACGCATTCCGTGTCCTGCCTGTACATCAAGGATCTGCGGAAGGTCGACGAGGCCGTCTTGCGGGAGATCATCACAGAATCAGTGGAGGCATCATGAAGGTGGATGTGGAGCAGCGCGGACATGTACTGCTGATCGGGATCAACCGGCCGGAGAAGCGCAATGCCTTCGACCTCGAACTGATCGATCAGTTCGGCGCCGCGTACGAGCGGCTGGGCACTGACCCCGAGTTGCGGGTCGGGGTCGTGCATGCGAACGGCGATCACTTCAGTGCGGGGTTGGACCTCGCCGAAGTGGGGGCCGCAGTGGCCGAGCAGGGACCGGCGGCGTTGGCCGGCAAGTACCAGTTCGACCCGTTCGGGATGTGGGCGCCGCCGGTTCCGAAGCCGGTTGTCGTAGCGATGCAGGGGATCGCCTACACCTTGAGCATCGAGTTGGCCCTCGCCAGCGACATCGTCATCGCCGCCGACGACGTGCGGTTCCGGCAGTTGGAGATCGGGCGCGGCATCCTGCCGTTCGGCGGGGCGACGCTGCGGGCGACCGAGCAGCTCGGCTGGGGCAACGCCATGCGCTTCCTGCTCACCGCCGACGAGTTCGGTGCCGATGATGCTTACCGGATCGGGCTGGTGCAGGAGGTGGTTGCTCCCGGCGAGCAGTTCGACCGGGCACTGGCCATTGCGCAGACGATCTCCGAGCAGGCGCCGATGGGTGTGCAGGAGACCCTGGCGAACGCCCGGATCGCCCGCGATCTGGGCGAGGAGGCGGCCCGCGCCCACCTGAAGGAGGTGCTGGCCTCGATCATGGTCTCGGAGGATGCCGCGGAAGGCGTGCGCAGTTTCCTCGAGCGGCGGCCCGCGAAGTTCACGGGTCGCTGAGCCTGGAACGTCGGTTTGCGCAGCACGGGCGCAGCGGGTCACCGCAACCGGCGCCGGCCCCAGTGATCCGCGGCGTAGCTCAGCGACTCGTCGACGCCGAGCTGGCGGGTGGAGTTGCCGACCCGGACCCACATCTGCGCCGCCTGACCCTTGCCCGGGGTAAGGAACACCGGCCGCCGGGCGGGTTGTATGCGCAAGTGGCAGATCGCCTGACCGTCCAGGACCGGGAACTCTGCCCCTACGCTCGCGGCGGCGGTTGATCCGAGGGTCTTGGTGAGGAAGTCGCGCATCCACAGTTCGTAACGGTCGAGATCCGGCGACTTCATGAACTTGAGGTCCTCGGCCAGGCCCCGCGGCCGACCTTTGTCATCGACCCCGATCAACAGGTTCCCGCCGCCGGAATTGCCCATCGCGGCCACGGTCTTGGCGATCACCATCTCGATCTTGTCGTCGCGCTGGCCAGTGTGCAGGTTGCATCGGGCCGTGGACTTGAACTCCACCTGTGCGCTCTCCCCGGCTTGGATCAGTTCCGCGGCGGTGGTGTGCGGTTGCCGCGTGAAGTAGGCGACGATCAGCATCACGATCACTGTGGAGACCGCCGACCAGAGGAGGACGGCGGGGGCGTGCTCGCGCGCGTACCCGCCGCGAAGCAGAGTCACCAGCAGCGCCCCGCCCTCAGCGCCGAGAATCCCGGAGAGCACCGCTTCGGACCAGTTCAAGCGGATGCGTTCGCCCATCAGGTTGCGGATTCCGAGACCGAGGGCCGCGCCGAAGACCACGACGAGACCGAACGCGACGCTGAGATCCATGGCGGCTCCAACGTATCGTGCAGGCATGACCACTACTCGACAGATCACCCTTGCCAGCCGCCCCGTGGACAAGGTGGAACTCATCCACTTCGGTACCGATGAGGTCGAACTGCCGGAGTTGCAGGACGGCGAGTTCCTCATGAACGTCGAGTACTTGTCGATCGACCCGACGATCCGGGGCTGGATGTCCTACGACACCTACCTGCCGAAGATCGGCGTAGGCGAGGTGATCCGCAGCGCGGGTGCCGGTGAGGTCGTCGAGTCCCGCAACGATCGTTTCCCGGTCGGATCACGGGTGTTCGGGATGCCGGGCTGGCAGAGCCACGCGGTGCTCACCGGCGGTGTGCTGATCCCCGAAGGGGTCACCTACGAACAGGCGCTGAGCGTCTTCGGGATCACGGGTCTTACGGCGTATGTCGGCCTCGAGGACATCGGCAAGCCGCAGCCGGGCGAGACAGTGGTGGTGTCGGGGGCCGCCGGTGGGGTCGGCTCGATCGCCGGCCAGATCGCGAAGATCAAGGGCGCCCGAGTCGTCGGACTGGCAGGGTCACCGGAGAAGTGCCGCTGGGTCGTCGACGAACTCGGATTCGATGACTGCATCGACTATCGGGCTGAGGGTGTCCGGGCGGGACTGAAGCGCACATGCCCGAAGGGGATCGACGTGTACTTCGACAACGTCGGCGGCGAGACGCTGAACGAAGTGCTGGGCCGGATCAACGACCACGCCCGGATCATCCTGTGCGGGGCGATCTCGCAGTACGACACCGGGGCGCCGGCACCCGGACCCGTCAACATCGTCAACGCCATCCCTCGGCGGGCGCTGCTCAAGGGGTTCATCATCCTCGACCACCTGGACCGCGCGGCTGAGGCCTCGCAGGCGATGGGCCAGTGGATGGCCGAGGGGAAACTGCAGGTCCGCACCTACGTCCGCGACGGGCTGGACTCCGCCCCGAGCGCTCTGCAGGACCTCTTCACGGGTGCGAACCTGGGTAAAACCATGGTTCGCGTGTAGCCCTAGGCTGAGTCGCATGGAACAACTGACCGCCGAAGGCACGGCCACCTCCAGCATCGCGATTGCGGCGTCGCCGGACGCTGTCTACGACCTCGTGGCCGACGTTTCGAGAATGGGTGAATGGTCGCCCGAGGCCACAGGCACGATCGGTCATCCCAGCGAGCTGAAGGCGGGCGACAAGTTCTGGGGGCTGAACCGCAAGGGTGTGTTCCGGTGGTTCACCCGCTGCACCGTTCTGGCCGCGGTGCCTGGTCGCCGGTTCGAGTTCGACGTCGACTTCGGCCCCTCGCCGATCTCCCGCTGGACCTACGAGTTCACCGCGGCCCCGGACGGCTGCGAGGTGACGGAGACCTGGGTGGACCGCCGTCGGGGAGCGCTTGCTGCGCCGATGAAGTGGGCTGGCGGGGTGATGATTCCCGGTCCACGAGGATCGCACAACTTGCGCAACATCGAGACGACCCTGCAGCGGCTCAAGGCCGCCGCGGAGAAGTAGACGACCGGCATGCCGCTGCCGAAGTCCACGCTGGACCAGCTCAAGATCGAGGCGGGCGAGAAGTTCCGGATCGCCCACCACCACGCCGATTGGCTGCCGGAGCCGATACGTGGATTGAGCAAGGACGAGCGCAAGGGGCGCGCCGAGGAGATGCTGGCCCAGAACAAGGTGGAGCTCGCGGAGTCGCAGGAGTTGCTGTATGCCGACGGCCGGCATGCCGTGCTCATCGTGTTCCAGGCAATGGACGCCGCCGGAAAGGACGGCACCATCTCGCACGTCATGTCGGGGGTGAATCCACAGGGTTGCGCGGTGACTTCGTTCAAGGTGCCCAGTGCCGTGGAGTGGTCGCACGACTTCCTGTGGCGGTATTCGAACGCGCTGCCCGCCCGCGGCATGATCGGCATCTTCAACCGCTCGTACTACGAAGAGGTGCTGGTGCAGAAGGTGCACCCGGAGTTCCTCGAGAAGGCGAATCTGCCGCCCGGCTCGCGCCACAAGAACATCTGGGCGCATCGCTATGAGGACATCAACAACTTCGAGCAGCACCTCGCCCGTAGCGGCACCACGATCCTGAAGTTCTTCCTCAACGTGTCCAAGGAGGAGCAGCGGGAGCGTTTCCTGGAACGGCTCGACCATCCGGAGAAGAACTGGAAGTTCAGTTCGAGCGACATCGTGGAGCGTGGCTATTGGGACGACTACATGGCGGCGTTCGAGGAGGCGATCAACGCGACGAGTACCGAATGGGCGCCGTGGTACGTGATTCCGGCCGACCGCAAGTGGGCGATGCGGGCCGTGGTCTCCGACATCATCACCACGACCATCAAAGGACTCGATCTGGAGTACCCGGAGCTGCCCGAGTCGGAGATGACCCGGCTCGACGAGGCCAAGGCCGCGCTGCTCGCGGAGAAGTCCGGGTAGGGCGCTCAGCAGCAGGCGGTGGGAGTCTCTGCCAGGGAGAGTGTCGTCGGCGTGCAGCATCCGTCGACGGTCACGGACGCCGGATCGTCGTCGGTGACCGTGTAGACCTCCCATGACGTCCCTTCCGGGTCATCCACCCACACCTTGTCCTGTTGCGCGTAGCAGCAGACCGTTGCGATCTCCTCGCGCGTGGCCAGGTCCTGGGCGTTGAGGCGGTCGATCGCGACTCGGACCTCGTTGGGGTCAGCCACCTCGACGCCGAGATGGTTGATGGTTCCCGCGGCGTCCGGATTCTCGATGAGGACCATCTTCAGGGGCGGGTCCTGGACTGCGAAATTCGCATAGCCCTCGCGGCGCTTGTGCGGTGCCACGCCGAGCAGTTTGCTGTAGAAGTTAACGGATTGCTCGAGGTCCGCGACGTTCAAGGCGAGTTGGACCCTGGACATGATTGCCTCCTATATTGATGTACATCGATATTAGCTATATATCGATGATTGTCAATATGGAGGTCGTCATGGGAACCCAGTTGCCGGTGCTGGACATCAGCGCCTGTTGCGAGGCGGGGCTGGCGGTTCCGTTGGCTCGTGCCGATGCCGAGCAGTTGGCCCGTGTTCTCAAGGCGGTCGCGGACCCGGTCCGGCTGCAGCTGTTGTCACTCATCCGGTCAGCCGGACAGGCGTGCGCTTGCGACCTCACCGAGCCCGTCGGCCTGAGCCAGCCCACCGTCAGCCACCACTTGAAGGTCCTCACCCAGGCGGGGCTGATCCATCGCGAGCAGAGGGGGCAGTGGGCGTGGTTCAGTGCGGATCCCGATCGGCTTGCCGACCTGGGGGCGCTGTTCGGCTGAGCAGTCCGGCGATCTCGTCGGTCTTGGGCACGCGCCCGGAGACCAGGACCTGCTCGTCCACCACCAGTCCGGGGGTCCGCATGATGCCGTAACTGGCGATCTCGGCCGGGTCGGTCACCTTCTGGACCGTCACTTCGAGCCCCAGCGCAGTCACCGCCTCATTCGCCCGTTCTTCGAGCCGGTGGCAGTTCGCACATCCCGGTCCGAGGATCTTGATCTCCATGGTGTGTTCCTTTCACGCGAGGAGCAGGTTGAAGCCGTAGCCGACGATGATGATGCCGGTGGCCACGACGGCAATGAACGCGGCGATCAACTGGGGTTTGAGCACCCGGCGCAGCAGGATCATCTCCGGCAGCGACAGGGCGACCACGCTCATCATGAAGGCCAGCAGCGTCCCCATCGGCAGACCCGCCCCGTACAGGGACTGCACCAGTGGCATGACGCCGGCCGCATTCGAGTAGAGGGGGATGCCCAGACCGACGGCGACAATGACTCCCAACGGGTTGCTGGCATTGGCGTATGTGGTGAAGAAGTCGGTCGGCACCCACCCGTGGATCAGTGCGCCGACGCCGATCCCGACGAGTAGGTACGGCCAGATCTTGCGCAGGATTGTGACCACCTCTTCGCGACCCATGGTGATCCGGTCGTCCCAGGTCAGGGCGGTACTGGCGTCGATCACCTCACCTCGCAACTTGGTCTCGAAGACGAACGGTTCGACCCACCGTTCGGCGTGCAGGCGGCCCAGGGTCCAACCCGCCAAGATGGCGATGGTCAGACCGGCGGCTATGTAGAGCAGCGTCGGCCCGAGGCCGAACATCCCGAGCAGCAGGCCTATTGCGATCTCGTTGACCAGGGGACTCGCGATCAGGAAACTCATGGTCACGCCGATCGGCACACCCGCAGAGACGAATCCGATGAACGCGGGGACGGCACTGCACGAGCAGAAGGGGGTGATCACGCCGAGCCCGGCGGCCATCACGTTGCCCACGCCCTCGCGTCGTCCGCCGAGCAGGGCCCGGGTGCGCTCGATCGACATGAAGGAGCGCAGAACCGTCACCACGAAGATGATCCCGACCAGCAGCAGGCCGATCTTGACGAGGTCGTAGCCGAAGAAGTGCAGACTCGAACCCAGTGCGCTCTCCGGAGGGAGCCCGAAGACGCCATAGACCAGCCAGTCCCAGAACGGCGCGTTGATCCGGTACAGCAGCAGCCAGGTCAGCGTGGCGCCGCCCAGTCCGGCCCAGCGCCACCAGGTGGGCTGCGCTGATTGGACCTGCGTCGCCACGTCAATCACCCCCTGGTAGCGCTTGGCGGATCCTTCCCATGGCGCCCGGAGCCAGCGAATAGTCCACCCAGCGCCCCCGGCGGGCTGTGGTGACCAGGTCGTTGTCCCGCAGGACCTTCAGGTGGTAACTGAGCAGGTTCGGCGCGATGTCGAAGTGTTCCTGCAGTTCGCAGACACATGCGGTACCGGTCGTCAGTCTTGCCAGGACGGTATACCGCACGGGGTCCGCGACAGCCTGCAGGAGACTCACGGCCAGATCCGTATCGGGCCAGTCAGGCCTTGATTCGATTGAAATTGATTCAATCACACTTGAAGTATACCCTGCCTCGTCATGGTGGTGCGCGGGTGCTGGTGGTGGTGCATCGGCCGTCGGACGTGCGCGCGATTTTCAGGCGTCCGTGGTGGATGCGTCGGTGGTGGTAGACGCAGATGAGGACGAGGTTGTTGAGGTTGGTGGGGCCGCCGTGGTCCCAGTGCTGGATGTGGTGGGCGATGCAGCGGTGGGCGGGTACGGTGCAGCCCGGGTGGACGCAGCCGTTCCCGTCGCGCACGGCCAGCGCGGCGCGTTGGGCGCGGGTGGCGTAGCGTTCGGCGAACCCGACCGCCAGCGGTTTCCAGTGGATGTCGTCGACCGGGGTGCCGACCAGATAGGTGAGGTGGGCGGAGCAGGACGCGGTGCGGACATCGGTGCGGGAGGCCAGCAGCCCGCACGGCCAGCGGACCCCCAGCCCGGACTGGAGTTGGTCGGGGGTGAGGGTGAGGGTGATGTGGCCGATCCCGGTGGGCCGGTCCACGGTGTCCAGGGAACGGGTGGCGATTTCGGCCAGGGCGTCGGCGTTTCGGGTGCCGGCCGACCGGTCATCATGAGGTCCGGTGGGTTCGGCGTAGATGTCCAGGGCGGCGGCCAGCGCCGCGCCGGTGGCGGGGTCGAGGAACCCGGTCAGGTGCCACCAGCCGTCCAGGCCGGTGGACAGTTTCGCCCGGCGACGCTGGCGGGCGGTTTCGGTGTCGTGGTCGGGGTCGGGGGTGTAGTTCTGGATGAGCAGGTCCAGGAACCCGCGCAGGTCCCGCACACAGTGTTCCCGCGCGAACCCGGCGACCTGCTCCTCGACCCGGTCGAAGACCTCGCCCAGCTGGCGGCGGGCCGCCCGGATCACCCGGACATGGTCGAGGCTGATCTGCCCGTCGGCCAGCGCATCGGCGGTTGCCGGGAGCTGGTCGCGTAGCGCCCGGGCGGTGTGCACCCACCAGCCCGCATGACCAGACGGGATCCGCACCGTCTGTGCGAGCCAGTCGCTGGTGCCGCGCGCCCCGGCGATCTGCGCGCCACCGCGGGCATCGAAGGAGGCGAGCACCCGGGCCTGCACCGCCGCGGTCTGATTGGCCACCTCATGCAGGAGCGGGATCGCGTCCTGCAGTTCGTCCAGGCACCACTCGGCCGGATCCGCAGCCAGCAACGCGACCACCGCCGCGCGCAAATCGACGAGCAGCGTGGCCGGACTCGCGGACTGCGCCGTGATCGTCATGACCACCTCCCTCGTCTAGAACGCTAGTACGAGGGTCTGACAAAGGGACTCGGCTGACGGGGATCTGGGGAAAACCCTTGACCTACCCGAATAACTCAATAAGTATTGAGTCAATGGACAGTGAGTTGAAGCGCAGAGCCAAGGTGCATTCGGCCCTGGGGGATCCGATCCGGCTCGCCGTGGCCGAGGCCCTGATGATGAGTGACCGCACCCCGGTCTCGCTCAGTGCGCAGTTGGGTGTCCCGTCGAACCTCATGGCCCATCACACGGGCATCCTTGTGGATGCCGGTGTCGTGCGACGCAGCCCGTCGGAGGCTGATCGGCGTCGGATGTACCTTCAGTTGACCGACACGGGACGGCGCGCCTTGCAGCCAGCGGCCGTGACCGCGCACAAGGTCGTGTTCGTGTGCACCCACAACTCGGCCCGGTCCCAGTTCGCCGAGGCGTTGTGGCGCGATCGCAGTGATGTGCCCGCTGAGTCTGGTGGAACGCACCCCGCTGACCGGGTGAACCCTCTGGCGCGCAGGGCGGCCCGTCGGCGAGGTCTGAGCCTCCGTGGGGCGGTTCCCAAGCCTTTGCGGTCCGGACCCAGCGAAGCGCTGCTGGTGACGGTGTGCGACAGCGCCGACGAGGAACTTGCGAACACGCCCCATCTGCACTGGTCGATTCCTGATCCGGTGGGCAGGCCCGAATCAGCCTTCCTCGAGGCTCTTGATGCAATCACGGATCGCGTCGACCACATATCGCCAACAGTGACTTCGGAGGAATCATGAGCAACTCAAAGTCTCATAGAACGGGTTTGACCCTGGACCAGCAGGTGGCGCTGAACACCGCTGCTGGACGCCTGCAGGAGCGCTTCGACGGCATCTTCTCCAAAGAGACGCTGGAGCGTTTCCTGCACCATTCGTATGAAGAGTTCGCGGACAGAGCCTCTGTGAGTCAGTGGCTTCCGCTGATGGCCGAGCGGTTCGCCGTTCAGCGACTTACGGCGCTGGCGCGTGTCGAGGGTCGCAGTTCCGACACCAGGCCGGTTGTGTTGTTCCTCTGCGTGCACAATGCCGGCAGATCCCAGATGGCGCTCGGCTTCTTCGAGCAACTTGCGGGGGATCGGGCGATCGCGTGGTCCGGTGGGTCGGAACCCGCGAGCACGATCAATCCAGCTGCGATCGAAGCCATGTCCGAGAGGGGCATCGACATCTCCCGGGAGTTTCCGAAGCCGTGGACGGATGAGGTCGTGCAGGCCGCCAACGTGGTCGTGACCATGGGCTGCGGCGACAGTTGCCCGATCTTCCCGGGAACTCGGTACGAGGACTGGCAGGTGTCCGACCCGGCTGGGATGAGCGTCGCCGAGGTGCGGGTCGTCCGCGACGACATCGAACGTCGTGTCCGGACCCTGCTGGAACAGATCCTTCCGGCGCAGGCAGAGTTGCACGCGTGACCCTTGTCAAACGTGTGGCCGCGGAAGCCATCGGCACCGGCATGCTGGTGGCGGCCGTTGTGGGCTCCGGGATCATGGCCACGAACCTGAGCGACGATCTGGGCCTCGACCTGCTGATCAACGCGGTCGCCACGGTTGCTGCCCTGGGTGTGCTGATCTGGACCCTCGGGCCGATCTCGGGCGCACACTTCAACCCCGCAGTCACCACCGTCGCCGCTGTCCGGCGGGAGATTGCCGGCAGCGAGGCGGGTCTGTACGTTGCGGCTCAGACTGCCGGCGCTTTGGGTGGGGTCGCGCTGGCCAACCTGATGTTCAGCGCGCCCGCGTGGGATCCGTCCGGCCATGTGCGGGAAGGCGCCGGCGTGCTGCTCGGAGAAGTGGTCGCCACTGCCGGGCTGCTGGCGCTGATCGGTGCGCTCACGCGGACCGGCAAAGGACATCTGGGTCCCGCATTGGTGCCTGCCTGGATCGGTGCCGCCTACTTCTTCACCGCGTCGACCTCATTCGCCAATCCCGCGGTGACCATCGGCCGGGCCTTCACCGACAGTTTCAGCGGCATCGCGCCGGCCTCGGTGTTGCCCTTCATAGCCGCTCAATTCGTCGGCGCTGCGATCGGCGCCGGCCTCACCGAGTTCTTCTACCCGCGGCCCGGCATCACTCCCGAGCCGCTCGATCTGCCCGATCCCGTCCACCACGAGGAGTCCCATGACTGACAAGCCCAGCGTCCTGTTCGTCTGCGTCCACAACGCCGGCCGGTCCCAGATGGCCGCGGCCTACTTGACGCACCTCGGCCAGGGGCGCATCGAAGTACGGTCCGCGGGCTCGGCGCCGGCCGACACGGTGAATCCCGCGGCCGTGGCGGCGATGGCCGAAGAAGGCATCGACATGAGCGCCGAGGTGCCCAAGATTCTCACCACCCAGGCGGTGCAGGACAGCGATGTCGTGATCACCATGGGCTGCGGCGACACCTGTCCGATCTACCCGGGCAAGCGCTACGAGGACTGGGTCCTCGACGACCCGGCGGGCCAGGGCCTCGAGTCGGTGCGTCCGATCCGCGACGAGATCCGCCGCCGGGTTGAGGTGCTCATCGGGGAACTGCTGCCCGCAGCGGGCTAGGTGGGTTACACCGCGCCTCGTTCGTGGTGGATGCCGGAGGGGTTCCGGTTCGTCCTTGGAGTCGGCGGGCCCAGTCCGAGAACGGCTCGTGTGCTGGGCAGCCTCAGCAGTTGGCCGCGAGGTTAGAGAATGGTCGCCAGGTTAGAGATTGTGCACGAGGTTAGTGAACGCACGTGTGGTTTCTCTAACCTCGTGCACGTTCTCTAACGTGAGCGGTTTTCGCCCGGCATTTTCCCGCCTGAACGCCGCGGCCGACCACAGCCCGGGATGACTAACGTGAGCGATTTCCGCCCGGCATTTTCCCGCCTGAACGGGCCGCCTGCCACGGCACGGGACCACGAACGCCAGCGATTTCCGCCCGGCCGCCGCCCGCAAACGCTCAGCCCGAAACAAACGCGACGGGCCGCAGCCTCAGCCCTCGATCTCCTTCTTGCAGCCGTCGAGCATCCGGTCGATGTCCCGGTCACCTTTCCACGGGACGCTGTCGAGTGCCTTGTCCTGGCACTTTGGTGGAGTACTCGTAGCCCGGAGTGAGGATTCCTCCGGCCCCCCTTGCTGTTGCCCCCGGAGTCATACTGGGAGCGAGTGATCATGTCGCGCCGGAGGGGGTGATCGGCATGAGGAGGCTCGTGTGTGGCCTCGGAGCGCTCGGCGTGGTGTTGGCCATGCTGGGACTGGCCACGAGCCCGGCGTCGGCCGACGACTACGCCTTCGACTTCGGCTGGGGATCAGTGGGCTCCGGCGAGGGGGAGTTCAACGCCATCCAGGAACTCGCCGTGTCATCGCGGGGGGCCGTCTTCACCGTGGAGAGCGGCAACCAGCGGGTGCAACTGTTCACGGCGCTGGGCGGGATCAAGAACATGTGGGGGAATCCTGGTCCCGCGGGCAGCTCGCAGCCGGGTCAGTTCAGCGGGCCCCGCGACATCGCGGTCGGGTCTGACTCCCGGGTCTATGTGGCTGATTCGGGCAACGACCGGATCCAGTGGTTCACCCCCGACGGAGTGCTGGGTGGCTCCTGGGGAGGGACTGGCACGGCGCCGGGCCGGTTCCAGGACCCCACCGACATCGCGGCCGCCCCTGACGGAAGCATCTACGTGGCCGATTTCGGAGACGGCCTGATCCAGCACTTCACCCGCGACGGCGAGTTCCTCGGCGGGTGGGGCGGCGCGGGTTCCGGTCCGGGACAGTTCTCGTGGATCACCGGAATCGCGGTCGGACCGGACGGTGATGTGTACGTCGCGGAGCAGGGCAACCACCGGGTCCAGCGTTTCTCGGTCACCGGCCAGTTGCTGGGCATCTGGGACGCCGAAGGGTCCGGTCAGGGGCAGTTCCTGGCGCCGAGTGCGATCGATGTGGGTGACGACGGCACGGTGTACGTCGCGGACTCCCAGCGCGACGACGTTCAGGCGTTCAGCCGCAGCGGCGTGTATCTGGCCGCCTTCGGTCAGGGCACGCTCGACATCCCGGTCGGCGTGGCCGTCAACCACTACGGCGTCGTGTATGTCGCCGACAATCTCTCGGAACGGGTGCTCGCCTTCGATCCCCTCGACGCCACCACGGACTCCGACGGCGACGCCCTGCCTGACCGGTGGGAGATCCGCGGCTACGACCACGACCGCGACGGCAAGGTCGACGTGAACCTCCCGGCCATGGGCGCCGACCCCTACCACAAGGATGTGTTCGTCGAGGTCGACTGGATGACCAACCACCACCTGGACGACGCGGCGATCCAGCAGGTGGTCAGGGCCTTCGCCTCGGCGCCGGTGGCCAATCCGGACGGACGTTCGGGAATCGCCCTGCACGTCGACAACGGCAGTGACTCGCTCATGACCGGAACCACGACCTGGGGCACGCGCAGCGAGTCCGGGCAGTTGAAGCATGTTGACAATCTGCGGGTCTGGTCAGGGGTCGACTCAGGGAAGTCGAGTCTTTTCAAGAGGGCACGGCGGCCGATCTTCCACTGGGTGGTGTCCGCGCACCAGTACAACGGCACGACATCCAGCGGCATCTCGCGCGGCATCCCGGCCAGCGACTTCGTCGTCTCACTCGGCGCCTTTTGCACGCCGGGCCTGGACTGCTCCGGCACGACCGCGCAGCAGGCTGGCACGTTCATGCACGAACTCGGCCACAACCTCGGCCTACACCACGGCGGCGGAGACGACGTCAACCGTAAGCCGAACTTCCTGTCGGTGATGAACTACGCGTTCCAGTTCTCCGGCCTTGTTCGCGATGGCTCGGCCGGCGTCTTCGACTACTCGATGTTCCCGCAGGTGCTGCAGACGCTGCCCGACCTGGACGAGGCGTCGCTGTCGGAGAGCGCAGGCATCGGCGGCAACGGCTCGTTGCTGTCGAGGTACACGACCACGTGGCGCTGCGGTGGACAGTGGGTGACCGGACCCGTCGTCGGCGCGGTGGACTTCGACTGCGACGGCACGCCGGCTGAGACGGTGAGTGCCGATCTCAACAACGACGGTTCCATGACCACGTTGTCGTCCTGGAACGACTGGGACCACATCGTGTTCGACGGCGGCCAGGTGGGAGACGCCGCGGGGGTTGCGCTGCCCATGAAGAGGTGGCCCAAGGAGCCGTCGGCCAAGAAGCTGCGGGCGACCCAGAAGGTGCTGCTCGGTGACCGCAAACGTCCGCGCGTGAAGGTGAAGGTCCGTTCGCGGGGCCGGGTCGTGGTGAAGGCCAGGGACAACAAGGCCCTCGACCGGGTCATTGTCAAGCGCGTCCACAAGACGCGTCAGTACCGCGCGAAGGGTGCGAAGGTGAAGACCGTTCGGCTGCGGATGGCCCGCGGCAAGCACCGCATCAAGGTCGCAGCACTGGATCGGGCGGGGAACAGTTCGAAGGTGGTGCGCCGCACGGTGCATCGTTGACGGTCACGGGCTGATGCCGAGCGCTTCCGCCAGTGCCATTGCGTCGAATGGCGCGGCCCCGTCGGCATCGTTGTCGAAGTACACGTAGACGTCCAGCCCCCGGTCGGTCCACTGCTTGACCCGGTCCGCCCAGCGATTGATGTGCGGCTGGTAGGAGCCGTGGTACAGCTGGTGCGGGCCGTGCAGGCGGACGTACACGAAGTCCGCGGTCACCTCGTCGAACGCTGGAAACCTCCCGCCGGTGTCCGCCACCACCATCGCCACGCCGTACTCTCGCAGCAGGTCCGCGCATCCGCGGTAGGACTCGTGCCGCAGTTCCAAGGCGTGCCGAAGTTTCATGGTGAGTGCCGGCGTGTGGGGGTGCTTCACAATCCGGCGGTCGCACTCCTGCGCCTGTGTCGCGGCTTCGGCGGCGGTGTGGGGCAGGCGCCTGAGGAAGCCCCGCAGCCGGCCCTCGTCGAAGTGCAGCGACTCGGGCAGTTGCCATAGGAACGGGCCGAGTTTGTCTGCCAGTGCCAGTGGTCCGGACGCGAAGAAGTTGGCCAGCCCGGGTCCCGGGTCGGTGAGTTTCTTCAGATGGGTGATGAAGCGTCCCCCTTTGACGGCGAAGCAGAATCCGGGCGGAGTCGCGTCGTGCCAAGCGCTGTAGTGCTCCGGCTTCTGTAGGGAGTAGAACGAACCGTTGATCTCCGCACTGTTCAGCCGCTGTGCGACGTAGGGGAGTTCGTCGTTCTGGCGCAGTTCGGCAGGGTAGAAGTCGCCACGCCAATTCGGGTACTTCCAGCCAGAGACGCCGATCCGCAATTCGGGCATGGGGGAAGTCTGGCAATGACTCGGTTGCTGAGCCAAACGCAGGCGGCCGCCGATGCGCGAAGATCCGCTGGTGGTCATGCTCGCTCCGCCGCCAACGGGGATCGGACACGACCGATGGAGCCGGCAGCCTGGCGAAGTTTGGTCAACGTGATAGTCCGCGAGGTTTGAGAATGTTCACGAGGTTAGTGAAACCACGCGTGGATTCTCTAGTCCGAAAATGGCTCGTGTACTCGGTCGCCGCAGAAGTGGGCCGCGAGGTTAGAGAATGTGCACGAGGTTAGAGAACGCACGTGTGGCTTCTCTAACCTCGTGCACGTTCTCTAACGCGAGCGATTTCGCCCGGCATCTTCCCGCCTGAACGAGCGGCACGCCACGGCCCGGGATGACTAACGCGGTGAACGTTCTCTAACCTCGCGCAAGGAAGCGCTGATCTGCTGAGTGGGCGGGCTGGCGTGGTGTAGGCGGCACCGGTCCGAGCAGTCCCGGCAGGCCTCGGTGCGGGCCAGTTCGGACGTACTTGTCGATCGGGTCGTCGAGACCGACAGTGCCCTGGTCGGCCAGACGCAGCACGACCGCGGACGTGAACGTCTTGGTGATGCTGCCAATGCGGGTGTGATCGTCACGCTGGGGCGGCTGATCACCGCCTTGCGCCGAAACCCCTGTGACACTGATCCACTCGCCATCCTCGGTCCAGACGCCCGCTTGCGCGCCGGGGAATCCGAACTTATTGCGGGCATCATCCAGGATCTGCTGGAATGCCGCACCGGTGCCGGCAGGCAGCGTCGCGGCGCCTTCGGACGCTGAGGGACTCGGGTTCGCGGAGTCCGTCGCCGAGGAGCAGCCCACCATGGCAAACGAACTGACGAGTAGGGCGGCGACGGTGATGTGGGGGCGAACCACGTGTACTCCTCGGCATGGATGAAGGACCAAGGCTACGGCTGGTCGGCGATCCGTGCACGATGCGGTCCGTCTAGCACGTAGCGTCGTTGCATGGCTCCGGAATCCACGACCCTGCTGATCGTCCATCACACGGTCTCCCCCGCCCTCGAAGGGATGCTCGAGGCCGTCGTGGCCGGCACCCGTGCGGAGGGCATCGAGGGTGTCGACGTCGTGGTGCGGCCGGCTCTGTCCGCCAACGCCTCCGACGTGCTGGCAGCCGACGCATTCCTGCTGGGAACCCCGGCGAACATCGGGTACATGTCGGGAGCGCTCAAGCACTTCTTCGACCAGATCTACTACCCGACCCGCCGAGCAACCGCCGGTGCGGCCTACGGGCTCTACGTCCACGGCAATGAGGGCCTCGAGGGAGCCGTGCGATCCGTGGCCACGGTGACGAAAGGACTTGGCTGGCGACTGGCCCAGCGCCCGGTCGAAGTGTTGGGGGAACCGGGCAAGCCGGATCTGCAAGCCTGCTGGGAACTCGGCGCGGCGATGGCCTCCGGGCTGATGGGGTAGTCCGGGAGCGTGGGGTGACTCCGGAGCTGTCCTTGGACAACAATGTGGCTATGGCTTCGACATCCTCCTCCTTCGTCTCTTCCGCCGACGGCACGCAGATCTCGACGTTCACATGGGGCGGCGCGCGGGAACCGGTCATCGGGACGGTCCAGATCGCGCACGGTCTCGCCGAGCATGCCGCCCGCTACGACCGGCTCGCGCAGGCGCTCAACGCAGCAGGCTTCCTCGCGTACGCGACGGACCACCGGGGGCACGGCGTGACGGGACAGAGCGCGTTGGGTGACTTCGGTGACGCCGGGTTCGACGGCCTCATCGCCGACATGGCCCAGTACGGCGCGTCGATCGCTGCCGACCACCCGGACCTGCCGCTGTTCCTCATCGCCCACTCCATGGGTTCGTTCGCGGCGCAGTCGCTGATCATCGACCACTCCGACCTCTATGCCGGCGTCGTCCTGTCGGGCTCGACAGCACTCGATGTACTGGCCGCAAACCTGGCGCAGTCCGAAGGCCCGGTCGGCCTCGAGGCCTTCAACGCCGGCTTCGAACACCGCACCGGCTACGAATGGCTCAGCCGCGATGAGGCTGAGGTCGACAAGTACGTCGCCGATCCGTGGTGCGGCTTCGACACGCCGCCGGAGACCGTCCCCGCCCTGTTCGCGCACGCCGCGCAACTGGCCGACCCGGAGGTGCTCGCCCGGATCCGCGCGGACCTTCCCATGCTCGTCACCTCGGGCAGCAACGACCCGCTGTCAGGTGGCGGCGAGCTGGTGGGCCTGCTGGCTCAGCGATACCGAGACGCCGGCCTCTCCGATGTGACTGTGAAGGTCTACGACGGGGCCCGGCACGAGATCTTCAACGAGACCAACTGCGATGAGGTGACCGCGAACGTCATCGATTGGCTGGTCTCACATGTGCGGTCAGCCTGATCCGGTCGCTGCAAGGACTGGTCGGCAGGTCGGCGAAGACAAACACCAGTTGGTCCCGGCCGTCATGCCTGGAAGAGTGGGGCCATGAACGAAACCATCCCAACCTACTTGCTGAATGACGGAAACAGCCTGCCCGCGATCGGGTTCGGGACCTACCCGCTAAAAGGCGACGAGGGGGTTGCGGCGGTGGGCACGGCCCTGGACGCCGGGTACCGGTTGATCGACACGGCGCTCAACTACGGCAACGAGACGGAGGTGGGCGAGGCGATCCGGCGGTCCGGAGTCCCGCGCGACCAGTTGCAGATCACGAGCAAGTTGCCGGGCCGTCACCACGGTTACGACGACGCGATCGCATCGGTGAAGGGTTCACTGGAGCACCTCGGCTTGGACTACATCGACCTGCACCTGATCCACTGGCCCAACCCGAGCGTCGGCAAGTACACGCAAGCGTGGCAGGCGTTGGTCGATCTGCGCGAGCAGGGTCTGGTCCGCTCGATCGGCGTCTCCAACTTCACCGAGGATCATCTGCACCGGATCATCGAGGCCACCGGCGTCACGCCGGCGGTGAACCAGATCGAGTTGCACCCCCGGTTCCCGCAAGAACACATGCGCGCGGTCAACGCCGGCATGGGCATCGTCACCGAGGCGTGGAGTCCGATGGGCAAAGCGCGCGCCCCGTTGGACGAACCGGTCATCACCGCTCCCGCCGAACGACTGGGCGTGACACCGGGTCAGGTGATCCTGCGTTGGCATGTCCAGATCGGTTCGCTGCCGATTCCGAAGTCGGCCAACCCGAAGCGACAGCGCGAGAACATCGACATCTTCGGGTTCGAACTCACCGACGCCGAGGTCGCCGCCATCTCGGGACTCGGTGTGGCCGGCGGTCGGTTGTTCGGCGGAGATCCGGATAGCCACGAGGAGATGTAGCCGAACAGGGCCGCCGCCGGGCCGAACCAGCCCCAGCCGACCGACTCGTCCAAGGATTCAAACACCGAGCGGCCCCCCAGGCAATTGCCCGGGGGGCCGCTCGTGTAGCAGCACGGCCTACTTCAACGGTCTGCCGATGTACTGGGTCACCTTGGCCTTGTTCGAGGGTCGCACAGAGATGTTGCCCAGGAACTGGACGGTCACCCGCACCTTGCCCTTGCGTCCTACTCGCGACCACTTCTTGGGCAGCGCGATGTTCCGCTTCCCGCTCTTGGGCATACGCACGGACTTGTAGCGCAGTACCGCCTTGGTGTTCACCGCGCGAACGCCTACCCGGCCCGATTTCGGTCCGCTCGAGGTCAGTTTGACCTTCAGTCGCACCTTCTTGCCGGAACGGATCGTCGCCGGGGTGAGCAGTTTGACCTTGATCTTCGACGAGACCGACTTGCCCAGCGGCTGCACGGTGGTGAAGGTCGGCGCCAACGGTGGCACCTGGCTCAGCAGGGTGGCCGACAGCATGTCTGCATACTGCTGCTGACCCGTCTCGTTGGGGTGGAACCCGACGCCGGTGCCGTTCGCAGCAGTTCTTTCGACGATGTAGTCGGTCAGGCTGGTGATCCACCTGTTCGGCGAACACATGCCGTACGGGTGACTGGCGCGGTACATCGAGAAGGCGGTGTTCCACCCGTACGTCGCACTGTTGTGCTGGATCTGGGCGACCAGGCCGTTCACGGGAACCTCGATCCGGTTGTCCAGCCGCGTGTTCGGCGCCCCGAGCGGCGGGTCGGTGTCCGGGTTGAACGGGCCGAAGCCGGTCACCACCGGGCTGAGCGCGGGGACATTGCCGGGGAAGGCCGTGTTCTGCGGCACCGCGATCACATCGTGGCCGACCTGCCCCTCGTAGAGGACGTTGTGCGCCCACGCGTTGTCGATCTGGTTCAGCGGCGACATCAACGGGTTGGTCAGGATCTGCTGCTCGGTGGGGAAGTTGATGTTGTCCGGCTCGGGCAGGCCCGCTGGGTTCTTCAACGTCAGTTGTCCGCCCCACGGCTGCGTCGGATCCTCCTGCACGCCGCAGAACTCGGTGTTGCCCGGCGTGCCCTTCTGGGTCAGGTCGGGGTACATGGCCTGCGTCAGGTTGGAGATCTTCGAGTAGCGCACCGGGTCCGACGGGGTGAACCCCGCCTGCGGCTGGCCGTTGACCAACTTCTGCGTCTGGCACTGCGCCGCGCCGCCGGTGGCTCCCAGGCACGGCGCGAGTTTCGCATAGTCCTGCTGCAGGATCTGCAGATTGTTGAACACCGCTTCCTCGAGCTCGGGGTTGTCCTGCACCGGGGTCGGGGCCGACGGATCCGAGGTGAGGCAGCGGTAGCCCCCAGTGGAGCCGGGGGTGATGAGGTTCATGTCACTGAGAAGTGTGAGCAGGCCGCCCACGTCGTTGAAGGATCCGGTGGGACCGTTGGACTCACAGGTGAACGTCAGGTCCTGCAGGTTGGCGAGGTCGAGGTTGCCCGAGACTTGTGCACCGTCCTGACAATTGGGGAAGCCCTGGACCAGCTTCTTCAGCGCCCCACCGAAGCCGCTGTCCGGGAAGCCGTTGAGTGCCACCGGAAGGACGTCGGTCGCCACGCAACTGATGATCACCGGCGAAAGGCCGGCGTCGTTGCCGCCGATGGACAGCAGGCCGACGTCGTAGGTCTGACCGGAGGCGATCGCGGTCAACTGGTCGACCTGGGGCGGCATGAAGTCGCCAGGGCCGCTATTGCTCTGCTGCGAGGGCTGCGTGATCTTCTTCTGCGGCGACAGCAGGCCGCCGGTGGAGCTCACGGCGGGGTTGGTGTCCTGCTGCAGGATCTGACCGCCCGAGCAGGCCACGTCGACCACCGTGACGTTGGAGCGGGGGTCGGACTTCTCCAGTGCGAGGGCCGAGCGCACGAAGCCGCTCCACCGCGACCGGTCGCACGCGGGCTCGTCCCAGGCGATCGTGCCATCGGGATTCCGGAAGGGGGGGAACCCCTCCCCGGAGGCGTAGGAGTCACCCAGAATGCTCAGCAGCGTGTTCCGGACGGTGATGTCGCTGTTCACCGTCTTGGTGATGCCGGTCTTGGTGTCCTGCACGGCCAGGCGCAGCGGGAACGTGCCCTCCGGGAGCATGGCGTCCAGCGGGCTGCTGCAGGGCTGACCGGCGTAGGTCGTCACGGGACTGGTCGAGATCGTCCAGGTGCAGCGCAAACGGCTCGCGCTGCCCCCCGTGACGGTGGAGGCGGTGGCGTCGAGAACGACTTGGAAGAGTCCATTCGTGGGTAAAGGCCCGTACAGCGCGTTGCCCGCGGCCTGGAACTCGGGAACGGGTTGCATCGGCTCGTCCGGGATGCCGGGGTACTGGTCGTTGTCCGTCATGGAGGCGGGCATCGTCCAGTCCCACCGCACGTCGATCCGGTTCCAGTCCAGCTTGGCCTGCTTGTGCTCGTTCGTGCCGATGCCCGCAGCCGTCAGGCCGGGGGTCAGCGTCGCCGCTGCCACGGCCAGCGCGACGAGGGAGGCACGGAGTCTGCCCTTACTCACGTGGATCTCTCAATCTCTGTCGGGGGTCTTGCAGGAGACAGTAGACACAACGACCCCAAGATCGCCTGTTCGATGGGATCGCCGCCGGAGCCAGCCACGGCGACCCTGTGCGCCAAACGGCCCCAAAGCCGGTGCTTGCTGGCTCGACGCCAGGACGGCACCGTCGCAGACGTTGCCATCACAGGTTCGATGCCAACGGCGTACCCAAGCCTGAGAACAACGGCCGATCGGTCGCCCGTATCTGCGGGTGCAGCCCTGGTGGGGCGGGACAAGCCCCCGAATCGCCGGTGCGCGGGCCGACTACGATGGTCGGCAGTGGCGTCGCGATTTACCCACCGGCAATATCGCAACACCCCGCCCCTATAGCTCAATTGGCAGAGCTGCGGACTTTTAATCCGTAGGTTGTAGGTTCGAGTCCTACTGGGGGCACCCCCGGATGCTCGCTGATGGACAGCAGCGCGTCGAGAACGCGGCGGCGGCGGGCTACCGCGGACATACTCGCGGTCGGACGAGATGTCCGGTACCAGGGTGGCGCCCATGCCCGATCGCCCTATAGACGCAACTCCCAGGATTGGCTACCTTGAGCCGGCGGAACGATCCACCAGGGAGTTTCCCGATGCAAGACCCGTTGAACGCTCCGAGAACTGCCCGCCCAAACGGCTTGGCGGCTGCGGCGGCAATGGCACTGGCGATCGCCACGGTGCTTGGATTGACGGGGGGCAGCGTAGGCGTGAGCAGAGGTGCCGCCCGGGCAGACTCGGCACCGAAGTCGGCGGGGAAGATCGCCTGGGAGTCCTGCGGCGAGAGCCTGGAGTGCGCGACCGTTCGAGTGCCGCTGGATTGGGATCGGCCCGGCGGGCGCAAGATCCACCTCGCGGTGATCCGCCATCTCGCCAGTCAGCCCGAGTCGCGGATCGGCGCCATCTTCTTCAACCCCGGGGGGCCGGGCAGTTCCGGGGTTGACGCAATCAAGGATCCGCAGAGTTCGGAATCGCTCGATAGTGCAGGAGCAGGCCGCTTTGACATCGTCAGCTGGGACCCGCGCGGCACCGGCGCCAGCAGCCATGTTCGGTGCTTCCGTAACAAGAAGGCCGAGGCGAGGTTCTGGGGCGATCTCACGATCCCGACCAGAGCGAACGCCTCCCGGCGCTACCAGCGCAAGGCTGCCGCTTACACGCGGCGTTGCGGTGAACTCAGCGGCGGACTGCTGCGGCACATCTCGACCGCCGACACGATTCGCGATCTCGACTATCTGCGCCAGTTGCTCGGCGAGCGGAGGCTGAACTACGTGGGCTGGTCCTACGGGACGTTCCTGGGCCAGACGTATGCGAATGTGTACCCGAACCGGGTCCGGGCGATGGTGCTCGACGCGGTGGTCGACGCCCGTGCCTATGTCCGCGGCCGGGAGAGTTCCGTCGACAACGTCGTCACGCCCGCCGATCCAGTCTTCGAGAAGTTCCTGGAGTTGTGCCAGCGGGCGGGCCCCGAACGAATTCGTGCAGACGGGAAGACCGTTGGTTGCGCACTCGTGGGCAAAGTGCCGGTCAGGCGGCGCGTTAACAGACTCCTGCAGCGGGTTCGGCGACACTCGATCCCGGCGCCCTCCGCCCAAAGCCCGGGTCGCCTTACCTACGCCAAGTTGCTCACCTCCTTCTTCCCGCTGCTCAGGAACCCCGGCGGTTGGCCGGTCTGGGCCAAGGACATCGATGCGGCAATTCGCGGCGACGGTTCGGCTCTCGCAGATATCGCCAACTCCGTCTCACCCGGCGTTGGCGGGGCTCCGGCACCGGTGGGAATCGGCTGCGCCGACAGTCCCGCCAGGCGAGGCTTGAGTGCTTGGCCGAGCGTCATCGGCCGGCTCACGAAAACCAGCGAACTGGCCGGGCCGGTGCTCGGCTGGTGGCTGTGGGCGCCCTGCGCCGCTTGGCCGATCGACAGCGCCAAGCGCTATACGGGACCCTGGAACGTCAGGACCAGGAACCCGGTCTTGGTCATCGGGACCAGGTATGACCCCAACACCTCGTACGCGAACGCACGCGCCACCGCGAACCGGCTCGGCAACGCCGCGCTGCTGACCCACGCCGGCTACGGGCACATCAGCTTCGTCGATCCCAGCAGTTGCGTGGTCGCCGCCTACCGCGCCTACCTCGTGGACCTCGCGACCTCACCCCGGGGGACGGTCTGCCCTTCCGACCGGGGGCCGTTTGACCCGGCGTTCGGCGAGCCGGTGACCTGAACCCCGCTAGCGAATCCCGGCGCGCACGGCTCGGACGATTTTGCGTATCTGGCCGGTCACCAAGCGGGGTCGTTCGCCGGCTATGTAGTGGCCGCTGTCCGTGTGCGTGATGTGCCTTGCGCCGAGGTTGGCCGAGAGCCTCTTCTGGGCGACCTTCCAGGCTCGCCAGGTCCCGGCCCCCGCACCGAAATCGAAGCGGTGGTCCGAGGTCAGCACGCTGGACGGCACTCGAGGTACGGCGGGAGCGGCGAGAATGGCCTTGACGCTGCGTTGGTAGTCGACCGCCTCGAGCGCCTTAGGGTCTCCGAGGGTTCGGCCACCGCGCACGAACTTGGCCCATTGCGCGGGCTTCAAGGACGTCTTCAGGTAGACGGAACCCGGATCGAGGAGAACCAGGCCCGCGGTCTGACGCGGATGCTTGCTCGCGTAGAGGTAGGCGATCATCCCGCCCCAGGAGTGGGCGACGAGCACATAGGGGCCGGGCAAGTCCGCGGCCTTCAGGAGCGCGTGCAGGTCGGCAACGTCATCGGCTGCGGTCGTCGGCTGCCGGACCGGAGTCGACGGGGCCATGGTCCCGTTGAAGTCGACGGTCCCGGGACGGTCGTAGGCGCAGACTCGAGTGAACCCGCCCACTCGAGGAAAGACCGACCCGTTGCTCAACTGGGGTGCGTCCCCGGGGTGGGGGACGACGTGCGTCCAGTCGTCGTAGGCGCCACGAAAACCGGAGATCAGGATGACGGTCGGACTCCCCTTGCCACGGCACCTCAGAAGCAACTTTCGGCCGCGATCGATCTTCACGAGTTTCGTGAAGGCGCGCCCCCCCTTGTGCCAGCGCGGCATCGACAACACCGACTCGATTACAGGCGTGAGTCCTGGCTGGGCGCGGTCGAACGTGGACGGCGTTCCTGCTTCCGCCGAACTAGTTGGTAACGCGACGATCGACACCAGCAACGCAGCGGCGAGCACAGTCCGGACACGGCGACCGGAGATGAATCTCGACCTCGAAGAGGACGCCGAGCCGGGGCCGCAGGCGATGCCCCTGCCGAGCGCGTATGCCTCGCCCGTCCGTGGTTGAGCGGTGGGCAGGCGGTGGTGCACTGAAGGCGCCGCTCGACGGGATCCGTGCACTGGTGCCACGGGGATGATGGTCTCACGTCATCCCGCCTGTGCATAGGAACGGTTGATCGTTCAAGGACGACCGGGGTCGCTGCACTGAGCCGGTGTGGCTGCGGCCATGGCTCGAACGCCCTTCGGTGGGTGGCAGGGCGCAGTTACTTCGGCGGCAAGCTATCCCGGACGTACTCGCAGTCGGAGGCGACGACGTCTCCCTCATCCGCGACCACGATGTCGTTGCCCGAGCCGCAGGAGACGCGGTCGCCGGCCGAACCGTCATTGGCGAAGATCGTGTCGTGGCCTGGTCCGCCCAGCAGCTTGTCGGCATCTGGTCCGCCGTCGATCAGATCGTTGCCTGGTCCGCCGAGCGCCTTGTCCGACCCCCGACCTCCGGACAACGTGTCAGCGTTCCCCTTGCCGACCAAGCGGTCGTTGCCGGAGCGACCGAGCATGCGCTCACGCTTGCCGGTGCCGCGAAGTACGTTCGCCTTCCCGGTGCCCTTCACGGTGCGCAGTTTCCCGGTAGCCGGTTTCGGACGGATGAACACGGGGCTGCTGGACCAGAAGCCGTAGCTTCCGCCGGCCGAAATGGCCACTTCGTTGCAGTGGATGAACGTGTTCGCGTCGGACGGCTTCGTCAGGTAGGTCTGCGAGCCCGGCCCACTTGGCTGGATGTTCTCGGCAGCCACACCATCGGTGAAACTGGTTCTGGCCCATGAGTAGCTGCTCGCGACCCAGACCGGCCAGGTGCCCTTCTGGCAAAACAGGGGGCTGCCCACTTCTCGGGCCCCGGTCACATACGGCGGTACGGAGGGGAAGATCTCGGCGGCGAGTGCGGGTGTCTGCGCCGCGGCGAACAGCAGCGACGATGCGGATACAGCAATCGATGTCCATCGTTTGGTCGTCGACATTCCGTCCTCCTGTGCGGCCCGGGCCCCGGTGCGAACCGGGGCATGATGGACGGATCGTACACGTGCGGCGGGGTCGGTGCGCGCTCGTCGCCGGACGGGCTGTGACCGCCAGCCATGCATCCTGGGCTCGATGAAGCAGGGCGATGCGTGCTCGGGCTGAGGGCTTTCGCTGCCGGACGTCTTCACCGGGCTGGCGGCCGCGCCGCGTTCTGAGTCGACGACAGGCGGGGATGGGCGCCCTCATAAACTTGTAGTGGTAGTGGCGGTCGGGGGCTGACCGTGGCCGTCGTACATCGGACGAACGGACCACGCATGCAACTCCCACTGATTCTCACCGCAGCCGACTCGCCGTCCCCGAGTCCGTCACAGATCACTTCGGAAGAACTCCACGAGAAGGCGTCCAACGCTTTCGACAAGTTCACCGACACGAGCTTCTGGTTCAACGATCTCCTCCCCGTGATCATCCGGGTGGCAGTTGTTCTCGTGATGGCCTTCATCATCCGATACTTGCTGATCCGTGCGCTGGACAAACTCGTGCAGCGGCGGGTGCAGAAACAGTTGTTGGACGCTGAGGCCGCCGACAGCACGGAAGCCGAGGTGGTCATCGACGCGGAGCGGAGTGCACAGCGGGCTCAGACTCTGGGTTCGTTGTTCCGCAACATCATCACGATCACCGTCTACCTGATCGCGGGTTTGCTGGTCCTGGCGGAGTTCGGGTTCAACCTCGCCCCGCTGATCGCCGGTGCCGGAATCCTCGGCGTGGCGGTCGGCTTCGGGGCGCAGTCCTTGGTCGCCGACTTCCTCTCGGGCATCTTCATTCTCATGGAGGACCAGTACGGCGTCGGGGACGTGGTCGACGTCGGGGACGCGACAGGCACGGTCGAAGAGGTGCAACTGCGGGTCACCAAGCTCCGGTCGGTAGACGGGGTCCTCTGGTTCGTGCGCAACGGCGAGATCATGCGGGTGGGCAACATGAGCCAGCACTGGTCGCGCACGGTTCTTGATGTCGGCGTCGCATATGGGGCCGACCTCAAGAAGGCGAAGGAGATCATGCGTGAGGTCGGTGAGGAACTCGACGTCGATCCCGAATACGGCGAGACGGTGCTCGAGCCCCCGGAGGTCTGGGGCGTGGAGGATCTCGGCGGGGACTCCGTGGCGATTCGCATGGTGGTCAAGACCAAGCCGGGCGAGCAGTGGGCGGCCTCACGCGTTCTACGCGAGCGCATCAAGGAGGCCTTCGACGAGGCCGGTATCGAGATCCCGTTCCCGCAGCGGACCGTCTGGATCCGCAACGACGACAAGCCGGACCAAACGGATACATCGGCCAGCGGGTCCCCCGTGCAGACGCTCGAGCGCGTCGACCCCGACGGCCCCGGGTCAGAGGGGCAGTGAGTCACAAAGCCGTCTGCAGGAGTTCCACGACCCGTTTCGGCTGCCAGTTCTCGTCCCACGGACCGCCGAAACCGCCGACCGGGGAGGCATCGCGATGCAGGGGTGAATCCTGGGAGAGGAACCAGACGAACGGGACGTCGGTTGCCAGCAGCCTCTCGAAGAAGATCTTCTGGTTCTCGGGCGTGGCACCGGGCGGCGGTGGCGCCGGAGGGGGACGACGTCTCCTGCACCACGACCAGTCGGTCGTCGGGCTTGCCCGGCGTCGAGTCGACCAATTCGTACGCCTCCGCGACCCAGGCAGCGGCGATCACCGGATCGTTGCGGTGCAGGACCCACCACGGATGGACGTTGAGGAACGAGACCTCGCCGACCTCCGAGGCCAGGTCGGGGTAGAACTGCCAGTCGGGCGGCTGGAATCCGGTGGTCACGGGGCGCCCGAAGCGCTCGCGGGCCTCATCGACCTCGCGGACGAGACGGTCATGGTCCGCGATCCCCTTCTGGATGATCTCGTTGCCCACACACACCGCGTCCACCCAGTCGACGGCTGCGTCGAGGTTGCGCTTCTCGGTGGACAGCAGTTCCTCGTTCTGCCACCACAGTTCCGCCACGACGTGATCCTGGGACTGTTCCCGCCCGGCTAGCGACGGTCCGGTGAGATGCGCGGCGTCCTGCGCCGCGATAGGATCGCCAGTTCGCGTTCGGCTCAGGGATGGCCAAAACGGTTCAAGGTCCAGTCCGAGCGGCAGGAGTTGGCCGCGAGGTTAGAGATTGTGCACGAGGTTAGAGAATGCACGTGTGGCTTCTCTAACCTCGTGCACAATCTCTAACGCGAGCGATTTCGCCTGGCACTTTCTGCATGACCACGCGAGCGATTTCCGCCCGGCGTCTTCCCGTCTGAACGCCGCGGCCGCGGATGCCAAAATGGAACGCCGAACCGGGACCCAGGGCCCTCAGGTGTCATTGGCCCCCGCACTCCCGAGTCGTTGAGCAGAAGTGGCCGCGGCCCGCGACAAACCGTCCGGCCGGCGGCGTGCTGCTCCGACGTCACCTTGGAACGAACGCCCACATGTCCAGGTCGAGCAGCACGCCGGGGCCGTACTTCCCGTCCTCGCCGCGCAAGGTCATCGACTCATCGCGACCCTTGGTGCCCACCAATCGCAGGCGTAGCGCACCCACTCCGGGCGCAGCCGTCTCAGCCTTGTCGAGGACCTCCGACCAGGCGTAGACGGTGTCGTCTGCGAAGGCCGGCGAGGCGTGGGCGCCCGCGTTGATGGCGCTGATGAGTTGCGCGTTGGCCAGGCCGTTGAAGGACAGCGCACGTGCCATCGAGATGATGTGCCCGCCGTAGATCAGTCTCCGGCCGTCAGGGCGGGCCTCGGTGTTGAAGTGCACTTTCGCGGTGTTCTGCCACAGCCTGGTGGCCAGCATGTGCTCGGGATCGGTGAGCGTCACGCCGTCGACGTGGTCGATCTTCTCCCCGACCGCGTAGTCGTCGAAGCGATGCGGCTCCCCGGCGGCGACCGGGTCGTAACCGGTGAAGTCGAGACCCGCGGGGACGACCAGATCAGCAGGGTCCACGACCTTCGCGAGCTCCGGGATCACCGTTTCGGGCGCGGGCGCCTCCATGTCGCGCTTGTGCACCATCACCCACCGGGCCCACTCGATCGCCACTTCGTCACGCTGGTTGGTCGCCACCGATCGGACGTACACCACGCCGCTCTTACCGTTGGAGTTCTGCTTCAGCCCGATGACCGTAGAGCGGGTGCGCAAGGTGTCGCCGGGCACGACAGGTGCGTGGAAGCGGCATTCGGCATAGCCCAGGTTGGCTACCGCGTTGAGCGACACGTCCGGAACCGTCTTGCCGAAGGCGATGTGGAACCCAATGAGTTCCTCGACCGGGTGGGGGTCGAGTCCGACGGACGCGGCGAAGGTCGCCGAGGAGGGGACGGCGAAACGTGTCGGGTACAGGGAGCCGTAGACCGCGCGATCCCCCTCGGTCACGGTGCGCGGGGTGGCGTGCTCGATCACCTGACCGATAGTGAAGTCCTCGAAGAAGTTGCCTGGGTTCGTTTTGCTCATGGCAGCGAAACTACCGGCCGCAGGTGTCGCAGCAGGCGCTGGGGCAGGGACCAACAGGCCCTAGATTGGAGTAATTCCATTGTTTGATATACTCGTAACATGTTGAACGCGGAGCACGACCTGCGGGAGCGGGGACTGCGAGTGACGGCCCAGCGCCTGGCCGTGCTGCAGGTGCTCTCAGAGGCCCGGCATGTTTCCGCCGACTACGTCGCCACCGCCGTGCGCACGCGAGCAGGGGCCGCCTCCACACAGGGCATCTACAACGTCGTCAACGATCTGGTGGGCGCCGGTCTGGTGCAGCGCATAGACATAGGAGGCGGTCCGGCGCTCTACGAGTTGGCCGCCGAAGGACCGCACCATCACTTGATGTGCCGCAAGTGCTCACGCGTGGTGGATCTCCCCTGCGATCACGGCATCGATTCGTGCTTGATGCCGCCCGAGCAACTCGGGTTCGCGGACATCGAGGCCGAGATCGTCTTCTGGGGGACTTGCGCCGAATGCCAGAAAGAAGTGAACAAACAAAGGAGAGGGAAATGACAACAGAAGTGATGCCGCAGGCTGACGCAGCAGTCGGAATGCCGCGGATCGGGGATCCGGCGCCGTCGTTCACGGCAGTGACGACGCAGGGTGAGATCAACTTCCCCGGCGACTTCGAGGGGAACTGGGTGATCCTGTTCAGCCACCCCGCCGACTTCACCCCCGTATGCACGAGCGAGTTCATGACCTTCGCGCATATGGAGGACCAGTTCGCGGAGTTGAACACGAAGCTGGTCGGCCTGTCGATCGACGGCCTCTACAGCCACATCGCCTGGCTGCGGACCATCAAGGACAAGATCACCTTCCGGGACATGAAGGACATCGAGGTGAAGTTCCCGCTGATCGAGGACATCACGATGGAGGTGGCGGAGAAGTACGGCATGATCATGCCCGGTGAGGACAGCACGAAGGCCGTGCGTGCCGTGTTCGTGATCGACCCCAAGGGCACGATCCGCACCATCATCTACTACCCGTTGAGCCTGGGCCGCAACTTCGACGAGCTCAAGCGCGTGATCATCGCCCTGCAGACCGCCGACGCCCTGTCGGTGGCGACGCCGGCCGACTGGCGTCCGGGCGAGGCCGTCATCGTTCCCCCGGCCGGTTCCTGCGGTACGGCCAAGGACCGCGTCGAGGGCAAGGAAGAAGGCGTCGTGTGCGAGGACTGGTTCTTCTGCACCAAGGAAGTCACCGAGGACGAGGTGTACGCGGCGATCGGCAAGTAGTCCGCTTCACCGAAGGGGAGGGGTCGTCCGTGCGGGCGGCCCCTCTTCGCGTACTCGCGGTCGGACCCTTGCCGGCGATGTCCCGGTCGCACGGGAGGGGGAGTCGGCAGGGCGACGCGGTGGCGAGGTAGGCGACACCCTGATCGCTGCCGCCAGCGGTCAGGGTGTGCAGACCTGCGCACGTGGTCTTGCCCACCCGAACGGGGGCACGCCGGCCAAGAGCGTGTGGGACGTGTCAGGCCGCGGATTCTCCTCTGACCACCACGACGGGGCATGGTGCGTGATGGATGAGGTAGGAGGCCGTCGACCCCAGATGCATCCCGGGTGTTGTGTTGCCGCGGCCGTGCGGCCCGATCACCAGCGAGGTGGCTCCTTCGGCCGCCTCGAGCAGCACGGGGCGGGCATGCCCGCGGATGAAGAACGGCTGCACGTCTTCGGCGTCCAAGCCCTCGAGGGTCTTGCCGAGCGCCTCATCGAAGGCGCGCCGCGCATCGTCGGCGTAGTTCTGCTCCACATAGGTCGGAGTGACGACGATCGTCGCCGGCACTCTCCAGGTCCCGACCACGTGGACTGCGTTGCCCAACAACTTCGCGTGTCTGATGGCCCATCGACATGCCCGAATGCTTTGATCGGATCCGTCGAGGCCGGCCACCATGAAGGGTTTGCTCATACTCAGAGTTTATGCCGTGGGGCTAACCGGCTCCGGCGGTCTGAGATGAGTCCACCTCTGCAGACCGCAATCCCGCTTCGGGCGCCCCGTAGGCTTGGGCACGTGAAGATCGCGGTTGCTACGGATCCCGCCGGTAATGTCGGCCACTCCTGGGGAAAGGCTCGCACCGTCGCGGTGGCCGATGTCGTCGACGGACGGATCCAGCGCTGGGACGAATCCGAGGTCGGCTGGGACGTGTCCCATGATGCGGGTACCCATGGATCCCACCATGCGACCGTCGCGCGCTTCTTGCGTGAGCACGCCGTGGCCGTGGTACTGGTGACCAAGGTGGGGGATGGCATGGCCCGCATGCTGAACACGATGGGGCTGAGGGTCGTGACGGGCGTGACCGGCGATGCGCGGGTGGCCGTGCAGCAGGCGGCCGTCGCGCGCCAGTGATTCCGGGTGCCCGGCTCGCGGGTTCGCGTTCCGCCCAAGAGTGGCCAGATGGTTCAGTCCTCAGAACGGCCGCGAGGTTAGAGAACGTGCACGAGGTTAGACAACCCACGTGTGGCTTCTCTAGTCCGAAAATGGCTCGTGTACTCGGTCGCCGCAGAAGTTGGCCGCGAGGTTAGAGAATGGTCGCGAGGTTAGAGATTGTGCACGAGGTTAGTGAACGCACGTGTGGTTTCTCTAACCTCGTGCACGTTCTCTAACCCGAGCGGTTTCCGCCCGGCATTTCCCCGCCCAAAGGGTGGCCGGCCACGGCCATGGACCACTAACGCGAGCGATTTCTGCCCGGCATGTGCCGCCTGAACAAGTGGTCACGGCCGCGGATTACTCACCAGAACCTGCAGGCCGAACCGGAACCGTCCTCTCGGCGCGCCGCGAGAGGAAACGGCCGGGCTGGCGCAGGACCAACGCCCTGCGGCACACTGGCTTAAGTGTTCGGGCTGGCGGGCGTGGCGTGGTGAACCCTGACCCGGCGTCAACGACGCCATCCGGGATCCTCACTCCCGACCAACGCCCACGCGTGTTCATCAGTTCCACTCTGGTCGAGATGGCGCCCGAGCGGGAGGCCGCGAAGCGGGCCGTCGAAAGCATGCGGCTGATCCCGGTGATGTTCGAACTGGGTGCCCGGCCGCACCCGGCGCGGTCGCTGTACCGGGCGTACTTGGCGCAGAGTCACGTGTTCGTCGGACTGTACGCACAGCGCTACGGCTGGGTCGCGCCGCAGGAGACGATCTCCGGGTTGGAGGACGAGTACCGGCTTTCCGGTGGCCTTCCCCGACTGGTCTATTTGCGCGATACGGACGCTCGCGAGGAGCGGCTGGAGGGCTTGCTGGACAGGATCCGGGAGGACGACACCGTCAGTTACAAGTCGTTCGCCGATCCCGCGGAACTCGAACAACTCCTGCGCAACGACCTGGCGGTGCTGCTCGCCGAACGGTTCCTGGTGCCGGGGAATCCGATGCAATCCCCGGGCAGACCTCGCCTTACGCATCAACTGCCGCGCCCGCTGACCTCCTTGATCGGACGCGAGCGGGAGACGGCGCAGGTGCGCCAACTGTTGGATAGCGGGACGCGTCTCGTCACTCTCATCGGACCCGGCGGTATCGGCAAGACCCGGGTCGCAGTCGAAGTGGCGCACGCCGTGGCCGACGACGGCCGCGAGGTCGCCTTCATCCCGCTGGACGTCGTGCGAGACCCGGACGCGGTGCTCCCGGCGATCGGGTCCGTGCTCGGCATCGGGCTGGACGGATCCGTTCCCCCGGTGGACGCCCTCGGCCGGGCGTTGAGGGACCGGGAGCTTCTGCTGGTGCTGGACAACATGGAACAGGTCGTGGCCTGCGCGCCGTCGGTCGCCGCCCTGCTGGAAGCGTGCCCGCAGGTGGCGGTGCTGGCGACGAGCCGCGCCGCCCTGCGGGTCCGTGGTGAGTACCAGGTGCCGATCACCCCGCTGTCCATGCCGAACGGTGATCGCGCCGACCTCGACCAGTACGCGGCCGTCCGGCTGTTCCTGGAACGGGCGCGGCAGGCGCGGCCGGACCTGACCCTGGACGACCCGGCGGACGCGGACGCGGTCGCGGAACTGACCCGACGCCTCGACGGGATCCCGCTGGCCCTCGAACTCGCCGCCGCCCGCAGCAACGCGCTGCCACCCCGCGCACTTCTGGGACGGGTCGGTTCGGCCCTTGATCTCAGCGGCGGGGCGGTCGACGTGCCGGCTCGTCAGCGCACATTGCGGGACACCGTGGCGTGGAGCGAGGAGTTGCTACCCGGTCCCGAGCGCAATCTGCTCGCCGAGTTGGCGGTCTTCGCCGCCCCTTGGACCCTCGCCGACGCGGAGGCGGTCGCCGGTCCCGAATCCGGGGACGCGTTCGACGGCGTTGCGGACCTCGTGGATCAGAGTCTGGTGTACCCGTCTGTCAGTGGTGGCGGGGAACCGCGGTTCCGCATGTACGAGGCAGTACGGGCGTACGCCGGTCAACGGCAGCAGCCCTCGGACCGGCAGGAAACGCAGGACCGTTTCATCGCGCGTATGGCTCGGGTGATGACCGATCTGGACCGGGGCTACCGATCGCCTGACCACGCGCGTTTCCGCAGCGAGTTCCGGCTGTTGTGGCCGGATGTGAAGACCGCCCTGGGACTGGCACTGGACCGGGAACAGGCAGACCACGTGAACCGGTTGACTCGTGCCTGGGTGGGCTTGTGGATGGACGGCCGGGCGCACGAGATCGAGACGCTCATGCAACGTGCCGTCGATCTCGCCGAACGCCTGGATCCCCCCGAACACGGCGCGATCCTGCTCTCCGCGGTGGGCCTGGCATTCAACCAGGGGGACTACGAGCGAGCCAAGGCCCTGATCGCCCCGGTTCTGGCTGGCACCCCGCTGCTCGCCGAGGACGAGGAGCTGCCGGGCACGGTCGAGTTGTACACGGGCTATCTGCGCGCCGGCGACGGTGACTTCGCAGCGGCCGAGCGGCATCTGAGTGAATCGGCACGGTTGTTCTCGCTGTGTGGCCCGGGAGGACGGTGGGTCGAAGCCTTCTCACACAACGGGCTGGGATCCCTGTATGCGCTGCACGGGGATCTGGACAGCTCGGAGCGGGAACTGAGGGTTTCCGGAGAGCTGGGCCGGGAGTACGGGAACGTCGCCGCAGACATGCAGAGTTCGGTGTTCCAGGCCATCATGTCGCTGCAGACCGGGAGGGTCGACGAGGCATCGCGGCTGCTGCGCCAGGCTGCCGAGGTCGTCGAGCGGTATCCGTTCTACGAGGCGAACGCCTACTGTGTCGAGGTCGCCGGTGCGGTGGCACTGGCGCGCGGGGAAGCAGTGGAGGCCGCCCGCGCCTTCGGCATGGCGCAGGCGCTGCGCGACGTGGTCGGTGCCAGGGTGTGGCCGCTCGCGGCGTGGCAGGCCGCCGTCGAGCAGGCGGTCCGGTCCGAGCTGGACGACGACACCTACGCCCAGGAAGTCGCCCGGGGCCGGGAGGTGAATCTGCTGACCCTGGCCGACGTGGTGCGTCGCCTGGTTTCGGAGGATTCAGACGCCTAGCGGAATCGCGGTCACTGTCCCGTCCGGTGCTGTGTGCTCGACGTAGAGAGCACCTCCTTCGCCGCCGGCGTGCACCCCGAGCCGGTCCATCATCTCGAAGGCGAGTGCCAGGAAGCCGCCGGGCTCGACCGCGGCTTCCGGCGGCAGTACACCGGGTCCGGCCACCTGCCCGCGCAGCATGAGGATCGCGCCCACCGCCGCCGGTATCCCCGTGCCTTCGCCCGCGCCCGCGGATGTCGACGACAATTGGAACACGTACTGGTGATACCCGCCGTCCTTGATGCCGCCGACCTCCACGGCCAAGCAGCCTCCGGGTCCGGTCACGTCGGCGGCCTGCAGGAACCCGGGGCGCTGCCGCTGGATCAATGCCACCGCCACATCGAGCGGCACCACGGTCTGGTCGCCCACCGGCAACGGGTCCTCGGAGCACACTCCCGCCCGCACCATGTCCTGCGTGCGGGCGAAGTAGTCGATCGGGAAGATGACGCCCATGTTCGTGGCGCGCTGAAGCCCGGGCAGGTGCTGCGGCAGCGTGATGGTCTCCGGGTGCGGGTAGGGGTAGACCGGCATCGGGCCAACATCGCGGAAGGTGAACTCCCGCACGAAGGCCTGTCCGTCGGGATCGAGTTGGTGCACTTCGACGAACTCGCCGTCGACGAAGAGGGGGACCGGATTGACCATGGCGTGGATGCGGTGCTTGATGACCGCGGCGCCCTCGTCCGGTTCCCCGCCGTGCACGTGCATGATGTTGACCGTCTCCACCTGGTCGAGCAGTTGGTCGGCGCACATTCGCACGATGACGTTCGCGATCCCGGGTGAATTGCCCATCCCGATCAGTGCCTTGACGCCGGCCCGCTTGGCGGCCGCGTCCATCTCCAGCATCAGCCGGGTGGGCGCCAGGTCGTCGCACACGTCCACGTAGTCGACGCCCGCCTCGATCGCAGCACGCAGCACAGGCGGCCCGAACCTGTAGAAGGGTCCGATGCAGTTGACGACGACATCCGACTGCGCCATGACGCTCCGCAACGATTCCTCGGAGGTGGCGTCCACCGCGACCCCGGTGATTCCGGGTCGACCGAATGCGGCGGCGGCTTGCGCTGCATCCTGGGCACGCACGTCCGCGATCACGAGTTCGTCGATGCCGTCCGCCGTCGCTAGCGTGCGGACCGCGACGCTCCCGATTCCCCCGCACCCGCCAAGAACCACGATTCGACTCATGGCACCAACGTATTGCGCCGGACCGTCACCCGTGGCGGATCGGGCCCCTCCATCCTCTGGCCGGTGCGGCGCAGACGTCGCTAGACATACCGGGCGTATCACACCAATTCGGGTGCGAATGCCTCCATTTGTGCACCCAACAGGCGGTTTCCGGCCCGAGGATGGAGGGGAATCGCTACTGACCCACCGTCCCGGCTTCGATCTCCTGACCCAACTGCGTGGTCACGATCACCGGGATGCCGTTGGGAATCTCGCCTTCCAGGCTGTTCATCAGGTCCTGCACAGGCGGCAGGTCGCTGGGGGTCTGGACGTGGATGTAGACATCGCTGGTCACCACATCGACGCTCTCGACGGTGGCTCCCGGAACGGCCGAGATCCACTCGTTGGCGGTGGTCTCGACCCGGGTCGTCCACACCGACAGCAGATAGGTCACAGCGGTGTTGCCGACCAGCGGCACCGCGACGAGCACGAACAAGAGACTGATCGTCAGATAGGCCTTGCGCCGCGAGACGCCCGCTTGCTTCCGCGTGTATCCCAGGACCGTGTAGACGAGAGTGCCCGCCAGGACCAGGGCAAGAATGTTGGACAGGAAGAGAATCGCGGCCCCGGCCGCCAGGGAATACGATGCTTGCCCCAGGCAGACCCCCACGACGGCCAGCGGCGGCACCAATGAGATGGCGATGGCAACCCCGGGCAGGACCGCCGCAACATCCCGCCGGGCCAGTGCGACGGCGCCGGCGAAACCCGTTGCCACCGCCGCCACCAGGTCCAGCAGGCCCGGGGAGGTGCGCCCGGAGATCTGCGGGTTGCCGAGGAGGTCGTACGATCCGGGGATGACCAGAGTGAACAACGCGCCGATCGCGACCACGAGGAGTCCACCGAACAGCACGAAGAACCCCGCCCGCCGGGTCCCACCGGGCTGCCGCTTGGCCACACCGAGGGCCATGCCCATGATCGGGGTGGACAACGGCGCGATGATCATGGCGCCGATCACCGTCGCCGTCGAGTCGGACAGCACACCTGCCGAGGCGATGAACGCGGATAGCGTGAGCATCGTCCAGAACGCTGACTGCTTGGCGCGGGTGTCGCCGTAGGTGAGGTCGAGGTCCTCGGTCAGTTCATCCAGTGTGCGGCGTTGATTGTCGGGCAGAACGAGAGCAGACAGACCTCCGAGCATGGTCTGAGTATGTTGCCCGGCAGTGCGTCGAGGTTGTCATTCGCAGGTCGTGTCGCGATCCCGTCTCACGGTGGCGGAGGCCATCTGACTCGGCGAGGCTGACCTCACCAGCCCTTGAACGCCTCGATGAGCAAGCGGCCCTGGTTGTCCCGGGGCGGCTCGAGACCCAGCAACTTCATCACGGTGGGTGCGATGTCGACATTCTCCGCCTGACCGGGGTCGAGTGCGGTGTCGTCGAACCGCGGCCCGATCTGGCCGGGGATCAGCCCGTTCTTCTTAAGGCCTTTCCAGCCGCCGCTGATCGTGAAGAGGTTGTCGGTCGTGTCCGGGCCGCCGTGGCCGCCGGCGGTGGGGTTGATCGGATCCGTGAACGCACCGCCCGGCAACTGGGTCACCACTAGATCCCCGGTCCGGTCCCCCGTCAGGTGCCACCCCGGGTGGACGGTGTCGAGCGTGTTGGCGTCACCGCCGTCCAGAGAGTTCGGCTCCCGGTACAACGCCTCGTCGATCCCGGTGGCGGTGCCACTCGACAACGCTGCTTCCCGCATCCTTCGAAGCAGGTCGAAGCGGTCGGGCGACGTTCGATCGGTGAGGTACACCATGTCGGTACCGCCGTTGGGCACCACCAGGAAGGAGTCCGCCGGGATACCGGCGTCCGTCAGTGTCTTCGTCAACGACACCTTTCGGTCGGTGGTTGCCATCGAATGGTCGGAGACGACGAACATCACCGTACGCGACCAAAGACCGAGCTTCTTCTGCTGCTTGACGAAGCGCTTGATCTGCCCGTCGGCGGCCACCGCTGCTTTCCTGTACTTCTTGCCCACCCCATACGCATGGCCGGTGGTGTCCAGACTCGGCATGTTGACGAACGTGAGGTTCGGCTGCTTGCGTTTGCCGTCGGCCTTGACGCCCTTCCTGACCGTCGACAGGACCGCATCCATCGTGTGCTTGTCGTCGGTGTAGCCGGAACTGTTCACAGGTGCCTTACCGCAATAGCTCGGTTTCGACGCGGTGGTGCACGGTGTCCACAGGTAGTCAGCGGCGTACTTCTTCTTGGAGCGCTTCGCCGAGAACAGCGTCGCCAGTTTGGGTTTGCCGAAGATCCCGGCCGAGGTGATCCGCTTCCTGACGGCCTTCGTGGCCGTGCTCTGGAAGAAGGTCTGGGCCGTGACACAGGCGGGGGCCAGGCCGGCCTTCGTCGGGCCGGCGCCCTTGGTGTCCAGGGGGCAGCCGTCAACCGACCGTGCGCCGTTGCCGTACAGTGCAAAACCGTTGGCAGGGATGCCCGAGGTGTCCGCGTATGCGCCGGTGATCATCGCGGTGTGATTCGGGTTGGTCTCGGCGATCATGATCGCACGGGACTCCTGGTAGTAACTTCCGCGCTTGTCGACCAACTTCCTGACGTACTGCAGACGGCCCTTGTCGTACTGGTCTCCGTCGAGCCCGTCCAAGACGAAGACGTAGACCAAGGGCTTCTCGCCAGCAGCGATCGAAGCCTGACCTGACAGGCCGACGGTTGTGGCTGCGGTCGTGGCCGTGACAGCGGTGCCCAGGGTCAGCCCGCCTGCAAGGACTGCGATGGTGGCGCGAGTGCGGTGGTTCATCTGTCGAAGGTAACAATGCGGGTGCTGTCGGCGCCTCGCGGAAGGTAACGGTTCAGCCGCGAACCACGTCCAACCTCTCACGGTGGTCGCGAACGGCTCGCGTCACGGCGTCCGGCAGGCGATCCTGCGAAGCCCGATGAATCCAGAGGCGACGGCCAGCGATGTCACCATGACCGCGATGCCGGGCTTGCGCATGCGGGCGTCGCCGGCGGTCACGGCGGCACCGGCGACCAGGTCGGTCAGTTCCACTGCAGCGTTGAGCCCGGCCAGCTGCCGCAGCTCGGCCGGGTCGTTGCGGGCCGACCACACCTGCAGGCCCATGGCGATGTTGCGCACGCCGAACAGTCGCGTGGTGTATCGAACGGCGGGGGTGTTCAACTCAGCGGGAGCCCCGAAGCCGGTCAGCAGCGCGCCGGGGGCGGCCATGGCGGCACCGCCCACGAGTAGCCGTTCGACGGTCATGGCTGTGGCGTAAATGGAAGCAGTGCTCATGGCTGCAATAGTGCCCCGGCCGGCGCGTGTTGTCCGGCGGTTCCGGTCAGACTCCGCCCGTCATGAGGGCTGAGGCGGGTGTATACCTGAAGTATGGGTGGGACAATGGAGGTTCCCGTCATCCGCAAGTCTGCTGCGGACAGTTCTGTCACACCGAATCTCTCGGACTACGCGGATGCGCGCGCCACGTTCACCTGGGACGTTGCACGTGGGTGGCTGGATGGCCTGCCCGGAGGCGGGATCAACATCGCGTACGAGGCCGTCGACCGTCACGTCGCGGGCGCGCGGGGCGGACATGTGGCGTTGCGGTGCCTGGACAAGCGCGGCGGTCGCACCGACGTCACGTACGAGGAACTCTCGCGCCGGACCAGCGCCTTCGCCAACGCGCTGCGATCGCTGGGGATACAGGCGGGGCAACCGGTCTTCAGCCTGATCGGGCGGGTGCCGCCGCTGTACGTGGCGATCATCGGTGCGCTCAAGGCCCGCTGCGTCTTCGCACCCCTGTTCAGCGCGTTCGGCCCCGAACCGATCAGGCAACGCATCGTGATCGGCGGCGGGGTCGCGATCCTGACCTCCAAGGCGCTGTACCGCAAGAAAATCGCCCCGGTCCGCGACCAGATGCCGACGTTGCAGCACGTGCTGCTCGCCGATCCCCGCGACGATGACGACCTGTCCGACATCCCGGGGGCCATCTACTTCGACGATCTGATGTCCGGGCAGTCCGAACACTTCGAGATCGAGCCCACCGATCCCGAAGAGATGGCGCTGCTGCACTTCACCAGCGGCACGACTGGCACCCCCAAGGCGGCCGTGCACGTCCACGGGGCAGTGGTTGCGCACTACGCGACCGGACACTTCGCCCTGGACCTGCATCCCCAGGACGTCTACTGGTGCACAGCCGACCCCGGCTGGGTCACCGGCACCTCCTACGGGATCATCTCCCCGCTCACCCACGGTCTGACAATGATCGTGGACGAGGGCGAGTTCGACGCGCGGCGCTGGTACTCGACGCTGGCCGAACAACGGGTCACGGTCTGGTACACCGCGCCCACCGCGATCCGGATGCTGATGCGCGCGAAGCCGGAGCTGGCGCAGGAGTTCGACCTGTCCTCGATCCGGTTCGTCGCCAGTGTCGGGGAACCGCTCAATCCCGAGGCGGTGGTGTGGGGCCGGGAGGTGCTCGGGCTGACGATCCATGACAACTGGTGGCAGACCGAGACCGGCGGAATCATGATCGCGAACTTCGCGGCGTGTGACGTGTACCCGGGTTCGATGGGCCGGCCGATGCCCGGGATCACCGCGGGGATCCTGCAACGCGGGGAGTCCGGCCGGGCCGAGCCTGACGCCGACGGGCATGTGGTGGAACTCGGGGTGGATGAGGTCGGCGAACTCGCGCTGCGGGCCGGCTGGCCGTCGATGTTCCGTGGCTACTTGCACGAGGACGAGCGCTACCGGAAGTGCTTCGCCGACGGCTGGTACCTCACCGGCGACTTGGCGCAGCGCGACGCCAACGGGTATTTCTGGTTCGTCGGGCGCGCCGACGACGTGATCAAGTCCGCCGGCCACCTGATCGGGCCGTTCGAGGTGGAGAGCGTGCTGATGGAGGATCCGAGGGTGGCCGAGGCCGGTGTCATCGGTGTTCCCGACCCGGTCATGGGGGAGCGGATCAAGGCGTTCGTCTCGCTCAAGCCCGGAGTTGACGACGATCCTGCCGGACTGCGGCGGGAATTGACCGCTCACGCGCGGCGGCGGCTCGGCCCGGCGGTGGCGCCGCGGGAGATCGAGTTCTCCGACAATCTGCCGAAGACCCGTTCCGGCAAGATCATGCGGCGGTTGCTCAAGGCCAGGGAACTGGGGTTGCCGGAGGGTGACCTGTCCACGTTGGAGACGCCGGGAGGTGGCAAGTGAGTTCCGATGCAGTGCAGTTGCTGCGCGACATGCTGCGGGTCCGCCGGTTCGAGGAGCGCTGCGTCGAGTTGTACAGCGAGACCAAGATCCGGGGATTCCTGCACGTCTACATCGGGGAGGAGGCGGTCGCCACCGGAGTGATGTCCGCTCTGCGGGACGACGACGCGGTGGTCGCCACCTATCGCGAACACGGCCACGCCCTGCTGCGCGGGATGGAAGCCCGCAAGGTCATGGCGGAGATGTACGGCAAGGTCACCGGCTGCAGTCGGGGCCGGGGCGGATCCATGCACCTGTTCGACGCCGAGCGCCGGTTCTTCGGCGGCAACGCGATCGTCGGGGGCGGGCTGCCGATCGCGGTCGGACTGGCGTTGGCAGACCACATGCGCAAGCGGGACAGGGTGACGGTGTGCTTCTTCGGGGAGGGGGCGATGGCCGAGGGCGAGTTCCACGAGTCGATGAACCTCGCCGAGCTGTGGCACTTGCCGGTCCTGTTCGTGTGCGAGAACAACCTGTACGCCATGGGCACCGCGTTGAGCCGTTCGGAGTCGGAGACCAACCTCGCCATCAAGGCGGCCGCGTACGAGATGCCGTCCTGGACCGTGGACGGGATGGATGTTCTGGCAGTGGCCGAGACTGCCGGGCGGGCCGTGGAGTCGGTGCGCGATGGCGGCGGCCCGCACTTCCTGGAGGCCCGTACCTACCGCTTCCGCGCGCACTCGATGTTCGACCCCGAGCGCTACCGCGAGAAGGTCGAAGTGGCGCAGTGGCGTGAGCGGGACCCGATCGAATCGTTGCAGTCGACCCTGATCGGGGACGGCACGCTGGACGAGTCGGCGCTGGCGGCGATGGAGCAGGAGATAGCCGACGAGATCGAGGACGCGGTTGCCTTCGCCGAGGAGTCGGCCGACGAGGACGTGGCGGATCTGATGCGGTTCGTCTACAGCCCCGACAGCACGGCGGCGGGGAGTCTGTGATGGCCACGATCACGTACCGCGAAGCGATCCGGGAGTCGATCCGGCAGGCCATGCTCGACGATGACCGAGTCTTCATGATGGGCGAGGACATCGGAGAATACGGCGGGTGCTACGCCGTCAGCATGGGATTGCTGGAGGAATTCGGCGAGGACCGGATACGCGACACGCCGCTGTCGGAGTCCGCCTTCGTGGGTGCCGGCATCGGGGCCTCGCTCGGCGGCATGCGACCGATCGTCGAGATCATGACGGTCAACTTCAGCCTGCTCGCGCTCGACCAGATCGTGAACACGGCGGCGTCCCTGCTGCACATGTCCGGTGGGCAGTTCAACGTCCCGATCGTGATCCGGATGACCACCGGCGCAGGCCGGCAGCTGGCCGCCCAGCACTCCCACAGTTTCGACGGGTGGTATGCCCACATCCCGGGTATTCGCGTCATCGCCCCGGCCACCGTGACCGATGCGCGCGGGATGCTGGCCACCGCTCTGGCCGACCCGGATCCGGTCCTCATGTTCGAACACGGCGGGCTGTACAACACCTCTGGGGAACTGGCAGACGACGCCGGTCCGGTCGATCTCGACAAGGCGGCCATCCGGCGGGTCGGCAAGGACGTCACGCTCATCACCTACGGCGGCACCCTTCCGACCACGCTGACCGCAGCCGCCGAACTCGCCTCGGCCGGGATCGAGGCGGAGGTCGTCGACCTGCGTACCCTGCGGCCACTCGATGACCTGACGTTCCTGGATTCCGTGCGGCGAACCCACCGTGCTGTCGTGGTCGACGAGGGCTGGCGCAGCGGCAGCATCTCGGCGGAGGTGTCGGCGCGCATCATGGAGCAAGCCTTCTACGAGTTGGATGCCCCGGTCGGTCGCGTCGCCAGCAAGGAGGTTCCCACGCCTTACGCGCGGCACATGGAGCAGGCCGCCATCCCGAGCGCCGCCGACGTCGTGGCCGCAGCGCAGGCGGCCATGCGAGCAGAGGCCTGATCGTCATGGGGGTCTTCCGGATGCCCTCGCTCGGCGCCGACATGGACGAAGGCACACTGCTGGAGTGGTTGGTCGGACCCGGGGACGAAGTGCATCGGGGGGATGTCATCGCCGTTGTCGACACCGCCAAGTCCGCCATCGACGTGGAGGTGTTCGAGAACGGTGTCATCGCGGAGTTGCTGATCGAACCGGGTGTGCAGGTCCCCGTCGGAACGCCGTTGGCCCGTATCGAGCAAGCAGGTGCGCAGGAGGCTGAGCCCGCCCCGAAGACGCCTGAGCCGGCCGAGGCCGCGGTGCAGGCCGAGCAGAAGCCGACGGTGCAGACCGAGTCCTCTGAGGCAGCGGTGCGGGAGCCTGCGGAATCGGTTGCATCTGCGCAGGGCAAGCCCGCCGCTCCGAAGCTGACCCCGCCCATGCGGCATCTTCTTCACCAGTTCGGTCTCGAGCCCCGTCAGGTCGCGGGCACGGGGCCGGAGGGTCAGATCACCCGTCAGGACGTGCTGGCCGCCGCCGGCGAATCGCAGGCCGCGAGACCGTCGCCGGCCGAGCCCGCGCTGGCGTCCCCCGCCGAGCGGGTCAGCCCACCCCCGGCACCGGCGCAGAGCCGCCCCCGAGTGACCCCTCGGGCGCGGCGCCTGGCCCGCGAACGCGGAGTCGACCTGTCCGGGGCTACCGGCAGTGGTGCGTCGGGGGCTGTCACCGCGGCCGACCTGGCCAAGTCCAAACCCCGCAGAGTCGACCGCACCGCGGCGATGCGGGCGGCGACGGCCGCTTTGATGGGACGCGCTGCCCGTGAGATCCCGCACTACTACGTGGTCAGCACTTTCGACATGACGCCGACTCTGCAATGGCTCCGGGAGCACAACGCGGATCTCAAGCCGCGCGATCGCGTTCTGCCTGCGGCGCTGTTCCTGCGGGCCGCCGTGGTTGCCGCGGTCAAGGTCCCTGAACTCAATGGTCACTGGGACGAGGAGTTCAAAGCCTCTGCCGGCGTCGACCTCGGTGTCGCGGTCGCCACTCGCGGCGGCGGGCTCGTGACGCCGCGGATCGTGGACGCGCAGGACCTGGACCTCGGCCAGTTGATGTCGCACTTGACCGATCTCGTGAAACGCGCGAAGGCCGGTCGGCTGCGCGGCAGCGAGTTGCAGCCCGGCAGCCTGACGGTGAGCAGCCTCGCCGACGCCGGGCCAGACGTTCTGTACGGGGTCATCTACCCGCCGCAGGTCGCCCTCGTCGGGATCGGTGCGGTCGGTTCGCGGCCAATGGTCCTCGACGGTGAACTCGCCGTCCGCAGTACTGTCACAGTCACCCTGGCGGCAGACCACCGGGCAACGGACGGCCGCACGGGGGCCAGGTTCTTGAGCGAGTTCGGACAAGCCTTGACCCACCCGGAGGAACTATGAACGAGACCCAAGCCCGAGAACTCGTACTCACCGCGATCGCCGACGTCGCGCCGGAGATCGACACAGACACCGTAGACCCGGACACCAGTCTGCGAGACGGCGCGGATCTGGACTCGATGGACTTCCTGGCCTACATCTCCACTGTCTCCGAAACCATCGGGGTCGATGTGCCCGAGGACGACTACGAGCGACTGGACACGGTCAACGCCGCGGTGGCCTATGTCGTTGAGAAGTCGGCCGACTGAGGCGTCGATACCGCGCCGGCGGAGTCGATCGTGGACCGTCCAGGTGATTACCCCGACCCGACGACCGTTGCTGTGGCGTAGTCGCCGTCGTGCGCGATCGAAATCGACCAAGCGCTGATCCCGGCTCGTACCGCGAGTTCGTGCGCCTCCCCCGAGAGCGTCACGACCGGTCGCCCCGAATCCTCGGAACCGATCTCGATGTCGGTCATCGGCACCTCCCCGATGCCGACCCCGAGCACTTTCATGACGGCCTCCTTCGCAGCCCAACGACCCGCCAGCGATTGGGTCCGGCCGCCGCACCACTGGATCTCGTTCGCCGTGAACGTGCGATCCAGGAACGCCGGGCCGCGGTTCTCCATGCGTGAGACCCGCACCAGATCGGTGCCTACGCGGACCGTCATCTCACCGGGTCAAAGCGGCGAAGACGCGGTCGAGTTTCTCGCGGAGATCCTGTGCTAGTGGTGCGAGCCGGTCTTCATTCGTGACCTGCACCAGCATCTGCGGGTCGATCGTCTCGACGCTGACACCTTCGGCGGTCTGTCGCAGCACCACGTTGCACGGCAGAAGCGTGGCGACCTCGGAGGTGACGCCCATGGCGCGGTGGGCGAAGCCGGGGTTGCAGGCACCGAGAATCACCAGCGGCGGGTATTCCTCGCCCAGTTTGTTCTTCATCGTCGCCTGCATGTCGATCTCGGTGAGAACCCCGAAGCCCTCATCAGCCAGAGCAGCGCGGGTGGCGGCGACGGCCTCGTCGAAGGGGACGGACAGCATGGTGGAAGGTCCGGTTGGCATGGCTCCAGCGTAGGACCTGGGGTACTTTCGGCGCGTGGTGCGTTCGGGGCTCGCGGCGGCTGCTCTGGTCCTTGCAGCGTGCTCCGCCCCTGCTCCGCACGACCTCGCGGTGAATCTCTACCAGACTCGCAGCGACACGCCTCTGGACAAGATCGAGATGCAGGTACGTAACCAGACCGAGCAGCCGTTGACTGTGACCCGGGCGCAGTTGCGGGGCTCCCGCCTGCTCGCGCCGACGACATGGGATCAGCCGGTCACCATCCCGGCGGGGGTCGCATTGGATCTCAAGGTGCAACTGCCCGGCCCGACCTGTACCGACGACCCCGCAGACGAGGTGGAAGTCACCTACGCCTCGACAGCGGGTTCGCGCACCGTCGTCGTGACTCCCGAGGATCCGTTGGGGCAGTTGGCCAAGTACTCGTCGACAAGATGTTTCGAACGCGACGTCCAAGACACCGCGGAGTTGCGGGCGAAACGGGTCCGAGGCGATGCCCTGCTCGTGTACGTGGACCCTGGAACCGCCCGGATCGGCAGGCTCGGCACCACGATCCTCTTCCGGCCGCACCGGCCCGAGGCGCTGGCCGCCCGGCCCGGTGACGATGCCGGTGTGCGACGGGTGGCGTTGACCCCCAATCGCTGCGACGCCCATGCGCTCGGTGACGACAAGCAGGGGACGTACTTCCCCGTCGATGTCACGCTTGCCGACGGACGTGAGGGCGATTTCACCATTGGTGTGGACCAGCGGACGCGCCAGCAGTTGTACCGGCTCTACGCACGGGTGTGCGGGCTCTCGTGACGGGGGTCGAAGCGAGTTTCGACGGGTCGCGCGACGTCTCGGCGATCCTCGGCACGCTGAGCCGCGGCCGTGCCGATCCATCGTTCCAGCGCACCGCTGAGGGCCTGTGGGTCATCGGGCTGAGTCCGCAGGGCGGGTTCTCCGCTTGCCTGGAGCAGACGGCTGCCGGCGTGGCGCTGACAGGCTGGGGCGAAGGTGCCGGCTGGGTCGCCGATCACCTTCCGGACTGGCTGGGCGCCGATGACGACCTACGGGGGTTCAGGCCCGAGCACGACCTGATCGACCGCGCCTGGCGCCGGTACAGGATCACCTGGCGGGTGCCGCGGACGCTGTTGACCTGGCAGATCGCCCTGGCAGCGGTCCTCGAACAGCGAGTCACCGGTGTGGAGGCGCGCAGTGCGTGGCGCATGCTGCTGATCGAACACGGCAGCCCTGCGCCCGGCCCGGCTCCGGGCGGGATGCGGGTGCCACCCGACCCGGATGCCGTGCTGCGGATCCCGTCCTGGGACTGGCGCAGGTACGGCGTCGATCGGCAACGGATCCGGACGATCCGCGAGCTTGCGAGCGCCGGACACGTTCTGGAAAGGGCAGCACACATGCCTGCCAGTCAGGGGCGCGTGGCGTTGACGGCGGTTCCCGGGGTCGGCCCTTGGACTGCCGCCGAGATCAGCGCGCGTGCCTTCGGCGACGCCGACGCTGTCAGTGTCGGGGACTACCACCAAGCCCGCAACGTGACCTACGCCTTGACCGGTGAGACCGACGGAACCGACGAGGACATGCTGCGGTTGCTGGCGCCCTACGCCGGGCACAGATACCGAGCCGTGCGCATGATCGAACTCGCGCGGGTGGCACCGCCGCGGCGGGGCCCGAGGATGCGCCTGCCGGGACCCGGGCAGCAGTAACATCGCCGGATGCGACCGGTACCCCCACGCTCCGGACCCGAGCGGGCGATGCTCGACGGGTTCTTGGACTTCCACCGCCAGACCCTGCTGGACAAGTGTGCCGACCTGAGCGGCGAGCAACTGGCAGTCCGTGCGGTGCCGCCTTCACGTTTGTCGCTGCAGGGGCTGGTGCGTCACCTCGCCGGTGTCGAGCGGTGGTGGTTCCGGCAGAACATGTGCGGTATGCGACTGCCCATGCTGGGCTACACGAAAGCGCAACCTGACCTCGACTTCGAAGGTGTCGATGCCAGCCGCTGGGTCGAGGACTTGGAGGTGTATCGAGGTGAGGTGGCCGCAGCCCGCGATGCCGTCGCTGACCTCGACCTGGATGCCACGTCCACAGGCCCGGGCGGGGAAGTCATCAGCCTGCGCTGGGTGTGTCTGCACGTGATCGCGGAATATGCCCGCCACAACGGCCACGCGGACCTACTGCGGGAGTCGATCGACGGCTCGACGGGCTGGTAGGGACACCCGCGTGAGTCGTTCTGCAAAATGATCCAGCACGCTCGCCCTCGACACGCCGCCGAATCGGGACCGCGTGCGGCGTGTCGCGAAATTCGTTTTGCAGACTCGAGCGCGAGTTGCCGCTGACATGTGAGTCACGTCACGCAAAGGGCCGCAGTGAGCGGGAAGCAAACGCACGTCCGGATGGTTCAGATGAAGGTTGAACTATCGTCAGGAGCCCGCCCGTGTCAGAAGATGTCGCCGAACAGACCGCCATTCCCGCCCCCGTCCGGGCGGTGGATGAAACCCCGGTCTCCGATCCCAACCGGTTCAAGGCGCTGTTCGTCATCGCCATCGCGCAGTTGATGATCGTGCTGGACGCCTCGATTGTGAACCTGGCGATCCCGAGCGCGCAGGGGGATCTCGGCATCACGCCCCAGAACGTGCAATGGGTGGTGACTGCGTACACGCTGGCGTTCGGTGGTTTCCTGCTGCTCGGCGGGCGGATCGCGGACTTCGTCGGTCGCAAGCGCGTGTTCCTGATCGGACTGATCGGTTTCGCCGCCGCCAGTGCCCTGGGTGGGATGGCGATGAGCCCGGCCATGCTGTTTGGCGCTCGTGCCTTGCAGGGAGCGTTCGCGGCACTGCTGGCGCCGGCCGCCCTCGCGCTCATCACAGTCACGTTCCACGATCCGAAGGAGCGGGCCAAGGCCTTCGGCGTCTTCGGTGCGATCTCCGGCGGTGGTGCCGCGATCGGGCTGCTGATGGGCGGTGTGCTGACCGAGTACTTGTCCTGGCGCTGGTGCCTGGCGGTCAACACCCCGATCGCGGTCATCGCGGCGCTGCTGGCCGTGCGGTTCGTTCGGGAGTCGAAGGCGCACGGTGACACCTCGTACGACATTCCGGGCGCCGTCACCGTCACGGGCGGTCTGCTGTCCCTCGTCTACGGCTTCACGCAAGCGGCCCCGGCGGGCTACGAGGACACCGCGCACTGGACGGACGCCAGCACCCTGGTGTGGTTCGCGCTTGCTGCCGTTCTACTCACCGCGTTCTTCTTCATCGAGAGCAGGTCGAAGCACCCCTTGCTGCCGCTGCGGGTGATCCGGAACTCCAACCGGGCAGGTGCCTATGTGTCCTCGCTCATGGTCGGTGCCGGCATGTTCGCAATGTTCTTGTTCCTCGGCATCTTCATGCAGACGATCCTCGGCTACTCGCCGGTCCGGGCCGGTTTCGCCTTCCTGCCCTTCAGCGTCGGGGTCATCCTGGGTGCTGGTCTCGCCGCGCAATTGTTGCCGAGGACCGGCCCGCGTCCGCTGATGATCCCGGGGCTGATGGCTGGCGGTAGCGGGATGCTGTGGCTGGCTCAGTTGCAGGCCGATTCCGCGTACGTCACCCACATCTTGCCGGCGATGCTGATCATGAGCTTCGGCATGGCGTTCGTGTTCATCCCCACCGCGTCGGTCGCGCTGCATGCCATCGACCACCACGATGCCGGCGTGGGCAGCGCCATGATCAACACCAGCCAGCAGGTGGGTGGGTCGCTCGGGACTGCCTTGATGAACACCGTGGCCGTCACGGCAACATCGGCGTATCTCGTGACGAACGCGTCGGCGGGGATGCCCGCGGCGTTGACCCACGGCTTCACGCGCGGCTTCTACGCCGGTGCCGGCCTGCTGTTCACGGCCGCCGTCGTTGTGTTCTTCATGATCCGCATCGGTGCCGACGCGGTGAAGGAGGACGACGAGACGCCGGTCCACATGGGCTAGGGCTGCCTTTGCCTCCATCTGCTGGCCGCGGGCCCGGACTTTGGCCAGCAGATGGAGGGCTCGTCGTGGAAAAACCCGGACATAACGCCCATCGCGCCTCCATCCGCTGGCCACGGGTCGCGTGGGCGGCCACCAGATGGAGGGGGCCAACCGCCTACGGGGTCCAACGCGGCGGTGTTCCGCGTTGCAGCGGCCATGGCCACCGGAGCACAATCGCAGGCGTGCCCGAATCCCCGTGGTGGCGTTCCACCAGCATCTACCAGGTCTACCCGCGCTCCTATGCGGACTCCAACGCCGACGGCATCGGGGACCTGAACGGGATCATCGGCAAGCTGGACTACATCGCCGACCTGGGCGTGGAGACCCTGTGGGTGTCGCCGTTCTTCGCCAGCCCGCAGATGGACTTCGGGTACGACGTCACCGACTACGAGGACGTCGCGCAGGAGTACGGGACGCTGGAAGACGCACAGGCGCTCATCGACGAATGCCATCGCCGGGGTCTGCGGGTGATGTTCGACCTGGTGCTCAATCACACCTCCGATCAGCACCCCTGGTTCCAGCGCTCGCGGGCATCGCGGACCAACCCGAAATCGGACTGGTACATCTGGGCCGACGGCCGCGGCAGGCATGGCCGGCGCCCGCCCAACAACTGGAAGTCGGCGATGGAGTTCACGTCTGCGTGGCAATACAGCCCTGTACGCAAGCAGTGGTACATGTGCTCCTTCCTGCCGTTCCAGCCGGACCTCAATTGGCGCAACCCGGACGTCAAGGAGGCGATGTTCAACTCCGTCCGGTTCTGGCTCGACAAAGGTGTTGACGGTTTCCGGCTCGACATCTTCGGTGCGATCATGAAGGACCCCGCGCTGTCCAACAACCCGGTGCGTCCGCGGATGTACAACGGCTTCCCCCGTATGACCGAACGCATCCACACCGAGAACACCCCGGACAACGTCGTGCTCGCGAAGGAGTTGCGAGCCGTCTGTGACGAGTACGACGGGGATCGCGCACTGCTCGGTGAGGTCTTTGGGCCACCGTCCGTGCTGCGTTCGTTTCTCGGGGACGATGACGGTCTGAACCTGGTCTTCCTCTTCGACTTCCTGACCTACAAGTACGACGCGCAGTGGTTCGCCGCGACCATCACCGACTTCGAACGCAACTTCCCGGCGCCCCAGCAGCCGACCTATGTGCTGGAGAACCATGACCGCTCGCGGACGATGGACCGGGTGCACGGTGACCGGGCGAAAGGTGCGGTGCTGGCGGTGATCCTGTTGACGGTCCGTGGTGTCCCGACGATCTACATGGGCCAGGAGATCGGGATGTCGAACACGCCGTTGCGGTTCAAGGATGCGCTCGATCCGATCGCGGCGACGGTGTTCCGCCGGGTTCCGCAAGTAATCACTGACAGGATGCCCGAGCGGCTCAACCGCGACGAGATGCGCACGCCGATGCAGTGGGATGCCAGCGCCAATGCCGGTTTCACGCCCGACGGCGTGCGACCTTGGTTACCGGTCAATCCGGACTACCCACGGGTGAACGTCGCCGCTGAGCAAGCCCGGCCGGATTCGATGCTGAACCTGTACCGGAGACTCTTCGCCCTGCGGCGCGACTACGAGTCGTTGCGCTCCGGTTCGCTGGCGATGCTCGAGGCGCTGCCGCCGGGTGTGCTGGGGTATCGCCGCAACGACCTGATCGTCCTGGCGAACCTCGGGGAGCAGAGCGCGACTGTCGCGTATACCGGCGAGGTGCTGGTCTCCACGGGACATGCGAGCGTGGGCGCCGGGCGCACCACGCTGTCGCCCGACTCAGCAGTCGTGCTGCGGACCGTGGTCGAGCGGATGGGGTGATCCGCGCTCAGAACCGCTTGTTCGGGGGGCTGGATCGGCCAGGGCCCCGTCAAGAGCCGAGCGCGGATGACGATCTGCGACCTAGTCTGAACACGTGGACCGAATGACCGTCTTGGACGACACCTTCATCGTGCTCGAACGGGACAACCTCCCGATGCACATCGGCTCGCTGCTGATCTTCGATGGGGCTCCGCCGGAGTACGAAGAACTGCTGGCGCACGTCGCCGGCCGGTTGCACCGGCTGCCCCGCTACCGACAGGTCATCCGGGAGGTGCCTTTCAGCCTGGGCAGACCGACGTGGGAGGACGATCAGCACTTCAACCTCGAATACCACGTCCGGCACACGGCGGTCCCGCATCCCGGCGATCGCGAGCGGGTCCGAGCCCTGGCCGGCAGGCTTCTGGGCCAGCGCCTCGATCTGCGGCGGCCTTTGTGGGAGTTGTGGCTGGTCGAGGGTCTCGCCGACGACAAGTTCGCGATCCTCAACAAGATCCATCACTCGATGGTCGATGGGATGTCCGGCGCCGACCTGATGGAGGTGATCCTCGACGAGTCTCCGAACATGCCGACGCCACCGCCGGTCGAGTGGCACCCACAGCCCCCGCGTTCCACAGCTAGCGTGCTCGCCGGCGCCTTCGTCGACACGATGCGCAACCCCGTCGAACGGCTAGGTCACCTCGCCGCGGACCTGGGGTCCCCGCAGGACGCGCTGAACAAAGTGGCAGCCGCGCTCGCCGGGACACTGCGCATCGGCGAGACGCTCGCGCACACTGAGGATCATCTGCTCGGCCAGCCCGGGCCGCACCGCCGGTGGGCATGGGCTGACGGCGACCTGAACGAGGTCAAGCGGATCAAGCGGGAGTTCGGCGGGACGGTCAACGACGTGATCCTCGCGGCGATCACCAACGGTTACCGCCAGTTCCTGCTCGGACGCGAGCCGGATCTGCCCCAGGGCGCTTTCGTACGGACGCTGGTGCCGGTGTCGACACGGCCCCCGGGCGCGCCCAAGGGGGGCAACGAGGTGGCCGTGATGTTCGCCGACCTGCCGGTCGGCCTGCCGGATCCTCTCCAACGCCTCGAGGCCATCCATGAACAGATGCAGGCGGCCAAGAGCAGCGGAACTGTGGAGGGCTTCGACTCGCTGCTGGAGAATGCGGTCTTCGTGCCTCCGATGTTGTACGCGGCCGCCGGCCGACTCGCTGCACGCACCCCGCAACCTGCCGTCTCCACGATCACCACCAACGTCCCCGGTCCTCAGCAGCAGTTGTATCTGCTCGGCTCGCCCATGCAGCGGATGCTCGGCTACGTGCCGCTGGGCATGAATCAGTTGGTGACCGTTGCGATCGTCTCGTACAACGGTCAGATCTGCTGTGGAATCACGGCCGACTACGACCAGGTCCCGGACGTTGAAGTACTCGCCCAGGGCATTGAGAGCGGGCTGGCGGAGTTGTCCGAACTGGCCGGCTGAGGGCCGGCCGGCCTGCTAGCGGTCGGGCTCGCAGCCCGCCTGCGATGCGCCGCCCGGCCGCGGTGCGATACACCTGGACTGTGGCCGAAATGAAGGTGCCTGGGCCGCGCCCGCCCGAGCAGCGCAAGGCCGGCGACCCGATCCCCATCGCGCGATTGCTGCCCAAGCCGGTCTACTTCGTGATGGCCGGCGGCGGGGCGCACGGGGCGGTGCAATGGGGTGCGCTGCAGGCGTTGAGCCAGACCGACATCGTGCCGGACGCCATCATCGGTACCTCGGCAGGAGCCCTGACCGGGGCGATCCTGGCTGAGGATTTCGCCTCCGGCGTCCACCGGATCGCATACGTGTGGGGCCAGATCAACATGAGCTACCTGGTCGGGGACAAGTGGCTGACCCGTGGGCTCAGCGCTGTGCGGTCACCGGGGCTGATCTCCCACGACGCCCAGGAACAGACCCTCACCTCGATCCTGCACACCACGAAGATCGAAGATCTCGAGGTCGACTTCGCGGCCGTCGCCACCGACCTTGCCACGGGTCGGCCCCACCTGTTCGAGCACGGACCGTTGATCCCTGCTCTGCTGGCCTCGTCGGCCATCCCGGGCGTCCTGCCCCCGGTGACGATCGACGACGGTGTCTACATCGACGGTCTGGCGTCGGCGAACCTGCCGGCGATCCCCGCGGTGGAGCGTGGCGCGGGCAGCATCGTGGTCCTGGATACCGGCAGCCGCCGAGTCAAGGAGGTCGACCCCGCGCCCACGAAGGTCATCGCCCGGGTGGCGGTGATCATGGCGATGAGTCAGCGCCGTCGACAACTGCGGGAAGTGGCGCAGGAGGTTCCCGTGCTGCTGTTGCCCACACCCCATGACCTCGCAGGCACCCTGGAGTTCGGGGACACGATGCGCGCAGCCGCCGTCGGCTACTCGTCGTCGCGGGCGTTCCTGGCCGATCTGGCGTTGCAGCGGCGTCGCCGTCTGCGCCGCGGCCTGTACGCCAGGCCGGACGACCACGGTCTGACGCCCGATCTGGAGCCCCTACTCAAGGCGGTGACCAGGTGAGGACACCCGTCACCGTGGTCACGACTTTCGGACTGGCGCGCACGCCGGCGCAGATCGGGATGCTGGACGTGCTCGTGGACCAGGGGATTTCGCCGGATTACTTCGTCGGCACTTCTCTGGGAGCGGTCAACGCCGCCGCCTCGGCGGCCGGCTGCAGCACCGAACAGATGCGGGACTTCTGGATATGGATCGACGAGGAGATCCTCAGCAGCCCGATCCGCAGCCTTGCGCGCAGCATGTCGACCCGCCAGTCGCGCAAGCAGGAGGAACAGGTACGAGAGCGGCTCGCCGCCTTCCTCCCCGCGACCTTCGATGGTCTGGAGCGACCGCTGCGATTGCTGTGCACCGATCTGGAAACCGGGACGAGGGTGATCGTGGAGCAGGGCGACCTTCCGACTGCAGTGATGGCGTCCTGCGCCCTGCCCGGCCTGTTCCCACCCGTCGAGATGGGGACCGGGTACGTCATCGACGGAGGGCTGGTAGCAGGGATGCCTTTGCGGGCGGTCCCGGTGGACACCCGGACGGTCATCGTCCTGGACACCGGCAATGCGGTTGTGTCGCAGGAGCAGGCGAGCGCGTACCGCTGGTGGGAGGTGGGCATGCAGGCTTACGCCCACCTCATCCGCGGGCAGAGTGTCCACGCCCTCATGGAGGTGGGTGCGCGCGTACCGGTGGTCGTCATCTCCACGAGCAGCGGGCAACTGCTGGACTTCGATTCCCCGAGCGAGGCGATCGATGCCGGTCGGCATGCCGCCGAGACACAACTGGCGGCCCTGCCGGCGCGCCTGCGCAAGGGGATCTACGGGCTTCCACCCGGGTTGAACGAGTTCGAGTCGCTGCACGAGATCTGCAGAGACATCGAGTAAGGCGCGTCCGGTCCTGGGCGGATCCTTGGTGTCGTTGTGACGAAGTTGCGGACCTGCCGTTCCCTTGTGTTACGAAGGTGAGGGGTTGGCGGTGCCGGGACCACGCACCTTCGTAACAGACCGCCCGGGGCGGCCGCACCATCGTGACAATCGCGAACTGCCCGCTTCCGCACACGTGCCCAACGACGACTTCGAGCCCCTAGGCTGTCGGACGAAGGAAAGGGGCCCGCCGTGAGCGCATCGGAATCCAGGGGCAGGCAGGAGCGCCGGCGATCGGGCCGGGAGATCCGCGCGTCGGTTCCGCATGCGTCACTGGGCCAGTGGCATCCGCCGGCGGATCGGCGCGATCCCGTGCAGATCCTCATCGAACAAGGGCAGTCCCGGGTACCCGACCTGGTGCCGGTGCGGTACGCCCGGATGCTGTCCAGTGAGTTCGCGTTCTACCGCGGCGCTGCTGCGGTGATGGCAAGCGATCTGTCCTACAGCCCCGCCACCCACCTGACCGTGCAACTGGCCGGTGATGCGCACCTGGCCAATTTCGGTGGTTATGCTGCCCCGGACCGGGAGTTCGTCTTCGACGTCAACGACTTCGACGAGACCCTGCCGGGGCCCTTCGAATGGGACTTGAAGCGACTGGTCGCCAGCTTCGCCGTCGCCGCCCGGGGCCTCGACTTCGACCGCAAGACCAGGGCGCACATCGTCAGTCGCGTGGTGCGCACATATCGGGAGGGAGTGCGGGATTTCTCCCGAATGTCCCGTCTGGACGTCTGGTATTCGCGCCTTACGGCCGAGGACATCCAGGAACGCTGGGATGCCGACGTGGGCAAGAAGCACCGCAAGGCGTTCCGCAAGACGATCGCCAAGGCAAAGACCCGCAACAGCCTCTCAGCACTGCGAAAACTCACGAGGACGGGTTCGAACGGCAAGATCGAGTTCGACAGCAACCCGCCGTTCCTGGAGCCCTTCGACGAAGTGATCGACGAGCAGCAGCGGCAGGTCTACCGCCGGGCCGTGCAGTCCGGCCTGGTCGCCTACCGGCGCAGCCTGATCTCCGACCGGCGGATCCTCTTCTCCGGCTACCGGGTGGTGGATCTTGCCCGCAAGGTGGTCGGTGTCGGCAGTGTGGGAACCCGGTGCTGGGTGATGCTACTCATGGCCGACCAGGATGAGAAGGATGTGCTGATGCTGCAGCTCAAGCAGGCGTCCGCATCGGTCCTGGAGCCGTACCTGGGACGCTCGCGCACCGCTCATCACGGGCAGCGGGTGGTCGAGGGTCAGCGTGTCATGCAGGCGGCATCCGACATCCTGCTCGGCTGGACCCAGGTGGAACTGCCCGACCAGCAGGCGGACTTCTACGTCCGGCAGATGTGGGACTGGAAGGAGTCCGCCGACATCGACCGTATGGACGCTGCCTCGATGGACGCCTACGCCCGATTGTGCGGGTGGACCCTCGCGCGCGCCCACTGCCGCTCCGGGGACCGGGTCGCCCTGGCCGGGTACCTCGGCGACGACGACACACTGGACGCGTCCCTGACCGGGTTCGCGGAGGACTACGCCGACCAGAACGCTGAGGACTTCGCAGCAATGAAGAAGGCTGCATCGGCGGGTCGCATCGAAGTGGCCTCGGCGGGCTGGTAAGAAGTCAGGTGTCTTAGGAGGCACTCATGTCCGAGCCCGTTGTCGATGAGGAAGTCCGTGAAGCAGTCGGTGCGATGAGCAGGCTGTGGTGGCTGAGCCTGGTCACCGGAATCCTGTGGTTCTTCATCGCGATCGTGATCCTGCAACTCGATGCCGCGTCCGTGACCACGGTCGGGGTGATCGTGGGTGCCATGTTCTTGTTCACCGGTATCCAGCAGTTCGTGATCTCCACGGTGGTGGACGGCTGGAAGTGGTTGTGGGTGGTCTTCGGGGTCTTGTTCGTGCTGGCAGGCATCTGGGCGCTCATCAACCCCGGCAAGACCACCGCCGCACTGGCCGATTCGCTCGGCTTCCTGTTCCTGCTGGTCGGGATCTTCTGGATCGTGGAGGCGTTCGCCACCCGCGCCCAGAACGACTTGTGGTGGCTGGGTCTGCTCTCCGGAATCATTATGTTCGTGCTGGCGTTCTGGGTGGCCGGTCAGTTCCTCTTCGAGCGCGTCTACATCCTGCTCGTCTTTGCAGGGATCTGGGCGATGCTCCAAGGGATCAGTGATGTGATCCGTGCGTTCCAGCTCAAGCGACTGGGCAAACTCGTCACGTCCTGAACCCGGTGGTGACTCAGCCCCTGTGGGCCCACTCGATCATGGCGTGGATGTTCTGTCGGAGGACTTCACCGGCGGTTGCGTCTGCGCCTTTGGTCATCGCGAGGTACTTCAACGTGCCCACGTCCTTCTTCAGCGGCGCCGAGGCCAGGGCGTAGCCGACCGCGTCCTCACGCAGCAGCCAGGCACCCAGGTTGTACGCGGTGCGCGCCCCTCGCTTCTTGTCCAGCGCCGCTGTCGCGTCGTCGTCCTGGTCCCATGCCACAACTCGGTACCCGTCGCGCTCGCCGTAGTCGGACAGGTGGATCTGGACCTGGATGCGACCGATCAGGGGCAGGTTCATGCGCTGGACGTAGGTGACGTCGGTCTCGGAACGGCGTTCCACGATGTCGATCGACTCCACGAACTTCACATTGTCGGGGTATGCCTCGACGTCCAGGATGTGGGCGACCATCACGTCGACATCGGTGTCCGGGTGAGGCATCAGGCCGACCCCTTCAGATGTCGGCCGGCCCTCGAATCGCCAAGAGGTGTGGCTGAACCTCTCCTGGCTCAACTCGGCCACATGTGGCATCACCCGGTCCAAGAACTCGTTCGCGCTCACGAAGCACCTCCGGCAGAAGTCTGGCACGACCGATCCGCTTTGGCCTGAATCCACCGGTGATCTTGCGGGTCAGGTCGGTGCGGTGAGATGGCAGAGCCTGTCTTCGTCAACGATCGGGACGTCTCGGACACGTCCAACCCGCAAGAGCCCCAGGCGTCCCGTAGGTGCCTGGTGTGGGTTGCGTGTTCGGCGGGGTTCGTGCAGTTCGGTGGGGTTCAGCGTCCGACAAGCCCCATCGAACTGCACGGGTCCCCTCGAACGGGGAGAACTCGATTCATACCACCACGACCGACGTCCTCGGTGGACTGGGTTCGGGCGATGCCGGGGTTCCGGAGCGCTCGCGGTGGGCCGGCGCCGCTCGAAACCTGGTGGAGACACAGGCTGATGGACTGCGAAGATTGGCACATGTCCGTGACCACCTCCGGGTCCTCGCTGCGCCTGTTCTGGGACGCGGCGGGCGTGATGCCTGTCCGGCGGATGGTGGCCATCTTGGGCCCAATGTTCGCCGTGGGTGTCGGGCAGTTCCTGGGGCCGTTCGTGATTGCGCAACTGCTCGACCGGATCCAGTCCGGCCAGGTCACCTGGCAGAACACCTGGCCGCTGGTCGCCGGGTATCTGTTGAGCCAGATCGTCGGGACCGTCATCGGCTGGCGGCTGGTCCTATGGGCGACCTGGACGATGGAAGTCAGCGGGATGCAACTGCTGTTCCAGCGGGTGTTCGACCACCTCACCGACCAGAGTGTGGGCTTTCACTCCAATCGTTTCAGCGGCGCACTGGTCTCGCAGACGAACAAACTGCTGGGCGCCTTCGAGATGTTCTGGGACACCATCGTCTGGGCGCTGATGCCCATCCTCACCGGAATCCTGGTCGCCACCGCGGTGCTGGGCTTCGTGATGTGGCAGTACGCGGTGTTCCTGTTCGCGATGTCCACGTTGTTCATCGCGCTCGTGTTCGTGGCCACGCGTCGCATGAAGAACCTCACGGTCGCGGAGGCCAATGCCGCGAACCGGATGACCGGCTTCCTCGCCGATGTGATGACGAACATCGCGGCGGTCAAGGCGCAGGGGTCGGAGCCGGATGAACGGGAAACGGCCACTGAAGTCGCCGAGATCCGCACGGCCCGTGATCTCGACGTGATGCGCTCGTTCCTGAAGTTCAGCGCGGGCTATGCGTCGGTGATCACGATCATCAACACCGGGGCGGTCGCGGCAGCGGTCCTGGCCTCGCAGTACCAGGTGGTGAACATCGGGTCGATCTACCTGGCGGTGACCTACACGCTGACGGTGACCAGCCAGTTGTGGTCGATCAACGAGGTCATCCGCAACTACAACAAGGTCATCGGTGACGCCCACGAAATGGTGGAGATCCTGCACCTGCCCGCGTCGGTGAAGGATCACAGCGCGGCGTCGTTGACGGTGACACAGGGCTGGATCGAGATCGATGACATCACGTTCGGCCATGAGGACGATCACGAGCATCCCCTGTTCGAGCATTTCGATCTCACGATCTGGCCGGGGGAGAAGGTCGGGTTGGTGGGCCATTCCGGCAGCGGCAAAACCACTCTCACAAGGCTGCTGCTGCGCTTCTCGGACCTGCAGCACGGCCACATCCGCATCGATGGCCAGGACATCGCCGAGGTCGCCCAGCGCAGTCTGCGCCAGCAGATCTCGTACGTGCCGCAGGAACCGCTGCTGTTCCATCGGTCACTGTTCGAGAACATCGCATACGGCCTGCCCGGCGCCAGTCGTGAGCAGGTCCACGATGCCGCCCGGCGGGCGTTCGCACTCGAGTTCATCGAGTCGCTGCCCGCCGGATTCGACACTTTGGTGGGCGAGCGCGGGATCAAGTTGTCCGGTGGTCAACGCCAACGGATCGCGATCGCCCGTGCCATCCTCAAGGACGCCCGGATCCTGGTCCTGGATGAGGCGACCAGCGCGTTGGACAGCGAGAGCGAAGTGCACATCCAGCAGGCGCTGGCGCAGGCCATGGCTGGGCGCACCACCATGGTCATAGCGCACCGTTTGTCCACCATCCAGGCGATGGACCGCATTCTGGTCATGGATTCGGGACGGATCACCGAGCAGGGCAGCCATCGCGAGTTGCTCGCCGCCAACGGTGTCTACGCCGCGCTCTGGGCGCACCAGTCGGGCGGATTCCTCGCCGAGGTGTGACACCCGGTGGGTCCCCTGCGCGGGCGCGTCACCCGTGCCGCACACTGGAGAGGTGCCGCATACGCGGCCGAGGGAGGGCCGTGTGAAGCGGGTGGCGGGGCTCGTGGTCGTGGGCGGAACACTGATCGGGACGTCCCCCGCCGTCGCCGAACCTGTTCCCGTGGACCAGGCGGTCGCCGAGATCAACCAGATGTGTGTCGCCTCGCGGACGGCGTTCCTCGAAGGCGGCACAGTGCGGCTGCGGCTCAAGCCGGATGCCGCGCCGGTACAAGTGCAGCGCTACAACCCGGTGACGGGACGGCTCAGTGATAGCGGGTGGCCATCGGTGACTGCGCGCTCGATCGGGACGTACGATCGCGGCGGATTCGTGCTCGACGCCAGGTTGCGCCGCGCCCAGGTCGCCGAAGCGGCTCGGTACCTCGGCTTCCACGCGCGCCCGTGGGTGCTTACCCGGGGGCAGTTCGGGGTGATCCCCAGCCGTACCTTCCAGCAGTCCCTGCGCATCGATCTGTTGTCACCTGATCGCTTCATCGACCTCGACTCCACGACGGTTCCCGCCCAGCCGCAGCGGTGCGCGACCCACATGCTGGCGGCCGGTGCGAAGACGACGGTGGACAAGACCGTCGACGGCGGCCGGACCACCTGGAACGTCTCGTATCGCATGGATGAGGGCGCAGGGCCGATCCAGGTGAACACGACGCTGGTCGCGCAGGCGGGAGTGTTCACCTCCGGGACGGCGCAGATGCGTAGCGGCAGGCGCCTCGGGGTCGATGTGGACAACTACGCGCGCTGGGACTTCTCGCGACCACGGGTCCGGCTCCCTGACAAGTCCCGGGTCGTGAGCCAGCGCCGCTGGATCCGCGCGACCGATGCTGCCGCCCTCGTCACGGACATCAAGTACCTGTCGGGAAGTCTCGAGGGCCGGACCACGCTGACCGGTCTGCGTAAGGCGGCCCGGCGCAGCGTCAAGCAGGCCAACCGCGGGCATCAGATCGCGATCCGGATCCGGCGGGTGCCCTCCGGGGTGGTGCTGTGGGCGCGCAACCCCTTCACAGGTCAGATGGTTGCCTTCGAGGTCGTCATCAACCCGGTGCCGACGGCGGTCTCGCGCAGGATCCGCTGAGTCGGTCCGGTTGCGCCTGGGGCGGCTTGCGAACCCCTGTCCGGTTCGCGCACCGCTGTTCGGCAGGCGCCGGACCCAGCGACTCACGAACCGGGCGGCCCTGCGGTGGTCGGGTGGCCTTGGGCGGGTCCATCCTTGGTGATGTGCTGCGGGGAGTCGTCCCCGCAGGGGGGCGACCTTGTGTGACGAAGTTGCGGGGCTTGAACCCCGACTGTTACGAAGGTGCGGGGTCGCGGCCGGTCGGACCGAGCACCTTCGAAACACAACGGGGGACCGGCCAGCACCTTCGTCACAGTCGTCGCCGCCCACGACCACCCCGGGGCGGGCGGGCAAACGTGGACGCAGACCCGCCGGATGGACGACTCCACAGTCAGCCACGACCGTGCCGCCACCCGGTTAAGGCTTGGTAATCGTCGACCGGAACCGTTCGGCGATCAGCCGGTCGCGGGTTACCGTGGAAGGGCAGCCGAAGCAAGGGACACCCACATGACGACCATGGTGGAACCGATCACCGACGAGGAGCTACTGGGATACGTGTTCGCCATGCTCACCGACGGGCCATGGGGCGAGCCGGCCACCAGCCTCGGTGAGGGCGAATCGCGGTAATACTGCTAGGAACCGGTGCATCTGCGGCCTGTCGCAGTGGCCTAAGACCGTTCAACCTGCAAGGCTGCCCCAAAGCGGAACGCGGAGGGTAGGCGATGGCGGGACTGACAAGACGGGGGTTCCTGGCGGCCACGGCGGGGCTCGCGGCCTCTTTGGGGGTTCCCGAGCACGCCCTCGCCGCCCGACTGGCCGAACCGACGAAGCCGGCGGACGTGCCCACCACCTTGGAGCAGACGTTACGGTTCACCGCCCCCAAGTACCGCCAGTACCGTCACCTCACGGTGGGCTCCGGCGAGCCCTACATCGCTCGCTACGACGTCCTCGGACGAGTGGCGAGCAACGGCCGCGGCACCAGGCGGCGTTCCCTCGCCTACCTCGGCCACCTCAGCGACATGCACATCATGGACGCGCAGTCGCCGGCCCGGCTCGACGTGATGGTGGGCCAGAGTGAATCCTTGTGGGCAGGTGCATTCCGGCCCCAGGACACCCTGACGGTCAACGTCGGCGCCGCTATGGTGCAGGCGATGCGCGCCGCAGAGGCCAGCCCTTTGACCGGCGCCCCGATGACGGCCGCGTTCGTCACCGGTGACAGCGCGGACATGATCTCGGACCTCGAGCTCCAGTGGTACATCGACCTGCTCGACGGCGTGCCGGTGACCCCCAACTCGGGCAAGGCAGGCGTCTACGAGGGAGTGCAGGCCTGGCCCGAATCGGACTTCGCCTACCAGCCGGAGGACCCTGCGAACGATCCCTACGGCGCTTACGGGTTCCCGCAGATCCCGGGCCTTCTGCAGGCCGCGGTCAGCCAGACGGTGGAGTCGGGCGGTCTGGCGAGCCCCTGGTACGCGGTCTACGGCAACCACGACACGACTTTCCTGGGCACGCTGGCCATCGACGACGCACTTCGGCGCTGGGCCGTGGGGGATCGCAAAGCCGCCGTGTGGCAGCCGTTCGCGGCGAACTTCCTGGGCGGGTGGGCATCCAACCTGAGTCCGGTCAACCAGTTCCTGCACGCGGTCCGCGGCAACTTCGGGGCACAGTCCGGCATCAAGTCGGTCACCGACGATCCCGCCCGCAAGCTGCTCGAGGGCACGGATTTCATGCAGGCGCACCTGCAGTCACCGGCCGCACCGGGTCCGGTGGGCCACGGTTTCACGCAGGACAACATCGATTCGGGAAAGACCTACTGGGTCGCCGATCTGAGCCCGTATGTGCGGGCCTTCGGTCTCGACACCTGCAATCAGATCGCAGGTCCGGACGGAGCGGTGCCCGAGGACCAGTTCAACTGGCTACGAGCCGGACTCGAGCAGGCGCGTTCGGAGAACAAGATCTGCGTGATCCTCAGCCATCACAACAGCACGACGCTGGAGAACGAAGCGGTGCCGGCGATCGGTCCGAGCCAGCGCTTGATCCACGCCGAGGAGTTCGTCTCGATGCTGCACGAGTTCCCGAACGCGGTCGTCTGGATCAACGGGCACACCCACATCAACACGATCATCCCGCACGCCAAACCCGGCGGTGGGGGCTTCTGGGAGGTGACCACGGCGTCCTGCATCGACTTCCCCCAGCAGCAGCAGCTCATCGAGATCGTCGACAACCAGGACGGGACGATGTCCATCTTCACGACCGCGCTCGATCACGCATCGGCCGCGGACTGGACCCCGTCGGACTTCAGCCAGTCCGGCCTCGCCTCCCTGAGCAGGCAACTGGCAGCCAACGACTGGATCGAGAACCCGCCGATGCGGATGGGCTCGCCGCTGGACCGCAACTGTGAATTGCTCATGGACGCCCCGTTCGACCTGTCCACGATCACGGACGCGGACCTGGAGAAGGCGCAGATGGCCGCCAAGGCGCGCCTGGTGGCCGCCGGGAAGGCGCAGTCATGAGGCGGTGGGCGTGGTTGCTGGCCGCACCTGTGTTGGTCGGGTGCTCGCAGATCGATGCGTTGCAGCAGGTCAGCGGCGTGCCGCTGGCCACCGTGGAGATCGCTGCCGATGACGTGCTGCTGCAGAAGAATGTCCCGTTGCTCTCGGCGCCGATCTGCCAGGAGGGGGACGCCGAGTTCACCTGTACCGCGACGACCCAGGACAACCAGCAGGTCGAGGTGTCAGTGCCCGACGATGAGCAGATGATCATGACTGTCACGGTGGGCGGCGAGGAGATCTTCTCCGGCCCCGTCCAAGACGTCATCGAACGAGCCGGGGAGCGGATGCCATGACCACCGTCGAGAAGCAGTACCGATGGACCGTCGCCGGGACCGGGTTCTGGAAGATGTGGCGGGGTTTCCTGCCGTTCCTCGTCGTCTCATTGGTCAATGCCGTAGTGCAGGCCTCGTTGCTGTTGTTGCCGGTGTTTTGGCTGGCCCTCGGGATCTCGGCCGCGGTCCTTCTGGTCGCCTTTGCGTTGATGGCCCACATCGCCATCAACTCCGTCTCGCGACGAAGCGGCATCGGGGATCTGCAGGGGGCCGATCTCGGGCGGTTCGCGCTGTGGGTGGTCGGCTGGACGGTGGTGGTCTCCGTAGGACTGGCGTTCTACTTCTGGCCAGGGGTCCTGATCCTCGCCATCACCCCCTTCATCCCGGTCGCGGCCGCAGCCGGCTTGCCGAACCCGTTGGGCGCCAACTTCTCCGCGATCGGTGCCCGGCCGTTCCGCTACGTGCTGACGACGCTGCTGTCGCTGGTGGTGATCCTGGTGGTGTGGCTCATCTCGGGACTCAACGCGTTCTTCGTGCGCGGGTGGGTGGCGTCGTTCACGAGTTGGCTGATCCTGGGTCTCGTCGCCGCGTGGCTGCTGACAGCGTGGGCGAGCCTGTTCCGCAGCACACCCGCGGGGGTTGTGGCTGCGTCCGATTGACCGGGGGCACGGCGGTTCACCGGTCTTTGTGACGAGGTTGCGCCGGCCGCGGGTGCTTTGTCACGAAGGTGCGCGGGACGGACCCCGCGAACCCCGTACCTTCGTCACAACCGGCGTCGGGACCCCGCACCTTCGTAACAAGGGCGGCTGACTCAAGATGCGGCGGGGCCCGACCTCGCCGCGAGTCGGCGCAGGGGCGGCTCGCTGGTAGGGGGCTGCTTGCGCGGCGGTAGTTGGGCCAGCAACTGCGCGGTGGCCGCCGCGATCTGGTCCACGGCGGCGTCGAACGCCTCGGAAGTCGCCGAGCTCGGCTTGCCCACCCCGCTGACCTTCCGCACGTACTGAACAGCTGCGGCATGGACCTCGGCGTCGGTGGCCGGTGGCTCGAGCCCGCGCAGGATCGTGATGTTTCGGCACATGCTGACCAGTCTGCGGGTCGACCGGGGATGCCGCCAGCCATTGCCTGCGCCCGGTGGGACGTGTCCCACCCTCCTTGTACCTTGGTAGCCATGATCTTCAACCCGCACACATATGACCCGTCGGCGTTCGATCCCGAGACTGCGCGTCAGTTGAAGGCGCTCATCGACTTCTTCGAGTCGAAGGGCCTGCGCGAGATGAAGGACGAGTTCCACCAGCACGCCTGGTACGACGACTTCCTCGAGTTCAACGCCAAGGAGGGCATCCTCGCGGCCTTCGGCACACCGGCGGCGGTGGGCGGCGACTCCGCCCGCTGGGACACCGCCCGGATCAACGACCTGAACGAGATCCTGGGGTTCTACTCCCTGGCCCACTGGTACGCCTGGCAGGTAACCGTCCTGGGCCTGGGTCCGGTGTGGATGTCGGAGAACGAACAGGCCAGGCAACTGGTTGGGAAACTACTCGAGTCGGGGGCCATCTTCGGTTTCGGTCTGTCCGAGAAGGAACACGGCGCGGACATCTACTCCACGGACATGATCCTCACCCGCACGGATGACGGCTGGGTCGCCAATGGCGGCAAGTACTACATCGGCAACGGCAACGTCGCGGGCCGGCTCAGCGTCTTCGGCAAGTTCGCGGACACCGACGAGTACGTGTTCTTCCTGGTCGACACCCAGGCCCCCGAGTACGAGCTGAAGAAGAACGTCGTGGCCCACCAGATGTACGTGTCCGAGTTCGCGCTGAACGACTATCCGGTGACCGAGGCCGACATCCTGCACACCGGGAAGCCCGCCTGGGATGCCGCACTGGCCACGGTCAACGTGGGCAAGGTCAACCTGGGCTGGGCCAGCATCGGGATCTGCGAGCACGCCTTCTACGAGGCTGTCACCCACGCCGAGCACCGGGTGCTGTACGGCGACAAGGTCACCGTGTTCCCGCACGTGCGCAGGATGTTCGCGGATGCCTACGCCCGACTGCTCGCGATGAAGCTCTACTCCGCGCGCAGCGCCGACTACTTCCGCAGTGCATCTGAGCAGGACCGCCGTTTCCTGCTGTTCAACCCCATCACGAAGATGAAGGTGACCAGCGAGGGGGAGCGGGTCATCGATCTGCTGTGGGAGGTCATCGCCGCGCGCGGGTTCGAGAACGACACCTACTTCGAGCAAGCGGCCACGGACATCAGGGCGTTGCCGAAACTTGAGGGCACCGTGCATGTCAACCTGGCGTTGGTGCTGAAGTTCCTGCCGCAGTACCTCATGGCTGCCGGGAAGTACCCGGAGGTGCCGGGGCGGCAGGACGCAGCCGACGACGACTATCTGTTCCATCAGGGCCACGCCTCGGGCCTGGGGAGGATCGCCTTCGCGCCATGGCGCCCAGCGCTCGAGGCATACCAGCACTTGCCCAATGTCGCGCTGTTCCTGGAGCAGGTCGACGCGTTCACGGCGCTGATCATGTCCGCACCTCCAGGCGAAGCCCAGCAGACGGATCTGGACTTCCTGCTCACACTGGGGCAGATGTTCACCCAGTTGGTGTACGCGCAACTGGTGTGCGAGTCCGCGGGGATCGCCCGGCCCGGGACCGTGTCGGATCTCAGCGGGCTGGGTGAGGCACACATCGACCGGATCTTCGCCGTGTTCGTGCAGGACATGTCCGAGATCGCCGTGGCGCTGCACGGACAGGCCTCGGCCACGCACGCGCAGCGGGAGGGGGCCCTCGGGTTGATCCGGGCGCCGAAGATCAGCGAAGCCGCCGAGACCGCGTTCGTCGAGGAGGTCCTGGGGCTGGCGGACGCCTACGTCATGCCGCAGTAGGCGGCGAGCCGGATCACCCTCGTCCCCGGGCCGTGGAGACGCGCCGCCAGACTCCTTGCTGCACTGCCAGAGTCGCCCAGCCGGCCAACGCCATTCCCGTGACGTTGATCGCCAGTTGCAGGCTGCTGCCGACGACCTCCGGCCAGGCCCCGAACGCCAAGGCGAGAGCGACGTTGCCCGCGGCGGGGACCGTCGTGACCGAGATGAAGACGCCGGTCAACCCGCCGGTCCGGGATGACGTCAGCGCCAGCACGCCGGCGGCTCCGGCGAGCAGGGCGATGATCACCGACCACCTGTCGGGTGTGTAGATGAACTCGGTCAGCGGCCGTGGGCCCTCGACCTGGATGATGCTGACCCAGCCCAATAGACGCGCGATCAGGGCAAGCATCGACGTGACGCAGATGGAACCGGCGAATCCCAGCGCGAGCGTTCTGGCCGCCCGGTGCAACAGATGCCGGCGCCGGCGCACGAGGGCCAGACCGAGCGCGGCGACGGCGCCGAACTCCGGGCCGAGGACCATGGCGCCGATCAACAGGATCTGGGAGTCCAGGACGATCCCGATACTGGCGATCACCGTGGCCATGAGCATGAAGGAGGCGTAGGACCAGGTGAGTTCGCTGCTCTCGTAGGCCCTCTGGGTCACTTCCGCCCACACGACGGTGTCAGAACCCGCCCCGGGCGCATCTTCTTCGGCTTGAAGCGCGTTGCGGGAGATCCAGGTGGTCACCCCGTCGATCTGGATGGCACCCTCCTCCTGGATCCCGAGCGAACGCAACTCATCGATGACTTCATTGGCCGCTTCCCGGGGGATGTCGGCCATGATGAGGTCGCCCGGCGGTCGGATACCCACGTCGCGGACCACCGCCAGGCTCGACACCAGACTCGAAGCATCCAGTGCACTCGCGGCCTGGTCCGTCAGTGGCGACGGTGAATAGATCCGCAGATGCAGCACGTGCCCAGGATGGCGCGGACCAGCGGGGTTGAGGCGACGCCGCGCCGGGTTGCGTCAGTCCTGGCCGCCGCGCACGGCTTCGAATCCCAGGGAGGCGCCACGCGCCACGAGTCGGTCCCGCTGTATGTCCAGGGTCAAGGGCTGGCTGAGCGCAGCGCAGAGGTGCTGTTCGACGCGCATGTCCGGGCAGAACTTCATGGTCAGGGCCACGGGTCCCGCGACCAGGGTCGAGTCCTCGAGTCGGTAGGCGCCCACCCCCCGGTTGCAGCCCGCGTAGAGGAACAGGCGCTGAGTTTCGAATGCGATCGTGGCAGGCTGCGCGACCGGGCGCGGACCGGGGAGCAACGCGGTGATCTGCCAGGCGCCGAGTAGTGGACTCACGGTTCCATGTCTAGGCCATGCACCACGAGAATGGGAGACACTGTCGAGGTCCGATTCATGACGTGGCGCCGTTGAGTGCGGCGGTGGCTGAGCGACGTGGCTGGTTCGCAGGTCACCGGTCGACCGCGCGGCGGTGGCTGAGCGACGTGGCTGGTTCGCAGGTCACCGGTCGACCGAACGGTCGGGTGCTGACCCCCAGCGGGGTAGGCTGACAGCGCCATCGATCATCGGCGAAGGAGCTGACGCAGATGCGGTACGTGAAGTCCATGATCCCCGTGGTCCGTCGCGCGGCCGCGGCCGATGCGCTTGCGCCAGCGGAGATGATGGCGTGCCTCGAATCGCCACGGGCACAGGAGATCGACTCCCCGCGCGCCGTCCGTGCGGGTGCATCCGGGATCCAACCATGAGGGCGGATGATCGGGTCCTGCAAGCGTTGGCCGCGCTGCGCGACGACAACACCGGTGAACTCCCCTCCCGACAGGTGCTTTCAGACGTCACCGACCACTTGATCAAGGCGCTGTTCCCGCACCGGCTGGGGATGTGCGGCCCGGATGTCAACGGCTACGTGCGCAGGATGCTTGAGTCGGCGCTGGGAAATCTCATCGGTGAGGTCGCCACGGAGTTGGCATTCCACCGTCAGAACGGACATCCGATCGACGCCGAGCCGGATGAGGTCGTGTCCCAGTTCGCCGACATGCTGCCGCGGCTGCGAGAACTGCTGGACTCGGACATCCGCATGGCCTACGCAGGTGACCCGGCCGCCCGGAGTGTGGCGGAGGTGCTGGTTTGCTACCCGGGGGTGCACGTCATGATGCACCACCGGATCGCTCATGCCCTGCACGTCCTGGGGGTGCCGTTCATCGCACGGGTGATCTCAGAGCTCGGCCGTTCCGAAACCGGGATCGACATCCACCCCGCCGCTCATGTCGGGGCCGGCTTCTTCATCGACCATGGCACCGGCGTCGTGATCGGGGAGACGGCGATCATCGGTGACAACGTGCGGCTCTACCAGCACGTCACACTCGGCGCGAAGAAACTCGACGGGGTGGCCAAGGGCATCCCCCGGCATCCCATCGTCGAGGATGACGTCACCATTTACTCCGGGGCCACAGTCCTGGGACGCATCACGATCGGCCGGGGGTCGGTCATCGGGGGTGGGGTCTGGGTCACCCACGACCTGCCGCCGGGCAGTTTCGTCACGCAGGCCCGGACGCTCGTCGAGAACTTCACGGACGGCGCCGGCATCTAGGGCGTGGGACTGCCGGCGGCAGGGTGCGGCGCGTGGCGCTGGCAGGGGCCAGGTCAGACCGGCCGCTTCGCGACATGCCCGTGGGGGTGGCTGGGCGCGGCGTTCAAGCGGGAAGACGCCGGGCGGAGATCGCTCGCGTTAGAGATCCACGGCCGTGGTCGGCCGCCCATTCAGGCGGGAAAATGCCGGGCGAAATCGCTCGCGTTAGAGAACGTGCACGAGGTTAGAGAAGCCACACGTGCGTTCACTAACCTCGTGCACGATCTCTAACCTCGCGACCATTCTCTAATCTCGCGGCCAACTCCTGCCGCTACCGAGTACACCAGCCATTTTCGGACTAGAGAACGTGCACGAGGTTAGAGAAACCACACGTGCGTTCACTAACCTCGTGCACGATCTCTAACCTCGCGACCATTCTCTAACCTCGCGGCCAACTCCTGCCGCTACCGAGTACACCAGCCATTTTCGGACTAGAGAACGTGCACGGTCTCTAACCTCGTGGTCAACTCCTGCTGCCACCGAGTGCACGAACCGTTCTCGGGCGAGGCCTGCTGATTCACGTGTTGGGGTTGGGCGGCCGAAAGGTCTGACCGGAACCCAAAGGGAACCGACGCCGCCTTCATCCAGCCAGATGGAACCGTCGGACTCGCGGTTAGCCGAGGACCGGTTTCGCCCGATCGTGACGCCTGAACGGAGTGCGGCCTGTGGCCCCCTAGCGCATCAGGTCTGCGTAGAGGGCTGTGCTCAAGTAGCGTTCTCCGAAGCTCGGAATGATCACCACGATGAGCTTCCCGGCGTTCTCAGGACGCCTGGCCACCTCGATCGCCGCCCACATCGCCGCACCTGAGGAGATACCGATCAGCAAGCCCTCCTCGCGGGCTGCGCGGCGGGCAGTGTCCATCGCGGCGTCCGCTTCGACTTGGACGACTTCGTCGTACACCGACGTGTCCAGGATCTCCGGCACGAAGCCGGCGCCGATCCCCTGCAGCGGGTGGGGGCCCTTCTGGCCACCTGACAGAACCGGCGAGGCCGCCGGTTCCACGGCGATGATCTGCACCTCGGGATTGCGCTCCTTCAGGACCTGGCCGACGCCGGTGATCGTGCCGCCGGTGCCGACCCCCGACACGAAGATGTCGACCCCGCCGTCGGTGTCGCGCCAGATCTCCTCGGCGGTCGTGGCGCGATGGATCGCCGGATTCGCGCGGTTGGCGAACTGCTGCGGCATGACGTAGTTGTCATGCTGCTCGGACAGTTCCTCGGCCTTGGCGATCGCGCCGCTCATGCCGTCCGGGCCAGGGGTGAGGATCAGGTCCGCCCCGAAGGCCCGCAGCAGGGCTCGCCTCTCCATGCTCATCGTCTCCGGCATCGTGAGCACGCACTTGATCCCGCGGGCCGCGCACACCATCGCCAGCGCGATGCCGGTGTTGCCGCTCGTGGGCTCCACGATGACTGTGTCGGGGCCGATCAGGCCGTACTCCTCGGCTGCATCGATCATGGCCACGCCGATGCGGTCCTTGACGCTGTTGGCCGGGTTGTAGAACTCGAGTTTGGCGGCGATGGTGGCACCTGCGCCCTCGGAGAGCCGGTTGATGCGGACCAGGGGGGTGTTGCCGATGAGTTCGGTGACGTCGTTGGCGATCTTCATGTGCTCAGTTTGCCATTGACACGGTTCGGGGCAAGGGCGCGAGTCCGATCAGCACCATCGGGCACGCGGCGACCGGCACTACGCCAGGTCGTGGTGGTGCAGCAGCAACTCGGCCATGTCGTGGCCCGCCGACTTCAAGGAGTCGGGTCTCACCACGAATGCGTTGGGTGCGGTGACCACGACCAGGCCGACGCGCTCGGCCACCGGCGGCAGGAACTGTGCGCGCACCACGACGTCGCCCTCGTCCTGTTCGATGACCTCCGTGCTGTCCGCGTAGCGGTCGACGGCCCACTGGTACCCATGCGGAACGACCAGGTCCACCGTGGTGGGCCTGCGCTGCTCGGCCAGTCGCTCGTCGATCCCGGTCGGGATCTCGAAACTCCGGTCGGTCACAACCACTTCGCGGATGCGATCGGCGAGGAACGTGCGCAACTCGCCGTCCGGCAGAAGGGCGTCGAGTTCCCAGCCGCGAACGGTCTCCACGAGTCGCAGCGGAAAGGCGGTGCGGTGCACCACCCCCGGCTTCCATGCTCTCGAGTACTCGAGTTCGATCACCTGCCGGCGATCGATGGCGGTCGCCAAGGCGCTGTCGACGTCACGGTCGGGTCGCTGCGGAACTCCGGCCAGGATCCGCTCGCCGATGATGCGGACAGCTTCTTGAAGATCGGTGTCATCCGGGCGCATCTGGGCGACCTGTGTAACGGTTTCGTACACCTCGAGCCACTTCTGGGGGGACAGGAGTTCAACTCCGAGTTCGGCACTGGGTTGGTCGGTGACGACCCGGACTACTTCGGCGGAGGCAGGGTCCGCCTCCGTGCCCTCCGCCGAGGCGAAGACGATCGTGTCCGGCCGCACTCCCAGCGTGTCGGCAGCGTAGAAGTCGAGAATCTCCTGTCGCAGTCTCGACTCGGGCACACCCACTTGGTCGGCCAGGTAGTCCATCCGCAGACCGCCCGGGTGTGCGTGCAGCAGGTTGAGGACCGTGGACAGCCGCGCGAAGGAGTCGCCGGCTTGGGTCTGCTTCACAGGGCGGCCTCCAGCTGTTCGCGCAGTGCCTCGCGCAACTCCGGCGGTTCGAGCAGTCTGACGCGCGAGCCGAGTTCGATGACTCTCGCCAGGAAGATCAGCCGATTGGTGACCCGTACCTCCACCAGGTCGCCATCGACCCTTCCACCGAGCATGGCGATGGCGTCTTCCTGAAACCCGGGGCAGTCCAGCACCGCCGTCACCGGCGGGTCGACCTCCCACGTCACCGGGTCCAGGCCGGGTCGTTGGATGTCCGCCGGCAGGTGGGCCGAACCCGGTGGTCCCAGGGTGAGGTCGAGCATCCGGACGACGGCGAAACTCTTGTACATCTCGGTGCTGCGCTCCCAGCCGGTGACCACCAGGTCGTGGCCGGACCAGTGCCACGCCTCCGGGTCGACCTCGCGTTGTTTGCCGTTGTACGCGAACCACATCACGCACCGGGCCCGGACCGCCTCGCGCACGCGGTCGAGATCGACGGGCGGTGGTTGGCGCTCGACGCTCACCATGCCGTGATCGCTGGCCGTGGCCAACGCCGCTTGCAGTGCGCTGCTCTGTTCCGGCGTGAACTCCACCCGCATGCGAACGTCTCCGGGCAGCAGGACGTAGCGGGCGTCCTCCCCCGGATCGGCTGCGTTGTCGATGCTCAACCCCACTGCCCGGAGGTCGTCGAGGTCGCGCATGAGCGCACGCTTGCCCGCTTCGTCGTCCCTGTACCCGACCCGTGCCATGAGATCCGGGGCGAGGACCCCGACCCGGCCGGCGGCGGTCAGGGCCAGCGCGAGATCCAGGAGTCGCTGGTACGCCTTCGGCTCGCTCATGGGACCGGGCTGGCTGACGGGGAGCGGGTCCGGTGGGCTGATCGAACGCCGGCTCGGCTCGACGGAGCAAACGGAGAGCCGCAGCCGGATCCCCGACGTGTGCACGGGCTCGGGACGTGGCTCACGACACGAGAGTGGCCCCACGGCGCCCGCGCTGGCAACTCGGTGGCGTCGATTGGGCAAGAATGGAGTTGTGAACCCATGGCGCGCACTTGCGGTCGGCGTGGGCGTGGTCGAATCCCTGCGCCCGAGCCTGGTGCCACGCAATACCACCCATCAGGCCCTGGTGACGGCCGGGTGTGCCGCCACGATGGCCGTGGTCGCCGGTCCTTCTCGCGGGTGGAGCCGGCGGGCCGGCTACGTCGTGCTGCCCCTCGCGGTCGCCGTGGGGGCCTGGCGGGCGGACACCCACGTGCGTGCCCAGCGGCGTTCCTTCCCGGCTTGGGACCCCCGGCCCCAGAACTCTGCCCTCGCAGTCGCCGCGGGGACGCTCGGGGCGATGGCGCTCGTCGGTGCACCACGCGGCTACCTCCGGGGGAGCCGGTGGGCCGGTGCTGCGGTGGCGCGGGTCAGCGGCGGTAGCCCGGCTCGCTGGTCGACAGCGGTCGGCGCAGCGGTCGGAATGAGCTTGGCCACGGCGGCTTCCATCGGCGCGAGATCGGCGCTCTCCGGGCTGCGGGAAGTGGGAACCGGGCCTGACTTCGCGCTGATGAAGCGCCCCGACGACCCTTACGTGACCGGGGGGCCGGGCTCGCTGGTCGACTACGACACGCTGGCCCGCGACGGGCGCCGATTCGTCACGTTCCGCACTCCCGCGGACCAGATTCGCAATGTCGACGGGCGTGCGATGGAACCCGTCCGGGTCTACATCGGGCTGCACTCGGCCGACACCGTCGAGCAGCGGGTGGATCTGGCCATCGCCGAACTCGAACGGCTCGGTGGGTTCGACCGCTCGAATCTTCTGATTATGAGTCCCGCGGGCTCGGGTTACGCGGAGTATGTCGCCGCCGAAGCCGTCGAATGCTTCAGCCGTGGGGACTGCGCGAGTGTGGTCGTGCAGTACGGCGTCCTTCCGTCGATGCTGTCCCTGCGGCGGGTCGGACTGGGAGCCCGCACCGTCCGGACCCTGCTCGACCGGGTGCACCAGCGGCTACGGGAGTTGGACAGGGCGCCGAAGGTGTACATGTACGGCGAAAGCCTCGGCGCGCGGGTCGCGCAGGAAGCGCTGCAGCGCGAGCCGTCCCGGATCCGGGGCACAGGACAGGTGACCGGGCTTGATGCACTCGTCTCGGTGGGAACCCCTGGCGGCCCGTCCCTGCGCAACGAGTTGCTGCACTGTCCAGCGGTTGTGCATCTCGACCGCTGGCAGCAGATGGCACCGGACCGTACCGGCCAGTTGTGGTTCCTCGACCATGACGCCGACCCGGTGACCCGTTGGGACGGGGCGCTTGCGTGGCGGCGTCCGGACTGGCTTCGGGCGCCGCGAGGACGCAACATCCCCGGTGGCATGGCCTGGATGCCCCTGCTCACGTGGTGGCAAGTGATCTTCGACTTGGTCTTCGCCGCGCAACAGCAGTCCGGGGAATTCCGCTCGCGCGGTCACGACTACCGGGCCGACCTCGCCCCGGTTCTGGCGGCGGTGGTGGGGCACGGCGCAGAGGTCGACGCAGTGGCAGAGCTGCTCGCCGAACGAGAAGTGGAGCGCGACACGCTGCTGCAGGAGACGACAGCGAGCAGTCTGCCGCACTGAGCCCGTTGTGCCATCCGCTGCCCGGCTCGGGCTCGCCGAACATGTTCCCGGTCCTCAGAGGGGCCCGATCATCCCGCGACCAGCCCCAGCCAGACCGGCCGACCCAGCGCTTCCTTGCGCGAGGTTAGAGGACGTCTGCCGCGTTGGTCACCCCGGGCCGTGGCGGGCCGCGGCGTTCAGGCGGGCGGAGATCGCTCGCGTTAGTCATCCATGACGTTCGGGCGGGGAAATGCCGGACGGAAATCGCTCGGGTTAGAGAATGTGCACGAGGTTAGAGAAGCCACACGTGCGTTCTCTAACCTCGTGCACGATCTCTAACCTCGCGACCATTCTCGAACCTCGCGGCCCACTTCTGCGGCGACCGAGTACACCAGCCACGTTCTCTCGCCTGGTGCACGTTCCCTAACCTCGTGCACCGCGCCCTGCCCCGGATCACGGCGAAGTAGGCGTTCGTGCACTCGGTGGCGGCTGGCGCTGTCGGCTCCTCGCCGGTGTTGGGCGACCCGGTGCATCGAAACATCACGCGAAGACGTCGGTGCAGAAGTCCTGCAGCGCTGCGGTGCCGCCGCACGAGTCTGGGTCCGGGCATGCTGCGAGCCCGACAGGCATGTCGGTCGCGCCGTCAGTTCTCCGGTGCGGGGATCGGCACCCCGTTGTCATCGATGGAGCGGTACACCGGGTGATCGGTGAGATCCCGCCAAATGGGGACGATGCCGATGAAGGTGATGGCAGCCAACGCCATGCTGACCGGCATCAGCAGCAAGTTCAGGATCAGCGCCAGGCCCATCGAGGAGAGCGAATCGCTGGTCGTGGAACTCTGTCCCAGAACGATGAGGCTCACCGGCACGCTGATCACCGAGACGATCACGTTGACGATCAGCGATGCGGCCAATGACCAGAGCAGGTAACGGCCGAACACCGCCCAGAATTTGCCCTTGGTCGCCCGCCATGACCATCGCAGGGCCCGGTTGCCCACAACGGCCTGTGCGATGACGGGGACCAGCCGACCCGTCAACCAGATCGCGGCCGCGATCCAGCCGAAGAAGGCCAGGATGCCCAGCGCAACGGCGACCGCCGGAGCTATCTGGGCGGCCAGGGCCACGATGATGATCGTCACGACGAACGCCAGTATCGCCAGCACGCTGAGCAGTACGTAGTAGCCGAACAAGCGAAAACCGCCGGTGAACCCCGACTTCCAGGCCGCCGACCAAGACACGGTGTTCGCTGTCGCGGCGTCCATCGCCAGCCGGTTGACGGCGCCGATCTGGACGGTACTAGCCAGCAGTGTCAGCACCCCAAGCACCACCCCGACTGCCACCCAGGCCCCCACCGGGATCCGGCCGAACGCGTCGCTGAAGTCGGCCTGCAACTGATCGATCTGGGTCTGGGTGAAGGAGCCGTCGGGGTTCGCGTCCAGCGCCACCCCGAGCGCGTCCAGGCCCCTGCGCAGGGCCGGAATGTCCACAAGTGCCACGGCGGCGCCGGCGAGCACGGCAGTCATCACCGTCCAGATGATCACGGAGATCGCGAGGATCGGCCACCATGCACGGCGGGTGATCCGTGCGATGTCCGAGAACATCATCGCCACGGGGCGCATGCCGCTGGCGGTCAGTGGCCGGGCCGGGGCCGGCGAGTAGGGCGTGTAGCCGCCGAGCGGTTCCGACGGGGTCTGGGTCGCTTGCCAGCCGTTGGGCCCGGTCCATCCCTGATCGGGCGGAGGTGCCGACGGGGTCGCGGGTTGCGCAACGGCGGGCTCCGCGACCCCGGACGGGTTCCAGCCCTGCCCTGGCTGGGTTTGCGCACCGGCCGGGTCCACGGTGTTGGCCGGAGCGGTCCGCGTGTACTGGGTCCAGCCGACCCCGCTCCACCAGCGCAGCCCGCCGGTGCCGTCCGGATTGGGATACCAGCCTGCAGAGGGCGCCTCATTGCTCATGGGATCAGGCTAGAACGCGGGGCGTCCCCTGAGTCGATGGCGCGCCTGTCCGCTACCCCCGGGCCTTGCGCCGAGCGGTGGCCCGGCCACGCAGTGCCGCGTTCAGCTCCACCTTGCGCAACCGCACGGTGTGTGGCGTGACCTCCACGCACTCGTCCTCCCGGCAGAACTCCAGGGCCTGTTCGAGGGACAGCACCCGGGCCGGGATCAGGCGTTCCAACTCCTCGCCTGTGGACGAGCGGACGTTCGTCAGCTTCTTCTCCTTGGTCGGGTTCACGTCCATGTCGTCCGCCCGGGCGTTCTCACCCACGATCATTCCCTCGTAGACCTCGGCCCCCGGCTCGACGAACAGCGTGCCCCGCTCCTGCAGGTTGAAGCACGCATAGCTGGTCACCGCGCCCCGCCGGTCGGCCACCAATGATCCCGTCGGGCGGGTGCGCAGGTCGCCCTGCCACGGTTCGTAGCCGCCGAACACGTGGTGCATCAATCCGGTTCCACGGGTCTCGGTGAGAAACTCGGTGCGGAATCCGATGAGTGCCCGGGCGGGGACCCGGTACTCGATACGGACCCAACCCGTGCCGTGATTGGTCATGTCCTCCATGCGCCCCCGACGCAGTCCCATCAACTGGGAGATGACGCCCACATAGTCCTCGGGGATGTCAATGGTCACGTTCTCCATGGGCTCGTGCAGGGTCCCGTCGATAGTCTTGGTCACGACCAGTGGCTTGCCAACGGTGAGTTCGAAGCCTTCGCGGCGCATCATCTCGACCAGGACTGCCAGTTGGAGCTCGCCACGGCCTTGCACCTCCCAGGCGTCGGGCCGGTCGGTGTCGGCGACCCGCAGAGAAACGTTGCCGATCAGCTCGGCGTCCAAGCGGTTCTTGATCAACCGGGCCGTCATCTTGGTGCCGTCGCCACCGGCCAGCGGTGAGGTGTTGGTGCCGACCGTGACCGAGATGCTGGGTTCGTCGACGATGATGACCGGCAGCGGTCGGGGGTCGGCGGGATCGGTCAGTGTCTCACCGATCGTGATCTCCGGGAACCCTGCCACCGCGATGATGTCACCCGGTCCGGCCTCGTCGACCGGCTTGCGCTCCAACGCGTCGGTCATCAGCAGTTCTGCGACCCTGGCCGTCGTCTGGGTGCCGTCCGCGCGGCACCAGGTGACTTGCTGACCCTTGCGAATGGTCCCCGCGTGGATCCGGCACACCGCGAGCCGGCCGAGGTACGCCGACGCGTCCAGGTTGGTCACGTGGGCCTGCAGTGGTCCGTCGGGATCGAAACTGGGTGCGGGGACCGTCCGCACCAGGGTCTCGAACAGCGGCTCGAGATCCTCGGAATCGGGCATGCCGCCGTCTTCTGGCCGGTCGAGACTGGCCCTGCCGGCGCGAGCGCTCGCGTAGACCACCGGGAAATCGATCTGCTCCTCAGTGGCGTCGAGATCGAAGAAGAGTTCGTACACCTCGTCCACGACTTCGGCGATCCGGGCGTCGGAGCGGTCCACCTTGTTCACTACCAGCACGACGGGCAACTGCTTGGCCAGCGCCTTGCGCAGCACGAACCGGGTCTGTGGAAGTGGACCCTCGGACGCGTCGACCAACAGCAGCACGCCGTCGACCATTTCGAGACCGCGCTCGACCTCGCCCCCGAAGTCCGCGTGGCCCGGGGTGTCGATGATGTTGATCGTGACACCGCCGTGACGCACCGCCGTCTGCTTGGCCAGGATCGTGATGCCCTTCTCGCGCTCCAGGTCCATGGAGTCCATCACCCGGTCGGCGATGTCGGCGTTCTCCCGGAAAGCACCGGATTGCCACAGCATCGCATCGACCAGTGTGGTCTTGCCGTGGTCGACGTGGGCGATGATTGCTACGTTCCGCAGGTCGCTGCGCAGGGCCATATGAAGTGTCCTCGGGTAGGGATACCCAATTGTCGCAGGTGGGTGCACCGTGGTCCCCGGTCATGTGCGCTACAGGGCCGGGGGAGCCCTGGCGTCGGCTCAGGAGGCAGCCCGGCGGCGCGTAGCCTTAGGGCATGGGAACGAAGACGGTGATGATCCTGGCGCTGGCCATCGGCTCGGTGGGGCTGGGTGCTCCGACGGCCGCGGCGACGCCGTCGCGGGATCTATACATGGTCAAGGACGTCCAGGCGACCGGTGACGGGACGTACGTCGGGGACTTCGCTGCTGTGCGCAAGAAGGGCAAGAGCGTAGTGGGCGCGGTCGGGTCCTTCTACAGCGAGTACACGTGTATCCGCGGGAGGATCTCCGGGCACAGATTGCGTGGGACGTCGTACAACGAGTTCGGCGACCCGACTCCGTTCTCCGTGCGGTGGAAGGGCTCCGGGGCGAAGCAGCGGATCAAAGGCTTCACGAGGGTGACCAAGGCCGACATGAGGTTGTACGGAGGCAGCAACCCGACTCGGATGATCAAGTACTGCGTGCGCAATACCTGAGCCGGCCGCAGGGGCGCACAGTGCGATTGTGCTGCGCCACCTGCGGCCACGATTGTGACGATGTTGGGGACCCGTCCGGGTTATGTGACGAAGGTGCGCGGTCCACCCCGTCGAGACCCCGCACCTTCGTGACAATCCGGGGTTCGCCGCCACAACTTCGTCACAGAAGCGTCGCTGAGGTTCCCGCGCCGGGCAGCGGACCTTCCGGAGTCAGTGCCGGGCCAGTGCCTGCGGCATCGCGATGCCGGTGCTCCACATCTGCAGGCACAGGTCGGGCGGCAGTGGCCTCGCGAAGAGGAATCCCTGCGCGTAATACACGCCTTCTTCGAGGAGGATCTCGGCCTGGTGTGCCGTCTCGACGCCCTCGGCCATCGTCTCCAGTCCCAGCGAGTCCGCGAGCGCGACGATGGTTCGCACGATCTCGCGTGACTCCGCCGACTCGCCGAGCCCCGAGACGAACGCCCGGTCGATCTTGAGCTGGTGGGTCGGGAGGTCCGCGAGCCGCGACAGCGAGGAGAAGCCGGTACCGAAGTCGTCGATGGCGATGTTCACCCCGAGCGCGCGGATGTGGTCGAGTTCCCGACTTGCGTCGCGGGTCATAGCGGCACCTTCAGTGACTTCGACTATCAGCCATTCGGGGGCGACTCCGCAGCGGCCCAGGACGGTGGAGACCACGGTTGCGAAGTCCCCGGTCAGTTGCGCCGTATCCACGTTGATCGATACGACCGCATCGATACTCTTGCGCCACTCGGCAACCGTCTTGCACGCCGACTCCAGCACCCAACTGCCCAGTTGCTGCATCAAGCCATGTTCACGAGCCAGCGGCACGAACTCCAGCGGTGAGATCAGCCGGCCCGTTTCGTGCCACCGTACGAGTGCTTCGACGCCGACCAAAGAGCCCGTGCGCATATCGATCTGCGGCTGGTACTCGAGGAAGAAATTGCGGTCCGGATGTCGCATGGCGATCCGCAAGGACCGGGCGAGTTGTCGGCGCGACGCCCCCTGCGCGGCCATCACGGGATCGAAGCGCACCACCGAGTCGGCGGGCTGCTTCTTGGCCTCGCGCACCGCGATGTCGGCGTTCACAAGCAGGCTGTCCAAGGTACTGCCGTCCTCGGGCCGCACAGCGATACCGACCGAACTGGTGAATTGAACATCGCGGTCACCGATCGGGATGGGTTCGGCGACCAGAGTGACGACCATGGTCGCGAGACCGTCGATGGAACCGCGGTCGACCGCCCGGGCGACGACGAACTCGTCACTGCCGAGCCTGGCGACGATCGAATCGGGATCGCCGCTGAGCACCGACAGGCGCTCGGCGATCTGCCGCAGCACGAGGTCTCCGGTGGGATGTCCCCATGCGGTGTTGACCTCTTTGAAGCCGTCGAGGTCGATGAACAGGAAAGCCAGTGATCGTTCGGGGTTGCGCGCACTCCACTCGTCGAGCCAGCTGTGCAGGCCGTCCCGATGGGGCAGGCCGGTCAGCGGGTCGCGCTCGGCCAGGAACCGCAAGCGGTTCGTTGCCTGCTGCAGGTCGTTCGCGGTACGACGGATGCGCCGGGCATCCAGCCACTTCCAGACCGAGAAGCAGAGCATGAACGTGAAGAGCAATCCGGCCAGCAGCGCGGCGAGTGGCCGCCACCACCCTTGCGTCGCCAGTAGTTCCGGGGCTGGAAAGCCTGCGACGACCAAGTCCTGATCGTCGGAGATGCTGATCTTCGCCCGGCTGGTGAGCAGTTCCGGGTTCTCGGGAAGGGGGGTGCCGTCGATGGACCACAGCAACTTGGGCGGATCCTCGCGGGAATCGGTCAGCATCATCGAGGTCAGGTCCGGATCACCATGTGTGGCGGCCGCCTGCATCCAGTCGGAAACCCGGATCGAGGTCAGAGCGACACCGGTCCACTGGGCGCGGCGTTTCCTGACCGTCGGGGGTGGCCGGCCGTTGCGGTAAGCCGGGGTGTAGATCACCAGTTGCGCGGCGTCGCCGTATGTCTGCCGGAATTCGCTGACCTGCGCCTGCCCGGTGTCCCGCGCTTTGACCACGATCGCGCGTCGAGTGGGGTCGGACAGCAGATCCAGCCCGATGGCCTGCTCGTGGCCGATCAGGGGCTCGCTGTACATGATCGGCAGATACTCGCGCCTGCGCCCCGATGCGGCCTGGTCGGTGCTCCCGGTACCAGTCGACACGGCGGGGCCCTGGCTCTTGGCGAATCGGGTTCGGATGTCCCCGCGCCGGTTACTGGTTATCCGGGGGGCGAACTGCACGGAGTCGACGTCATCGGAACCACCCAGCACGCGTCGGACGAATGCCCCGTACTGGTGATGGCTCACGTTGCGCTGGACCGCGAACAATCCCGTGACTGCCCGCGTTGAGCCTTTGAGAGCGCCCAATGACTGACCAGCCTGTTCGGCCGCCTCGCTGATCGTCTGGTCCGCGACCTCGTCGGCGGACTCGGCAACCAGATGGCGCTGCATGTCCACGAAACCGCCGGTGAGGCCCAATCCGAGCGCGGCAACCAGCGCCACGGGGATGGTGTAGCGCCAACCCGAGGGCGTGCTCGGTTGCATGACCGATTTCGTCACGGCTCAACTATCTTCTGATGCGGTTATCGGTAGCGACCCGGAAGGGTTCGTGTACTCAGCGTAGTCAATTGTAGGCGCACAGTTACAATGGCTCCCGGCTTTGGAGGAAAATTGCGGCATCGTCGGTGGTCGTCGGTCGCGCTCGTGCTCGGCGGGGTGTTCTTCCTGTTCGCCAGCCTGGCCGGTTTCCTCAACGCCAACATCGTCAATGGGCAGCGGTTCGCGACCCATGTGAATCAGATGCGCCAGGATCCGCGGGTCGCGGCCGCGATCGGGGCGGAGATGACCTCGGCTGTGGTCGACGCCGAACCGGACCTGGTGGCCATCGCCCCGGCGTTGCAGTCCGCGACCGCGGCCGTTGTCGCCAGTAGCGCCTTCGACGGAATCTTCACCAATGCGGTCGCATCCTTCCACAGCGCGCTGACCGAGAAGGGCTCCGACTCCGCAGTGCTAAGCGTCGCCGACATCGGATCGTCATTGATCTCGTTGGTGGAAGCGGTGGCGCCCGACCTGGCCAAGAACATCCCACCGGATCTGGATGTGACCCTGGCCCAAGTCGGCGGCCAGGAGGGGTTGGCCGCTCAGGTCATCCCGGTGTTCCAGTCGATCACGGTTCTGGCGTGGGTGCTGCCCGTGCTGGCCGTCACCTGCTGGGTGCTCGCCGTGCTGGCCGCTCCGGACCGCCGCCTGGCATTCCTGCGGATCGGCTGGTCGCTGGTTGCTGTCGCTGCGGGCGTGGGCTTGCTGCTGGTCATCGGTTGGCTGGGCAGTCGCGCGTACGACCCAGGAGGACTCGCCACGCCGTTGCTGGAATCTGCGGCCGATGAATTCGGCGCCGCGCTTGCGGTTCGCGTGATGTGGACCGCGGTCGTCGGCGGCTTGTTCGTCGTGGCCGCCAGTGCGGCGCTGCCGCAAGTGCACGTCCACGAACGGATCGTCGCCGCTGCCCGGCGAGTGGCCCGACGGCCGCAGTCCCAGAGTTGGGCGTTGGTCCGGGCGCTGGTTTTCGTGGCGGTCGGGGCGGTCTTCGTGGTGGTCCCGAGTGTGGCGCTGGCCGTGGTCGCGGTGCTCACAGGTGCGGCTGTATTACTCATCGGAGTGGCCGAACTCGACTTGGTGGTGGAACGGGCGCGCGACCAGCAGGCCGGGGCGCAGACGTCGCGCCGGTCGCGGCTGGGGTGGATGATCCCAGCGGCCGCCGGTGTGATCGCCGCGGGGCTGGTCGCCCTCGTGCTGCTGCCTGCTGCGCTTCCACAATCGGTGCCGGTCTCGGCCCTCGCCACTGACCCCGATGCCTGCAACGGACATATCGAGCTGTGCGACCGCCCGTTCGACGAGGTCGCGTTCCCGGCCAGCCACAACTCGATGTCCGCGGCGGACCGGCCCGGTTGGTACTTGGCCGAGCAACCGACCGGCATCGTCGAATCGCTGGATGACGGCATCCGCGTCTTCCTGATCGACACCTGGTATGGGCGGGCCACACAGTCCGGCGGGGTGGTCACCGCAGAGCGCTCGTTGGCGCGGGCACAGGCGGACTTCACATCTGGGCGTGCGACAGCACTCACCCCTGCGATGCAACGGACCATCGACCGACTGCGCGCGGAGCAGACCCTCGGCCCGGAACAGCCGTATCTGTGCCACACATTGTGCGAACTCGGCGGCACCGAGATGGAATCCGAGATGGCCGGGCTCAAGGCCTGGCTGGACGGGCATCCACGAGAAGTCGTGACCATCTTCATCCAGGACACCGTGACGCCGAAGGACACCGCCGAAGTGCTCGAGCGCACCGGCCTCGCGGACATGGCCTATGTCCACGAGCCGGGTACATCCTGGCCGACACTGGGCGCGATGATCGACTCCGGCAAGCGGGTCCTGGTCCTGATGGAGAACCAGGGGGGCGGCACCCAGTACCCGTACCTGCATGCGGGATTCGACCTGGTTGCGGACACCGGCTTCAGTTACTCCAGTGTCGAGGATTTCGACTGCGCGCCCAACCGCGGACCCGATGACCCGGACCTGCTGCTGGTCAACCACTGGCTGAGCAGTTTCACCACCCTGGTGTCCGGCGCGCAGAGGGCGAACACCGAACAGGTGCTGGGGCAGCGGGTTCGCCGCTGCCGCGAGCAGCGCGATCACATCCCCAACTTCGTCGCGGTGAATTGGTACGACCAAGGCGACTTGTTCAAGGTCGTCGCTCAGCTGAACGGGTTCGGCTGAGCGCCAACAGAGGGTGGCCAATCCTCAGGTCTCGCCATACCGTGGGAGCGTCGGTCTACCGAGGAGCCCAGATGCGCGCGTGGCGATTGCTGCAATGGAAGTCCGAACCCGAACTGGTGGAGGTCGACAAGCCCGAACCCGGGCCGGGGGATGTGGTGATCAAGATCGGCGGTGCGGGGGCGTGCCATTCGGATCTGCACCTGATGCACGACTTCGACGACAGTGCCGGGCTGCCGTTCGGCCCGCCGTTCACCATAGGACACGAGAACGCGGGGTGGGTGGCCGAGATCGGTCCGGGCGTGGCCGGATTCGAGGTCGGGCAGCCGGTCGGCGTCTATGGGCCCTGGGGATGCGGTCGGTGCGAACGCTGCCTGGCGGGGTTCGAGACGTACTGCCAGAACCCGCTGGAATCGCCGGCTCCCGGCGGCGGGGGCGGACTCGGCGTCGACGGTGGAATGGCGGAGTACATGCTCATCAGAGACGCCGAACGGCATCTCATGGTCCTGCCGGCGGGGCTGGAACCCGCCGATGCCGCGCCGCTGACCGATGCCGCCCTCACCCCGTATCACGCGGTGGCTCGTTCGTGGCCGAAGCTGCGGCCGCGGTCCACCGCCGTCGTGATCGGGGTCGGCGGGCTCGGACACATGGCCGTGCAGATCATCAAGAACACGACCGGCGCCAGGGTGGTGGCGGTGGACCAGAACGAAGGCGCGCTGGAACTGGCGAGGTCCATGGGTGCAGACGAGACGATGCTGTCGAGTGCCGAGACCGCCGAGGCGATCAAGTCGCTGACCGGCGGAGTCGGTGCCGACGTGGTGCTGGACTGCGTGGGCAACGACGCCACCCTCGCCCTGGCCGCTGGCAGCGTCGCCGTCCTCGGGGATCTCACCGTGGTCGGGATCGGCGGAGGCACCTTGCCCGTGAACTTCTTCAGCCTGCCCTATGAGACGAGCCTGCAGACCACCTACTGGGGTGCACGAGGCGAATTGCGCGAGGTCTTCGATCTCGCTGCCCGCGGACTGCTCACTCCGAAGTCGACCGTGTACTCCCTCGACGACGCGATGCAGGCCTACCACGATCTGGAGGCCGGCACCGTCTCGGGCAGGGCGGTCATCGTTCCCTGACGGCGTTCGTCGCGAACTCGCGCCTACGCCGCTGTGCCGCCTCAACCTCGCCTGAACGAGCCGGGCACCTGCGTTCGGTTCAATCTCGCGATCCCGGCCTCTGCACCCGTAGCGTGGCGCTCGTGGACCAATGGTGGAAGAACGCGGTGGTGTATCAGATCTACCCCCGCTCGTTCTGCGACTCCGACGGTGACGGGATCGGTGACCTGGTCGGCATCGAGTCCCGGCTCGACTATCTCGTCGACCTCGGTGTGGACGTCATCTGGCTGTCACCGATCTACCGGTCGCCGCAGGACGACAACGGCTACGACATCAGTGACTACCGCGATATCGACCCGGTGTTCGGGACCCTGGCGGATTTCGACCGCCTGCTGGACGGTGTGCACGCCCGTGGCATGAAACTTGTGATGGACCTGGTGGTGAACCACACTTCCGACGAGCATCCCTGGTTCGTCGAGTCGCGGTCGAGCCGGGACAACCCGAAACGCGACTGGTACTGGTGGCGCGACGGTCTCGGCGCCAAGCCGCCCAACAACTGGAAGTCGATCTTCTCGGGCAGCGCCTGGGCGTATGACGAGAACACTGACCAGTACTACTTGCACCTGTTCACGCGCAAACAACCCGACCTGAACTGGGAGAACCCGCAGGTACGCCAGGCCGTGTACGAACTCATGAACTGGTGGCTGGACCGTGGCGTCGACGGCTTCCGTATGGACGTCATCAATCTCATCTCGAAGGACCCGGCGCTCCCCGACGGTGTTGTGCACTCTGGCCAGGTCTACGGCGATGGCAGCCCGTACTACGTCACTGGCAAACGTCTGCACGAGTTCCTGCGCGAGATGGACGAGGCGGTTTTCGTCACACGCGATGCGGAGCTCATGACCGTGGGCGAAACGCCCCATATCTCGGTGGAGCAGGCCCGCCTATTGACCGATTACAGAACCCGCGAACTCGACATGGTGTTCGAGTTCGAGCACATGGAACTCGACCACGGGTCGGGCAAGTGGGATCCACAACCGCTGCGGCTGGTGGATCTGAAGGCGAATCTCGCCAAGTGGCAGGACGGCCTGGGGCAGGTCGGCTGGAACAGCCTGTACTGGAACAACCACGACCAGCCCCGGATCGTCTCGCGGTTCGGCGACGAGGACTACTGGTACGAGTCCGCGACGCTGCTGGCCACGGTCCTGCACCTTCACCGGGGCACCCCGTTCGTTTACCAGGGCGAGGAGTTGGGAATGACCAACTACCCCTTCGAGGACATTGCGGACTTCAAAGATGTGGAGTCGCTCAACCACTACCGCGAAGCGGTCACGCGGCGGGGCGAAGATCCGGGCAGTGTGCTCGGGGCCCTGCGGACCTTCAGTCGTGACAATGCCCGCACACCCATGCAGTGGGATGGCTCGGAACAGGCCGGATTCACCTCCGGGACACCGTGGATGCCCGTGAATCCGAACTATCCGCGCATCAATGCTGCGGCACAGCAGGCGGATCCCCGGTCCGTGTTCAGCTACTACCGCCGGCTGATTGCGCTGCGCCACGATGATCCTGTGGTACGTGACGGCGACTTCGAGTTGCTGCTGCCACAGGATCCGGCGGTCTACGCGTTCACGCGCACCCTGGGCGAGGTCAGTCTGCTGGTGGTCGCCAACTTCTCGTGCGATTCGCTGCCGGTGCCGCTGGCGGTGGATGGTGAGCTGGTGATCGCCAACTACCTGGATACCCAAGAGACGGTCTTGCGGCCGTGGGAGTCGCGGGTCCATCGGCGGCGGGTGAAGCCATGAACACTGAGCCGGACTACCGATACTCGCTGGCCAACGAGCGCACGTACCTGGCCTGGGTCCGCACCGGACTGGCTTTGATCGCCGGCGGGATCGGCATCCGGATCTTCATCTCCGACGCCGGCGGGTCCTGGCTGCTCTACATCGCAGCGCTCGGCTCCTGTCTGCTGGGCGGCGTGCTCACCGTGACGTCGTACCGGCACTGGATCGACGTCCAGAAGTCGATGGCGACCGGCGCCCCGCTGCCGACCCAGCGCGGGCCACTGATCCTGACCATCGGGGTGGTCGCGCTGATGGTGGTTGTCATGGCGGGAACCCGGCTGTGAACTCGCAGACCGAACGCACTCGGCTGGCCTGGCGCCGCACCATACTGACGGTGCTGGTGGTGGGAGGTCTCGGCTCGGTGCATCTGGCGGTGGCCGGGTTGCTGCACCTGGCGGTGGCGGTCGGCGTGGTCGCGCTGATCGGCTGCGTGCCCGCTGCGTACCGCTTGAACACGCTGCGACAGGCACATCCGATGGCCACCTGGGAGCCCTTGTTCTTGACCACGGTGGGGTGTCTGTTGGCGCTGACGGTTTTGGTGAACCCGTAGCCCAGCGCGCCCGTTCGTCGGACGCATGCCCGGGAGGCGCTTGTGTGACGAAGTTGCGGGGCATTGACGCGGATTGTGACGAGGGTGCGCGGTCGCGACGAGGTGGACCCCGCACCTTCGTCACACAACGCCGGGACAGCCACCAACTTCGTCACAATCGCCGGCCCCGACCCCGCCAACTCACGAACGACCGGCGTTGACCAGCCCGAAGGCGATGAGCACGAGTGCGAGATTCTCCACTGCCGAGGACGGAAGCCCGATCGCACCCGGTCCGGCGAGTGTCGCGAACCCGGTGGCGGACACGTTGAGCACGATGAGGCCGCCGAGAGTGCACCCGACAGCCGGTGCAGTCAGCCGCCACTCCCAGCGCGTCAGCCACGCCTCCGGTCTGCTGGCGACGCCCGCCACGAGCCAAGCCAACGGCACCACCAGGAGCACGACCAGGATGTGCACCAGCCACCACGCGGCGCTCAACGCGGGCTCGCTCCAGCCGGTCGCGATCGCGATTCCCGCGGCGAGACCGACCAAGGGGATGTGCCACAGGTACATGCCCATTCCGCGGGCGCCCACGAGCGCCAACGGCACCCACACCCGGTCGTTGTGCAGGACTTTGGCCAGGACATCCCACAGGCCGGCGAGAAGCAGGATCTGACCGGCTCCGTAGATGGCCAGCACCACAGTCGGTGGCGCCAGGTTTGACAGTCCGGGCACGCCTGCCACGGAGATCAGCGAGTGCGAATACGGGCCGGTGAAGGCCACCAGCACTGAGAGCGCGACCAGGGCGACCCCGCCTGGCAGCAGCCAACTCCTGCCGCGCAGCCGTCCCAGGTAGTAACCGCACTGGTGCAACCAGCCCCACACAAGCAGCATGTTCAGCCATCCCCAAGCCGCGAGGTCGGTGGTGCGCAGTGCGTCGACCGCGACGATCGCGGCCAGCCACAATCCCAGGCTCAGCGTGGGTCGGCCCAGCCACCGGGAGGTGATCACTGCCGCGGCGGCCACGAGCAGGTAGACCCCGGCGAACCAGAGCAGTTGCGACAGGAACCGGCCTGCCCCTTCGACCTGCTCGGATCCGTGGAAGGGAAGCAGCAGAAGTGTCCACAGCCCGGCGTACACCGCGACGGGAGCCAGCAACCGTTGACCGCGTGCCCGCAGGTAGTCGCGCCTGCCGTGGCGGGCCAGCGACCGCGCATTGGACACCGCCCCCGCGGCGAAGAACAGGGGTAGTACCTGGAAGATCCAGGTCAGCGGGATCAGGGCCGGTGCCTCCTCGAGGACGTTGACGGCGCTCCCGTCCGGCCGCACGTGCCAGGCCAGGCTATGGCCTACGACGACCAGCAATAGGGCGACGGCCTTCACCGCGTCGAGCACCCGGTCCCGGCCGGAGGTGGCTGCGACGATCCGTTCGGCGAGCGCCATGCGTCCGACAGTATTGGCCGTGCCACAGCGGGCGCCCGCCGACAAGTTCTCGGCCGGGTCAGGGTGAAGAACGGACTCTCATGTGCCACTTCTTCAGCAGAGGGCGTGCCCTGCCAAGTTCCAAGGTGCTATCCCCAATTACGAGTCGGCCGGTTGACGGCGGCCACAGCGGTGACAGGGTGGAACCATGACAGGTATCCCGGCTGAGGCCTTCGACTTCTACGATCATTTGGCCGTCGACAATTCCAAGGAGTTCTGGGCCGAGCACAAAGGCGAGTACGAGCATTTCGTCCGCGCCCCGCTGCAGAGCCTCGCAGATGCCTTGGAACCCGACTTCGGCCAGGCGAAGTTGTACCGGCCGTACCGCGACATGCGATTCAGCAATGACAAGACGCCGTACAAAGACCATCAGGGCTGCTACTTCGCGTTCGAGAACGGTCTCGGCTGGTACCTGCAGGTCTCGTCGACGGGCTTCATGGTTGCCGGCGGTTGGTACACCTCGACGAGTCCGCAGGTGAAGCGTTACCGCGAGCACTTGCTGGAGTTCGGCGCGGGTGAACTTCGGGCGGCGCTCAACGGCTTGCCCAGAGCGGGTTTCACGATCGGCGGCGACCAGTTGAAGACACGACCACGCGGTGTGGCCGAAGATAACCCGGATCTCGATCTGCTGCGTCACCGAACGCTGCATGCGACCCGCACTTGGGAGCCCGAGTCGTGGATGGAGACCCGTCGGCTGCAGACCACCGTGCACAAGAGCTTCGACAAGTTGCGTCCGATGATCTCCACGTTGGCGGGCATCGTGGGGCCACCGGAATAATGGGGGGATGCCACGCGCCGATTGGGTCACCCCGCACCCTGACCGGTTGCCACTGGATCACCCGTACCGTCGAGAAATCGTGGCCCGTCATCACGCGGCCGTCGATGCTGGCCAGCCGGGATACGAGGATCCCGGCACCGGACTGTTCGTGCTCACCGCTGCTTTCCACATGAAGCGTGGGACATGCTGTCACAACGGCTGTCGGCACTGCCCTTACGTCGGGGAGCCGTGATGGCCACCCACCGGCAACTTCTGGTGGCCTTGGGTGCATGGTCAGCCGGGTCGATCCTGGGCGGCGCCGTGCTGTGGCGTGCCGGCAACGGGTCCGGTGCGCGGGCTTTTGGGCGGCAGACGTTGGTGTGGGGTGCGGTGGACGCCGCGATCGTGGCGTACGGCGCTGCAAGCCCGCCTCCCGCGCCCGCCCGCCTGCGCACGGTGCTGCTCGCCAACAGTCTTGCCGATGTCGGTTACCTGGCGCTGGGGATCTACGCGCTGCGACGGGAACGCTGGCGCGCGGACGGTGCGGCGATCCTGGTGCAAGGGGCGTTCCTGCTCGCTCTCGACAGTCACTTCGCATATCACCTGGAGGTGCCGGCCGCCGGCTGACCTGACGGTCTCGTTGGGCTCGGACTTCCGGGGTTCGTCGGGTCTGACGCAGGCGGTGTCCCGCTTCCGCTGGAGTTGGTCATCGGCGGCCGTGGCTGGCCGCCGGTTCAGGCGTGAGAGCCGGGTGGAGATCGCTCGCGTTAGTGGTCCATGGCCGTGGCCGGCCGCGGCGTTCAGGTGGGGAAATGCCGGGCGGAAAGCACTCGGGTTAGAGAACGTGCACGAGGTTAGAGAAGCCACACGTGCGTTCTCTAACCTCGTGCACGATCTCTAACCTCGCGACCAACTTCTGCGGCGACCGAGTACACGAGCCGTTTTCGGACATAGGCGCTCCGGTTCGGCCTTTCGGCTACGCAGCGCCGAACGCGGACCGCAGCGCCGAACGCGGACCGCAGCGCCGAACGCGGACCGGTGGGCCGAACGTGCGTCCGTGACGTGGATGCCACCGGGAGCGGTTCTTAGGCCACAGCGGTCCCACCCGTCGGAGGCGCCACGCCCGATCGGTTCGCTGTGCGTGATCAGCTCTTGACACGCAGCGCCAACGGTGATGCGCTCGACATATGGGGGCGCAGGTCCACACCAGCGCATCGTTCGGCGAGGTGGCCGACACGCAGTACTGGCACGCACTCGACGACGGTCGGATCCAGTGCGACATCTGTCCCCGTGCTTGCCGACTGCATGAGGGTCAACGGGGCTTGTGCTTCGTGCGGGCTCGCGAGGGTGACGCGATCGTCTCCACGACCTATGGCCGGTCCAGTGGCTACTGCATCGACCCGATCGAGAAGAAGCCGCTGAACCACTTCCTGCCCGGCACCCCCGTGCTGTCCTTCGGTACTGCTGGCTGCAACCTGACGTGCAAGTTCTGCCAGAACTGGGACATCTCGAAGTCCCGTGACATCGACACGCTCGCCGATTCGGCGTCCCCCGAGGCCATCGCCGACGCAGCGGTCCGGCTGGGCTGCACAAGTGTCGCCTTCACGTACAACGATCCGGTGGTCTTCCTGGAATACGCGGTGGACACGGCTCTGGCGTGCCGGGAGAAGGGGATCCGCACTGTGGGTGTGACTGCGGGCTACATCGAGCCCGGTCCGCGCGCGGAACTCTTCGGGGCGATGGACGCGGTCAACATCGATCTCAAGGGATTCACCCACGAGTACTACCGCAAGATCTGCGGCGGCGATCTCGACAAGGTCCTGGAAACCATCGACTGGGCCGTCAACGAATGCCCGGTGTGGGTGGAACTGACCACGCTGGTGGTGCCCGGGCACAACGACTCCGACGACGAGCTCGCGCGGATGACCAGTTGGGTCATGGAACACCTCGGCCCGGACGTGCCGATGCACTTCAGCGCGTTCCACCCCGACTGGAAGATGCTCGACGTACCGCCGACTCCGCCGGCGACCCTGCAGCGTGCGCGTCAGATCGCGCTGGACCACGGAGTGCATTTCGCCTACACCGGGAACGTCCACGACTCCGACGGCGATACCACGTTCTGTCCCGGTTGCCGGCGCCCCGTGATCGAACGCGATTGGTACGAGTTGTTGTCCTACGAACTCGACGCGAACGGTGCCTGCGCGCATTGCGGAACGGCGTTGCCCGGGGTCTGGGCGGCCAGCCCGGGCACCTGGGGCCGGCGCAGGCTGCCTATCACTTTGCACGGCTAGCCTGGGCACATGTTCGTACTCGACGCCACCGAGTACCAGCGGATGACCAGGGCCGCCGCTAGTGGCCTGCGGGCCAGGGGGTTGCAGCCGGGTGACCGCGTGGCGGTCGTCACCCCGGAGCACCGATTCGCCGCGCAGGAGGCCGCGGCGCTGCAGGCCCGGGTGATCGCGGTAGTCGCTGCGGCGCTGCGTACCGGTCTGGTGCCGGTCCCCATCAATCCTCTGCTTACCCCGGCCGAAAGAGCCCACATCGTCGAGGACAGCGGCGCGGCCGTCGTCGTCTCGGAGGCGGCGGATCTGAAGGCCCTCACCGAGCACGATGGACCCGTTCCGGAACTGTCCGAATGGCCAGTCGGCAGGCCGATGCACTACACCTCGGGGACCACCGGCAAGCCCAAGGGAGTGTTCACCCAGGCGATCGGTGAGGCACTCAGCGAAGCGCTGTGGAGCGATGAACTGGACCAATGGGGCTTCTCCGCGCAGGACGTGACGCTGGTGCACGGGCCGTTGTGTCACGCCGCGCCCTTGCGTTACGCGATGTTGGTCCTGCAGGCCGGTGGGTCCGCGATCCTGCCGGGGGAGTTCGATGCGCGGGTCATCGCACACGCGGTGGCAGAGCATCGGCCCACCCATGCGTTCCTGGTCCCGAGCCATCTGCAGAGGTTGTTCGCCCTGGACCTGCCCCCCAGCAGCTACCGGCTCGTGACGCATGCTGGCGCCGCCTGCCCGCCGGCGATCAAGCGCCGACTGCACGAATGGGCCGGCGTCGACGCCGTGTGGGAGTTCTATGGGTCGACCGAGGGTCAGTTCACCGTCTGCTCAGGGCGTGATTGGGAACAACGACCCGGCACCATCGGCCGGGCGCGCCCCGGCCGCCGACTGGAGATCCGCGACGGCGTGATCTGGTGCCATACCCCGGACTTCGCACGGTTCTCGTACTGGAAAGCGCCCGAGAAGACCGCTTCCGCTTGGGACGGCGACGCCTTCTCGGTGGGTGACCTGGGCCGCCTCGAGGACGGCTATCTGTACCTGGAGGGCAGGCGCGAGGACCTCATCATCACCGGCGGGGTCAACGTGTATCCCGCGGAGGTGGAGTCAGTGCTGGCCGAGTGTCCGGGTGTCCGGGAAATCGCCGTCTTCGGTCGTGACGACGACCGGTGGGGACAGCGGGTGTGTGCGGCGTACAGCGGAGGGGCGACCCCGCAGATGCTGCACGCGTGGGCCGAAGAACACCTGGCCGCCTACAAGAGACCGAAACAGATCGAGCAGTCCGAGGCCTTGCCGCACAACGCATCCGGCAAGGTGGAGCGGTTGCTCTTGGCGAGTGGGGAGCAGAAGTGACTGTTCGCGAACCCGCGGTTGCGGGGCAGTTCTACGCAGGAGATGCCTACGAGTTGGCCCGGGAGGTGGACCGGTACCTGGCGGCGGCGCCCCCGGGACACGGCCAACCGCCGGGGATCATCGTTCCGCATGCGGGCCATATGTACTCGGGTCCGGTCGCGGCGTATGCCTACCGCACACTGCAGCGTGCGAGCCGGGTGGTCCTGGCGGGCCCAGCCCATTTCGTGCCCGTGCCGGGGATTGCCGCGCCGGCGGCGTCTGTGTGGCGAACGCCCCTGGGCGATGTCCCGATCGACACCGAGGCGATCAGTCAGCTAGGGGTCGTCCGCAACGACTTCCCGCACGCCCCCGAGCACAGTCTGGAGGTGCAGCTGCCCTTCCTGCAACGACAACTCGAACCGGGGTGGCAGTTGCTCCCGTTGCTGGTCGGTCGCGCCGATCCTGCCGAGGTGGCCGGCATCCTGGAAGGGTTCCTGCCCGCCGATGACACGGTGGTCGTGTTGTCGACAGATCTTTCGCACTACCTGCCCTATCCGGTCGCCAAGCGACGTGATGAGGCCACTGCAGCGCGCATCGTCCAGCGCGACTGGCAGCACATCGCCGACGAGGACGCGTGCGGGGCATACCCGTTGCGCGGTCTGCTGCGGGCGGCCGAGCGCCTCGACCTGCGCGTCAGTCTGCTGGACCTGCGCAACTCCGGTGACACCGCGGGACCCCGTGATCGGGTTGTGGGTTACGGCGCGTTCGCGGTCGGGCTGTGATGTTCACCGACCAGCAGCGGGCCGAGATGATCGATGTCGCCATCGATGCGATCTCCGGTGCGTTGGCCCGGGGTCGGGTGACCCTTCCGACGGATCTTTCCGGCTATCTGGCCGAACCCGGTTGTTCCTTCGTCACTCTGCGCCGCGATGGTGACCTGCTCGGCTGTATCGGGGCTCTGCAGCCCTACCAGCCATTGGGACGTGACATCGCCGAACACGCCGCGGCAGCGGCCTTCGACGACCCTCGCTTCGAGCCGCTGCGGGAGCTTCGGGGAGTCCATGTTGAGGTCTCGGTGCTCGGTCCGCTACAGGAGTTCCCGGCCACGTCCTACGCCGATGCGGTCGCCCGGCTGCCCCGCGTGGGCGCCGTGGTGGCCTCGCAAGGCCGGCGCGGCACGTTCTTGCCCGCCGTCTGGGAGCAATTGCCCACCCCAGAACTGTTCGTCGCCGGGCTGTGGCGCAAGGCCGGTCTGCCGCCGGGCGCATGGCCGGCCCAACTCTGGACCTACGAGGTAGACGAGTTCGGACGCGACGTCGGGATGTCGTAGTGAACCCCGGTGAGTTCTTCGGACAGATCCCATAGTCGCGCGGCCACGACTGGGTCCTTCGCGGCCGAGGTCCGTCCCACCCGTCTGGGGGCGCCCCTGGTCTCGAAGAAGTCCTGCGGTCCGAAGTACTGGCCGCTGAGAACATCCGGCATGGTCGCGGCGTACAACTGCGGGCGGGCCCCGGAATCCGCCGACTGCCCCATCATCGCGTTCACCGCTCGGGTCAATTGCCTGCCGATCGGATTGTGTGCGATCGCCGGTCCCGCGAACTGCAGGTTGGTCGCCGAGAAGCCGGGGTGCGCTGCGACGCTCTTCAGCGACCAGTCGGCGGCACGGGCGCGGCGGTCCAGCTCGGCCATGAATAGCAGATTGGCCAATTTGCTCTGACCGTAGGCTGACCACGCGAAATACCGGCGATGTTCGTAGTTCAGGTCGTCCAAACCCATCGCGCCCATCCTGTGTGCTGCGCTGGACACCGTGACGACCCTCGCGCCGGCGGTGACCGGCATCCTGGGCAGGAGTAGGCCGGTCAGGGCGAAGTGGCCCAGGTGGTTCGTGCCGATCTGCATCTCGAACCCGTCTGCGGTGCGTTGCAGCGGGGGAGCCATGACCCCCGCGTTGTTGATCAGTACGTCGAGGCCGTCGACCGGCAGGTCCGCGGGAGCATTGCGCACGCTGTCCAAGTCCGCCAGGTCGATCAATACCGACTGGGTCTCGTGGGGGATCTGTTGCTGGGCGGCCGACAGCCGGGACACCGACCGCCCACCCAGCACCACCTGACCACCAGCGCGGGCGAGTGCTTTGGCGGATGCCAGACCGAGACCCGAAGTAGCCCCCGTTACGAGGAAGGTGCGCCCGGACAGGTCGGGGATGTCTTCTGCGTTCCAGTCCATGCATCGACCGTATGTTGGTCCGGAACCGCAGGTTGCGGGGGTGCACATAATCCGCGAGCGTCGTCGGGCCGCTGGTTGTGCACCGGGGCCGTGGATTCGCGTACGGGTTTGTCGTAGCCCGGCCATATGTTCGGATCGCGGATGGGTCCCGACGGCCCCCGAGTTCCTTACGATCCCGATTTGAGGTGGTGGCATGTCACGATGGGCGCGCGCGGTGGCGAGCCGGGTGCTGCTCGCGATGCTGCCCACTGCGATCACGAGCAGCCGCGCGCCACCTGGGCCAAGGTGAGGGGGGCAGGCGGTGAGGCCACAGATCCACAAGGTTGCCCGAACGGGTTCGACCCGGAAGCGGCATGATTTGCTGAGGCTGTGAGATCCCTTTCGTTGCTGGCCCCCGTCGGTTCGATGATCGTTGCCCTGCCGTTGGCGTCACTTCCTGCGACGGCTCAAAGCGTCGACATCGCAGATGGGACGGCGAAGGTCGTCCTGCCAGCATGCGGTCAGTCGAGCCCGGTGACCACTGTGCGCACACCCGGTTGCTCGTACGTGGCGATACCGACGAAAGCCGGTGATCTCTACTACGCGTACTTGACGTCCCCGGGTGAAGTCGTGTGGAACGGATCCGTTCGAGACGGTGCTCTCACTTTTCCCGGCTCGGGGCAGGTGTGGCCGGCGATGGCTTTGCTGGACGGCGTAGCGACCAATACGGTCAAGCCCTCGGACATCACCGGAACGGTCGATCCGACCGGCGATGTGTCGTTGCGTGTGAACTACGAGACGACGATCCAGGCACTGGGTTTCTCATGCACGGCGAAGGGGCAGATCTCGCTGTCCTCGAGCGTGACCGACCCGGTGGGCGGCGGACAAGGCCGTGTGCGCAACCCCGCGACAGGTGACTTCGCCGTGGCAGCCACCTCCGCGACCGCACCGACTCTCACGGGCGCAGCGTGCGGGAAGGCCTCCGAGAACCTGGACCTGTCCAAGGGAGTGGGCTGGTACCTCGACGGGTTCCTGCAAACGGGGCCTGGGACTGCGCCGCAGGCCGGGCTCGCCAAACAGAAGGCGGCTGTGAAGTACCCCAAGCGACTCGCGGCGCGGGGCAGGACGGTCATTCTGAAGCGGACGGTCGTCACAAATGCCGGACTCAAGGCGACCGCAAGACTGACATGGGGCATCCGACGCAGCGCGAAGGGTAAGAACAAGCGGTACGCCAGGGCCAAGTCGACGAAGAACGGCAGGCTCACGATCAAGACCACTGGCAGGGCGAAGAAGCTCTTTGTCAAGTTGCGCCTCTCAGCCCCGAGCACGGCCGGCTACAGCGCCTTCCGCCTCACCAGGGTGTGGAAGGTCAGGTAGCCGCTGCCTGCGAGCCGTCCACCCACCCGAATCGGTGCCGCGGCACGCCTACTTCAAGTGGCGGTGAACCGTGGTGGCAGCCCGTCGGCCGCTGACCAGCGCGCCCTGGATCGACGGGGTATCCCGGTGATCACCCGCCACGAGGATGCCGCCGAAGTCTTGGCGCCCGCGCACGTCGAAGGGAGGGGTCGCCGAGGGAAGTGCTTCCGCGATCGGGTAGTGGCCGACCAGTTCCCAATGCGCGGTCGGTGTTCCGTAGAGGAGGGCGAGGTGCCGAAGGATCTCGCGCGCCTCGAAGTCGTGAAGGCCGACCGATGTCGCCTGCACCAAGTGGCGCCCCGGTGGTGCGTAGCGCCGCGCGGCGTAACTGACAACCACGGTGTTGGTCACAGGACCACGCCCACCGGCCTCCACCACGAGCACGGGCTTGCCGCCGTAGAGGTCGTCCTCCGGGATGCTGAAGTACCAGGTCGTGAGGGCACGCATGGCCGGGGTGGGGCTGCCGGGAACCAGTCGTGCGGCGGTCATCGGGTCGGTCGCCACGATCACCGCCTCGCAGTCGATCGGTCCTTGCTCAGTGACTACCCGGTGGGGGGTCACTGAGACCGCGGATGTGTTGCGGAAGATACGGCTGCGCAGAGGTCGGGCCAGTTGGTCGGGGATCGCCCGCATGCCGACGGCGGGAACCGCCGGGGTGCCGCGGGCCAGGGAGCGGAGGATCAAGTCGGTCGCGCGGCGACTGGTCTCGAGCCGATCGTCGGCGAGCACGCCGGACAGAAAGGGCTGTAAGAGCAGTTCTGCCGGCTTGCGCCCGATGTGAGCCCGCTCGAAGGCCTTCTGCGTACTGATGTCAGGCCGTCTTTGGAGTTCTTCGGCGTCGACGACAGCGCATGCAGTCCAGTAGCGCAGCGTCTGCACCGTGCCCACGACCCCCAGGGGTGTTCGCGCGTTGCGCAGACTCGAACGGGGTGCACGTCGGGGATCGACCAGCCAGCGGGGCCCCGTTTCTGTGGCGAGGACGACTCCAGGGAAGAACTCCTGAAGATCGAGCGCATCGTGGTCCAGCACTCGGGCACCATCGGGATATCCGGGGTTGTACAGCTGGAAACCCCGGTCGAGTAGGAAACCATCCACCTCGTCGGTCTGGACCCGCCCGCCCACGCGGTCGGCAGCCTCGACCACGACGACGTCGACCCCTGCCTCAGCAAGGTGATGAGCCGCATTGAGTCCGGCCAGTCCCGCACCCACGACCACGACGTCGGCACTTGGATGGACAGAACCCTTGGGCCACGCGCTCACGTAACCATCCTGCCTTGCCCCGGTCCCGCATCGGGAACCCTGCCCCTCAGTGCTGCTCCGGGCTGGGCCGGGCGAACAGGAGCGCTGCCAGAACGCCTGCCAGGGCACCGAAGAGATGCCCCAGCCAGGAGACGCCGCTGGTGACCCCGAACGGGAGAGCGGCGATGAGAATGCCGCCGTAAAGCACCAGGACCCCGAATGCGATCAGCACGTCGAGCCAATGCCTGGTCAGGATCCCGGCCGTGATGAGGTACGTGAGGAACCCGAAGACCACTCCGCTTGCGCCGATGGTGATCGTGTTCGACGGACCCAGCAGCCACACCCCGAGCCCGCCGATCAGGACGATCGTGATGGTGATCGCCCAGAAGCGCTGGGGGTTGCGCAGCGCAACGATGGATCCCAGGATCATGAACGGCACGGTGTTCGCCATCAGATGCGCGAAATCTGCGTGCAGGAAGGGCGACGCCGCCACGCCGGGCAGACTGTCGACCTCACGACTTTGGATCCCGTAGCGATCCAGACTCCCGGGCAGGATGAAGTCCAGGATCTCCAGGAGCCACATCGCTGCTACGAGGGCCAGAACGGGAACCAGAGGTCGCAGCCCCCTGTCGGCCGTCTGACCGGCCTCAGTGCTCATGTGTCGAGTATCGCCCTTGCGAGGAATCCGTACCATCCGCGCGGGAAGGGCAGGTCGGGCCCGTATCGGTCGAGCGGGCTGGCCGCGAACCCAGCGGCGTTCAGCGCGGCCATCACGTCCAGGGGGTCTATCAAGCGCAGTTCGTGGGTCTCGGTCTCCGAGCCGGACGCGTCCTCGATCCTGATCGTGCGGCGCAGGACACGGCGTGCGGGATCGGTCAGCACCGTGACCTCGAGGCGATAGCCCTCGCTGTTGATCACCTGCGTGACCGGGTCCGGACCCGCGCGCATCGGACCGGCCACGTCCACGAGCAGCACTCCTCCCGGGGCGAGGCGCTCCCGGCATGACCGCAACCAACCGGTCAGTCCGGCCACACCTGCCCTGGGATCCACCGCATAGTTGACCACCTCGCCCACGGCCACGATCGCCATGGCCTTGCCGGTGTCGGGCAGGTCGAACGCGGATCCTTGTTCGAACCGTTGCCCGGGGTATCGGCGGCGGGCCAGCGCAAGCATGTCGGGACTCAGGTCCACGCCGACGTACTCGAATCCGGCTGGTACGACTGCATCAACCAGATCGCCGGCACCGCAGCCGAGGTCGAGCACCAGCCCGCGTTCCTCGGTCAGTTCGTCGATCAGCAGTCGTCCGGCCGCGCGTGCGTACTGGGTGAAGCCAGATGCGTGGATGCGTGCGAGACGAGCGCGGTAGTACGTCATCAGGACCCTCCCGCGGCGTCAGTGGGCGGACGCCATCACCGCAGCGCCGCCCGCGATGAGCACCCCGCCGGACCCACGCGCCACCCGGCGGCGCGTCATGGGCGAGGCGATGGCGCTGCGTGCCCGAGCGGACAACCATGCGTAGCCGGCCGCGTTGAGCCCCCCGAGTGCCACGAAGGCCAGAATCATGACTGCGATCTGCGGCAACCAGGGCATCGCGGGATTCACGAACTGGGGCACGAACGCGACGAAGAACGCGATGCTCTTGGGGTTCGTGGCGGTGACTGCGAAAGACTCGCCGAACACTCGTCGGGGTACCACGGTCCCGGTCCGCTCGAGCACCCACTGGTCGCCCCCGGAGCGCCACAGCCGGATTCCCAGCCACACCAAGTACACGCCACCGGCGATCCGCAGTATGAGGAACACCTCGCCGGATGCCAGCAGCAGGGCTCCGGCGCCCAGCATGGCGGCCGTCATGGCCACCAGGTCGCCGAGGACGACACCCGCCACGGTGGCACGCCGGATCCTGGAACCGTGGTTCAGCGAGCGCGTCACGACCAGCAGAACCGTCGGCCCCGGAATCGCCAGAACGATCGCCGAGGCGACCAGGAACGCGGCGAACCGATTGATGTCCACCTCCTGAGGGTACGACGCCGGACGGCATGGCGGTCGAGAGCGGTGTGCCTCCATCTGGTGGCCGTTCCGGGTGTTCACGGCCAGCAGATGGAGGGCTAAACCCGCTCAAAAGCCGCAATTCGACCTCCAGATGCTCCATCTGCTGGCCAATTCGGCCCGATCCGCGTTGCCCCGGCCAGCAGATGGAGGGCGGCGCGAGTTGACGGCCGACAGGGACCAGCGGCGGAAGCGGCCGCCACCGCATTCCGGGGTCCCGGGTTACTGTCGACACATGCCCGACGCCGTTGACTGGAATCTGGCCGCTTCCCTGGGGTCGCGGGTTGTGGGCGGTGGTCCGCGGCTGACCCCTGCAGAGGCCAGCCAGATCGTCGCGGAGTTGTACTACCTGGCGGGGCAGGCGACTCCGCTGGTGCAGGACACCACCGGCTTGCACGCCTACCTGCCCAGTGAGGTCAAGGTGGTCGACCGGCCCGAGTGGATCCGGTCGAACCTCGACAGTTTCCAACGGATCAGTGAGCCGTTGACGAAGCGGCTGGAAGGGGCTTCAGCCTTCACCCGGGAGATCGGGTCGCGCGCCACGGGTGTGCAACTCGGTCTTGTGCTCGGGTTCGTGGGGTCGCGGGTCCTGGGCCAGTTCGAAATCTTCACCGAGGACGATCCACGACTGCTGCTGGTCGCCCCGAACATCGTGACCATCGAACGACAGCTCGAGGCCGTCCCACGAGATTTCCGGCTGTGGGTGTGCGTTCATGAGCAAACCCACCGGATCCAGTTCGCCGCGGCGCCGTGGCTGACCGGGTACCTGCTCGACAACATCCACGAGTACATGCGCCTGTCCGACATGACCACGCAGGAACTGCTGGCACGGCTGTTCGCCGCGGTCAAAGCCGTCCGGTCCGATGACGAGCCAGACGGCATCATCGGCGCTCTGCAGACAGCCGAGCAGAAGGTGGTCTTCGACCGCCTGACCGCGGTGATGAGTCTGTTGGAGGGTCACGCCGACGTGGTGATGGACGAAGTCGGTCCTGCGGCGATTCCTACCGTGCGCAGCATCCGGGCCGCTTTCCAACACCGGCGGGCCACGGGCAGCACCGGCTGGGAAGGCTTGCTGCGCCGCCTGCTGGGGATGGATCTCAAGGCCCGGCAATACGCCCAAGGCGCCGAATTCGTCCGCGCGGTGATGGCCGACGGCGGCATGAAGCGCGTCAACGCTGTGTGGGAGTCGCCGGACCACCTCCCCACCCGCGTCGAGATCGAGAACCCGGCGCAGTGGCTGCAGCGGATCTGACGCCGGGACCCGCCCTGCTGGCCGTTCGAAGGGCAGTCGTGAGCAACCTGGCCGACCTGCCCCCCTCCGAATCGGTTGTGGTGGCGTGCTCAGGGGGAGCGGACTCGCTCGCACTCGCCGCCGGGGCCGCGATCAGCGGCCGCAGCGTGGGTGCGGTCGTGATCGACCATGGGCTGCAATCCGGTTCGCACGTGACCGCCGAATCGGCTGCCGAGCAGTGCCGCGGGCTCGGCCTGCATCCGGTGGTGGTGCAGCAGGTGCAGGTAGGGTCAGTCGGCGGGCCCGAGGCGTCGGCGCGGGAGGCCCGCTACGAGGCGCTGCACAGGGCGCGTGTCGCGGCGGGTGCCGCGGCGCTACTGCTCGGACACACGCTCGATGATCAGGCGGAGACGGTCCTGCTGCGCCTGGCGCGCGGATCGGGTGCGCGCAGCCTGTCGGCGATGGCGTCGATCGAAGGCGATCTGCGGCGGCCGCTGCTGGGTCTGCGCCGGGCCCGAGTTCGTGCCGCCTGCGCCGAGGCGGGTCTGGAGGCCCACGAGGATCCACACAATGTCGATGACCGCTTCGCCAGGTCACGTCTGCGTCGCCACGGCCTGCCCGCGCTGGTCGACGACCTCGGGCAGGCCGTGGTGCTCGGGCTCGCCCGGTCGGCGGCCCTGCTGCGTGACGACAATGACGCCTTGGATCAGTGGGCGGCCGACGTGCGAACCGACCAGAATCCGGACACGGTGACCGCTCGGATCGACGATCTGATCCCGCTGCCAGCTGCGGTGCGACACCGCGTGATCCGCCGGATGGCCCTGTCCGCGGGAAGTCCGGGTGCCTCGCTCACGCGCGACCACCTGTTGGGCGTGGGCGCTTTGGTCACCGACTGGCGTGGCCAGGGACCACTGGATCTGCCAGGGGGTGTTCGCGCGTCGCGAAAGTCTGGCAGGCTTGTCATGCACCGCGGATCCGGGAGGAAATGTGCGCGTTGAGGATGTGAATAGCGATCTTGAAGGCGTGCTGATCACTTCCGAGGAGTTGCAGCAGAGGCTGAGACTTCTCGCGTCGAGGGTGGATGCTGACTACGCGGGCAAGAAGGTCCTGATCGTGGGGGTTCTCAAAGGGGCGGTCATGGTAGTGGCCGATTTCGTCAGGCTGCTGTCGATCCCGGTCGAGATGGACTGGATGGCGGTCAGTTCCTACGGGTCGAGCACCAAGAGTTCCGGCGTCGTGCGGATCCTCAAGGACTTGGACACCGACCTGACGGGGCGCCATGTGCTGATCGTCGAAGACATCCTGGATTCCGGCCTGACGCTTTCCTGGCTGCTGCGCAACCTTCGCTCCCGGGGGGCGTCCAGCGTCGAGGTCCTGACGTTGTTGCGCAAGCCGGACGCGATGCGCACGGAGGTGGATGTGCGCTACCTGGGCTTCGACATCCCCAATGAGTTCGTGGTCGGATACGGCCTGGACTACGCGGAGAAGTACCGAAACCTGGACTGCGTGGCGAAACTGGCACCATCGGTGTATTCCGGTTCCTCCTGATGGGAATGAGCGGGCCGCTTCCCGCCGTTCTATCCTCAAGGAGATGAATATGAAGCGCCTCGCTCGGGGACCCCTGCTATGGATCCTGCTGGCAGTACTGCTCGTGCTGCTCGGCAGCAGTCTGGTGTCCGGGGTTGGTGGGGTCAAGGACGTCGACACCTGGCAGGCCGTCGACTACATCGAGCAGAACCAGGCCAAACAGGCGAAACTCGTCGATCGCGAACAGCGCATCGAGTTGACCCTGCAGGACGGCTCCCAGGTCCGCTCGGAGTACATCACAGGCCAGGGCCTCGAACTGCAGAACATGCTGCAGACGAAGAAGGACGCCGGACAACTCCCCGACGGCTACACGGTCGAAGTCCCGCGCGACAACATCCTCGTGACCCTTTTCGTCTCGTTGCTGCCGGTGATCCTGATCGTCGGGCTCCTGTTCTTCTTCATGAGCCAGATGCAGGGCGGCGGTTCCCGGATCATGAACTTCGGGAAGTCCAAGGCGAAAGTCATCACGAAGGACATGCCGCAGACCACGTTCGCGGATGTGGCCGGTGCCGATGAGGCCTGCGAGGAACTCGAGGAGATCAAGGAGTTCCTCAGCCAGCCAGCCAAGTTCCAGGCGGTCGGCGCCAAGATCCCCAAGGGCGTGCTTCTCTATGGCCCCCCCGGTACCGGCAAGACCCTGCTCGCCCGGGCGGTGGCCGGCGAGGCGGGCGTGCCGTTCTACTCCATCTCGGGTTCCGACTTCGTCGAGATGTTCGTCGGTGTGGGTGCCTCCCGGGTGCGGGACCTGTTCGAACAGGCCAAGGCCAATGCCCCGGCCATCGTGTTCGTCGACGAGATCGACGCGGTCGGCCGGCACCGCGGCGCCGGTCTCGGCGGTGGTCACGATGAGCGCGAACAGACGCTGAACCAGTTGTTGGTCGAGATGGACGGGTTCGATGTCTCCGGCGGTGTCATCCTGATCGCAGCCACGAACCGTCCGGACATCCTCGACCCCGCGCTGTTGCGCCCCGGCCGCTTCGACCGACAAATCTCCGTGGAGCGGCCGGACCTGCGCGGCCGCGAGGAGATCCTCAAGGTGCACGTGAAGGGCAAGCCGATCGCGCCGGGCATCGACCTGATGAACATCGCCCGCCGCACCCCCGGTTTCACCGGTGCCGACTTGGCCAACGTGCTCAACGAGGCGGCGCTGCTGACCGCGCGCGAGGGCGAGACCCTGATCACGCCGGCGGCCGTGGACGAGGCCATCGACCGGGTCGTCGCCGGCCCGCAGAAGCGCACACGGCTGATGAACGAGGCGGAGAAGCGCATCACCGCCTACCATGAGGGCGGTCACGCGCTGGTCGCGGCGGCGTTGCCGAACAGTGACCCGGTGCACAAGATCACGATCCTGCCGCGCGGCAGAGCGCTGGGTTACACGATGGTGCTGCCCGACGAGGAGAAGTACTCGACCACGCGCAACGAGATGCTGGACCAGCTCGCCTACATGCTGGGTGGCCGGGCGGCCGAGGAGATGGTCTTCCACGACCCGACCACCGGTGCCTCGAACGACATCGAGAAGGCCACGGCAGTCGCGCGGGCGATGGTCACCCAGTACGGGATGACCGAGCGCCTCGGCGCGATCCGCTACGGGCAGGAGAACAACGAGGTCTTCCTGGGCCGGGACATGGGCCACGTGCGGGACTACTCCGAGGAGATCGCCGCCGCCATCGACGAGGAAGTGCGCGCGCTGATCGAACAGGCCCACCAGGAGGCGTACGAGATCCTGTTCGACAACCGTGAGGTCCTCGACCGGCTGGTCGTGGAGTTGCTCGAGAAGGAGACGCTGGACAAGGAACAGGTCTCCGAGATCTTCGCCGAACTGCACCGGCGCGACGCACGCCCTGCCTGGACCGGATCCGCCCGCCGCCGGCCCCACGAGCTCGGCCCGGTCGACTACCCCGCTGGTTCGAACGGCAACGGCTCGGGCTCCGGGGTCCCGACCCCCGATCAAGGGGTCTAGCCAGCGGCCTGCTCACCGTTCCTGACACCCTGTGTGACGAAGTTGCGGGAGTTCAACCCGGAATGTAACGAGGTGCGCGGTTGCGGTGCCCTGGACCGCGCACCTTCGTAACACAAGGCTGGGACGGCCACCAACTTCGTCACAATGGTGTCCGCCGACGGGTCCCCTGGAATCCGGCTGGGTGCGTCGCACGGACCCGATGACCCGGATCGGGGTCTGCCTGCCCGCCGAGGTGTGGCACAACGAGCCCGATGGCTGGAACCGGGGATGGCATCACCACCGGTCGATCCTCCGGGTCCCGGTTCCTCGACCCACCCGCGGGCGCGAGCCGGCGTTGTGCCCCAGACTGGGTGAATGACCGATCCGATCAGCCTGCCCGGCCGCGAGATCCCGGCATTCGACGCCGAGCGTGCAGAAGCTGCGATCCGGGAACTGTTGTATGCCGTGGGTGAGGATCCCGATCGGGACGGCCTGCACGACACCCCGGCCCGGGTGGCCCGGATGTACGCCGAGGTGTTCTCGGGCATGCGGCAGTCGCCCGAGGAGGTTCTGACGACGACGTTCGACCTGGCCCACGACGAACTCGTGCTGGTCCGCGACATCGAACTGTGGAGCCACTGTGAGCATCACCTGGTGCCCTTCTTCGGCAAGGCCCATGTGGGCTACATCCCCGCCGACGACGGGCGGATCACCGGCCTGAGCAAGATGGCGCGGCTCGTCGACGTCTTCGCCAAGCGCCCGCAGGTCCAGGAACGACTCACTACGCAGATCGCCGATGCCCTGCAGCGCATCCTGCAGGCGCGGGGCGTGATCGTCGTGATCGAGGCCGAGCACCTCTGCATGGCGATGAGGGGCATCCGCAAGCCAGGGGCCATCACCACTACGAGCGCCGTCCGGGGTCAGTTGCGCGACTCGGCTACCCGTGCGGAGGCCATGGCGTTGATACTGGGTCGGTGACCATCGTTGTGGGCGTGCTCAACGTGACGCCCGACTCGTTCAGTGACGGCGGGCGGTACCCGACCGTCGCCGATGCTGTGGCCGCGGGCGCCGGGTTCGTGCGCGACGGCGCGCAGTGGGTCGACGTGGGTGGTGAATCGACCCGGCCCGGAGCCCAGCGGGTGGCTCTGGAATCGGAGCTGGAAAGGGTGGTTCCGGTCGTCTCCGCGCTCGCGGACGAGGGGGTGCGGGTCAGCATCGACACCACGCGCGCGGCCGTCGCCCGGGCCTGCGTCGCCGCCGGAGCACGTATGGTCAACGATGTCAGTGGTGGGTTGGCCGACCCGGCAATGCTGCCGACTGTGGCCGACCTCGGGGTGCAGTACGTCGCCATGCACTGGCGCGCTCCATCGGTGCGTATGCAGAAGTTCACCGACTACGCCGACGTCGTGCAGGACGTGGCCGACGCTTTGCGGACACGACTGCAGGCGTGCCTGGACGCGGGGATCCCGGCGGAGTCGGTGATTTTGGACCCGGGACTGGGATTCGCCAAGGAACTGCATCACAACTGGGAACTCCTGGCGGGCCTGGATCGGCTCGTGGCGATCGGCCCCCGGGTGCTGATCGGCGCGTCGCGCAAGCGATTCCTGGGTGCCCTGCTCGCAGCCGATGATCACCCGCGGGAGGTGCTGGGACGCGACACCGCCACGGCGGTGGTGAGCGCACTGGCCGCCTCGCACGGTGTCTGGGGTGTGCGCGTGCATGACGTCGTGGGCAGTCGGGACGCGCTCAAGGTGTTCCAAGCCTGGCAAGGCGCTGCAGCACACGCCACGTCCACGACCTTGCGGGAGGGCACGTGAGCGACACCATCACTGTGACGGGGATCAAGGCCCGCGGTAGGCATGGGGTCCTGTCCTTCGAGCGCGAGGTCGGGCAGCCGTTCATCGTGGACGTCGAAATGGCGGTTGACACGTCGCGAGCGGCGGCGACCGATGAACTGAAGTACACGGTCGACTACGGAACCGTGAGTATGGAGGTCGTCCGCGTCGTCACCGGACCGCCGTTCCAGCTGATCGAAACACTCGCAGACCGGATCGCGCAGCGGATCAAGCGGTTCCCGGGGGTTGAGCAAGTGACGGTCACGGTCCACAAGCCGTTCGCTCCGGTACCGGAGATATTCGAGGATGTGCGCGTGCGGATCACCCGATGACCCGGGTGGCGCTTTCACTGGGAGCCAACATGGGAGACCGGCTCGCCGCACTGCAGTCCGCGGTGACTGCGCTGTCTGCCATGGGCGACATCGTCGGGGTGTCGGACGTCTACGAGACCGAACCGGTCGGCGGCCCCGAGCAGCCCCCCTACTACAACGCGGTTGTCGTCCTGGACACGACCAGGACCGCCGAGCAGGTGCTGCAGGCCGCCCACGCGGCTGAGCAGGCGCGGGGCCGGACCCGCGAGATCCGGTGGGGCGCCCGCACCCTCGACATCGACGTCCTCGCATACGGCCAGACGGTAAGTGAGGATCCCGAGCTCACACTGCCGCACCCGCGGGCGACCCAGCGCGCCTTCGTGATGATCCCGTGGGCGCAGGTCGACCCGCAGTTCCAACTACCGGACGGCCGAAGTGTCGAATCCGTCGGCGCGGGATTGTCTTCGCGCGGGGTTGGCCGACTGGGTCCCCTCCTGCGTACAGTGGAACGGTGACCCCTACCCGCGCGCGTCTGCTGCTCCTGCTGGGGCTGGTGAGCGCCGTCGCCGGTTGGGTGCTCGCGGACTTGGTCGACGAGATCGCCGGCCGTGGCGTCCCCGTCGCGTGGACCGCGCCGGCAACTCTGTTGATCCTGGCCATGGCGCTGTTGTTCTGGGCCCTCGGGATGCGCAAGCGCCTGCATGAGGGCCGAGTGGACCCGTTCGTGGCCGCCAGGACCGCTGCCCTGGCGATGGCGGCCTCCCGCACCGGGGCGATCGCCACTGGGGTGTACGCCGGATTTCTGGCCTGGTTCGCGGGCGCTTGGTACATCGAGGCCTCCCGCAACCGCGGGCTTGCCTCGCTGGCGGCTGTGGTGGCGGGGCTCTTGATGGTGGCAGCGGCGCTGTACCTGGAACGCATCTGCCGCATCAAGAGTGACCACGACGATGACGACGATGGCCACACGGACACCGATTCCACAGCCGATTGGGTGCATCCGAGCGTCCGATAGAGTCGGGTCATGGCCGAGGCACTCGAGGATCTTCCCTACGAAGAACTGCGTCATCAAGCGTTCGAACTGGCGGAGAAGCGCCACGACATCGGCTTCTTCTACGACCTGCTGACCCACACCCCCGCGTTGGAGAACGTCTCGGACGAGGGCGGGTCGCTCGGGGACATCTCCGGTTCGTTCATCGGCCTGGTCGCGGCGGCCAAAGAGGCCTTCGGCCACGAGAAGGTCGGCGACCTCGAACCACTCTTCGTTGCGCGCTACGCCACCTACATCCGCGAACACCGGTCCTGAGCAGGCCCGGGAGCCTCCGATCTGGGGTGACCGCCCCTCGTGAGCACGCCGGCGGGCCTCGTGTCACGAAGTTGTGGGGCCCGAACCAGGATTGTCACGATGGTGCGCGGTTTCCAGGCCCCGGACCGCGCACCTTCGTAACACAGTGCGGGCACGGCCACCTACTTCGTCACAATCTTGCCCACGGTGAACGCCCGGCGCCGGAAACCTCCGACCGTTCCGGGCCGCAGCCGTCAGGGCCTCGAGGTCTGCATCAACCGGTCGATGTCCGGCAACCGCACCGCCTGACCCCCAGGGGTGACCCGGGCCAGGCTCGACTGCGCCTGCAGCACCGCGGCCAGCAGGTCGTACAGCGAAGACGACGCGGGGACCTCGATGATCCCCGGCGCGGGGTCCACGGTTTCGGTGCCCAGGGACTGGACCGGAATCGGACTGACGCGTAGTCGTTTGATGGCGCGGTCGGACCCGACGAAGTCCGCCACGAAGTCATTGGCGGGGAAACCCAGCACCGCCGCCGGACGGTCGTACTGCTCCAGGTAGCCCCCTTGTTTCAGGACTGCGATCCGGTCCCCGAGCTTCACCGCTTCATCGATGTCGTGGGTGACCAGGACGACGGTCTTGCGCACACGTTGGTGCAGGGCGAGGAACTCCTCCTGCAAGCGGTCACGGGCGATCGGATCGACCGCGCCGAACGGCTCGTCCATGAGCAGAACCGGGGGGTCGGCCGCCAGCGCCCGTGCGACCCCGACCCGCTGCCGCTGGCCGCCGGACAACTGGTGCGGGTACCGGTCGCCGAAGATCTCCGGTTCCAGATCCACCAGCACGAGCATCTCGTCGACTCGTTCTGCGATCTTCTTCTTGTCCCACCCGAGCAGCCGGCACACGGTCGCCACGTTCCGGCGCACGGTGTAGTGGGGGAACAACCCCGAACTCTGGATCACGTATCCGATCCTGCGGCGCAACTCCTGGACATCCAGCGATGTGACGTCGGCGCCGGCCACCTCGATCGTGCCGCTGGAGGGCTCGATCAGGCGGTTGATCATCCGCATGGTGGTGGTCTTGCCGCATCCGGACGGTCCCACGAGTGCGCAAATCATCCCCTCATCGACTTCCAGGGTCAGATCATGTACCGCGACCGTTCCGTCGGGGTACTGCTTCGTGACGTCCTGAAGGGAGATCATGTGTCCCGACGGTAGCGCAGAGCCTGTGCGATCGGTGACTTCATCGATGGGACTGCGCTACGGTCGAGCACATGCCGACGACCCTCGCGGACGCCAGTAATCCGTGGTTGTCCTGGAGCTACGTCCAGAACAACTGGGAGGAGCTGGTGTCGGCCGGGCAGGAACACGTCGTGCTCACGATCGGCTCAGTGGTCCTCGCGATCGTGGTTGCGGTGCCGCTGGCGATGATCATCCGGCACTCCCCGAAGTTGACCGGTCCGATCCTGGGTCTGTCCGGGGTTCTGTACACGATCCCGTCGCTGGCGCTGATCTCCCTGCTGTGGCCGGTGTTCGGGTTGAGCCCCTGGACGGTCATCATCGCGCTGGCCGTCTATGCGCTGCTGGTGGTGCTGCGCAACATCGTCGTCGGTCTGCAGGAGGTGCCGCCGGATGTGCTGGACGCCGCCGGCGGTATGGGCCTGACCAGTCGCCAGATCCTGACCAGGGTGTCCATCCCGCTGGCGATGCCGACGATCCTGGCCGGCATCCGGATCGCCACCGTCAGCACCGTCGGCATGGTCACGATCGGCGCGCTGGTGGGCTACGGTGGGTTCGGCACCTTGATCCTCTCCGGATTCCAGAACAACTTCTGGCACGCGCAGATCCTCACGGCCACGCTGTGCTGTGTCGTACTGGCGACGGTCTTCGAGCTCCTGCTGCTCGCGTTGGAACGGCTCACGGTGCCATGGACCCGGAAGCGGGCATCCTGATGAGCGTCATCGAGTGGTTCACCGACCCCGCCAACTGGACGGGGGAGAACGGCATCCCGGTGCGGACGTGGGAGCAGTTGCAGATCAGCCTGTTCGCCATGGCGATCGCGCTGGTAGTGGCGTTGCCGGTTGCGTTGGTTCTGGGGCACTTGCGAAAAGGGGTGTTCCTCGCCACGAACGTCGGGAACGTCGGCCGGGCGGTCCCCACTTTGGGTGTGCTCACGATCTTCGCCTCCATCCCGCAGATCGGGATCGGCAACCTCGCGGCGGTTCTGGCTCTGGCGCTCTTCGCGATTCCGCCCCTGCTCACCAACACGTACACCGGACTGGCCTCCGTCGACGACGAGGTCCGTGACGCCGCACGCGGGATGGGTATGGGCGGGTTCGCCATCCTGGCCAAAGTCGAGGTGCCCCTCGCGATCCCGCTGATCGCCGCGGGCATCCGCACTGCCACCGTCCAGGTCGTCGCCACGGCCTCGCTCGCGGCGCTGGTCGGCAGCGGTGGGCTCGGGCGTTACGTCGTGGACGGCTTCGCCCTGCAGGACAACACACTGATCCTCGCCGGTGCCATCCTCACCGCGTTGCTGGCAGTCGTGGCCGAACTGCTCCTGGCCCTCGCGCAGCGCTCGGTCACGCCCAAGGGGTTGCGGGAGCGCACCCGTGCCGAGATCGAGATGCAGGAGATTCCGGCCGGCTGAGAGCCAGAGGTGGGCGTGCGCTGCGGCGCACGATGGCCGCGGCCGTCGTCGAACACGACCGCGGACCGCTTCGGCAAGGACCCGAATCTCCGGCGCGACGAACGGGTTGGCTGCCGGGTTCCCCGAAAGACTGGACACCGCAGCGCGATGTGGTTGGATTGGCAGATGATTCGCGGACGACGTACCTCGAAGTTGATGCTCATCGCGGCTGCCGCCCTCGTGATGGCCGGATGTAGTTCCGGCGGCGGGGATTCGACCAGCAGCGAGTCTCCAGGCGGGGGCGGCGGCCCGATAACCATCGCCACGACCAACTTCTCCGAGACCAAGATCCTCGCCTCGATGTACCAGCAGGTCCTGCAGGCCAACGGGGTGGACGCATCGATCAAGGAACTCACCACGCGCGAGGTGATCATCCCGGCGCTGGAGAAGGGGGACATCCAACTGACCCCCGAGTACCTGGGCAGCCTCACCGAGTTCCTGAACAAGGACGCCAACGGCGCCGACGCCCCGCAGGTCGCCAGCGGTGACGAGCAGGCCACGTACGCCGAGGCACAGAAACTCGCCGACCCGAAGGGCCTGACACTGCTGGAGCCTTCGGCAGCGCAGGACCAGAACGCGTTCGCGGTCACCCAAGACTTCGCGGACCAGAACAACCTCACGACCCTCAGCGAATTGGGAACCTATTCCCAGCAGTCCCCGATCACGCTCGGCGGACCGCCGGAGTGCCCGAAGCGCCCGTTCTGTGAGCCCGGGCTCGAAGACACATACGGCGTCGACGTAGGGTCGTTCGTCCCGCTGGACGCGGGTGGGCCCTTGACCATCCAGGCGCTCAAGCAGGGCAAAGTCAACGTCGGGCTCGTGTTCTCCTCGTCCGGTTCCGTGACTGCCAACAACCTCGTGGTGCTCGAGGACGACAAGGGTCTGCAGACCGCGGAGAACATCTTGCCGGCGCTGAACAGCACAGCGGTGACCGACACCATCACCACGGCTTTGAACTCGGTCTCAGCGAAGCTGACCACCGATCAGCTGCAGCAACTCAATGAGCAGGTCGAGATCGAGCGTCAGGATCCTGAGACCGTCGCCGAGAACTGGCTCAAGGAGAACGGGTTGTTGTCCTAGCCGGACTCGGCAGCCACCATTGTGACGAAGTTGGTGGCCGGTTCTCCGTTGTGTTACGAAGGTGCGCGGTTCGAGCGGTCCCGACCGCGCACCTTCGTGACAATCCCCTTTCTGACCCCGCAACTTCGTAACAAGAAGGCTCGCGGGCGCCGTCAGGAGCCGAACAGGTCCACACAGGGCATTTGCCCGAGGCGACGAGGACCTTCCGAGTCACTTGTCCATGTCACCGGCGACCAGAAGGAAGCTCATCAGCGCGGTGGGCAGGTCCTCCAGCCGGGTGCCAGGCAGGCAGGCACCGAAGGCCGCCGCATTGTTGAAACTGGCCGTTCGCATCTTCATCCGGGCCGGGACAACATCCGCGTCCGAGACGATCCACCACCCGTTGATGCCGGAACCGGTTTCGCTTGCGCCGTAGAACTCGCCCTCCGGCAACCGGATCGTGCGGGGCAGACGGGTCGAGATGTCGCCCTCGGGTAGGGAGACACTGCGCAGGAACTCGCAGGAGACCAGCACCTCCTGCACCAGGCAGTCCATCCGGGCCAGTGCGTCACCGGCATCGTGGCTCACGATCCGCCACGGCGGGGGGTACTCCCGCAGATCCCGCACCCAGCCGCTGGCCCGCGCCACCACCCCGCTCGTCGCGTACGCCTGAGCTTGCTCGCGGGTGAGCACAGCCACCCCGGCCAGTCTACTGGCGATCGGATCCAGGCAGCCGGTCACCGCATCCACACAATCGGCCAACGGGAGGTCCGCCGGCCACCTCGGATCCGCGTCCAGACTCATACCGCCGATCCGCACGATCATCAGATGCATCCGTGCACCGGTCAGCACGTCCAGCGCCTCGGTGATCGCCGCCCTTGCGGCGCGCAGGTCCGAGGCGTCCCCGCCGAGCGCGGCCACCGTCTCGCCCAACCAGTAGAGATGATGGCTGAGCCGGCAGGTCTCGCTGACGACTATCCGCAAGGCCGCCGCTCGCGCAGGCACGGTGATGCCCAGAGCCTGTTCCATCACGCGGGCGGCGCTGAGCTCACCGTCGAAACTGCTCAACCAGTCGTGCCGGTTGGCCAGCGACAGGATCTGCCGGTAGTCGCGTGACTCGAACAACTTCTCCGCCCCACGGTGCATCAGGCCGGTCACCACCTCGGCCGCTTCCACCCGGCCGTCGACGATGCTGCCGCGGATGCGCAGCAGACCATGGCCGGCCGGATGCGAGGCCGGCAGCGGGATGTCGAGGATCTCCACGGGTGAATGGTGCCAGACGCGACCGGTGGTCCCTGTCGCGCGGACGTCGTGGTTCCAACTTCCGCACCCGCGACCCTAGACTCGAGCCATGTCCTCCAAAGTGGAAGTTGCGTTCCGCCCGCAGGGTGACACCTGGCGCGAGTTGTCGCCGAAACTGATCGTCGCGAGACGTTTGGTACTGGCCATGTTCGCGGGTGTGGTGCTGGTGGCGGCCGCAGTGGTGGCAGTGACGCCGGCCCCGAAATGGGTCGCCGCACTCGTCGCGCTGGCCGCTGTTGCGATCTTCATCATCGGCTGGCCGTGGATCGGGCGCCGGGTCCGCTCCTGGGGGTACGCCGAGCGCGCCGATGACCTCGTCGTCGGAAGCGGAATCTGGTTCCGCAGGCTAGTGGTGGTGCCCTACGGCCGCCTCCAGTTCGTCGACGTCAAGGCCGGCCCGATCGACCGGTCGTTCGGCCTGACTTCGGTGCAACTGCACACCGCCGCCGCAAGTTCGGACGCCGCCATCCCGGGGCTCCCCCCGGAGACAGCCGCGACGTTGAGAGACCGGCTCGCGGCCAAAGGTGAAGAACGTTCGGCGGGCCTGTGAATCCGGACGACGCCCCACGGGATCCGTCCGGCGGACTTCACAAGACTCCCGCCGGCGACGGATCCGCAGCCCCGGATCCAGCGAGCCCGCAACCGCGTCCCGCCGACACCACCAAACGCCGCGTGCACCCGGTTACCCCGGTGGTGCGAGTCTCGACCTATCTGCCTGCGCTGCTGATCGGTGTCCTGCTGGCCGGCGGTGCCCGCTTCGTGAGCGAGCCGCATGGGTTGTTGATCATCGTCGGTCTGACGCTGGTGGTGAGCCTGGTCTTCCTCGGATACGAGTTCCTCGCCTACCGCAGGCTCGCCTACTGGTTCGACGATGACGGAGACCTGCGGGTGCAGTCCGGGGTGTTGTTCCACTCCGAGCGCCGGATGCAGTTGTCGCGGCTGCAGACGGTCGACATCAACCGGCCCTTGGTCGCACGGGTCTTCGGTTTCGCCGCACTGCGGGTGGAGGTGGCCGGGGCGGGGGATTCGCGCGCGGATCTCCAGTACCTGACCGTCGACGACGCACAGGCGTTGCGAAGTGAGATCATCGCGCGGTCCGCCGGGCTGCAGCACGATGTGGGCGAGGCCCCGGAGCAGCCGCTGCTGACCGTGCCGCCACGCGACTTGCTGGTCTCCTTGTTGCTGCGCGCGGTCACCGTGTTCCTGGTCCTGGCCACGGTCCTGATCGTCGTCTCCACGATCTGGGCAAGCGGCTGGGGCGGCATCTTCACCGCACTTCTCGGCGGTGTGCCGCTGGCCATCGTGTTCGCCGAGTTCAGTCAGCTCTACAACTTCACCGTCGCTGAATCTCCCGACGGCATCCGGTTGCGGCACGGTCTGATTCAGACCCAGGCGCGCACGATCCCCCCGGGCCGGGTGACCGCCGTGGAGTTCGTCGAACCGCTGTTGTGGCGCAGGAAAGGCTGGGTCCGGCTCAATGTCACCGTGGCGGGGTTGACCAAGGCCGACGACGAGGCCGGCACCGAGGCCGTCCTGCTGCCGGTGGCGCCGCGGGCAGTCGCCGATGACCTGTTCCAGCGGGTCATGCCGGGGGTGCGGACGTCTGAGATCGAAATGACGAAACCAGTGGCCCAGGTGCGGCGCCGCTCCCCGATCCAGTGGCGCTACCTGGCGGCAGGCAGTGATGAGCGTGTCGCCGTACTGCGGCGGGGGCGGGTCACCCGGCGCCTGCAGGTGGTCGACCACGCCCGGGTGCAGTCTGTGCGTATGGTGCAGGGGCCGTGGGAGCGCAGTCTCGGTCTTGCCACGGTGCACCTGGATCTGCCCCCGGGACGGATTTCCGCGGCCTGGCTGCATTTCGGGCTCGAGCAGGCGCAGGGACTGGTCGCTGCGCAGATCGAGCACATGCGCAAGGCGCGGGCGGCGGACAAGAGCACCCGGTGGATGCAGCAGTAGCGGCGCCGCCCTGGAGACCGGCGCCGACGTCGTGTGTGGGGCCGCCGGGCCGTCGGCGAGCAAGGTCGGTGCGATCCGGTGCTCGTCGGTGCCTGCATTGGACACCGCTGTTCGGCACCCGCCGGACGCTGGCGCACGGCAACCAACATCCGAACCCGCGAACCCGGCCCGGACCTGGCGGCCGCCGGCGTGCCGATCGGGTCCCGCGCTGACATGGGACCACCGACCTGGGCGCAGGTGATGGCCCGTGCACACCACCACCCGGCCGGATTCTCCGCGCTGGACCGCGCCGAACGCCATTTCACCACCTCGATCGACGTCGGGGACCACATCGCCCGCATGCTGCTGCGCAGGTGCCGCGCGGCCGCGGACCGGCACGGCATGGCCGAGCCTTGGATCGTCGACGTCGGCGCGGGCAGCGGGCGGTTGCTGCGGCAGCTGCTGCACCTCGGATTCCCGGGGCAGCGCCTGCTCGGGATCGACGTCAGATCCGCCCCCGGCGACCTCCCGGTGAACTGGATCCAGGGGGTCGCGCCACAGTGTGTGCCGCGTTTGCGCGGGTTACTGGTGGCCCACGAGTTCCTCGACGACGTCCCGGCCGACCTGGTCGAGGCCGGTCGGGTCCTGACCGTCGACGGTGCCCCCGGACCACCCGCGTCGGCGGCCGATCTGCAGTGGCTGGCCGAGTGGAAGGGCGGGGATTCCGGTCTCGTCGGCAGGCATCGCGATGCCGCGTGGGCGGCGCTGGTCGGCCGTGTGGAGGTGGGCGAGGCGGTCGCCGTCGACTTCTGGGACGGCGCGGGACCGGTCGGGCACAGAACCGGGCGCCGCCTGCCGGCATCCCCCGATCCTCACAGCGACATCTCGGCCGGTGTGGAGTTGCGGTCGTGCCGTGCTGTCACCGGCGGCCGGCTGATCCCCCAACGCCGACTGCTGGCGGATCTGGCTCCCCGGACCGTGCAGGAGAGATCCGAACTGGCGGTGCTGCGCGACCCTGACGGCTTGGGGGGCTTTGGGTGGCTGATCACCGATGGCGGCTCGGTAGGCTCGCCAGCGTGAGTGTTCGCCTGCGCACCGGGATCATCGGCGTCGGCCGTGCGGGAAGCGCCCTGGGTGCGGCGCTGTCGCGCGCCGGACACCCGGTGGTGGCAGCACACGCGGTTAGCGAGAGCTCCCGGGAACGGGCCGCGACACTGCTGCCCGGAGCCGAACTGGTCAGCATCGAGGAGTTGGTCAAACGCAGTGACCTCGTCCTGCTGGCCGTCCCCGACGACGCGCTTGCCGGCCTTGCGGACAATCTGGACTTTCAGCCCGGTCAGTTCGTCGTCCACTGTTCGGGGCGGTTCGGGGTCGGGGTCCTCGCTGCGGCCCAGCGCAAGGGCGCGCTTCCGTTGGCGCTGCACCCGGCGATGACCCTCACGGGCACCAGTCTGGACGCCGAACGCTTGTCAGGGGCGCCGTTCGGCGTCACCTCGGCCGAGCCGCTGCGGATGGCTGCTGAGGCGCTTGTGGTCGAGATGGGCGGAGAACCCATCTGGATCCCGGAATCCGCCCGCCCGCTGTATCACGCGGCGTTGGCGCATTCTGCCAACCACCTGATCACGTTGGTGGCCTCCGGTGAGGAGGTCCTGGCGGGCGCTGGGGTGGAGTCGCCTGGCCGGCTGCTGGCGCCATTGCTGCAGGCCAGCCTGGAGAACGCCCTGCGCATGGGCTATCCCGCGCTGACCGGACCAGTGGTCAGAGGCGACGCGCAGACGGTTGCCGCGCATGTGACGGCACTTGCCTATGATCCGCAGGTTCAGGCGGCGTACATCGCGCTGGCGCGACTGACTGCGGACCGGGCACTTGCCGAGGGTCTGCTGGCACCCGTGGCGGCCGAAGGACTGCTGAACGCGCTCGGGAAACAAGGATGAGGACGCTTCCGGCCCGAGGAGGCCTCCTTGAGGGTTGTTGAGGACCGCCGCGACCTGCTCTCCGACACCGGAGACGCCAGGCGCGGGGTCGTGATGACGATGGGGGCTCTGCATGAGGGCCACGCGTCGTTGATCCGGGCCGCCCGGGAACGCGACGACCACGTGACGGTCACCATCTTCGTGAACCCGCTGCAGTTCTCGGCTGGGGAGGATCTCGACCGGTATCCGCGGAGCCTGCAGGCCGACCTCGAGCTGTGCGAGAGCCTGGGCGTGAACTGTGTCTACACGCCGCGGGTCTCGCAGGTGTATCCGCGCGAACCCGAGGTGACGCTGGACCCGGGACAACTGGGCCGTGAACTCGAGGGCGCCGCCCGGCCGGATCACTTCCGCGGTGTGCTGACGGTGGTCCTGAAACTGCTGCAGGCCACGCAACCCGACGACGCATTCTTCGGTGAGAAGGACTACCAGCAACTCACCCTGCTGCGGTCGATGGCCTACGACCTTGACCTCGGCGTGAACATCGTCGGGGTCCCGACGTCGCGGGAGGCGGACGGCTTGGCCAGGTCCAGCCGCAACCTGTACCTCGACGACGAGCAACGCGCGCGGGCCACCGCGATTCCAAGAGCGCTGGTCGCCGCGGCGCAACGCACCGATGCGGTCGAGATCCAGCAGGTCGCCGCCCGGCACCTCGCCGGTCTGGATGTCGACTACGCGGTGGTACGTTCAGCTGACCTCGGACCCGCCGAGGTCGGAGTGGGACGTTTGCTGATCGCGGCCAGGGTCGGCACCACTCGGCTGCTGGACAATTGTGCGGTGGAAGTGAGGTCCGTGTGAAACTGCCCGACAGTCTGCTGGCCGCCGTCCCGGGCTGGTTCATCGACGCCGATGTAGTCGTCGTCGGCTCGGGCATCGCCGGCCTGACCACCGCGATCCGTGCCACTCGGGCCGGACGGAAGGTCGTCGTCGTGACCAAGTCGCGCGTGGACGAGGGCTCCACCCGATGGGCCCAGGGAGGGATCGCCGCCGCGCTCGGGCGCGAGGACACCCCGCAGGCGCACCTCGAGGACACCCTCGTGGCAGGTGCCGGGTTGTGTGACCCGGCCGCCGTGCGGGTCCTCGTCGAGTCGGGGCCGACGGCCGTTCGACGACTGATCGGCTGGGGCGCGGAGTTCGACCTCACCCCGGAGGGCGACATCGCACTCACGCGCGAAGGCGGCCACCTCACCGACCGGATAGCCCATGCCGGCGGCGACGCGACCGGTGCTGAGATCCTGCGGGCGCTCGTCGCCGAGGTGGGCCAGCGGATCCAGGTGATCGAGAACGCACTCGTGCTCGATCTACTGCAGGACGAGCGCGGCGTCGCCCAGGGCGTGACCCTGCACGTGATGGGCGAGGGGCAGATCGACGGGGTGGGGGCCATCCTGGCGCCCGCGGTCGTCCTTGCGACCGGCGGCATCGGCCAGGTCTACTCCGCGTCCACCAATCCGGCTGTGGCGACCGGCGACGGTATCGGACTCGGCCTGCGCGCCGGAGCGACGGTGGCAGACATGGAGTTCGTGCAGTTCCATCCCACGGTGATGTACCTGGGCGCTGCAGCAGTGGGACAACAGCCGCTGGTCTCCGAGGCGGTGCGTGGCGAGGGCGCCACGCTCGTGGATGACGACGGAGTCAGATTCATGGTGGGCGTGCATCCGCTGGAGGAACTCGCCCCCCGCGACGTGGTCGCCAAGGCGATCATGCGGCGCATGCGTCAGACCGGTGCCGAACATGTGTGGCTGGACGGGCGCAAGATCGACTGGTCCGGACGGTTCCCGACGATCTTGGCATCCTGTATGGAACACGGCATCGACCCGCACACCGACCTGATACCGGTCGCTCCCGCGCAGCACTACCACTCCGGGGGGTTGCGCACCGACCTCTGGGGCCGGACCACGGTTGCGGGGCTGTACGCATGCGGTGAGTGTTCGTGCACGGGGGTGCACGGCGCCAACCGCCTGGCCAGCAACTCACTGCTGGAGGGGCTGGTCTTCGCCGACCGGATCGCCGACGTGCTGGCCGACCAGCCGTACGAACGCCGGGACCCGGTGGCCAAACAGCGTCCGTGGACGGCCGACGCCGGTGGCCGCGGCCGTTTCCAGGAGGTAATGACCGAAGGCGCCGGTGTGCTGCGAAGCGCGGATTCGCTGGCGCAGACGCTGGGCGCCCTCGACGGCTTCGGGCCCGGGGAACCCTCCTCCAGTTCCTGGGAGCTGAGCAACCTGCTGTACGTGGGGAGGGCGTTGACCATGGCCGCGCTCCGGCGAGAGGAGACCCGCGGGTCGCACTGGCGGGAAGACTTCCCGGAGGCCAGCGACAGGTGGTTGGTGCGGTTGCACACCCGCATCGAGGACGGCGAGATGGTGACCCGGGAGGCTGCGCTGTGAACGTGGACGCGTTGATCAACACCGCCCTGGCCGAGGATCTCGCCGACGGCCCGGATGTCACCTCCGTGGCCACCATCCCGGATCAGCACCGTTCGCAGCTGGATCTGGTCGCCCGCGCGGCCGGGGTTATCGCCGGCCTGGACGTGGCGCGGCGCGTATTCGAGATGGTCGGCCCGATCGCGGTGGTGCTGCGGGCCGCGGACGGGGACCGGGTCGGGGCGGGCGACGTGCTGCTCAGCGCCGTCGGGCCCACGCGCGACCTGCTCACGGCCGAACGAACCGCCTTGAACCTGCTCACCCACATGTCGGGGGTCGCGACAGCCACCGCGCAGTGGGTCGATGCGCTGGGTCCGGATGGGCCGAAGGTCAGGGACACCCGCAAGACGCTGCCCGGCATGCGGGAGTTGCAGAAGTACGCGGTGCGCTGCGGTGGCGGGGTGAACCACCGCATGTCGTTGTCGGACGCGGCGTTGGTGAAGGACAACCATGTTGTGGCCGCCGGGGGGGTCGCGCAGGCGTTCACCGCGGTCCGGGAGCGCTTCCCGGGGATTCCGGTCGAGGTGGAGGTGGACTCCCTTGAGCAACTCGTCGAGGTGCTCGAAGCCGGTGCCGACCTCGTACTGCTGGACAACTTCACGCCCGAGCAGATGAAACGGGCCGTCGGGATCACCGCCGGTCGCGCCAGGCTTGAGGCGTCCGGGGGGCTCACGTTCGACAACGCCGCCGAGGTGGCGTCCACCGGGGTGGACTACGTGGCTGTCGGCGCTCTGACCCACTCGGTCAAGGCGCTGGATATCGGTGCGGATCTGCGGGAGGTGCAGTGATGCTGCTGACCATCGACGTCGGTAACACGAACACGGTGCTCGGCTTGTTCGAGGGTGACGACCTGCGACGCTCGTTCCGGGTGAAGACCGACCCGCGGGCGACGGCGGACGAAATGTTCATCCTCTTCCGCGCGCTGCTGCGGGGGCAGCCCCGGATCGACGGGATCGCGCTGTGCTCCACGGTGCCGGCCGTGCTGCGGGAGGCCAGGTGGATGATCACCGAGTACTACCCGGACACGCCCGCGGTGATCGTCGAACCCGGGACCCGGACCGGGGTCCCAATTCTCACCGACAATCCCAAGGAGGTCGGCGCCGACCGGATCGTCAACACGTTGGCCGCGCATTCGCTGTACGACGGCCCGTCTGTGGTCGTCGACTTCGGCACATCGACGAACCTCGACGTGATCTCGGCCAAAGGCGAGTTCCTCGGCGGCGCTCTGGCGCCCGGGATCGAGATCTCCCTGGACGCCCTCGCGTCGCGGGCGGCGGCGCTGCGCAAGGTGGAGCTGGTCGCCCCCCGTTCCGTGATCGGCAAGAACACCGTGGAGGCCCTGCAATCCGGGGCCCTCTACGGCTTCGCCGGTCAGGTCGACGGACTGGTGGACCGGATCCGTCAGGAACTCCCCCTCGAGCACGTCATCGCCACTGGTGGTCTGGCCCCGACCGTGCTGCCGGAGTCGCGCACGATCACGGCGCACGAACCGGACCTGACGCTCATCGGTCTGCGGTTGGTCTTCGAGAAGAACGTGTGAAGGGTGGTGGCAGCCGGGCCGCCCCGCCCGGACCTCTGTGTGAGGAAGGTGAGCGTTCCGAGCCCGCTTTGTGACGAAGGTGCGGGGTAGGGACCGCTCGGACCCCGCACCTTCGTGACAAGCGGGAGGGTGGGCCCGCACCTTCGTCACAATCGTGATCGCTGGCCTCCCGCAACCCCGGGCAGATAGCACCCGAACAACAGCCCACCCGCCCGCCGGGGCGGAAACCGACCGCGGAACACTTGGATCATGCAGATCCGGCCAGCGCGAACCACGGATGTGCGGACCATCCGTCGACTCATCGACCAGTACGCCCCGGACCGGCGCTTGCTGTCCAAAGCCACCGTGGCCCTCTACGAAGACGTGACCGACTTCTTCGTGGCAGACGACGACGGTGTCGTGGTGGCCTGTGGTGCGCTGCACGTGATGTGGGAGGACCTCGCCGAAGTGCGCACCGTGGCGGTTCTCCCGCACTTGTTGCGCCGGGGGATCGGCACGTCGGTGCTCGCGGCCCTGATCGAACGCGCCCGTGACCTCGGCGTCTCCCGGATCTTCTGCCTGACTTTCGAGACGGAGTTCTTCTCGTCGTTCGGGTTCGAGGAGTTCAACGAGCGCGGTGTCGACATCCAGGTGTACGAGGAACTCCTGCAATCCGCCGATGAGGGTGTCGCGGAGTTCCTCGACCTGGACCGGGTCCGGCCGAACACACTGGGCAACACCCGGATGGTCCGGTACCTGTAGTGCTGGCGGGTCCGGTCCTCTGATCCGCGACGGGGTCAGCGCCGTGCAGACCCCGCACTTGAACCAGTGCCGCCGGCAAAGACACCTACAGCAACCGCCGCTCCCACGTCAGCGGGTCCTCGACGGCGAAGAAGCGCACCGTGTCGGGGGTGGTGACGGCCAGCACCGGTTTCGCGGTGACGCGATCGGGCAGCTGCGAGGTGGCGCTGACCCCGGTGATGTCCATCCGCTCGATGGTGAGAACGCGCCCGGACCCGCCGGCGAAGATCAGTTGACTGGGAGTCAGGCGCAGCACCCCGAAACCCTTGTCCGAACCGTGGGCGATCGCGGCGGGCTCCTCGAGGTCGCCGGTGTCCAGCGGCGGTAAGGAACGCTCCGCGCGACGGGCGGTGGCCCGGATCCTGGGCGCGGAGGGTGCCTGGTTCAGCATTCGCACGACTGCGTAGACGGCCACCGCCACCAGGGCGACGAGGACCAGCAGGCGCAGCATACGGACCAAGTTAGGCCCTCGGCAGCACCGTCTCCACCGCAGGTTCGGTCTGTTCCAGAAGGCCGAGGAAGTTCCGGGCGATCTCGTCGGGCGACAAGTCGGTGCCCTCCTCGATCACCCCCATGACCGTGATCATGGCCACCCGGATGCCGGTGAGTTCCGCGGCGGCGCTGTGGACCAGGTTGCGCAAGGCGGCTTTCGCCGAGGCCAGGGCGCTGGCTGCGGGCCGCGGGTTGACCGCCAGGCCGCCGCCGGTGACGAAGAACGCCGAGCCTTCGTCCATCAGGGGGACCGCGGCCTGAAGTGCGGCCCAGGCGCCCAGACACCCGACGCGCCACGACTGTTCGACCCCCGCCAGCGGGATCTGGCTCGGTGTTCCTTCGACCAGGACCGAGGCGTTGTAGTGCACGACGTCCGGTGCCCCGAGTCGCTCGGCGGCCTCCCGCACCACCGCTTCCACCGCGTCCGGATCCCCGAGGTCGGCCGCCAATCCGAGGCCGCCGGCCCCCAGTTGCTCGGCATACTCCCGGGCCGCGTTGGGTCGTCGCGTGACCACCGCGACATTGCGACCGGTCCCGCCGTAGGCCCTGGCCAAGGACATGCCCAGTCCCGGGCCGACGCCGAGCACGATGGCACTCACGCGAGCGTCTCCGTGACCAGGTCGCGGGCGGCGGCCTGCACCTGCTCGAGGTGCATCTGACCCACCCAACTCTCCGCGTAGATCTTGTACACGTCCTCGGTGCCGGACGGTCGCGCCGCGAACCACGCCTGCTCGGTCTCCACCTTGAGGCCGCCGATCGCCGCACCGTTGCCGGGCGCGGTGGTCAGGACCCGGGTGATCGGGTAGCCGGCCAGTTCGGTGGCCGTGACCTGGTCGGAACTCAGCGCCGCCAACTGGGCCTTCTCAGCACGGGTGGCCGGGGCGTCGATGCGGGCGTAGTGGCTGGTTCCGTACTGCTGCTCGAGCGCCGCGTACTGCTGGCTGGGGGACAATCCCGTGGTCGCGATGATCTCGGCGGCCAGCAGCGCCAGCAGAATGCCGTCCTTGTCGGTGGTCCAGGTGGTCCCGTCCTTACGCAGGAACGACGCGCCCGCCGACTCCTCGCCGCCGAACACCACCTCGCCGCTTCGCAGCCCTGGTACGAACCACTTGAAGCCGACCGGGACCTCCAGCAGATTGCGGCCCCGCCCCGCCACCACCCGGTCGATCATCGAGGAACTCACGAGGGTCTTGCCCACTGCGGCCTGCGCCGACCAGTCCCCGCGGTGGGTCAGCAGATAGTCGATGGCCACCGACAGGTAGTGATTCGGATTCATGAGGCCGCCATCAGGCGTGACGATCCCGTGCCGGTCGGCGTCCGCATCGTTGCCCGTGGCCACCTGGTACTCGTCCTTGGCCGCCACCAGTGACGCCATCGCGGACGGTGACGAGCAGTCCATCCGGATCTTGCCGTCCCAGTCCAGCGTCATGAACCCGAACTGCGGGTCGGTGCGGGGGTTGACCACTGTGAGGTTGAGTCCGAAGCGTTCGGCGATCGCGCCCCAGTAGGCCACGCTGGCCCCGCCCAGCGGATCGGCACCGATGCGCACCTCGGCGGACTTCACGGCGTCGAGGTTGAGGATCGATGGCAAGTCGTCGACGTAGTCCGCGATGAAGTCGAACGTCTGGATCTGCCCGCGGGCACGCGGCAGCGGAACCCGTCGCACGCCTTGGAGCCCTGCCCGCAGGAGCTCGTTGGCCCGGTCCTGGACCCACTTGGTGATCGAGGTGTCGGCGGGACCGCCGTCAGGTGGGTTGTACTTGAAGCCACCGTCCGTGGGCGGATTGTGGGACGGCGTGACCACGATGCCGTCGGCGTTGCGGCCCTGGGCGTTCAGCGTCAGGATCGCGTGGCTGATCGCCGGGGTGGGCACGAAACCGTCGTCGACGTCGACCAGGACCGTGACGTCGTTGGCGACGAGCACCTCGAGCGCGGTGGCGTAAGACGGCTCGGACAGCCCGTGGGAATCCCGGCCGATCAACAGCGGACCAGTGATCCCCTGTCCTGCCCGGTACTCGCAGATCGCCTGGGTGGTCGCAGCGATGTGATCGTCGTTGAAGCTGGTCCTGAGGCTGGATCCACGATGGCCTGAGGTGCCGAAACTGACCTGCTGCGCGGGGTCGTCCGGGTCAGGGTGCTCGGTGTAGTAGGCCGTGATCAGGCGGGCTACGTCGACGAGGTCATCGGGTTGGGCGGCGGTGCCGGCGCGAGGATCGCTCATGATTGGCAGGGTAGTCCGCGCGGCTGGTTGAATGACAGGCGTGGACGCAGACGGGTGGGATGCCAGGTACTCGGATCCGGAGTTGCTCTGGAGCGGTGAGCCGAATCAGTTCGTGGCGCAGTATCTGGCGGATCGGACCCCGGGCAGCGCCATCGATCTCGGCGCCGGCGAGGGCCGGAACGCCGTATGGCTGGCCAGCCGGGGCTGGGACGTCACGGCGGTGGACTTCTCGGCTGTCGGCCTTGCCAAGGCGCGCACGATGGCGATGGAGGCGGAGGTCGAACTCGCGACGGTCGCCGAGCACGTCGACAGGTTCAATCCCACGATGCGGGTCGATCTGGTCCTGCTGTCCTACCTGCAGATCCCCGACGACCACCAGACATCGGTCCTGCGGCGTGCGGCGGGCTGGCTGCAACCCGGTGGAATCGTCTTCGTCGTCGCCCACGACAAGTCCAACGTCGACCGCGGGCAGGGGGGACCGCAGAATCCCGGTGTCTGCTACACCGTGGACAACACGGTCGCGGTTCTGGAGGGAGAGGGCCTGCGGATCGAAGTGGCCGAACTCGCCGAGCGGCCGGTGGACGGTGCGGTGGCGTTGGACACCGTGGTCCTGGCGGTCCGGGACTGATCCAGCGAGGTTACGTCGGCCAGCCGGAGGCCAATAGTCGCTCAACTCCTCACTGCGGCGCTCTCCACGATCTCGTGGCGCGGGAAGAACGCCGTGGCGATGCTCTGGATCACCGCTGCTGCGGGCAGAGCCAGGAAGGCACCGAGCGGCCCGAACAACGCGCCGCCTGCCAGCAGCGCGATGAGGGCGCTGGCCGGCGCCAGTTCCATCGTCCGGGCCGACACCCTCGGGCTGATGACGTAGTCCTGCAACGGGATCCACACGGCCAGCACTACGACGAAGATCACGGCGTCGGCGGGGTCGCGGGTGACCAGGATCAGCAACGGCAGGGCCGCCGCGACGTAGGTGCCGATCATCGGCAGGAACTGTGACACCAATCCGTACCAGATCGCCAGTGCCAGGGCATAGGGGCAGTCCAGCAGCCACAGGGTCACCCCCACCACCGACCCCGCCAGGAACGACGTGAGGATGCGCGAGTACAGGTATCCACCGGTCTTGTACACGGCGATGTCCCATGCCTGACCCACCACCGTCTGCATGCTTGCGGGCAGGAACGACAAGAGGAACCGGCGGAACCGGTCCTGGTTGGCCAGCAGGAAGAACGTGAACAACAGGACCACGAAGAACTCGAAGAGCCCGCCGATCACCGCGCTGGTGAAGCTCACTGCGCCACCGGCGAGGTCCGGCAGATGACTCTGCAACGCCGACAGCGCTGACTGGACCTGCGTGGTGTTGGACGAGGTGTCGAGAGTGACGCCGAACCTGCTCGCGAAATCCTTCACGTTGCTGATCAGTCCGGGCACGTCCTCGATCATGGCTTCGGTCTCGGTGATCAGTAGCGGGGTCATGGCTATCACCAGCGTCAGGACACTCATGATGAGGCCGAGCATCACCAAGGCTGTGGCCAGTGCGCGTTTGATGCCCCTGTGTACCAGCCAGTCCACGGCCGGGGCCATGGCGAAGTACAGGAAAGCGGCGATGACCGCCCACCACATCAGGTAGCGGACCCGCCCCAACATCGTGATGGCGGCCCACGTGAACAGGACCACCAGGACGAACACGAAGAAGGCATGCGCGCTCCACGGAGGCAGGGGGCGGCGCATCCACGCTCCCAGCGGTCCGCTGAACGCCCCGGGTTCCAGCCCGGGCGGCGGCTGATTGGCACTCTTCGCCATGGCAACTCCTGTCGGGACGCAGTCCGCGTCTCCCGTGGGTATCCTGCCGTGCCCACAGGGCCCAGCGCGTGCTCAGGCGAACACGAGTTCCAGATCCTTGTCCACGAAGTCCGCGTAACGCGCCGCCGGCGCCTCGACCGCCTTGCGGGCTTTGGCAGGTATCCGGGCGAAGCCGGTGATGGTGATCTGCACCTTGCGCGTCAACATCTTCCGTTGCCAGGTGCCGATCACCTTTCCGCGCCGGACGACGGTGGCCTTGAACATGCCGTTGCCCCCGGGGACCACGAAATCGGCGTGTTCCCGATCCAGGAACGCCGATCGGTCCTTGTACCCGAGCAGGAACTCATCGAATCCGGGCAGCAGCATGATCTCCTGCGGGTCGTCGACCTCGCCATCGACGAAGAAGACCTCTTTGCCCTGGAAGCGAGCCGCGTCCAGGTCGGCGGCGGCCACGGCCTGCTTCGCATCGGTTGCCGTCAGCCCGGTCCAGCCCTGGAAGTCCGCCCTAGTGGTCGGGCCATGACTGCGGAAATACCTGGTTGCCAGCATCGCCAGGGCTTCCTCCCGGACAGGATTGCGGGGTCGTGGTGCCCACTCGTCGAGCAGGACGAACGTCTGTTCCGAGCCCTGGTTTGGCCCGATGCAGGTGATTCCGATCTGAGCCGTATGCCACAGCAGGTGGTACGCGCGACCCCCCGCGGTGTCGATGCCGGCGTCTTCGAGCGCCGCAAGGCACTCGGCGCGAGTCAGACGCTTGCCGCGCAAGGCGGTTGCGAGCACACCGGCCGCCCGGTCGACGGTGCTCTTGTCCAGCTTCAGATTGTCCCACCGCTTCTGCACACCGTTGAGAGCTCGCACCCCGGTGAGATCGAGCAGCCAGTGAGCGTTGGCCGGATGGACGATGTGGATGGTTCCGCGCATGGGCCAGGTGCGCATGACCTCGCCGGCGGCCAGCGCGTCGTCGATGTCGGCCTCGGTGCTGCCGGGCAGTCGCACTCCCAGCGACCACTTGCCGCTGGCCAGATCCTGCGCCTGCATTGCCCCGAACCAATCGGCCAACTCCGCGGCACTGGTCCCGGGACGACTCAGTCGCAGGTTGGTGAGCCGTCTTGCGAGGACTTCGGAGGTCGAGAGTTCGGACACGGTCCATCCTTACGCGCCCTGATCGCGGCGAGCAAATGGGCGAAACTGCGTGTGGGTGCTCGGTGGGCCGTGCGTCAGACTTGCGCCATGCTCGACCTCTTCACCGCCTTGGCGGGCTCGGCCCCTGAGGTGGCGCCCCTTCTGCTCGGAGCGACCATCCACGACGACGAGGTCGGGCTGCGCATCGTGGAGGTCGAGGCATACGCCGGACAGACCGATCCTGCCAGTCATGCCTACCGCGGGCCAGGGATCCGGAACGCGGTGATGTTCGGGCCGCCAGGTCGCGGCTACGTCTACCGCAGCCACGGAATCCACTTCTGCCTCAACGTCGTGTGCCACCCGGATGGCGTGGGCGGGGGGATCCTGCTGCGGGCCGGCGAGGTCGTGGAGGGTCTGGAGGTGGCACGGCTGCGGCGAGGCGGGCACGCCGAATTGGCACGTGGACCCGGTCGACTGGGCCAGGTGCTTGCGGTGACCCTGGCCGACAGCGGCGTGGATCTGCGAACCGGGCGTCTGCGTCTGGAACCGCGGACGACGGTCCCGGAGGTTGAGGTGGGGCCACGCGTCGGCGTCAGCAAGGCCGCGGACCGGCCGTGGCGGTTCTGGATCGCGGGGGACCCGTTCGTTAGCGCGTACCGGCGCAGCCCCCGGGCTCCTGCCTAGGGGATCTTCACGCCGGGTGATCGGTTGAAGGACCGTTCACCACTTGGTGAGAGTTCGGTCATCCCGGGCTGTGGTGGGCCGCTGCGTTCAGGCGGGAAAGTGCGGGGCGGAAATCGCCAGCGTTAGCCGTGCATGCCGGGGCTGGCCGCTGCGTTCAGGCCGGAAACGCCGGGCGAATGCCGGGCGGAAGCCGCTCGGGTTAGAGAACGTGCACGAGGTTAGAGAAGCCACACGTGCGTTCACTAACCTCGTGCACGATCTCTAACCTCGCGACCATTCTCTAACCTCGCGACCCACTTCTGCCGCTGACCGAGTACACCAGCCATTTTCGGACTCGAGGTTGGAAGCGCTCCACCCGCTCACGAAGTGCCCGATTGCGCAGACTCAGCCGACCTCCGCCAGCAACTGATGGATGCTTGGGTTGGTCATGGCACGGCCGTCGGCGAGCACGACCGTCGGCACCACATGGTTGCCCCCGTTCACGCTGCCGACGAAGTCGGCGGCGCTCGGGTTCTGCTCGATGTCGACTTCGTCGAACTCGACTCCAGCGCGCAGCATCTGCGACTTCAGCCGTACGCAGTAACCACACCAGGCCGTTGTGTACATCGTGATCACGCGGACCACCCTTCAGGTTGATATGACTTCCCCCCCGCCGACTACTCGGCGGCAACGATCTGTTCCTGGGACGCGACGATGCCGTCGGCGTACAGCGGTTCGTTGAGAGGGACCGTACGTTTGATGGTAGCCAGCCCGATAGGTCCGAGTTCGTAGTGCTGGGCGACCGAGCCCACGCGGCCCACAGTCTTGTCGCCGCGGGTGACTGCCGCGCCCGGGTCGGGCAGAGCGCCATCGAAGTGCAGCAGTACCAGGCGGCGCGGCGGGCGGCCCATGTTGTGAAGGCGGGCCACCGTCTCCTGGCCCCGGTAGCACCCCTTGGCCAGATGCACGGCCGGTCCGATCAGCCCGAGTTCATGGGGCAGCGACTTGTGATCGGAGTCCACGCCGACCTGCGCCACACCAGCGGCTATCCGCAGGGCGTTCAACGCCCAAGTCCCGCATTCCGGGCCTCCGGGACGAGTGCCGCGTCCGAAGACGACCTCGGCCCCCACCAGGTGGTCGGGACGTTCCGGGACGTACTTCTGCGCCGTGCCACCCCGGTCCTCGCCCGACGGCGTCCATCCGGCGCCGGCGTACTCGGCGGGAACCTGCCAGGTCGGAAGGTCGTGGTACTGCTCGCGGCGCGGCACCCAGACGACGTCATGCTCCGCGCTCTCATCGGCCACTGTGACGTCGGCCAGGAATCGCATCGAGTCCAGGTACGCACGCAGCGGCTCGCGGCCGGCACCGTCGACAATCAGCCATGTCTTCGAGCCATCGTCAACCACATGCAGGTCGTATTCGACGTGCCCGTGCGGGTCGAGGATCAGCGACTGGGTGGACGTGTTGGCCTGGATGCGGTGCGAGGTCAAGGAGTCGAGCCAGGAGATCCGGTCGGACCCGGTCAAGCTGAGCACCGCCCGGTCCTGCAACCACACCCATCCTTGACCCGCGGCCAAGGTCTTCTGTTCCAGGAACGGGTCGCCGAAGTGGGTCATATCTCATGCAACGTCGTCGGGGTCGCAGTTGTTTCCGGGATCGTCACGCCAGCTCCCGGCATCGGGCGCATAGCCCGGGCAGTGCCATGTAGTCGAGGTCGGCGGCGAATCCGTGGTCACGCAACAGTGCCTGCAGGAACCCGTCGGCGAGTTCGACGTCGGCGCTGATCTGCTCCCCGCAGTGCTGACAGACCAGGTGGAGGTGGGGGCGTGGATCCAGCGCGTGGTAGACCGGCGCACCGTGACCGATGTGTGTGTGCGTGATCAGTCCGACGGCGACCAGGACTTCGAGGGCTCGATAGACCGTCGACGTGTCGACGTCCGGGAGTTGTGCCGCGATCTCGTCGGGGGTCGCGTGACGCAGTCGTTCGACCGTCAGCCAGACTTCGCGCCGCTGCTCGGTACGACGGTAACCACCGTCGCGCAGCCGGGTCTCGAACTGATCGTTCACACGCGTTTGAGTTTGGCGGCCAGATGATTGCTCAGCGGCTCGCCCATCGCGCTCATGTCGAACGTCCAGGCCAGATCCCCGTCGGGGACCAAGCCGTAGAGCCGCTGCCCCCCGAGGTATTCTTTGGCGCTCGATGTGCGCATCACCGAGTCAGTGGTCATCTCCAGACTGGCGCGGGTGATGACGGCGTCCTGGATGTCCGCGATCGTCACCCGGCCGTGCCACACCTCGGCGAAGCCCGTGGGGTGGCTGAAGAGGGCTTCGAACTGATTATCCGGCCGGGGCCGGAAGAACGCCGCTTCGGTCGCGCCGGGTCGGACCCGTTCGCCCTCGTCGTCCAGGATCCAGGAGCGCGAGTTCATCGCGATGAACGGCCGGCCGTCGCAGGTGAACGACAACTCCTGGCCGAACCGGAAGTCCTCGATGGTGGGGTACTGCCCGGTTCCGACCCCGATCCATCGGCCCAGTAGCCAGGACAGCGGCAGAACCTCCTCCGGTAGATCCACTAGTCGCTCTTGAACAGTCGGTACAGCACGTAGCCGGAGAACCACGCAATGATCACGGTCACCAGTACCAGCAACGATGTGAAGAGCAACTCGGTCATGGTCACAGCCTAGTCGCCCGGTCGGTCAAGGATGCGGCGTGCGCAGGGATGTGAATGAGCCCGTGTAACGGAGTTGCGAGGTCTCACCCCGGATTGTTACGAAAGTGCGCGGTCGCGGCGGCGCAACCCGCGCACCTTCGTACGGGTGGACCCGCACCTTCGTCACAATCATGTCCGTCCGACCTGGGCGCCGGCTAGTACGTCAGCGCCTGCACGCCCTCGGCCAGCAGCGCCTCCACCAAGGTGGTGGCCCCGGCGATCCGTGCGCCAGGGATGAGATCGAGGTCGGTGAGCCCGCGCCGGACCGCACACTGGCTGCACACGGTGACGGAACCGACGGCGGCCAGTGCCTCGGCCGGCTGCGGTGCGTGGTCGAGGCCGACGACCGGTTGCCTGCCCTCCACGGCGAACAGGGTCGCGGGACCGGACAGCCAGAGATCAACCTGCGCACCGGCGATCGCGGCCGTCATCGCCACCGTCAAAGCGGTCGCCACTTTCTCGGGGTCGTCCGTGGTCAGTTGGACGACCAGTCGCCGTGACATCTCAGACGCGCGACGACTGTTCGGTGAGGTCGATAAGCGGGGTACTGGGAGTCGTCACAACCTGCCTGGTCGGAAGGAACTTCCGTATCCGCAGGTAGACCTCGCAGCCGAGGCAGAAGCCCAATGCGGCGTTGAGCACCGCTGCCAGCAACGCGAAGCCCGCGAAGATCCATACGCCCAAGGTCCAGGCGAACAGCATGCTGACGCTGGCAGCGAGGGCGAAGAGCAGTCCGACGGCCTGCGCGAACTGCGGGGGAAGCGGCTCCTCCATGTGCGCCGGGGCCTTCAGCCGGGGCCGGACCCACCTCTTGAAGAGCCAGCCGTAGGGCTGTGCGCTCGGGCCGAGGATGGCGCCGAATGCGAAGACCAGCGTTTGAACGCTGAGCGCCGCAGCGGCGACCGGCCCGGGGACGGTCACGATGACCAGTGCCAGCACGAGGCTGGTGATGGCAGCGGAGAAGCGGGTGCCGCGGGGGTCTATCACGTGAGTTCTTCCGGTCAAGGGACGGTGTGGTCTACTGGAACAACCCCGACGTCGACCTCCTGTATTCCTCCACTGAGGCCTGACGGCGGGTGCTTCCAAGGTTAACTGAAATGCCGGGAATGTCCGCGCTCCGGGAGGTGTTCTGCACGACATGTCGGGTATCTGGGTTCTGGCCGGTGTGGCGCTGCTGGTGGCCGCCTTCGCCTCGTGGCGCCGACTGACCGACGGCCGCCTGCGCGAGCACAACCACTCCGAGCGGCTGTCCGCCGCGCAGGTGGGGGGCGTGCTCGGGGAGCGGGCAACCCTGTTGCAGTTCACCTCAGCCTTCTGCGCGCCCTGCCGGGCGACCCGTCGGATCCTCGACGAGGTCGCGCAGATGATTCCCGGGGTGCGGCACGTCGATCTCGACGTCGACGACTATCTGGACCTGGCGCGGGAACTGAACATCGCGCGCACACCGACGATTTTGGTGCTGGACGCGCGCGGCGTGATCGTGCGCCGGGCGTCGGGGCAGCCCCGGAAGGCCGATGTCATCTCTGCACTCGGTGAGGCCATTCCGGCCTAGCGGGCCACCTGGCCTAGGCTGGATGGGTCCGACAAGAGGTGGCTTATGAGCAGTGTCCTGCTGATGACCGACGCGGTCGAGCCCAGCGACCACGTGCTGCCCGCGCTCGGACTGCTCTCCCATCACATTCGGGTTCTTCCCGCTGAGGCCGCCGCATTGCTGGATGCGCCGCCGGGGGATCTCATCCTCGTCGACGGCCGCCGGGATCTGCCGGGCGTTCGCAGCCTGTGCCGGGTGATGCACGCAACCGGGTCGGACATGCCGGTCCTGTTGATCATCACCGAAGGCGGGCTGGCGGCCATGTCCACCGACTGGGGGGTCGACGACTTCATCCTGGACACGGCCGGTCCGGGTGAGGTGGAGGCGCGGTTCCGGCTGGCGATGGGCCGCCTCGCCGATTCCGAGCAGGAATCCGGGCCGGAGATTCAGCATGGGGAACTGTCGATCGATGAGTCCAGCTACACGGCGACGGTGCGCGGCCGGGTGCTGGATCTGACTTATAAGGAATTCGAGCTCCTGAAGTACCTCTCGCAGCACCCGGGCAGGGTGTTCACCCGCCAGCAGCTGCTGCAGGAGGTGTGGGGCTACGACTACTTCGGAGGTACCCGCACCGTGGACGTCCACGTCCGGCGACTGCGCGCGAAACTCGGCCCCGAGCACGAGGCGCTGATCGGGACGGTCCGCAATGTCGGCTACCGGCTGGTTCCGCCGCGCGCTGAGTTCACCTCGTGATCGACGCCTCCTGGCACGCGGCGCTGTCCGAGCAACAGGTCGCGGCCGTCGAAAGTCTGCTGGACCGGGTGCGCGATGCCGACGGCGTCTCTGCGGTCTCGGAGCACACCCATCTGCACATCCGTGCCAGCAAGGGCGCCGACGAGAGTCATCTGCTGCTGACCGGGGCCGGACATGTGCTCGGTTACGCCCATCTGGCCGCGGGGGAGCCACCGGTGGCCGAACTTCTAGTCGATCCCGAGGCACGCGGCCGGGGCCTGGGTACACGGCTGCTGTCGGAAGTCTTCGCACAGAGCGGTCCCACGGTCCGGGTGTGGGCGCACGGTCAACTACCCGCCGCCGCATCGCTGGCCGGGCGCAACGGCTTGGTCGAGGTCAGGCGATTGTGCAGGTATGTGCGACCGCTCCTGAACGTGCCGAGTCTGCCCATCCCGGCTGGCTTCCAGGTGCGCAACTACACCCCGGCGGACGCATCGTCGTGGCTGGACCTGAACGCGGCGGCATTCAGGGATCTGCCGGATCAGGGATCCTGGACGGCCGACGACTTGGCAGATCGAACCAATGCGGAGTGGTTCGACCCCGAAGGCTTCCTGTTGGCCTTCGACGAGCAGGGGCTGGCCGGGTTCCACTGGACGAAGGTGCACGGCGGTACGGGTCATGCCCACTCGCGAATCGGCGAGGTCTATGTCCTGGCCGTCGCGCAGCGCGCCCGCGGCACCGGACTGGCGCCGGCATTGACCGTGGCCGGGCTGCGCCACTTGCGGGATCTGGGGCTGTCCACGGTCATGCTGTACGTGGACAGCAGCAACCACGCAGCAGTGGCCATGTACACACGGCTGGGTTTCGAACCGGCCGATTGCGACGTGCAGTACGCCCGAGGCGTCGACGCGACCGCGGTTGGGCTTTCTGGCACCCTGGGGACATGACCAGCGCGACCTCCGACCCCACGATCGCCGGACAGGAACTGCCGGACAACCGGTTCATCGACCGGGAGTTGAGTTGGCTGGCATTCAACCAGCGGGTTCTGGAACTGGCCGAGAACGACCAGCTGCCGTTGTTGGAACGAGCGAAGTTCCTGGCCATCTTCGCGTCCAACCTCGATGAGTTCTTCATGGTGCGGGTCGCCGGACTGAAACGCCGGATCGCCGCCGGAATCGCGGTGCGGGCGGCCAGCGGCCTGCTGCCCCGCGAGGTTCATGACGCGGTGCTGGTCCACGCCCACGACCTGATGCGCAGGCAAGCGGAGTGCTGGGCCGACGAGGTCCGCCCGGCGCTGGTCGACGAAGGCATCAGCCTGGTGCGCTGGCCGGAACTCAAGGACGACGAACGGCAGCATCTGGCGCGGCTGTTCCGGGACAAGATCTACCCGGTTCTGACACCACTGGCCGTGGATCCCGCACACCCCTTCCCCTACATCTCGGGGCTGTCCCTGAACCTCGCGGTGGTGGTGAGCAACCCGGAGACGGGCACGGAACTCTTCGCGCGGGTCAAAGTGCCGCCGTCGCTCGACCGCTTCCTGGCCATCGGGGACTCCCGGTTCGTGCCGCTCGAGGACCTCATCGCCGAGCACCTCGACCTGCTATTCCCGGGAATGAACGTCGTGCAGCACCACATCTTCCGGGTCACCCGCAACGAGGACCTCGAGGTCGAGGAGGACGACGCGGAGAACCTGTTGAAGGCACTCGAGCGGGAACTGTCCAAGCGCAGGTTCGGCCCGCCGGTGCGGCTCGAGGTGGAGAACACCATCGACCAGCACGTCCTGAACCTGCTCGTGCGCGAACTCGGGGTCGCCGAGAACGAGGTCTTCATGCTGCCGGGACCGCTGGACCTGCGGGGTCTGTGGGCGTTCGTCGGCCTCAACCGCGAGGACCTGTCGGACCCGGCGTTCGTGCCGAAGACAAACCGCAGCCTGATGGGCAACAAGGAAAGTGCCAGCGCGCCGGATGTGCTGGACGCGATGCGCCGCGGTGACGTGTTGCTGCACCATCCCTACGACTCCTTCTCGACCAGCGTGCAGCGCTTCCTCGAACAGGCCGCCGCCGACCCGAAGGTGCTGGCGATCAAGCAGACGCTCTACCGCACGTCTGGCGACTCCCCGATCATCGACGCCCTGATCGACGCGGCGGAGGCGGGCAAGCAGGTGCTGGCGCTGGTGGAGATCAAGGCGCGTTTCGATGAGAGTGCGAACATCAAGTGGGCGCGCAAACTCGAACGCGCCGGTGTCCATGTCGTCTACGGGCTGGTCGGCCTCAAGACCCACTGCAAGTTGTCCATGGTCGTGCGTGACGACGGCGACCGGCTGCGCCGCTACTGCCACATCGGAACCGGCAACTATCACCCCAAGACCGCGCGGTTGTACGAAGACCTCGGCCTGCTCACCGTGGATGACCAGGTAGGGCAGGACGTCGCCAACCTCTTCAACCAGCTGTCGGGGTACTCGATGCACACCGAGTACCACCGGTTGTTAGTGGCGCCACACTCAATCCGCAAGGGCCTGCTGGAGCGCATCGAGCAGGAGGTGACCAACTTCGAGGCAGGGCTGCCGGCGCGGATCCGGTTCAAGTGCAACTCGATCGTCGACGAGAGCCTGATCGACGCTCTCTACCGTGCGTCGGAGGCGGGCGTGCCGGTCGACGTCCTCGTCCGCGGGATCTGCGCCATCCGCCCGCAGGTCCCCGGGATGAGCGAGAACCTGCGGGTCCGCAGCATCCTCGGCCGATTCCTGGAGCATTCGCGGACGTACGAGTTCCTCAACGGCGGCGACCCCCAGGTGTGGATCGGTTCGGCGGACCTCATGCACCGTAACCTCGATCGACGGGTGGAGACGCTGGTCTCGCTGCAGTCCGACGAGCAGATTCGCTACGTCGGGGAGGTCCTCGACAAGGCCTTCGACGCGGGTACCTCGGCATGGGATCTGGGACCTGACGGAGAATGGACTCATAACCGGGCGACGGACGGCCGGCTTGAGGACTTCCAGGCGTACATGATCCGTCGCAAGCACCTACGCGGAGGATGATTCGGATGGGCGATGCTGACAACGAGGCTGTGCAGGACCCGACCCCTCCGAACGTCCGCGCGGCCCAGTTGCCCGACGACCCAGATGACGAGATCTACTCCGCGCCGGAGTCCGCGATCGACGTGACACCGCCGGTGGACGTTGTGACCATCGACCATGCGGAGGCCGGCTTGGAGCCGCCCCAGACCGGGGGTGAGCCCGAACCGGGGCCCACGCAAGTGGACACCGAGGCCGAGCCGCATGCCATCCACCAGGAGCGCACCATGCGTGTGCACGGACTCTTCCGGCTGCCAGATCTGTCCCAGGCGAACACCGGTGTCGCGCGGGCCAAGCGACAGGTCACCCGCAACCTGCTCGCGGTGTACCACGACACCGACGACCTGCGGCTGGCGCGCTGGGGTATCACCCTTCGCCGCATCGAGGGTGGCGACGAAGCCGGCTGGCATCTCGAACTGCCGGTGGCCGGCCATGACGGCGAACCCGATGAGATCCGGCTGCCGCTCGACGCGGGCGAGGCGGGTGCAGCGCCGCAGGAACTCGCCGACCTCGTGCTGGCGATGACCCGCAGCGCCCCCCTGCGGGCGGTGGCCGCATTGCGTACTGAGCGCACGCCATACCTGTTGTACGGAGCGGAAGGGGTGGCCTTCGCGGAGCTTGTGGACGACACCATCTCAGTGCTCGACGGGGAGCACATCGCCGCCCGCTTCCGCGAGTTGGAGGTGGAGGGGCTCGTCGATGCCGCGCCGCTGGACCCGCTGGTCGCCGCGCTGGTGAGCGCCGGTGCGGTGCCCGGTTCGACCCCGCCGACCATCACCGCGCTGGGCCCGGTCACCCAGGAACCGGCCGACGTGCCGGAGCCGCAGATCGTAGGGCCGGAGGATCCCGCGGGAGCAGCGGTGACGGCCCACATCCGCCGGCACGCCCGTGCCTTCCTCACCCAGGACCTGCGTGTGCGCCGCGATCTGCCAGACAGTGTGCATCAGATGCGGGTGGCGGCACGGCGCCTGCGCAGTGGACTCAAGGTCTTCGAGCCGATGCTGGACGTGGAGTGGGCCGAGGCCCTGCGCGCAGATCTGGGCTGGATCGCCGGAGAGCTGGGGGTCAGCCGCGACACCGAGGTCCTGCAGGACCGCATCGATCACCACGCCGACGAAGTGGGCGAGGACTTCTCACAGCTGATCCGCCGGGTCGTGGATCCGGCACTGTCGGAGCGTTGGCACGATGCTCGCGACCATGCGCTGACCGCCATGGTTTCCCAGCGCTACCGGGATTTCGTGGAGGCGCTGGTCGACGCGGCCCGCAACCCACGACTCAACGAGGCGGCCACCGCGCAGGCGCAGGACGTCCTGCCCGGCCTCGTCGACAAGGCGTGGAACAAGTTGCGCAAAGAGGTCTCCCTGCTGGAGTTGGACGGTGAACCCCATCCCTGGCACGAGGCCAGGATCCGGGCGAAGAAGGCCCGCTACGCCGCCGAGGCCGTCGCCCCCGTCATGGGCGAGCGGGTCAAGAAGTTCGCCAAGGCGCTGGCCGGGGTGACCGAACTGCTCGGAGAGCACCAGGACGCCTGGGTGGCCCAGCAGACCCTCAAGGAACTGGCCGCATCCCCGGATGTGGACGGCCTGTCCGGGTTCAGCCTCGGGTTGCTGTACGAGTTCGAATTCGAGCAGGAGTTGTTCGCCCGCAACGACTTGGTCGATTTGTGGCCGAGTGTCCGCAAGGCCCACAAGAAGGCCCGGTTGGGCTGATGGCCAAAGCCGCAACGTTGATCCGGGCGGCCGGCGTTGTTCTGCTGCGCCAGGACACGACCGGCCCTTTGGTGTGCGTGCTGCACCGGCCCCGGCAGAAGGACTGGTCGCTGCCGAAGGGCAAGTTGGACCCGGGCGAAACCACCATCGAGGCTGCGCGGCGGGAGACCATCGAGGAGACCGGCAGCGATGTGGTCCTCGGGGTGCCACTGACCACGCAGCACTACAGGGTCGAGGCACGGCCCAAGACGGTGCACTACTGGGTGGGCCGCGAGCGCGTCGGTGGCCCCGGGTTCACGCCCAACAAGGAGATCGACGAACTGCGCTGGCTCCCGCCTGAAGCTGCCCTGGCGATGCTGAGTTATCCGCGCGATGGGGACCTTGTCCGCGACGCCCTGGCGGCACCTGTCACCACCCCGCTGGTGGTCCTGCGGCACGCAGATGCGATGCGCCGGGCCGATTTCCCAGGTTCGGTGGATGCCGAACGGCCGCTGAGCGCAGATGGTACGGCGCAGGCCTACAGACTCGTCGACGTGCTTGGGGCGTTCGGGGTCCGGAAGGTCTACTCGTCAGATGCGCGGCGCTGCCTTGACACCGTGCGTCCGTTCGCGCACCGGACCCACTCGATGATCGCGCACGAGCCGCTGCTCAGCGAAGAGGGCTTCGCCTCCTCGCCGACCGCGGCGTTGAAGCGCGTGGACCAGATCCTGCGAGATCAGTCGCCGGCGGTGGTATGCACCCACCGCCCCGTGCTGCCGGTCCTGCTGGACCACGTCGCCCACCGGCTCGGCCTCGACGAGGTGCCGGACACGGCGTTGGCCGCCGGATCGGCGGTCATCTTCCACCGGTCCGAGGACCAGGTGGTGGTGGAGCGGCTCTCCCAGTAGCGAACCTGCCCGGCGATCCGCGTTCGGATCCTCCGCTCGCGGTAGTCGTGCGTAGCGTTCATGCAGACGGTGTCGGACGCAAGATCGCTCGCGTTCGTGGTCCGCGGCGTTCAGGCGGGCAAATGCCGGTCGTCAATCGCTCGGGTTAGAGAACGTGCACGAGGTTAGAGAAGCCACACGTGCGTTCTCTAACCTCGTGCACGATCTCTAACCTCGCGACCATTCTCTAACCTCGCGGCCCACTTCTGCGGCGCGGACATTTTCGGACTAGAGAACCTCCACGAGGTTGGAGATGCCACTCGTGCGTTCACTAACCTGGTGCACGTTCTCTAACCTCGCGCCCAACTCCTGCGGGTACCGAGCACACGAGCCGGTTCGCGCTGGCGATTCTGCGCGTCAAACCGCCGAACGTGAACCCAGAGCCCGAACGCTAGCCTCCGGGCGCCCACAAGACTCATCCGACCGGCGAATTGTTCTACAGATGGCCACCGAATGCTCATCGAGTCTGTCCCGAATCGTGACCAATGCGCAGTGACCAGGCAAGATTCTCGATGCCGTCAGCCGGTGTTCACCTGCCCGACACCGCGCGCTCAGCGCCAGGTAACGCCCTCTCCGTAGCGTCACAGACGTCAGACATGACTACAGATTGGGAGGACAAGGGTGAAACTCGCCCGTTCAACTAAGGTTGCTGCACTCGCGGCGGCCGGCGCATTGGCGCTGGTCGGCTGTTCGTCCAGTGACTCCGGAAGTGACTCGGCATCGTCGACCGCTGGCGGCGGGACGATCGGCGGCGCCGACTGCGCGACCGGCACCATCAAGGCCTCGGGTTCGAGCGCCCAGAAGAACGCGATGACCGAGTGGATCAACGCGTACCAGACCGCCTGTGAGGGCGCGACCATCGAGTACTCCCCGTCCGGCTCCAGCGCGGGTCGTGCGGACTTCATCAACAACCAGGTCGCATTCGCCGGATCCGATGCCGCCATGGAGGAACCCGAGCTGGGTGACGCCGCGGCACGCTGCGACTCCAACCCTCCGATCAACATCCCGATGGTGGGTGGCGCGATCGCCCTTACCTACAACCTCGAGGGTGTGGACAGCCTGGTTCTGACCCCGGAGGTCACCGCGAAGATCTTCAACAACGAGATCACCAACTGGAACGACCCGGCCATCGCGGCGGTCAACCCCGACGCCACGCTGCCGGACGCGCCCATCGCGCAGTTCCACCGGTCGGACGGTTCGGGAACGACCGACAACTTCACCCAGTGGCTCAAGGCCGCGGCACCTGATGCCTGGCCGTACGAGTCGGGTTCCGATTGGGCTGCCAAGGGCGGTCAGGGCTCGAAGGGCTCGGACGGTGTGGCCGCTTCGGTCAAGTCGACCCCGAACTCCATCGGGTACGTCGAGTTGTCCTTCGTCGAGACCCAGGGCCTGAGCGCTGCGTCGATCGACAACGGCGCCGGTGCCGTCGCTCCCACCGCTGAAACCGCTACCGCGGGTCTTGCCAAGGCCAAGGTCTCCCCGAACGCCGACGCCGGCGAGGGTGACCTGACTGTTGAACTCGACTACACGGTGGCAGACCCCGGTGCCTACCCGGTGTTGCTGCTCACCTACGAGATCGCCTGTGAGACCGGTAACTCCTCCGACACGCTGCCGTTGACGCAGAGTTTCCTGACCTACACGTCGTCCAGCGACGGCCAGGGGATTCTCACGGGGATCGGCTACGTGCCGCTGCCCAGCGAACTCGAGACCCAGGTCGCCGACGCAGTCAACTCGCTGTCCTAGGGATTGCCGCATAACGAATGAGCACTGACCTGAAGCCCCTGGACGCGCCTACCCCTCGCGTCCAGGGGTCTTCGGTCCGGTTGGGTGACCGGATCTTCACGAACCTCACCCGGGGTGCGGGGATCTTCGTCCTGGTCCTGATGGCGTCCATCGGGGGGTTCCTCGTGTGGAAGGCCATCCCCGCGTTCCAGGACAACTCCGGGAACTTCTTCACCACGCAGGCGTGGTTCCCGGATGCCGACCCACCGTTCTTCGGCATCGCCGCGCTGGCGTTCGGAACCTTTATCTCGTCGGTGATCGCGATGTTGATCGCGGTCCCGATCGCCGTGGGTACGGCATTGTTCATCGCCTACTACGCCGCCCGTCGCGCGGCCACGTCGCTGGGGTTCGTGATCGATGTGCTGGCTGCCGTGCCCTCGATCATCTACGGTCTGTGGGGCCTCGAAGTCCTCATGAACCACATGGACGGCATCACGCGGTGGCTCAACGACTACCTCGGTTTCATCCCGCTGTTCAACAACGAGATCGGCATCTACACGAAGTCGATCTTCATCGCCTCGGTCGTCCTGGCGATCATGATCCTTCCCACCATCTCGGCGCTCTCCCGCGAGGTCTTCCTGCAAGTTCCGAGGTCGCATCGGGAAGCGTCGCTGGCGCTGGGCGCCACCCGCTGGGAGATGATCCGGATGGCCGTGCTGCCGTTTGGCCGACCGGGTGTCATCTCGGCAACCATGCTAGGCCTCGGGCGTGCGCTCGGTGAGACCATCGCCGTCGCGCTGATCCTGTCGGCGGCCTTCGAGATCAACTGGCACATCACCGAACCGGGCGGCAACACATTCGCGGCCAACATCGCGCTGAAATGGAACGAAGCCGGCCCGACCGGGCTGGCCGCCCTGATCGCCAGCGGCCTGGTCCTGTTCATCATCACGCTGCTGGTCAACATGGCGGCGCGCTGGGTCATCGCCCGGCACAAGGAATTCTCGGGAGCCAACTGATGAGTACCGCGCAGATGGAGCCGGAGACCACCGAGGGCCTGAGTTCCGACCTGGCGATGAACACACTGCCGCGTCTGGCCACCCTGTACTCGGCACTCATCGGGGCCGCTGTGGCCGGCGCGATCGTCCTGATGACCTCCGCCGGCGGCGTCGCCGGCACTGTGGTGATCTGGTACCTCGCCTACATGGCGGTCCAGACGATCTGGAGCTTCGCGGTGGAAGGCCGCCGGTTCGCCGTCGACCGCCTTGCCACCACGTTGATCTGGACCAGTTTCCTGATCGCTCTCGCGGCTTTGGTGTGGATCCTGATCTCGGTGACGATCCGCGGCCTGAGCGCCGTCAGTTGGGACTTCATCACCGGCACCATGCGCAACGTCTCGCCGCTGCGAGACGGAGGTGGCTTGGCTCACGCGCTGGTCGGCACGCTCGAGCAGGTCGGCATGGCGGCCCTGATCGCCGTCCCCATCTCGATCCTCGTGGCCATCTACTTGGTGGAGTACGGCACCGGTCGGCTGTCCAGTTCCGTGACGTTCTTCGTCGATGTGATGACCGGTGTGCCCTCGATCGTCGCCGGTCTGTTCATCTACACGTTCTGGGTCCTGACCTTCGGCTTCGAGAGGTCCGGTTTCGCGGCGTCGCTGGCATTGACCATCCTGATGATCCCGGTGATCGTGCGTTCGACCGAGGAGATGCTCAAGATCGTGCCGAACGACCTTCGCGAGGCGGCCTACGCGCTCGGTGTGCCGAAGTGGAAGACCATTCTGCGCATTGTGATCCCGACCGCATTCGGGGGCATCGTGACCGGCGTGATGCTGTCCATCGCGCGGGTGGCCGGTGAGACCGCGCCGCTGTTGCTGACCACGTTCCTGTCCCAGTCCATGAACGGAAACTTGTTCTCCGGCGCGCAGGCGTCCGTGCCCACGTTCATCTGGGACCAGATTTCATCCGGAACGCCGGCCTCGATCGACCGGGCGTGGGCAGGCGCACTCGTCCTGATCATCGTGGTCGTCCTGTTCTACGGACTGGCCCGACTGGTCGCCAGACTCACAGCACCCGCTACGGAGTAGCTGATATGCAACGTTGGAAAGAAGAGGGGAAGTAATGGTCAAGCGCATCGACATCAAAGATCTCGATATCTACTACGGGGATTTCAAAGCGGTCGAGGGTGTGAATCTGGCTATCGAACCGAAGTCGGTGACCGCGTTCATCGGCCCGTCCGGCTGCGGCAAGTCGACCGTATTGCGCAGCATCAACCGTATGCACGAGGTCATACCCGGCGCCTACACCGAGGGCGAGATCCTGCTCGAGGGCGACAACATCTACGCCTCGGATGTCGACCCGGTCAACGTTCGCGGTACCATCGGCATGGTCTTCCAGCGGCCCAACCCGTTCCCCACGATGTCGATCTACGACAACGTGGTCGCCGGGCTGAAACTGGACAAAGCCAAGGGCAAGGGCAAGAACTTCGACGACGTCGTGGAGAAGTCTCTGCGCGGAGCCAACCTGTGGGAGGAGGTCAAGGACCGGCTGGCGAAACCCGGTGCGGGCCTGTCCGGTGGCCAGCAGCAGCGGTTGTGCATCGCGCGGGCGATCGCCGTGGAACCGCAGGTGTTGCTCATGGATGAACCGGCCTCCGCGCTGGACCCGATCTCGACGCTGGCCATCGAGGACCTCGTGCACGAGTTGAAGCGCAACTACACCATCGTGATCGTGACGCACAACATGCAGCAGGCCGCCCGGGTGTCTGACACGACGGCGTTCTTCAACCTGTCGAGCATCGGCCAGCCCGGCCGACTCGTCGAGTCCGGTCCGACCGAGACCATTTTCACCTCACCGCAGGAGCGCGCGACCGAGGACTACATCTCGGGCCGGTTCGGATAGGCGCCGACCCGGTCGCAGGAGTCGGTAGTCGAGGGGCACCGGCGCGGGGAGACCGGCGATGGGGTCCATTAGCCTCGATCCACCGGTGGGTTCTGTGATGTGGTCTGTGTGAGGCCGTACTTTGATTTGGGACTGGTTCTGGCTGCCGGGCGTGACGGGGCCGCCGGTCCGTGCCGGCCTTTCCACTGTGGTCTTTCGTGCTCGAGCGGGTAGGGGCTTGGCGCCTGCTGTCAGGTGGTCATGACGGCGGTCCAGAGCCGTTGCCAGTGTGGCTGCCAGGTCCAGTCGCGGGGCAGTCGCAGGCGTAGTTTGCGCGCTGAGCGGGCGATCCGCGCCGGCAGGTTGATGATCCGTGTGCGAATCGTCGCGGTGGTCGCTTTCGTGAGGGTGCCCCCGGCGAGCACGCCGAGGGCGCGGGTGAGGTTGAACGCGATCGCCGCGCAGACCAGCCAGGCGGCGTTCGCGGCGAACCGGCCCGACGGCAGGTGGGCCAGCGCGGAGTTCTTCAGGTCGGCGATCACCTGCTCGATGATCGCGTGGCCGCGGTGGGTGGACTCGGCGGCGACCAGTGGGTCGGGGTTGTCGGTGAACAGGGCGTGATACCGCCAGGCGGGGAACAGCGGGTCCTGCCGTTTCGTGTGGTTGCGTTCCGGGATTCGGCGCACGATCAGCCGGGCGGTGACATGTTTGGCCTTCGGCCGGGACGCGAACGCCGTGAACTCGATCTCGGCGATCTCCGCGGCCGAGATCAGCTCCCCGGTGTCGGGGTCCGGGATCGCCCACGGATACTCGATGCGGGTCCACGCCGCGTCGTCGACGGCGGCGATGGCCGCACGCACCCGGGAGTTCAACCGCATCCCGACCGAGAACCGGGCACCGGCCGTGGACACCGCCTGCACGATGTCCGCAGAGCAGTACGCCGAGTCCGCCCGCACCAGAATCTCACCGGTGGCTCCGCACCGGCGGGCAGTGGTGATCGCATCCCGGATCATCCGCACCGCCCCGTGCGCAGACGGGGCCGCGCCGCGGCGCAGCCGGGTCGCGGCGATCACCGGCGCCGAATCGGAGGTCGACATGGTGGCCAACTGCGCGTTCAGCCCGCGGACCTTGGTGTAGCCGAACTGCGCGCCCTGCTTGCCCGGACCGTAAACACCTTTGACGGTGTCATCGATATCGATCAGACACCTGGCTTCGATGCCGGGCAGCAGCCGGGTGTGCCCGGCCAGCCCGGCCAGAGCCCGGGCGGCGACCGCGTCCAACTGCCGGACATGCCCGAAGGTGAACCCGCGCAAGAACGTGCCCAGCGTCGACGGTGCCCGCACCCCGGTGAACACCCGTGACGCCCCGGCGTGACGCAGCACATCCAGGTCATCGATGCTGTCCGCCCCGGCGGCCATCCCCGCCACCAGGCTCATCACCTTCGCGCCCGGGTTCGCCCCGGCGCTCACATGCTTCTCGGCCAGACCCGACAGGCCTACCTTCTGGGCCAGGCGCAGCGCCGGGACCAGCCCGGCCGACACGACCAGATTCGGTTCATCGAACGACGCCGAAACACGCGCCGGGCCATGAGACAGTTGCATCTACGAGATGCCCTTCTTCTTGTGGATCTGGAAGCTTCGAGAACTCCCAGTCTCCCCACGAAGCGGGGCATTTCTACGTCACCGCGCCGTCACACCCCCCAGGACATCGGTGGATTCAGGATTAGAGGTTGGGTGGTCCGTGAGCGGAAAGTACACGTCCAACCTTTCACCAAGTGCGCATCCTCTCGCCCGAAATCGGCGCGTGTTCACGGTGGCCGCAGGGGTTTGCCGCGAGGTTAGAGAACGTGCACGAGGTTAGAGAATGCACGTGTGGCCTCTCTAACGTCGTGCACGTTCTCTAGTCCGAAAATGGCTGGTGTGCTCGGTAGCGGTAGGAGTTGGCCGCGAGGTTAGAGAATGGTCGCGAGGTTAGAGAATGGTCGCGAGGTTAGAGATTGTGCACGAGGTTAGTGAACGCACGTGTGGCTTCTCTAACTTCGTGCACGTTCTCTAACCCGAGCGGTTTCCGCCGGGCGTTTTCCCGCCTGAACGGGCGGCCGGCCACCGCCATGGACCACTAACGCGAGCGATTTGCGCCCGGCACGGCCCGGATGACTAACCCAACGTCCAAAACTCTCACCAACCCCCCAACGCGAGCCTGAGCCCCTAGCCAGGTGACGCGATTGGCACGGTTCCCGGCCGGACCCGGCGGCGGGAGTTCTACGATCAGAACTGTGATCACGCATGTTGTCATGATGAAACTGCACGACTCGACCGACCGGGTGGAGGCGGTGACCCGCCTGCGCGACCTCGAGGGCAAGATCCCCGAGCTGTTGTCCGTCGAGGTGCTCGCGGACACGCTCGGCCGTACAGGTGCCTTCGATCTGGTGCTGCGCACCACGCACGACGACGAGCACGGCCTGCTCGGCTATCTGGAGCACCCATTGCATCAGGAACTGATGGTCTGGCTGCGGCCACGCCTGGCGGAGCGCGCGGTGGTGGACGCCCGTTGAGTGCGGTCCGGATCGTCGAGGTCGGGCCGCGCGACGGTCTGCAGAACGAAGCGGTGGTGTTCGACACGCAGACCAAAGTGGAGTTCATCAACCGCTGTGTGGCCGCCGGGATCGAACGGATCGAGGTAGCCAGTTTCGTCAATCCGAAGCGGGTGCCACAGATGGCCGACGCCGAAGCGGTGCTCTCGTCCCTGAAGCCTGATGCTGCCTCGTACATCGGTCTGGTGCTCAATGAGCGGGGATTCGAGCGAGCTGCCGTCACGGCGGTCGACGAGGTGAATCTGGTCGTCATGGTGACCGACACGTTCTCCGAGAAGAACCAGGGGATGACTACGGCACAAGCGATAGCGGCGGCGGCGGCGATCGCGCCTCGTGCCAGAGCGGCCGGACTACCGGTGAGCGTGACCCTGTCGGCGTCCTTCGGATGCCCCTACGAGGGGGAGGTCGAGGTGGCACGCCTCGTCGACGTCGCGAGCCAGGTGGCCGCCGCAGGGATCGACGAGTTGGCGATCGCGGACACCATCGGGGTGGCGGTCCCTCGCGACGTCCACCTGAGATTGTCGGCGGTGCAGCAGGCCGTGGACGTGCCTTTGCGAGTCCACGTGCACAACACCCGCAACACGGGTTATGCCAGCGCGCTGGCCGCTGCAGAAGCAGGGGTCACCGTGCTGGACGCATCGCTGGGCGGGATCGGCGGGTGCCCCTTCGCCCCCCGCGCCACCGGCAACATCGCCACCGAGGATCTCGTATACGCCCTAGAGCGTTCCGGTTTCGAGACGGGCCTGGACCTTGATGCGCTGTGCCGGATCAGCGAATGGCTGGGCGAGAGGCTGGGGCGTCCGACGCCGGGCTTGCTGGCCAAGGCAGGGCCCTTCCCGCCGGTGGGCTGACACGTTGGTGATCCAATGTGCTTCGTTCAGGCGGGGAAATGCCGGGCGGAAATCGCTCGCGTTAGTCGTCCATGGCCGTGGCCGGTTCAGGCGGGCAAATGCCGGGCGGAAACCGCTCGGGTTAGAGAATGTGCACGAGGTTAGAGAAGCCACACGTGCGTTCACTAACCTCGTGCACGATCTCTAACCTGGCGACCATTCTCTAACCTCGCGACCAACTCCTGCGGCGACCGAGTACATTTTCGGACTAGAGAACGTCCACGACGTTAGAGAAGCCACACGTGTATTCACTAGCCTGGTGCACGATCTCTAACCTCGCGGCCAACCCCTCGCGGCGACCGAGTACACGAGCCGGTTTGCGGACTAGTCCCGCAGGTTCGCCTTACGCCTGCTCGCCCGCAGAACCCCTGCCGGGAACGCGAAGGCTGACATCGCCGGTGGATACGCTGAAGGCCAGGGTGAGGAACGGAGACGACATGGGTGAAATGCTGTCCATGGGGGTGCTCGGCCAGTCCGCCAAGGAGAACGAACACCGCCTGCCGATCCACCCCCGACACTTCGATCGCATCGACGCAGACCTGCGCGCGCACATGTGGCTCGAGGAGGGCTACGGCCGCGACTTCGGCGTTCCGGACGAGGCACTGGAACTGATGGTCGCCGGTCTCAAAACCCACACGCAGATCATGGATGAGTCCGACATCGTGCTGTTGCCCAAACCGACGCTGTCCGATGTCCGGCAGATGCGCGCTGGCCAGGCGCTGTGGGGATGGCCGCACTGCGTTCAAGACACTGCGCTCACCCAGGTCGCGATCGACCACAGGCTGACCCTGATCGCGTGGGAAGCCATGAACCACTGGACCGAACACGGCACTTTTGTCGTGCACGTTTTCCACATGAACAACGAGATCGCCGGCTACGCCTCGGTGCTGCACGCCATGATCCTGCGGGGAATGACGGGGGCTTACGGTCGCAAGCGCAAGGCGGTGCTGCTCGGTTTCGGCAACACCGCCCGGGGGGCAGCCAACGCGCTGAAGAGCCTCGGCATCACAGACATCGTCGCCTTGACGATGCGCGAGGTGGAAGCGGTAGCATCGCCGATCCCCAATGTCGTGCTCGGTCACTTCGACCGGATGGACGGTGAACGTTCGCATACGGTGACACTCAAGTCCACCGGGCCGGTTCCGACATCGGAGTACCTGACCGAGTTCGATGTCATCGTCAACTGCGTACTGCAGGACACCGACGACCCCATGATGTTCCTCGGCGAGGATGACCTGCCGCGCCTAGCGCCCGGCACGCTGATCGTCGACGTCTCCTGCGACGCCGGGATGGGCTTCCCCTTCGCCAGACCCACCACGTTCGAGGACCCGATGTTCAGTGTCGGCACCGACGTGCACTATTACGGTGTCGACCACAGTCCGTCGCTGCTGTGGGAGTCCGCGACCTGGGAGATCAGCGAGGCGATCATCCCGCACATCCGCTCGGTCATGACCGGCGATACGGGGTGGGACGAGAACCCGACGATCGGTCGTGCGATCGAAGTCCGGCACGGCATTGTGCAGAATCCCAAGATCCTGTCGTTCCAGAACCGGTCGGCCGAATTCCCGCATCCGGTCGTGGGCTGAGGACTTCTACGGCTCGACGGTCACACCTTTGCCGATCACCACTACCCCACCGGCGCTGACCGTGAAACGCTCCCGGTCGCGCTCGAGGTCCACGCCGATCTGGGCGCCGTCGGGAATATCCACCCACTTGTCGATGACAGCGTGCCGGATCACCGCATTCCGTCCGATCCGCACCCCCGGCATCAGCACGGAACCTTCGATGAAGGCGCCTTCGAGCACCCGCACGTCCGAGGACAGCACGGACTGCCGGACGTGGCCGCCGGAGACGATCGAACCAGCTCCCACCATGGACTCGTGAGCGTTGCCGCCGAGCGCGAACTTCGCCGGCGGCAGGGGTGGGACGTACGTCAGGATGGGCCACTTGCGGTTGTAAAGGTTGAAGACCGGGTGGACGCTGACCAGGTCCATATGGGCGTCGTGGTATGCGTCCAGGCTCCCGACGTCACGCCAGTAACCGCGGTCCCGATCGGTGGCTCCAGGGACTTCGTTGTCGGAGAAGTCGTAGACGTGTGCGAGGCCCTGGGAGGTGAGCATCGGGATGATGTTGCCGCCCATGTCGTGGATGGACCCCTCATCGGCGGCGTCGATTTTCAGCGCCTCGACGAGGACATCGGTGGAGAAGATGTAGTTGCCCATGGACACGTAGGACTCGTTCGGGCTCTCGGGGATTGCCGGGGGGTCAGCCGGCTTCTCGTGGAAGGCGCTGATCCGCTGCCCGGTGACATCGGTCTCTATGACCCCGAACGGGGTTGCGTCCGCGCGCGCCATCCGGATGCCCGCTACAGTCACGCCGGCACCGGAGTCCATGTGCTGGTCGAGCATCTGCGCCGGGTCCATGCGGTAGATGTGGTCGGCGCCGAAGACCGCGACGTAGTCGGGGCGCTCGTCGTAGACCAGGTTCAGGGATTGGTAGATCGCGTCGGCCGATCCCATATACCAGCGCGGCCCGAGGCGTTGCTGCGCCGGAACCGGGGTCACGTAGTCGCCCATCAGGTTCGACATGCGCCAGGTCGTGGTGATGTGCCGGTCCAAGGAGTGCGACTTGTACTGCGTCAGCACCGCGATCCGCGCGAATCCCGCGTTGACCAGATTCGACAGCACGAAGTCGATCATGCGATACGACCCACCGAAGGGCACCGCCGGCTTCGCCCGGTCGGCCGTCAGTGGCATGAGGCGCTTGCCCTCTCCACCGGCAAGCACGATTCCCAGAACGCTCGGTCCTTCTCTCACATGCAACACGTTAGACAATGCCAATAGCCTATGGCCGTGCGAACCGCGATTCTGACCCGTGAGTGGCCTCCATACATCTACGGCGGGGCAGGTGTTCACGTCGAACACCTTGTACCGGAGTTGCGCAAACTCATCGAGGTCGACGTGCACTGTCTCGGTAGGCCCCGCGACGATGCACAGGCCCACCAGGTGCCCGACTACCTACTGGACGCGAATGCGGCCCTGCAGACCGTCGGTGCGGACCTCGGGATGGCCGACGCGATCGCCGGATGCGACGTCGCCCATTCCCACACCTGGTACGCCAATCTCGGCGGTCATCTCTCAGGCTTGCTGCACGACATCCCACACGTCATCACGGCACACTCCTTGGAGCCCCGACGGCCGTGGAAGCGCGAGCAGCTCGGTGGTGGCTACGCGATCTCCTCGTGGGTGGAGAACACGTCGTACCGCAACGCCGATGCCATCATCGCGGTGAGTCGCGGGATGCGAGCGGATGTGCTCGACTGCTACCCGTTCGTGGATCCGGAAAGGGTGTATGTCGTGCACAACGGCATCGACACGCAGGCCTACAGCAAGGTGGACGAGATCGATGCGCTGGTCAGTCACGGGGTCGACCCCGAGAAGCCGTATGTGCTGTTCGTCGGCCGGATCACCAGGCAGAAGGGGATTTCGCATCTCCTGCGAGCGGCCCAGCACTTCGACGAATCCGTCCCGATTGTGCTGTGTGCGGCCTCGCCGGACACTCCGGAACTCGGCGAGGAGGTCGCCATGGCGATCGACAACCTCAGGTCGAAACGCTCCGGTGTGCACTGGCTCAACGGGCATCTGGAGCGCAGCGACGTCCGGCAGTTGCTCAGTCACGCGCTGGTGTTCGCCTGCCCCAGCGTCTACGAGCCCCTGGGCATCGTGAACTTGGAGGCGATGGGTTGCGAGGCGCCGGTCGTGGCAAGTGATGTGGGCGGGATCCCCGAGGTGGTCGTCGACGGTGAAACGGGGCTGCTCGTGCACTACGACGCCGACGACACCGCGGCGTTCGAGGCTGATTTCGCCGAGGCCATCAACCAAGTCATCGCCGATCCCGCACGCGCACGAAGGATGGGCCAGGCGGGCCGGCAGCGGGCGATCTCGGACTTCGGGTGGGACCGCATCGCCGCGCGGACAGTAGAGGTCTACGAGGCGGCGCAACGCGTGCACGGGGGCTAGCACCAAGCGTGTCCGCCCAGTCCAGCGCCCTGCGGTGCAACGCGTGCACGGGGGCTAGCACCGCACGTCGGTCCTGCATGGTCGCGTCAACTTCGCAGCATCGGGGACTCGGGCTACAGCAGGGTCGCCGCCTGTTCGAAGTCCAGGCGCGGCATCCGCGGTCTGAACGACTCCGGCCCAGGATGACCGATGTTGACCAGCAGCAGGGAGCGCCAGCGACCGTCGGGGAAGAATGCCGCGTCCAAGCCGGCGCGGTCGAATCCACCCATTGGCCCCGCAGCCAATCCATGCGCGCGCACCGCCAGGATGAAGTAGCCCGCCTGGATCGCCGCGTTCAAACGAGCCACATCGACCCGTCGCTCTCGGTCCTGCCACGCCAGCTGCGGGTCGGTGGCGAAAGGCATCAGCGCCGACAGATGCTCATGCCAGTCGCGGTCGTACGCGAGGATCGCGGTGACAGGCGCGGAGCGCACCTTCACGAGGTTGCCGGGGGATACGTGCGGCTCGAGTGTGGACCTGGCGTCGGCGCTTCGTACGAAGGAAATGCGCAGCGGTTGGCTGTTCATCGCGGTCGGGGCCCATTTGACGGACTCGTAGATGTCGCGCAGTGCGTCGTCGGGGACCGATTCGGTGGTGAAGGTGTAAGCAGTGTGGGCGTCGGCGAAGACGTGATCCACAGTGTCGGTGGTCAGTGTCATGTCTTGTGCAACGCGTGACAGGGCAAAAGTATTTCAACCGTCAACTAGTTTCGGTCCAGGCACGGGTCCTGCGACCGCAGTGCCGAACCCGAGGCGTTTGTGACGAAGTTGTGGGCACCCGGACCCGTGTGTCACGTTGCTGGGCGGTTCCGCCCGTCGGGACGCCCACCTTCGTCCCAACCGCCCGGGCGGCCCGACACCTTCGTCACAATCGCACGCAGCGGGCACCAGGCACTCCCCCTACCGGACGGCGGGCAGGCTGAAACCGGATTGAATCACCATGCACAGTGCCGCATCCATGGGTACCGCGGCGGGGCGCGGGGCAGCCTGTGACAACTTGCTGATGGTGTCGAGCCGCTCGGGGTTGACCAGGACATACCGGCGCGGAGACGGGGCCTCCGCCGCCCACGAGCGGGGGACACGGTCGAAATCGACCTCCACCGGCAGGGACAAGGCTGCCACCTCGGACTCGAGAAGCTCCGTGAGCGACTTCGCGTGGGACTGCGCGCTCTGGGCCCGCTGGATGTGCAGCAACTCCTCACGGCGTGCCTCGATCACGCTCCGGAGGCGGTCGGCGGCCACCGATTTCGCCGCAGCAGTGGTCGCCGCTTGGCTCTCCGCGCGCGCCCGTGCTGAACGCCACCGGCCGAAACCGGTCCTTTGGACCTGCCGCAACTGTTCAGCGACCGCCTGGTCCAGATCCGGATGGTCGCCGGCGGCAGGGATGTCGGCCAGGTCGTCCAGCCCCCGGACCGCTGCCCGGAACCGGTTCATGGAATCCAGGACGTCCTGGGCCGTGACGCCGCCGATCCCGTCGATCGCTCGGCCCACTTCGTGCACTTCCGGCCGGCCGTCCAGCCACGCCCGAATCTCGGCCTCATCGACTTCGATGTCCCCTTCGGCCGTCAGAGCCACCAAGCTGGCCGACACCACCGACCAGCGCAGCGCCCGGCCATCGGTATCGGTGAGGTCGCTCAGAGGGGTGGTCGGGGTGTCCAGTCGCAACTGCAGCCATGCAACGGTGGCGTCCTCGGCATCTTCCTGAGGCACCCACAGCGCCCCAGCGATCGTCTGCGGGGCAGCCGCGCGGTCCCAGTCATCGAGCTCATCGGTGACCGGGCCGAACAGCACGATGTGACTCGCCGGCACCTTCGGGGCCCCGCTGCAGAGCAGAACGTCAACTGCGTCGCCGGGCTTGGCCGCTGTGGCGTTGAGGCGCTCGGTGATGGACGGTAGCAAGCCGCTGTTCGCTTCGTCAGAGGCGACCGTCACTTGCCCACGTGGCATAGTCAGCAGGCTATCGCCGCGCGGGCCTCGGCGGGGCGGCCCCGTCGCATTGGGCCGGGGGCCGGCGGTCTCAAGCGGTGCGGTATGTGGCGTGGGGGTGGCGGTCTCAAACGGCACGGCCCCGTCGCATAGGACTGGCGCTGCCGAGTTGGGACAGTTCCCGCAACAGGTCCGCAGGATCGTCGAACTGGTCGAAGGAGGGTGCCGCGGGCGGGGCGGACGGCGGTTTGTCGGCTGCCGCGGGCGGAGCGGACGGCGGTCTGTCGGCTGCCGCGGGCGGCGTCGGGAGGCTCACTGCATGCGTCACTGGTGGGGGCACCGGTGCCGGGTGCCGCGCGGATTGCTCACCGACTGGTGCCTGCCAGGGATCGGGATTGGTGATCGGGATGCGGACCTCCGGCACCGTGACCAGTCCGGCTGCGATCAGGCCCTGCAGGATGGAGGCGGCCTCCAACGGGGTGAATCCGGCCTGCTCAGCGATCGATTGCAGGCTCCGAACGCCGTCGATGCGGCACAGGATCGCCCAGTCGGTCGGCCGTAGCGCGACGTCCTCGGTTCCCATGACCTCATCCGACAGATCCGGCACGGTGTCCGGGCCGCCGATCTCCCGGACGACCCGCTGCCACTTGTGCGCCCGGGACCCTGCGACCGCCAGCACTTCCTGGACGGTCGGTCCCGGTGCCGGCACTTGATCGTGGGGAAGCCGGGTGAATGTCGCCGTGGCTTCGCGCCAGCGCAATATCGTCGCCATGTCGTCGCACAACTGCTCCCAGGCGACGGCCTCGACGTCGTGGCGCTGCACCAGCCCCGTCCGCACCAGTACGTCGCCCAGGCGCATACCCGGGTGCTGCTTCTGGGCCTTGATCGCGGGGCCCAACTTGGTCAGGCTCAGGCAGCCGCCGCTGACCAGCCGCATCCCCAATGACGGGTGGGCGGCGGATTGATCCACCGAACAGAGCCGTCCGTCATACAGAAGGATCGTGGCGGTTGCTTCTGGCGCCGCCACATCCAGTCGACCGGTGTCGCCGGCCGTGGCGTGAGCCAGGAGTACGGCAGACACATCCATGCCGGTCATTTCGGTCGCTCCGGCCGGCGGGTTGAATGCCTGGGGCTTGCGACTGTGCGGGGCGGGCGCCCGGATTCGTCCGTTCGGGCTACATGCGCCCGCGGTTGGACAAGGAGTCGTAGAGTTGACCCGTGCCGTTGACGAAACCCCAGGGGAAGCGGGCTCTGGACCGGATTCTGGAGGACTCCTTCACTGCGGATGTAACGACGATCTCGCTGGCCGACCTGCGTCAGCGACGCCTGCAAGTCGACCACGAGGAAGCCTGGCTGTCGTATCTGCGCCGCATGCTGCACGGCCGCATCGACATTCTGGAGGTGAACATCGCGATGCGTCGCGACGGCCACGAGGAGACTGGTCGCGGTCTGGATGTCGCGGCGCTTGTGAACTCGCTGGCCACACAGATGGGGCCGGGCAACCGTCCGACGGCTGGCCCCGACGTGGTGGATTCTCCAGGTGCTGGCCGGCGCGCTGTCGAACGGTTGATCGCCCGCGCAGGCCTGGACGAGTACTCCACGATGAGTGACGCGGACCTCGACTCCCGGCTGGACGAATTGCGTGACATGGAGCGGGAGGTCTCGCAGGTCCGGCATCGCATCCACGAGGTGCACGGGGAACTCACCGCAGAACTAGCCCGTCGCTATCGGACCGGCGAAGCCACTCCTGAAAGCGTGCTCAAGGCCGACTCGTGACCGGCGCCCAGGTCCTGGTCGAGACGACCCGGGCAGGGATGGTCGAATCGCAACACCGGGGGCACGCCGTGATCGTTGCGGACGACGGGGACGTGGTCGCAGGGCTCGGGGACACGACTGCCGTCGTCTATCCGCGCTCGGCAGTCAAGCCGCTGCAGGCTGCGGGCATGGTCCAGTCAGGTCTGGATCTGCGTGGTTCGGCCCTTGCCCTTGCCAGTTCCTCGCACTCGGGGGAGCCGTTCCACATCGAAGGCGTGTGCGCAATCCTCCAGAGGGCCGGTCTCACCGAGGATGTATTGCGATGCCCGCCCGATCTGCCGTACGCAGAGGAAGCGCGTCGCGAGTTCCTGGCGTCGGGCGCCGGCCCGCAGCGGGTCGTCATGAACTGCTCTGGCAAACATGCGGCGATGCTGACCACGTGCGTCCTCAACGATTGGCCCGTCGAGACCTATCTGGAGCCCGGGCACCCGTTGCAGATCCACCTGCGCGAAGTGATCGGATCGCTGGCGGGGGCGGTTCCGGCGCCCGCCAGCACCGACGGGTGCGGCGCGCCGCTGTGGGGGCTGCCGCTGGTGGCACTGGCCCGGGCAATGGTCAACGTGGCCTCTGACGTCGCCGGCTCAGCAGTCGTGGAGGCAATGCGCCAGCATCCGGAGTACGTGGGCGGGACGACCCGGGACGTGACGCATTTGATGCGTGGTGTCCCGGGGCTGGCGGCCAAGGACGGGGCGGAGGCGGTGCAGGCGATGAGCCTGCGGATCGCCGGGCAGCGGTTCGGGATCGCGATCAAGATCGAGGACGGGTCCGACCGGGCGCGCCCGGTCGTAGCCGCCGCCACGCTGGCGCGACTGGGCCTCGACGCGCCGGTGATCACGGAGCATCTCAGGCGGCCGGTACTCGGCGGGGGTCGTCCGGTCGGGATGCTCAGGCCCTCGGCGCTACTTGCCGAGTTCGCGGGAATGTGACTTGCGCCGCAAAGACTGAATCGCGCTTGCTGGGTGCTTGCAATTGCAAGCACTTGGGGTCACACTAGATATATGGCTCGGATCGACATAGCGAGCGTGGGCGAATACATCCGCGAACAGCGGGCTGCTGCGCAGTTGTCACTGCGACAGTTGGCGCTGGCCGCCGATGTTTCCAACCCATATCTCAGCCAGGTCGAACGGGGTCTTCGCAAGCCCAGCGCGGAAATCCTCGCGCAGATTGCGAAGGCGCTACAGATCTCCGCCGAGTCCCTGTACGTACGTGCGGGAATCCTTGAGCCCCGGCAAGGAGATCCGTCGGTGACGGCGGCTCTGGCGGGTGACTCGACGCTGACCGACCGTCAGCGGCAGTCGCTCTTGGAGATCTACGCGGCGTTCCAATCCGAGAACGCCGCACACCGCGGTACTGATTCCACCCCGGCCTCGGAGGGGCAGGCCGGGGTGAGGGCAAGCGCCGAAACCCGGCGTTCCGCACCACAACGAAAGGACAAATGATGGCTACCACTGCCAAGACCACCACTGCTAAGAAGGCTCCGGCCAAGAAGGCTCCGGCCAAGACCACTGCCAAGAAGGCTCCGGCCAAGAAGGCCCCGGCCAAGAAGGCTCCGGTCAAGACCGCTGCCAAGAAGACCACAACTGCTGCCAAGCCGGCTGTGACCAAGGCCACCGAGGCCGCCAAGACCACGGAGACCAAGGCCACCGAGGCCAAGAACCGTCTGCTCGAGCTGCTGCCGTTCGAACTGCCCAAGTTCGAACTCCCCTTCGAGCTGCCCAAGATCGAGCTGCCGAAGTTCGAGCTGCCGAAGTTCGAGCTGCCGAAGTTCGAGATGCCGAAGTTCGAGGACGTGCAGGAGCGCGCCGAGAGCATCGTCGTCGACCTGCGCGAGCGGGCCGAGGGCTCTGCGGCTGACCTGCGCGAGCGGGCCGAGGACTCTGCGGCTGACCTGCGCAAGCGCGCCGAGGACTCCGCTGCCGACCTGCGCAAGCGGGCCGAGTCGGCTGTCGACAAGGTTCGCGAGACCGTTGGTCGCTGATCGAATAACCCATTGCGAGGGCCCCTGCGTGTACCGCGGGGGCCCTCGCCATTGTCCCGGGTGCCTGAGTGTCCGGCGCAGCTGGCCGGCCGGACCCGGTGTCGTTCGTGTTAGTCCATCCGCGGCGTTCAGGCGGGAAAATGCCGGGCGGAAATCGCTCGCGTTAGCCGTCGATGGCCGTGGCCAGCCGGCCGTTCAGGCGGGAAAATGCCGGGTGAGCGCGCTCGCGTTAGAGAACGTCCACGAGGTTAGAGAAGCCACACGTGCATTCACTAACCTGGTGCACGATCTCTAACCTCGCGACCATTCTCTAACCTCGCGGCCCACTTCTGCGGCGACCGAGTCTCGGCGCCATTTTCGGACTAGAGAACGTGCACGAGGTTAGAGAAGCCACACGTGCGTTCACTAACCTCGTGCACGATCTCTAACCTCGCGACCCACCTCTGCGGCGACCGACTACACGAGCCACCCTTGGAACCAGGTCCGCGAGTGGCCACGACGTCCAACCGGAACCCAACGGCAACCTGTCCGCACGTCCTCTTCACCCCCGCCGCGCCGTCAGTGCGGACCCAGCGAGAGAGTCCATTCCTAGGCGAAGTGCTCCCATGGCACGGTGAGTTCGCCGAGCCGCCACCGGTTGACCCCGTCGCGCACCTGCCAGGTGCCGCGTAGCGATTCAGCCATGGTGATCCAGCGTTGGCGGGCACCCCATCTGGGTGCCGATTCCCAAGCCCGATCCATGTCAGCCAGGAGTCGGTGGATTGCGGTGCCCGGCACATTCGCATGGATGAGGGCTTTGGGCAGGCGTGCCGCGACCTGGTTCGGGCGATCGAGCCCGGCCAAGCGGCAGGAGAGGGTGAGCCACGCGGGTCGGGCTTGCGCATCGATGCTGATCATCGCCGCCAGACGCCCGTGCTCGTCGCACGTTCCCTCAACGATCCAGCCATCGGTATCGAGTCGTGCAGCCATCCGAGCCCAGGCGGGTTCGACCTCTTCGCGCGGATACTGGCGCAGCACGTTGGCGGCGCGTATGACAAGTGGCCGGCGCGGGGTCGGGATCTCGAATCCGCCCACGATCGCCGGGATGGTCCCCCGGGCTGAATCGACGCGGGACTTGTCGATTTCGACACCCACCACTTCGGTTGCGGGGTTGATGGTCCGCAGGCTGCTTCGCCACTGGAGTGTCGTGACCGGCGTCGTGCCGAATCCGAGATCCACCGCAAGCGGGGAGTCGGCCGAGCGCAGTGGTATCGCGACCAGGTGCGCAATCCACCGATCGAAACGCCTCAGACGGTTGTTGGCGGTGGTCCCCCGGGTCGCCTGGCCGACCGGTCGGCTCATCGACTCCCGGAGATCTGACGTACGCGGGGCCGCACGTCCACCAGGTAGAACATGGTGACGATGACCCCGATGATTCCGAGGAAGTTGACAGCCCCGAACACGAAGATCACCAAAGCGCTGATCGCGGTGAAGATGCCCCAAGCTACCTTGGACTGGCGTTCGACTGCGGGGAAAGCCTGCGTCGGTCGACGGATCACATCCACGAGGGCGAAGACAGCCATACCAAGGAACAGCAGGTTGAGGACCCACGTAACGATTTGAATCACGCTTCCAGAATAGGCGCCGGACCGGATCACTCGGTCCGCGCCACCCGCATTGGAGTGCCGACGCCTGTTCAGGTCCGGCCCGGCGTGGCGCGGGATGAGGGGACCGGACGCACTGAAGGCCGGGCTGTTACCAACCCGGCCTTCAGCAGAAGTCTCGACTTAGGACAACGCCACGACGGTGTCCGCCTGCGCGCCCTTCGGTCCTTGCACGATGGTGAACTCGACTCGCTGGCCCTCCTGAAGCGACTTGTAGCCTTCGCCCTGGATTGCGCTCCAGTGCACGAAGACATCGCCTTCTTGGTCGTCCAGGGAGAGGAAGCCGTAGCCCTTCTCGGCGTTGAACCACTTCACGGTTCCGCTGACACTGCTCATGTGTTGTGTTGTCCTTGCTGTGTTTCTGAAATCCACACGACTGTCGGCCGCGCAGGATCACGATGTGATCACAGATAAGTCTAAGGGTACGTGGGGATGCAGTGTCCACAGACCCGCCGCAACAGGGGAAACCGATCGAGATGCGCGAACCTCTCACCTCGTTCGGAGAGGCTTGTGACGAAGGTGTGGCACCTTCGAGAGCTTTGTCACGAAGGTGGGCGCGACGCGCCGTGCGGATCCCGCACCTTCGGGACAAACCACCCTCAGGCCCAGCACCTTCGTCACAAAGACCGGGCGGGATCAAGTGGGACGGCGTCAGGCCAGCGCTGCGCGGACCTCGTCCACATCGGGGTGGATCGTGGCAGTCGGGCGGGCGAAACCCATGACCGCGTCCAGCGTCTTGAGCCCGTCACCGGTGTTGAGGATGACCGTTTCGGCCTCGGGATCCAGCGCCCCGTCCTTGATGAGTTGCCGCAGCGTGGCCACGACGACACCGCCGGCGGTCTCGGCGAAGATGCCCTCCGTCCTGGCCAGCAAGCGGATCCCCTCGATCACTTCGTCGTCGCTGACCGCGGTGATGGCGCCGCCGGTGCGACGCACGACGTCCAGTGCGTAAGGTCCGTCGGCGGGGTTGCCGATCGCCAACGACTTGGCGATGGTGGCCGGCTTAACGGGCTTCACGACGTCCCAACCGGCGTCGAATGCCTGCGCCACGGGTGAGCAGCCGGTCGCTTGGGCGCCGAAGACCTTGTAGTCGGAATGCTCGATCAGATCGAGGGCAGCCAGTTCGCGCCAGGCCTTGTCCACCTTCGTGAGCAGGGACCCGGATGCCACCGGTGCCACGACCTGAGCCGGGGTCCGCCACCCGAGCTGTTCGGCGATCTCGTAGCCCATCGACTTGGAACCCTCGGCGTAGTAGGGCCGGATGTTGACGTTGACGAAGCCCCAGGACTGCGAGAAGTCCTCGCCGATGAGCTCGCTGCACAAGCGGTTCACGTCGTCGTAGTTGCCTTCGACCGCGAGCAGGGCGCCGCCGTAGGTCGCGGTCGTGATGGTCTTGCCCGCCTCCAGGTCGTGCGGGATGACCACGACCGAACCCTGTCCGCCACGTGCTGCGGCCGCCGCGACCGCATGGGCGAGGTTGCCGGTGGACGCGCAGGCCAGCGTGGTCAATCCCAGGGCACGGGCTGCGGACTGGGCCACCGCGACGACCCGGTCCTTGAAGGAGTGGGTCGGGTTGCCGGAGTCGTCCTTGACCCACAGGCTGCGCATGCCCAGTTCGGCGGCCAGGTTGTCGGCCTTGTGCAGCCGTGTCCAGCCCGGTGCCAGGTTCGGTTCGTCGGCCGCGTTGGGGCGCACGGGCAACAGTGCCCGGTAGCGCCACAGCGATGTCGGCCCGCTCTCGATCTGGGCCCGGGTGACGGTGCCGAAGTCGTAGGCCACCTCCAGTGGCCCGAAACACTCCACGCACGCGTACGCAGCGCCGAGGTCGTAAGCGGCCGAACACTCCCGACAGGTGAGTCCGACGGCGTTTCCCAGGTCGATCGTCATGACAATCCTTCGCATCTGCCCGCTCGCGCGGCCGGAGTTGGCACCGTTCCCGCTGGTGACGGTAGGTTGCCGGGGCTTCATCGGGCCGGTCCCTCTGCCCCTCTGGATGAGGTCTATGGAATTGTGACACGCTGGTCGCACCAGAGTTTATCCGAGGTGTATCTGGGGGGCATGTGACCGAACACGTACAGGCGTGGCTGAGCAACCGCACATCCACCGCCGACGACTGGCCCGTCGACGAGTTGCTCGTCCATAAGGACTGCACGGTCGCCGTCATCCTGCCGGCGCTGAACGAGGCGGACACGGTCGGCCAGATCGTCCGCGTCATCCACGACGAGTTGCTGGGAACACTGGTCGACGAACTCGTGGTCCTGGACTCGGGTTCGACCGACGCCACCGCGCAGGTGGCCCGGGACAACGGCGCCCGGGTCGTTGCGATGGACAGCGTCTTCCCAGGACTGCCGACCCTGAGCGGCAAGGGGGAGGCGATGTGGCGTGCGCTGGCTGCGACATCGGCGGATCTGGTGGTGTTCGTGGACGCGGACCTGCGTTCGTTCACGTCCCACTACGTGTGCGGATTGCTGGGGCCGCTGCTGACCGACCCGGATGTGCACCTCTGCAAGGCGGTCTACGAGCGACCGCTGGTCGCCGAGGAATCGGTGGTGGCCGCAGGCGGTGGCCGGGTGACCGAACTGGTGGCACGGCCCCTGCTGAACCTGTACTGGCCACAGTTGGCAGGCGTGATCCAGCCACTGGCCGGCGAGTATGCCGCCCGGCGCAGTCTGCTCGAACGACTCCCGTTCCCGGTCGGGTACGGCGTGGAGTTCGCGATGCTGGTGGACACCGCAGAGATGCTCGGCGTGGATGCGATCGCCCAGGTCGATCTCGGCGTCCGCATTCACCGGCACCACGATGAGCGCAAGTTGGGGCGGATGGCGGCGCAGATCATGCAGACCGCCCTGCGCCGCCTTGATCCGGAATCGAGCAGTTCGCGATCGGTCGGCCAGGCGATGGCCCAGTTCGACCGGGTCGGCGACCACTTCGTGGCGACCTGGCATGCGGTGGTCGATGTCGAGCGGCCGCCGCTGGTCGGGGCCCCGGTGGAGCTATGGACGTGACGGCGGGACCGCTCTGATGCACCCGGTGGTCGCGCTCAACGCGGTCAACCTGACCACTGCGGCCGGGTGGCTCACGGCGTCGGCGGCCGGCTGCCGGATCGTGCGGCGTGACCGGTGCTGGGAGGCCACGGGCTACCGGTGGCGCTTCCCGTTCGCTGGTGCGTTCACCATCGGTTGTGTGGTGATCAGCCGCCAGCGGGTTCCCGAAGCGGTCTGGGAGCACGAGATGGCGCACGTCCGCCAATACGCGATCCTCGGATGGCTCTTCGTGCCGGCATACCTGGCCGCGTCGGGCTACTCCTTGGTCCGCACGGGGGACTGGTGGTCGCGCAACGTCTTCGAGCGCGCCGCGGGCCTGAGCGCCGGCGGCTACCGGGAGCATCCCGCGCGCGCGTTCATCTGGTCCGGGAGACGTCGGCCCGGCGCGACTGCCGCTGGAGCTGTAACCGCCTGATCACCACTGGTTCCTCCCTGAGTGCCTCGGGATTGTCCAGCAGACCGTTCAGTACCTGGTAGTAGCGGGTGGGCGAAAGGTGTGTCTGCTCGCGGATCGCCCGGTGCTTGGCCCCCTCGAAGCGCCACCACTGTTTCTCCAAACGCAGAATGGCGCGCTCGCGCTCGGTCAGACCGCCCATCTAGGCCTCCGGTTCCGGTAGGGGCTCTGCATCCGGCATGGAGGCGTCGGCCCGTTGGCTGCTCAAGAACTTCTGGGCAACTGTGGCAGTAAGGACTGACAAAATGGTGAAACCGTTGACCATCAGCGCGACGGCGATGACCCGTCCGGTCACTGTGACCGGGTACATGTCGCCGTAACCGACGGTGGAAATCGTCTCCGCCGACCACCACAGGGCGTCGCCGAAGCTGACGATGGTCGCCCCCGGTGCATTGCGTTCGGCCACCATGACGGCTGCGGAGGAGGCCAGGATCACCATCGTCGACAGGTACAACAGGTACTCGCGGACTCTGTGACCGAACCGGGCTCGGGAATGCCGGGCCACCTCGTAGGTCACATGGAAGATCAGCAAGATCCGAAGCGGCGGGAAGATCACTCCGATGGCCTGCAGGACGTGGGTCCTGACGTACTGGACCCGGTCGGGGGCCAGGGTCAGCGAGATCAGGTAGTCGGCCAGGAAGACACCCCACGAGGCCAGTGTCAGGGCCCTGCCGACGTGGTGGTGGTCGGGAAGGGTCTTCAGATGGGGGTCGAGAGCCAGTCCGAATCCCAGCAGGAACAGCAGCCCGGCCAGGAACAGTGGGTAGCGAGCCGCCCTTCGGTACTTCTGGTAGGTCGCCTCGCTGGCCATGGTTCAAGGATGCGGCCTGCAGGTGCCGGGGTGGCGGTCCGACACGGTCGCGGCAGACTGTTGGGGTGCCCCCCGCCCGTCTGTCCGCCTGGCTGCCCTACTGGTGGGCGCTGGCCGTCGTGTGGGGTTCGAGTTTCTTCCTCATCAAGATCTCGCTGGAGTCGTTCGCGCCACTGCAGATCACGTTCGGGCGGGTCTTCTTCGGGTTCCTGGCCGTGGTCGGGGTCCTGGTCTGGCAGCGGGGGCGATTGCCGCGGTTCGGCTGGGTGTGGGCACACACCGTCTTCGTCTCACTGATGACCAACGTGGTCCCGTTCACGTTGTTCGCATGGGCCGAAACCAGGGTCTCGAGCGTGCTGGCGGGCCTGTTCAACGCCACCACACCGCTGTTCACCGCCGCGTTCGCCCTGGTGATCGTGCCGTCGGAGAGGCTGACCGCGCAGCGCGTGCGGGGTCTGGTCATAGGCTTCGCGGGCGTCCTGGTGGTCATGGGGGTCTGGCGGGGTGCATCAGGGGATCTCGCGGGTTCCCTGGCCTGTCTGGGCGCAACGGTCGGCTACGGGATCGGGGTTCCCTGGACCCGCCGTTTCCTGGCCGTGCGCAAGGAGGGCGGGGCGTCGCTGATGGGCGCGCAGTTGCTGAGTGCCAGCGTGATCATGGCCGTCCTGTGTGCTGTTACCACGTCCTGGCCGGCCGAGATCCAGGCCGCTTCGGTGGCCGCCGTGTTCGTCCTCGGAGCGCTGGCGACCGGACTGGCGTTCGTGTGGATGTTCCGGGTGATCGCGCTGGCGGGATCGGTGGTCAGCGCTTCGGTCACCTATGCCGCCCCGGTCGTTGCGACCTTCCTCGGCATCGTGGTGCTCGGGGAGTCGATGACCTGGAACGAGCCGGTCGGGGCAGTGATCGTCCTGTTGGGGGCGGCTTTGGTGCAAGGTCTGATCGGGCGACGATCCGCGGCGTGACGAGACGTTACCCGCGTGCCGCCGGCCGTTGTCGCGAAGACTCTCGGGACACGCTGGCGTGTCATATCAACTTCGCAGCGCCCGCTGACGTCAGTGCACCCCGGCCATCATCTTCTTCAACCTCGGCACGAACAGGAAGGCGATCACCGCCGCGGCGAGCGCGATGAGGCCGAATGTGGTGAAGACCCGCACGTAGTTGTCGCCGATCCGGGAGAGGATCTGGGCGCCGATCGTGTCGCCCACCGAGACCGCCAGGAACCACAGTGCGAGCATCTGCCCCTCCATCCCCGGTGGCGCGAGCCGGGTCGACGCGCTCAGGCCGATGGGCGAAAGCAGCAGTTCGGCCCAGGTCTGGATCAAGTAGACGCCGACCAGCCACCACACCGCGACTTCGGCCCCGGATTCCGCGGACATCGCCGGGACGATCATGACGAGGAAGCTGATCGCGATCCCGAGCAGCGCCCACGCGAACTTCAGTGGTGTCGAGGGCGCCCGATCGCCGAGCCTGGACCAGATGGCCGCGAAGATCGGCGCGAAGATGATGATGAAGACCGGATTGATCGACTGCAACCAGGGGACCGGGATGTTGAAACCGCCGACAGTCAGGTCGGTGCTCTGCTCCGCGAAGACGCTCAGGGTCGACCCGGCCTGGTCGTAGATCATCCAGAAGACGGCCGCGCCGATAAACAGCCCGAGGAAGGCATGCAGCCGGGACTTCTGGTCACCGGTCAGGTCGGGGACCCGGAACATCTTGACGAAGTAGACCACGGGCACGAGCAGGATGAAGATCGCCAGGATGTCGACCATGTCTGCGATCTCGAAACCGAACAGCCAGGCATCGAGCAGCGCGAGGATCACGATGGCCCCGACCGATCCGCCCACGATGACGGCGAACCTGCGTCGCTGGGCCGGGGTTGCGGGATTGGGCACTGTGATACCGATCCCGGTCAGGGTACGGCGGCCGCCGACCACGTACTGGATGACACCGATCGTCATCCCGACCGCGGCGGCACCGAAGGCGTAGTGCCAGCCGAAGCCGTCCATCAAGTAGCCGGTCACCAGTGGCGCGACGAGCGCGCCGAGGTTGATCCCCATGTAGAACACCGAGAAACCGGCGTCCCGCTTGGTGTCGTTGCCGTGGTACAACTCGCCGACCATGGCCGAGATGTTCGGCTTGAGCAGGCCGGTACCCAGCGCGATCAGCAGCAGGCCGATCCAGAAGGTGAGCTCCGTGGGCAGGGCCATGCAGTAGTGCCCGCTGGCGATGACGATGCCGCCGACCAGGACCGCGCGGCGGTAACCCCATATCCGGTCGGCGATCCAGCCGCCCATCAGGGGGAACAAGTACACCAGCGCCACGTAGGTCCCGTAGATGGCGGAGGCGGTCCCGGTCGACAGTCCCAAGCCCGGCCCCGGTGGAGTCTTCCCGTCGGGCGGCGCGACCAGATAGAGCACGAGCAGGGCGCGCATGCCGTAGTAGGAGAAGCGTTCCCAGAACTCCGTGAAGAACAATGTCGAGAGCCCGGCGGGGTGCCCGAAGAAAGTGCGTTGCGACCGTGGCGCGGCTACGGTGCTCATCCAACCTCCACTGAGCAGATGAGGGCGAGGCTACTGGCGAGGCGGCCCGGATGTCGGGCCAACCCGGTTCACACACGGACCTCGCGGACCCAGTTGCCGTCCTGCCGGCGGAAGCCCATCTTCTGGAAGTAGTCGGTCTCTGTGGGCGGCGCCTGGATCCGGTCGACCCCGAGCCGTTCGAAGATGCCCGAATCCCGGTACACGAACTTGCCGGGCGAGAAGTCCCGGAAGCGTTCTGTGACGTAGTCCAGGCTCAGACGGGCCGTCCTGTCCGACGTGTCCGAGATCACCACCACGCCGACGGTCTCATCCCCCCGCATCACCAACACCGTCGACTCGCTCGTGGCAGTCGGGTCGAACTCCGGGAAGTGCCGCTTAGTGTCGTTGGCGTGCACCTTGAGGAAGTGCCGCAGGTAGGCGTCGTCGCGTTCGACCTCCAGGAGTTGGTAGGCGGAGGACTCGGGCTTGCCTTCCCTGCTGAGTCTTACGAGCCAGTAGGCGTCGATCACGGAGATGACCGCGTTCATCGCTGCAAACGGCCAGATCCCCAGCACTGCGTTGTACGCCGTTCCGATGACCGCGCCGGCGAAGTTCATGATCCGGAACCGCCATACCCGGGCCTGGGCCAGGGACAGCACGATTAGCCCGGAACTGATCCAGCCGAAGACCTCCAACACTGCACGTATCGACATGGGCGCCAAGAGTAGTCGCTCCGAGAGCGCGATCCCCGTGTACGGAACCGGTTGGGACGCTGGCCGGCCCGACCTGACCGAGCAGATCGGGCGGACTGGATGTCCGTTCGTCCTACCCGGTCAACCACACGCTGTGTGACGAACCCGTGCTGGTATCCAGCGGCCCGGACCGCCCATGTCACGGGTCGTGGGGCCCGGTGTCGGGCGCCCCGACCGCCGTTGTCAGGGGTCTGCAGAGCCCCGTGTCCGGATTGAACGGACGACCTTTCGCTTACAAGGCGAGTGCTCTACCACTGAGCTAACGGGGCGATCCCGTCCAGAGTAGCGAGCGGGTCCGCGGTCCCCGCGCGGCGATGTGACCTTGCTCAAGTATTCGTTTGCGTCCGGCAATGCACGGTCATACTCGCGATATGCCATTCACCGTGAGTCATGCGGCTGCCGTCCTGCCGATCCGGGTCAGGTGGCTGTCGAGTTCTGCGCTCGTGATCGGTGCTATGACGCCGGATCTGCCGTTGTTCGCCCCGTTCCTGCCCTACACCACCGACCAGACCCATACCGTGTTCGCGACCCTCATTACCAACACTGTTGTGGGCCTCGCGTTGTTCGTGTTGTGGCATGGCTTCTTCGCCCGGCCGGCCGACTGGTTCGCCCCCTCGGCCATCCGTTGGCGCCTGGCTCCGGCCCAGCAGCCAGGACTGCGGGTGCGCCTCTCGTCGCCCGAGAAGGTCGCGGGAGTGGTCGGTTCGCTGGTCGTCGGTGGGCTCACCCACCAATTCCTGGACTGGTTCACGCACGCTGGGACGGTGGTCACCGACCGGTTCGACGTCTTCGGGGCCGAGGCCGCCGGGATGCCGCTGTACTACTTCCTGCAGATCGCGCTGTCGGTGGTGGGTCTGGTGCTGCTGGCCGCTCGGGGGGTGAAGTGGTTCAACGATGCCCCGACCTATTCCTTGGACCGTGAACCCTCCATCCTGGGCAAGATCGCGGCGCGGGCAACGGTGCTTGGCGGGGCCGTGGCTGCGACAGCGTTCACGGCATGGACGCTGGTCCACGCCGGTGTCCCTTCCGGATCGGTGGTCTTCGCGGTCTCGGTCGCTCCGGTTGCTGCCGCGGTGGCGATGAGTTCCGTGATCGCGATGATCTGGCATCTGAACGAGCAGCGCTCCCTGGCCTGAGGCGATGGTCGGGATGTCCGGGTAACACGGACGAGAAGACTGGCCAAAACGCGCCACGGCGCCCCGATGTCGATGCGCCGAGTGCTCCCAGGTGGGGCAGGATGCGCACTATGAGTGCCTTATCGGTCACCGCTGACACCGAGAGACTACGCGGTCTGCGTCGCATGAAGGCTGTGGCAGTAGGTGCCCTGGCGCTGGCCGCGGTCATCTACGTCATCGCATTCGTGCTCGAGCGCGATGGAGTCGGGTGGGCGGGCTACGTCAGAGCGGCCGCGGAAGCGGGAATGGTGGGGGCGCTGGCCGACTGGTTTGCCGTCACCGCCCTGTTCAAACACCCTCTCGGACTGCCGATCCCGCACACCGCGATCATCCCCACCCGCAAGAACGCCATCGGGCGCAACCTCGGGGATTTCGTCGGGACGAACTTTCTGGCCGAGGACGTGGTGCGAGGCCGCATCCGCAGCCTGGACGTCGGTCTGCGGCTGGGGCGTTGGATAAGCGACTACGACAATGCCCGCCGAGTGGCCGCGGAATTGGCTGTCGGGATCAAGGCCGGGATCGGCCTGCTGGACGATGAGCAGGTTCGCAGTGCGGTCGAGGAGTTCCTGCGCCGGCGCGCCGAGGAGTTCCCCGTCGCCGAACCCGTGGGCAACCTCCTGGGCGAGGTGGTGGCCGACCGGGCGCATGTGCCCTTGATCGACTTGATCGCCGGATCGCTGCATGACTGGCTCAGCACGAACCGGACCCGCGTGGTCGACGTGGTCGAACGGCAGGCGCCTGGCTGGTCGCCGCGGTGGGCCGACGACATGGTGGCGAACAAGGTCTACCGGGAGGCGGTCAAATTCGCCAAGGAGGTCCGCGACGACAAGCAGCATCCCCTGCGCAAGTCTGTCGACGAGGCCTTGCTCAAGTTGTCCAACGACCTGCGGTTCGACGCAGACATGCAATTCAGGGCCGAGCAGGCGAAGATACGGGTGCTCGACCACCCAGAGGTCTCACGCACCCTGGCCACAACGGGGACGGTGGCCAAGGAGATGCTGCTTCGGGCTGTGGACGATCCCACCTCGGACTTGCGTGTGCGGATAGTGGATTCCCTGGTATCGATCGGTGGCAATCTCGTGGACGACGAAGCCACCCGTTTGCGCGTGAACACGTGGATCGAGGATGCGGCGATCCATGTGGTCACCAACAACCGCGACGAGATCACCGCCCTGATCACCGAAACGGTCGACAGGTGGGACGCCGAAGAGACATCGCGGAAGATCGAGATCCAGGTCGGCCGCGACCTGCAGTTCATCCGGCTCAACGGCACTCTGGTCGGGGCGCTGGCGGGGCTGGCGATCTACACGGTGAGCCATCTGCTGCTGGTGTGAGGCGAGTACCTTGTGGCGCATGCCTCCCGGAACCCGAATCGTCATAGGGGCCTTCACGCTCAGCGGAGTCGTCCACCTCGTGCGCCCTGCCGTCTTCGAACCGCTGATCCCCGGACAACTCGGCGAACCCAGGCCGTGGGTGCTGGGCAGCGGCGTGGCCGAGTTGGCGTGTGCCGCGGGACTGGCCACACGACAGCCGTGGGCGCCGAAGGTGACAACGGCGACCCTCGCGGTGATCCTCGTCGGCAACGTACAGATGGCCCTCGACGTGCAGAAGAGCCGACGGCCAGGCTGGGCGAAGGCGGCCGCGTGGGCCCGCGTCCCGCTGCAGGTCCCGCTCATGTACGCGGCGTGGAATTCGCCGACGACGTGACTGCTGGGCCCACGGTTTCATCCCGCTGGGGGCAGGCAGTCATCGGCCCTTGTCCGAAGTCGGCTCGTGTTCTCTGTGGCCGCAGGAGTTGGCCGCGAGGTTAGAGATTGTGCGCGAGTTAGGGAATGCACGTGTGGCTTCTCTAACGCCGTGCACGTTCTCTTGTCCGAGAATGGCTCGTGTACTCGGTTGCCGCCGAAGTGGGCCGCGAGGTTAGAGAATGGTCGCGAGGTTAGTGAACGCACGTGTGGCTTCTCTAACCTCGTGCACGTTCTCTAGTCGAAAATGGCTGGTGTGCTCGGTCGCCGCAGAAGTGCGCCGCGAGGTTAGAGAATGGTCGCGAGGTTAGAGATCGTGCACGAGGTTAGTGAACGCACGTGTGGCTTCTCTAACTTCGTGCACGTTCTCTAACCCGAGCGGTTTCCGCCGGGCGTTTCCCGTCTGAAGGGGCGGCCGGCCACGGCCATGGAGAACTAACGCGAGCGATTTCCGCCCGGCATTTCCGCCTGGCTGGGCGGCCCGCCGCGGCCACGGACAACGAACGCGAGCGATCTCTGCCGGACGTTTTGCCGCCTGAACGCCGCCCGGGGTCATGGACGACTGACGGGAACCGTGGCTGCGCGGTGCATTCCCGTCCCTTGATCGCAAGTTCCGAAGCCCGCCTGCCCCAGGAAATGACGAGGCTAGACCCCGAGGACGTCGGCAGCCTCGGCCGAACTGTCGCGCAGGAAGGTCCGGGTGCGCTCGGCCTCGTCGGTCTCGCCGATCGCCTGAGCCGCCAGCGACAGTTCGTGCAGGCACTCCAGAAAGCCGCGGTTGGCCTCGTGCTCCCACGGGATCGGTCCGTGCCCCTTCCAGCCATTGCGTCGCAGTGCGTCCAGCCCCCGGTGGTACCCGACCCGCGCGAAGGCGTAGGACTCGATGGTCCGGCCCTGCTCCCGGGCCTGTTGCGCCAGCGCCGCCCAGGCCAGGCTGGATGCCGGGAAGCGGGCGGCGACGCCGGCCGGGTCGTGACCGGCGGCGACTGCCGAAGTGGCCGGGTCTGCGGGAAGCAATGTGGGTTCCGGTTCAGGCAACAGGTTCATGGACCCATTGTCGTGCGTTTGGTCCACGAGTGCCGTGCACGGGTCCTGCCGCTGGCTCACGGCCGCGCGATGGGTTCGGCTCGCGATGCCGGCCCTGGTCTTCCGACCAGGTGGTCACCCCCTCCCAAGTGTGACGGAGGTGCGGGTCCGAGACCCGGATTGTCACGAAGATGCGTGGTCCGGGTCGCCCGAACCGCGCACCTTCGTGACACAACGAGATGTGGGGCCGCAGCTTCGCCACAATCGTGCCCGGAATCCTCCCGAAGTGCGGAGCTGACCATGACCACACTCAGTAGGGTCGAATCCATGGCATCTCGCATTCTGTTCCAGGGCGGATCCCTCGACCATCAGCCATTGCCAGCCGCGCAAGTGCGTGATGGCCGCCCGACAACGGGGGTGTGGGAGGCGCCGGTCGCGGAGATTGCCTGCGGACTCTGGGAGCACACCGTCGGGGTGTCGACCGATGTGGAGACCCACGAGGTCTTCGTCGTTCTGCGGGGCCGCGCGCGGATCGAGATCGATGGGCAAGCCGACCTCGAGGTGGGGCCGGGTGACGTGGTGGAGTTGCAGGCGGGCGCCAGGACCGTGTGGCACGTCAGCGAACCGCTGCGCAAGTTCTGGGTGATGCCCGGCTAGCAGGGTTACCTGGCTCCGCGCACTAACTCTTCAGCCTTGGCTGGCCGCCTTTCCCACGGCACTCTTACCTTTCTCACACTTTGCTCACGGCTGGTACTCAGGCAAGGGGCACACGATGTGAGTGTGAACGACGCAGACTCCCAGAACTCCGGCAGCGGTTCCCGTTGGGAGCCGACACCTGAACAGTCCGCAGAGATGCCCACTGAGCGCCTGGACCCGGGTCAGCCGACTGTGGCCGTCGACCCGGCGCAGAAGTCCGGGCCGCGGATCACCTCCGGCCGCGCCCGGACCGTGGTCCTTGCCGCAAGCGCGGTGATCGTCAGTGCGGTCGCCGGTGCCGCTGTCGTGTTCGCGGTGGTCAACGGCGGCGATTCATCCCAGAACGACACCGTCGGACCGCAGAGCACAGCCGACTCCGGTGGGCGATACGGTCAGCCCGGCGGTGGCCACCATGGCGAAGGGCATCACCGATGACGCTGACCGCCGCCGACCACCGGTCCGTGCATGAGATCGACATCCCGCCAGCGCGCGTCGACAGCCTGATCCGGGTCGGTTCGGCGGCCTTCCTCTGGGCAACTCTGACCCTGGTCGGGTTCTGGTGGGCTGCGGATGGCGGCATCCAGGATTTGACGTCATGGGAATCAGGCCTCAACTCCCTCGGCCGGATCGCCGGCCTGGTCGCCTCGGATCTGTTGCTGATCCAGGTGCTTCTGATCGCGCGCATCCCGCTCCTGGAACGTGCCTTCGGGCAGGACCGAGTGGTGAGGATGCACCGGGTGATCGGATTGACGTCGTTCAACCTCATGGTCGTCCACATCGTGGCGAACACGTGGGGCTACGCAGGCGGCGAACTGCTGGCGACTCCCGCGACGTTCTGGGATCTGACCACGAACTACCCGGGGATGCTGCTCGCGGTTGCGGGGGCGTTGTGCTTGGTGATGGTCGTTGTGACCAGTGTCAGGATCGCCCGCCGGCGCCTGCGCTACGAGTCCTGGCACCTGCTGCACCTATATGCATACCTCGGTGTGGGACTTGCGCTTCCCCATCAACTGTGGACGGGTCAGCAGTTCCTGCATTCGACGTTGGCGACCGTCTACTGGTGGACCTTCTGGGCTGTGGCGGCGGGAAGTGTCGTGATCTGGCGGATAGCGTTGCCGCTGTGGCGCAGCGCCAGGCATCGAGTCCGCGTGGTGTCGGTGGTCCCTGAGGGGGACGGCGTGTCGTCGGTCTACCTCACGGGCTCCGATCTTGCGAACTTGCCCGCGGAATCCGGACAGTTCTTCAACTGGCGGTTCCTGGGCAGGAAGGGGTGGACGCGTGGCAATCCCTACTCGCTGTCTGCGGCGCCCGACGGGCGGTCGCTGCGGATCTCGGTGAAGTCCCTGGGTGACGGCAGTTCAGAAGTGGCACACCTTCGGTCCGGGACCAAGGTGCTGCTCGAAGGACCGTACGGTCGGTTGACGGCCCGCGCGCGCACCCGGCGCAAGGTCGCCTTCATCGGCGCCGGTGTCGGAATCGCACCGCTGCGAGCCCTGGCCGAAAGCATGGACTACGCCCCCGGCGAGGCGATCGTTCTCTACCGGTTCACCGACCGGGCTCTGTTCGAGCGCGAATTCGCGGTCCTGGGCGGGGAGCGGGGACTGCAGGTCGTGCTGCTGCCGGGTTCGCGACGTGCCGCGGATTCATGGCTGGGCAGGGGCAATACGCAGTCCGACGACGTGACCGCCTTGCGCGACTGGGTTCCTGACATCGACCAGCGGGATCTGTTCGTGTGCGGTCCGCAGGTATGGGCTGACTGCGTCAAACGGGCGGCGCGGGCGGCAGGAGTTCCCGAGGACCAATTCCACGTCGAGAGTTTCGGGTGGTGACGATGAAGCGAATCCTTCTTTGGCTACTGACGACCGTCACGATCGTGGTGCTGCTCTTCGGGTACCGGACGTCGACGATGGGCGCTATCGGCGGCGACACCGTTATCGCAACGGGCGGGGACCTTCAGCCGTCAGCCCAGGAGTCGACCGTCACCGGGTCATCTGCGCAGACGCAGTGGGGTCCGGTCCAAGTGCAGATCACCGTGTCTGGCTCGCAGATCACTGACGTCCAAGTGCTCGAATACCCCTCCGACAACCCCAAGGATCAACAGATCAACAACTACGCCCTGCCGATCCTGGTCAGCGAGACCCTGGACGCGCAGAGCGCCGACATCGACATGGTCAGCGGCGCGACGGTGACCAGCGTCGGCTACCTGCAATCTCTGCAGGCCGCTCTGGACGAAGCGGGGCTCGGATGACCGAGCGACGCTTCGTGGAGCACGTGATGGGCATGCCGATCACGATGGTTCTCCGCGGGGCTGAAAGCGCGCTCGCCGAGGCGGCATGGCGTGCCGTCATCGACGAACTGCGGTGGGTCGACGAAGTATTCAGCACGTATCGCGACGATTCCTGGATCTCGCGACTCGGTCGCGGTGAGGTCGGCGTGCGGGACTGCCCGCCCGAAGTCGATGAGGTCCTGAGTCTGGGAAGGACCGCCTACCGGGCATCGGGGGCAGCGTTCTCCGTGTGGCTGCCCGACGCCGATGGGCGATCCAGGTTCGATCCCTCGGGAGTGGTCAAGGGCTGGGCGGTGGAGCGCGCGGCGGGCCATGTCGGGCACCCCGATTTCTGCCTGTCGGCTGGGGGGGACATGGTGTGCCGGACCGACGACAGGCCTTGGCGGGTTGGGATTGAACACCCGCTGGATCCCGCGCGGCTGGTGGCGGTGGTGCCGGTGCGCAATGGTGCAGTGGCGACCAGCGGCACGGCCCATCGGGGACAGCACATCTCGGATGCCAGAACAGGAACTGTACCCGAGGGCCTCGCCAGCGTCACTGTTGTCGGCCCCTCCTTGACGTGGGCGGACATCTACGCGACGGCCGCGTTCGCCATGGGTCAGAGCGCTGTCGAATGGCTGCGCTCCCGGGCCGACCACCGATCACTGGTGGTCTGGGCCGACGGCAGTACGGACCTCGTCGAGCCTGGCGCCCGCCACCCTGCGGCCAGCGGCTTCTAGCGCCGACGGCTACATCTCGTTGCAGCCAGCGGCCGGGCGGCACTTCGCGCCGTTGACGCGGAGCCGACATCGACGCGGGCGGGCGCGGTCGACGGACGGCATCGGCTGTCATCGCGACTGGTTCGATGGTGCTCGTGCAGTTCGATGGGGCTCGTCGGACGCTGAACCCTGGCCAACTGCACGAACCCCACCGAACACGCAACCCGGACCAGGCTTATACGGGATGCCTGGAGTTCCTGCGGGTTGGACGTGTTCGGGACGCATGATCTTCGACGAAGACAGGCTCTTCTGCTTCATCGCACCGACCTATTCAGCAAGATCACCGGCGGATTCAGGTCTGGCAGCTGGGGCCGAACGCGAACCCTTCGATCTGCGCTTGACTTGACCCGGTCCGTCTGAGGCAACGGCGGACCCGGTGTTGACCGGCACCGCCTGGCGTGCATCTCGGCCAGCCGAGCCACCGACTGTCGACACACCCTAGGCAGTCGTGCGGGCGAGGATGTGCGCGCGGTGTTTCTGGGCCTCGTACACCGCCGCGACCAGCCAGATCTGACCCACCGCGATCCATGTGCGCTGTGCCAAGCCCTCCGGGAAGACCAGCAGCCCGCTGAAGGTCAATGCGAACACGAACGCGGCGATCAGTCCGGGAACTCCGACGAGACTGTGATGTCCGCGGGTGATGGCGACGATCCCCAGCAGGACCATTGCCATCATGATCGCCACCGCGTAGGTGATGACGCCGGCGGCGTGAAGTGACTCCGAAGGGGTGTGATCGACGGTGTACGTGCAATGGCGGCTGGATTTTGGGCACGGCACGCGGAACCCGGCCACCCCGACAAGTGCGCCGCCGGCCACGATCAGCAAAGCCGCCACCACGCGGTTGACCTCCCAGAAATGGTAGGCCCCCACCCATTGCGCGGCCGCAGTGAGCAGAATCGCCAGGGTGGTGACCCAGATGAGACTGCTGCCGGGGGCCGCCAGCAGGCTCACGTGCTCGCGGTAGTGGCGGTAGCCGGGATTGGCAAGACCCGCGATGAAGATCAGTGCCCAGAATCCGGCGAACAGCGCCAGGACGGTCTTCATGAAGCACAGCCTTTCACAGGCCGGCCGCTGTCTATATGCGCGAAGACTCGGTGAAGTGGGCGCGCAGCGCCGCTTGGGTTGCTCGGTCGATTCCGAGGCCCTCGGTGAAGTACCTTTCGATGCTTCCGAACATCTGCCGCATCTGCTCGAAAGCCACTTGGAGGTAGGTCGGCTCCACGCCGATGACCGGCCGCAACGTCTCCGGGTCGCCACCGGCAGCGGCGAACTTGTCGAAGAGTTGCCCTAGGGCGGGCAGGAGTTGTTCGTTGGTCAGCATGTAGTCACGCAGAACATCCTGCTCGGCCACACCCATCAGCGAAAGGAAGGCAGCGGCCGCCCAACCCGTACGGTCCTTGCCCGTGGTGCAGTGGAACAGCGCCGGGAGACGCCCGCCGTCGGCGAGTATGTTGAAGAAGGTCGCGTAGGAGCGCAGCGCGCTCGGTAGGGAGACGATCTCGCGGTAGCCGGTCTCGAACAGGTGCAAAGCCTTGCCGCCGCCCAGAAGACGTGTGGCCTCAGCAGGATTGTCCAGCGCCCGGAAGACCTGGGCCGGTGCCGTGCTGGGTGAATCGGCAAGTACATCGAGCTTCATCGAATCGACGTCATCCAGTGTGCGGTCCGGGGCCTGCTGGACCTCAGCGGCGGTCCTCAAGTCGAAAACGGTGCGTATGCCCAAGGATTGAAAGGCAGGTAGGTCGTCGTCACTCAACTGCGTCAGTTCCACGGAGCGGAAGAGCAGCCCCGAACGTACTCGGCCACCACCGCGAGTGGGCCACCCGCCCAGATCACGCAGGTTGGGAACCGACTTGATGGGTATCTGCCGCCCCGGTCGAGTTGAGATGTTCACGGTCCTCCGGTCTGCCAACTCCGATCAACCGCACGATACCCGGGCCCCCGATGCCGGCAGCCGTTGGCATGCTTGGCATCGGCATGGGCGGTCCCGGGCCCGGCCGAACCCGCAGAGTGATGATTCTCCTCCCGCCGAAGTGCGTCCCCGCACACCAGCAGGGACAGCGGGGCAACCCGCGGGTGCGTGCGGACCCCTCCATCTGCTGGCCGCCGACGGGGATGTCGGCCACAAGATGGAGCGGTTCCGTGGCACTTTTCGGACAAATCGCCCGCGATCCCTCCATCTGCTGGCCAATAGCTGATACAGATCGCCTGTCGGCCAGCAGATGGAGGGCGGTCTCCGGCAAGGCGCCGACTGCGTGGCTAGCCTGCTGCGTCTGCAGGTCTGGTCCGGTGGGAAACCATGCTGGTGCCCTCGGGGAGATTCGAACTCCCGACACGTGGTTTAGGAAACCACTGCTCTATCCCCTGAGCTACGAGGGCGGTGGGACCTGTCTGAGTATGCCCGAGGGGTGTTTGGTCCGCGCGAGTCCCTATGCTCTACTAAGGATTGCCTAACCTTAGTAGGGAGAGAGATGTTCGGGAACTTTTTGATCGGTCTGCGGGAGGGCCTCGAAGCTGCGATCGTCGTCAGCATCATCGTGGGCTACGCGGTGCGGACCGACCGCCGGGAACTGCTGCCGCGGATCTGGACGGGGGTGGGGCTTGCGATCGCGCTGTCGGTGACAGTGGGGGCGGTTCTCACGTTCGGATCCCGTGGACTGTCCTTCGAGGCGCAGGAGGCGATCGGCGGCACTCTGTCGATCCTTGCCGTGGCACTGGTCACGACCATGATCCTTTGGATGGCCGCCAACGCCCGGACGTTGCGGGATCGACTGCACAGCGAAGTCGACACGGCATCCGACCGGGGCGGGCTCGCGCTGGTGCTCATGGCCTTCCTCGCGGTGGCCAGGGAGGGTCTGGAGACCGCGCTGTTCCTCTGGTCCGCGGTCCAGGCCGCCGGCGGGGGCTGGGCGCCAGTCGTGGGGGCCGCAGCGGGCCTCGGCGTGGCGGTGGGCATCGGCCGCCTGCTCTACTCGGGCGTGCTGCGGATGAACCTCGCGGCGTTCTTCAAGTGGACCGGCGCGGCCCTGATCCTGGTGGCCGCGGGTGTTCTCGCCTACGGGGTCCACGACCTGCAAGAAGCCGGGATCCTGCCCGGGTTGAACAACCTCGCCTTCGACATCTCCCACACGCTGGCCCCGGGCGGGGTGACCGCCACATTGGTCAAGGGGACCCTGAACCTGTCGCCGGCGATGACGTCCCTGGAGGTGACCGTATGGGTCGCCTACGTGGTCATGGTCGGATTCTTCTTCTTCAGGACCCTGCGACGAGCCGGAGGTGCGAGGCGGGTCGCGCCTGCAGCGGCACCTGCGACCACCGAGGTGGTCCGATGAAGCGCGCGATCCTCATGGCGGTTCCGCTGGTCCTGGCCGCCGGCTGCACTACGAACACGCCTGCCGATGGCCAGGCGATCTCGGTGACCAGCAGCGATGAGGCCTGCGAGGTCTCCACCACCGAGGCGCCGTCGGGCACGCTCACGTTCCAGGTGACCAACGCCGGTCAGCAGGTCACGGAGTTCTACCTGCTGGCCGAGGACGGTCTGCGCATTCTGGGTGAGGTGGAGAACATCGGGCCGGGGTTGAGCCGCGATCTGGTCGTGGCCGCCCCACCGGGCGACTACAAGACCGCGTGCAAACCGGGGATGACCGGCGACGGGATCCAGGCAGGGTTCACGATCACGGATTCCGGCGCCGATCTCGCGCCCAGCGGGGAGTTCGCAGAACAGATCCAGGCCGCCGCTGACACCTACGCCTTCTATGTGAAGGATCAGGCCGAGCAGTTGGTGACTGACACCGATGCCTTCGTCACGGCATATCTGGCCGGCGACGACGACCGCGCGCGTGAACTCTACGCGCCGACTCGCATGCACTGGGAGCGGATCGAACCGGTGGCGGAGTCCTTCGGCGACCTGGACCCGAAACTCGACCTGCGCGAGGCCGACCTCGAGCCCGGCCAGACCTGGACCGGATGGCACCGGATCGAGAAGGACCTGTGGCCGCCGTCCGGCTACAAGCCCATGACGCAGGCGCAGCGCCAGAAGATGTCTAAACTGCTGGTCGCCGACACTGCAACTCTGATGTCGCGGGTCGCCGATCAGGACTACCGGGCCGACCAGTTGGGCAACGGTGCCAAGGAACTGCTGGATGAAGTGGCCACGGGTAAGGTGACCGGCGAGGAGGAGGCGTGGTCCCACACGGATTTGTGGGACTTTCAGGCCAACGTCGACGGCGCCCGGGTCGCGTTCGACGCACTCGAGCCGGTTGTGCGTGGCAAAGACCCCGATCTTGCCGACGAACTCGACAAGCGCTTCACCGAGGTGCAAGCCACACTGGACCAGCACCGCGAGGGTGACGGGTTCGTTCTCTACACGGATCTGACCGATGCGCAAGTCAAGGAATTGGCGGCAGCCGTGGATGCGCTTGCCGAACCGCTGTCGCAGTTGACCGCCACCGTGGTGACGTGAGCGGTGTAAGCCGGCGCCGCTTCCTCGGACTTGTCGGTGCGGGCGCGGCCACGGCAGCAGTGGGGGCATCAGCCGTGGCTGTGGCCGGTACCCGCACCGAGGACGCGCCTGCCGATGCTGTTCCGTTCTTCGGCGACCATCAGGCCGGGATCCTGACCCCGGCGCAGGACCGGCTGCATTTCGCAGCCTTCGACCTGACCGCGACGCGCCGCGACGACCTGATCCGACTGTTGCAGGACTGGACCGCCGCGGCGGCCGCCATGACCGCAGGCCGCGATGTCGGGGAGTTCGGCGCGACATCCGGGCCGTACGATGCGCCGCCGCAGGACACCGGAGAGGCGCTGGGGCTTGCGCCGTCGGCTCTGACGATCACCGTCGGCTTCGGCCGGAGCCTGTTCGACCACGCCGAACTCGGGGACCGATTCGGTCTGGCCGCGGACCTGCCGCCGGCGCTGATCGATCTGCCGAGATTCCCGGCGGACACGCTCGACCCGGCACGCACCGGTGGTGATCTCTACGTCCAGGCGTGTGCGAACGATCCGCAGGTCGCGGTGCATGCGATCCGAAACCTGGCCCGGCTGGGTTTCGGAAAGGCGACTGTCCGCTGGTCCCAACTCGGTTTCGGGCGCACCTCGGCGACATCGTCGGCGCAGAGCACACCACGCAACCTGTTCGGGTTCAAGGACGGGACGGCCAACGTCAAGGCCGAGGACGCCGACGCGGCCGGTGCGGTGTGGGTCCAGTCGGACGACGGTCCGGCCTGGATGTCGGGCGGGTCCTACGGGGTGGCCCGACGCATCCGGATGACGATCGAGACCTGGGACCGCACGAGTCTGCGCGAACAGGAGGCGGTCATCGGCCGCACCAAGGCCGAAGGTGCGCCGCTGTCTGGCGGGGACGAATTCTCAGAGCCGGACTTCGCGGCCACCGGTCGTGGGGGTGAGCCCCTGATCCCGATGGATTCGCACGTTCGGCTGGCACACCCCGACCGGCACGGCGGTGTGCGCATGCTGCGGCGTGGCTACAACTACACCGACGGCAGTGACGGGCTCGGGCGGCTGGACGCCGGTCTGTTCTTTCTCGCTTACCAGCGAGACATCCGCACCGCGTTCTTGCCGGTGCAAAGGCTGCTGGCACGAAGTGACACCCTCAACGAGTACATCCGGCACACCGGGTCGGCCGCGTTCGCGGTTCCGCCGGGTGTGCGCGAGGGTGGCTACCTGGGGCAGGGGCTACTGGAGGCGTGAGTCGGGTGCACTACTGGTGGGGACCCTCGGATTGACGCGGAGGATCGGTCCGGGCGCTACTGCCTGAACGACTCACGTGGTGTCGACTCCCGGGGACCGCGTTAGGTTCTCGCGTTCCCGTTCGGGTTCTTGGTTACACCGGCCACCCGTGGGGCTGGTGTACTCGGTCGCCGCAGAAGCGGGCCGCGAGGTTAGAGAATGGTCGCGAGGTTAGAGAACACACGTGTGGCTTCTCTAACCTCGTGCACGTTCTCTAGTCCGAAAATGGCTGGTGTACTCGGTCGCCGCAGGGGTTGGTCGCGAGGTTAGAGATTGGTCGCGAGGTTAGAGATTGTGCACGAGGTTAGTGAATGCACGTGTGGCTTCTCTAACGTCGTGCACGTTCTCTAACCCGAGCGGTTTCCGCCCGGCATTTCCCCGGCTGAAGGGCGGCCGGCCACGGCCATGGACCACTAACGCGGGCGGTTTCCGCCCGGCATCTTCCCGCCTGAACCGGCGGCCTGACGCGAGCCAGAGAACTTGACGAAAACCGGTCAATCCGGAAGCAGAGCATCTGGTCGCGCTGCCGCGGCATTCCCACGGGCCCCTACTCCGACTCCGCGTCGATGACAGCGGGCCGGGATGCCCAGAACTTGCGCGGTCGCGGCCCCTCGGCCAGCGCGCGGGCCCATGTCCGCCCATCGTATTTGGACGGCTTGGTGTCCAGGATGAAGTCGATCAGCGCGGAGGCGAAGTGCTCGGGATCGTCCTCGTGCGGGAAGTGGCCGGCGTGCGGGATGATCTCCAGTTGTGAACCCGGCAGAACCGCATGCGCGGCGTACGCGTGCTTGACGGGGATGACGGTGTCCTGCTCGCCCCAGACGACCAGGCACGGCATGGCTTCGGCCAGGTACGCGCGATCCAGCATGGTGATCACCTGCCCCTTCCAGTCCACGGCGGCTCGCAGCACGTGCTGGAAGGCTCGACGGCGCTCGTTCTTGCCCAGGGAGTCGTAGACTTCAGCCAGGCCATTGAAGTCGACCGTTCCGGGGGCGCCCAACGAATGGGCGAGTCGCATGATCGTGGCGGCGGGGATGCGAATGGGCGGTTGGACGAGGGCTTTGAGTGCGATGCTGCTGCCGGGCATCGTCAGCCCCCGCAGCAGTGGGTTCACGGTGCGCCCGAGCCCGCCGGAGCTCACCAGCACGAGACGTTGGGTCCGCTGCGGGAACTGGTAGGCGAACTGCATCGCGATACCGCCGCCGAGACTATGGCCGACAACGGTGGCCGACGTGATCCCGTGCAGGGCGAGCAGGTCACGCACCCCGTTGGCGTAGCCGCCGATGCTGTAGTCGGCGCGGGGGGCATCCGATTCCCCGTGCCCGAGCAGGTCGGGTGCGATCACCGTGAAGTGCCGGCTCAAGGGCCTGAGCACGGGCAGCCAGGTCTTGTGGTTGCATCCGATCCCGTGCAGCAGGACCAGCGCGGGTCCGCGCCCCACCTTGACGAAGGCGCGCCGATGGCCGTGGATGGTCACGTTCTGCACATCGGGAACCTGCCAGAGGGCCACGGCCAACCTCCTCACGAGCACTACAACTATGCACCGGGTGGTCATCTTCGCGTAAGTGAACCGTCAAATTCCCCGGTCAGGTATCCATGATGTTGCCGACATGTGATGGAGAACACGGTTGTTCGGCCCTCACATAGGGGATGATGGTATGAGCCACGCAGTCCTGTGGCTGCAGAACGTCTTGGAGGTTCCATGGCCCACTACAAACTCCCGATGCTGGAAGAGACCGGCTATGCCGTTCTCGACGCCTATGGCGAACCGATCGACCCGCAGGAATGGTTGTCGCTCGAGTACGTTGACTGGAAGTCCGGCGGCGACACCCGCTTCGCGCCCCTCGCCAGCGCCTATGGCGAGATCGAGTGCAACGGGTTCTGGCACTTCGACCCGCCGAAGCCCGACAAGGACGGTGTCTGGATCGACAGTCAGGTGGAGAAAGCCCCGACGCTGACGAAGCGCGCGCTGGAGTCCGGCGCGAACGTCGGTCGTTGCCGCGTGATCGAGCTTCAGCCGAACAGCTACGCCGACGCCCTGTACAACTCCCACGAGGACGACAACAACCGCCTGAACCCCGACGATGAAGGGTGGGTCGTGCGTTGCTTCATGAACCTCACCGACGACAAGGACACCTACATGGTGTTGCGTGAGGACATCAACGATCCCAGCACCGAGGTCCGGATCAACCTGCCGGCCGGCGCCCAGCTCATGGTGGACTCCGAGCGTCTGTGGCACTCCGTGTGGCACAACGGTGACGAGCCGCGCTACTGCCTGATCACGTCGTTCGAGTCCGGCCCCGAGTTGGAGAAGTGGATGTGGGAGAACAACCCCCGCTTCCACGTCAACGACATCGAACTCGACCCCGAGTTCGCCAAGGAGGCCGAGATCGAGGCTCACGAGCGCCGTGACGCCCGTACCGCCTACTACGGCTACGACCCCACAACGGTCAAGTCCGAGGCCTGATCCTTCCGGCTGACGAAGCCCCCGCCGCCACGTGCGCCGGGGGCTTCGTCATGTCCGGTTGCCTAGCGGGCGCGGTTCCTTGAGTCCGCGACTGGCGGTGTTGTCCCACAGGTTCGCCCCGATTCTGCGATGAGCGGTCAGCGGTTCTTCACGGTGGGTCTGAGATCGGGGGCGAGCCGGACCATGGCACGGGCCATGGACTTCTGCCGGCGAACCGAGACCTTGCGTGGTAGCTCGACAGTGACCGCCCATCCGCGAAACTGGTCATTGAACCAGCCGGTCAGGGTACCCACGCACTTCGTCACGCATGAGACCCGACTGATCGGCAGGTGCAGGTCCGTACTCAAACGACGCACCCATTTGCGCACCTTCTTACGCGTCCCACGGTCGATCACCGCCGCGTGCTGGTGGTACGACACGACCGCATCGGGACGGATCTGGCGCGCCGCGTTCATGAAAGCCTGCGTCTCCGGCTCGCTGCCGGGGCGCGGCCCGGAGTAGAACAGCGAGCCGGGTACGCCAGGGCGCCATTTGTTCGGGAAGTTGCGGTTGAGATCCACCCGGTTCGCGTTGCGGCGGGTGCGCAGCGCCTCACCGTCGGGGTTGAGGGTGCGGATGGTCCAGATCGCGGTGTCCTTGCGCGGCTTCAGTTTCCGCAGCCGCTTGACCACATAGCGGCCGTATGGCTCGTCGCCGTGCATCTGACCGAGCACGAGCAGCACCCGCTTCGCGTCGGCATCGCCTTGCCGGCGCGCCACGATCTGCGTGCCGTTGCGCGATTCACCGATGACCAGGCGCTTGGGCAGCGACGCCTCGACCGGCGGTGACGTCTCGGTCGGAGTGGGCGTCGGCGTTACAGTCGGCTCCGGAGTGGGACCATCGTCGGCCCAGGCGACCGCCGGCAACCCGGAGAGCACGGCCCCGGCGCAGACGACGGACATGGTTCGGCGCACCATTCGAGGTTAACCCGGACCCGTTGTGCCCATCCGGGGCCCCATGGCGGTCTACTGTGGAGCGATGGGACGCAAACTCAACCTCGAGATCGACCTTGACCCGCAGATCACCGAAGACGAGGCGGGCGGGCACGGGTCCTCCGAAGCGGCATTGCTGGCCGAGCGTCCGCCGCACCACGACCGGGTCTGAGCCGCCTGCCGCAGTGCTACGGCACCAACGTCGCGGCGCCGCCGGCGGCACGCGGGGCGGTCGGGTCGAGGCCTGATTCGGGGGTCTCGCGCGCCAGATAGTCCTCGAGCAGCATCAGGTTCTCCCCGCACCGGCTCGCCACCTGTAACAAGGTCGACATGCTGGACACCTCTTCGACCTGCTCCTTGAGGAACCAGTGCGTGAACTGCTCGGCGAGGTAGTCGCCGTCCGCGCGTGCTGCCGCGATGATCCGCTCGAACTGGGTAGTGACGGTCTGCTCCTGCTGGACCGAGAACTCGAGGATTCCGGTGACCGAGTCCGGGATCGGTTCCAGGGTGGGGATCGCCGGTAGCGCCACGTCGATGTCGCGATCGAGCAGGTAGGCGACGATCATCATCGCGTGATTGCGCTCCTCCAGGGCTTGGGCGTAGAAGCGCTGTGACATCTGCGGCAACGCCTGCTTGTCGAACCAGACGGCGAACGCCGTGTACTGCTGGGAGGCTGTGAACTCGTGCTGGATCTGCTCGTTCAGCAGCAGGTTGGTCTCGGACATCTGCTCAGCCTACGGGGTGCTCGGACAGCAAGACCATGGCGATCGAGTCCGTGGCAGCGGCCTGCGCCACCGCGGCGGCCGCTGAGCCGGGAACCGCCAGCACCGCCCCTACCCCGTCCCGCAACGTCAACACCTGCGCCGCCGTGACCAGGGTCCGTGGACCTGCGTCCGTCTGCCCGACCAGATTCACCAGATCCCCGGGCCGGATGAGCCCAGAACTGGCGAGGGGGTCCTCGGTCAGCGCGATCGCCACCCGATCGGGCCCACCGTCGGCCAGCAGGGACTGTCCCACCACCCGCAACTCCGTGAGCGGTTCGCCGGCGCGGATGGGAGCGCTGGCACGGCGGCCCACGATCATGGCCACCGAACTGGCGGCAGGTGCAGGTCGCGACTGTGCCGGCCACCCGACGACCTGGACGTCGGTGTCGGACACCACCCCGCCCGCAGGCACGTCAGCAGTTGCTACGACTGTGGGCACGGTCGCCGGGGGAGCGTTGTCGTGTGCCCAGAGCAGGAATCCGCCGATGGCGATGCAGACAGCCGCCACCGGTCGTTGCAGCCTGCGCCAGCGACGCTGCAACCGCCATGAATCGATGACCACAAGGTGACGTTAGACCGTCTTGGGTCGCATCGGGTCGCTCTGTCCACAGCCGCCGGACTTTGGTACCAGGAGGTCACCCAGTGACCGAATCTGACCAAAGTCCAGGGAGCAAGCCGGCGGCCCCGCTCAGGTACTGCTCGAGGCGCCCTTGCCGCCGTCGGTCTTCGCCGGTGTCGCGGGTTTGGGGTCCTTCGCGGTACTCTTCGCCGGCTCTGCGGACTTCTTGGCGGTCTTGGCACGGTCGGCCCGGGAATCGGTGCGGTAGAAGCCCGAGCCCTTGAAGGTCACTCCGACGTTGCCGATCACCCGCCGGGTCTGGCCACCGCAGTCTGGGCAGACCTCCAACGGATCGTCGTGGAATCCCTGGACGTGTTCGAAGCGGTGACCGCATTCGGAACACTTGTACAGGTAGGTAGGCATGTCGGACCCTCTCTGGGCCGGTTCGTCGGCTCTATCAGATATTTTCGGTGAAGCGCTCCAACGTCGAACAAGGGGTCCCCTCGTGATCATCACCGCTTCCAACCTGCACAAGACCTATGGAAGCACGGTGGCCGTCGACGACCTCAGTTTCCAGGTGCGGCCGGGGCAGGTCACCGGCTTCCTCGGACCCAACGGCTCGGGCAAGTCGACCACCATGCGGCTCATGCTCGGTCTCGATCACGGCCGTGGCGTGACCTTGTGGGACGGCAAGCCGCTACCTCTGCATCCGCACGCCCCGAAAGTGGTGGGAGCGCACCTCGACGCCAAGTTCTTCCACCCCAGTCGCAGCGCCCGCGCCCATCTGCGGATGCTCGCCGCTGCCGGACGGGTGAGCAAGAAGCGAGTGAACGAGGTCATCTCCCTCATGGGTCTGGACTCGGTCGCCAAGAAGAAGCCGAAAGGGTTCTCGATGGGAATGGGGCAGCGGCTCGGGCTCGCGTCGGCGATCCTCGCCGAGCCGCAGGTGCTGCTGCTGGACGAGCCCGCCAACGGTCTGGACCCACAGTCCATCCACTGGCTGCGCGACTACTTGAAGTTCTACGCGTCGCAGGGCAGGACCGTCTTCGTGTCCAGTCACCTGCTGAGCGAGATGGAGGTCATGGCCGACCACGTCGTGGTCATCGCGAGGGGCCGACTGCTTGCCGACGAGTCGGTGTCGGACTTCGTCGAGAGGTCGACGAGCAATGACGTTCTGATCCGCTCACCGCGCATCGACGACCTGGCCGCAGTGCTGCGGGCTGAATTCGGTCCTGAGGCGGTACGGATCGAGCCCCCCGATGGGGCGTCGATCAGTGGTGTGACCACCGACCATGTCGGTGACATCGCTTTCCGCGCCGGGGTGCCGATCGCCGAGTTGACGAGGCGGACCGCCAGTTTGGAGCAGGCTTTCCTGGAAATGACCCAGTCCGGTCAGGAGTACCAGATCGGGGGGGCTTCCTGATGGAACTGGTTACCTACGAGTGGCGACGCGCCAAGAGCATTCGGACGACCTGGATCACGTCGTTCTTCGTGGTCGCCTCGGTGGCGGCCTTCGCCTGGTTGGGCACGGTCGCGACCACCGACATCGACGGCAACCCGATCCAGATCAGCTTGACCGACCTGATCCAGGGGGCAGTGATCGGCAATCCGATCGCGCTCGTCCTGTTGGCCAGCCTCGGTGCCATGGCATTCGGCCACGAGTATCGCTATGGAACGATCCGGCTGACGCTGACGGCCTTCCCGAAGCGCACTGGCGTGTTCTTCACCAAACTGTTCATGACGCTGTTGATCGCGATGCTCGTCATGGTCCTCTCGGTGGTGGCGGCATACGCGGTACTGGTGCTTCTGGGCGACACCGCTGGGGGCGGGCTCTCCTGGGCGGGCTTGGCATGGCAGGTGGCGGTCTATGCGTCCACTCTGGCGGTACTGGCGTTCTGTCTGACCGTGATCACCCGCAACCATCCCTTGGGCATCATCGGTCCGGTTCTGCTGTCGATCCTGGAGAGCGCTCTGATCGCGATCCTGGGCGGGCGTTTCGCCTGGTTGCCCGATGTCTTGCCGTTCGCCTCGCTGCAGGCCTGGTTCGACGGGGAGGAGGTCGCTCGCGCCGCCGGTGTGTGGGCGGCCTGGATGCTCGGCTTTCTGATCATCGGGTTCGTACTGCTGAAACGCCGGGATGCCTGATCCAGTGAGGCTTGGGGTCCCACACGCGCACTAAAGTCACGCGCATGCCGAGAAATCGCGTGACCAAGGCAGTGATCCCGGCTGCCGGGCTGGGGACCCGCTTCCTGCCAGCGACCAAAGCGACGCCGAAAGAGATGCTGCCGGTCGTCGACAAGCCCGCCATCCAGTACGTGGTGGAGGAAGCAGTCACGGCGGGCCTGGGAGACGTCCTGATCATCACCGGGCGCAACAAGAGTTCCCTGGAGGATCACTTCGATCGCAATCCGGTCCTCGAGCGCACGTTGTCGACGAAGAACGACACCGATCGGTTGGCCGCGGTGATCGAGGCGGCGGAACTGGCCAAGGTCCACTACGTCCGGCAGGGGGAGCCGAAGGGGCTCGGCCACGCCGTGCTGTGTGCCGACATGCATGTGGGCGACGAGCCGTTCGCGGTACTGCTCGGCGACGACCTGATCGACACCGCAAACCCGGTTCTGGCGCAGATGCTCACCGTGCGTGAGCAATTGGGCGGGAGCGTCCTGTGTCTGATGGAGGTGCCGTCGTCCCAGATCCATCTGTACGGTTGTGCGGCGGTGCAGCAGGTGCCGGGCACCGATGCCGTGCGCGTCACAGATCTGGTGGAGAAGCCCGACCCCGCGGCGGCCCCGTCGAACCTCGCCGTGATCGGGCGCTACGTGCTGGACCCAGCCGTGTTCGAGGTCCTGCGCGACACCCCGCCCGGGCGTGGCGGCGAGATCCAGCTCACGGATGCGCTCAAGACACTTGCGCTCATGCCGCCCGATCAGGGCGGCGGTGTGCATGGTGTGGTGTTCCGGGGCCGCCGTTACGACACTGGCGACAAACAGTCCTACCTGCAGGCAACCGTGCGTCTGGCCAGCGCCCGCAGCGATCTCGGGCCTGCATTCCGTTCGTGGCTGCAGGAGTTCGTGGCATCCGCGGAGTTTGCGGACGACTGATGCGCAGCCTTGCCGAGCACCTTCAACTGGTGGTGAGCCGGGTCCGGCCGCTGGAGCCGCTCGGCCTGCCACTGCTGGATGCCAATGGGTGTGTGCTGGCCGTGGATGTCACCGCTCCGCACGACGTACCGGCCTTCCATCAAAGCGCGGTAGTGGGCTACGCGGCCCGCGCCGGTGACATCGCGATGGCTTCGCCGACCTCGGTTCTGGCGCTGCGCGAAGTCCCGGTCGGGATGCCGTTGGCACCCGGGACGGTGATGCGTGTCGGCGTCGGCAGTCCGCTGCCGTACGGCTCGGACTGCGTGATCCCCGCCGAGTACACCGACCAGGCCACGCCGGTGGTCCGGGTCGGCCGCAATGTCGCACGCGCCGCGAATGTGACCCTTTCGGGCAGCCAGATCAAGCGCGGAACCGTTCTCCTGCAGACCGGCCAGATCCTCCGGTCACGTGAGATCGCCCTGCTGGCGGCCATCGGCGTGGGCAAGGTGCCGGCCTACCCGCGGCCGCGGATCGCGGTGATCACCACTGGGACGGAACTGATCGACACCGGCCGGATCCGGCCACAGGCGGTGGGCGCCGGCTTGCAGAAGCCCGATGTCAACGGGGTCGCGCTCGCCTGCGCCGTGGTCGAGTCGGGAGCGTTGTCGTATCGGGTGGGCCCGGTCTCCGACGACCCGGTGCGGTTGCGCAAGATTCTGGACGACCAACTCGGCCGGGCCGACATGGTGGTGACCACCGGTGGCATCGGCAGCGACCCCGGCGACGTGCTGCGACCGGTCCTGGCCACTATGGGGACGGTGGATTTCGCCTGGGTGGCCCTGGACCCCGGACGGGTTCAGGGCACGGGGTCGCTGGGGACGTCGAATGTCCCGCTCATCGCGCTTCCGGGTGAGCCGACGGCGGCATTCGTGGGATTCGAGTTGTTCGTGCGGCCGGTGGTCCGCAGGTTGATGGGTCAGTCGGACGTCTTCGGTCGCCGCCGCCAGGTTGAGCTCGCTGAGCCGCTGCGCGGCGGCCCGGACGTGACGACCGTCGTGCCGGTCGCGGTGACCGACGGTGTTGCGGCGCCGGTCGGTTCCGGGATACTGGCGCTGACGCAGGCCAACGCCCTTGCCGTCGTGCCCCCGAGCAGTTCGGCCGTGGACCGTGGCGAGACCGTGATGGCAGTCATGCTGGAGCACACGTGAACCGCCTGTGGCCGACGACTTTGCAGCGCGACGGAATCGGGCTGCGTCCGCTCAGCTACCGGGACCGTCGCGCGTGGCAGAACGTGAGATCGCGCAACGCCCAATGGCTGAAGCCTTGGGACGCGACTCTCCCGCCGGGTGCCCATGATGCGGCCACGACCTTCCGGGGCATGGTCCGTTCGCTGCGGGCCTCGGCCCGCGCAGGTACGACACTTCCCTTCGCGCTCGAAGTCGATGGCCGGTTCCGGGGCCAGGTGACCGTCGGCGGCCTTCAGCTCGGCTCCCTGCGCGGGGGTCATGTCGGGTACTGGATCGATCAGGAAGTGGCCGGCCAGGGCGTGATGCCGATGGCCGTGGCCATGGTGTGCGACCACTGCTTCCAGTCCGGTCTGCATCGCATCGAGATCAACATCCGCCCGGAGAACCGGCCCAGCATCCGGGTAGTGGAGAAGCTGGGGTTCCGGTACGAGGGACTGCGCGAACGCTACCTGCACATCGACGGTGATTGGCGCGACCACGTCAGCTACGCAATGACGGTTGAGGATCTCAGCGAACCCCTGGCCGATGTCTTCGCACGCCGATACGGGCAACCGAGCGACAGGACCCAGGGAACACGCCGCGCAAATCCTGGTTCTGGCTGACTGGGAACCGTAGGCTGAGCGCGTGCTCACTGGCCTTCTCTACGCCGCAGTCATCGCTATGTGGGCGGTTGTTCTCCTTCCCCGCTGGTTGGGAACGTCGGATCGATACCGCGACACCCGCACCGCCCAGCGCTTCCGCCGCTCGCTCCGTTCGGTGTCCACTCGGCGCCATCGCTCGCACGACGTCGCGGCGATGCCCGGCGCCAGGGCGGGCCGGGTGGATACGGCTCCGCGCGACGCGGCCATCGACGAACACCTCGACCTCGGCATCGATCCCTTCGTCGGCACCGCCGAGGACGGTCACCGCCGCCGTGCGCGCGACCAGCACGCCCGCAAGCAGGCCACCGCAGCCGCCGCGGTCCGCCGTCGCCGCACGCTGCTGGGGCTGAGTCTTGCCAGCATCGTGTCGGTCGTCGGGCTGGTGATGGGCTTCGTTCCGATCCTGCTCGCGCTGCTGTCCACCGGGGCACTGGCCGGGTATGTCTACTTGTTGCGCTCTCAGTCGAAGGCCCGGGAGCGGCTGCTCGCCGCCCGCCGTGCGACAAGTCGCACGGACTCCGCCACCGACGCTGGGCAGGACCGGAACACATGGGAGCCGGTCGAGGCCCCGGTGCCCTCGTACATGCGCGCCCCCCGGGCGACGGCGGTTCCCCGCGAGATCGATTCCACGGACAACGGCCCCTGGACCGCCGAGCGCATGCTCGAGCAGGCCGCGGCGCTGCGCACGGGTGAGGACATCGAGGCCGAGCTCGGGCTCGACGAGTACGCCTACCCATCGGAGTACGAGACCGCGCGGGCGGTCAACGAGTAGCGCGGCGGCGATTGCTACCCTGTTCGCACCGGGGGCTGTAGCGCAGTCCGGTAGCGCACCTCGTTCGCATCGAGGGGGTCAGGGGTTCGAATCCCCTCAGCTCCACCGCAGGGTTCAATGATCGAACCCTTGCCAACGATGGATCCAGTCGAAGTTCTCGTCGAGTCGCGATTGCATCCGCCCGCGGGGGCGCTCGATCGGCGTCCGCTTGGCTTTGTGACGAAGGTGCGGAACCCATCGGGCCTGTTGTGACGAAGGTGGGGGTGACACGCCGAAGGGACCCAGCACCTTCGTCACAAACCGGCCTCAAGCCGCGCACCTTCGTCACAAAGGCGAGGTGGGCAGATCACACCCAGGTCGGCAGCCACATGCGCATCTGCCACTGGTCGTTGGGAATCACCTGTCCGGTCCAGATCGGGTAGAACCACCACGACGCCGCCAGCGCGGCCAGCAGGAAAACCACCACGGTGATCGCCCCGTTCCCACGGCGGTCGGTGGTGTCCGCCGGCCCCCCCAGGACCGAGCCGATCGACAAGGTCAAGGCCATGACCATGAACGGCAGGAACACGATCGAGTAGAAGCTGAAGACAGTGCGTTCCTGGTACATCAGCCACGGCGCCCAGCCCGCCAGGAAACCGCAGAGGACGGCACCGGCGCGCCAGTCACGCACGGCGAACCAGCGCCAGATCTGGTGGAGCAGGGCCAAAGTGGCCGCCCACCAGATCACGGGGTTGCCCAGTGCGATCACTTCCTGCGAGCACGAGGAAGAGTTGCACGACAACCCCTCGGACTCGTAGTAGAAACTCGTCGGCCGGGCCAGGACCGGCCACCCCCACGCGTTGGCTTGATACGAATGCGTGGTCGTCAAGCCGGTGTGAAACCGATATGCCTCCGCGTGGTAGTGGGCCAGGGAACGCAGTGCCGCCTGGATTCCCGTGTAGCCGCCGTTGTCGGCTGCCCAGTTGCGCAGGTATCCGGCGCTGGTGAACCACCCGTACCAGGTGGCCAGATAGGTGAGGAACACCAGCGGGAGGATGACCAGTGCCGCCGGCAGCGCATCGCGCAACACCGTCTTGCCGATCGCGTTGCGCTGATCCAGTCGCCGCCGCCAGCCGAGATCCCAGAACACTGTCAGCAGGCCGAAGGCGATCACGAACCACAGCCCGCTCCACTTGACCCCGCAGGCCAGCCCCAGTGCGACAGCGGCCACCCATCGCCATGGCCGCAGGCCGCGCTTGGGCCACAGTCGGCGCGTCCTGTCACGGTCGAGCAGCAGTGCGCCGAAGGCCACCAGGACCATGAACGACAGGATCCCGTCGAGCAAGGCGGTGCGGCTCAAGACGATGGCCATCCCGTCGATGGCCAGCAGGAACCCGGCCACAGTCCCCAGCAGGTTAGAGCCGGTCAGCCGGCGCACGATCCGAGCCAGCAGCAGCACGGACAGGATGCCCAGGACGGCCACGGCGATCCGCCAGCCGAAAGGGTCGGCGCCGAACAGCCACTCGCCGCTGCCGATCACCCATTTCCCGAACGGGGGATGCACCACGTAGGAGGGCGTGTCCTTGAAGATCTCGCGCGCCGCGTCGAGGTTGCCGTCCATGTTCAGCAACATGTCGTTGGCGTTCTCTCGTGCCTCCTGTTCGTGGCCGAACAGGAGCAGGGCCAGGCCATCCTTGGCGTAGTAGGTCTCGTCGAACACCAGCGCGTGTGGCTGGCCAAGGCCAGGCAGCCGAAGCGCCGCCGCCACCCCTGCCATCGCCAGCGGCCCGACCCAGCCCCGCCAGCCGCCGGTGGGGCGCCGAACCGGGTCCGTGCTGGCGCTGTGCGTGGGCTGCACAGCGGTTGTTAGGCTCACGCGGGCCAGCATATGGAGGTTCCCGGTGACACACGATGACGGCATCCTCATCGTGGCTGCCACGCCGCTGGGCAACCCGGGGGATGCGTCACCCCGACTACGCGATGCGCTGGCTAGCGCGGACGTGGTCGCCGCTGAGGACACCCGCCGGATGCGACGGCTCGCCGCCGACTTGGGGATCCGCATCCAGGGCCGCGTGATCTCGCACTTCGACGCCGTGGAGGCGAAGCGATCGCAGGCACTGGCTGACTACGTGGCGCAGGGTCTGACCGTCCTGGTGGTCAGCGACGCGGGGATGCCGCTGGTCAGCGACCCTGGGTTGTCGGCGGTACGGCGTTGCATCGACGCCGGGCTGCCGGTCACCTGCCTGCCGGGTCCCAGCGCCGTCACCACCGCGTTGGTCCTCAGCGGGCTGCCAGCCGACCGCTTCTGCTTCGAAGGCTTCCTGCCGCGGCGATCCGCCCAGCGCCGGACGCGCCTGCGGTCCCTGGCCGGCGAGCCCCGGACGATGGTGTTCTTCGAGAGCCCGCGCCGGTTGCAGGACTGCCTCGGCGACCTGGTCGAGATCTTCGGCGCCGATCGGCAGGTCGCGGTGTGCCGGGAACTGACCAAGACGTACGAGGAGGTGGTGCGCGGCACGGCGGCGGAAATGGTGGACCGGGCCGGCGACCTCCTCGGCGAGATCACCCTGGTCGTGGCCGGTGCGCCGGAGGTTGAAACGGATCCCGCCGACCTGGTCGATGAGGTCGAGGCGCTGGTTGCCGCCGGGATGCGCCGCAGCGAGGCGGTCGCGCGGGTCGCGCGTGAGGCGGGGGTCTCCCGCCGGGAACTGTACGCGCTGGTGGTGGCGCCCGAACGGATGGATTGAGCCATGGTCCGGCTGGGCATGGCAAAGATCTGTCGCTGAGAGCGACGAGTCTTTGCCACGCCTCGGCTTCTTGCGCGGCGGCCACCGCCTTGCGGGAGCACAATGGGCCGGTCCGCTACGGCCGATGTCGGCGGCCGACCCCAAGGAGTTGCTGATGGCCGGCGCCGTGGGACTCGCGGTCGGCGCCAGTGACGCAGGCGCGTCGGCTGCAGCCGGCGCCATCGCCGTATTCGTACTGGTGGGTGCGGCAGCGTGATCGCTCCTCTGGTCGTCTTCCTGGCAGGCGGCGAGTCCTCGTTGCGGCGGTTGGGGACGGCCCGGGAGTGGCTGCAGCGCAACAGTGCCGCGGTTGCCGCCGGCGTGCTCGCGGTGTTGGGCTTGTTCCTGCTCGTCGGCGGGATGTCGAAACTCTAGCCCGCGTCGCGGAGGGTGTTTGCGGAACGGACACGCCATCGCGGGATCAGCGCCACACCGCTGCTCATAAACTGGAACCAGTCCAGCCGGGAGATTCCACATGAGCAAGGCGTTCTACGTCACGACGCCCATCTATTACGTCAACGACGCCCCCCACATCGGGCACGCCTACACCACGGTGGCCGGTGACGTCCTGACCCGCTGGCACCGGCAGCGGCAGGAGCCGGTGTTCTACCTGACCGGCACGGATGAGCATGGGACGAAGGTCCAGCGCAAGGCCGAGGACAACGGGATCGCCCCGCAGCAATGGTGCGACCGGCTTGTGGAACAGTCCTGGCTTCCGGTTCTGGAAACCGTGGATGCCGCCAACGACGACTTCATCCGTACCACCAGCGCCAGGCACCGCAAAGGCGTGCAGCGGTTCTGGGAGACCCTGCGGGCGAACGGTCACGTCTACGAGGCCGACTTCGAGGGCCCCTATTGCGTGGGTTGCGAGGAGTTCAAGCGCCCTGGCGATCTTGTGGACGGCAGGTGCCCGATCCACCTGCAGCCGGTCGAGATGCTGCACGAATCGAACTACTTCTTCCGGCTGGCGGCCTTCCAGGACGCACTTCTCGAGCACTACGAGCGGCATCCGACTGCGGTGGAGCCGAAGAGCGCGTACAACGAGGTCGTGTCATTCATCAAGAGTGGCCTCGAGGACATCTCGATGTCGCGCTCGAGTGTTTCCTGGGGGGTGCCGCTGCCATGGGATGAGGAGCAGGTCGTTTACGTGTGGTTCGACGCACTGCTGAACTACATCACCGCCATCGGGTACGGCGACGGAGATCCCAAGTTCGACACCATCTGGCCGGCGAACGTACACCTTGTGGGCAAGGACATCCTGCGCTTCCACGCGGTCTATTGGCCCGCGATGCTGATGGCTGCCGGCCTGCCGCTGCCGGAGAAGGTCTTCGCCCACGGCTGGCTGCTGGTCGGCGGCGAGAAGATGAGCAAGAGCAAGCTCACGGGTATCTCCCCGGAGCAGATCACCGACGAGTTCGGCTCCGACGCCTTCCGCTACTACTTCCTGCGCGCCATCGCGTTCGGGCAGGACGGTTCGTTCTCCTACGAGGACATGGCTGCTCGCTACCAGGCGGAACTGGCTAACGGGGTAGGCAACCTGGCCGCCCGCGCCACGGCGATGGTCGGGCGATACCGTGACGGCATCCTGCCCGCGCCCGGCGACTATGCCAATGTCGACCGCGGCCTGCAGGAGTTGCTCGCCGCCAAGGCCGAGGCCGCCGACGCTGCGATGGGCCGGTTGGACTTCAGCGCGGGCATCCTCGCGGTGAAGGACTTCGTGGACGCGGTCAACATGTACGTGACGGAGCAGCAACCCTGGGTGCTGGCCAAGGATGAGGCCTCTGCGGGCCGCCTGGACACGGTGCTGTACACGATCTGTGAGGCCCTGCGGGCCATCGCGGTGCTGTACCACCCGGTGATGCCCAAGGCCACGGCCTCGTTGTGGCAGCAACTCGGAGCGACCGGGGAACTGGGGGAGCAATCCGTGCTCAAGGTGGGCCAGTGGGGCCAGCTCGCACCGGGCAGCACGGTGACCAAGGGCGACCCGTTGTTCCCGCGGCTGGATACCGCATGAGCCTGCCGGCCGGGTACGCGCCGCTACCGGACCCGCTGCCGTCACCGGTGATCGACAGCCACTGCCACCTCGATATCGGTGACCAGGGCCGTCACGGTGAGGCCGGGATCCCGGTGGACATGGCGCTTGCGGCGGCGGAGGCGGTGGGCGTCGATGCCGTGGTCCAGGTCGGGGTGGACGTGGCCAGTTCCCGGCGGGCCGTGGAGATCGCCGGCGATTGGGCGCAGGTGGTTGCCGCCGTAGCCCTGCACCCCAACGAGGCGCCGAGGATCCACGCGGAGCAGGGCCCGGTTGCGCTGGAGGCCGCGTGGAGCGAGATCGGTGAACTGGCCCGGGACGACCACGTCCTGGCGATCGGGGAGACCGGGATGGACTTCTACCGCACCGACGCCCCGGGCCGCGCGGCGCAGGAGCAGTCGTTCCGCCGGCACATCGCCATCGCCAAGGAACTCGACAAGACCCTCGTGATCCATGACCGGGACGCCCACGCCGACATCCTGCGGATCGTGGACGATGAGGGCCCACCGCGGCGAGTTGTCATGCACTGCTTCAGCGGGGACGCCGGGTTCGCGCAGGAAGTGACGCAGCGGGGGTGGTTCTGCTCGTTCGCCGGGGTGGTCACGTTCAAGAACGCCGCCGACCTGCGCGAGGCGCTAGCGGTGGTCCCGCGCGACCGGATCCTGGTCGAGACGGACGCACCCTTCCTCGCCCCGATGCCCCATCGGGGACGTCCTAATGCGTCCTACTTGATCCCGTGGACGATGCGGCGGATGGCCGAGGTCCTGGCCGCGGATCTGGGGGAGTTGTGTGAGACGGTGCGGGCCAACACGTTCGAGGCGTTCGGGAGTTTCTGATGGGTGCGTTGGGCCCGGCCCAGATCCGGGAGCTGGCGCGCGAACTGGAACTGCGTCCGACCAAGAAGCTCGGCCAGAACTTCGTCATCGACCCCAACACGGTGCGGCGGATCGTCGCGCTCGCCGGGGTCGGCGCCGACGACGTGGTGCTGGAGGTGGGCCCCGGCCTCGGCTCGTTGACGCTAGCCCTGCTGGAGACCGGCGCCCGGGTTGAAGCTGTGGAGATCGACCGGCGCCTCGCAGAGCGGCTTCCGCGAACGGTGGCCGAGTTCGACCCGCCTGGGGCCCCACGATTGCGGGTTCGGCACGAGGACGCGCTCACGATCGTCCCGACGGAACCCGCACCCACCCGGTTTGTCGCCAACCTGCCTTACAACACCGGTGTCCCCATCCTGCTGAATGTGCTGGCCCGTTTCCCCAGCGCCGAATCCGGCGTGGTCATGGTGCAGTCCGAGGTGGCGGCCAGGCTTACGGCGCGTCCCGGGTCACGCCTTTACGGTGTTCCAACGGTCAAGACCGCCTGGTGGGCAGACACCCGCAGCCTGGGGAAGGTCGGCACGGAGGTCTTCTGGCCAGCCCCCAACGTGCAGTCCGGTCTGGTCGGATTCGTCCGGCATCCCGTCACCCGGCCCGAACTACGCACCGTGACCTTCGAGGCGATCGACGCGGCGTTCGCGCAGCGCCGCAAGATGCTGCGCAGCGCCCTGCGGGAGTGGGCCGCTCCGCTTCCGGCCCACGAGGTTCTCGAAAGCGCGGGACTGGACCCGAGCGTGCGCGGGGAATCCCTGACGGTCGAGCAGTTCCGGGCCCTCGCCAGCGCGAAGTCACGGCTGCTCGAGCCATAGCCTTGACCGGTGACGGTTGTCTCGCCTGTCTGCGTCGAAACCCCGGCGAAGATCAATCTGTATCTGGGCGTGGGACCGCGGCGCGCGGACGGCTACCACGAACTGGCGACGGTCTTCCAGGCGCTCGACCTCACGGACCAGTTGGAGGCGGAACCGCTCGAATCCGGCGTCCAACTCAAATTGCGATCCGGCAAAGGGGTGCCGGCCGGGCCCAGCAATCTGGCGGTCAAGGCCGCCCGGCTCCTCAAGCGCGAGTACGAGGTCCCGCAGGGGGTCCGGTTGACCCTCGAGAAGCGCATCCCGGTGGCCGGCGGCATGGCCGGTGGTTCGGCAGATGCGGCCGCCGCCTTGGTCGCGTGCAACGCGCTGTGGGGACTGGGATGCACGCAGGCACAGCTGTCCCAGCTGGCCGCCAGGCTGGGATCGGATGTGCCGTTCAGCCTATGTGGGGGAACTGCGTTGGGCGCCGGCCGCGGGGAGTTACTGACCCCGGTCCTGAGCACCGGAGAGTTCACATGGGTCGTGGCGACCTCGTTCACGTCTCTGGCCACCCCGGACGTCTATGCGACCTTCGACAAACTGCGTGGAACTGACTTTCCGGAGCCGTCGGTACCACGCGCCCTGCTCTCAGCGCTGCGGAGTGGGGATCAGGTTGCGGTCGGTGCGCACCTGCACAACGACCTGCAGGCCGCCGCCGTCTCCATGCGGCCGGAGTTGGATCTGCTCCTGGAGGCGGGGCGCGACTACGGCGCTTTGGGTGCGATGGTCAGCGGCAGCGGACCCACCTGCGTCTTCCTCGCATCGGACCATGACCACGCCATGGAGTTGTCGGTCGGTTTGTCGGGTACCGGCTTGTGCAAGCAGGCCAGGATCGCCACGGGTCCGGTGCCTGGTCCCCGGGTGACACGCACTCGCACCTGATAGGGACGCTCGCCGCCGAAGTACGCACTCGACACGGACCCGGGCCCGACGCCAGTGTTGTGAACTCACCGGGACGCGCGTGTCGGGTCAACTTCGCAACACCGGGACGCCGTGGGAGGGGTCCGCTTCGAGGCACTGTGGGGGCGCCGCGCCCGGTGCCGGAAGCCCATCGGCCGCCGCGATAGCCTTGGGCACTGTCGATCCCCGTTGGTGTAACCGGCAACACTCCTGGTTTTGGTCCAGGCATTAGAGGTTCGAATCCTCTGCGGGGAGCCCTTCGGAGCAACCGGGCCACCGCAAGCGCCGACCCCGGGTCAACGACCCAGCCTGCGCCTGGCTGACCGTGCGGCACCGGGCAGTGTGGCGATGGTGACTGCGAGCGCGATGACCACCATGCCCAGCCATTGCGCCCACCCGAGCGATGTCTCGTGGGCGGGCAGAGCGAGGTCGACGGCCACGGAGCCGAACAGTTGGCCCGCGATGGACAGCAGGCCGAAGACCAGCACGCCGACGCCGCGGACCGCCCATGCGGCCAAGGCGATGAATGTCACGCCGATCGGCCCACCGAGGTAGAGCCACCATTGACCCGGCCAGCCCTGGAACGTGATCGTGCCCAGCGACATCGCAACCACCGAGACCAGGAACAGGCCGGTGAACCCCACGACGAAGTTCACCAGCGTCGCCGCCAGGGACTGATGGGTGGCGACTGCGACGCGGGCGTTGATCGCCTGCTGGACGGATACGCCGAAACCCGCGGACACGGCGAACAGCACGACGAACGAGAAGGTGAATCCGCCGCTACTGAGCCCGGACAGCGCGACCGCGAACAGCGCCACCGCGGCGGCGATCGCACGATTCGCGGTGATGAACATCCGACCTGCCGGGCTGAGCCCAATGCGATCGACCAACAGGGAGCCGCTGACCTGCCCGGCCACCACCCCGATGGTGAAGGTGGTCACCCCGACCACGCCCACGACCAGCCCCTGGGTGGTCACCAGCCAAGCGCCGCCGAGCCCTCCCAGCAGGTGCCAGACCCGCAGTTGCCCGGCGCGGATCGACTCCGGGATCAGTCGCAGGGACTGCCGCAGCGGCTTGCGGCTGAGCATCATGACCGCCACGAGGATCAAGCCGGTCCCGAAACTGATCGCGGCCGCAAGTACCCCCGCCCCCACCCGGTCGGTGAGCTCGGCATTGACCCGGGATTGCAGTGCGACCAGCACTCCGACCCCGACTGACGCGGCGGCGGTGAGCGCTTTGGGCTGATGATGGGTCATGGGGTGTGCCCGGTTCGCATGGAACCAGTGTCCCGCTCGCTCGGTCCCGGCCCGCAGGGCCGCCGACTAAACTCTGGAAGATGGACCATCCAGTTGCCATCGTCCTCGCTGCCGGTCTCGGCACCCGTATGAAGTCCACCACGGCCAAGGTGTTGCACGAGGTCGCGGGTGCGCCTCTGGTGGGACATGTTCTGCGGGCAGTTGAAGGGGCTGGATTCGCCGACGTCCTGGTCGTCGTGGGGCACCAGCGGGAGCGGGTGGCCGACTACCTGGCCGATGCGTATCCCGCGGCCCGGACAGCGGTCCAGGATCAGATGCGGGGCACCGGTGACGCCGTTCGGCAGGCGATGCCGGGTGTCGCCGATGACGCGGACACGGTCATGGTGCTGGCCGGCGACACGCCGTTGCTGACAGCAGCGACGCTGCGCACACTGGCCGAACATCACGAGCGGACGGGCGCGTCGGCCACCGTTCTCACCGCCCGCCTGGCCGATCCCACGGGCTACGGGCGCATCGTGCGTGACGGTGAGGAGGTGCAGCGCATCGTCGAGCACAAGGATGCAAGTCCTGAAGAACGTGCGATCGACGAGATCAACAGCGGTCTCTACCTGTTCGAGGCGCAGGCATTGCGGGAGGGTCTGCAGCACCTCAGCAGTCACAACGCCCAGGGGGAGGAGTACCTCACGGACGTGATCGGCTGGCTGGTCGACCAAGGCAGGTCGGTGGCGGCATTCGTGACCGGCGATCCGGACGAGATCCACGGGATCAACGACCGCGTGCAACTCGCGGCGGCCGGTGCCGTATTGCGCCGGCGGGTGGCGCAGCGGTGGATGCGCGATGGTGTCACCATCGAGGATCCGGACACGACCTGGATCGAGGCCGATGTGAGGATCGAACCCGACGTCGTCGTCCGCCGGAACACCCACCTGTCCGGCCGGACCCGCATCGAGACCGGAGCGGTGATCGGGCCGGACACGACGTTGGTCGACTGTGAGGTGGGCAGTGCGGCGACCGTCCTGAAGAGTCACGCCCTCGGGGCACAGATCGGCCCGGGCGCGACGGTGGGGCCTTTCTCCTACCTGCGCCCGGGTACCCGCTTGCTGGCTGGCAGCAAGGCGGGGGCCTTCGTGGAGATCAAGAACTCCGAGGTGGGGCATCGTGCCAAAGTGCCGCACCTGTCCTACGTGGGTGATGCCGAGATCGGCGAAGGGACGAACATCGGCGCTGCGACTGTCTTCGTCAATTATGACGGCGTGGCAAAGCACCGCACGGTGATCGGCCGACACGTGCGCATCGGCTCGGACAGCATGCTGGTGGCGCCGGTGAGCATCGGCGATGGTGCGTACACGGCCGCCGGGTCGGTCATCACCGCCGACGTCGGGGCCGGCGAGTTGGCGCTCGGCCGCGCCCGCCAGCGCAACCTTCCGGGCTGGGTGGCTGCCAAGCGCCCGGGCTCCGATTCGGCCAGAGCTGCAGAGCAAGCCGGCGATCCCGACCCTGGGTGAGCGCCGCCCAGCGACCAATTTCAGCCCTTCGGAATCCGTGGGCGCGCTGCCGGGCTAGTCTTTAGCCAGCCGTGTTGGACCTGTTGAGGGGCGCCCGAAGTGTCTGAACTGATCACACCGTCGCAGAAGAAGTTGATGCTTTTCTCGGGACGCACCCACCCGGAACTGGCCGATCATGTGGCACGTGAACTCGGCTGCGAGGTCTCGCCGACCCGCATCTTCGATTTCGCCAACGGGGAGATCTTCGTGCGCTTCGAGGAGAGCGTCCGGGGAAGTGATGCGTTCGTGATCCAGTCCCACGCGGAGCCCCTCAACAAGGCGATCATGGAGCAGTTGATCATGGTGGACGCCTTGAAGAGGGCCTCTGCCAAGCGGATCACGGTGGTGGTCCCCTTCTACGGCTATGCCCGCCAGGACAAGAAGCACCGTGGCCGCGAGCCGATCACCGCCCGCCTGATTTCCAACCTCTTCGCCACCGCCGGTGCCGACCGGTTGATGTCGGTGGACCTGCACACCTCCCAGATCCAGGGTTTCTTCGACGGTCCCGTGGACCACCTGTTCGCTCTGCCGACCTTGTCCGACTATGTCGGCAAGAACGTCGAGCGTGACCGGCTCACGATCATCTCTCCGGATGCCGGCCGGGTCCGGGTCGCAGAGCGGTGGACCGACATCCTCGGCTCACCGTTGGCGATCATCCACAAGCGCCGCGATCCCAACGTGCCGAACCAGGTGTCCGTGCTGGAGGTGGTCGGGGACGTCAAGGACAGGGTCTGCGTGATCGTGGACGACATGATCGACACCGGCGGCACCATCACGAAGGCCGCCGAGACGTTGTTCGAGCAGGGTGCCGCCGAGGTAGTGGTGACTGCGACGCACGGCGTTCTCAGCGATCCCGCCACCGAGCGCTTGAAGAACTCGCAGATCACCGAGGTCATCGTCACGGACACGCTGCCGATCCCCAGCGAGCGCAGGTTCGACAAGCTGACGGTGCTGCCGATCGCGCCGCTGATCGCCCGGGCCATCTCCGAGGTCTTCACCGACGGGTCGGTGACCAGCTTGTTCGAGGGGTAGCGCAGGTTGGCGTTACGAAGTTGCGCCCTCTCTCGGGGCCCTGTGACAAAGGTGCGGGGTCTGCCGGGTGCGCGGCGCGCACCTTCGTAACAGACCACCGGCCGTGCCGGTAACTTCGTGACAACGGCAAGCGGCCGCCGAGGCCCCGGACGCCGTCGCCCGTTACACTTGTTCCCAGACCCGGCGAGGGTGGCCGTTGCGGCCCCGTTATCGACGAGCCCTCCCGGTGCAGCACGTCCAACAACCGGGAGCGAACATGGCAGAGATCCGACTCGTCGCGCAGGAGCGCACAGACTTCGGCAAGGGTGCGGCACGCCGCCTGCGCCGGGAGGGCCGGGTGCCCGCAGTCCTCTACGGCGACGGTGCCGACCCGCGTCACGTGAGCCTCGACGACCATGACCTGTCCCAGGCGCTGAAGCAGCCGAAGGTCATCCTGGAGATCGACTACGACGACGACGTCATTCCGACCGCCCCGCGTGACATCCAGCGCGACCCCGTCCGCCAGGAGCTCAAGCACGTCGACCTGATCGCGCTGGACCGCGCCGCCCTGCGTGCCCGCCAGGTCGAGGCCGGGGTCATGGCCAAGGCGGAGGCGGCGGCGATCGAGAACGAGCTCGACCCGGTCGCGCTGTCGGAGATCGCCGGCGAACTGCTCGCCGAGGGTGGCGACCCCGAGACTGTGGTCGAGGCCGCGATCGAGCGACTGGAGGCTGAGATGAAGGCGCAGGCCGAGGCGGCCGCGGCTGCTGCCGCCGCCGAGGATGCCGCCGAGGCGGCAGGGGCCGCGGAGGGCGCCGCGGAAGGCGAGCCCGCCGAAGCCACCGAAGAGCCCTCCGAGGAGTGACCGACACCTGGGTGGTCGTCGGGCTCGGCAATCCCGGACCGGAGTACGAACGCACCCGGCACAACGTCGGTCACCTGGTCGTGGACCGGATGGCGGCCCGTTTGGGGGTGTCGTTCGCCCGGCACCGCAGGGCGCATGCGGACACCGCGGAGGGGCACGCGTTCGTGGGTACCCCGGCTCACTGCCGTGTGCTGCTGCTCAAATCCCGCACGTACATGAACGAGTCCGGCGGACCGGTCAAGGCCGCGCTGGACTTCACCAAGGCCGACAACCTCGTCGTCGTGCATGACGAACTGGACATCCCGCTCGGGGCCCTGCGGGTCAAGTTCGGCGGCGGTGACAACGGCCACAACGGCCTGCGCAGTATCCGCAAGTCGTTAGGACACGGTGACTACTACCGGGTGCGATGCGGTGTGGGGCGTCCGCCCGGTCGGCAGGACCCGGTTGATTTCCTCCTGTCCAATTTCCGGACCGCCGAACGACCCGAGGTCGCGGTGATGGTCGAGGAGGCCGCCGACGCCACCGAGTACCTGATGGCCAACGGGCTCAACGCCACCCAGTCCCGATTCAACCGATAAGGGGTACCGATGAACGACCTGACAGCCGACGCGGCGCTTGCCAAGGAACTGGCGCTGGAGGCAGGGCGTCTACTGCTGGACGTGCGGCGCGATTTCGGCCCGGTGGACCCGGCTGACAAGGAGCATCGCAGGGAACTCAAGGATGCCGGCGACGCAGCCGCGCAGTCCTTTCTCGCCGATCAACTCAGTCGTCAGCGACCCGACGATGCGGTGCTGTCGGAGGAGGCCCGCGATTCCTCGGAACGTGATGGTGCTAACCGGGTCTGGATCATCGATCCGCTGGACGGGACCAACGAGTTCAGCCAGGGTCGGGGCGACTGGGCCGTCCAGATCGCGAAGTGGGAACGCGGGGCGCCGGGCAGCGGATTCACCGCCGCCGCTTTCAGCCTGCCGGCCCAGGAGGCGGTGTACGTCACAGGCGCTACGGGCGCTGCCGAATTCGGGGCGCTGCACGAACGCCCGTTGCGGGTCGTCGTGTCACGCTCACGGCCACCGGAGAATTTCGTCGCACGCACCGACGAGATCGCGGCGCGACTGGCCGCCGACGGGGTGACCGAGCACGGGATCGAATTCGTTTACGTCGGATCGGCGGGGGCCAAGGTCGGCGAACTGCTCGCCGGACGGGTGGACGCATACCTCAACGAAGGCGGTTTCTGGGAATGGGACGCCGCTGCACCGCTGGCGGTCGCCCTGGACCATGGCATGATCGGGACCCATCTGGACGGCCGGACGATCGAATTCAACAAGCGTCCGCCTTGGGTCGACGACATCGTGATCGCCCGGCCGGAGGTCATCGCCTACGTACGCCCGGACGTGGATTGATCCCGTGATCCTCGCCGACGTCGTCGCGCGCCTCGGCGGACTCCCCGAGGTCAGCCGATGGGCTCAAGGACTCTCTGAGGGCGGGGCCGAACTGGCGGTCACCCCTGGGGCGGAGCCCCTGGTGCTTGCCGGGGTCTGTTCGGATCGCAGCGTCGTGGCGATCACTGCAACGGGCAGGCAGGCGGACGACCTGAGGGACTGCCTGCGGGATCTGGGGCGGACGGCCACGGTCTTCCCGGCGTGGGAGACGCTCCCGCACGAGCGGCTGAGTCCGACCGCCGACACCGTCGGGCGGCGGATGGGAGTCATCGCCGATCTCGCGGCCGGGAGGATGCCGCAGGTCCTGCTCGTGCCGGTCCGGGCGCTGATGCAACCGTTCGCGGCGAATCTGCCCGGCGAGTTGCCGCTCACACTGGCGGCCGGGGACGAAGCCGGGTTCGAAGCCGTGGCGGGATTCCTCGTGCGGTCGGGGTACGAGCGAGTGCCCTTGGTCGAGCGGCGCGGACAGTTCGCGGTGCGCGGCGGGATCATCGACGTCTTCGTGCCTGCCGAGGATCATCCGACCCGTCTGGAGTTCTTCGGCGACGAGGTGGAGCAGCTGCGCTGGTTCGCGGTCTCCGACCAGCGCAGCATCGGGGATCGGCAGGCCGCGGTCACCATCCCGCTGTGCCGCGAACTCCTGCTCACCGACGAGGTCCGGCGCCGCGCCTCTGCGCTGGTCGACAAGTACCCGCATGTGGCGGATGTGCTCACGGATCTGGCCGCCGGGATCCCGGTGGAGGGGATGGAGAGCCTGGCCCCGGTGCTGGCAGACCGCATGATGACTCTGCTGGAACTGCTGCCTGCGGGCACGCCGTTGATCAATGTGGGGCCTGAGCGGATCGCGGCCCGGGCGGTGGACCTGGTGCGGACCTCTCAGGAGTTCCTGCAGGCCGGCTGGCACAACGCGGCGGTGGGCAACTCCGTGCCGCTGGATCTGAGCCAGGCGGCGTACCGGGACCTGGAGGACCTCGGCGCGCTGGCTTCGGGCCGGAACCTGCCGATCAGCGGGTTGGGGACCCTGGGCACGGTCGTTACCGGCCTCAAACCGGCGCCGGTCTACCGCGGCGACGTGGCAGCACTGGCCACCGACGCACGCGCGGCGGTGGCTGCCGGCGTGCCTGTCGTGGTGGCGCTGGGGGCGACGGGTCCCGCCCAGCGCCTGGCCGAGCAGCTCGGTGCTCACGACGTGCCCGTTCGGCTGTTCGGGGAATCCGGGCTCGACCCGGTGGTCCACATCGCCAAGGCCCGCCTTCTGCACGGCTTCAGCACCGATGACGTCGTTCTCATCACCGAGCGCGACCTGACCGGCACGACCACCGCCGCAGTCACGAAGATGCCCGCTCGGCGGCGCAAAGCCCTCGATCCGCTCACGCTCAAACCCGGGGATTTCGTGGTTCACCACCAGCACGGGGTGGGCCGCTACGTGCAGATGACCCAGCGGACAGTGGCCGGTTCAGTCCGCGAGTACCTGGTCCTCGAGTATGCCGCCAGCAAGCGCGGCCAACCGGCCGACCGTCTGTACGTGCCCACCGATCAACTCGACCAGGTCACCCGCTACGTCGGCGGTGAGGCGCCAGCGGTGCACCGGCTCGGGGGCGCGGATTGGCAGAAGGCCAAGTCCCGGGCCAAACGGGCGATGCGCGAGATCGCCGCCCAGCTGGTCAAGTTGTACGCCGCCCGGCAAGCGACCAAGGGCCACGAGTTCGGCCCGGACACCCCCTGGCAGCGCGAACTGGAGGATGCCTTCCCGTATCAGGAGACACCCGATCAGTTGGTCACCATCGACGAGGTCAAGGCCGACATGCGCAAGCCGGTCCCGATGGACCGCCTGATCTGCGGGGACGTCGGTTTCGGGAAGACCGAGATCGCGGTGAGGGCGGCGTTCAAGGCGGTGCAGGACGGTATGCAGGTGGCGGTGCTGGTACCCACGACCCTGCTGGTCAAGCAGCATCACAAGACCTTCACGCAGCGCTACGGATCGTTCCCGATCCGGGTGGAGGCGCTGTCGAGGTTCCAGAGCGAGGTTGAGACCAAGCGCATCCTGGAGGGACTGGCCGACGGCAGCATCGACGTCGTCATCGCGACCCATCGGCTGCTCAGCCCGAAGACCCGTATCCCGAAGCTGGGCCTGCTGATCGTCGACGAGGAGCAGCGGTTCGGCGTGGAGCACAAGGAGCACATCAAAGCGCTGCGGACCGCGGTGGATGTGCTGAGCATGTCGGCCACGCCGATCCCGCGCACCCTCGAGATGGCCGTCACGGGGATCCGGGAGATCTCCACGATCCAGACCGCGCCCGAGGACCGGCTGCCGGTGCTGACCTTCGTCGGCCCCTACGACAACCGGCAGATCGCGGCGGCGATCCACCGTGAACTCATGCGGGACGGACAGGTGTTCTTCATCCACAACCGGGTCGAGTCGATCCACCGGGTGACGTCGAAGTTGTCCGAGTTGGTGCCCGAGGCGCGGATCGCCTACGCCCACGGCCAGATGCCGGAGGCGGCGCTGGAGCAGACCGTGGTCGACTTCTGGGAGGGTCGCATCGACGTCCTGGTCTGCACGACCATCGTGGAGTCGGGGATGGACATCCCCAACGCGAACACACTGATCGTCGACCATGCCGAAGCCTTCGGGCTCTCGCAGTTGCACCAGCTGCGCGGGCGGGTCGGACGGGGTCGCGAGCGTGCGTACGCATACTTCCTGTATCCCCCGGAGAAGCCACTGACCCAGACGGCGCACGACCGCTTGGAAACCATCGCCGCCCACACCGATCTCGGCTCCGGGATGGCCGTGGCGATGAAGGACCTCGAGATCCGCGGTGCGGGCAATCTGCTGGGTGGCGAGCAGTCCGGGCACATCGCCGATATCGGCTTCGACCTGTATGTGCGGATGGTCGGGGAGGCACTGGCCGCCGAGCGCGGGGAGCGCGAGGAGGAAGTGCCCGAGGTCCGCATCGAGCTCCCGGTCAATGCCCACCTGCCGCACGATTACGTCAGCGACGAACGGCTGCGGCTGATGGCCTACACGACTCTGGCGCAGGCTGACAGTGAGGCTGGCGTGGTCGAGTTTGTCGAGGAGATGATCGACCGCTACGGCCCGTTGCCGGAACCGGTCACCGTGTTGGTCGAGGTCGCGCGGCTGCGGCTGCTTGCCCGGTCCGCGGGGATCACCGAGATCGTCTTGGCGGGCACCCGGATACGGCTGGCGCCGGTCCGCCTGCCGGAGAGCCGCACGCTGCGACTGAGCCGCCTGTACCCCGGCAGTCTGTACAAGGCGGCGTCGGGAACCGTGCTCGTGCCCCGGCCGGCGGAGCCGGGTTTCGGGGCCAAACCGCTGGTCGACCACGCATTGCTGGAGTGGGCGCGTAGGCTGATCGAGTCGGTATTGCAGGACACCTTGAGGGAGTAGGCGTGTCGGTCAAGCGGTGGATCCCGGTGTTGCTCATAGCGGGTCTGGGGCTGGTCGGATGTGGTCCCACACTGTCCGGATCGGCGGCAGTTGTCGGCGAACAGCGGCTCACGGACGCCGACCTGTCAGACACCACCTCGCAACTCACCGAGAAGCTCGGAATCCCGGAGAGCGCGCAGGTCTCGCAGGCGATCCTGTCGCGGTGGGTCGTTTCCGCATTGGTCGACGAGTTGGCCGCCCGCAAGAACATCGACGTGACCCAGGGCGCGGTGGACAGCGCGATCGCCGATGAGACCAAGAATGCGGGCGGGACGGACGCACTGGAGCAGGGCGCATTACAGTCGGGCGTCCTTCCCGACCAGATCCCCGACGCCGTCCGTACCTCGTTGCTGATCGAGGAGATGAGCAAGTACACGATCACCGGTGACGACCCGAGCGGCCAATCGGGACTGCTGGTGCAGGTGCAGCAACTCGCAGAGGAGATGCGCCCGGAGATCAGCCCCCGGTTCGGCACCTGGGACCCCCAGCAGTTGTCGGTCGGAGCGCTGCCCGATGATCTGTCCTCCCCAGTCGGGTCGGCTGCCGACCCCTTGGCCCAACTCCAGCAACAGCAGTGACCACGGGCGACCGCCTGCTTGAACTCGTCGCTGTCATGGACCGGCTGCGGTCCCCGGGCGGCTGTCCCTGGGATGCCGAGCAGACACATGCGTCATTGGTCCAGTACCTGGTCGAGGAGACCTACGAGACCATAGAGGCCATCGATGCCGACGACCGGGACGGGTTGGTCGAGGAACTCGGCGACTTGTTGCTGCAGGTGGTCTTCCACGCCCGGATCGGCGAGGAGGCCGAGCAGCCGTTCACCATCGACGATGTGGCGGGCGGGATCGCCGAGAAGCTGATCGCGCGGCACCCGCACGTGTTCGGCACCGAATCCGCAGAGACCGCCGACGATGTGGAAGCGGCCTGGTTCGAGCGCAAGCGGCGTGAGAAGGGACGGACCTCGGTCACCGATGGGGTTCCGATGGCCATGCCGGCGATCCCGTTGATCGAGAAACTGCTGCACCGAGCGGAAAAGGGCGGGGTGACGGTTCCTGCCCCGGATCCGCGCCTGGTCGAGTTGCTCGAACACATGGACGTGGGAGAGGCCATCCTGGGGCTGATCGCGGCTGATCGCTTGCGGGGCGGGGATGCCGACGCGGCGACCCGCATGGCTGCTATCGGACTGCGTGCGCAGATCCTGCGGCATGAATCGGGTGCCTGATCTGCGCGCACCATGTGTGACGAAGTTGCGGGTTTCAGGCCCGGAGTGTCACGAAGGTGCGCGGTTCGCGCCGGGTGAACCCCGCACCTTCGTAACACAGCGGCCGGGCGGGCCAGCACCTTCGTCACAACCCTGGGCCCCCGGGGTCGGTGGTGTCCTCGAAGACAGCGAATCCCGCGACCCTCCGGGTAGTGGGAAGCCCGTCGTCAATCGTGAGACAGGTGGTCGGGCCCGGTGCCCGGCTGCCCGGTAGACGCCACGGCCGACGCCGTGGATTCCGGCCGAGACCCGACCTGGCGCCGGTGATGCGAACTGACGCGCCGGTGTGCGCCGACAGGCCGGCCCGATAGGCTCACGTCAGGCAACCCAAGGAGGAATTGTGGCCCTGATCGAGGCAGTCATTGCGCGCGAGATTCTGGATTCGCGGGGAAACCCGACGGTGGAGGTCGAGGTGGGCCTCGACGACGGTTCCCTGGGGCGGGCGGCAGTGCCCAGCGGGGCGTCCACAGGTGCCTTCGAGGCGTCCGAGAAACGCGACGGTGGGCAACGCTACGGGGGCAAGGGGGTCCTGGAGGCGGTCGCCGCGGTCGAGGATGTGATCGCCAGTGAGGTCGAGGGCATCGAAGCCTCCGAACAGCGGCTCATCGACCAGTTGATGATCGACCTCGACGCCACGCCGAACAAGAGCAGGCTGGGGGCCAACGCCATTCTCGGGGTCTCGCTGGCTGTGGCGCGCGCCGCCGCCGAGTCCGCCGACCTGCCGCTGTTCCGCTACCTCGGCGGTCCGTCGGCGCACGTCCTGCCGGTGCCGATGATGAACATCGTGAACGGGGGTGCGCACGCCGACACCGGCGTCGACATCCAGGAGTTCATGATCGCCCCCGTCGGCGCGGAGGACTTCACCACTGCGCTGCGCATGGGCGCGGAGGTGTACCACTCGCTCAAGTCGGTGCTCAAGAAGCGCGGCCTGTCCACCGGGCTCGGCGACGAGGGTGGTTTCGCCCCGGACCTGCCCAGCAACCGGGATGCCCTCGACCTGATCTCCGAAGCCGTCGAATCGGCCGGGTTGGCCCTCGGCAGCGACATCGCCTTCGCCCTCGACGCCGCCGCGACCGAGTTCTTCGCCGACGGTAGCTACAAGTTCGAGGGCGGTTCCAAGACCAGTGCCGAGATGGCCGAGTACTATGCGTCGCTGCTGGACAGCTACCCGCTGGTCTCGCTCGAGGACCCGCTGTCCGAGGACGACTGGCCGGGCTGGATCGAGCTGACCGCCCACATCGGCGACCGGGTGCAGATCGTCGGCGACGACCTGTTCGTGACGAATCCGGTGCGCCTCGTGGACGGCATCGAGAAGTCCGCTGCCAACGCGCTGCTCGTGAAGGTCAACCAGATCGGCTCGCTGACGGAGACCCTGGACGCGGTGAACATGGCGCACCGCGCCGGCTTCACTTGCATGATGAGTCACCGCTCGGGTGAGACCGAGGACACCACCATCGCGGACCTGGCGGTAGCCACCGACTGCGGCCAGATCAAGACGGGCGCGCCGGCCCGGTCCGAACGGGTGGCCAAGTACAACCAGCTGCTGCGGATCGAGGAGGAGCTCGACGACGCCGCGGTCTACAGCGGCCGCAAGGCCTTCCCGCGTTTCAAGGGCTAGCCGCTCGAGGCAGAGGGAAGAACCGGAGGCGGGGGCCACCTCCGCCGGGTTGCGCGACACCAGCGGCGGCCATCGGCCACGATAGGGGCATGCGACCGGTCCACGATGTGCCCACGATCCGGCAGGCCGAAGAAGCGCTCATGGCACAGATGCCCGATGGCGCCCTCATGCAGCGGGCTGCCACTGGCCTGGCGGTGACCACCGGCAGACTCATCCGGCAGACCTTCGGTGCGGTGGCGGGCATTCGATTGTGTGTGGTCGCCGGATCCGGGAACAACGGGGGCGATGCCCTGTACGCCGCTTCACAATTGGCGCGCCGGGGGGTGTCGGTCGACATCGTGGCCACATCGGACACGTTGCACCCGCAGGGCCTGCGGGCGGCGCTGCGGGAGGGCGCCCGCGTGCGGGATCCGCGCCGCGCCGATGTGGTGCTCGACGCCGTGGTCGGCATAGGCGGTTCCGGGCCGTTACGCGAGAACGCGGTCGCGATCCGCGACGTGGTCGAGGGTGAACTCACGGTCGCGGTGGATCTTCCCAGCGGATTGCAGCCGGACACCGGGGACGTGCCGGGGGAGATCTGGAAAGCCGATCACACCGTCACATTCGGCACGCTCAAGCCCGGTGTCGTGCTGCGACCCGATGTCTGCGGGCAGGTGCACCTGGTCGACATCGGGCTGGACGCGACCCTGCCGCCCGCCACCTGCCACGTGGTGGAGCGCCGTGATGCGGCCCGCCACGTGCCCACCCCTGGTTTGTGGGACCACAAGTACACCCGTGGTGTGGTCAGTGTCGCCGCCGGTTCACAGCAATACCCGGGCGCCGGCCAGTTGTGCACAGCTGGAGCCCGGCACTCGGACGTGGGCATGGTGCGTTCCGAGGTCGCGGGCTTCCCGGACGTGGTTCACGCGGAAGGCCGCACGGATGCGTATGTGGTGGGACCGGGTCTCGCCGATGAGCAGCGCCTCACACAGGCCGTGCGCACCGCGCTGGCATCCGGCAAGCCGACCGTCCTCGACGCGGAGGCACTCGGGAAGGCCGCCGCCGGCCCGGTGCTGATCACCCCCCACGAGGGCGAGTTCGCGCGGTTGGGGTTCGGCAGCGGTGATGACCGGATCTCGGCAGTACGCGGTGCTGCGGAACAGTTGGGCGTGGCGGTCCTGCTCAAAGGGGCCGTGACTGTGGTGGCCGAACCGGCAGGCAACGTCTTCATCAACACCCACAGCAGCCCGAATCTGGCCGCTGCCGGCAGCGGCGATGTGCTGTCCGGGTTGGTGGGCGGCATGCTCGCCCGCGCGTTCGTCGGCAGGGATGCGGACCTCGTGGAGATCGCCGAGATCGCTGCGTGTGCGGCCCTCATCCACGGGCAGGCAGGGGTGCTGGCCCGCTTCCCCGCGACCAGCCTGGACATCGCCGACAAGGTCCGGGAGGCGGTGGCCTGGGCCGGGTCCGCTGATGTGCTGCCGGCTCCCTGAGGTGAAACTCCACTCGTACACCGATTGTGACGAAGTTGCGGGGTCCAACCCTGGATTGTGACGAAGGTGCGGGGTCGGCGAAGGGGGGGACCGCGCACCTTCGTCACAAGGGCGGCAACTGCCCAGCACCTTCGTCACAATCATGCCCGTGTGCCGCACGACCTGGGATTGATCCGGGCACGCGGGTGACTCCGCCGCCAGCCGCCGCAAGCGCAGTCCGGCGACGCACGTTACCTGGCCGACTACGATTGAACACGTGACACGCGCCGAGGCCCGCATCGACCTGCGCGCCTTCGCGCACAATCTCGAAACGCTGCGAAGGGCTGCCCCGGAGAGCCTGCAGATGGCGATCGTCAAAGCCGACGCGTACGGTCACGGACTGCTGCCCATGGCGCGGGCGGCGCGCAGCAGTGGCGCCGAGTGGCTGGGCGTCGCGTTGTTCGACGAGGCGCTGGAGTTGCGGCAGGCCGGTGACCGCGGACCCATCCTGTCCTGGCTGGCGGTGCCCGACGACCCGTGGGAAGCGGTGCTGGAGGCCGACATCGACGTCGGCGTGTCCACACCGGACGCGCTGGCCAGAGTGGTCGCGGCTTCCCGGGTGACGGCCAGGCGGCCCCGGATCCATCTGAAGGTCGACACCGGACTGGGCCGGGCCGGATGTCCGCCCGCGCTCTGGCCCTCGCAGATCGAACAGGCGAAGGCGGCACAGGACTCCGGAGATCTGGAGATCGTGGGGATCTGGTCGCATTTCACAGTGGCCGACGACCCGCGGAACCCCTTGAACACGGCACAGGTCGAGCGCTTCGGGCAGGCAGTGGCAGTGGCGGCGGCCGCCGGTGTCGAGCCGGAGCACCTGCACCTCGCGAACTCCGCGGCCACTCTTGCGCTGCCCGAAGCACATTTCACGATGGTGCGTCCCGGCATCGCCATGTACGGGGTGAGTCCTGGTGCGTCGATGGGAACACCCGCGCAGTTGGGGTTGCGACCGGTCATGACCCTGGCGGCCCGGATGGCCGTGGTCAAGGAACTGCCGGCCGACCACGGACTGTCCTACGGGCACGTGTACCGACTGGCGCATGACGCCACGACGGCGGTGATCCCGTTGGGGTATGCCGACGGGATTCCTCGGAACGCCACCAACGCCGGGCCGGTTTTCGCAGCGGGCAAACGGCGCAGGATCGCCGGGCGCGTTTGCATGGACCAGTTCGTGCTCGACCTGGGGTCGGACCCGGCGGCCGAGGGCGACGAGGTGGTGCTGTTCGGCTCTGGCGAGGCGGGCATCCCGTTGGCGGAGGACTGGGCCGAAGTCACCGGGACGATCGGTTACGAGATCGTCACCCGTTTGGGCCCGCGGGTGCCACGGGTCTACCTCGGGGAGCAGGCATGAAGGCGCTGGTGGCCCTCGCCGCGGGTCTGGTCGCCGGGGTCGCCGCCGAGCAGCTGGCCGTGCGCAAGCCATGGCGTGACGACCCCACGAAGGACGAGCCGTTCGGGTCGGTGCGCGGGGAGCCGCACTGGCTGCGGGCCGACGACGGGACCGAGTTGTACGTGGAGGTGCATCCGGCGGACCACCCCGGCGCCCCGACCATCGTCATGGGCCACGGGTACTGCCTGAACCAGGACAGCTGGCATTTCCAGCGCAAGGCGCTGCGAGGTGAGGCGAACCTGGTCCTGTGGGATCAGCGCGGCCACGGCCGAAGTGAGCGTGGGCCGGCGCAGAACAACACGATCGACCAGCTCGGCCGCGATCTGCAGTGGGTCATCAACGGATTCACCGACGGTCCGGTCACGGTGGTGGGACATTCGATGGGCGGGATGACGATCATGGCGCTCGCTGCGCAGTTCCCCGAGACCATCGCCGAACGCTTCGCCGGTGTCGGTTTCGTGGCGACGAGTTCCGGGCAGCTGTCCGGCGATTTCCTGGGTTTGCCGGCCCCGATCGCCGGCCTTGCCCAGGACGCGATCGCCGGAGCCAGCCCGGGTCGGGTCCGAACCGGGCCCTGGGTGCAGCGCGTGCGTTACACCGACCTGAATTTCGCCGTGACCAAGCACGTCAGCTTCGGCCCGGGCGCTCCCAACTCGCTCAACCAGTTCACCGTGCAGATGCTCAATGGCACCTCCATGGACACGGCCGTGGATTTCCTGCCCACCCTGCTCGCACACGACAAGTCCGAGGCGCTCAAGAGGTTCCACGGCGTCCCGGCGCTTGTCGTCTGTGGCGACGTGGACGTTCTCACCCCGCCATCCCACTCGAGGCGGATCGTGCAGGCACTGCCGGATGCGGCACTGTCCGTGCTTCCCGGCACGGGGCACATGATCCAGCTGGAACGGGCCGAACAGATCACGGAAGGGATCAGGCGCCTTGCATTCACCGATCGTGACGCGTGAGGTGGACTCGGCCGAGGCGATGGTCGAATTGGGGCGGTTGCTCGGCATGCGGCTGCGGGCCGGCGACGTCGTCCTGCTGACCGGCGAGCTCGGTGCGGGCAAGACCACCCTGATGCGCGGAGTGGGTGAGGGGCTCGGGGTGCGGGGGCCGATCACGAGCCCGACATTCGTCATCGCGCGCAGGCATCCTTCCGTCGTGGGGGGACCCGATCTGGTCCACGCCGATGCGTACCGGCTGAGCAGCCCGCAGGAGTTCGAGGACCTGGACCTCGATGCCCCAGACGCGGTGGTGTGTGTCGAGTGGGGCCACGGGCGCGCCGAGGGGCTGTCAGAGCGGCGACTGCATGTGGACATCGCATCCGACGGGGACCGGCGGGTCGTGACGATCACCGGCGTCGGCCGGGAGGTTCCGCTGTGAGCCTGCTGGTGATGGACACCTCGACGGCCAACTGCACGGTCGCTTTCAACGGGCGTTCGGCCTGCGTAGAGGCGCCTACCGGACATGCCGAACACCTCGCGGATCTGATCCGTCAGGTGGCCCCGGACGTGGACCGGATCTCCGCGATCGTGGTGGGCGTGGGTCCCGGCCCCTATACCGGTTTGCGGGTGGGGGTGGTGACCGCCGTGACGATGGCGGAGGCGCTCGGCGTGCCGGTGGCGGGAGTGTGTTCGCTGGACGGGCTCGGGCACGTCGCGGGTGATGCCGTCGTGGTGACCGACGCCCGTCGCCGGGAAGTCTTCGCGGCGCGATATGAAAAGGGCCATCGGGTTGAGGGGCCGGTGGTCCTACCGCCGTCGGATGTGGCCCTGCGGTGGCCAGGGGTTCCGGTGGTCGGTCCCGCCGTCCAGCGCTATCCGGATCTGGGAGAACTGGCCGTGCTGGACGCCGCCGACCTGGTGGACGTGCCTGCCGAGTTTCCCCCCCAGCCCTGGTACCTGCGGGAACCCGACGCGAAGCCACAGCGATGATCCGCCCATGAAGGCGATGATCCGTCCGATGAAGTGGTGGGACCTCGAGCGGGTGATCGGTATCGAACGCCGGGTCTTCAGTGCGACTGCGTGGCCACCCGAGTCCTTCTGGGGGGAACTCGCCCGCGACGACCGGTACTACGTGGTTGCCGGCCGCACCGAGGAGGACGTGCGGGCGTACGCGGGGCTGTGGCTCATGCCTCCCGACGCGGACGTCCAGACGATCGCCGTGGCACCCGGGGCGCAGGGCCAGGGGCTCGGCCGGCAACTGCTGGACCACCTTGTCCACCATGCCAGGGCGCAGCGGTGCCGGCGTATGCACCTGGAGGTCAAAGCGGACAACGAGGCTGCGATTGCGCTCTACCGGGGTCGCGGGTTCGATCAGGTGCGCCTTCGCGCGCGGTACTACCCGGACTTCTCAGACGCGCTCGTGATGGGGTTGGATCTATGAGCCCGTTGGTGCTGGGGATCGAGACCTCATGCGACGAGACCGGTGTCGGCATCGTGTCGGGTACGACACTGTTGGCCAACGCGGTGGCATCCAGCGTCGCCGAGCAAGAGCGCTTCGGGGGCGTGGTCCCGGAGGTGGCCAGCCGGGCGCATGTCGAGGCGATGGTCCCGATGCTGCGCCGGGCCGCCGACGAAGCGGGAGTCGGCCTGGGCGACGTCGACGCGGTCGCTGTGACCGCCGGGCCCGGGCTGGCAGGGGCGCTCGTGGTGGGGGTCTCGGCGGCCAAGGCGCTGGCGATCGCGCTGGACAAGCCTCTGTACGGCGTTAACCACCTGTCCGCGCATGTGGCGGTCGACCAGCTCCAGCACGGACCGCTGCCCGACGGCTGCGTCGCGCTGCTCGCCTCCGGCGGTCACTCGTCGATCCTGCGGGTCGGCGATGTGACCGACGACGTCGAGCCGCTCGGCTCCACCATCGACGACGCCGCCGGGGAGGCTTTCGACAAGGTGGCCAGGATGCTGGGCCTGGGATTCCCCGGCGGCCCGGCGATCGATGACGCCGCCCTGACCGGCGACCCTCGCGCGATCGCCTTCCCGCGCGGTCTCACCGGTCCCCGGGACGCCAAGTACGACTACTCCTTCTCCGGGCTCAAGACAGCGGTCAAGCGATGGCTGGCAGCGAACCCGCAGGCGCACGTGGCTGACGTGGCGGCCTCGTTCCAGGAGGCCGTGGCGGATGTGCTCTCCGCCAAAGCGGTGGCGGCATGTCGGGACACGGGGGCCGACACCTTGATCCTGGGTGGGGGAGTGGCGGCCAACTCGCGCCTGCGGGCGCTGACCGAGCAGCGCTGCGATGCGGCGGGGGTCCGGTTGCGGGTTCCCCGGCCCGGTCTGTGCACCGACAACGGTGCCATGGTCGCTGCCTTGGGTGCGGAGATGGTCAGTCGGGGACGGCCGGTCTCGGGCTGGTCGCTGGGCGCGGACTCGTCGCTGCCGGTCGATGAGCCGCTCGTGCCGTGACCCGGCGAACGCAGCCACACGTGAACTGTGCGGACGCTCTTACGAAGTTGCCGGTGTGCGGGCCGGCATTGTCACGTTGTTGAGGGGTCGGACCGGCAGCGACCGGCGCACCTTCGTCACGAGGCGCGACTTCGGGACGCACCTTCGTCACAGACGTGGGGATCGCCGACGGCAGGCCGACCTCCCGTAACACCGGGGGCAGACGGACCTACGACCCGTTGACCACTGTCGCAATGCACCCTGACTTCAGCGAATCCTTGAAAGCGCCGTTGAAGAACTTCGCCAGCCGCGACCCCTTGAACTTCGCCTTGCCGTTGTCCGCGATCTGGCCGGCGGTCGAGCCATGCGTCGCGGGTGACTTCTTCGTCTTTGCGAACAGATCGAGCCGGACGCTCGCGGTGCCGCAGGCCGGCGCCAAGGAGTCGTACAACTGGCGGGCCATGCAGTCCTCTGGCCCGGCGACGCGCTTGCCCGCGTTCACGCACCAGACGACGTTGTCCGCCATGCCCTCGGCAATCAGGACGTCGGCGTTCGACCCGTCCGCCCGTTTCGGGATCTTGTTGAAGGGGTTGCGTCCGTCCGGGCCGGGCATGTTGTACTCCAGCCAGGTGCACCATGATTTCAGCGTCTGCGGCGTCGCCGGGTCCAGACAGGTCCGGTCCAGTTGGCCCTGCCACGCGCCCTCCGGTCCGGTCGGGCCACCCCAGACGGGCTGGATGAAGAAGCCGTAGGTCGCGGGTTGGTTGTAGATCTGCGTGGCCAGGGCCGACGATGCGGTCAGGCACCCCGCTGAGATTCCCTCGGCTACCGCGATCCCGTTGCCCGCGCCCGGCTTTGTGAGCACGTCCTCCATCTGGGGATGCGGGACCGATGCGGGGTATCCAGGGAACTTGGCATCGTCGCGAAGTGTGCCGGTGCCCGGGTACTTGTCCCACGAGGTGACTACCAAGGAGAACAGCGAGGGACCCATCACGCCGACCGGTCGGCCGTTGACCACCGTCGCGGGTTCGTGCATCTCGAGGTCGCCGAGGTGGCGGCCGACCAGCTCCGGTGGGGTGGCGTCTGTGGCCACGAAAGAGCTGGCGGGCACGATCGCGGCGACGCCCACGGGTTTGATCCTCGGGTCCTTCTTCAACCTCGTGGCGCTGAAGTAGTCCTTGGCCAGCTGAGCGGCCCACAAAGCGCCGTGGCCGCCCTGCGAGATCCCCCAGGTGGCCACCTTCCAGGACTTCGGGTCCTTGCCCCGCTGCAGTCCGGCGACCAGTTGGATTCCGGCGCGAGTGCTGTCCAGCACCGCTGCGCCTGCGGGCAGGCCGAGCACGTAGCTCTGCTGCGCGGACTTTGGCTCGCCCAGGCCCGAGTAGTAGTCGGTCGCGGTGACCATCCGCCCGGCATCGATCAGTCCCTGCATGATCCCGTTCTCGGACTTCCCCCGGACCGCGTACTTCCCGGTTCCGTAGGAGATGGCCCCGAGCCCTGGGCCGATGAAGGCCTTCGGATCGTTCGACGGCTGGCAGGACTGGTGCATGCCGATGGTGCCGTGCGCGTACGCAACGATCTCGTTGGTGCGGCCCTGCTTCTTGCTGGGCAGGACCACCAGACCGCAGGTGGCCTGCACGTCCTTCTCATCTACCCCGGAGGTCGTGTACAGGACGCGGAACATGCGGGCGCCGCTCAGGACCTTGGGATCGACCTTGAGTTCCTTGTATTTGAGTAGCTGCCCGGGCTTCTTGCCCTTTAGGTCGGGCAACTTCTTGCAGGGCGCCTTGCCGGTGTTCATCTTCGCTGCGGCCGCGCCTGGCGAGGGCTTCGCAGTGCCGGCCGTGGCAGTTCCACCGACCCCCAGCGCGACCAAGAGTGCGGTGCAAGTGATGGCAGCCAGCGCCATGCGTCGGGAAGTCATGCCAAGAGACGGTAGCCGGATCCCGGTGGCTGTTGCCGGTTCACGTCAGTGCACGGGAATGCCGAGCCAGGCCACACTCGATCGACTCGCCCCCAGCCTCGCAGCAACCACGACTGCATCGTTTCCGGGTGGCACTCCGATGTCGGGGGGTCGCTGGAAGCCCCGAGCCCAAAGCGTGGCGGTTCTCCAACCGCGGCGACGGCACGCGGTCCCGATCCCTTTGAGATGCACCTGTTCCACGACCTCCATGCAGCGGCCCAGCCAGGCGGGCGCAGTGGTATCGCAGGTGACGAAGGCGAGGTACGGGTCGAGGAGGTGGCCGTCGGCCAGGTGCGCCGCGTTCGTCACCAGCCCGGCGCGCACGATGGCGGGATCCGGATCGATCACGTACCGGCCCACTGGTCCGGCGGCCGCCTGGGCAACAGGAGTGCTCAGTTCGTGCCAGGAGCCGCCGTCGTGGACGCTCGCGCGACTGGCGGTGCGTGCCAGCGGGGGGAACCACACGGTGGCATCCACCAGTCGTCGACCGATGGAGCTGCAGTGCCACTCCGCCTGCTCAGGGACGTCACGGAAGCCCGGCCGGATCCTGGCCACCACCTCCCGGTGGCGGGCCTGATCAACGACCCAGGACCAGGCGGGTCGCCACTGCTCGGGATCGCGGATCCGCAACGGCCGGCCGGCCGCGTCCTGGTGCGTGCGACGACGTGCGGGATCGACATACAGCGCGCCGGGTGGAAGAGGGCTCGCTGTGGCGTCGCCGGTGACGACTTCGACGTCCAGACCCGCCAGATTGGCCCGCGCCACGTCGGCGGTCGTCGGATCGAGCTCGTACGCGAGCACCCGCAACCCGGCCCGGGCGAAGGCCCAAGAGTCCATCCCGATTCCGCATCCGGCGTCGATCACCGTGGTGACCCCCGACTCGGCCAGCCGCTGCGCACGCCGCTGCGCCACCGCCACCGGACTCGCCTGCTGCACGCCGTCGACGGTCACCAGCGACAAGGGGAAATCAGGCGGCCGGTGACGGGCCTGCGACAGGGCTGCGTTGATCTGATCGGGTCGCAGGTGCGGGAACCGGGACCGGGCGTGCAGCGGGTCCACATCGGCCAGTGCGGCAATCGCCTCGCGACCCTCCTCGCTGGTCAGCCACGAGACGTCCACGCTCAACTCCAATCGGCCGCAACAGGGCGTCACTTCCCTGGTGCCACCTTGCCCGAACCGGGGCGTTGAGGCTCGGGGCCCGCGGCGAGCAAGGTGTCCGCCCCCTCGGTCCCAATGGTCCTCGCGCTAGCATCCGCGGCGTTCAGGCGGGAAAATGCCGGGCGGAGATCGCTCGTGTTAGAGGTCCATGGACGTGGTCGGCCGCGGCGTTCAGGCGGGAAAATGCCGGGCGGAGATCGCTCGTGTTAGAGAATGTGCACGAGGTTAGAGAAGCCACACGTGCGTTCACTAACCTCGTGCACGATCTCTAACCTCGCGACCATTCTCTAACCTCGCGGCCAACTCCTGCGGCAACCGGGTACCCGAGCATGTTCGGGCTAGGCCTTCAAGTTCGCGTCAGGGTGGATGGCGCTCAATATGCCGAACGGGAACGGGACCCCCACCGGCCGGATCGAAACCCGCCGCCGATTAGCACTCTCTTGACGACAGTGCTAATCGCTATTACTGTCTGAATTAGCACTCGCCCGCTGTGAGTGCTAACTGGTTGGAGTTGCTCCGGGACCGCGACGCTTGGGGTGGCACAAGACCCGCAGTACAGCAGAAGCACCAAATTGAACTGTCCGTTTTCGATCCCAAAATGGGGAGGTAGACCGTGTCGGTCGCCATTAAGCCGCTCGAGGACCGCATCCTCGTGCAGCCGCTGGACGCAGAGCAGACCACGGCCTCTGGCCTGGTCATCCCGGACACGGCCAAGGAGAAGCCGCAAGAGGGCAAAGTCCTCGCGGTGGGCCCGGGCCGTTTCGACGACGAGGGCGAGAAGCGCATCCCGCTGGACATCAGCGTGGGTGACGTTGTCGTGTACTCGAAGTACGGCGGCACTGAAATCAAGTTCGACGGTGAGGACTACCTCATCCTGTCAGCACGCGATGTGCTGGCAGTGGTGGAGAAGTAGTCCGTCCTGTTCGGCGCGTCGAAGCCCCTGGGACCCCCGCAACCCGGGCGGTCGCAGGGGCTTCGCGCATCCAACTAGCAAAGGAACGATATGGCCAAGATTGTGGAATTCGACGCCGAGGCCCGCAAGGCGCTCGAGCGCGGGGTCAACACCCTCGCCGACGCGGTGCGCGTGACCATCGGACCCAAGGGGCGCAACGTCGTCCTGGACAAGCAGTGGGGCGCACCCACCATCACCAATGACGGCGTGACGATCGCTCGTGAGATCGAGGTGACCGACCCGTACGAGAACCTGGGCGTGCAGTTGGTCAAAGAGGTCGCGACGAAGACCAACGATGTGGCCGGCGACGGCACCACCACCGCCACGATCCTGGCGCAGGCCATGGTCGCCGAAGGCGTGCGTCTGGTGGTTGCGGGCGCCTCGCCGATGGGTGTGAAGCGCGGCATGGACGCGGCGATCGCACAGGTGTCGCAGTTCCTCGCCGGCGCCGCACGACCCGTCGAAGGCGCTGAGGAGACCGCGCAGGTCGCGACGATCTCCGCTCAGGACGCCGAGATCGGGCAGCTCATTGCAGATGCCTTCGAGAAGGTCGGCAAGGACGGTGTGATCACGGTCGAGGAGGCCACGACCACCGCGCTGGCCCTTGACTTCACCGAGGGGATGCAGTTCGACAAGGGATACATCTCTCCCTATTTCGTCACCGACACCGAGCGGATGGAAGCGGTTCTGGACGACCCCTCGATTCTGCTGGTGCAGGGCAAGGTGTCGGCGCTCAACGAGATCCTGCCGCTGCTTGAAAAGGTGATGCAGACCAGCAAGCCGCTGGTGATCATCGCCGAGGACGTCGACGGCGAAGCTCTGTCCGCGCTGGTCGTGAACAAGATCCGCGGGACGTTCTCCTCGGCAGCGGTGAAGGCTCCGGCTTTCGGCGAGCGCCGCAAGGCGATGCTGCAGGATATGGCCGTGCTGACCGGCGGTGAAGTGGTCACCGCCGAACTGGGGATGAAGCTCGACCAGATCGGCACCGAGGTGCTCGGCTCGGCCCACCGGGTTCTGATCACCAAGGACGAGACCACGATTGTGGACGGCAAGGGGGAGCAGTCGGCCATCGAGGACCGTATCCAGCAGATCCGGTCGGAGATCGAAGAGAGCGACTCGGACTGGGATCGGGAGAAGCTGAAGGAGCGGCTCGCGAAACTGGTGGGTGGCGTATGTGTCATCGAGGTCGGTGGCCACACCGAGGTGGAACTCAAGGAGAAGAAGCACCGGGTCGAGGACGCGGTGGCGGCCACGCGTGCTGCCGTCGAGGAAGGCATCGTGGCAGGTGGCGGCTCCGTGCTGCTGCATGCGGTGGACGCCCTCGATGACTCGATCGCCGACGGTGACGACGAACTGGCAGGGTTCCGGATCGTTCGCAAGGCGCTGGGCGCCCCGCTGTTCTGGATCGCGGCCAACGCCGGCGTGTCCGGGGACGTCGTGGCGGCCAGGGTGGCCGACATGCCGCTCGGGCAGGGATTCAACGCTGCGACCGGTGAGTACCATGACCTCGTCGCCGATGGTGTCATCGATCCGGTCAAGGTCACCCGCTCCGCAGTCGAGCACGCGGGGTCCATCGCGGCGATGCTGCTGACGACGGAGGCCCTCGTGGTGGACAAACCCGAGGAGGAAGAGGAGGACCTGGACCACGACCACGGTCACGGTCACTCGCACCACCACGGTCACGTCTAGACCATGAGTGCCGCGAAGGCCCCGGGTGCTGTACCCGGGGCCTTCGTCGTGGTCGCCGCCAGGGGAGGGGCTGCTGGCGACCGGGAAGTGGTCTATACGGCGATCTGCAGTTTGCGCTGCTGGTACAAGGCCGCGAGTTCGTCCTCACCGAGGCCTCCCCAGATGCCGTACGGCTCGCGCACGGCGATCGCGTGATCGAGGCAGGCCTGGCGCACGGGGCATTCGGCGCAGATGGCTTTGGCGCGGTTCGTGCGGACTATCCGGGCCGCGCCGCGTTCGCCTTCGGGATGGAAGAACTTGGCGGACTCCTCGTCACGGCAGGCGGCGTTCATCTGCCAATCCCAGTGGTCGGTGTTGGTGCCAGGAAGCCTGGATAGCTCCGCCATGGTGACTCCTCGTAGGTTCGTTGACCATCAAACTATTATCGTTTCAAAAGCGTGTCAATACTCTGTTCTCGCTGAGCGAAAGTGTGCGTGAACCACTGATCCGCGTAAGACTCGACAGGTGGTTGCGGAGACGGTGACGTTGTCGGCGGGCGCGGTCGCCCGACAACTGGGGATCTCCCCGGCCACGCTGCGCACCTGGGCAAGGCGTTACGGGCTTGAACCATCGGCTCGCAGCGAGGGGTCCCATCGCCGCTATTCCCCCGAGGACGTGGACCGCCTGGTAGCGATGCAGCGGCTGATGCGCTCCGGGATGCCGGTGGCAGACGCGGCCGGGCAGGTCCTGGCCAGTGCCCCGGAGCCCACTCGATTTGTCGAGGGCACCGGCGGTGAGTGCGGGTCGGGGGCCGTACGGTCCCTGTGGATGGCCGCGAAGGCCCTGGACGGACAGCGTTGTGCCCACATCGTGGCGGACAACGTGAGCCGATACGGAGTGGTCAGCACGTGGGGAGACCTGGTCGTCCCGGTTCTGCAGCGGGCCGGGGCGCAATGGGAGGAGAAGCACCTCGGCGTCGAGGTGGAGCACGTTCTGTCCGATGCCGTCACCGCGGGGTTGTTCTTGGACACCCATGTCAAACGCGAAGGCGTGTTGCTGGCCGCCACCGCGACCGAGGACCACGTCCTTCCGCTGTACGCGCTTCGAGCTGCTCTGGCGGAACACGGGATCGGGGTGGAGTTGCTGACCGCTCGCACGCCCGCCACGGCGCTGGCCGACGCCACCCGGCGACTGCGCCCCAGCGTGATCATCTTGTGGTCGCACATTCCGGAGAATGCCGATGAGTCCGGATTCGCAGAACTGCCGGCGCTGCGACCCAGACCCGCGCTCGCGGTTGCCGGGCCGGGCTGGTCCCACTGGGACCGGCCTGCACCTCACCTGACCGGGTTATCCGAAGCCGTGAATTTCGTGCGCAGTCACTTGTGAGGAATAGCCTTGAGGCATGACGCCGCACCCGGGACTCGCGAAGTGCGAGTGGATGGTGTTCCACGGCGCTGTCAACGAAGCGCTTCCCGCTCTTGACGAACTCGACGATCTGACAGGTCGATCGGCTGTCTACGCCGTATGGCTGCGGGCGGTGGCGCTCGGCGCCTGCGGAAGGTACGGTGAGGCACTCGACCGGACAGAGACGGTCACGATCGGCACGCCCGAGTACTCGATGACCCGGTCGCTGAAAGCCAGTCTGCTTCGCCAACTGGGATGCCACGATCTGGCGCTGCGAGACGATCGGGAGGCGATGGCCAGTGCGGCCACGCCAGGTGCTGCCATCGAAGCCCTGACCGGGCTGGCCGCCGATGCGGTGGGGATGCAGGATCCGCTGACGGCAGCCACGATGCTCGCGCAGGGTCGTTCCCTGTTGGCACGGGTGTCCGCCGACCCCGTCAGCGCGCCCACTTGGTGGCGCCACCGGGTTCGCGTCGAATGGGTCGCTTGTGAAGTTGCCTTGCTGGAAACGCGGTATGAGGATGCCCTTGCGCACGCGCGGGCGGCGCTCGAAACGGCTGAGGCGGCTAACGCACCGCGTCACGTGGCCAAGAGTCTGCTGTTCCTCGCCGTGGCGAACATCGAGACCGGTCGGCGCGATGCGGCCGTTCCGCTGCTCAAACGTTGTCTGGTGCTCAGCACCGCGATGGGATTCCTTGCGGTGGCATGGCCCGCCCACGCAGTGCTGGCGGCGCTGCTGAAGGACACCGACGAGCGATCGGCGCACACGCATTTCGTGGCGGCGAGCGCCATCATCGACACTCTGCGCGAGGGACTCACGGGCCAACTGGCCAACCGCTGGGATGCTCGAGCCGACATCGTGGCCCTGCACCGAGAGGCTTCCTGAGGCTGGCTACCGCGGGGGGTTCAAGCAATCTCGCGTATCCGCCGATAGGGGGTCAGAAGTCCTTCGAGGAGGTGTCCAGTGACGTCGGTGTTGATCGTCGATGACGCGCCCGCGGTGCGTGATGGACTACGCCGCATGGTCGGCAGTCTGTCGGGCGTGGGCAGCGTCACTCTGGCGGCCAGCGGCGACGAGGCCGTGGCCAGGTTGATGAACGAGCGCGTGGACCTTGTACTCCTCGATGTGCGGATGCCGGGGATGAGTGGGCTGGAGTGCGCCAGGCGCCTCTTGCATTCCGACCCCACGGTACGGATCGTGATGCTGACGGCCGGCGATGATCCGCAGGCAGTGGCGACGGCCGTTGCCAACGGGGCCGCGGGCTACATCTGTAAGGACGCCACACGACTCGAGATGGCGATCGCCATCCAGCATGTGGGCATGGTCGATCATCGCCAAGCGCAACCGTCCACGCAGTTCCGGCTGTCGTCGCGCGAGACCCAGGTGCTCGACGGGATGTCACGCGGAATGTCGAACGGCGAGATCGGTCGCGAACTGTACCTCTCGGAGGACACCATCAAGACCCACGCGAGGCGTCTGTTCCGCAAATTGCGGGCCTCGGACCGCGCGCAGGCGGTCGCGGTCGGGCTTCGCGCGGGACTGATCAACTGATCGTCCGGCACCGCCGTAACCTTGGTGCATGGAGTCCTCTTCCGTCCCCGACCTGTTCGCCCCCATCGGTCTCACTTTCGATGACGTCCTGCTCGTGCCCGCAGCATCTGATGTCGTGCCCTCGGAGGTGGATACCTCGACCCAGTTGACCCGGTCGTTGCGCCTGCGGGTACCGCTGGTCAGCAGCGCCATGGACACGGTCACCGAGGCACGCATGGCCATCGCCATGGCCCGGATCGGTGGGGCGGGCGTTCTGCACCGCAACATGTCCATCGAGGACCAGGCCTCGCAGGTCGACATCGTGAAGCGCTCCGAAGCAGGCATGGTGAGCAATCCGGTCACCTGCCGGCCCACGGACTCGCTGGCCGACGTTGATGCCATGTGTCGTCACTACCGCATCTCGGGGCTGCCGGTCGTCGATGACGACGGGCATTTGCTGGGAATCGTGACCAACCGGGACATGCGATTCGAGGAGGACCGCTCGGTGCCGGTTGCACAGATCATGACGGCTGCGCCGCTGGTCACCGGGAGCTTGGGGATCGACCCGACCGAGGCACTCGGCCTCCTGCGCCGCCACAAGATCGAGAAACTCCCGCTGGTGGATGCGGACAACCGCGTTCGTGGTCTCATCACGGTGAAGGACTACCTGAAGTCCGAGGCCTTCCCGCATGCGACGAAGGATTCGGCGGGCCGCTTGGTGGTCGGTGCAGCGGTCGGGGTGGGCGAGGATTCCTACAAGCGCGCACGCACCCTCGCCGAGGCGGGCGTCGACTTCGTGGTCGTCGATACCGCACATGGGCACAGCCAGGCGGTGCTCGACATGGTCGCCCGCCTGAAGAACGACACCAACGTCGACGTCGTCGGCGGCAACATCGCCACCGCGGAGGCGGCCGTGGCGCTCGCCGACGCGGGGGCCGACGCAGTCAAGGTGGGGGTTGGGCCTGGTTCGATCTGCACCACCCGGGTCGTGGCAGGCGTGGGGGTGCCGCAGGTGACCGCGATCCACGAAGTCGCCAGTGTTCTGCGTCCCAGGGGGCTGCCGGTGATCGCGGACGGCGGGTTGCAGTACAGCGGCGACATCGCCAAAGCCATGGTGGCCGGCGCGGACACCGTCATGCTGGGGTCGTTGCTGGCCGGTTGCGAGGAATCGCCCGGCGAGGTGGTTTTCGTGAGCGGCAAGCAGTTCAAGCAGTACCGCGGCATGGGGTCGCTGGGAGCGATGCAGAGCCGCGGGGAGGCGAAGTCCTTCTCCAAGGACCGGTACTTCCAGGACGACGTGCTCAGTGACGACAAACTCGTGCCGGAAGGCATCGAGGGACAAGTCCCGTACCGCGGCAAACTGTCCGTGGTCGCGCACCAGTTGATCGGGGGGCTGCGCGCGGCCATGGGCTACAGCGGTGCCGACTCGATCGACCGACTCCATTCGAAGGGCAGGTTCGTGCGGATCACCGCGGCCGGCTTGAAGGAAAGCCACCCGCATGACATCCAGATGACGGTGGAGGCCCCGAACTACCACCGCCGGTAGTCGCGGACCGACGCCCGTGGCCGGAACCCCGCGGGCGACGGTCGGGCGCGGGCACCGAGTTCTGACCCCTGGTCCGAGAACGGCGCCGCATCGTGTGCCGCGGCGCGGGGCCGACGCCGCCGATCGGCTCTGGCAGTAGGCTGTGTGCCCGTGAGCGACATCGTTATAGGGCTGTCCAAGTCGGCCCGAGCGGGCTACTCCTTCGACGACGTGGCCGTGGCGCCGCACAGGCGCACGCGTGATCCGGAAGCGGTGGACCTCAAGTGGCAGATGGACGCGTACTCCTTCGAGTTGCCGATCGTGGCGGCGCCGATGGATTCGGTGGTCTCACCGGATACGGCTATCGCGATGGGTCATGCCGGTGGCCTGGCGGTCCTGAATCTCGAGGGGCTCTGGACGCGGTACGAGGACCCGAGTGCGGCGTTTGCCGAAATCCACCGGGTTTCCTCGCGCGAAGCGGTCGGGGTCCTGCAGCGTCTCTACGCCGAACCCATCAAGCCGGAGTTGATCGCGGCCCGCGTCCAGCAGATGCGCGACGCCAACATCACCGTGGCCGGGTCCCTGTCGCCCCAGAAGACACATGACTTCTTCCGCGACGTGATCTCAGCGGGGATCGACGTCTTCGTCATCCGCGGCACAACCGTCAGCGCCGAACACGTGAGTGCGGATCAGGAGCCGTTGAACCTCAAGCAGTTCATCTACGAACTCGATGTCCCGGTGCTGGTCGGCGGTGTGGCGACCTACCAGTCCGCGCTGCATCTGATGAGGGCCGGTGCCGCGGGCGTACTGGTCGGATTCGGTGGCGGAGCAAGTCATACGACGGCTGACGTACTGGGTGTGCGCGTTCCCATGGCGACCGCCGTGGCCGATGTCGCTGCCGCGCGCCGCGACTATCTCGACGAGTCGGGTGGGCGGTACGTCCACGTCGTGGCTGACGGTGCGATGGGCCGCAGCGGTGACATCGTCAAGGCGATCGCCTGTGGCGCTGACGCGGCGATGGTGGGATCGCCTTTGGCGCGCGCGAGCGACGCGCCCGGCGCCGGCAGACATTGGGGCATGGAAGCCACGCACGCGGAACTGCCGAGGGGTGAGATGGTCGAGTTCGAGACCGTCGGCACCTGGGACGAAATCCTGTTCGGTCCGTCCAGGGTCAGCGACGGCACCATGAATCTGGTGGGAGCCCTGCGACGGTCTGTCGCACTCTGCGGTTACTCGGACCTCAAGAGCTTCCAGCGAGTCGAAATGGTGCGCAGCCACTAGGTGCGATGGTTTCATCGGCTGGTCTCGGACTGCTGGAGGAGGTTCGGGCCCAGTGCTCCCGTGGGAGTCGTTTCGGCTAGTCATGCGCGGCCGTGGCCGGCTGCCCGGCGGAAATCGTTCGCGTTAGTGGTCCATGGCCGTGGCGGGCCGCCCTTTAGGCGGGGAAACGCCGGGCCGGAACCGCTCGGGTTAGAGAACGTGCACGAGGTTAGAGAAGCCACACGTGCGTTCACTAACCTGGTGCACGATCTCTAACCTCGCGACCATTCTCTAACCTCGCGGCCCACGTCTGCGGTGACCGAGTACACGGGCCGGAACTCTCGCCGCTCGTGCCTGATGTGAATTGGTCTGTCCCCGTGCAGGAGTTTTCCGCAGGCGGCTTCCGCGGTGCCCCACAGTTGCTCGCGGGACCCGAAGAAGTTGAAACGTTCGTGCGGGCCGGGCTTTGCTGTGGCCCGCAAGTGCTGTTCGTTGGCGTTCAGCGCGCGAAGAGCGTCAATGAACTGGACGCAACATCAGCGAAGACCCAGTCGGTGGGCTACTGCTGGTAGTTGCCCGTCAGCCGAACACCGGCGGATCGGTCAGCGTGCACCACCGGCAGGTCGCCTCCGACACGTGGCACGCGAACGTGAAGAAGCCCGCCCACCGGATTGGGCAGGTCCCGACAGTCCAGCCGCACGGGTTCCGGTTCGTCATCCGCGGCCGTGGCCTGCCGCGGCGTTCAGGCGGGCAATGCCGGGCTGAGATCGCTCGCGTTAGTCCTCCTGGGCCGTGGCCGGCCGCGGCGTTCAGGCGGGAAATGCCGGGCTGAGATCGCTCGCGTTAGAGAATGTGCACGAGGTTAGAGAAGCCACACGTGCATTCTCTAACCTCGTGCACATTCTCTAACCTCCCGGCCAACCCCTGCGGCCACCGAGTGCACGAGCCGTTGCGAACTAGACCTTCAGACTCCCGCTCGGACCTGAAGGCGTCCACGCGCCGAACGGGAACGCATGAGCCTAACGCGAACCCTTCGGCGGCCGTTGTGCGACTTGGTCTGCTGTCTGTCGGGGTCCACCGATTCAGCGGCCGTAGCCACCCAGTGGTGCGGACCGCCCCCGCCAGTAGTTGCCGTAAACGAACACCCGGTCCCGGACCGCAAGGCGTTTGAACAGCCAGTCCTGCTGCCTGGGCCAAGTGCGAACGCAGCCGTGCGACATGGGCTTGGTCCGGATCGGCTTGCGCACTCCGTGGAAGGCGATCCCGCGGTCGAAGTAGATGGGCCGGTACAGCCCCGGACGGCCGTCGGGTTCCGGGAACAGGGAACTGCGCTGCCAGGCATTGACCTTGTAGTAGACACGCTTAAAACCGGGCCGGGTCCTGTGGAACCCGTTGTCCTTGCCTGTGCTCACGGGCAGAACCCGCAGCACGACCCCCTTGTTGTCGGTCACGTAGGTGGCCTGGCAAGTGAGACTGACCAGCGCCTTGACCCCCAGGAGTTTCCTCGGCAGCACTGGCAGTTCGGTGGCGTCGATGATCTCCGCTCGCAATTGCGCCCTGGCCAGCTTGCGGGTGGCCGTGCGGCCGTTGAGATCCCGGTATACGCACAGGGCCCGTCGCGTCGTCTTCGTGAGGCGTCCGTCGACCTTGCCCGTCGGAAGACCGAGGCTATCGAGGGCCGTTTCAAGTTGCAGTTTCGGATCGGTCGTCGGGGTGATCGTCGGCGAGGGGGTTAGGGGAGGAGGGGTCGGCGTCATCGGCGGAGTGGTCTGCGCCGGAGTGGTCGGCGTCGAAGGGTCCGGGGACGGCGAGGTCGGAGGCGGCGAGACGGTTGGCGTGGTCGACGGGCTCGTGCTGGAACCGGGCCCTCCCCCGGGTTCGGCCACGACAGGGGCATTCCCGAGTGCGGCGATGGCCAACGGGGTCACGAGCGCGGTGGCGGTGATCCATTTGGCGGCGGGGAGCATTCAATCACGGTAGCGGAGGTGGATCGTTCAACGATCACCCGGTGTTGCTGATCCGTTAATCGGTCATACGGCTCGTTCTGCCGGGATCCATGTTCGACTTTCGGCCTTGCGATCGCCCGATCGTCGCGGAGTCCGGTCGTCAACCACTGCGATCTCGACGGATTCGCAAAAGCGCATGCAGACTCGCCGAACGAGTCGACGATGGCGCCTGCGCCGGCGCTGATCCGGTTTGGGCTTTCCCCCCGGTGGGAACGCCTTCCGGGTTTAGTCTGGCCACATGACCATCGCGCCGGAGAAACCGGCGGCCCAAGTGGCCGGAATTGATGTGAACAGCCTGGTCGCACAGGTGGTTGCCTCGGCCCGGGCGCAGACTCTGGAGTCCGTTTCTCCCTTCACCCTCGAACCGCTGGCCCGCATCCCGATCAGTACCGACGAGGACGTCGAGATGGCGTTCGAAACCTCCCGGCGCGCGCAGAAGCGGTGGGCGCAGTGGACACCGAAGGAGCGGGCCCGCGTCATTCTGAGGTTCCACGATCTGATGCTCGAGCACCGTTCCACGACACTGGATCTCATCCAGATCGAGAACGGCAAGGCCAGGGCGCATGCCTCGGAGGAGTTCCTCGACGTCCTGCTGACCTCGCGCCACTACGCCCGGGTGGCTCCAAAGAAGTTGGCCGCTGTGAAACATCGGGGTGTCCTGCCCGTGCTCACGGCCGTGGCCGAGATCCGTCACCCCAAGGGTGTGGTCGGCGTCATCTCTCCCTGGAACTACCCACTGACCCTGGCGGTCTCCGATGCCATCCCGGCCTTGCTGGCGGGCAATGGCATCGTGCTCAAGCCCGACTCGCAGACGGCGCTGACCGCGCTGTGGGCGGTGCGGCTGCTGCGGGAGGCGGGTCTGCCCGAGGGTCTGCTACAAGTCGTCGTCGGCCCGGGGGCCAAGATCGGGCCGATGATCGTCAAGCACGCCGACTACTTGATGTTCACCGGTTCCACCGCAGTGGGGCGCCAACTCGCAGAGATGTGCGGGAAGGAACTGATCGGTTGCTCGATGGAACTCGGCGGCAAGAACGCGATGTTGGTGCTGGCCGACGCGGACCTGGACCGGGCGGCAGAGATCGCCGTGAGGGCGTGCTTCAGCAACACGGGGCAGTTGTGCATCTCCATGGAGCGCATGTACGTCAACGAGAAGGTCTATGACGCCTTCCTCGAGAAGTTCGTCGCGCGCACGAAGGCGATGCACCTGCAGTCTGGGGTCGGCTGGGGCGCGGACATGGGGTCACTGATCAGTCAGAAACAACTGGACACCGTCACCGAACATGTCGAAGATGCTCTGGCAAAGGGCGCCACGGCGCTGGCCGGTGGCAAGGCCCGGCCCGATATCGGCCCGCTCTTCTTCGAGCCGACCATCCTCGAGGGTGTCACCCGGGAGATGACCGCGTGCATCACCGAAACGTTCGGACCGGTGGTCAGCGTCTACAAGGTCCAGAACGATGAAGAAGCGATCGACCGCGCCAACGCCACCGAATACGGCCTGAACGCCTCAGTGATGACCAGGGACACCAGGCACGGGCGCAAGGTCGCCTCCCGCCTGCAGGCGGGGACGGTGAACGTCAACGAGGGGTATGGCTCGGCCTGGGGCACCACATCTGCGCCGATGGGCGGGATGGGAGCCTCGGGCATCGGTCGCCGCCACGGCACCGAAGGGCTGCTGAAGTACACCGAGGCGCAGACGGTCGCAGTGCAACGCCTGGTCCACCTCGGACCGCAATTCGGTATGGACGATGAACAGTGGAGTCACTTCATGACCGCATCGCTGGCCATGATGAAGAAGATGGGGATGTCCTGATGGAGCAGTTCGACTACGACGTTGCGATTATCGGCTCGGGGTTCGGGGGTTCGGTCTCGGCGTTACGCCTGACCGAGAAGGGCTACCGGGTCCTCGTCATCGAAGCAGGCCGCCGGTTCGAGGACGAGGATCTGCCCAAGACCTCTTGGCGCACCCAACGGTTCCTGTGGGCGCCGGCACTGGGCTGCTACGGGATCCAGCGCATCCACGTGCTGCCCGACGCGATCATCCTGGCCGGTGCCGGGGTCGGCGGTGGGTCGTTGGTGTACGCGAACACGCTGTACGTGCCGCCGGAGCCGTTCTTCAAGGACAAGCATTGGGCGCACATCACCGACTGGCAGAGCGAACTCGCTCCGTACTACGACCAGGCCCAGCGCATGCTAGGCGTGGTCCAGAACCCGACGATGACCCCGGCGGACATCCAACTCAAGGCGGTTGCCGACGAGATGGGCGTGGGGGACACGTTCCGGATGACCCCGGTCGGTGTCTACTTCGGCGACGGCCCGGGCGTCACCAAGGAGGACCCGTACTTCGGGGGCAGGGGACCCGCGCGCACGGGCTGCAAGGAGTGTGGCGAGTGCATGACCGGATGCCGGCACAACTCGAAGAACACACTGGTCAAGAACTACCTTGCGCTGGCTGAAAGCGCCGGCGCCGAGGTGCAGCCGATGACCACGGTCACCGGACTCGAGCAGTTCGGCGAGGGTTACGCGATCCACGTCAAGCGCACGGATGCGCCGCGGAAGGGTCGTCGGCGCATCTACGCCAAGCAGGTGATAATGGCCGCCGGCGCTTACAACACGCAGCGGCTTCTCCACGCGATGAAGGACGCCGGACGGCTGCCGAACCTCTCGCCGGCCCTGGGCAGGTTGTCCCGCTCGAACTCGGAGGCGATCCTCGGTGCCATCACCAGGGACCGCAGCCACGACTACACCCGCGGCGTGGCCATCACATCGAGCTTCTTCCCCGAGCCGCACACGCACATCGAACCCGTGCGCTACGGCAAGGGATCGAACGTGATGGGAGCGCTGCAGACGGTACTCACCGACGAGATCGACGGCGAGCCCCGCTGGCGGACCTGGGTCAAGGCGCTGTTCGAGCACCGCGGTGAGGCGCTGCGGTTCCTCGACCTGCGCGGCTGGTCCGAACGCGCCATCATCCTGCTGGTGATGCAGTCGGTCGACAACTCCTTGACGGTCAGTGGCAAGCGAGGGCGGTTCGGCCGCTGGCGCCTGACGTCCAAGCAGGGGGAGGGTGAGCCCAACCCGACATGGATCCCGGCGGGCAACGAGGCCGCACGGCTGTTGAGCGCGCGCATCGACGGGCTGCCGGGCGGCAACCTCGGGGACCTGATCGCCGCTCCCATGACGGCGCACTTCGTCGGTGGCTGCGTCATCGGGGACTCCCCGGAGCACGGTGTGATCGACGGGTACCACCGCGTGTACGGCCACCCCGGGCTGCACGTCGTGGACGGGGCCGCGATCTCGGCGAATCTGGGTGTCAATCCGTCACTGACCATCACCGCGCAGGCCGAGCGCGCGATGGCGCTGTGGCCGAACAAGGGTGACACGGATGTGCGTCCGGAGTTGGGTCAGGCCTACCAGAGGGTCGCGCCGGTGACTCCCAAGGAGCCCGTGGTGCCCGACTCGGCGCCGGGTGCCCTGCGGTTGCCGATCGTCGAGGTGCGGTAGCGGTTCGGGCGGACGCGGTTACCGGCGGTCCCACGCCCCCGGCGTGTTGAGCAGGGTGGCCATCGCGTCGGAGCGGTGACCCGTGACGACGTCTTCGAGCGTGGTGTTCTCCAGCACCGACCTCAGCGCTGCCCGGGTGGCCACCCATACGGCGCGCAGATGCTCGGCCGGGCCGGTGTAGACCGCGTCCTCGGGGGCTTCATTGCGAACGGCTCCCAGGGGGCCGTCCAGCACCCTGATGATGTCGGCCACGCAGATGTCGTCGGGGGGGATCGCGAGGCGGTACCCACCGTCGGCGCCGCGCTGACTGATCACCAGTCCGGCCTTGCGCAACTGACCCAGGATCCCCTCGAGGAACCGGGCGGGGATCTGCTGCCGGGCGGCCAGCGCATCGGCCTTCTGCAGACGCTGGGGATCGGTGTCCCAGGACAGTGCCAACTCGCTCATCGCACGAAGTGCGTAATCGACCCGGGCTGAGATCTGCATGGTGGCATTCTCCCGTCTGCTGGCGGCATTGCCACCTCGGGCCGCGTCGTGGCTCAGGTCGCGAGCCCACGGCGCTTCCGCAGGCCGCGCGCGAACGTGGAGAACAGCCCGTCCACGAGCATGCCGATCACGAGGATCACCAGCATCGTGCCCAGCAGTTGCGGTGCTTTCGCCAACTGCCGGGCGAACTCCAGTTGCGCACCCAGCGACGGCCGGGAGGCGATGATGACAAGCAGCTCACCGGCCATCAGCGACCGCCAGGCGAACGCCCATCCCTGTGTCAGGCCACTGACATAGCCGGGCAGCGCGGCGGGCAGGATGATGTTGCGGTACAGGGCGACGGGCCCGGCGCCGAGCACGTGGCCCAGCCGCCAGAACGCCGGTGGTACCTGGTCGATGCCGGAGATCACGCCGTTGGCGATACTCGGGGCCGCGCCCAGGACGACGACGAACAGGATTGCCTGTTCGTTGATCCCGAACAACAGGATCGCCAGCGGGAACCAGGAGATCGACGGCATTGTCTGCAAGCCGGTGATCAGCGCGCCGACGGCCAGTCGCAGCGGCCGGACCCGGGCGACCAGTACGCCGAGCGTGGTGCCGATCAGCAGTGCCAGTGAGAAGCCGATGGCGGCACGAGTCAGCGTGGTGGTGATCGCGCTCCAGAACCGGCCGGTCTGCATCATTTCCCAGACGGCCTGAAGCGTCGGTACCGGCCCGGGCAGCACGTACTCTGGACGCCAGCCGGACCACACGACCACCTGCCAGGTGCCCAGCACGATGCCGATGGCCAGTAGTTTCGGCCAGCTCCAGGCCCAGATCCGGGCGGCGGCGGAATCCCGCGCGGGTTCGGCAGGAAGATCGACCACAGGGGTCAAGGCAGCAGTCGTCATCTCAAGCCGCCTCGTGCAGTCGTCGGGTCAGATCCGCGGCACGCTCGGCCACCCCCGCAGAGTCCATGACCCGGGGGTGGGGCAGATCGACCTCCTGCTCGTGGACGATCTTGCCGTAGGCCATGAGGATCACCCGGTCGCCCAGGCGTACGGCCTCGCGCACGTTGTGGGTGACGAACATGACGGTGAGCCCGCGTTCGCGCACGACCCGCTCGATCTCGTCGTGCAGGTGGTCGCGGGTCATGGCATCCAGTGCTCCCAGCGGCTCGTCCATCAGGACGAGGTCGGCATTCTGGGCCAGGCAGCGGGCCAGGGCGACCCGCTGGCGCATTCCTCCGGACAGTTCGTGGGGCCGCCGGGCGGTGACGTCGCCGAGGCGCACCACCCCCAGCAACTCGTCTGCTTGCGGTCCCCGCTCGTGACGCGGAACCCCGCGCAGTTTCAGTGCGAGTGCGACGTTCTGCCGGGCGGTCAGCCAGGGCAGCAGCGTTGCGTCCTGGAACATCAGGGCGCTTCGGCCGAAGACTTCGGCTGTGCCCGAGCTGGGACTGTCGAGGCCGGCGACGATGTTGAGCAGCGTCGTCTTGCCGCACCCGCTGTGGCCGACCACGGTGATGAACTCGCCCTGTGCGACATCGAGGTCGACTCCGTGTAGAGCAGCGGTGCGGCCCTCGTCGGAATCGAAGACCTTGGTGACGCCCCGGATCTTGAGTGCCATGGTCGAGGGGGCCTCGAGCAGCGCGGTCACGACTGCACCTGCGGCATGCCGGCGTGCGTGAGTGACTTGTTCAGGAGGGTCAGGTCGTAGAGGGTCCCGGGAAGCCCGCCTGCGGCGTCGATCTCGCCCTGGTCCAGCAGTCCGGCGTCCACCGCGTGCTGCGCCGAGTCGACCAGCGTGGTCGGCAACGGGTCGGCGGTGAACTGGATCTGGTCCCACGCGCTGTTCAAGATCTTCGAGTCCAAGGGCGAACCGGTCAGGCTCGTCAGCGCCGCGTTCACGTCGGTCTTGGCCTGGGCAGGGTCATCCTCGATCTCCTGCAAGGCACTGTTGTTGGCGTCCAGAACGGCTTGCACCGCTTCCGGGTGCTCCTGCAGGAAGGCAGTGCGCACCACGATGTTCGTGGTGACGAACTTGCCGTCCGGCCATAGATCCTTCTCGTCGACTAGCACCTTGGCCCCCTTGGCGACGTACTCCGACACCCACGGCTCGGGAACCCAGGCACCCTGGATCTGGTCGGCGGCGTACGCGGTCAGGCCATCGGCGTTGGCCTGCGGCTTGATCGACACATCGCCGCCTCCCTCGACGGTGGTCCCCAGCCCTTGCTGCTGGAGCCAGTAGCGCAATGCCACATCCTGGGTGTTGCCCAGCTGTGGCGTGGCGATGGTCTTCCCCTTGAGATCGGCTGCCGATGTGATGTCGGGGCTGACGACCAGCGCGGCGCCGCCGGATGCGGCACCCGAGATCACCTTGATCGCCTCGCCCTTGGACTGCGTATAGGCACTGATGGTGGGGTTGGGCCCGATGTAGGCGATGTCCAACGAGTCGCCGAACAGTGCGGTCACCGCATCCGGACCCGCGTTGAACGCGGTCGGTGTGACTGTGGCGCCGAGCGGCTTCAGAGCGTCCTTGAAGTAGCCCTCCTGCATGCCTATCAGTGCGGGGGCGTGGGTGAGATTGGGGAAGAACCCCAGACGGACGGTCTTCAGCGCTTGGGCGGACTCGGTCGACCCCTCCGGGGAGCCGGAGGGTGACGCGGCCGAGGACGAGCAGGCCGCCAGCGACCCCGCCATGGCGGTGGCTAGCACGAGCCCGGCGAGGCGCCGGCGAAGAGTGGTCGTCATTGCTTCCTCCAAAGTCAATGTTTACCTACTTACTTACTCGAGAATACTAACAGATGTATTCCTACTTAGTAACTCGGGATATGACGCACCCCAGCGAGGAGCCCGTGCCCGGGCGGCAGTCCAGGCAGCGGACGGCCGGCGACTCGGGAATCCCCCAACAACTTTGGGTGTCTTCGCGGTGGCAGGCGCCGAACCCGGACGCCCGTCGGTCGTGGCACGCCGAGCGCCCGGAATCGGCGATCGGTACTGGGTTCTGCGAGTCGGCTCCTAGACTTGGGCCATGGCGAAACTGCCCCGGCCTGTGCTGGTCCTCGACTTCGGCGCGCAGTACGCACAACTGATCGCCAGGCGGGTCCGCGAGGCACACCTGTACTCGGAAGTCGTGCCGCACACGTGGACGGCGGCGCAGATTCTGGCCAGGAAGCCGCTGGCGGTGATACTCTCCGGCGGCCCTGCGAGCGTCTATGTCGACGATGCGCCAGCGTTCGACCCGGCGATCCTGGACGCAGAGGTGCCGGTCTTCGGGATCTGTTACGGCTTCCAGGTGATGGCCGCCGAGATGGGTGGACGGGTCGACAAGACCGGGCTGCGCGAATACGGCAGGACCCAACTGACGACCCGGGACTCGGCGCTCTTCACCGGCCAGCCTTCGACCCAGTCCGTGTGGATGTCGCACGGCGATGCGGTGGTGGAGGCCCCGGCGGAATGCGACGTCGTCGCGACCACCTCCGTCACCCCGGTCGCCGCGTTCGTGCACCGCAGCCGCCCCCTGGCCGGAGTCCAGTTCCACCCGGAGGTCGCGCACACCGATCACGGCCAGGCCATACTGCAGCGGTTCCTGTATGACGTCGCAGGTTTGACCCCCAACTGGTCGACCGAAGGAGTCATCGAGGCCCAGATCGGTTCCATCTCCGCCCAGATCGGGTCCGGCCGGGCGATCTGCGGGCTGTCAGGTGGTGTGGACTCGGCTGTGGCCGCTGCCCTGGTCCAACGGGCGATCGGTGACCGGCTGACCTGCGTATTCGTGGATCATGGCCTGCTGCGGCAGGGCGAAGTGGAACAGGTTGAGCGAGACTTCGTCGCGGCCACCGGTGCGCGACTCGTGGTCGTCGACGCCCGCAAGCGCTTCCTGGACGCGCTGGCGGGGACGACCGACCCGGAGACGAAGCGCAAGATCATCGGCCGCGAGTTCATCCGGGTCTTCGAGTCTGCTGCTTCCGACGTGGTGGCCGAGGGCGGCGACGATGTGCGCTTCCTCGTACAGGGAACGCTGTACCCGGATGTGGTCGAGTCCGGCGGCGGGACCGGAACCGCGAACATCAAGAGCCACCACAATGTCGGCGGGCTCCCGGAGGACCTCGAGTTCGAGTTGGTGGAGCCGCTGCGCGACTTGTTCAAGGACGAGGTGCGAGCGGTCGGCACTGCGCTGGGTCTGCCCGAGGACATGGTGTGGCGGCACCCGTTCCCGGGCCCCGGGCTGGCCATCCGGATCGTCGGCGAGGTCAACCAGGAGAACCTTGAGACGTTGCGGCTCGCCGACGCCATCGCCCGTGCTGAACTCACCGCCGCGGGCCTGGACCGTTCGGTGTGGCAGTTCCCGGTGGTCTTGCTCGCGGGCGTGCGCAGCGTCGGGGTGCAGGGTGATGGCCGCACGTACGGGCATCCGGTGGTGCTGCGCCCCGTGAGCAGCGAGGATGCCATGACAGCCGACTGGTCGCGGCTGCCGCACGAGGTGATCGCCAACATCTCCACCCGGATCACCAACGAGGTGACTGCGGTGAACAGGGTTGTGCTGGACGTGACCAGCAAACCCCCGGGCACCATCGAGTGGGAGTAGGGATCGTTGTGCCTCGGTCCGCCGGGCTTGGCAAATTTTGGTCGCTATGAGCGACAGATCTTCACCACGCCTTGCTCAAAGTCCCGCCGCGAGACCTCAGCTGTAACCGTTTCGTGACCATAACCGGGTCCGACATGCGCGACTCCCACTCTCAACTTTGGCAAGGTGCCACGCGTGTTAGTGCGACGCGTCCTTCCCCTGCTGTCCGCCCTGGCCGTGGTACTGGTTTCGATGACGCCGGCCGTGGCGGCGAAGAAACTCAGTACGCTGCTGCCCCCCGAACGCCCGTATCCGGCGGTGCTCGACGCGCCGATCGAGTACGAAGGCATGACCACCTGCGACCCCGTGGCCAGGCCAGGAGCGTTGATGCTGCGACAGTTGCTGCTCGACACCTATGGCGAAGCGGTGATCGGAATCACGCGGGCCTGCGACCAGGACAGCATTTCGGAGCACAAGGAGGGCCGGGCCGTCGACTGGATGGTCGATTGGAAGAACCCGGCCGAGCGCGCGCAGGCGCAAGCGTTCGTCGACTGGGTGACGGCGCCCGGACCGGACGGCACCCCGGCCGCCAACGCCCGACGGCTCGGGATCATGTACATCGGCTGGGCTGATCAGATGTGGCGGGCATATGACCCCGGCCGTGGCTGGACCGAACTCAAGGGTTGCTACTCCCTGCAGGGTTCAGGAAATGACACGTTCTGCCACCGCGACCATGTGCACTTCTCCATGACGTGGGACGGGGCCGCCGGGCGGACCTCCTACTGGGACAACACGCCGGTCACCGACGTCGCGTGCCCGGTCAAGCGGTCCTCGGGGAGGTCCCAGTCCCTGCGGGCATCGGCAGCGTTCGTACCCACGAAACCGGTGCGGGTCTTCGACGCCCGGAAGAAGGGTGACTCGGGCTGCTATCTGCAGCAGCGGCGCTGGTCCGGTGATGACCGGAGCACGTCGGTGCGGGTGGCCGGTCGCAAGGGCATTCCGAAGTCGGGCGTGCAAGCCGTGGCGGTGCGGGTGACGGCGTACGCCTCGAACGCTCCCGGTTGGATCACTATGTCCGGCGCGCCAGGCGCCAGCGGGCCGCACGTTGTCTCTCTGGCGATGCAGGGGTCTTCGGCCGCCACGGCGATCGTGCCGGTCTCGGACACCGGACGGATCTGGCTGGCCACCGTCGCCGGTCACGCCCGGATCGCGGTGGATGTCCTGGGCTACTTCACGCGCAGCGTGTCGGCGGCCGCCTCGACCAAGGCGGGGTCCTGGGTGCCTGTTCCGGCGACAGTGGCCGCAACTGTCGACGTGCCCGCCAAGTCGTCCAGCACGGTCGATCTGCGAGGGGCCGGGGGGCTTCCCGACAATGGCCTCGCTGGCCTGTCCCTGACCCTAAACACCAAAGGATCGGTCCCCGGTCATCTGCGGGTGGCCCCGCCGGGTGACAAGACCCGGGCCGACGCCGTCGACGTGGCGAAGGGTACGAAGACTGCTGCCATGTTCGTGGCCAGTCCGGACGGGACCCTGAGCCTGAAGAACACCGCCAAAGCGCCCGCCAAGGTCAAAGTGCTCTTGACCGGCTGGGTCACCGAACCGCAGGCCGGTAGTGAGCGGCTGCGGCCGATGTCCAAGGATCTCGGCTCAGTGCGCACAGGACGCAAGAAGGTCCGCTCGCTCTCGCTTTCCGGCAAGGTCCCCGGCCGCACGAAGGCAGTTGTGCTCGCGGTCACCACCAAGGGCAAGAAGAAGAGCGGCGGCATCGCAGTGTGGGGTGCCGGGGACCGTCCCGATGGGCGCAGTGTCGATGTGCGGTCGGGCCGGGCCAACACCGACCTCGCAGTCGTGACCCTCGGCCCCGACCGGACCTTGAAGATCGCCGGGAACGCTGCCAAGGGCACAGCCTCGGTCCGGCTGGTGGGGGTCATCAAGTAGTCGTCACAGCGACCTAGACTCAGGTTTGGTGGACGACATACTTTCAGACCTCAATCCCCAGCAGGTGGCGGCTGTCACGCATCGCGGGAGCCCGATCCTGGTTGTGGCCGGTGCCGGCTCCGGGAAGACCCGGGTGCTCACGCGGCGGATCGCGCATCTACTGGCGACCAGCCAGGCGGTGCCGTCGGAGATCCTGGCCATCACGTTCACGAACAAGGCCGCCAACGAGATGAAGGACAGGGTGACGGCTGCGGTGGGCCCGGTGGGCCAGCGGATGTGGGTCTCCACCTTCCACAGCGCGTGCGTGCGGATTCTGCGCAGGCAGGGCCACCATCTCGGGTATCCGAGTTCTTTCTCCATCTACGACACCGACGACAGCAGGCGGCTGATCACCAACATCAGCAAGGATCTGGACCTCGATCCCCGCAAGTACCGTCCACGCGGCCTGGCCCACCAGATCTCGGCGTTGAAGAACGAACTCATCGACCACGAAGCGTTCGCCCCGACTACCGAGACCGAGTCGCAGCAGGTCCTGGCCGATGTCTACCGGCTGTACACCGAGCGACTGCAGCGTGCCGGCGCTATGGACTTCGACGACCTGATCGGCAATACGGTGGCGGTGCTCACCCTCTTCGACAGCGTCGCGGCCTACTACCACCGGCTGTGGGCCCACGTCCTTATCGACGAGTACCAGGACACGAACAAGGCGCAGTACGAACTCGTGCGCCGCCTTGCCGCAGCGACACTGGAACTCGACCCGGCGGAGTTGTGCGTGGTCGGTGACTCCGATCAGTCGATCTACGCGTTCCGCGGTGCCGACGTGCGCAACATCGAGGAGTTCGAGAAGGACTTCCCGGGTGCCGAGGTGGTGCTGCTCGAGCAGAACTACCGATCGACCCAGACCATCCTGTCAGCGGCCAACGCACTGATCTCGCACAACACCGGCCGACGCGACAAGCGGCTGTGGTCGGATGCCGGGGACGGCGACCGGATCGTCGGTTACGTCGCCGACGACGACCGGGACGAAGCCGCCTTCGTGGTCAACGAGATCCGGCGCCTGACCGCAGACGGAGTCGAAGCCGGCGAGATCGCCGTGTTCTACCGGACACATGCTCAGTCGCGGCCGCTGGAAGAAGTCCTACTGCGCACGGGTCTGCGCTACCGGATCGTGGGCAACGTGCGGTTCTACGAGCGGCGCGAGGTGCGGGACGCGCTTGCGTATCTGCGCATGGTGGCCAACCCCGAGGACGACGTAGCGGTCACCCGTATCCTCAATGTGCCCAAGCGGGGCCTCGGCGACCGCACGGTGGAGCAGGTGGCCGGACTCGCGGCGCGGGAGGCGATCACGTTCGAGGCGGCCCTGCGCCGGGTGCGGGAGACCGGGGTCGGCCCGCGGGCCGAGACCCGGATCGGGGGGTTCCTGGCACTGCTGGACGAACTGCGGATGTTGCTGGATTCGGGTGCCAACCCCGCGGAGATGGTGGAGGCAGTCCTGGAACAGTCCGGCATGGTCGCCGAACTGCAGGCCTCCAACGACCCGCAGGACGAGACCCGACTGGAGAACCTGGCAGAGCTCACCTCTGTGGCCCGCGAGTTCATGAACGACAATGCGGACGGCACTCTGGCCGATTTCCTGGAGAGAGTCGCGCTGGTCGCCGAGGCCGACGACGTCCCCGATCATGAGGGTGGGCTGGTGACGCTGATGACGCTGCACACCGCCAAGGGTCTGGAGTTCGATGCGGTGTTCCTCACCGGGCTCGAGGAGTCGGTGTTCCCGCACGCCCGCTCGCTGGACGATCCGGTCGAACTGCAGGAGGAACGCAGGCTTGCGTACGTGGGGATCACTCGCGCGCGCAAGCAGTTGTACATCAGCCGCGCGGCCATGCGCATGCAGTTCGGCACCCCGAACAGCAACCCGCCGAGCCGCTTCCTGGAGGAGGTGCCGGACTCCCTGATCGACTGGCGCCGCACAGGTAGGGATCTGTCACGCCGGCCCAGTTCCGGCGGTCGCGGCGCTGCCCCGGCGCTGGCGCAAGCCGCGGGCAGCGCGCGTCGCACCGCTGGGCCGATCGTGGACCTGACGGCTGGCGACAGCGTGCTGCACCCCAAGTTCGGACTGGGCACTGTGGTGTCCACGGCCGGCCAGGACGACAAGGCAGAGGCTCACATCGACTTCGGCAGTGAGGGCGTCAAACGGTTGCTGCTGCGTTATGCGCCCGTGGAGAAGGTGTAGCGACGCGTAGCCATCCGTGGCCCCAGAAGCACATACGACGTGGTCCACGGCACATTGCAGTGTCGAAGGTCACGGCTGTTATGCGTGGTTTGTCGCATTTACCGGGATTGATGCCATCGCGCACTGAGCATCACAGGACACATGAACAGACTCGTCCCGCTCATCGGCGCCGGTGTGGCCGCCGCCCTCATGACGCCGGTTGCTTCTCCGGCCTTGGCGGCTGACAAGGATCGCAAGGCGTCGGCTGCGGCCGCCGCCAAGTCGGCCCGGTTCACCCACCTGCCCACGAGCAACTACCGACTCTCGGCCAAATTCGGGCAGCGGGGCTCGTACTGGTCGTCAGGGCGCCACACCGGCCTCGACTTCGCCGCCGCGCGCGGCACCAAGGTCCGAGCAGTCGGCGACGGCAAGGTGATCTTCGCCGGGTGGGGTGGTGCCTATGGCAAGGCCATCATCATCAAACACAAGAACGGCAAGCGCAGCCTCTACGCACACCTGAGCAAGAAGAAGGTGAAGAAGGGCAAGCGTCTCAAGGCCGGCCGGATCATCGGCAAGGTCGGCGGGACCGGCAACGTGACCGGGCCGCATCTGCACTTCGAGGTCCGGACGAAGAACGGCAAGAAGCTCAACCCGCGGGAGTTCCTGCGCGGGGAATGACCCCGACCGGCCGCCGGGCGACCGCCCGGCGCCACCATCACCGACCGCACCACTTCCCGAGAGGAGACCACGTCATGACCGCAGGGATCAAGGATGCCATCCAAGGCGCCAGTGTCGTCTGCGTCGCGGGAGCCCTCCTGGTCGGTGCCACGTCCAGCGTTCAGGCAGGGACAGTCGTCGGCGGATCCGCGGCCGCCGACGCCGAGGTCGCCGAGCCTGCCGAGTCTCCGGCCGCGACGGCGTTCCCGGCCGAGAGCATGGCGGACGCGGCGCAGAAGGCCAAGCAGATGGAGATCCAGGCGGCGAAGCGGGCCCGCCAACGCGCACAACGTTCCAGCGGTCCGATGTTCACGCCCACCCGCAACTTCCACTACTCGGCGACCTTCGGGCAGGCCGGCGGCTGGTCCTCAGGTCACCACACCGGACTGGACTTCGCCGCACCGGCTGGGACCCCGGTGTTCGCAGCGCTGGCCGGCAAGGTGCTGGCATCCGACGGTGGTGGTGCCTACGGCAACCACGTGATCGTGCGCCACGACAACGGCGTGAAGACCCTGTACGCGCACCTCACCACGAAGAAGGTCGAACCCGGCGACCGCGTCCTGCGCGGCCAGATCATCGGGACTGTCGGCAGCACCGGGAACTCCACCGGCCCGCACCTGCACTTCGAGGTCATCAAGAACGGGACCCAGCGCGATCCCAGCGACTTCCTGTAATCGGCCGGACCTTCGGATTGGCCTCACGACCGCAGTCTAAGACTCAGGTAGAGGGTGAGCGTCTTGCGATCCCCCGGGACGCCTACTCGCCGACGCCCCGCATGCGCGCCTGTGCTGGCACCGCCCGGGCGGGCGATTCCGCGATCCGACCAGTGCTGCTTCCGATGGAGGTCGTACCCCGTACCAAGGTCGACCCGTCCGGGTCCAGCTGTGCCAGCGTCGTGCAGATCTCATGCACGACCCTGCGATCGACCGGGAAGGACGTATGTCCGACCCCTTTGACGAAGACGTTGCGGGCGTTCAGGTCGGGATGCACGATCCTTGCGTTGCGCTGGGGAATGATCAACTGATCCAAGTCCGACCAGATGGCGACCATCCGCGTCTTGCACCCCGGCGCGGGGGCTTCCAACTCCCTGACGATTGGGCTGTCGGGGCGCATCTGCTTGACCACTGAATGGGGTACCAGGTAGGCCGGCAGGGTGCCGGCGTGCGGCGATCCGAGCGTCACAAGTGTGTGGACGCGCTTGTCGCCGCCCAGGCACTGCACGTAGTAGCGCGCCACGACCCCGCCCATCGAGTGCCCGATCACGTGCACTCGTTCGTACCCGGTCTCCCGGCGGACCTTCTCCACGAGCGACTTCAGACGGCGGGCGACCCTGGGGATGTCGTCGGACAACGGCGAGTAGTTCAGCGTGATCACGCGGCCGAATCCGCGCTTGTTGAGGGATCTGCGCAGGAATGTGAACACTGTGTGGTTGTCGATGATCCCGTGGATGAGGATGATCGGGGTGCCGGCCGCCTCGACGTCGCCGATGATCAGGCCGCGTTGCACGGGCGGAAGTCCGTCGAGGTTGTGCCGTTCCTCGACGTGGCGGTACTTGTCCTCCACCACTCCGAAGGGGTACATCGCCACATGAGCGGCCAACCAGGCGGCCTCTTTGGCCACGCCTCTCACACCGATGGGGTTGAGCAGGGACTTCTTGGCTGATGCCGTGGTCTGCCGTGCCTTTTCCATGCTGCGGCGCAGGCCGCTCTCCTGGTTCTCGGGGCGCTCGGGCATAAGGGGAAAGTAGCCCATGTGCGGGCGTTTTGTACCGAAGACACTCAGATTATGCGACGCATCGTTTCTGATCGATCTGCAGAGCACGATCGCTGCGCCCCACCATCTTGCGCCGTCGTAGACTCGACCTTGTGGAAGAGCCGATCCGCGTCCTCATCGCCAAAGCCGGGCTCGACGGTCATGACCGAGGCGCCAAGATCATCGCGCGGGCCTTGCGTGACGGCGGGATCGAGGTCGTTTACACAGGTCTTCACCAGACCCCGGAGATGATCGTCGCGGCGGCTGTTCAGGAGGACGTGCGGGCGATCGGTCTGTCCATACTCTCCGGTGCCCACATGACCTTGTTCAAAGCGGTGCTGGACCTGCTCGCCGACCGCGGCATCGACGACATCGTGGTCTTCGGAGGCGGGATCATCCCCGATGAGGACCTCCGGCCGCTGGCCGACATGGGCGTGGCGCAGATCTTCACGCCGGGCACCACGACCGACGACGTCGTGCAATGGGTCAAGTCGAACCTCGCTGCACCGGTCGGCTAGTCCGAAAACGGCTCGTGTGCTCGGCGGCGGCAGTGAGTTGGGCCGCGAGGTTAGAGAACGTGCACGAGGTTAGAGAAGCCACACGTGCATTCTCTAACCTGGTGCACGTTCTCTAACCTCGATCTCCGTCCGGCATTCACCCGCCCGAACGCCGCGGCCGGCTAACACGACCCCTTTGGGTGGGACGTCGTGCCCACGCAGTAGCGTCACAGTCAGGGCCAAGCGACGAGCTCAGGTGATGAGGTGGTGCAGTGGATCTTTATGAGTACCAGGCGAAGGAATTGTTCGCGAAGCACGGAGTCCCGACGCAGGCCGGTGAAGTCGTCACCGATGCCGGCGATGCGGCGGCCGCCGCGGACCGCATCGGTGGTCCGGTGGTCGTCAAGGCCCAGGTCAAGACCGGCGGCCGCGGCAAGGCCGGTGGGGTGAAGCTGGCCGAGGACCCGGCCGACGCGCAGGCGAAGGCCGAGGCGATCCTCGGGCTGGACATCAAGGGCCATATCGTCAAGAAGATCCTCATCACCGGTGCCGCCGACATCGCCGAGGAGTACTACGTCTCCTACCTGCTGGACCGAGCGAACCGCACCTTCCTCGCGATGGCCAGTGTTGAAGGCGGCATGGACATCGAAGAAGTCGCGGCGACCAAGCCCGAGGCTCTGGCCAAGGTCGCCATCGACCCGATCGAGGGTGTCGACGCTGCGAAGGCCGCTGAGATCGTGGCGCAGGCCAAGTTCCCGGCCGCTGTGGCCGACCAGGTCGCGGACGCGCTGGTCCACCTGTGGGATGTGTTCGTCAATGAGGACGCCACGCTGGTAGAGGTGAACCCACTGGTCCAGACCCCGGACGGGCAGATCCTGGCGCTGGACGGCAAGGTCACTCTCGACGACAACGCCGACTTCCGGCACCCGGACCATGCCGAGCTCGTGGACATCGCGGCCACGGACCCGCTGGAGGTGAAGGCGAAGGAGAAGGGTCTCAACTACGTCAAGCTGTCTGGCGCGGTCGGCATCATCGGCAACGGCGCAGGTCTGGTCATGAGCACCTTGGACGTGGTGGCCTACGCCGGTGAACAGTTCGGCGGCGTGAAGCCCGCCAACTTCCTGGACATCGGCGGCGGTGCGTCCGCCCAGGTCATGGCCGACGGTCTGGAGATCATCCTCGGTGACCCCGAGGTCAAGAGCGTGTTCGTCAACGTGTTTGGAGGCATCACCTCGTGTGACGCGGTCGCCAACGGCATCGTGCAGGCGATGGGGATGCTGGCCGACCGCGGTGATGCGGTGGACAAGCCGATCGTCTGCCGGCTCGACGGCAACAATGCCGCCGAGGGGCGCCGGATCCTCGACGAGGCCGAGCACGACGTGATCGAACTTGTGGACACGATGGACGAAGCCGCCGCCCGGGTGGCCGAGTTGGCCGCGCGCTAGGGAGGACGAGAAGACATGGCGATTTTCCTTGACGAGAACTCCCGCATTCTGGTGCAGGGCATCACAGGGTCCGAAGGCGGCAAGCACACCCGCCGTATGGTGGCCGGTGGTTCGAACATCGTGGCCGGCGTGACACCGGGCAAGGGCGGTCAGACCGTGGATGCCCACGGCACGGCGATCCCAGTCTTCAACTCGGTGTCCGAGGCGGTCGAGGCTACGGGCGCCGATGTGTCGGTCGTCTTCGTGCCGCCGAAGTTCACGAAGGGTGCTGTGGAAGAGGTCGTCGACGCGCAGGTTCCGCTGGCGGTGGTGATCACCGAGGGGGTTCCCGTCCACGACACCGCGAACTTCTTCACCTACGCGCAGAACTCCGGCACCACCCGGGTCATCGGGCCGAACTGTCCGGGCCTGATCAGTCCCGGGAAATCCAACGCGGGCATCATCCCGGCAGACATCACCCAAGCCGGCAAGATCGGACTCGTGTCGAAGTCCGGCACGCTGACTTATCAAATGATGTTCGAATGCCGCGACATCGGCTTCACCACGTGCGTCGGGATCGGCGGCGACCCAGTGATCGGCACAACCCACATCGACTGCCTCGCGGCGTTCGAGGAGGACCCCGACACCGAGGTGATCATCATGATCGGTGAGATCGGCGGCGACGCCGAGGAGCGGGCGGCAGCGTTCATCAAGGACAACGTCACCAAGCCGGTGGTCGGGTACGTGGCAGGCTTCACCGCGCCCGAGGGCAAGACGATGGGCCATGCCGGCGCGATCGTCTCGGGGTCGTCGGGCACGGCCGCCGCGAAGGCCGAAGCGCTGCAAGCCGCCGGAGTCCGGGTCGGGAAGACCCCGTCAGAGACCGCCCGGCTGGCACGCGAGATCGTCGCGGGGCTGTAGTCCGAGACCGATGCCCCGCTGCTCCACCCCCGTGTGGGTCTGTGGGTGATCACGCGGCCACCGGACCTTGGTTGTCCAACTCGTGGTCACTGCCGGTGACCCGCACACGGCCACCGCCGTCGGACTGCGTGATGGTGCAAGGCCGCAGCAGTCTGCGCAGCGCACGTAGCGGACACGCCTGAGGCCACGTGACCCCACCGTGACATTGCGGCGAGGTTAGAGAACGTTCACGAGGTTAGAGAAACCACGCGTGGAACCTCTAACACCGTGCACGTTCTCTAACCTCGCGCAAAGGCTCATGGGCCGAATACTTGGCAACGGAACGCCGGGCCTGGGCCCCCACACGTTTGTCGGGTCGGGCCGTCTGGGGTGCTGAGTAGGTTGGTGATTCGCCGAAGACTGAGCGTCGTGTCATCGGTGGATTCGGGCTTGGTCCCGGGGCAACGCGTGCGGTTACGGCTGTTCGGTATTCGGGGAGGCTGATCAGCTCGGGCCGTCCACGCATCTGAGGCTAAGGGACGTCCGTCCAGCCGCCCTTGATCGCGCGCGCGGCCACGTGCACGCCGAGGTCGATCTGCCTTGCGAAATACTCGTCGTCGAAGAACGTGTAGCTGAGCAACTCCTGCTGACCGGGGCCGTCGCCGACGCCGCGCAGGAGCCGGCCGAGGACCAACGAGTCGCTCTCGCTCCACAAGGAGCGGTCCTTGGACCGCAGGACGTCCGCCGCCATCTGCGCCAAAGCGCCCGGCGGCGGCGAGATCTCGAGGACGTCGACGTGGTGGTACGCACGGCCATCGGCGGACGTGGGCGCACTGCCCTGCTCGAGCCAGGCATTGCGGGTGCGCAGGTCGTGCAGGTCCTCGATGACCCGGTCGGCCAGGATCGAGTGCAGTGTCATGGCGGCCGCGTCGGCCAGATCGGGTTCGTCCCCGGGATCGTGGGGGGCTTGCGTCGGGTACCGGGTGGCATGGGCCGCGATGACCACGATCCGGTCGGCGCCGAGCCCCACCGCTGGTCGTAAGGGTGCATTGAGTCGGACCCCACCGTCCACGTACCACCCGGCGAAGACTGCAGGTGTGTCGATCGCGACGGCCGGGAACGCGACGGGAATCGCCGCCGACGCCAGCACATGTTTGGCCAGGACTGGCCCGGCGGCTACCCGTACCGCCCGCGTCGGGTCGGCCACGTGCTCAGTGCTGAGCGTGGTGTCGAGGAAGATCACGGAATGGGCGTGCGAGATGTGCCAGCGATCGCTCGGGTCGTCGGGTCGGCGTCTCTTGGAGGTCGCAGGTGGGATCCGGGTCGCCGCCACCCCGACGGCGTCCACAGCACCCGATCGCACATTCTGGGCCAACTGACCGGCATCGAGAACACTGGCGGCCGTGCGCGCCAACGGCCGGGTGTCCAGCAGTGCAGGCAGTCCGCGCCCGCGCCCGAACAGGGCCCCGGGCAGCAACCGCAAGCCGTCCTTGAGCAGCGCGCGCGCCGGGTGGGCATAGACGTTCTTGCGGTCCATCCTCCGCCAGATGGCGACGACCTGCTCCGCGGCCTCCTCAGAAGGCAAGTGGGCCAGCGACCCCCACAGTGCCGCGTTCATCGCGCCCGCAGAGGTCCCCAGGTAGATGGTCGGCTTCATCCCCTGCGCCTCCAGAGCAGGCACAATGTGCGCCAGTGCCCCGGCCTGGAAAGCGCCCCTGGCGGCCGCGCCGGTCAGGACCACGGCAACAGTCGGCTGGCTCATCACCTCGACGGTACTCCGACTGCGGGGCCGCCGACGCCTCACCACAACGCGCGTCACCGCACATCCGCGCGTGCACTCGCCGGGCGGCGGGGAATCGGCGTGTATGTCCCACCGCGGAGCCGAATGGATGCGAACCTAGTTCAGTGAGTCGTGCGTCCCAAGGCCCCGCAAACCGTGGCCGGCCCTCCCGTTCGCGCACCGTGAACCGTGCGACCGGTGGCCGTGAAGGCGACAGGATCAAGCAGACACGCGCCGGATGGGCCGCCCCCGCGGCGGCCGTCACGACCTTCTGGCGGTCGGGACCGCTGCCGGTGCCGGTGGCCGGACTTGCCGCTGGGCTCTGGGCGGCTCTGACCGGGCTGGTCATCACGGTTGTGCTCAGTCTGGTCGTATGGATCTTCGCGGCCGGTGAGTCGGCCTCCAACACCGCCATGCGGATCGGGACGGACATGTGGTTGGTCGCCCACGGGACGCCGTTCGTGGTCGGATCCGGGGTCCTGAGCCTATTGCCGTGGGCGTGGATCGTGTTCCCCACCGCGACCTTGTGGGTCGCTGGGCGCTGGATTGCCCACCGGGCGGCGATCGCCTACCCCAAGTCGGCGGTGGTGGCGGCGGCGTCTGCCGCAGTCGGTTACGCGGTTGTCGCGCTGTTGGCGGCGATCTTCGGCACCGTGTCGGGAGCGGCCGCGATGCCCGGCCGCGCTTTGCTGCATGGCGGGCTGCTGGCCTTCCTCGTGTCACTGGCCGCCATGGCGTGGCGGGCGAAACTCGGGGTCGCCGTTCTAGAGCGCGCCTGGCGGCTGATCCGGCCCGCCGCCGGCGCATTGGCGGTGCTGACGATCGGTGCGTGCGTGGTCCTTGCCGGTGCGCTGGTCGCGTCTCACAACTCCGTGTCCGCATCCCTGTCCGAACTGCGGCCGGGGCTGTTCGGGACAGCGGCGCTGCTGATGGGCTGGCTGGGGTATCTGCCGGCGGCGCTCATGTGGTGCTTGTCCTACGTCACGGGCCCGGGCGTCACCGTCGCCGACACGGTGGTGACCCCGTTGGCTCCGCTCGATTCCGGGATCGATCTCATGGGTCTGCAGATGCTGCCCGTGACTGCGCAGCCGTGGCTGCTCGTCGGACTGGTGATTCCGATTGCGGCCGGCGTCGTACTCTCACGCTTGGCCGGAACCGCCTCCTCGACGCGGGAATGGCTGCTGACCCGCGCCGCGTCGCTGGCTGTGACGCTGATCGTAGTGGACCTGTGGTGGGCCATCAGTGTCGGACGCCTCGGCGCGGGCCGGCTCGGGCTCGCCGGGCCCGCGCCCGCGGTGATCGCCGTGTTGATGGCAGGCGTCGTCCTCGGCATCCTGCTGGACGTGGGCGGGAACTGGGCGTGGCGCAGATTGCGCCATCGTCACGTCATCGATCTGACGCACGACCAGGCCGACGACGTCGCGGATCTGCCCGCCTGACAGCCTCGCACGTCCCCGCACCTAGGATCGGAATGTGCCAGCCAGCATCGCCGTGATGATCTCCGGGACGGGCACCTTGCTGCAGTCGTTGATCGACGATCCGCACCGTTCCTACGACATCGCCGTCGTGGTCGCCGACCGCGATGCCAGCGGGTTGCGACGGGCGCAGGCCGCTGGCATCCCGACCGTGGTCATGCCTCCCGGCGACTTCTCGGATCGGGCAGCCTGGAGTCGCGCCCTCGCGGACGAGATCGCGGCGTTCGGCCCGGACTGGGTTGTGTCGGCGGGTTTCATGCGGCTCCTGGACCCTGCTTTTCTCGAAAGGTTCCCGCAGCGGGTCATCAACAGTCATCCAGCCCTGCTTCCGGCCTTCCCTGGCGCTCATGCGGTGGCCGATGCGATCGAGTACGGCGTCAAAGTCACCGGTTGCACGGTGCACCTGGTGGATTCGGGTGTCGATACCGGACCGATCATCGCCCAGGAGCCGGTGGTTGTGGATGCGCGTGACGATGCGAGCTCACTGCACGAACGGATCAAGATGGTCGAGTGGCGACTGCTGCCTGAAGTGGTGAATCGGTTGGTGGCCCGCGGCTGCACGGTGAACGGACGAAGGGTGGAGTTATGACGATCGGGCGGGCGCTGATCTCTGTGTACGACAAGAGCGGTGTCGAGGAGTTGGCGGCCGCCCTGCACAAGGCCGGCGTGGAGATCGTGTCGACGGGATCCACGGCCGCCGCCATCGCGGCGACAGGGGTGCCGGTCACGCAGGTGGCCGATGTGACCGGTTTTCCGGAGATCCTCGACGGCCGGGTGAAGACGCTGCACCCGAGTATCCACGGCGGCATCCTGGCTGACCGGCGCAAGCCGGAGCACGAGCGGACCCTGGCCGAGCATGGGATCACGGGCGTTGACCTTGTGGTGGCCAACCTCTACCCGTTCACCGCGACGGTAGCCAGTGGCGCCGATGTCGAGGAGTGTATCGAGCAGATAGACATCGGGGGACCCGCAATGGTGCGGGCAGCGGCCAAGAACCATGCGAACACCGCCGTGATCGTCAGTCCGCAGGACTACCCCAAGGTGATCGCGGTGGTGGAGGGCGGGCAGGACTTCACCGCCGAGCAGCGCCGCGACTTGGCCGTCACCGCGTTCCGCCACACGGCCGACTACGACGTGGCGGTGGCGTCGTGGCTGGGATCCCTGGCACCCGGGGACTCCCTCCCGGGGTGGGTCGCAGCGACCTGGCAGCGTGCTGAGACCTTGCGCTACGGCGAGAACCCGCACCAACAGGCCGCGCTCTACGTCAACGAGCATGCTCAGGGCCTGGCGCACGCTGAACAACTGCACGGCAAGGCGATGTCCTACAACAACTACGTCGACGGAGACGCCGCCTACCGCGCTGCGTGGGACTTCGAACAGCCGGCCGCGGCGATCATCAAGCATGCGAATCCGTGTGGGATCGCGGTGGGCCCGGATCTGGTCACCGCCTACCGGGCGGCGATCGACACGGATCCAGTGTCCGCGTTCGGTGGTGTGGTGGCGGTCAACCGGCCAGTGACGAAGGATGTCGCACAGGCCATGAGCGAGATCTTCCTCGAGGTGGTGATCGCGCCCGCGTACGACAGTGACGCTCTCGATGTGCTGACCGCCAAGCAGAACATCCGGTTGCTGGTCGTCCCGAGCCGCCCCACGACGACTGAGGTGCGCTGGATCTCCGGGGGGATGCTGATGCAGAGCCCGGACCGGATTGACGACGCTGGTGACGACCCGGTCAACTGGACGCTTGCCTGCGGCGACCCCGCAGACCCCGGGACACTGCGTGATCTCGCCTTCGCCTGGCGCGCCTGCCGCGCGGTGAAGAGCAACGCGATCCTGCTGGCCAAGAACCAGGCAGCCGTCGGGATCGGGATGGGGCAGGTGAACCGCGTCGATTCGGCGAGGCTGGCCGTGGCGCGCGCAGGTGAGGAACGTGCGTCGGGCGCCGTGGCTGCCTCGGATGCGTTCTTCCCGTTCCCGGACGGACTCGAGGTGCTGCTCGATGCCGGGGTGAGGGCCGTCGTCCAGCCCGGGGGGTCGGTGCGCGATGACGAGGTGATCGCCGCGGCCAGAGCGGCCGGTGCCACGATGTATCTGACCGGGGTCCGGCACTTCTACCACTGATGCAGGTTGCCGGGGTTTCGGTTGGACCGTCGGGTTTCGGTTAGACCCTGCGGCCGCCTTCGGGGCCTGGTCCTAAATGGCTCGTGTACTGGGTAGTCCCAGGGAGTTGGCGAGGTTAGAGATCGTGCACGAGGTTAGAGAACGCACGTGTGGCTTCTCTAACCTCGTGCACGTTCTCTAACCCGAGCGGTTTCCGCCCGGCATTCCCCGCCTGAACGGGCGGCCGGCCACGGCCATGTACCACTAATGCGAGCGATTTGCGCCCGGCATCTGTCGGCCCGAACGCCGCGGCCGGCACGGCTATGGATGACACACGCGAGTCGGTTGGTCGACCGCGAAACGAGAGTTCGGACGAAGAGCCCACACTCGCAGGCGTGCGCTCCTGCCGCAACGGGCCGGACGCTGTCGGTGCCGTTGCGACTCGCCCGAGTGACCCAGCACCTTCGTCACAAACCAGCTTCACCACCCGCACCTTCGTAACAACCGCGGGGCGACCCCGTGCCTATCACAGCGAACTGGCGCCACCGCACCGATCGCCGCGCGGCCAGTGGGAGAATCGCCGGTATGGCGGCAACGATCCTCGACGGCAAGCAGACGGCGGCGACGATCCGGGGGGAACTGGCACAGCGGGTCGCGGCGCAGAAAGCAACTGGGATGACGCCCGGACTGGGAACTGTCCTAGTCGGCGATGATCCGGGCAGCCATGCCTATGTCGCCGGCAAGCACCGCGACTGCGCCGAGATCGGCATCGACTCGATCCGCGTCGATCTGCCGGCGACGGCGACCCAGGAGGATGTCGAGTCGGCTGTCCGGGCACTCAACGACGATCCCGCCTGTACTGGGTACATCGTCCAACTGCCACTGCCGACGGGTCTGGACACCGGCCGGGTGCTGGCCGCGATCGACCCCGCCAAGGACGCGGACGGGCTGCATCCGATGAGCCTCGGCCGGCTAGTGCTCAATGAGCCGGCCCCACTGCCCTGCACCCCGCGCGGAATCGTCGAACTCCTGAGGCGCTACGAAGTGCCCATAGCAGGTCGCCATGTCGTGGTGATCGGGCGCGGCGTCACGGTCGGGCGCCCGTTAGGGCTGCTGCTGACCCGCAAGTCGGAGAACGCCACCGTCACGCTGTGCCACACGGGGACCGCCGATATCGCGAAGTTCACCCGTGACGCGGACATCGTGGTGGTGGCTGCCGGCGTCCCGGGCATCCTGACCCCGGACATGGTCGCTGAGGGCGCTGCCGTGCTCGATGTGGGCATCACCCGCACGGCAGAGGGTCTGGTCGGCGATGTCGCGCCCGGCGTGGCTGAGGTGGCCGGTCATGTGGCGCCGATGCCCGGCGGGGTTGGGCCCATGACCAGGGCCATGTTGCTGGTCAATGTGGTGGAATTGGCCGAAAGTAGGAACCGTTAACGGCCGTGTGACCCGGTGTTCTCACTGACGAGGTACTACGGTTACCTCATGAGCACCGCGTCGGGCGACGAGTACCTCGTGGCTGACGCGTCCCCGCGGATGGGCACGGTGGAGGTGCCTGCCCCCGACGTGACTGCATCACGCAGTGTGCGCTGGCCCTCCCTGGTGGTTTTCATGTTCGCGCTGGCGGGGCTGGTGCTGATCGCCGTCGGCTCGCTGCACGACGGGTTGATCGCTTTGACCTTGTCCTTGGCGCTCGCCTCGGTGATGAGACTTCTGCTGCCCGGGCCACCCGCCGAATGGCTGTCGTCACGAAGTCGTGTGACGGACGGCGCCCTTCTGGCTGCTCTGGCCGCATCGCTGGGTGCGGTGGCCCTGCTCCTGTTCAAGTAGACAGTTCCGCAGGTCCCCACGGTGTGGCGAAGACCACCGAACCCGTGGCCTGCGAAGACGGCGTGATTCGCTAGCCTTGGTGTTGCGGATCGCCATTGCGGAAAGGTATGTCATGCCAGGAAGAGTCACGGTTGTCGGAGCAGGTTTCTACGGGTCGACCACGGCCATGCGATTGGCGGAGTTCGACATATTCGATGAAGTGGTCCTGACAGACATCGTGGAGGGCAAGGCCGAGGGCCTGGCACTGGACATGAACCAGTCCCGGCCGGTCGAGGGCTTCGAGACCAAGGTCGTGGGACAGACCACCGGCCTGGATGGTTCCGGATACGAGGCCATCGCGGGTTCGGACATCGTCGTCATCACCGCAGGCCTGCCCCGTAAGCCGGGGATGAGCCGGATGGACCTGATCGAGACCAACGCCAGGATCGTGCGCCAAGTCGCCGAGAACGTCGCCGAGCACGCACCCGACGCCGTTGTCATCGTGGTGTCCAACCCGCTGGATGAGATGACCGCGCTGACGCAGTTGGCCACCGGTTTCCCGCACCACCGGGTCATCGGGCAGGCGGGCATGCTGGACACCGCTCGTTTCACGAACTTCGTCGCGGAGAAGCTGGGCAAGTCGATCGGGAGTGTGAAGACGCTGACACTGGGCAGCCACGGCGACACCATGGTGCCGGTCCCCTCGCGGTGCACCGTCGACGGCCAGCCGCTGTCGGAACTGATGTCCGC
>JAWKJM010000004.1:0-454442 GCA_041393775.1 Candidatus Nanopelagicales bacterium
CCGTGTCTACACGACCACGCCCAAGAAGCCGAACTCGGCGCTGCGCAAGGTCGCCCGTGTGCGGCTCACCAGCCAGATCGAGGTCACTGCCTACATCCCCGGTGTCGGTCACAATCTGCAGGAGCACTCGATCGTGCTCGTGCGTGGTGGACGTGTGAAGGACCTGCCCGGTGTGCGCTACAAGGTCGTGCGTGGAGCGCTGGACACTCAGGGCGTGAAGAACCGCAAGCAGGCTCGCAGCCGTTACGGCGCGAAGAAGGAGAAGGCCTGATGCCTCGCAAGGGACCCGCTGGCAAGCGCCCGGTGGTCATCGACCCGGTGTACGAATCGCAACTGGTCACCCAGTTGGTGAACAAGGTTCTGCTGGATGGCAAGAAGAGCACCGCCGAGGCGATCGTCTACGGTGCGCTGGAAGGCTGCCGCGAGAAGAGCGGCAACGACCCGTTGGTGACGCTCAAGCGTGCGCTGGACAACATCCGTCCGACCCTCGAGGTCAAGAGCCGCCGCGTCGGCGGCGCTACTTACCAGGTGCCCGTCGAGGTGCGCTCGGGCCGCAGCAACACCCTGGCCCTGCGCTGGCTGGTGACCTATGCCCGGCAGCGCCGCGAGAAGACCATGACCGAGCGCCTCACCAACGAGCTGCTCGACGCCAGCAACGGCCTCGGCGCCAGCGTGAAGAAGCGCGAGGACACCCACAAGATGGCTGAGGCCAACAAGGCCTTCGCGCACTACCGGTGGTAGGGGCGTAGCGATATGGCTGATCTCAACAACGTGCGCAACATCGGCATCATGGCGCACATCGATGCCGGCAAGACGACCACCACTGAGCGCATCCTCTTCTACACCGGCATCAACTACAAGATCGGTGAGGTCCACGACGGCGCGGCCACGATGGACTGGATGGAGCAGGAGCAGGAGCGCGGCATCACGATCACGTCGGCTGCCACCACCTGTGAGTGGAAGGGCACCCAGATCAACATCATCGACACCCCCGGGCACGTCGACTTCACCGTCGAGGTGGAGCGGTCGCTGCGGGTGCTCGACGGTGCTGTGGCGGTTTTCGACGGCGTCGCCGGGGTGGAGCCGCAATCGGAGACGGTGTGGCGTCAAGCCGACAAGTACGGCGTGCCGCGTATCTGCTTCGTGAACAAGCTGGACCGTACCGGGGCGGACTTCTTCTTCTGCGTCGACACCATCGTGTCGAGGCTCGGTGCCACCCCGCTGGTGCTGCAGTTGCCGATCGGGGCCGAGTCCGACTTCATCGGGCTCGTGGACCTGATCCGCATGAAGGCGATGATGTGGCGCGGGGAGACCCAGATCGGCGAGGACTACGTCTTGGAGGACATTCCCGCCGACATGGTCGACCAGGCCGAGGAGTACCGGGAGAAGCTGATCGAGACGCTGGCCGAGGCCGACGACGACATCATGCACATGTACCTCGAGGGTGAAGCCCCCACCGAGGAGCAGCTTCAGGCGGGCATCCGCCGGGCCACTCTGGACGGCAAGCTCACCCCCGTGCTGACCGGCTCGGCGTTCAAGAACAAGGGCGTGCAGCCCATGCTCGACGCCGTGGTCGCCTACCTTCCGACCCCGCTGGACGTCGCGGCCATCACCGGCCACAAGCCCACCGACGAGTCGGTCAAGATGGAGCGCAGGCCCGACGACGCCGAGCCGTTCTCCGCGCTGGCGTTCAAGATCGCCAGCGACCCGCACCTGGGCAAGCTCACCTACATCCGCATCTACTCGGGAGTCCTCAACACCGGCACGCAGGTGCTGAACAGTGTGAAGGACCGCAAGGAGCGGATCGGCAAGATCTACCGGATGCACGCCAACAAGCGTGAGGAGATCGCGTCGGTGGGCGCCGGCGAGATCGTCGCGGTGATGGGTCTGAAGGACACCACCACCGGTGAGACGCTGTGCGACGCCGCCAACCCGATCGTCCTGGAGTCCATGACGTTCCCGGCCCCGGTCATCGAGGTGGCGATCGAGCCGAAGACCAAGGGCGACCAGGACAAACTCGCCACCGCCATCCAGCGGCTGGCGGAGGAGGATCCGACGTTCCGGGTGCACTCCGACGAGGAGACCGGACAGACGATCATCGCCGGTATGGGCGAGCTGCACCTCGAGGTGCTCGTCGACCGGATGCGCCGCGAGTTCCGGGTCGAGGCCAACGTGGGCAAGCCGCAGGTGGCCTACCGCGAGACCGTGACCGTGCCCGTCGCCAAGCAGGAGTACACGCACAAGAAGCAGACCGGTGGTTCGGGCCAGTTCGGCCGCGTCATCATCGCGCTGGAGCCCAACGCCGACTCGGAGGCCGAGGAGAGGGCGGAGAACGGCTACGAGTTCGTCAACAAGGTGACTGGTGGCCGGATCCCGCGCGAGTACATCCCGAGTGTGGACAACGGCTGCCAGGAGGCCATGGCCACCGGCGTGCTCGCCGGCTACCCGATGGTCGACTTGAAGGTGACGCTGCTCGACGGCGCCTACCACGACGTCGACTCCTCCGAACTGGCGTTCAAGATCGCCGGTTCGATGGCCTTCAAAGAAGCCGCCCGCAAGGCGAAGCCCGTGTTGTTGGAGCCGATGATGGCCGTGGAGGTCACCACCCCGGACGACTTCATGGGTGACGTGATCGGCGACCTGAACTCCCGCCGTGGCCAGATCCAGGCCATGGAGGAGCGCAGCGGCGCCCGCGTCGTGAAAGCTCTCGTGCCCCTGTCGGAGATGTTCGGCTACGTCGGAGATCTGCGGAGCAAGACCCAGGGGCGCGCGAGCTACAGCATGCAGTTCGACTCCTATGCCCAGGTTCCCAACAACGTGGCCGAGGAGATCATTGCCAAGGCGCGCGGGGAGTAGTCCCGAGCGTCAACGTCTCGAAGTTGAGACACCCAACCACAACAACCACAACCGAAGGCAGTCAGGCCGATTCCCGCCCGGGAGACGGCCGTCAGTCCAGAATCAATAGGAGGACCGCAGTGGCGAAGGCGAAGTTCGAGCGGACGAAGCCCCACGTCAACATCGGCACCATCGGTCACATCGACCACGGGAAGACGACGCTGACCGCGGCGATCACCAAGGTGCTGCACGACAAGTACCCCGACCTGAACCCCTTCACGCCTTTCGACATGATCGACAAGGCCCCTGAGGAGCGTCAGCGTGGTATCACGATCTCGATCGCTCACGTCGAGTACCAGACCGAGGCCCGGCACTACGCCCACGTGGACTGCCCGGGTCACGCCGACTACATCAAGAACATGATCACCGGTGCTGCCCAGATGGACGGTGCGATCCTCGTGGTCGCCGCCACTGACGGCCCGATGCCGCAGACCAAGGAGCACGTGCTGCTGGCCCGCCAGGTCGGCGTGCCGAGCATCGTCGTGGCCCTGAACAAGTGCGACATGGTCGACGACGAGGAGATCCTCGAACTCGTCGACATGGAGATCCGCGAACTGCTCAGCACCTACGAGTTCCCCGGCGACGACACCCCCGTGGTGCAGGTCGCCGCTGCTCCGGCGCTGGAGGGTGACGAGAAGTGGAGCGAGTCGATCCTCGAGCTGATGCAGGCCGTGGACGACTTCATCCCGACCCCCGAGCGTGAGGTCGAGAAGCCGTTCCTGATGCCAGTGGAGGACGTGTTCACGATCACCGGCCGCGGCACCGTGGTGACCGGTCGTATCGAGCGCGGGATCGTGAAGGTCAACGAGGAGGTCGAGATGATCGGCATCCGCGACGACTCGCAGCGCACTACCGTCACCGGCATCGAGATGTTCCGCAAGTTGCTCGACGAGGGTCAGGCCGGTGAGAACGTCGGACTGCTGCTGCGCGGCACCAAGCGCGAGGACGTCGAGCGCGGAATGGTCGTCTGCAAGCCCGGTAGCGTGACCCCGCACACCGAGTTCGAGGCCCAGGTCTACATCCTGAGCAAGGACGAGGGCGGCCGGCACACGCCGTTCTTCAACAACTACCGTCCGCAGTTCTACTTCCGCACCACCGACGTGACCGGTGTGGTGACGCTGCCCGAGGGCACCGAGATGGTGATGCCCGGGGACAACACCGAGATGTCGGTGCAGTTGATCCAGCCGATCGCCATGGAAGACGGTCTGCGGTTCGCGATCCGGGAAGGTGGCCGCACTGTCGGCGCCGGCCGGGTCACCAAGATCAACAAGTAGTACCAGTACGACCCCCCGGTTGGGGGCGGGCGGCCCGCGCCCCCGCTCCCAACCGGACCACACCACCAGGTGGGGGAGGCGGGACACGAGCCCCGCTCCACCCGACGACAGCGGCGAGAAGAAGAGGAAACAAGCGCCATGGCGGGACAGAAGATCCGCATCAGGCTGAAGGCCTACGACCACGAAGTCATCGACAAATGGGCGAAGACGATCGTGGACACTGTGTCGCGTACCGGTGCCACAGTCGCCGGTCCTGTGCCGCTGCCGACGGAGAAGAACGTGTACTGCGTCATCCGCTCGCCGCACAAGTACAAGGACAGCCGCGAGCACTTCGAGATGCGCACTCACAAACGACTGATCGACATCCTCGATCCGACTCCGAAGACCGTCGATTCGCTGATGAAGCTGGATCTGCCGGCCGGTGTCGAGATCGAGATCAAGCTGTAGGACGCCACCATGAAGACGAGAACTCGCAAAGGGCTGCTGGGCGCCAAGCTCGGCATGACCCAGGTATGGGATGAGAACAACCGGATCGTTCCGGTCACCGTCATCGGGGCCGGTCCCTGCGTGGTCACCCAGATCCGCACGCCTGAGACGGACGGCTACTCCGCCGTCCAGATCGCGTTCGGCGCCATCGACCCGCGCAAGGTCAACAAGCCCGACAGTGGACACTTCGCCAAAGCCGGCGTGACGCCGCGCAAGGACCTGCTCGAGCTGCGCACCGAGGACGCCTCGGAGTACACGCTGGGCCAGGAACTCAAGGCCGACGTGTTCGAGGCCGGACAACTGGTGGACGTCACTGCGACGAGCAAGGGCAAAGGATTCGCCGGTGTCATGAAGCGGCACGGCTTCGCCGGCCTGCGCGCATCCCACGGTGTGCACCGCAAGCACCGGTCGCCGGGTTCGATCGGTGGTTGCGCCACCCCGGGGCGGGTCTTCAAGGGTTTGAACATGGCCGGGCGTATGGGGTCCGACCGCGTCACCACACAAGGCCTGACCGTGCACTCGGTCGACCCCGAGCGCAACCTGATCCTGCTCAAGGGATCGGTCCCCGGGCCCAAGGGCGCCTTGGTGCTCATCCGCGATGCAGCGAAGGGTGCCTGACATGACGTCGATCGAGATCAAGAACCCGTCCGGCAGCGGTGCCGGTACGGTCGACCTGCCCGCAGAGGTGTTCAACGTGCAGACCAACGTGCCGTTGATCCACCAGGTCGTGGTGGCGCAGTTGGCCGCCGCGCGGAAGGGCACGCACAAGACCAAGACCCGCGCAGAGGTCGCCGGTGGTGGCCGCAAGCCGTACCGGCAGAAGGGCACCGGCCGGGCCCGCCAGGGTTCGGTACGCGCCCCGCAGTTCGCCGGTGGTGGTGTTGTGCATGGCCCCACACCGCGCACCTACGAGCAGAAGACGCCCAAGAAGATGAAGGCCGCCGCCCTGCGCGGGGCGCTGTCCGATCGGGCCCGCGCCGACAAGGTGCACGTTGTGAGTGGTCTCATCGAGGGCCCGACGCCGTCGACCAAGTCCGCGATCGCCGCGTTGCGGGCCGTCACGACGGCGGCCGCCGTCCTGGTGGTGGCCAAGCGAGACGACGAGCTCACCTGGTTGTCGCTGCGCAACGCGCCCGAAGTGCACCTGCTGGCCCCCGACCAGCTCAACACCTACGACGTGCTCGTCAACGACGACGTGGTGTTCACCGAGGGCGCCCTCGAGCAGTTCCTGGCCGGCCCCCGCAGCGGGGCCTCGGCCAAGGCGACGGCGACGTCGACCGAGGCTGAGTCCGCCGATGAGTCGACCAAAGAAGAGGAGTCCGCATGAGGATCGCAGACCCCCGCGACGTCCTGCTCGGACCGGTGATCTCGGAGAAGGCCTATGGTCTGCTCGACGAGAACAAGTACACGTTCAACGTGCGCCCGGATGCGAACAAGACTGAGATCAAGATCGCCGTCGAGAAGGTCTTCGGCGTCAAGGTGACCGATGTGAACACTCTCAACCGCCCCGGCAAGCGGGTGCGCACGCGTGCGGGCTTCGGCCAGCGCGCTGCATCCAAGCGTGCCGTCGTGACGGTTGCCCAGGGTGACCGCATCGACATCTTCGGCGGACCGGTCAGTTGAGGCAGGGATAGACATGGGAATTCGCAAGTACAAGCCGACTACGTCGGCCCGCCGTGGCTCGAGCGTCGCGGACTTCGCTGAGGTGACCCGCTCCACGCCGGAGAAGTCACTGGTGCGCCCGCTGCCCCAGAAGGGTGGTCGCAACAACTCCGGGCGGATCATGACCCGCCACCAGGGTGGCGGCCACAAGCGCGCATACCGACTCATCGATTTCCGGCGTGCCGACAAGGACGGTGTGCCGGCCAAGGTCGCCCACATCGAGTACGACCCCAACCGGACGAGCCGGATCGCGCTGCTGCACTACGCCGACGGCGAGAAGCGCTACATCCTGGCGCCGCAGAACCTGCGCCAGGGTGACCGGGTCGAGACCGGTAAGGGCGCGGACATCAAGCCGGGGAACAACCTGCCACTGCGCTACATCCCGACCGGTACGGTCATCCACGCGGTCGAGTTGCGTCCGGGCGGCGGGGCGAAGATCGCCCGGTCTGCCGGATCGAGTGTGCAGTTGGTTGCCAAGGACGGTCCTTATGCGCAACTGCGGATGCCGTCCGGTGAGATCCGGAACGTGGACCTGCGCTGCCGCGCCACGATCGGTGAGGTGGGCAACGCCGAGCAGTCCAACATCAACTGGGGCAAGGCCGGCCGCAGTCGCTGGAAGGGCAAGCGCCCGACCGTGCGCGGTGTGGCCATGAACCCGGTCGACCACCCGCACGGTGGTGGTGAGGGCAAGACCTCCGGTGGGCGTCACCCGGTCAACCCGAAAGGCAAGCCCGAGGGCCGCACCCGGTCGAAGAAGAACCCGAGCGACAAGTACATCGTCCGCCGCCGTAAGTCCGGCAAGAAGCGCTAGAGGGATACACGATGCCACGCAGTTTGAAGAAGGGTCCCTTCGTGGACACGCACCTCATGAAGAAGGTCGAGGAGCAGAACGACAAAGGCTCCAAAGCCGTCATCAAGACCTGGTCGCGACGGTCCATGATCGTGCCGGCGATGCTCGGTCACACCCTCGCGGTGCACGACGGACGCAAGCACATCCCGGTGTTCATCACCGAGAACATGGTCGGCCACAAACTCGGCGAATTCGCGCCCACGCGAACCTTCCGGGGCCACGTCAAGGACGACCGCAAGGCCAAGCGCCGCTAGGGCGCCGCACCGTAACGACATCACCAGACACAAGAAGGCAGGGATTGCGATGGAAGCCAGGGCCAAGGCGCGATATGTGCGCGTCACGCCCATGAAGGCGCGTCGGGTAGTCGACCTCATCCGGGGTCTGCCGGCGGCCGAGGCGCAGGCGGTTCTCCGATTCGCACCGCAGGCGGCCAGCGAGCCGGTGGGCAAGGTGCTCGACAGCGCTATCGCCAACGCCACGAACAACGACAGCCTCGACCCGAACGACCTGTTCGTGTCCGAGGTCTACGTCGATGAAGGTCCGACCATGAAGCGCTTCCGTCCGCGGGCGCGTGGATCGGCCAACCGGATTCGCAAGCGGACAAGTCACATCACAGTGGTCGTCGCGTCGCGCACAGCGGCCGCGGCCGAAGGGAAGGGGTGAGCCACGTGGGTCAGAAAGTCCACCCGCACGGGTTCCGGCTAGGCGTCACGAGCGAGTACGTGACCCGCTGGTTCACCGATAGCACCAAGAAGGGCCAGCGCTACTCCGACTACGTCGCCGAGGATGTCAAAATCCGGCGGCTGTTGTCCGAGGGCATGGAGCGCGCCGGTATCTCCAAAGTAGAGATCGAGCGCACCCGCGACCGTGTCATCATCTTCATCCACACCGCTCGGCCGGGCATCGTGATCGGTCGCAAGGGTGCCGAGGCCGAGCGGCTTCGTATGGAGCTCGAGAAGCTGACCGGCAAGCAGGTGCAGTTGAACATCCTCGAGGTCAAGAACCCCGAGGTCGACGCTCAACTGGTCGCGCAGGGCATCGCCGAGCAGCTGTCCAGCCGGGTCTCGTTCCGCCGGGCCATGCGCAAGGGCATGCAGTCCGCGCAGCGCGCCGGTGCACTCGGCATCCGGGTGCAGGTCGGCGGTCGTCTCGGCGGCGCCGAGATGAGCCGCACCGAGTTCTACCGCGAGGGCCGGGTTCCGCTGCACACGCTGCGCGCCGACATCGACTACGGGTTCTACGAGGCCCGCACGACATTCGGCCGGATCGGTGTGAAGGTATGGATCTACCACGGCGAGGTCTCCACGGACCGCACCGAGCGCGAGCAGCAGCGGCAGGCCCGCCTGCAGCGTTCCGGCTCGCCGGGACGTGGACGCCGGGAGGGCCGTGGCGGACGCGACCGTGGCGGTCGCGGCGATGACCGTGGCGGTCGTAACGCCGAGCGCGAGAGCAAGCCGGCAGTCGAGGCTCCCGCCGAGACGCCGGTGGCGACGGAGGCATGACATGCTGATTCCCCGCAGAGTGAAGCACCGCAAACAGCACCACCCCAAGCGCACCGGCATGGCCAAGGGCGGCACCCGGGTGAGTTTCGGCGACTGGGGTCTGCAGGCTGTCGAGCCAGCCTACGTGACCAACCGGCAGATCGAGGCCGCTCGTATCGCGATGACCCGCCACATCAAGCGCGGCGGCAAGGTCTGGATCAACATCTACCCGGACCGTCCGCTGACCAAGAAGCCGGCCGAGACGCGCATGGGTTCCGGCAAGGGCTCGCCCGAATGGTGGGTCGCCAATGTGAAGCCCGGACGGGTCATGTTCGAGCTGACCTATCCCAACGAGCAGACCGCGCAGGAAGCACTGCAGCGCGCAGCCCACAAGCTGCCGATGAAGTGCCGGATCGTGCGGCGCGAAGTGAGTGAGGACTGATGCCTGCTACGAAGACAGAAGAGTTGCGGATGTTGAGCGACGACGAGCTCGTGGCGCGGCTCAAGGAAGGCAAGGAGGAATTGTTCAACCTCCGCTTCCAGTCCGCCACCGGCCAGTTGGAGAACCACGGCCGCCTGCGTGCGGTCAAGAAGGACATAGCCCGCATCTACACGGTCATGCGTGAGCGCGAGCTGGGCATTACAAGTGACGAGGTCATGGCATGAGTGAGCAAGAGGCCGCTGTGCAGCCGCGCGGATTCCGCAAGGTCCGGGAGGGCCTGGTCGTCAGCGACAAGATGGACAAGACCGTCGTGGTCGCCGTCGAGGACCGGTTCAAGCACCCCTTGTACGGCAAGGTCGTGCGGCGCACCAGCCGTTTGAAGGCACACGACGAGAACAACGAGTGCGGCGTGGGCGACCGCGTCGAACTCATGGAGACCCGTCCGACCTCCGCCACCAAGCGGTGGCGGGTCGTGAAGGTCCTCGAGAAGGCGAAGTAGACCATGATCCAGCAGGAATCCCGAGTCCGGGTGGCGGACAACACGGGCGCGAAGGAGTTGCTGTGCATCCGCGTGCTCGGTGGGTCCGGGCGCCGGTATGCCGGCATCGGCGACATCATCGTCGCCACCGTCAAGGACGCGATCCCCGGCGGTGCGACCAAGAAGGGCGAGGTCGTCAAGGCCGTCGTCGTGCGCACCACCAAGCAGAAGCGTCGCGCCGACGGCTCCTACATCCGCTTCGACGAGAACGCGGCGGTGATCCTCAAGGCAGATGGCGAACCGCGTGGAACCCGCATCTTCGGGCCGGTTGGTCGCGAACTGCGCGACAAGAGGTTCATGAAGATCATCTCGCTGGCTCCGGAGGTGTTGTGATGGCAGGCGTGAAAGTGCGCAAGGGCGACACCGTTCAGGTGATCTCCGGCAAGGACAAGGGCATCACCGGCCGCGTGCTGGTGGTCGACCCGGACACGCAGCGGGTGATCGTCGAGGGTGTGAACCGTGTGGTGAAGCACACGAAGATCGGTCAGGGCGACCGTGGTGCCAAGACGGGCGGACTGATCCACACCGAGGCTCCCATCCACGTGTCCAACGTGATGGTGATCGACTCCGACGGCAAAGCCACGAAGGTCGGCTCGCGCCGGGAGAGCGTGGAGAAGCGCCGCGCCGATGGCACGACGTACGAGGGAATGCGGCGGGTGCGAGTCGCCCGCCGGACAGGTAAGGACATCGAATGACAGACACTGCGACGCAGCCGCGTCTCAAGCAGCGCTACAACGACGAGATCCGGGCGGCCCTCCGGGAGCAGCTCGGGGTCACAAACGTCATGCAGGTTCCCAGCGTGACCAAGGTGGTCGTGAACATGGGCGTCGGCGACGCCGCTCGTGACAGCAAACTCATCGACGGCGCGGTGCGTGACCTCGCCACGATCACCGGCCAGAAGCCGCAGGTGACCAAGGCCCGCAAGTCGATCGCGCAGTTCAAGCTGCGGGAGGGACAGCCGATCGGGGCCCACGCGACCCTGCGCGGTGACCGGATGTGGGAGTTCCTCGACCGGCTGATGTCCGTAGCACTTCCCCGGATCCGTGACTTCCGCGGCCTCTCGCCGCGGCAGTTCGACGGCCGTGGCAACTACACCTTCGGGCTGACCGAGCAGGTCATGTTCCCGGAGGTGGACCCCGACAAGGTGGACCGCGCCCGCGGAATGGACGTGACCATCGTGACCAGTGCGGTCGACGACGAGGGTGGCCGTGCGCTGCTCACGATGCTCGGCATGCCTTTCAAGGAGAACTGACATGGCCAAAAAGGCATTGATCGAGAAGTCCGGTAAGAAGCCGAAGTTCGAGGTGCGCGGCTACACCCGCTGTAACCGCTGCGGCCGACCGCGTTCGGTGTACCGCAAGTTCGGCCTGTGCCGCGTGTGCCTGCGCGACATGGCCCACCGCGGTGAACTACCCGGCGTCACAAAAAGCAGCTGGTAACACCAAACCCCCGAACGCCGAAGGTCCGCATCCTCGGAAACCACGGCGAGAAAGAAGAACCCAATGAGCATGACCGACCCGATCGCAGACATGTTGACCCGTCTGCGTAACGCCAGTGCGGCCCACCACGAAGAAGTGGCGATGCCGCACTCCAAGATCAAAGAGGGCATCGCGCAGATCCTGCAGTCCGAGGGCTACGTCGCCGATGTCCGCACCGAGGACGCGACCGTCGGACGGACCCTCGTGGTGGGCCTGAAGTACGGCCCGAACCGCGAGCGTTCGATCTCCGGCATCCGCCGGGTAAGCAAGCCCGGGCTGCGGGTCTACGCCAAGCGCGGCGGCATGCCCCGCGTGCTCGGCGGGCTCGGGATCGCGATCATTTCCACGTCGTCGGGTCTGCTCACCGACCGGCAGGCTGAGAAGAAGGGCGTAGGTGGGGAAGTCCTCGCCTACGTCTGGTGAGGGGCTGTCATGTCACGTATTGGTAAGCACCCGGTGCCGATCCCCAGCGGGGTCAAGGTGGCCATCGAGGGCCAGGAGGTGACCGTCACGGGGCCGAAGGGTTCGTTGACCCATGTGGTCGCGGAGCCGATCAAGGTCGCCGAGGAGGACGGCACGATCGCAGTGACCCGTCCCGACGACGAGCGCCGCAGTAAGTCGTTGCACGGCCTGAGCCGCACACTGATCGCCAACATGGTGGTCGGAGTCACCGAGGGCTACAGCAAGAGCCTCGAGATCTCCGGTACCGGTTACCGCGTCGTGCCGAAGGGTCAGGGCCTCGAGTTCTCGCTCGGCTTCAGCCACCCCGTGCAGGTGGATGCCCCTGCGGGCATCAGCTTCCAGGTGGAAGGGCCGACGAAGTTCACCGTGTCCGGTACCGACAAGCAACAGGTCGGCGAGGTGGCTGCGAACATCCGCAAGCTGCGCAAGCCGGACCCGTACAAGGCCAAGGGCATCCGGTATGCCGGCGAGCAGATCCGCCGCAAGGCCGGAAAGGCAGGTAAGTGATGAGCGTTGTAACGAAACTGGGATCCGGGTCCAAGCGATCCGTGTCCCGCAGTCGTCGGCACTCGCGTGTGCGCAAGAAGGTCAGCGGGACCGCCGAGCGGCCCCGCTTGGTGGTCTTCCGCTCGACGCGCCACATCGAGGCACAGATCGTCGACGACAATGCGGGCAAGACGCTGGTGGCCGCGTCCACCATGGAGGCCGACGTCCGCGCAGCCGATGGTGACAAGACCGCCAAGGCCACGACCGTGGGCAAGTTGCTCGGCGATCGTGCCAAGGAGGCCGGCGTGACCGCGGTGGTGTTCGACCGGGGGGGCTACCGCTACCACGGCCGGGTCGCTGCGGTGGCTGACGGTGCCCGCGAAGCCGGTCTCGAGTTCTAGGAGAAAACATGTCGAATCAGAGTCGCTCCGGAGGCCGGGACCGTCGTGATGGCGGCCGCGGCGCGGAGAAGTCCCAGTACCTCGAGCGCGTCGTGAACATCAACCGCGTGGCCAAGGTCGTCAAGGGTGGTCGTCGTTTCAGCTTCACCGCCCTGGTGGTCGTCGGCGACGGCGACGGCATGGTCGGTGTTGGATACGGCAAGGCCAAAGAGGTCCCCGCGGCCATCGCCAAGGGTGTCGAGGAGGCCAAGAAGCACTTCTTCAAGGTGCCGCGGATCCAGGGCACCATTCCCCACCCCGTGCTGGGTGAGGACAGCGCCGGAGTCGTGCTGCTGCGCCCGGCGTCACCGGGTACCGGTGTCATCGCCGGTGGTCCGGTGCGTGCGGTCCTCGAGTGTGCGGGCGTCCACGACGTCCTGAGCAAGTCGCTCGGGTCGGACAACGCGCTGAACATCGTGCGTGCCACGGTGAAGGCACTGCAGGAGCTCGAGCGCCCCGAGCAGGTGGCCGCCCGCCGGGGATTGCCGCTCGAGGACGTGGCCCCGGCCGCGTTGCTGCGCGCCCAGGCCGCGGGAGCGGGGTCCGCATGAGCACGCTGAAGGTGACCCAGACCCGTTCGACCATCGGCGGCACCGACTCGCAACGCGCGACACTGCGTTCGCTGGGTCTGCGCAAGATCGGACAGACCGTCGAGATCCAGGACCGCCCCGAACTGCGGGGCATGGTCAACGCCGTCATCCACTTGGTGGCGGTCGAGGAGGTGAAGTGACATGACACTCAAGGTGCATCACTTGCGGCCAGCCCCCGGGGCCAAGACCGCCAAGACCCGCAAGGGACGCGGTGAAGGTTCCAAGGGCAAGACCGCGGGCCGCGGAACCAAGGGCTCCCACGCCCGTGGCACCGTGTCCGCCGCGTTCGAGGGTGGTCAGACGCCACTGCACATGAGGCTGCCGAAGTTGAAGGGTTTCAAGAGCCCCAACAAGGTGACCTACCAGGTCGTGAACCTCGCCCAGATCCAGACGCTGTTCCCGGAGGGCGGCGAAGTCACCAGCCAGACGCTCGTGGCCAAGGGCGCGGTACGCAAGAACCAACCCGTCAAGGTTCTCGGCAACGGCGACATATCAGTCGCAGTGCAGGTGCGGGTGGATGCGGCGTCGGCCAGTGCCAAGTCCAAGATCGAGGCCGCCGGCGGTTCGGTGACGACCGACTGAGACTCGAAAAGCAAGAGGGCGCCGGATGACCACCGGCGCCCTCTTCGTTTGCGCATTGTGGTGCCGAAGACCGGCGGCCCTGCCCCGCCCGCGGGTTCGCGTTCGGCTCGCGGGTTCGCGTTCGGCTCGGGGGTTCGCGTTCGGCTCGGGGGTTCGCGTTCGGCTCGGGGGTGGTCAGAAGGTCTAACGGGAACCCGAAGGTCTAACGGGAACCCGAAGGTCTAACGGGAACCCGAAGGTCTAACGGGACCCGAAGGTCTAACGGGAACCCGAAGGTCTGGTCCGAAAACGGCGCCTGTACGCGGTAACCGCAGGGTTTGGCGGCGAGGTTAGAGATTGTGCACGAGGTTAGAGAATGCACGTGTGGCTTCTCTAACCTCGTGCACGATCTCTAACGCGAGCGATTCCGCCGGGCATTTTCCCGCCTGAACGGGCGGCCGGCCCCGGCCATGGACCACTAACGCGCGCGATCTCCCCCCTCCCGGCATCTTCGCCTGGACGCCGCGGCGGCCATGGCCGCGGATGACCAACCGGAATCCAGGAGCCTAACGGCAATCCCGGGCGCGAACCCCGTCCCGGCCTCGGCCCACGCCGCGCCCACGCCTCGTGGGTCGTTCAGCAGAGACCAGGGGCACCGACTTCGGGGGCGTCATCCGGGTCGCTCGAAGCTTCGGTTGATTGTGCACCCGACCCCCGCCACGCACTACCTGCACCTTGCTACCCTCAGGAGCAGAGTCGGACAATCTTTGGTGTGCGCGCCGCGGGGTGCGCGAGGAGGATCTTTGCTATCGCAATTCGCCGCGGCGTTCCGGACCCCGGACCTACGCAACAAGATCCTGTTCACGTTGGGTCTGATCGCCATCTACCGGGTGGGTGCTGTGATCCCCACGCCCGGTGTGGACTACGGGTCGATCCGGACCTGTCTGAGTCTGGTCGAAGGCAACTCCCTTTACGGCCTGATCAACCTGTTCAGCGGCGGTGCGCTGCTGCAGTTGAGCGTGTTCGCGCTCGGGATCATGCCGTACATCACCGCAAGCATCATCATCCAGTTGCTCACCGTCGTCATCCCGCGACTGGAGGCTCTGCGCAAGGAGGGCCAGTCGGGGCAGGCGAAGATGACGCAGTACACCCGCTACCTCACGGTGGGTCTTTCCGTGTTGCAGGCCACGGCATTCATCTCGTTGGCACGCACGCCCGGGCAACTGTTCCAGGGGTGCAACGAGAACTTGATCCCGAACCAGTCGATCCCGCTGATCATCACGATGGTGCTTGTGATGACCGCAGGTGCTGCGGTCCTGATGTGGTTCGGTGAGTTGATCACCGACCGGGGCGTCGGCAACGGTATGTCGCTACTGATCTTCGTTTCGATCATCGCCGGCATGCCGGGTCAGTTCTACTCGATCTACGTCTCGCGGGGCGCCTTCGTGCTGGCCGTTACTCTGGCGGTCGGGGTGGTGATCATCGCTGCGGTGGTCTACGTGGAGCAGGCGCAGCGGCGGATCCCCGTCCAGTACGCCAAGAAGATGGTCGGTTCGAAGCTGATGGGTGGGGCCTCGACCTACATCCCGCTGAAGGTGAACATGGCCGGTGTCATCCCGGTCATCTTCGCCTCATCGCTGCTGTACATCCCGCAATTGTTGGCCACCGTGAGCGGCAACACCGGCTCCGGATGGGGCATGTGGATCCAACGCAATCTCTCACGCGGCACCGAACCGCTGTACATCCTGTTCTATGTCGCGATGATCATCTTCTTCGCATACTTCTACGTCTCCATCACGTTCAACCCGGTGGAAGTCAGCGACAACATGAAGAAGTACGGCGGCTTCATTCCCGGCATCCGGGCAGGCAAGCCCACAGAGCAGTACCTGGCCTACGTGCTCAGCCGGCTCACCCTGCCCGGATCGGTGTACCTGGCGGTGGTCGCGGTCATACCCCTGTACGCGTTCGGGGCGCTCGGGGTCGGGCAGAGTTTCATCTTCGGGGGGACGTCTCTGCTGATCATGGTGGGCGTCGGACTCGATACGGTGAAACAGATCGAGGCACAACTTCAGCAACGAAGCTACGAAGGGTTCTTGCGATAATGCGTATTGTTCTGATGGGCCCGCCGGGAGCGGGAAAGGGCACTCAGGCGGTCAGGATCGCCGAGAGCCTGAAGGTGCCGCACATCTCCACCGGAGAGATCTTTCGCGCGAACCTCGCCGAGGGGACGCCACTGGGCCTCGAAGCCAAGCGCTATATGGAGGCCGGCGAGTACGTCCCCGATGAGGTGACCAATTCGATGGTCGCCAGCCGTCTCGGACAGCCGGATGCTGCCGACGGCTTCATCCTCGATGGCTACCCGCGCACCGTCGCGCAGGTGGGGGAACTCGACAGCATCCTGGGGATCCTGGGGACGGAACTCGACGAGGTCGTCGAGATCACCGCAGACACCGACGAGGTGGTTGCACGCCTGCTCAACCGGGCGCAGGAACAGGGTCGTGCCGACGACACCGAGGAGGTTATCCGGCGTCGGATGGACGTGTACGCCGAGCAGACCGAACCACTCGTGCGTGTCTACTCCGAGCGCGGCCTGCTCGTCAAGGTCGACGGCATGGGCAGCATGGACGAGGTAACGGCCAGGCTGCTGGCTGCCTTGGGTGGCTGAGTGTTCGGTCGTCAACCCAAGCTCCAACTCAAGACCGATGAGCAGATCGGCCTGATGCGCAAGGCGGGTCTGGTTGTCGCCGACGCACTGGACGCGGTGACGCGAGCGGTGACCGTCGGAGTCACCGGCGCGCAACTGAACAGCATCGCGGACGAGGTCATCCGCTCGGCGGGAGCAGTTCCGTCGTTTCTCGGATACCACGGGTTCCCCGCCAGCATCTGTGTGAGTGTCGACAACGCCATCGTGCATGGGATCCCCAACGACACCCCCCTGCACGAGGGCGCGATCGTGAGCATCGATTGTGGTGCGATTCTTGACGGCTGGCACGGTGACGCGGCCGTGACGCTGCCCGTGGGCGAGGTCGGCAGGGGCGCGATGGATCTCAGCGACATCACCCGCTCGGCGTTGTGGCACGGACTCGCGCACGCCCGTCCTGGCGGCAGGCTCACCGACATCGGGGCCGCTGTGGAGCGCACGATCGCCGGGGCGGCCCACGACTACGGCATCGTGCGCGACTACGTGGGTCACGGGATCGGCACCGCGATGCACATGGCCCCCGACGTGCCCAATGTCGGACCTGCCGGCAAGGGGCCGCGGTTGCTGCCCGGTGTGGTACTGGCCGTCGAGCCCATGGTCACGCTGGGTTCCCCGGAGAACGTGACACTGCCCGATGCCTGGACGGTGGTAACCATGGACGGTTCGCTGGCCGCTCACTGGGAACACACCGTGGCTGTCACCTCGACCGGGCCCTGGGTGCTCACCGCGCACGACGGCGGGAGGGCCGAGCTCTCGGCGCTGGGGGTCGAGGTCTCCCACCTGGCCGGGTGACGATTTCGCATCGCATGCACCTGCGGTATTCGCCCAGGGTGCCCCCTAGCAGGCCGCCGCGGGCATGCTCTACACTCGAACAGAGGACATTGCGCCTCACCGCGGTACCACATGCCGCACAATCCGCAGACAATCGGAAGACTTGGGTCACGCATGGCTAAGAAGGATGACGCGATCGAGCTTGAGGGCACGATCATCGAGTCCTTGCCCAATGCCATGTTCCGGGTCGAGTTGGACAACGGCCACAAGGTCCTCGCCCACATCTCCGGCAAGATGCGGATGCACTACATCCGGATCCTTCCGGATGACCGCGTGGTCGTGGAGCTCTCGCCCTACGACTTGACCCGGGGACGCATCGTCTACCGGTACAAGTGAGGAATCAGCAGGACACCGATGAAGGTTCAACCGAGCGTCAAGAAGATCTGCGACAAGTGCAAGGTCATTCGCAGGAACGGTCGCGTCATGGTGATCTGCGAGAACCCTCGCCACAAGCAGCGCCAGGGCTGACCCCTGGTACGACGTCATCCGAACCTGGCGCCCGTTAGCCATAGGGCTGCCAGACGTCACCCCCGGACGCGAAGGCCGGGGACCCACCAGGGCGGTGGGACCGATGACGTCACGAGACCTTCGTTGAACGACTAGGAGAGCCCAATGGCACGCATTGTGGGTGTCGACCTGCCGCGCGAGAAGCGCGTCGAGGTCGGCCTGACCTACATCTTCGGGGTGGGACGTTCTCGTTCCCAGCAGGCTCTGAAGGCCACCAACGTCGACCCCAACACCCGGGTGCGCGACTTGACCGATGCCGATGTGATTGCGCTGCGCGACTACATCGAAGCCAACTACCAGACCGAAGGTGACCTGCGCCGCGAGGTGCAGGCCGACATCCGTCGCAAGGTGGAGATCGGGTCCTATCAGGGCCTGCGTCACCGCCGCGGTCTGCCAGTGCGTGGGCAGCGAACGCACACCAACGCGCGGACCCGCAAGGGCAAGCGCAAGACGGTCGCCGGCAAGAAGAAGGTCGGCAAGTGACACGAGCAGGAGTCTGAGCACGCATGGCACCCCAGAAGGGCGCGAAGAAGCCGCGCCGCAAAGAGAAGAAGAACGTGGCCTTCGGTCACGCTCACATCAAGAGCACGTTCAACAACACCATCGTCACCATCACCGATCCGCAGGGTCAGGTCATCGCCTGGTCGTCCTCGGGTCAGGTCGGGTTCAAGGGCTCGCGCAAGTCGACCCCGTACGCCGCCCAGATGGCGGCCGAATCAGCTGCCCGGCGTGCCATGGACAACGGCATGCGCAAGGTCGACGTGTTCGTCAAGGGTCCGGGATCCGGCCGGGAAACGGCCATCCGCTCGCTGCAGGCCACTGGCCTGGAGGTCGGGACCATCCAGGACGTCACCCCCGTTCCACACAATGGTTGCCGCCCGCCCAAGCGGCGTCGAGTCTGAGCAGGAGATAGGACATGGCTCGTTACACAGGAGCGGACTGCAAGCGTTGCCGCCGCGAGAAGACCAAACTGTTCCTCAAGGGTGCCAAGTGCGACTCGCCGGCGTGCCCGGTCGAGAAGCGCCCCTACCCGCCCGGCCAGCACGGTCGCAACCGGACCAAGGAGAGCGAGTACCTGCTGCAGAAGCGGGAGAAGCAGAAGTGCGCCCGCATCTACGGTGTGCTCGAGCGCCAGTTCCGCAGCTACTACGAAGAGGCCAACCGCCAGCAGGGCAAGACGGGTGAGAACCTGCTGTCGATCCTCGAAAGCCGTTTGGACAACGTGGTGTTCCGCGCGGGTCTGGCCAAGAGCCGCGACATGGCCCGCCAGTTGGTCCGCCACGGACACATCACTGTGAACGGTCACAAGGTCGACATCCCGAGTTACCGGGTGTCCCCCAATGACATCGTCGAGGTGCGCAACAAGTCCCGAGAGATGACTCCGTTCGTGATCGCCCACGCCGAGGCGGGCGAGCGAGAGGTGCCCGCGTGGCTCGAGGTCATCCCCTCTCACTTCCGGGTGCTTGTCCACACGCTCCCCAAGCGTGAGCAGATCGACACGCAGGTCCAGGAACAGCTCATCGTCGAGCTCTACTCGAAGTAACTCGCAGCGCCCGCTGCGATTTGAGGCGTCATATAGCGGTCGTCTCAGAAAGGAAGAAGTCAAGTGCAGATTGCCAGCCGGCCTATTCTGACCGAGGAGTTCGTCTCCGACACCCGGTCGCGTTTCATCCTCGAACCGCTCGAACCCGGTTTCGGATACACGCTGGGCAACAGCCTGCGGCGCACCTTGCTGTCGTCGATTCCCGGTGCAGCAGTGACCAGCATCCGCATCGACGGCGTGCAGCACGAGTTCAGCACCGTCCCCGGTATGACCGAGGACGTCACCGAACTGGTGCTCAACGTCAAGGGCATCGTGGTCAGCACCGAGATGGATGAGCCCGTCACGATGTACCTGCGTGCCTCGGGCCCGGGCGCCGTCACGGTCGCCGACATCGAGGCCCCGACCGGAGTAGAGGTCCACAACCCCGAACTGCACCTCGCGACGTTGGGCGAGGGCGCCTCGCTGTCGATGGAGTTCACCGTCGAGCGCGGCCGTGGCTACGTGCCGGCCGCCGGTTCCATGGTGGAGAAGCAGGCCGGACGGATCCTGGTCGACGCGATCTACTCGCCGGTGCTGAAGGTGACCTACAAGGTCGAGGCGACCCGTGTCGAGCAGCGCACCGACTTCGACCGGCTCGTGGTCGATGTCGAGACCAAGCCGAGCATGCGTGCCCGCGACGCGGTGGCCAGTGCCGGAAAGACGCTGGTGGAGCTGTTCGGTCTCGCACGGGACCTCAACGCCGCCGCCGAGGGGCTCGAACTCGGACCGTCCGAGGTGGACACCTACATGGCCGAGCAGTTCAGCCAGGCCATCGAGGCGCTCAACCTCTCGGTGCGTTCCTACAACTGCCTCAAGCGCGAGGGAGTGCACACCATCGGCGAGTTGCTGACCCGCAGTGAAGCGGACTTGATGGACATCCGCAACTTCGGCCAGAAGTCCATCGACGAGGTGAAGGACGCGCTTGCCGGACTGGGCCTGAACCTCAAGGACAGCCCCGCCGGATTCGATCCGTCGCAGGCGGTCACGTTCTACGCCGAAGACGACCAACAGTACGCAGAGGACGAGCAGCTCTGACGGGCTGCCGCTAGTCAAGGAGAACCACGATGCCCACGCCGTCGAAGGGGCCGCGCCTAGGTGGCGGTCCGGCGCACGAGCGCCTGATGCTGGCCAATCTGGCCACCGCGCTGTTCCAGCACGGCCGCATCACCACGACCCAGGCGAAGGCCAAGCGCCTGAGCCCGCTGGCCGACCGGATGGTGACCTTCGCCAAGCGAGGTGACCTCCACGCCCGTCGCCGGGTGATGGCGGTCATCCGGGACAAGTCGGTGGTGCACGAGTTGTTCACCGAGATCGGTCCGCAGTACGCGGGACGTGCCGGCGGTTACACCCGGATCACCAAGATCGGTCCGCGTAAGGGCGACAATGCGCCGATGGCGGTGATCGAGCTCGTCGAGCCGATGGCCGAAGCCGTGGTCAAGGAGGCCACAGCGGCCACCAAGCGGGCGGCGAAGACCGAGCAGGAGTCGCCGCTGGCCGACGAGATGGCCGAGCAGGTCGAGGAAGCCTCGGAGGCCGCCGTGGCGGAGGTCGAGGCCGAGGCCCAGACCCCGCAGGCGCAGGCTGAGGCGGCCGAGGAGGTAGCCGAGGCCGAAGCGCAGGCCGAGCGGGACGCCGTGGAGGGTGTCGAGGAGCAGTTGAAGTCCAAGGACGATGTCTGAGCGAACGCCAGACACGCAACAGCCCGCGCCGGAAGGTGGCGGGCTGTTGCGTATCCGGTTGCGGTTGGCCTACGACGGGACTGATTTCGCCGGTTGGGCCCAGCAACCCGGCCAGCGCACGGTCCAAGGCGAACTGACCGCCGCGGTCGACGCCGTCCTGCGGGTGCCCGAGGTGCGCGTCGTGGTGGCGGGGCGCACCGATTCGGGTGTGCACGCCTTGGGGCAGGTGTGTCACTTCGATGTGCCGATGCAGGCCTGGCCAGGTGCGCAGGCCGGCGTTCGGAGGCTGAACGCGGTCCTTCCCGCGGACATCCGGGTGTTCGGCGCAGATGTGGCCCCGGCAGACTTCGATGCCAGATTCTCGGCGCTGTGGCGGCGCTACGAGTACCTCGTCAGCGACTCCGGACGATTGGATCCCCGTGCGAGGCATGCGGTGCTGAGCCAGCGTCGCGCGCTCGACGTCGAGGCCATGCACGCGGCCGCGCAGGTCCTGGTGGGAGAACATAACTTCGCCGCCTTCTGCCGTGCCCGGCCGGGTGCATCCTCGGTGCGGACGATCCTTTCGCTGTCCGTGATGCGGCGCGCCGACCCCCGCGACCCGCAACTCATCGTCGTCGAGATCAGTGCCGACGCCTTCTGCCACTCGATGGTCCGCTCTGTGGTCGGTGCCCTGCTGGCCGTCGGGCAAGGGCGCCTCACGCCCGATGGCCTGCAGGACGTGCTCGCCGGGGCGCGCCGGGTTCCGGTCGTGGCAACCGTCTCCGCCCACGGGCTGGCGCTGGTCGACGTGGGCTACCCGCAGGACGACCTCGCCGGCCGGCAAGCCGTGCGGGCCCGTAGGTATCGCGGGTGAAGAGCGAGCAGGAGGTCGGCCGGTCAACGTGGACAGCCGCGGCAACTGCAGGCCGGAGGTGCCCGCTCGAGTGCCTATGAAGATGCGTCCCCCCGGTTCTTCGTGACAGGCTGCGTCTACACCATTCATTTGCAGATGTGGAGGCAGTTGACATGCGCGTTGTGGTTGCTCTCGGTGGAAATGCGCTGCAGAAGCGGGGCGAGCCGATGACCGTGGAGAGTCAGCGGGCGAATGTGCGGATGGCCTGCGAGGCGCTCGCACCCGTCGCACTCGATCATGAGCTCGTCGTGTCCCATGGCAACGGCCCGCAGGTCGGCCTGTTGGCGCTGCAAGCGGCATCGTTCAACGAGGAGTCAACCTACCCGTTCGACGTGCTCGGGGCGCAGACCGAAGGCATGATCGGGTACTTCATCGAGCAGGAGCTCGGTAACCTGCTGCCTTTCGAGAAGCCGTTGGCCACCCTGCTGACGATGACCGAGGTCGACGCCGACGACCCTGCGTTCGAGAACCCCACCAAATTCGTGGGCCCTGTCTACTCGCAGGAGGAGGCGAACCGTCTGGCTGCCGAGCGGGGTTGGACCGTCCGCCAGGACGGTGATGCCTGGCGCCGGGTGGTGCCCTCGCCGCGGCCCCAGCGCATCTTCCAGATTCGCCCCGTCGAGTGGTGCCTGGAGAAAGGCGCCGTCGTGGTCTGCACCGGTGGTGGTGGCATCCCCACGATGTACAAGAAGGGCACCCGTGAACTCGTCGGCGTGGAGGCGGTCATCGACAAGGACTTCTCATCGATGGTCCTCGCCCGCGACATCGAAGCGGACATGCTCGTGATCGCCACCGACGCAGAAGCGGTGTTCGTCGACTTCGGCACCCCCGATCAGAGGGCTATCGCAGCGGCTCACCCGGATGCCCTGCAGAGCATGGACTTCCCGGCCGGCTCCATGGGGCCGAAGGTGGACGCCGCATGTGAGTTCGCCAACTCCGGCAAGATTGCGGTGATTGGTGCGCTGGAGAACCTGTCAGCGATCCTGGCCGGGGAGTCGGGCACCAGGGTCAGCACCGACGTCGAGGGCATCCAGTACTACGCGTAGGAGTCGGTGCCGATCCCTGTACGCACGGTCGGTCCCCGTGTGGGGATGCAGTATGTGGGTGGGCTATTCTGGATGAGGTCATGTGCGCTCATGCGCACTGGCCGCGAATCGGCTGTGGTTCGCCGCAGTCCCACAGTCCAACAGCAGAGCTACTGCTGACCAGCAGTGCACCACCTGAGATAGCTAGGTAGGAAGTCCGTGCGTACCTTCACCCCCAAAACTGACGACGTGACGCGTCAGTGGCACATCATCGACGCCCAGGATGTCGTCCTGGGCCGCCTGGCGACCCATGCCGCGACCCTCCTGCGTGGAAAGCACAAGGCGACTTTCGCGCCCCATGTGGACACCGGCGACTTCGTGATCGTGATCAATGCCGACAAGGTGGCACTCAGCGGGGTGAAGGCCGAGCAGAAGCTGGACCACCGTCACTCCGGTCACCCAGGTGGTCTGAAGTCCACCACCTACGGTGAGTTGTTGGAGAAGAACCCGCGCCGGGTCATCGAGAAGGCTGTCGCAGGCATGCTTCCCCACAACAAACTGGGCAACCGTCAGATCCGCAAACTCAAGGTGTACGCCGGTCCGGACCACCCCCACGCCGCGCAGCAGCCGACCCCGTACGTCATCAGCCAGGTCGCGCAGTAAGCGCCGAGGAAGGAAGATCCGTGACTGAGACTCTGACCACAGAGACGCCCCCGGCGAAGACCCGCCAGGCCGTAGATCGCCCCGGTGGGGGAACCGGTCGCCGCAAGGAGGCCGTCGCCCGGGTACGCGTAGTCCCCGGCACCGGTCAGTGGAAGGTGAACGGCCGCGACCTGGCCGCCTACTTCCCGAACAAGGTTCACCAGCAGATCGTCACCGAGCCTTTCCGGGTCCTCGGTCTCGATGGCCAGTACGACGTGATCGCCCGCCTGCACGGCGGCGGAGTCGGTGGCCAGGCGGGCGCCCTGCGCCTCGGCATCGCCCGCGCCCTTGTCGAGATCGACGGCGAGGACTACCGGCCGGAACTGAAGAAGGCCGGTTTCCTCACCCGCGACCCGCGCGTGGTCGAGCGGAAGAAGTACGGACTGAAGAAGGCGCGCAAGGCTCCGCAGTACAGCAAGCGCTGAGGTTGCGCCGATGGGGTCATTGTTCGGCACCGACGGTGTCCGCGGCCTGGCGAATCGAGTTGTCACGGCGGAAGTGGCCCTCGAACTGTCGGTGTCAGCCGCCCATATCCTCTCCGAGGTCGGTTCGCGACGGGTCGCGGTCGTCGGTCGAGACCCCCGTGCCAGTGGCGAGTTCCTGCAGGCCGCGGTTTCGGCCGGCCTTGCCAGTGCCGGCGTCGACGTCATAGATGTCGGCGTGCTGCCGACTCCGGCTGTCGCCTTCCTGACTAGAGCTAGGAACGCCGACCTCGGGGTCATGATCTCGGCCTCCCACAACGCCATGCCCGACAATGGGATCAAGTTCTTCAATGCCGTCGGCAACAAACTCGCCGACCACATCGAAGCCCAGATCGAGGCGCGGCTCAAGGAAGAGTGGGACCGGCCCATTGGTGACGCCGTTGGTCGGATCGTCACAGCGGATGCCGCCGACAGCGAATACGTCGGGCACCTGCTCACCACCATCACCACGCCGCTCGACGGCCTGCAGGTCGTGATCGACGGCGCGAATGGTGCTGCGAGCATCGTGGGTCCGGTGGCCTATCGCGAGGCCGGAGCGGACGTGATCGAGATCCACTGCGAACCGGATGGCTACAACATCAACCACGGTTGCGGTTCCACTCACATCGACGACCTGCGGCGCGCTGTCGTCGAACACGGCGCCGACCTCGGCATCGCGCACGACGGGGACGCCGATCGCTGCCTGGCCGTGGATGCCGAGGGCAACTTGGTCGACGGGGACCAGCTCATGGCGATCATCGCCTTGTCGTTGCGTGATCAGGGCCGTCTTGTGCAGGACACCGTCGTTGCGACGGTGATGGCCAACCTCGGATTCAGGCAAGCCATGGGACGCGAGTCCATCCAGGTGGTCGAGACCGCAGTCGGTGACCGCTACGTGCTGGAAGCCATGCTCTCGGAGGGTTTCGTGCTCGGCGGTGAGCAGAGCGGGCATGTCGTGATGACTGATCACGCCACCACCGGCGACGGCATCCTGACAGCTCTGCAGGTTATGTCCAGGATGGCCGCTACCGGCAAGTCGTTGGCTGAGCTGGCAGCTGTCATGGACCGGTTGCCGCAGGTTCTGGTCAACGTCGACGGCGTCGACAAGAACCGGGTGGACACCGACTCGGCCGTAGCCGCCGCCGTCGCGCGAGCCGAGAGGCAGTTGTCCGACTCGGGTCGCGTGCTGCTGCGCAAGTCCGGGACCGAGTCGCTGGTCCGGGTCATGGTCGAGGCCCACGACGAGGGGACGGCGACCGCGGTCGCGGAGGAACTCGCCGACGTGGTCCGGCAGCGCCTGGCCTTTTGACCGCGGCTCAGTACGGCGTCAGGTTCAGGGCATCGATGTCGGGTCCGTAGACCTCTATCGCCCCGAGAAGGTCTCCGACGTCAACCATCTGGCCAAGCAGGTATTCGTGCCCTTCGGGTCCGGTGTAGATGTCGCACGGTCCGAGGCCACCTTTCGTCAGTTCGCGGGCGGCGTGATTGAGCAAGGTGGCCGCCGCAGGGGCGCTCAACCCGGTCACGTGCAACTCCGGCAGGCCACGGCCGGCCAGGCCGACGGTGTAGGCGAAGGAGTCAAACCCCGGTTCCGCCTCCACGTACTGCACCATCCAGCCGAACCGCTCGATGGTGCGGAACATCTCCGCACGCAAGTCCGCCACGGTCAGGCTCGGGTCATCACACATCCGGCACATCTGGAATCCCTTTCTGTCTGACGGGGGGATCTCCTCCGTCAGACAGCAGTCAACGCCGGGGGTACGACACGTTCGGAGGGTCCCCGGTAGCGTTGTGGATATGTGCGGAATCGTGGGCTACGTCGGCGGTCAGGACGCGACGGAGGTGGTGGTCGAGGGGCTGCGACGGCTGGAGTACCGGGGGTACGACTCGGCTGGTGTGGCGGTCGTCACCGGAACGGGTGTGCAGTCGCGCAAGCGGGCCGGAAAGCTGGCGAACCTGGAGAAGGCACTCGCGGAATCTCCGCTGCCGGCGACCACGGTCGGGATCGGTCACACGCGTTGGGCCACGCACGGCGCACCCAACGACGTCAACGCTCACCCGCACCTCAGCGAGGATGGACGGCTGGCCGTCATCCACAACGGGATCATCGAGAACTTCGCCGAACTGCGGGACCAACTGGAGGCCGTCGGCGTGGTCTTCTTGAGCGAGACCGACACGGAGGTTGCGGCGCATCTGCTCGCCCAGGAACTGCAGGGCTCGAGCGGGCTGACCGAGGCCATGCAGCGCACCTGTCAGAAACTGCGGGGGGCGTTCACCCTGGTGGCCGCGTCGGCGGATGCTCACGGGATGCTCGTGGGCGCCCGGCGCAACTCCCCGCTCGTGGTAGGCCTGGGCGATGGTGAGACGTTCCTCGCCTCCGACGTGTCGGCCTTCATCGCCCACACCCGGTTCGCAATGGAGCTCGGCCAGGATCAGGTGATCACGATCACCAGTGCGGGGGTGGAGGTCACCGACTTCGACGGGGCGCCCGCCGCCGGAGTCGAGTTTGAAGTGACGTGGGACGCCAGCGCTGCCGAGAAGGGTGGCTACGACCTGTTCATGCTCAAGGAGATCGCAGAGCAGCCCAAGGCCGTGGCGGACACTCTGCTGGGCCGGGTCACGCAGGAGAACCGGTTGACGCTGGACGGCCTGACGATCTCCGACAACGAACTGCGGGAGATCGACAAGATCGTGGTGGCTGCCTGCGGCACGGCCTACCATGCGGGTCTGGTCGCCAAGTATGCGATCGAGCATTGGACCCGAATCCCGGTCGAGGTGGAACTGGCCAGCGAGTTCCGATACCGCGATCCCATTCTGGACCGACAGACCCTTGTCGTGGCAATCTCCCAGTCCGGCGAGACCATGGACACCCTGATGGCGGTCCGTCATGCCCGCGAACAAGGCTCGCGGGTCCTGAGTATCTGCAACACGCAGGGCTCCACCATCCCGCGCGAGTCGGACGCGGCCCTGTACACCTACGCTGGCCCGGAGATCGCGGTGGCGTCCACCAAGGCGTTCCTCACACAACTGGTGGCCACCCAACTGTTCGGCATGTATCTGGGACAGGTCCGGGGCAATCTCTTCGGCGATGAGATACGTGGACTGGTCTCGGACCTCGCGAGCATGCCCAACAAGATCGATCTGGTCCTCGACACGATGGATCCGGTGCGCGAACTCGCCCGTGGTCTGAAGGACGCGCGGTCGGTGCTGTTCCTGGGCCGCCATGTCGGGTATCCCGTCGCGCTCGAAGGTGCGTTGAAGCTCAAGGAACTGGCCTACATGCATGCCGAGGGGTTCCCGGCCGGCGAACTCAAGCACGGGCCGATCGCCCTGATCGAGGACGGGCTCCCCGTCATCTGCGTGATGCCCTCCCCGCGCGGCAGGTCTGTCCTGCACGAGAAGATGATCTCCAACCTGCAAGAAGTCCGGGCCCGTGGCGCCTACACGATCGTGATCGCCGAGGAGGGTGATGAGGGGGTCGGGCCGTACGCGGACGAAGTGATCTCGGTACCGGCGGTACCGACACTCATGCAGCCGTTGGTCACGACCGTCCCGTTGCAGGTCTTCGCGTGTGAGTTGGCGACCGCGAAGGGCCACGACGTGGACCAGCCCCGAAACCTGGCCAAGTCGGTGACCGTGGAGTAGTACGCAGTCACACATCCGCCGTCCCCGCGGGCCCCGGCGCTGAACAACGACTTGACCTTGACGTTGCGTCAACCTCTAACGTCGTGTGTGTGGAGTACAGCATTCAGGATGTGGCGAAGGCCGCAGGTGTCACGAGTCGCACCCTGCGCCACTACGACGCCATAGGCCTGTTGCCCGCGCGGCGGCGGGGCTCCGGGTATCGGGTCTACACCCAGGACGACCTGGTGCGCCTGCAGCGGATCCTGCTGCTGCGGGATCTGGGGCTGCCGCTGGCCGACACCGCCAAGGTCCTGGAGGGCGACGCCGTTGCGGCTCTGGAGGGTCATCTAGAGCAACTCCGCGCCGAACGCACAAGGGTGGAGCGCCAGATCGCCAGTGTGCAGCGAACGATCACAGCGTTGCGAGGAAGGGAAGAACTGATGCCGGACGAGATCTTCGACGGTTTCGACCATACGCAGTACAAGGAAGAGGTCGAACAGAAGTGGGGCGAGGCGGCCTACGCCGACAGCGACCGCTGGTGGCGGGGTCTCGACGATGACGACAAGCGGGACTTCGTGCAAGAGCACCGACGGATCGCGGATGCGTGGCTTGCAGCGCGTTCGGACGGGTTGGACGCCGATAGCCCGCAGGTGGCCGAGATCGCGGCGCGCCACGCCCGCTGGATCCGGCGTGGATGGGCTGGTAGGGAACCGTCGCCGGAGGCGCTCGTCGGGCTGGCCGAGATGTATGTGGCGGATGAGCGATTCGCAGCGAACTACGGCGGCACGGAAGGTGCCTCGTACGTACGCGACGGGCTGGTCGCCTATGCCCGCACGCTCTCCGACGGCCAACACGCCGGATAGTCTGTGAAATACACGGCGGACCGATCGGCGTGGGTGAGGCTAGGACAGTGGAACGCACGAGCACGATCAGGGCTGCCCAGCGCCCTGGGCTGACGACCGGTCGACTGACGGTCGTCGTCATCATCGCTGCTGCATTGCTGCTGACGCTGGCCCTGCCACTGCGGGAATTCCTCAACCAGCGGTCGATGATCGCCGAACTCGAGGCGTCCACTGCTGCTGCCCGGGAGCGGGTGGACACGCTGCAGATCGAAGCCGACAAGTGGGCCGACGATTCGTATGCGGTCGCGCAAGCCCGCAAGAGGTTCCACCTGCAATATCCGGGTGAGACGGGCTACGTCGTGACTGATCCGCCGGATGCCGGTCCCGATCCACAACCGTTGGCGCAGGATGTCGAGGACAACTCGGCGTGGTACGAGCGGGCCCTACGATCGGTCGAGGAAGCCCAGCAGCAGCCCGATGAATCCGTGGTCAGTGTCCGCCCCGACGCCCCCCGCTGAGCCGCCCACGCACGCAGACGTCGCAGCTGTCAGCGCGCAACTTGGTCGGCCCGCCCGAGCTATGGTGAAGATTGCCTCGAGGTGCCCCTGCGGCCTGCCCCAGGTCGTGAGCACGGCGCCCCGCCTGCATGATGGCACTCCTTTCCCGACCTTCTTCTACGTGACGTGCCCGCGTCTGAACGCCGCGATCTCAACTCTGGAGTCGGAGGGTCTGATGGTCAGCATGCAGGAGCGGCTCGCGCGCGACCCCGATCTGGCGCAGCGCTACCGTCAGGCGCACGACGAGTACCTGACCGCACGGGCCGCCTTCGGACGGGTCCGGGAGATCGACGGCATCTCGGCCGGCGGCATGCCCGACCGGGTCAAATGTCTGCATGTCCTGGTGGGCCAGGCGCTGGCTCAGGGCCCGGGGGTCAATCCGTTCGGCGACGAAGCCCTGGCCCTGCTGCGGGTCCGCGGCGTGCTGGACCGGACAGCGCCGTGTGTGGAGGAGCCATGAGAGTCGCTGCGGTCGATTGTGGCACCAACTCGATCCGCCTGCTCATCGCAGACGTCCGGGACGGCTCGCTGACCGATGTCGCCCGCGTGATGACGGTCGTGCGGCTGGGGGAGGACGTCGATGTCACGGGCCGCCTGGCGCCTGCCGCCCTGGATCGGACGTGGGCTGCAGTCGAGGACTACGCCGAGCGGATCCGCGAGGCCGGCGTGGCCGCTACCCGCATGGTGGCGACATCGGCGGCGCGGGATGCGCAGAACGCCGACATCTTCCTGCAGGGCGTGGTGGCGCGACTGGGGGTGCTGCCGGAGGTGATCTCCGGCGACGAAGAGGCTCAACTGAGCTTTCTCGGTGCGGCGTCTGCTGTCGCCGTGCCAGGTACGGTCGCCGTGGTCGACATCGGCGGGGGTTCCACGGAGTTCGTGGTCGGGGCTTCCGGGGTGCTCGCCGCCGACTCCGAGGATGTCGGATGTGTGCGCATGACCGAACGCCACTTGGTCTCGGACCCGCCCACCAGCGCTCAGATCGACGCGGCCACTGCGGACATCGATGCGGCGATCCGGGTGGCCAAGCACCGCACCAGTTTCGACCGGGCCGGTCGTCTCATAGGTCTGGCCGGTTCGGTGACGACAGTCGCCGCCCTGGCGCTCGGACTGCCCGAATACGACGCGCGGTCGATCCACGGTTCGAGCATCAGCGCCGAACAGGTACACCGAGTCGCCGAGCAGATGTTGGCAGCCACCCGCGATCAGCGAGCCGCGGAACCCGTCATGCATCCGGGGCGCGTGGACGTGATCGGGGGAGGCGCACTTATCCTCGACAGGATCATGCAACTCGGCGGTTTCGAGGAAGTGATCGCCAGTGAGCACGACATACTGGACGGCATCGCCCTGAGACTGGCCTCGACGACGCAGTAGGGTGCCAGCCATGGCGCTTCTGGCAATCACAGTCCTCGGTCACGACCGCCCGGGCATCATCGCAGATGTCACGGCCGCCCTTGCATTGCGCGACGCGAACGTGGAGGACTCCTCGATGACGCTGTTGCGGGGCCATTTCGCCTGGACGTTGATCGTGGGCACGTCCGCGTCTGCGCGTGAGGTCGCCGGAGACCTCGAGTTTCTGGAGAACGAGGAACTGGTCGTCAGCGTCCTGCCAGTGGCGGACAAACCCGAGGCAAAAGAGGCGGCGCGCTCCTTCGTGATCAGCGTGCACGGCGCCGACCGGGTGGGCCTGGTCGCCGCGATCACCGGTGCGATCGCGTCCTACGGCGGAAACATCACGGATCTGCAAACCAGGCTCGGCGGTGGCTTCTACGTTGTGGTGGCCGAGGCGGACTTCCCGGAGGATATCGATGCCCGCAAGCTCAGCGCGTCCCTGAAGGCCGTCGGTGACACGATCGGGGTCGATGTGGCGGTCCAGGCTGCCGACACGGACGTCCTGTGACGCGATTGCAGGTCGGCCTGCCCGGGGGCTGGGTGCGTGCCGTTGTGACCGCACCGGACCCGGTGCTGTCCACAGCGTGCGCGGAGGTGGATCCGACCTCGGAGGACGTAATCTCGCTGGCCGCGGATCTCCTGGCGACCATGGAGGTGTCCCCGGGCTGTGTGGGACTTGCCGCGAATCAGATCGGTGTCGGCTCCCGGGTCTTCTCCCTCGATGTCAGTAGCCATCCCAAGACACGGACCTGTCATGGCAGATTCGTGCTGGTCAACCCGAGGATCGAGCAGGCCACCCGCAACGAGAAGGCGCGGGAGGGGTGCATGTCCGTCCCGGACTTCACCGGCGACGTGAAGCGGGCCACCAGGTTGGTCGTGAGTGGTCAACTGCCGGTAACCGGGGAACCGGTGACGCTGACCACGGATGCGTTCGAGGCGCGGGCGATCCAGCACGAGGTCGACCATCTCGACGGGTTCGTCTTCCTGGACCGGGTGATGTCCGCGGCCGCTGTCCACAAGCGCAAGGTCTACCTGGACTAACCTGGGCATGCTGCCCGGGTGGCGGAATCGGCAGACGCACTCGGCTTAAACCCGAGGGTCGCAAGACGTGCGGGTTCAAATCCCGCCCCGGGCACCAACCGGCCGCTCGCTTCGGCCGGGGTTGAGGTGGGGCTCCCCGCCGTTTGCTACGAAGGTGCGGACGGCCCCGGCGTTCTGTTACGAAGGTGCGCGGTTTCGACCCGGCGGACCCCGCACCTTCGTAACAGGCCGGCTCCACGCCCACGCAACTTCGTCACAAAGGGCGCGCACGACTGGCGACGGCAGGCAAGGTGCGGGATCCAACCGTACTGTTCCGCAGTCCAAGCGGAGTGAGCACGTACCCTGGTCAGATGTTGGCTACTCGGCTGTTCGCATGCGGTGCGGCGATAGCCGTTGCCATGGCAGTCGGCCCTGTCGCTGCCCGGGCGCAGGTGGCCGGCCCGGTTGCCGCAGATGCGCAGCTGGTCCCAAGCGCGGACGACGTGGTCGGTCTGGTCGTGACACGGGACCGAGAGACGAGCGCGGCCGAGGCGGAGTCCCTGGTCGCGGATGCCGTCGACGAACCAACGTCCCGTGCCCCGATCGCACCGGGAGTCACGGCCGTGGCGGTCCCCGATCTCAGCCTCCGCGAGGCGAAGAAGGCGGCACGCGATCTTGAGAAGGAACCCGGTATCGCCGAGGTCGGCCTGGACACGCACGTGCACGCCGACGCCCTCAACGACCCGCTCTTCTCCGATCAGTGGCCGCTCACAGACGTTGTCAGCGGTGTCTCGGCGCTTCCCGCCTGGGATCTGACAACCGGTGATGGGCAGGTGATCGCGATCATCGACACGGGCGTCACCGCTCATCAGGATCTGGCCGCCAACTTGGTGGACGGCTACGACATGATCGAAGATCCGGTGGTGGCAAACGATAGTGACGGCCGGGATCCCGATCCGTCCGATCCGGGTGACTGGTGCGGGAGCGAGCCCAGCTCCTGGCACGGCACCCACGTCGCTGGTCTGGCGGCGGCGGTCCAGGGCAACGGCAAGGGGATCTCCGGCCTGGCTCCTCGTGCCAAGATCGAACCGGTTCGCGCACTGGGCACGTGTGGCGGCAAGATGTCGGACGTCGCTGCGGCGATCACCTGGGCCTCTGGCGGCGATGTGCCCGGTGTTCCCGCCAATCCGACACCGGCTTCGGTGATCAACATGTCCTTGTCCTCGACGACGACCTGCCAGCCGTACCTGCAGGCGGCGATCGATACCGCCATTGCGCGCGGATCCACGATCGTCGCGTCGGCGGGCAACAACAACACACGGTTCGACGTCGCCTCGCCGGGTGGCTGCTATGACGTGATACCGGTCGGGGCGGTGGACCGGGCCGGCAACCGCGCCGGCTACTCCAACTACGGAACGGCCGGACGTGACCTGCCCGTCTTCGCGCCAGGCGGCGCCGCCACCGCGGATCCGCAGAGCGATACCGGATTGCTGTCCACCATCGACAAGGGTGCTATGGGTCCTGCAGGAGACGCGTACGGCTCCTATGTGGGAACCAGCATGGCGGCACCCCTGGTCTCCGGCGCCGCCGCGCTGTTGCGTTCCCGCACCTCCATGAGTCCTGCCGCGGTGGCCGAGCACCTGCGGGACACCGCGCGTCCCTTCCCGCCCGGCAGCAACTGCTCGGGTTCCTGCGGTGCCGGTCTGCTCGATGTGAATGCGGCCCTTCGGACGTCACCGCGGGTTCCGGGGAGACCTGCCGCGGTGATGGCGACTCCGGCCGATGCGACCGTGGTTGCGCGGTGGGAACTCCCCGATGATCCCGGCACCGGGCCGATCACCGGCTACACAGTGGAATACCGCTCGGTTCCCGGGCAATGGGTCGCCCTTCAGGATCTCTGGTCGAGCACTCTGCGCGAGAAGGTGATCAACGGGCTCGCGAACGGCGTGGGTTACCAGGTACGGGTGGCTGCTCACAATGTCTTCGGACTCGGGCCCTGGATCGAGTCCGACGTGGTGATTCCTGAGAGCCTGCCGGGGGCGGTGCGCATCAACTCGGTGCGATATCCCTCGAAGACCAAGGCCCGCCTGAGACTGGTCGTTCCCGCCCAATCCCTGCTCGGTCTGCAATACCGGGTCACTAAGGTGGGTCGGGAGCCGGGTGAGTGGCAGTCGGCAGCGGTGAGCGGATCCCTGACGCTGCGAGGCCTTGTCAGAGGTGTCCGGCACAGTGTCGAGGTGAGGGTCTTCAACGAGCTCGGAGCGGGTCCGACGACGGCGCGGCAGATCGCTACTCCCGTCAAGCCATCGGCCGTTCGTGCGCTCAAGGTCAAACGCAAGGGCAGCCGACTTGCGGTCAGGTGGCAAGAACCGAAGCGGACGGGTCTGCGACTGTCTTACCGCGTTCGCGTCGCCGAAGCGAGGAAGTGGTCCAAGACCGCTGGTCTCAAAGCGGTCGTGCGGGGGCCCCGGAAGGGTCCGGTCCGCGTCGAGGTGCAGCCACGCAACAAGACCGGTCGAGGGCCGATCCGGTCAATCCGGAAGCGCAAGTGACGATTTGCCGGTCCGTATGGTGTTGGCGGCCCTGAAGCAATACCCGTATTCTCTTACTCCAAGGAGGAATTGATGCAATCCAAGAACCCGATGTTCCGGGACATTGAGAAACAGCCCGGATTCGCCTACTCGGAGGGCGTGAGCGCCTACCAGCAGGCTGCCGGAACGGCCACCCTCGAGCAGCCGGCCGGTCCGACCACCGGTATCCCGGCACCGACTCGTGCGATGACCATCGATGATGTCGTCACCCGGACCGGGCTGGCCTTCGTCGTCCTGGTCATCGGCGCCGGGATCGGCTGGGTGGTCACACCGGCGATGCCGTGGCTGCCGTTCGTGGCGATGCTCGTCGGGTTGGGTCTGTTCTTCCTCGGTGCTTTTCGGAAGGTGCCCAAGGCGGGGGTCGTGCTGTCCTACTCAGCCGTCGAGGGTGTCTTCCTCGGAGGTATCAGCCTCTTCTACCAGGAATATGTGGATCAGGCGGGCAACGGCACGAACATCGTGGGCCAGGCTGTGCTGGGAACGCTCGTGGCGTTCGCGGTCATGCTCACGCTCTACCGCACCCGGATCATCCGGGTGAACGGAACCTTCATGAAGGTCATGCTGGTCGCGATGGTCTCCTACTTGGTGATCGCACTGGCCAGCTTTGTCAGCGCCTTGTTCGGGGTCGGCAACGGCTGGGGCTTCTACGGTGTCGGTGGGCTCGGTCTGCTGCTGTGCGTGGCAGGTGTGGCACTGGCCGCCTTCTCGCTGAACCTCGACTTCGCAGCCATCGAGCAAGCTGTCAACGAGGGAGCAGCCGAGGTCTTCGCGTGGCGGATGGCTCTGGGACTTGTGGTGACCCTGGTCTGGCTGTATCTGGAGATTCTGCGCTTCCTCGCCATTCTCAACAGCAATAATTAGGGGTATGGGTGCAGTCGCTCTTGGAGCAGGGGTCTATCGGATTCCGACCGCGGGCGACTACATCAACTCTTTCGCGTTCATCGAGTCCGACGGGTCAGTGACGCTGGTCGACACTGGGACGGTTTTCGCCAGCAAGCGGATCGTGAACGGGCTCGATGCGATCGGGAAGCACCCCAAGGATGTGCAACGGATCGTGCTCACCCACGCCCACCCGGACCACGCGGGGTCTGCGGCCAAGTTGCTGCCTAGGACCAGCGCCCCGGGTACCGCGGTGCACGCAGAGGACGCCGACTTCGTGCGGACGGGCGAGTCGCCGCCGAACGGTTCGGCGCTCGGGAACGTCCTACACCGGATGCCGGGGATGGGGTTCGCCGCGTGTCCTGTCGCCGAGGTGATCGTCGACGGTGATGTGTTGGATGTCGCCGGCGGGCTGCAGGTCAGCCACACACCGGGACACACCCCGGGCCACATCAGCCTGCTGCATCAGGACTCAGGCGTACTCATCACCGGCGATTCAATCTTCAACATGAATGGCAGGATGACGTGGCCCGTCAAGCTCTTCTGCACCGATTTCCCGCTCACCCAGCAGACAGCTGCGGTCCTGGGAGATCTTGACTACCGGGTCGCCGCCTTCACCCATGGTCCGCACATCGCCAGCAATGCGAGGGAGTCGGTGCGCTCATTCCTGCGCCGCAAGGGTGTCTCGCGGTGATCCGTGCGGCTCACGCCAGGCGCATCGCAATGACTGCGGCGTACGGCGGAGGCGGCATGCTCGGCGCAGGGGCGGCGGCGTTCGGGGTCGCGTTGGCGCAGCACCGGCACGCCCGCAAGGAAATCGGGGTGCGACGCAATGCGGCGCCCTATGCTGATGGTCTTTACGGGCCGCGCAAGTCCGGCACCTCCCAGCGATTCGTCGTGCTCGGTGATTCCCTGGCCGCCGGTCTAGGCGCAGGGGCGGCGAGGAACACGCCCGGTGCGATGCTGGCACAAGGGATCAGCAACGTCCTGGACATGCCGGTTCGCCTCATGAACACCGCGACCGTGGGTGCCCGCAGCGCCGATCTGCCCGCCCAGGTCGATCGCGCCCTGCAGATCCGCCCGCAGATCGCAGTAATCATCATCGGGGCCAACGATGTGACCCACGTCGGTCGACCTCAGGTCTCCGTCGGACACCTGGAAGATGCGGTACGGCGACTGCGTGCGGTCGACTGTCAAGTCGTCGTTGGGACCTGCCCTGACGTCGGGTCGGTGCAGCCGATCCCACAACCTCTGCGGTGGGTGGCCCGCCGGCTCAGCAGACAATTGGCGGCCGCCCAGATGATCGCCTGTGTGCGGGCTGGGGCGCACGTCGTCTCCTTCGCTGACGAACTGGGCGACGAGTTCGCCGCTGACCCAGAGCTATTTGCCGAGGATCGGTTCCACCCCGGTCCGGAAGGCTACGAACGGGTGACTCAGGTTCTGTTTCCCGCGGTGCTGGCGGCTCTGGACTCGTCACGACCCGACGATGAGTCCTCCACCGCTGTCATGGAACTGTCCAAGGCTGCCGTGGACGCCGCACAAGAGGCGGGCACGCACCTGGAGGCTGGTGGTCGCGGACCTCGTGGCACATGGGCGCTGATCAGGCGCGTGCGTCGTACCCCGGTCCCAGAAGTCGAAGAGCCTGAGGCCTGAGGTGTCCTACGAGGTTGAGTTGGCACGCACGGCCGAGCGTCTGCGGCAACTGTCCGAAGCGCGTCTGCGGGCGCGGGAGCAAGCGTTCGCCGAGCTCTTGTCGGTCATGACCGATCGGCCTGTCCCGCGCCTGCACCCACGCGCATGGGCCGACCAGATGACGGTGATCGGTCGTGAAGTCGTGGGGCAGGACCAGCCCGCGGTGTCTGAGCGGCTGATCACATTCCGGCGCAGTTTCGATCTGTTTCCTTGACTCGGGTTCATCCGGTTGAGCTCATGGTGGTGCGCGGGTGCTTGCGGTGGTGCATCGGCCGTCGGACGTGCGCGCGATGGTGAGGCGTCCGTGGTGGATGCGTCGGTGGTGGTAGACGCAGATGAGGACGAGGTTGTTGAGGTTGGTGGGGCCGCCGTGGTCCCAGTGCTGGATGTGGTGGGCGATGCAGCGGTGGGCGGGTACGGTGCAGCCCGGGTGGACGCAGCCGTTCCCGTCGCGCACGGCCAGCGCGGCGCGTTGGGCGCGGGTGGCGTAGCGTTCGGCGAACCCGACCGCCAGCGGTTGCCAGTGGATGTCGTCGACCGGGGTGCCGACCAGATAGGTGAGGTGGGCGGAGCAGGACGCGGTGCGGACATCGGTGCGGGAGGCCAGCAGCCCGCACGGCCAGCGGACCCCCAGCCCGGACTGGAGTTGGTCGGGGGTGAGGGTGAGGGTGATGTGGCCGATCCCGGTGGGCCGGTCGACGGTGTCCAGGGAACGGGTGGCGATTTCGGCCAGGGCGTCGGCGTTTCGGGTGCCGGCCGACCGGTCATCATGAGGTCCGGTGGGTTCGGCGTAGATGTCCAGGGCGGCGGCCAGCGCCGCGCCGGTGGCGGGGTCGAGGAACCCGGTCAGGTGCCACCAGCCGTCCAGGCCGGTGGACAGGTTGGCCCGGCGACGCTGGCGGGCGGTTTCGGTGTCGTGGTCGGGGTCGGGGGTGTAGTTCTGGATGAGCAGGTCCAGGAACCCGCGCAGGTCCCGTACGCAGTGTTCCCGCGCGAACCCGGCGACCTGCTGCTCGACGAGGTCGAAGACCTCGCCCAGCTGGCGGCGGGCCGCCCGGATCACCCGGACGTGGTCGAGGCTGATCTGCCCGTCGGCCAGCGCATCGGCGGTTGCCGGGAGGTGGTCGCGTAGCGCCCGGGCGGTGTGCACCCACCAGCCCGCATGACCAGGCGGGATCCGCACCGTCTGTGCGAGCCAGTCGCTGGTGCCGCGCGCCCCGGCGATCTGCGCGCCGGCGCGGGCATCGAAGGAGGCGAGCACCCGGGCCTGCACCGCCGCGGTCTGATTGGCCACCTCGTGCAGGAGCGGGACCGCGTCCTGGAGTTCGTCGAGGCACCACTCGGCCGGATCGGCGGCCAGCAGCCCGGTGACGGCCGCGCGCAAATCGGCGAGCAGCGTGGCCGGACTCGTGGACTGCGCCGTGATTGTCATGACCACCTCCCCTCGTCTAGAACGCTAGTACGAGGGTGTGACAAACCCGGCCGCCCGAAACCACCTGTGGACAAGCGCAAACCCTTCTCCACCGGACGCGCGTGACTTCTCACCGACTGCTCGGGTCGTTCGATGGGGCCTGTGCAGTTCGATGGGGCTTGTCGGACGACGAACCCCACCGAATACGCAACCCCAGGCATCAAGGGACGCCCCGGTTCCTGCGGCTTTGGACGCGTCCGGGACGCCCCGTCTTGGCGAAGACAGGCTGATTTCTACGCAACCGCGCCGACCTACCCAGGAAGATCACCGGTGAATTGAGGATACGGCTCAACTCCCCTGGGCCATCCCTCACAGCGGCAGCGGCACACCCGTATTCGCGTGACACCGGTACCCATGCGGAACCTTGTGCAGATACTGCTGGTGGTACTCCTCGGCGTAGAAGAACGGGTGATCGGCCGCGGGCGCGATCTCGGTGGTGATCTGGCCCAGACCTTTGGCGGTGAGGACATCCTGATAGGCGGCACGGGTCTTCTCGATGAGTTCGCGCTGCTCCTCAGTTGTCCAGAAGATCGCAGACCGGTACTGGGTTCCGACATCGTTGCCCTGCCGGTAGCCCTGGGTTGGGTCGTGGTGTTCCCAGAAGATCCGCAGCATCTCCAGCGTCGAGGTCGTGGTGGTGTCGTAGGCAACCATGGCCGATTCCGCCTGCCCCGTGCGTCCGCTGCACACCTGCTCATACGTCGGGTACTCGCTGAACCCGCCCTGGTACCCGACCGCGGTGGACACCACCCCGGGAGCGTTCCAGTAGTACTCCTCAGCGCCCCAGAAGCATCCCATGGCCACGTACAGGACTTCGACACCGTCGGCCCACGGACCCTTGATGGGAGTGCCCAGAACCGCGTGACGTTCAGGCACGTTGAACGGGTAGCCGGCACGGCTGGGCAGAGCGGATTCCGGTTGCACCATGGCGCGCTTGTCACTGAAGAGGCTTCGGAGGTCCATGTCGCAAGTCTCGCCCACATTCGGGGGACGCGAAAGTGGCTGAGATAGTGACGCAGTGAGGTCCTGGGTGCCGAAGGTAGGTGGATTGCCACGCGAGGTCAGCGTGCTGGCCGCGATCGCTTTCTGCGTCGCCCTGGGTTTCGGCATCGTGATCCCGGCGATTCCCCTGTTCGCGCGAACATTCGGGGTATCCGCGTTCGCCGCCAGTGCCGTCATCAGCGTCTTCGCCGCGATGCGCCTGATCAGCAGCCCGGCCGCGGGCTGGGCGGTCAACAAGTTCGGCGAACGTACCATCATGTCCACCGGCCTCGCGATCGTCGGACTGTCGAGTTTGGCCGCGGGATTCTCCACCGACTACGGGCACCTGCTGGTGCTCCGTGGGGTCGGTGGGATCGGCTCGGCCATGTTCACCATCTCGGCCACCGCGCTGCTGCTGCGAGTGACGCAACCGGAGTTCCGGGGCAGGGCGTCGGGTCTGTTCCAGGCCGGGTTCCTGATCGGTGGTGTGATGGGTCCGGCTGTGGGCGGCCTGGTGATCGGGATCTCGATTCGTGCGCCCTTCTTCGTGTACGCGGGCACACTGCTGGCCGCGTTCGCGGTCGCAGTGGTCCTGCTCCCACGGCTCGAGCACGTGGAGGCCCCGCAACTGGCCGACGACAAGGAGCCGATCCGGTTCCTGCCCACCTTGCGGCTTCCGGCCTACCAGGCGGCGCTCGGGGCGAACTTCGCCAACGGTTTCGTGTTCTTCGGCCTTCGCTCATCCCTGGTCCCGCTGTTCGTCGTCGAGGGCCTGCAGCAGGGACCGGGGCTGGCCGGTGCTGGATTCGTCGTCGCCGCCGGGGTGCAAGCCGGTCTGCTCGCGTTCGGTGGGCGCACCGCGGACCGCCGGGGCCGTCGGCCCGCGTTGATGATCGGGCTCGCGGTGGGTGCGGTGTCGCTGGCGCTGCTGGCCGTCTCACCCAACGCCGCATGGTTCCTGATCGCGATGGCCGTGGCCGGTCTGTCGGGAGCGTTCCTCGGTCCGTCGCCCACCGCAGTGGTGGGCGACGTGGCCCGCGGGCACCACGGCGGATCGGTCGTCGCGGCCTTCCAGATGATGTCCGACGTGGGGTCGATCACCGGCCCGTTGATCGCCGGATTGCTGCTGGATCAAGCCGGGTTCCCGGTGGCCTTCTCGGCCGGCGCTGCGGTCACGTTGCTGGCACTGGTGCTGGCCATCCGCATGCCCGAGACACTGGTCCGCGGCGAGGTGGCGCGAACCCCGTCCTGATGGACCAGCCGTCCTCATTGCAGCCCGCCGCCGCCGTCAGTGGCGGTAACCTGCAGCCGTGATTGTTCGGCGTCGGAAGTGGTGGCTGGCGTCCCTGGTCTATCTGGTCGTCGCAACGCTGCTGGGTTTCGCTGTTGCCTCGGGGACCAACGCTCTGCTGGCCCTGTCGTTGGAGGACAAGGACGTGCCCGCGAATGCGACTCTTCCAGCCGCCAGCGAGCCGGAGCCCGGATCGCCGGTCGACATAGCCCGCATCGGCATGCCCGACGGATATCGCAGTGATCCGCTGTTGAGCATGGCCGCGAAACGGTTGCAGGACGCGGTGCTCACGGCCACCGGCTCCCGGCCCGAAGTCTCGGCCGGGAAGGGCGATTTCACGGTGCGGAGCGACTCGGGATTGCCGTCGGAGGGGTTCCGGCTCGGAGCCAAGGGAGTCGACGGGGCCGGCAGGCAAGGTATGGCCAACGGGCTGTTGGCCGCAGCCGATGCGGTGTCGTCGGGCGTGCGGCTGCCGGATCTGCAGGGATTGCCGGTCGTGCCGGACCTCGAGTACCGATTCGCGGACTTCGGTGCGGTCGGTGTCGAGCCCGACCCCGCGGCATGGGCTGAGCAGGACGACTACTCGCACAACTCCAATCAGTTCGCCGATGTGATCCTGCCGGACCCCCCATACATCGATCCCGACGGGCTCGCACGCGCCACCGATGACTGGAAGCAGTACATCGACCACATCCGCTCCTACGGCTACAACGGTGTCATCGTCAACGGGTTCCTCGAGTATGTGAACTTCGATCAGGTCGGTGATGGCTACCAGATCTACAGCAAGGACAGCCCCTACCGCGCGCGCCACGACGCGATGGTCGAGCAGTTTGGCAACATGTGGAAGTACGCAGCCGACATGGGAATGCGAGTGGTGTTCAAGACGGACATGCTGGCGAACACGGGACCGCTCAACGACTACATCGAACGGGAACTCGGCGGGATCGATGTCGACGACCCCCGCTTGTGGGACATCTACCAGGCGGGCTTGAGCGAGTTCTTCGACAACATGCCCTACGTCGACGGACTGATGATCCGGATAGGTGAGGCGGGCTCGATCTACAACCAGCCGGGCTGGGACTACTTCTCCACCTTGGCAGTCACCACCGTCGCTTCGGTGCGGACCATGCTCACCAAGTTCACGAAAACTGCGGCCGACCACGACAAGACGCTCTACTTCCGGACCTGGTCGGTGGGGGTCGGTGACGTGGGGGACATGCACACGAACCCGCAGACGTACGACGCCTTGCTCGATGGCATCCCGGATGACAACCTCGTCGTGGTGACCAAGTTCACGATGGGGGACTTCTACTCCTGGCTGCCGCTCAACCCGACGCTGGAACAAGGCGATCAGCGGCGGATCGTGGAGTTCCAGTCGCGTCGTGAGTTCGAGGCCTTCAGTTCCTTCCCCAACTACTTGTCAGCTGACCACCAGCAGGCGCTGCAGACGTTCGAGCAGCGCAACCCGAACATCGCCGGCGTGTGGGTGTGGACCCAGGACGGTGGTCCCTGGCGGGCAGGTCCGATGTCGCTGTACCTCAAGAGCGGGTTCTGGCAGTTGTATGACCTGGACGTCTACGCCACAGGGCGCCTTGCGTGGGACTCTGGTGCGGATCTGGCGGAGGTCAACCGTGACTGGATCGCGCGCAACTTCTCCGACGACCCCGCCACGATCGCGGCGGTCGAGGACATATTCACCCAGTCGCGCGAGATCGCCAAGGAAGGTCTGTACATCGCCCCGTACGCCGAGAAGCGCGTGTTGGCGCTCGGACTGGAACCCCCGCCCATGATGTGGATCTTCGAATGGGACATCGTCAGTGGGGACAGTGCGGCCCTGAGTGTGATCCACCATGCGTCCCGAGGTCGCGTGGCCGAGGCGGTCGACCAGGCTCGCGACGCGCAGGCGGCGACGGAACGGATGCTGGAGCAAGCCCGCTCGACCGACCCGGCGACCTGGCATGACCCGGAACTGCGGGACCGGCTCATCCACTCCCTGGAGTACGAGGCCGATCTCTGGTCGACGCTCGGCTCGTTCCGGCAGGCATTCCTCTCCTATTACGAGTGGCTCGACACAGGAGATCCCGCCGCCTGGGCGGCCTGGCAGGAGGGCAAGCAGCAGTATGACGAGGCCGTCGCCCACCATGTCCAGACCTACGGGAAGGACCTCGACACCCCCGCGTACAGCTTCTTCGCCGTGCGGGCCGGCCTTGCCCACGCCGAACGCACACGGGCCGCGCAGATCGTCACGGTCGCGGTGCTGGTAGGCATCCTGGCGGTGCTGATCCTCGGAGCGCTCGGACGGCGATGGCCCCGGAACGCGCTCGCGGTCGCGCTGCGTGGGTTGTGGGTGGGGATCACCCGCCCGTGGCGGCTGGCAGAGGACCCACCGGTGCCGCGTCCCCCTGGGGCGCGACCGTTGGCCTGGCTACTGCCCGCGCTGTTGCTGGTACTCAGCCGCGGCGCATTCTCCAACTGGTTGTCGTGGACCTACCTGCTGGCGACCTTGGGTTCGATGGCGTTGTTCACGGTCGCCTTGCGGCTTCTGGTGCGCGGGTCCGACCCCTTCGCACTGTATTCCGGGGTGGGGGCGGCGTTGCTGCTGAAGACGTTGCTGCTGGGCTCGGTGGTCGTGTGGCGTGGACCGTTGTTCTACTGGTACCGGTTCTGGACCGATGAGCAGTGGCGCAACGTCTATGTGACTCTGAGTTTCGCGGCGTTCCTATGGTTGTTCTGGGTCGCGTATGTGGTGATGCGCAGTTCATACGGATGTCGTCGGCTGGGCTCGCTGGGCCGGGTCCTGATCGGGATCAGCCTGCCGATGGTGGCCCTGGGCGCCCTGATGATGTGGTCCGGTCTGGAGTCGGCTCTGACCACCTTCAACGATCAGATGGCGCTGCTGCCGCTCGGGCTGTCCCGCATCCTCGGAATCACCGTCCATTTGGGCATCCCCACCGGGATTCCGCTCTATCTGCTGGTTGCCGGTCTTGTGTTGGCTGCTGTGGGTCTCGTTCTGGGAGCGGCGCGCCGGCCCAGCGGGGCCCGCGCCGGGTAGGTTCCGGTCATCCTCGTCGCGGGCTCAGAATCGCCGCGCGAGACGGTGATGACGGGTGCCGCTGGATTCGCGCCGACCTCGTGCTGGCCCGGTAGGCGACGACCAGGCCCACCGTGGCCAGCAGGCTCACCACTCCGGGGACTATGAGCGAGGCACGCGGACCGAAGTCGTCGGCCAGCATCCCGATCAGCGGCGCACCGACGGGGGTCGTGCCGAAGAACACCGCCATGTACAGCGACAGCACACGGCTGCGGTGATCGTCGTCGGTGCGTGTCTGCAGATAGGAGTTCGCCCCGGTCATCATGGTGAGAGCTGCGGCGCCGCACGCCACCAGCAGGGCCGCGAACGTCGGCACGCCGGGCATCAGGCCCGCAAGAATTGTCGTCAGCCCCGCCGATCCCGCAGCCACGGTGACCAGCCTAAGATCGGTGCGCGCGCGTCGTGCCTGGACCAGCGCCGCCATCAGCGAGCCGACTGCCATCAACGACGCAAGGATCCCGTAGCTGCGGGCGTCGGCTGAGAAGGCATCGGAGACCATGAGCGCGATGGTGATCGGGAAGTTGAACACGAGCATGGCGACCGTCCCGGCCAACGCGATCACGAACCACAGGTCGGGCCTGCCGCGCACATAGCGCAGGCCTTCGCGCATGCCGCCGGTGCGTTTCGGCCGCAGCCTGACAGCCAGCCGGATGCGGCTCAACGCCAGGTACATCGCGGCGAACGTGGCCGCGTTGACCAGGAAGACCCAGCCCGGTCCCCAGGCCGCGATCATCAGGCCGGCGACGGCGGGGCCGACGAGGCGAGCTGCGTTGAAGTTGGCACTGTTGAGTGCGACGGCGTTGACGACCTGGTCTTCGGGCACCAGGTCGGAGACGATCGACTGTCGCGCAGGACCGTCCACGGCGGTGAACACCCCGAGCACGCCTGCGGCCATGAGCACCCACAGCCCAGTTGCGAGACCCGAGAGGGCCAGCAGGCCCAGGCCCAGCGCCTGCAGACCCATCCCGATCTGCGTGTATCGCAGAATCCGTCGGCGATCGTAGCGATCGGCCAGGACTCCGGCCCAGGGCGCCAGCAGGAGCATCGGGGCGAACTGCGCCGCCACGACCAGACCCAGCATCCGCGCGTCGCCGGTGAGTTGCAGGACGAGCCACGATTGCGCGATGCGATGCATCCAGGTGCCGATGTTGGAGGCCAGCGCACCTGCGGCGTAGGTGCGGTAGTTGACCACTCGCAACGCGGAGAACGTCCGGGCTAGTCCAGAGCCAAGGACTCCAGTATCGGTATCGAGCGCTCCAGAATCCGCTGGTCCTCCGCCGAGAGCATCGACAGTCTTTGCGACAGCCAATGGTCCCTCCTCTCCCGATCCTCCTGCACCATCCGGCGCGCTTCTTGCGTCGCTTCGTAGAGCACCTGTCGGCCATCGGTGGGATGCGGTGTTCGCGTGACCATGCCGGATTCCTGAAGGGTGTTCAGGATCCGGGTCATGGACGGCGGCTGAACGCGTTCCGTGCTCGCCAGGTCCGCCGGGCACATCGCGCCTTGCCGCATCAGAGTGCCCAGGACCGCCATTTGACTCGGTGTCATCGCGTCGCTGGCGCGTTCGCTGCGCAGCCGACGAGCCAGCCGCATCACGGCGATGCGCAATTCCGGGACCACGTTCGACGTCGCCACAGTTCCCCTTTGTGTCGAAGGTGTCATTAGTGATAGTCATTACCTCTGCTAACGATATTGGTCTGTCGTCCATTCCGTCAACCTCGGGGAGAGCGGACGGTCGCCCTCCATCTGCTGGCCGATGCCTGAAGTGCGGATCGCCTGTCAGCCAGCAGATGGAGGAACTAGGGCCGATTTGTCCGAAAAGTCCGGTAGAAGTCCTCCATCTTGTGGCCGCCGGCGTCGACCGCGGCCAGCAGATGGAGGACGAGCCCTCGGCGCGAACGCCCGGTCGGCCGCGATCCGGGTGCCTGACGAAGCCAGGGTGGGCGACCCGCAGGCGATGGGACGAACGCGGGATCGGCCGACGGGTCCAGCCGATGCCTCCCAGTGCCACCACGGCGGCCCCGGATCGGTCACAATGCCGGGGTGGGGTTGGTAGGCGAAGGACTCGCCCTGGCGGATGCGCCGGGGCCGGTGGACATGGCCGGATTGGCGCGAGCAGCTGTCAAGCAGGCGCTGATGCAACTGGGATCGACCCCCAATCTGGCTTTCGTCTTCGTCTCGGCTGCTAATCCGGAGGATGCCGAGCAGGCGCTGCTCGCCGCTTACGCACATCTCACGTCGGCCACCGTCATCGGAACGTCCGCCTCGGGGGTGATCGCATCCGGGCGTGGAAGTGATCAGGGCACGGCCGTCGCTGTATGGGCTGCCCGGATCCCCGGGCTGCGGGCCCGGGCATTCCACCTCGAGGTCATGGCCGGCCCGGACGGACACCAGATCGTCGGACTGCCGGGGCGCCGCCGGGACGACGTGATCTCGGTCCTGTTCACCGACCCGTGGTCGTTCCCGGCGGTTGACTTCGCCGCACACGCCCCCGCCCTGATGACCGACCTGCCGGTGGTGGGCGCCGTCGCATCGGGACCGGCGCCCGCGCGGACCACCCGATTCTTGTTGGACGGCCGAATCCACCAACGCGGCGCAGTCGGGGTCATGGTCGGAGGCCGTGTCGAGGTCACCACGCTTACCAGTCCGGCGTGCCGCCCGGTGGGTCCGACGCTGACGGTGACCGACTCCGAGGGATTCCTGCTGAAGTCGCTGGCCGGTACTCCGGCTGCACTGAGAGCTCAAGAGGTGGTTGCCGCGCTGGAGGAGCCGGACCGCGGGCTGGCGCTCTCAGGGCTGCAACTCGGTGTGGCCATCGAGTCCGACGATCCCAGGATCGGTGACTTCGTCATTCATGACTTCCAGTCCGCGGAGAGCCGGCGGGGCGCGCTACAGATGGCGGCGCCCATCCCGGTGGGATCCACAGTGCAGTTCCAGGTCCGCGACGAGGACACCGCCGACGAGGATCTCAACGTGATGCTGGAAGGGGTTGCGGCCAGAATGGGTCGGCGCCTGGCGGGGGCGTTGATGTTCTCCTCGAGTGATCGGGGCCGGTTCATGTTCGGCCAGCGTGACCACGACGCCGCGGTGGCCAGTGCCCGGCTCGCGGTGCCGGTGACCGGCTTCTTCGCCGAAGCGGAACTGTGTCCGATGGGCGATGGGACCACGCTCAACCGCCAGAGCGCCACGGTTGTCGCGTTCGGTGCAGGGCCGTCCGCCGTGGTCGGCCACCATCGGGCGGTCCGTCCGCAGCAGGTGACCGGCGTGGATCCGATGACACGCGAAGTGCACAAGATGCTGGCAGACCTGGCGCAGCCCCCCGACGAGGGCACGCTGTGATTGACAGCCGGGCGTTGACCGGGGCCAGGGAGCGGCTGGCGGGAATCGTCTTGCACACCCCGGCGGTGCCGGCCCGGTGGCTCAGCGAGGCCGTCGGCGGGCCGGTGTACCTGAAGTGCGAGAACCTGCAGCGCACCGGCTCCTTCAAGATCCGCGGGGCGTACAACCGGATTGCCGGGTTGAGTGATGATGAGAAGTCGCGCGGCGTGGTCGCCGCCAGCGCCGGGAACCACGCGCAAGGGGTCGCGCTGGCCGCCTCATTGCTCGGTGTGCAGGCGACTGTGTTCATGCCCGAGGGTGCCACTCTGCCCAAGATCGAAGCCACCCTCAGTTACGGCGCACAGGTGGAATTCGTCGGGAGCACCATCGACGAGGCGCTGGTGGCCGCAACGCAGTTCAGTGAGCGGACCGGAGCCGTTCTGATCCACCCGTTCGACCACCCGGACATCGTGGCAGGTCAGGCCACGGTCGGCTTGGAGATCGTCGAGCAGCACCCGGAGGTGCGGACCGTCGTGGTGTGCACGGGCGGGGGCGGGCTCCTGGCCGGGGTGTGTCTCGGCATCCAGGAGCACCTGACCGGCGTGAGGATCGTTGGGGTGCAGGCCTCGCAGGCGGCGGCCTATCCTCCGTCGCTGAGTGCCGGTCACCCGGTGGCTCTGACGAGCATGAACACAATGGCCGACGGGATCGCGGTGGCCAGGCCCGGCGACCTGCCGTTCGGGATCATCGCAGAGTCCGGTGTCCAGTTCCTCACCGTCGACGACGAACAGATATCGCATGCTGTTGTCACCTGTCTGGAACGCAGCAAACTCCTGGTGGAGCCCGCAGGCGCGGCCGCGTTGGCGGCGGTTCAGGCATGTCCGGAGCAGTTCGAACCCCCCGTTGTCATCACGTTGTCAGGCGGCAACGTGGATCCCTTGCTGTTGTTGCGCATCGTGCAACGGGGGCTGGTGGCGGCGGGGCGCTACGTGGTGATCTCCGCCCGCATTCCCGACCGGCCGGGTCATCTCGAGCGGATGCTGGGCCTGATCGCGGCGAATCAGGCCAACGTCGCCACTGTGTCGCACAACCGGACCGATCCGCGATTGCACGTCGACGAGTGTGCAGTCGTCATCGAGGTGGAGGTCCGTGGCCCCGAGCATGCCGAGGAGGTCGTCACCGCTCTGCGGACTGCGGGGTTCCCGGTCAAGCTGGAGTAGCGCGCCCTGCCTTGGCGCCAAGATACCCCCAGGGGGTACCATGAACCATGCGCAGAATGATCATCGCCCTGTTCGCACTCTTCGCTCTGGTCGCGTGTTCTTCGGGAACAGCCACGACGCTGTCCCCCGACAAGTTCGATGAGCTGACCCAGCAGGCCGGTGTCGTGACCCTCGACGTGCGCACTCCCGCTGAGTACGCCTCCGGACATCTGGCCAACGCGGTGAACCTCGACGTGGAGTCTCCGGAGTTCAGCCAGGGTCTGTCTCAGCTCGACCCGGACGCCACCTACGCCGTGTATTGCCGCAGCGGGAACCGTTCACAGGTCGCGCTCAAGCAGATGTCCGACGCGGGGATCGAGAACGCCCAGGATCTCGACGGTGGCATCGTGGCGTGGCAGGCCCAGGGCCTCCCGGTGGTCCAGTAGCCGAGGCCTTCCGGTGGTCCAGTAGCCGGAGCAACCCGGCGTCAGTCGTGAACCTCGATGATCCTGACCTCCATGGCCCGGCCGTTGGGCAGGTCGTAGGACACCGTGGCTCCGGCACGTTGACCGAGTAGCGCCTGTCCCAGCGGGGACTCGGGGGAGCAGATCTCGAGGTCGGTGTGCGACTTCTCCTCCCGCGAGGCGACCAGCATCGTCTCCTTCTCACCATCAGCGGCGAACTCGATGGTCACCGTCGACCCGTGGCTGACGGCTCCCTCCGGGACGTCCTCCGGCCGGCCCACCTCGGCGTGCTCCAGAAGGTGCTTGAGTTCGCGGATCCGGGCCTCGTTGCGGCCTTGGTCGTCCTTGGCGGCGTGGTAGCCACCGTTCTCCTTCAAGTCCCCCTCTTCGCGCGCGAACTCGATGGCCTTCGTGATCTTGGCGCGGGTGACCTCGGTGCGCTCGGTGAGTTCTTCGCTCAGGCGGTCGTAGGCCTCTTGCGTCAGCCAGGTGACCTTCTGCTCGCTCACGTAACTCTCCCTGATTCGATATGCGGCAGGCCCACCGGCGGATCGTCTGCCGGAGGGCCGTTGATCCTCCATTGTGCCCATACTTCGGGTTTTTGGGTATTTGAGTCGCCTGGGTGGAGCGGTCGGGCGCCGCAGGAGTTGGCCGCGAGGTTAGAGAACGCGCAGCAGGTTAGTGAACGCACGTGTGGCTTCTCTAACCTCGTGCACGTTCTCTAGTCCGAAGATGCCTGGTGTACTCGGTCGCCACATGTGGGTCGCGAGGTTAGAGAATGGTCGCGAGGTTAGAGATCGTGCACGAGGTTAGTGAACGCACGGGTGGCTTCTCTAACCTGGTGCACGTTCTCTAGTCCGAAAATGGCCGCGCCCAAAAAGAGTGTGCCGCGAGGTTAGAGAATGGTCGCCAGGTTAGAGATCGTGCACGAGGTTAGTGAACGCACGTGTGGCTTCTCTAACCTGGTGTACGTTCTCTAACGCGAGCGATTTCCGCCCGGCATTTTCCCGCCTGAACGGGCGGCCCGCCACGGCCCGGGATGACTAACGCGAGCGATTTCCGCCCGGCATTTTCCCGCCTGAACGGGCGGCCCGCCGCGGCCATGGACCTCTAACCCGAGCGGTTTCCGCCCGGCATTTTCCCGCCTGAATGCGCGGCTGACCACGGCCATGGCCGACCAACGCGGGTGATGGCCGCTCCGGCCTTCTGGTCGCCACGGCCGCGGATGACCACCCGAAGGCCGAACCGGAGCCCAGGCCAGAACTGCAACCCGGCGGAACCGGTCCCGACGCCAGGCCGTGCCCTGCGTGTTGGCGGCGCCCGCGCGTGCACACGCGGGGATTCGTCGACGTATCGTGACCTCGTGGACGACGGCGGCCTTCGATTGATGCACGTGCATGCGCACCCCGATGATGAAGCGAGCAAAGGGGCGGCGAGTACCGCGAAGTACGTGGCACAGGGGGTCCGGGTCAAGGTGGTCACGTGCACCGGCGGCGAGCGCGGCGACATCTTGAACCCCTCCCTCACCGCCGACGACGTACACATGGCGGATCTGCGTCGCGAAGAGATGGCTCGCGCCGCGGAGATCCTGGGCATCGAGCACTCCTGGCTGGGCTTCGAGGACTCCGGCTTCCCGAGTGGGGATCCGCCGCCTCCGCTACCGGAGGGGTGCTTCGCCCAGATCGACCTCGAGCAGGCGACTGAGCCGTTGGTCGAGGAGATCCTGCGATTCCGGCCCCATGTCGTCACTACGTATGACGAGAACGGCGGCTACCCCCACCCCGACCACGTGCGTTGTCACGAGGTCACCATGGCCGCCGTCGCCCAGGCCGCCCCGCTGTGGCAGGTGAGCAAGGTCTACTACCACCAGACGTTCCACAAGCAGAAGGTCCTCGCGCTGCACGACGCTGCGGTGTCCCGGGGACTCCAGTCGCCCTACGCCGACTGGATCGATGACATCCTGGCCCGGTCCGACGACAGTCACCGCGTGACGACCCGGGTTCCGTGCGGCGACTACTTCGAGGTGCGCGACGCCGCGCTGAAGGCCCACGCTTCCCAGATCGATCCGCAAGGGCACTGGTTCGTCCTCCCGGCAGAGATCGCTCGGGAGGTCTGGCCCACCGAAGATTTCGAACTCGCCGTGAGCACGCTGCCGTTCGCCGGCCCGGAGGATGACCTCTTCGCCGGTCTCAGGTGAGGCGCACTTCGGGTCGTCCGGCGCGCGGGTTGTGGGATCGCGGTGTTCGTCGTCTGCGTAGACTCGAAGGGTGCAGACGTACCTTGCCGCTCAGGGCGAGCTCCCCGACCCGAGCATCGTCGGGCCCGGCATGCTCGGCTTCGTCGTATTCCTCGGCCTGATCGTGGCCGCGGTCTTCCTGTTCCGCTCGCTGAACAAGCAGATCAAGCGGGTCGACTTCCCCGAACCCGCCGATGACTCCGAACCGTCCAAGGCGAAGCGGCAGACGACTCCCTGATGCTGCGTTACATCTTCGCCCCCCGCTGGATCCCCTGGCACGTCCTGTGCCTGGTGATCTCCGTGGTCTTCCTGCGATTGGGTGCGTGGCAGTGGGATGTGGCCCATAGGCAACCCGAGCTCGACCTGCAGAATGCCGCCTACGCTGTGCAATGGGTCGTCTTCACAGGCTTCGTCGGCTGGTTCTGGTTGAAGGTGATGAAGGACCAGCGAATCGTCGAGGAGCAGCGTGAGAACGAGTTGGTGGACTGACATGTCGGGTTCGTTGCTGCGCTACCGGATCATGGCCTACGTTGTGGGCGTCCTGCTGTTGTTGCTGGTCTTCGTCGCCATTCCGCTGCGGTACGTCTGGGACACCGAGACACCGATCGCGATGATCCACGGATATGCCTTCATGGTGTACCTGGTCACCGTCATCGACCTCTCGTTGCGCTGTAAGTGGCAGGTCTTCCCCCGGACCCTGCTGATCATGCTCGCCGGCACGATCCCGTTCTTCTCGTTCTACGCCGAGCACAAGGCGACCGGGTGGGCCCGTCAGGCGATGGCGGCCGCACCGGGTGGCCGGGTGTCCACCACCGAGTCCGCGCCGGTGGACAACTAGCATCGGGGGCATGGTTTCCGAGCTCGCGACTCTGCCGAGCCGACGTCGGACGATCGGTCTTATGGTCCGGCAGGACCTCAAGACCCTCTACCGCCGTTACCGCCTTGGGTTCGTGTGGACCTTGGGCGAACCGTTCATGTTGGCGGTACTCATGTGGGCGGTTTTCTCATTCATCTTCGCCGGTGGCCGGGGGATCGGCCTGCAGCCGTTCATCGTCTTCCTGATCACCGGTATCTATCCGTTCACATGGCTCTCGCAGACGATTCGCCGCAGTCCGCGGGCGTTCATCAGATTCGGTGACGTGCTGCAGAGCAGCCCGCTTCCGGTCGCCACCTGGCCGGTCCGGATCGTGCTGGTGGGGATGTTCGAGTTCATCACCTCGATCCCGATCATCCTGATCTTCATCTTCGTCGGGGGGGCCGGGCTGACCTGGGGCACGATCCTGTTCCCGGTAGCCATCCTGATGCAGTTCCTGTTGTGCGTGGGCTTCGCGTTGTTCGAAGCGGGCTTGGCTCTGCGCTGGCCGGACATCGAGGTCTTCTCGTCGATCTTGACGCGCGCCTTCTTCTGGGGCAGCCCGATCCTGTGGTCGCAGAAGAACTTCCCCGAGTGGATGCAGCCCTGGTTGTACGTGAACCCCTTCCACGGCGTACTGGACTTCTACCGCGCCTCGGTCTGGCCCGAAGTGCTGACCTCGTGGACCAATTACGCCATCTCGTTCGGAGTCATCGTGGCCATCCTGATCGCCGGGCTGCTCATGATCTACAGCCGAGGCGTCAACATCAGGCGGATGCAATGAGCGCCTTGGCGGGGTTCACCGACGCAGGGCTGCAGGGGGTCCGGCTGAAGAAGAAGAGACAGATCATTAAAGGCGTTCCGCGCATGATGGGTTCCCACGACCGGGAGGTGTACTGGGTCTTTCGGGGGCTCAGCGTCGAGGTCGCTGCTGGGGACACGTTGGTCCTGGTCAGTCGTGATCCGGTCCGGACCAACTCGATCATGCGGGTCTGGGCTGGCCTCCTGCCACTGGATGAGGGGGAGGTTGAACGCCCCGCCCGCAGTCTGATGCTGGTATCCCCGCAGAGTCGCTGGGCCAGAGAACTAAGCGTTGAGCAGACCATCCGACTGCTCGCGGGCATGTACGGACTGCACGATTCCGAGGTCGAGGCGATTGTGGGACCAGCGGCCAGGACGGCCCAGGTCGAATCGTTGCTGCACCGCCCGATCGATGATCTGGGGAAGGCGGTGCGCGACCAGCTCGCATTCGCCATCGCGATCAATGCGCCGGTTCCGGTCGTGATGTTCGACCACACGGCCAGCATCGGGACTCCGGAGTTCCGTCCTCTGTGCCTGGATCAGATTCTCGCGTTGCGGGAAGCGGGCAAAGGTGTGGTGGTCGCCACCCACAAGCCCCAGATCGCATTGCACGTCGGGTCACGGGCGATGATCGTGCGCGGCAAGCGTTCCGAAGAAGTCGACGTCAGCGCCGCCGCCGAGTTCCTGATCCGCGACCGCGTGCGCGGCCGGAAGTTGGCACGCCGGCGCGCGGAGGACGACGATGATGAAACCGGGATGGAGTTCTAGGCCCTCAAGAGTGGGACAGAGGGCCGACCGGGACCGGATGTCACACACTGCCCGGATCGGGGCGGTGCGGACCTTATGGCCCTGAGCCGGAAACGGGGCATGGTCGGACTCGCGTGCTGCGGCGACCACCGGGAGTGTGCGCGCGGGGTACTCTGCCGGGTAGGGAGGTGTCCATGGGTCTGCGAAATGTGGCGTACTCGTTGTACGAACGCCGCTTGATGGCCGGACTCGACTCCGAACGCATTCCTCGCCATGTCGGTGTGATTCTCGACGGGAACCGTCGGTGGGCCTCGCTGCAGGGCAGCAGTGCATCGACCGGACATCGCGCTGGCGCGGACAAGATCGCCGAGTTCCTGCGCTGGTGCGACGAGGCCGGCGTAGAAGTGGTCACACTGTGGCTGCTGTCCACGGACAACCTGTCGCGGCCGGCCCAGGAGCTCACCCAGTTGTTGAGCATCATCACTGAGACGGTCGAAGCCCTTGCCGACACCCGGGCGTGGCATGTCCATCCGGTGGGGGCGTTGGACCTGTTGCCGGTCGAGACCGCCAACGCGCTGAAAGAGGCCGATGCCGCCACTCGTGACATTCAGGGTATGACGGTGAACATCGCCGTCGGCTACGGGGGCCGCCGGGAAGTCGTCGATGCCGTCCGGTCGCTGCTGGCCGAGCACGCCGAACGCGGCACCGCCCTCGATGACCTGGCTCAGGTGCTGGAGCCCGAGCACATCGCCGAGCACCTGTACACCCGGGGCCAGCCCGACCCCGATCTGGTCATTCGGACCTCCGGTGAGCAGCGGCTGTCGGGCTTCCTGCTGTGGCAGAGCGCTCACTCCGAGTTCTACTTCTGCGAGGCGTATTGGCCCGATTTCCGTCGGGTCGACTTCCTTCGCGCGATGCGTTCGTACGCGGACAGGCAGCGTCGTTTCGGGGGGTGAGGCCGCCACGCGGTACTGCTCATGCACTTTGTTACGAAAGTGTGTGTCCTTGAAGGTGCACTGTTACGAAGGTGCGCGCAACACGCCCCGCGGATCCAGCACCTGCGTGACAAGACTCCATCCAGCGGCGCAACTTCGTCACAAGGACGCCCGGTGAGCGCTCCGTCCAACCTTTGTTGCGAGAGTGCGGGGTCCGCCGCCGGATCCTGCCGCACCTTCGAACCCACTCGGGTGCCGACACCTTCGCAGCCGGGGAGTAACGCTGGCGGCCGGAGTCCGGACCCCCGGCACAAGCCGAAGCACCCGTGTCGCGGCCTGTGTGGCTGGTCGGTGTGTCTTGGTGTCGTGACAAAAGGCGCCGTCGCAGGTCCATAGGGACGCACCATCTGTTCAGTCAATCGACGACGGGCATTCGGCGTGGCAACCCGGATCGAGCGCCACGTTGCACCTAGTGTCGTCGCAATACCGGGGCCGTCCGGGCATCCGGTACCGAACGGAGGCCGAGCGTGCCCTTTGATCGCGAACTGTTCCGCACCTACGTCGTCGACACCAGTGTTCTGCTCTCAGACCCACACGCGATTCTGCGGTTCGACGAGCACGAGGTAGTGATACCGGCCATCGTGATCACGGAGTTGGAGGGCAAACGGACCCATCCAGAACTGGGCTACTTCGCGCGGACGGCGCTGCGGTTGCTCGATGATCTGCGGGTGCAGGCAGGCCGCCTGGACGAACCGGTGCCGTTGGAGGGCGGCGGCACGCTGCGGGTCGAACTGAACCACGCCGATCAATCGATCCTGCCCAGCGGTTTCCAGATCGGTGAGAACGACACCCGGATCCTGGCGGTGGCGCGAAATCTCGCCGCCGAGGGTCATCACGTCGTGGTGGTGTCGAAGGACCTCCCACTGCGCGTGAAGGCATCCGCGGTCGGGTTGATCGCCGAGGAGTACCGGGCCGAACTGGCTTCGAGCAGCGAATGGAGCGGCATCGAGGAGTTGGATGTCGGGTCGGTCTGGATGGACGAGTTGTACCAGAACGATGTCGCGGACCTGGACGAAGCCCGAGATCTGCCCTGCCACACCGGGCTGATCCTGGCCAGCGACAGCGGTTCGGCACTGGGTCGGGTCACCGAGGGCAAGCAGGTCCGTCTGGTGCGAGGCGACCGTGAGGCATTCGGACTACATGGGCGCAGCGCCGAACAGCGGATCGCGCTCGATCTACTGCTGGACCCGTCGGTGGGAATCATCTCCTTGGGAGGACGCGCGGGAACAGGCAAGAGCGCCCTTGCTCTGTCGGCTGGCCTGGAGTCGGTGCTGGAACGTCGTCAACACCGCAAGGTGGTGGTGTTTCGCCCGTTGTACGCCGTGGGTGGTCAGGAACTGGGCTACCTGCCGGGTTCCGAACAGGAGAAGATGGGCCCATGGGCGCAGGCGGTCCATGACACCCTGCAGGCGGTGACCACGCAGGAAGTCGTCGACGAGATCGTGGATCGCGACATGCTCGAGGTCCTGCCGCTGACCCATATCCGGGGGCGTTCCTTGCACGACGCTTTCGTCATCGTCGACGAGGCACAGTCACTCGAGCGCAATGTGCTGCTCACGGTGCTGAGCCGCATCGGCCGGGACTCGCGGGTGGTGCTGACACACGACGTCGGCCAGCGCGACAACCTGCGGGTCGGACGCCACGACGGTGTCGTCGCGGTGGTGGACCGGCTCAAGGGTCACCCTCTGTTCGCCCACGTGACGCTGACCCGCTCCGAACGCTCCCCGATCGCGGCTCTGGTCACGGAGTTGCTGGAGGACTATCCGCTGTAGTCCGAATAGCGGGACACGGTCGATGAACATGTGAGCCGGCTCACGATTCGCCGGGTGCGCGTGCGGGCATCAACCAGACAACTGTCTGGAGGACTCGCATGCCCAGCCGCCTTACCCGCGCCGGAATCGGCGTTCTGACCGTGGCCGTTCCCGCGACCGCTCTGATCCTCACCACAACCACGAGCGCGCCCGCAGCCGAGAAGCGCGACGCGGTGGGCGCTGCAGTCGCGGTCGTCGCGGTTGACGGCGGCAAGACCGCGCAGACTCCGGTAGAGCTGCCCAAGACGGCCTGGGGCAAGGCGGCAGACCATGAGGACCGGCATGCACGCGCCTCTCGGGCGGCGTCGCCCTACCGGTTCGGCTCGATCGCTTTCAACAAGTGGTTCGCCAAGCAGTACATGCAGCAGAAATACGGCTGGGGTGCTGACCAGTTCGCAGCGCTCGAGCAGTTGTGGCAGCGCGAATCCGGCTGGAGCCAGACGGCCCACAATTCCTCGTCGGGTGCCCACGGGATCCCGCAAGCCCTCCCCGGCTCCAAGATGGGTATGTTCGGCGCGGACTGGGCGACCAACCCCGAAACGCAGATCAAGTGGGGCCTGCACTACATCAAGTCGGTGTACGGAAGTCCGTCCGGTGCTTTGGCGTCCTCGCATTCCCGCGGCTGGTACTGAGAGTCAATCCGCGGATTCCGCACCAATTGACCCAATTTGCGACGGTTTCCGTTCGTGACAGGTGACATATGTCACGCTGATCGCGGTTGAACTACAACCGTGTCGCGACGATGGTGAAAGTGGAGGTTGCCTGAGTGGCCCGCTCGCCGCAGTGATGTCGTGGGGAAGCGATGGAGTGGTGAGAGGGACGCACTGCCACGTCAAGCCCGATGTGCGCGATGCCAACCGGTGGATCGGACTGGTCGCGCGGGTGAGTGGACAGGTGAGATTTCGGTGTCCGTCGATCCGGATGCCCGACACGTCTGGCTCAAATGCGCTATGCCCTGATCGCGCCCGCACTGGCAGTAGCCGTGCTGGGCGCCACGCCGGTGGCGGTCCAAGCCAACAACCGTGACATCCCGCGGCCCAGCCGCTCCGAGGCACCCGCCCGTTTCGGGACGGTGGCCTACTCGCAGTGGTACGCCAAACAGGCAGCAGCGATCCGGTTCGGCTGGAAGGCCAAGCAGTTCGCCGCTTTGAAGACCCTTTGGTACCACGAGTCGGGCTGGAACCACAAAGCCGTCAACCGATCTTCGGGGGCATGGGGCATTCCGCAATCGCTGCCGGCGTCGAAGATGCGCACGCATGGCAAGGACTACCGCACCAACCCGGAGACCCAGATCGACTGGGGTCTGGACTACATCAAGGGACGATACGGAACGCCTGCGAAGGCGTGGAAGTTCTGGCGGCACCACCACTGGTACTAAGCCGCTTCCGGCGGGTGTGATCTGTCTCACGATTGTTTCCCACCCGGCTGGGGCATGACCGCAACGCAAGCAAACCTCTCAGGAGAGATTTCATGACTTTGTCCAAATCCCGAGCCGCGACCGCCACCGCAGCAATCAGCCTGCCCCTGTTGCTGGGCACAGTTGCCGCACCGGCCACAGCCGTCTCCACCCCCTCAACCGGGGTGGCCGCCGCGAACAGCACCGCGAGCACATCCCACGCAGCAGCTGTGTCGAGCAAGAAGAAGCGGGACCGGCTCAACCGTCCGCCGTCACGGGGCAGGGCCCCGTACCGGTTCGGCAGTGTGAAGTACAACCAGTGGTACGCCAAGAACTACATGCAGTACAAGTACGGCTGGGGCAAGAAGCAGCGCAGGAGCCTGGTGAACCTGTGGAACCGCGAATCCGGCTGGAGCCAGTGGGCCCACAACCGGTCGTCCGGTGCACACGGCATCCCGCAGGCGTTGCCCGGTTCGAAGATGGCCAGTGCCGGTAAGAACTGGCGAAAGAACCCGGAGACCCAGATCAAGTGGGGCCTGTCCTACATCAAGGCCCGCTACGGCACTCCGAACGGCGCCTGGAGCGCGTGGAAGCGCAAGGGTTGGTACTGATCCGACCAATCGAGTGCCCCCACCGTTGAACGGTGGGGGCACTCGACTTTGGGCCTGTGTTCACGAAGCGCCGAACCCGGCGTGGCGCGAATCTCGTGTGACGAAGGTGCGGGGGTCCGACCCCGGATTGTCACGAAGGTGCGCGGTCGCGGTCGTTCGCGCCCCGCACCTTCGTAGCACAACGCATCCGTCGGCCAGCACCTTCGTCACAATCGTGGCCCTCACCGGCCAGGGGTGCAGCGCTCAGTCGTCCGGCGGACCCACCGGGATGCGGTTGGCGATCGGCCGCATGGTCTCTGCGAAGAAGTCGTTGCCCTTGTCGTCCACGACGATGAATGCGGGGAAGTCCTCGACCTCGATGCGCCACACGGCCTCCATCCCGTGTTCGGGGAAGTCGAGCACTTCCACCTTGCGGATGCAGTCCTGGGCCAAGCGGGCTGCCGGGCCGCCTATGGAGCCGAGGTAGAAGCCGCCGTTTGCCCGGCAGGCCTCAGTGACCTGTTTCGAGCGATTGCCCTTGGCCAGCATGATCATCGATCCTCCGGCCTTCTGGAACTGGTCGACGTAGGAGTCCATCCGGCCGGCGGTCGTCGGACCGAACGACCCGGAGGCATAGCCCTGCGGAGTCTTCGCCGGGCCCGCGTAGTAGACCGGGTGGTCCTTCATGTACTGCGGCATCGGGTGCCCGTTGTCGAGAAGATCCCGGATCCGCGCGTGCGCGATGTCGCGGGCCACAACCAATGTGCCCGACAGGCTCACACGAGTCTTCACGGGCAGCCGTGTCAGATCGTTGAGGACCTCGGGCATAGGCCGGTTCAGGTCGATGCTCACCACATCGTCATCGAGGTGGTCGTCGGTGACCTCCGGCAGGAAGCGTGCAGGGTCGCGTTCCAGTTCCTCGAGGAACACCCCCTCCGGCGTGATCTTGGCCATCGCCTGCCGGTCCGCCGAGCAACTCACGGCGATCGCGATCGGCGCGCTGGCGCCGTGCCGGGGCAGCCGGATCACCCGGACGTCGTGACAGAAGTACTTCCCCCCGAACTGTGCGCCGATCCCGAATTCGCGAGTCTGTTCCAGGATCGCCTGTTCCATCTCGAGGTCCCGGTAGCCGTTGCCGTCCGGGCCGCCAGAGGTCGGGAGGGTGTCGTAGTACCGCGCCGATGCGTACTTCGCGGTCTTCAACGCGAACTCCGCGCTGGTTCCTCCGACGACGACGCCGAGGTGGTACGGAGGACATGCCGCGGTGCCCAGGGCCCGCAGTGAGGTGTCCAGGAAGGTGCGGAAGGTGTCCGGGTTGAGTACGGCCTTGGTCTCCTGAAACAGGTAGGACTTGTTCGCGCTGCCGCCGCCCTTGGCCATGAACAACAACTCGTACTGCAACTCGTGACCGGGTTTGGTGTCCGCGGCGATCTCGATCTGGGCAGGCAGGTTCGTGCCGGTGTTGACCTCCTCCCACATGTTCAAGGGACTCATCTGCGAGTACCGGAGGTTGAGTTGCTGGTAGGCGTCGAACACCCCTTGTGACAGTGCCGATTCGTCGGGTCCCTCGGTGAGCACCCGCTGGCCGCGCTTGCCGGAAATGATCGCGGTGCCGGTGTCCTGGCACATCGGCAGCACGCCGCCGGCAGCGATGTTCGCGTTTCGCAGCAGGTCGAGGGCGACGAACCGGTCGTTGGGTGAGGCCTCCGGGTCGTCGAGGATGTTGCGCAACTGCTGAAGATGCCCCGGACGCAAGAGGTGCTGGATGTCGCGCATCGCTGCGAATGTGAGTTCCCGCAGAGCAGTCGGCGTGACCCGCAGGAACTCCTGGCCCCCTATGTCGACGACTTCCACCCCCTCCTTCGTCACAAGGCGGTACGGCGTCGGGTCCTCGCCGCGGGGAAGCAGATCGACGTGGTGGAAATCCAGCATGTGTCCAGCCTAGATCCTGGCCGCGGCCTCCCCACCGCGCTACGGGTGCTGAGCGTGCCACACTTGAAGTGTGCGGAAGTGGACAGCCTTTTGGGGGGCCACGGTTGCTGCGATCTCGGCGACGCTGGGGGTCCAACCGCCCACTGTGGCCGCTGCGCCGAAGCCCAAGATCGTCTACCTCACCTTCGATGACGGGCCCAATGCCGTCAACTCGCCAAGGCTGCTCAGACTGTTGGCCAGGGAGCACGTGCCGGCCACATTCTTCGTGGTGGGACAGTATCTTGGGGGCAATCGTGACTATGCCACGCACCTATGGCTGAGCGGGCATGCCGTGGGCAATCACACGTGGTCCCACGCCGACCTGACCCATCTGAGCGCCGACCAGGTCCGTCACCAACTCGTCTGGACCCAGCGACTTCTCGGCCAGGCCGGCGGTCAGTGCATGCGCCCGCCATATGGCGCGATCAACTCCGGGGTGTCGGCGGTGTCCCGGGGGCTGGGGCTGACCCCAGTCCTGTGGACCGTGGATCCGCAGGACTGGGCGCACCAGAACGCCCTCTACATCACCAGCCACGTCCTGACCCACGTGCGCAATCGCTCCATAGTGCTGCTGCATGACGGTGGCGGATCCCGCAGCGCCACCATCGCCGCCGTCCGGGTGATCATCCCGCAACTGCGATCTTTGGGGTATGAGTTCCGGACAGTTCCTGCATGCCGGGTCGAGCCGCTGTCCGGGTCGCTGCGCAAGGCGGCCAAATCTGTGGACAAGCCGCGTGACAAGCCGGAACCGACCCCATCTGGTGTCGTAGTGCAACCCACCCCCTCGCCCTCGACCGGGTAGCCACCGACCCGGCCAGTGACAACTGGTGGAATGGGGCAATGAGCGAAGACCGGACCCGGCGTGGAATCCGCGACCTGATCCTGAGCATGGCGGTGGTCGGTCTGTTCGTCGCGTTCCTGTTCGCCGTCGTCTGGCGCCCGTCCCCGGATCCGATCCGGACCGTGGACCCGGCTCCGATGCTGCAGATGGCACGTGCACAGGCGGACTTCCCGGTCCTGGCGCCCGCGGACCTGCCCGCTGCGTGGCGTGCGACAAGTGCCCGGTTCCGGGCCGACGAAGGCTCGTCCACATGGTTCCTCGGGTATGTCACACCCGAAGGCGAGTATGTTGCGGTGACCCAGACCGATGGCGAACAGGAAGCTTTCATCGCCGAACAAACGCTGCAGGGCGAACCTGACGGTGAGCGCACGATAGCCGGACGGCAGTGGCAGCAATACGTCACAGACGACCAGCGTTCCCTGGTGCGCAGCACCGACACCTCGACCACGGTGGTGACCGGAACCGTTTCCTACGAACAGTTGCAGGACTTCGCTGGACGGCTGGCGGCATGAGCACCCCCACATTGGAGGATCCCTGGCCGCTGCGGGTGATGCTAGGTCACTTCCGGGACTGGGTCTCCCGGCTGGGTCAGGTGTGGGTGGCAGGCGAGATATCCAAGATCCGGGCAGCAGGTCGACAGACGTTCTTCACACTGCGGGACGGGCAAGGTGACGTCAGCGCCGACGTGATGATCCATCCCCGGTACTTCGCCGGCCTGCCCCGGACCCCGGCCGAAGGTGACCGGGTCGTGCTGCTGGTGAAGGCGCAGATCACCAAGCAGACCAAGGTCTTGCTGCAGGCCTCCGAGATCCATCTCGCCGGGTACGGGGACCTGCTGGCCCAGATCGAGCGGCGGCGTCGTCTGCTGGCCGACGAAGGCCTCTTCGTCGCGCATCGCAAGCGTCGACGCCCTCTGATCCCACGGCGGGTCGGGGTGGTCACCGGACGCGATTCGGACGCTCTCAAGGACGTTCGCCGGATCGCCACGAGTCGCTTCCCGGGGGTGCGGCTCGAAGTCCGGGAGACGGCGGTCCAGGGTCGGTCGGCCGTGCCGCAGATCACCGAGGCGCTGCTGGAGCTCGAGGCACATCCCGAAGTGGACGTGATCATCGTGACTAGGGGCGGTGGGTCGTTGGAGGATCTGCTGCCGTTCTCCGACGAGGGGCTGGTGCGCACGGTGGCCGCGATGTCCACCCCCCTGATCAGCGCCATCGGGCATGAGGCGGACCGGCCGATCCTGGACGACGTCGCCGATGCCCGCGCTGCCACGCCGACTCATGCCGCAACCCTGGCAGTGCCGGACGTGGCCGAGGTGGTCACGCACGTGGACGGGTTGCGGGACCGCCTCCGGACCCGGGTCCGGGCAAACATCGAACATGACCGGAAGTGGTTGGACACGCGCCGCCAATCACGTGCGCTGCGGGATCCCAGGGCGATGCTGACGCAACACGCAGAGAGGCATCACCGCAGCCGCGAGCGACTGCTGCCGGCACTTGTGCGCTCAGTGGAACGGCAGCGGGTGGACGCCGGCAGTCTTGACCTGCAGCTGCGGGCATTGTCTCCGCAAGCGACCCTGGACCGTGGGTATGCAGTCGTGACAGACGAGTCGGGGACGCTGATCCGGACGGTGCCCGCTGCGGGTACCCGACTGGACATCCGGGTGCAGTCCGGACGATTCCCGGCGACAGCGGAAGGAGCAGCGCAATGACGGACAGCGGGGCCGAGGCGCCCTTGACATTCGAAGAGGCGCGCGACGAACTCGAGCGGATCGTCCGGCAGTTGGAGGAGGGCAGCGTGACGCTGCAGGAGTCCTTGGACCTGTGGGAGCGCGGCGAGAAGCTGGCTGCCCACTGCGATCTGCTGCTGGGGCAGGCTGAGAGCCGGATCGAGGCGGCGAAAGCGCGAACTCAGGAAGCCACGTAGCATGAGGTGATGGGAAGAGTACTTCTGGCAGCACCTCGTGGCTACTGCGCCGGGGTCGAGCGAGCCGTCGTGACGGTCGAGAAGGCCCTTGATCTGTACGGCCCGCCCATCTATGTCCGCAAACAGATCGTCCACAACGTGCATGTCGTGGCCGACCTTGAACGGCGGGGTGCGATCTTCGTGGATGAGACCGATGAGGTGCCTGCGGGTTCACGACTCGTCTTCAGCGCGCACGGCGTATCACCGGCTGTTCACGACCAGGCCGAATCCCGCAACCTGCTCACCATCGATGCCACCTGCCCGCTGGTGACGAAGGTTCACCACGAGGCGAGGCGGTTCGCCGACTCCGGATATCAGATCCTGCTGATCGGTCACGAAGGACATGAAGAGGTCGAGGGGACCGCCGGGGAGGCCCCGGATTCCATCACGGTGGTGGGATCGCCCGATGCAGCCGACGAGATCGAGCTCGACCCGGATCGTCCGGTGGCTTGGCTGTCCCAGACCACGTTGTCGGTGGACGAGACCATGGAGACGGTAGGCAGGCTCCGGGCCAGGCTCCCGCTGCTCGTCGATCCGCCGAGCGACGACATCTGCTACGCGACGCAGAACCGTCAGGCCGCGGTCAAACAGATCGCGCCGGAATGCGACGTCGTCATCGTGGTCGGCTCGGAGAACTCCAGCAACTCGGTGCGCCTGGGGGAGGTCGCCGATGAGGCAGGCTCGCGCAGCTACCGCATCGACGACGCCGGTCAACTCGACCGGCAGTGGCTGCGTGGTGCGCAGACCGTGGGGGTGACCTCCGGGGCGAGTGTGCCGGAGTCGCTCGTGGAGCAGTTGCTGGATGCGCTGGCCGTCTATGGATTCGACGAGGTCGAGGTGGTCACGACTGTCGAGGAGAGTCTGATCTTCGCCCTGCCACCGGAGTTGAGGCGGGATCTCAAAGCTGCCGCCACCTGAGAGTGCCGGCAGCGCCTCAGCGGTGCAGAACCCATCGACGGATGGTCACGATCAGCAGGGCAGCACCAGTGCCGGCGAAGATCCACGGCGCGTTGAACGCAAGCCCGGCGATGACCATGGCGCCCTCGCGGATGACCAGGTTGTCGGTCGCTCCGTCGAGCAGAGCAGGCTGCCCGGCGATCAGGATCGCGCTGAAGTAGGCGAGCGGAGGGGTGATCACGGTGGTGGACAGGTCCCGGTATCCGATCGTCGCCGCGGCAATCACCGAAACCACCACGAAGATCGTGCCCGTGATGTACGTGATGCTGCCGTTGATGGTGGTGTCCACAAGCGCCGACAAGATGGTCACGGTGAAGACCAGAAGGATCATCAGCCCGACGCCGAGCCCCCCGCTGCTTCGCTCGGCGCTGTCAGACACACTGAGCACGCTAGTCGCAGGGGCGGCGGGCTCAGGTCTAATCTCGACCGACACCCCGGCGGGACTCGTGGTCGCGGTGGGTTCTCCAGAGGTCACACCCAACGGTAACCCGTTGTTCACCAGCAACCGCGCAACGCTACCCGGTGTCGGGCAACGGCCGCACAGTCTCGTCGACCCCTTGCGGTTTCCTGGGCCGTACATCGACCTCCGACAACGCCTCGGCCGGCTCGTCGACCGCGACGATCTGCGAGAGCCGGCGTGCCGCCGGCATGACCCGCGCGTCCAGCGAACCGATGAACTGGTTGTACCCCCCCACCGCGTCTCCCAGAGACTTGCCGAGTTTGGCGATGTACCCACCCATCGTGACGAGGCGGTCGTGCACCTGGCGGCCCGCGACCAGCACGTCGCGCGCCTGGTCCGCCATCGCCGCCTGCTGCCACGCCCAGGAGATGCTGCGCAGCGTGGCCATCAGAGTCGTCGGTGTGGCGAGCACGATCTTGCGGTCGAAGGCATCCTGCAACAAGCCGGGCTGTGCTCGCAGGGCCACTCCCAGCATGTGTTCCGCGGGCAAGAACATGATGACGAACTCAGGGGTCCCGGTGGCCTTCCAGTACTGCTTGCTGGACAGCCGGGCGACATTCTCGGAGACTGCGGCCGCGTGTCGCCGCGCTTGCGTGTCATCGTCCAACTCGGGGTCGAGGAACGCGTCAAGTGACACCTTGGCATCCACGACCACCTCCCGGCCCTCACCGAGGTCGATCAGCATGTCCGGGCGCAAGCTGCGGTCCTCGTCGCTCACGGTCGACTGTTCGACGAAGTGCACGTGGTTGAGCATCCCGGAGGCCTCGACCAGGCGACGCAACTGCATCTCGCCCCAGGTGCCCTGGTTCTGGGTGCGCGACAACGCCTCAGTGATGCGTTGGGCCTGCATCCGGACGTCCTTGGTCGCGGCACCGACGTCCCGGCCCACTCCGAGGACCTGCTCCGACAGTCCGCTGATCGCCGTGATCCGCGCCCGTTCGGCGGTCTCAACCTGCTGGGTGAGGCTGGACATGGCGCTCTGCAACGGCTGGAGGGTCTCGTCGAGGGTCGCCCGGGTGCTCAACTGATCGTGCAAGGCGTTGCATCGCCCCTCCAGTTGTGCGACCCGGGTGCGGCTCGACGTGACCCCGGCGCGGTACGCCACAAGCACCGCCGCGAGTCCGATCAGAGTTGCCAGAACCAGCCAGAAGGTCGTTTCGGTGTCCATGCAGGCACTGTGCCCGATGGGTATGACAAAACCGTCTGCTCCCTAGACTTCACCTCGTGTCCCTGACTATCGGAATCGTCGGCCTGCCCAATGTCGGCAAGTCCACCCTGTTCAACGCGCTGACCAAGGCGGGCGCCCTGGCAGCCAACTATCCGTTCGCCACGATCGAGCCGAATGTGGGCGTGGTGGGGGTTCCCGACCCGAGGCTGCAGCAACTGGCCGACCTGCACGGATCGGCGAAGACCGTGCCGGCCACCGTTCAGTTCGTGGACATCGCCGGTATCGTCCGGGGTGCGAGCGAGGGTCAGGGACTGGGCAACAAGTTCCTGGCACACATCCGAGAGTCCGACGCGATCTGTCAGGTGCTGCGAGCGTTCCACGACCCCGACGTGGTGCACGTGGAGGGACGAGTTTCGCCGGCCGAGGACATGGAGACGATCAACACCGAGTTGATCCTGGCGGACCTGCAGACTCTGGAGAAGGCTTTGCCGCGGCTGGAGAAAGAGGCCCGGCTGCACAAGGACCGGGCCTCCGTCGTCACCGCCGCGGAGCAGGCCAGGGAGGTTCTTGATTCCGGGCGGACGCTCTTCGCCGCCGGGGTGGATTCGGAGCCGCTGCGGGAGTTGTTCCTGCTGACCAACAAGCCCTTCCTCTACGTCATCAACTGTGACGAGGAGGAACTGACCGACGAGGACTTCCGGGCCGAGATGACGCACCTGGTGTCCCCGGCGGAAGCCGTCTTCCTCGACGCGCAGGTCGAGGCGGAACTGACCGAATTGCCCGACGACGAGGCGCTGGATCTACTGCAGTCGATCGGGCAGACGGAATCAGGGATCCAGGCGCTGGCCCGGGTGGGCTTCCAGACGTTGGGTCTGGAGACCTACTTGACGGCGGGGCCCAAGGAATCCAGGGCGTGGACGATCCCCAAAGGCGCGACGGCGCCCGAGGCCGCTGGTGTCATCCACACCGACTTCCAGAAGGGTTTCATCAAGGCCGAAGTCATTTCGTTCGACGATCTGATGGCGGCCGGTTCGATGCAGGCGGCCCGAGCACACGGAAAGGTCCGGGTCGAGGGCAAGGACTACGAGATGGCAGACGGGGACGTGGTCGAGTTCCGATTCAACGTGTAGGTGGCAGGCGCAAGGCATGGACCGCTGAGATCGTCACGCCCGGTGGCTGTCGTTCGCGACGCCACAGACCCACTCTGAAATCCCTACGGGAGTGTGCGGCGGTAGACGGCCATGGCGGTGGCGTATGCGATGCAGAGAATGCCGACGCACCAGGCAAGGCCCGCCCAGATGTCGGTGCTGACCGGCTGCTGACTGTACAGGTCTCGGATCGTGTCGACGATGGGCGTCACGGGCTGGTTCTCGGCGAAGGCGCGCACCGGGCCGGGCATCGTCGTCGTCAACACGAAGGCAGAACTGATGAACGGCAGGAAGATGAGTGGGTAGGAGAATGCACTCGCGCCGTCCACGGTCTTCGCGGAGAGTCCGGCGGTGACCGCGAGCCAAGTCAACGCCAATGTGAACAGGAGCAGGATGCCGGCGACCGACACCCATGCCAGCACACCCGCACCTGAGCGGAAGCCCATGAGCAGGGCGACGATCACGACGACCCCGACCGAGACGAGGCTGGCCACCACCGAGGTCAGCACGTGCGCCCACAAGACGGACGACCTTGCGATGGGCAAGGACTGGAAGCGACCGAACATCCCGGACTGCATGTCCATGAACAGCCGGAAGGCGGTGTAGGAGACGCTCGAAGCAATCGTGATGAGCAGAATCCCGGGCAGGAAGTAGTTCACGTAGGAATCCGGCCCCGGGTCGATGGCACCCCCGAACACATAGACGAACAGCAGCATGAAGGCGATCGGCATGAGGGTGGTCGTGATGACGGTGTCCGGACTGCGTGTGATGTGGCGCAAGGACCGACCGGTCAGGGCGGCGGTGTCGCGGACGAAGTGCGTGGTCATGTCCGCTCTCCGCCCGCCGTGACATCAGGATCCGCACCGGGTCCCACGATTGCCAGGAAGACATCCTCGAGCGTGGGCTGCTTCTCCACGTACTCGACCTTTGCCGGGGGGAGAAGCTGCTTCAGTTCGGCAAGCGTGCCGTTGGCGATGATTCGTCCCTCATGCAGGATCGCGATCCGGTCGGCGAGATGTTCGGCCTCGTCCAGGTACTGGGTGGTCAACAGAACCGTCGTGCCCTTCCCGGCCAGTTCGTTGATGCTGTTCCACACCTCGAGGCGGGCGTGAGGATCGAGTCCGGTGGTGGGTTCGTCCAGGAGGATGACCGGTGGGTCCCCGATGAGGCTCATGGCGATGTCCAGCCGTCGGCGCATCCCACCGGAGTACGTGGCGACTCTGCGAGCGCCCACGTCCGTCAGCGAGAAGCGCGCGAGCAGATCGTCGGCGATCGTGCCGGCGTGCTTGTGGTGCCGCAATCGTGCGATCAGAACGAGGTTCTCGCGACCGGTGAGGATGTCGTCGACGGCCGCGAACTGTCCGGTGAGACTGAACGACTGCCTCACCTGCGAGGCCTGTGCGACGACATCGAGGCCGTTCACGCTGGCAGTACCGGATTCGGCCCGCAACAGCGTGGACAGGATCTTCAGAACGGTGGTCTTGCCCGCCCCGTTGGAGCCGAGCAAGGCGAAGATGGTGCCCGGTTCCACGTCGAAGTCCACGCCGCGCAGCACCTGCACATCCTTGAAGGACTTCCGGAGGCCCCGCACCTGGACTGACGCCTCCCTGAGCGGAGCGGTCTTCACGGCTCGTCCTCCGCAGCTCGGTCGATGGCGCTGGTCAGCCGTTCCCGCTCCCTCGTGATCCACTGACCCTGCGAGTAGTTCCGAAGAAACGCCTCCGCGAACTCCACGGGGTCGTCTCCGACGATGGCGCGGATCGGGGTTGCGTCCGCCGCGCTCTGCTCGAAGAGATCGGCCAGATCCTCGAGCATCGACATCATGACGTCGCCTCTGGTGATCGCGCCGGCGTACATCAAGTATCGCTCGAGCGCATCGAGTGCTGCGTGATACTCGGCGGGAAGCTGTCCTTTGCGCGCCTTGTACTGCCGCCATTGCCGCTTCTCGCCGATCATCCTTGAGAGGAACATGGTCACTCGTCTCCTTCGCGGAGCCGTTCGAGTTGTTCTGAAAGGAAGCTCCACGTCTTCCAGAACTCTTCGAGGTATTCGCGCCCCGCAGTGTTGAGCGAGTACACCTTGCGCGGAGGGCCCTTCTCGGAGGGCACCTTCTCCACGTCGACGAGGCCGCGGTGCTCGATACGGATGAGCAGCGCGTAGACAGTCCCTTCGGCGATGTCGGTGAAGCCGTTCTCGCGCAGGCCTGCCGTGATCTCGTAACCGTACGCGGCCTTGCCGGCGAGGATGGCAAGAACGATCCCCTCAAGCGTGCCCTTGAGCATCTCGGTCAACTGCTTGCCCAAGGGGTCCCTCCTTTACCTGGTACCCAGCGTCACTGACTACTAGTACATAGTAACACTGAATAGTTGGGGTGGCACCTGTCGGCTGGAGCCGGCCCGCGCCCGTGCTGCGCTACACGACGCGTGCCCTCCAACTCGTGGCCGGAACAGGAGTTCCAGGCCAGCACTTGGAGGGCGAAACCGTCTCAAAAGGTGCGAAACGGGCGGTATTGTCTCCATCAGCGGGCCAGGATCGCGCGAAGACGGCCGATTCGGCCACGAGATGGAGGCGCACCCGTTGTCACAATGCTCAGAACGTGACTCGGCGCGGTGGGCGTGCGCGCCTATGAACGCATCCGCCTGGAGTTGGGTCAAGCCGACGTACTGAGCATCGGGCGTGCTGGCCCAGCCCAGCTGCAAGCGATCCTCCACGCGTCGCCGAGCAGGCGGATCCCGCCGCCGCTACCGCACCCGGCGGATCCGCACGTCCTTCTTCTGCAGGATCTGGGCCTTCTTCTTGCCCTTGGCCGAGGGCGGCGGGCCCTCCTTGCTGACCACCCAGTCCGAACTGGACGGCTTGTACTTCTTCGTCTGCGTCACGCCGGCCATCCAGGACCGTTCGGGCACATAGCCGGTGAGCACGTCCTCGCGCACCTGCACCGTGAGCGAGAAGTCGCCCTTCTTACCGGTACGGAAGTTGCGGCGCAGGCCGGCGACGTCCTCGCCGCGGCCCATCAGCCATCCCCGGGCCTTGCGCAACGGGACCCACTTCTTGCCCTTCAACCGTTCCATCTGACCGGTGATCCTGGTCTTGGCGTCGGTTCCGACGACCGCCTGGAGACTCCGTACCCGGGTCTTCATCGCGGGGGCGGCGTACGTCCGGGTCCGCGTGTCGGCGCGGGTGAACGCGTCGGCGCCCAGGCGGGTGCCATCGAAGCGGGAAACCGTGATGTCGACCGATTTGGCATCGGCCATGGGGTACGACGCCGACGCGGCATTGGTCCACAAGGTCGGGGCTTCCAGCGGATCACCGAAGTCGAACGTGACCGCGTAGTAGGAACCGGCCACCGGCGTCCAGGTCACGACTGCGTTGCCGTTCTCGACCCGACTGCTCACCCCTGTCGGCCGGTCGCCCGGGCGCTGCCTGTTGCGAACACCGACGCCCAGGTCCGGGAAGTCTGTGATGACTCCATCCGCCCCGATCGCAGCGGCCTTCCGGTAGGCGTCACGACTGCCCCGTAGGGTCCACACATGTACCCCGAGGTCGGCTGCGTGTGCCTGCTGCACGAGTTGTCGGCGGGCCCGGGTCGTGGGCACGCTGATCACATCGGCGAACTGGCGGTAGGTGGGGAACAACCCGACGTCCTCGGGCGTGACCCCGCGGGTGAGATACACCAGCCGGTTGCCGACGTAGGGCCGCAGGGCCCGCAGGTCGGCTTCGTTGCTGGACTGGATCCAGAACGGCGAACTTCGCTGCGCCTCCCCGTTGGCGATCAAGGTCGAGGCCAACTTGGCCACCGGGTCCAGTCCCCGGCTCTGGAAGTAGGCGGACTCCTTGATCTCCAGGTAGAGAGTCGCACCCCTGCTCTTCGCGAACCAGATCAGGTCGTCCACCGTCGTCATCTGCTGCCCGTCCCATTTACGCAGCGTCTTGAGTTCGTCCCACGTGAAGTCGTCGACCCAGTAGCCCGTGTAGGGGACGCCGTTGAACGTGCGCCAGCCCACACGACCTGCGAACTCGGGATGGCTCGCAACGTCGGTGATCCGGCTGAGGTCGAGGTCGTGGCACAACACCAGTCGGCCGTCCTTGGACATGACCAGGTCGCCTTCGAGCAGGTCCGCCCCGAGGCTGGCAGCCCGGTCGTACCCGCCGATGGTGCTCTCGGCGGCGTACACCGGTGCTCCCCGGTGCGCGATGATCAGCATGCCGGTGCCCGGTCGCCCCTCCAAAGCGTGCACGGCCGGCGCGCTGCCCGCCAGTACCGCGAAAGCCGCAACCCCGGCCGCCGTCCGTTTACGCATCCCTTTTCGCACCTCCAACAGACAACTGTGCCACGACGATTGTGACGTCAACGACATCCATGGCGTTCCCGTCCCGGATAATCCGTCTGCATTGCGGCCACGGGTCAACATAACGTTTCGGTGACCCTACGGTGACCCCGATGCAAACCGTTGGCACAATAGGGGGGAATCTGCAAGTCAACCCTCAACTGTACGCATTCCGGAGCAATCGGCGTGTGACGGCGAGGGAATACGGGATTCCTCACAGAATCCGAACACAATGTGTCCAACAGTGGCACTCATAGAAAGGGATAGTCCATGCGTGGACTTAGAAAAGCCGCCCCGGCGTTGATCGGTGCCAGCGTGCTTGCGCTGACACTGGCCGCCTGTGGTGGATCGGACAGCGGTTCTGGCGGGGGCGGTGACTCGACTGCGTACGTGACCGTCAATGGTTCTGAGCCGCAGAACCCGCTGATTCCGGCAGCGACCAACGAGACTGGTGGCGGCAACGTCATCGATGCCATGTTCACCGGCCTCGTGACTTACAACCAGGAGACCGCGGCACCCGAGAACGCTGTCGCAACCTCCATCGAGTCCAGTGACCAGAAGGTCTGGGACATCCAGATCCGCGACGACTGGACGTTCCAGGACGGCACGCCGGTGACCGCCAGCAGCTTCGTGGACGCGTGGAACTGGGCCGCATACGGTCCCAACGCCGCACTGAACTCCTACTTCTTCGAGCCGATCGAGGGCTTTGCCGCGGTGCAGGGCAAGTTCGACGAGGAGGGCAACCCGGTCGGAACCCCGAAGGCCAAGGAGATGACCGGCCTCAAGGTCATCAGCGACACCGAGTTCCAGGTGACCCTGAGCCGTCCGAACTCACAGTTCCCCGTGATGGTGGGCTACTCCGGCTTCGCGCCGATGCCGACGTCGTTCTTCGACGACCCGAAGGCGTTCGGCAAGAACCCGGTCGGCAACGGTCCGTTCGAGTTCGAGAGCTGGGACCCGAAGGTCTCCATCAAGTTGAAGGCCTGGTCCGACTACCCCGGTGACGAGAAGCCGAACGTGGGTGGCGTGGAGTTCAAGATCTACCAGGACCTTGACGCCGCCTGGGCCGACCTGCAGGCCGGCAACCTCGACGTTCTGGACACCATTCCGGACTCGGGTCTGGCAGGCGGACAGTACAAGAGCATCCTCGGTGACCGCGTCGTCGAGCAGGCTGCGGGAACCATTTACACGATCAGTTTCCCGATCTACGACAAGAAGTTCGACAACGTCGACCTTCGCAAGGCGATCTCGATGGCCATCGACCGCCAGCAGATCATCGACAACGTGTTCGACGGCACCCGGGAGCCCGCCACCGGCTGGGTCTCACCGGTCGTCAACGGCTACAAGGCCGGTGTGTGCGGCGAATGGTGCAACTTCGACCCGACCAAGGCCAAGGAACTGCTCGACCAGGCCGGCGGCTACGACGGCAAGTTGACGCTGGCCTACAACGCCGATGGTGGCCACAAGGGCTGGGTCGACGCCACATGCGTGAGCATCACCAACGCGCTGGGCGTGGATTGCGTAGGAAAGCCGACGCCAGACTTCGCAACCTTCCGTACGGAGGTCGTCAACAAGGAGATGACCGGTATGTTCCGCACCGGTTGGCAGATGGACTACCCGTCCATCGAGAACTTCCTGGTGCCGCTGTACAAGACCGGCGCGTCGTCCAACGACGGTGACTGGTCCAACGCGAAGTTCGACGACCTCATGGACCAGGCCTCGGCCAAGCAGGGTCAAGAGGGGATCGACCTGTTCCAGCAGGGCGAGGCAGTTCTCGCCGAGGACATGCCCGTCATCCCGATGTGGTACGGCGCGGTGGTTGCCGGTTACTCCGACACGGTGTCGAACGTCCAGTTCACGCCGTTCTCGCGGGTCAACCTGCTGACCATCGAGAAGAGCTAGCCCAAGCAACACGACTGCGGCCCCACCGTCCATCCGGGCGGTGGGGCCGCAGTCGTGTTGCCATGGGGTTCGACCGATGTCGGTGGCTGCGGAGTAGCACGCACGCGCCCCGCCGTGGCCCCGCATTTCCGACAGCGCGAACCCGGTGACGGGGGAGGTCTGCGGTCGTGTGACGGGCAACTCGGACTTCTACGCGCGAAACCAGGGGTTACTCGTGCAATCGCGGTGGTCCGTGAGTATCGTTCGAACGTCATCCACGAGAGGAAGGGGGTGCCAAATGGGTCGCTACACCATCCGCCGGCTCCTCCAGATGATTCCCGTGATCATCGGCACCACCTTCATCATCTACGCGATGGTGTGGGCCCTGCCGGGCGACCCGTTCGCCGGCAAGTGCGGTGACCGGCCCTGTCCTGCGTCATACGTCGCGGAGATGCGGAACAAGTTCAACCTCGACGACCCGTTGCCGGTGCAGTACGGGAAGTACCTGGTCAATCTGGTGCAGGGCAACTTCGGCGAGAGTTTCTCCGGACGCACGGTGTGGAGCGAGATCGCCCAGGCATTCCCCGTGACCTTCCGTTTGGCGCTCATCGCGATCCTGATCGAGATCGTGATCGGGATCAGCGCCGGCGTCTTGGCCGCATTGAATCGCGCGGGCTTCTGGGACAACCTCATCCTGATCACCACGCTGATCGTGATCTCGATCCCCGTCTTCGTGATCGGCTTCCTCGCCCAGTTCACGTTCGGCATCAAACTCGGATGGTTCCCACCGACGGTCGGGCCGAACGCCACGGTCTACGAGCTGATCCTGCCGGCGTTCGTGCTGGCGTCCTTGTCCTTGGCCTATGTCGCCCGTTTGATGCGGGGCAACCTCGCCGAGAACCTACGGGCAGACTATGTCCGCACTGCGACCTCCAAGGGTTTGTCGAGGCGCCGGGTCATCGGTCGCCACGCCGTACGAAACTCACTAATCCCTGTGGTGACGTTCATCGGTGCCGACTTCGGCGCACTGCTCGGCGGGGCGATCGTGACCGAGGGCATCTTCAATATCCGTGGAATCGGTGGGTTGCTGTATCTGTCGATCCGCACCAGGGAGGGTGCCACGGTGGTCGGTGTTGTGACAGTGCTGGTGCTGGTGTTCCTTCTGGTGAACCTGCTCGTGGACATCCTCTACGGTGCGATCGATCCGAGGATCCGCTATGAGTGACCCGAACGCCTCAGCCGCCGCGGCGGCGCCGGAAACCGTCGAGGCAGAGACCTTCCAGGGGGCGGATCTTCCGCCGCAGCCGGGTTCGGAGAAGCCGCGGTCCTTGTGGAGCGATGCTTGGCGGGAGTTGCGCACGAGCAAGATCTTCATCATCTCCGCGATCCTCATCTTCATCTTCTTGATCATGACCGTCTTCCCGCAGCTGCTGACGTTCGGGAAGGATCCGTACACCTGCGACCTGAAACTGTCGCGTATGGGACCGTCGTCGGCGGCCTGGTTTGGGTACGACAACAACGGCTGTGACGTCTACACGCGCACGATCTACGGGGCAAAAGCGTCCATCATGGTGGGTATTTTCGCCACGGGGTTCACGATGCTGCTCGGCGGATTCGTGGGTGTCATGGCAGGATTCTTCGGAGGTTGGATCGACTCGATCCTTTCGAGGCTGACCGACATCTTCTTCGGAATCCCGCTGCTGCTCGGTGGCATCCTCGTCCTGAGCTCTTTCCCGTCGTCGGAGAACACCAATCTGTATCAGGAGGTCGGCAAGGTGGTGCTCGCGTTGGGCATCCTCGGCTGGACGTCCATGACCCGGATCATGCGGTCGTCCGTGATCCAGGTGCGCAACGCCGACTTCGTGGTCGCGGCGCGCGCGCTGGGTGCGACCAGCGGCCGTGTCATCCGCAAGCACGTCGTCCCCAATTCGCTCGCGCCGCTGATCGTGGTGGCCACGATCTCGCTCGGGGGGTACATCGGCGCGGAGGCAACCCTGTCGTTCCTCGGTCTGGGCCTGCAGCCACCGGTCATCTCCTGGGGAACCATGATCAACGACGCGCAGCCGTACATACGGGTGGCCCCGTTCATGCTGTTCTTCCCCGCCTTCTTCCTGTCGGTGGCCGTGCTGAGTTTCATCATGCTCGGTGACGCCGTGCGTGAAGCCCTCGATCCGAAGCTCCGGTGAGGCCATGACTGAACATCTGCTGGAAGTGGACGACCTGTTCGTGGAGTTCCGCACTCGCGACGGGGTGGCGGCTGCGATCAACGGGGTGAGTTACAGCCTCGATGCCGGCCAGACCCTCGCGGTGCTCGGGGAGAGCGGGTCGGGAAAGTCGGTGACTGCGCAGACGATCATGGGGATCCTGGACATGCCGCCGGGATTCATCACCGGTGGCCGGATCCTTTACAAGGGCAAGGACCTCCTGAAGATGCCGGAGTCCGAACGGCAGAAGATCCGGGGCGCGGAGATCTCCATGATCTTCCAGGACTCGCTGTCGGCCCTGAACCCGGTGTTCACTGTCGGGGACCAGATCGCGGAGATGTTCCAGGTTCACCGCGGCATGTCCAAGAAGGAGGGCATGGCCCGCGCCGTCGACTTGATGGAACAGGTCAGGATCCCGGCTGCCAAGGAGCGGGTCAAGGACTATCCGCACCAGTTCTCCGGCGGGATGCGCCAGCGGATCATGATCGCGATGGCCATCAGCCTGGATCCCAAAGTGCTCATCGCCGACGAGCCCACCACTGCGCTGGACGTGACCGTACAGGCGCAGATCATGGAGTTGCTGCAGGATCTGCAGCGCGAGCGCAACATGGGCATGATCCTGATCACTCACGACCTCGGTGTCGTCGCAGGCGTCGCGGACAAGATCGCGGTGATGTACGCCGGCCGGATTGTTGAGAGCGCCGACGTGCTGGAACTGTACGGCAAACCTCGTCATCCGTACACGCAGGGCCTGTTGGACTCCATGCCTCGCGTGGATTCCAAGGGGGAGGAACTGTACGCGATCAAGGGTCTGCCGCCGTCGCTGCTCAGACTGCCGCCCGGCTGCAACTTCAACCCTCGATGTCCCTACAAGCAGGACCTGTGTCTGCAAGAGGTTCCGCAGAGCGTCGAGGTGGCACCGCACCACATGTCTGCATGTCATTTCTGGCAGGAGGTGGCCCGTGACTGACGAACCCATCCTGCAAGTCAAGGACGTCGTGAAGCACTACCCGTTGACACGCGGGATCGTCTTCAAGAAGCAGATCGGTGCCGTCCGCGCAGTGGACGGGGTCTCGTTCGACCTGCGCAAAGGCGAGACGCTCGGAATCGTCGGAGAGTCGGGTTGCGGGAAGTCCACCCTCGCGCGGCTCATCATGCGCCTCGAGGACCCGACCTCGGGGGAGATCTGGTTCGAGGGCGAGGACATGGCCCACCTCGGGGCCGGAGCGATGCGAGCCAAACGCCGCCACATCCAGATCGTGCTGCAGGACCCCTACACGTCGCTGAACCCGCGCATGACGGTCGGGGACATCGTCGGCGAACCCTTCGACATCCACTCGTCAGTTGTGCCCAAGGGCGATCGCAAGAAGGCGGTCCAGGAGTTGCTCGAGGTGGTCGGCCTGAACCCCGAACACATCAGCCGGTACCCCCACCAGTTCTCCGGCGGGCAGCGTCAGCGCATCGGAATCGCCCGCGGACTGGCCCTGCGCCCCAAGGTCATCGTGTGTGACGAGCCGGTCTCGGCTCTCGACGTGTCTGTGCAGGCGCAGGTGATCAACCTGTTCGAGAACTTGCAGGACGAGTTCGACCTCACCTACATCTTCATCGCCCACGACTTGTCGGTGGTCCGGCACATCTCTGACCGGGTCGGCGTCATGTACCTGGGCAAACTCGTGGAGATCGGCGACGAGTCGTCCATCTACGAACACCCGACTCATCCATACACACAGGCCTTGCTGTCGGCGGTCCCGGTGCCGGATCCGGTCGGCCGGGAGGACCGCCGCAGGATCGTGCTTCAAGGCGACGTACCCAGTCCGGCGAACCCGCCGTCGGGGTGCCGGTTCCGCACGCGCTGCTGGAAGGCGCAGGAGATCTGTGCCCAGCAGGAACCACCGCTAGTGCAGATCGGCACCAGGGGAGGTCAGTACTCGGCGTGTCACTTCCCGCAGGACCTCGACATCGTCGCCAACGAGGTCCCCACGGGCGCGTTGGATCTTTCCCAGATGCCCGAGGAGTAGTCGGCCGGTCGGCTCCATCTGGTGGCCGGGTTCGGCTGTGACGGCCCGGATCGGCCAGCAGATTGTGGAGAACGTGTCCTCAATGCACCATTTGTGAGCATTTGGACCTCCATGGGGGTGCTGGCCGCCGGTTCAGGCGGCCAGGCGGAGATCGCTCGCGTTAGTGGTCCATGGCCGTGGCCGGCCGCGCTTTAGCCTCAATCCACCGATCACTCGGGTGAGTCGGGTGGCCGTGGGTTGATCTGGGCGTGTTCCTCGCTTTGGTGCTGGTGGGCGTGGCGGACCTGCCGGTCTTCGCCGGCCTTTCCGACGGGGTCCTTTCATGCTCGATCGGGTAGGGGCTTGGCGCCTGGTGTCAGGTGGTCATGACGGCGGTCCAGAGCCGCTGCCAGTGCGCCGTCCAGGTCCAGTCGCGGGGCAGTCGCAGGCGTAGCCTGCGCGCCGAGCGTGCCAGGCGGGCGGGCACGTGGACGATCCGGGCCCGGATGGTGGCGGTGGTCGCGCGGGTGAACTGGCCGGCGGCGAGCACGCCGAGGGTGCGGGTGAGGTTGAACGCGATCGCCGCGCAGACCAGCCAGGCCGCGTTGGCCGCGAACTTCCCGGAGGGCAGGTGGGCCAGCGCGGAGCCCTTGAGGTCGGCGATGACCTGCTCGATGATCGCGTGCCCGCGATGGGTCGACTCCGCTGCCACGAGCGGGGCGGTGCTGTCGGTGAACAGGGCGTGGTACCGCCAGGCGGGGAACAACGGGTCCTGCAGCTTCGTGGCGTTGCGTTCCGGGATCCGGCGCACGATCAGCCGGGCCGTCACGTGCCTGGCCGCCGGCCGGGACACAAACGCCGTGAACGGTATCTCGGCGATCTCCGCGGCCGAGATCAGCTCACCGGTGTCGGGGTCCGGGATCGCCCACGGATACTCGATGCGCACCCACGACTCCTCGTCGATGTCGGCGATCGCGGCACGGACCCGACAGTTCAGCGGCATCCCGACCGAGAACCGGGCGCCGGCCTTCGACACCGCCTGCAGGATCGCCGAGGAGCAGTACGCCGAGTCGGCGCGCACCAGGATCGGCCCGGTTGCCCCGCACCGTTTGGCGGTGGTGATCGCGTCCCGGAGCATGCGTACCGCGCCCTGCGCCGAGGGTGCCGCGCCGCGGCGCAGCCGGGTCGCCGCGATCACCGGAGCGGCGTCCGGGGTGGAGATGGTGGCCAGTTGGGCGTTCAACCCGCGGACCTTCGTGTAGCCGAACTGCGCGCCCTGCTTACCCGGCCCGTAGACACCCTTGACGGTGTCGTCGATGTCGATCAGACAGCCGGTACCGATGCCGGGCAGCAGCGGGCCCGCCTCGGTCAGCCCGGTCAGGGTGCGGGCGGCGACCGCGTCCAACTGCCGGACATGCCCGAAGGTGAACCCGCGCAGGAACGTGCCCAGCGTCGACGGGGCCCGCACCCCGTCGAACAGCCGTGCCGCGCCGGCGCGGCGCAACACGTCCAGGTCGTCGATGCTGTCCGCCCCGGCGGCCATCCCGGCCACCAGCGACATCACTTTCGCGCCCGCGTTGGAACCCGCCGTCACATGCTGCTCGGCCAAGTCGGGAAGACCGACCTTGCCGGCCAGGCACAGCGCCGGGACCAGACCTGCCGACACGACCAGATTCGGTTCATCGAACGACGCCGAACACCGCGCCGGGCTGTGAGACAGTTGCATCTACGAGATGCCCCTCTCCTTGCGGAATTGGAAGCCTGAAGAACCTCCATCCTCCCCAAGAAGCGGGGCATTTCTACGTCACCGCGCCGACCCACCCAACAAGATCACCGGTGGATTGAGGTTTAGGCGGGGAAATGCCGGGCGGAAATCGCTCGCGTTAGAGAACGTGCACGAGGTTAGAGAAGCCACACGTGCGTTCACTAACCTCGTGCACGATCTCTAACCTCGCGACCATTCTCTAACCTCGCGGCCCACTTGTGCGTCGACCGAGTACACCAGCGAGAAGCCACACGTGCGTTCACTAACCTCGTGCACGATCTCTAACCTCGCGACCATTCTCTAACCTCGCGGCCCCCTCCTGCGGCCACCGAACTATCCGAGCCGTTTTCGGACTCGAGCCTCCATCTGCTGGCCGGATGAGCCTGCGTCGGCCACCAGATGGAGGGGCTGCTGGCCGACGGCGTGGAAGGCGCCACCTCGGCTTCAGCAGCCCAGGTGCCGCCGGAAGAAGTCGATCTGCAGCAACAGCAGGTTCTCCGCCACCTCGGGCTGCGGGGTCATGTGGGTGACCCCGGACAGTGGTAGGACCTCGTGCGCACGGCCCGCCCGCAGCAGTTGCGTCGACAACCGCAGGGAGTGGGCGGCGAAGACGTTGTCGTCGGCCATGCCGTGGATCAGGAGAAGTGGCCGCTGCAGGTCCTCGGCCATCGTGAGCAACGAGCAGTGGTCGTAGGGTGCGGGGTCGGTCGACGGGTTGCCCAAGTAGCGCTCGGTGTATGCGGTGTCATACAGGCGCCAGTCCGTCACGGGTGCGCCCGCGATGGCGGCGTGGAACACGTCGGGGCGCTGGAGCACCGCCAGAGCGGCGAGATAACCCCCGTACGACCAGCCCACGATGCCGACGCGGGAGACGTCTACCCGCTCGGGGTGTGCGGCGGCGACCGACTGCAGCGCCAGAACCTGGTCCTCAAGGGCGGGGTCACGCAGGTTTCCGGCCACCGCTTGCTCCCAGGCCGGTGACTGGCCCGGCGTACCCCGGCCGTCCGCGATCACTACGCAGAACCCCTGATCCGCCATCCATTGCGCACCCGCATAGGCGGAGCGCGCCGCCAGCACCCGCTGAGCGTGCGGGCCACCGTAGGGCAGCATCAGGACGGGCAGCGGACCGGATGCCGGTCCGGTGGGCCACAGCACCACAGTCTGGACCGCATCGACCTCTGACGCCAGCAGATGGGGCCGGGCGTCCGTCACCGGTTCTTCGGCCAGATTCTCGACGGCTGCAATCGGCTCGTAGTTGGTGTCGCGGATGGTGACCACGGCCCGGTAGTCGTGCCATCCGACCTCGCTGGTGACGATCAGGCCATGACCCACGGTGGCGGTGGTCACGAGTCCCGGATCCGAGAGCCATGTGAAGCCGGTGTCGTCGACGCGGGCCAGACGGCTCTCAGCCGGGCTGGTGCTCGCGGTCAGAAAGATCGTCTCCCCGGTCACACCCACCACGGAACGCAGTTGTACATCCTCGGGCGTCACCGCGGAGCCGTCGATGGTGAGCCGCCGTCGATCCGCATCCACCCAAGCCAACAGACGACCCGACTCGGTTCGTCGAGGAAGCCCGGGCACGAGATCCAGCCAGGGATCGTGCCTCAGAATGGTCGTGGGTTCACCGGTGAAGTCGCACACCGTCAAAGCCTTCTGCTCGCGATCGAAGACCGTGATCACGTTTGGGGCGACAGTCGCCAAGTACTCCGAGTCCGGCAACTCGAGGCGAGCGCCCTCCCCGTCGAGGTCGAAGCGCCACAGGCAGACCGAGGCGTTCGTGGCCCCCGCATGGGGATACCGCTGCTTGGCCGGTGCGTTCTGGGGATTGGCGGGATCACTGCGCCACCAGACCGGAACCGAACGGTCATCGGTGCGCTGGACCAGTAGCCCGGAGGAATCGGGCAGCCACCAGTAGCCGCGACTGCGGCTGAACTCCTCGGCGGCGATGAAGTCCGCGACCGCCCACGACTCGTCGCCGTCGGCCGCCACGATCACCCGGGGCTGGGATCCATCCCACGCGCACAGATGCAGACCGCCGTTCGCTATCCACGAGATCCACCGGCCGTCCGGGCTGAGCCGGGGATCGAAGCCGGCGGCGACGCCGGGGATCTCACGGGCCCCGTCGTCGGTGTCCCACCCCAGCAGGCCGCCACCGGCACTGGCGATCACACGGTCACCGCGAACGTCATATGCGGTGATCCCGGAGGCCGACTCCCTCACCCTTTCCCGCATCGTGCGTTCCGCCGCTGACATAGTCGCCGATGGCGCCCCGGCCAGGATCGTCTCCGTCTGGCCGCTCGCCCGGTCCCACCTGTGCAGTTGAAGCTCCGCAAGCCGGCTGCCCGCGGATCGCAAGTAGTACACCGCCGCGGCGGTCACCCTGAAATTGCGTGGCTGTCCATGGCGGAACTGGCCGGTCACGGCGGCCTGTCGCGGGTAACTGTCCATCTAGGTCAGGCTAGACGTACCTCGCGCGGATTCCTCCACCTAGGCTTGAGTCCATGGCCGATCAACGACTACTCATCGTGCACGCCCACCCCGACGACGAGAGCATCACGACCGGGGCGCTGATGGCCGGCTACGTCAGTCAGGGGATACAGGTGACGCTGGTGACGTGCACCCTCGGCGAGGAAGGCGAGGTGCTGCTCGAAGACGCCCAGCACCTGGCCTCCCACAGTGAGGATCGGCTCGGTGAGCACCGCTACCAGGAGCTGTCGGAGGCGATGGCGGTGCTCGGCGTCACGGACTGGCGGCTGCTGGGCGAACCTCACAAGTACCGCGACAGCGGCATGATGGGCATGCCCTCCAACGACCGGCTCGACTGCTTCTGGCGAACGGATCTGCTGGAGGCGGCCTCGGACCTCGTGGCAGTCATCCGAGAACTGAGACCGCAGGTCGCCGTTACCTACGACGACTTCGGGGGATACGGACACCCCGACCACATTCAGGCGCACCGAGTCCTCACCTACGCGGTGTCGTTGGCCGCGGTGCCATCGTTCCGGACCGATCTCGGCGAGCCCTGGCGCGTGCAGAAGGTCTACTGGACGGCTCTGCCCAAACAGATGCTGCAAGAGGGGATCCGAGCCCTGCGGGCCGCGGGCGACGAGACCAGTTTCGCGGCCATGGATCCGGACAACCTGCACATCGGGGTCGACGACGATCTGGTGACCACCTCAGTGGACTTCTCGGAGTTTCTCGATGTGAAGATGCAGGCGCTTGCCAAGCACGCCTCGCAGGTGCAGACCGACGGCGGCTTCTTCGCGTTGTCCGACAACCTTGGCAGCAAGGCGATGGGCGTCGAGCACTTCCGGATCGCGCAGGGCGATCTGGCAGCACCCTTCGACGAACAGGGCCGTGAGACGGACTTGTTCAACGGTGTCACTCGAAGTGATTAGGTCGTTCATCCCGAATCGACGCGCATATGTACCCATTTCGGCGAACATGCTGCACGCTGAGTAAGGGGCACTGGCAAGGAGAGGTCCATGAAGCCGTCGTCAGACATGCTCGGCGTGGTCGCCGACGGCAGACTGCGTGCATCTGAAGCCGACGTCGGTCTCTCCCGCGAACGGAACCGGCAACGCCGACTCCTGAAACTGGCGGTCCTGCTCGGGATCCCGGCCGTGTGGCTCTGGTTCCGGATCCTCACCGACCGGGGCATCGATGTCACCGGGATCGGTTTGCCGAGATTCGACCCCTTCCTGATGGTCGTCGGGCTGTTCTTCCTGGTGCTGATCGGAACCCTTGTCGGCACGACCGTGGCCGCCGGGCGTTCCCCGCATGTGACATACCGGCCCGAACAGATCGACGTCCGATTTGATGACGTCCGCGGCATCGACACGGTCAAGGCGGAGGTCCTGAGATCGCTCAACCTGTTCCTGGCGCACAGGGCGTTCTCCGAGGAGATGGGCGGAACCGCCAGGCGGGGGCTACTGTTCGAAGGCCCGCCAGGGACGGGGAAGACCTACATCGCCAAAGCCATGGCCGCCGAGGCGCAGGTTCCCTTCCTGTTCGTCAGCGCCACGTCGTTCCAGTCGATGTACTACGGTGCCACCGCCCGCAAGATCCGCTCCTATTTCAAGGCGCTGCGCAAGACCGCCCGCAGGGAGGGCGGCGCGATTGGATTCATCGAGGAGATCGACGCGATCGCCACAGCCCGCGGAGGATTCGATCAGGCCGGTGCGACGGCGGTCAACGGCAGTGTGGCGGCCTGCGGGGGCTTGGCCGGGCTTCCCAGTGCCGCGCTCACCGGAGTCGTCAGTCCCACCGAGGTGAATGGCTCAGTGGTCAGTGAGGGGACCGGTGGGGTGGTCAACGAACTGCTCGTGCAGATGCAGTCCTTCGACGAGCCGACCGGTTGGCAGAAACTCGCCGGTGGCCTGGCTGAGCGGATCAACCTGCTGCTGCCGGCAAACCGACAGATCCCCCGCATCGCCTCCCAGCCGTCCAACGTCCTGCTGATCGCGGCCACGAACCGTGCGACGGCCCTCGATGCCGCGCTACTGCGGCCGGGACGCTTCGATCGTGTGCTGAGTTTCGAGGCGTCCTCGCGACAGGGTCGCCGGGACCTGATCGACCTGATGCTGGAGCGCCGCTCACACGATGCGGGTCTTGACGACCCCCAGGCCCGGGATCACATCGCGGCTTTGACCACCGGATACACCCCTGCCAGGTTGGAGAACCTCTTCGACGAGGCCCTGGTGGAGGCGCTTCGCCGAGGGTCTCGCACCATGAGCAGCCGCGATGTGCATGCCGCGCGACTGGTCGCAGACGTGGGGCTGGGGCAGCCGGTGGCCTACACCGACCACGAGGCCCGGTTGATCGCCACCCACGAGGCCGGGCACGCCGTCGTTGCGCATGTCGTCGCGCCGCAGCGCCGGCTGGAGGTACTGACGATCATCAAGCGCAAGGAGGCACTCGGTCTGTTGTCGCACAACGACACCGACGACGTGTTCACCCGCAGTCGGGCCGAGTTGCTCGCCCTGATCCAGATCGCTTTCGGTGGAATGTTCGCCGAGGAGATCTTCTTCGGCGACATCTCGACCGGTCCGAGTTCGGACCTCAACTACGCCACGACTGTTGCGTCGCAGATGGTCGGGGCCACCGGCATGGTCGGCTCGTTGATCAACCTGTCCGCGGTCCAGGGATCCGCGATGTCCGATACCAACCTGGTCGGCAGGGTCATCGCCGATGCCAAGAGCCGGGCGGCCGTCGAGGATCTGCTGGCCGAGCAGAAAGCCATCGCGGGTCAGGTGCTGCGGACGCACCGCGACAAGGTGGAAGCCCTGCGGGACGCCTTGCTCGAGCGCCATGAACTGGTCGGGGATGAGATCCTCGAGGTGCTCGGCGCCGAGGTCGTGGACGTGCGTTCGCCGTCCGTACCGGACACCCGGTAGGTCATCGCCCCCAGGTAGAAGGGGTTGCCCGGGCGTCGACCGCTGACTGGCACTAGCGTCGGGCGAGTGGACACTGCGCGATTCAAGGCCCTGATGGCCCATTTCGCCAGTGGGGTGGTCGTGGTGACGGCACGAGTGGACGACTTCGACCACGCCATGACCGCGAACTCGTTCACCTCGGTCTCACTGGAGCCGGCACTCGTGCTGTTCTGCGTCCAGCGCGACTCCCGGTTCCACCACGCAGTCTGTGAGGCGTCCAAGTGGGTGGTGAACATCCTCGGTGCCGATCAGGCGCCGGTGGCGCAGTGGTTCGCCGAGCGGGGCCGGCCGCTGGAACATCAGATGCAGGTCGTCGAACACGATCGGGACCCGGACGGGATCGCGGTCCTGCGCGGCTCCCTGGGCTACTTGCGGTGCACGACCGAGGCTATCTATCCCGGCGGCGACCACAGCATCGTGCTCGGGCGCGTGGCCGAGATCGTGCAGTCGGATGCCGCCGCCCCGCCACTGGTCTTCCTGGATCACCATCTCGGTGCGCTGTAGTCGCGGCCCCGCCGCCTGATCGCCGGTGCCGGGTGGGGCACCAACCCCGGTGTCAATCCCCGAACCTGCTGAGGGCGCTATAGCCTTGGGACAAGGGTTCTCCCGGATGCCAGAAAGGGGCAGTCGTGACGTACATCATCGCCTTGCCGTGTGTCGACCTCAAAGACAAAGCCTGTATCGATGAGTGTCCGGTCGACTGCATCTACGAGGGTGAGCGGATGCTCTACATCCACCCCGACGAATGCGTGGACTGTGGCGCCTGTGAACCAGTGTGCCCGGTCGAAGCGATCTACTACGAGGACGACGTTCCCGAGGAGTGGTCGGAGTACACGCAGGCCAACGTCGACTTCTTCAACGACATCGGTTCCCCGGGCGGCGCCACGAAGATGGGCAAGATCGACCACGACGTGGACTTCATCGCTGCTCTGCCGCCGCAGCAGCACGACGAGTAGCGCAGGTGCACCTGCCCGACTTCCCGTGGGACCGGCTCGCAGGCGCCAAAGCCGTGGCCGCCGTGGTTGGGGGCGGCATGGTGGATCTGTCGGTGGGCACACCGGTGGACCCCACGCCCGCGCTGATCCAAGCGGCTCTGAAACAGGCGGCGGACTCACCGGGCTATCCGACCGTGCACGGCACCGCGGCCGTGCGCGAGGCCGCGGTCGACTGGTTGCAGCGGGCGCTCGGCGTCACAGCCGATCCGGCTGACGTCCTGCCCCTGATCGGCACCAAGGAATTCGTGGCATGGCTGCCGACACTGTTGGGCATGGGGCCCGCGGACACGGTGGCTTCGCCGACGGTGGCTTACCCCACCTACGTCGTCGGCGCCATGATCGCGGGCTGCGAGTCCGTGGAGGTCGGGGAGCCGGCAGCGCTTACCTGGCTGAACTCGCCGGCGAACCCGACAGGTGCGGTGATGTCCGTCGGCGAGTTGCGCGACGTGGTGACGCGGGCGCGTGACCACGGCTCGATCGTGGCCAGCGACGAATGCTACATCGAACTCGGCTGGGATGCCGAACCGGTCTCGGTCCTGCACCCGAGTGTGTGCGGAGGTGATCACAGCGGGCTGATCGCCGTCCACTCGTTGTCGAAACGGTCGAATCTCGCCGGTTATCGTTTCGGTTTCGCCGTCGGTGACCCGGACCTGATCCGGCGGCTGTTGGCTGTGCGCAAGCATGCGGGCATGATGGTTCCGCTGCCCGTGCAGGCCGCCGCCGCCGCCGCCCTGCTCGACGACGAGCACGTGCTCGTTCAGCGGGAACGGTATCTGCGCCGAAGGGAGATCTTGTGTTCGGCGCTGGAGTCAGCCGGCTTCCGAATCGAGCAATCCCATGCGGGGCTGTATCTGTGGGCCACCCGCGATGAGGCGTGCTGGGACAGCGTGGACTGGCTGGCTCACCGGGGAATTCTGGTCGCGCCCGGCGACTTCTACGGGCCCGGCGGCGCACGGAACATCCGGGTGGCGCTCACCGCGAGCGATGCCGATGTGGACCTGGCGGCACAGCGGCTGAGCCTCGCCCCATGACGAATCCGTGCCCTGTTACCTCACCGTTACCCGAGCGGGGATAGCGTGTTGGCGTGAGCGAATTCGTCCTGAATGGCCCAGATGTCAACCTGGAACTGCCGGTCGTGGCGGCCACGGACGGTGAATCCGGCCTCGATTCCTCGAAGTTGCTGTCCAGCACCGGGTACGTGTCGCTGGACACCGGCTTCGTGAACACCGCCGCGTGTACATCGGCGATCACGTACATCGATGGCAACGCGGGGATCCTCCGGTATCGCGGATACCCGATCGAACAGTTGGCCCAGCAGTCCACCTACCTCGAGTCCTCATACCTGCTGATCTACGGCGAACTGCCCGCCGCCGATCAGTTGAGCGCCTTCGATCAGCGACTGCGGATGCACACGATCCTGCACGAGGATCTGCGGCGCTTCTTCGACGGGTTCCCGCGTGATGCCCATCCGATGCCCGTCCTGTCGAGCGCGGTCAGCGCGCTGTCGACCTTCTACCAAGATTCCCTCGACCCGTTCGATGACGACGAGGTGGAGATCTCCACCCATCGGCTGCTCGCCAAACTTCCCACCATCGCGGCCTATGCCTACCGGAAATCGCTGGGCCAGCCCCTGATGTATCCGGACAATTCCCTGAATCTGGTGGAAGGCTTCCTGCGGATGACGTTCGGGTGGCCCGCCGAACCGTACGTGAACGATCCGGTGATCGCCCGGGCGATGGACATGCTGCTGCTCCTACATGCCGACCACGAGCAGAACTGTTCGACCTCCACCGTGCGGCTCGTAGGCTCGTCGCACGCCAACCTCTTCGCCTCGGTGTCGGCCGGGGTGAACGCCCTGTTCGGGCCCTTGCATGGCGGCGCCAACCAGGCGGTCCTGGAGATGCTCGAATCGATCCGCGACTCCGACGAGTCGGTCGACGACTTCATCGTCCGCGTGAAGAACCGCGAGGACGGCGTCAAGCTGATGGGCTTCGGGCACCGGGTCTACAAGAACTACGACCCGCGTGCGACGATCGTGCGCGAGACGGCCGACGAGATCTTTGCCCATCTGCAAGTCGACGACCCGCTGTTCGGGATCGCCAAACGACTCGAGGAAGTGGCACTGGCCGACGATTTCTTCATCTCGCGCAAGTTGTATCCCAATGTCGACTTCTACACCGGCCTGATCTATCGGGCGATGGGATTCCCCACCCGGATGTTCCCGGTCTTGTTCGCGCTGGGGCGGCTGCCGGGCTGGATCGCCCAGTGGCGCGAGATGATCAAGGACCCGCAGACGAAGATCGGCCGCCCACGCCAGGTGTACATCGGAGCGACCGAGCGCGACTACCTGCCCATGGGACAACGCTGATGGCGGTCGACTTCGCGATGAACGGTATGCTCCACCGGGCGATGCTGCGCGAACTCGACCGGATCGAGGCGCTGATCGGTGCGGGCGACACCGCAGGGGCGCGCAAGCACTGGCGCTTCTTCTCGCAGAACCTGCACCAGCATCACGAGAACGAGGACAAGTACCTTTGGCCGATGATCCGGCAGCGTTCCACTGACGCCGGCGAACTGGCTACGGTGGACGCGATGGAGGCCGAGCACGGGCAACTCCACGGGGCGCTTGACGTGTGCGACAGCGATTTCGCCGGCGCCGGCGCGCTGCCGGATGACGCCACCAAGCACGTCCGGGCGCTACGGCTGGTACTGGCTGCACACAGCGCCCATGAGGAGGCGGACGCGGAAAGGATCTTGGCCAAATACGTCACCGCGCCGGACCTCAAACCATTCAACGACGCCAACAAGAAGAGTCCGAACGCGATGCTCGTGTTCCCCTGGATCGCCGACGGCGGGTCGGCGAGCGATCAGGCAGTCTTCGACGTGCTCCCCGGCCCGGTGCGCCTGTTCCTCAAGCCCATGATGAACCGCAAATACCGGGCGTGGCTGAAGTCCGCGGACTGATCGGTCCTTCTGCTCGGCCCACGTTCGAGGTGGGCACTGGCCCGGGCCCGCCCGCACCTGATGCCTGGAAAGGCGCGACTAGTTCTTGTGCAACTCCTGGTTCAGTTCCCCCCACGTCCCGGAGCGCCGTACCGCTTCCAGCGTCCCTGACACCGAGTTGCGGCGGAAGAGCCATCCGGGCTCACCGGAGAGGTCTCGGGCCTTGACCACAGTGCCATCGGGCGTCGACAGTTTCGAGCCTGCGGTGATGTAGCAGCCGGCCTCCACGATGCAGCCGTCTCCCAGCGAGATCCCGACGCCCGCGTTCGCGCCGATCAGGCAGCCCTCACCGATGGAGATCACCTCGCTGCCACCGCCGGACAGGGTGCCCATGATCGAGGCCCCGCCGCCCACATCCGAGCCGTCCCCGACCACCACGCCCGCAGAGATCCGGCCCTCGACCATCGATGCGCCCAGCGTGCCGGCGTTGAAGTTGCAGAATCCCTCATGCATCACCGTTGTCCCATCGGCCAGGTGCGCGCCGAGTCGCACGCGGTCGGCGTCGGCGATCCTGACCCCCGACGGGACGACGTAGTCCACCATCCGGGGGAACTTGTCGATGCTGAGCACGGTCAGGTGCTGGCGGCGTGAGCGCGCGCGGACCCGGGTGGCGTCCAGGTCGGAAAGAGCCACGGGTCCGACCGAGGTCCAGGCCACGTTGGGCAACAGGCCGAAGACGCCTTCCAGGTTGATCGTGCGCGGTTGCACGAGTCGGTGCGAGAGCAAGTGCAGCCGCAAGTACACATCGGCGGTGTCCACCGGAGGTTCGGAGAGATTCTCTATCACGGTCACGACGGTCTCGACCCGGACATCGCGGATCTGGTCGCGATCGATCGCTGTCGAGATGTCGAAGGCATCCGAGGGCTGGCCGGTCAGGCCCGGGCTCGGGTACCAGACGTCGAGCACCGTCTCGCCCGCGATGGTGGCCAGCCCGATCCCGCTGGCCGCTGAACTGTTGAGCATGGGTCCCAGCCTGCCACTGGTCAAGGCCGGTGGGCGCCGCATCCGAGGAATGCGGCTCGTCGTGTCAGTGGTCAGCGGGGTCGGCCCGCCCTGATCCCCGACGCTTTGTCCGCGCGTTGACTGCTGCTGGTGCCGATTCCTAAACGATTCGGCTGGCACCCCACTGCAATCAAGTGCTCGAACGGACTCATCGACGCTCGGCGCCGGGTGCTGAACGGGCGCAGCAGGCAGTGCGCATACTGTGGATCGATGCTCGATCTTTCAGCTGACGTCGTGAACCTGACCGCCGCCCTGGTCGATATTCCCAGCGAATCCCGCCACGAACAGCGCATCGCCGACGCCGTCGAAGATGCGTTGCGGACGTGTTCGCACCTGGAGGTTACCCGGTTCGAGAACACTGTGGTGGCCCGGACCGACCTCGATCGCGCCGAACGAGTGGTCCTCGGAGGCCATCTCGACACGGTCCCGGCCGCCGACAATCTGCCGCACCGCATCGCCGATGGGAACCTGTACGGTCTCGGCGCCAACGACATGAAAGGCGGGGTGGCAGTGGCGCTGCGGTGCGCTCACGAGTTGACCGAGCCGACCCGCGACGTGACCTACGTCTTCTACGAGTGCGAGGAGATCGATGATGAGTTCAACGGCCTACGCAGGCTGTCGGTGGCGCACCCCGGCTTCCTCGAGGCCGACTTCGCGGTCCTCATGGAACCCAGCAACGCCAGTGTCGAGGCCGGCTGTCAGGGGACGCTGCGCGCGCATGTCCGGACGTCCGGTGCCCGCGCACACTCCGCCCGATCCTGGCTGGGGAGCAACGCGATCCACGCGGCCGCGGATATTCTCCAACGGCTCAATGATTACCAGCCACGCACGGTGGACATCGACGGGCTCGAATATCGCGAAGGGCTCAACGCGGTCGGCATCGTAGGCGGTGTCGCCGGCAATGTGATCCCGGACGCGTGCGTTGTCACGATCAACTACCGGTACGCGCCCGACCGAAGTCCGGTTGCCGCACTCGCGCATATGCAGGAGGTCTTCGACGGCTATCCTCTCGAAGTGGTCGACAACTCCCCGGGCGCGCTCCCCGGACTGACCCACCCTGCGGCGGTCGCCTTTCTCACCGCCACCGGCGCGGTACCGCGACCGAAGTTCGGGTGGACCGATGTGTCCCGCTTCTCCTCGTTGGGAGTCCCGGCCGTCAACTTCGGGCCCGGCGACCCGTCACTGGCGCACACGCGGGGGGAGTACGTGCCCATCGCGCACCTTCAAGAATGTGAGACGCAGATTCTGGAGTGGTTGAGGTGAAGCGCCATCTGATCGCGATCAGTGCAGCCGGCCTGTGTGCCGGCGTGGCCGGAGCGGGTCTGTACCCCGCGAGCGGCGTCTGGAAGCCCAAGCCGAAAGCGACCTCGTGGGCTCATCAGGGGTTGAAGCAGATTCGCGGGGTGGACGTCTCGCGGTGGCAGCACATCGGCCCCGGGGTGCTGAACTTCAACAAGCTGCAGAATCGGGGCGTCCGATTCGTCGTCATCAAGTCCGGCGACACCTCGTGGTCGGCGCACCGCGAAGCCGGCTACTGGTACGCGCGTGACAAGGCTGCGGCCCGGCGCGCCGGTCTTCTGGTGGGTGCCTACTACTACGCGACGCCGACCAGTCGGAAGCGGGCTGTGGTCCGCGACGCCAAACGTCAGGCGCGCAAGGCCTCAGCGCGGGTGGGACGGCTGCCCAAGGGGCACCTGCCGCTCGCCCTGGACCTGGAGACCGAAGCCACCTCGTTGGGCCGCAAGAAGCTGACCCGATGGACATTGACATGGTTGCGAGTCGTGGAGAAGCGCACCGGCCGCACACCGTGGTTCTACTCCTACACCCGCTACATGGAGCGAAGGCTGCTGCCGAAGCCGAAACTGTTGAGTTATCCGCTGTGGCACGCGAACTGGGGGCTGTTCCTCAAGGACCGACCTATGCAGATCCGTGGCTGGCCGGCGGATCACGCTCGGATCTGGCAGTTCACCGACAACGGGCGGCTGCCGGGCTCCGGGTCGCGGGTCCTCGACCTCAACGTCTATCGCGGCACCGGGGAGGAGCTGCTCGCCGAGGCGGGACTGGGCAGGAAGGCTGCGAAGCGCTACGGCATCCCACTGTCGCCCGAACCGACCCCGAGCGTCACCGCGACGCCCAGCAGCGAGCCGACGAGCAGCCCGTCGCCGACGGTGTCCGCACCTCCGACGACTTGGGCGCCTGCCACGACACCAGTGCCCTGAGTCGGGCGACCGGGGTTCTCATGCCACCAGGCGTTTGCCGGGGCGTAAGCGTCATGTCCCCAGGAGGACATCCGTAGACCTTTACGGTGGCGTCATGAACGATGCTTCCGAAACCTGGTACTCACCCCCGTCACCGCAGCGACACCGGGGCCCGGTGGTCCTGCGCGGGCGGCAGGCTCGCGGGTCCACCACCGACCAGCGGCTGCTGGACAGCCGTGCTGCCGGGGACTGGGTGCACACCGATCCTTGGCGGGTGCTGCGGATCCAGGCGGAATTCGTCGAGGGGTTCGGGGCGATGGCCAACGTCGGGCCCGCCATCTCGGTTTTCGGAAGCGCCCGGACCGCACGCGACCATCCGGAGTACGTGGCGGCCGAGGACGTCGGAGCGCGACTAGTGCGCGCGGGCTACGCGGTGATCACCGGCGGCGGTCCCGGAATCATGGAGGCGGCCAACAAGGGGGCCTTCGAAGCAGGCGGGTCCAGCATCGGGCTCGGGATCGAGCTGCCGTTCGAACAGGGCATCAACCAGTGGGTGGAGATCGGTGTCAACTTCCGCTACTTCTTCGCGCGGAAGACCTGCTTCGTCAAGTACAGCAACGGCTTCGTGGTGTTTCCCGGCGGGTTCGGCACTTTGGACGAACTGTTCGAAGCGCTGACTCTGGTCCAGACGCAGAAGGTCACTTCGTTCCCGATCGTCCTAGTGGGTACTCAGTACTGGGGCGGCCTCGTGGACTGGATCCGGAACACGCTGGCCACCGAGGCGAAGATCAGCGTCGGCGACCATGAGCTCATCCACCTGACGGACGATCCCGAGGAAGTGGTTCGGGTGGTTCAGCGGGTCGACCGACCGTAGTCGCCTGGCGAGTGCCGGTCCCCGCGACGTCAGCAGGTCCGGTACGGACCACCGAAGGTTGTGCATCGCGCGACCACCGCTGCCCTGGCCCTCTCGGGCGGGCAATTCACGAGTCATCTGGCACCGGCTGGCAGTTGCCGATCGAACTGGCCGGCGATCAGCGCGTCAGAATGCAAAATGATCAGACTTCTGGAGGGCGGGCCGTGGGGCAACTTCGCTGTCGGGTCACGATCGTTTTGCAGACTGACGCGGACGCACGAGTCGTGCAGGAGAGCGTTCCGGCCAGGCGGTCACCAGCCTGACAGAGGAACGCGCTGGTGGCTGCCAAGATGTGACCTCACCGGGCCGGATCGGGCATAGCGGTCGTGTGCTCGACGGGAGCGATCAAGGACATGTCACGGTGGGCATCTCAAGCCAGTCCGCGCCGGTTCACGGCCGGTTGCCGGGTCCCGGCGATCGCCTGGACCATGCGCAGGACATCGAAGGTCTCTAGCACCTCGTGGACCCGGTACGCCCGCGCTCCGAGCCACGCGGAGATGGCCGTCGTCGCGAGGGTGCCGGCCAGTCGCTCGCCCACGGGCCGGTCCAACGACTCCCCGATGAAGTCCTTGTTGCTCAAGGAGACCAGCACCGGCCACCGGCTCGCGACCATTTCGGGTAGCCGACGGGTGCATTCCAAGGAGTGGCGGGTGTTCTTGCCGAAGTCGTGGCCGGGGTCGATCAAGATGCTGGTCGGGGACACGCCCAGGTCCACGGCGCGCTCCGCCTGCGCCACGACGTCGGCCTGCACCGCTGCCACCACATCCGGGTACTGGACACGGTGCGGCCGGGTCCTGGGCGCCAGTCCTCCCGCATGCGTGCACACAAGGCCGACGCCGAACCGCGCGGCCACAGCCGCCAACTGCCGGTCGTGGCCACCCCATGCGTCATTGAGCAGCGAGGCGCCCTCAGCGCAAACGGCAGCACCCACGTCAGAACGCCAGGTGTCCACCGAGATCACCACGTCGGGGTAGCGGGAGGCGACTTCGGCGACAAAGGAAACCACACGGCGTTTCTCCTCTTCCGAGTCCACTGCTTCACCCGGTCCTGCCTTGACACCGCCGACGTCCACGATCTGGGCGCCTTGCGCGACGACCTGATCGACCCGGTCCAGCGCTGCATCATGGGCGTAGGTGGCGCCCCTGTCGTAGAACGAGTCGGGGGTCCTGTTGATTATGGCCATGACGAGCAACTCGTCATCGGAAAAGCTGTGGCGGCCGAACGTCAGCACTGGCACTCCTCCCTCGAAGTGCCAGACTGTCAGGTATCGCCCGCAACCGCGAAAGGAGTTCCCGGCATGCCTATTGTGTTCGCGGTGCTGGCCTTGGTCCTGATCGTGGCGCTGGCCCTGATCCTCTCGGGGCGGCTTCCGGCCGTCCCACAGCCCACTCGCGACAGATACGTGGCCCGGCTGCCTGAACAGCCCAGCGCCACGGACGTCGACCAGTTGCGCCTGCCGGTCGCATTCCGGGGCTACCGCATGGACGAGGTGGACATCGCACTAGCGACGCTGCGCACCCGGATCGCCACGCTGGAAGCCGAGCTGGTGGCCGAGTCGGCGCCGACGTCGTCCGGCCAGGGCCCGGATCAGACCTCTCCGTTCGCACCACCGGACTCCGCCGGCGACGATGCCTGAGCCCAAGACGCTGCAACTGACGGTTGACGTACCAGCCCCCCCGCGAACCGTGTTCGCCGCCGCGACTGATTGGGGTGCCCAGCATGAGTGGATGCTCGGAACCCGGGTGCGCGCCGACCGGCACCAGGGCCGGGGCGTGGGCGGTGGCATCGCCGCCTTCACCGGAGTCGGACCTCTGGGCTTCTGGGACACGATGATCATCACCAGGTGGGACGAACCGAAGGTGGTGCAGGTCGATCACACCGGCAAGGTCGTCAGGGGTATCGGGGTCTTCCGGGTCGAGCGTGCCGGCAACGGCAGCCGCCTCGTCTGGCGGGAGGAAGTAGACCTGCCGCTCGGATGGCTGGGCGGTCCGGGCTGGTACGTGGTGAAGCCCGTTCTGGCGGCTGCGGTGGCCCTGTCCCTGCGGCGGTTCGCACGATTCGCGGTCCGCGCCTAGCGGCCCGGCAAGACGCGGCGTGCACCTGTTCAGTTGCGTGGCCGCGGGCAGGCTGTCCGCAGTGGCTTTGGCGCAGGACAAGCACTGCGATGCTCAGCTGGATGTGAGATCCGTGTGCGCAGGCAGCACGCGAACGGCCCCGGCGCGGGATAGACTGTGTTTGAGCGTGGGCGGCGGGACAGACCTGGCGGGGGGCTGCGCACGGACGGATTTTCGATCGAGGGAAGGGGACCGGTATGGCGGCCATGAAGCCGCGAACGGGTGACGGCCCGATGGAGGTCACCAAAGAGGGACGCGGTTACGTGATGCGAGTTCCCCTCGAGGGTGGTGGCCGCCTCGTCGTGGAGATCTCCCGGGATGAAGCCCAAGAACTCGGCGGACTGCTCCAAAGCATCGACTAGTCACCGCAACGCCTGGCCGAAGCGGGTTCCGCACTAGCGGGACCCGCTTCGTCACGTCCACGCCCGCGACGTCGGCCGATACGGTGAACCGGTGGACATCGTGCAGCGCAGGGGTGAACCGGATGGTCAGATTGTGGTGCTCGGGACCGATGACGTCCCCCTGCCATCAGCGCTGGCGCCGTCCAGAAGCGACGTGCTGGTTCAGGCCGACGGCAGTGACCGCTGGCTGGTGATAGGGCAGGAGCCGACCGATTGGGCCGAGTTCGGCGCCGCGGTCGTGCGTGCCGCCCCGGGGGGCAGCCTGGGCTTCCGCACGCAGCCCGCGGCGCCCCAGCTGCGCGAGTTCGTCCGCGGCTGGCGTCTCGCCGGCTACCACTTCGGCACCGCGGCGTCGCCGACCAAGCAGTTGCTGCTGCCGCCGGGCTCTCCGGACGTCGGCGAAGTCCTGCGCGCCGTTGACGCGACGCTCGCAGCGCGCGATCTGGTGAACACCCCTTCGAACGTGAAGAATCCCGAATGGATGGTCGGCAAGGCGCGTGCGATGGCGCGGCGGGTCGGTGCCGACGTGGAGGTGCTGGGTCCGGCGCGGTTGCGGGCCGGTGGTTTCGGGGGCGTTCTGTCTGTCGGAGCAGGTTCGAGTTCTCCGCCCCGGCTGGTGTCGCTCCACAAGCCCGGCACAGGGCCTCGGGTCGTCCTCGTGGGCAAGGGGATCACTTACGATTCGGGCGGGCTTTCGATCAAGCCGCGCGAGTCAATGGCCTTGATGAAAACGGACATGTCCGGCGCCGCGGCCGTTCTGTCGGCGCTCAAAGTCGCACCCGAGGACATGGACGTGGCCGTCGTGCTGGCGCTCGCCGAGAACGCGGTGGGCGCGAATTCTTACCGGCCGGGTGATGTGATCACCCACGTGGACGGCCGGACCACGGAGGTCCGCAACACAGATGCTGAGGGCCGGTTGGTCCTTGCGGATGCGCTGGCCTACGCCCGCATGACCATGTCACCGGACGTGATGGTCGATCTCGCGACGCTCACGGGAGCGGCGACGGTGGCGCTGTCACGTGAGATGGGCGCTTTGTATGCCTCGACCCGCCGGCTGGAAACGTCGCTGCTGGCGGCCGGGCGTGCCAGTGGTGAGCATTTGTGGCCGATGCCGTTGGTGGAGTCCTACCGCCCGGCGCTGGCCTCGGACATCGCCGACCAGTGCCATATCGCGGTGGACGGTCACATCGGTGCCGGCTCGATCACCGCGGCACTTTTCCTGCGGCCTTTCGCCGGCGATGTCCCATGGGCGCATCTGGACATCGCCGGTCCGGCCCGGGCCACCGTTGCCGCCGGCGTGAAGCAGGTCGGGGGGACCGGCTTCGGAGTCGCACTGTTGGGCCGGTGGTTGCAGGCCGGCGCGCGGTATTGACCGACGGGTCTCGAACTCGCCGGACTCGGACTGCCGCCGCGGCGCCACACGGTCGGGTTCCGCCCGACCCGCAGCCCGGCGCCTTCGGCCACGGGCTTCTGTGAACGAGGGCCGTCGTGGCCGTTTCGGGTGAAGAACCGCGCAGTGGCCCGGCACTTGCACGTACCGTGGGCGTGAGTTCCGGCGCGAGGAGATGACGATGACCCAGACCGTCCGTCACATCTGTCCGTTGTGTGAGGCGACCTGTGGCCTTTCGATCACGTTCGACGGGGGCGACGTCGTGTCGGTGCGAGGCGACTCGGAAGACGTCTTCAGCGAGGGCTTCGTGTGCCCCAAGGGTGTAGCCATCGGGGACCTGCACCACGATCCGGCGCGGCTTCGCACTCCCATGGTCCGAGAGGCCGGGCGGCTGCGGCCCGCGACTTGGGACGAGGCCTTCGACCGGGTCCGATCGGGTCTGCGCGAGGTCATGGAATCGGGCAGAGACTCAGTCGCGGTGTATCTGGGTAACCCGAATGCCCACAACGTCACGAGCACCTTCTACCTGCCGGCGCTGGTCCGGGCGCTGGGGACCCGTTACCGGTTCTCGGCGAGCACGGTCGATCAGATGCCGCAGCAGGTGGCCCTGGGATTGATGTACGGCACTGAGTTGTCGGTGCCGGTGCCCGATATCGATCGCACCGACCTGTTCGTCGTGATCGGCGGCAACCCGTTGGTCTCCAACGGTTCGATGATGACTGTCCCGGACATGCCCGGCCGGCTGCGGGCGCTGAGATCGCGCGGCGGTCGGTTGATCGTCGTGGATCCGGTGCGTACGCGAACGGCTGCTGCGGCCGACGAACACCTGCAGATCCGACCTGGCACAGACGCGCTCCTGCTGGCCGCGATCGTGCACGTGCTGATCCGCGAGGGTCTCGTCGATCTCGGTGCGGCTCAGCCATGGGTCGCGGACGACGCGATCGAGCAGTTGCGCGAGTTGACGAAGCCCTTCAGTCCTTCACGCGTTGCTGGTCCCACGGGTATGCCAACCGAGACCATCGAGCGGCTTGCCCGCACCATCGCCGAAGCTCGCACGGCGGCGGTCTACGGCCGGATGGGCACGACCACCGCCGGGCTGGCTGTCGACGGTGAGCCGACCTCGTTCGGGACGCCGGCCTCCTGGCTGATCGCCGTGATCAACGTGCTCACCGGCAACCTCGACCGAGAAGGCGGCGTGATGTTCCCGCTGCCGCCCGCCGGTGGGCCCACCACGTACGGCGAGTCGGGCAAGGGACGCGGTGTGCGGATCCCCGGCAGTCAGCGCACCCGGGTCCGCGGTCTCCCCAGCGTCCTGGGCGAGTTCCCGGTTGCTGCTCTGGCCGAAGAGATCGACACGCCCGACCCGCAGACAGGTCAACGCGTGCGCGCCCTGATTACTGTGGCCGGCAACCCGGTGGTGTCCACCCCTGACGCGGACCGACTACAGGCAGCGCTTGCGAGCCTCGACCTGCTGGTCTGCGTGGATGCGTACATCACGGAGACGTCCCGGCACGCGGAGGTCATTCTGCCGGCCCCGTCCCCGTTGGCCCGCAGTCACTACGACGTGGTTTTCGCGTCCCTGTCCGTGCGCAACGCGGCGCGCTGGTCGCATCCCGTGTTCCCGATGGCACCGGGGGAGCGCGATGAGGGCGAGGTCTTGCTCACGATGGCCGGGATCGCGGCCGGGCTGCGCAACCAGGTGCCCGAGCCCACGGCCGACCAGATGGACGACCTGGTCGCTTTCGAAGTGGCCCGGCGGGCTGCTACCGACGCCACGAGCCGTGCTCACGGTCGCGACCCGGGTGACCTGTTGGCAGCAGTTGCGCCGCGGCGCGGGGTGGAACGACTGCTTGACCTGTCCTTGCGGTCCGGTCCGTACGGGGATGGATTCGGCAGCCGGCCGGGGGGCCTGACGCTGGCCGACTTGGAGGCGGCACCGTCGGGGATCGATCTCGGCCCGTTGCAGCCACGACTTCCTGAGGTGCTGCGCACGCCGTCGGGAAGGATCGAACTGGTGCCACCGCAACTGGCCGATGAGGCGGGGCGCCTGGCTGAGGCGCTGGACGCGTTCGCTGATCCCGGACTGCTCCTCGTGGGCCGGCGGCAGTTGCGGACCAACAACTCGTGGCTGCGAACACTGCCGCGGCTGGCCGGCGGTTCCAGTCGCTGCACCTTGCAGGTTCACCCGCGGGATGCGCAGGCGGCCGGGGTGGTCGATGCGCAGACTGCGCAACTGGTCTCCGAGGCCAGGTCGGTGGACATCGTGGTCGAGGTGACCGACGCGGTCATGCCGGGTGTGGTGTGCCTGCCCCACGGCTGGGCGCCGGAGACGACCGGTTCCTGGGGCGAACACGCGACGGTGGGGACGAACGTCAATGTGCTGACACCGTCGACCGGCGTGGATGCGCTGACCGGCACCGCGGTGCTGAACGCCATCCCGGTTCGGATCGCGGCGCGGTGATCGCAGTTCGGCTGTTCGCTCGGGGCCGCACGGATGTGGTGGGACTCCTGGCTCAGGCCCCTGCAACCGCGCTGCGCACTCCGGTTGGTGGCCGGGTCCTTCCATGACGTTCGGGCAGTTCGTTGATGCTCCTCGCCCGACGAACGACAACGGACTGCATGAACGTCACCGAAAGGCCGCCCTGTGAGCGATCCGGGACCCACTCGGCGACGCATGATTCCGGGCTGCACGTGCTGGCAAGGTTGAGGCCTGGAGGGAATGACCGCACCTTGTCCCGGCTGGTTTCAGGCCAGCGCCCTGCTCAGCCGGCCAGGCCCTCCAGCGCCGTTGCCACGAGCCGTCCGAGGGTCGGCAGGTGGTAGCCGCCCTCTTGGACGGCCACGACGGGGACGCCGAGGGCGGCGACCTGCCGGGTGGCGTCCCGGTACCCCTCGGCGGTGACGCGCAGCGGGCTCTCGGGATCGTCGGCCGCCGCGTCCACTCCGAGGGAGAGCACTACAGCACCGGGGTCGAACCGGGCGACCGCCTCGACTGCGGCGCCGACCGCGGCCAGCCACCCCGGGTCGCCGGTGCCCTCCGGGAGGGGGAGATTCAGGTTCGTGCCCTCACCGGCCCCTCGGCCGGTCTCGTCGGTGAACCCGAGGTAGTGCGGGAACCAGCCCGCGCCGGGGTCGACGTGCACCGAGGCCACCAGCACGTCGGACCGGTCGTAGAAGATCGACTGCGTCCCGTTGGCGTGGTGCGCATCGACGTCGATCACCGCCACCCGGTCGTGCCCCACCGAGCGGAGCGCCTGCGCCGCGATGGCCGCGTTGTTCAGGTAGCAGGAGCCCCCGAAGGCGTCCCGCGTGACATGGTGACCTGGCGGGCGGGAGGCGGCGTACGCGGCGCGCGCGCCCGAGCGGATCAGGTCGACCGCGGTCAGGGCCGCGTCGGCCGCTGCTCGGGCGGCCGGATACGTACCCGGGCCGATCAGCGTCATCGTGTCGTAACAGAAGCGGCCCACGCGGGCGTGCGCAGCCGTGGGCGTGCGCATCGGAAGCCCGGACAGCAACCCGGGGGTGGGGAACAGATACCCGACCACCCGGTCCTGCCCGGGGTCTTCGGGGAAGCCGGCGGCCGTCCACCCGGTGTACGCGTCGGCCAGGTAGTCCAGCAGCGCGGCGTCGTGTACGGCCAGCACCGGTTCGTCGCCATGGGCGGTGGCGGGGACGAACGGGTGGCCGGCCCCTGCCAGTGCGGCCCGGAGGACCTCCAGTCGCCCGGGCACCTCGGTCCCGGGCGTCCGGACACCGACCCACACCTCACCGCCCGGAACATGGAGCAGGCAATCGTCGGACCAGACCACGGGTAGCGTCATGTGCGGCATGATGCCACCATGCCGCTTTCTCGCGTTGCCCAGCCCTTCGGCCGCTTCCCCACCGGCCCCAGTGACTCCGTGCTCGACGTGCCCGGTGCAGGGCTGGGGCACGCGACGATCGTCCGCGACGGCGACGACCCGCCGGCCGGTGGCGGGATCGCCAGAACCGGGGTGACTGTCGTGGATCCGGGGGGCGACGTGTGGGCGAGCCCGGTGCCGGCGGGGGTCGCGGTCCTCAACGGCGCGGGCGAGTTGACCGGCAGCCTGCAGATGCGGGAATGGGGCGTGACCGAGACCCCTGTCTTCCTCACCAGCACCATGCAGGTCGGCCGTGTCTACGACGCCGCTTGCCGGCTGCTCATGGCCGAACAGCCTGAGATCGCGGACTCGGTGGTGATCCCGGTCGTGGGCGAGTGCGACGACTCGTGGCTGAACGATCCGCGCACCATGCACGTGACGGGCGCGGATGTGGCGCAGGCCCTGGCGCAGGCGCGCATCTCGGCCAAGGAAGCCCTCCCACCGGGGGGCCGGTCAGCCCTGAGCGGTTGCGCGGGTGCGGGAACGGGAACTGTGTGTATGGGATGGAAGGGCGGGATCGGCACGTCCTCGCGCATCCTGCCCGATGGCACCACCGTCGCCGTCGTGCTGCTCACCAACTTCGGCGCACCCCACCAACTGACGCTCCGGGGCCGGGTGGTGGGAGAGGAACTCGACGAGCCGGCCTGGTGGGCGGTGCACCACCCCGAGCCAGCCGGCTCGTGCATCGGCGTCGTCGTCACCGACGCACCGCTCGATCCGTCGGCCGCCAGCCGCGTCGCCGCCCGGGTCGGCCTCGGTCTGGCCCGATGCGGCTCGGTGGCACACCACGGGAGTGGGGAGATCTTCTGCTGCCTGGCCACGGGGTTGCGGTCACCTCGCGGCGCGTCGCCTGATCGGGCCGCTTGGCCCGGCTCCCGTCTGGACGACCTGTTCGAGGCCACGGTCGACGCGACCGAGTCGGCCGTGTGGGACAGCCTCCTGTCGGCCACCACAACCACGGGGCGGCGGGGGCTCACCGTGCCGGCGCTGCCCCACGACCGGCTCGCCGCCCTGCTCGGGGGGACCTGAGACGCGACGGGGCGGCGCCGAGGCCCCGTCGCGCCGGGCTTGGCAAAGATTCGTCGGTTAGGGCGACAGATCTTCACCAAGCCCATCGCCGAACGCCGCAGGGCGAGGCGCCGAGCCGGCCGCTCACCGTGCGGACGGCGAGCCCGCCAACCAGCAGGCGGCCTCGTGCTCGCCCGACCCGGACAGCACCGGGAGAGCCCGGCCGCGGCAGTCAGCAGCCACCGCCGCCGCCTCGCCGTCCCGCAGGGCGGGGCACCGGGGGTGGAAGCGGCAACCGGGCGGGATCGCCGTCGGGTCCGGGGGCTCACCGGTGAGGATGATCGGTTCGACGTGGTCGATCTCGGGCACCACCGACAGCAGCGCACGCGTATAGGGGTGCTTCGGCGCTGACAACACCTCCTCGGCGGGGCCCTGCTCGACGATCCGGCCAAGGTACATGACCGCGATCCGGTCGGCGATGTTCCACGCAACCCCGAGGTCGTGGGTGACGACCAACAGGGACAGCCCGAGCGACTCCCGCAGCGCCAGCAGCAGGGCCAGGATCTCCCCCCGGACGGACGCGTCCAGCGAACTCACCGGCTCATCGGCGATGATCACCTGCGGCTGTAGCACCAGCGCCCCGGCGATCACCACGCGTTGCCGCTGGCCGCCGGACAACTCGTGCGGGTAGCGCAGGAAGAAGCGCTCCGGGGGCCGCAGGCCGGCGCGTGCGAGTGCGTCCGCGACAGCCGCACGCTCATCGCCGTCGAACTTGTGCACCCGCAGTCCTTCGGCGACCGCCTCGTACACCGACCGGCGGGGGTTGAGCGCCCCGGTGGGGTCCTGCAGGACCAGCTGCGCGCTGCGCCGATGCTTTTTCAACGCTGAAGGTGAGTACTCCAGCGGGCGACCAGACACCAGGACCTCACCGCCCGAAGGCTTTTCCAGCCCGAGCAGCGTGCGCGACAGCGTCGTCTTCCCGCATCCACTCTCTCCGACCAGGGCGACAATCTCCCCGCGCCCGAGGCGCAGGTCGACCCCGTCGACGGCGCGGGCGGACCGGTTGCCCCGCCCGCGGAACGTGACCTCGAGCTCGCGGGCCTCCAGGACGGACTCGATCATGCGTCCACCTCCGGAGCGAACAGGCAGGACGACCAGCGGCGATCGCCGGAGGGTCTGAGTTCCACTTCCGTGGTCGCGCACACGTCCCGCGCTTCTGGGCAGCGCGGATGGAATGCGCACCCGGACGGCGCCTCGCCGGGGAACGGCGGGTCGCCGGGCAGACCGCTGGGGGCATAGCGGAAGCGCCTGTCCCCGATGCGCGGGTACGCGCCTCCCAGGGCGTGTGAGTAGGGGTGGTGGGCGTCGTCGAAGACCTGGTTCGATGGACCCTGCTCAACGACCTGGCCCGCATACATGACGGCGAGGTCGTCGCAGGTGGATGCCAGGACCGACAGATCGTGGGAGATGAAGACCATGGCCAGTCCCAGGTCGCGGACCCGTTCGGTGAGCACGTCCAGCACCTGCTGCTGGACCATCACATCCAGGGCCGTCGTGGGCTCGTCGGCGACGATCAGGTGTGGTCCGCAGGCCAGCGCCATGGCTATCATCACCCGCTGCTTCTGGCCGCCGGACAACTGGTGCGGGTAGGACTGTGCCACCCGGGAGGGGAGGCCCACCTGTTCCAACAGGTCGCCGACTCGGGCGCGCGCCGTCGACTCCGATACGGACCTCTCGTGCAGCCGGATCGGCTCGGCGATCTGATGACCGACTCGTTGTACCGGGTTCATCGCGTGCATGGCGCCCTGGAACACCACGGAGGCAGAGGCCCAGCGGACCGCGCGCAGGCGTCCCCACTTCATCGTGAGCACGTCCTCGCCGTCCAGCAGGACGCGCCCCGTCACGCTCGCCGACTTGGGCAGCAGCCGCAGGACGGTCGAGGTCACTGTCGTCTTACCCGATCCCGACTCGCCGGCGAGCCCTAGCGAGCGCCCGGCGTCGACGCTCAGGGACACCCCGCGAACCGCCGGAACGTCTCCCTCGGTGGACCGGTACGTGACACTGACGTCCTCGAGTTCCAGGGTGGCCATGTCACCGGCCCCCGAGGCGCGGGTTGACGATCTGCTCGAGGGCCCGGCCGATCATGGTGAACGACAACACCACGAGGACGACGCACAGACCGGGCGGGCCGATGTACCACCACGCACCGGCGGAGACTGCACCGTTTGAGAACGCTTGGTCCAGCGTGGCCCCCCACGACGGGCGCAGCGGGTCGCCGAGTCCCAGGAACGACAGGGTCGTCTCCGAGAGGATGGCGATCGCCACGGTGAGGGTGGTGTTCGCCAGTACCAGGGGGAACACGTTGGGCAGCACGTGCCGGGTCATCTGGTGCCAGTTGCCGCTACCGAGGGCGCGGGAGCGCTCCAGGTACGGCCGGCCCTCGACGGACAGGGTCTGGGCCCGTATGAGCCGGGCGGTGCCCGCCCAAGAGGTGACGCCGATGACGATGATGATCGTCACCGGCGAACCACCGCCGAGGACGGTGGCCAGCACGATCGCCAGTGGGAGGAACGGGATCACCAGGACCCAGTCCGTCAGCCGTTGTAGAGCGGCGCCGCCCAGCCCGCGATAGTGGCCGGAGGCGATCCCCACCGAGGTCCCGATGACCATGGAGATGAGGGTGGCGGCGATGCCGACGGTCAGGGACACCCGCGCCCCCCACGCCAGCAGCGCCAGCATGGACCGGCCGGCGTCGTCGGTACCCAGCCAGTACTGCCCGGAGGGCGGGTCCAGCAGTTCACCGGTGGCCCGCGTCACACTGATGGTGTCCGGCGGGAACAGTACGGGGGCCAGCAGCGCCACGACCGCGAAGAAGACCAGGATCCCCAGCCCGGCCATGCCGGCCCGGTGTGTGCGGAACTGTCGCCATCCGCGTCCGAGGGCCTCGCGCCGGCGGGCCCGGGCGATCGCCCTGCGGCCCTGCGGCTGTGCCGCCCGGCCGCCAGGGGTCTGCTGATCACTGGACATCACGACCTCACTCTCGGGTCGATCAAGGCGTAGAGCAGGTCGGCCACCAGGTTCGCCAGCACGACTCCGATGGAGAACAGCAGGAAGATGGCCTGCAGCAGCGCCACGTCCGGGCCACGCAGGGCCTCATAGGACAGCAGCCCGAGACCCGGCCACGAGAACACGGTCTCCACCGTGATGGCGCCGGACACGGTGAATCCGAGGTTCAGGAAGATGAGCGTGATGGTGGGCAACAGGGCGTTCGGGACGGCGTGCCGGCGGCGTACGAACTTGTCCGACAGCCCCTTTGCCCGTGCCGTGGTGAGGTAGTCCTCGTCCATCTCGTCCACCAGCGATGAACGCATCACCAGCGCGTACTCGGCGAGGTAGACCAGCGTCAGGGTCGCGACGGGTAGCACCATGTGCCATGCCACGTCCAGCCAGCCGGCCAGAGACGAGGTATCCGTCCCTGGTGATGAGATACCCCCGATCGGAAAGATGCCGGGCAGCCCGAGGACCCCGACCCCGAAGACGATCAGCAGGATCATGCCGAGCCAGAACTCGGGCATGGAGTACAGGGTGAGCGTGACGCCGGTCGACACCTTGTCGAAGGCCTTGCCCCGCCGCCATCCCGCCTTGATCCCGATCCAGACGCCGATGATCGAGGCCAGCACGATCGCCGTGCCCACCAGCAGCAGAGTGGGCCAGATCCGCTCGGTGACCAACTCCCACACCGGCCGATTGAACTGCGCCGAGTCGATCGTGCTGGAGAACGGGTTCCGCAGGTAGGTGAGGAACTGCTCGAGGACCGGGCGGTCCAGTTCGGCCCGCAGTGCGGCCAACTGCTCAGCCGGAACGTTGCGTCCCCGCGTGTACATCCCGATGGGATCTCCCGGGAGCATCCGGAACAGGAAGAAGTTGACCACCAGGACGAACAGCAGGGTGCCCAGTGCGGCACCCGTCTTGCGCAGGGCGAAGCGCGCGCCGGGAGACAAACCCTTTGACCCCTTCTGCCGGCGCGACAGAGGTGGCGGGCCGGGGACCGGGTCAGGACCTCCGCTCCCGGCGACGTCCTGGATCAGCGACACGGGCCTACTCCACGTCGTCGTCGGCCGGTCGCCGGCGTCCGATCAGCACGCCGCCGAGCACCAGGACCGCGGCGACCAGCACGCCGCCGATGATGAGCCCCGGGTTGACGCCGCCGCCGGACGAGGCGGCACTGCCGCTTTCGGCCGACACCGGCTCGATGCTCTGGTACGACCAAGTGCCGTACTGGAACAGCAGCACGCCGTCCGGCTCCGGCTGCGGGGTGAAGTTGGTCCAGCGGTCCGACCGGTAGGCGGTCGGGTTGTCGTAGAACACCGTCACGACGTAGGCGTTGCTGTCGTACAACTTCTGCTGCATCGCCTTGACGATCTCGGCGCGCTTGGCCTGGTCCGTCTCCAGTTTCTGCTCCTGGTAGAGCTTGTCGTACTCCTCGTCGCAGTAGAACGAGTCGGACAGGCCGGCATAGATGGTGCCGTCCTCCTCGGTCGACCGCTGGTCGCAGGTGAAGGTCGAGAGCTGGTAGTCCGGGTCCGGTTCGACGACCCAGCCCCACTCGAACATGTCGAAATCGCCGTTGCCGACCTTCTCGTAGAGGGTGTCCTCGCTGACGATCTTCACCTTGACCTCGATGCCGATCTGGGACAGCCAGTCCTTGACGTACTCGACCACCTTCTGCGACTCGCTGGACTCCTGCCGGCCCAGAAGGCGCAGTGACATCCGATCGCCGTCCGGCGATACCCGCACTCCGTCGTCGCCCATCGTGTACCCGGCTGCGTCCAGGGTCGCGTTGGCCGCGGCCAGGTCGAACGTCACCGGATCGGCGGGCTCGAGGTGCAGGTTCGTGTACAGGGGCGGGATGACCGTCGAGCCGGGGCTGGCGAATCCGCCGTACACCTTGTCGGCCAGCACCTGGCGGTCGGTCGCCTGGGCGATCGCCAGGCGCACCTGCGGGTCGAGCACCAACTTGCTTCCGTTCCCGATCGGCGTGCCGTCGGTCAGTGCCGCCCCCATGTTGAACGCGATCTCGTTGAACCCGGAGTACACGCTGGGGACCGTGGTGATACCTTCCACGCCGGACAGCGAGTTGAAGACGTTCGCGCTGAGATCGTTCGCGTAGTCGACCTCACCCTTGCGCAGCGCTTCGGCGATCGCGTCGGCGTTCTTGTAGACCCGGAAGACGACCTCGTCGGCCGCGGGCTTGCCGGCGTAGAAGTTGGGATTCGCTTCGAAGCGCAGGTACTCGCCCTTGCGGCGCTCCACCAGAACGTACGGGCCGCCGCCGACGACCGCCTCGCCGCCTTCCGGCTCGTTCTTGTAGGACTTGACCTGCTTGCCGTCGATGTTCTTCCAGATGTGTTCCGGGAGGATGTACACCGCCAACTGGTACATGATCGGCGACGGCTTCTTCACGTACAGGACCAGCGTCGTGTCGTCTTCGGCGACGGCCTTGGTGATCGTGGACGTGTAGCCGCCGTAGTTGGTCTGCTCGATGTCGCCGTTGATGACCCGGTTGAAGGTGTACGCCGCGTCGCGCGCCGTCAGCGGCTTGCCGTCGCTCCACTTGAGACCGGGCCTGATCTTGTACGTCCAGTACGTCTGGTCCTCGGACTCCTCCCAGGACTCCGCCAGGCCGGGGACGGTGGAGAAGTCCGCTGCAGAGTACTCGGTGAGCGTGGGGTACATCATCTGGTATGCCTCGAAGGAGGCAGCCGCGATGCCGGTGAACGGGTTCGTCGAGTCGACATCCTGGGTGATGCCTACAGTGAAGACCGTCTTCTCCCCGGAGTTGTTCGGCGCCGGGGACGGGCTCCCCGACTCGTCCGCGATTGCCGGCACCAGCGGCAGCGCGAACACCACCGCTATCGCACCGGCGATCGCCGCCCGCGCTTGCCAGAGTCTGCGTACCCTCATCTGTTTCCTCCCTGTCGGGTCGCGGGTGCTACCGTCCGGCCATGCCATCCCCGCCCCTGCCCCAAGCAAACCCCACCACAGTGCGGTGGGGTGCCGGGAATCGAGAAGACGACTTCGGCTGGCTGGCCGGTGACGGCCCCGATGTTCTCCGGGTGCTGACGGACGAGCGCGCCTACTACGAGGCGAGGGTCCATCAGCTGCGTCCCCTTCGGGACGAACTGGCCTCCGACATGCGCGGGCTTCTCCCCGACGCTGACATGTCGGTCAGTTTCACGCGACGAGGATACACGTACCTGATGCAGTTCCGCCCCGCAGCCGACCTGCCCTGCCTGGCCCGCCGCCCGCGGGGCGCCGACGCACCGGTTGAGATCCTCGTCGACCTCGATGCGGTTGCGGCGCAGGAGGGTTCCTCCTTCGCCGAGTTCGGCCTGACCGAGCCGGGACCGGGCGACCGCACCCTGGCATGGTCAGTCGATCTGACCGGCGCCGAGAAGTACTCGTTGCGCTTCCGCGACCTGACGACCGGGCACGACCTGCCGGACCGCGTGCAGGGGACCTACTACTCGGGTGCCTGGGACGCCACGGGCACCCGATTCCTCTACGTCGTGCCCGACCACGCCATGCGGCCGTGGCAAGTGCGCGAGCACATCCTGGGGACGCCCGCCGACACCGATCGGTTGGTGCTGCAGGAGGACGACGAGTCGTTCGACGTGACCGTGCGCGCGACCCGTTCCGGGGAGTGGATCCTCATCGAGTCCCGCAGCCGGGACACCAGCGAGTGCTGGCTGCTACCGGCCCGGGACACCTGCGCCGCCCCGCGTTCGGTGGCCGGACGCCGCCGGGGCACGGAGTACACAGTCGACCACGCGCCACGGGCCGGACACGACGAGTTGCTGATGCTCACCAACGACGAGGCCCCGGAGTTCCGGGTTCTGGCGGCCGCGACCGACACGCTCGGGCCATGGCGAGAGGTGGTGGCCCACGACGCGGAAGTCCGGGTCGTGGCCGCCGACGCCTTCGCCACACACGTGCTCCTGACCCTGCGCGCCGACGGCCTGCCGCTGCTGCGGGTGGTCAGGCGGGACTGGTCGGACTCCTACGACATCCCGCCCGCGGACGAGGCGTCCACCGTCTGCCTGACCCGGGTGGATGATTTCGACCCGGGCGCCGTCACGATCCGTACCGAGGGTCGCACGGTGCCGGCGTGTTGGTGGGATGTGGACCTTGAGTCCGGCGACCGGGCCGAGGTGTACGAGACGCGAGCCCCCGGCCTCGAACCGGCGCGCTACGCCGCGTCGCGGGTGTGGGTCACGGCTAGGGACGGCGCCCGGGTCCCGGTGACCCTCTGGCGGCGCAATGACGTCGCGCTCGACGGGAGCGCACCCTGCCTGCTGTACGGCTACGGCGCCTACGAGTACGTCTTCGAGCCCGAGTTCGACGCGGCCCTTCCGGCACTGCTGGAGCGAGGTGTGGTCTTCGCCCACGCCCACGTGCGCGGTGGTGGGGAGATGGGCCGGGCCTGGTGGGAGCGGGGTCGGCTGCTGCGCAAGCGCACCACCTTTGACGATTTCGTCGACGTTGCCGACGCCCTAGCCCACGACGGTGCCCTCGGCCTGGTGGACGGGCGTCGTATCGCGAGCCGGGGGTTGTCCGCCGGGGGGCTGCTGCAGGGTGCGGTGTACTCGCAGCGCCCGGACCGCTGGCGGGCGGTGGTCGCCGAGGTCCCGTTCGTCGATGTCGTCACCGCCATGTCCGATCCGTCGATCCCGCTGACGGTGAACGAATGGGACGAGTGGGGCGACCCGCGCGACCCGGAGTACATGGCCTACCTGGCCGGGTACTCGCCATACGACAACCCGCCACCGGCAGACCGACGACCGCCGCTGCTCGTGACCGGCGCCTTGCACGATCCCCGGGTCCTGGTCCGGGAGCCGGCGAAATGGGTGATGGTGCTGCGGGCGACCGATCCCGACCGGGGGGCGGGGACGGACCCGGCCGATCCTACCTCCCCGGGCACGGTGCTGTTCCGGGTCGAGACCGCTGAGGGCTCCCACCACGGACCGTCCGGACGTTTCGGACACCTGGACTACGAGGCCGAGGTGGCCGCGTGGGTCCTCACCGCCCTGTTCTGAGCCAGTGATGCGGTGGCGCCCCCTCTTGCGAGCCGGGGGGACATCCCGCCGGACGGGCCTGCCTGGACGGGTGGGTCGACCCGGGCGCCGTTCTGATCGCAGCACGGCCCGGACCGCTGGCGGGCGGTGGTCGCCGAGGTCCGCCGACGCCGCGTCGACCGTTCGGTGGGCGGTCGGTCACCGCCATGTCCGATCCGTCGACGGCGCCCGAGGGTGACGGTGAACTGGAATGGGTCTTCGCTCGAACGCCAGTGGTGTGGGGGAGATGCGCGGGTCCCGTCGGCCCTGGCTGGCACGATCCCCGGGTCCTGGTCCGGGAGCCGGCGAAATGGGTGACGGTGCTGCGGGCGACCGATCCCGACCGGGGGGCGGGGACGGACCCGGCCGATCCCACCTCCCCGGGCACGGTGCTGTTCCGGGTCGAGACCGCTGAGGGCTCCCACCACGGACCGTCCGGACGTTTCGGACACCTGGACTACGAGGCCGAGGTGGCCGCGTGGGTCCTCGCCGCCCTGTTCTGAGCCAGTGATGCGGTGGCGCCCCTCTTCAGCGAGGTTAGAGAACGTGCACGAGGTTAGAGAACACACGCGTGGATTCTCTAACCTCGTGCACGTTCTCTAACCTCGCCGCAACGTCCAGCCATCACTGCTCCGGCACCAGGACGATGCGGGAACCGTTCTCGACGGCGGGGTCGGCCATGGCATCGGCCACCGCCGCGCCGACCACGCCGGTGTCGGTGAACGTCCGGAACGCCTTGCCAGGGTTGCGGGCCCTCATCTGGTCGTCGACGAGGGCGTTGACCACCAGGATCAAGGCTCGCGCCTGGGTGCCGCCGAAGCTGTCGCCAAGCGCTCTCATCCATGTCTCGGAGGCCCCCTTGACGCTGGCGTAGGCGGCGTTGCCGGCGGTGGGCGACTGGGCCTGGACGCTCGACAGGATGAAGAACCGCCCCGCGGGGGCGGCGATCAGCGCCTCGCGGAAGACCGCGCTGGTGACCCGGAGCGTGCCGAAGATGGCGGGCTCCAGGGCCGCGAACTGCTCGACGGCCTTTCGGTCCACGGTCTTCGACCCCTGCCAACCGCCGACAAGATGGACGACGGCGTCGATCCGGCCGTGTCGCTGGAGCAGCTCGTCCCGGAACGCCTCCACAGCGTCGTAGTCGAGCAGGTCCACGGTCGCGACCTCAGCCGTCCCACCGGCCGCGACCACCGCCTGCGCCGCTGTGTCCGCAAGGGCTTCATCGCGGTCGACCATGACGACGTGCGCATGACCGGCGAGCGCAAGGGAAACGCCGCGGCCGCCCATGCCCGCCCCCAGAACGACTGCCACGGGGGTCGAGGTGCTCATCCACCCACTCCCGTGATCCCGCGCGTCGACTCGATGACCGGCGCCAACTTCTTCCGCAGCGCCTCATAGAAGACGTTGAGAGGGAACTCATCGGGCAGGACCTCGTCGACCGCGAGCCGGGGTTCGCTCGGGAGAGCTTGCGCGCCCTGCGCCCAGACGGATGCCGGATTCGCCGGGACCAGCCCGCTGACGAAGGTGTGCGCGGCCAGCCAGTGCCCCATTCGGGAACGGTCGATGCCCTCGTTGTAGAGGGTCTCCACCTCGCCGCACAGTTCGCTGACGCTGTCGTACACGCGGGGCCAGTCCAGGCTCAGCGTGTTGTCCGTCCACCGGAGCACACCGTCGCGGTGGAGCCAGGCGAACAGTATCTGGCCGCCCAGTCCGTCGTAGTTGCGCACCCGCTCGCCGGTCGTCGGAAAGCGGAAGAGCCGGTCGAACAGGATCGCGACGCGCACGTGCCGGGCGAGCGTCGCCCCTTGCGTCTCCAAAGCGGGGGTCTCCCGGAACGTGGTGAGGTCGCAGCGCAACTCTTCAAGGCCGTACATCCAGTACGGCATCCGCTGCTTGATCATGAACGGGTCGAACGGCAGGTCGCCGTGGCTGTGCGTGCGGTCGTGGACGAGGTCCCACAGGATGAACGTTTCCTGCGCCAGCCGCTGGTCGGCCAGCAGCCGCTCCGCGTCCGGCGGCAGCGACAACTCCAGCAAGTCCGCCGCAGCAGTCGAGACGCGGCGGAAGCGGGCGGACTCCCGGTCACAGAAGATGCCGCCCCACGTGAAACGCGCCGTCTCGCGGGTCGCCACCGTTTCGGGGAACAGCACGGCCGAGTGGGTGTCGTACCCCTTCGTGAAGCCCACGAACTCGATGGGGACGAACGCCGGGTTGTCGTAACTACCGGCCTCGAGCTCCGCAATCCAGTCGGGCCACACCGTCCTGATCACGACGGCTTCGACATTTCGGTTGGGGTTGCCGTTCTGCGTGTACATGGGGAACACGGCCAGGTGCTCGACGCCGTCGCGACGCTCCTGCTCGGGGTGGAACAGCAGCAGTGAATCGAGGAAGTCCGGTACGCCCAGGCCGGCGTCGCGCCAGGCGAGCAGGTCAGTGACCGTGGCTTCGAGCTGTGAATGCTGGTGGGGGAACCGGGGACTCAGTACGGTGACGGCCTCGGCGATGTCGGCCACCAGAACAGCCGCGCGGTCGCGATGCTCTGGGAGGACCGCCCCGTCTTTGGCCTGCATCGGGCGCAGTTCCTCAATCGCGGCAACCAGCGCGTCCCAGGCCGGGTCCGCAACTGCGCCGGACGCGTCAGCCACGGCGCCGGGTGCCGAAGCACGTCCGGTCCCGGCCCAGGTGACGAGGTTCAGCCAGAGCCTGCGGTGTTCGAGGTCCCCGATGGAGTCGTCGCCGAAGAGATCCGAGTCGGCTGTGACAACGACCCGACCGGCACCGCTGGGGACGGCGGCGATGAGCGGCTCACCCGGGAGGTTGGCTTCCGGGGAGGTCACCATCACTGCAAAAGCATCGGGTGCAGTCAGTCGTAGCACCCCGGCCCGGTAGCAGCAGGCCGCGGAGACTTCTGCGAGCAGATCGTGGTCGGTCGTCCGGCCGGGCTGGCCCAGCACCCAGGTGCTGACATCCTTGAACCGGTTCACCGGATCCTGGACGGTGGTTGACACCACATCGATCCCGAATCGTCCTGCGAGGTCGCCGAGAACGTTTCCGTACTTCTCCTGCTCCGTCTCCGCCAGCACGATCAGCCCGCCCCCGGCCGCGACGAAACCTTCGATCGCGGCCAGTTCATCGGGAGCATGAGCCGGTGACCCGACACCGGTGGTAGCCTCCCATGCGTCATCGGAACAGTGCGGTATCACCAGCACGTCCACATCGGCCAGCGCTGCTGGTGTCAGCGCCCCGTCCTCGTGGGCCCTCACCTCGTATCCGGCCGTTCGCAAGGTATCGGCGGCGATCACATACCCCGCGTCGGCCGGCGCCTTCGGGTTCATCCGGGCGGCGACCTCCGGGCGGGTCGACCACGCCTGTCGATGGGCTTCATCTACTAGTACGACACCCAGGCTTCGCATTCACACAGTGTCGCACCCGTCCGACTGGATTCGCCAACTCGGCTCGTCTGCCGAGCCGTCGCGACCGGCAACACCGACCGCAGCAAACACCACGGCAGCAGCACCACCGCATCGGGGCAACGCGCTCATCGCCCACCACAAACCGGATCACACGCCGCCGTGGTGAGGCTCGGCGGGCTACAGTCGTTCAGTGAGCGAGTGCGTCTCGTATTCGACCAATGGCCCGGTCGCCGCGGTGCACCTCGACCGGCCGAACCGTCTGAACGCCGTCGTGCCCGCCCTGGTCGACGGCATGCTGGCGGCGTTCGAGCGGGCCCGGACCGAGGAAGTCCGGGCCGTCGTCCTGGCCGGTCGCGGACGAGCGTTCTGCGCCGGCCACGACCTGAAGGAACCGACGCCTGCCGAGGACGAGGCCACGGCCCGGGTGCGACTGCAGCGGATCCAGGACGTCACCCGCGCGATCCGCTCCTTCCCGGGCCCTGTCATCGCTGCCGTGCACGGTTACGCGCTCGGTGCGGGCGCCGAGTTCGCTCTGGGCTGCGACCTCGTCGTGGCAGGACAGGACGCCCGATTCGGGTTCCCCGAAGTGGGTGTCGGGCTGAGTGTGACCGGCGGTATCTCCGCGCTGCTCCCGCGCACCGTGGGCCCGGTGCGGGCGAAGGAACTGCTGTTCCTGGGCGAGCACCTCTCGGCCGACGACGCGCACCGTCTCGGGCTGGTGAACCGGGTCGTCCCTACCGGGTCGCACGAGGGGGCCGCACACGATTTCGCGGTGCGCCTCGCCGCGCAGCCCCCGGCCGCTCTGGCGCTGGCCAAGTCGCTGCTCGACCACGGGGTGGACTCGACCGAGCCGGCCGCGTTCGACCGCGAGGTGGAGGCCGCTATCACGACCATGACGACCGGGGAGGCGCAGTCCGCCGCGGAGGCGTTCCGGGAGGGGTCCGGTGGGTGAACCGGGGGGCGCGGTACGGGAAAACGCCGACCCGAAGGATCTCGTCGCTGCGGTCGACCGCGCGGCCAGCCTGTGGCCGGACCGGAAGGCCTGGACGTTCGACCCGGGCGAGTCCCTGACCTTCGCGGACGTGCGCCGCCGATCGGCCGGACTCGCTGCCGCGCTGGCCGACCGAGGGATTGCGGCCGGTGACCGGGTCGCCGTGATGATGGCCAACCGGGCGGAGTTCCCGCTGACGTGGCTGGCGCTTGCCCGGCTCGGCGCGGTGATGGTCCCGATGAACCCGCATTACCGGGGGGAGGACGCCGGCCACATCCTCGAGCACTCCCGCGCGGCAGCCGTCGTCACGTCCGGCGACCTCACCGCACATGTGCGCGAGGCACTCGACTGCGCCCGTCTGGACGTGCCCGTCTTGCACGTCGAGCAACTGCCGGGTGCCGGGCTGCCGCTCGGGGAACCCGCAGCACCGCCCGAGCACTCGGTCGCCGCCGAGGACACCGTCAACATCCAGTACACCTCCGGCACGACCGGGCGGCCCAAAGGGTGTGTCCTGTCTCACCGGTACTGGATCGAGCTCGGCCGCGGCCTCGTGGACGGATTCCCGCACCTGGGTGCCGACGACACGATGCTGAACGCGCAGGTGTTCTCGTACATCGACCCGCAGTGGAACCTGGTTGCCGCGCTGCTGGCGGGGGCCCACCTGGTCATACTGGACGCGTTCCACCCGTCCACCTTCTGGTCCAAGGCGCGTGAGCACGCGGTCACCTACTTCTACTGCCTGGCCGCGATGCCCACCCTGCTGCTGAGCATGCCCCCCGACCCGCTGGACCGTTCGCACCGGGTCCGGGTCGTCCAGTGCTCGGCCATCCCGCCCGCCCGCCACGCAGAGCTGGAACAGCGGTGGGGCGTGAAGTGGTACGAGGCGTTCGGGATGACCGAGACCGGCGCCGACCTGCGCGTGACAGACGAGGACCACGACCTGCTCGTGGGCAGCGGCTGTGTGGGCGCTTCCGCTCGGGCGCGGGAGGTCCGGGTAGTGGACGCCCAGGACCTGTCCGTACCCCGGGGCGAGACTGGCGAGGTGGTGTTGCGCGGACCGGGCTTGATGGATCGATACGAGGCCGACCCGGAGGCGACGGCGGCAGCCTTCCGCGGCGGCTGGTTCCACACCGGCGACCTCGGGCGGATGGACGAGGCAGGCCGCGTGTACCTCGTGGGACGGTTGAAGGACATGGTCCGGCGCGCCGGGGAGAACGTGTCCGCCCGGGAGGTCGAGGACGTCCTGCTCACCCACCGCGCCGTGCGGCTCGCCGCCGTGGTGGCGGTTCCCGACGAACTGCGCGGCGAGGAGGTGAAGGCCTTCGTGTCCCCTGCGGGGGCCGACCTCCCGGAGTTTGTGTTCGTGGCCGAACTCGCCGAGTACTGCAGGCAGCGGCTGGCCCGCTTCAAGGTGCCGCGCTACTGGGAGGTGTGCGACGATCTGCCGGTGACTGCGTCGCACCGGGTGGCCAAGACCCGCCTGGTCTCGGTCCCCGGCCGGACGTGGGACCGGCTGGATGGGACATGGCGATGACGGTGGTGGGGCCGGCCTGCTTCCGGTACGACAGTGCGGTCTATTTCGACGAGATGGACCCGCTTGGCGTCATGCACAACTCCCGCTTCGCAGTGCACGTCGAACGGGCCCAGTCGGCCCTTTTCGAACAACTCGGATACGGCTGGACCGCCCTGCCCCAGCGGCACGAGGACATCGGGTACGTGGTCCGCGGCATCGCCCTGGAGTTCACCGCGCCCGTTGCCTCGCCGGGCATCATGCAGGTCGAGGTCGTCGCGGTGCGGCTGGGACGGACCAGCGCCACATGGGGGTACCGCTGCGCCGTTCCCGGACCTGGGGGCACCGGCGTCCCGGTGGCGCACGGCACGCGCGTGCTCGTCAAGGCGGACGGGTCCGGCCGGCCGATCCCGTGGACTGATTCGTTCCGGGTCCTGTTCGGCTGGCTCGCCGCGGGGGCGCAGGGGTCACGGCCGTGACTCCGCCCGTTGCCGACCTCCTGCTCACCGACGCGACCGTCCTGACGATGGCGCCCGAGGGATCGGGTGTCGGCGTTCGGGCCGGGGTTGTGGCGCTGCTCGGCAACCGGATCCTGCACGTCGGCCCGGACGACGCAGGGCTGACCGCGAAGCGGACGGTGTCCCTCGGTGGCCGGTGCGTCATGCCGGGGTTCCACGACGCTCACCAGCACATGGCCTGGTTCGGTGCCAGCCTCGATGAGATCGACCTTTCCACCCCACCGGTCCGCAGCATGGACGACGTCGCTGCCGCAGTCGCCGCCGCCGCCGCGATCACGCCGGCGGACCGGTGGATCGTCGGGAACGGCTACGACGAGAACAAAATCGGGGGCCATCCCGATCGCGACCTGCTCGAGCGGGTCGTGCCCGGCCGACGGGTCCTGCTCACCCATACGTCGGGGCACATGAGTGTCGTGAGCACAGCGGTCCTCGCGGAGCTGGGCATCTCCGACCGCGGCCGCGACGTGCCCGGCGGCACGATCGTGCTGGATGGTTCCGGACGCCCCACGGGACTCCTTCAGGAACAGGCCCAGAACCTGCTCGTGCCGCTGCGTCGTCCGCTCCTGGCGGACGACGTCGCGCACGCAGTGGCGCGGGCCGGTGACGTCTACGTCCGTCAGGGCATAACGAGCGTCGTGGAGGCCGGCGTGGGCGGCGGCTGGATCGGCCGTACCCCGGTGGAGGTGCTCGCCTACCAGCGAGCCCGCGATGCCGGGCGGCTCGCCGTCCGCGTCGAACTCATGGTGGCCTCCGAGGTGCTCCACGCGCTCCGCGGGAACGATGCGGACGGACTGGGTGACGGCATCGACCTGGGACTTCGTACCGGATTCGGCGATGACCGGTTGCGCATCGGACCGGTGAAGGTGTTCTCCGACGGTTCGCTGATCGGGCACACCGCCGCCATGTGCAGCGACTTCGACGACACACCGGGTGTCCGCGGCTTCCTGCAGGACGACGCCGACGCCCTGGTCGAAACGATCGTGTCCGCCCACCGCTCCGGCTGGCGGGTGGCCACGCATGCCATTGGTGACCGCGCGATAGACCTTGTGCTGAACGCGTACGAACACTGTGTGCAAGACCACCCGCGGACCGGCTGGGGCGGCCGTCCGGGAAACCCTGCGCCTCGGCACCGGATCGAGCACTTCGGCGTCGCGCGGCCGGACCAGGTGGCCAGGGCGGCTCGCCTCGGTGTCGTGCCGGTGCCCCAGGGCCGGTTCGTCGGTGAGATCGGCGACGGCATGCGCCGGGCACTGGGGCCGCAGCGTTCCGACTGGGCCTACCGCCACGCATCGCTGCTGGCCGAAGGGGTGGTCGTCCCCGGCAGTAGTGACCGGCCGGTTGTCGATGGGCGGCCCATGCTCGGCATCCACGACATGGTGAACAGGCGGACCGCGTCCGGGGACCTGCTCGGCCCCGACGAAGCGGTGACCGCCCACGACGCGCTGCGGGCCTACACCTACGGGTCTGCCTACGCCTCATACGAGGAGGACCGGAAGGGGTGGATCGGTCCGGGGACGCTGGGCGACCTCGCCGTCCTGTCCGACGACCCAACGCGGGTGGATCCGGCACTGCTGGCCGACATCGAGGTACTTGCGACGGTTGTGGGCGGCGAGGTCGTGTGGGATGCCGGCCTGGGGCTCGGAGGTACGGCATGACCGAGCGCGGACTGGTGCCGTTCGCCGGTCTCGACCCCGCCCACCGGGCGGTCGTCCGCCATGTCTACGAGTCGTCGTTCCCGCTTGCGTTGCGGGCGCCGTGGGAGGAGATCGTGGCCAGCCGCCCCGACGAGGAACTGCTCGTCCTCCTCGACGACGCCAGGTATGAGGCGCCACCCGTGGGACTGGCCGTGGTCCGTCACCTGGGCGGCACGTCACTGTCCTTCCTCCGCTATTTCGTCGTCGATGCCGAGCACCGTGGGGGCGGACACGGATCGGCGCTGTTGTCGGCCCTGGTCGCCCACCTGCGCGAAGCCGAACTCTCGATGCTGCTGCTCGACGTCGAGGACCCCGACGGCCGTCCCGAGAACTCTCCGGATCGCCGGGACGATCTGCGCCGCATCGACTTCTACCGCCGGCACGGCGTCCATCTGCTCGCTGTCCGCGAGTACGCCCCGCCCGACCACGGCCAGGAGGGCGAGGAACCGCGCCTGCTGTTGATGGGCGCCTCCCTGCGCGAACCGGCCGACGAAGGCCTGCCGCTCGGGCCCGCACCGGTCGGACCCGTCCTCCGCGACGCGGTCACGGCCGTGTACCGGGGGCGCTACGGGCTCGACCCCGACGATCCGGTCGTGCTGGCCACCCTACGGGCGTCCGGGCTGTAGACCGGGGTCCGCGTCTCGACACCCAACCGCGGCCGTCCTGAGGGCCGGCGCATATGCCCCTGCATATGTCCGCCAGCTAGCCCTAGGGACGCAGAACTGCGATCAACACCCCGTCGGACAGCGGCAGGAGCGTGGTCAGCCAGGTCTCGCTGCCCTGCATCTCCTCGGTGAACCGGCGGACGGCGAGTTGTTCGGGCTCCCGCTTGGCCGGATCAGCGGCCGCCGCAACGTCGAGGAACACCGCGATCCCCCCGGGGCGCAGCAACCGCGCCGCTTGCTCGGCGAACGTCGCGTGATCGGCTGGCTTGCCGGCCGACAGGAACAGGTCGTAGTGGCCGTCCGTGAGCCGGGTGAGCACCTCGTGTGGGTCGGCGGCGATGAGCCGGGTGCGGCCGTGGGGTATTTCGGCGGCCACGAAGGCTTCCTTGGCCAAGCGAAGGCGCTCGGGATCGGCCTCCACCGAAGTCAGGACACCCTCTGGCGCCATTCCTTCGAACAAGGCCAGCCCGGTGTCGCCACTGTGCGACCCGACTTCCACCGCTGCTTGGGCGTCCGTGAGCGCGGCGAGCAGAGAGAGCAGTCTCAACACGCTGGCATTGACCGAAGCGGGGGCGATTTCACCGCTGAGGATGGCGGTGTTCCAGTTCTCGCAGAAGGTCGACAGATCCTTCGAGGAAACGGAGGAGGAGGCGGCGTCCATGGGCATGACAGTACCGGGCCGGTTCCCGCTGGCGGCTGCCCCACCCGGACAAGCTGCCCCGATTACAGATCGCTGACAAATCCCGAACGCCTACCCGGTGGCAGTCGCCCGGGGCAGCACTCAATCTGGTACCAGAGGGACACATAGCTTTGAGAGAGGGTTACCGTGAGTTCAGTTGTGGACCATGAGGAGTCGCAGATGTCGAATGATGGGGTGCCGCCGGCGCCATCGTCTGACGAGGCTGTTGGGGGTGTCCAGCCCGCAGAGACCATGGTCTCGCCGGATGCCGGTGCTGGGACGCAGACCTGGCCGGCCGCGGAGCACACCGGTGGCGAGCAGACGGCCCAGGAGCCTCAGCAGTGGCCCGCGCCGCAACAGTCCACGCAGATCCTTGACCCCGATTCGGGAACTGCCGCCTACAGTGCGCAGACCGCTGCGTACCCGCAGTCCGGATCCGCGTACCAGCAGGCTTACCCGCAGCATGACCAAAGCCAGACCACCGGGGCCTGGCCCGCGACCGATGCGGACGGCTACCTGCCCCCGCCTCCGGGCGTCACGCCACAGGCGCCGGCCTCCGCGCCCAAGTCCGCCGGCGTCGGCAAGTTCGTGGCCATCGCGGCGCTCACGGGTCTGCTGGCTGGTGTCGGCGGCGGCGCACTCGGTTACCAGCTAGCCGACAGCAGCGGATCGAGTTCTTCAGTCACTGTGAACTCGGCAAGCAACCCCGAGGCGCTCTCGCCGCGTGCGGATGGCACGATCGCCTCGATCGCCGATGCTGTCCTGCCCAGCGTGGTCTCGCTGGAGGTTACCGGCAGCGGGCAGGCGGGTTCGGGCTCAGGTCTCATCGTCAGTCAGGACGGCTACATCCTCACCAACAACCACGTGATCGAAGCCGCCGCCAACAGCGGCACGATCCAGGTGGTGCTCCAGGACGGTACCCGGTTGGACGGCGAGCTGATCGGGCGCAATGCCGACTATGACCTCGCCGTGGTGAAGGTCGACAAGACCGGTCTCACGCCGGTGGCCATCGGGGACTCCAACGGCGTCAAGGTGGGCGACCAAGCCGTCGCGATCGGATCGCCGCTCGGCCTCGAAGGCACAGTCACCAGCGGGATCGTCAGCGCGCTCGACCGGCCGGTCACCGCCGGTGGTACCGACACCGGCGAGACCTCGTTCATCAACGCTATCCAGACCGATGCCCCCATCAACCCGGGCAACTCCGGCGGACCCTTGGTGAACTCCGAAGGTCAAGTGATCGGGGTCAACTCCGCGATCGCCTCCCTCGGCACCAGCAGCGGTGGCCAGTCCGGCAGCATCGGTCTCGGTTTCGCGATCCCGATCAACACCGCCAACCGGATTGCGCAGGAGATCATCAAGACCGGAACCTCCTCCACCCCGATCATCGGCGCGGAGATCGACTTCAGTTACGACGGACAAGGTGCGCGTGTTCAGGGGGTCACGGCGAACGGTCCCGCGGCCAAGGCCGGGCTCAAGAGCGGTGACGTCGTCGTGGCGGTCGACGGCCAGCGCGTGGACGACGCGGTCAGCCTGATCACCGACATCCGCAAGAACGCACCCGGCGATGAGATCACGCTGACGCTGCAGGGCGGCCAGGAGATCAAGGTGACGCTCGGCGAGCGCTGACGGCAGGGCGTACCCTGTAGGCGTGTTCGACATCGGTTTGGGCGAGTTGCTCGTTCTCGGGCTGCTGGCGCTGCTCGTCTTCGGCCCAGACCGCCTGCCGCAGGCTGCGGCCAGTGCCGGCCGTTTCGTCGCAAAGGCGCGGGAGACCGTCGGCCAGGCGCGCGCGCAGATCTCGGAGTCGGCCGAGTTGAACTCCGTGAGTGAAGAGTTGCAGTCGCTGGCGGATCTGCATCCCAAACGGATGCTGTCGTCGCTGGCCGAGCCCGCGCCGGGTCCCGGCAAAGCCGCACCGGTCCAACCTGCGGCTTCCCCCGTTGACCCCAACGCGACCTGAGGGCCGTACCGGGCCGAAGTGGTGGGTTGGGCCGGCCGCCGGACACGGTTGTAACGAAGTTGGTGGCCCGCCCCCCGCTTTGTTACGAAGGTGCTCGGTCGAAGGCGTCGCGACCGCGCACCTTCGTGACACTCCCGGTGGGAACCCCGCAACTTCGTCACAGAAGGCCCCGGGGGCCCGCGCGTGGCAGTCGGCGCTTCTCGGACCTCAGCAGCCGCTACGACCGAACCGGCGATATCCCCAGGTTCAGGCCGGCCAGGCCGCGGGGTTTCGCGGCGAACTGTTCGGCGATGGCCGTGATCGCCTGCGACGCCGGGGCCTCAGGTGCATCGAGCACGAGCGGTCTGCCCTGGTCGCCGCCTTCGCGCAACCGCACGTCGAACGGGATCTTGCCCAAGAGGGGGACGTCGGTACCGAGTGCCGCGCTGAGTTGTTTGGAGACGATCTCGCCGCCTCCGGAGCCGAACAGGTCGGTGGGTTCCCCGCAGTGTGGGCACGGGAAGGCGCTCATGTTCTCTACCACGCCCATGACCCGTTGGTTGGTGTACTCGCTGAGCATCCCCGCCCGCACCGCCACCTCGGCTGCAGCCACCTGCGGCGTGGTCACCACCAGTATCTCGGCGCTTGGCAGCAACTGGGCCACGGAGATGGCGACGTCGCCGGTCCCCGGTGGCAGGTCCAGGAGGAGCCAGTCCAGGGCGCCCCAGTACACGTCGGTCAGGAACTGGTTCAGGGCGCGGTGCAGCATCGGGCCGCGGAATGCGACGGCCTGGCTGGAGCCACCGGACTTGAACGGCAGCACTGAGATCGTCGCGACCCCGAACGCCTGGGGCGGCATCAGCATGCCCTCGACCACGGTGGGCGGTGCGGTGACGCCGAGCAGTCGCGGAATCGAATGCCCATAGATGTCCGCGTCGATGAGCCCCACACGGTGCCCCTGCCGGGCGAGTTCCACAGCGAGGTTGACCGTCACTGAGCTCTTGCCGACACCCCCTTTGCCGGATGCCACGGCGACGATCTTGGTCAGGTTCCCGGGCTGCTCGAAAGGGTTCTGCTTCTGCGGGCCTTGCAGCATCTCGCGCAGACCCTGACGCTGCTCGTCGCTCATCACGTCGAAGCCGACCTCGACGCGACTGACGCCGGGGACCGACGCGGCGGCCTGTTCCACCCGCTCGGTCAAGGTGTTGCGCATCGGGCAGGCGGCGACGGTCAGGAAGACCTCGATCCGGGCGACGCCGTCTTCATCGACGGTCACGGACTTCACCATGCCCAAGTCGGTGATGGGCCGATGGATCTCTGGATCCTCGACGGAGGCTAGCGCAGCCGTGATGGCCTCGATGGTCGGCATGACTCAATGGTACGTGCCCGGTCCGGAACCGCTCGATCGCTAGTCGGCCAAGGGGGCGGGGCCGCCCGGGCCGCAGCGGTCAGGAGTCCTCGCGCTCCTGCTCGAGTTCATCGATGAGATCCCGCAACTCTCGGCGCAGGTAGTCGCGGGTCACGACGTCGCCGAGACCGATCCGAAGGGCCGCGATCTCGCGCGCCAAGTACTCGGTGTCGGCGATCAGCCGCTCCGTGCGTTCCCGGTCCTCCTGGAACTGCACGCGGTCACGGTCGTCCTGCCGGTTCTGGGCCAGCAGGATCAGCGGCGCGGCGTAGGAGGCCTGCAGGCTCAGAAGCAGCGTGAGGAAGATGAACGGGTACGGGTCGGCCGGTTCGAACGCCAGCAGGTTGTAGAGGATCCAGGCCGCGACCAGCACGGTCATCCACGCGATGAACCGCCACGAACCCAGGAAGCGGGCGACTCTGTCGGACACCCTGCCGAAGGTCTCCGGGTTGTATGTCGGCCGGATCGAGGGCCGGCCGCGACTGGGCTGCTCCAGGCTGCTGCGATCACTCATCGGCGGTTTCCGCGGTGCTTTCGCGCCAGTTCTCGCCGAGCAGGTGGTCGAGCAGGTCGTCCACCGTGACGGCACCGAGCAGATGGTTGTTCTCGTCGACGATGGGGACCGCCACGAGGTTGTAGGACGCGAAGTATCTGGTGAGGGAGGCCAACGGGGTGTCCGGTCGCAGCGGCGCCAGGTCCTTGTCGATGTTGCGGGAGACCAGGTCGCTGGGCAGTTCCCGCAACAAGCGCTGCCAATGGACCACACCCAGGAACCTGCCGGTCGGGGTCTGCATCGGTGGCCGTACAACGTACACCTGTGATGCCAGCGCGGGGGAGAGGTCCGGGTTGCGGATCTGCGCCAGCGCTTCGGCCACGGTCGCGTCGGCCCCGACGATGATGGGTTCGGGGCTCATCATGCCCCCGGCGGAGAACTCGTCGTAGCGCAGCAGCCGACGAAGATCCTCGGCATCCTCCGGTTCCACAAGCGCGAGCAGTTCCCGGGCTTGTTCGGGGGTCAGATCACTGAGCAGGTCCACCGCGTCGTCTGGATCCATCTCCTCCAGGACGTCTGCCGCACGCTCGGACTCCAGCGCGCCCATGATCTGCACGGCGTCCTGCTCCGACATCTCCTCGAGGACGTCGGCCAGTCGTTCGTCGTCGAGCGCACGCGCCACCTCGAGGCGTCGCTTGTCGGGCAAGTCGTGCAGAACGCTGGCCACATCCGCGGCCCGCAGGTCGGCCAGGGACTCCAGCATGGTCTCCGTGGCGTCGTCGGTCGGAACCAGTCCGAGACCGGTCAGTTCAGACCACTCCACCACCCGGGTCTGCCCTCTGCGCGCCAGCCCCCGGGTGGCACCTCGCACGTACGCCTGGGTGATCTCCCAGTCCTGGCTGGCATTCTGCTGCATCGCCAGGTCGAGGATCTTCACCGATTCCCCGGTCTCGCGCAGTTGCGCGGCCTGGTCGAAAAGTTCTCCGACCGCCAGGGTCTCGCTGGGGCGCAGCCGGAACCGGCGCAGGTCCAGCACCCCAGTGCTCACGATCTGACCTACATCGATCTTGGTGACCCTGGTGATCGGCAGGAAGATCCGTCGTCGGGTCCCCACCTCCACCACCAAGCCGACCAGCCGGGGGACTGCTCCGTGGCGCAGCACAACGACGAAATCGCGCACTTTTCCCAGTTGCTCGCCGTTGGGATCGAAGACCGCCGACCCCCGGAGTCGGGCGATGAAGGCGCGGGTGACGGTCACCTGGGCAGGCTATCGTCTGCACCCGGGCGGGTCACGGGCATTCGCCCCGTTGGTTTGCCGTAGCGTTACTCGGGTATCAGGTCTTCTCATGACAGGCGGTTGGTGCACATGCGCATTGCAGTGCTGGCAGCGGGGGTTGCGGTTGTGGCAGTCATGTCCGGCTGCTCCAGCTCCGGCGACGCGGGAGACGGCGGCGCTTCGGCGACGGAGTCGGCGTCCGCCTCCCCGACCCAAAGTGCCGAACCCGTCGGCAAGCCCAACGACGTCGAGACGCTGGCGGCGGACAAGGTCCTCAAGCAGGCGAAGAAGGCGACAGAGAGCGCGCGCAGCGTGCACCTGATCGGCACCAGTCCGCAGGCCTCCCTCGACCTGGTCGTGACGCAGGATTCCAGCGACGGCACCCGCAGCGCAGGCGACACGACCCTGAAGACGCGGGTCGTGGACGGTGTCATCTACATCAAGGCCGACAAGGCCTACTGGACGCAGGCGTTCAACAAGAAGAAGGCCAAGAAGATCGGCGACAAATGGGTCGCCGGCAACCTGAGCAACCCGAAACTGAAGTCCTTCAAACAGACCAGCACGATGTCGCCGTTGATGAAGCAGTTCCTGCAGTCCAGCGACAAGCCCGAGGTCGGGCCGGTGGGTGAGGCCCAGGGGCAACCGGCCGTCCCGTTGACCAGCAGCGTCGGCACACTATGGGTGGCCACCACCGGCAAGCCCTATCCGCTGCTGATCACCAGTCCGGACGGCCAGGCCGAGGCGAGCGAAGTCGACTTCACCGACTGGAACAAGAAGGTCGTCATCAAAGCGCCGCCGAAGAAGAACACGATCAGTCTCGCGGATCTCGCCTGACCGGCTCGGTCGCCGCCCGCGACGCTGGGCTGCTGGCCGTCGCGGTACTGTGCGTCAGCGCCTCGGCACCCCTGATCGCCGCATGTGCCGCTCCCGCCCTGGCGATCGCGATGTACCGCTGTGTGCTGGCAGCCGGGCTCACGGCTGGCTGGATGCTCGTGACGTCCCGGACCATCCGGCTGCCTGCGCGCCGGATGGCGGCCGCCGGCCCCGGCGTCGCCCTGGCCGCCCACTTCGCCGCCTGGATCCCCAGTCTGCGATTCACCTCGGTCGCACTGAGCACCGCGATGATCTCCACCCAGCCGGTGTGGTCGGCGCTGCTGGCCGCGATCACGGGTGCGAGACCGGCCCGGGCGGTCTGGGCCGGGATCGGGATCAGTGTGTTCGGCGTGCTCGTGCTCACCGGGTTCGGCGGGTCACTGGACCGTGACGCATGGATCGGCATGGGTCTGGCGCTGCTCGGTGCGATCCTGGCCGCCGTCTACGTCGCGTTCGGGGAGAGGGCGCGGGTGTCCACCGACCTCGGGTCGTACACGACAGTGGTGTACGGGGTCGCCGGGTCCGGGCTCGGGCTGGTCTGCCTGGTCGCGTCGGTGCCTCTGTTCGGCTTCGGGGTGCGCGACTGGCTGCTGATCCTCGCGATCACTCTGGTCGCGCAGATCGGCGGGCATTCTGCGATGAACGCGGTCGTGCACCGCACTTCGGCCACTGTGGTGAGCACTGCGATCCTGTTCGAGGCCCCGGGGGCGACGATCCTGGCAGCGGTCTTCCTGGGGCAGTCGATCGGGGTGTCCCTGGTGCTGGGTCTGGCGGTCATGCTCGTCGGGCTGGTGATCGTGGTGCGCACTTCCCGCTCCCCGGTGGTCGATCCGGTGGTCTGAGCGGCCACCCTTGGACTCCGGCACCGACCTGGCTGGATATCGTCGGGGTATGACTGAGACACTGCGTAGCCGTCGTTCGAACCTGGCCGTGCCGGGCAGCAGCCCGAAGATGCTGGACAAGGCCAAGGGCCTTCCCGCTGATCAGGTGTTCATGGACATCGAGGATGCAGTTGCGCCGATCGCCAAACCTGACGCCCGCAAGAACATCGTCGCCGCGCTCAACGAGGGTGGGTACGAGAACAAGGTGCGGGTGGTCCGGGTCAACGACTGGACCACGCAGTGGACCTATGCCGACGTCGTAGAGGTCGTCGAGGGCGCCGGGCAGAACCTGGACTGCATCATGCTGCCGAAGGTGCAGACGCCCGAGCAGGTCGTCGCGCTGGACCTGCTGCTCACCCAGATCGAGAAGGCCAACGGTTTCGAGGTCGGCCGCATCGGCATCGAGGCGCAGATCGAGAACGCGCTCGGCCTGATCAACGTCGACGCCATCGCGACCGCCAGCCCGCGCGTGGAGACGATCATCTTCGGCCCGGCGGATTTCATGGCCAGCATCAACATGAAGTCGCTGGTGGTCGGTGAGCAGCCCCAGGGGTACGACGTCGGCGATGCCTACCACTACATCCTGATGCGGATCCTGATGGCGGCTCGCGCTCACGACAAGCAGGCCATCGACGGCCCCTACCTGCAGATCAAGGACGTCGAGGGATACAAGCGGGTGGCCGGCCGCAGCGCCGCGCTGGGCTTCGACGGGAAGTGGGTCCTGCACCCGGGGCAGGTCGACGCCGCCAACGAGGTGTATTCGCCGCGGCAGGAGGACTATGACCACGCCGAACTCATCCTGGACGCCTACGAGTACTACACCTCGGCCGAGGGCGGAGCCAAGGGCGCGGTCATGCTCGGTGACGAGATGATCGACGAGGCGTCGCGGAAGATGGCTCTGGTGATCTCTGCCAAGGGCCGTGCGGCCGGGATGCAGCGGACGAAGACGTTCGAGCCGTCCGCTGGCTGAAGTCGGCAGGGCCATCCCCTGTACGGTGCCACCGGGACCGGCTGACCCGAACGCAGGCGCACCGACCAGGTCGTCGCCCGGCCGATCGGTCGGACACTGCCGTGCTGGCTGTCAATGTCCGGTAGTCGGTCCCTCCTGAGGGATCCTGGTGACGTTGTTCGACGTCTGATCCTGGAGCATGTGAGGATGTCCCGGACGAAAGGTTTGCGAATGCGGGTATTGATCAAGTCTCTGGCTGTCGCCGGAGCAGTCATGCTGACGGCCACCGGAACTGCGGTGGCCGCGCCACCTGACCTGCCGAAACCGAAGTCGAAGGGGCACAAGACCGTCTCGTACGGGCTGTTCGGCATGCACGTCCACCGGTTGAGTACAGATGGCCCGCAATTCCCGGACCGGTTCGGCGGGATCCGGATCTGGGACAACGGCGTGCGCTGGGACGAGGTCAACACCGACAAGGGTGTCTATGACTGGACGGTGCTCGACCGAGTTGTGGCCAACGCCCAAGCCTCCGGGGCGAAGGACATCATGTACGTACTGGGCTACACCCCCACATGGGCCGCGTCGAACGTCAAGCCGCCCTGTCAGCCCGGCTACTACACGAACTGCGAGTACTTCCCCGGCGGGAGCAGTTCCGGGCCCAAGGACGTCGAGGACTGGAAGAACTGGGTGCGCGAGGTGGTCACCCGCTACAAGGGCAGGATCACCCAGTACCAGATGTGGAATGAAGCCAACCTCAGTGCGATGTTCAGCAGTGCCTCCGGTGACAGTGCTGTGGAGATGGCCGAGCTCACGGTGGCGGCTCAGCGTGTCATAAGGCAAGTGGACCCGAGGGCCAAGGTCATCACCGCGTCGAGCACAATCGTGCAGACCAAGAAGTTCGTCAAGAGCGGGTGGCTCAAGCGCTACCTGAAGGCCCTGAAGTCGCGCGGTGGCAAACCCGACGGGATCGCGGTGCACCTGTATCCGTGGTTGAAGAAGGGTCCGGGCAACGGCAACCTTGCCGACCGGGCCAGGGGGTTGGACTATGCGAAGCAGGTCATCTCGGCCACCGGGTACCGCAAACTGCCCATCCTGGACACGGAGATGAACTTCGGCAACCAGCGCAACAACGGCTGGCCGAAGAAGAAGTACTCGCAGAAGGCGGGTTCGGACTACCTCGCCCAGACCTACCTCGAGTCACTGCACAACGGTGTCACCCAGGTGGACTGGTACGGGTGGGACGACTTCGGTCTCGGAATCTGGACGACCTCTGCGGCAGGCACAGTCCTGCGGCCCGGGATCACGTATCGCAACCTTGTGAAGAACCTCGCGGGCGCGCGCAACAAGGGTTGCGCTGTCACCAAGTCCGTCACGGTCTGTTCCACCCGGAAGGCCGGCGTCCGGAACTACTACGTCTACCGACCGTCCAAGAAGAAGATCAGGTACTCCGTCCCGGCCTCCTTCAAGGTGAAGAGATACTGCGACCTGCGGGACCGCTGCAAGCGGATCAAGAAGCAGAAGGTGAAGGTCGGCCTGTCGCCCGTCCGTCTCACCAGCTAGCGCGGACACACCTCCTTCTGCCGGGCCGCAGTCCCGGTGGGATACTGCCCATAGACCACCGTTGGAGGCATCATGGGGCGCTTGGCGCAGACTGAAGGCTTGACAGATGTGCAGCAGGAGATCCTGTCTGCCGTGCACGAGTTCACCGAGAACGAGATCATCCCGCAGGCCCAGCACCTGGAACACAACGACGAGTACCCCACCGAGATCGTCGAGGGCATGAAGGAGATGGGGATCTTCGGCCTGATGATCCCCGAGGAGTACGGCGGTCTCGGCGAGTCCCTCACCACTTATGCCCTGTGCGTGGAGGAGATTGCGCGCGGCTGGATGAGCGTGTCCGGGATCATCAACACGCACTTCATCGTCGCCTACATGGTGATGCAGCACGGTACGGACGCTCAGAAGAAGGACTTCCTGCCGCGCATGGCCACTGGCGAGTTGCGGGGCTCCTTCTCGATGTCGGAACCCGGGTGTGGATCCGATGTCTCGGCGATCCAGTCCAAGGCCGTGCGCGACGGCGACGAGTACGTGCTCAACGGCCAGAAGATGTGGTTGACCAACGGTGGCAGCTCGACCCTGTGCGCGGTGCTGGTCCGTACGGACGCGGACGCCGAGGAAGGCGCCAGTGTCTACAAGAAGATGAGTACCTTCCTCATCGAGAAACCCGCCGGATTCGGCGAGGTGCTCCCGGGCCTGACCATTCCGGGGAAGATCGACAAGATGGGCTACAAAGGTGTCGACACCACCGAACTGGTGATGACCGACGTGCGGCTGCCGGCCGACGCCTTGCTGGGCGGGGAGCCGGGCCGCGGCTTCTACCAGATGATGGACGGCGTCGAGGTAGGCCGCGTCAATGTTGCCGCGCGCGCGTGTGGTCTGGCAACACGCGCCTTCGAACTCGGTGTCGACTACGCCCAGCAGCGGGTCACGTTCGGGAAGCCGATCGCCGAGCACCAGGCCGTCGGCTTCCGGCTCGCGGAGATGGCGACCAAGATCGAGGCGGCCCACTTGATGATGGTCCGGGCAGCCCGGAAGAAGGACTCTGGGGCCCGCAACGACCTCGAGGCGGGGATGGCGAAGTACCTGGCCAGCGAGTACTGCAAGGAGGTCGTCGAGGACTCGTTCCGGATCCACGGCGGCTACGGCTACTCGAAGGAGTACGAGATCGAGCGCCTGTACCGCGAAGCACCGATGCTGATGATCGGTGAGGGGACTGCGGACATCCAGCGCATGATCATCGCGCGCCGGCTGCTGGAGGACTACAAACTGCGTGGCTAGCCGGGTCGCCGATCAGACGACTTCGGCTGTACCCCACCATCGGAGGGTGGCGAGCGCCCCGGCCAGTCCTACCGGGATGGCGAGCAGGAGTTGGGCCCAGGTCACCGTTCCGGCCAGTTCCTGGCCCCCCATCCCCGACCACATGCCGGGTGCCGCATAGGGGAACCACGCACCCGCGCCGGAGACTGAAAGCACCTGGGTGAGCACCACGATGCCCAACAGGCCAGCGATACCGGGCAGGTAGCCCCGCAGCGCGCTGGCCACGAAGGCCACCGGGATGGCCAGGGCCACCGTCAGCAGGCCGACGGCGAGCGCGCGTCCCGCGGCACCGATGTCGCTGGTCGTCGGGAGACCCAGACCGATGAGCGTGCCGAGCAGCATCGTCACCAGCAGCGTCGCCATGCACGTCAGCGCCCCCCAGATGCCGAGAATCGTGAACTTGGCCGTGGCGATGCTGCGTCGCGAGGTCGGGAGGGCGAACAACGCCCCGAAAGTGCCGTCGGTGAATTCGCGGCCGAACGACCACGAGACGACCACGCCCGCCGCGAGCAGCATCCCGACCGACAATGCTTGTGCCACGAACCCGAACATGGCGGTCCAGCCGACGCCGATGAGCATGGGCGCGACTTTGGCGGCCAGCGGGCCATCGGCGTCGCTTCGCGCGACCGCCAGGAAGCCGGCGCTCATCGCCGGTACGCCGAACACGATCACGCCGGTGGCACCGCGCTGCACCGCTGCCTTGCGGAGCTTGAGCGATTCCATCGCCAGAGCCGGACTGCTCATGCCGGACCCTGTCCCGCGGACTCCGCCTCGTAGACCATGGCGAAGAAGGCGCGTTCCAGGTCGAAGCCGCCGGGCGGCAGGGTTCCCACGACCCGACCGCGGTGCACGACGGTTATCCGGTCCGCGATCCGAGCCACCTCGTCCAGGTGGTGGCTCGACACCAGGACAGCGGCACCGGAACGCGCGCTTCGCAACAGACGCTCCCGCACGACGATGACTCCCGCGGGGTCGAGCCCGTTCGTCGGTTCGTCGAGCACCAGCACCGTCGGCTCGTGCACCACGGCGCAAGCCAGTCCCACCCGTTGCCGGTTACCCAGCGACAACGTGTGGTTGCGCCGGTCCGCCCAGTGCGCCAGTGCCAGGTCGGCCACCACCGCATCCGCTGCACTGCGGGCGGAGGCGGTGTTCAGTCCGTGCAGCCGAGCTGCCGTCCGCACCGTCTCGACGACCGTCAGTTCCCCATAGGCCAGAGGGGTCTCGATCAAGTGGCCCACCTGCCGCCAGTCCCGCGGGGCCAGTCCGACGAGCGGGACCTCCCGACCACCGACGTTCAGGACCACGCGACCGGTGTCCGGGTGCAGCATGCCGAGCAGCATGCGCATCAGAGTCGTCTTGCCGGCCCCGTTCAGGCCGACGAGTGCCTGGATCTCGCCGGCGCGCACATCCAGATCGACCCGGTCCACTGCTACCTCGTCGCCAAACCGCCGGCTCACCGCCTCGGCCCGAATCGCCACGGTTGCTGTCATCGGAGCCTTCCGAGTTCGGTTACCGCGTCTGGCGGTAGGAGTTGAGCCATGGCGGACCCGACGTATGTGCCGAGCGAGTCGTCATCGTCGTTCGAACCCCATTCGAACAGCGCAGCCATCATCGCGCCGAGAGCAGCACCTGCCGCGACGGCCGCCTCCAAGCGTGAGGCGCCGGATTCCATGAGGGTGTCGATGAGTGCGTCGGCGGTCCGCTGGGTGTTCTCATATGCCCTCGCCCGCAACGCCGGATGCCGGGCGGTGATCCGCACCCGCGCACGGGTCTCCCGGTCGGTCAAGTCGGGCATGGCGCGCCAGGCGTCCAGCAGCCCCTTGCAGACACGTTCCAGGGGTGCGAGGTCCTGGTGCTGCGCTTTCACAGATGCGGCGATGAGCGGGTCGTAGGGGTCGTCGAGGAGGACGGATTCCTTGGTCGGGAAGTGCCGGAAGAACGTCATGTGCGAAACGCCGGCGGCCCGGGCGATCTCCTCGACGGTGGTGGCATCGAAGCCCTTGGCGGAGAACAACTCGATCGCTCGGGCGCGCAACCGTTCGGCTGTCTGCGCGCCCCTGACAGGTCCGTCCACGTGCCGATGTTAGTCACTAACGTCAAGGCGAGGCAAGTCTGGATCTGGTGGTATCCGCCGCATGCAGCCCGGGCTGCGGGCCCCCGCGCATCCGATACGCTCGGACCAGACCTCGTGAAGGAGCACCATGTCCAACGTCGATCCGTTCAAGAAGTTGGAGGGCCGCCCGGTCCTGGCCGGCTATGCCTCTTACAGCGAGGCGCAGGCCGCCGTGGACAAGCTCAGCGACAGCAAGTTCCCGGTCCAGAACGTTGCCATCGTCGGCGTGGACCTGCGACTGGTGGAAGCGGTGGTCGGACGGCTTTCGTGGGGGCGCGCGGCACTCAGCGGTCTGGGCATGGGGGCCTGGTTCGGACTGCTGCTGGGACTATTCGTTTCGCTGTTCGCGCGCGGTGATGGCAGCACCTTTTCGCTGGTCCTGCTCGGATTGATGTACGGAGCCGCGTTCGGCATCGTCTTCGGACTGATTTCCTATGCGTTCACCGGGGGCAAGCGTGATTTCCTGTCCCGCAGCCAGATCACGGCCGGGCGCTACGACCTGCATTGCGATGCGGCCGTCATCGGACAGGCCCGGCAGATCCTGGGCCTGGACGTCATGGCGACTCCCAGCGCCCCAGAGCCGCCCACCGATCAGTAGCGTGGATTGGCAACTGTTCGGCTCGGTGTTCGTCACGCTGGTCGTGATCATGGACCCACCCGGTATCGTCCCGATCTTCTTGGCCCTGACGCACAGGCGCGGTGAGGCGCAGATGCGGCGACTGGCGCTGCAAGCCACTCTCACGGCGCTGGGGGTGATCGTCGGGTTCGCGATCTTCGGCCGGGCGATCCTGGACTACCTGCACGTTTCGCTGCCGGCTCTACAGGCGAGCGGCGGGCTGCTGCTGCTGATCGTGGCGCTGGAACTGCTCATGGGGAAGGGCTCGCAGATCAGCGCATCCGACGACGTCAACGTTGCGCTGGTACCCCTGGGGACCCCTTTGATCGCCGGACCCGGTGCCATCGTGGCCGTCATGCTCTTCATGCAGCAGGCGGACAACGGGATCGAGCTGGCAGCAGTGGCGCTGGGTGTGCTGGCTGTGCATCTGGTGCTCTTCCTCGCGATGCGGTTCAGCACGGTGATCGCGCGGGTTCTGGGTACTTCGGGGATCACTGTGTTGACTCGGATCTCCGGAATGCTGCTCGCGGCCATCGCTGTGCAACTGATCGGCAATGCCGTCTTCGGCTTCATCGAGCTGAGCGGGGCGTGACCGCAACGAATCCGCCGCAGGCCACTAGAGGGGGAGTTCCGCCCAGACTTCCTTGCCCTGCTCGCCGATCTCGTATCCCCAGGCTGATGCCAGTTTCTCGACGAGGGCCAGCCCCCGGCCGCCGACAGAGAGCCCGCGGTCACCGGCCACCGTCGGCACCCGGCTCGGGTCCCCGTCCAGCACGCTGATCCGCACTCGGTCGGCCATCGCGCTGAGGTGCAGTTCGACGAGGCCGTTGCCGTGCTCGATGGCATTCGTCACAAGTTCGCTGGTGATCAGTTCCGCATCATCGACGAGCGCGGGCAGTCCCCAGGCCCACAACTGGTCGCTGACCGTCTTGCGGGCCCGGCGGATCGCCCGCGGGTCTGCTTCCAACGGTGTCATGATGCGCATGTCAACGGCATACCCGGAACGCGTCGTCCTTACACATCGGCTCGTGCGGTGGTCCGCGTGTGTGGCGAGCAGCAGGGCGGCAGTCGTCTGCGGGGCCTCAACGGCCGGGGAGTGGGCGGCGTCGGGGATCGTGGCCAGTCGGGCTCGCCAGCGGGCGGCGAGATCCACCTGTGTCTGCCATGACCAGGAGTCGGGATCCTGCACACCGAAGGCCACGAGCAACTGACCATTGGCTCCGCGCAGGTCCTGTTCGGGTCCCTGCAGCAGGATCCGTGCCATCTCGGCGAGACTGCTGGGGTCGGTACGCAGAAAGCGCTCCCGCAGGAAGGCGTCGACCGCCGGGCTCGGTGCCTCCCAGCCGTTGGCCCGGTCCGCGGCCGCCTTCGCCTCCCAGACCTGTTCGGGCGAGAACTGCTCCAGCGCGGCGATCAGCAACCGCAGTCGGTCGTGTTGTGACTGGTGAATGGGCCCGGAGCCGGAGTTCAGCAGTGTCACCGAGGCCCACTCGAAGCGCGCGGCCGCCTTTCCGGCGATGAGCCCGCCGAGTGAGTGCCCAACCAGATGCACGGGCCCGTCTAGTCGTTCGGCGACGCCGCAGAGGTCATCGGCCCAGACGTCCAGGCTGTACTCCGATCGCGGGGCGGACTCGAATTGTCCCCGGTGGTCGATGGCCACGACCGACCACCCGCAACGCGTCAACTCCGTGAACAACTCCAGGAAGTCCTCCTTGCTCCCTGTGAATCCAGGGGCGCACAGCACGGTCCCGTTACCCGCGCCCTGAGACTGCAATGTGGCGATCTGCAGGTCCGGCAGTCCGACACGCCGGACCCCGGTCGGCAGGACTATCGACCGAGGCGTGCTCACTGAGGCACAATAGTTCTTCGGGTATGGGGCGAGGTTCAGGGGTAGGGCAGTGAGAGCACGAATCGTGGCGGTGGCCAACCAGAAGGGTGGTGTCGCCAAGACCACCACGGTGGCTTCCACCGGCGCGGCGCTGGCCGAGGCCGGCCAGAAGGTCCTCATGATCGATCTCGATCCGCAGGCCTGTCTGACATTCGCGATGGGCGTCGAACCGCACGAGGTCCAGTTCACGGTGCACGATGTTCTGCTGGGGCGGCTGGGTCCGCGGATGGCCATCACGGGCACGCCGGAGGGCCCGGACCTGTTGCCGGCCTCGATCGAGCTCTCAGGTGCGGAGATGCAGTTGTCCAATCGCACCGGTCGTGAGTATGTCCTGCGGGAGGCGCTGGCGGAGGTCGCCTCCGACTACGACGTGGTGCTCGTGGACTGCTCGCCGTCGTTGGGGGTGCTGACCATCAATGCGCTGACGGCTGCCACCGAGGTGTTGATCCCCATGCAGGCGGAGACGCTATCGCATCGAGGTGTGGCGCAACTGCTCGAGACGATCGACGACGTGCGCCGGTACACGAACCGTGACCTGCGCATCATGGGCGTGCTTCCCACCATGTTCGACGCCCGCACCCGGTTGGCCCGCGACGTTCTCAGCGATATCGAGCAGCAGTACGATCTGCCGGTTCTTGCGCCGGTGTCCCGCTCGGTGCGCTTCGCGGAGGCGCCGGGCACCGGTCGTTCGATCCTGTCGACCGCGAGGCGGTCGCGGGGCGCCCAGGCCTACCGGGAGTTGGCCGCGTTGATGATGGAGCAATCATGAGTGAACGTCCCGCCGCACTGCGCAGAGTCCCCACGCCTAGGGCCAACCGCCGCCGGATGTCGGATCCGCAGGGTAAGCGCGCGTTGTTCAGCGACGAGATCATTCCGCCGTCGATGGGCAGCGTCGCACTCCACTGCACCAAGTGCGACTGCCGCTCTGTGGTGTCGATGGTGCAGGTGGCGCGCCTTGCCATGCCGATGCTGTATGTGCCCACCCCGGGCCGCACCGACCGGGTCTGGATGAAGTGTCCCGCCTGCTCGAGCCGCAGTTGGATGCGCGTGCGGATCAAGGGGTAGCAGTCTGGGCAGGTGCCGGCGGTCGGACAGTTGCCGGGTGTTCGGTTAGGCATGGAACTTCCCGTCTTCAGCCGAGGCCGATGGGGCTGGGCGTGCACTTGCGCTCCGGGAAACAGCGGTCCGTGAACGCTTCGCGATCACGGCACTCATCGCGGTCCGGAACCCCGCCCTACTGGCCCTCGCTGCTCGGTTGGCTCGTCCCCCCGGAAGTGCGCCGGGTGCGTCGCCGCCGGCGCTTCGGTTTCGACGAGGTGCCGCTCTCGGTCGCAGGCTGTCGGTCCGTCCGATCACTGGACTCGCCGCGGGTGCGACTGCGCTGTCCGCTGCGGGTGCCCTGTCGAGGCTTCCCGCCGCGGTCGCGTCCGCGATCCGAACGCGGCCTGGGCGCGGTGGCCGCGGCCGGCTTCAGACGCCCCGTCACGCTGGTGGGAATCCCCAACCCGGTGAACACGTGCTCGGAGGTGGAGTAGGTCTCGATCGGCTCGGCGAAGGGGAGTCCGAGTGCCTTATCGATCATCTTCCAGCGGTGCAGATCTTCCCAGTCGACCAGGGTGACCGCCACTCCCTCGGAGCCGGCGCGACCGGTCCGACCGATGCGGTGCAAGTACATCTTCTCGTCGTCGGGACAGGTGTAGTTGATGACATGGGTGACAGCCTCCACGTCGATCCCGCGCGCGGCCACGTCGGTGGCTACCAGCACGTCGACATCGCCGTCACGGAACTGTTGGAGCGCCTTCTCCCGGGCTCCCTGTCCCAGATCGCCATGCACCGCTCCTGTGGCGAAACCGCGCTCCAGCAGGTCATCGGCGAGTCGTTGGGCCGCGCGCTTCGTCTTGCAGAAGATGATGGTGCGGCCGCGGCCGTCGGCCTGCAGGATCCGGCCGATCAACTCGGGCTTGTCGAGGGAGTGGGTGCGCCATACGTGCTGCTCGATCGCCTCGACGGTGGCCGTTTCATCGCCGGGATCGGTGGCCCGGATGTGTGTCGGCTGGGTCATGTAGCGGCGGGCAAGACTGAGGATCTGTCCCGGCATGGTGGCTGAGAACAGCATCGTCTGGCGTACCGGCGGAACCATCGAGACCAGTTTCTCGACATCCGGGAGGAAGCCCATGTCGAGCATCTCGTCGGCCTCGTCGAGTACCAGGGACTTCACCTGCGACAGATCGAGAATCCGCTGCTTGGCCAGGTCGATGAGGCGTCCGGGAGTGCCCACCACCACGTCGACGCCCTTCTTCAGCGCGTCCACCTGGGGTTCGTAGGCCTTGCCGCCGTAGATGGCCACAACACGTGCGTCCGCCTGCTTGCCGGCCTCTGCGATGTCCTCGGCGACCTGAAGGCACAACTCGCGCGTGGGCACGATCACCAGTGCCTGCGGCGAGGTGGCGTCACCGTTCAACTTCTCGAGAAGCGGGATGCCGAAGGCGAGCGTCTTGCCTGTGCCGGTCTTGGCCTGGCCGATCACATCGTGGCCATCGAGGGCCAGTGGCAGGCTGAGTTGTTGGATGCGGAAGGGGTGCGTGATCCCCTTCTCGGCCAGGGAGGCAACGGTCTCCGCGCGGACTCCGAGGTCTTGGAAACTTGGATCGTTCAGGGTCTTCTCCAGTATTAGATGTACCCATTGTTCCACGGGCGCACTTAGAGTCGTCGCCGGGACACTGGCAGTAGCCTGTGACACGTGGACAGCGCACGCCAAGAGGCGACCATCGACCTGCTCGGAGTTCTGGCCTACGGCGAATTGGAGGCCTTCGAAAGGCTGTCGCAGGACGCGTTGCTCTCACCGGATCTGGCGGGCCGGGAGGCCGTGACCGAGATGGCGATCGGCGAGTACGGCCACTACAAGATCCTGGTGGAGGGGCTACGGGCCCGGGGTGCCGATCCGATGAGCGCGATGCGTCCGTTCGTGGTTGCGATCGACAGTTTCCACCGGTCGACGGCGCCAGCGGACTATCCGGAGGCACTGGTCAAGATCTATGTCGGTGATGGCATCGCAGCGGATTTCTATCGCGAGGTCGGGCACTTCCTCGACGAGGACTCCCGGATCCTCGTCGATGAAGTGTGCGCGGATCTCGGTCACTCCCAGTTCGTGGTGCCGACGGTGCGGACGATGATCGCGGCGGACAAACGGCTCGCCAGCCGGCTTTCACTGTGGGGTCGTCGCCTGGTGGGGGAGGCGCTCTCGCAATCGCAGCGAGTGGCGGCAGAGCGGGAGGCGATGGGGGAACTGCTGGTGGGGAGCACGGACCTCGCCGAACTCGGTCGCATGTTCGCGCGCCTCACAGATGCGCACGCGGCTCGGATGCGGCAGTTGGGGCTCAACGCCTAGACGCCACCGCCCGGGTCGAACTGACCGGGGCGGGCTGCTACTCCGCCGCGCCGAACCCGACCCGGCGTGCCTCGGGAGAGCCGATCTCGACGTAACTGCAGGCAGAAGCGGGAACCAGGACCTGTCGTCCGCGCACGTCGGTCAGATGAATGACGCCACCGTCGGTGACGGCACCCTCCACGAGCGCACGCACCTCGTCGGCCGACTCCAGTACTTCGACGCTGATCTCACGGGGTGAGTACTGGACGCCGATCTTGACTTCGATGGGGTGTTTCGCTGCTGCTTTGGCCACATCGAAAGACTACGTCAGGCAGGTGTGCCCGGCGCGCGGCATCGGGGCCACGTTCGCGCAGGGCGCACAGTCTCAGGTCCGGGCGTCAGTCTTCGGGAAGCCGGAGACGCCCCGCCAGGCGAGCACCGACATGATCTGCGAGGCCTGATCACGCGGGATCGTGCCCTGCTGACGCAACCAGTAGCGCGCGGATGTCTGTGCCAGGCCAGTGAGGCCGGTAGCCACGAGCATCGCCTGGTCCTCCGGCAGGCCCGTGTCGGCCGCGATCACATGGCTCACGGACGTGGCGCAGCGGAAGTTCGTGCCCTCCACGATGGCCGCCACAGCGGGTTCGTTGGTGAGGTCGCTTTCGAAGATAAGCCGGAAAGCAGCGGACTTGTCGTCCACGAAAGCGAAGTAGGCGTCGATGGCCGCGCGCACGCGCAGATGGTTGTCGTGCGTGCCGTCGAGGGCGAGTTGCACACGTCGGACGAGGTTCGCGCTGGACTGTTCCAGCAGTGCGAGGTACAGGTCGAGTTTGCTCGGGAAGTGCTGGTAGAGCACCGGCTTGCTCACGCCGGCCTTCACGGCGATCTCGTCCATGGCCGCCGCGTGGTAGCCCCGGCTCACGAAGATCTCCTGGGCGGATGCCAGCAGTTGCTCGCGACGGGCCTTCCGGGGCATTCTCACCCCACGGCGGGCGGGCTCGGCGACGGACACAGACACCTATGTTACTCGCCAGTAGGTTACCTCGTCTGCTGGACGGTCCGAATCGTTAAGGTCACTAGATTGGGTACGTGACCGTACGCGAGCGCGTCCCCGGGAGGCTGACCCGGACTTCCGGTGGTGAGATCTTCGTCCGGGAGTGCGGGCAAGGAGCGCCCGCCGTCTTCGTCCACGGCCTCGGTGGGAACTCCAGCAACTGGACCGATCTGATGTGGCTGCTGTCCGACAGGCTGCATGCCGTGGCTCCCGACCTGCCCGGTTTCGGGCGCAGCGGACCGGCGCCCAGCGGGGACTACGGTCCGCGGGCGCAGGCGGTGGTCCTGGCGGATCTGATCCGGCAGCGCTTCGCGGAACCGGTGCACCTGTTCGGGAACTCGATGGGAGGTGCCATCAGCGTCCAGCTCGCAGCACGGGAACCGGAACTGATCCGGTCCATGACGCTGGTGTCGCCGGCGTTGCCCGACCTGCTCCCGATGCGTACCAGCATCCACTTACCGGTCCTGGCCATGCCCGGGGTCGGGGCGCGGCTGGCGGCGAGGATCGCGAAGCTGCCGGTCGAGCAGCGTGTCCGGGCCACCCTCGATCTCGTGTACGCGGATCCTACGTGCGTGCCGCCGCAGCGGGTTGCCGAGGCACAGGAGGACGCCCGGTCGCTCGAAGCGAAGCCGTGGGTCGGCCAGGCGTTCCAGTCGGCCTTGCGGGGAGTCCTCGCGACCTATCTCGACCGCGGTCCCGAAGCCCCGTGGAAACTGGCGGAACGCATCAACGTCCCCGTTCTGCTCGTGTACGGACAGCAGGACAAGTTGGTCAACCAGCGAGCCGCCCGGCGGGCCTCCCGGCACTTCCTGCATTCGCGGATCATGGTGTTGCCGCATGCCGGGCACGTGTCGCAGATGGAGCACCCCGAGCCTGTGCAAAGGGCCTGGCGCAACCTCGTCGAACCGTTCGCCTAGGTGTCGAGACCGCTGTCGTCACGGGGTGGGGCAGGCGCACGCGGTCTTGACCTCGAGCCCTATGCCGCCCACGCCTTCGGGTCGAAGTACGTCGTCGTGGGAGCGGTTCGTCACATGGGTCCTGGATTCACGCGGTGTGTCACGCCGAACTTCGTAGCAGAGCACGCACGGGCGCCCGCACCTTCGTAGCGAAGGCCGGGCGATGTCGCGCCGGGATGACTCCCGCCACCTCGAGGCCCGCCCCCACCCGGTGGTTCGGTCCGAGCAGGCTCCCCTGATGTCGTGGAACAAGCGGGCACATGGCACCGTTGTTGCCTACAAACCAAGTGTTATGGAGTCCGCCGGTGCACCTTCCGCCGTTGCTAGAGCCGACCGCCGACCTCACCGTTGACGAGGTCAGGCGGTACAGCCGACACATCATCATCCCCGAGATCGGAATGACCGGACAGAAGCGCCTCAAGAGCGCAAGGGTCTTGTGCGTTGGCGCTGGTGGCCTCGGTTCACCGGCGCTGATGTATCTGGCCGCGGCCGGTGTCGGCACGCTGGGGATCATCGAGTTCGACGTCGTCGACGAGTCCAACCTCCAGCGTCAGATCATCCATGGCCAAAGTGACATCGGACGGCCCAAGGCGGAGTCGGCGGCCGACTCGGTCGCGGAGATCAACCCGCACGTCAACGTGGAAGTGCACAACGAGCGGCTCGACAACTCGAACGTGCTGCAGATCTTCGGGCAGTACGACTTGATCGTGGACGGCACGGACAACTTCGCCACGCGCTACATGGTCAACGACGCCTGTGTACTGCTGGACAAACCGTACGTGTGGGGCTCCATCTTCAGGTTCGAGGGGCAGGCGTCGGTGTTCTGGGAATCGCGGGGCCCGCAGTACCGCGACCTGTATCCGGAGCCGCCGCCACCGGGGATGGTCCCGTCGTGTGCCGAGGGCGGCGTACTCGGTGTGCTCTGCGCTTCGATCGGCTCCATCATGGGCACCGAGGCCGTCAAACTGATCACCGGTGTGGGGGAGTCCCTGCTGGGGCGGCTCATGGTGTACGACGCCCTGGACATGGAATACCGGACGGTCAAGATCCGCAAGCACCCCCAGACCGTCCAGGTCACCGAGCTGATCGACTACGACTACTTCTGCGGGACCATCTCCGACGACGCTGCCGAGGCCGCCAAGGACTCGACGATCAGCGTCAAGGAACTGCAGTTGATGCTGGAGCAGCGTGCGCGCGGGGAGCGTGACTTCGTTCTTATCGACGTGCGCGAACCCAACGAGTGGGACATCGTGAACATCCCCGGGGCGGTATTGATCCCGAAGGGCGAGTTCATGGCCGGCGAGGCGCTTGCGACGTTGCCGCAGGACAAGCAGGTCGTCTTGCACTGCAAGGTGGGCGGAAGGTCGGCGGAGGTGCTGGCGCTGGTCAAGGCCGCCGGTTTCGCCGACGCGATCCATGTCGGCGGCGGCGTCGTGGCCTGGGTCAACCAGGTCGAGCCGGAGAAGCCGAACTACTAGGGGACACCCCGCCACGACCGCCTGGAATCGTGGGGGGCCTTGGCAGCCACGATTGTGACGAAGTTGGTGCCCGTGACCGGGCCGTGTCACGAAGGTGCGCGGTCAGAGCGGCTGCAACCGCGCACCTTCGTGACAATCGAGGCCTGCAACCCGCACCTTCGTCACAGAAGGCCCTGGCAGGTGCCGAGGGGTCGGTCAGAGCAGTTGGTTCTTCTGCAGCGAGTTGAAGGCGAGCCACCCGGGGACGGTGGGCAACCAGAAGGTCATTACGCGGAACAGAAGCACCGATGAGACCGCCAGCCCGCCCGGGACTCCGGCGGCGGTAAGGCCGGCCGCCAGCGCCGCTTCCACCGCACCGAGGCCGCCTGGCGTGGGCGCCGCCTGCCCGATCGTCGCGCCGGCCAGGTAGACCACGGCGATCGCTGCCAAGGGCGCCGAACCGCCGAACGCCCAGACACACGCGATGAGGCAGGCGCAGTAGCCGAGGTTCAGCAACAGGATGCCGCCGATGCCCAGACCCAGCTTGCGGGGCTGTTGGAGCAGAGTGAGCAGTCGTGGCCCGACCTGCTGGAAGATCGGGCGGATCCTGCGGGTCAGCCACTTGCGCGTATAGGGCATCAGCAGCAGCACCACCGCGACGGCCAGAGCGCCGAGGAGCACGAAGACCGCCCAGGACGGTGGTTTGAACTCGTTCTCCTGCCTGGTGCCGGCGATCAGGCCGAAACCCAGCAGCAAGACGATGTGCACGACGAACGCCATGACCTGTGAGACGCCGACGCTCGCCGCTCCGAGCGCCGGGTGGACTCCGGCCCGCTGCAGATACCGCAGATTGACGGCCACCGCGCCCAGCGTCGGCGGGGAGATCAACGTGGCGAACGACGCGGCCAGTTGGGCCTGCAAGGTGCGGAAGAACTGGAGGCGTTCGGGCACGAAACCCTCGAGCGCCATCGCCGCCGCGATGTACGTCAGCCCCGAGAGGATCAGGGCGACGAATGCCCAGCTCCACGACGCATCCTGCAGGAGTGTGGCCAGATTCACCTGGGCCAGCTGGGTCAGCAGGATGTAGCCGGCGACGGTGCCGGCCACGACGGTGAACAGCATGCGCGGTCGCAGCCGTTCGAGTTCGACCTGTTCCGGATTGGGGTTCGGCGACATCTCCAGCAGCAGGTCCCGCAGCTGTACCAGCAGGGCCTTGCGCTTGCGGATGGCCTTGCGGGTCTCACTGGACAGGGCGATGGGCTGCAGGACTCCGAGCGCTTTGGACAATCGCAGGGGGCCGAGCACCCGCTGCCCGGAGGCGACCGCCCGGTCCGGATTCGTGAGCATCGACAGTGTGCACAGCATCTCGGCCAGGTCGACGCGCTGGGCCACATCGCTGGCCGCGATCGAGCCCTCCTCGGCGTGCAGCAGCCAGATCTTCCCGTGGTCGTCACGCAGCAGGTGCTCGCCGGTCAGCGACCGGTGGCTTATCCCGCGGTCGTGCAAGGACCGGATCGTGCGCCAGGCCTGGTCGAGGTCGGCGTCGGTCAGGTCCGCCCCGATCTGCGCGAAGGTCTGCCCGTCGATGCGCGGGAAGGCCAGCAGGGTCGCGTCCTCGTCGACTTGCACGGCGGCCAGCAGTTCGGGGGTCGGGGCACCGGCGGCGTGGATCGCATAGGCCTGCAGCGCCGTGCGCTCGAGCCGGCGACGCATGCTCAGCCGGGACGGGGCGCTGTCGTCGCGGACGCGAAGCGTGCGCCACACGCTCGCGGCCACACCCGCCCCCTCCAGGTCGCGGTCGAGTACCAGCACGTTCAAGGTCGCCCCGGACCGGGTGGTGGCGACGTAGCGCCGGCCGGCGCTGAACTCCCGGTGGGCACGAAGCACTGTCACCGGGTAACCCACTTCTTCCAGTGCGGTTGCCACGGCGAGTCCGCTGGGACGGGTGGTCGGGGTTCCCAAGGCGTACCGGATCGACAGCCCGATCGCCCAGCCGAGCAGGACGGAGAGCGCAAGGGCAGTTGCAGTGGTGCCACCGGTGACGATGTTGGCCAGGACGATCGCGGCGACCACGAGGATGGAGATCGGTCCGAAGCGCGGGCGTTCGATGACCCTGGCGATCGTGATGAAGGCGACCAGGCCGGCAAGGATCGCATTCAAAGGCGGGAGTTGCCCCGGGGTCTCCTGGCCGGTGAGGGTCAGCAGCAGACGGGGATTCGGGTATCGAGTGATGATCCACGAGATCGCGGCAGTGACCAGCACTGCGACAACCAGACCGCCGAGGGCCTCGGCCAGCATCCGGCCACGGCGTCGGATCATCAGGTCGAAGGCCGCGGCGATCGGCAGCGCGAGGACGCCGAGTAGCCCGATCACGTTCGCGGCCACGATGATGATGCCCGGGATGCGGTCCGAGGCCTTGGTGAGATCCGTCTCCAGGCCCGCCGCGGCCGCGGATGCGAAATAGGCGATCGCCAGGATCACTGCGGCGGTCGCGAACGCGGAAAGCAGTCGCAGCAGGTCGATGGGCCTGCGCAGTCGCCGCGGGATGATGTCGGCCTCGATGACCACTGTTTCCAGATCCGAGTCGCGCCCGATCGGTGCGGCCAGGGGACGGGTGTGGTCGGCGGGAGGGGTCGGACCCGGCACAGGCGTCTGCATGCGGTCCTCGGTGACCGAGGACCGATCGTCGGCGTCGGAGGAGTCCTCAGGCGGCGGCCCGAAGCGGTGGACGTCGCGTCCGGCGGCGATGTCGCCCGGCGGCGCGAACGCTCGGTCGGCCGCAGGTGCGGGGTCGAGACTGCGAGTGGTGTCCAGTCCTGAGACACGGGCGTCCTCGGACATCCCGGCGCCTCCGAGCCGGATCGTCGGGTGGTCGCCCCGCGCTGCCGGGTCGCTGGCCGCCGCATCGTCCGCGTCGGACGCCGCGGGCCGAGGATCGCCACTTGTCACCTTTGCATCGTGTCAGATGACGCCGTTGATGCCGTTGCCTGCCGACACCGACGCCTCGCGCCGGGGTTGTGGATACGCGGTTCGCCACCGGCGGGGAATCGATTCGCCCGGGGGTGTGGAAGCCGTGACCCGACCGTGTCGTACCCGTGTGATGTGCTGATCGCATGGCCCAGACAGTCCGTCTCAATTGGCCGCAGCCGACAGCGTTTGAGTTTGTCGCGGATGCCGCCCAGCGTGCGGTGATCCAGCACGGCCGCGGCCATCTTCGCGTGCTAGCGGGCCCGGGGACCGGTAAGACCAGTGTCGTCGTGGCCGCTGTGCACGAACGCCTGAGCCAGGGTCAGAGGGCCGATTCCATGCTCGTGCTCACCTATGGCAGGCTGGCCGCTGAAGAACTGCGCCGACGTCTGGCCGCCGGGGCGCAGGAGGCGCCGGTGGCAACGACCTTCCATGCGCTGGCCTACCGGCTTCTGCAATCCCAGCAGCCGGGGCTGCGGCTGATGGGTGCTCCTGAGCAGGACAGCGTGCTTCGCGAGATCCTGCGGAAGAGCACCCACCTGCCTTCAGAGCTGGAGCCGGCCCGCCATAGTCGCGGCTTGACCGAACAACTGCGCAGTTTCATCACGAGGGTGCAAGCACGGGGGCTGTCACCGCAAGCGGCCGGGGGCGACGACCCGCTGCTCATGGCCGCTGCCGGCGTCTACGGGGAGTACCTCGACATTATCGGTTTCGCGGGGACCATGGACTACGCCGAGTTGATCCGGCGGGCCACCGTGATGCTCACCGACGATCCGCCGCCGGCCGTCGCGGCGCTCCGGACTGTGTTCGTCGACGAGTACCAGGACACCGATCCGGCGCAGGTTGCGTTTCTTCAGGAACTGGTTGCCCTCAGCGGGGCCCAAGTCATCGCGGTGGGGGATCCCGACCAGTCCATCTACGGATTCCGCGGCGCGGACTCCGATGGCATCCTGCGCTTCGAACAGACCTTCGGTGAGCCGAGTTGCCGCACCATCGCACTGGACTCCACGCGACGGTTCGGCCCCGTCATCGCCGCCCTCGCTCAAAGGGTCGTTCCCCACAACGCCCTGGCCGGCATCTCCTTCGATCAGACCCACGCGCACCGTCATCCGCAGGCATATGGACCTGCCGAGGGTCAGGTCGCCGTCCGCACCTACGAATCCGAGTCGGCTCAAGCCGATCACATCGCCGATCTGTTGCGCCGGGTCCGGGCGGGCAGTTCCGAAGTGTTCCCCGGGCTGACGCTGGACTGGTCACAGATGGCGGTGCTGGTCCGTTCCGGGCAGCGCGACATCCCCGTACTGCAGCGGGCGTTGTCGGCTGCAGGGATCCCGACCGAGATCGCCCGTGACGATATTCCCTTGGCCCTGAACGCCGCCGTGCGGCCGCTGCTGGACGTGCTGCGGGCGGCCGCGGATATCGACGGCGGGCTGACCCCAGAACGGGCCAGGGCGCTGTTGGGCTCGCCGCTTGCGGGCCTGGACGCCCGTCAGATCTCGCGCCTGGGGCGGTTGCTGCGGACGAGGGCCGCCGATCAGATGCCGGGGACCCCGCCTGCGTCCGGCCAACTGATCGTGGACTGCCTGCGCCAGTTGGACGCCCTGTCCGGCGTTGAGACGGAACTCGCCGAACCGGCCGCGGCTCTCGGACAGATCCTGGACGTAGCCCGGACCAGGACTGCAGCAGGCTGGCCGACGTCGCGGATCCTGGATGAGGTGTGGCGCTCCACGCCGTGGCCGCAGCGTCTGCGCAGGGACGCCTTGGGTGGTGGGCGCCGGGCCAGGGATGCGAACGGCGCGCTCGACGCGGTGCTGGAACTCTTCGATTTGGCCGAGCAGATGGACCGGGCGTTCGAAGAAGTCAGGTCCGTGGCGGACTTCCTGGAGCAGATCGACGACCAGGTCATCCCGGCCGCTCCGAACCGTCAGAAGGCGTGGAACCGCAACGCGGTGAGGTTGCTCACGGCGCACCGGGCCAAGGGCAGCCAGTGGCCATTGGTGGTGGTGGCAGGGGTCCAGGAGGGCTTGTGGCCCGATCTGCGGGCTCGCGCGAACCTGTTCAGATCCAGTGGCACGCCTCCCACGGGATGGCGCGAACAACAACTTCTCGAAGAACGCCGGCTCTTCTTCGTGGCGTGCACCAGGGCCTCGCAGGCGGTGCTGGTCTGCGCGGTCCAGAGCGCTACGGAGGAAGGCCCCACTCCGTCTACGTTCATGAGTCTGGCGGCCGGAGACGGGCCGGTGGTCGCCGTTCAGGGACGGCCGCATCGCCCGCTGACGCCAGTCGGGGTCGTTGCTGGACTGCGACAGGAACTCGATGACCCCGAGACGTCTCCCGCGATGCGACGGGCGGTCTGGGACCGACTGCAGCGGCTGGCCGCGTGCAAGGACACGCGTGACCTGTCGATCTTTCCCTGGGCGGATCCTCACCGATGGTGGGGTCACCGGCAGTGGACTCAGAACCAGTCGCCGTGGTTCGATCCATCCCAGCCTCTGACGTTGTCGGCTTCGGGGGTCCAGAGCTATGTGCAGTGTCCACGCCGGTGGTTCTTCGAGAAGCGGGTGCGGGCATCGGAGACTGCCTCCACCCGCCTGGCGTTCGGCAACATCCTGCACCTGTGTGCCCAGGCCGTGGCCGCAGGTGACCTCGCGCCGAACGAGGAGGATGTCGCCGAGGTGCTGGATGGGGTCTGGCACGCGGTCGGGTACGAGCCGGGCTGGCAGGCGCGTTACGAACGCGAGCAGGCCCGACAGGCCACTGAGCGGCTGCTCACCTGGATGCGGAACACGCCCGGCGAGTTCGTCGGGGCGGAGGTGCCGTTCGATGCTGAGTTCCCGCTCGATTGCGGGGAGACGATCAGGGTGGTGGGGAAGGCCGACCGGGTCGATCTCGTCGACGAGCAGCTGGTGATCACGGATTTCAAGACCGGCAAGACAGTGACCAGGGCCCAGGTCGCCGAACATATCCAGTTGGGGCTCTATCGCTGGGTGGCGGAACTGGGTGCGCTCGGCGCGAGCGGCCAGTCGGTCGCACAACTTCTGTTCCTGCGCCATGATCCCCCGCAGAAGCAGCCCGAGACCGGCGCCAAACTCATGCGCCAGGACACTGCCGACGTCCGCGAGTGGCTCGGCCCGGTCCTGGATGCGGCAGCCGCCGGGATCAGGGCCGAACTAGCGGTCGCCCGGCCCGGACCCGGGTGCCGCAACTGCGTTGTGGCGACATCGTGTCCGGCCGACCCGCGAGGGCAGGAGGTGCACCCGTGAACCGGCAAGGGCTTGCAGCGCTGCTCGGGTTCGCGCCCAGCGACGAGCAGTGGGCGGCGATTTCGGCACCTATCGAAGGCCCGATGCTGATCCTCGCCGGCGCCGGATCCGGGAAGACCGCGGTCATGTCGGCGCGAGTCGTGTGGCTGGTGGCCAGCGGTGCGGTGCGACCGGAACAGGTGCTGGGGCTGACATTCACGAACAAGGCGGCCGGTGAGTTGTCCGCCCGGGTCGGTGGACTGCTTGCGCAGTTGCGGGGTCCGGACGAGGAGGATCTGGCGGATCCGACCATCCAGACCTACCACTCGTTCGCTCTGGATCTGCTGGCCGCCTGGGGGCTGCTGATCGGCGCGGAACCGTCAGCCGCCCTGCTGAGCCCGACCGATCTCGCGGTCGGTACCTATCGGGCCGTGGCGCGCAGTTCGGTCAATTGTGAGGACCTGGGAACCTCGGTCATCAAGACCGTCTGTGACCGGGTGCAAGCCCTCGATGAGGAGCTATCCGAGCATCTGGTGTCGCCGGCCGAGTTGCGCGCCCATGACCAGCGGCTGATCGATGCGCTCGAGCAGGACTCGTGTGTGGACGCCCGCAAGGCGCGGGATGCCGCCCGGATGAGGATTCTGGCCAGCCGAGTCGTGGAAGAGGTCCGTGCCGATCGTTCGAGCAACGCTGTGGTGGGGTTCGCCGATCTCATGCGGCTGGCGGTTCAGGTGACTCAGGTGGGACAGGTGCGCGAACAACTGCGACAGCAGTTCGCGGTGGTACTGGTAGATGAGTACCAGGACACGTCCGTGGCTCAAAGGCTGATGCTGCAGAACCTCTTCTCCGATGGTTTCGCGCTGACGGCGGTGGGAGACCCGCTGCAAGCCATCTACGGCTGGCGGGGGGCGTCGGTGGCGAACATCGACGGGTTCCCCGAGCATTTCGCCGCACCGGACGCACAGGCTCCGACCAGGACCCTGAGCATCAACAGGCGGTCGGGGTCGTTGATCCTCGATGTCGCCAATGCGGTGGCCGCTGATGTCCGTGCACAGCATCCCGGTGTGCAGGTCCTGCGACCCGGCGGTGATCAGCAGGGGCTGGTCGCTGCTGCCCTGTTCGACAGTTGGGCCGACGAGGTGCGCTGGCTGGCCGAGCAGGTGGCCGACCAGATCAACGCTGGCCGGCCGGCCGATGAGATCGCCGTCCTGTGCCGCACCAACGAATACGTCCGGCTGGTTGCGCAGGAGTTGCGCGCGGCCGGCATCCCCGCCGCCGCGGCCTCGCTCGGGTCGATCCTGCACCTGCCGGAGGTCGTGGAGGTGCTCAGCCTGCTGTGCGTACTCGAGACCGGCGACAACGGGGCGCTGGTGCGCCTGCTCACGGGACCGAGGTGGCGCATCGGCCCGTCGGACCTGGCGGTGCTGGGAACTCGCGCGAGAACCCTCGTCGGCTTCCAGCGGAGCGACGATTCCACCGACTTCGACGCTGCCGTTCGCAGCGCCGTGGCAGAGGTCGACCCGGTCGACGTGGTCAGCCTGCTGGAGGCGGTATACGACCCTGGGCCCTCGGTCAGCGATGAGGCCCGTTCGCGCCTGCGTGAGTTCACCGCTGGTCTGGATGCGATGCGCTCAGCATTGACGTCGGGCGTCGAGGAAGCCGCACATCGGGTGGTCGAGATCAGCGGATTGGCTGTCGAGGTCAGGCTCGGGCCCGATGCAGCGTCTCGCATCGACGCGCTGGCGGCGCTCTTCGACGTGATCTCCGCCTACCGCAGTTCGCACGATGACCCGTCCGTGAGTGCTTTCCTGCGCTGGTTGGAGTTCGCCGAGCAACTCGACGAGATGCCGGACACCGACTTCCCCATCCGTGGCCAGGCCGTGCGCGTCATGACCGTCCACCGGGCCAAAGGTCTGGAGTGGGACTGTGTCTTCGTCCCGGCATTGAGCGCCGGGGTCTTCCCGTCGTCGCAGGGGCGGTCTTTGTGGACCACGAACTACAAGTCTCTTCCGTACCCCTTGCGTGGGGACCGCGGCCGGCTGCCGGCGCTGCCCGGGTGGCAGTCGTCCGGGGGCCGGTTCGTCGAGAGCTTCAAGAAGTCGGCCGACGCGCTCAAGGAACAGTACAAGCAGCACGATCGATGGGAGGAGAACCGACTCGCGTACGTGGCCCTGACCCGGGCCCGGGACGTGCTGTTCACATCAGGACACTGGTGGTCGCCGGGCGGTCAGAGGCGTGAGCCGAGCTCGTATCTGCGCTGCGTCGCCGACGTCCCCGGGGTGGATGTCGGGACGTGGGTCGAGCGGGCCTCGGAGGAGGCACCGGTGCCCGCGATCGGCGACGTGCAGTGGCCCGCGCGCGACGAGGTCTACACGGTGGTGGCGCCCCCGCCGGAGTCGGAGCGGCCTTTGACACTGGCGGAGTCGCAGCGGTTGGCGAGGATGGACTCCGATATCGCGGCGGTCATCGAGCGCGAGTACCAGCAATCGCTGCCCACCCAGGAAGTGGATCTCCCGTCAGTCATCAGTACTTCGCTGCTCATGCGCGCCGCCAGTGATCCCGAGAAGTTGGCCCTTGATCTGGCCCGGCCGATGCCATACGCGACACCGGAAGCGGCTGCGCGTGGCACGGCTTTCCACGAGTGGGTCGCCGCATCCCACCAGCAACTGTCGTTGGTGCCTGAGTGGGAAGCCGCAGTGGACGCCGAGTTGGTGCCCGATGCGGAACTCGACGCGTTGATCGATGGCTATCGGCGCACGGTGTACGCGGACATGGTTCCTGTCGCGACGGAGACCGAGGTCAGCGTGAAGGTCGCCGGCATGGTGGTCCGCGGCGTCATCGATGCGGTCTTCCAGCATCCTGACGGGGTCTGGGAAGTGGTCGACTGGAAAACGAACCGAGCCCAGACCGCCGACCCGCTGCAGTTGGCGGTGTACCGGGCTGGTTGGGCCAGGCGGGTCGGGGTGCCGCCCGAGGACGTCCTGACCTCCTTCGTGTACGTGCGCGACGGTGTGGTCGTGAGGCCCGATCTGCCCAGCCTCGCCCAGTGGGAGGCAGACATCGGCCCGGTTGAGGAAGGCTAGTCAGCAGGATCGCAGCGCGTGACCGCGCTCAGAGGCCGAAGTCGGCGGTGACGGCGCAGTGGTCCGACACAGGCAGCGCATGCACCGCGGCGGCCCGTGGCGCCACCCCGTCGGAGATGATGTGGTCGAACTGCACCCGCGGCCTGAAGACGGGATAGGTCGCACCGAGGTCGGCGGGTGTCCAGCCGGTCACACGGGTCGGGATGCGACCCGGCAGGTTGAAGTCGCCGACCAGGATCAACGGCCGGGGCAGCGACGCCAGCCACGCCTTGACCCTGCGCAGTTGCCTGATGTTGAACACGGGGACGAACGACAGGTGCACCGTGGCGACAGTCACCGGCGTGGGCAGGTCGAGCACCGCGGCCACGGCCGCCCTGGGTTCGTCCGGCACGCGCAGCCACTTCGGTCTGGGATTGCCGGGGACCAGCAATGGCATGGTGACCTTCGCCGGATCCATGACCAGGTGGTGCCACTGTGCCACCGGAATCCGGCTGATCAGGCCCACTCCGTACAAGGGCTCCTCGTACCGGCCCGTCCGCGCCGCGCGGATGTCGGAGTCCGTGCTGGGCCGGAAGCTGGCCCCCGGTCCGGGTGTTCCCACGACGGTCGGGATGAAGCGCCAGTGCTCGGCTGCGAGCGCCGCAGCCGCCGCGGCCGTCTGATCCACCATGCCGCTGCGCGGCTGTGCTGCGTCCACCTCCTGCATGCCCAGTACGTCAACGTCCAGGCTCTTCACACTCTCGTGCAATGCGCCGGCGTCTCGTTCCTGCGCTCCTCCCAGCACCCGCATCCCGTGCAGGATGTTGTAGCTGCCAGCGCGCAGGGTCGTCATGGGCTACCGGGCCTCGTGGGCTTCCTCGGTGGGCACCTTTCGGGCACCCACCTTGGCCCGCATCCATTCCCGTGCGGGCTCCTCCACGAACCGCCAGGTCATGTAGGCCAGAGCGATCGTCGAGGCGATCAGGAACAATGTGCTCAGTGCGAACAGCGGTCCACCGTCGATGCCGACTACATCCATCCCGGCGCGCCACAAGCCGTACCAGACCAGGTGGATCAAGTACAGCGAGTACGAAATGAAGCCGCCGACCACCAGAGCGTGGGTGCTGAGAAGTTTCGACGGCTGGCCGTTGCTCAGCGCCAGCGCGCCCAGCCACACGACCAGCAGCGGGATGATGATCACGTAGCCGCGTGGGGCCTCGTCGGGCAGTCCTTCCCATTGCAGACTCGGCACGTTGCCCATGACCACGGCGATGGCCAGGATCACGACCGGGACCACCCAGGCGAGAATCCCGGCGGACTGCGCCGCCCGATCGCTGTGCTGCCACTTGCGTACGGCCAGGTATGTGAAGCAACCCGCGCTGAACTCGGTCGCGATCCGGATGGTGCTCGCCCAGCCGTGCACCAGGAAGGGGTCGTCGTCACGGGTCAGGCCGATGTACAGCAACGGGGTCAGGCACAGGAACGCCACGCCGGCCAGTGCCGCGGGGGCGAGCCTGTCGCGCATTCGCCAGAGGATGAGCGCCAGCAGGGGGAAGAACAAGTAGGCGAGCCATTCCATCGACAGCGACCAGGCGGGGAAGTTCCAGCCACGGGACGGATCGGGGCCCCATTCCTGGATCATGAGGACCTGCTTGAGGTACGAGGGCACCGTCATCCATTCGCGCTTTCCCTCGCCGGTCACGATGCCTTGGGCCAGCGCCGCGAGTCCGGCCACATTCAGCATCAGGAAGTACACCGGATAGACCCGCGCAAGGCGCAACCACAAGAAGTTCAGGCTTCCCGCCCGGGTCAGTTTGGGGCCGAGCCGGGTCAGATAGGTGTGGGTCAAGATGAAGCCGGAAAGGGCGAAGAACAGATCGACGCCGACCGAACCGAGCCGCAGGAACTCGTGCATCACAGGCAGGAGAACCCCGCTGGCGGCCAGCGCGGGTTGGAAGTGGTAGAGCATCACCCAGGCGGCCGCGAGGAACCGGACACCGGTGAGTTGCCGAATGAAATCGCCCATGCTCGCCAATCCTGACACAGGAGTTACGGTTGCCTGGTGTGGCCCACCGCGGAACCGGATGTCTTTGATCGTGACGAGAGCCGGCGGCTCGATCCGGAGTTCCTCGCGTCGGCCTGGCGAGACCCTAAGCGACGGGTCGTCACCGTCCACAAAGGACATATCGCCTACGACCAGCCCCGCGGTTCCGACCCGGCTGGCGCGATCTTCTTGGGCACCGCCGGGAGTGTCCCCTGGTTCGCCGTCCGGGCACGCACTGCCTGTGCGGTGGATCTGCGAACCACCGCACACCGTCTCAGCGAGGTCGAGCGATCGGCAGCACTGACCGCCACGGCACTGGACAACTGGCATGCCGTCCATGAGTACTGTTCGCGGTGCGGGCAGCGCACGGAAATGGTGCGGGCGGGTTGGGTGCGACGGTGTCCGGTGGACGGCACGGAGCACTTCCCACGCACCGATCCGGCGATCATCGTCCTGGTCGTCGACGACGAGGGTCGCGCTCTGCTCGGGAGGCGGTCGATCTGGCCCGACGGCTGGTATTCGACGCTGGCGGGGTTCGTGGAACCCGGTGAGACCTTCGAGCAGGCGGTGGTCCGGGAAGTCCTGGAGGAGTCCGGCGTCCACGTACCGGTTGAGAAGGTCCAGTACCGGGCAACCCAGCCGTGGCCGTTCCCCTCCTCAATCATGATCGCGTTCACGGCCCCCACCCATGCGCAGCCCACGCAGCCCGACGGCGAGGAGATCGCAGAGACCATCTGGGTGAGCAGGGATGAGTTCCGAGCGGCTGCGGACGCAGGCAACCTGCGGATCCCGCCGCGGATCTCCGTGGCACACCATCTGATTGCGGACTGGTTCGGCGAGCCGATTCCGCACACCTGGAGCAGGTAGCAGCACCTGGATGCAATCAATCGGTCGAGGGACCGTCGGCCGCTTCGCTGGCCTGCCCGGACCTGATTCACCTCTTGCCAGACCCCGTTATCTGTTTCTGCGGGGCGGGGCTCGGGTGCTGGTGATGGTGGGGATGCCGTGTTCGTCGATGGTGATGGTGTAGTTGCCGTGGTGCAGGTCGTGATGGCATCTGGAGCATAGGAGGGCCATGTTTGTCACGTCGGTCAGCCCGCCGTTCTTCCAGTGGATGATGTGGTGGGCGTGGCAGTAGCGGGGGGAGCGTCCGCAGCGGATGCAGCCGCGGTCGCGGGCGATGAGGGCGGCCCATTGGGCCCGGGAGGCCCGCCGGGCTGCCCGGCCCAGCGCCAACGGCAGGAAGGTGTTGTTACGGCGGACACCGAAGATCACCGAGCAGGCCGCGGCGCAGGAGTACAGGTCGAAGGAGGCCGGGCCCAGCGGCAGGCCGGTGTCGAGGGCGGCGTGGTGTCCGTCGGGTAGGTGTTCGACGTCGACCAGGATGGACAGCCCGGACACCCCCAGGGGTTGGGTGTTGGCCATCGCGGCGGTGACTAGGTCGGTCAGGGCGTCGGCGCGCCGGGCGGTGGGGGTGCGGGGATCGCCGGGGGCTGGCGGGTCGGTGAACGCGGCCAGGGCGTCCGCGAGTTGCTGACCGGCGATGGCGTCGAGCCACCCGTCCAGGCGCCACTTGCCGCTGGGGGTGGGGGACAGCGCCAGCGACCGTTTGCGCACCTGTGTGTCGTGGTCGCGGTCGAGGGCCTCGGGGTGGCACTGGTCGGCCAGCAGTTGCAGGATCCGGCGCAGTTCGCCGGGTTCGGTGCCCGCGGCCACCTCCACCACCGGCTGCTGCAGGTCGGTGAACCCGTCGATGCGCCCGGCCGCGGCGCAGATCACGCCGACGTGGGCGGTGCTGATCCGCCCGGTCGTGTAGGCGGCCGCCACGACTGGTAGGCCGCGCAGGGCCCGGGCCCGGGACACCGTGGCGGACCCGGTCGCGGGATCGGTGGTGGTGGCGGTCGCGACCATCATCCCGGTCGTACCCGAGCGCAGCAGTTGCGCGCTGCCGGCGGTATCGGCGGCCCCGGCCAGCGCGGTCAGGTAGGCGTCGATCTGGGTGCGGATCCGCGCGGCCGCGGCCAGTGATCCGGCGTGCTCCTCGGCGCACAGATCCCCCGGGTCCGGCAGCGCGGTGATCAACGCGGAGATCCGGTCCAAGTCCGGCGGGTGGTCGCCGGGCAGTTCGTCGCGTAACTGGACCCGGCGCAGCGCCGGCCGGGAGAGTTCGAAGAACCCCGGCTGGGACATCACACCTCCCCGGATCGAGCCGCCCAAGACTGTTCCGGCGCATCGGCGCGCCCGCCACCTCAACCACACCGAAACCGGGTGGGGAGAACCACATCCTCGTCACACGACCGGACCCACACGGCCCGGGAACCACACACCCACATTGTGGATCAGGGGTACGACATGCCCCCTGCCCATGATCCGAGGCTATGACTGGGGTGCGACAAACCCACCGGGCAAACCCCGACCCTGTGCACAACTGGCCCGACCCTGCTGCTGGCGCAACGTCCGAGCAGGTCCTGACAGCCCGTTGGCGGAACCGTCGGTCTCGCGCGTCGGATGCGGCTTCAGTCCGGACGGTGGTTCCCGGGGGAAGTCTGAGTCCCGCACGATGGCCGGTTGGTCACCGTGTCGTAGCCGGATGTGAGGATCGGGTGGTGCAGCCCGAAGAGATCCTCGAACCACTCGATCCTGAGCAAAGAGCAGTCGCCCAGGCGATATCCGGCCCGGTGGTAGTGCTTGCCGGGGCCGGTACCGGCAAGACCCGCGCCGTCACCCACCGCGTTGCCTACGGTGTCGAGACGGCCGCGATGGACCCTCGTCGCAGCCTCGTCGTGACATTCACGACTCGGGCGGCCGGCGAGTTCAGCCGCCGACTGCGCTCATTGGGGGTCTCCGGCGTCCGGGTACGAACTGTGCACTCGGAGTCGCTGCGACAGCTTCAGTGGATGTGGCCAGGGACCGTGGGCGGCCAGTTGCCGCGCATTCAGGCGTCCAAGATCGGCCTGGTCACTGCGGCGTTGAATCGTGCGGGGATCAGACTCGACGATGCGGGTCGTCGCGATGTGACCAGTGAGATCGAGCGTGCCAAGGCCGTCGGTCACGGCCCGGAGCAAGTGGGCACCGACGGTGTGCTGGGAGACAGGCTCGCGCAGGTTTACCACGGCTACGAAGACGCCAAGTCGGCGGCGGGCGTGCTCGACTTCGAGGACATCCTGCTGCTCAACGCCGGGTTGATCGCGGACAACCCCACCATTGCCGAGCAGGTGCGGCAGTGGTGCCGGTGGATCACAGTGGACGAGTACCAGGACGTGTCACCGCTGCAGCAGCGGGTGATCGAAGGATGGCTCGGCGGCCGGGACGAGTTGTGCGTGGTCGGTGATCCTTCGCAGACGATCTACAGCTTCGCCGGGGCGAGCAGCGAGTACCTCCTGGGCTTCCCTTCCCGATGGCCCGGGGCCTCGGTTCTGCATCTGACCCGGTCCTATCGGTGTTCACCGCAGATCATCCATCTGGCCAACAGAGTCCTCACCACCGGGGACGTCCGTGGTCGGCTCCATCTGGTCTCCCAGCGGTCGCCGGTCAAAGACGTGAAGTCGCGTGTATATGACAGCGAACAGGCTGAAGCTGCCGGGGTCGCTGAGGCCATCAAGAATCTTCTGCCGACGACCCCGGCCGAACAGATCGCCGTCCTGGTCCGGATCAACGCGGCCACGGCCCGTTTCGAGAGGGAACTGCAGGCGTCGGGCATCCCCTACACCGTGCGCGGCAGTGCCCGATTCATGCAGCGTCCCGAAGTCAAACGCGCGGTGTCACTGCTACGGGTGGCCGCCAAACAGCCCGGCCCCGGTGATGTCGCCGACGCCGCGGCGGCAGCACTCGAACCCGTGGGCTACTCCCCGACACCCCCGCTCGGACAGGCCCAACGCGAAGAGTGGGAGTCGTTGGCGGCCCTGGTCGGACTGGCCCGCAGCCATTCCAGCCTCGAAACCCTCGTCGCCGATCTGGACGAACGTGCGAACAACGACGACGCCCCCATCGCGGCCGCTGTCACGCTCGCCTCCCTGCATTCGGCCAAAGGGCTCGAGTGGGATGCCGTATTCATGCCGGGCCTCTACGAAGGCGGATTGCCACTGCGGTATCAGGGGGAGATGGTCGATGTGGACGAGGAGCGACGCCTGTTCTACGTGGGTGTCACACGGGCCCGTGACACCCTCGAACTGTCGTACGCGGCCAGCGGATCCCGTCGTGAACAGCGGCAACCCTCCCGGTTCCTGCCCGAGGGCCACCGACCGCAACCGGTCAGGAAGAAGCCAGCGGCCGCCATGGCGGGGTGTCAGGTGTGCGGGAAGCGGTTGAGCAGTGGTGTCGAACGGGCGATGGGCACGTGCCGTTCATGTCCCAGTGATATCTCCGTGGCGCTGGTGGAAGCTCTGCGGGACTGGCGGACCGCGGTGGTGGCCCAGCGTCGCCAGGTGAGCGGTAAGGCGGTCCCGGCGTTCCTGGTCGCGACGGACGCAGTCCTGATCGGCATCGCCCGGACCCGGCCGACCGACCGGGCCGGGCTCGCCGGGGTGCGTGGCATTCACAAGGCGGTGGTCGCCGACCACGGTGACGAACTGCTGGCGATCGTGGCTGAAAACCCCGTTGCCAAGTAGGCGGCAAGCACGTAGCCTGTCCCAGGACGTATCACGAGAGGAGCCAGCGATGTTCAGCACGAACCCGTTCGATGGGGCAGCATTCGCGGCTGCTGCTGGGCAGGTGCGTCCGGATTAGGGCTGGTTCCAGTCCTGAGGCCGCGGCGCGAACCGCGGCCTTTTTGTTTGTCCTGATGGAGGTGAAAATGACTATCGAGATCCCATGCACGACGGGTCCCGCCGACCTGTGGTTCTCCGACGTGGCCGATGACATCGACCGCGCGCGAGCCTTGTGCGCCGGCTGTGAGTTGCGGAGGGAGTGTCTCGTCGGCGCACTGCAGCGCGAGGAGAGCTGTGGCGTCTGGGGCGGTGAGTTGTTTCTCGCCGGTTCACCTGTCCCATCACCCAAACGCAACGGCCGTCCGCCCAAGGACGCCGACGTCCGTGACGAGCAGATGCGCCAGCAGATGACTCGCCGGATCCACGCGGTGCTGGCCTCTGCCTGAGCCACGAGGCGGAGGTGGGTGGGTTGGGCCGTTCGTGAGCGCATGCCTACCTCTCACAGCAGCCGTACCAGGTCCGCGAGGACGCCGGCTTGTGTGACGAAGTTGCGGGCGCCCAACTTCGTCACAATCGCGGTCCGACCAGCAAGTGGCCAGCTGGACGCGGTCAGGCGGATTGTGGGGCGAACCCCGGGACCCACCGTTCGATCTCTGCGCGGGAGGCCACGTTGGCGTCCAGTTGGCACAGCACGCCCACGGATCCGAGCCACACCCGGTGGATCAGGAGGTAGTTCGGAGGCAGATTCAGCTTGAAGCCGATCGTGAACTCCTCACTGCGCGGGTCCTTCATCCGCAGGAACTCGCCACGCAGCCAATGGCGGGTGTAGTGGAACGAGTCGTAACGGGCCGGTTCGACCAGCGGTGTCAGATAGTCCAGCAGGGCTTGAGCGTCCAGCATGATGTGGGGCTTGATGAACCCCTCCTCACGCAAGCCCTGTAAGACGCCGTCGGCGTCCTGGAGCTGTGCGATCCGCAGGAGCCGTCCGATTGCCGATGGCAGTCCACCGGGCAGGTGAGCGACGGCTCCGAAGTCGAGCACCGCGAGCTTCCCGTCCGCGGTCACGCGGTAGTTGCCCGGGTGCGGGTCCGCGTGCAGGAGCCCCGCGCGGGCAGGGCCGGACAGCAGGAAGCGGTTGTACAACGTCCCGTAGCGGTCGCGTTCGGCTCGTGTGCCGTCGGCGATGATGTGGGACAGCCCGATGCCATCCACCCACTCGCTGACCAGCACCAGGGGTGCCGCGGCCAGGATGTGGGGCACCACGATCTCTGGGTCGCCTTCGTAGGCCACGGCGAAAGCACGTTGCGAGTCAGATTCCCTGAGGTAGTCCAGTTCCTCCGCGACTCGCGCGCGCAGTTCGTCGAGCAGTGGCTTGACGTCCATCCCCGGCACGATCCCGCCGAACATCCGACCCATCCGGGCCACTTGGTTCAGATCTCCCATCAAGGCCTTTCCCGCGCCCGGGTACTGGATCTTCACCGCCACTTCCCGGCCGTCGCGGTACACCGCCTTGTGCACTTGCCCGATGGATGCCGCGGCCGCGGGGTCGTCGTTGAACTCGCTGAAGCGGTCGCGCCAGTCGGACCCCAGTTGGTCTGCAAGCACCTCATGCACGGTCTGTGCGGGCATCGGAGGTGCGGCGTCCTGCAGGCGCCGCAGCGTGTCCCGATACGGACCGGCCATCTCCTCGGGCAGGGCCGCCTCGAACACGCTCATCGCCTGTCCGAACTTCATGGCGCCACCCTTGAGTTCGCCGAGTACCCGGAACATCTGTTCGGCCGTGCGCATCTGGATCTCGGTGGTCACCATCTCCGCGGGCTTGCCCCCGATCCGCTTGCCGATGCCCAATGCGGTCCGGCCGGCGTAGCCGAGCGGAAGACTGGCCATGCGCGCAGTGCGTGCGACCGCCCGCTTGGGTATCGCACTGCGATCGTCGGCCATGGTCCCGATTCTGCCTTGGATCCTGACGGCGCACCACCGCCGACATGTGCTGCGGTTGTGGGGGCTCGGCGCCCGCGAGCCGGTGCCACCAGTGGGTGACTGGGCTCCTCGCCTTGGCCAAGGCAGCCGACCGTGGCGCCGAACGGGCGGCTCGGTTGCACTGAGTGCGCGCGATACCACGTCCAGGGTGTGGACGGGGACGACGATCCACAGGCCGGGTAGCCCATGATCGGCGCCATGAATCCGAAACTGGTGGGCAATCCGTTGGTGGCGTGGCGCAGCGACACGGTCCTCCAGATCGGATGGGGAACCCATGGGGTGTCCGTCGAGGGGGCTCCGCCGAGGGTGGCGGAGTGGCTGCGACTGATCAACGGCACGCGATCGCGAGCGGGTCTGCTGGAGTCGGCCGCCGGTCTCGGCGTCGATCCCGCCGGGGCCGACCAATTGCTCGACCGGATGCTGGAGGTCGGATTGATCCACGAGCCACGTGCGCCGTTGCGAGTTGCGATTCACGCCGGAGGTCTGGTCGGCGAACACCTGGGTGACGCTCTGCGGGAGGCGGGGGTCGAGCTCGATGCCGGAGCTGACATCGTCATCTACCCGCAAGGGCAGTTGCCCTGTCTGGTCGCAGCGCCCAGGGTCGCACACCGACTGATACCGGTGTGGTTCGAGACGAGCGCAGTGCACGTGGGGCCGGTGCTGGATGTGGCCCGTGGTCCATGTCCTGAATGCATCGACCGGACGTGGGCGCAAGTTGACGGTGATTGGACCGCCCTGGTGGCCCAAGCGACGTCGGTGGCGACCTGGCATGAGCCGGCGCAGTTGATGCTGGCGGCCGGTGCCATCGCGCACATCGCAGACTCCCCGCACACGGTCGGTCTGGAGACGATCTTCGACCGGTCGTGTCCGGGCCCCATGTGGCGGGTATGGACGGTCAACCCCGGGTGCACCTGTCAACTGCCGCAGGTGCGGGAGCAACCACACTTCCAGGGTGGCGGTGGGCTTACCCGCACAATGACAACGGCGGGCCCCGGTTCACCCCGAGCCCGCCGTTGAGGGTCTGGTACTAGTTCGCCTTGCCGAGGATGCGGGTCACCGTAGTGCCGCACTCCGGGCACTTGCCCTTGGCGATGCGCCGGCCATTGGTCTCGTGGACCTCACCGATCAGCGGACGCTTGGTCTTGCACTTGACGCAGTAGCCTTCGCCTTCGTAGGTCTCAGCCATTTTCAACTCCCTCTTCGCCCCACCGGGGTCTGTGCGGTAATACTTCGCCGAAATGCTACGTGGCTATGGTGCGGCTATGACACTCACCCCACCCCTTTCGGAACTGACGGCCAGCGAGGACCACCTCATCGTCCGGTGGCACGAACCCGGAATCGCGGAGGTGATCCTGTCCAACCCCGACCAGCGCAACGCCATGTCCGACCCCATGACGCGGGCCTGGTCGTTGACAATGGGCCGGTTGAGAACGCTGCCGGGACTGCGGGCAGTACTCGTACGCGGTGAAGGGAAGGCCTTCTGCGCGGGCGGCGACCTGGCGTGGCTGGCGGCAAATGGTGCCGACCAGGTCGCGCAGTTGACCCGCAGAATGGACGACTTCTACGCGGCGTGGTTGTCCGTGGCGGAACTCCCGGTCCCCACCGTCGCCTTCATCGAGGGTGCCGCGGTGGGGGCGGGTGCGGCACTGGCGCTGGCGTGCGACATCCGCTGGGTGGGGGCCCGGGCGCGGTTCAGCGTGCCGTTCACCCGCCTAGGGCTGCATGCGGGCATGGGGACCACCTACCTGCTGCCCCGGGCGGTGGGACCGGCAATGGCGCGCGACCTGCTGCTCACCAGTCGCAGTCTGGACGCCGATCAGATGCTGGCGTGCGGGGCCGCGACCCGGCAGGTCGCCGCAGATGAGCTTCTCGAGACGATGAGGGATCTCGCAGCCAACGCCCCCATCGCCGTGCGACTGACGAAGCGAGGGCTGCGGCCGAGCCCACCGGACAGCCTTGCCGAGGCATTGCGGTTCGAAGGCCTCGCTCAGCCGATCACCATGACGACGGCTGACGTGCAGGAGGGACTCGCGGCCGCCCGCGAGCGAAGGCCGCCGGTGTTCGAGGACCGCTGAATCCGGTGGGGCGGCGTGCCGCACGGTCCGCGTCTCTGTTACGAAAGTGCGGGGCCGGGACACGCCTTGTGGCGAAGGTGCGGGGTGCGGTCGGCGTGGCGCATGCACCTTCGTAACAGAACACCCGCCGCGACCAGCAACTTCGTCACAAAGCCGGTCGCCGAAGTCTGTGCGCGCACATAGAGCGAGGCCCCCGTGTGTTCGGCTTCCCGCCTTCCCCTGCGGTCCGCTTCCCTCTCGGGGGCCTCGTTCACGACTGACGTTATGGGCTGCCCGACAGCGGCGTCCATGCTAAATCCGACGTGGATTTCCACCGTTGTGGACGAGCCTGTGGATTGGTGGGGGATGGCCTGTCGATGCGGCTGTGGGCGAGTGGGGACAGGGATCCGGGGGGTGCCGTTCGTGTCGCGCAGACGCGCCCGCTGATCAGGAGTTTCGGTTATGCACTGGTTGTTGACAACAGTTAGCCGTCAAGTTCGCCGGTGTCCTTGAGCCACGAAGTGGGGTCGGCCAGATCCTCGGCCGTGGGGATGAAGTCGGGGTGACGCCACACACCGTCCCGGCCGTCGATACCGCGGGTCTCGCGCAGTTGGCCCCACAGCGCCGCCGCCTCCCGCAGTGCCCGGGGGCGCAGTTCCAGGCCGATCAGTGTGGCGAACGTCTTCTCGGCTGGTCCACCTGACGCGCGCCGGCGGCGCATGGTCTCCCCGAGCCGGCCGGCTGAGGGCATCCGGTCGTCGATGGCGGCGGTCACCACGTCCTGGACCCAGCCTTCGATCAGTGCCAGGAGCGTCTCCAACCGGGCGAGCGCCTGCTTCTGCTCCTCGGTCTCGGCGGGTTCGAACACCCCGGAGGACATGACCTCCTGCATCGCCTGCGGATCATTGGGGTCGATCCCTTGCAGGGCCTCCTGGATCTTGCCGGTATCCACTGAAATGCCGGAAGCGTATGCGCGAACGGCGGTTTCCACGGCGGTCCGCAGCCACGGGACGTGTGCGTAGAGCCGCTGGTGGGCCGCCTCCCGCAGAGCGAGGAACAGGTACAAGTCATTGAGTTCGACGTCCAGATCCGCGCCGAACGCCTTGACGTTCTCGCTGACCAGCGCGGGCCTGCCGTCACCGGTCAGCGGCACGGTGACATCACTGGCGCCGAGCACCTCGTCGGCCAGCGTGGCCAGTCCATTGCCCACTTGGGCGCCGAACATCGCCGCACCCATCCGCTTGGCCATGTTCATGAGCGGCCCGGCCAACTGGTTGAGGTCAGGCATGTCCGCCGGAAGGTTCTCGGCCAGGCCCGGGATCCCCAGGTCCTCCAGGTTGATCTGGCCCATATCGGGCATCGAGGTGAGGGTCTGCTGCACCCCGTCGGCGATCGGTTCGATGATCTGCTGCCACGCGGGCCAGGTGTTCTCCAGCCATTCACTGCGGCTCCACGTCGCCGGGGTGCCCGCCACGGCCGGGAAGTTGGTCGCCTCGTCGAGCCAGAGTTGGGCGAGGTCGAAGGCCTCGCCGATCCGGCGCACGTCGTTGTCGTTGACCGAGGGGTCGCCCTTCTGGCTGATCGTCTGACGGGCGAGATTGCGGGCCAGGTCCCAGTCGACCGGGCCGCTGACATCGTTACCACCGCTGCGCAGCATCGCCCCCAACTGCTGGAGCATGGCGCCGAGTTGCGACATGTCGAAGCCGCCGTCCTTCGGGTCATCCGGGCCGGGGGTGAATCCGAATGGGAGGTTGCCGCTCATCAGGTCCGCCTGTCTGTCGTACTGGTCAGGCCTCTAGGCTACGACGATCCACGGTGGGCACCCCAGCGCGGACGTTACGCCCTGGGTGGAACAGGAACCGGGGATTGCAGCAGTCTCTGCCGGCTGCCCGCCCCGGTGGAGACACCAGGTCGCCGGCCATTGCGGTGGCGAAGCCCTTCAGGTGCCGGCGGGATGCCACGTACCCTGTGATCATGTCCGTGCTGCTGTGGTGGGTGCCCGCTCTGATGGTCGTGGCCGTGACCTGGTGGCGGTTGCGGTTCTCAGAGCGCAGCCGCGGCGCAAAGGACATGCGGGCATTGCGGCGGGCGCTGCAGGCGGATCGGTGAAGCGCTGGTTCGACACGCCCCGCAAGCGAGTGGTCGTTCTGGCGCTGGCCTGCTGGTTGGTCGTGCTCGGGGCGATGGAGTTGGTGTCGGTCCCTTACGTCCGCTTGGCCCCTGGGCCCGTCTTCGATGTGCTCGGCGATTCCGATGGGATGCCGATCATCGATGTGCAGGGCGCCGAGGTGTTCGCGACCACCGGCCAACTCGACATGACCACGGTTTCCGAGCGCGGGGGGCCTTATGGGGGTCTGGCGTTGATCGAAGCGTTCACGGGCTGGCTGGATCCGGCCGTCGCGCTCGTGCCCACGTCCTTGCTGTACCCCGCTGACACATCCAGCGACGAGGCGCAAAGAGTAGGACAGGACCAGTTCAGCGACTCCCAGGAGAAGGCGCGGATCGCCGCCCTGCGGGAGGTGGGCGAACCCGTGCAGACCCGGCCCTGGGTGCTGGAGGTGCTGCCGGACTCTCCGGCGGATGGGCTGCTGGAACACGGTGACGTCGTGCTGTCGGTCGACGGAACCCCCGTTGCCGGGCCCGAGCGGCTTGCCCGGATCGTTCAGAAGGCCGGCCCGGGGGCGTCGGTGACGCTGGACATCAGACGGGATTCCGGCGACAAGAGGGTGTCCATGGTGACGGCAGCGAATCCGGATGACCCTGCGAAGGGTTATATCGGCGTCGGGCTTGGAGTCATCGCCGATTCCCCGGTCACCGTCGACTTCAACCTCGACGATGTGGGCGGGCCCAGCGCGGGACTGGTGTTCTCGCTGGGAATCGTCGACAAACTCACCCCGGGCGACCTCATCGACGGCAAGCGGGTGGCTGGCACCGGCACGATGGACTACAACGGTCAGGTCGGGCCCATCGGTGGGATAAGGCAGAAACTGACCGCCGCCAAGGAGAACGGGGCGAGCCTCTTCCTGGCGCCTAGGAGCAACTGCGACGAGATCGTGGGCCACGTCCCCGATGGTCTGCAGGTGGCGGCCGTGGACTCCTTGGGGCAGGCGCGCGACGTGCTCGAAGGTGTGCTGGCGCCGCCGGTATGTCCTGCTTGAGTCAAGGCTGGGGCCGACCTGTCCGGCTTGAGTCACCTCGGCGCCCGGGCAGCGGTCTCTGTTGCGAAGGTGCGGGACCTTTCATCGGTTTGTGACGAGGGTGCGGGCGACACGCCCGTGGGACCCCGCACCCTCGTCACAACGTCCGCCGGACCCGCACAACTTCGTCACGCAGATCGGGCGGCGCGCGTACCTACTGCAGGGTGTCCCACAGAGCGCGTTCGAGGCGCGGAACCACCCCGGGTCCGATGGCCACGGCGTCGTCGGAATCGTACGCCCGGTAGCGCAAGGCCGTCGCGACCTGCTGGGTTCGCAGGGCCGCGACTGTCAGCCGGACCTCGTGGTCGGGCTCCAGCACCCGCTGCACGCTCAGCGCCGCGCCGGTCACTTCCGGCGGCCAGCTGATTGCGGAGAGGTCGGCGACCACGTCCTCGCCATTGCTCTGCCACGCCTGCTCGACCACGGAGTAGCCGGATGGTTCGTCGACGAGGGCGAACAGGCGCGGCGGCTGCTGCCAGCCGTCGGTGGCCACATGGCGGTCGAGATCGCGAATCACGCTTTCGAGGTCCGGCCTTGAGTGCATGTCTCCATGGTCTCGTAGGGTTGGGTCTGTGACCTTCGATACCGCCACGAAACCCGCTCCCAGCCGGGGGCCGCGCGGTCGTGTGCTCGCGATGACGCTGGCCGTCCTCGCCGGGTTGCTGGTCATCTTCCTGATCTTCACCTCGGTGTACACCAACTTCCTGTGGTTCCGGTCGGTGGACTTCACGTCGGTGTTCACCACCGTGATCGGTGTCCGGGCCTTCCTGTTCGTCGGGTTCGGTCTGCTGATGGCCGCCATCGTCGGGCTGGGCATGTTCACCGCGTACCGCACACGCCCGGACTACGACCCGCGCCTGTCCGCGAGCATGGAGGGATACCGGCAGAGCATCGAGCCGATCCGCAAGTGGCTGCTGTATGGGGTCTCCGGGTTCCTGGGGGTGCTGGCCGGTCTGTCAGGGATGGCCGAGTGGACCCGATGGCTGATGTTCCGCAACGGCGGCACGTTCGGCACCCAGGATCCGCAGTTCGGCCTGGACGTGGGTTTCTTCGTGTTCAAGTTGCCGTTCCTGCGTTACCTGACCGGCTTCGGTTTCATGGCCCTGTTCCTGACGCTACTGCTGGTGATCGCCGTGCACTACCTCTACGGCGGTGTCCGGTTGCAGAGCGGCCTGCAGGCCAGCGAGGCCGCCCAGGTCCAGATCTCGTTGCTGCTCGGACTCATCTGCCTGCTCAAAGCCGTTGCCTACTGGCTGGACCGCTTCGCTCTCTCGCTCAAGCAGGAGGACTTCGTCGAGGGCTTCACCGGGTTGAAGTACCGCGACGTCGAGGCGATCCTGCCGGCCAAGACGATCCTCACGTTCATCGCACTCGTGTGTGCCGTGCTGTTCTTCCTCAACGTGTTCCGGCGCACATGGACGCTGCCGTTGATCGGACTCGGGCTGCTCGCGGTCAGCGCCCTGGTCATCGGCGGCATCTACCCCGCGGTCGTCCAGCAGTTCCAGGTCCGCCCCAACGAGCCGGGCAAGGAAGCGCCCTACATCAGCCGGAACATCCAGGCCACTCGCGACGCGTACAACCTGTCCGGCGTGCAGAGCGACGAGTACTCCGCGGTCGGGCAGCCGGATGAGGCATCGCTGGCCGCCGACAAGGGAACCCTCGACAACATCCGGGTACTGGATCCAGCGATCGTTTCACCCACGTTCAGGCAGTTGCAGCAGATCCGTACCTTCTACTCGTTCCCCGACACCTTGGACGTGGACCGCTACCAGTTGCCCGATGGTCGTAGTGGCGGTGTGGTGAGCACCCGGGAGGTCGACCTTTCCGCGGTCCCCGCCGCCCAGCGCAACTGGGCCAACGACACACTCGTCTACACCCACGGCTACGGACTGGTAGCCGCGTACGACAACCGCGCGAACACCGAGGGCGAGCCGGAGTTCTTCGCCGAGGACATACCTCCGGTTGGCGAACTGAAGATCGATGAACCGCGGGTCTACTTCGGTGAGAAGTCACCGACCTACTCCATCGTTGGCAGCTCTGGGTCACCGCGCGAGCTGGACTTCCCCGACGACACCTCACCTACCGGTCAGCGCAACAACACGTACGCGGGCACCGGTGGGGTGGACGTCGGCTCGCCGCTGAATCGACTGATGTTCGCGGCGAAGTTCTCCGAGCCGAACATCCTGCTCTCAAGTCTGATCGGCCCCGACTCGAAGATCCTGTACGACCGCGATCCGCTGACGCGGGTCAAGAGCGTGGCGCCGTGGATGCGAGTGGATTCCGATCCTTACCCGGCGGTGGTCAACGGCCGCATCGTGTGGCTCGTGGACGGTTACACCACCACCGACTCCTACCCGTATTCGGCGCGGCTGCGGTGGTCGGATGCCACCAGCGACTCGCTCACGGTGCGTCGGCAGGTGAACATCGAGCAGGACTACGTGAACTACGTGCGCAACAGTGTGAAAGCTGTGGTGGATGCGTACAACGGCACGGTGACTCTGTATGCCTGGGACGAGTCGGATCCGATCCTGCAGGCGTGGGAGAAGGTGTTCCCGGATACGGTCAAACCCGCCTCTGAGATGCCCGCGGATCTGCAGGCACACGTGCGCTACCCGGAGGACATCTTCAAGGCCCAACGCCTCGTGTACAGCCGCTACCACGTGACGGATCCGACGTCCTTCTACTCCGGACAGGACTTCTGGTACATCCCGACAGATCCGACGGAGCAGGCTGCGGGCAAACCCCAGCCCCCGTACTACTTGACTCTGCGGATGCCTGACCAGGTGTCGCAGGAGTTCGCGTTGACGACGACCTTCTCGCCGGTGCGACGGCAGACGCTGGCCGCATTCATGTCCGCCAGTTCCGAGCCTGGGCCCGGGTACGGGAAACTGCGGGTGCTGCAACTGCCTCGCAACAGTGTTATTCCGGGGCCGCTTCAGGTGCAGAACACGTTCGAGTCCGATCCTGAGGTGGCAACCCAGTTGTCCCTGCTGCGGCGGGGCGGCTCGGAGGTCGAACTCGGCAACCTGCTGTCCTTGCCGGTGGCCGGCGGGTTCCTGTATGTGGAACCGGTCTACGTGCGTGCCAGCCAGGACGGGTACCCCTTGTTGCGGCGGGTGCTGGTGTCGTTCGGCCAGGAGGTCGCCTTCGAGCGCAATCTGGAAGAGGCGCTGGCCAAGGTGCTGGGTGCCTCGGTCTCCGATCAGCAGAACCAGAACAAGGGCAACAAGAACAAGTCGACGCCCGAGCAGGAACTCACGAAGGCGCTGGCCGACGCCGATGCGGCCTTGAAGCGCGCCGAAAGGGCCCTGCGCGACGGGGATTTCGCCACCTACGGCAAGGCGCAGAAGGACCTCGAGGATGCCATCAACCGCGCCATTGAGGCGCAGCGGCAGATCGCGAAATCCGATGCGAACGTGGAGCCACTGCCGGAGGTTACCCCGACCCCGGACGCCTCCGCCTCGCCGGATGTGACGCCGGACGCCTCGGCCTCGCCGGAACCCAGCCAGGCGGCTGCTGCGCTCCAACCGGGGGGCTGATGTCGATCGCCTGGATTGACACGCGGGTCGTGCGTTCGGCGTTAGGCATCCGCGGCCGTGGCCGGCGTCGGCGTTCAGGCGGGAAATGCCGGGCGGAAATCGCTCCCGTTAGTGGTCCATGGCCGTCGCTGGCCGCCCGTTCAGGCGCAGGAATGCCGGGCTGAAATCGCTCGGGTTAGAGAACGTGCACGAGGTTAGAGAAGCCACACGTGTGTTCTCTAACCTCGTGCACGTTCTCTAACCTCGCGGCCCACTTCTGCGGCGACCGCGTACACGAGCGGCTTTCGGGCCAGTCTCGCGGCCTACCCACGAAGCCGTGGGTCCGACGAGACGCTTCAGCCGCAGTGGCACCTGGAACGACGCGTGGTCTGGTCAGCTCGAGGGAATAGTTGTACCCTCAACTAGGTTGCATCTGTGTGAAGGAGGCATTCCATGCCAGCGATCACTGTCGACGATGTCACCGTTCTGCCGCGCGTGTCCCACGTGCCAGCTGTTCCGCGCCAGGTCCGCTCGATCACCACGGCACCCCGTGGGTTCGAGGGGGAGGGTTTCCCGGTCCACCGCGCGTTCGCGGGAGTTCCGTTGGAATGGCTCGACCCCTTCATCCACATGGACCAGATGGGTGAGGTCGACTACGGCGCGGGCGAGCCGAAGGGTACTCCCTGGCATCCGCACCGGGGCTTCGAGACGGTCACGTACATCATCGACGGCACGTTCGAGCACGCCGACTCCCACGGCGGCGGGGGCTTGATCACCAACGGAGACACCCAGTGGATGACTGCCGGCTCGGGGCTGTTACACATCGAGCGACCGCCTGAGGACCTGGTCGCTTCTGGTGGGTTGTTCCACGGCGTCCAACTGTGGGTGAACCTGCCCAAGGCGCAGAAGTTCGCAACTCCGCGCTATCAGGACCTGAGGGCCGGTCAAGTCGGTCTCGCGACCACCGCCGACGCTGGTGCCTTGATCCGGGTTATCGCCGGGGAGGTCGGGGGTATCACGGGCCCAGGTGTCACGACGACTCCGATCTCGCTGGCCCATGTGTCCGTCTCCAAGGGCGCGCAGGTACAACTGCCTTGGCCGCCGGGCTTCAACGCACTGCTGTACGTGCTCGCCGGCCGAGGCAGCGTCAACGGGACCCCGATCCATGACGGGCAATTGGCGGTGTTCGGCCCCGGCGACGAGATCCGTTTCGCCGCTGACGCCACGCAGGATTCGCGAACGCATGACCTGGAGGTGCTGCTGCTCGGCGGGGCCCCCATCCGCGAGCCGATCGCGTGGATGGGTCCGTTCGTGATGAACACGAAGTCGGAAGTCCTCAAAGCGTTCGAGGACTACCAAGCGGGGCGGTTGGGGAGCATTCCGGCCCACGAAGGTCTGGCTGGATCCAGCGGGGAGTAGCCCGCCACTGAGCGGCTCAGGGAGTGACTCGGCTTGGATCGAGTTTCTCGGCCTCCCGGCGTGCCCAGTCGACCAGCCGGACGGCGTTCTTCTCCAAGTAGGACGGCAGGAGGCGGTGAAGCCACCAGGCCAGCCGGGCCCGCCGAGGTGTCACGATGCAGGCCTTGTTCTCGGAGATCCCTCGCAACAGATCCTCGGCCAGGTCCTCGACCGGGTAGATCTCGCCCGTTGCCTTGAGGAGAAGATCGCGCGCCGACACGGATTCGTTGGGGGGCAGGTCGTGCGGGCCCTTGCTGTCGAGGATGGGTGTCTCGGTCGGTCCTGGGCACAGCGCTGTGACGCGCACTCCGTGGGCGGCCGCCTCGGGTCGAAGGCTCAAAGACAACCCCACCACCGCATGCTTGGTCATGGCGTAGGGGGCCAGCATCGGGCTCGGCACTAGTCCGGCAAGCGATGCAGTATTCACGATGTGACCGTCGCCCTGCTCGATCATGTGCGGGTATGCCGCACGAATGCCGTTGACGACGCCCATGATGTTCACGTCGACGATGCGCTGCCAGTGCTCGATGGTCAGATCCTCGATCGGACCTCCGACGCCGATGCCGGCGTTGTTGAAGATGAGGTCGATGCGTCCGTGGTCGGTCACCACCCGGTCGACCAGGGCGGTGAACGCCTTCGCCTCGGCCACATCGAGCGCGGCGGACTCCGCCTTGCCGCCCGCGGCCACGATAGCGGCCGCAACGTCGTCTGCGGCATCCTGATCGACATCGGCCAGGATGACCGTATCGCCGTTCTTCGCCATGAGGGTCCCGGTCGCCGCGCCGATGCCCGAGCCGCCGCCGGTGATGAGTGCAATCGCCATGTGCCTACCGTATGTCCCGCCTGCGACAGCCGTGGTCAGGAAGCGCAGGTCGAAGCGACGCGTCCCCGATCCGACGGGGCAAGGGTCCCGCCGCTGCGGTAGTACGGCTTATCCCGCGGCGCGAACCCGATGGTCCTGGTTAGGTGGCTGCGTAGGCTGTCCTGCAATGGAATCGTTCGAGGTCAATAGGCGCAATTGGGATGAGCGTGCTGCGGTGCATGCCACATCGCCCGAGTACGGCCTGGAACGCTTCGTCGCGGATCCGGACTTCATCAGTGACGTGGTGCGTTTCGACGTGCCCCGGCTGGGCGACGTCACGGGAATGCGCGGCGTGCACCTGCAGTGCCACATCGGTACCGATACGGTCTCCCTCGCCCGGCTCGGAGCACGGATGACCGGACTGGACTTCTCGCAGCGCTCGCTCGAGGTCGCCCGGCGACTGGCCGCGGACCTCGGACAGGAGACGCAGTTCGTGCGCGCGGACGTGTACAGCGCCGTGAACGTGTTGGGCGCGGGGAGTTTCGACTTCGTCTTCACCGGTATCGGTGCCCTGTGCTGGCTACCGGACATCGACCGCTGGGCCGGTGTTGTCAGCGATCTGCTGGTTCCCGGCGGCTGGTTGTTCATCCGGGAAGGACACCCGGTTCTGTGGGCGCTGGACTACGACTCCCCGGATCAACTGATCATCGACTACCCGTATTTCGAGACGGTTGAGCCTGTGGTGGAGACCGACGAGCAGACCTACGTCCAGTCGGACCACCGCCTCGAGCACGCCACCACTCACTGCTGGAACCACGGTCTGGGGGAGGTGGTGACCGCGTTGCTCGATCACGGCATGCGGCTGACTCAACTGGTCGAACACCAAAGCGTTCCGTGGGATCCGCTGCCAGGACGGACCGAGCTCAAGGACGGGGAGTGGTCACTGGCGAACCGGCCGGAGCGGCTCCCGATGACCTACACGCTGCAGGCGGTGAAGGAGCACGTCTGACGCATCTTCCAGCGAGCGCTGTGTTACGAAGTTGCTGGGCCGAGGGCTGGATTGTTACGAAGGTGCGTGACCGCGACGGCGCTGGCCGAGCACCTCCGTTACACAGTGCAGGAAGGATCCCCAACTTCGTCACAATCGTGGGCCGCCGGCCCCGTGGCTAGGAGGCGTCCCGCTCGGCCACCGATTCCGCGGGCACCAGGTCCGCCCATTCCGGGTGCTTGGCGATGAAGTCGCGCACGTAGGGGCATCGGGGGACGACGGTCTCACCGTTCGCCCGCACGTCGGCCAGCGCGGCCTCGACGAGCCGGGCCGCCAGACCCTGGCCGCTGTACTTCTCCGAGACCACCGTGTGGTCCATGGTGACCTGGTTGCCGTCCTGGCGGTACTCGATGACGCCGATCCGCCGCCCCGCGTGCATCAACCGGAACTTGCTCGCCGCCCGATCGCGCACCACATCCACTTCGTCCATGGCGCTATTGTGCCCGGTTCGCGCCGCTCAATACCCACTGCGTCCGCGCGACGGGATCGGTTCCACGGACGGCCGCTGCTCGATGGGCGCGTGTGAGCGGGACACCCAGGCGCCGTACCACCTGGCCAGCGGTGCGGCGCTGAAGCCGTGGGCGAAGACACTGAGCAGCACGGTGATGCCGATCACGCCGCCGACATCCGCGATGACCGGGGAGTCGGCCCCCAGTTCCTCTGCTGATAGCAGCCCGAAGACGATGGTCGCCAGGCCGCGGGGGCCGAACCACCCGAGGAAAGTGACGGTCGGCCACTTGAATCCGGTACCGAACAGGGCGATCATCACCGGGAGCAGTCGTAGGACGGTGAGCGCAGCGACCGCGATCGCCAGCCATTGCCACCTGAAACCGTCCGCGAAGATCGTCAGGACCAACCCGCCTGCGAAGAACCAGACCACGAAACTCAGCAGATCGGCACCGACCTCGACCAGTGCCCCACTTCCGGACTCGTCGCGCAACGTGCTGCTCGCCGCGCCGAAGACCAGGCCCCCCACGAACGCGGCGATGAAGGCGTTCGCACCCACGAGGTCTGCGAGTCCGAACAGGAACAGCGGCACCGCGAGCATCGCCACGACTCGCCCCTGGTGGCCACTGAGATGGGTCCTGCGGGAGCGGTCCATCAGCCAAGCTGCGCCGGCCGCGACCGCCAGTGAGCATGCCAGCGCCTTTGCGACGGGCACCACACTGACATCGACGACGGACAAGTCCGCAACCCCTTCCTCGGTCGCCAGTGCGCCGAGAGCAAGCAGGACGATGGGGGTCGCCAGGCCGTCGTTCAGGCCGCTTTCCACGTTCAGACTGCGGCGCACCCGTATCGGTACGGCCGGGTTCAGCATCGTCGGCGCGCCCAGGCCGGCGTCGGTCGGGGTCAGTGCCCCGGCCAGCAGCCATGCGCCCGCGACCCCTAAGGCAGGCAGCATTCCGCGGGTCAGCAGGAATGTTGCGACCAGCGCCAGCGGGAACCCGATCAACAGCAGCCGGATCGCGATCCCGGGGTCGTGGCGCAGGCCCGCCAGATTGACGGTCGAAGCGTCATGGAACAGCACGATCACGAGGGCCAGTTCGGCGATGACGTGGACTGCCGTGGCGTCGACATTCAGCGGGGTGAGGTGGAACACCGCGACTCCCGCCAGAACACTGAGCATGGGGAAGGTGATGTTCAGCGCAGTCAACTTCTTCGCGAGCAAGGCGTACACGAGCACGAGACCCGACATGACCGCGATCGCTTCGCCCACCACGGTGGGAGTCTAGAGGTAGTTCCGCCGGTGTTCCCGAAGATGAAGCACGCGGGCTCGGTCCCTGTGACGGCGAGGCTGGGGGATTCCCACGAGAACCGCACATCAAATCACCGTTCTGGGCCGCCCCGAGTCCGGCCGGACTGCCCGCAGCGATGTGTCCGGTGCATGCCCGATGGGCGCCGCCCGGGCGCTAGCGTGAACGCATGCGTCGACTGCTGTGGATCGCGCTCGGACTCGTGGTGCTGACCGGGTGTGGCACCGCGACGTTCACGAACTCGTTCTCGGTGGTTGTCGCAAGCCCCCAGCAGGTGAGCGTGTTCGACTCCACAATGGGCGAGTCCGCGGAATGGGCCGAGCGCACCATGGGCCGGGCCGGGCCGGCGCAACCGTATACGACGCAGATCGCCGTGACCGATACCAAGATGATCTTCGACGGCAGTCCGCCGACTTCGTTGCGGGCAGGTCTCTATCTGCCCGCGGTGACCACCGATGGCTACTTCAGTGTCGACCTTCCCGCCGTCGCCGCAGGGGAAACGACACTTCGTGCTCCGTTCATCGCCTGGTACTCCGCGAAGCCGGCAGCATCGGTTCCCGACAGTATTCCGATCGCTGTGGTGGTCGCTGAAGGTCCCGATGGCTGGGTCGTGAACATGACACCGGAGGAGGATTCATGAGGCTGACGGGTCGGACCGTCTTCGCCATCCGGGCAGCAGCCGAACTGGCGGGCAGCGAAGACTTCGTGTCCTTGGACGTGATCGCCGAGGCAGAGGACATGCCGGCCGACTACGTGCGGTCGGCGATGTCGGATCTGCGCAGGGCGGGAATTGTGACGACCCGCCGGGGCCGAGTCGGTGGCTACCGCTTGGCTCGGTCAGCCAGTGAGATCACGCTGGCCGACATCATCCGGGCAGTGGACGGCCCGTTGACGGTGGTCCAGGGGGAACGGCCGGACAACATCGAATACGAAGGGGCTGCCGCCGGGTTGGAGGACGTGTGGCTGGCGGTGCGCGCCGCAGAACGCCGAATCCTCGAGGCCGTGACGCTTGAGCACCTGCGCAGCGGGAAGATGCCCGCGGTGGTGCGGCGTGCGAAGCAGTCCTAGTCGCAGGGCATGTGTGGCGGGCTGCCTGCAATGACCGCGAGGGGCGCGCGCACTGGCGCTGGCCCACAGGGTCCGGTGCGATCGATCGTCATGTCATGGCTGCCGATCCATCCCGCCCGGCAACACGTCATGCACGTACCCTGAGCGCCGCTGCCGGACATGTCCACTGTCCGGCACGTGCCGCCCCAGCGAGCTCCTCGGGTACCTGGGGGTCGGAGATGACCGGGTACCCATGCTGATCCAGCGACACCAGTTCCGGCAGGGCAGCCGAGCAGGCGCCGTGGCCGCGACACCGTCGCCAATCGATCTCCACCCTGCTCATCGGGCTCCTCCGATCGTGCAATAGCCGGCGGCGTGCAGTGCGATCTCGCCGCCCAACAAGGCCTGTCCGGACTGGATCGCAGCGATGGTCGCCGTGGGGTGCGCGCACAGGCCGCGCCCCTGGACACGGTCCACGACGGGACGGGCCGCATGCAGATCCTCGCGCGCCGCGTCCAGGCCTAAGATGCACGGCCCGCACTGACGAGCACCCTCACCGACGAGATAGTCGGTGACAGCTCGCAGCACATCGACCGGGCATGGATCGCGCGGGATCGCCACGAAGGCACCCGCACCCCAGCGCCCGCCGACCTCGCGCAGCGCCTCCCGGTTCACCGCTGTGGAAAGCACCTGCTCCGAGGCCGGCAGCCAAGTCCCGTGCCAGCCGCCGGTGATCACCGCGGCCAGGTCCGGGTCGGCGCCGCTGATGTCCAGGATGTGTCCCAACGCAGTGTCGACCGGCACTTCCAGCACGCCGGCCTTCACAACCGCACCCGAGATGGTGAGCAGGCTGCTGCGGGCGGAGAATCCGCGAGCCGCAACCGCCAGCCGCGCGAACGTCTCGACATTGCTGAGCATCACCGGTTGGCGGCGCAGGCCCACGCGCATCGTGGGCGGCTTGCCCAGGGGGGCCGGAGCGGCCGGTCGGCGCTCCAGCGAGGATATGACCGCGGTCGCCTCGCCGGCGATGAACGTGTCCTCGCCGGGACTGATCGAGATGCGAAGACCGGCGTGGCGCCTTTCGGAGATCGCGGCGTTCAGCGTCGCGATCACCTTGACCCGAGTGGCGGGGACGCGGACGATCACCCGATTGCTTCCCAGCGCCTGCGCGGCCATCACCGCGCCGTCGAGGACCAGGTGGGGGACGTGGTCGAGCAGCACTGTGTCCTTGCCGCTGGCGGACTCGCCTTCCGAGCCGTTGACTATCACCGGCCCAGGCCTGGTCACCGCCACCGAATGGAGTTTGCGCGCTGTGGGGAACGCCGCGCCACCGGCTCCCACCAGACCTTCGCGTTGGGCAGCGGCGACCAGTCCCGGCAGGCCCGGCGTAGGTGCTTGCCCCCAGCGCCGCAGATGTTCGGTCAGTCCCACCGTGCGGCCAGGGGTCACATCCGCTAGCAGAAGTTCACCGGGGGCCAGCAGTGCGTGCGGGGGAGCAGCGGCGGCGAAGTCGCCGACCGGTATGCCCGGAAGCAGTGCAGGGAGTCGGGTCTGAACGGTCATTGCATCGCCTCTACTGTCTGGGGTGCGGGTTTGACGCCGACAGGTCGCGGCGGGGCCATCAGCCGGATGACCGCTGCTGCGGCCACGAGTGCGCCCGAGATGGCTGCCATGACCACCATCAAGGACGTACCCGCGTCGGTTCCGATCGTCAGGGCATGGATCCAGACCAGAAGCCACACGGGGTAGGCCAGGACATGCGCACGCCACCAGAGCGAGGGAGCCTGCTGGCGGAGGGCGGAGGTGGCAGCGATGACCAGCATGAGGTCGAACGCGATCGTTCCCACGCCGACCCACAACGGCTGCCACGACGACGCGAAGGGGACGACCGTGGCTGCGGCCGGAACGCTGACCCAGTTGTCCAGGACCGCGAACACGACATGGGCGATCACCAGGACCGTCCCGCCGACGGCGGCTGTCAGATGTGCGCTCACCGAGGTGAGGCGCCCCGTAGGCCTGCGGATGGCCGGCCCCAGGATGCCGAGCACGACCGAAACGGTGAGCAGCCCCAGTGCCAGTAGACCCGTGATCCGGATCATCTCCCACGTCATGCCGCCACCTCCGAGGGCCAGCGACCCGTGGTCACGACGCCTTCCTGACTGACGAAGCGTGCGTCCAGGCCGTGCGCGGACAGCCATGCAGGACCCTGCGACCCGAGGATCACGCCGGTGGTGGCAGCTGCGTTGGCGTGAACCGCCGATGCCGCCACGGCCGAGACACTCCACCACTGCGTGTCCGCAGGGCGTCCCGTGCGGGGGTCGATGATGTGATGGCCGCCGGCCCAACGCCGGTGACCTACTCCGCTGGTCGCCACCGCCGCATCCGTCAGGTCAACCGGAGCGCTGGATTCGCCGGGCAACCCTGGGTCGGCCCATACGGTCCAAGGCGCAGTGGTCATGACTCGGACATCGCCGCCCATGTTGGCGCACACCTCGTAGCCGCTGGCCGCCACTGCCTTGGCGAGACGGTCTGCCAGCCACGCCTTGGCCACAGAGCCCAGGTCGAGAGCGGTGCCGGCCGGGGTGAGGACTTGTGCCTGGGCACCTCCGGGCCGGATCCCCACACCTCGCCAGTTGCCGGAATGCACGGCAGAGTCGGTTGACGTCGTCTGTTGCGCCCATCGGTCGTAGCCGGCCGCCTTCACCGCGCGGCCCAGTGTCGGGTCGACCAGTCCGCCGGTCATCTGTGCTGCGTCGAGGCACGCGGTGAGGACCGAAACGAAGCCCCACGAGACACCGACCCATTCCCCGGCTGCGGCATTGACCGCGCTCAGTTCGGAATCCGGGCGGAAGCGGCTGGCGAGCGCGTCCAGCCGGGACACCTCGTCGCGGAGCAGGCGCCGCAGGTTGCGCTCGAGCCCGGGGCTCGCGGTCGCCCGGACACTCAGCCAGAGCTGGGTCTTCCAAGTGTTGATGCCGACGGTGATCATGAGGACTTCGAGGTGTTCGCCGAGCTCTGCCCGCCGTTGCCGCCTTGGTATGTGGTGCTGGGCGGCGCGGGCTGGATCTTGCTGGTGGATTGCTCATGCTCGTCGGAGTCGTCCTCGGGCGAGCGGTACACAGTGGTCCGGTCGTCCTGGGGGGTCTTCAGGCCGTTCAGAGTCTCGGTCGTGCTCGCGTCGACGGCCTGGTTGGCCCCCGAGGTGGCCATGTCGACAGCAAGGACCGCTGCTCCTGCGCCGGTGGCCGCCAGGATTGCCGCACTGGCCGTGGTGGCGATGATTCTGGGCGTTGAACTCATGTGTCCACATTGCGGCAGACGGGCGCAAAGCCTCGATGTTGCCCAACGTCAAGAGATGGCCGGGTCCGGCTTGACGTTCGCTTGACGTGGTTGCTCCGCGGGACTGCGGTGATATAAACTGTAGTAAGTTAGTTATGTATTAGTGATAAAGTCGGTGGACGGGAGTCCCTTCATGCCAATGCTCATCGTGTTCGCCCTCGTGGGCGGCATTGCGCAATTCGTCGATGGCTCCCTGGGGATGGGCTTCGGCGTGACTTCCGCCACCCTGCTGACGCTGCTGGGGTACTCGGCCGTGGCCGCTTCCGCGGGGACTCACGCAGCGAAGATGGGCACCACCCTGGTCTCGGGACTGGCACATTGGCGTGAGGGGAACGTGGAGTGGCGGGTTCTGCTTGCCCTCGCGGTGCCGGGCTCGATGGGCGCATTCGTCGGTGCCGTGATCCTGACGAACGTCAGCCTCGACGGTGCCAGGATCTGGATGGCCTTGATCCTGCTGATCCTGGGCGTATCCATCGTGATGCGATTCGCCTTCGGCAAGACCCTCATCCCGCAGATCCAAGCGCGCACCCGGCACCTGTGGCCCGTGGGCCTGTTCGGTGGTTTCGTGGACGCCACCGGCGGCGGCGGTTGGGGCCCGGTCGCGACTCCGTCGCTGATGACGTTGACCAGGCATGAGCCCAAAAGGGTCGTGGGGACTGTGAACGCCGCCGAGTTCGCAGTGGCAGTTTCCGCCTCCGCAGGATTCCTCTTCGGAGCGAAGGAATCGCAGGTGCCCTGGTCTGCGGTCGTGGGCCTGATCGTCGGTGGGTTGATCGTCGCCCCGTTCGCTGCGCGCTTCGCCGGCCGGACCCCGGTCCACTCGCTGGGGACGCTGGTGGGCGGCATGGTCATCATCAGCAACTTCGCGGTGATCTTCAAACTGATGGGTGTACCCGGTGCTGTCGGTGGCGCCGCCTGCGCGGCGGTGGCGATGGCGGCGATCGCCCTCGCCTGGCGGGTTCACGCGATGGACGTCAAGCCGGGCGAAAAGCGCAGCGAGCAGCTGATCGTGGTCGGCCCGGGGTGAAACTGGCTCTTCCTGGTGGATCGGGAGTCAGTGGTCAGTCAGGCAGCGCCGGAGGCGGGCACCGGTAGCTGGCGGGAGTGCGCGACAGCCGGATCGGGTTCGCGATCTGCGGGCGTCCGTCGATTTCCACCACGGGGTTCAGGCTCAGGCGCTGCGCGAACTGGATCGCTTCGGCGATGGAGTTGATGGGTCCTGCGGGAACCCCTGCGGCCGTGCACAGGTTCAGCCAGTGAGAAGCCTCCCGTGTGCTAAGGGTGCGGTTGATCTCCACTTCTAGTTCCGCGCGGTGGGCGACGCGGGCGGGATTGCTGGCGTAGCGGGAAGCCCCGATCAGGTCGGTCCGGCCCAGCAGCTGGCACAGAGCGGCGAACTGGCGGTCGTTGCCCACGGCGATCACGATCTCGCGGTCCTTGGCCCGGAAGCTGCTATACGGGGCGATCGAAGGGTGGGCGTTGCCCATGATGGCCGGCACGACCCCGGCGGCGATCACGGAGCCTGCCTGATTCACCAGCCCGCTTAGCAGTGAGCTCAACAGGTTCACTTCCACGTGCTGACCCTCGCCGGTCTGTTCCCTGTGGCGCAGCGCGGCCAGGATGCCGACCGTGGCATGCAAGCCGGTGAGCACATCGACAAGCGCCACCCCGACCTTGGTGGGGTGACCCGGCTCCGGTCCGGTGACGCTCATCAGGCCACCGACCGCCTGGACAAGCAGGTCGTACCCCGGCAGACCTGCGCCCTCTTCGGTGCCGAACCCGGTGATCGAGCAGTAGACCAATCCGGGGTTGCGTCGGGTCAGGGATCCACGGTCGAGCCCGAATTTGGCCATCGTCCCGGGCGGGAAGTTCTCCACCACTACGTCTGATCCGTCGGCCAGTTCCGTAGCGGTGGCGCGGCCGGCCGGGGATGCGAGATCCAGCACCACTGAGTGTTTGTTGCGGTTCACCGATTCGAAGTACGTTGACCGCCCGCGCGCATCAGCGGGAGGATGCCACGCCCGGGTGTCGTCGCCGGTGCCCGGGCGCTCCACCTTGATCACTTCGGCGCCGAGGTCGCCGAGCAGCATCGTGCAGTATGGTCCGGCGAGCACGCGGCTGAAGTCAGCGATCGTGATGCCGTGCAGGGAACCGTGGGTCACGTGTGCACCGTAGTCGCTGGTGGCCGGGAACGGGCCGGGGCGGTCTACGCTGGGACCGTGCCGAATTACGAGTTCCGTTGCCGCGCATGTGGCGCCACCTTCACCGAGAACCGGCCCATGGCGCAGTCGGGCGATCCCGCTTGCTGTCCGCAGGGCCACGATGACACCGTTCGTCTCCTGACGACTGCGGGCTCAGTCGGCTCGCTGGGGTCCGCGGGTGGCCCGTCCGGCGGTGGCGGATGCTGCGGCGGGGGTTGCTGCAGTACGTGATGTGCGGTGCCACGTCGCGGCGAGGGGTTTCGTCGGCCAGCGGCTGATTGGCCCAGTCCCCTGCGAGTCCAGCCCTACTGGTGACCAACCCAAGATGTCGTACCCCTGAATCACTATGAGGCTAGATGTTGTGGTGCCACCCGCCTAACGGGTTCCACAGCGTCAGGCCCAGGAGTTTGCTCCGGGTCGGCTCGGGTCGGACTCACGGGGGTGGCTCGACCCGGGCCACTTGCCGGGCGGGTGGGGGCCCGGCGAGCCCTTCGTGCGGCGAGCATTCTGGGCTCCGGTTGGAGATCAGCGGCCGTGCCCGCCGCGGCATTCAGGCCGGAAGATGCCGGGCGAAATCGCTCGCGTTAGAGAACGTGGCCGTGGCCGGCCGCCCGTTCAGGCCGGAGAATGCCAGGTGAGAGCGCTCGGGTTAGAGAACGTGCACGACGTTAGAGAAACCACACGTGCATTCACTAACCTCGTGCACAATCTCTAACCTCGCGACCATTCTCTAACCTCGCGGCCTACTTCTGCGGCGACCGAGTGCACCAGCCATTTTCGGACTGAGAACGTGCACGAGGTTAGAGAAGCCACACGTGCATTCTCTAACCTGGTGCACGATCTCTAACCTGGCGGCCAACTCCGCGGCTACCGAGTACGCGAGCCGGTTTGGGACTCGAGGGTGGGCGTTTGGTGAGTCAAAGGGCGCGCTCATGAAGCGCTCACGGGGTCCTCAGTCGTTGAGCGCGATCAGTCCGCGGGCTGTGTCGTAGATCTGGTAGAAGTCCACGATCGAGATATTGATCGGCAGTCCCTGTGCTTTCCAGTCCGTCATCTCCTGCACAACGGATTCGTTGCGCAATTGTGCGAGTTCAAGCAGGCTGCAGTTCTGTGTCCGGCTTCCGCCCAGGCACATGACCTGCGAACTGAAACTCATCGACAGTTGGAGTTGATCGACGAAAAGCCCGCATTGGTTGCCGCCGCTGACTGCGCAACTCCCGTTGCCGGCCAAGGCGGCCTTGCGTGACGTCAGGTACGTGGAGTTGTCGCTGGCCGACTTCACCGGGTCTTCCGTGTTGGGCCAGGGGGAGTAGAGGACGTTCTCCCGTTGCCGGTAGCACGAGTTCTTAGGCAGTTGCCCTTTGGCGTACAGGACGACGAGGTTGCGGTTCGCCGCCCATGCCTGCCCCAGCGTCGCCTGAGTCACGTCGGGGAACTTCGACTTGCTCCAGGACCTCGAGCAGACGGTATGGCCACCCACCTTGTACGTGCGAAGGATCTTGTCGATCGCGGTCTTGTAGTATCTGTCCTTCTTCTTCTTGCCGGTGAGGTCGATGTGCTGGAAGTCGAGGATGACCTGCTCGCGGGGGTGGCTGTTCGCGAAGCCGACGATGTCATTCAGGGCCTTGGTGAAACGCTGCGAGATGAAGGTGTGCTGAAGGTAGATGGGGACTTTGGCCGCCGTCTTCTTCGTGAGTTTCTTACCCGCCTTCTTCTTGGAGACGACCTTGTCAACGGGAACCCCGAGGCGCATGTCGAGGTAGCGGATCCCGCCGTTGAGTTGTGAGATGAAACGGTCGCTCTGTGCCTTGGCCAATCTCCCGGCGGCACACGGGTTCTTCTTGGCCACGCCCACCTCGGCAGGGTTGGCGCCCGCGATCGCGGTCAGTTTGCACTTGCCGGCGACATCGATCTTGAATGCTCCCGAGTCATGCGTCCCCGGGATCACGATCTGGGTCAGTTTGGTGTCCGGGCGTTGGGCGTACAACTGGCCCATCCAGTCGGGCGTTGGCGGGACGACAGCGAGCGCGGCGGCGAGCAACAACATGCAGACAAGGTAACGCGACGGCCACCGTGGTGGCGGCGGTCTGGCCAAAGCGACTCCCTGCAGAAATCGAACCGTTACCGCTGCGTCCGTGACGAAGTTGTGCCCTCCGCGAGCCGTTCGTAACGGTGCGGGGTTACCGCGGCCTGGGCAGCGCACCTTCGTCACAAAGCACGTCGACGTGCCGCAACTTCGTCACAGGGGCGTGATGTCGCACCCCAGATCTACAGTGGAACAAGGTCATGAGTGAGCAGCGTCAAGCCCCGGCTGGCTGCTCCGGCAACCGCGCTGCCGGCACGGTGCCCCGGGTGACGACCTGCCTGCGGGCACGGTGTCCGCGGGACGAGCGGCCGAGGAGCGCCCATGAACGAACATGTCGAATTCCGCGACGTCCGATTTCCACTTGACGACACCCCGCCACGGCCGGAACGGAGAGAGCCGCAGTTCGGCGTCGTGTCCCCGCCGACCCCGCACCCGGTCCGTTTGACCCGTCCGCGGTCGCACATCATCGCCGGCTTCGAGACCCAGGAACTGCGCCTGCGGGTCGGCGGCCGCGTATTGGCCTTCCGGCGCACGCCCGAAGGAGGGCCGTCCCCGTTCCTTGACCCGGTCATCCTGGCGAGCACGAGTGTGCACTCCTATGACGCCGAATCCCTCGAGCGGTTCTTGCCTGCCGTCGAGGCTGTGGCGATCTCCGCTGACCGGCAGTGGGTTGACCGCCTGCTCGTCCTGCCCGACCGGGCCTCGGCGCTCGGAGTCGCTGCCGGGCTAGGGGGACGGTTCGCGATGCGCTGGACGGAGCTCGGAATGGCTGTCCTGGATCTCGCCTCAGGTTTGGAGGTGAGTCATTTCGCGGTGTCAGGTCGTGAACTGCTCCAGCGGTGCTGCCCGCTCATCCCGGATGCCCGGCCCGGGGATCGGTGTAAGCAACACGGTGGTCCCTGGGTCTCAAGGTCGCGGATCGCCGCAAGCCGCTGGAATGACCGGCGCCGGCTCTACTGGGACCTCGTCGGCTGCGACCAGGGGTGCCCGACGCCCAGACAACGGGAGTGTGTGAGTGTCCCCACCCGCTACGACCTGTGGCTACATCCCGAGGGTCTGGCGCAGCGCGACCTGGCCGATCGCAGTGACCGCTCTACTGGCGATGGGCGCCAGCGGATGGGACCGGGTCCGGCGCACCCAGCTGCGGGTGTGGTCAGCGTGACAACGCCCGATGGTGACACCCGGACCCTGCCGGTGGCCGAACCCGTCGTCCTGTCGAAGGGAATGATCGTCGAGGTCGGGGTCGACGACACGGAGGTCTGGCAGGCGCTCGGACGCATCCTGGTGGATCCCGCCGGGGGTGGGGAGGATCCCCTGGATTGGTCGGATTCGCCGCTTCACTGGCAGACCACCGACGCCGATCTGGGCTCACGTGCGCAAGGCTTGCCGCTACTTCCGCGGTGGGCGGCGATCGGGTCGCTGCGGGTCACCGGGCTTTGCGTGGGTTCTGGGGCGGTTCCGCTGGCTTTCGACCTTCGCCAGGCCGGTGCGGGACTGCTTCTGGAGCGCACCTGGTTGAGGGTGGGTCCGTACCGCATCGGTGACGTCGGGATGCGGCCGCTATGCATCATCGACGGCGCGCAGCCGGATGCCCAATGCCTGGATTCCCGTTGCTCAGCCGTCGACCTGACGTTCCAGTGGGTGCTGCGGGAGGGCCTCGAGGCACTCGTCGCATTGTCGCTGGAACCGTACGACCCGGACGCACGGCCATCCCCGGCCGGGCGTCGTCACCTTGCACTTCGCGATGCGGCCATCGGCAGGGTGGAGATCGGCCTGGACCCGAATGTGTTGCGCCGACGTCTGCAGGCCAGCGCGCAGTACCGGCGAGTGCGTGCCGCGCTCCGCAAGCCGGACTCCGACCCCGGGTTCTTCAGACTGTTGCAGGTCTTCGTCGACCAGCCCGACCAGCCCTTCCGACTCGACTGAGTCGCGTCTGTCGGGCAAGGCGGTTTCGATGCCACGCCAGTCGGCCACGCGTGGAGCGGGTTCTTCACCGGTGGAGATCCGTCGCCGGTTCGAGGGCGTGCCGCCCGGGGCGGCGGCTGTGGACAAGCACCCATGACAGTGCGCCACGCCCGAGAATCATCGCGTTGATCGCAGGCGGTGAGGCTTAGCATGCGCGTAGCAGATGCGGATCCCTCAAGTGCCGGGTCTGTGAGTGGAGTCGAAGGGGGACCTGTGAGCAGGACTGTACAACTGGCGATCCCAAGGGTTGATCGGGGATCGCGACCGGGTGCGGAGGGCGAATGCCTCGGCTGGTCCAACTGCCGGCATCAACAAGACCGGCCAGTCCGCGCCGGCAGGAACGCGGCAGGTACCCCAGAGTCGCCCCGGCGTGACGAGTTCCTGCGCGCCTGGCCGACACCTGGCGCCGAGTTCGAGCAGTGACGGCCACTGGCGGAGGGGTCGCCGGGGCAACGGGCCATACTCTGTCCGCATTGCGGCGGAACGGCTGCTCGGGTGGCGTTCGCCACCATCGACGATCCGGATGAGTCGCCGCAAGAAGTCCGGGTGCTTGCCGGGCGTGATCGGTTTGGTCGTGCTCGCGGTGATCGGTTACGTGGTCGTTGCCGACTCGTCGGAACCTGTGCCACGGCCCACGGTCGAACCTGGAGGCACGAGTGCTCAGCCCACAACCACACACCCCAAGGCCGAGCGGTCCACAACCCCCAAGGCCCAGCATCCCACAAGCGCGCAGCCCAAACCGCCCACGACGGTCAGTCCGGTCGACCCCGTCTCCAAACTGTCATTCGTCGACACCGCAGCGGCGAAACGGGCACTGCCGGGATTGCCGGTCAAGGGTCGTGCGCCGTTGACCGGGTACCGTCGCGAGGCCTTTGGGACCGCATGGGTGGATGTCAACGGCAATGGCTGTGATACCCGCAACGACATCCTGCGCCGGGATCTCGAGAACAAGGTCGTGCAGGACTGCGTCGTGCTGTCGGGGGTGCTCCACGATCCATACAGCGGGGACCGGGTCACCTTCACACGAGGTCCGGTGACCAGTCTCGAGGTGCAGATCGACCACGTGGTTCCACTTGCCAATGCATGGCAGACGGGGGCCAAGTACTGGTCCGATGACAAACGTGAGCGCTTCGCCAACGACCGTCGGAACCTGCTTGCTGTGCGGGGGGATCTGAACCTGCAGAAGAGCGACGGGGACGCTGCCACCTGGCTGCCTCCGAAGAAGTCGTTCAGATGCACGTACGTGTCGATGCAGATCCTGACCAAGCAGCGCTACGGGCTATGGGTCACTGCGCCCGAGGAGGCTGCTATGGCCAGGATCCTCAGCAGTTGCTGACTCAGCGTCACACCCCGACCGCCTCGTCGGCGAACTCCTGCGCGTCCGTGCCCACGGGGCGTTTGCCCGCCTTCACCAGCAGCCAGATAGTGAACCAGAGTTCGCCGATGATCGATGGGATCGCCACCATCAACAGGAACCCGCTCGCGTAGTCGGAGTAGTTGCCGAGCAGCGTGTTGGCAAGTGTGTCGATCACGTACGCCACCCCTGCGATTCCCAGCAGGACGCCCAGTGCCTTGGACGCGGCGCCGGAGGTGATCACCAAGTACGCGAGCAACATCAGATGAACACCGAAGCACGCCAGCCCGATCAGCCAGCTGTAGTTGAACGCATCGAGTAGCAGCATCACCGGGATATCGGCGCCCTGGACGGAAACGCCGGCCAGATAGTCAGAACCGCTGATTATGCGCGCGGCGACCATGAAGAAGATCAGCGAGACCCCGAGCATCACCGTGTACACGAGCCGGAACCACGCGGCGAGCAGCGAGACCTCCCGATTCACCGGCCGGAAGAGCACGTACAGGGCCCAGGCGACGACCACATCGATCATAAACACGAACAGGAAGGCCACCGTACCGAGTCGGAAGAGGGACTGCGACTCGGCGATGTTGTTGAAGGTGGCGGTGGCATCGCCGGTGTCGACGAGCCCGTTGCGGACCATGAAGTTGGCGAACATGGCCAAGACGAATATGGCGAGGTAGCCGATCCCGGCGATCACTGCTGCTCGGCGGGCGGTCAGGGTGTTGGTCGGGCTGGACATGGTGGATTCCTTTCGCTTCAGAGGGCTCAGACGGCGATGACGAGTTTGCCGCGGGCGCGACCGCTTTCGAGGTCGCCCAGGGCCGTCCGGACCTCAGCGAGTGGGTAGACCTTGTCGATGACAGGGGTGACCTTGCCGGCTTCCATGAGTTCGCCGAGGACCGCCAAGTCATCTCCGGACTCCCGGCTGATGAAGGTGCCGAGTCGCTGACTGACGAACAGCGACAGCACCATACCCCGCAGTTGTCGGTCGGTGCCACCGAGCCAGCGGCCGCCAGTCTCCGAGCCGACGATCACCAGGGTTCCCCGGGGGCTCAGAACGCTTCGCAACTGCGACAACTGCCGGTTCCCGCCGATGTCAAGGATGGCGTCGTAGTGGTTGCCCCGGGCGTCGATCTGTTCGCGCTGGTAGTCGATGACGTGGTCCGCTCCGATGGACCGGACCAGATCCACCTTCGAGGTGCTGCACACGCCGGTGACCTCGATGCCGTACGCCTTGGCGATCTGCACGGCGTAACTGCCGACCCCGCCCGAGGCGCCGATGACCAACAGGCTCTGTCCGGATTCCACGTTCGTGTGGTCGCGTACTCCCTGCAGGGCCGTCAGTCCCGAGATCGCCACCGCGGCAGCCTGCTCAAACGTCAGGTTTGCCGGTTTCGGCGCGAGTTTGCTCTCGAGCGCGACCGAGTACTCGGCGAAGGTTCCCTTGCCGATCCCGAACACCTCGTCGCCGGGCCGGAACCGGGTCACATCCTTGCCGACGCGCTCCACGACCCCCGAGAGGTCCATGCCGAGCACGGGGTACTTCGGCGCCCGCAGGCCGTACCCTGCGAGTCGCACGGGGTAGGGGAGCCCGGTCATCAAATGCACCACTCCGCGGTCGAGCCCGGCGGCCTTCACCCGGACCAGGACTTCGTTGTCGGCGGTCTCCGGCATAGCCATTCGACGGATCTCCACAGTGTGGGCGGGCCCGTAGCGATCCTGGACGGCAGCATCCATCGTCGTCGGCAGGGTGGATGTCGGCATGTCGGTACCCTTCGCCTGCTCAGTCTTTCGTACGTTGTAAGTCATAGGGTGTAACCTAGTCTTACGTTGTATGGTTCGTCAAGAGGCAGGTTCTGGTTCTTACATTCAGAGCCGCGGATGGAGGCGCACATGGCCACGCAGTCACCCGCTGGGCGGCGACCGCCCTTGACCCGCCAGCGGGTGATCGATGCGGCCGTGGCACTGGCCGATGCCGGCGGCCTGCAGGCGCTTACGATGCGTCGATTGGCTCAGGCGCTCGGGGTCGAACCGATGTCCGTCTACTACCACGTGGCGAACAAAGCTCAGATCCTCGACGAGATCGTGGACTTCGTGTTCGCGCAGATCGACCTGCCGACCGCGCAGGAGCCCTGGAAGTCCGCGATGCGCAGGCGGGCGATCTCGGCGCGGGATGCGCTGGTGAGGCACCCTTGGGCAGCGGGTCTCATGGATTCCAGGACGAACCCCGGTCCCGCGACGCTGCGACACCACGACGCTGTGATCGGCAAGCTGCGCAGTTCCGGCTTCTCGATCGTTCTGACGGCGCACGCGGTGTCGGTGCTGGATGGCTACATCTACGGGTTCGCCCTGCAGGAGAAGGCACTTCCGTTCGACTCCCCGGAGACTGCAGCACAGGTGGCTGAGATGATCCTCGAGCAGTTCCCGGCCGAGGACTATCCGCATTTGGCAGAGCTGACGACCGAGCACGTGCTGCAGCCCGGCTACGACTACTCAGAGGAGTTCGAGTTCGGGCTGGATCTCATCCTCGACGGGCTTGAACGCCACCTGCGAGCCGACATGTGAGCGAACCGGCTCCACCGTCGAGTGGGTGAGTCGCTTGTCGCTCAGCGTCCCCACTGGTACGGGGTCGTCGTCGACGCTTTGGTCAGGCCCGCGCGCTCCAGGATGGGTCGGGAGTGCTCGGTGGAATCGCTGTGGATCAGGGTCTTGCCCATGCGCAGAGCCGAGCGGGCACGCTCAGCCGTCAGTGCGCGGTAGATGCCCCGGCCGCGCCAATCCTCACGGGTGGCGCCTCCCCAGATGCCGGCGAAGTCCGCGCCGAACACCGGCTCCAGTCTTCCGGCGCCGACGACCTGGCCGCCGACTTCGGCCACCCACAGCTCCGTCCCGTCGTCGAGGGCCAGCCTTCGCAGGAGCGCATCCGCCGTGTCCTCGGAAGGCGTGTCGCCGAATGCGACGTCACTCATCGAGCTCATCGCGCGGACGTCGTCCTCGGAAGTGATCCGGCGCAGACTGACGTCGGGGGGCAGGGGCACTTCTTGGACGAGCATGCGCGTCTCCCCGAGCATGATGGACTCCGGCTCCTGCGCGACAAATCCGTTTGCGACCAGAGCCTCGTGCAGGCCGGGAGCCTGGTCGTGCCCGCGCGTCTTCCACTCGATGCGGTAGATCTCGGGATCTGCTGCGTAGTGGGCCAGGGTCGAGGTCACCAGTCGCCGGAGCGCGCCGGTGTCAGCGCCGTTGAGATCGCGGTAGGTGACGAACCCCCTGCCACCGGCGAAGGTCGCCAGCCGCAGTGGGCCGAGTTGTCTGACTCCGACTGCGCCAGATGTTTCCGCGTCGGCACGCAACTGTTCGTCGTATGCGGCGAGTAGCTCAGTGCGGTCGATCACGCCTGTCATCGTGCAGTTGGAGGAACCGGTCTGGCAATCAAGTTTCCTTCAGACACCTACAAGTACAGCCCTGGCGTGTCGTCTGCGGGTGGATCCGGTGCTTGTGCGGCCTCGGGGTCGAATCGCGGCGTCCCGCCGAACTTCTCCACCAACTTCGGACCGATGTCGCCCGTCGCGCTCGCGAGGAAGAACAGGGCCCGGGAGAAGGTGTACCGGTCGAGATCGCCCGCGAACAGGTCGTTCTCCAAGAGGATCTGGCCGCCGGTGTGGAATGCGCGGGTGAAGATCAGGATGTGATTGATGTCGTTGAGTGCGTCGGCCAACTCGTGGCTGTATTCGACTTGGGAGACGACGCTGAACGTCTGCACGACGAGATCGTCGCCGACCCGCGCGATCCGCGCGTAGCACTGGCTGCCCTTGTAGGTGACCGGCAGATCGCCGTCGCCGTCCGGCTCCGGTCGCACACCGTCGGTGAGATCGGCGATGAGGTCCCGCAAGTACGACTCGACCATTTCCCCGTTCACCGTGACTCCCCACTGTTGTGTGTTCCCAGCATTGCGCAGGGGTGTGACATTTGGCCGGGGATGTGGTGCCGCCTCGGCTCACCCTCCCTGGCAGATCGGACAGGTCGAGCAGTCGGGGCAGCACTCGTCGCCCCAGAACACCGCCGCCTGGCCGTTGATCCCGTCGTCGTAAGGTTGTCCCCACCAGTCGTCACCGAAGTCCCCTGCTTGTCCGACGGCCAGGCCGGACATCTGGCATTGGGGACTGCAGTCAGGGCAACACGGCACCGCAGTCACACCAGTCAGTGTGGACTGCGGTGCCATGCTGGTGCCGTCGGCAGGGGAAGTCGGCGCAGCCGCCTCGTTGCTGGTCCGAAGCAACCGCTGCCAGTCCGAGAACGGCTCGTGTACTTGGTCGCCGCAGAAGCGGGCCGCGAGGTTAGAGAATGTGCACCAGGTTAGTGAATGCACGTGTGGCTTCTCTAACGCCGTGCACGTTCTCTAACGCGAGCGATTTCCGTCCGGCATTTCCCGCCTGAACGGGCGGCCGGCCGCGGCCATGGACGACTAACGCGAGCGATTTTCGCCCGGAATTCTCCGGCCCGAACGCCGCGGCCAGCACGGCCACCGCTGTCGAACGCCCTCCCAGATATCCCGAGGACGCGCCCAAGCCAGATCCCGCTGCCGTGGTATTCGGCTGGGAGCATCGCTGTGATGCATGTCTCCAAGGTGGCTCGGGGTGTGCAATTGACTGACCGGCACGCCCATGCTCGATTCTGAAAGCACAGCCTCTCGCAGCGGACGGTGCACCGTCAGATCGTTCGCGTTCTGAGTAGGTCGCACGCACGAGGAGGCGCCCGTGGCCAAGTCCGACGAGGAAACTCGAGCGCGCATCATCGATGCGGCCGCCGAACTGTTCTCCGAGCATGGGTTCAGTGGCACGAAGGTGAGCATGGTCGCCAAGGCGGCTCGCGTCAGCCCCTCCACAGTGCGGCGTCTGGCGGGTGGGCGCGCCGAGTTGTTCGAGCAGGTGATGGCTACGCGGGTCAAGTCGTCCGCCGCGGAACGGATTGCTGCAGCAGCCCAGGACCCGACTGCGTCGCCACCGCTCGCGGTGATCCTGGCGGTTGGCCAAGAGGTGTTCGCCAACCCGGAGCGCAGTTGGGGGGCACTGGAACTTGAAGCCCTGACGCGGGCCCACCTCGACGGCCCGCTGCGGGAGATCGAGGCAGCGAGGATGCTGGCCAGGTCAGAAAATGCGGCTGCGCTGGTGGCGCAGGTCCGGGCGATGGGCGGCCTCGACGACGATGTCTCCGACCGAGCGGTCGTGTATCTCACCTTGGCAATGTCGGTCGGTCTTGCGATGCTGGATCCGGTCGCCCCGAACAAGCCGACAGCTGCGCATTGGAACGCGCTGATCGCCCGGGTGGGTATGGCGATGGCGCCGAAGGACATGTCCTTGATTCCGAGCTTCGAGGCGGGCCGGCCTTGGCGCGTGCGCGTCGACATCCCTGATCGGCCGGGCACGGTGGCGCGTCTGGTCCGGGCGCTGGGAGCGCTGCACTCCTTCACGGTAGGAGTCCAGACGGTGGGGTCGGGGGAAGGGTTCCGCACTATGGATCTTGCACTCGTGGCACCCGAAACGGTAGACAGCGAGGTGATCCGGGCCGCTGCCCTCACGGTCGGTCAGCGCGCCTTCGTCGGTGAGGGATCCGATGCCGACTCCCTGGACCTGCCGACGCGGGTGCTAGATGGTGCCAGCGCGCTGGTCGCGCGTCCCGAGTTGGCACCCTTCGCCGCGGCGGAACTGGTCGAGGCTGACGAGGTCGAGGTCACGGATGCGACCGAGGGCGAGGATGACAGTCCCGATGTGCTCCGGGTGCAGTGGACGCCCGATCAGCACGTGGTCCTGCAACGAGGCTGGGCCCCGTTCGCCGGCGCCGAGCGCACCCGAATCTCTGCGCTGCTGCGGCTGTCTTCGGCCATCGCAACGATGTCCGGCAACGAGGAAGCACTGGGCTGGGTGGAGCCGATCAAGGGCGGCACGGTGTGGATCCGGCTGGCCCGTCCGGAGGACGCGGATGCCGTGGCACAGATGCACGACCGGTCGTCGGAGCGCAGCCGGTATCAGCGCTATTTCGCCATCACCGAATGGCGCGGGGTTCGATTGCACCGACTGTCCGGAGGCCATCGCGGCGCAACCTTGGTCGTCATGAGCGAGGACGGTGCCATCGTGGGCCTGGGAAACCTGTTCCCCGATCAGGCCGAGGGCAGCGAGGAGGAGAGCCACGCCGCGGAGATCGCCATGATCATCGAGGACGAGTACCAGGGGCGGGGAGTGGGCAAGAAACTCCTCCAGAGCCTTCTGCACTTCGCCACCCGCTTGAACTTCACCGAGGTGGTGGCCACAGTCCTCGCAGAGAACCGGGGCATGCTGCATCTTCTGCAGACCAGCGGCTTGAACTGGAAGACCGAGATCCACGACGGGATCGCCTCCATGCGCGCCCCGCTGCCAGTGCCGATCGACGAGACCGGGTCATTCCCTGCGCTGACCGAGAAGGATGCGTAGCGCAGCCTCAGTCGCCGCAGTCAGTGGTGACGTACTTGGCGATGTTCGGGATGTAGCCGAAGATCATCTTCTTGCGTGACTTGTTCGAGCCCGCGTCAAGGGCCACGTTCACGTAGCCACCGAGGACGACGCGCGGGCGCTGCTGACGGTGGGCGCGTCGCGGGCGACGCACTTGCTCGTCGTGGTGGGGGAGGAATCCGCGCTGGCGATGCCGCGGCCGGGTTGAGCCGCGGGAGGTTCCCGCCTTGGCCTAAAACCCCGCGAGGTTAGAGAATGTGCACGAGGTTAGAAAAGTCACACGTGTGTTCTCTAACCTCGTGCACATTCTCTAACCTCGCGAGGTGCTCGGTCGGGATACTGTGCCGGCACGGGGTTCCAAGGGGGTGCGTCCTGGTCTCGCTCACGACGCCACCACAACGGCTTCCCATCCAGTGAGCGCGTCCAGCGTGCTCCCGCTGACCCATCCCAGCACCCCCAGGCGCGCCGCGCTGGAGTAGGCGTATCGCGCGATTGAGATCGCCCGGTCCCGATCGTCTTCGATCGCGCCCATGTCGAGCAAGGCCGGGGACTTCGTAGAGTTGCGGACCCGCCACTTCTGGAGATGGGGCAGCGCTGCCAAATGATCCCTCTTGCGCAGATTCGCTGTGCGGCTGGTCGCCACCAGATTGAACGGCGAGTTGAACGGGTACTTGGCCCACGGAATGAAGTGATCCACGTGAACGTCTGAATCTTCCAAGGGAGATCCGGAGTAGAAACACCGACCGCGCTGGAGATCCAGGAGGTGGGGTACGAGTGGGTGAACGGCGGATCGGTCCACCCCGAACAGGAAGTCGTCGAGGTCGTGGCCCACTCCGAGTTCAGGATTGTTCCTCCTCACATACTCGCTCCACGCGGCTTGTGTCGACGAGATGATGAGTCGGCGGAATCGACGAAGGCAGGCGGAAACCCCGGCCCGCAAGGTGATGCAATGCCGGTCAAGGATCGTGGCGTAGAGGAAGTTGTCAGGATGATCTGGTGCCTTCTTCACTTCTCCTATTGTCTGCAGTTTCATGAGGGGCATCCGCCTGACCCGTTCGGTGGCTTCCCACACAAGTCGTTCGGGCACTGAGCCCGGCGCATCGACTCTGTCTGGATTGCCGGACAGGCTGCGTGCCTCGGAGACCGTGGCTAGGATCGCCGCTTGTCGGCCGGTGTTCTGTCTGAGGGGGTGATTCAGGCCAGGGTATGCCCTGACGTGAGTCCAGTAGAGGTGGAGGAACTGCTGCCCCAGGAACTGTACTGGGATGCGCTGCTCCCGGTCATCGTCGAAGCCGTGCTCCGCCGCGACGTTGCAGAGGGCGACAAGCAATGCGTACTTGTAGGTCGCAACGAAACTGCCTGACTCCAGCAGTCGCTGGAACTTCTCGATGAATTCGAGCTGAAACTCTGGCCCGGGCGGACGTGCGGTCATGCTCATGACCAGTCTTCGGTACCGACTTGCCAATTCCCGCGCCCGGTCACGGCATGCCGGATACCACCTCTCGGATCCGGCACGTCGCCGGTGTAGCGGGGTATCACGTGGAAGTGCAGGTGGAGCACGGTCTGACCTGCAGCAACTCCCTCGTTGATGCCGAGGTTGAAGCCGTCGGGACGATGTGAGACGCGAAGAGCGTGTTTGACGTGATCCACCAGCGCGAGGATCGCCTCCCGCTCCGCGGGTGTGGCGGAATCCCAGTCGGCGATGAGTCGGCGAGGAACGACCAGCGTGTGTCCAGGCGAGGCCGGGAAGTTGTCACGGATCGCGAAGGCCAACTCGTTCGAAGCCACCCAGTCGGACTCGGGGATAGCCAGGAATCGGCTGTCCCCGTCGTGCATCACCTTCACAGATTGCCACTGCGGACCCAACCCCTGCCAGTCACGACAAGTCACGGCCAGTCGTCGCGCCTAAAATCCAGTCCGAAAATGGCTCGTGTACTCCGGTCGCCGCAGAAGTGGGCCGCGAAGTCAGAGAATGGTCGCGAGGTTAGAGATCGTGCACGAGGTTAGCGAATGCACGTGTGGCTTCTCTAACCTGGTGCACGTTCTCTAACGCGAGCGATTTCGCCGGGCATTTCCCGCCTGAAGGGGCGGCCCGCCACGGCCCGGGATGACTAACAGGGAACGCAGGAGGTCAAGGCAGGCCGCGAGGATGGCGGCTAGGTCCGCAATGGTCCGTTCCTGGACCCCGCTAGCCGCAAGTCTTTCCGTAGTAGTCCAGAACCTTCTCCTGCGCGGCACCATACGCATCAGCCTGCTTCTGGCTCTGAGCTCCCTCTTCCGCGATCGCCTGCACCGAGTCGTTGAGATCTCTGAACGCACGTTGCACCGCTGGTGGGGCGTCGGCGGGGACTGCATCGACCATGGCCTGGGTCGGTGCCGCCCAACTCTGGTATGCCGCGACGAGCGCGTCCACGTCACCGCTCTGCGCGGCAGCCTGTGCGGCAGCTGAGCCGGGGGATTGTGCCCAGTCCAGCGCGGCCTGGCAGAACGCTGCCTCGTCGGTGACCGGTGCCGCGGACGATCCTGCCGCGGAAGGGGGAGGACTTGTGGTCGACGTGGTCTCCCCACTCGAACACGCGGATAGCAGCAGAGCCGACGCGAGCACGCCGAATACAAGGTGACTTCTCGAACGGTTCATCGTCCCCTCCCGCAGCGAGTCTACGTTGGCGATTGGTTCAGTCCCTCGCCCTGCATGGCCGGTACGACGAGTAGAAAGCCTGCAGTCTGGCCCGGATGCGTTGCTCGAGGAAGCCGGACTCCGCGGCTTTGGCGACCCAGGGGCGCAGCTGCTCGGTGACATACTCCGGGGTGACCCCGGCAGAGATCAGCAGATCCGCCACCGTGCGCCGGCCGTTCTCGCTGATGAAGTCATCCACTGCTGCGGTCAGCAGCCTGTGGAAACCGGGCGTCGTGCGCAGATGCTCCCAGGCGTCACGCGTGATCTCCGTGAACCCGGCCAGGGTCTCGGCCGGTACGCGCGCGGACGCCTGGGCCACGGTGGCGTCGGCGTTGCTGTCCCAGATCTCGTCGATGATCTGCTGCATCATGTCCTCGTCCACCGAGGAGGTGAGGTAGTCCCGGCTCTCGCGAAGGCTGTCCTGGATGTTGGCATTCACGAAGGCGGTCAGTTGCCGATCGATCCCTTTGCTGAGTTTCGGCGCGGCCGTATCCATCGCACTCTGCCCGAGCCGCATCAGCGACGATGCGCCCGGCACGCGGCGCGCCACCGGGCTTTCGGTCATCGCGTAGTTCTTGATGCCGTGATAGAGAACGTGCGCGATCAACTGTGAGTAAACCTCGCTGTTCGTGATCTGGTCGATGACCGCTTCCTGCACTTGGTCCATGCCGATCACCGAGGCGGCGAGGCGGTTGTAGTCCTCGCGCCGAACCACCTCTGCCAACGTAGTGTCGTCCTCGAGTGCCGCGCTGTGCGCCGACCGCACGGCACTGATCAAGACTTCGAGGGTCGCGTCGGTGAGGGGTAGCTGCTCGAACGAGGAGACGACTTCGCCCGATGTGATGACGTCCGTGAGTTGCAGCGACTCCAGCCAGCTGAACAATTCCGCAACCTCGGTCTGCAAGGTGGACTCGAGTTCCTCGGTCCAAGCAGCCACCTCGAACTGCACGTGGGCTTCCAGCATCGCGTCATCGGGCATGGCTGGAGTCTGTCACTTGGACTAGTGCAATCGGAGTAGCGGGGAAAGGTGGCGGCCCTGCGTGGCGACTGCTATCGGTAGTAGGGCTCGGCCCAGCCTAGGTATGGGCCCCAGCGGTCGATCGTGCGCCACGGCATGATCCGGACTCTGCCGCTTCCGACATTGGTCACGACCATTCCGCGGCCGATGTAGGTTGCCACGTGGCCGGCCGGGTTGCTGGTCCGCCAGAACAGCTGCGCGCCGATCGGGGCCAGTCGGTTGCGGTGTCCATATCCGGCGCGGTTGGCGCGGTACCACTGCCGCAGCGCAGTGGAGGTGCGACCATGCCGAATGCCGTAGGCGTCGTCGGCAAGACGCAAGCACCCGTTGCGATAGCCGCTGCGCCCCTTGCGGGCCCACTGGGTGAGCCGGAAGACCGCGGTCATCGGGCTGTACCGCACCCCGCGGGTACGCATGCTCACACCGGCGCGGGACGTGCGCTTGGTCGCTCGCGCCCGCTTCACGCGAGGCTCGCTGTACGGGGTGGTTGCGGGAACGGCTCCGAAGTTGGTGGCCGCTTCAGTGGTGGTGGTTTCGGCAGGCGCCGGATCAGTGGTCTGCACCGGCTGGGACTGCGCCGGTGTGGGCTCGACCGGTACCGTCTCGGCGGGGGTGGGCTCCGGCGTGGGGGTGTCGTCAGCAGCGGCCACGGCCGGGACTGACATGACGACCGGAACCGCCAAGGCAGCACTGACGAGTTTTCGACGGACGTTCAATGCAACTCCCAATCCTCATTCACGAGATGGCCGGGGCGAGTTCCCGTACCGGGCGAGGAAGGCGGGGACTGGGGACCGAGCAGATCTCCCAGGTCGAGATGGAACCCCAGGACTTGTTCGTCCGTCCCACGTATGAACGGGTGAGCAAGCCTTTGCCTCCCTGGCACGTATGTCGTTGTGAGCACTCCAATGCCTCGCGTTTGCTACGACACGGTAAGCATGTGTTTCGGGGATTCATCCCAGAAGCGCGCCGATTGTGGGAAGGCTCACAAGTGCCGGCGGGTATTTGTCCGGTTTGCCCCTGTTGTCTGTGTACAACCGGGGACCAGGGGGGTCCGCTGTGGTGCCTCGCTCCACGCCGCAGGTGCGGTTGCCGGACCGAGGGCCCAGACGCCGACTGCTCAGCCCGACTCAACGCGGTCTCCACCGCTGGCCTTTGCCCGGTACAACAGGTGGTCCGCCCTTTCGATCACATGCTCGGGTTCCTCGTCGGGCTCAGCCAGAGTCGCCCCGAGACTGGTCGTGACGCACAACGTCAAGTCGCCGGACGGAATCGGCTTAGCCACGACGCTGCGTATCTTGTCTGCAACGTGTGTGGCGTCCTCCAGATCATGGACGCGGATAAGCACGATCACGAACTCGTCCCCACCCAGGCGGGCGACGATGTCATCGGTGCGCACCGCATTGCGAATGCGCTGCGCGACGTTGACGATCAGCTCGTCGCCGGCGGCGTGTCCGTACGAATCGTTGACTTCCTTGAGGCCGTCGAGGTCCAGGAACAGGACTCCCACCCTGGTGCCGGTACGAGGGGTCTGGCGCAGAGCCGCCTGCAGGCGTTCGACGAGGGAGCGACGGTTCGACAGCCGGGTGAGCGGATCATGCCCGGCCAGGAACTCCAGTTCACGGCGCGACTCGCGGGCTTCGCTGATGTCTACGAACTGCGAGACGTACGAGTCGGGCCGGCCGTCGGGGGTTCGCACCAGACCCACCGCGTGCTCGACCCACAGGGATGACCCGTCGGCGCGCAGCAGCCGGCACTCTCTGATCGCAGCCAGGTTCTCCCCGGCCCCGACCCGCCGACGCAGCGCCTGGTCGGCAGCCAGGTCCTCGGGATGCACGATGTCATCGAGATGATGGCCCTTGAGCCACTCGCCACTTCGGCCCACCATGACCGACAGCGCCGAGTTCGCCTGCAGGAAGCGACCCTCCATGCTCAGGACCGCCATCCCGCCCGGTGCAGCTTCCATGGCCGTGCGGAAGACCCGCTCGCTCGCCCGCACCGCTGCCTGGGCCTGCAGTTCCACTTCCATGTCCCGCAGACCGAGAACTCGGCCCACGACCTCACCGCTCGACGAAGTCGCCACGGTGGCCCTGACCGAGAACCAGTGGTAGGTGCCGTCAGCTCGTCGGATGCGGCGAGGCCGTTGCAGGGTCGGAACATGGGGGGTCAAATGGGTGACGTCCTCCACCATCTGCGGAGCGTCGAGCGGGTGCAGGAACTTCTCGGGCTGGCTTCCCAGGAGGTCGGCCATCTCCCATCCGAGAGTCTCGTGGACCGAGGGTGAAACCCACGAGATCCGAGCATCCGTACCGATCTTGATCACGACGTCGGTGGCGTTCTCAGCCAACATCCGGAACTCGGCCTCGCGGTCCGCCACACGCTTTCGGGCCTCGATCTCCGCGTCGTTGGGCCGCATGACGCCTACGAAGGCCTGGATGGTGCCATCTGCCGAACGAACTGCATCGATGCTGACTGCGAACCAGCTGTACGTGCCGTCAGCGTGAGCGACTCGGGCACTGAAACTCCCGTCGCGGGTCTCGCCCAGGGCTTCTTCGGCCTCGTCGGTCGATGGGTGGTCGTCGGCGTGGAGCAGATCGATGAAGGCCCTGCCCACCAACTCATCGGGGCGCCATCCCAATACGGCCGTGACCGTGGGCGAGACCCATTCCAGAAGGCCTTGATCCGACGCGCGTGCGATCACATCCTTGCCGTGTTCGGCCAGCAGACGCAGGTTCTCGGCGACCTCGGTCTCGTGGGTGAGATCGACGACTTGTGCCATGAACATCGTGAGTGATCCGTACTCGTCACGGATTCCGCTGACAGTGAGGTAACCGGTCAGCATGTGTCCGTCGGCGTGCAGATACCGCTTACGGAGGTTGTACGAGTCGATGACGCCCGCGGCGACCTTGTCGGCGTGGTCGAGATCGGAGTCCATATCGGGTGGATAGGTCACATCGGCCACCGTCTTGGTGAGCATCGTCGCGCGGTCGTATCCGAAGAACCGGCACAGCGCGGGGTTCACCTCCAGGAACCTGCCGTCCTCCGTCACCAGAGCCATCCCGATCGCCGCATCAGCCATCGCGCGGCCGAAGACGTCATCCCTGTTGGTGGAGGACGTCGCCCTCATCAGAACCTCCCTCGCGGCCTTTGCGAACTGATCGGCGCAGACCCGCCATTCCCTTAGCGTCGATTTGTGTCCTGCGCGCGTGGTGAAGGACCTGGGCGGTGCCCGCCGACGGATGCGTCCAGAAGCGTTCCGAGGGCACAGATGGGCCCCGGCCGCAACGACCGGGGCCCATCTGGTTGGTGCTATTCGGCAAGCATGCGATAGATCCTCTTGCGCGCCTCGGTCAGCACCTCGACGGCCTTCTTGATCTGGTCCGGGTCGTCGAGTTGGCTGACCTGCCAGACCGCGGCGCCGAGCTGCTTACCCTCGGACCACAGGGCGGCTGTCTGGTCATCCTCGTCGGCGCCCCTGGCCCAGGGCTCACCCCACGCCTCGCGCTGTTGCTCGACGAGGGCCTTGCCTGCCGGCGTGAGCGAGAAGATGTTCTTCCCTTCCTGCTCGACCGATCCGACCAGGCCTTCCTTCGTCAGTCGCTTGAGCACGGGGTAGACCGACCCGGGGGATGGCCGCCAGCGGCCCTCACTGCGATCGGTGAGTTCGGTGATGATCTCGTAGCCGTGGCGGGGCTGTTCGTCCAGCAGGAGCAGGATCGCCAGCCGGACATCGCCGCGGTCCCGGCGTGGCCGGGGCGGGGGACCCCAAGGTCCGCCGCGGCCCCAACCCGCACCGTGTCGCGGGCCCCGCCCGTGATGACGGCCGCCCTTACGCTTGCCGGGTTGTCTTTCAGTTGCCATGGTTGCCCATCGTGGCATTGGTTGTGCGTAACTCATAGTCTCTCCAAGTTGTCGTTCGCGTAAACTTTACGCGATGTGTCGACGATATATCGCAACGTGTCGAATGTCAACTCATCGCGGTGTCATTTGAGGCAGGCGCGGAGGATTCGAGAGATGATGTGTGAGTGAGTTCGGGTGACTCGGCAACGACGGGGAGCGTGGCGCCCGCGTCCTGATGGCCTCAGCTCGTACTGGCTTGTCTTGGGCGCACCGCAGTGCTGTTGAGTTGATCCGGGCCTCGTGCCGCCGGTGCGTCGTAGCGAAGGCAGGCTCGGTCGAGTGCACGATCCTGGCGGTGGTTGTTGGCCAACCGTGCATCACGATGTCCGTGCTGGGGCTGACCCAGACGCTATGCCGGTGGAGTTGTCAGCCTTGGACGATGCGTCCCGCGCCTGCGTAGCGGGCCCGGTAGTAGCCCATGTTGATGCTGTCGACGCGCACGCCGGAACGGGGGTTGGTGGCGTGGATCATCCTCCCCTTGCCGATGTACATCGACACGTGCTGTGATCCGCCCGGTCCGAAGAACATGAGATCGCCGGGCTTGAGGTGCTTGCGACCGACGCGTTTCGCCTTGCGCATCTGGGCGCCGGAGTAGTGCGGCAGATACTTCCCGAGCGCCTTCTTGTACACGTACATCGTGAATCCGGAGCAGTCGAAGCGGTTGGGTCCGGCCGCACCAGCAACGTACCGCTCACCCTTCTGGTTCAGGGCTACGCGTACCAGCGACGCCCGGGCGCGGTTGGCGCGTTGGCGGGCGGCGGCTCGCCTGTCGCGTTTGGCCTGGGACCGCTCCCTCACCGACTGGCTCTGGCTCTGGGCCGAAGTTGCGTGATTCTGTGATGGCGCCGGGGCAGCGGCGGCCGCACCGGGCAGTGTGGTCAGCCCGAGGGCCCCAACTGCGGCGAGCGTGGCAAAGCGTGCGGGCGTGAACGCCATGAAATTTCTCCTTCTCATGCCGCCTACCGGGTTAGCTGACGGGCTCGAGGTGAAAAGTCCTCTACTGACCTGGGTCGGATTCGCCCCAACGAACATGGGTCCCCGGTGCGCTGTGCGCTTCGGCGTGCTGGTCTGTTCCTGCGGATTCCGTTGTTGAACCAACTACTGATTGACGGTACCCCGCGTCTGGGGGCCTCAAGACAACTGGATGGGTGAGGTTGCTCACATGGGGGCACCTGAGCAACGATGCACTCCGCAAAATGATCACCCATTCGGCCGTGCGCTCGTGGGGGGAGAGCCCCCACGAGCGGTGATCATTTTGCATGTTGACGCGCCGCCTCCGAGGTCCGGTTGTCCACAGAAAGCCTCGCACCCCCATGAATGGCCGTGGGATGTGGCGATAGTGAACTGTGAGCCCCGAGGAGACAGCCCGTTGGCTGCTGCGTGATGGCGAGGGTCTGGTCACACGCCGCGATCTCAGGCGCTCGGGGGTGAGTCGGACCTGGATCACACGCAGGATCGCCGAGGGTCGCCTGCGAGCGATCCACCCACAAGTCCTCGCGGCGCCCGACCTGCGCCTGGATCGCCGCACGCAGTTCCGGGCGGCACTCTTGCAGGCCGGACCGGATGCGGCGTTGAGCCACCTATCGGCGTTGGAGGTATGGGGCCTGCTCGATGGCAAGATGCCCAGCGAGGTGCACGTCGCCGTACCCCGCACCGGTTGTCGCAGTGTCGAAGGAGTGCGAATTCACTACCGATCGCCTCGGGGCTCGACCACGTACCGAGAAGGAATGCCGGTGATGGAGCCGGTCAACGCCCTGGCGGGCGCATCATCGCTGTTGGATGTCTCTGCGTTGCGATTCCCCGCGATGGAGGCGGTTCGTATCGGCCTGGTCGCCCCGGGAGATCTGCATGCCGTACCGGGGCTCCCGCGCAATGCGAGCCGAGCGATGCGACTCATAGGGCAGGAGGCCCGGGAAGGGGCTGAATCAGGCGGCGAGGCGAATTTCTGGCGCCTCGTGGAAGAATCGGATCTTCCGACGCCCGTCCTGCAGCACGAGGTGAGTACGTACCTCGGGGTCAAGCGGATCGACGCGTACTGGCCAGACCTGCGACTCGGGGCGGAGATCGATGGTCGCGACGTCCACACCAAGGCGCTCGCGTTCGAGAAGGATCTCCGCCGGCAGAATGCGATTCACGCGACCGGCATCGTGCTCATTCGCTTCTCCGTGAATCAAGTGATGACCGAGCCTTGGCTGGTCCTCCGCGATATTGAGGCCGCCATGGCGGCCCGGCGTTGGGATCTTCGGCCGGCCGCGTGACGCGGAATGCAAAATGATCGCGCCGGTTCTGGCATCCGCGTGCTGAAAGTGATGGTCAAGGCCGTGATCATTTTGCATAGTGACGCGACGGTCTGGCTTCACTCCGACTCGAATGGTGCCGGATCGCCGGCGCCGACCCGCACGATCGCGGGTTCGCCCTCGGAAAGGTCCACGACGGTTGTGGGTTCGGTGCCGCACTGACCGTCGATGACGGCGTCCACCGCGTGGTCCAGTCGCTCCTTGACCTCCCAGCCGTCGGACATGGGCAATTCGTCGCCGGGGAGAAGCAGCGTGCTGGACAGCAGTGGCTCCCCGAGGGTCGTGACCAGGGCCTGCGCGACGGGAGTCGGTGGGATCCGGACGCCGACCGTGCGCTTCTTCGGGTTCATGAAGCGACGCGGAACCTCGCGGGTCGCGGGCAGGATGAACGTGTAGCTTCCCGGCGTGTAGGCCTTGATGAGCCGGAAGACCTTGTTGCTCACGAACACGAACTGGCTCAGCTGGGCGAAATCGTGACAGACCAGCGTGTAGTCGTGGTTGTCGTCGAGGTGGCGCAGGCGCTTGATGCGCTGCATTCCGTCGGTGTTGCCCAGCCGGCAGCCCAGGGCGTAGCCCGAGTCCGTGGGATAGGCGATCAGGGCATCCTCTTGCAGCAACTGCACGATCTGGTTGATGGTGCGCTGCTGGGGGTTGACGGGATGCACGTCGAAGAATCGGGCCACGGCGCCACGCTACGCGCCGGAACTCGAGGTGTCACTGAAGCCCACGCAGACGTCAGCCCACCGAATCGTCGTAGGTCTCCCCGTCGTCCGGGTATTGCGTGGGGTAGTCACGCGGGTACCCGGTCGGTTGGTCCGTGGCCGGTGGCTGGGTCTCGTGGTCATAGCCGGTAGCCCCGAGGTCGGCGTCGCCGATCAGTGTGGTGCCGTCCGAGGCAACCACGTAGTAGGTGCTGGTACGGGTGCCGCCGTCCCAGTGCTCCCGGACTGTCACGGCCACCGAATCGCCGACCCGCTCGATCCCCACGAGGCCGTACGAGTTGAGAGCTCCCCACCCCGGCGCAAGTCCGTCGATGCCGCCGATGCGTCCGACGAACTCGGACGTGGCCCAGCCCTCGGCGTAGTCACCGGCGGCAACGGCGTTGAGGAACCCGAGGAGCACACTGACCTCCGCGGAGTAATCGGGTCCGGACGGACTGGGCACAGGTGTCGTACGGGTTGTGCCCTTCGATCCGTCCTCGGAGCCGGCGGTCCCGGCCGGTCGCGTGAACAGGTCGCCGGTCTCAGGGTCGAAGACGATGAAGATGTCGATGAACGTGATGTTCTGCGTGACGATCGCGATCGACTGCGGGTTCCATCCCGGCCAGGTCGGTCCTGTGTACGTTGCAGTGGGAACCTGCAGCGGCGGTTGTGTCAGCGGATTACCGCAGTAGCAGCGGACAACGGGGAGCCCCCGGCGCCCCACCAGCACCGCGGACCCGGCCTGCAGCACGGACAGGAACGAGGTGGCCTGGCCGTTGGCGTACCCGTGGTTCATCACGAGCGTGTCGCTGCGCAGGAGCAAGGGCGTGAGTTTGATGACGTAGGTCGGAATCCCGCTGGGCTCGATGCCCAGGACGCCGGCCCACGCTTGTGCCTTCTGCGGGTTGGCCATGAGGAATGCGATCAACGTGCCCGGGTCGCAACTGCTCACGTTCTTGGTGCCCCCGTACAGGCCCGCCTCGCTGCCCGGGACCGTCACCGGTTGGTCTGTGGTCTTGGACCTGATCTGCTGGTCCACGCCCACCGAGTCCGTGAACGAATCCTGGGTACCGTTGATCGGCACCGTGGTGATCGACGTGGTCTCGCCGCCCGCGGTGGTGCTCCCGTCGCCACGGGTGAGCAGCCAGAAGGTGCCGCCCGCCACCACGAGCAGGAACGCCAGACCGCCGGCGATTGCGGCGACGATGATCCCCAGGTGGCTCTTGGCCGTAGGCGGGGTGGGGGTGGGTGCAGGCTGCTGCGGATCGGGCGCCCACTCGGTCCCATCCCGGCGTAGCCACTGTCCGCCGTCCCAATGCAGGTTCGGATCAGGCATGGTGCCCACCTTCCCCCCCGGGGCGGTGTCGCAGCGACGATCAGACCTGCAACACAGGCGGTCGGCCACCGAATCGTACGTGGCGCTCGACCTGCTCGTCTCGGGCCTTCGTACCTCGCCTTCATTCTACTTCTTATGGGTGTTCGACTCTTGCTCGGACTTCTCCGTCGGTGGCGGAGCGCCGTATCCTGTGGCCATGCAAAGTCGGGGGACAGCACGATCGGCCAGCGACGAGATCCGGTGGCCGCAGTCGACGGCGGGCAGGTATCCGAGCCTCCCATTCATCCTGCTGAGCGGTCTCCTACTCGTCACAAGTGCCTCGGCAGCACTGTTCTCGCTGATCCCCACGGATCAACTGGACCTGCACACACTCAGTGTCGCGGGCGCCTTGTTCTTCCTGACCGGATCGGTGTGGGTGTGGTTCATGGCACCGAGGATCCCCAACGGTTGGGGCCTGGATACAGCCATCGTGATGTCGGCAGTGGTGACGACGATCGCCGTGGCTGCAGTGACCCAGCCCGAGGTGCAGGTGATGCTCGGATTAAGCATCCTGCTATTCGGCGTCTATGCGGCCTACTTCCGGCCGATGCGACGTTTCATCGGTGAACTCGCGATCATGCTGACCGTCTACGGCGTCATGGTGATCTGGTTCGCGCCGGAGCTGCATCCGCTGTACTTCTTGGTGATCGGGTCGTTGACCACGGCCGTGTGCGGCACCGTGGCAGTGCTCGTCAAGCAACTGCGGGAGCAAGCAGTCATCGACGGACTGACTGGAACGCTGAATCGTCGCGGACTACATTCGGTCGGTGCATACCTGCAGGCTGAAGCCCGCCGCAGTGGCCGTCCGCTGACGGTCGGTCTGGTGGACATCGACGACTTCAAGGCCTACAACGACCGCAACGGCCACATCGCCGGTGATGCCCTGTTGGTGTCGGTGGGGCGATCCCTGACCGAAGGCCTGCGCGCATCCGATGTCGTAGCGCGGTTCGGGGGTGACGAGTTCGCGGTGCTCCTGCCAGGTGCGGACACTAGGGAGGCGGTCGGGGTTCTGGCTCGGGTGGCCGAGCAGGAGCCAGTGGCCTCGTGGAGCATCGGTCTTTCCGAATGGGGGGCTGATGAGAGTCTTGAGAACGCCTTGGCGCGGGCGGATGCGGACCTGTACCGGATGAAACGCAGACGGACCGGCAGCAGTTGATCCGGTGTGTGCGGGCGGCCTGGACCACGACGCAGTCAGGCATGGCCGGGTCCGCGCACCGCCAGGGCCCGCCTCTTTGATGGCCCGGCTGGACCTTGATCGCGGACGGTGGCATTGTCGTCGGTGACGCCGGGGTGCCCCCCGCGCTCGAGCGACAGGAGTGTCATGGCCCGTGAAGTCGCGTTCCCCGCCGAAATCGATCTGCCGATAACGGACACCCTGGGCTCGATACCGGCCAGCAACGCCCAGACCATGCCTCATCGACCGATGTACGCACTGCGCGGTGAGAGCGGGTGGAGTGACGTCACCGCCCGTCAGTTCGACGAGCAGGTGCGGGCCGCCGCACGGGGCCTGATCGGCAGGGGGATCGAGGCGGGCAGCTCCGTGGCGATCCTGGCACCCACACGCTACGAATGGGCCGTTGTGGATTTCGCGCTATGGTCGATCAGCTCGTTCGCTGTGCCGATCTACGAATCCTCGTCCGTGGAGCAGATCCAGTGGATTCTCACCGACAGCCGCGCGGTGGCGGTGGTGGTGGACTCCGAATCGTCGGCCGACCGGGTCCGGTCTGCCGGCGTGGACATCCCCGTCTGGGTGATGGACGACGGTCTGCTGGACGACTTGCGCGCCGACGGCGAGGGCGTGAGCGACGAGGTGCTCGCCGAACGCGCGGCCATCGCCACCCCCGAGGATCCCGCCACGATCGTCTACACCTCGGGCACGACAGGCAAGCCCAAAGGCTGCGTACTCACCCACAGGAACTTGATGTTCGTCGTACGCACGCTGGTAGCGACCACACGCCCGGTGGTCGAGGAGCCGGGGGCCCGGACTGTTCTGTTCCTGCCCTTGGCGCACGTACTCGGTCGGGGTGCGCAGGTGTATTGCGCCGTCGGCGGCATGCAGGTCGCCCACTGTCCGAGCCCGAAGTTGCTGGTCGGCGACATGGCGACGGTGCGCCCCACGTTCCTGGTGGGAGTTCCCCGCATCTTCGAGAAGATCTTCAACGCCTCGCAGCAGAAGGCTCATGCCGAGGGCAAAGGAAGGATCTTCGAACGGGCAGCGCAGGTCGCCATCGACTACGGGCGGGCCACGCGGGGCGGGGGCAGATCCTCATTATGGCTGCGAGCCCAGCACGCGGTCTTCGATCGGCTGGTGTACTCCAAGTTGCGTGATGCGATGGGCGGCAAACTGCGATACGCGATAACCGGCGGTGCGAGCCTGGGTGAACGGCTCGGGTTCTTCTACGCCGGGATCGGACTGACGGTGATGGAAGGCTACGGGCTCACGGAAACCACGGCTTCGGGCACCTTCAACCGGGCGGAGAACCCTCGGATCGGTTCGGTGGGGCAACCGATGCCCGGCACTGCGGTGCGGATCGCCGAGGACGGGGAGATCTGGTTGCGCGGCCCGTTCGTCATGTCCGGCTACCACAACAACCCCGCTGAGACTGCGAAGGTGATCGATGCCGACGGCTGGTTCCAGACCGGCGATCTCGGCTCCCTCGACATGGACGGATTCCTGCGCATCACGGGCAGGAAGAAGGAGATCATCGTGACGGCAGGTGGTAAGAACGTCGCGCCGGCCGTGCTGGAGGACAGGATGCAGGCTCACAACCTGATCGGCGCGACGATGGTGGTCGGCGAGGCGCAGCCGTTCATCGCCGCACTCATCACGTTGGATCCGGATGCGCTGCCCGCTTGGGCCGAAGCACACGGTAAGGCCGGGCGCACCGCTGCCGACCTGCGCGACGACCCCGATCTCCGGGTGGAGATCCAGAAAGCCGTCGACGACGCCAACTCTGCGGTGTCGAAGGCCGAGTCGATCCGGTCATGGCGGCTGCTCGACGACGTGTTCACCGAGACCTCCGGTCACCTGACCCCGACCCAGAAGCTCAAGCGCAACCGGATCGCCGAGGAGTACAGCGATCAGATCGACGCGATCTACGGGTGAGGGCCAGCGGGAGTTCTACTCCTGAACCAGCTTCTCCGCCTGGGCCCGCGGCATCGGCTGGTAGCCGACGTGGCGGCGCTGGAAGTGCCCCGTGCCGTGCGACATGGACCGCAGCTCCACCACGTACCGGGTGAGTTCGATCTCCGGGACCTCGGCGGTGACCGTCGAGTACCCGGAGCCCTCGGACTCCGTGCCGGTGAGCCGGCCGCGGCGGATGGAGAGGTCGGTCATCACAGCGCCGACGTAGTCGTCGGGAACCACCACGGTGATCTCGGAAACGGGTTCGAGGATGGAGACCTCGGCCTTGCCCGCGGCGTCCTTGAGTGCCAGTGCCCCGGCAGTCTGGAAGGCCATATCGGAGGAGTCGACGCTGTGGGCCTTGCCGCCGACCAGCGTCACGCGGATGTCGGTGACCGGGTAGCCCGCGGACACCCCCCGCGTCATCTGGGTCCGCACGCCCTTCTCGACTGATGGGATGTACTGCCGGGGGACGGCCCCTCCGACGACCTTGTCGACGAACTCGAAACCGCTTCCCTGCGGCAGCGGCTCGACCTCGATCTCGCACACGCCGTACTGGCCGTGACCGCCGGACTGCTTGACGTTGCGGCCCTGGCCGGCGCTGCTTCTGGAGAACGTCTCCCGCAGGGACAATCGCAGCGGGACAGTGTCGACCGCCACGCCGTAGGTGTTGGCCAACCGGTCCATGACGACGTCGAGGTGGGCCTCTCCCAGGCACCACAAGACCTGCTGCCCGGTGTCCTCCTTCGATTCCAGCCACAGGGACGGATCCTCGGCGAGCAGTCTCGACAACGCCTTGGCAAGCCGGTCCTCGTCGGATTTGGTGCGCGCCTCGATCGCGGTCGGCAGCAACGGTTGCGGCATCTGCCAGGGCTCCAGCAACAGCGGGCTGCCGACGTCGGAGAGAGTGTCACCGGTTTCTGCCCTGGACAACTTCGCCACCGCACAGATGTCGCCGGCCCGGCACTCGGGAACCAGGTGCTGGGTCTTCCCCGATGGCGACGACAGCGAGCCGACGCGCTCGTCCACGTCGTGGTCCTCGTGACTGCTGCCGTCGGCGAAATGGCCCGATACGTGGACCGGCGCTTCCGGGCGCAGTGTGCCAGAGAACACCCGGACCAGGGAGAGTTTGCCGACGTAAGGTTCGGAGGTCGTCTTGATGACTTCGGCTACGAGCGGGCCGTCGGGATCGCAGATCACCTTCTTTGCCTTGCCCCCCTCGACCGGGGTGATTTCGACCGGACGGTGTTCGGACGGGGTCGGGAAGCCTTTGGTGATCAGTTCGAGCACTTCCAGGATGCCGAGTCCGGCGACCGGATTGATCGGCAGCAAGGGGTGGAATTCGCCGCGTGCCACCGCCTTCTCGAGGTCGGCGATCACCACGTCGATGTCGAGGCTCTCCCCGGCGACCCAGGCGTCGAGCAGGGTCTCGTCCTCGCTCTCGGTGACGATCGCCTCGATGAGTTGGCCCCGGTCCGCTTCGATCGCGGACTTCTGGTCGTCGTCCGTGTCACGCTTGACCCGTTGCCCGCTGGAGTAGTCCGCGATCTGCTGGGAGAGCAGTCCCGTCAGCCCGTTGACGGTGTGACCGTCGGCGTCGAATGTGGGCAGGTACATGGGGAGGATCCCGTCACCGAGTGCTTCCGCGATCTGCCGTACCGATTCGGTGAAGTCGGCCCGCTGATGGTCGAGTTTGGTCAGCAGGACCGCCCGTGCCATGCCGACCTCGGCGCACTCGTTCCAAAGCATCCGGGTGGCCGCCGTAATGCCATCCGCCGCGGAGATGACGAACAGGGCGGCGTCAGCGGCACGCAACCCCGCGCGTAGATCGCCCACGAAGTCGGCGTAGCCGGGGGTGTCGATGAAGTTGATCTTGACGCCGTCGACGGTGGTCGGCACCAGGGCGAGGTTGATGGACCGTTGTTGGCGCACCTCGACCGGGTCGTAGTCGCTGACCGTGCTGCCGTCCTCGACCCGTCCGGCACGGGTCAACGCGCCGGTAGCCAACAACACGCTCTCGAGCAGAGTGGTCTTGCCCGTGCCGGCGTCGCCCACGAGAACGACGTTTCGGATCTGATTGACAGCCGATGGTTGGACGGTTGCCGCGGTCACATGCGCCTCGCCTTCTTGCACCGGGGGCTAGACCGCCACCGGGCATGTCGCTGGGACAATCCTAAGCGCGCCCGGCGCGCCACATGCGAGGCCTGCTCACTTCGGCTGGACGACCACCGCGCCGTCGCACGCCAGGATCTGGGCCGGCCCGGTCGCCGCTGTCTGCCCTACTTGACCCTCACCACGTGCTTCTCGCGGAACCGCTTCTCCTTGCCGCTGCGAATCGCCTTGGCCACGATCTTGCACTTGCCGTCCTTGCCGAAACTGACCAGATCCCCTTCGAAGATCTTGCACAGTTTCGGGGTCTTGGTCTTCCAGCCCACGGCATTGACCTGCTTCGTCAGGCTCGGCAGATCCTTACGGTCCTTGTTCTTCATCCGCTTGGGCACCGAGCCTTTGAGTCTCTGTTTCACCGACACTGCGGCCACGGTGGGGGTGGTGTCCCAGGCGGGCTGGCCGCCGCACCACTGCCCGAAGGCCGAACACATCGCGGTCGTGACCGTCTTCGCCAGTTGCGCGTGACCCTCCGGGTTGGGATGGATCCACGTGTCGTTCTTGTTCACCCATGGATCGCTGTCCCACGCTTGATGCTGTTGCCAGGTATTGACGTTGGGCCGGGCGTATTGCAGGTCTGAGGCGCTGAGGCCCGGCTGCGTGCTGGCCCATATCTGTACCTGACCGACGGCGGCCTCGATCTTCGCGTTCATCGCGTTCTGCACCGCGATTGCCTGTTCCCATTGGGTGGTACTTCCCTTGACCGGGCAGTTGCTGCAGCTGGACACCTTCTGCTTCTGGGACGGGCAGGAGTTGCCGGCGGCAGGCCCCTTGGAGAGGTTGCCCTCGGGCTGCCAGACCCCGAACGACCACGGGCAGGTGGGGTAGTAGCCCATCACCAGCACTTTGTTGTTGTTCTGCAGCAGGGTCTTGTAGACACTCTCGAGGTGGCCGGTCTGCTGGTTCTGCGACCATTGCTGATCCGCGCAGTCGATGACGTGCTGGGGTGGGTAGGCCCACCACCCGGTCCACCCGAGCCACTGTGTCGAATCGGCACACGCGCCGTTGGTGACCGTCACGCCCGCGAGCTTGACCTGGAGCATGCTCCCCAGGATCGGGTTGGCGCCCAGCGTCATGACCACGTGGGTGTCCTTGATGCTCTTCAGTTGGAAGTTGAACGCGCCGCCGGTGTCCCACTGCGCGGGAGTGGATCCGGTGATGGCCCAGTTCTCCACTGGGACGGCCGTGCTCGGGTCCTGGCTTGCGGCGATCTGGTAGGAGTACGCGACGTTCGGTGCCTTGGGGCCGGCCTGCCAGGGACCCGCACTCCAGGGGGCGCCGTCGTAGTTGTTGTTGCTGCACTGGTCGATCGGCGTGGTCACGCCGCTGGGGCTGCAGTCCGAGAGGCTGCTGTCGCCGAAGTACCAACTATTGGGGAAGGGATTGTTCACGGTGCCGGTGACGTTCTTCGCGTTCTCCTTCTGCCCGAAGTAGCCGAAACCCGCGGTCACCGAGTCGCCCAGGAAGATCACCGGGGGCGGGGAGTCGTTCGCTGCGGGGGTGGCGGCTGCCGCTGGGGAGGTGGCGAGGCCGGCCACCGCCAGCGCCAGTCCCGCAATCAGGGCCAGCAGTACCGGGAGTCGTGCCGGACGGGTTCGGGTCACTGCCATGTGCGGATCCTCACGGGCGTTGGTGTGCGAGAGCCTAGTGGTTCCGGTCGGCGGAAGTGAAGGCTGTGGCGCGGGCTTGGTCTGAACGGCCGAGGTCGGCGGCGGGTGACGCAGCCCACGCCTCCATCCTCTGGCCGGTCAGCGAAGTCTGGTTCGTCCTTTGGCCCGAGGATGGAGAGTTTCCGGGTGTTATGTCGGGATTGTCCGGACACAGTCCTCCAACTGGTGGCCGCCGCGCCGGCTCTCGGCCCGCAGATGGAGGCGGACCCGCCGTTACGCGGTCTGGACGACCTCGAACTCCCATATCGCGGAACCGGTGGCGGCCGGCCGGCCACCGCCGTGCCCGGCGGCGAACTGCTGGGAGTCGCGCCAAGCCTGATACGAGTCCACGTTGTCCCACCTCGTGTACACGAGATAGGTGTCGGTGCCGCTGACGGGCCGCAGCAACTCGAAGTGCTCGAATCCCGGCGCCTGCTCCACCATCCCGGCCCGCCCGGCGAACCGTTGTTCGAGGGTGGCGGCTTGGTCAGCAGGAACGGACAGGGAGTTGACGACGACGTATGACATGCCTTCACCCTAGGCGGACCGGCTCAGGTCACCTGCGCGACGCGGATGAACCGGACCGGCCGCGACGTGTGGTTCGCGTAGGAATAGACGCGGTCGCTGGCGAGCCTGGCCGAGGCCCCTGGCCCCAAGGTGACGTCAGCTACTCCCTCGACCTCGAGCGTGAGCTTGCCGGTGAGGACGAGGAACAACTCCTGACTGCCTTGTGAGTCGGGCTGTGCGTGATAGATGTCCTGTGGCTGCAGGGTCCATGTCCACAGTTCCGCGGCCGGGTGGCTCGTGGTTGCGACGTTCAGGGCAGCATGGCTGCCAAGCCCCGACGACCACACGACGGTCGTCTCCGCCGCGGGGATCACCGACAGCACATCCGTCGTCTCGACGCGGATCAAGGAGGCGAAGTCGGTTCCAAGCGCGCGCGCCACCTTGTCCACGAACACAAGACTTGGATTCGCCTTGCCGAGTTCGATCTGTGTGAGCATGCGGCGGCTCACCTCCGCGTCGTCGGCGAGTTGCTGGACCGTCATGCCCATGGCCTTGCGCCGGCTGCGGATCTGTGCCCCGACATGGGTCAGGAATTCGGCGGTCGGACCACCGGCCATGGGTGCCGTTGTCATAACTCTCTCTCAACGCTGGGGCTCAAGAGCAATATACTGCTCATTATGAGCAACATTCGCACCCTCACCCTCGATCAGACCGGCGTTGATGAAGGAGCGGTCCTTGCGGCCGTCCGGTCGGCGTTCCTGGAACTCGGCGCCGGGACCGCCGTCCAACCGCCGCAGGTGGTGACCGGCTTGCCGGGTGGGGGTGACTCGATCGTCTATCAGGCAGTGCTGCCACAGGCAGGGGTCTACGCACTCAAGGTGTCGCCCTACCTTCCGCAGTCCGATGGTCCGGCGATCGTGACCGCCTGGACCCTGCTCATGAGTACGTCGACCGGTGAGCCGCTCCTGCTGGCCGACTCCAAGGCGCTGACGGCCGAACGAACGGCCGCCACTTCCGCGCTGGCCGTCGATCTTCTGGCACCGGCAGACGCCAAGACCCTGGCGGTGGTGGGACTGGGGCCGATCGGCCGGGCCCACGTGCGATACGCGCGACGAGTTCGCGACTTCGACCACGTCAGGGTCTACTCGCGAGGCGACGTCGGATCCCTGGACGCGCTCGGAGCAGGCGTGACCGTGGCGGCCAGTGCCGAGGAGGCGGCCGCGGGTGCTGACGTGGTCATGTTGTGCACGTCCGCGGCGGAGCCGGTGGTCCAAGCGCACGCACTGCCACCGGGCACAGTCGTCACCTCGGTATCCACGAATGCGCCGAGGGCGCACGAGATCGACCCGGCTGGGCTCGCGCAGCTGGACGTGTATTGCGACTATCGTCCGGCCGCCATGGCCTCTGCGGGTGACTTCCTGATCGCTTCCGAGCAACATGGCTTCACGGTGGACGACATCCGGGGCGATCTGGCCGGACTGCTGTCGGGTAGGGATCCGTCGCCGAGCGGTGAACGCCCTGTCTTCTTCAGGTCGGTTGGTCTCGGGATCGAGGATGCGGCGGTCGCCGCGGTGGCGATGGAAGGTGGTCAGCGATGAAGATCCGACCCTTCGGCGTCGAGATGTGGATGAACGAGTACGAGACCCGGTGTGAGTACAACCTCGCGGAAACGTGCGTCGAGTCGATCACGGTGGCGCAACTGCTCGACCTGGCCGGTGCCGGTGCTGATGAGTTGGACGACCTGCTCCCCATGAAGTTGACCTACGGGGCGATCGAAGGTTCGGATGTCCTGCGCGAATCGATCGCGTCGCTCTACTCCCGGCAGACCAAAGAGAACGTGACGGTGACACATGGCGCCATCGGGGCCAACGCGCTGGTGCACCAGACGCTGGTGGAACCCGGTGACCGCGTGGTGGCGGTCGTGCCCACGTATCAGCAGCACTACTCCATTCCGGAGTCCATCGGCGCCGACGTGCGGCTTCTGCGGTTGCAGGAGGATCGCGGCTTCCTGCCTGACCTCGACCTGCTGCGGGACCTCGTGGGTGACGGCGCCAAACTCATCGCATTCAGCAATCCGAACAATCCGACCGGATCGTTGATGGATCGGGGACTCCTGGAAGAGGTGGCAGAGATCGCTGCGTCGGCGGGTGCGTACGTCGTCAGTGATGAGGTCTACCGGGGCCTTGATCAGGCCGGTCCGGGCTCGACGGCATCGATGGCCGACATCTACGAGCGGGGGATCAGCACTGGGAGCATGTCCAAAGCGTTCTCGCTGGCGGGGTTGCGGCTCGGCTGGATCACAGCCCCGGTTGATGTGATAGCGGCGGTGTCGGTGCACCGGGACTACAACACCATCAGTGTCGGGATGGTCGACGATCATTTCGCCAGCCTCGCGCTCGGTGCCAAGGACGCGATTCTGGCTCGTAGTCGGGACATTGTGCGAAGGAACCTGGAGACGCTTGATGAGTGGGTCAGCGGGCAGCCGCGTATCAGTTACATCAAACCGGCGTCGGGGACCACGGCCTTGCTGAAGTACGACCTGGATATGCCGTCGCGGGAGTTGTGCGTGCGGCTTCTGCAGGAGACGGGGGTCATGTTGACCCCTGGCAGTGCCCTGGACGTGGATGGGTACTTGCGCATCGGATACGCCAACAACCCCCGAGTGCTGGCCGACGGGCTGGACAGGCTGGGCGGGTTCCTCGCGACCGTTGGCGGCTGATTTCCCATGTACTCGGCAGACCGCGTCCCCGCTTGGTCGCTGGCGGTCGCCTCGATCGTCATGATCCAGCTCGGTGCGGCGCTGTCCACTGGTCTGTTCGATCAACTCGGTGCGGGTGGAACCGGGTGGTTGCGCCTGGTTTGCGGCGGCCTCATCTTCATCCTGATCGCGCGGCCGACGTTGTCCGACTACTCGTTGCGCGACCTGCGGGTTGCCCTGGCCCTCGGCCTGATGACCGGCACGATGACGCTGTCCTTCCTGGCGGCGCTCGAGCGGATCCCGCTGGGTACGGCCGTGGCCATCGATTTCCTGGGACCCCTCGGGGTCGCCGTCTTCCGTTCGAGGAACCGGCGCAACCTCGTCTGGCCGTTCCTGGCACTGGTCGGCGTCCTGCTGCTCACCGAACCGTGGACGGGTCAGGTCGACTGGCTCGGAGTGCTCTTCGCGGCGATCGCCGGGATGGGGTGGGCCGGCTACATCTTGTTGACGCAGGTGATCGGTGACCGGTTCAGTGGGATCGACGGGCTCGCCATCACGATTCCGGTGGCGGCGATGGTGGCCACAGTGGTGGGGTTGCCACAGGCGTGGGGGAACATCACGCCGCTCGTGGTCCTCCAAGTGATCGGACTCGCACTGCTGTTGCCGGTCATACCCTTCACGCTGGAACTGCTGGCCCTGAGGCGACTCACGACTGCTGCCTTCGGAACCCTAATGGCGCTGGAGCCGGCGGTGGCCACCGCATGGGGGGCTCTGCTGCTCTCACAGATCCCGCATGCCGAGCAGTTCCTGGGCGTGGTGCTTGTGGTGATCGCAGGCATCGGCGCCGAGCGGGCGGGCCACCGGATGCCGCCCACGCCAACGGCCTTGGCCTAGTCTGTGCTGGCTTCGCCGTTTCAATAGGGGATCCAGTCCGGTGCTCTCTCCGCAGAGCGGCGTGCGGCAGGTGCTCTCCTGCCGCACGCCGCTCTGCGTCAGACGCGTTCCAGTTGAGGGGTCCTGCGCAGCATGACGACACCGATCCACACGTACCAAGCGATGATCCCGACGCCGAACAGAGCGGTGAGGACCTCGTTGGCGACGATGGTCACAGTCGCGACACCGGCGGTCCCCACCGCCAGACCGACGTAGTTCAGCGCTCGCGGGAACTGTCCGGACCGCAGCGCGGCGATGCTGATCAGGCCGACCCACAGGCCGCCGACGATTTCGATGCCCCCGCCCATTCCTTCGATGAGCAACTGCACTGTCGACCACAGTGAGGTGGCCAGTGCAGGGTCGGCGGTTGCGAGACCGACGACTGCATTGCTGCCGATCATCGCCGTCATGCCGACGGCGAACATCAGGGTGGCCCAGACGAGGGCGAACGCAGTGGCGGCCTTGGCCAGCGACGGGACGTGAGGCATAAGGCGATCCTTGAGCGACAGCGCTTGGACGACCAGGAGGCCGCCGAACGCCAGGTAGATCACGCCGTACCAGACTTGCAGAACGAGTTGGTTGTCAGCCAGGAATGCGATCTGTTCGGTGACGTTCCCGTCGAGTTGTCCGTAATTCGCTGAGGCGATGACTGTGACGAAGAGGATCATCCCGATGATGAACGTGCCGGCTTGGCCGAGCGCGGCAAGTCCCCCCACTCGCTGTGGTGTCACGTACGTCGCGGCATCAGTCGGCCGAGGGGTCAGGGTGGTACTCATGGTGTTCTCCTTGTCTGCGCCGTTCGTGGCGCGATCTCGGTGGTTGTTGCGGTCTGTGACACCACTGTTCCGCGGCGCCGCAGTTGGCGTCGAGGTCCGAACTTTGACGATTCCTGCCAATAAGCCGCATCGCATGAGATGGCACGGAACGTCATGGACTGGTCGTTGACGCCAGTTGCACCTCTGCGCACGATGGACATGTGCGTTCTCGAAAAGTCGTCCTGGTGGTCTTCGACGGAGTGCAGGGTCTCGACGTGTTCGGACCTGCCGATGTCTTCTACTTCGCCAACTACCTCGCGGATCGCGACGGTGAGCCCGCTGCGCCGTACGCGATCGAGCTCGCTGGCGCAACCGTGGGACGGGTCCGTACTGCGGGAGGTCCGTCTCTATATGTCGATGTGGAGATGGCCGATCCGGGGCTGAAGCCGGATCTGTTGCTGGTCCCCGGTGGCCTCGCAGTTGCGCAGTTGGCACAGGATGAACAGTTCGTGGGCGATCTCACGGCCCTGGCGGCACGTAGCCAGGAGGTGGGGTCTGTGTGCACGGGTGCGTTGCTGTTGGCGCGGACCGGGCTGCTCGAGGGGCGACAGGCAACGACGCACTGGGCGCTGGCCGACCAGTTGGCCCAGAGCCATCCGGAGATCGACCTGGATCCGGACCGGATCTTCGTGCACGACGGGGTGTGGAGTTCTGCGGGGGTGACCGCAGGAATCGACCTAGCGCTCGAACTGCTCCGTCGGCACCATGGCAGCGACATGGCCGCTGAGGCAGCACGCAATCTTGTCGTCTACTTGCACCGGGCCGGAGGGCAGCGCCAGTACAGCACGCACTTGGCAGCCGAACGGGCTTCTGACCAGACCATCAACGACCTGCTGGCATTCATCGCCGACCACCCCGAGGAGGACCTCAGCGTCGCCGCGCTGGCGAACCGGGTCGGGATGGCCGAACGCAGTTTCCAGCGGCTGTTCCGTCGCGAGGTGGGGACCAGCCCCGGCAGTTGCGTGGAGCGGGTACGCATCGATGTGGCACGCCGGCTTCTCGAGCGTACTGATGACGGAGTTGCCCGGATCGCGCGTCGGTGCGGCTACAGTGCAGTCGAGACCTTCCATCGCTCCTTCCTGCGGGTGGTCGGCGTGCCCCCCGGTGAGTACCGGAATCGGTTTCGGGAGCGCGGTGCCGACGCCTCGTAGAGCTAGCGACCGCTTCCGTCAGATCGCTCACGAGGCGTCCCGGTAGAATGGCGGTTTGATGAGGTACTCCGTCTTCGTGTACGGCTCGCTGCTGTCGCCGGAATCGTTGCTGTCGACGCTGCCGGAGGCCGACCTCGCCGAAGTGCGGCCCTCCCGGCTCCGGGGTTACCAGAGGGTCTTCGACGTGGCCTTCCCCAATGACGGCTCACAGAGCGACAAGTCCTACTTCGATGACAACGATGGACGACCACCGTTCGTGTTGTTCGCCAATCTGGCTGTTCGTCCCTCGGCGGTGGTGAACGGGGTCGTGGTCCCGGTATCGGAGTCGCAGCTGCAGCGTCTGTGCGACCGCGAGCGGCGCTACCAACTGACCGAGTGCTCCGATCTCGTGGACAACTCCTCTCGTTCCGAAGCGTCCCGAGTGGTGACGTTCGTCGGTGCTCCTGAGTTCACTGCGCCCGAGAGGGTGGACGCTGGCGTCGCGGCAAAGAACTACGTGGACTTGATGCATGCGGGTGCACGCTTCTGGGACGAACGGCACCCCGGCTTCCTGAATGACTTCCACATGTCCACGCGGATGCCCTCCGCCGCGCCGATCGTTCCACTACGTAGGGTCGACCACACCTGACACCTTCCCCTACGCTTGGTCTGCGAGCTCCAGTGCCACCACGGGCAGACCGGTGCCTTTGTCATCGATGGGCTGGCCCAGTGTCTCCTCAAGGACCGGAAGCAGGTTGGCCCATGCCTTGGGATGAACTTGCGCGTACTGACGCAGAGTCTCGGCGGCCGCCTCAGAGTCGAGTCTGCGCGCTTTGGCTGAGACCGCTTTCCGGCTGGCTATCCACACCCGGACCTCCGGATTCGCGGTGACATTGCGCAACCACTGCGAACGGGTTCCGAAACCGGAAACCACGATGTATGTCCCGGGCTGCGGGTGATTGACCACCTCCAGCGTGACGTAGCGCCGCAAGCCCGACTTGCGGCCGACGTGTTCGAGCATCAGCAGCCGTGACCCGAACACCGCACCCAGGCGTGCTCGGTAGACCCAGATGGGCGCCCTGACCAGCCACCGTGTTCGAAGCATGCCCGCGGCTGCGCGGGAGACTGGGCTGTTCACGGTCACATTGTCGCAGCCGGCTCCTTCACTGGCTGGGGTCATGGTGGTGCGCGGGTGCTTGCGGTGGTGCATCGGCCGTCGGAGGTGCGCACGATGGTGAGGCGTCCGTGGTGGATGCGTCGGTGGTGGTAGACGCAGATGAGGACGAGGTTGTTGAGGTTGGTGGGGCCTCCGTGGTCCCAGTGCTGGATGTGGTGGGCGATGCAGCGGTGGGCGGGTACGGTGCAGCCCGGGTGGACACACCCGGATCCGTCGCGCACGGCCAGGGCGGCGCGTTGGGCGCGGGTGGCGTAGCGTTCGGCGAACCCGACCGCCAGCGGTTTCCAGTGGATGTCGTCGACCGGGGTGCCGACCACATATGTGACGTGGGCGGAGCAGGACGCGGTGCGGACATCGGTGCGGGAGGCCAGCAGCCCGCACGGCCAGCGGACCCCCAGCCCGGTGGCGAGCTGGTCGGGGGTGAGGGTGAGGGTGATGTGGCCGATCCCGGTGGGCCGGTCCACGGTGTCCAGGGCACGGGTGGCGATTTCGGCCAGGGCGTCGGCGTTCCGGGTGCCGGCCGACCGGTCATCATGAGGTCCGGTGGGTTCGGCGTAGATGTCCAGGGCGGCGGCCAGCGCCGCGCCGGTGGCGGGGTCGAGGAACCCGGTCAGGTGCCACCAGCCGTCCAGGCCGGTGGACAGGTTGGCCCGGCGGCGTTGGCGGGCGGTTTCGGTGTCGTGGTCGGGGTCGGGGGTGTAGTTCTGGATCAGCAGGTCCAGGAACCCGCGCAGGTCCCGTACGCAGTGTTCCCGCGCGAACCCGGCGACCTGCTGCTCGACGAGGTCGAAGACCTCGCCCAGCTGGCGGCGGGCCGCCCGGATCACCCGGACGTGGTCGAGGCTGATCTGCCCGTCGGCCAACGCATCGGCGGTTGCCGGGAGGTGGTCGCGTAGTGCCCGGGCGGTGTGCACCCACCAGCCCGCATGACCAGGCGGGATCCGCACCGTGGTGGCCAGCCAGTCGCTGGTGCCGCGCGCCCCGGCGATCTGCGCGCCACCGCGGGCATCGTACGAGGCGAGCACCCGGGCCTGCACCGCCGCGGTCTGATTAGCCACCTGGTGCAACTGCGGGATCGCCGACTCCAGCTCGTCCAGGCACCACTCGGCCGGATCGGCGGCCAGCAACGCCGCCACCGCCGCCTGCAGATCGGCGAGCAGCCGGGCCGGGTCCGGCGGGGTCGGCGACCGTCCCACCCACACCTCCGCCGGATCGCCCGGATCAGCCGGTACCTCAGTGGTGGTCATCGCTCACCTCCCCCTTCTCACCTAGAACGCTAGTACGAGGGTCTGACAAACCCGGCCGTCCAAGAACCACCTGTGGAGAACCTCGAACCCATCCCGTCGGACAGCGCGCAGGGCCGTGCTCTCCGGTGTCGACTGTTGGCGCGGCAGGGTCAAGTAGTGCAGTCGCGAGCCGCTTCGAGGCAGGTGGCTCGAGACGAAGCAACTCGGACTCACCTACCAGTGGTTGGATCTGCTGGCGGTGCGTCCCGGTGACCGGCCGGCAGGGGATCGTGCCACGCAACGAAGGTTCCGAGACCCCCGACTACTCGTCAGGGCCGGCTGGTCAGTCCGCCTCGCCGTGGGTTGGTGGCCGGAGCACCAGCACCACGACGACCAGGGTCATGATGATCGCCGTGAGGGTGAAGGCGGCTGGGAGAAGTGGCTCGAGGAGGACCAGCACGGCGCCCGCGAGGACTGTGGTGTTCACGAGGCGGTCGGCGTTGGCCTGGATCGCCACCCACCAGACGCTGAGCATGAACACGGTGATGGGGATGCTGACGGTGAAGGCCGCGGCGACGTCGCTGAGTTGGCTGTGATCGGTCACAACGTCGATCTCGACTTCGATGCCCGCGGAGAAGGCGGCGGCAGAGGCGAAGACGAAGTAGTGGACGTATCCGTAGCGCAACGATTTGGCGAAAGAGCCGATCGCCGTGTAATGCGGCGGCCAGAAGTAGATCCACCACAAAGCGGCCGTGACGACGAGCGTGAGAACCGCGATGGAGACAAGCGGCGCCAGGGCATCCTGTTCGTGCAGCGCCTCGATGATGGCGTTTGTCGAGGCCAGCAGACTCTCTCCGAGAACGATGAGGGCGAACAACCCGTAGCGCTCCGTGATGTGGTGAGGGTGCCATGGAGTCTGTCCGCGCAGTTCAGCGATGATCGGCACTGCAAGTTCGGCTGTCACGAGGACGACGAGCGTGATGGTGGCGAGTGGCTGCGGGAGGGTGAGCATCACCAGCCAAAGGATCTGAAGGATCGCGATGCCAACCGCGTAGATCTGGGTGGCGCGACGGCTCGATCCCGCGTGCCGAGATGCACGGGACCATTGCGCCACCATGGCGAATCGCATGACCACGTAGCCGTATACGAGAAGGTCGTACTCACGATCCACGAAAGCTGCTTCGATGCCGGCCGCCAGCACCAGTACACCGGCCATCTGGACGAAGGTGAGTAACCGGTAGAGCCAGTCGTCTGTGGCGAACGACGTGGCGAACCAGGTGAAGTTCATCCAGGCCCACCAGATTCCGAAGAACACGATTGCGTAGGCGAACAACCCGTCGAGCACGTGGTTCTCAGTGAGTGAGTGATGGAGTTGGGCAGCCGCGATGCTTACAGCCACGACGAACACCAGGTCGAAGAAGAGCTCGAGTGGGGTTGCAGAGCGTCCGGGCTCGTTGGGATCCCGCGGCCGCATCGGCACGAGGCGATACCGCCCGGGCTGGGCCGACGCGGTCGGTGAGGTCATCGATCTTCCTCTCGGTCAGCGTGTCTCGACGACGGCCTCGCGATGGCCGGCACCGTGATTAGGGTGTGCACGTCCCGTGGCGTCAGAATCCAGTCCATGGGACCAGTTGTCGTCGGTGTCCACGTCCACGAGACTGGTCCCGACGTCGGACAAGCGGACTCCTTGGTCCCGTGATCGCGAACGGCCATCCTTGCCCTTGCCGTCACGTCGTCGTGGCCAGATGGCTCGGTGCGGCTCATTTGCTGATCTTGGCAGAGCCGACGCTCAACGGACAGAGGGACTGTGGTCCTGAGGCGGACCGCGGTCGGCATGGCATGGTCAGGAGGAACCTCGGTGGCTGGCCGGACGCGTGCGGTGCTCCTCAGGCCGGGTTCTGCACCCGTCGCAGTACGGGGTCCTTGGCGACCCGCCCGTCCCCGCTCGAGATGCCGCGTACGCGCCGCCAGATCCACGGCAGGAGGTAGCTCCGCGCCCACGCCAGATCCGCCATGACCTCTCTGCTTCGATGCTTCCGGGTGACCGCTGGCAGGGGGCTCTTCCACCAGCCCGGGGCTCCGCCGAGCAACTCGGGCTCCTGGGCCCCGAGTTGCTCCAGGACGGCCGCAGCGACCCGTCGGTGCCCGGACGCATTCAGATGCAGTCGGTCGCTGTACCAGAGCCGGCGATCGGTCATGGCCGGAACGGCGCCGATGTCGACGACGATGGCGCCATGACGCTGCGCGACAGCATGGACGTTGTCGTTGAATGCCGAGAACCGGGAGGCCAGAGCATCGGCAAGTCGTCCGGTTCCACCAGTTCGCGTGATGCAGGTGAACAGCAGGACGCGGCGGCCGGGACGCACAAGCTCAGCGACCGCAGCATCGTAGCGCTCGAAGATGGCAGGCAAGTCCGCGCCGCGACGGAGTACGTCGTTGCCGCCCGCGTGAAAGGTCAGCACATCGGGACTCATCCTCGCCACCAGTGGCAGTTGGTCCCTCACGACCTGATCGAGCAACTTGCCACGCACCGCTAGGTTCGCGTACTCCACCTGTCCCATGGCGGTCAGCGCGGAGGCCACCCGATCGGCCCAACCCAGGTACTCCCCGTCGGGACGCAGTTCGTCGGCTACTCCTTCTGTGAAGGAGTCACCCACGCACACGAGCTTCATGTGATCGTCACGCCACCGTCGACGACCATGGTCTGGCCCGTGACATACCCCGCGGCCGGGCTCGCGAGGAACACCACGGAGGCTGCCAGCTCGGGCAGGTCGCCCATGCGATCCATCGGGATGCGGTGCCGTAGAGCGTCGACATAGCCCGGCGGGTACTCCTCGGTCATCTCCGTCGGGAAGAAGCCCGGCGCGATCGCATTGACGCGGATCCCTTTGCGCGTGGCCCACTGCTGGGCAAGGTCGCGGGTGAGGCCGAGCAGGCCCGATTTGCTCGCGGCGTACGCTGCCTGCGGCAGGCCCGCCGTGGTCAGCGCCAGCACGCTGCTGACGTTGATGATGCTGCTGCCCGGCTGCATCACGCGTCCGCAAGCCTGTGCCATCCAGTAGCACCCGTTCAGGTTCACGTCGATCACGGTGCGGAACTGGTCGGGGGTCTCGCGCGTCGCCGGAACCGCGGTACCCACTCCTGCGTTGTTGACCAACACGTCCACACGACCGAATTCGGCCATCGCCGCCTCGACCATGGCCGTACAGTCCTCCGGTCTCGAGACATCGGTGGCGACTGCCAGACCGCGGCGGCCGGTGGCTTCGATCGCCGCCACGGTGTCCGCGAGGCGGTCGGTGCGCCGGGCACCCACCACGACGTCGGACCCGGCCTCCGCCAAGGCGGTGGCGATGGCGACGCCGAGGCCGGAGGACGCGCCGGTGACCAGCGAGACGCGGTCGTCAAGCCGGAATCTGTCGAGAACTGTCATGTCTTTCCTTTCGTCTCCGCGCCCACGATGCGCAGGGCGAGGTCGGCGTAGAACGCCGCGATCGTTGATGGTGGCCAGGTGGCGTCCTGCCGGTACCAGCGCGCAATGTCCACGCCCAGCGACAGCAGCGCCATGGTGGTCTTGAGGGGGTCGTTCGGGGTGAACTCGCCTTCCGCGACGCCCCGCTTGACGATGGCCCTGACGTCGCGCTGGATGGCCTTGCGCAGGCGTTGGATCTCCTGGAGGTGCGCCTCGTTGAGTGAGGCAAGTTCGTAGTTGATGACGCGGGCGATGGCATGCTGTTCCGCCTGGAACGCGGCGAAGTCGTACATCAAGGCGTGCAACTGGGCGGTCGGCCCATCGGAGCGCTCGATCGCGTCGCTAATCAGGCGGCGTGTGCGCAGATGTCCGTCCAGCGCGATCAGGTACAGCAGTTCCTCCTTGGACTCGTGGTGCACGTACACCGCTGCGGGGCTCATGCCGGCGGCCGCCGCGATGTCGCGTGTCGTGGTCGCGTGGAAACCCCTCTTCGCAAAGGCGATGCCCGCTGCAGCGAGCAGTCGCTCCCGGGTTGCGGCGGCTCGGCCGCTCGCCACGACATCTGCCAACGTTGCTCCAGTTCGCGCGAATCCTGCACCAGGTGACTAGGCGGACAGTAACATGCTGAGTAAGCGCTTGCTTAGCGTTTCCACAGTCGACCAGGAGGATCAATGAGTCGTATCGCGATCGTGACCGGAGGAGCTCGAGGGATCGGGGCCGCAGTCTCCCGGCGGCTGGCCGAGGACGGCATGGCTGTAGCAGTCCTGGACCTCGACGCTGCGTCATGCGAGCCGGTGGTGCAGGAGATCAAAGCAGCGGGTGGTTCCGCACTGGCTGTCGGCGCGAATGTTGCGGACGAGGCCGAAGTGGGGGCTGCCGTGGACCGGGTGGCCGAGGAACTGGGCGCGCCCACGGTGCTGGTGAACAACGCGGGGATCATCCGGGACAACATGCTGCACAAGATGTCCGTGGACGACTGGGACGCGGTGCTGGGCGTCCACTTGCGTGGCGCGTTCCTGATGAGCCGCGCGCTTCAGCCGTACATGCGGGAAGCGGACTGGGGCCGGATCGTGAACCTGTCCAGCACGTCCGCTCTCGGCAACCGCGGACAGGCGAACTACTCGGCCGCCAAGGCCGGCATGCAGGGTCTCACCAAGACGCTGGCCATCGAACTGGGCCGGTTCCATGTGACCGCCAACGCGATCGCGCCGGGTTTCATCGAGACCGACATGACCGCGGCGACCGCGGAGCGGATCGGCATGGACTTCCAGGAGTTCATCAAGATGGCTGCCTCCCAGATCCCGGTCGGCCGGGTGGGGAATCCTGATGACATCGCGCACACCGTGTCGTTCCTCGCCAGCGAGGGGGCCGGGTTCGTGTCCGGCCAGGTGATCTACGTGGCCGGCGGGCCGAAGGACTGACATGCGCGTCTTCCAGGGCATCGACGACCTGAGGTCGGCGGTCGGATCCGAACTCGGCGTCAGCCAGTGGCATGAGATCACGCAGGAGCAGATCGACCTGTTCGCCGAGGCCACAGGAGACCGGCAGTGGATCCACGTGGATCCGCAACGCGCCGCCGCGGGTCCGTTCGGCGCGACCGTGGCCCATGGCTTCCTGACCGTCTCGTTGGCTCCGATGCTGACCGCCGAGGTCTACCGGATCGACGGCATCACGATGGGCGTCAACTACGGGTGCAACAAGATCCGGTTCCCTGCACCCGTGCCGGTGGGCTCGCGTGTGCGCGGCCGGGTGGAAGTGATGTCTGTGGAGCCGGCGTCGATGGGCCACCAGGTGACCACGAAGATCACCGTGGAACTGGAGAACTCACCCAAGCCGGCCTGTGTCGTCGAACTCGTCGCATTGTTCGTCTGAAAGGACACCTTCATGAAACGCACCATCTACAACGAGGACCATGAAGCCTTCCGGGCATCGGCTCGGGCATGGCTTGACCGCGAAGTGCGACCCCGCCTCGACGAGTTCATCGACGCGAAGGCCATTCCGCGCGACGTCTGGATCGAGGCGGGCAAGCAGGGTTTCCTGGGCCTGGAGATCTCCGAGAAGTACGGTGGCTCGGAGGCCGGTGACTACCGGTTCAATGCGGTGCTGAGTGAGGAGTTGTCACGCGTCTCGGCCGCCATGTCGTCGTGCATGGGGATCCATGCCGACATCGTCGCGCCCTACCTGGAGGACCTCTGCACGGACGAGCAGAAGCAGCGCTGGCTGCCGGGGTTCTGCACCGGAGAGATCGTGACGGCGATCGGCATGACCGAGCCCAGCGGTGGCTCGGATCTCGCGGCGCTGAAGACCACCGCGGTCAAGGACGGTGAGGAGTGGGTGATCAACGGTTCCAAGACGTTCATCACCAACGGCTATGCCGCAGACCTCGTGGTTGTGGCCGCTCGCACCACGCCGGGTTCCGGGGCCAAGGGCATCACGCTGTTCGGTGTCGAGACCGGCATGGAAGGCTTCACAAGGGGCCGCAAGTTGGACAAGGTCGGCCAGACCGAGAGCGACACATCTGAGTTGTTCTTCGACAACGTGCGGGTACCCGACGCCAATGTGATCGGCGAATTGAACATGGGCTTCATCCACATGATGGAAAGGCTCCCGCAAGAACGGCTGGGCGCCGGGGTGTCGAACCTGGCACACGCGGCCGCGATTCTCGAGGAGACGCTGGAGTACATCAAGGAGCGCAAGGCGTTCGGCCAGGCGATCGGGTCCTTCCAGTACAACAAGTTCCTGGCCGCCGAACTGGTGACGAAGATCGAGGTGTCGCAGGCGTTCATCGACCAATGCGTCATGGCGTTCAATGACGGCACTCTGACCGCGGTCGACGCTGCGAAGGCCAAGTGGTGGTCGGCGGAGGTGCAGAACGACGTGCTCGACGCGTGCGTGCAGTTGTACGGCGGCTACGGCTACATGAACGAGTACCGCGTTGCCCGTGCCTGGCGCGACGCCCGTGTCACAAAGATTTGGGCGGGCAGCAACGAGATCATGAAGGAGCTCATCGGCCGAGACCTAGGCCTGTGAGGGTTCTCGTCACAGGCGCCGCCTCCGGACTGGGGGCGGCGCTGGTCCGTGGGTTCAGTGCGCGGGGGGATCAGGTCCTGGCAACAGATCTGGCGGACTCCGACGCACTTCCGGAGAGCGTTGCCTTCCAGCGCCTCGATGTCCGATCGACAGCGGACTGGGACGCGGCTCGTGAGCGTACAGCAACTGAGTTCGGCGGCCTGGACATCCTGGTCAACAACGCAGGGATCGCCGGGGGCGGGCGAATCGACCGTACGGATGCCGACGAGTGGCGACGGCTGTTCGACATCAACGTCCTCGGTGTCGCTATTGGCTGTGGTGCGTTCACACCTGTGTTCAAACGGCAGGGCAGCGGCCACATCGTGAACATCGCATCGCTGGCCGGACTGGTGCATCCGGCCGGGATGAGTGCCTACGCGGCCACGAAGGCGGCCGTCGTAGGTCTGTCGGAGAGCCTGCGGCATGAACTTCGGCCATGGGGCGTGGATGTGTCAGCCGTGTGCCCGTCGTTCTTCCGGACCAACCTCGCGGCGTCGCTGAACGACGCGGATCCGCTGATGGCATCCATCTCCGCCAAACTGATCACCAAGTCGCCGCTGGACGCTGACGACATGGCGCACCGGGTGCTGGACGGGGTGGCCCATCGGGTGTTCCTGATCCTGCCCGACGCGCCCGCGCAGAAGGCCTATTGGACGAAGCGATTGGACCCGCGGGCATATGACCAGGAGATGTTCGACGCAGGGGAGCGGATCCGCGCGGCGGAGAGTCGCTGAGCGCCCGCCTTCCGACTAGTTCCTCGGGTTCCGAGTGGACGTGGCCACCCCGGGGGCCTGACGCGAATCGGCGGGCCCAACGCCGACTCTTCGCCTGGGTCGGCGTGAAGTCTTGCGGTTGCGGTTAGGGTTCCGCGTTCCGGTTAGGACCTCGGGTTCCGGTTAGACGTTCTGGCCGTCCGGGGGCCGAACGGGAACTGGTGGGCCGAACGCGAACCGGCGAACCGAACGGGAACTGGTGGGCCGAACGGGAATCGGCCGGCCCAACGCCGACTCTTCGCCTGGGTCGGCGCGAAGTCTTGCGGTTGCGGTTAGGGTTCCGCGTTCCGGTTAGGACCTCGGGTTCCGGTTAGACGTTCTGGCCGTCCGGTGGGCCGAACGGGAACTGGTGGGCCGAACGCGAACCGGTGGGCCGAACGCGAACCGGTGGGCCGAACGCGAACCGGTGGGCCGAACGCGAACCGGTGGGCCGAACGGGAACTGGTGGGCCGAACGGGAACCGGTGGGCCGAACGGGAACTGGTGGGCCGAACGCGAACCGGTGGGCCGAACGCGAACCGGTGGGCCGAACGGGAACTGGTGGGCCGAACGGGAACCGGTGGGCCGAACGCGAACCGGTGGGCCGAACGCGAACCGGTGGGACACTACCGCTGCCTCATGTGATCCGGCCCGCCCCAGGCCGGTCGGGTTCGGTGTCGCCAGGCCCGGTCCATGCTCTATGCGGGATGTGCGGGTGTCGGATCAGCGCTCGCGAGCCACGCCATCAGCAGACGCACCGTCTGCTCGATCGCCTGCTCCTCAGTGAACCCCCGCTGCAGCAGGCTTGCGCGGAAGCCGGGGTCTATCAAGGCCGATGCGATCTGCAGGGCACCGGCATCGGCTGCCCGATTGCCGAGCGCCTTGGACAGGGCTTGGCCGTAGGTCTTGAGGTACCACTGCTCCCAGTGCTTCATGGCCGGATGGGCCCGGCTCTTCAGCCATGCCCGGTACTCCAGGTCCGTGTTGCGGTACACGCGGAAGAACCCGCTGGTGACGGTGCGCATCCGGTCTGCCAACGGTGCTTCGGGGTCGATGTCATCCGCAGTGGGCGCGGCCAAAGTGTGCACCGTGTTGACGAGAACAGCGTCTGCGAGATCGTCGGGTGTTGGGTAGTGGTACAGCACCGTGCCCGACGCGACATCCGCCCTGCGGGCTACTGCCTGCATCGACGTCCCGGCGATTCCGGACTCGGCGTACTCGGCCAGGGCCGCATTCAGGATCCGCTGCCGGGTCTGGTCGACTGCCGCCGCGCGACGGGTCATCCGATATGGACGTGGACTCACGCAAGCCTCCAGTTCTCAATTATTTGCTTGACACTAACAGATAAATAAATAGACTGACACCCACCAAGCCCCCGAGTCGACGGTACGGAGCCGATGATGAAGAACCCACATGAGGAACTGAACACAGTCATCCACGATTCGTTGCGCCGCGACCTCGGCCGTCTCGGAGCAGCGGTGTCAACTCCGATGACTGACGAGCGCAGGACGGTGCTGTGCAGCCATGCGACATGGGTGCTCGACGTGCTGCACCACCATCACGTCGGGGAGGACGAAGGTGTCTGGCCCCTGGTGCTGTCCAAGCGGCCCGACCTGCAGCCGTTGATGGATCAGATGGAGACCGAGCACGACGAACTGGCGACGGCGTCGGACCGCCTGCGACAAGCGCTGTCGCGATACGCCGCCGACGGCTCGGAGCCCGCGCGACAGGCAGTGGTGGCCGCAGTTCAGGACATGATGAGTGCGACGCTGTCACACCTCGAGCACGAGGAACGCGAGACCATGCCACTGGTGCTGGACACCCTGGACGCCGGGGATTGGAAGTACTTGGAGAAGAACCACTTCCGCAAGGGGGTCGCCTTCGGGGAGGCGGGGATGACCGCCATGTGGTGGCTGGACGGACTCGACGAGGACCGCCGATGGGTTGTGCAGAAGACGATCCCGAAGCCGGTTTTGTGGTTCATGGGTCGCAGGTTCGGTCCGCGGTACAGGCGCAACTGTCACATCGCCTGGGGAACCGCCTGGGCGATGAGCCGGGCTGGTTGGCCGTGATTCGCCGCGCCCCGACTCGGTTCTCTGGGTGCTCTCAGCCGCCGGGCAGGTGCGGCAACCCTGAGACCGCTCGCCGGACGACCTCCGGGATCGGCACGGGTCGACGCGTTGCGGAGTCCACGTAGACATGCACGAAGTGGGCAAGCGCCCGCAGTTCCGGATCTCCCGCCCGGAACACGCCGAGCTGGTACCGGATGCTGGAGTTTCCCACCCGGGAGGTGGCTAGGCCGATCTCCAGCAGGTCGGGGAAACCGATCTCCAGGTAGAAGTCGCAACCGGTGCTGGCCACGATCCCGATCTCGGGCAGGTCGCGGATGTCGGCGCCGGTGGCCTGCATCAGCCAGCCGTTCACGGCGGTGTCCAGGTACTCGTAGTAGGTGGCGTTGTTGACGTGACCGTAGTGGTCGTTGTCGTTCCAGCGGGTGGTCAGCGGGTAGACCACCGGGAAGTCTGCGCGGGTGGGTCTCACAGCGACTCCATGAAGACGCTTGCCAGGTCGTCGGCGGTGACGGCGACCGGAGCCAGTGCGAGCAGCCGTTGTTGAGCCAGGGATCCCTCGACGAGGTCGGGGACGTCGGCTCCGGCGAAGCCGATTTCGCGCAAACCGGCCGGGATGCCCACCGCGTCCATGATGTCGCGCAACACACCTGGCAGTACGTCCGGCCCGTCGCCGCTACCTCCGAGCAGGCGTGCCGCCCGCAGGTGCCGATCCGGCGAGGCCGGGAACGTCATACGGAAAGCCGCCGGCGCGGTCAGCGAAACCGCCATGCCGTGGGGGACCAACGGCTCGTCCTGCGGGTAGTCCGCGGGCCGGTAGTCCCGCACCCGGCCGGCGATCGGGTACGCGTTCGAGTGCGGAACATGCACTCCCGCGTTGCCGAAACCCATCCCCGCCAGAGTCGCGGCCAGTGCCATCTTCGACCGCGCATCGGTGTCGTCGCCGTCCCGCACGGCGGCGACGAACGACTCGGCCATCAGGGTCAGGGCGCGCTCGGCCCACATGTCCGAGACAGGGTTGGCGCCGCAGTAGGGCACCCGTTGCTCAGCGGTCTTCGCCTCGAATGCTGTGTACGGTCGCGCGGTGTAACTCTCGAGGGCATGGCACAGGATGTCCAGGCCCGCGCACGCCGTCACCATCGGCGGCTGGGACGTGGTCAGGTCCGGATCCACCACCGCCAGCGTCGGGCGCAGTCGTGCGTGGCTGATCCCGGTCTTCACATGCCGGTCCAGCACGTCCAGCACGCAGATGGTGGTGCTCTCCGAGCCGGTTCCAGTGGTCGTCGGGACCGCAACCAGCGGCTTCAAAGGTGTCGATGGGGCCTGTCCGGCACCGATGGGTGCGTTGACGTAGTCCAGCAGTTCGCCGGGGTTCGTGGTCAGAAGGTTCACAGCCTTGGCGGTGTCGATGCTGGATCCACCGCCGACGGCCAGGAAGGCGTCCCACGGGCCGGTCGCCCGGGCTGAATCGATGGCTTCCTGCAAGCTGGCGTCCGTCGGCTCGACGTGGGTTCCGGCGAAGATGGCCACGTCATGGCCGGCCGCGCGCAGTGTCTGGGCCACTCGTTCGGGCGCACCCGCTGCGGCGACCCCTGCGTCGGTGATGAGCAGGACGCGGTGGTGGTCGCGCAGGGTATGCGTCAGATCGTTGATCGCTCCTGGTCCGTAGACGAGCGTGGGCGCCGCGTAGGTGAAGACTGACTCCGGGTTGGCCGGTGGAGAGAGTGGTTTCGTCATCAGTTCCAACCTAGCTTTGCGGTGGGGTTGGGAGGGCAGGAATGCGCGCCTTGAGCCGCCCGACTAGCGGTTGCGGCCCAGCCGTTCGTGGCTCGTGACCCAATCGCCGGCCAGTACCGCACTTGCCAGCGACACCTCCCCGGCCAGCACGACAGCCGCACAGATCTCCGCCAGAGCATTGACGTGCCCCGGTCCCGCGCAGCCCAGGATCTGCAGGCACTCGCGCTGGGTGGGCAGCCCGGTTCCGCCACCCACTGTCGCGACGATCAGCGCTGGCAGCGTGATGGACCAGTAGTAGTCGCCCGATTCCAGCAACTGCGAGTAGGTGATCGCGGCGTGCGACTCGGAGACGTTGGCGGCGTCCTGACCGGTGGCGATGAAAAGTGCCGCGAGGCCGTTGGCAGCGTGGGCGCCGTAGTTGGCGCTCGCCGCGAGGATGCCGCCGGCTTGGCTCACCTGGCGCATCCGGAACAACTGCGCCGGGGTCACCCCCATCTGTTCCTGCAATAGCGCGGCGGGGATGACGGCCTCGGCGACAACCCGCTTGCCGCGGGTGCGGAGGACGTTCATCTGGGAATGCTTCTTGTCAGTGTCGATCGCTCCCGAAAGCACGTAGCGCGGCGCATCGGGGTGGTTGGCCTTGATCCACTCGCATGCCGCGAGGGTCGCCCGCCCGACCATGTTCTGTCCGGCGGCGTCACCGGTCGTGTAGTCGAACCGCAGGTACAGCATTGGTCCAACGTGGTACTGCTCGACCTCGACGAGCTTGCCCACGCTGGTCGTGGACTCGGCCGCGGCGGCGATCGCGTCGTGCTGCTCGCGGATCCAAGCGGCCAGCACCCTGGCCTCGCGGGCGTCCTGCAAGATGAAGACCGGCGCGCGCTGCATGCGGTCGTCCACGACAGTGGTCTTGACGCCACCGGCTTCGCTAAGCAGGCGCATGCCGCGGTTGTAGCTGGCAACCAGCGTTCCCTCGGTGGTCGCGAGCGGTATGTAATAGTCACCGGTTGCGTGCTCGCCGTTGACCCGCAACGGCCCCGCCAGACCGATCGGGACCTGGGCGACCCCGATGAAGTTCTCGATGTTGCCGGGCAGGATCGCGGGGTCGAACGAGTGCGAACCCACATGGTTCAGATCCGCACCCGTTTCCTCACTCACGAAGGCGCGGCGTCGGGCGGCCTGCTCGGGGGTGTAGTCGTTGTCACGGTCGCGGGGGACGGGGCGTCGGGCCATGTGTGGAGCCTAGTCGGGGCAGCGGATGTCGGGTGTTTGCAGGCACAGCCCCGACGCGCCGGGCCGGATGTTGTGAGGTGCACCCACCGAGCCGCCATGCTGGATCCCGCGAGGAGGAATGATGTTGAACAATCCTGAAGCCACCCAGCAGGCCCTGGACATCCTGCGCAGCGGCGAGAACTTCCAGTGGTATGTGATCCCGATGCTGGCTCTAGTGCTGTACGTGTACGGCAACGAGTACGCCCAGCGGAACTGGAAGCCCATCGCGGCGGGATTGGCGTTGTACAGCGTCCACTGGTTCTTCGAGATCCTCAACGCGCTCATCCAGCATTTCTCAGGTCACGCGCTGTGGACGGTGCCGGAAGGGACGTCGTTCCTGCTGCTCGTCGGGGTCGGTGTCGAGTTGAGCCTGATGTTCTCGATCGCCGGGTTGGTGATGAGCAAGTTCTTGCCTGCCGACCCGCAGATGAAGATCCTGGGAGTGCCGAACCGCTGGGCCTTCGCGGTGGGCAACGCGGCCTTCTTCGCCATCTTCGAGATCTTTCTGGCGAAGACCCCGACGTTCGTGTGGGTCTATCCCTGGTGGGGTGCCTTCCCCGTCTTCGTGACGGTCTACATCCCGTTCTTCCTGGCGGCGTTCTTGTGCTACGACTGGCCGCCGAGGCGTCAGGTGCGATTCATCGGCTCGGTTTTCGCGATCGATGCTGTGATGATGATCGTCTTCGCCGGTGTGCTGGGCTGGATCTGAGCCCGCCGGGCGCGATTGTGTCGAAGGTGCTGTCCATCCCGGCGCTCTGTTACGAAGGTGCGTGGTTTGGGTCGTCGTGACCGCTCACCTTTGTGACAATCGGGGTTCGGACCCCGCAACTTCGCAGCACAAGAGTGGCTGGACGATCGCCGACCTGGTCGCCGGGCGCCGATCGTGGCAATACTGTCGGCATGAACAAGCTCACGACCAAGCAGATCCTGGACGCACATCTCGACGACTGGCGGCTGATGGTGCACTCCCTGCATGCGAGGTTCCTCACCGGGTCCTTCGCCAAGGGGCTGGAGTTCGTCAACGCTGTGGGGGACGCTGCAGAGAGCGCCAACCATCACCCCGATGTGACGCTGACGTACCCGTTCGTGGATATCGAGCTCTTCAGTCACGATGCGTCGGCTGTGACCCAGCGCGACCTCGCGTTGGCGCGTCAGATCTCCGCGATCGCCGGAGAGCAGGGAATTGGGGCGCAACCCGATGCGCTGGCCGTGTTCGAACTCGCGCTCGACTCCGCGGACCTTGCCGGTGTCGGGCCGTTTTGGGCGGCGCTGCTCACGGGGGACGCCGCCGCGGTCACCGGCGACGAAGTCGTCGACCCGGGCGGGCGGGTGCCACTTCTGTGGTTCCAGAACACCGACGCCCACGAGACGCCGCGCCAGCGTTTCCACGTGGACCTGTGGGTGCCCCACGACATCGCGGACTCCCGCATTGCTGCCGCGGTGGCCGCCGGTGGTCAGGTGGTCGACCACCGGCAGGCACCGTCCTTCGTGGTGCTCGCCGACCCGGAGGGGAACAAGGCCTGCGTGTGCACCTGTCTCGACCGTGAGGCGTGACCCCTACCGAACCACCTTCGTGCGGTAAGCCTTCTTCGTCGTGTAGGAGGTGTATCCGGGCACCTTCTTCGCGTGGATGCGAACGCGGACCTTCATGGCCTGCTGTCCGGACAACCAGACCCGTATGGCTCCGTTGCGCTGCACAACACGGAATGCGGTGACCTCACCGGCGGACTTGGTCGCGAGCGGGACACCGACCACCCGGACCTTGGCGTTCTGCTTGGCATTGGTGCGAACCGGCACCTTGACGATCTTGGTCCAACCCTTGTTCTTCAGGCGCTTGGGCAGGTTGAGCGGCTTGATCGGCTTCTGTTTCTTGAGTTTGGCCGACGTACCCGTTCCGGTCAGAGCCACGGATTGCGACGCGGACGCGTTGCTGGTCATCGACAGGGCTGCGGCCTTGTCGCCGGTGCTGGTGGGGGAGAAACTGACCCCCACGGTGCAGGATTGGCCCGGCGCCACCGTCGTGGTGCTGCACGTGTCCGACGAGATCGCGAACTGGCCGGGATTGCCGCCGGTCAGGGAAGCCGCGGCGGCAGGAAACTGGAGCGGGGCGGTTCCGGTGCTGCTGACGGTCACCAGTTGCTCGCCGGAACTCCTCCCGCGCACGACATCTCCGAATGCCAACGACGTCGGCGTGATTGAGATCTCGGGCACCAGGACGGGAGTGGCCGCGGTCCTGAAGGACTTGGTCTTCCCGTTGGTCGTTCCCTCGGCGTTTGAGGCCGACAGCCGGTAGAAGTACGTTGTCTCCGGCGTCAGTCCGCTCAGCGTCGCGCTCACCGGGGTCTCGGCCAGACCCGTGGCTGAGGCAGGCAGGACGGTGGCATCGGCGCCACCCCCACCCTCAACGGTTGCCTCGTCGGTGCCGTACTTGATGCTCATGACTGTCGTTGTCGCCGCATTCGCGAACACCGACCCGTTGAGGGTGGCAGCGGTGTCGGTCACCCCGGTGGCTGGTCCGGTGACGACGGTCGGTGCTGCTGCGCGACTGAAGACCGTCACGGAGTTGCTGGACTGGCTGGCAACGTAGATGTCAGTGCCGTTGGGCGACATCGACAACTTCATGGCGTCGGCCAGCGACGGCTTGGCGAGAACCGTGCAGCCGTCGGTGTTCGTGTTGGCAAAGCACGTGTTCTCGGTCATCGAGCCGTCCGACGGGTCACGGTCCAACACGGATACGTTGTTGCGGCTCATGCTGGTGACATACAGGTTCAGGCCGTCCGGCGAGACCTCGACATCACGGGCGAACGTCAGACTGCTCTGGGTGGTGGCGGTGCAGCCAGCGGCTCCGGCCACGGCCAGGCAGTCGGCCTCGGTCAGAGCCCCGGTGTCCGGGTCCCGCTGGAAGTTCGCGACCGAGTTGCTAGTGCCGCCCGTGACGTACACGTTGTTGTCATCGGGCGAGACGGTGATGAACCGTGCACCCTGTAGTGAAGGCTTCGCCAGGGCCGTGCAACCGTCAGTGTTGGTGTTGGCCAGGCACCCCGCCTCCGTCAGGCTCCCGGTGGCCGGGTCCCGGTCGAAGATGTTCACCGCGTTCGAGGTGGAGCCTGTGACGTAGACGTTGTTCCCGTCGTTGGACACCGCCACGCCCCATGCCTGTCCGAGAGCGGGGGCGGAGAGAACTGTGCAGCCATTGGCCGCGGTATTGGCCCAGCAGCCGGCTTCGGTGAGGGCGCCGGTAGCGGTGTCGCGGCTGAACGCGGTGACGCTGTTTGTGTTGAAGCTGGCGACATAGAGACTCTTGCCGTCCGGGGAGACCGTCAGGTCGTACGACCCGTTCAGGGAGGGGTTGGCCAGTGCGGTGCAGCCGTTGGCGTTCGTGTTTGCCAGGCATCCGTCTTCAGTGAGGTCTCCGGTGGTTGCGTTGCGGGTGAAGACTACGATCGAACCGCTCGCGCCCGAGTAATTGCTGGCATATAGGTTCTTCCCGTCTGGCGACATCGTCATGTTGTTCACGGCGTCCATCACCGGAATCGGCAGGACATCGCATCCGTTCGCGCCGGTGTTGCTCCAGCACGCTGCCTCCGTGAGTTCGCCGGTGTTCGGGTTCCTCTCGAAGGCGCTCATCGACGTCGCGGACCCTACGTACACGTGCATGCCGTCTGGGGAGACAACGGTCGACGCGGCATCGGCGAGACTGTCGTTGGTCAAGTCCGTGCAACCTGCGGCGCCAGCGTTGGCCAGGCAGTCGAGTTGGGTCAGGTCTCCGGTGGCCGCCTGGGCGCTGGGAGCGGCCACCAGTTGTGCGGCGACGACGATGGATCCTGCGAGGAGTGCCAAGGTTCGGCGGGTGCGCGTTTTCGGGTTCACGCGTGGATACTAGTGGCCTCGGACCGGGGGAAGATCGATTTGGGTCCGGGCGTGGCGTCGCTTGCAGGCCACCGCCGGCCGACTTTGCAAACGTTGGCGTCGCGGACTGCCGACACGCCGCGATGATCGGGCTTCGTGCGGGGTGTCGGCGCTGACGTTTTGCATTTCGCGTCGCGGATGGTGGCCCACCGCTACTTCGCGCGGACGTAGATGGCCTTCCGGTTAGATCCCTGCAACTGGCGTTCCTCGATCTGGAAGAGGTCGGTTCGGGCCCGCACCAGATCGGACAGTTTGCGGTAGCCGTACAGCCGCGAGTCGAAATCCGGCTGCAGTTTGACCAAGTAGCTGCCGAAGGTCCCCAGATCAGCCCAACCTGAGTCGTCGGCCGATTGTTCGAGCGCTCTCATGATGAACTTCTTCGGGAACTTCGCAGGGCCGGGTTCTGGTTCTGCAGGCTGGGCCGCTTTCGGCCGTGACCGCTTTGGGCTCTCTGCAGACTCATCTGAGCGCTCACCTTCACGCAAGACCTCCACGAAGACGAACCGGTGGCATGCATTCCGGAAAGCCTCAGGTGTCTTGCGCTCGCCGAAGCCGAAGACGGTGAGGCCCGCCTCCCGCAGCCGGGTGGCGAGGCCGGTGAAGTCACTATCACTGGTGACCAGGCAGAAGCCGTCGAAGTTGTCCGTGTAGAGCAGGTCCATCGCATCGATGATCAGCGTGCTGTCGGTGGCATTCTTGCCGGTTGAGTAGGCGAACTGTTGCACGGGTTTGATCGCGTTGCGCTGGAGGACCTTCTTCCAAGAGGCACTCGCCGGCGAGGTGAAGTCGCCGTAGATCCTGCGCACCGTCGCATCCCCGAATCGGGCGACCTCGGCCAGCAGCGCCTCGATGACTGATGCCTGGGCGTTGTCGGCGTCGATCAGGACGGCAAGGCGTAGTTGGCCCTCATCCGGGCGGACTCGCTGAGTGCTCACTGCCCCAGCCTGTCACGGTTTGGGTGCGTTCGTCGCGGCCTCCATCTGCTGGCCGCGGCGCTGGTCATCGGCCAGCAGATGGAGGCATGTATGCGGACAAATGCGACAGATCGGCTCGGATTCCCTCCATCCGATGGCCGAAACGTTGTCGGATTGGTCGCAACGGCCAGCAGATGGAGGCGAACCGGGTGTTGCCAAATCTGGCTGTATTCGGTAACGTACAACCAAATGGTTGTATATGAAGCACAGCAGATGTCCGATGACGAGGTCGATCGCGTCTTCCGGGCCCTGGCTGATCGGACCCGGCGGGACATCGTCCGCCGGACGTTGGTCGGCGAGGTTACGGTTTCGCAGTTGGCCGGCAGCTACGACATGTCGTTCGCGGCCGTGCAGAAGCACGTCGCCGTCCTGGAAGAGGCGGGTCTGATCACCAAGCACCCGAACGGTCGTGAGCGACTTGTGCGTGGCAACCCCGAGGCCATCGCGCGGGCACAGCATCTGCTCGACGAGTTCGAGCGGATCTGGCACGACCGGGTGGCTCGGCTCGACGCTCTGCTCATCGACGAAAACACCTGAAGAAGAAAGGTCCAACCTCATGCCCATCACATCCGTCAGCAAGGACCCCGGCGCCCTCACCATGCAGGTGGTGGCCGACTTCCCGGTTCCGCTCGAGCGACTGTGGAATGCCTACGCCGACCCGCGGCAGCTGGAGCGCTTCTGGGGGCCGCCCACTTACCCGTCGGTGTTCACCCGCCACGACATGTACGTCGGTGGACGCAGTGAGTACGCGATGACCGGGCCCGAGGGCGACGTGTCACGGGGGTACTGGGAGTACCTTGCGGTCGAGCCGCTGAAGTCCTTCGAGGTCCGTGACGGGTTCACCCGTCCGGATGGATCAGCCGACGAGCAGATGCCGTCGATGCGGATGGTCTTCGAGTTCACGGCCACCGATGCCGGCTCGCAGGTCCGTACGACCACCTACTTCAACTCCGTCGAGGAACTCGACAAGCTCATCGCCATGGGCATGGAAGATGGCATGCGCCAGGCCATGGGGCAGATGGACGACGTTCTGGCGGACCTGGCCTCGTTCACGGCGGATGCTGCCTGCTCGGCCCAGATCCTCAGCGACACCCAGGTCCGGGTGAGCAGGGTGATCCGTGGTGCGGTCGAACAGGTGTGGCAGGCACACCAGGATCCGACGCTCCTGCAGCGGTGGTTGCTCGGCCCGGACGGCTGGACGATGCCGGTGTGCGACGTGGCCACGACGGTCGGCGACACTTACCGCTACGAGTGGGAGCAGGTAGACGGCGCCGACCGGTTCGGCTTCACCGGAGAACTCCTCGAGTCCTTCCCTCCGTACCGCGCGGTCACCACGGAACAGATGATCGGCATGGACGGCCCGGGGACCACCAACGAGATGACTCTGACCCCGGTCGACGGCGGCACCTTGTTGTCGATCCTCATCACCTACCCCAGTGCCGAGGTCCGCGACATCGTCCTGGCCACCGGCATGACCACCGGTATGGAGACCAGTTACGCACGGTTGGAGCGGGAGGTTCTCGCCGCTGCCTAGGCGCCAAGCGCCACGACCACGGCTTCGCGTTTGCGTGGGAAGCCATCGACATGTCCGCACCCGGCTCTGGAACACATCTGCGCCCCACCTCCGTTCGCCATCGGAACCGGGTGCGGGGCGTGGTTGTCGGACAGGCGGCAGGTCCCTGTCTCAGCCGGTAGAGTGCGCTGCGCAGCCAGTGATTGGAGAGCCCCGTGATCACGTCCATCGAGGTCGAGGCGGATAGTGTCGAAAGCGCAAAGCAGGCGGCCGTCGAGCAGGCCCATGCCCAGGGGTACTCGCGGGTCGAGGCGGTTTTCACGATGGCGCTGGGTGGCCGCCGCTATCGCGTGCGAATGAACGTGACTCGCTGACACCCGGTGAAGGTACGCGCCGTCGTTGACGGGTGGTCCTAGTTCGCGGGGGATGAAAAAGTGATATCCCTCGCGTGGGAATATGATCAGTCATTCCCACCCGTCGGGTGGCCTCCCGATCGGAGCAACGGTGCTACCTGCGACAAAGTGGTCACGATTCCTGGCACCCCTGGTTGCCCTCGGCTTGCTCGCTGCGTGCAGTTCCGGCAGCGACACCGCCGACGAGACTGGTTCGCCCTCGGCGAGCGCGTCCGAGCCCGCCTTTGCCGCCGCGCTTGAGACGCAGATCCCCGAAGTCATGAAGCAGAACGCCATCCCCGGCGCCATAGTGCTGATCAAGACTCGCGACCAGGGCGACTGGTCTGCCACATTCGGCACGCAGGAGATCGGCAAGGACGTCCCGATGTCGATGGACGACCATTTCCGGATCGGCAGCAACACCAAGACCATGACCGTGACAGTCATTCTGCAGTTGTTGCAGGAAGGCGAACTGAAGCTCGACGACCCGATCTCGAAGTACCGGCCGGACGTACCGAACGGGAAGAACATCACGCTGGCCCAACTTGCTGAGATGCGTAGCGGCCTATATAGCTACACGTCGTCCAAGGCCTTCAACCAGACGCTTGACGACGATCCCCAGAAGGCCTGGACGCCTGACGAACTGCTGAAGATCGCCTTCAAGAAGCCACCACTGTTCCCGCCCGGCAAGAAGTACAACTACTCGAATACGAACCTCATACTCCTCGGCGAGGTGATCGAGGAGCTCACCGGGATGTCGGCGGCGGAGGCGTTCTCAGAAATGATCTTCAGTCCCCTGGGTCTGGATCAGACGATGCTGCCCGAGGCCACGGACTCGTCGATACCCGAGCCCCATCCGCAGGGGTACCAATTCGGGACGAACGTCGAGGATATCGACTCCTATGCCGTGCCTGCCGCGCAATTGCCCGATGCCCTGGACGGGACTCTGCCTCCCATCAACAACACCGACAGCAACCCATCGTGGGCGTGGACCGCCGGCGGCGCCATCTCGAACGCCGAGGATCTCGCCAACTATGTGCAGGCGATGGTGGGAGGTGGTTTGCTGGACGCCAAAATCCAGAAGATGCGCCTCGACAGCATCAAGCCGATCGCGCCGGGATCCCCGATCGGATACGGGCTCGGGCTGGTCGAGTTCGCAAAGAACCTGTACGGCCACGACGGTCAGATTCCGGGATTCTCCTCGTTCATGGCCTATGACCCGGTGGCCGGCAACACGATCATCATCGGTCTGAATCTGTCCGCATCGCCGGTGAACGGGGAGAACGCCGCGGTGGTCATCGGCAAGGTCGTGATTTCGGAACTCTATGGTGCGTCGGCGGTGCCCGGGGGCGACCCCGCGGGTTCTGGGAGCGCGACTCCATCCGCCAGTTGAGTAGGCCCTGAGCGCCTGCCCGGGGATTGTCACGTTGTTGCGGCGCCCGCTGCGGCTTTGTATCGAAAGTGCTGGCGACACGCCCGGGTGAGCCAACAACAACGTCACAGCGCTCAGTCTTGACGCGCAACGTCGTCACAATGCCGGCCGGGGAGCCGGGTGTACATCAGACGAACTCAGCCCGCGTGCTTGTCGGGGTCGCTGTGCTCGGGCTGCACGGACCAGGCAGGAGGCTCGTCGGTCCCGTCCTCCTCGTCGCGTTCGGCGTCCTCGGCTGTGGGCTGCACGATCCCTGCGGCGTGATGCACCGGTGCGTAGACGGTGTACAGGCGCATCGGTTCGTCGCCGATGTTGATGACGTCGTGCCAGGTGCCGGCGGGAACCATGATCGCCCAGCCGTCGCCGACTTCGTGCTCGACGTTGAGGTTGTCCTCGGCCGGACCCATGACAACGCGCCCCTTGCCGGCATCGAGTCGCAGGAACTGGTCGGTTTCGGGGTGTGCCTCGAGCCCCACGGATTCCCCCACCGGAATCGACATGAGAGTGACCTGCAAATACTTGCCGCTCCAAGCCACAGTGCGGTACTTGTCGTTCGCAGTGGTTTCGGTCTCCAAGTCGAACACGTTCGGCCCAGGCCCATTGTCTTTGACAGTCATGTGCGTTCCTCTCCTCGTGATCCGAGTCTAGATCGGTGTGGCGGCGGAGGAGGGGATCAACCCCGGTCGCCGATCGGGCCGTCAGAGGCCTCGCAGACCCTGGGACAGCAGCAGGACACCGATCACACCGGCGACCGCTCCCATCACTTGCAGTTGGTGTCCCATCAGCAGCGCGTACATACGGTTCAATGCACGCAAACCGCGCTCGCCCAGGAAATGGGCCGCGGCCGGCGGGGACAGTACTGGCAACATAACGCAGGCGAAGACAAACCCCACCACGAGAAGTTTCTCGGGGGCAGATGCCGTCGAGCGTGTGATGTCGTGCAGTGCCGGCACGATGAGGACCAGTGTCGAGAAGTCGGTGAGCGTCATGTAGGCGGCCAGGCCGGCGAACACCGTGGGCGATGCGTGGTCGGCATGCGACTTCACCTTCGCCTCCATCCGCCGGTCCGCTGCGGCATGCGGGCGGAGCAACCATGCGGCGATCACCAGCAGAATCGCTCCGGCGACAGCTTCGACCATGTACGCGGACCACGACTTGGTTCCAGTGCTGGCGTCCGGCAGTCGGCTCAGCCCGCCGAGTACCAGCGCGAAGAAGGCCGCGAAGACCACGCCGCTGCCGAAGATCACCGCCAAAGCCCGCGAGTGCCACTTCGGTCCGGAAACCACGAGGACCTGCAAGGCGAACAGCGTCGGAGTCAGCGCTGCGGCCAGCGCCAGGGGCCAGACTTCACCGAGCAGCACGTCACGACCTGTGCGACGCCGCTGCGATCAGTGCCCGCTGCGCAAGCACGGCCGTCGCTGCAGGCGAGGTCTGTTCGTCCGCCCCGTTGAGCCGAACGATCTGTGCAGCCGATTCGCTCATGACACCGATCCTGTCGCTTGCCCGCTGCTTGAAGCCACAGATCGACTGGTGGTGCCGCGAACGTCAGCGGATCATCGCGCGGCAAGGACGGCCCGACCTCCGAGCCAAGCGCGACCTGGCACCCTGTCGTCATGGACATCGACGAGGCGCGCGATCTGTTCCCGGGCTCGAGTGGATACCTCAACACCGCGGCACTCGGACTGCCTCCAAGACCGGCCATGGATGCGCTGAGGTCGGCGCTGGACCGATGGGAGAACGGCCTGGCGACGCCCGCGGACTACGACGAGGCGATCGCCGGGTCTCGACAACTGTTCGCCGATCTGGTGCATGTTCCAGCCGACCGGGTCGCCGTGGGTGCTCAGGTCTCCGCGCTCGTCGGGTTGGTGGCGAGTTCTCTGTCTGCTGGCAGCAGTGTGCTTTGCGTCGACGATGAGTTCACGTCCGTCACCTACCCTTTCGTCGCGCGATCGGACTTGGGTCTACGGGTGCAGTGCGTGCCGGTGGAGAGTCTTGCCGACGCCATCGGGCCCGCGACGGACCTGGTGGCGGTGAGCGCGGTGCAGTCCAAGGACGGACGGCTCGTCGATCTCGCCGCAGTCCGCGAGGCGGCCGCTCATCACGGCGCGCGAGTGCTGGTCGATGCCACCCAAGCCCTCGGCTGGCTGCCGATCGATGCTCGTGAGTACGACGCGGTCGTGGTCGGCGCGTACAAGTGGCTGCTGAGTCCGCGGGGCACTGCATTCATAGCCGTCCGTCCAGACCTGCTCGAGCGCATCCAGCCTCTCTACGCGGGGTGGTACGCCGGGGACTCCCCGTGGGACAGCATCTACGGTCTGCCCGCGCGCCTGGCAGCCGATGCGCGACGCTTGGACCTTTCGCCTGCGTGGCTGTCGTGGGTGGGCACGGAGCCGGCCTTGCGCCTGATCACGGAGGTCGGCGTCCGGGCGATCCACCAACACAACGTCGCGCTCGCGAACGCGCTACGTGATCGGCTTGGGCTGGAACCCGGGGATTCCGCCATCGTGGCCCTGGATGTGCCAGAGGGGTTGCCCTTGGATGGGCTCAGCACCTCAATGCGCGCTGGACGCTTGCGGGTCTCGTTCCACCTGTACAACACCATGGACGACGTGGACCGACTCGTCGAGGCGATCGGTCGCTGACCGCGGCGATTGCGTCAGAGTGGCTGCGGGGTGCCGGTCAGCGGCGTGCGCACCGGGGCGGCCATGCCGAGGTAGGCGACGAGGCCGTCTCCGAAGGGATTCACCTGAACCGGATATTTCTTCCAGTTGTTCGCCAGCCAAACGTTGCCGGACGGGTCGATCTGGACGCCGGTATTGCGCTGCAGACCGTCGAACTCATACCCGGAGCTCGGGGAGATGCGGTGCTTCACGGTCCCTTTCGGGCAGGTGCTGGCGCGATCGCCACACAGGTGGGACAGCCGCTGTCCGCTGAAGTTCGCCACCCAGACGTTGTCGTCGCCGTCGACGGCGATGCCCCACGGCACTGTGAGACCCGCACCGGTGAACTTCTTCAGTGATCCGTCGGGGCCGACCCGCACGATCGAGCCGCTGAGCTTGGCCTGCAGTGGTGGGGCATCGAGTGAATCGCTGGGGTGGCACGGACTCGGGATGATGCCAGAGTTGGACACCCACGTGTTGCCGAGACGGTCACTGGCGATCCCCAGGGGAAGGGTGAACATGCTGCTGTCACCGTACGGGGACCCCGGCAGCGCGCGGCCCCTGGAATCGAAGCCGAACACCTTGTCGGCCCCGTTGGCGGTCACGAACGCGTCGCCTTTCGTGTTGAAAGCCACGTCGAACGCCTTGGTGACCTCAGACGACACGACCTGGGAACGCAGGGGATCACCGTTCGGGTAGCGCACGACCTTGTCGTTGCCGCAGTTGGCGATCCAGATGTCACCGTCCGGGGTGGACTTGATTCCCTGTGGCCAACTGAGCGGGCCCTGGCGATATCCCTTCTTCCTGGACACGGGGGTGCCGTCCGGTCGGAACTCCGACACGCTGTTGGCCGTCGGCGGGGTCGGGCACTTCGTGCCGGAGAAGCCGAAGTTGGCGACCCAGACGTGGTCCCTAGGGTCGATCCCGATGCCGAAGCCGGCCCCGTTGAGTCCGCCGCCGGTGTACACGTTCAGTGGCCGGCCGGGCGAGTACGGGTCGAGTTTGAACAACTCCTTGCCCGGACAGACGTTCTTCAGTTTCACCGCCCATTCGGCGTTGTTGTTTGCCCAGACCTTGCCCTCGCTGTCGAACGCGATATTGCCGGGACCGTTGAACTGCCGACCGTTGCCGACGAAACGCAGTGCCAGCACCCAGGCCGTCGGGGCGTCGCCCAGTACCGGGGTGAACTTCGGGTGCGCCGGGATCTGCGCGTACACGCCACCCGGGTCACCGGACGGATTCTGCGGCAGCAGGGCCATCGCCTGCCAGGTGTTGCGAGGCCGCACCCCCCACGCATCAGTCGCGGCCTTGAGGAACGAACGGCAGCGGTTCTGCCGCATAGCGCATCCTGCGATGATGCTGGCAAGTGAGTTCACGCTGGCCAGCGTTTGCGTCTGCGAACCGTTCGGACGGGTGCGAAGGAACTTCGTCGTCTGACCCGTGCGCACATTCACCAGGTTGCGCGGCATCAGCATCGCGTTGGACAGGCCCGGTTCGCGTCCACCCACCGACTGGCCGCTTGTGAACTGCGCCACCGAGTAACCGGCGGCCACTGTCGTCAACTCATTGACGGTGACGGTGCCGTGGCGGCGCCCGGCGAGGGCAGTGGCCAGCACCACTGTCTGCGGCACTCGCGTGTGTCCGAGTCTGCCGTGGCGCGCAATCAGGTAGAGCGATCGGGACGCCAGAACCTGCGCTGGGACCCGGACCCGGAAGCGGCCCCGGTTGTCGGTCCGGGTGGTATCGATCCGCTTCGCGTGGCCGGTGCGCTTGCCCGCGAGGTACAGTCGCACACTGCTGGATCTGACCGGCCGATCGCCGATCGCGACCCGCCCCGAGATCACCGAACTGGCGGCACTCAATGCCCGGGCGGAATATCCACGGCCTTGAGTCGCGGCGTCGACGAGGTCTGCGGTGGTCCGCGACTTGGCTACTCCGACAGCCGGCAACGCCAACAAACCAGTCACGACCGCAGTCGCGGCCAGGCCTGCCATCAGAGGCTGGAATCGAAGTCTTGACGCTATCCCGGGCACATTCTGTTCCTGCGTCATGGGCCACTGCTTCCTGTAGTCCGCGCTCTTCGCCCGTCAGCCTATTGCTGCTGTCAACCCCGCGTGCCGACCCGGCGATGCGTGCGAGGGGGTCGTGCGTGTCCGATGGTGGGTGATTCCGACCGGCGAACGTCGGTCGAGTCATCTGTTGTCCGGGCCCACTGTGTTGACCCTCGGAATCGCGGAGCAAGGTCGTGGGACCGGTGCGGTCGTGAACTCGGCCAGCTCTGTGGATGGCAGATGTGGTTGTCCACAGGTGGTTTCGGGCAGCCCGGGTTTGTCACACCCTCGTACTAGTGTTCTAGATGAGAACGGGGGTGATGATGACGATCACGGCGCAGTCCGCGAGTCCGGCCCGGCTGCTCGCCGATTTGCAGGCGGCTGTCGCAGGGCTGCTGGCCGCGGATCCGGCCGAGTGGTGCCTGGACGAACTGCGGTCGGCGATCCCGCAGTTGCACCAGGTGGCTAACCAGACCGCGGCGGTGCAGGCCCGGGTGCTCGCCTCCTTCGATGCCCGCGGCGGCGCGCAGATCGCCGGGGCGCGCGGCACCGGTGACTGGCTGGCCACCACCGTGCGGATCCCCAGCAGTCATGCGGGCTGGTGGGTGCACACCGCCCGGGCGCTACGCGACCACCTCCCGGCAACCGCCGATGCGCTGGCCGACGGGCAGATCAGCCTCGACCATGTCCGGGTGATCCGGGCGGCCCGCCGCCAGCTGGGCGAGGTCTTCGACCGGGTCGAGGAGCAGGTCGCCGGGTTCGCGCGGGAACACTGTGTGCGGGACCTGCGCGGGTTCCTGGACCTGCTGATCCAGAACTACACCCCCGACCCCGACCACGACACCGAAACCGCCCGCCAGCGTCGCCGGGCGAAACTGTCCACCGGCCTGGACGGCTGGTGGCACCTGACCGGGTTCCTCGACCCCGCCACCGGCGCGGCGCTGGCCGCCGCCCTGGACATCTACGCCGAACCCACCGGACCTCATGATGACCGGTCGGCCGGCACCCGAAACGCCGACGCCCTGGCCGAAATCGCCACCCGTTCCCTGGACACCGTGGACCGGCCCACCGGGATCGGCCACATCACCCTCACCCTCACCCCCGACCAACTCCAGTCCGGGCTGGGGGTCCGCTGGCCGTGCGGGCTGCTGGCCTCCCGCACCGACGTGCGCACCGCGTCCTGCTCCGCCCACCTCACCTATCTGGTCGGCACCCCGGTCGACGACATCCACTGGAAACCGCTGGCGGTCGGGTTCGCCGAACGCTACGCCACCCGCGCCCAACGCGCCGCGCTGGCCGTGCGCGACGGGAACGGGTGTGTGCACCCGGGCTGCACCGTACCCGCCCACCGCTGCATCGCCCACCACATCCAGCACTGGGACCACGGAGGCCCCACCAACCTCGACAACCTTGTCCTCATCTGTGTCTACCACCACCGACGCATCCACCACGGACGCCTCACCATCGTGCGGACCACCGACGGCCGATGCACCACCGCAAGCACCCGCGCACCACCATGACCCCAGTCGGCGTCAGCCGCCACCGGTGAGATGAAGCGCCCGTCGACGTATGTTCTCCGCCTCGGTGCGAAATCAGGTGGCGAGGCCAACTACTACCGACTCGTGATCGATGCGGGTCTGCCGGTTCCCACCTTGCAGATCTGGATGGAGACGGTCGGCGGTCCCAAACGGCTTGAAGCCTGCTGGGAGGAATTGACGCTCGGGTGTGAGATCGACGGTGAGCGCTATCACGGGGCGAAATGCGCTCGCGATCGTGACCGGTTCATCGGAATGAGGTGCAGGCTGAGGCTGTGAAACTCTTCGATGTCGGTGTCGACGAAGTGATGCGCCGCAGCGCCTACGTCGTTGAGAACACCGACGCGAATCTGCGTGCCAAGGCCCATGAACTGCGCATCTCACCCTGGTGGTGAGCGGTCAGTGTCCCGATTCCCTGCTCGGTTGAACGAAAACAGCGCGAACTCGGCGAATCTCGCCACCTTGGGTTGGACCAGGCAGAAGATCGGGACACCTCACGCCTCGAACGGCTCGGGATTCCCGGCACCCACACGCTCAATCACCGGGTCAGCCTCCGAAAGATCCACCACTGTGGTGGGTTCGGTGCCGGTCTGGCCGTCGATGACTGCATCGACGAGGTGGTCGAGGCGTTCTTTGACCTCCCAGCCGTCGCTCATAGGGCTGACGTCGCCGGGCATCAGCAGTGTGCTCGACAGCAGTGGCTCGCCAAGGGCGGTGACTAGCGCCTGCGCGACAGGGTTGGGTGGGATCCGCACCCCGATCGTGCGTTTCTTGGGGTTCATGAACCGCCGGGGCACCTCCCGGGTGGCAGGCAGGATGAACGTGAAACTGCCCGGGGTATGGGCCTTGATCAGCCGGAACACCCTGTTGCTCACGAAGACGAACTGGCTCAACTGCGCGAAGTCGTGGCACACCACCGTGAAGTGGTGACGGTCGTCGAGGTCCCGGATGGCACGGATGCGTTCGAGGGCTTCGGTATTACCGAGCCGGCAGCCGAGGGCATAGCCGGAGTCGGTCGGGTAGGCGATCAGCGCGCCCTGCTGCAGCGACTGCACGACCTGGTTGATCAGGCGTGGCTGAGGGTTGTCGGGGTGGATGTCGAGGAAGCGGGCCACAGCGCCACGCTAGCCCTGCTCGAGCCGGTAACCCATGCCCCGAACAGTGGTAATCGCACCATCCCCCAGTTTCTTGCGCAGGTACCGAACGTACACGTCGACGACGTTACTGCCCGGGTCGTAGTCGAATCCCCAGACCCCGCTGAGCAACTGCTCGCGCGACAGCACCTGCCCTTGATGGCGCAGGAACATCTCGAGCATCGAGAACTCGCGCGCGGTGAGCTCGTGCTCATGGCCCGCCACGGTCACCCGGCGCGTCATCAGGTCCAGGTGGACATCGCCAGCCGACAGGCTCTGCGTGCCCGCCTCCATGCTGGGCCGGATCCGGCGACGCACACGCGCGAGCAGCTCATCGAACGAGAAGGGCTTGGCCATGTAGTCGTCTGCGCCCCCGTCGAGGCCGGCAACGGTGTCCGCGACCGAATCCCGCGCGGTGAGGATGAGCACGGGCAATGCACTGCCGCTGCCGCGCAGATCGTGCAGCACCTCGAAGCCGTCCTTGCCCGGCAACCCGATGTCGAGGATCAGGAGGTCGAAATCCTCCTGCGTGGCCAGGTGCAGTGCCTCCACCCCGTCCGGTGTGTGGGTCACGGCGAAGCCGTTGGCACGCAAGCCCTTGGTGACGAACGACGCGATCCGGGGTGAGTCCTCGGCGAGCAGGATGTGGGTCATCGCCGGGCCGTCTCGCGCACGACAGCGGGCAGGATCAGTCGCACATCTGCCCCGCCGAGTGGACTGTCCCCGATGGTCAGCCGTCCGTGGTGGGCTTGCGCAATCGCTGTGACCAGTGCAAGCCCCAACCCGGCGCCGTCGGAATCGTGGCCGCGCCGGAACCGCGCGGTCACGTCGACGCGTTGCTCGGGCGCGATCCCGGGGCCACTGTCCCCGACCCACAGCTGCAGGTCGCCGCCGACGACCCGTCCCCCGATCTCGATCTCCTGCCCAGGCTCGGTGTGACGCACGGCGTTGTGGGCCAGTTGCAGCATCGCCTGGGTGATGCGCTGCCGGTCGACGACCACCTCGGCATCGGCCGGCTCGAGTTCCCAGCGGCGATCGCCCAGGGCGCTGGCCTTGACGAGGATCTCGTCCAGCAGGCCACCGAGTGTGCACATCCCGGGTCGCACGAATCCGGGCTGATTCGCCTTCGTCAACGTCTGCAGGTCGTGCACGATGCGGTTCATCCGGGCGAGTTCGTCGAGGACCAGAGCCAGTGTCTGGTCGCGCTGTTCGGGGTCGTCCTCCAGCAGTTCCAGGTGGCCCTGCACGATCGTCAAGGGGGTGCGCAACTCGTGGCCGGCGTCATCGATGAACTCCCGCTGGGAGGCGAAAGCCTCCTCCAGCCGGTCCAGCATATCGTTGAATGTGCGGCCCAGTTCCGCGACCTCGTCGCCTGCGCCGGCGCTGATCGGGATGCGCTTGGACAGGTCGGTTTCACCGATGTCCTGGGCGGTCTGTCGCATGTGCCGCAACGGGGACAGAACTCGTCCGGCGACGAACCAGCCGAGCCCGGCGGCGAGGACGAGTGCGCCGAGTGCGGCGGTGGCGAACCGCCCCATGACACTGGACAGGTCCGAGCCCTCCAGGCTGGCGAAGATGCCGACCACGAAAACCCCGGACTCGCCGCCCGCCTGTACGGGCACGGCGACCCAGCGGACGTCACCGGCGTCGGTCTGCAGGTTGCCCAGGGTGACGTCCTGAACTGCTTGAACCTGCTGCAACAGGGCGGGATCCCGGTCGATGCGCACCGGCGGGGAGTCGGAGCTGCGGTACTCGACCTCGCCGTTGATCATCACGAACATGGTCTCGTTCGGGTCCGGGATGCTGCGGTCGATGTGCTGGCCGAGCAGTGAGCGGACGTCGGTGAACGCAGCCCCGGTCTGCTGATCGACGCCCTGCTCGGCGGTGAGGCGCAACTCCGAGACTTCGCCGAGCAGTTCGGTGTCGATGCGGTCGCTGAGCCGGCTCACCAGCAATAGGTAGGCGCTGACCCACGAGACGACCAGGACGACCAGGACCGGAATGAGCACCCAGCCCAGGATCCGGATCCTGGTCGACCCGCGTATCGCCGACATAGTCCTATTGCACTATGTAATCGAAGTCCTCGCTGACCGGTTCGCCGTCCTCGTCGACCATGAGTGTGTCCTTCTCGGCGTCGAACGAACCGTCCCCGTCATCGAGGTACAAAGCCGCCAGCAGTTCCTGGCTCATGGTGACCGGCGGTTGCAGGTTCACCGTGACCGGTTGTGTGCGCGGCGAGACCTCCTTGACGCCCAACACATTGCCGCCGAGGTCCGAGATCGTCAGCCACGCCGGACCCCTGCCAAGGATGACCGAGGTGACGGTGACACTGCGGCCGTTGCCGTACTGGTCGTCCACCTCGAGGTCCGCGACGCTGTCGGCGGCGGGGTTGGTGGGCTGCGGATCGGTAGTCTCGGGCAGCACGATCGCTTCGCTGGGGACCGCGCTGGGTTCGGTGGCTGGGGTGTCACTCCCGCACGCGGCGAGAGCCATTAGGGCAGCTCCGGCCAGCGCCACCTTAGATGCTGAGTCTGACACGGCACACCTCCCCGTTGGGTCCGGTGGCACGGGCGATGAACCGGTCCTTGCCGCGCCTGTCGCGCACCTGCTGCATGACGTCGACTTCGCCTTCGTGGTCGGCGACTCGCTTGGTGTGCAGAACGGTCTTGCCGTTGCGCTTGATGCGCACGTTCCAGGAGCGTCCGGCCGGTGCGTTCTCGATCTCGAAGTCGGCGTCGACGCGGCCGAACTCCTTCTCCAGGGAGAGGGTCGCGAACGCGCGGAGGCTGCATCGCTTGGACTTCTCGCGTTCCACCTCGAAGGCGTTGGCCGGGGTCGCCACCGCAGCTACGGTGCCGACGGCGATCGCCGTGGTCGCGACCAGGGAAGCTGTCTTCTTCATGTCATGTCCTCTCGTTGGGCATCCCCAGGTAACGGCCTGCGCATGAAACCGTGATGAGACGACAATGAGAGGTTTCTCATCCGGTTGCGATACACCCGGCGCGTGACGAAGACCGCGAGGCCGGCTCCGATCCGGGGTAGACGATGCTGTTGGCCAGGTCGATGTGGGCTTCGATCACGTGGTACTGGGTGCCGGTCAGGCCTTACGGACCCGCCTTCGCGGAGGAGTAGTCCGCCTCTCGTTTGATGCTCCGGGCATGAGTCACGCCTGGCCGGCTGAGTCCTGACCTGGGATAACGGCTGAACCACCAAGACCCCAGCGGCCCACAGGATCATTTCTTCAGTTTGACGACCTTGCTGGTGTGGGCCCGGTAGCCGCGGGCGGACCTGCTCTTGGCCCTGTACTTGCCCTTCCCCAGATTGATCGTGAGTCTGTGTTTCGGTCCCTTGGTCACGTAGACCTTCGCCCTGCCCTTCTTCGCTTTGAGAGTCTTCCAGTCGCCGCGCTTGACCTGGACCACGAACTTCCACTGCTGCTTGGCGCCGAGGTCGGGCCTGATCCTCACGAGCAACTTGCTCTTACCGGCCTTCGCCTTGGCGATCACGGTGGTCGTGGGTGCGACGGGGTTCGACGCGGGCACAACAGGGGATGCCGAGGATACTGGGGCGACCGGGTTGCTGGGCGCGCTCGCAGGGCCGGTCCCCAGCGCGTTCGTGGCTGTCACACTGACCGTGTAGGTCGTGCCGTTCGTCAGCCCGATGATGGTGCAAGACGTCGTCGTGCTGGAGCAGTTGTTGCCCCCCGGGTCAGCTGTCGCCGTGTAGGAGGTGATGGCCGAATCCCCGTCGTCGACGGGAGGTGTCCACACAGCGTCCACCTGGCCGTCGCCCGCTGTGGCAATCGCCGCTCGCGGCGCCCCCGGCACGGTCCTGATCGAACCGACGGCACTCTGAATGCGGTAGTCCGTTCCATCCGAGCGGGACCACAGCGCGACGACTTTGCGGCCACCGGACGCGGCGGCCAGCGCCGGGTCGTACGCCTCCCGACTGTTGTCGGACAGAGTCTGGGCCGGAGTCCAGGTGGCGCCGCCATCGGCGCTGGACACAGCTTCGATCAGGTTCTCGGACCCGGGATCCTGGCGCACCCAGGCGATTGTCGCCGCCTCTCCGTCGTCGGATCCGACGATGTCCGGGTACTCGGCATCTGAGCCTGCCGGGGACTGGTTCACGGGCGCCTTCCAGGTGGTCCCCAAGTCAACACTCGAGGCGCTTTGAATACGCACTGCCGAGCCGTCCGAACGCTCCCATGTCGCCGTCACCCGGCTGCCGTCCGCCGACGCTATGAGTTGGGCCCTGTCGGCCTGCTGGCCGGCATCGGAGAGGAAGGCAGGAAGGGCCCAGTTAGCCCCCCCATCAGAACTCGTCGTCGCCTGGATCCGGCTCGTACCCGAGTCGTTGCCAGCGAAGACGGCGTGCACGCGGCTGCCGTCTGCGGAGACGGCCACCTTGGGTGCCGTTGCATTCTCACCGACCTCCGATATGGGCGTGGCGGCGCTCCAGCTGCTTCCGCCGTCGGTGCTCGACTTCGTGAAGATCCGCCTGACGCTGCCATCGATCTGTGAGAACACAACCGTCACCCTCATCCCATCCGCCGAGGCGGCGATATGCGGGTCACCGGCGCTCTTCGTGACATCGGACAGATCGACCGGTGGCGACCAGTTCTTTCCGCTGTTTGTGCTGTAGGCGGCCTGTACGACGTCCTCACCGCTGATCGCGTCCACCCAGACCGCAGACAGCCGGGTTCCGTCGCTGGAGCCCGACAGGAACGGGTTGGAGGTGAAACTGCCCGTGCTGCGGATGTCGGTGGGTGGTGCCCATGTCTGACCGCCGTTCAGGCTGGTGGTTGTGCGCAGTTTGTCGAGGCTGTAGGAGTACCAGACGGCCGACACGTGCAGCCCGTCATCGGATCCGACGATTGATGGCTGCCCGGTGCCGTCGTCCAGTTCTGCGGCGGGGGTCCATGATGAACCCCCATCGGTGCTGCTCGCTGCACCGATGAAGTGGTCGGAAACGGTTTGCTTACGCCACACGGTGGTGAGCCGGGTGCCGTCGGACGACGAGACCACACGCGGCCACCACCCGTCTGATCCGGAGTCGGAGATGGTCTTCGCAGCCGTCCAGTCCACTTGCGCCGGCGTCGCCGCCGAGGCGACCGCGACCGCGAGAACCGTTGCCACCGCTCCGGTCACCGCCACGGGTATTCGTCTCCTGTGTGCGTCCATGTGCTCACCTGTCCGCTATCCGGGTGACCTGCAGCCTAGCTGAGATGTCACCGGGTAGGAGACTCGCATGCTGCTTGAGGAGTCGCCTGGAGCAGTGTCATAGGCGGGCTGCTCCTGCAGGGGACAGTCCAGATCGTCCACCTGATTTGTCGCAGGTCTCTGGGAGACTTTCAAGTGCCGGACGGGGCACACGGTCTGGTCAGCATGAGAGGGGACCACATGAAGACGCTCTACGTCGACATGGACAACACACTGGTGGACTTCACGGCCCGCCTGGACGGGCTCGCCCCCGATGTCCTCGAGGCGTTCCAGGGCCGGGAGGATGAGATGCCAGGGGTGTTCGCACTCATGCCGCCCATGTCCGGGGCGCTGGACGCGTTTCGGGAGCTATCCGAGAAGTTCGACACTTACATCCTGTCCACAGCGCCTTGGCTGAACCCGTCTGCCTGGCAGCACAAGGTCGAGTGGGTGCACCTGCACCTCGGGAGGGGAAAGGGCACGCCAGCGTACAAGCGGTTGATCCTGTCCCATCACAAGAACCTGAACAAGGGCGACTTCCTCGTCGATGACAACCCGCAGAAGAATGGGGCCGCGGATTTCGAGGGGGAAGTCATCGCATTCGGCTCGAAGGATTTCCCAAACTGGCCCGCGGTCACCGCGTACCTACTGGAGCGGGCATGAACGGGTGCGACAGGAATCGGGTTCCGTTGTCGGCAGGTACAGGCACCGACTTACGCGCGCGCTTGTTGAGTCCGTACTGGCAGGATAGGTAGCGGCCACGGGGAGCCGCTGAGTGGAGGAGGACATCATGAAGTCAGGCAGAACCGGTGTACGTGGATGGAGGCACCTTCTGGCCGGGGTCACCGCGGGCGCGCTCGTGGGGACCGCGGTAGTCGCGGTACCTGTTCCGGCGCAAGCGGCGAAGAAGGGCGGAATGCTCAAGGTCATGACCCAGAACCTCTATCTGGGCGCCGATCTCTTCCCGGCCGTCGAAGCCGCTTCCCAGGGAACCCAGGCTTTCCTGGTCGCCGCCGCGAAGGTCTACCAGGACGCGATTGCTTCGGACTTCCCGACCCGTGCCGCTGCCCTCGCCAAGACCGTCAAGCAGCAGAAGCCGGACATCATCGGTCTGCAGGAAGTGACGCAGTGGATCGCCACGCGCAACGCCTCGACCGGTGCTGATCTGCCGAACCAGGACTTCCTGAAGATCCTGAAGAAGGCGCTGAAGGCTGAAGGACTCAAGTACAAGGTGGCCGGCGTCTCGGACAACGCAGCACTCGGACCCTTCCCCTACATCGACCCGACGATGAACTGCGGGCAGCCCAGTGGCATCCTGCCCAGCGGTTGGCCATGCGCCATCCAGATGAAAGACCGTGACGTCATCCTCGTCAACACCGAGACCAAGAACCTGTCTTACAAGAAGAAGACAGTGAGGTCCGGGCAGTACACCAGTCAGCAGAAGTTCACTATCGCCGGGCAGACGATCGCGTTCGACCGGGGGTACGTATACCTCGACATGGTGTACAACGGAGCCCCATTCCGATTCGCCAACACGCACCTCGAGGTCGGTGGTGATTCCGCGCCGATCCAGGAGAAGCAGGCCAAGCAGTTCGTGAAGATCGTGAAGAAGGGTGCTGGCAGGGTCATCGCCACCGGTGACTTCAACTCCGACGTCTACGGCGCGTACTCGCCGAAGAGTTACAAGATCCTCACCAGGTCCTACTTCAAGGATGCGTGGAAGAGGAAGCGGGACGGCAAGGGACTCTCGTGCTGCCAGAACGCGGACTTGTCCAATCCGGTGAGCGAGAACGACACTCGCATCGATCTGGTGCTGACTCATGGCAAGGTGAAGTCGAAGAGCGGTGCGAACACCAACGTCACACCGTTCCGGCAGGCCCCGGTGCCGTTGTGGGAGTCCGACCACGCCGGGGTTGTGACCAAGCTCAAGGTGTCCTGAACACGCCTGCCCGTCACCCGGGGTGGTTCGTTGGCCCGGCGGGGAAGTCTGAGACCGGTCCAGTCGACCGTTTCGTGGATGCGCGGCGATAGTGGGGCTGGGTACCATTCGGAACCTGGAGCCCCCACAGGGAGGTGGTCAGTGCCCCGTCAGCCGCGGGCCCGCCGAACCGGAGCAGTGCTGGTGCTCGTCGCGGCGCTGGTCGCCTTGACAGCGGGGACCGCCGTGCCGGCCAGCGGCGAGGGCGCGACTCGCAGTTGGGGTCTTGACCGGATCGACCAACGCCGACTTCCGCTGGACGGAAGATACGTGCCGCCGGCCGACGGAAGCGGGGTGACGGTCTACCTCGTCGACACCGGTCTCGACGTGGACAACCCGCAGTTCGGTGGTCGCGCGTCGCTCGGAGTCAATCTCACCGGCACGGATGTCCTGGACTGCTCGGACGAAGCCGGCGTCGGCCATGGCACTTTCGTCGCAGGAATAGCCGGCGGCAGCAGTACCGGTGTGGCCAACCACGCGACGCTTGTGGAGGTCCAGGCGCTCGGGTGTACCGAGGGTGGGCCGACCATGACTATAAGGCAGCAGAGGCGGGCAGTGGTACGGGCCGCCAACTGGGTCCGCCGCAATGCAGCGCGACCCGCCGTGGTGAACATGTCACTCACGTTTGGCCGCTCAGACCGAGTGGATCGCGCGGTCCGGCGGCTGATACGCAGCGGCATACCGGTGGTCGCGGCGGCGGGCAACGAGAACATCGACGCCTGTCGCAAGTCGCCGGCGCGCGTTCGACGTGTGATCACCGTGGGGGCCAGCACTCAGCGGGACCGCCCGTGGTCCGGCTCGAACCGGGGCCGGTGCGTGGACATCTGGGCCCCGGGCACGAGCATCACCTCGGTGCTGTCAGGGGGCGGGGTCTTCCGCTACCGGCATGTCGGGGCCACCTCGTGGGCCACCCCGTTCGTCACCGGGGCAGTGGCCCTGTACTTGCAGGGCCACCCGCAAGCCGCACCTGCCAAGGTCCGCCGTTGGCTGCGCCGCACCGCGACCGTGGGCGCACTCGACAGGGTCCCTGCTGGATCTCCCAACCGCCTGCTCTTCGTGGGCGGGGCGTGAGTCGCACTAGTCTGTACACCGTGAGCCGGATCTTCACCACCAGTTTCTCGTCGGTCTATCCCCACTACGTGAACAAGGTCGAGAAGAAGGGCCGGACTAAGGCCGAACTCGACGATGTGATCACGTGGCTCACCGGCTTCGACGAGTCTGCGTTGGATCGCCACCTCGCGCAGGGCACGACGTTGGAGGACTTCTTCGCGGACGCGCGACTCAACCCGAACGCCTCGCTGATCACGGGGGTCGTGTGCGGGGTGCGCGTCGAAGAGGTCGAGGACCCGCTGATGCAGAAGATCCGATACCTCGACAAACTGGTCGACGAGCTCGCCAAGGGGAAGCCGATGGAGAAGGTGCTGCGGGGTCAGTGAGTGGAGTCCAGCACGGGCAGCAGCAGCGTCGCGGTGGATCGGATGGCTTTCCGGCTGCTGGTTCCGACCGGTGCGTGTCGCAGGCCCATGATCGCGGGAGCGTCTCCGAGCCGGTCGTCGCTGGTCAACACAGGCGGATGCGATGGCCGGCAGCCCAGTCGTCCCCATGACGGGCTGCGATCCCGACCATGGCCAGGGTGAGACGCACCCGAAACTCAGCAGCCCGTGGTGGTTCGCCGCCTCCTACAGGTCAGTAGTGACCGCAACGGGGGAGATCGCGCGCAGGCGTGCCGGGTGCGCGACCGCAGCCTCCAGTTGTGTCATCGCGAAGTAGCTGATCCCCACCAGGTGTTCAGCATGGCGCAGGAGCCTCGATGCAGATCGGTGGGGTCGGCTTGAACACAGCCAACTGTAATGCTCGGAACGTGGGCGTTCTGCTGCTGGCCGGCCTGGCGCGAGTGTCGACAGTGCCCGCCATGCTCACGGCGCTCGGAAGTCAACCTGATCAGTTACCCGTTGTTCGTCCCGGTGCTGGTGCCGAGCGCGGCCCTCGTCATCCCCCCGTTCCGCCACCACGACCGCAACTGTCATGGCTGTGTGCACGCTCGAGGCGGCACTGGTGCGCTGTTGCTCGCGAACGGTTGCTCGGTGCTGACGGGGTTGGTAGTCGCGGTCATGTTCTGATGCTGCCGGTGGACGCGGGCGAACACCGGTCTCCATGGGAGCGTCGAGCCAGGTGATATCCCTCGCGGTCTTCCCACTTGCGCTCAAAGCGCGTAGGGTCGGGCACGAAGTACCTCTGGCTCATCTGGGTCGGGCAGTTGGGTGATGCGCTGCCGACCGCCCCGACTCAGCCCGGCGGACTCGGTCCGCCTGGGTTGGGGCACTTCGACTGCAAGGTTCGAAGTCAGTCAAATCCGAGGAGACACCATGAGGAAGTTCCACATCAAACGCCCTTCACCCGCTCTCGTGATCGCTATTCTGGCCCTTTTCCTGGCCACCAGTGGTAGCGCATACGCGGCTAGCAAGATCACCACCAGTCAGATCAAGAACGGAGCAATCACTGAGAGCAAGATCGCGAAACATGCTGTGAGCACGGGTAAGCTCAAGAAAGAGGCCGTGGGCTCGGCCAAGCTCAAGGACGAATCTGTGACAACGGACAAACTCGGTGACGGGTCGACGACGACGAGCAAACTCGGCGATCAGTCGGTGACCGGGAGCAAACTCGCCGACGCCTCGGTCGGGGCCAAGCAGCTCGGCAACATCGTCACCCGCAGCACGACGACCACAGTCGCCTCGAACACGAACGGCACAGCGACCGCGCTCTGCCAGACTGGCGAGAAGGTCATCGGTGGCGGATTCGAAACACCTCCTGCCACGGCCGCCAGCATCTGGATCACGAACGAGAGCGTCCGTGACTCTGGCCAGAACGGTTGGCGCGTCAGCGGGCGGAACTTCGGTGCTGCAGCGATTCAACTGACGGTCAACGCCTACTGCCTCGGCTAGACGCCAACCGCTGGGCAATCACCTCGCCCGTGTCTGTGCGCGCGGGAGAGAAATTGTGGGGACGCCGGAGGCGGCTTACATGATGAAGAGGACCCGGTCCTGAGGGCCGGGTCCTCTTCATCGCCAGTGGACCGGGACCGCAACAGGTGGAGGTCTGACGCGCCGCACGCGCGCCCGTTCGAATCAACTCAAGCCTGGCCCGTCACAGAACCCTTGCTAGAGATCGACGTGAGGCTACGCTGGCCGTAGTAGCCGCTGGTCGCCTGCCGGGGTGCTCAGATGGAATCCGGCGATTCGAAGTGGAGGGGCCGTGAGTGAGTCCGATCTCCACGATGATCCGGCCGACGGCCCGGAACCCGAACAAGCGCCGAGCCGTGCCGGGAGTCGCCGACTGGTCAAGGCGGTCGGCATCGTCATTGTCATTGCCCTGCTCTACTACTCGCTGTTCGTCCTGCTGCCCAGCGAACTCGATTGGGCCACGGTCTGGGCGGATCTGCAGGCGCTGACTGCCGGGCAGATCGTGGCACTTGTCGCATCTGGACTTGTGTCGGTGGTCGCCCTCGGCTGGACCTCCAAGGCGTCGCTGCCGGGGCTGAGCCTGTATCAGGGCACGGAGTCCTCGGCCACCAGCCAGTTGAGTGCCTTCGTATTCCCGCCGCCGGCGGACATGGCCATCCGCTTCGCGATGTACCGCACGTACGGATTCACGGATGAACAATCCGCGGTGGCGGTGGTGATCGCGCTGGTGGCGCGTTACGCCATGGTGGTCGTGATGCCGCTGCTGGGCCTAGCTCTGGTGCTCGTGGCGGGCCAGGGGACGTGGACCGGGTTCTGGTGGTTCTGCGGGCTCGGTGTCGCGTTCTTCTTCGTGATGTGGCTCATCCTGCGGGTCGCCCGGAGCGAGGCGGTGGCACATTCGGTCGGCCGCGCGCTACAGAAGGTCGCCTCCAAGGTGATCCGAGCCTTCCGCCGCACGCCGCCCACGGACCTCGAGGACAGCGTGGTCAAGTTCGGGGCGCGCACCCGCGGGACGCTGGAGCACAACGGGCGGTCACTGGTGGTCTCGAACCTCGCCTGGGGGCTGTCCAACGCGCTGGTCATGATCTTGTGCGTGCGCTTCACCGGGCTGGACCGCAGCGCTGTGACACTGGTGGCCGCAGTGCTGGCCGCCGGGCTGGTCATGGCCATCAACATGCTGCCCATCCCCGGCAAGGATGCTCTGGCGGTCACCTGGATAGCCGCGATCCTGGGCATCACGTCGAACGCAGATGTGAGCGCACTGGGCACGGCGTTGCTCCTATACCGCCTGGTGACGTGGATCCTGCCGATGCCGGTCGGCGGCATCACGTTCCTGCTGTGGCGGATGCGGGTGCGGCGGAACGAGGCCGCCGGTGCAGCGGTTGACCACTAGGTGTGGAGTCCCCGGCGGGTGAGGCGGCGGAAGGTTGCCTCGATGCCGAACGACACGGCCACCATGGCGACGAGGACGGATGTGTCCGCCAGGCTGCTCATGACCACCAGTGCCGCGAGTGCCCCGACGCAGGCGAGGGCAGCGACGAGCGAGATCCAGGCCGCGGAGCCACGTTCGTCGGCGGTCCGCGCCTCGGCCACGTTCACGGCCGCGAAGACGATCAAGAAGCCGGCGCTGCCCATGGTTGAGATGCTTTGCAGGTCCAACACGTTCGCCAGCACGATCGTGGCCGCCGCGGTGATGAACAATCCCTCCAGCGGCTGATTCCAGATCCGACGTACCAACTCTTCCGGTAGCTCTCTGGACCTCGCGATGGTGTACGTCATCCTTGCCGACCCGTACAGGGTGGCGTTGATCGCTGAGGCAGTCGAGAGCATGGCTGCTACCGCGATCAGTGCGAACCCCGCCCCGCCCAGGGCCGGGCGGGCGGCCACCGCGAGCGCATAGTCGCGAGCGTCCACCAGCTGGGGGATCGGCACCGAGCCCACCGCGACGACGGCAACCAGCACGTAGAGCACGATGACGAACCCCACCGATATGTAGTACGCCCTGGTCAGAGTCCGGCCAGGGTCTGCGACGTCCTCGGCCGCGTTGGCGATCAACTCGAATCCCTCGTATGCCAGGAAGATGATCATGCCGCCGGCGATGAGGGCCAGCGGCGGGCTCCACTGCGCAGGTGCGAGCCGGGCCGTCGAGACCCCGGCCATTCCCACCGCTACGAACAGAACGAGGATCGCGAGTTTGATCGCCACGACAGGCCGCTCGGTTCTGGCCACTGCGGAGGCTCCGACGGCGTTGAGGCCGGTGATGAGCACGACGATGCCGGTGAGGAACAGGTGCTTGCCGAGGTCACGCGAGGACTCGGGCAGGAAGCTGGCTGCGTAGCTACCGAAGGCTTCCGCGTACAACGCGAGCATCACGATGTAGCTCAACCAGAGAAGCACGTTGATGCCACCGGCGAACAACCCGGCACCGAACCCACGGTTGATGAAGGTCACGGTGCCGCCGCGACTGGGATAGGACCGTGACAATAGTGCGTACGACCGGGCGGTCAACAACGCCACCAAGCCCGCCAGTAGAAAGGCGATCGGTGCCCCGCCTCCGGCGATCTGCACCGACAGCCCCAGGACCGCGAAGATTCCGCCGCCGACCATGCCACCGACGCCGATGGCGACGACCCCCCACAGCCCCATTTGTCCCGAGTCGCGGGCACGGGGCGGGGTCACGTCGGTCGGTACCTTCTCTCGGCGCGCGGGGCGCCTGCCAATGGCCGGAACCCATCGATGGTGCCCTGGATGCGACCTCCTGTGACGTCGGCACCGGCCGAATCCGGATCCGACAGTAACCCCACCGAGGCTGCGGGCGCCAGCCCGGTCGCTGCGACACCGTGGCCTGGGTTGGGGAAGGGCGGCTTGACCAGGTGTCGTGCATCGCCGCGGCCTCGACGGCTCCGCGGCGGTCTTTGTGACGAAGGTGCGTGCCTTCCGGCAGGAGCGTGACGAAGGTGCGGGGTCGAAGCACCCGGTAGCCCGCAACGTCGTTACAGGCCGCCCTGCTGACCCTCAACTTCATCACAAACGTCCGTGTCGACAGTTGAGCGTCGCCGGCCCCGGGGGTCAGCGCCACTGGACACCGGCATGGGCTCTTGTCGTGTGTGGCCCAGGATCCCCGAGCGAACAGCCCTCGTTACGGGCGGGTCCGGTTGTTGCCGACCTCACGCCGCCGGGACACCCGCGCACGACGCCCTGCAACTGCTGGCGTCGTGGACTGCCACGGACGGGGTTGCGCACTCGGGACTGAGGTCCGGGCCCCGCCAGCCAGCCGAGTGAGCGGCGAGGTGCAGGATGGGGTGGATGGTGCCGCCCAGGTTCTCGAACCACCACTGCAGCATCTCCGGCGTGACCCCTGTGATGTCGTCATGGTCGATCTGCACGCGAATCGCGCCGTGACGGCTCACCGTCGCGTCGACCCACTTCGCCGACGACACTGGCCTGAACGCCAGGGTCCCCGCTCGGGCCAGGGGCCTCTCGCGCGAGCAGGCGCTGTGCACGCAGGGGTGGCATCGGTGCCCACTGGCTCCTCTTCTCGTTCTAGATGACCGCCTCAGTCGAGGCAGAACTCGTTACCCTCCGGGTCGGCCATGACGATGTGCCCCGCATCGAGCGGCGGTGTGGGTTCGTGGCGTTGCAGGCGCCTGGCGCCCAGGGACTCCAGACGCCCGGCTTCGGCCTCGAGCGCGGACATGCGTTGCTCGCCCTGAAGGCCAGGCGCGGCGCGCACATCGAGATGCAGTCGGTTCTTGGTCTGCTTGCCCTCGGGGACGCGCTGGAAGAACACGCGCGGGCCGGTCCCATCCGGGTCGATGACCGCCGACGCGTCGTTGCGTCGCTCGGGAGGCACCCCGAGCGCGTCGAGCGCGTCGTTCCATGTGTCGAATCCCGGCGGTGGCGGCTGCACCTGGTACCCGAGGGCGTCAGCCCAGAACTGCGAGAGCGTCGCCGGGTCCGCGCAGTCTATGGTGACCTGGATCTCTCTGGTCATCTCCATGTCCTTTCCACCGTCTGCAACCCTGCTGACGATATCCAAGGGTGAACCCGGTGCCAGACTGGCGTCAAAGTCCTCCTGCCGCATCTGCTGCCCCGGCCGCAGGCGCATATCGTCAGCGTCGGCAGTGCCAGCTCGCTCGTGCCCTTCCCGACGGCGAGCGCCTGATGCTTTGCACCCTCGTGCGTCCCACCGCGCGTTCAGCCCCGCGTGGCTGGTTTTGACGCCGCAACCAGCCTGAAGGACGTGCGGAGCCGCATGGAACTGGACCAGTTGGACCCTGCTGCGGTCTCCGGGCCAACTAGGTATCTGGCCAGCCTCATCGCGACGTACGTCTTGCCCAGGAAGTGCCAGAGATGGAAAGACCCTCCGGGCCGGATGTTCCCCGGGCCCGGAGTGTCAAATAGTGGCGGGGGCGGGATTTGAACCCGCGACCTCTGGGTTATGAGCCCAGCGAGCTACCGAACTGCTCCACCCCGCGTCGGTTCCTCAACTATACGACATCACGCGCGACTGCCAGAACCCCACCCGAAGGCTGCCCCTGAAAGTTGCAGTCTGGGTCTGCGTACCAGTCTCTATGCGACCTCGAACTCAGCGCACTCGAGCCACCTCGAGACCCGCCCCATCGTCATCCCGTCCGTGAAGAGCTTCGTTTCCAACACCCTGTTGAGGGCTGAGGCGCGACCGTCGGCCACCTTCCACACGGCCCGCATCTTCCTCTTGCCGGACCGCACTTTGGTCAGGTCGAAGGCTCTTTTCACTTTGCCCACGCCTGGGATCGTGACGTCGATCCGCTGGTTCCGAAGGTTCACGATGAACTTGCGCATCGTCAGGCTGGCGTCCTGCGAGGTGAAGACGAGGCCGCCCCGTGATCTGGTCCGGGACTTCTTCGTGCAACCGAACGCGAACGATCGGGACTCCACGCGGGCCGCTGCGCCAACAGTGTCGACCGCGACGCCCTCAGCCTTGAACGCCGACCAAACGCTCGGGGCGAAGGTGACGGCCGTCCGGGCGTTGACCGTGTCGGCGGCAGTCGCGGGCGTGGTTACAGTGAGTAGCGCGGCCGTCGCGGCCAGCAGAGCGGTGCGCATGGGCAGCAGCGTAAGACTGTCCGTCCCCGCGCGTCCAATCCCCGGTTCAGGCGTCCCGCCCCAACCGACCCACGAATCCCGCGAGCAACTCTTGTCCTTGCGGCCAGTCACCGAGGCCGCTGTCGGCGTTGATGTGTCCCAGCGCGCCCGCAACCACGAACTGAGCGCCGAGATCCGCGGCGAGCTCACGAGAGAACTTCACGTCGGCGTACGGATCGTTCAGACTGCCGACGACCAGCGACGGGCAACGCAACGGCTTCCGGGGCACGTCCCCGAACCCGACGGCCGCCTCCGGGAACGCTTGGGCAGCAGGATCCACCGGTGCCACCAGGAAGGCTCCGGCCACAGGCGACACCGACACCGCGGCCCACATCGGGACCAGCAGGCAGGACAGGCTGTGCGCCACGAGCACGGGCGGCTCAGGGGCGGCGACCACGGCGGCTTCCAGCGCCGCGATCCACTCGGCGCGCACCGGCCGGTCCCAGTCCGGCGGTGAGAACCGCACGATGGCGGGGTCGGCGACCTCCCACAACGTCTGCCAGTGGGCAGGCCCCGAGTCCCAGATCCCGGGCAGGACTATGAGCGATCTCACGTTGTTCATCCAACCAGTTCGCGTTGGCGCTGCCAGGCTGCGCTTACCCTGGAAGTAGGGAAAGGGGGGCCAAAATGGCCATCAATCAGGACGACATCAAGGGTCGCGCGAAGATCGCCGCCGGCGCTGTGACCGGCAACAAGGAACTCGAGAACGAGGGCCGTGTGGACCGCTTCGCGGGCGAAGCCAAGAAGCAACTCGACAACCTGACCGACAAGGCGAAGGACCTGCTGAACAGCGGTGCGTCGCAGGCGTCAGACCTCGTGGAACAGGCGAAGGCCGCGGCCGAGGGTCTCATCGACAAGGTCAAGAAGTAGCCACTTCTTCCTAGGATCGAGGCGTGGATCTCACCGCGCCCGGGCCCAGCGGCGGCGACATGCTGCGTGCCGCGCCCACGATGATCCGCGATCCGCTCGGCTTCCTGCATCAATCGTGGCTGCGCCACGGCGATGTTGTGCAGTTCCCGGTGCCGAGCCCACCCACATACCTCGTCAACCGTCCGGACGCCGTGGACTGGGTGCTGCGCCGCAACCACAAGAACTACGGCAAGGGCACGCTGCAGTACCGCCGCTTGTCCATGCTCACCGGCTTCGGGCTGCTCACCGCAGACACCGACCTGTGGCGCAGGCAGCGGCCGGTGGTGCAACCGGCGTTCGGGGCGGACCTCGCGCCGGCCGTCGTCCAGGTCACCCACGCGGTGTGTGCGCGCATCGGCTGGCCCGAGGGCGTGCGCGACGTGGACGCCGATATCTTGCGGATCACCCTGGAGGTCGTGGGGGAGGTCCTGTTCGGCAGCGATCTGACTGGCAGCGCGGCGGAGTTGGCCGCGGCCACCTTGTCCGGTCTCGAGGTCGTCGTCAAGAAGTCGTCACCGCTCAGCGCCCCGATGTGGCTGCCGACCCCGAAGAACCGGCAACTTGCCAGGGCCAGGGCACGCCTGGACCGCGCAGTCCGGGATCTCACCGCGCAGCCCGCGCCCGATGGAACCCTGCTACGCCAGCTGCAGGACGGCGCCGATCCGCAGACCGTGCGAGACCAGGTCGTCACGTTCCTCGTCGCGGGGCACGAGACCGTGGCCAGCGCCCTGACCTGGAGCCTGTACCTGCTGGCTAACCACCCGACCGGGGCCTCATCGGCGGACGTGTTCGACGAGGCGTTGCGTCTGTACCCGCCGGCATGGCTGATCACACGGCAATCGCTGGGGCCGGACGAGCTCGCGGGGGTAGAGATCCCCGCCGGTGCGCTCATCATCATGTCGCCCTATCTGCTGCACAGGCACCGGGCCGTGTGGGACGACCCGGAGACGTTCCGCCCCGGCCGGTCGATCCCTCGCACGGGCTACGTCCCGTTCGGCGCGGGACCGCGGCTGTGCATCGGGCGAGGGATGTCGCTGGTCGAGGGCCCGATCGTTCTCGATCACCTGCGGGAGCGGTTCACGTTCGGGCCGGTCGGAATAGCTGCCATGAGGCCCGAAGTCACGCTGCGTCCGGTGGGTGGGATGCCGCTGCGGCTCGGTCACAGGTGAGAGGCGACGCAGTATGCAAAATGATCGGGGCCCGGATGAGTCCCTCCTGAGGGACGCCTGGTCGGACCCTTCGATCGTTTTGCATTCTGCGTCACAAGTCCCGCGCGAGGGGCCTGGCCGTCGTCGACGGGGAGTTCAGGACCCTGCGGCGCAGTATGCAAAATGATTGGGGTCCAGACGTGCCCGTCGTGGGGGAGATCAGGCGGAACCCGGCGATCGTTTTGCACACTGCGTCAGGCGACGGCCGGCAGGATCACCGGTTCAGCAGCCGCCGGGCCATCGCCTCGAGGAAGTTGGGCCGCGCCTGCTGCCTCTCCAGCATCTCGGGGCTGAACCACGCGAACTGGTTGCGGCCGGCGTCCTTGGCGGCGTACATCGCCGCGTCCACTTCCCGGACCAGCTTCTGCACGCTGCCCATGCCAGCGCGTGGGATCCCGCGGGTGAGCACCATCCCGATGCTGGCGCCCGTGTGTGCCACGGCGCTGTCGAGCGCGACCGGCGTGGACAGGGACAGCAGGATGCGGGCGGCGACCTCTTCCATCTCCGAGGCGCCGGACACGTCTTCGAGCAGCAGCACGAACTCGTCGCCGGAGACCCTCGCCACCGTATCGGAGGTCCGGCACACTTGGCGCAGACGCTTGCCGACCTCCACCAGTAACTGGTCCCCGCCGGTGTGGCCGAACTCCGTGTTGATCTCCTTGAAGCCGTCCAGATCGCAGTACAGGATCCCTACGTGGGCGTGCGAGCGCGCCGCGCGGGCCAGGGCATGGATAAGGCGGTCGACCAACAGGACCCTGTTGGGCAGCCCGGTCAGGGGGTCGTGAGTAGCCCGGTGCTCCAGATCGAGTTCGGTCTCCTTGCGCTCGGTGATGTCGATGTGCAGCACGAGCGCGGCCGCGTCCGGGCGGTCGGCGGAGGTCGCGTGAAGTTCCGTCCACCGCTGCCGGCGGCGATACGTGGTCTCGAGTTCGGAAGACATCGAGTCCACGTCGCCATCCAGGACGTCGACCATCGTGCGGTGCAGTTCCTCATCCACTCCGGCCAGCCACGACAAGTAGTCAGACCCGGGCGGCAACGCGGAGCGCTTCCCGCGGCCCAGGGGCCCCTCGGCGTCGAACGCGGCGTTGGTGGCCACCACGATCCCGTCGCTGTTCAAGACGCAGGCCCGCCCGGGGACGGACTCGAGCAGCATGACCGACAGCGCCTGTTGGTAAGCGAGCTCGTCGGCGGCGATGAACTCCGGTGTGCGGTCGGAGAAGGAGATGCCGGTCTCGCCCCGCCGGCTCACCGACGTCACGTGCACAGGCGTGATCTGGCTGTTGCGTGATTCCTGCCACGCCAGGTCGTCGGTCACCGCCTGCGTGCGGATCATGTCGCTGAGGTGTCGGCCCAGGACCTCCGTGGCCGGCATCGCGTAGGTGCGCTCGGCGACTTCGTTCCACACCCGGATGCGGCCCCCGGCGTCGAGGCCGGCCGCCGGCACCGGTGTGGCGTCCAGAGCCAGGGCGGCGATCCGCAACTGGCCCTTCGTCTCGCGCAGGGCCAGGCGCAGGGCTGCGCGTTCAGCGCAGGCCCGCAGTGACGCAAGCCCGTCGGAGTCGCACGGACGAGCGTATGTCAATGCGAGCAGGGTTCCGAAACTGCGGCCGTCGACCACCAGGGGCAGGCTGACCACCGATGCTGGTTCCCATCGGGTCAACCACGCATCGGTCACGAGTGTCCCGGTCAGGTCGAGCGCTGGCGGCTCGGAGAGGACGGCATCGTCGAGATGCCGCCGTGCCGAGGAAGCCAGCACGTGACCTCGCACCTGTTGCCGGTCGAAGGCGACCCGCACCTCGCCGTCGTGGACGATCAGCAGGCTCTCGGCGACAGTCAAGGCGGTCGGCTGGGCCGCATCGGACAACTCCGGATCACGACGCGTGGACCACTTGAGCAGATCCACGGGTGCCCGGAGCCGTGCCTGGATGTCCAGCACTTCTCTCGCGGGCACATTCGAGCGACGCCATGGGCTACCCCAAGTACGCACAGTCGTCACTCAGCAACCTCCGTGGTTCAGGGTAGGCCGGAACCGTCCCTATTGGGTAGTGGAAGCGGCTTCTTGTGGATGGGGACGGTCCGCATGCCCGGACCCCGCCCGCCATGGCACGATGAGCGAATGCGCCCCGATGACGAGATCCCACATGGGATGCGTGTGGCCGCGGCGTTCAGCTGGCGCCTACTGATCCTGTTGGCCGTCGCCTACGTCGCGCTGCGGGTCGTGATCGCCGTCGAGTTCGTCGCCGTGGCGCTGTTCGTGGCCATGATCATCGCCGCGCTCGTGGGCCCGCTGGTGAATGTTCTGCACAACCTCGTACCCCGTGGGGTCGCCGTGGCGCTCGGACTGGTGATCGTGGTCGTGACGATCCTCGGTGTCTTCGTGTTCATCGGAACCCAGGTCGCCGGCCAGTGGAACGGCCTCGTTCTACAGTTCCGGCAAGGCATCGACGAGATCGTGCAATGGCTGGAGAACGGCCCGCTCCACCTGACCACTGACGCGATCACCGAGTACGTCAACGCCGCCCGGGCCTGGATCACCGAGCACCAGAGCGATCTCGCGTCGACTGCGATCGGCGCGTCGGGGACGATCGCGGAGTTCTTCGCCGGTTTCGCACTGGCGGTCTTCGCGTCGGTGTTCTTCCTGGTCGGCGGCCGTGAAATCTGGGCGTGGATGGTGAGCCTGTTCCCGCAGCGGCAGCGCGGCCGGATCGACGGCGTCGGTCAAGTGGCCTGGAGTTCCTTCGCCGGCTACACCCGTGGCATCGTCGTAGTCGCGTTCGTCAACGCCGTGCTGGTGCTCATCGGGCTGTTGGTGCTCAGCGTGCCACTGGCCTTCCCGCTGTCACTGCTCGTCTTCCTCTTCTCCTTCATCCCCCTGATCGGCGCGCCAATCGCCACGGCCATCGCGGCAGTGGTGGCGCTCGCGGCCCGCGGGCCGTGGATCGCGCTGGCGGTGATCGTGCTGATCGCTCTGATCGGACAGTTCGAGGGCCACGTGCTGCAGCCGCTGGTCATGAGCAAGGCCGTCAACCTCCACCCGCTGGCCGTTGGTATCTCGGTGGCCTCCGGAACGGTGCTGGCGGGCATCGTGGGGGCGGTGGTCGCGGTCCCGCTGGTGGCGGTGCTCTATTCGAGCATCCGGTTCTGGGCCAACACCGGTTCGCGATCAGGGTTCAGCCCGCCGCCGAGCGACCCGACCGGCACCGGCGCTGCCTTGCCGTGAACGTCCCCCCGCGCTCGCTGCTGGTGATCCTGGCCTGGATTCCGGTCACGTTACTGATGGACACCCGTGCCACGACGTCCCAGCAGTGGCTGCTCGGCGTCGTGACGACAGGACTGCTGGTCGGGCTGACGCTCGCCCAGCCCACGCTCGTGCGCTGGCAGGTCGGGATCGTGGTGGTCTTCGCCACCGTGATCGAACTGGTCTTCAGTGGCTGGCTCGGGGTCTATGAGTACCGTCTCGGTGCGGTACCCGCCTATGTTCCGGCCGGACATGGGCTGGTGTACCTGGCCGCGCTGGATTTCGGGCAATGGCGATGGGCGCAACGGCACTCCAGGGCTCTGGTGCGGGCGACGACCCTGGCCGTCGTGGTGGTCGCTGCGTATGCACTGTCCGGGGACCGACATGACGTCCTCGGCGCGTTCTGGGCGGTGTGCCTGCTGGGATTCCTGCGCTGGGGCCGTGCACCCCTGCTGTTCGTGGGGGCGTTCTGGGTGGTGTCCTGGCTCGAAGTGCTCGGGACCCGCTGGCAGGTGTGGACCTGGCAGCCTATGGACACGATCGTGGGCCGGGTCCCGATGGGCAACCCGCCCTCGGTCGCGGCGGGCGGGTACGGTTGGTTCGACCTGGTTGCCGTAGCCGGTGCCGGGTGGCTGGCGGCCCGGGTTCAGCCGTGGTTCAAACGGGCCAGTACCGCGTCGTGGAGCAGGCCGTTGGTGGTCACCGCCGAGGTGTCGTCGAGCACTGCGCCGCCCGACCAACTGGTCATCGAACCGCCGGCCTCGAGCACCACCGGCACAAGAGCGGCCATGTCCCACAGGTTGAGCTCAGGCTCGGGGGCGATGTCCACGCAGCCCTCCGCCACCATCACATGCGACCAGAAGTCGCCGTAGCCACGAGTCCGCCACACGGCGTCGACCAGGTTCAGGAAGGACTCTCGCGCCCAGCCTTCGGTGTCCGAGACGGAAAGGGAGGCGTCGGCGAGGTTGGTGACGCCGCTGACCCGGTTGCGGATGGGCTCCGAGCCGCCTTCGCGGCGCCATGAGCCCTGGCCGGTCTCGGCCCACCATCGACGCGCCAGCGCCGGCGCGGACACGACACCGATCTGGGCGACCCCGTCGACGGTCAGTGCGATCAGGGTTGCCCAGACCGGCACGTTGCGCACGAAGTTCTTCGTACCGTCGATCGGGTCGATGACCCAGGCCCGGCCGGTCCCCATCGACCCTCCGTACTCCTCGCCGACCAGGGTGTCAGCGGGCCGAGTCGTGGCGAGCCGCTCACGCAGTATCCGCTCCACTGATCGATCCGCGTCGGACACCGGGGTCATGTCCGGCTTCGTGGTCACCTGAAGGTCGGACCGGCCGTAGCGGGCCATGCTGACACTGTCGGCGAGGTCGGCGAGTTGAAGGGCGAGTTCCAGATCGGTCACAGGTCCAGCGTAGGACGATATCGTGGCCGGTTCGTAACCCTAATCCTGAATGAAGAGGTGGCAATTGCTGGTCATCCGCGCAATTGTTCGGTACCCTAACAAAGGGGTTGCGTTTCGGCGGCGACTTCAGGTTGGGAACGGCGGGGGAGTACCCGCTCAGGGACGGTCGCCGCCGAAACGCAGTGATCTACGCTGGGTCAGTGGATTTCCTGCCTGAAACACTGAATGGACTGCCCCTGCACCCGCTGATCGTCCACGCCGCGGTGGTCCTGATCCCACTGGCGTCCGCGCTCGCGCTGCTGATGGTGGTGGTCCCCCGGTTCAGCGCCCGGTTCGGGCCGCTGGTGGCCGTCCTGGCCTGGGGTGCGGTCGGGGCCGCTGTGCTGGCCAAGGAGACCGGCGAGATCCTGGCGGAGGCGTTGAACAAGACGCCGAAGTTCCACATGGATTCGGGGGAGTTGATGCCCTACTTCGCCGCAGCCCAAGCCGTCCTGATCACGCTGCTGTGGGTGGCGGATCGCCGCGGTGGCCGCGGGATCTTCGGTTTCCTGATCGCCGCATTGACGCTCGTCGTGGTCGTGGCAACCGGCTACTGGGCCTACCGGACGGGCGAATCCGGGGCACAGGCGGTCTGGGGGTAGCCGTCGTCGGGCGACTATTCCCGCATGGACCCGAGCAGTCGCCGCAACGACGCGAGCCGGGCGGGGTCGATCCCCTGCTCCTCGACATAGGCGTCCAAGCCGCAGTCGGGCTCATCGTGCGAACAGCTCCGCGGGCACCCGGCAGTTCCTGCCGCGAGGTCGGGGAACGCGTGGATCACCCGCTCGACATCCACGTGAGCGAGACCGAAGGATCTGACCCCCGGGGTGTCGATCAGCAGTCCGTCCCCGAAGCTGAAGCCGTAAGCCGAGGTGGACGTGTGCCGTCCCCTCCCCGTGACGGCGTTGACCGAGCCGACCGCACGTGCGGCTTCGGGCACAAGGGCGTTGACGAGGGTGGATTTGCCCACCCCCGACTGCCCCACCAGGACGGTGATGGTGTCGCTGAGCGTCTCGACCAGCGGCCCGTCGAAGACGATGGTGCGATCGGGCAGGCGGTGGGTCGTGATCACCGGGAATCCCAGCCCGGGGTACAACCCGAGCAACTCGTCGGGAGTGGCGAGATCCGCCTTGGTGAGGATGAGCAGCGGTGCGATGCCGGCGTCGTATGCGGCGACGAGGCAGCGGTCGATGAAGCCGATGCTGGGCCCGGGGTCGGCCAACGAGGCCACGATGCCCATCTGATCGGCGTTGGCGACGATGACGCGTTCGGTCGGATCGGTGTCATCGGCAGTGCGGCGCAACGACGTTCGTCTCGGAAGGCGGGCAACGATGCGTACCAGCGCGTCATCGCTGTCGGGCAGCGGCCCGTCGATGCCGACCTGGTCGCCGACCACCAGACCCTTGCGGCCCAACCGCTGCGCTCGCACCGCCACGACCACCCGGCCCTGCGCAAGGCATGTGAAGCGGCCCCGGTCCACGGCGATGACCACCCCCGGAATGGCCTTGGAGTAGTCGGGCCGGACCTTGCTGCGTGGTCGGGTACGTCGCGACGGACGCACCCGGACATCGTCCTCGTCCCAGTCCCGATGGCTCACTGAAGCATCGTCTCCCAGAGTGCGACGAAATCGGGCATCGTCTTGGCCGTGGTCCCGGCATCGTTGACCCGCAGGCCCTTTACGCGCAGCGCCAGCACGGCGGCCATCGTGGCCATCCGATGATCTGCGTACGTCTCGAGGGCCTCGTCGCTCTGCACGTGCCTGCCGCCGGGATCGATGGCCAAGCCGTCGCCGCCGACCTCGACTTCGACCCCGATCCGGCGCAGTTCGGCCGCAATCGCTGCCAGCCGGTCGGTCTCGTGGCCTCGCAGGTGCCCGATCCCGGTCAGGTGGCTGGGGCCGGTGGCGCAGGCGGCCAGCGCGGCGATGGTCGGGGTCAGCTCGCCGACCGCGCGCAGATCGACATCGAACCCGGGGTATTCGCGCGGGCCGGTCACGGTCAGGCCATCGGTGCGGGTCACCCGGGCGCCTAGACGTGGGAGGAGTCGCCGCCAGTAGTCACCGGCCTGCGTGGTGTGTTCGGGCCACCCCTGGACGCTGACGGTCGAGCCGGTGACCATCGCTGCCGCCAGGAACGGTCCCGCGTTCGACAGGTCGGGTTCGATGATCCAGTCATGGGATGCGATGGGTCCGGGCGCCACCGACCACTGTTCGCCGACGCCGGAAACGGTGACACCGGCCTCGGCCAGCATCGCGACCGTCATGTCGATGTGCGGCATGGACGGCAGCGCTGCCCCCGCATGGCTCAGCTCGAGGCCCCGGTCCATGGCGGCACCGGACAGCAGCAATCCACTGACGAACTGGCTCGAGGCCGATGCGTCCAGTGTCACCGCGCCCCCGCGCAACGAACCCATGCCGTGCACCGTGAACGGCAGGGCGTCACCATCGATGTGGGCACCGAGGCCGCGCAGCGCGTCCAGCATCGGCGCCAGCGGGCGGGAGGTCGCCTGGAGATCCCCGCGGAAGACCACGTCACCGGTGGCCAACGCCGCGACCGGCGGCACGAACCGCATGACCGTTCCGGCCAGGCCGCAGTCCACGGTTGCCGGTCCTGCCGGGTTCGCGCCGTCGACGACCAACTGGGATTCCTGCTCGGCGACCGTAGCGCCAAGCGCCCGCAGTGCCGCGATCATCAGATCGGTGTCGCGGGCTTTGAGCCAGTCCGTCAATGTGCTGCGCCCGCCCGCCAGGGCGGCGAGGACCAGGGCGCGATTGGTCATGGACTTCGAGCCGGGAATCCGGACGGCCGCGGTGAAAGGCTCATCGCAGTACGGCGCCGCCCAGACTCTCACGCCGACAAGCCTAGTTGTGACCGCCGCGCACGTGCTGTCGCGATTCGAACGCTGAGCAGGCAAGTCCGCGCAAGAATCGTGGGTGTGAGCGCACGCATCGAGCGGGTCGGCGCCAACGACCTGACCACTCTGGCCACGGACAAGGGCCAGGTGCCGATGAACATCGCCGCACTGCTGGTCCTCGAGCAGGCCGATGCTCCGGCGGCCAATGTGGCCATGACGATCGCCGAACGACTGACCCGCATCCGGAGATTCCGGCAGCGGCTGTGCCGACCGCCGCTTGGCGCGGGGGCGCCGGTGTGGGTGGACGACGAGTCCTTCCACCTCGCCGCCCATGTGTCGCGAGGGTCCGCAGAGCCGGTGAGCGAGCAGGCTGCGCTGGATCTGGCGTCCGACCTTGTCTGTACACGACTGCCGTCCGGGCGGCCGTTGTGGCGGCTGGTCTGGACGCCGATGCTCGAGGGCCGTACTGGTGTGATCGTGGTGCTGCACCATGTCCTCGCCGACGGGATGGGCGGACTCGCGGTGCTCACCGCCATAGCCGACGAGGTGTTGGCGATGCCGGCACCCTGCCGGCCGATGCCGGGCCCGAGTAGGCGGGAACTGACCCGGGACGCGATGCGCCGTCGCGCGCGTGCGGCGCGCGACGTCGCGCGCGGACTGCGCAGGGCTGTTGCCGGGCTCAGGGAGATGGGAATGGGCGTGCGACGCCCGAGCGTTGCGGCCCGGACCTCCCTGACGCGCAGGACCAGCGGACGGCGGGTGGTCCGCGTCGTGAGCGTGGAGTTGTTGCAGGTGCAGGTCGCCGGTCGACGGTATGGCGGCACGGTCAACGACGTGGTGGTCGCGGCGGTCGCGGGCGCGTTGTTCGACTTTCTGGAGGGAAGGGATGAGCACCCGCGGGAACTGGTGATTTCCGTGCCGGTATCGGCGCGTTCGTCCGCGGCTGCCGGGGAACTCGGCAACCAGGTCGGGGCGGTGCCGGTGGCAGTCCCAAGGAGTCTGGATCCGGTCGGGCGACTGCGCATGGTCTCGGCACGGACGACTGAGGCGAAGGGCCAGCAGCGGGGGAGTTCGGCGCTCGTGCTCAGTTGGCTTTTCCGGGCGCTGGCCGCCGTCCACCTCGGCCAGTACTTCGTCGACCACCAACGCCTCGTGCACACCTTCGAGACGAATCTGCGCGGTCCCGAGCAGCGTTTGGAACTCGCGGGCGCACGCGTGCAGAAGATCGTTCCGATCGCAGTGAACCCGGGCAATGTGGGCGTGTCGTTCGACACGCTCTCCTACGCCGGCGAGTTGGTCGTGGCGATCGTGGCCGACCCCGGCCTGGTGCCCGACATTGACGTGCTGACAAGGACGCTGGCGCGAGAACTGCGCACGTTGTGACGGCGCCCGTGCTGAGATGGTGCCATGTGCGGAAGGTATGCGGCGGCCAAGGACGTGGCGTCGCTGGTCGAGGAGTTCGAGATCGTCCGTCCGCCCGACGAACAGTTGCCCGCGGACTACAACGTGGCGCCGAGCAAGCCGGTGTACATCGTGGTCGACCGGCCCACGGATGAGGGGGTGCAGCGGCAGTTGCGGGTTGCGAAGTGGGGCCTGGTCCCGTCCTGGGCGAAGGATCCGAAGATCGGCAACCGGATGATCAACGCCCGCATCGAGACCGCCGATGCGAAGCCCGCGTTCCGGCGTGCCTGGTCCAAGCGTCGCTGCCTGCTCCCCGCTGACGGCTACTACGAGTGGTACGCGGGCGAGGGCGCCAAGCAGCCGTTCTACATCCACCGCAACGACGGCGCATCGCTGGCGATGGCGGGACTGTTCGAGTTCTGGAAGGACGGGGACGACTGGCTGGTGACCACGTGCATCCTGACGACGTCCGCACCCGATGCACTCGGCCGGATCCACGACCGGATGCCACTTCTCGTGCAGCAGGAGAACTGGCGGGAGTGGCTCGACCCGGAGCACCCTCCCTCGCATGACATGGCGGTCCCGGCGATGGCGACCGGGTTGGAGGCCTACCCGGTGAGCACCGAGGTGAACAACGTCAAGCACAACGGCCCGCAGTTGCTCAACCGATTGCCGGCATCGTGATCGAGGTCGCCACCAGCAAGGGACCGGCACGGTTCCTCGAATACTCCTCTTCGAAGGCGCGCGCGACGCTGGTCCTCGGCCATGGCGCCGGGGGCGGTGGAACCGCGCCGGACCTGCTTGCGCTCGCCGAGGCGCTACCGGCCAGTGGGGTCACGGTGCTGCTGCACGAGCAGCCCTGGAAGGTCGCGGGCAAGAAGGTGGCGACGGCGCCGCCGACCTTGGACATCGGCTGGGTCGAGTCGCTGGGACGGATCCCGGTCGCCGGGCGCCTGATCGTGGGTGGGCGTTCGGCCGGGGCCAGGGTGGCATGCCGGACCGCGGGCGAGGTGGGTGCTTCTGCAGTTCTGGCACTGGCGTTCCCCCTGCACCCGCCGGGCAAGCCCGAGAAATCGCGCGCAGACGAACTCGCAGTCGAGGTGCCGCTGCGGATCGTGCAGGGCGAGCGGGATCCGTTCGGACGGCCTGAGGAGTTCCCGAGCGGAGTGGATGTTGTCGCCGTACCCGGTGACCACACCCTGCGCAAGGGTCTGGACGAGGTGGTCGCGGCGGCCCTGGCATTCGTCGACGCTGTGCGTTGACCTGCCGGGAATGCATGTCCGCAACCGGTTGTTGTTGCGAACGACCGGCTAGCGGAGGTGTGGATGTTCCTTCTCGACGACCCGACGACCCTCGTCGACGGGGTGGGCGGACTAGGCTCTCGAATCATGGCGGATCCGAAGGACGAGCTTGCCCAGCGCTTCGAGGCGGAAGTGATCCCGCTGCTCGACACGCTGTACGCGGGTGCTTTGCGGATGGCCCGCAACCCCGACGACGCCAGTGACCTGGTGCAGGAGACCGTCGAGCGCGCCTTCAAGGGCTTCAAGTCCTACACCCCCGGCACGAACTTGCGCGCATGGTTGTTCCGGATCATGACCAACGCCTACATCAACATCTACCGCAAGAAGCAGCGCCAGCCGCAGCAGTCGTCCTCCGACGACGTCGAGGACTGGCAGATGCACAAGGCGGCCTCCCACACGTCGACCGGGCTGCGGTCGGCGGAGGCTGAGGCGCTCGACGGCCTGCCCGACTCGGATGTCAAGCGTGCGCTGGCATCGATCGGCGAGGACTACCGGCTCGCGGTCTACTACGCGGACGTGGAGGGATTCGCGTACAAGGAGATCGCCGAGATCATGGGTACGCCGGTCGGAACGGTTATGTCCCGGCTGCATCGCGGCCGCAAACAGCTCAGAGAACTTCTCGAGGACTACGCCGCTGAGCGCGGCATGGTGCCCACGCAAGGAGATGGCTCATGAACACCGGAGGATGCGCCGACCCGCACGGGTGTGAGGACACCGACAAACACCTCTACGAATACCAGCATCATGAACTGACCGGTGAGGCCCGCCAGCGCATCGAGGAGCACTTGAACTCATGCACTAGTTGTCAGGACCTGTACCGCGAGGAAGAGGTGATCCGCCGCCGGGTCGCCCAGTGCGCCTGTGAGGCGGCCCCCGAACAACTACGTGCGCGGGTCGTGGCGTTGATCGCGACGTTCCGGACCACGAGCGGTTGATCGCAGGCGTTCGCGTTAGTCGTCCATGGCCGTGGCCGGCCGCCCGTTCAGGCGGGAAAATGCCGGGCGAAATCGCTCGCGTTAGTGGTCCATGGCCGTGGCCGGCCGCCCGTTCAGGCGGGAAAATGCCTGGCGGAATCGCTCGCGTTAGAGAACGTGCACCAGGTTAGAGAAGCCACACGTGCATTCACTAACCTCGTGCACGATCTCTAACCTCGCGACCATTCTCTAACATCGCGGCCCACTTCTGCTGGGACCGCGTACACCAGCCATCTTCGGACTAGAGAACGTGCACGAGGTTAGAGAAGCCACACGTGCAATCTCTAACCTGGTGCACACTCTCTAACCTCGCGGCCAGAGCTGGTCCCGCGTTAGGTCTTCGGGCACGCGTTAGGCCCGAACCGGACGAAAGTCCTAACGGGAACGCGTGAGACTAACGCGGACGAGAAACTCTAACGGGAAGCCACAGCCCTAGGCGTTGGGGCGGCGGCCGTGGTTGGCGGCATTACTCTTACGCGCCCGGCGTTTGCGTCCACGCTTGCTCATGATGGCTCCTAACTGCTCAATCGGCGGTTGAGCGCGCTGAGCACCGAACGTGCCAGTGCGTCCTCTGTGTCGCCGCGTACTAGAGCCGATCCTACGAGAGCCTCGAACTGCCCCGTGTCGTCGGGGAACCCCACCACGGTCAGGGCGACCTTCCGCCCAGGAATGGCCACGATCTGCGCGCTCTCGATGTCCACCCCTTCCGGCACGATCGGTCGTAGCGCGTCCAGCGTGGCCAGTGCGATGGTGCGCTCTCGGTCAGCGTCCTCGCGGGTGGCTGAACCGGACAGCACCATGCCCGCCATCGCCAGGGAAGTGCTGGCCGTGACACGGCCGCCCGATCGTCGCACGGAGATCGATATCAGCGCCGGCCGAGGCGTGCCGGGCGCAAGGGGTTCGTCACCGGGGTCGTCGAAGTCGCCCAGACCGCCGGGCAGCACGGCCATGAGCCGACTCGAGGCCAGTCGCAGGTGTGCGTCGCGCTCGTCGGTCACGCACGTCACCATAGCGGTCCGGGCTGCCGGACAGGTGATCCTCAACTGTTCGCAGTGTCGTGACGAAGAACCAAACGTGGAACAAACGCGGCCGATGGCGATCGAACCCTACCTGCGCGCCCTCGTGGAGATCACCGGCTCGGACCTGCACCTCAAGGCCGGCGCGGTTCCCCGCATCCGTCTGGATGGCACATTGCGACCGCTGCGCACCCCGGCGCTGAGCGCAACCGACACCGAACGCATGCTGTCGGAGATCCTCCGGCCGGATTTGGCCGACGAGTTCGCCGCGACCGGGGAGGCCGACTTCGCCCTGATGATCGACGGGATCGGACGCTTCCGCGTGAACGCCTTCCGCCAGCGCGGGAACGTCGGCATCGTGCTGCGGAGGGTGTCGATCGGTGCGATCCCGCTGACCGAACTCGGACTGCCGGAGCCGGTCAGCGCCCTGTCACTGCAACCGCGCGGACTCGTCCTGGTGACCGGGCCCACCGGTGCCGGCAAGACCACCACACTGGCCGGCATGATCGACGAGATCAACCGCCACCGCGACGTCCACGTGGTCACCATCGAGGATCCGATCGAGATCATCCACTACGACAACCGGGCCCTGATCAACCAGCGGGAGGTCCGTATCGACACCGCCGACTTCAAGGTCGCGATGCGTTCGGCGATGCGGCAGGATCCCGACGTCATCCTGATCGGTGAGATGCGCGACACCGAAACCGTGCATGCCGCACTGAGTGCCGCTGAGACGGGCCACCTCGTGTTGTCGACCTTGCACACCGTCGATGCGCAGGAAACCGTCACCCGCGTCATCGACTTCTTCCCGCCGCACGAGCAGCAGCAGATCCGGCTTTCGCTGGCAGGGGCGTTGCGCGGGATCCTGTGCCAGCGACTGGTCCCGCGTGCCGACAACCAGGGTCGCTGCGTGGCGATGGAGATCTGCATCAACACCGGCCGCGTGGCCGACGCGATCTCCGACAAGGCCAAGACCGGAACGCTGACTTCACTGATCGCAGACGGCCGCTTCTACGGCATGCAGACTTTCGACCAGCATCTGGTCGCGCTGTACCGGGATCAGATGATCACCCTCGATGAAGCCATGGCCAGTTCGACCAGCCCGCACGACCTCGAGGTGGAGTTGCGCCGGCTGGGTCTGGTGGCCAGCTAGGTCCACCCGGAGGCGATTGTGACGAAGTTGTAGCCCGACGCGGCGCTGTGTTGCGAAGGTGCGCGGTTTGGGTCGTCGGAACCACGCACCTTCGACACAATCCGGCCCCGGGACCCGCACCTTCGTCACACAAGGGCGACGCCGGTCACCCCGTGAGCACCCCATGCCGTGAACACGTTGCGCGCCACCCGGTCGGCGTGATCTGGACGACCATGCGGCGGCCGCATTCGGAGCAGAACCGCGGAGGCTCCAGCGGTTGGCTGCAGTCATGGTCGGGCAATCCGCATATCGGGCAGTACGACACGCCTTCAGGCTAGCCCGAGTGAGTACGCTGGCTCGCATGCAGATCGAACTCGGGCAGACTGCCTCGGTGGTCAGGGTCGTGTCAGAGGCGGACACCGCAGCGGCGGTCGGCAGCGGCGACCTCGAGGTGCTGGCCACGCCCACCCTGCTGGCCTGGCTGGAAGCCGCGACGATCGAGATCTGCGGCGCGACCGACACCGAGACCACGGTGGGTACCCGCATCGCCCTCGACCACGTGCGCCCCAGTGCGGTGGGCGCAGAAGTGACCTGTGAGGCCACGGTCGGTGACATCGACGGCAACCGGATCACGTTCAAGGTCGAGGCCACTCAGCGGCATAAGGAGGAGGACGTCTTGATCGGCCGGGGCGTGGTTGTCAGAGCGTTGGTCGGGCGCGAGAAGTTCCTGGCCAAACTCGACCGCCGGGCTACAGACCGGTCGTCGCCCGAGGGTACATGATCTCCGGATCGGTGAGTACGTTCACCAGATAGGGAACACCGGCTGCGAACGCGCGGTCCAGCGCTTCTCCGATCTGGCCGGGGTCCGACACCGTTTCGCCGGCGCCTCCGAGCGCGGACACCACCTCGTCGTAGCGCAGTCCCGGTTGCAGGTCGGCCGCCACGTCGTACTGGTGCAACAACCGCATGGGATGCTTCTCCAGGCCCCACGCACTGTTGTTGCCCACGATCATCACCACGGGCAGGTTCTGCCGCACGAGCGTGTCGACGTCCATCAGGCTGAACCCGGCGGCGCCGTCGCCCATGAGTAGCACGGTCTGGGAGAACGGCTTGGCGACCGCCGATGCCATCGCATACCCCAGACCGGTCCCGAGGCAGCCGTAAGGCCCCGGGTCCAGCCAGTGGCCCGGGCGCTTGGGCTCGATGAACTTACCGGCGAAACTCACGAAGTCGCCGCCGTCGCCGATGACCACCGTGTCGTCGGCGAGGCGTCGGTTCAGCTCGCCGTAGATGCGTGCCGGGTGGATCGGGTCGACCGTGCTGTTGAGGACTTCCGCATCCCTTGCCTCGGCAGCCGCAGCAGCGTCCTGCAGCCCCTGCAACCAGTGGCTGCGCGCGACATGCTGCGAATGGACCTCCCAGGCGTCGGTGATGGCGTCCAGGGTCTGCGAGAGATCGCCGGCCGCCGCAGCCGTCGGCGATGCGTGCCAGGAGATCTGCGCCGGATGGTCCACGACATGGATGACCTCGGCGGGCGCGTCTGCCGGGCCGAACTTGCCGTAGCCGAGGCGGAAGTCGAGAGGCGTGCCGACGACCACCACGACGTCGGCATTCTTCAGCGCCTGCGAGCGCGCGCGGGTCACAAGCAGCGGACTCCCGCCAGGCACAACCCCGCGCCCCATGCCGTTGGGGATGACCGGCAACTCCAACGTCTGCGCCATCCGCACGGCCGCCTCTTCGGCGAAGTCGTTCCACACGTCCGATCCGAGGATCAGCACCGGCCGCTCCGCGCCGGCCAACATGCCCGCGATCCGGTTGACGGCCTCTGGGTCGGGGGCCCGTTCGGCAGGGGTATGACGGACCGGATCAGGGGCGTCGACCGGGGCGTAGAAGACGTCCATCGGAATGTCGAGGAAGGCCGGTCCGCGGTGTGCGGTGGTGGCCGCCTCGAACGCGGCGGCGGCCATCGCGCCGACGCTGGTGGCGTCGTGGGCAGTGGCAGCCGATTTAGTCACCGGCGCCACGATCGGCACGTGGTCGATCTCCTGCAATGCACCTGTGCCCCACCGGAAGTCCGGCGAGCGCCCGCCCATCACCACGACCGGCACCGCGTTGAAGCGGGCACTGGCCAGACCGCTGATCGCATTGGTCACGCCCGGACCCGCGGTGACGGCGGCGAACCCGGGCGTGCGCGTCAGCTTGGCAGTGCCTTCCGCGGCGAAGACCGCCGTGGCCTCATGCCGCACATCGACCAGGCGGATCGGGCCGCTGCGCTCGGCGGTGCGCGGATCCCCGGCCGCGGTCACGGCGTCCTTGCCGCCCACCGCGGCATCGAACAGGGGGAAGATGTGCGCACCCGACAACGTGAACAGGGTGTCCACCCCGTAGGCCTGCGCGGCCGCGATGGCATGCCAACCGCCGTGCCCGCTGGTCATCAGAACAGTCCGATCACAATGCCCCAGACGAGGCCGACGATCAACAGAATGGTGACCACGGCGACGACCGGGCCTTTGGTGTTCATCATGGGATGCGGCTCCTCACAGAGTGTCGGACAGGGCTTTGATGGGCATGTTCAGCTCGGACAGCAGATCGAGGTCGGAATCGGCCTTGCGGCCCAACGTGGTGAGGTAATTCCCGACGATGACGGCGTTGATCCCGCCGAGCAGGCCATCCCGCGTGCCGAGATCGCCGAGAGTCAGTTCCCGGCCACCTGCGTAGCGGAGAATAGTGCGGGGCAGTGCGAGCCGGAAGGCCCCGATGGTCCGCAGCGCGTCGGCCGCGGGCATCACGTCCATGTCGGCGAAGGGCGTTCCCGGTCGCGGGTTGAGGAAGTTCAGTGGCACCTCGTGCGGGTCGAGTTCGGCAAGTTGCGCGGCGAACTCCGCGCGTTGCTCGATCGTCTCGCCCATGCCCACGATCCCGCCGCAGCACACCTCCATGCCGGAGTCCGCGATCATGCGCAGCGTGTCCCAGCGCTCCTGCCAGGTGTGGGTGGTCACCACGTTGGGGAAGTACGAGCGAGACGTTTCGAGGTTGTGGTTGTACCGGTGGATGCCCATGTCGAGCAGGTCGTCCACCTGCTCGCGGGTGAGGATCCCGAGGCTGGCGGCGACGTTGATGTCGACGGCATCCTGGATGGCTGCCACGGCCTGGCGCATCTGGGTCATGAGCCGGTCGTCGGGCCCGCGCACGGCGGCGACGATGCAGAACTCCGTGGCGCCGGTGGCCGCGGTCTGCACGGCGGCCTCGACCAGGCCGGGGATGTCCAGCCACGCGGCGCGCACCGGTGAGGGGAACAGGCCCGACTGCGAGCAGAAGTGGCAGTCCTCCGGACAGCCACCGGTCTTGACCGACACGATCCCCTCGACCTCGACCTCAGGGCCGCACCACTTCATCCGCACCCGGTGGGCCAGGTCGAGCAGTGCGGGAATCGCGTCGTCGGGCAATTGCAGCACCCGCAGAATGTCGGCCTGCGACAGGCCTTCACCGGTTTCGAGGACCCGTTCGGCGGTCGTGAGAACGTCGGTCTGCGGCGTCGCGTCGATGGTCACAGGAGTCCCTTCGCTTGTGTCACAAACCTATCCGCCTCGAACTGCCCGCCGAAGCGCGGGGAGAGCCCGCGCGACGCGACGTCGGCGAACTGCTCAGGCGGCAGGTTGCCGATCCCGCCCGGCAGCACCCCGGCGATCGGTCCGTCGATGAGGGTCTGCAAGTCCTCCAGGTTGGTCAGACTGGCCAGATCGGGCTCCCACGGCCAGGCACCTATCACTACCCCTGCCAGTTCGATGCCGCGCGTTCGCATGGCCTCCAGAGTCAGTGCGGTGTGATTGAGGGTCCCCAGCCCGGCGGTGGTGACCAGCACGGCCGGGGCGCTGAGTTCGACCAGGACGTCGGCGAAGGTCAGGACCGGGTCGTCGCTCAGACGCACCAGCAGCCCGCCGGCGCCTTCCAGCAACACGAGGTCGGCGTCGGCTTCCTCGACCCCCTCGGCGACCTCGGCAGCAGTCAGCGTCGGGATCCCGCTGCGCCGGGCGGCCGTGGCGGGGGCGAGTGGCTCCGGGTAGCGGACCAGTTCCAGCGTCTCGACGTGCGGGACCAGCGACTTGACCACATCGACGTCCCCGGGTTCTTCGAGCCGCAAGCCGGTCTGCGCCGGCTTGAGCACCGTGACCACATCGGGGCACAGGGCCGCGATCGCTGCGGTCACGATTGTCTTTCCGACCTCCGTACCCGTGCCGGTGACTGCCAGAACGCTCATCGGTCCACCTTCTCCCCGGCCGTTCGCAGGGCCTGCTCGACGAGGCCGAAGTCGCCGCGACGCAGATTTGCGTGCCCGGTCATGCGCAACCTCGCGATGCCGTCCGGAACCGACGGTGGCCGGAAGCAGCCGATCTCGACCCCGGTGTCGCGGCAGATCTGCTGAGCCAGTACCGCGCCCGCGGCGGACCCCACAGGCAGGGATGCGACGGCCGCATCATGGGGGTGGACCCGCCAACCCGCGGCCCGGGCGGTTGCGGCCAGGCGTTTCGTTGCGGCCAGTGCCCGCTGCGGGAGGCCCGGATCGGAGAGCACCTTTGCCGTGGCGGCCAGGGCGCTGCCCGCGGCCGCGGGAGCCAGACCCGTGTCGAAGATGAACGAGCGGGCGCTGTTGATGAGGTGTTCGATGACCTCCGAGCCCGCGGCGACGGCGCCGCCCTGCGAGCCCAGCGATTTCGAGAGGGTGAACGTCCGGACCAGGCGTTCGCTGAGGATGCCGGCCCCGGCACAAGCCCCAGCGCCCGCATGACCGAGCACCCCGATGCTGTGCGCCTCGTCGACGATCAGCAGAGCGTCGAAGTCGTCGGCGGTACGTGCCAGTTCGGCCAGCGGCGCCAGGTTCCCGTCGACGCTGAACACGGCGTCGGTGACGATCACGGCGCGCTTACGCTCGTTGGACTCAAGGGTCGCCCGGAGCGCGGCGACGCTGCCGTTGGGATACACGTGAACCTCTGCCCGCGACAGTCTGCAGGCGTCCACGATCGAGGCGTGGTTGTAGGCGTCGGACAGCAACAGTGTGTCCGCATCGGTGAGGGCGGTGATCGCGGCGAGGTTCGCCAGGTATCCCGACGAGAACACCAGCGTGCGATCAGCGGCGACCAGTTCCGACAGTGCCGACTCCAGTTCTGCGTGCAGCACGGTGTGCCCGCTCACCAGCCGAGAACCGGTGGCGCCGGCGCCCCAGGTCCGCATCGCGCGCACCCCGGCCTCGACCACATCGCGATCCCCGGACAGCCCCAGGTAGTCGTTCGACGCGATGTCCACGAGCCCCGGTTGCCGCGCGCGCAACGTGCGTTGCAGGCCTGCAGCGTTGCGTTGGGTGGCTTGCTCCTGGAGCCAGGTCACCGATACACCTCGTCGAGGCCGTGGTTGACCGCGGCGACGAGCTGTTTGAGTTCCGCGTCCTCGATTCCCAGCGGCGGCATGAGGATGACCACATCGCCCAGCGGCCGGGTGATAACCCCGAGGTCACGGGCGGCGGTGCAGACCCGGAACCCGGTGCGCTCGCCGTGCGGTTCGAGTTCGATGCCGGTCATGGTTCCGATCCGGCGGACTTCCACCACCCGCTCGTCCTCGGCGAGGGGCTTGAGCAGGTCGCCCAGAGTACGTCCGATCCACGCCGCGTGCTCGAGGGTGTTGCGCTCATCCATCAGTTCCAGGTTCGCGAGCGCGGCGGCGGCGCAGAGCGGATTGGCCGTGTACGAGTGCCCGTGGAAGAAGGTGCGGGAGCCGTCTCCGAGGAAACTCTCGTAGATCTCTTCGCTGGCCAGCACCGCCGACAGCGGCAGCACTCCGCCAGTCAGGCCCTTGCCGCAGGTGAGCAGGTCCGGGGCGATCCCGGCATGGTCGACCGCCCACATCTTCCCCGTTCGCCCGATGCCGGTGGCCACCTCGTCGGTGAGCAGGTAAGCGCCGAACTGTGTGCTGAGTTCCCGAACGCCGCGCAGGAACGAGGCGTCGTGGGTGAGCATTCCGCCGGCCGCCTGCACCAGTGGTTCGACGACCACCGCACACACTTGATCACCGACTTCCTCGAGCAGTGTGCGCAACTCGGTCAGCACCTCGGCGGCGCGTTCGGCCGCCGTCTGACCCTGGCCGCGCAGCCCCGGGGAGGAGATCGTCCGGGTCTTGAGCAGGATCGGTTGGTAGGTGTGGTGGAAGATCTCGATGCCGCCCACTGACACTGCACCGAGTGTGTCTCCGTGGTATCCCTCGGCGACGTGGACATAGAGCGGGCGCCGCTGTCCTTGCTGGAGTTTGGCCTGATAGGCCATCTTGATGCCCGCCTCGACCGCAGACGAGCCGTCCCCGGCGAAGAAGGCGCGAGTCAGCGTTTCGGGGCTGCGCTCGACGAGTTGCTGTGCGAGTCGTACGCCGGGTTCATGGGTGAAGCCGAGGAAAGTCGAGTGGTCCAGAGTCTGGGCCTGGTCGATGATGGCCCGGTTGATGCGCGGCTCGTTGTGCCCGTGCACCGTCACCCACAGCGAGGAGAAGCCGTCGATGAAACGCCGCCCCTGATCGTCGAACAGCCACACGCCGTCCGCCCGGCTGATCACCAGGGGGTCGTCGTCGGGCCACCACGCGTGCTGCGTGAATGGGTGCCAGACGTAACGCCGGTCGGCCTCCAGCAGAGGTTCGCTCACCACCCAAGTGTGCAATGACGCTCCGGTGGGGCTGTTCGCCGGTCCGGTCGCGCCTCGTGCAGGCGCGTCCGGCCGCACATCCCGCGAGGTTAGAGGTTGTGCACGAGGTTAGAGAACACACGCGTGGCTTCTCTAACCTCGTGCACAACCTCTAACGCCGCCGTCCTGAGACCACGGACTGGGCGGCCCGGCGTTCACCTGATGCCGCCGTCCTGAGACCTCGGACTGAGCGGCCGGGTGTTCACCAGATTGCGCCGCCTCGTCGGCCCGTCGCCAACTAGGGTCGGAGCATGGTCGATCTGGATCGTCTGGCCCGCGAACGCACCGACCTGACGTCTGCGGAGATCGCGCACCTGCACCTAGTGACCGCGGACTGGACGCTGCTTTCCGACCTGTCCTTCTCCGATCTCGTGATGTGGCTGCCCACCTGGAACTCCGCGGGGTTCGTGGCGGCTGCTCAAGTGCGGCCCAGCACGGGGCCCACCGTCTACCCGGAGGACATAGTCGGTTCCTTCGCTGCAAAGGGACGGTTGCGGGAGGTTGAGCGGGCTTTCCACGTGCAACGCGTGGTGCGCAATCGGATGGCGCCGGACTCGATGCTGCCGGTGGGAACCGAGGCCATCCCGGTCCACTTCGAGGGCCGGATCATCGCGGTGATCTCCCGGCGCAGCGGATTGTCGCCGCGCGAGTCGGGAGAACTGGAGGGGACCTACCGCGAGATCGCCGATGTGCTGGCCGAGATGTTGTGCGACGGGGAGTACCCGGTGCAAGGGATGCAGGACTCCTCGACGGTGCCGCGGGTCGGCGACGGACTGCTGCGGGTCACGGCGCAGGGTGTCGTGGTGTTCGCGTCGCCGAATGCCCGAAGTGCCTTCCGGCGCATGGGGGTGAAGTCGGATCTGACTGGACGGATCCTCGAGCACGAGGTGCGTCGTCTGGCATCGAGGACCGGGCCGGTCGACGAGTCCATCGGCGTGGTGACCTCGGGTCGTGGCGCTGGCAGCGTCGATGTCGAGGTGGGCGAGGTGACCGTCTCGATGCGTTCCATCCCGTTGATGCGCGAGCGTGTGCGCAATGGCGCCGCCCTGCTGATCCGTGACGTGACGGATCTGCGGCAAGGCGAACGTGCCCTGCTGACCAAGGACAACACGATCCGCGAGATCCATCACCGCGTGAAGAACAACCTCCAGACGGTCGCCGCGCTGCTACGCATGCAGGCCAGGCGGTTGCAGGATCCGTCCGCGCGCACCGCGCTCGAGGAGTCGGTGCGCCGGGTGAGTGCCATTGCGCTCGTTCACGAGACCCTGTCTCAGGCCGGGGCGGATGCCGTCGAGTTCGACGAGGTGGCCGACCGGCTCGTGGACATGGTCGCGGGTCTGGCCGAGGGGGTGAACGTCGTCCGGCGCGGCCAGATCGGCGTGCTGCCGGGGTCCATCGCGAGCTCGCTCGCGCTCGTGGTGGCCGAGTTGCTGCAGAACGCTTTCGAACACGGATTGCAGCACCACGGACGGGGTCACATCGAACTGGTCGCAGAACGCCGCGGCCGCCGATTGCGAGTGAGCGTTACTGACGACGGCGCGGGATTGCCACCGGGTTTCAACCCCGAGACCGACGCGCGGCTCGGGTTGCAGATCGTGCAGACCTTGGTGCACGAGGACTTGCGGGGGTCGCTGAGCTGGGAGCCGGGCCCGTCGGGCAGGGGTACCACGGCCACCGTCGATCTGGTCGTGCCCGCGCGGTAGTGGGCGCAGACTGCCGATTGTGACGAAGGTGCTGGCCCGCCCCTCCGTTTGTTACAAACGTGCGCGGTTCGAGGCGTCGAGACCGCGCACCTTCGTAACACTGAGGGTTTGCCCCCCGCAACTTCGTTGCACAAGGGCTGCCCATGGGCAGCGAAAGACCGGTCGCCGCAGCGACCGGTCTTTCGCGGGAATCAGTGCTGGTAACCGAGGCTCACGCCGGTGCGGGCGCTGCGGCGACGCAGAGAGCGGCGTTCCGCTTCGGACATTCCACCCCAGATGCCGGAATCCTGGCCGGACTCGAGGGCCCAGGCGAGGCACTCGGAGATCACGGCGCATGACTTGCACACCGCTTTGGCGTCTTCGATCTGCAGAAGCGCGGGGCCGGTGTCCCCAAGGGGGAAGAACAGTTCCGGATCCTCGTCGCGGCAGGCAGCATTCGCGCGCCAGTCCATCCGTACCTCCTAAGTCAGGGCTGCCCCCCGGGTAGCCAAGTTGGGCCGTACCAGACACCGTGACCCCGCTTGGCGGGGGGCGGCTCCTTCAGGCTTCGTGCTGTGGCGTATCTTGCGCTCCAGCGATTTCAGATTCACACAACGTGAACAGATGCACAAGACTTGTGGGCCACAAGTCCTGTCACGGTGATGTGTTCTGCGTCACATTCGCTACGGAAGGGGGCGGATTTGTCGGCAAATGCGCCATTTGCTCGCTTGAAGTAGTCGCAGAATCGCTGTCCGTAGTCATCGTGACTACGGTGCGTACACCCGGAGCGCGTCTTTCACGGCCCGGAACGTGACGTCCGTGATGTCGCCCACCACCTCTCCGTCCACCTGCATCGGGGTCGGTCGGGTAGCCGTGATCCGGAACTCATGCATGTCGTGCCAGGCCACCATCGCCTTGGGACTCCCGCGCTCACGGCTGAGCAGCATCCGGGTCGAGAAACGCAGCGCTTGGGGCACCTTCAGCGACTTGGTCGCCCACAGGTCCAGTCCGGTGTCGAAGGAAGCCGCCGGCGAGGGGTTCACGGGGTGCGCTCCGAGGAACGTCCAGGGCGAGGTGTTCTGGATGATCGCCAGGAACACGCCCTCGATCGGGTCCTCTCCGGCGCGTTGCAGGACCAGCGCGGGCCGCTTGCGGTCGCTGCCGGCGAAGAACTGGCGCACGGTTGTCGCCAGATACCGGGTCGGGCTGGCGGTCTTCCCATCGGCGCGTGCCTGTTCCATCCGGGCCATGATCTCCGCGTCCAGCCCGAGCCCCGCCGTGAACGTGAAGTACCTGTCGTCCACCTTGCCGAGCCCGATCGTGCGGGTCGTGCCTTCGCGCATCGCCCGCAGCAGCAGTCCGGTCGCCTCGACCGCCTCCTGGGGATATCCCAGGGCGCGGGCGAAGACGTTGGCGCTGCCGCCGGGCACGGTGCCAAGGACCGGCAGGTCGGGCGCTGGGCCTGCGGCGAGTAGACCGTTGACCACCTCGTGGATCGTGCCGTCACCCCCGAGGGTCAAGATGCAGTCCATGCTCTCGTCCCGCGCTGTCGCTCCGAGTTCATGGGCGTGGCCGCGGTGGGTCGTGGTGACCACTTCGAGGTGGAACTTGTCCGCCAGCGCGCTGATGAGCACGTCCCGGGTCACATCGTTCGTGGTGGTCGCCTTCGGGTTGACCACAAGCAGGCCGCGCATCCGATCACGCTATCGACAGGTAGATTCGGCACGTGGAACCGGGACTGTCTGCTGCTCGGCAAGCAGCCGCGATGGCAGCCGTGCAGGCAGCTGCAATCGTGATCTTCGCCGCCGCACTCGGCATCGCGTCCTTCAACACGCGTGGCACCAACACCGGCGCGTCCCCGGTCGCCGAGGTGGTGATCTACCTCTTGTTTGCTGTCTGCATGGCCCTGATCGCACGCGGGCTCTGGCGGCGCAACTCCATGGCCCGTACACCGATGGTGCTGGCCCAGGTGTTCGGTCTGATCTGCGCGTGGTTGTTCCTGGAGGGCGACGGGATGGCGGTTGTCGCCGGGGTGGTTATCGCAGTGTCGTGCGTGATTGGGATCGTGCTCACCGTGCGACCCGCGACGGGTGCGGATCTGAAAGGGTAGGTGCCCGGGCGGTTGGTTCGTGAAGGGCTGCGGGTTCCGGTTGTCGTCGGCGGAAGCCCCTGATGCGGGACGCCTCGGCTGCCCGCATCAGGCGTCAACGCCCATGGCATTGCGCAACGTCCCGAGCGACTTGGCCAGCAGCCGTGAAACATGCATCTGGGACACCCCGACCTCGTCGGCGATGTCCGATTGGGTCTTGTTGTGAAAGAACCGGAGCATGATGATCTGGCGTTCGCGTTCCGGCAAGGATGCCAGCAGCGGGCGCAGGGTCTCGCGGTACTCGACGGTCTCGAGGCCGGAGTCGTGGTCGCCCAGGCTGTCGACCAGCGCGGGTGCATCAGCGTCCGGATCGCTGCCCGATGCGTCCAAGGACAACGTGCTGTATGCCTGGGCCGATTCCAGACCCTCCAGCACTTCCTCCTCGCTCATCCGCAGGTGTGCGGCCAGTTCCTTGACGGTGGGGGAGCGGCCCTGAGACTGGGAGAGCTCCGAGGTGGCACGCGAGATCGTCATGCGCAGTTCTTGCAGGCGGCGCGGAACCCGTACGGACCAGCCCTTGTCACGGAAGTGCCGTTTGATCTCGCCGAGGATCGTGGGTGTCGCGTACGTGGAGAATTCCACCCCCCGCTCGGTGTCGAACCTGTCCACAGATTTGATCAAGCCGATCGTCCCGACCTGTACGAGGTCGTCGTGGGGTTCCCCGCGGTCGCGGAAACGTCGTGCGAGGTGATGCACGAGCGGCAGGTGCATCGTCACGATCTCATCGCGCAGCGCGCCGCGAGCGGGGTCATCGTCGTCGAGTTGGGCCAGCCGTGCCAGCAGCGCGTGCTCGCGCTTGCGGTCTTCCTGCGTCCAGCCCCTGCTTCCAGGGGAGGAGGACTTGCCGTCGGTTCCAGTCACAGGGCCACCGACTCGATGCCGTGCGCCCGCATCCCGATGTGCAGCCGGCCCTGCGTAACGCTGGTCACCACTTCATCGACCAAGGCCGTCAGCACCGTCCAGGCGAACGTGTTGGTGGCGACCGGGCGCCCGCTGGAACTCTCGGAGACGACCTCGATGGCCACTTGCTGACCGGTGACCGTCCACGCCACCTGCAGGTCCGACCCGGGCCGGGCATCCGCGATCGCCAACGCGCAGGCTTCGTCGATCGCCAGCCGGAGGTCGTCGAGGCGGTCGACCGTGAAGTCGGCCTGTGCGCAGATCGCCGAGGTCGCGGTGCGGACCAGGCCCACGAATGAACTCTCAGCCGGAACGGTGAGGACAACCTCCGATGCGGACTCCATAGCCGTGAGGTTAGTGCGGGCACGCGAGGGATGCTGGACCCGAGGCGGGCTCAGCTGGTGGGCGAGTATGCGGGACTGGGTGTCGTCGTCTCGGTGTACAGCGGTGTGGGCTCGGGAATGTCCTTCTTCGTGAGCACCTCGGGGTCGTCGAGGGCGCCTTCTGCGATGTCCCATTTCTCGAGGATCTGCTGGTAGGTGCCGTCTTGGATGATCGACTTCAGCGCCCCGCGGATGGCTCTGGCCACCTTCGGGCGCCGGTTGTCGACAGCGATGCCGTACGGGGCGACGGCGAAGGGCTTGCCGTTGACGACCAGTGCTCCGTCGGATGCGGCGACCGCAGCCTCGATGACCGGCGACTCGGCCAGCGTTCCGTAGGCCTTGCCGTTGATGACCGCTTGGGTCGCCGGAGCCTGCGACTGGTATGTCCGGATGCGGATCGGCTTCTTCTTCTGCTCGACGCAGTTGGCGGACTTCGCGGAGAGCTGAGCGTACTGCTGGCTGCCGTCGAGTACCGTGATCTTCCGGCCGCACAGGTTGCGTGGACCGGATTTCTTCTTGGCGGGGGGCCGCACCGCCAGTTGAGAACCGGACGAGTAGTAGGTCACCATGTTCGCGTTCTGCAGGTCGTTGTCATCGACCGAAAGTGCTGAGATCGCAGCCTCGAATCGCCGGGCCGCTACGCCGGGGACCAGCAGTGCGTACGTGTCCTCTATGAACTGAGCCCGCAGGCCGAGGCGCTGCGCGACCGCGCTCATGAGGTCGAGATCCGCACCGACCGCCTCGCCGCGCCGCAGGAACTCCATAGGTGGGTAACTGGGATCGATACCCACAGTCAGCACGCCGTCCGCGCGGATCTTGGCGGGCACTTTGGACGCCAGCTCGCTGATCGGCGAAGTACTCGTTGCCGCGGTCTGCGGTGTGGCGTCGTTCTGGCAGCCGGACAGCGCGATTGTGCCGATCGCCGCCATGCACGCCATACCGACAAGCGCAGGACTGCGCAGACTCATGTGGATTCCCTCTCGCACAACTGCCCACCATTGTGCCCAAACGGCTATGGAAAGATGACACCGCATCGACTACAACAAGGACTGACTGTGGACTTTGACACCGATCCGGCTTTCCCGCTGCACCGCCGCGGCAAGATCGAGGTGCGCCCGACCGTACGTATCCGTGACGGCGCCGGGCTCGCGCTGGCGTACACCCCGGGCGTGGCGCGGGTGTCGCAGGCGATCGCCGAGCACCCCGAGCTGGTCTATGACTACACATGGAAGTCGAACACCGTTCTTGTGGTGACCGACGGGACCGCAGTGCTCGGCCTGGGGGACATCGGTCCGGCCGCAGCACTGCCCGTGATGGAGGGGAAGGCACTTCTGTTCAAGGAGTTCGCCGGCGTCGATGCGGTGCCGATCTGCCTGGACACCTCTGACACCCAGCAGGTCATCGAGACCATCGTTCGGATCGCGCCGGCATTCGGTGGGATCAACCTGGAGGACATCTCCGCGCCACGCTGCTTCGAGATCGAGGACGGCTTGCAGGAGGCGCTGGACATCCCGGTGTTCCACGACGACCAGCACGGGACGGCCATCGTTGTGATCGCTGCGCTGGAGTCGGCCGCGCGGTTGACGGGACGGGCGTTCAACGGGTTGCGGGTCGTGGTTTCAGGCGCGGGCGCGGCCGGGGTGGCGGTGTCCAACATGCTGCTCGCCGGCGGCGTGAAAGACCTGATCGTGTGCGACTCACAGGGTTTGCTCGGGCCGGCCCGGGAAGGTCTGTCCGGGGTCAAGTCGGACCTCGCATCGCGCACCAACCCGCGCGGGCTTTCGGGCACGATCGGAGTGGCCCTCGAGGACGCGGACGTGTTCATCGGGGTGTCAGCAGGACAGGTCCCGGAGAGCGCGGTAGCAGGGATGGCTGACGACGCGATCATCTTCGCTCTGGCGAATCCCGTCCCCGAGGTGGACCCGGCGGTAGCCGGCAAGTACGCGGCAGTCGTGGCGACCGGCCGCAGCGACTTCCCGAATCAGATCAACAACGTGCTCGCATTCCCCGGGGTGTTCCGCGGGGCTTTGGACGTGCGGGCCACCCGCATCACGACCGGCATGCAGATGGCGGCTGCCGATGCGCTGTCCGAGTTGGTGGGCGAGGACGTGGCCCCCGACTACATCGTCCCGTCGGTCTTCGACCACCGCGTGGCCGGGCATGTGGCTGATGCGGTGGCTGCCGCTGCCCGCGCCGAAGGCGTCGCCCAGATCTAGCAGTTCTCCGCGGACTTTGGTCGTATCTGGTCACTGGGTGGCGTGCTGGGTCCGAAGTCCCTTCGGTTACCCGACCGGAACGTGCGGCAACGTCTCCAGCGCCACCGACAGCGGCTGGGGCGTCACGTTCTGCGCGGACTTTGGTCGTATCTGGTCACTGGGTGACGTGCTGGGTCCGAAGTCCCTTCGGTTACCCAACCGGAACGTGCGGCAACGTCTCCAGCGCCACCGACAGCCGCTCGGGCGTCACGTTCTCGTCGACCATCTGCCCGCTGAGGTAGGCGTCATAGGCCGACAGGTCGAAGTGCCCGTGGCCGCACAGGGCGGTCAGGATCACCGTCTCCTCGCCGGTCTCGCGCGCCTTCTCGGCCTCCCGGATCGCCAGTGCCAGTGCGTGGGTCGGCTCCGGGGCGGCGACGATGCCCTCAGTACGGGCGAACTGCACCGCGGCTGAGAAGCACTCGGTCTGCGGAACTGCTTCGGCGCTCATCAGGCCCTGCTCGTAGACGTGGCTGATCAGCGGTGCCATGCCGTGGTAGCGCAGTCCGCCAGCGTGGATCGGGTCAGGCACGAAGTCGTGACCCAGAGTGTGCATCTTCATCAACGGTGTCATGCCGGCGGTGTCGCCGAAGTCGTACGCGTACACCCCTCGCGTCAGCGACGGGCAGCTCGCGGGTTCCGCCGCCACGATCTGCGGCGAGATCCGGCCCGCCAGCTTTTCCCGGAGGAAGGGGAAGGACAGCCCGGCGAAGTTGGAGCCGCCTCCGGTGCAGCCCACGATCATGGTCGGGGTGTCCCCGGCCATCTCCATCTGCAGCAGGGCCTCCTCCCCGATCACGGTCTGGTGCAGCAACACGTGGTTCAGCACGGAGCCGAGCGCGTAACGGATCTCGGGGTTCTGCGCGGCGACCTCGACGGCCTCCGAGATGGCGATGCCCAGCGAGCCGGAGGCATTCGCGGGATTGGCCGCTAGCGCGCGGCCGACTTCGGTGAGATCCGACGGGGAGCGGTGGACGCTGGCACCGAACGCCTCGATCATGAGCCGGCGGTAAGGCTTGGAGTCGTAGGACGCGCCCACCTGCCACACCTCGCACTCGAGGTCGTAGAGCGCGCAAGCGAACGCTAGCGCTGTGCCCCACTGACCGGCGCCGGTCTCGGTCGTGAGCTTCTTCACGCCCTCGGCGGCGTTGTAGTAGGCCTGCGGAACCGCAGTGTTCGGCTTGTGCGAACCCGCCGGAGAAACACCCTCGTACTTGTAGTAGATGCGGGCAGGGGTATCTAGCGCTTGTTCCAAGCGGTGCGCCCGGAACAAGGGGGTGGGCCGCCACTGCCGGTACACGTCCAGCACGCCGCCAGGGATCTCGACGAACCGATCGGAGGTGACCTCCTGCTCGATCAAGGCCATTGGGAACAGCGGGGCGAGGTCCTCCGGGCCCACTGGCTGCATGGTTCCCGGGTGCAGAGGTGGGGGCGGGGGGACTGGCAGATCGGGCACGATGTTGTACCACGTCGTCGGGATCTGGTCCTCGGTGAGCAGGTATTTGTGCTGGCGTACGGTGTCGTCCATCGCAGGTCCCTTTCCTCGCTTGGTGGCACGCTACCGAGGCAGGTGTGACGCGGATCACGTGGGTCCCATCCGCGCGTTCGGGGCTTGGTCAATTTCTGTCGCTGTCAGCGACGAATACTTGCCATGCCCTCGGTGGGTTCAGCGCGCACGTACCGCCGAGACAAACGCGTCGACGTCGGCCGGCGTGGTGTCCCACGAGCACATCAGCCGGTACTCGTCGGGCGCCAGCCACGGGTAGAAGTGGTATTGCCGCTGCAACTGTGACGGGTCGGCAAGCGTGGCGAACACCGCGTTGACCTCGACCGCCTGCGTAAGCGCGATCCCCGCGCGCAGTAGGCCCTCACCTAGCTGGCGGGCCATCGCGTTGGCGTGCTCGGCGTTGCGCCGCCACAGATCGTTGGTGAGCAGCGCGATGAATTGAGCTGCCAGGTAACGGTGCTTGCTCATCAACTGGGTCGTGGCTTTGCGGATCCACTTGGCTTGATCGGCGAGCGCGGGATCGATGAAGACCACCGCCTCGGCGCCCATGAGTCCGTTCTTCGTCCCGCCCATACTGACGACGTCCGCGCCGAACATGCTCGCTGCCTCGCCGAGGCCGCACCCGAGCACGACGGCCGCGTTCGCCAGCCGGGCGCCGTCGACGTGGACGTACATCCCGAGCCGCCGGGCCTCAGTGCCCAGCGCGGCAGCCTGCTCGGTGGAGTAGACCGTTCCGTACTCCGTGGACTGGGTCAATGACAGGACCTTCGGCTGCACTGCGTGCTCGTCGCCGATCCGGTCGCAGGTCGCGGCCAGCTGGCCGGGGTCGATGCGGCCGTCAGGGGTGTTGAGCCCGATCAGCTTCGAACCCAGGATGCGTTCCGGGGCGCCGCCCTCGTCGACATTGATGTGGGCTACGTCGGAGCACACGGCGGCCTCCCACGGCCGCAGACAGGATTGGAGGGCGATGAGATTCGCCCCGGTGCCGTTTGCGACCAGGATCGGCACGCTGTCCGCGCCGAATTCCGCGCGCAAGAGGTCTTCCGCCTCGCGGGTCCAATGATCGTCCCCGTAGGCGCCGGTGTGCCCCTCGTTGGCAGCGCTCAGCGCCGCCATGACCTCGGGATGAACGCCGCTGTGGTTGTCACTGCCGAAGGAGACCATGTGTCCATGGTGTCCGACCGGCGCGCACGCCCGACGAGGTGCCCTGGGCTACCTGCCTTTGATCGTGGCGGCCTGGTCGGCCCGCCTCGGCCTTTGGCCGGACCCGTGCGATCTGAGATTCCAGCCCACGCTGTTGACAGGGGGATTGGCCGTGCCGTGCACAGCGCCGCGTGTTCTACGGTGAAGCCATGCTCGCAGCGTATGTGTCCGGCTTCGATTCCGACGACCCGGTGGCGGCCCTCGAAGTGGGGGAGCGGCCGCCACCAGAGGTTCCCGACGGCTGGGTCGAGGTGCGTGTGAAGGCCGCGTCCTTGAACCACCATGACCTGTGGAGCCTGCGCGGGATCGGGCTTTCGGCCTCCGCGCTGCCCATGATCCTGGGCTGCGATGCGGCCGGAGTCGATGCCGAAGGCCGCGAGGTGATCGTGCACTCGGTGATCGCGTCGCCGACCGCAGGTGGCGGCGACGAGACGTTCGACCCCGGGCGCAGCCTCTTGTCCGAGCGCTACCAAGGAACGTTCGCCGAATGGGTCACGGTGCCGCGGCAGAACCTGATTCCCAAACCCCGTGCCCTGAGTTTCGCCGAGGCCGCATGCCTGCCGACCGCCTGGCTCACGGCCTATCGCATGCTGTTCACCCGCGCAGGCCTACAGCCCGGTGAGACGGTGCTGATCCAAGGCGCCGGAGGGGGCGTGGCCAGCGCGGCGATCATGCTGGCCCGGCACGCGGGGGCCCGGGTTTGGGCGACCACTCGCGAGAAGTCTGAATTCGCGCTGGAAATGGGGGCGCATGCGGTGTTCGAGAGCGGTCAGAGACTGCCTCACCGTGTGGACGTGGTCATCGAAACGGTTGGCAAGGCAACGTGGTCGCACTCAATTCGCAGCCTTCGGCCCGGCGGACGGCTGGTGGTCAGCGGCGCCACCACCGGTGGACAGCCACCGGCGGATCTCAACCATGTGTACTTCCGGCAGTTGAGCGTGATCGGTTCCACGATGGGGACCGCCGCCGAACTCAGGCGGCTGATCGACATGTGTGAGGCCACCGATTTACGCCCGCCGATCGACGCCGAGTTCACCCTGGGGGATGCCCGCGACGCGTTCGCGAGGCTGGCGGCGGGCGATGTGCGGGGCAAGTTGGTACTTACCGTCGACTGAAGCTGGGCACAGCAACGGCGTCCGCTGTTGCGAAGTTGTGCCTCCACCCCGGCGCGTCGCAGGAACCTAACAACAACGGGCGACTGTGCAGCCGGGCTCAGTCTTCGTCGTCGCGGGCGAGCCAGGTCGCCAACCGCTCGACCACGTTCTCGTCGTCTGGGTGCAGATCGACGTAGACGCGCAGCTGGTCGGCCAGCCAATCGATGCTGAACTGCTCGCCCTCGCGGCGGCGCAGCAACTCCTCGATGCCGCGGTCGCTGTCGTACATCAGCCGCCGATGGCCTGTGCGACGACCTCGGCCTGTTCCGCTTCGTGGGCCTTGTGGGATCCGGTGGCCGGGGATGCCGACGGCGGGCGGGACACTCGCCCGATCGGCCGCCCGTCGAGGAACTCCGGAAGGTTCACCGAGATGTACTGGAAGGCGCCCTGGTTCATCGGCTCCTCTTGCACCCAAACGATCTCCGCGTCCGGCGGGTAGGCCTCGAGCGCTTTGCGGATCTCCTCGCCCGGCAGCGGGTACAGCCGCTCGAGGCGCACGATAGCCACATCCTCGACACCGGCCTTCTGACGGCCCGCGAACAGGTCCCAGGTGATCTTCCCGGAGCACAGCAGCACTCGCCGTACGGCCCCGGCATCGATGGTGCTGTCCGTGATGACCGGTTGGAAGAACCCGGACGTGAAGTCCTCGGCCCGGGACGTGGCCGCCTTCAGGCGGAGCATCGACTTCGGAGTGAAGACGATCATCGGCTTGTGGTGGGGGGCCTTCGCGTGCCAGCGCAGCAAGTGGAAGTAGCTGGCGGGGGTGCTCGGCACAGCCACCGTCATGTTGCCTTGCGCGGACAGCTGAAGGTAGCGCTCGACCCGGGCCGAGGAGTGGTCGGGGCCTTGTCCTTCGTATCCGTGCGGCAGCAGCATCACGATGCCCGAGAGCTGGCCCCACTTCTGCTCCCCGCTGGAGATGAATTCGTCAGTGATCGTCTGCGCGCCGTTGGCGAAGTCCCCGAACTGGGCCTCCCACAGCACGAGCGTCTCCGGGTTCTCCACCGAGTAGCCGTACTCGAAACCGAGCGCAGCGAACTCGCTGAGCATCGAGTCGTACACGTAGTAGCGGCCCTGGTCGGATGACAAGTGGTGCAACGGGACGAACCGTTCCTCTGTCTCCCGGTCGACGATGACCGCGTGCCGCTGACCGAACGTCCCGCGGGCGCTGTCCTGGCCGGAAAGGCGCACATCGCGACCCTCCAGCAGCAGCGAGCCGAAGGCGAGGGTCTCACCCATCGCCCAGTCGATCGTGCCGTCCTCGACCATCTGGGCGCGGCGCTGCAACTGGGGTTGCAGGCGCGTATGCACCGTGATCCGATCCGGTAGCGCGACCTGAGTGTCCACGATGCGCTTGAGCGTCTCCTCGGAGATGGCGGTGTCGACATGTGCCGGGAACGGGATCAGCGTCACCGGCTCGGCCTCCTCCGGTTGCGACATGGCTTCACGCGTCTCGGAGAACACCCGCTCGAGCTGGGTCTGGTAGTCCTGCAGAGCTTGCTCGGCATCTTCCTGGGAGAGATCGCCGCGCTCGATCAGCGACGAGGTGTACAACTTGCGCACGGAACGCTTCTGATCGATGAGCTGATACATCTTGGGGTTGGTCAGTGACGGGTCATCGGCTTCGTTGTGCCCTCGGCGCCGGTAGCAGACGAGGTCGATGACGACGTCCTTCTTGAACTCCTGCCGGAACTCGTAGGCCATGCGCGCAACCCGCACACACGCCTCCGGGTCGTCTCCGTTGACGTGGAAGATCGGGGCCTGCACGGTGCGCGCCACATCGGTGGCGTACACGGAACTGCGGCTGCTCTCCGGGGGGGTGGTGAAGCCCACCTGGTTGTTCACGATGATGTGCACCGTGCCGCCGGTGCGGTACCCGCGCAGTTGGGACAGGTTCAGCGTTTCGGCGACGACGCCTTGCCCGGCGAACGCGGCGTCACCGTGCATGAGCACGGGAAGTACCGGGAACTCCTCACCGCGGTCGAGGCCGTCCTGCTTGGCGCGCACGATGCCCTCGAGGACGGGGTTGACCGCTTCCAAGTGGCTCGGGTTCGCGGCAAGGTAGACGGTGAGGTCCTTGCCCGACTCGGCGGTGAAGGTCCCGGTGCTGCCCAAGTGGTATTTCACGTCGCCGGAGCCCATCACGGAGTCCACGGTCCCGCCCTCGAACTCCCGGAAGATCTGGGCGTAGCGCTTTCCCGCGATGTTTGCCAGGACGTTGAGCCGACCGCGGTGCGGCATACCGATCGCCACCTCATCGAGTTCGTCCTGTGCCGCGGCTTCGAGGATCTCGTCGACCACGGCGACGGTGGACTCGGCGCCTTCCAGTGAGAACCGCTTCTGGCCGACGTACTTGGTCTGCAGGAACGTCTCGAAAGCCTCGGCGGCATTGAGCCGTCGCAGAATCTGCATCTGCTGGTCGCGGTCCGGCGCCTTGTACGGGCGCTCCACCTGGTTCTGGATCCAGGCCCGCTGCTCGGGGTCCTGGATATGCATGTACTCGACGCCGATCGTCCGGCAGTAGGAGTCGCGCAAGATGCCAAGAACAGTGCGCAGCTGCATGAACGGCTTGCCGCCGAACCCCCCGGTGGCGTACTCGCGATCGAGGTCCCACAGCGTCAAGCCGTGACTGCTCACATCGAGGTCGGGGTGCGCGCGCTGCTTGTACTCGAGGGGGTCGATGTCGGCCATGAGGTGACCGCGCACCCGGTAGGCGTGGATCAACTCCTGCACCCGTGCGGTCTTGGAGATCTGGTCGTCGTGGCGCAGGGCGATGTCCTGGGCCCACCGGATCGGCTCGTACGGGATCCGCAGGGAACGGAACACGTTGACGTAGAAGTCCTCTTCACCGAGCAGCATCAGGTGGATCCGGCGCAGGAACTCCCCGCTCTGCGCGCCCTGGATGATGCGGTGGTCGTAGGTGGAGGTGAGGGTGAGGATCTTGCTGATGCCCTGCCGGACGATCGATTCCACGGCGGCGCCCTGGAACTCGGCCGGGTACTCCATGGCGCCCACCCCGAGGATGACTCCCTGCCCGGGCATGAGGCGGGGCACCGAGTGGACCGTCCCGATGGTGCCGGGGTTGGTGAGGCTGGCGGTGGTGCCGGCGAAGTCGTCGACGCCAAGTTTGCCGTTGCGGGCGCGGTGGATGAGGTCTTCGTAGGCATGCCGGAAGGCGGCGAAATCCATGTCCTGGGCACCCTTGATGCTCGGGACCAGCAGTTGCCGGGTTCCGTCGGGTTTGCTCATGTCGATGGCGATACCGAGTCCGATGGACTCGTGCTCGATGACTGCCGGCTTGCCATCCACCTCGGCGTACGAGGTGTTCATGCTCGGCATGGACTTCATGGCTTGCACCATGGCGAAGCCGATCAGGTGCGTGAAGCTGATCTTTCCCTGTCGTTTGCGCCCAAGGTGGTTGTTGATCACCACCCGGTTGTCGATGAGCAACTTCGCCGGAACCGCCCGCACGCTGGTGGCGGTCGGGACCCCCAGGCTGGCCTCCATGTTCGTGACCACCCTGGCTGCCGGTCCCCGTAGGACCGTTGCCTCCTCGCCGGTGACCTGAGGGGCCGCCGGCTTCGGTTCGGGCGCGGCGGCCGGCTTGGCAGGTGCGCGAGCGGCCTTCGCCTGGTCGATCTTGCTCTTCAAAGCCGCGGCGCGGGCAGGGTCCGACGGCGCGTAGTCCGCGAAGAAATCCCACCAGGCGGGATCGACGGAATGCCGGTCCTGCAGATATTGCTCGTACAACTCGTCGACGAGCCACTCGTTGGCTCCGAAGGAGTTCCCTGCGTCAGTGGTCACTTGTGCCCCTGGGGTCGATGCGCATACCGCCCCCAGCCTAGTGACCAGTTCCGGTGATCGCACAAACCCGTGCGCGCACGTACCGGACCGTTATCGCACCGTGTCTGTTGCGGGGTGTGGGCGTCGTCACGGGTCGGTGACGACGCCCACACCTCCATCCTCTGGCCGGTTCCCGAGGCAGGCCTCCGGTATCGGCCAGCAGATGGCGGCGTTGTGTCCGTATTGCCCTATTCGCCGCCTCCTCCGCCTCCAACTGGTGGCCGAGGGGAGTGCGCACGGCCAGCAGATGGAGGGCCGAGGGGAGTGCGCACGGCCAGCAGCTGGAGGGGCGAGCCGGTTACTTCGCCGTCAGCGCCCTCGAGATGACCAGCAACTGGATCTCGGAGGCGCCTTCCACCACGCGCAGCATCCGCAGGTGACGCAAGACGCGTTCGATGGGCCCGGAGCGCATCAGTCCCATGCCGCCGAACACCTGCAGACAGCGATCGGCCACGGCGTAGGCGCGTTCGGTCGAGTAGTACTTGACGATCGACGCATCCAGCATCGGGTTCTGGTTCTCGTCGACGGCCCATGCCAGGTGGTATACGAGCCAGCGCATCGCTTCGATCTCGATCTTGCTCTCGGCCAGCGGGAAACTAGCGCCCTGGAAAGCGGCCAGGGGCTTGCCGAAGGCGGTGCGTGTCTGCACATGCGAGGTCGCGGCGTCCAGGCTGAACTCGGCAAGCCCCAGCGCCTGCGCCCCGATGTACGCCCGGCCGGCGTTGAGGAACTCCATGGCGGCGAAGAAGCCGAGGCCGACCTCGCCGACCACATGATCGTCGGGTACCCAGGCATCCTCGAAGAACAACTCCCCGGGGTGGGTGTCCGAGATGTTCCACTGGGTGGGTCCGCGGCGGAACTGGTCGGCGGGTACCAGGAATGCGGTGATTCCGCCGGCCGCCCGCTTGTCGGGGTCGGTCACGGCGAAGACGACGGTGAAGTCGGCGTGGGCGGCGTTGGTGATGAAGTGCTTGTGGCCGTTGATCCGCCACCCATCACCATCCTTGGTGGCTTTGGTCCGGATCGCCTGTGCGTCGGAGCCGGCCTCCGGCTCGGTCAGTGCGAAGCACACTGTCTTGGTCCCGGTGACGACCGGGCGCACCCACTTATCGAGAAGGTGCTGAGGGAGTTTCAGCAGCAGCGAACTCGGCCCGGCGGGGTTGGGCGGCGAGATCGCCATCATTGCCAAGCGTGATCCGCTGCGGGCGGCGTCTTCGACCAGTGCCGTCATCCCCAGCGTGCTGAGCCCCTGACCGCCGACCGACTCCGGCATGTGGGCGGCGAAGAAGCCCGCCTCGACGGAGAGGGTACGGACCGTGTCCATCGCCTCGGCCAGCCTCTGTGTGTCCGGCGTGGGACTCTCGAACTCGGCGGCGAGTTCGTCCTCGAGGGGTCGCAGTTGACGATCGACGAAGCTGGCGAAGCTGGCCCGGAGTGCGGTGATCTCTTCCGGGAAGGTGAAGTCCATGACCGCATCCTTGCATGCGGCCAAGTATCAGCGGGTGGCTTCGGCCACGCTCTTGGCGCCCACACGTGCGTCGCGGTGCTCCACGGCGGCCCGTACTCGGCGCAGCACGACGTCCATTGCGGCGTCGGTGCTGTGCAGTGTCCCGGTCACCGCGTGTGCTCCGGCCGCCCGGGCCGCGCCGGCGATCCGTTGCGACATGACGCCCGGTGCGATCAGGAAGGGCGAGACGCACACGTCCTCGTAGCCGGAGGCTCGTAGATCGGCCACGGCGGTCCCCACCCGTGGGCCCGGCCCCGAGGCGAAGGCCACGGCGGAGGCCCCCCAGCCGTGGGTGCGCCACTCAAGAGCCAGTGCTGCATGGCGGCTGCGCGCGGCCGCGTAACTCGACCCGGCCGAAGCCAGCACGACAGCGGTGTTGGGATGGCGCCGGTGGCCGGCGGTCTTGAGGATGGCGTCGAGTCCGTGCAGTAGGTGCGGATCGGCGCCCATCGGGGTCGCCATGGTGATGCGCGCCTCGGGGTGGGAGGCCTGCGTCTCAGCGGCGAACATGGGGACGTCCGCGGTGGCGTGGTAGGCCGTCGTGAGCAGCATCGGCACCACGACCAGATCCTGGATCCCCTTCGAGTGCAGGTAGTTGATGGCGCCGTCCAGCCGCGGCCGGTCCAGATCCAGCGTGGCTTGGGCCACGAACGCTCCGAGTCGATGGCCGACCCGCCGCGCTAGCAGGTCGCAGGCGAGCCGGGCGCGCGGGTCGGGACTGCCGTGGGACAGCAGCACCACCCCGTAGTCTGCGGGAGGCGACGGCAAAGCGATCGTGTCGCGGGAGGCTCGGCTCATTGGGGTCTCCTTCGGGTACGAAGCGCAGGCTAGCGCTGATCGCCGGTTTCGTCGCGGCAACTCCCCGCCCGCGCCGTCCGGGGAGTTGCCGTCGCGAGGGGCAGGGCTGCTGCGTTCCTACACGTGCAGACCGCACTCGGTCTTGCCCGTGCCCGCCCACCGTCCGGCGCGGGGATCCTCCCCGGGGGCGGTGGGACGGGTGCAGGGCGCGCACCCGATGGAGGTGAAGCCGAAGTCGCGCAACGGATTCAGCACCACGTCCTGGGTTCGCACATATTCGTTGGTCTGCTCGTCGGTCCACAGGGCCAGTGGGTTGACCTTGACCATGGAACGCTTCGCGTCGAAGGAGACGACATCGATGTCCGAACGCGTCGGCGCGTCCACTCTGCGCATCCCGGTGACCCAGGCGTCGCGGCCGGCAAGCGTGCGTTCCAGGGGTTCGACCTTGCGAAGCGCGCAGCAGCGGTCCGGGTCCCTTTCGTGCAGCGCCGGACCGTGTTCGGCGTCCTGTTCGGCCACCGTCTGTACCGGGGTGATGGTCAGCATGTGCAGGACGGGAGATCTGCCGTATTCCTGCGCAGTTTCCAGAGTCTGTGCGAAGTGGTAGCCGGTGTCGATGAATGCGACCTCCATCCCGGGGGCGGCGACGGTGGCAAGATGCACCAGCGCCTCGTCGCCCATGCTCGACATCAGGACCAGCGAGTCGAAGGTTCGTTGCGCCCACTTCAGCGCGGCACAGGCCACATCGACGTGGCTGGCCCCGGTCGCGACGATCCGCGCGATGAACTCCGCGCCTTCCGCGGCCACGGCGGCCGGGGCCGGCCGCGCAGTGCCGTGAATGTCAGGGAATACGTGCAGGCTCACTGTTCTCCTCAGGTTTGACGATGCGGATGGTGAAGGCGCGGGTGCATGCCCGACATCGCCAGGTGCCGTGCCCGGGCTCCGGCCACAGGTCTTCATCGCCGCAATAGGGGCAGAAGTGCACGACGTTCATCGAAGACGGTCCTCGTCCGCGCGCTCCACCCAGTCGGCGAACGTCTCACCATTCCCGCGCTGTTCGGCGTAGTTCGTGAGCACGCGGCGGACGTAGTCGGGCATCTCGTCGGCGGTCACCTTCAGGGCCCGCAGCTTCCGGCCGAAACCGGCCCGCGGCCCGAGTCGTCCTCCCAGATGTACCTGGAACCCCTCAACCATCTCGCCGGTACTGTCCTGGACCAGCGAACCCTTCAGGCCGACGTCGGCGATCTGGAATCGTGCGCAGGAGTTCGGGCATCCGTTGACGTGAATGCTCAGATTCGTGTCCTCGAGTTCCTCGCCGAAGTGGTTCTCGAGCCCATCGACCAGCGCTGCCGTGCGGGCCTTCGTCTCGACGATCGCCAGTTTGCAGAACTCGATGCCCGTGCATGCCATCGCCCCGCGCCGGAACGCAGTCGGCCGTACCTGCAGGCCCAACCGCTCGAGCCCGGCCACCAGGCGGTCCGGCTCGGCGACGTCGAGGATGACCAACTTCTGCTGGGCCGTCAGCCGCAATCGCTGGGTCCCGGCTCGGTCCATGAGTTCCGCGACCGCGGCGAGCACGGACCCGGACACCCGGCCCACGGTCGGTGCCGCTCCCACGTAGAAGCGTCCGTCGGTCTGGGGCCACACGCCGACGTGATCACGCCGGCCGGTCGGCTCGCCCGGGGCGGGGCCGTCGATGAGGCGACGGCCGAGGTACTCCTGCTCGAGGACCCGCCGGAACTCATGGGCGCCCCAGTCCGCGACGAGGAACTTCAACCGTGCGCGGTTGCGGAGTCGTCGATAGCCGTAGTCGCGGTAGATCCGGATGATCCCCTCCCAGACGTCGGGCACCTCGTCGCGCGGAACCCATGCCCCGAGTCGCTGGGCAACCATCGGGTTCGTGGACAACCCGCCCCCGACCCACACGTCGAATCCCGGTCCGTGCTGCGGGTGCACGACGCCGACGAAAGAGATGCAGTTGATCTCGTGGGCGACGTCTTGATGCGGCGAGCCTGAGACGGCCGACTTGAACTTGCGTGGCAGGTTGGCGTACTCGGGATCGCCGACGTATCGGCGCACGATGTCCTGGATCGCCGGCGTGCCGTCGATGATCTCGTCGGCGGCGATCCCGGCCACCGGCGATCCCAGCACGACGCGAGGAGTGTCCCCGCACGCCTCGGTCGTGGACAGTCCGACATCCTCCAGGATCTGCCAGATCAGCGGCACGTCCTCGATCCGGATCCAGTGCAGTTGGATGTTCTGACGGTCGGTGATGTCGGCTGTGTCGCGCCCGAACCGTTGCGAGACCTCGGCGATCGCGCGCAGCTGGCGCAGGGTCAGCATCCCGCCGTCGCTGCGGATGCGCAGCATGAAGTATTCGTCGTCGAGTTCCTCGGGTGGCAGGCTCGCAGTGCGACCTCCGTCGATACCCGGCTTGCGCTGGGTGTAGAGGCCCCACCACCGCAGACGTCCCCGCAGGTCGTCGGACGGGATGGATGCGAAGCCTTCGCGCGAGTAGATCTGTTCCACCCGCTCGCGCACGTTCAGGCCGTTGTCCTCCGCCTTGAAGACCTCGTTGGCGTTGAGGGGTTCCTGCTGGCCGAGGGCCCATTGTCCGGTCGCCTTGCTCCGGGTGGGGCGGGTCTTGTCGGACGGCCCTTGCCGGCCCAGGACGCGAGTTGTCTGGTTCATCGGTTCTCCGAGTTGTGGAGACCGGCTCATAGGCGCCCGGCGGCACAGATTGACAGACGCCGGGTGTGCCCAGGCGCCGGTCGTCTGTATGGGGATACGAAACGTTGGCGGCTAGGCACAACAACACGAACACGCACACATCCGCATGAAGCGGCTGGCGTTGTTCGGCATAGGGATACTATGCACGACCGGTCGCGGGGGCACAACCACCGGCTGCAATCCGGCCGGGCGTTGGGGACCACCTGATAGGGGCATCCAAAGGGCCGGCTGCAGACACGGATCCCGGAGCAGGCGGTGAGGGTTGCGAGGCACGCCTCACGCCGGGTATAAGGACACCTCGGCTGCCTTGACCGTTAGGAACACAGGGTCGCCGGTCTCCAGGCGCAGGTTCGCCAGCGAACCCGGGGTGATGTCCGCGGAGATCGGTCCCACATGGATCCGGACGAGGTTGGACTGCGGCACTATTGCCCCGACGACGCCAGTGAACATGTTGCGCGGGCTGCCGAGCGGTGCCTCCCGGTAGACCGACACGCTCGCCGGGGCGAAGCTCGCGACTGCCTGCGCGCCGGAGGTCAAGGGAACCTGGGGCAGGCCGACAACCATGACCCCGTCGGCGCCGATGATCGAGTCGGGGATGACGGCCACACCGGACACCAGGTTCAGGCCACACAGTTGCGCTGCGAAGCGGGTCCGTGGCCGTTGCAGGATGTCTTGCGTGGCACCTTCCTCGACGATCCTGCCCGCATCCATCACGGCGATGTGATCGGCGAGCAACGCTGCGTCGAGGATGTTGTGGGTGACCAGGATGGCGCTGCGGCCAGCCAGAAGCCGTCCCAACGTGCGCCGGATCTCGGCGGCCACCGGCTGGTCCAGTGCCGCCAACGGCTCGTCCAGCAGCAGCAGGGACGGCTCGGCGGCCAGTGCTCTCGCGATGGCCACCCGTTGGGCTTGCCCGCCGGAGAGTTGGCCAGGCCTGCGATCGGCGATGTCGGCTGCTTCGAGGCCTTCGAGCCATCGGCGCGCCCGGTCGTACGCCTTGCGCTTGTCAAGGCCGTTGGCCCGTCCGGCGAAAGCCACGTTGTCCAGGGCCGACATCCTGGGGAACAGCAGGGCGTCCTGTGCGAGCATGGCGACTCCTCGCTGGTGCGGCGCCAGGCTGGTGCCGGTCGAGGTGTCGAACAGGGTCCGGCCACGCAGATGCGCGTACCCGCGGTCGGCCGGCACCAGCCCGGCCAGCGTCTCGAGCACCGTGCTCTTGCCTGCGCCGTTAGGCCCGACCAGTGCGAGAGTGCTGGCGTCGGACAGGTCGAACCGCACGTTCAGTCCGCGCTCAGCCACGACCAGGTGGGCGTCGAGGCTCATGCGCTTCTCATGCGTTCTCTGCCCAGCCCGATCACGGCCACGGCCACGACGACCAGGACCAACGACAGTGCGATGGCGGCGTCCGGATCCGTCTCGCGCTGCAAGTAGATCTCCAGAGGCAGTGTCCTGGTCACCCCTTGCAGGCTGCCGGCGAACGTGATGGTGGCGCCGAACTCCCCCAGCGCGCGGGCGAACGCCAGCACAGCCCCGGAGGCGATGGCTGGCAACATCGTTGGCAATGTGACTTGTCGCAGGACCGTGGTGGGCGAGGCGCCCAGCGTGGCTGCAACCGCCTCGTACCGTGCGCCGGTGGTGCGCAGGGCGCCCTCCAGACTGATCACCAGGAACGGCATCGCGACGAAGGTCTGTGCGAGCACGACAGCCGTTGTCGAGAAGGCGATCTGGATTCCCAGTGCTTCGAACGAGCCTCCCAGCAGCCCGCGGCGACCGAATGTGTAGAGCAGTGCGATACCCGCGACGACCGGTGGCAGGACCAGAGGCAGCAGCACCGCGGCCCGGCCGATGTCGACCCAGCGGCTTCGCGAACGTGCGAGCACAAGTGCCAGCGGAACACCGACCACGACGCAGGCAAGCGTTGCGATCCCCGAAGTGCGCAGGCTGAGCAACAGGGCTGCGACCGAGGACTCCGAGGTGATCAACGACCAGAAGTGGCTCCACTGGACCCGGGTGACCATTGCAGCTATTGGAGCCACGATGAATGCGGCCCCCAGCGCCGCGGGGAGATAGATCCATCCGGGGAGTCCGGGTTTCGCGGTCACCGGGGACTGCCGAAGCCGGCCCGCTCGAGCGCTCGCTGACCGCTGGGGCCGGTGACCAGGTCCACGAAATCGGAGGCCGCTGAGGGGTCGGTGACCCCTGCCAGAACAGCGATCGGGTACAGGTTGGTCGTGTTCTGTTCGGCCGGGATCCGGATCGAGCGCACGGCTGGTCCGGCGGTGGCGACGTCCGACATGTAGACGATGCCCGCGTCGGCCTCACCGGTGGAGACCTTGTTGAGGACGCCGGTCACCGACGACTCCTCGCTGTCCGCGCTGACGGCCACACCGCTGGCCTGGAAGACCCGTTGGGTTGCGGTCCCGCAGGGGACCTGGGGTGCGCACACCACCACCCGAAGCGCCGGGTCGGCAAGGCTGGCCAGACCCACTACGCCGCCGGGATTGCCGGACGGCACGGCGATGGTCATCGTGTTCGACGCGAACACCGTGGATCGCTCGGTGAGACCGTCGGCTGAGGCGATGCTCATGGTCCGCTCGTCGGCTGTGGCCAGCACATCACCGGAGGCACCTTGCTGCAGTTGCGCCACGAGGTCCGAGGACCCGGCGAAGTTGAACTGCACCTTGGTGCCCGGATGATCGCGTTCGTATTGCCGAGCCAAGTCGGTGAACGGCGTCTTCAGAGACGCAGCAGCGAACACTGTGAGTTCGGAGTCCGTCGAGGATGAGCATCCCGCCACCGCGAGTGTCAGTGCCGTGAGGGCGGCCACCACCATCGGTGTCCTCACGGTGCGACCGTCTCCACGACCACGTTGGTGGATTTGATGACGGCGCGGGCAACTGTCCCCACCTCCAGTCCGAGATCCCTGACTGCTTCGGCCGACATCAGCGACACCACTCGGTAGGGGCCGCACTGCATCTCCACCTGGGCCATCACCTGATCCATGACCAGCCCGGTGACCAGCCCGCGGAAGTGGTTGCGTGCAGAACTGTGGTGTGGACCGTCCGGAGACTCGGCGATGTCCTTGGCGTAGGCGGCGAGTGCCGCCCCGTCCACGACCTTTCGGCCGGTGTCATCCGTCCGGGCGGTGAGGGTCCCGGCGTCGACCATACGACGCACTGTGTCTTCGCTGACGCCGAGGATGTCGGCGCATTCTCGGATGCGCAACTGCGGCATGAGAGCCATCATACAAGCGCATGTGCAGCCGTATTGTGGGAGTCTCGGTGCCACTGCGGTGCATTGCCAGATGTGCCCGTCCCACGGTGCGGACCTGCTGCGATCGGCCCGGAGACTGCCCCAACAACCGCCACGAGCATCGCGCCTCACCACGTCGTGAAGTGGGCGCGCATAATCTCCGGCCGGTCGCTAACTTCGACAACAGGAGAGTTAGGAGCACGTCATGGCCCACGGACCTCTTCCGGGTGCTGGCGACAGCGGACCGGTCGAAGAAGAGAAGTATCACACCGGCCGCGTCGTCCGAATGGCTGTTGTGGCCGCCCTGGGGGGCTTCCTTTTCGGTTTCGACTCAGCCGTGGTCAACGGCGCCGTGGATGCGCTGCAAACCAAATTCGACATCGGGGACATCATCGGGCTGGTCGTGGCCATTGCTTTGTTGGGCTCGGCTGTTGGGGCATGGTTCGCGGGCAGTCTGGCCAACAGGTTCGGGCGTCGGCGCGTGATGGTGATCGCCGCAGCGCTATTCCTGATCGCAGCAGTGGGCCAGGCCTTCCCGTTGGGTGTCGCCGACCTGATGTTCTGGCGGTTCGTGGGCGGTGCCGGCATCGGGATCGCATCGGTGATCGCGCCGATGTACATCGCGGAGATCGCGCCGGCGCAGCTGCGCGGGCGGTTGGGCTCGCTGCAGCAACTGGCGATCGTGAGCGGCATCTTCACCACTGGGGTCACGAACTATCTGATCCTGACCGCTGCCAGTTCGGGTAAGCCAGAGACGAATGCCAACAACACGTGGATCTTCGGCCTGGAGGCCTGGCAGTGGATGTTCCTGGTCATGATCGTGCCGGCGCTTCTCTACGGTTTCCTCGCGCTGACCATCCCGGAATCGCCTCGGTACCTGGTGGCCATCGGCAAGGACGAAGAGGCGGCCGAGGTGTTGTCCACGGTGCTGATCGGGGACCAGCACGCCAAGGTCTCCGAAATCAAGCAGTCACTGGCCGGCGATCACAAACCTCGATTCAGTGACCTCAAGGGCTCGCTTCTGGGGCTGAAACCGATCGTGTGGGTCGGGATCACCCTGAGCGTGTTCCAGCAGTTCGTGGGTATCAATGTGATCTTCTACTACTCGAACAGCATCTGGGCGTCAGTCGGCTTCCAGGAGGACCAAGCGTTCCTCCTCACTTTGATCACCAACACCACGAATGTCGTGGTGACGCTGGTCGCGATCTCACTGGTCGACCGGCTCGGGCGCAAACCCCTGCTGTTGGTCGGATCCGCTGGTATGGCGGTGTCCCTGGCGGTGATGGCACTCCTGTTCGGGACAGCTGGGACATGCACCCAGGCATTGGTCGACGCTGGGCAGGCCGGGTGCGTCGACGCTGATTCGATCGGCACCCCTTATTTGACGGGTGCCGCTGGACCGGCGGCTGTGATCGCGGCGAATCTGTATGTGGTTTTCTTCGGGGTCTCGTGGGGTCCGGTGGTGTGGGTTCTGCTCGGGGAGATGTTCCCGAACCGGATCCGGGCAGGAGCGCTCGCCCTGGGTGCCGCGGCTCAGTGGATCGCCAACTTCATCGTGAGTGTTTCGTTCCCGAGCATGGCCTCGATCGGGCTGGGGTTCGCCTACACGGTCTTCGCCGTCTTCGCGACGTTGTCCTTCTTCTTCGTGGCGAAGTTCATCAGAGAGACCAGGGGGATGAGTCTGGAGGACATGGGGGGCAAGGTTTGACGTCTTGGTCCGGGTCGCCGGCCACGAGATGATCCCGATGTGCTGGGTCCGGCAGCGACCGATTGAGGGATAGCGAAGCTGATATCGGTTCGCCGACCCGCTTGCTCTCATCGCTTCGCCTGGCCGTGCCGACTACTCTGATGAGCAGACGAGCGAAAGGTGTCCAAGATGGCCAACGGAACCCCCTCCCCGGGTTGGTATCAGGACCCCCGGGACCCCAGCCAGGTGCGCTGGTGGGACGGTGGCCGCTGGACCCCGAACACGCAGCAGATGCCTGGTGCGCAGGCCGCTCCCGAAGCGCCGGCCGCTCCCGAGGTGCCGGCCGCGACACCTGAAGTGGCACAACCGAGCGTTCAGCAACCTGCTGCCGCTGACCCGTGGACGGTGGCGAGCCAGCAGACCGCGCAGCAGTGGGGTGAGGCTCCGGTGCAGCCGGGTGAGCAGCAGTGGGGTCAGGCTCCGGTGCAGCCCGGTGAGCAGCAGTGGGGTCAGGCTCCGGTGCAGCCGGGTGAGCAGCAGTGGGGTCAGGCTCCGGTGCAGCCGGGTGAGCAGCAGTGGGGTCAGGCTCCGGTGCAGCCGGGTGAGCAGCAGTGGGGTCAGGCTCCGGTGCAGCCGGGTGAGCAGCAGTGGGGTCAGGCTCCGGTGCAGCCGGGTGAGCAGCAGTGGGGTCAGGCTCCGGTGCAGCCGGGTGAGCAGCAGTGGGGTCAGGCTCCGGTGCAGCCGGGTGAGCAGCAGTGGGGTCAGGCTCCGGTGCAGCAGCCAGGCTCCGGGTGAGCAGCAGTGGGGTCAGGCTCCGGTGCAGCCCGGTGAGCAGCAGTGGGGTCAGGCTCCGGTGCAGCCCGGTGAGCAGCAGTGGGGTCAGGCTCCGGTGCAGCCCGGTGAGCAGCAGTGGGGTCAGGCTCCGGTGCAGCCCGGTGGATGGCAGCAGGCTGCCCCTGGTGCCTGGGGTTCCACGGTTGCGCCCGGACCGGTCCCGGGTGGGCTGGCGCCCGGCTCGCCCATGGGTCAGACGAACGTGTTCCCGACGGCAGAAGCGGTGGACCCGATCACGGGTATGCCCGTCACGCAGCCCGATTCCGGGTCGAAGACGTCGGGCAAGCGACTGGCGGCGTTGGTGCTCGGGACGCTGTTGGTGGGCGTCCTGGTCCTTGGCCTGCTCTGGTTCTTCCTGTTCCGCGACTCCGGGACCAGCGGCAGTGGGACCAGCACCGGCCCGATCGAGGTGACGGCGACATTCTCCGGCACGGTTGACCCTGCGTGCGCCGACCTCGGCGATGCCTTGACGGCCGACCAGCTCAGCAGCACGGTTGCGCAACGGCTGAAAGAAGTCGCCGTGGCCAAGAACCTCGAGGAGAACCAGGCCTACTTCGAGCAACTGGGCAAGGACATCAAACCGATCATGGACCAGTACCAAAGCACCTGCATCGCGGCGGTCTCGGCCGGCGGGGCGCCGGAGTTCTACCGCACGTTTGTCGAGACTTTTCAGAGCGCGGTGACTGACGGAGCGGCAGTGGCAACATCGGCGCTCGGCGACGGGGGGCAGGTCTCGGCCGAGGATGCTGCACGGTTGCAGGCTGAGGCGGACAAGTTGCAGGTGAGTTCGGAGGCGGTCATGGCGATCTCCGGCGGATCGCCGGAACCATCGGCCTCCGCGTCGGAATCGGGCGGCACCGCTGGGTCCGGTGACACGTCGGGTTCGAGTGACACCTCGGGTTCGGGCGACACCGCTGGTTCAGGCGATACCGCGGAATCGCCCGAACCGTCGACGTCCGCCTCACCCTCGGCGATCAACCCCGCAGCGCCCGCTCCGATCGGCTAGGCGCTGGCGTGCCAGAGCCCCTATGGCGGCCAGATGCGTCTGCCCGCAAACGAACTGCGGTGAGCCGGGTGATGGCCGAGGTCGAGGCCGTGACCGACTTGCCCATGGTCTCGATGGCCGACTTCCATGAGTTCTCGATCAACTCCCCAGGCGACTTCTGGGATCTGGTATGGGGCGAGTGCGGGGTCATCGGCGACCGGGGAGACGGTCCCGCGGTGGTGCCGCCGCCACCGTCCGCCGACCTGCGCGCCACGAAGTTCTTTCCCGCAGCAACCCTGAACTACGCGCAGAACTTGCTGGCGGGCGGCGATCTGCCGGGGGCCCAGGACACTGCCATCGTGTTCCGGCGCGAGGACGGGGTCCGGCGGGTCTGGTCCTGGGGGCAGTTGCGCAGCGCGACGGCTGCCATCCGACGCGCGCTCGAGGATGCCGGTGTGAGATCCGGTGACACGGTCGCGGCCTGGATGCCCAACACGCCGGAGACCGTGCTCACGATGCTGGCCGCCCAGAGTCTCGGTGCCGTCTTCACGTCGACCAGCCCCGACTTCGGGCCGAGCGGAGTCCTCGACCGTTTCGGTCAAGTGACACCCACCGTGCTGGTCGCCGCCGACGGGTACGTCTACGGCGGCAAACGGCACGATCGCAGGCCCGCGCTCGCGGAGATCGTAAAGGGTCTGCCCAGTCTCAGGCAGGTGTGGTTGGTCCACGAGCTCGACCCTGACGCACAGATCGAGGTTGATGTTCCCACGCGCGAGTTCCGGGAACTCCTGACGCGTGACGTCGCCGATCTCGAGTTCGCGCAGATGCCGTTCGATGCTCCTGGTTTCATCCTCTACTCGTCGGGGACGACCGGGGTTCCCAAGTGCCTGCTGCACCGGTCGGCCGGATTCCTGCTGAAGCACGCCTCTGAGCACCGTTGGCACCTCGACGTGCGACCCGGCGACCGGGTGTTCTGGTTCACCACCTGCGGCTGGATGATGTGGAACTGGCTGATCAGCGCGCTGGCCGCCGGTGCCACGGTCGTTCTGTACGACGGGTCTGCGTTCCATCCGCAGCCGGACCATCTCTGGCAGATTGCGGAGCAGGAGCAGCTCACCCTTTTCGGCGTGAGTGCGAAGTACCTCGACGCCTGTTCGAAGCAGGGTCTGCGACCCCGAACCGATCGGCACCTGGGCAGTCTGCGAACGATCGGTTCGACGGGCTCCCCGCTCTCGCCGGAGGGTTTCGAGTACGTCTACCGGGACGTGGCCGAAGGCGTTCATCTGGCATCGATATCAGGCGGTACTGACATCTGCGGATGCTTCGCGCTGGGAGATCCCACGGGGGCGGTCTGGCCGGGCGAGCTGCAGACCCCGGCGCTGGGCGCGGACGTGGACATCGTGGACGAGCGGGGGAACAGCCTGCGCAGCCGGCCCGGGGTGACAGGTGAACTGGTCTGCCGCAACGCTTTGCCGAGCATGCCCATTGGGTTCGTGGACGATCCGGAACGAGCCCGGTACACGGCCGCATACTTCGAGCGCTTCCCGGGAGTGTGGGCGCACGGGGACTTCGCCCTGTGGACCGAGCACGAGGGCATCGTGATCCTGGGCCGTTCGGATGCCACTCTCAACGCAGGTGGGGTCCGGATCGGAACCGCCGAGATCTATCGGCAGGTAGAGGCGTTCGACGAGGTGTTGGAAGCCATCGCCATCGGACAGCAGTTCGATGGCGACACCCGGGTGGTGCTGTTCGTCAAACTGGCACCGGGTCACGAACTCGACGACCTGCTCCGTGCCCGGATCGCAAAGCGACTGCGCCAGCAATGCTCGCCGCGCCACGTCCCTGCCAGAATGATCGCGGTCCCAGACCTGCCGCGGACCCGGTCAGGCAAACTGGCCGAACTGGCAGTTGCCGATGTGGTGCATGGCCGCGAAGTGCGCAACACCGAGGCTCTGGCGAACCCCGACAGTCTGGCGCTGTTCACCGATATGGAGGACCTGACGACATGACCCTCGCTGCGCAGGAAAGCCCGGCGCAAGAACTCAACCGCCGGGTTGCGCCGGAGATCCCCGGGCGCCGGTTCGTGCCAGGGGAGGGATGGACCCATCGTGTTCCCAACGTCCTGAGGGCGATACTGCTGGCAGTTGCGGTCTTCAGCGCGGTCACCGCGGTGTTCCCGGCGCTGGCGCGCAGCCTCAGCGGTGTGCGGGACGTGATCGAGATCGTGTTCGTCCCGGCCCCCCCGAACATCGCATGGGCGGCGTTGCTGGTCATCTTCGGATCCGCCTTGGGTAAGCGAAAGCGCTCCGCGTGGTGGTTTGTGTTCCTGATCCTGTCATTGGGGATGGTCGCCTCGCTGATTCTGATGACCGAACCGGATCTGCGTGCCAAAGAACTGGCCACCCTGGCCTTCTCGGTGGCCTTCTTCGTGATCCTGTTGCTTTCGCGCAAGGAGTTCTTCGCGATCGTTCCCAGGCGCAACGTGGTCGTGGCGATCCTCACCCTGCTCGTCGGGTTCGCGATCGTGATTCCGATCGGCTGGGCGATGGTTGAGGCGTTGCCCGGATCGGTGGCCCGATCCGAGGCATGGGCGTACTCGGCGAACAACGTCTTCGGCGGACTCGGGGACACGGACTCCACCGGTATCGAGGGCAGGGCCACCCGCCCGGTGCCCTTCCTGCTCGGCGGATTGGGGACCTTGGTCTACGTCGCTTTCGGTCTCGCCCTGTTCCGCACGCGTGGCAAGGAACGCCTGATCAGTGGGCAGGACGAAGTGGACCTCCGGGCCCTGCTGCACGATCACGGGGACCGGGACTCGCTGGCGTACTTCGCGACGCGGCGCGACAAATCCGTTATGTGGTCGCCATCGCACAAGGCCGCAGTGACGTATCGAGTGCTGAACGGGGTGAGCCTGGCCAGCGCCGACCCGATCGGGGACCCGGAGTCCTGGCCGCCGGCGATCGAGGCGTGGCTGGAGGAGGCGCGGCAGTTCGGCTGGGCCCCGGCAGTCATGGGTGCCTCCGAACTGGGCGCTGAGGCATACGTGCGCGCTGGCCTGGAAGCCCTCTCGCTGGGCGACGAGGCGATCATCGAGTTTTCGCAGTTCACGCTCGACGGCCGCCACATGCGAGCGGTCCGGCAAGCCGTTCACCGCCTCGAGCGTGACGGCTACACCACTCGGGTACGCCGCCATCGCGACATCCCGGACGACCAGATGGCCGCAGTGATCGCGGATGCCGACAGGTGGCGCGACACCGACAACGAGCGGGGCTTCTCGATGGCGCTCGGCCGCCTCGGCGATCCGCTCGACGGTGCGTGTGTGCTCACCGAGATCTTCGATGCCGAGGGGATGCGGCAGGGTCTGCTGTCGTTCTCCCCGTGGGGGCAGCGGGGCATCTCCCTGGACCTGATGCGACGCGATCCGGCCGCTGAGAACGGCGTGATGGAGATGATGGTCAACGCGACTGTCGTCGCCGGCCCGGTCATCGGTGTAGACCGGCTGTCGCTGAACTTCGCGGTCATGCGCGCGATCTTCGAGGAAGGCGCGAAGATCGGCGCCGGACCGGTGATGCGCGCCTCCCGTGGCTTCTTGATGTTCGCGAGCCGCTGGTGGCAGCTCGAGTCGTTGTACAGGTCCAACGAGAAGTACGAACCGGACTGGGTCCCCCGCTTCCTGCTCTTCGAACGATCCGGTGACCTGCCTCGCGTGGGCATCGCCGCAGGTCTGGCCGAGGGCTTCGTGGAGAAACCGCGAGTGCCGTTCACCGGGGGCGGTCGGGAATCGCTTGCGGATGGCACGCGCAACTCGCCGGTGGCGCTGTGGGCCCCGGTTGCCGAACAACTTGCGGCCCACGACGTCGAAGAGTCCGAACTTCAGGAACGGCGCCTGCCCGAGCAGGAGTTGGTCCGACGGGAGAAGTTGGCGCAGATCAGGTCGCGGGGGATCGATCCCTACGCGACCGACTTCGACCGCCAGGACATGATCGGTGACATCCGCAGTCAGTTCGCCGACCTCGAGCCGGACGCCCGCACCGGACAGACCGTCCGGATCGCCGGTCGCGTGATGCTCAATCGGATCACAGGCAAACTGGTGTTCGCCCAGGTCAAGGACTGGAGCGGCCAGATGCAGGTGATGCTCTCCTTGGCGGAGGTCGGTCAGGAGAATCTCGATCGCTGGAAGCACGAGGTCGACCTCGGCGACCACGTCGGGGTCGTGGGGCAGGTGATCACCAGTAAGCGCGGTGAGTTGTCCGTCCTGGTCGATGACTTCGTGATCACGTCGAAGTGCCTGGTGCCGCTGCCCGACAAGCACGCCGGACTGACCGATCCCGAGGCGAGGACCCGGCAGCGTTATGTCGATCTGATCGTCAACGACGATTCCCGCGAGATGGTGGCGCTGCGCTCCACGGCGATCCGTGCCCTGCGGGAATCGCTGTGGCGCCGCGGGTTCCTCGAGGTCGACACTCCCATGCTGCAGACCGTGCACGGAGGTGCGAACGCGCGGCCCTTCATCACGCACATCAACGCCTACGACATGCGCCTGTACCTGCGGATCGCCCCCGAGTTGTTCTTGAAGCGCCTGCTCGTCGGGGGCGTCGAGAAGATCTTCGAAGTCAACCGGAACTTCCGCAACGAGGGAGTGGACACTTCGCACAATCCGGAGTTCAGCAGCCTCGAGATCTACGATGCGTACGGTACCTACGAGACGATGCGGATGCTCACACGTGAGGTGATCCTGGAGATCGCGACCGCGGTGTACGGCCAGCCGATCGCCCGCCGGCCGCTGCCCGACGGCGGCTACGAGGAGATCGACCTGTCACCGGAATGGCCGACGATGACTGTTCACGAGGGCGTCAGCCATGCGGTCGGGGAGGAGGTCACGGTCGACACCAGCGTCGAAGTGCTCCGCGGTCACGCGGCCAAACTGGGCATTCCGATGGATCCGTCTTGGGACGCTTCGCAGACGGTACTCGAATTGTACGAACAACTGTGTGAGGACAAGACAACCTTCCCGACGTTCTACCTGGATTTCCCGACCGAGGTGTCGCCGTTGACGCGCAAGATGCCGGGTGAGCCGCGCCTGGCCGAGAAGTGGGACCTGGTCGGGTGGGGTGCGGAACTGGGAACCGCCTACACCGAGTTGATCGATCCGCTCGACCAGCGTGACCGGTTAGTGGCGCAAAGCCTGCTCGCTGCGGCCGGCGACGTCGAGGCGATGGAGGTGGACGAGGACTTCCTGCGGGCGCTGGAGTATGGGATGCCCCCCGCGGGTGGTCAGGGTATGGGGGTCGAGCGGGTGATCATGATGCTGACCGGTCAGACCATCCGCGACACTATGCTGTTCCCGCTGGTCAAACCCGAGTGATGGCCGACAGTTGAGGCGGTTCTTGTCCGACTGATGACTTCGTCGGTCGCGCACTGGGCCGGGGATCTCCGAGGTCCGGCGCGCCGGGTTCCTGGTCGCCGTCACCGATTCACCGACACCGAACCTCATGTTCACGCCAATGCAACACCAGGTGGTGACGCTTGATAGTGCCGAGAGGAGGTCACCATGTCGGTCCGGTTGACAGCAATTGCGCATCTGGCCAACGAGTTGGGTTCGATGACCGTCTCCATGACGGGGATGTTGGTTCGGGCGTCCGCGAGCCGGGACCGCACCACCTACTACGAGGACCACTTCTGAGCGTTCGATAGCGTGGACGTTCCAGATCCCGCGCCGAAGTGGCAGGGCCGGAAGGAGTGCGGCATGAAGCGGATGGCCCTGGCAGTGATTCTGGCGATCGGGCTGGCGGGATGTTCGCAGACGGACACCGCGACTCCGCCGACCTCGCCAGCAGCCACCCCGAGCGTCTCGGAGACGCCGATGGAGAGCCCGGCACCGACGCAGTCACCCAGCCCCACTCGAACCACCGCCAAGCCCGAGACAACGGACACCCCGAAGCCCTCCGGGCCCGCGACGAACAGTTTCTGTGCCTACTTGAAGAAGACCAGCGGGGCACAGCAGCAGGTCGAGGACCCCAGTCAGTTCGTCGCCCTGGTCAATGGTGCGTTGGCAGTGGCGCCGGGGGCGATCGCAGAGGACCTCGCACTGTACGCGGAGTCGGTGCAGAAGCTCGCGGACACGGTGACGGCGGGGCCGAAGAAGGCGGCAGCGGCCGACAAGTGGTTGACGCAGAACGAAGCAGCAGTCAGTGCGGCGGAGGAGAACGTGAACAACTACAGCCTTTCCGTATGCGGACAACCCTTCATCACGGGTGAAGGTGGCTGAGGGCGGTCGGCCACTTCGCTCACCGGACGATGCGCTCATCGCCGCGTCGTGGGCGATAATCGTGTGATGAGCGCCCAACCGTCCGTCCCCGGATGGGCGCCGACGCGCATCGACTTGGCGAGCGTGCCGAACTTGCGGGATGTGGGCGGAGCAAGCGCGTGCGGCGGGCGGACGGTGCGGCCGCGCACGCTGTTCCGCTCCACACAGCTGGCCGGTGTGGTCGACACCGACCGTGCGGCCCTGGAGGCTTTGGAGTTGGCGATGGTCGTGGATCTGCGCACGGCCAGGGAGGTGGAACTCGCCCCTGACGTCAGGATCACCGACAAGTACCTGTGGCTGGACGTTCTGCGCGACTTCGCACCGGCCTCGCAGGTAGGTGTGGAGGACCTGTTCGCCGACCCACAGCAGTTCGAGTCCATCTTGCGTGACGGAACCGCCGAAGCCATGATGACGCAGGCGTATCTCGCGCTGGTGGACCTGCCTAGCGCGAGGCAGTCCTACGGACGCTGGCTGCAGGATCTCGCGGATTCCAGCGGGTCGGTGCTGGTTCACTGCACGAACGGCAAGGATCGCACGGGCTGGGCGGTTGCGCTGGCCTTGTTGACGATCGGAGTGGACGAAGCCGACGTGTACACGGACTACTTGGCGACCAACGACCAGTTGCTGCCCGCTATGCGCGAAGTGCTTGAGGGTGCCCAGCGACGTGGCATCGACCCGGAGTTGTTCCTCCCGGTGATCGGGGTCCGGGAACAGTACCTCGCGTCAGCGTTGGAGCGAGTCGGTGAATTGGGCGGTATGGATGCCTATTTGGCCCTGATGGGCATCAGCGAGAAACTGGTTGGGGACCTGGTCGACCGGTTGACGACCGACTGAAGGCGTCTATGCGGTGCGCAATGTCCGGTTCTCGTGCCAGAGGTCCAGCAACTGGTCGGCGACCCAGTCGTGGCCCCCAGATTCCGCGTCGGCGATCAGCAGCGCGGACTCGACGCGTGCCCGCTCCACATGACCGCTGCGCAGCAAGCGCTGAATGTCCCAGAGGCGTCCGTCGAAGTCGGCTGCGTCTTGGCAGTTCACATCGTTGGTGCTCATAGAACGAGCATGGACGCAGGGTGTGACAAAACGCGGGCGCCACGCCGGAAGCGTACGTGCCGGCAGGAAGGATTCGTCCCGCTGGTGCTTGTCGGACGGGTCGTGGCCGACGCCCACTCAGACGATCGCGTCTTCTTGATCCAGGTTAGAGAACGTTCACGGCGTTAGAAGTACCACGCGTGGTTTCTCTAACCTCGTGAACGTTCTCTAACCTCGCCAGGAATGTCACGTTGGGCCCGGGCTCCCCGCCGGCAGTGTGGCCTCCGATGGGTCTGAAGTGGCGTGGCTAGGAGACCGCCGCCAGGGTCTGAGTGGCGATCTCGAGTTCCTCATTCGTCGGGATCACGAGCACCCGCACCGAGGAATCAGCAGTGGCGATGTCCACCGGAGTGGCAGACCGGACCGCCGCTGAGTTCCGGTCCGGATCCAGCTCGATGCCCAGATGCTGAAGGTTCTCACAAACGCTGGAGCGCACCACCGCGTCGTTCTCCCCGACGCCGGCGGTGAACACGATGGCGTGAGCACCTCCGAGCGTTGCAAGATACGCACCGAGGTAGTCACGGATCCTGTGGACATAGACCTGGATCGCGGAGGCCGCTGTCGCGTCACCCTCGGCAGCGGCCTCGTGGATCTGGCGCAGATCGTTGTGGCCGCACATCCCCTTCAGTCCGGACTCCCGATTGAGCAGCGTGTCCAACTGGTCGACGGACATCCCTGTGCGCAACAGGTGGATCAGTGCGCCCGGGTCCATGTCGCCGCAGCGGGTCCCCATCACCAGCCCGGCCATCGGTGTGAGCCCCATCGAGGTGTCGACGCTGCGTCCGTGCCGCACAGCGCAGGCAGACGCCCCGTTGCCCAGGTGCAGCGTGATGATCTTCGAGGCCTCCAGCGGTATCCCAAGGACCTGCGCAGCGCGACGGCTCACGTAGGCATGCGATGTCCCGTGGAAACCGAACTTGCGAATACTGTGCCTCGCAGCAACACGCGCATCGATGGCATACCGATACGCGGACTCGGGCATCGTCTGGTGGAAGGCGGTGTCGAAGACGGCCACGTGGGGAACATCGGGATATGCCAGCATGGCCACTTCGATGCCGAGCAGGTTGGCCGGATTGTGAAGCGGCGCCAGTGGGATGCAGTCCCTGATGGCGCCGAGCACCTCGTCGTCGATGACGGCAGGCTCTGCGAATCGATCCCCGCCGTGGACCACCCGGTGACCTACGCCGACCAGCGATCCCGCCGGCACGGGTTCCGTCGCCTCGAAGGCCTCCGCCATCGCCTGGAAACCCTCACGGTGATCAGCCATCGCGCGTTCGACGACGTGTTCGCGACCGCCGGCGGTGTGGCGGACCCGGGACCCGGTTTCACCGATGCGTTCCACAAGTCCCGAGGCCCTGGTCGACGGCCCGGTCATGTCGATCAACTCGTACTTGAGGCTCGACGATCCCGAGTTCAGCACAAGGACGAGCGACATCAGGACTCCTGCGCCTGGATGGCGGTGATGGTCACGGTGTTGACGATGTCTTTGATGGTGCAACCGCGGGATAGATCGTTGATCGGCTTGCGCAGACCTTGCAGCACCGGTCCGACCGCTACCGCCTTCGCAGAGCGCTGTACGGCCTTGTACGTGTTGTTGCCGGTGTTCAGGTCGGGGAAGATCAGCACGTTAGCCTGCCCGGCCACGAAAGACCCGGGCAGTTTGCTGGCGGCCACGTCACGGTCGACGGCCGCGTCGTACTGGATTGGGCCCTCCACCGGGAGATCTGGGCGCCGGTGCTGCACGATCTCGGTCGCCTCGCGCACCTTCTCGACATCGCCACCGAATCCAGAAGTGCCGGTTGAGTAGCTGAGCATCGCCACCCGGGGCGAGATGCCGAACGCAGCCGCGGTCTCCGCCGACGATATGGCGATGTCGGCCAGTTGCTGGGGGTCTGGGTCCGGGTTGACCGCGCAGTCACCGTACACGAGCACCCGGTCCGCCAGACACATGAAGAAGACGCTCGACACCACGGACACCCCCGGGCTCGTGCGGATCAACTGCAAAGCCGGTCGCACGGTGTCAGCCGTGGTGTGCGAGGCACCGCTGACCATCCCGTCGGCGAGTCCCGATTTCACGAGCAGCGTTCCGAAGATGGTCACGTCGGTGACCGCGTCGTGGGCCAGGTCCATGCTCATGCCCTTGCGTTCGCGCAGGGAACACAGGAGCTCGGCCATCTGGTCACGCAGCTCCGAGTGCTCGGGATGGATGAGGGTGGCTCCGCTGATGTCCAGACCCATGGATCGCGCGCGGTCGGAGATCGAATCCGGCGAGCCGAGGATGGTCAGGTCGCAGATGGAGCGGCGCAGAAGTTGATCGGCCGCTCTCAGGATCCGGTCGTCATGACCCTCGGGAAGCACGATCCGGCGGCGGAGTTGACGCGCCGAACGGACGAGCCGGTTCTCGAACATCAACGGCGTGGTCACTGTGGTGTCCGCCACCTCGATCCGCTCCATGAGTTCGGAGGTGTCGATGACCGATTCGAACAAGCCCAGGGCGGCGGCGATGCGGCGGTCGTCCCCGAAGCGGATCTGCGGGGTCAACGTCGCGATCTGATTCGCGGTTTCATACGTGTCGCGGTCGGACAGCAGCAACGGCGTGACCGAGGACTCCAGCCCGCGGGCGAACGACAAGATGCGGGGATCTGGGTCGACCCCGCCGGTGACCACCACCCCGCTGATGCTCGGAACCTTGTCGCTGAAGCGCGCGGTCACGGCGGCCAGCAGGACGTCCGAGCGGTCGCCGGGAGTGACCAGCAGGACGCCGTTCTGCAGGCGGTCCAGCAGGTTGGGCAACGTCATCGCCGCCACCCGCACCCCGGTCACCTCCCGGTCCAAGGACTCCCGGGATCCGAGGAGCAGATGCGCCTGCAGATCGGTGCAGATCTGATGCAGCGAGGGCAGTTGCAGGGTGCGTTCCTCAGGAACCACCCAGAGTGGTTCCTTCAGGTCGGGCAAGGAGTCGCTGATCAGGTCGAAATATGTGGAGTCGACCCGGTTGACCACGATCCCGAGCAGATTCACCTCGTGTTCGCGCAGGGACTGCCGGGCCGCGTTCAGTGCACCGCGCACCTGGTCGGGCCGGTGGTGGTGTGCGCTGAGCACCATGAGCACCGGGGCCGCCAGATTCAGTGCCATGGTCACATTGAGCTCGAATTCGAACGCTGCGCTCGCGCCGGTGTAGTCGGTGCCCTCGACCAGCACCACATCGCACGCGGCCGCCAGCGCATCGAACTTGCCCATGATCTCCGAGATCAGTCCATCGGCGTCGTGCAGCGACCCCACACCGCGCGTGCGATCGGTCGTGATGCCGTACGACTGCTCGTAGGTCTGGGCCAGCGCGTACCGGCGGCGGATGAGGTCGATGGTGTTGTCGTCGGTGTCGCCGCTTGCGACCACGGGACGGAAGTAGCCGACCCGCGAGGAGTGCCTGCTGAAGGCTTCCATGAGACCCAGCGAGATCATCGACTTCCCACTGGCGGCTTCCATCGATGTCACATAGACGGCTCTGGCCACACCATGAGCCTATGGATCAACGTCGGCCTTTGCAGGGGAACCCATGGCCGGTTCGCCGCCCCGCTCAGCCCACCCGTGCGGCGGCGGCGGAGACCGCTGAGGCCAGCGTCTGGCGTGGAATCTTCAACTCGTCGGTGAGTTTCACGGCCATGTCCCCGTAGTTGGCCAGCGACACCAGGGTCTGGCCGGTGATCTGCTTTGGAACCCGGTCGATCGGCTCCAGGATGCGCAGGATCAGGATCTCGGCGTCGGGGTCCTCGTCGCCGTTGCCGAGTCGCAACGTGTCGCGCACCACTCGGGCGGCGGCCGCCTCCTCCTGGGTGACGGAAAGGGCCAACAGCGCCACGACATTGGCGAAACCGAGGGCCGTGTTCAGGATCTGGGAGGGATCGACCGGTTCGGCCAGGGCGTCTTTGAGCGCGGCCGTGACCGGGGTGCTGGTCGCCTGTGCCAGGTACGAACCGACCACCGTGCCGACTTCGCGATAGACCTCGAGGTCGAGTCGTTCGTCGGTGGGTGTCGAGATGACCTCGAAATTGCCCATGCGGCGAGGCTACCCGTGGGCGTTGGCCGCTGACGGATCCGGATCCTTCGACGGGTTCGTGAGACGGTTGGAGAGGTGTTCCCGCCCCGTGAGGCTTCTGTCACGAAGTTGTGGAGTCCGGCCCCGGATTGTGAGGAAGGTGCGGGGTTGGGTCCGCTCAGACCGCGCACCTTCGTAACGAAGCGCAGGATGGACCAGCAGCTTCGTCACAATCGCGGCCACCGAGCATCAACGACCGTCCGCCCGAAGGACTACCCCGCCTGGACGGGCGCCGACCAGATCAGGTCATCTCCCATGAACGCGCACACCAAGAACAATTCACCGCGCGGGAACCCCGTGAGCTGCACCGGAGTGCGTGGCGGCTGAACGGCGACCGGCATGCGCAGTTGCACCCGCCCGTCGCAGTCGAGCACCATGAGCCGGAAGTCGTCATGCTGCTCGGCTGCGGTGATCGAGAACCGCAATCGCCCAGAGGCATTCCGTAGGTCGGGAAGTTCCACCCGGTGATCGACTCGCATGGTCCTAGGACGGCGCGAACCAGGTGCCGGTTCCCGTCCAATCCCGAGGTCCGCCTGTCGGCTTCCCGCCGCTCGTGGCAGGCTGGCGGATAGGAGATGTCAAGGAGGGTGCACATGCGTCGGATAGTGGCAGTGGGAGTAGCGATCGGGTCTGTCGCGGCGGGGGTCCTATGGAGCAAGCGGCGCGAGAACGGCCGGCGTGAGCAGTGGGTGCGCAAGGCCGGGGTGGTTGCCGACGACATGGCCGACGGTGTGACCCGGACGGCAGCCACGGCCGCCGCCACGGTTGCGGACGTCGCGGAGAAGGCCGCAGGTGGGGCTTCCAACGTCGCCGATGCCGCGGCCGAGGCGGCAGCGCAAGCGGGAAGCACGGCGGAGGCGGCTGCCCGCACGGCCACCCGCGCGGTCGACGCAGTGGCGCAATCCACCGCGGATGCCGCTGCGGAACTGGCCGAGCAGGCGGAGAAGGTGTCCGAGGCTGCCACGGAGGCCGCGGACAAGGCGGCGCTGTCGACATCCGAAGCGGCGTACGAGGCGGCCGACAAGGTGCGCGCTGCTGGCGAAGAGCCGTCGACCGAACCCGGTGAACCGGTTGCCGAGCCGAACGCGCCGGCCACCCCGCCCGCAGACGCAGCTGCCCCGGCCAGGCCTGCCCCGAAGAAGAAGCGCGCGAAGTCCGCCGCGAAGAAGCCGGCGGTCAAACCAGCGGCTGAGCCGGCGACGAAGCCGGGCAGTGAATCCGCGGAAGCCCAGGCCGCGCCGGCACCGGAGACGACGGACGAATCCGCAGCATCGCAGGCCAAGCCGACCAACGATCAATCGGTTGCCTGACGGTCTTCGAGTCGCCGTCGTCGGCCCGGAGTCCAGCGGGAAGACCAGCCTCGTCCACCACTTGCACGGATGGTTGGAGGAACGTGCGATCCCCGTGGCTGTGGTACCGGAACAAGGTCGGCTGCTGGCACAGATGCTCCCGGCGGGCCACGCCTGGTCGTTTCGTGAACAGATCGCGACATCGCTGATGCATCAGGGTGCGCAAGCGGCGGCGGAGGTCGTCCTTCGCGCCACGTCGGGAGGCGGTGTTCTGCTCTGCGACGGCACCGTGGCCACTCCGGCGGTGTGGCACCTCTGCGCGTGCACGGCCCGGCCCGGATACGACAGCGGGGCGGAGTCGTTCACACAGACCCTGCTGGCCGCGGTGGACGCGAACGCCTACGACCTGACCATGCTGCTGGCGCCCGACATTCCATGGGAGCCAGACGGAATCCGCGACGACCCTGGCGGCAGGGACCAGGCCTTCGAGCGCTATCGGCGGCTGTACCCCGACGCGGTTGTGGTAGCCGGTCCCCAGCGCCTCGACGCAGGGATCACTCTGCTTTCGGACATGCTCAACCGCTGAGTCGGCTCCCGCCGTCACGCTTCCAGACCGCAGTGGCAGGATTGTCCCGTGGCCGGTATCGACTCGGTACTCCCGCCGTATCCGGAGATGGACGGCGACCTCGCGGACGTCGACGCCGTCGAGGCGCTCAAGACCGTCCTGGCGGGTCTCGGGGATCAGGGACTGGCCGATCGTGGCCGGTTGATCGACGCGTACTTCAACCGGCAGGGCATCACCTTCAGTCTCGCCGGCAAGGAACGGCCCCTCCCGCTCGACCTGGTCCCGCGTCTGCTCAGTGCGGCGGAATGGCGGGTCATCGAACAGGGGGTGGCGCAGCGGATCCGGGCGCTCGAGATGTTCCTGGCCGACGTGTACGGGTCCCGGCGCGTGCTCGACGACGAGATCGTGCCCCGCAAGCTGGTGACCAGTTCCAAACACTTCCACCGGGAGGCCTGGGGGATCGACCCGCCCAACGGGGTGCGCATTCACGTGGCGGGGATCGACCTGATCCGCGACGAACAAGGGGTCTTCGCCGTGCTCGAGGACAACCTGCGGTGCCCTTCGGGCGTCTCGTACGTCCTGGAGAACCGACGGGCGCTGGCGCACGTGCTCCCGGAGTTGTTCAGCGACCAGCGAGTGCAGCCTGTGGCCGAGTACCCGGAACAACTTCTTGACGCGCTGCTCGCTGCCGCACCCGCCGGCGTGGCCGACCCGCAGGTGGCCGTTCTCACCCCGGGCGTGCACAACTCGGCGCACTTCGAACACGCGTTCCTGGCCCGCCGAATGGGTGTCGAACTCGTTGAGGGCCGGGACCTCTATTGCCGCGACGACCAGGTCTGGATGCGCACGGTCCGCGGCGCGAGGCCCGTCCATGTGCTTTACCGCCGCATCGACGACGACTACATCGACCCCGTCCACTTCCGGCCGGACTCCGTGCTGGGGATCCCCGGACTGCTCAACGCCGCCCGCGCCGGGCGGGTCACGGTCGCCAACGCGGTGGGCAACGGTGTCGCGGACGATAAGGCCATCTACCCGTACGTACCGGCACTGATCGAGTACTACTTGGGCGAGCGGGCGATCCTCCCCAACATCGACACCTACGATCTGCAGGACGCCGAGCAGCGCGAGTTCGTGCTCGAGCGGCTCGACCGGATGGTACTCAAGCCGGTGGACGGATCCGGCGGTTACGGACTGGTCGTGGGGGACCAGGCCTCCGATGAGGAACTGGCCGCGCTCGCGCAGCGGGTCCAGCAGGATCCCCGCAGTTGGATCGCGCAGCGCATCGTGCGGATCTCCACCTGCCCGACGCTGGTCGAGAGCGGCGACCTGGCCGCGCGCCACGTCGACCTTCGGCCCTTCGCCGTCAACGACGGGGACGACATCTACGTCCTGCCCGGAGGCCTGACCCGGGTGGCCCTGCCGGAGGGTTCGCTGGTCGTCAACAGCAGCCAGGGCGGCGGGTCCAAGGACACCTGGGTCGTGGCCGACCAGGACGAGTCCGCGCGGTACACACCTCCCGAGCGGCCCACGCCACGGCTCACACGTGTGCTGGCGGCGGTACCGGCGCGTGTGCATTCCCCGACCACCCACGACGAGCGGATGCGTCAGCAGGAGAACCAGCAGCAGCAGGGCGCCATGCCGTCCGGCATCCCTGCGGCACCGGATCCGGGGGAGGCGTCATGTTGAGCCGGATCGCCGAGTCCTACTTCTGGATCGGCCGCTACCTGGAGCGGGCTGAGGCAACTTCCCGCTTGCTGGCCGAGCACCACCAGTTGATGGTCGAGGAGCGCACGGTACCCGAGGAGTTGGCGGCGGCGGTGCTGCTCGACGCATTGTCGTTGTCCCCGCAGTCGGCGTCGGACGCGGCCGAACTGGTCACGGCCGTCGTCGGCAACTCGGCGGACCCGGCAACGATCTCGGGATCGATCACCATGGCGCGGGAGAACGCCCGCGGTGTCCGGGAGTCGCTGTCAGCAGATGTTTTCGAGGCACTCAATGCTGCACACCTGGCAGGCATCCGCGGTCCCATGGTGGCCACAAGTCCCGCCTACGCGCTGTACCGGGTGGTCGAACGGCTCGCGGTCGTGGTGGGACAGGTCGACTGGACCGTACCGCGCGATGAGGGATACCTGTTCCTGTCGCTGGGCCGCTCCCTGGAAAGGCTGGACATGATGGCCCGTGTGCTGGCGGTGCGCCACGACCAACTGTGGCCGGAGGGCGGTCCGGTGGCCACACTGCGTGCAGCGGCGGCGCTGAACGCGTTCCTGCGCACGCAGCACCCGATGACCGGCGACGAAGCCCGCAAGTTCTTGCTGCTGGACGGGGATTTCCCGCGCTCCATGCGAGTCAGCTCGTCCACCGCCGAGGAAGCTGTGCGCGGTCTGGCTGCCCGTGGTGCCAGCGATGGCGGTGACCTGCTGCGGGAAGTGGGACTGTTGCGGTCACAACTGGAGTACGCCGTGCAGCCGACGCCCGACGAGGTGGACGGCCTCGTCGAACTGGTCCAACAGTCCAGCGCGCGCGCCTCCGACGTGGTAGCGACGGCCTTCTTCCGGCCGGTCGGCACGATCGTCTGGAGCAACTGATGCCAGGACGTCGCCTACGCATCCAGCACCGCACCGGCTATCGCTACGCCTCGCCGGTGGTCTCGTCGTTCAACGAGGTGCGGATGACGCCGTTGGACGACGACGGTCAGGTGCTGATCAGTCACGAACTGCGGGTCGAACCGCGCGCAGCCGTTCTGGTCTACACCGACTACTGGGGTGCCGCGGTGGAGTCGTTCGACACCCATGAACCGCACGACGTGCTCGAAGTGATCTCCACCAGCACGGTAGACACGGCTGGCGGATACCACCGCGCGCCAGGGGTCACGTGGGAGGCGCTGGCCGAACCCAGGGTGCTCGACCGGTGGTGTGAATACCTGGTCACCAGCTCCTACGTCGATGATGCCCTTGCCGATGAGGGCCGGGCAGATCTTGTGGGGCTGCTGCGTGCTCAGGCGACCCCCCGCGACGCGGTGATCCTCTGCGACGAGATGGTGCGCGACCGGATGTCGTATGCCGCGGGAGCCACCACGGTGTCGACGACCGCGAGTGAGGCGTGGGCTGCCGGCAGCGGAGTCTGTCAGGACTTCACGCACGCCATGCTGTCCTTGCTGCGTTCGGCCGGGATCCCAGCGCGCTACGTATCGGGGTACCTGCATGTCGAGGAAGACGCTCTCGGGGAGACCGTCCGTGGCGAGTCTCACGCATGGGTCGAGGTCTGGAACGGGGGCTGGGAGGGCTTGGACCCGACCAATGACCGGACCGTTGGATCGGCGCACGTGCTGGTCGCACGGGGTCGCGACTACGCAGATGTGCCCCCGCTGAAGGGCATCTACGCCGGGGGCGCCAGCCAGGGCCTCGGGGTCGATGTGGAGATCACCCAGTTGCCGCGGTGACTGCGCGGTCCATGGGCGCGCACCCGCCGAGACAGGGCTGGGGGCGCCTGACCAGTGAGGGTTGGTGGATGTGTGACGCCCAGCCCCGCGGGTTCGCGTTCGGTTCTCGGGTTCGCGTTCGGTTCGCGGGTTCGCGTTCGGCGCATGGGTGGCCTGAGGGCCGAACCGGAAGTCGGAGTCCTAACCAGAACGCGCCAACCTAACCGGAAGATCACCAAAGCCCGCTTCGCGAACGGCGCAGCACCCCGCGCACGACCGCGGTGCGTTGACGGCGCCTCAGGTAGCCTGAAGCGCATGCGCCCAGCCTCGACCGCCGCGCTGACCGCACTGCTGAGCGGGGTGCTCGCTGTGCCGGCTGCCGCGGAACCGGTGCCGGCGCCAGAGGCCATCCGGACGATCAGCGCGGCGTGCTTGGATTCGCAGGTGGCCTTGCTGGCCGGCGGATCGGTGACCACCAGCACCACTCGGTTGGCCCTGACCCCGCAGCGCTTCCAGGTGGGCGGCGTGTCGATCGACCGGGTCGTCGCTGCTGACGCCGGGACCTATGGCGCGATCACCGCGTCCGGGCTGCGCATGAAGGATCGGAAGAAGGCACTAGGCTACCTGAAGCGACCCCGAGCCCGGTGGTGGGTCAACGCCGGCCGGTTCGAAACGCCGGCGCAAGGGTGGTCGGCCTCTTTCGAGCAGGCGCGGGACGCGGTGTTGACCATCCCCGAATCGTGCTCCGAGGTGCTCCAGAGTGTTTCCGGCGACAGCGTCGACCTGACCGGGAACACTTGGACGTTCACCGGTGCGTCGCACGACCCAATAACGATCCTCTCCACCGGTGATGGCCGGCTCTCCCAACTGGCGGACATGTCCATCGACTACTCCGTCCCAGCATTGGTGGTGCCCAGCCGAGCCGTGCCGTTCAGGGCGTGGCAGAAGGCGTCACAGGCCGCCTCACTCGACCGGGTCCTGCGCACACTTGCCAAGCAGGTCGCAGGTGTCGTCAACTCCGGCGAGCCGACCGTACCCGCCATCGAGGAAGCGGCCGGCGCCGCGCTACAGGCCGACCGGGTCGTACCGATCAAGGTCCGGCAGCTGCGTAAGGGTTCGTTGCTGTACGCCCGCAATCCCTACACAAAGGCGTATCACGCGTGGCGTGTCTACCTGAAGAAGGGGCGTGCCGTGGCACGCCGAGTCGCGCCCTGACGCCGGACCATGTCGTGGGTATGTCGCACACTTGAAGTGTGAAAGTCCGCCTCAACGCCTCAATCTGCGCACTCGTTGTTGGGTTCGCATTACTCGGTGCTCCCACGCCCGCAGCGGCCGACCCATCGCCGGATCCGTCGGCAACGGTGTCGCCGACGCCGCAGCCCGAGAGGACCAAGAAGCCCAAGAAGCCGCGTAAGAACATCGAACGGGTCCGGGTCACGGTCACTCCGTCCAGCGGCAAGGTGGGTGTGGGGCAGTTGATCACAGCCACGTTCTCGGCGCCGGTGCGATACAAGGCGAAGGCCGAGGCCGCGATGCTGGTCACCTCGCGCAAGGACCTCCCGCCAGGGTCATGGGCGTGGATCAACACCACGACCGCTGTCTACCGGCCCAAGAACTTCTGGCCGGGGAAGACCCGGATCGATGTCGAGCTGACTCTGCGCAAAGTGGTGCTGAACTCCGACGCGAGCACGCGTTGGATCGGTGGCAAGACCACCAGCCGAACCGACAGTTTCCGTACGTCACGATCGTTCATCGCCAAGATCGACTCCAACACCCACCAGATGCGGGTCTTCCGCAACGGCCGGTTGGTGAAGGTGTTCGGGGTCAGTCTGGGGAAACCCGGATTCGCGACCCGCTCCGGAATCAAGATCATCACCGGGGAGAAGTACCGCTGGCAACGGATGACCAGCGATCAGCTCGGTCTCACCGATGAGTTCTACGACCTGCAGGTCCCCTATGCGGTCCGGATCACCCCGAGCGGTGAGTTCGTGCACGGGGCCCCGTGGGCCACTTCACGCATCGGGTTGTGGAACGGCTCCCACGGGTGCACCAACTTGAACGTCGGGCCAGCCAAGTGGTTCTTCAACCACGTGCAGCCCGGCGATGTCACGATCACGACGAACACCGGGCGGCGCATGGAGACCTGGAACGGGACCCCCGGTTCGTACTGGAACTACCCGTGGAAGCAATGGAAGGCCATGTCCGCGCTGTGAGAACGGGCGGGGTGTTCAGGCTCCCGTTCGAGCAGCGGAAGCGGACCGTCCACAATGGCGGCGCTTTGTGCATGCACTCCCGGGCGAGGAGCGCGCCCGTCACCAATCCGGACCGGCCAGGGTGACGAATCACTGGACATGAGCGGGTCGACAGGCGGTCGTGGGCCGAGCATGCTGTGTTGTGCGCGGTCCGCACGCTCGCGCAACGGTTCAGAAGGGGACCGGAACTGACGATGCGAACGAGTCCAGATACCGAAGACGGGGGCATGCCCCGCCGGGCGGACGACCAGGACCTGCTCAATGCGGCAGCTCGCGGGGATGAGCGCGCCTACGAGCAGTTGTTGGAACGTTACGCCTCGGCCGCATACGGACTGGCCGTGCGGGTCGTGCGCGACCCGGAGATGGCCCGCGATGTGACCCAGGAGGCCTTCTTGCATGTGTGGTCGCAGGCGGCCCGGTTCGATGCCAGCCGGGGTTCGGTTCGCTCGTGGATCTTCACTCTGGTACACCGGCGTTCGGTGGACCGGATCCGCTCCGAGCAGGCCAGTGCCGACCGGATCCACCGGGTGGGGCCCGCGGAGTTCGAGCGCCCGCATGACCATGTCATCGCCGACGTCGAGCGCAGGTTCGAGATCCGGCGCGTCCGCAGCGCTCTGGAAGACCTGACCGGACTTCAGCGCGAGGCCATCGAACTGGCCTACTACCGTGGCTACACCCATACCCAGGTCGCGGCGGCACTCGATATCCCCGTTGGCACCGCCAAGACCCGATTGCGTGATGGCCTGATCCGCCTGCGTGATGCGTTAGGAGTGGACTCATGACCGAATCCATTCATCTGCTGGTCGGTCCGTACGTACTGGATGCACTCGACGCTGACGAGGTCGCACTCTTCGAGGCACACCTCGAGGAGTGCGAGGACTGCCGCCGGGAGGTCGCAGAACTCGCGGAGACGACCGCGAGCCTCGCGTACGCCGAGTCGGGTGCTGATGTTTCAGATCTGCGGGACTCCGTGATGTCGGCGATCGGCACGGTGCCGCAATTGCCGCCGGCAAATGTGGTCGGGCTGAAGCGACGCGACCTCACCCGTCGGATCAGTTGGCTGGCCACCGCCGCGGCGGTCCTGGTGGCTGTCGTTCTGGCGGGGAACCTCTGGTCGCACCACCAGACCATCACCGCGATGAACAAGCACAGCGATGAAGTCATGAGCCTGGTCACTGCGCAGGATGCCAAGATCATGCCACTCGGGATCCCCGGTGCCGATTCCACCGTGGTGATCTCGATGGAACGCGACGAGGCGATGGTCATGGGAAGCGAGGTCCCGACTCCGGACAAGGGCATGGTGTACCAGGTATGGGCATACGACGACGCGGGCAATCCGTCGCCGTCGGGCACATGGGCCCCGGACGCGACAGGCCATGCGGCAGCGCCGATCGACGCGGATCTGCATGACACCCGGATGCTTTCGGTGACCGTCGAGCCGGCCGGCGGTTCGGCCGCCCCGACGTCGCCGCCCCTGACGATGGTGGAACTGGCCTAGGTCGGCTTTGGCAGGGAACACCCGGCCTGTTCGTTCCGGCGGGGGCTGCTCGCTGTGATCGTTGCCGCGACTCAGCCCGTGGTTCGGGTGCCATCCCGCAGGTCGATCACAGTCGATTCCAGGATCGGTGCCTCGTCGTCGCTGCGCTCGAGGACCTCGCGGCGTGCTTGTCCGGCCAGGTCGCTTCGCAGGAGCAGGCCGTCCAGCATGGCCATGATCTCGTCGGGGAACTCCAGCGGGACGAAGTGGGTGCCTTGCAGGACGTGTACCTCGGCGTGATCGATCCGGCTGGCGAATCCGACGACATCCCGCATAGACGTCATGGTGTCGAAGCCGCCGGCCACCACCGTGATCGGGCAAGCCACGAACGAGGGGTCCATCGGTTCGTGGTCGGCGGCGGCCACCATCAGGCGGAAATACCACTCGAAATCGTGTTCCAGGAACGCGCGGATCCACGGCACCACGTCCCTTGTCCGTGCGCTCGGCAGCATGAAACCGCTGTGGCGCAGAATCTCGGCGAACGCAGGACCCTTCGGAACCGTCCTGGCCAGCACGGTCAACGGCTTGCCCATCAGTTGGCCGACCCGGCTCACCGCGAGCCCGGAAGCCTTCCGCAAAGGTTTCGGCACCAGCAGGGCGGCGAACGCGGCGTCGAAGGTCCCGCCGGGGACGCCGGCGCACATCAGCATCCCCGCGACCTTGTCCGGGTGCTCCGCGGCGATCTCGAAACTGATGTTCACCCCGAGCGACCATGCCACGAGCAGGGCTCGCTCCACGCCGGCGTGCTCCATCAGTGCCTTGGCGTCGGCGACATGATCCTCGACCCGGATGCGTTCCGGGTCGGCAGGGCGCCCCGATCCCAGGCCACCACGGTGGTTCCAGCCCACGACCCGATATCCGCAATGGTGGTCCAGAAGCCGGGGCCAAGCCTCCGGCGGCACGCCCAGCCCGTTGCAGACCACGACGGCCGGGCCGTCGCCGTTGTTGGTCCAGCCGAGCAGTTCTGTGCCGTCAGCGCTGGCGAATGTGAAGGTCGAGTACATCCGTTTCAGTGTCGCAGGTGGTGCGCATACCCCGACCAGGCCGGTGTGCCACAGCGCTACGCTGACGCCATGGCTGACATGAAACCGCGCAGTTCTGTTGTCACTGACGGCCTGGAGAGGGCGCCGGCGCGGGGCATGCTGCGCGCGGTGGGCATGAACGACCAGGATTTCGACAAGCCGCAAATCGGTGTGGCGTCGAGCTGGAACGAGATCACTCCCTGCAACCTTTCGCTTGATCGCTTGGCCAAAGCGGCCAAGGAGGGGGTGCACGCCGCCGGCGGCTTCCCCCTGCAGTTCGGAACGATCTCGGTGTCCGACGGCATCAGCATGGGGCACGAGGGCATGCACTTCTCGCTGGTGAGCCGGGAGATCATCGCCGATTCGGTGGAGACCGTCATGAACGCCGAGATGCTCGACGGCATGGTCACGTTCGCCGGCTGCGACAAGAGCCTGCCCGGCATGATGATGGCCGCCGCGCGGCTGGATGTCGCCTCGGTGTTCGTGTACGCCGGGTCCATCCTGCCGGGCAAGGTCGGGGACCGGGATGTCACTATCATCGACGCGTTCGAAGCGGTCGGCGCCTGTGCCCGCGGGCTGATCACGCGCGAAGAGGTCGATGAGATCGAACGCGCCATCTGCCCCGGTGAGGGGGCCTGCGGCGGCATGTATACGGCCAACACGATGGCCAGTATCGGCGAGGCGATGGGACTGTCCCTTCCCGGTTCAGCCGCCCCCCCGGCAGTAGACCGGCGCCGCGACTCCTACGCCCGCCGGTCCGGGGAGGCGGTCGTCAACTTGATCCGGCAAGGGATCACAGCCCGCGACATCATGACCCGCGGGGCGTTCGAGAATGCGATCACGGTGCTCATGGCGCTTGGTGGCTCGACGAATGCGGTCCTGCATCTGCTGGCGATGGCCCATGAGGCCGATGTGGACCTCGAACTCGAGGATTTCCACCGGATCGGATCCCGGGTTCCGTTGCTCGGGGACCTCAAACCGTTTGGCCGGTTCGTGATGAGCGATGTGGATCGGGTCGGGGGTTTGCCGGTGGTCATGAAGGCGCTGCTGGATGCCGGACTGTTGAACGGCGACTGCCTGACCGTCACGGGCCAGACTGTCGCGGAGAACCTCGCGGAACTCGAGCCCTCCGATCCCGACGGCAAGATCTTGCACGCGGTGGGCTCGGCCTTGGACCAGCAGGGTGGCATCACGATCCTGTCCGGCACCTTGTGCCCCGATGGGGCCGTGGTCAAGAACGCCGGGGTGCCGGTCGACCTCTTCGAGGGCACGGCGAAGGTGTTCGAGCGCGAGCAGGCGGCCATGGCGGCCCTGGAGGACGGAACCATCCAGGCCGGGGACGTGGTGGTGATCCGCTACGAAGGGCCCAAGGGTGGCCCCGGGATGCGGGAGATGCTCATGATCACCGGCGCCATCAAGGGCGCAGGTCTGGGCAAGGACGTCATGCTCATCACCGACGGCCGGTTCAGCGGCGGGACGACCGGGTTGTGCGTCGGCCACGTGGCACCGGAGGCGGTCGACGGTGGTCCGATCGCGTTGATCGAGGACGGGGACCGCATCCGCATCGACATCGGCGCCCGCACGCTGGACTTGCTCGTGGAAGACGCGGAACTCGACCGCCGACGGGCGGGTTGGACGCCGTTACCATCGCGCTACGAACGCGGGGTTCTGAGCAAGTACGCGCGGCTGGTGGGTTCGGCCTCCCATGGCGCTGTGTGTGACTGACGCATGAAACTGATCACAGGCATCATCAAGCCATATGCGCTGGATCGGGTACGCGCTGCCCTGCACGCACAAGGCGTCGAAGGACTGACCGTGACCCAGGCCAGCGGCTACGGCCGTCAGCGTGGGCACACGGAGGTCTACCGCGGGGCCGAGTATGTCGTGGACCTGGTGCCCAAGGTGCGGGTCGACGTCCTCAGTGAGGACGAGGACGTCGACCACCTCGTGGATGTACTCGTCGCAGCGGCGCGCACCGGCAAGATCGGCGACGGCAAGGTCTGGGTCACCCCGGTGGATGCGGTGGTGCGCGTGCGCACGGGGGAGCGCGGTGCCGACGCGCTGTAGGCTCCTACGCCCTGGACTTTGGTCAGTTCTGGCCACTAGCTGACGCGATACGCCCAAAGTCCCTCGATCGCTTCCTTCAGGTCGTCCACGAACGGCCCCGGTTCATGCCGGAGCATGAACGTCGAAACGCGCAGAACCAGGCCGCCAGTGCGTACTACCAAGCGGTTCTGACGCGTTATGTCCTCGCTCCAGTTCTCAGGGTCGAGGTGCTGCATTCCGTCGATCTCGACCATGATGAGGCGACCGTCGCTCGATCTGAACTCTGCGTCGATGTAGCGATCGCGACCCCTGGAGTCTCTGCGGCGGGACTGGCGTACGGGGGCGGGCAGCCCGTGCGCGCGGCAGATCCGGACGAACTCGCGTTCGTTCATACTCGATACACCTGATGCGTACTCGGCCACGAGTTCGGCGATCAGGGATCGTCGAGGTGCTTGGGGGCGGGAATCCAGTAGTGCGCGGATCCGGGCTGGATTGCTGAGGCGTTGTTGCAGCGATGAGATGACCACGAACATGGTCTCGCGCGGCGTTCGTGCCCAGCCGCCCGCTTGGACGATGGCCAAGTCCGTGTTCACCCTTGGGAGTCCTCGTACTTCCTTCGTGAAAGGCGCTCTCGACCGATGGACAGCCACCCATGCCGGCGAACGACGGACTCGCGTGGATTCCGGTGTCAGGACCTGAAGCGGCCACGACACCGTCCCCCGCCACCCGGCCGCGATCAGAGCAGAACGCCCGGCGAGACATGCATCGGGGCCGCAATGCAGTGCGGCGGCCCACAGTCGTTGCTGCTCCGTCGGGTTGCACGGTGCGGCGAGGTAGACCCGTGACGTGACGCGGGTCCACAAACCGGTCGCCCCGGCTCGCTGCATGGCGCGGCGCATCTGTGGGACCTGCCAGTCTGCGATGACATTGTCCTGCCTGCGCAAGAGCTGGATGGTCGCAGCGCTGATTCGGGGCACGCGTCAATCTTGCGGGGCATCGCGGGCCGGCGTGGATCGCCTGTGGATGGCCGCACTAGCGGGGACTTTGGTCGGATCTGGTCACCAGTTGGCGTGCTGGGTCCAAAGTCGCCGCCCCCGGGTTGGCAGCGTGGGTGCGGCAGGTTACTCTGAGCCTGTGAGCAAGGTTATTCTCGTAAGTGAGCGCGTCTGAGCCCAGAAGGCACAGGCGCGCTACCCTCCGTTACCCGTTGCGGGTCGGGGGGTTTTTCATTGGAAGGAAGCGCAATGGCAGAGCACATGACCGGTGCGGCCAGTCTCATCAAGTCGCTGGAGCATGCCGGTGTCGACACCGTGTTCGGCATCCCGGGCGGCGCGATCCTGCCCGCCTACGACCCCTTGATGGACTCCAAGCAAGTACGTCACATCCTCGTGCGCCACGAACAGGCCGCAGGTCACGCCGCGGAGGGCTATGCGCAGACCTCCGGCAAGGTCGGCGTCTGCATGGCAACGTCCGGCCCCGGAGCCACCAACCTCGTCACCCCCATCGCCGATGCCTACATGGACTCGGTCCCGATCGTCGCGATCACCGGCCAGGTGCCGAGTGCCGCGATCGGCACAGACGCCTTCCAGGAAGCTGACATCTCCGGCATCACCATGCCGATCGTCAAGCACAACTACCTCGTGACCGATCCCGCGGAGATCCCGCGTGTGATCGCCGAGGCGTTCCACCTGGCGGGCACTGGGCGGCCGGGGCCGGTCCTTGTGGACATCAGCAAGGACGCCCTGGCCGCCCAAACAACCTTCGAATGGCCCGACGAGCTTGAGTTGCCGGGCTACCGGCCGACGACCACGCCGCACGGCAAGCAGATCAAAGAAGCCGCCAAGATGATCACCAAATCCAAGCGGCCGGTCCTCTACGTCGGCGGCGGGATCGTGCGCTCGGGGGCGGCACCCGAACTGCTGCAACTGGCAGAACTCACCGGCATCCCGGTCGTGACCACGCTGATGGCCCGCGGCGCGTTCCCGGACAGCCATCCGCAGAACCTCGGCATGCCAGGTATGCACGGTACGGTGCCGGCGGTCGGCGCGCTGCAGAAGAGTGACCTGCTGATCGCGCTCGGCACCCGGTTCGACGACCGGGTCACGGGCAAGCTCGACTCGTTCGCGCCGGACGCCAAGGTCATCCACGCCGACATCGACCCCGCCGAGATCGGCAAGAACCGCCACGCCGATGTTCCCATCGTGGGCGACGCCAAAGCGACCATCCGCGGGCTCATCGACGCGATGGCCACCCGCAAGGACGACATCGACATCGCCGACTGGTGGGAGGTGCTCAACGGGTGGAAGAAGCGTTTCCCGCTGGGCTACGAGGAGCACCCCGACGCCCTCGAGCCGCAGTACGTCATCGAACGGCTCGGTCAGATCGTCGGGCCGGACGCGATCTACTGCGCCGGTGTCGGGCAGCACCAGATGTGGGCCAGCCAGTTCATTGACTACGAACAGCCCGGCCACTGGCTCAACTCCGGCGGGCTCGGCACGATGGGATACGCGGTGCCGGCGGCCATGGGGGCCAAGGCCGGTGCGCCGGATTCGGTGGTCTGGGCGATCGACGGGGACGGCTGCTTCCAGATGACCAACCAGGAACTTGCCACCTGTGCGATCAACCACATCCCGATCAAGGTAGCCCTGATCAACAACTCCAGCTTGGGCATGGTCCGGCAGTGGCAGACCTTGTTCTACAACGAGCGCTACTCGAACACCGACCTGCAGTCCCACCAGTTCCCGGACTTCGTGAAACTGGCCGAGGCGTACGGATGCTACGGGCTGCGCGCCGACAGCCGCGACCAGGTGGATGTCGTGATCGAGAAAGCCATGAGCCTCAACGACGCGCCGGTCGTCATCGATTTCCAGGTCCACCGCGACGCGATGGTCTGGCCGATGGTCCCCGCCGGCACGAGCAACGATCTGATCACCACTGCGCGCAATCTCGCGCCTGCCTGGGAAAGGGAGGACTGATGACCCGCCACACACTGTCCGTGCTGGTCGAGAACAAGCCGGGTGTGCTCGCGCGCATCTCGGGCCTGTTCAGTCGCCGGGGCTTCAATATCGAGTCGCTGGCGGTGGGTCCTACGGAGAACCCTGAGGTCAGCCGCATGACCATCGCGATCAACGTCGACCGGCTGCCGCTCGAGCAGGTGACCAAACAACTCAACAAGCTGATCAACGTGCTCAAGATCGTCGAACTGGACGAGGGCAACTCGGTTCAGCGGGAACTCGTCCTGGTCAAGGTCAAGACGGACAAGGGCATGCGTTCCAACGTGCTGGAGATCGTCACGCTGTTCCGGGCCAAGGTGGTGGACGTGGCCCCGGAGACAGTCACGATCGAAGCGACCGGCAGTCGCGACAAACTGGAGGCTCTGCTGCGAGTCCTCGAGCCGTATGGGATCAAGGAACTCGTCCAGTCCGGGATGGTTGCAGTCGGACGCGGTGGTAAGGGTATCTCGGACCGCTCGCTGAGGCCCGTCGACCGCTCGGCCTGAGCGTGCGTATCGCCGCGCGGGCTGCACCGCTGATCGGCCTTGTGGTTCTGCTCGGGGTGTGGGGGCGTGAGATCGGTGGACTGTTCGCGGGCCTCGTCGTCCTGGTCCTGATCGCGGCGGTGCTGGCAGCCGTCCATCACGCCGAAGTCGTGGCCCACCGGGTCGGCGAACCGTTCGGCTCCTTGGTGCTCGCGGTCTCGGTGACGGTAATCGAAGTGGGGCTGATCGTGGCCCTGATGGCCTCGGGCGGCGCCAAGGCGGAAACCCTGGCCCGGGACACAGTGTTCAGCGCGTTGATGATCACCACGGCGGGCATCGTCGGCTTCTCGCTGCTGTCGGCGACGCTGCGCCGCCCCATCGTGTATTTCAACTCCGAAGGCGCTGGGTCCGCATTGTCCACGATCGCGGCCCTGGCGGCGCTGACGCTGCTTCTGCCGACATTCACCACGAGCGCGCCGGGACCGACCTTCACCGGCGGTCAGTTGGCGTTCGCCGCCGTGGCGTCGTTGGCGCTGTACCTGCTGTTCGTCTTCGTACAGACGGTTCGTCACCGCGAGTACTTCATCCACGAGGGCTCGACCGACGAGGACGAACACGCCGATCCGCCGTCGATGCGTGATGCGTGGACCAGCCTGGGACTCCTGATGGTCTCACTGGTCGCCGTGGTCGGTCTGGCCAAGACGCTGTCGCCGACCATCGAATCAGCGGTTGTCAACGCCGGACTGCCGGTCGCCTTCGTCGGTGTGATCATCGCCATGGTCGTGCTGCTGCCCGAAGGGATCGCTGCGATCAAGGCTGCTCGGGTCGACCGGGTGCAGACGAGTCTGAATCTCGCGTTCGGCTCGGCGATGGCCAGCATCGGACTGACGATCCCGACGATCGCGATCGCCCAGGTCTGGTTGCCCGTGCAGTTGGTGCTGGGGCTCGGCCCGCTGCAGATCGTGCTGCTGGTGATCGCCCTGTTCACCGCCGCGCTGACGGTAATCCCCGGGCGTGCGACCCTGCAACAGGCGGGGGTGCACCTGGCGATCTTCGCGGCTTTCCTCGCCGTATCCGTAGCCCCATGACCTCATTGCGCAATGACCTGAGAGACTGTGCACGATCCACCGGTACAAGGAGAAGAAGTGGCTGAACTGTTCTACGAAGACGACGCCGATCTGTCGATCATCCAGGGCCGCAAGGTCGCGATCCTGGGATACGGGTCGCAAGGTCACGCTCACGCACTGAACCTGCGCGACTCGGGCGTGGATGTGCGGGTGGGTCTGGCCGAGGGGTCGAAGTCCCGGCCGAAGGCCGAGGCGGAGGGCCTGAGAGTGGTCGACCCGGCCACCGCGTGCGCTGAGGCGGACCTCATCATGGTGCTCGTCCCGGATCCCGCCCAGCGCGGCTTGTACGAAGAGGCGATCGCCGACAACCTGAAGGCGGGCGACGCCCTGTTCTTCGCGCACGGGTTCAACATCCGGTTCGGCTACATCCAGCCCCCGGCCGATGTCGACGTCTGCATGGTCGCGCCGAAGGGCCCGGGCCACCTGGTTCGCCGGGAGTACACCTCGGGTCGCGGGGTGCCGTGCATCGTCGCCGTCGAGCAGGACGCATCCGGCAACGCCTGGGCACTGGCCCTGTCGTACGCGCGCGGCATGGGATGTCTGCGCGCCGGGGGCATCAAGTCCACCTTCACCGAGGAGACCGAGACGGATCTGTTCGGCGAGCAGGCGGTGTTGTGCGGGGGCGCGTCGGCTCTGGTGCAGGCAGGGTTCGAAACCCTGGTCGAGGCCGGCTATCAGCCCGAGGTCGCCTACTTCGAGTGCCTGCACGAACTCAAGTTGATCGTGGACCTCATGTATGAGGGCGGGATCGCCAAGCAGCGCTGGAGCGTCTCCGACACCGCCGAGTATGGAGACTACGTCTCCGGGCCGAGAGTGATCGACGCGCGGGTCAAGGAGAACATGAAGGCCGTGCTGGGTGACATCCAGAACGGTTCCTTCGCCAAGCGCTTCATCGACGACCAGGACGCCGGCGCGCCGGAGTTCGCCGCCCTGCGCAAGGCCGGCGAGGAGCACCAGATCGAGGAGGTCGGCCGGGAGCTGCGCAAATTGATGGCGTGGGTGGCCACCGACGACGACTACACCGAGGGCACCGCCGCTCGATGAGCCCGCGGGGTACCCATCCACCCGATCGGATCGTCGCGTTCAGCGACGGGGTGGTGGCCATCGCCATCACCTTGCTGCTCCTGCCGCTGGCCGAACTGGAACTGCCCAGCGATGGGCGGATCACGACGCTGATCGGCGAGAATGCTTCACTGCTCGGGGGACTCACCCTGACCTGGGTGATCACAGCGATCTTCTGGTTGGCCCACCACCGGCTCTTCGAGCACGTCGTCGCAGTCGACGGGGCGGTGCTGTGGCTGAACTTCGGCTGGCTCTTCTCGATCGCGCTGCTGCCACTGCCGACCAACCTGGTCATCGCCAACGAGCCCAGTGCGCAGGTGACAGGCTTCTACGTCGGCTGGATGACGCTGATCGCCGCGTTCGGCGGCGCGATCCTGTGGCACGTCCTACGCAAGCCCGGTCTCGTGGACGAGCAGTACCGGGTCTCCAGGGAGGCCAGGGAGTCCCGGGTCCGGGGGCTGGTGATCGTGGGGGTGTTCGCGCTCAGTGTTGTCGTCGCGATGGTCCAGCCGGATATCGCCACCTTCGTCCTGCTGCTGCTCTTCCTCGTCGACCCGTTGGTCGCCCGGATCGTGCGTGCCTAGACCCCAGGATCTCGAGCCGGTCATCGGCCGCGTACTGGCGGCCGATCCGGTCCCCGGCGGTGACATCTGCCGTGCCTTCCGGGTGGAAACGACCAGTGGCACGGTGTTCGCGAAGACGCCCAGGCGATCCGACCCCGATATGTTCGCCACCGAGGCGGCCGGGCTCAGGGCGCTGTCCGCAGCCGTCCCGGGTCTGACGCCGCAGGTCCTGTATCAGGATCGCGATTGGCTGGTCCTGCAGTGGTTCGACGAGATTGGGGCTGACGCGCAAGCGGCCAGCCGGCTCGGCCGGGACCTCGCCCGTCTCCACGCGGGGCCAGCACCGGGCCTGTTCGGTGCGGGTCCCGAGAACGGGCGGATCGGTTCCCTACCCATGGCCGCGGGGCAATACGACTCCTGGCACCGGATGTATGCCGAACTGAGGTTGAGGCCCCTGTTGTCCCCGGATCTGCCCACGTCGGCAGAACTCGTGCGGAGGCTGGCCGAAGGACCGGACTGGGCGGGGCGGGCAGAGCCGCCGAGCCTGCTGCACGGCGATCTGTGGGCGGGCAACCTGCTGTGGGCGCGCCGTCCCCGGCTCATCGATCCGGCCAGCCATGTGGGGCACCGTGAGACCGACCTGGCGATGCTGGCCTTGTTCGGGGCGCCCGCCTTCGAGGACCTGCTGACCGGGTATCAGGACGAGTATCCGCTGTCTCCCGGATGGCGGGACAGGGTGGGGCTGCACCAGATGTGGCCTTTGCTGGTGCACAACCGACTGTTCGGCGGCGGGTACGGGCCACGGGCCGAGCGGATCGCGGCAGGCTACCTTCGGCGGTGAGACGCCGGCTTCGTACGATTTAGGGGTGAGCAAACCCACCGTGCTGATCGCCGAAGAACTGTCTCCAGCCACCATCGAGGCCCTCGGTCCCGACTTCGAGGTTCGTCATTGCGACGGCGCGGACCGCGCGGCCTTGCTCGGGGCCATCACCGACGTCGACGCCATCCTGGTGCGGTCTGCCACCAAAGTGGACGCCGAAGCCCTCGCGGCCGCGACCAACCTCAAGGTGATCGCGCGGGCAGGCGTCGGCCTGGACAACGTCGACGTCGAGGCGGCCACGCAGGCCGGTGTGATGGTCGTCAACGCGCCCACCTCCAACATCGTCAGCGCCGCCGAACTGGCCGTGGCGCTGTTGCTGGCCAGTGCCCGTAACATCTCGCCTGCGCACGCGGCGCTGCGCGAGGGGCAGTGGAAGCGCTCCAAGTACACCGGCGTCGAGCTGGCCGACAAGACGGTCGGGGTCGTGGGACTCGGCCGGATCGGACTGTTGGTGGCCCAACGGCTCAGCGCGTTCGGGGTCCGGTTGATCGCCTACGACCCCTTCGTGCAACCGGCCCGGGCTGCTCAACTGGGTGTTCAGCTCCTGGCCCTGGAGGACGTCCTCGAACAGTCGGACTTCATCACTGTGCACCTGCCCAAGACCAAGGAGACGGTTGGGCTGATCGACGAGGCCGCGCTGAAACTGGTCAAACCCACCGTGCATGTCATCAACGCCGCACGTGGCGGGATCGTCGACGAGCAGGCGCTCTACGACGCACTCGTGGAGGGCCGGGTCGCCGGGGCCGGTCTGGACGTGTACGCCAGTGAACCCTGCACCGACTCGCCCTTGTTCGGACTGGACACCGTGGTGGCCACTCCTCACCTCGGAGCGTCCACCGATGAGGCGCAGGAGAAAGCCGGAATCGCGGTCGCGAGATCTGTGCGGCAGGCGCTGGCGGGGGAGTTGGTGCCGGATGCGGTGAACGTCAAGGGCGGGATAATTGCCGAGGATGTGCGACCGTTCATCGAGCTCGCAGAGCACCTCGGCCGGGTGGGCACGTCGATCGCCCCGTCGGCCGTGGCCCAGGTCAGCGTCGAGGCCCTTGGTGACATCAGTTCACACGATGTCAGTGTGCTTGAACTCGCCGTGCTCAAGGGCATGTTCTCCGTTCTCGTCGATGACCCGGTGTCCTATGTGAACGCCCCTGTGCTGGCCAGGGATCGTGGGGTACAGACCGCCTTGATCACCGAGGGCGACTCGCCGGACCACCGATCGCTGGTGCGGGTCCGGATGGCTTGCGCGGACGGGCAGGCCATGGTTGTGGCAGGCACGGTAGTCGGCGCGCGTGACACCGAGAAACTGGTCGAGGTGGACGGATTGGATCTCGACCTGCCGGTCAGCGATCACATGCTGGTGTTCCGCTACGAGGACAAGCCGGGGGTTGTCGGCGTCGTGGGACAGGTCCTGGGTGCAGCAGGCATCAACATCGCGAACATGCAGGTGTGCAGGCAGCCTTCCGGCGACCAAGCACTCATCGCGCTCACCGTCGACAGCGCCGTGGACGTGCCCACCGTGGAATCGATCGCCGACCGGATCGGGGCGGTTTCCGGGGCGGCCGTCGACCTGGTCTGAGAATGGCTCCCCCGCTACGGGGGAAGGGCACGACAAGTCCCGCGTCACGGACGGAAGCGGCGATACGCTGGCATCGCCCACCACTTCTCAGGGAGCCCACATGCTGCACGAGGAAGACATCGACAAGATCGAGCGGATGTACTTGTCACCGGTTTTCGCCCGCTATGGCGAGGAGACCGGAATCGTCGCCCACGAGTTGAGTGACTTGGGCAGGACTCCGGAGGTCGCGTACCAACTGATCAGCGACGAACTGATGCTCGACGGAAATGCCCGGCAGAACCTGGCCACGTTCGTCACCACCTTCATGGACCCGCAGGCGGATCGGCTGTTCGCGGAGACCTACGACAAGAACATGATCGACAAGGACGAGTATCCACAGACTGCGGAGATCGAAGCTCGCTGCGTCAGCATCATCGCCAACTTGTGGCACTCCCCGGACGGCAGCCAGGCCGTCGGCACTTCGACGATCGGCTCCAGTGAGGCCGTCATGCTCGCGGGCCTGGCGCTCAAGCGGCTGTGGCAGCACCAACGACGCGCTGCCGGCCGGTCCATCGATCGCCCGAACATGGTGATGGGTCAGAACGTGCAGGTCGTATGGGAGAAGTTCTGCCGCTACTGGGACGTCGAGCCGCGATATGTGCCGCTTGCCGAGGGCCGGTTGCACATGACCGCTGAGGAGGCGGTGAGACTGGTCGACGAGAACACCATCGGGGTCGTGGCGATCCTGGGTTCGACCTTCGACGGATCCTACGAGCCGGTGAAGGAGATCGCTGCGGCGCTCGATCAGGTCCAGCAGGACAAGGGATGGGACATCCCCGTGCACGTCGACGGCGCGTCCGGTGGTTTCGTTGCCCCGTTCATCGATCCCGATCTCGAGTGGGACTTCCGGATCCCGAGGGTCCACTCGATCAATGCCTCGGGGCACAAGTACGGGTTGGTGTATCCGGGCGTCGGCTGGGTGGTGTGGCGCACGCACAAACGCGTACCCGACGACCTGGTCTTCCACGTCAACTACCTCGGCGGTGACATGCCGACGTTCACGCTCAACTTCTCGCGTCCCGGCAGCCAGATCGTGTTGCAGTACTACAATTTCGTCCGGCTCGGCTTCGCGGGCTACAAAGCGGTACAGCAGGCCTGCCGCGAGACGGCCATGTACCTGTCCGGTGAGATCGCCAAACTGGGCCCGTTCGAGTTGTTGAGCGATGGGTCCGAACTGCCGGTGTTCTTCTTCCGACTCAAACCCGATCGCACGAACTACACCGTGTTCGACGTCTCGGCGAAACTGCGCGAACGAGGCTGGCAAGTGCCGGCCTACACCCTTCCGGCCAATCTGACCGATGTGGCGGGGCTGCGGATCGTCGTGCGCAACGGCTTCGGGCGGGACTTCGCGGACCTGCTGCTCAAAGACCTGAAGCATGCTGTGGAGTTCTTCGAAAGCCTTGAGCAGGCCGTCCCGAAGGACCCGGATCACCGGGCCGGGTTCGCCCACTGACACGTCGCAGTGGCGCGTAACCCTGTTACGAAGTTGCGGGCACCCTGTAGGCCCTGTGACGAAGGTGCGCGCGACGCGCCCGGCCGCCCCTGCACCTTCGTGGCAAACCTTCGTCTGGGACCGCACCTTTGTCACAATGCCTGCGACAAAGTCGGTTGCCAAGCGCGCCGCCGACGCTTCACGATGGTGACCGCAGTAGAGCGGGTGCCGAAGTAATGCGAGAGTGGGCGAATTGGACGAACAACGCCGCGCGCGCGTCGTCGCGGTGCACAAGAACCGCTGGCAGCTCGCCATAGAAAGCGAGGGATCGCAGGTCGAGGTCTCAGCCGTTCTCTCGGGCAGGTTCCGTCATGAAGCCGACGGACCGGCCGGGCTGCCGGTCGTCGGTGACTGGGTGACGGCGGTCTGGACCGGGGGTGGAAACGCCCGCATCCTCGCGATCGAACCTCGCACCGGTCTACTCGCCCGGAAGCGACCCGGCGACACGGCGCACGATGCGGTGGTGGAGCAGGCGATCGCCGCGAATGTGGATGTGGGGCTGGTGGCGATGGGCGTCGACAACGACTTCAACGTGCATCGTCTCGAGCGCTACCTGACGCTGGTCTGGGACTGCGGAGCGACGCCGGTCGTGGTGCTGACCAAGTCGGACCTCGCGACCCCCGCGGACCTGGGAGATCGAACCGCGGACGTCGAAGCCATCGCCTTCGGGACCCGGACGATCGTCACCAGTGCTCGGACCGGCGAAGGTGTCGCGCATCTGCGGTCCGCGCTTGTGCCCGGCACGTGCGCGGTCCTGCTGGGCTCCTCCGGCGTGGGCAAGTCCAGTCTCCTCAATGCCCTCGCGGGTGCAGATCTGCAGGACGTCACCGCTGTACGACAGTTCGACGGGAAGGGTCGTCACACCACCACCTCCCGCCGCTTGGTCGAACTGCCGTGGGGCGCGTACCTGGTGGACACGCCCGGGCTGCGCGAACTGCAACTGTGGGGAGACGCGGAGTCGCTGACAGCCAGTTTCTCGGATGTTGAAGATCTGGCCGCCGAATGCCGGTTCACCGACTGCGTCCACGACGCCGAGCCGGGCTGCGCGGTCCGGGCTGCTGTAGCGGAAGGGTCGTTGGCCCCGGCACGACTCGAGAGCTGGCGGCGTCTGCGCCGCGAACTGGCGCATGTCGCTCGCAGGCGCGACGCCGGTGCGGCCCGGGCGGAGCGTCAGAGATGGAAGTCCATCGCGAAACAGCGGAGACAACACAACCGGGAGCGGCGGTCCTGAGAGCGCGTTCGCCACATTGGTGCGGCGACACGATTGTGACGAAGGTGCTGCTCGATCGGCCGTTGTGTTACGAAGGTGCGTGGTTCGAGCGGCTGTGACCGCGCACCTTGGCAACAATCCGGGCTCGGCGCGCGCACCTTCGTCACACAAGGTGCGCGTCCCTCGTTGGCAGCGGTCCCTACCCGCCCGACTTGCCGGATCCGATGTTGAGCCCGACTACCGCGCCGATGGCCGCCATGATGCCGATCCACAAGGAACTCCCGGTGAGGAACCAGATGAGCAGACCCACCGCGACCCCGCCACCGATCCCGATCGCCAGACCGCGTCCGTCGAAGGTGTCCATACTGGCGAGGTTATCGGGGCGAGGCAGAACGCGTGCGGACCGTCGGCGAGATCCAGATCGGCCCGTTCTTCTTGGACTTCTTCCTCACGGCCAGCATCCGGACCTTCAGACCGCCCGCAGTGGTCACCGTGTACCAGGTCTTGCCCTTGCGCTTGCCCTTGAACCGGCTGGGGTCGGACCACTTCGAGTTCTGGAACCGTTGCCACGCCACGATGAACCTGCCCTTGGCGGGGATGCGGTAGCGCAGGTATCCATCGTGCATCTTGATCCGGATCCGATAAACCTTGCGGGTGGTGACCTCCGCCGGTGTGATCGCCGGCAGCGGGGAACCGGTGGCCTTCAGCCGGGCGAGCAGCTCCATCGCCCCCACCGGGTTGATGAGACCGAAGCCGTAGTCGTCGTCACGACCGGGTGCGCCCAAGTCGATGGCAGATCCGAGCAGGACATCTGTGGGGTTCAGTGAAACACCCGTGGTCCGTTCCCGGCCGATCGTCAGGGCCATGGTCGCTGACGCGTAGGGCGCGGCCATGGACGTACCAGGCATCCGGACGTAGGCGCCGCCGAGGTACGTGCTGAAGATGCCTCTCGACGAGTTGAACGCCCCATTGCCGCCAGGTGCCACCACGTCCACCTGCCGGCCGACCTCTGAGAAGGAGGACCGGTCCAGTGATTTCGTGATCGAGCCCACTCCCAGAACACCCTTGTACGCGGCTGGGTACTGGATCGGGTTGTCCAGAGAACCGGAGGCGTCCAGGTAGGCGTTGCCTACTGCTGCCACGGTCACCGCGCCCTTGGACTGGGCGTACTGGATGGCCTTCTCCTCGACCGCGCTCGCAGGTCCCGAGTAACTCATGTTGAGGATGTCGGCCCCGTGGTCGGTGGCCCAGATGATCCCTTTGGCGGAATCTGCTGCGCGCACCGAGCCGTCGGCATCCGCGACGACGACCGGCATGATGGCGACATCCGGTGCCAACCCTGCGCCGCCGACATTGTTGTTCGCCGTCATGGCGATGATGCCCGCCACATGCGTTCCATGCCCGTTCATGTCGGCCCGGCCATTGGTACCGTCCACGAAGTCCTTGCCGCGCACGAATCGTCCGGCCAGGTCGGGGTGCGGGGCGACGCCGGAATCGATCACGGCCACGGTGACTCCGCTGCCGGTCGACGAGGTCCAAGCGGTCTCCGCCTGCAGCGTGTCCAATGCCCACTGCTGGTCGCGCGCCGGGTCGGCGGCGACAGCGACCCGGGCCGCGGAACGCAGGCTCGCCGGATCTCTGCTCGTCTTGTACGGCATGCCGGTCAAGTACCTGGTGGTGTCCACATCCACGGCCAGGACATCGGGTTCTGTCTGGATTTCAGCGATCGTCGAGGCGGCATCGGTCGCTGAGCGGGCTCGCTGGGTCTCGATGCTCAGCGAGTCCCCGTCCTTGACCGCGTACACGACGGTCATCGCCCCCGAGTCGCCGGAATCCTCGACCAGGTCGGCGGGGTCCGTGGCGACGGATGCGGTGGGCTCGGTCCAATCCTGATCATCGGTAGGAGCCGGAGGTTGGGCGCCCACGGTCCCCGGGTCGGCAGCGGCGGGGCTAGCCCCCAGCGCCACCGCGACGACTAGCGCGACGAATCCCCTCTTCACTTCTCTACGGTACGCCGAGCCCGTGACATTTCCGCAGAGCGCACCGCCGCTCAGGCGCGATGAGCGCGGTTGATGGCGCTCACGACGGCCTTCAACGACGCCGTCACGATGGAGGAATGAATGCCGACCCCCCACAGGACCTTTCCGTCCACGGCGCATTCCAGGTACGCCGCGGCCTTCGCGTCCCCGCCGGAGGCCAAGGCGTGCTCGTGGTAGTCGAGCACCCGGACGTCGGCGTGCTCGTGCAGCGCCTCGCAGAATGCCGCGATCGGACCGTTGCCGTGCCCGGTGACCTCGATGGGGACGCCGTTGTCCAGGATCGTCGCTCGCACCACGGTGTCGCCGTCGACTTCGCTGACGAGTTCGTGCTTGACGAGCGCGAAACGACCCCATGGTGCCTGCGGGTTCGGCAGGTACTCGTCGGTGAAGATGTCCCACATCTGCAGGCCGGTGACTTCGCCTCCCTCGTCGTCGGTGTGGTGCTGGACCACTCCCGAGAACTCGATCTGGAGCCTGCGCGGTAGTTCCAGCTTGTGCTCGGTGCGCATGATGTAGGCCACGCCACCTTTGCCGGACTGCGAGTTCACCCGGATGACGGCCTCATACGTGCGGCCCACATCCTGCGGATCGATCGGCAGGTAAGGCACCTCCCAGACCGTGTCGGCCACCTGCTCGCCCGCGGCCTCGGCCTGCGCCTCGAGTGCCTTCAATCCCTTGTTGATGGCGTCCTGGTGGGACCCGGAGAAGGCTGTGAACACCAGGTCGCCGCCGTAGGGGTGGCGTTCGTGGACCGGCAACTGGTTGCAGTACTCGACGGTCCGACGGATCTCGTCGATGTTACGGAAGTCGATCTCGGGATCGATCCCCTGGCTGAACAGGTTCATCCCCAGGGTCACGAGGCACACGTTGCCGGTTCGCTCGCCGTTGCCGAACAGGCAGCCCTCGATACGGTCGGCGCCGGCCATGAAACCCAGCTCCGCGGCGGCAACGGCGGAACCCCGGTCGTTGTGCGGGTGCAGGCTCAGCACAATCCCATCCCGGTGCGCGAGGTGCCGGTGCATCCACTCGATGGAATCCGCGTAGACGTTCGGGGTGGCCATCTCGACGGTGGCCGGCAGATTGATGATGACCTTGCGGTCAGGGGTGGGCTGCCACACCTCGTTGACGGCGTTGCAGACCTCGACGGCGAATTCGAGCTCGGTCCCGGTGAAGGACTCGGGGGAGTACTCGAAGAACACATCCGTCTCAGGCACGGTCTCGGCGTACTTCAGGCACAACTGCGCCCCGTGCACCGCGATGTCCTTGATCCCGTTGCGGTCGAGTCCGAAGACCACCCGGCGCTGCAACGTGGAGGTCGAGTTGTACAGGTGGACGATGGCCTGCTTGGCGCCGCGGATCGACTCGTACGTGCGCTCTATGAGGTGGTCGCGGGCCTGGGTGAGAACCTGGATCACCACATCATCGGGGATCCGGTCCTCCTCGATGAGCTGCCGGACGAAATCGAAGTCGGTCTGGGACGCCGACGGGAACCCGACCTCGATCTCTTTGTAGCCCATCCGCACCAGCAGTTCGAACATGCGCAACTTTCGCGCCGGGCTCATCGGGTCGATCAATGCCTGGTTGCCGTCTCGCAGGTCCACGGCGCACCAACGAGGGGCTTCGGTGATCACGGTGTCCGGCCACGTGCGGTCGGACAGGTAGAAGGGGGTGTAGGGCCGGTATCGACGGAATGCCATGGGAGAGGGTTGTTGTTCGTTCATTGTGGCTCCAGGTTGCATGAGGATGGGGGCAACCGGCGCGTCGGGACCCCGCGACGAGGGGGCCGGTGGTCAGGCCTCGTCGCGGCGGCTAAGCAGAAGCAGCCCGCGCAACACCCTTGCAGGCTACCACTTGGTGCGCGGCGAGAGCATCGCGCACGGCCGGTGCGGTCCTGTCCGTGCCGCTTCGCCGATCCCGGGGAGGCCTCCCGGACCGGAACGGCGCCCCGGGTGCCGGGTGTTCGCGCGGCTGCGCGATCCCGGCGGCTTCCCGATGAGAGCCCCCGCCCGCCCGGACGAGGCTGGTATTCAGTGCCACCATGGTGGGGACTTCCATCGACTGCGAGATGATGACTGATATGCGCCCGGTGATCGGACTGACCGCGTACGTCGAATCCGCCAGGTGGGTTGCGTGGGAGACGGACGCGGCCTTGCTGCACGCCTGGTACCCGGAGGCGGTAATCCGGTCGGGCGGATCGCCGGTCCTGCTGCCGCCGCAGCAGGAAGCCGCCGAGCAACTGGCCTCCCGGATCGACGCGCTGATCCTCACCGGCGGCCCCGACATCGCCGCCACGCTGTACGGGCAGGACCCGCACCCGACCAACGACCGTCCGAGGCACCTGCGCGACGAATTCGAGGTCGCCCTGTACCGGCAGGTCCGGGAGGCGGGCAAACCGGTGCTCGGGGTGTGCCGCGGGCTTCAGATCATGGCGGTCGCCGAGGGCGGGACGCTGGTGCAGCATCTGCCGGACGTCAGCGAACTCAGTCACCGCCTGCGACCCGGAGCGTTCACGGAGCACGCTGCGAAGTTCGCTCCGGGATCCCTGGCTTACCGCATACTGGGTTCGGAGATGACCGTGAACTCCTCGCACCACCAGGCCGTCGCGAATCCGGGCCGGCTGACCGTCAGCGGTCGCGCAGCAGACGGGACGGTAGAGGCATGTGAGGACCCGTCTTCGGCGTTCGTGCTCGGGGTCCAATGGCATCCCGAATACGGCGGCGACGTCCGCCTGTTCCAGGCTCTCGTGGCCGCGGCCTGCTGAGGACTACAACGGTGTGACGTAAGCCCCGGAGATCCCGCCGTCGACGAGGAAGTTCGAGGCGGTGATGAACGACGAATCGTCGGAGGCGAGGAAGGCCACCGCCGCGGCGATCTCGGAGGCCTGCGCGAACCGGCCCATCGGAATGTGGACCAGACGGCGGGCGGCGCGTTCGGGGTCCTTCGCGAAGAGTTCCGTGAGCAACGGAGTGTTCACCGGACCGGGCGACAGGGCATTGACCCGGATCCCCTCGCGGGCGAACTGCACGCCGAGCTCACGGGACATGGCGAGAACCCCGCCTTTGGAGGCGGTGTAGGAGACCTGCGAGGTCGCCGCGCCCATGGTCGCGACGAACGAGGCCGTGTTGATGATCGCGCCCTTCCGTTGCTGCTGCATGTACGGAATGGCCGCCTTGCAGCAGAGGTACACACTGGTGAGGTTCACCTCCTGCACGCGCCGCCAGGCGTCGAGGCCGGTCTTAAGGATCGAGTCGTCGTCCGGCGGAGAGATCCCCGCGTTGTTGAATGCGATGTCGACCGATCCGTAGGTGTCGAAGGCCGTGCCGAAGACCCTTGCCACGTCGTCGGGACTCGTCACGTCGCCGGTCACGGCCAGACCGTTGACATCGGCAGCCACCGCCCCCGCCGCTTCCGCATCCTGGTCGAAGCACACCACCCGAGCGCCTTCCTCCGCGAAGCGCTGTGCAGTGGCCCGGCCGATCCCGCTGCCAGCGCCGGTGATGACTGCGACTCTGTCGGCCAACCTGAGCATGCTCACTCCTCGGTGTTGATGAAGACGTTCTTGGTCTCGGTGAACGCGTCGAGCGCGTCGGGGCCGAGTTCGCGGCCCAGGCCCGAGCGCTTGTAGCCGCCGAAAGGTGTCCAGTACCGCACCGAGGAGTGGGAGTTGACCGACAGGTTCCCCGACGCGTACCCGCGGGCGACCCGCAGCGCCCGGCCGAGATTCTGTGTCCAGATCGACCCTGACAAGCCGTAATCCGTGGCATTCGCAAGGGTGATGGCGTCCGCCTCGTCCTCGAACGGGGTGACCACGACCACCGGTCCGAAGATCTCCTGTGTGAAGGCCCGGTCCTCCGGGGAGACCGGCGCGAGAACTGTCGGCGGGAACCAGAAGCCCGCACCCTTGGGCGCGCTGCCGGCGAAGGCGATGGGGGCCCCGGCCGGTACGAAGGCAGCCACCGACTTGCGGTGGGCCGATGAGATCAACGGCCCCATCTCACTGGTCTCGAGTCTGGGGTCCTCCACGCGCACGCCCTGCACGGCCGGCTCCAGCAGTGCCATGAACCGGTCGAACACGCTGCGCTCGACCAGGATCCGGGACCGGGCGCAACAGTCCTGGCCGGCATTGTCGAAGACGCCGTAGGGGGCAGCGGCAGCGGCCGCCTCGAGGTCCGCGTCGGCGAAGACGATGTTCGCACTCTTTCCCCCCAGTTCCAGCGTCACCCGCTTCACCTGGGGTGCACACTTGGCCATGATCGAGGTGCCCACCTCGGTCGAGCCCGTGAAGACGATCTTGCGCACCAGTGGGTGGGTGACGAAACGGTCGCCGACGACGGACCCTTGACCGGGTATCACCGTGAAGACGCCCTCCGGGATACCGGCCTCCAGGGCGAGTTCGCCGAGCCGGATCGCCGTCAGGGGAGTGAGTTCGGCGGGTTTGAGCACCACGGTGTTCCCGGCTGCCAATGCGGGCGCGAAACCCCATCCCGCGATCGGCATCGGGAAGTTCCACGGCACGATCACCCCGACCACGCCCAACGGCTCCTTGAACGTCACATCGACACCGCCGGGCACCGGGATCTGCTGGCCGTGCAAGCGCTCTGGGGCCCCGCTGTAGAAATGCAGGACGTCGCGCACGTTGCCGGCTTCCCAGCGCGCGTTGCCGATCGTGTGACCGGAGTTGGCCACCTCGAGCTGGGCGAGTTGCTCGAGGTGAGCGTCGACCAGGGTGGCGAAGCGGCGCAGCAGCCGGGCGCGATCACCCGGTGCCACTGCGGCCCAGGCGGGGAACGCGGACTGCGCCCGAAGCACAGCGGCGTCGACATCCTCGAGTGGTGTCCGGGGCACTTGCCCGACGATCTCCTCTGTGGCCGGGTTGATGACGGCGAAGGTGTCCACTCAGAGCCTTTCGAATCCGCGGAACCGCTCCCAGTCGGTTACCGCCTCACCGAACGCCTGCAGTTCGATCTTCGCCATGTTGGCGTAATGCTGGTGAACGTCCTCCCCGAAGGCCTTCACGGCGAACTCTGAGCGCTGCCACAGGTCAAGCGCGGTGGTGAGGTTGTCCGGCAGGCGGTCGGTCTGCACCTGGTAGGCGTTGCCGCTCAAAGCAGGTTCCAGGTGCAGGTTCCTGTCTATGCCGTCCAGACCCGCCGCGATCATCGCCGCGACGGCGAGGTACGGATTCACGTCCCCGCCCGGGGCGCGGTTCTCCAGTCGCAACGACTCGCCGTGGCCCACCAGCCGCAGCGCGCATGTGCGATTGTCGCGACCCCATCTGATCGCGGTCGGAGCGAAGGATCCGGGCACGAAGCGTTTGTACGAATTGATGTTCGGGGCGAAGAGCAGCGAGAAGTCGCGCATGTGCGCCAGTTGTCCGGCGATGAAGGCCCTGCCCATCTCGGACAGGCCCTCCGGGTCCCGGTCATCGGCCAGCACGAGGGAGCCGTCCGTCCCGCGCAGCGAGAGGTGGATGTGGCAGGAATTGCCCTCCCGCTGGTCGTACTTGGCCATGTACGTAACCGCCATGCCTTCCTGGGAGGCGATCTCCTTGGCGCCGTTTTTGTACACGACATGGTCATCGCACGCCCGAAGCGCATCGGTGTACCGGAACACGATCTCGTGCTGACCGTAGTTGCACTCGCCCTTGACGCTCTCGACATACATGTCGGCATCGGCCATGGCCAAACGGATGCGTCTGAGCAGAGGCTCCACCCTGGACGTACCGAGGATCGAGTAGTCCACGTTGTACTGGTTGGCCGGGGTGAGGTCGCGATACCCGCTGCGCCAGGCTTGCTCGTAGGTGTCTGCGAAGACGATGAACTCCAGTTCTGTGCCGGTGAACGCCTGCAGGCCGGCGTCGGCGAGTCGCTGCAACTGCGCTTTGAGCACCTGGCGCGGACTCGCGACCACCTCGGTGCCGTCCTCCCAGTGGACGTCGGCCTGGACCATCGCCGTGCCGGGGTGCCAGGGAACCCGTCGTAGCGATCCGAAGTCCGGTTGCATCACGAAGTCGCCGTACCCGCTGTGCCAAGAGGCCATGTTGTACCCGTCGACGGTGTTCATGTCGACGTCCACCGCCAGCAGGTAGCTGCATCCTTCGGTGCCGTGTCGAGCCACCTGATCCAAGAAGTACCGGCCGTGCAACCGCTTGCCCTGCAGCCGGCCCTGCATGTCGGTCATCGCCACGATGACGGTGTCGACGAAGCCGGCGTCGATCTCCGCGCGGAGGGTGGCGAGGTCCAGGCCCATGTCGGTCGCTCAACCCTCGACGATGTCGCCCTCGGCGCGCTCCACGCCGATGCCCTGGGCGACCAGGTATTCCTTGGCCTTGCGGATGGAGTCCGGGGCGCCATCGAGCTCGACGACCATCCAGCCGAGATGGTTCTCGATCGCGGCGCGGCGGATGTTCGGGACGACGTCGTAGTCGGTGACGATGCGGTAGATCACCGGTTCGGTGGCACGGGTCTCCGGGAACGTCAGAAGCAGATGTTCGGCCATGTTGCGAGCCTAGCGCTGGTGCTCGGGCCGGCCGACTGAGCGTGGCTGTTCTTTCGGCGGTGCGACGGCAACAGCCCGGTCCGTCGGTCGCGGATGCTGGCGTGGGCAGCAGGGCTCGTCGGCGGTGGCCTTGACTGAAACCTTGGTCCTGGGACCGTGGTTCCCGTTAGGATTCCGGGTTCCGGTTCGGCCTCGGGGTTCCCGTTAGACCTTCCGGGTGGGATCAAGGCTAACGGGAACGGCTGAGGCTAACGGGAACGGCTGCCGGAGTTGGGCGTGGGGCCAGAGAACGTGCTCGAGGTAGCGAATGCTCGTGTGGCTTCTCCAACGTCGTGCACGTTCTCTAGTCCGAAAATGGCCGCGCCCAAAAAGAGTGTGCCGCGAGGTTAGAGAATGGTCGCCAGGTTAGAGATCGTGCACGAGGTTAGTGAACGCACGTGTGGCTTCTCTAACCTGGTGTACGTTCTCTAACGCGAGCGGTTTCCGCCCGGCATTTTCCCGCCGCAACGGGCGGCGCGCCACGGCCCGGGATGACTGACGCGAGCGATAGGCGCCCGGCATTCTCCCGCCGCAACGAGCGGTCGGCCACGGCCGCGGCTGGGGATAGCGGGAACGGCAGGGCCGAACCGGGCCGACGGCGGCCTATGCCCCGACCTTGTGCCCCGAACCCCCCGTCTAGCCTTGTCGCATGGCATATCGGATCGCGACAATCCCCGGCGACGGCATCGGCAGTGAAGTGGTTGAGCAGGCGCTGCGCGTGCTCGCGGCCACCGGGGTGGACATTCAGGCGGCCGAGTTCGATCTCGGCGCAGCGCGCTACAACCGCACCGGTGAGGTCTTGCCCGACGACGAACTCGCGCAGTTGCGCACTTACGACGCGATCCTGCTCGGCGCGGTGGGGGACCCCAGCGTGCCGCCGGGGGTGCTCGAGCGCGGCCTGTTGCTCAAACTGCGGTTCAGCCTGGACCACCACGTCAATCTCCGCCCGGTCAAGTTGTATCCCGGAGTCACCACCCCGGTGGCGGGCAAAGGACCCGAGCACATCGACATGGTCGTGTGCCGGGAAGGTACGGAGGGTCCCTACGTGGGTGCCGGAGGGGCGATGCGCGTGGGCACCCCGCACGAGATTGCGGTGGAGGAGAGCCTCAACACTCGTTTCGGGGTGGAGCGGATCGTGCGTGACGCATTCGAGCGGGCAACCCGGCGTCGCGGGCATGTGACTCTGGTCCACAAGACCAATGTCCTGACGAACGCGGGCTCGTTGTGGCAACGGACCTTCAACGAGGTCGGTGAGCAGTATCCGGACATCGACACCGACTACCTGCACGTCGACGCGGCGAGCATGTTCTTCCTGACGGCGCCGGAGCGCTTCGACGTCGTGGTGACCGACAATCTGTTCGGTGACATCCTCACCGATATTGGTGCGGCCATCGCCGGAGGCATCGGCCTGAGCGCCAGCGGAAACCTCGATGTGACCCGCGAGAATCCGAGTATGTTCGAGCCTGTACACGGTTCGGCACCGGACATCGCCGGGCAGGGTAAGGCCGATCCGACGGCCACCGTGCTCAGCGCTGCGATGATGCTCGACCACCTCGGCGAACAGGAGGCGGCGATGGTAGTCGAAAAGGCGGTGACCGAGGATCTGGCGACCCGCGGTGATGCTGTGCGCAGCACCGCGCAGATCGGGGACGCCTTGATGGAGAGGGTTTCCGGATGACCGAGTTCGCGGTCGCGCTGTCGGCCGGCGCACGGCCGGCATCGGAGCGGGAGGCGATTCTCGCCGATCCCGGCTTCGGCAAGTACTTCACCGACCACATGGTCAGCATCCGCTTCGGCCGGGACCGTGGGTGGTACGAGCCCACAGTCCTGCCTTACGGCCCGATCACACTGGACCCGGCGACGAACTTCATCCACTACGGTCAGTCGATCTTCGAGGGGATGAAGGCGTACCGGCACGCTGATGGGCATATCCGGACCTTTCGGCCCATGAAGAACGCTCACCGTTTCCGCGCCTCCGCGCGCCGACTGGCCATGCCGGAGATCCCTGCGGAGTTGTTCATCGAGTCGCTCGTGCAACTGGCCAAGGTTGACGGTGACTGGGTGCCGGAGGATCCCGAGAAGTCGCTGTACCTGCGTCCCTTCATGTTCTCCACCGAGGTCGGACTCGGTGTCAAGCCGGCCACCGACTACCAGTACCTGCTCATCGCCTCACCAGCGGGCGCATACTTCCCGCGCGGGGTGGCGCCGGTCTCCGTGTGGCTGACGCCCGACTACGTCCGGGCCGCCGTCGGTGGCACGGGTGAGGCAAAATGCGCCGGTAACTACGCAGCCTCGCTCATCGCTCAGGCCGAGGCCAGCCTTCACGGATGCGACCAGGTCGTCTGGCTCGACGCAAAGGAACACCAATGGGTCGAGGAGATGGGCGGCATGAACCTGTTCTTCGTCTTCGGCACCGGCGATTCGGCGCGCCTGGTCACACCGCCGCTGACCGGTTCCCTGCTGCCCGGCGTCACCCGGGACTCGATCCTCATCATGGCCCGCCAGGACCTTGGGATCCCGGTGTCCGAGGAGCAGATCAGCGTCGAGCAGTGGAAGCAGGGCTGCGAGTCGGGTGAGGTCACTGAGGTCTTCGCGTGCGGGACGGCCGCCGTCATCACCCCGGTCGGAGAGGTCAAGAGCCGTGTCGGCACGTGGAAGGTCTCGGACGCCGGAGCCGGTCCGATCACGATGAGGCTGCGCAACGCCCTGCTGGGGATCCAGTCGGGGCAGGCCCCGGACGACCATGCGTGGATGTTCGAACTGGCGTAGGAAGGGCCACCAGCGGCGTCGCGTGCACAGCGGCCCCGAGAGGCTTGGGGCGCGCCGCGACCGCGGATGTGCAACACTTGACCCGTGCGTGAAGCGCTGATTATCGAAAGGCGCATCGGCTGAACCTGAGTCGATGCGCTAACCCTCGTGCCCTCGGGCCCGGGGGTTTTTCATTGGAAGGATTGACATGGACGAGCAGTTCCAGTTGTTCGACACCACGCTGCGCGACGGTGCCCAGCGCGAGGGCATCTCGTTCTCGGTGGAGGACAAGCTCGCCATTTGCCGCCTGCTCGACGAGTACGGCGTCGGGTTCATCGAGGGGGGCTGGCCGGGCGCCATGCCCAAGGACACCGAGTTCTTCCTGCGAGCCGCCTCAGAACTCAAACTGCGCAATGCGACCCTGGTGGCGTTCGGGGCGACCCGAAAAGCGGGGGTGGACGTCGCCGACGACCCGCAGGTGGCCGCCCTGCTGGCGAGTCAGGCACCCGTGATCACCTTGGTGGCCAAGTCCGACATCCGGCATGTGAAGGAGGCCTTGCGCACAACGGGCGAGGAGAACCTGGCCATGGTGACCGACACGGTCAGGCACCTGATCGGACAGGGCCGTCGCGTGTTCGTCGACTGCGAGCACTTCTTCGACGGGTACAAGCACGACGCGGACTACGCGGTGTCCGTCGTGGCAGCCGCACTTGATGCTGGCGCCGACGCCGCCGTCATGTGCGACACGAACGGGGGGATGCTCCCGTCAGGTATCGCGAGCACGGTCGCGGATGTCCGGGCGCGCGTCGACGGCAGACTCGGCATCCACTGCCAGGACGACACCGGCTGTGCGGTGGCGAACACGGTCGCGGCCGTCGAGGCCGGTGCAACACACGCACAATGCACCGCCAACGGCTATGGCGAACGCACGGGCAACGCCGATCTGTTCGTGGTCGTCGCGAACCTCGAGCTCAAACTCGGTCTGAGGGTGCTGCCACCCGGTCATCTGCAGGAGTCGGTGCGGATATCGCACGCCATCGCCGAGATCGCGAACATCGCACCGGACACCCACCAGCCCTACGTCGGCGTCAGTTCGTTCGCCCACAAGGCCGGCCTGCACGCAAGCGCGCTGAAGGTCAACTACGACCTCTACAACCACGAGGACGCGTCCGTGGTCGGTAACGACATGCGTGTGCTGGTCACGGAGATGGCCGGCAGGGCGTCCGTGGAACTGAAGGGGAAGGAACTTGGCTACGACCTGTCGCAGGATCCCGGTCTGCTCGGACGGGTGGTCGACCGGGTCAAGGATCTCGAGGCTCAGGGATGGACGTTCGAGGCCGCTGATGCCTCGTTCGAACTGCTCATCGTCGACGAGCGCGAGCACGGCCGCGCCCGTCCGTTCGCCGTTGAGTCCTGGCGGACCATCGTCGAGCAGCGCATCGACGGCGAGGTGGTCAGTGAGGCGACTGTCAAGATCGTGGCCGGGGAGCAGCGGATGGTCGCTGTCGGTGAGGGCAACGGTCCGGTCAACGCGCTGGACAACGCTCTGCGCTCCGCGCTCACCGGGCTGTATCCGGAACTCGCAGACATGCACCTGGTCGACTACAAGGTCCGCATCCTGGAAGGAGTGCGCGGGACCAATGCGGTGACCCGGACGTTGGTCGGATCCAGCGACGGCACGCACCGCTGGGACACGGTCGGGGTGCACGAGAACGTCATCGCGGCCTCGTGGATGGCCCTGGAGGACGCGATGGCCTACGGATTGCTCGGTGCCGAAAGGACCTGATGAGAAGGGTCGGCCCGGTAGGGTGAGGGCTGTGAGTTCGCCAGCGGCACACTTGCGGATCCCTCGTCGCCCCGATGTCTGAGGTCAGTCCGCGGGCGCTGACCTTGTTCACTTAGGCGCTCGTCGACGGTGACTCCGAGCGGGCGATCGACATCGTGACCGTTCTGCGAACCCGTGGCGTCCCCGTGGGCGGGCTCGTCCGCAGGCTCTTCGATCCCGCGCTCAAGCGGATCGGTCATATGTGGCAGGACAGGCAGATCACCGTGGCCGATGAGCACGTGGCGACCGCGATCACCGAGGAGTGTCTCAACGCCGCAGCCGCCGGGATCGCCCCACCGGTGCGCCGCGGCCGAGTCCTGCTGACGGTGGCCGAGGGGGAATGGCACACGCTGCCCCTGCGGATGGTCGCACTGGTCTGGCGGGAACTCGGCTGGGACGTCGTCGCCGTGTCGCCGTCGCTTCCCACCGAGGACCTGGTCGCCATGGCGTACGACGATCCTTGCACGGTCGGTGCAGTGTCCTGCGCCATGACCAGCAATCTGGTGGGTGCCTGGCACTGCGTCGCAGCAATGCGTCTGGCCGGCATGAGGGTGGTCGTCGGGGGGAGAGCCTTCGAAGCCGAGCCCCGTTTGGCCGATCGGATCGGAGCCGACGCGCACCCCATCGATCCAGTGCACGCCGGCGAAACCCTGGTCTAGTGGTTGCGGGAAGCGCCGCTGCCATCTCGCGAGCCGGCCCTGAAGAACGTGTTGCCGGAGATCGATCGCGTGTGGACCTCATTGCCGCGGAGCGTCGAGGATGCCATCGGGCTGATTCCGCAACTCGGTCCGGTGGACATCAAACAGGATCTGTTGCGCGACGACCTCACGCTGGTCGCTCGGGCGGCGACGGCGGCCGCACTAGTGGGTGCTCCGGAGGTGTTGGCCGACCATTTGGACTGGTACCGCAGCCGTTCAGCAACCCGCGGCGACGACGGCACGGTGGCCGACACTCTGGTCGCGGCGCTGGGCCGCATGCTGCCCCCGGGTTCGGCCACAGTCCGCCACATCATGGCCGCTGCTGTTTCCGGGTAGCCGATAGGCTCGGCCTGTGAGGATTGCCCGCTACCGTTTCGAACAGGATGTCAGTTTCGGACTCGTCGACGGCGACGTGGTGCGTCAGATCGCCGGAACCCCTTTCCCCGGCGTCGCCTCCATCGAGGTCACCGGCGTCGAGCACAACATCGACGACGTGGACCTGCTGGCCCCAGTGCTGCCCACCAAGATCGTGGCGGTGGCCAGAAACTATGCCGACCACGCTCGTGAGATGGGCGGTGAGGTCCCGGCGGAACCCATGATCTTCCTCAAGCCCTCGACGTCGGTGGTCGGTCCGGAGTCCATAATCCGACTGCCGACCCAATCCGAGCAGGTGGAGCACGAGGCCGAACTCGCGGTGGTGATCGGCCGACTGTGCAAGGACGTGCCGATTGAGCGGGTCCCGGAAGTGATCCTCGGCTATACCTGCGCCAACGATGTGACCGCGCGCGACCTGCAGGCCAAGGACGGGCAGTGGGGCAGGGCCAAAGGGTTCGACACGTTCTGTCCGCTGGGTCCATGGATCGCCACGGACATCGACGTGGACGAGTTGCGCATCGAGTGCGAGGTCAACGAACGGGTCCGTCAGGACGGATCGACGGCGGACATGGTCCGAAGCGTTCCGGAACTCGTCTCCTGGATCAGCAGTGTCATGACCCTCGTGCCCGGCGATGTGATCCTCACCGGCACCCCCGCCGGTGTCGGCCCGTTGCGGAATGGCGACATGGTCACGGTGACGATCGAGGGGATCGGCACGCTGGACAACGTCGTCAGTGATACAGGAGTGTTCACATGAGCGAGGTACGCGTCAGGTTCTGCCCGTCGCCGACAGGTAATCCGCACGTGGGGATGATCCGCACGGCCCTGTTCAACTGGGCCTACGCGCGAAGGACAGGGGGGACCTTCGTGTTCCGGATCGAGGACACCGATTCGGCGCGCGACTCCGAGGAGAGCTACCAGGCGCTGGTCGATGCACTGCGGTGGCTGCATCTGGACTGGGACGAAGGCCCGGAGGTCGGCGGGCCGCATGAACCGTACCGGCAGTCCCAGCGGATGGAGTTGTACGCCCTGGCCGCGGCGCGCCTGATCGACGAGGGCGCGGCGTATCGCTGCTACTGCACGGCCGAGGAGTTGGAGGCGGCCCGGGAACTGGCCCGCCAGCAGAAGCGGCCGCCGGGGTACGAGGGCACCTGCCGGAATCTGACCCGGGAGCAGATCGCGTCGTACGAGGCTGAAGGCAGGCAGCATGTGGTGCGGGTCCGGATGCCCGATCACGACTGGCAGTGGGACGACCTCGTCCGTGGTCCGATGCACGTGCGCGATGAGCACGTCCCCGACTTCGTGATCGTGCGTGCCAACGGGGAACCGCTGTACACGCTGGTGAACCCGGTCGACGACATCGCCATGGGGATCACCCACGTCCTGCGCGGCGAGGACCTTCTGTCCAGCACACCCCGTCAACTGGCGATGTACGAGTTGCTCGGAGCGCCGGTCCCAGCTTTCGGACACCTCCCCTACGTGATGGGGGAGGGCAACAAGAAACTGAGCAAGCGCGACCCGCAGTCGAGCTTCGCGATGTATGTCGAGCAGGGCTACCTGCCCGAGGCGATGGCCAACTACCTCGCCCTGCTGGGCTGGTCGATCGGCGAGGACCGGGAGTTCTTCTCGTTGTCGGAGATGGCCGAGGCCTTCGACGTGTCCCGGGTGAACGCCAGCCCGGCACGTTTCGACATCAAGAAGTGCACGGCGATCAACGGTGACTGGATCCGCAGCCTGACCGTCGACGACCTGGCGCGTCGGACAATCCCGTTCCTGCAGCGGGACGGTGTTCTGGGCGACGAGGTCAGCGAAGACCAGTTCGACCTGCTCGTCCGCGCCACACCGTTGGTTCAGGAGCGGATGGAGACGTTGGGCCAGGCGGCCGGCATGCTCGGATTCCTCTTCGCCGACGGCGAGTTCGAGATCGACCCCGATGACGGCGCGAAGATCCTCGACGAGAAGGGTCTGGAGGTGGTGCGGGCCGCCGAAGCCGCCGTCAGGGGATTGCCGGAGTTCACCGCCGAGCCGATTCAGCACGCCCTGCGGGAAGCGCTCGTGGAGGGCCTCGGACTGAAGCCCAAACTGGCGTTCGGCGCGGTCCGCGTTGCTATCACCGGCCGCCGGGTCTCACCACCACTGTTCGAATCCATGGAACTGTTGGGCCGGGAGGAGTCCTTGCGCCGGCTGCGTGCTGCGGCCGCTTGAAAGCCGAGGGGTTGCCGCACCCCGGTTGCGCACCTGTCCGGACAGCACGGGGGCACCCGCGAGCCCGGTTGTGACGAAGTTGGCGCCGACCGGGCGCCTTTGTGACGAAGGTGCGCGGGCAGTCCACGCCAGACCCCGCAACAACGTGACACTGCGCGTTGCAGACCCGCAACTTCGTAGCAATGGCGCCGGGTCGACCTGACCATGACCCGTCGGGCGTGCGTCCGGCCTCAAGAGCGCGAAAGCTCGTGTCCGGGCGTCCAACGAACGCGCAGCGCCACCACCGCCTTGGGTCGCCGATCACGCCTGGGTATGATGGACAGGTTGCTTCTCGAGCAGCAGCGATAACCCTTGGGGTATGGGGTAATTGGCAGCCCGACTGGTTCTGGTCCAGTTAGTCTAGGTTCGAGTCCTGGTACCCCAGCGAGACGCTTGTGCATCTCATCCGGCCCCGTTGTGTAGCGGCCTAGCACGCCGCCCTCTCAAGGCGGTAGCGCGGGTTCGAATCCCGTCGGGGCTACAAGCGAAAACCCCTGGTAAAACAGGGGTTTTCGTGCGTCTGGCGATACTTTCCGGACCTCGATCAAGGTCGCAGGCCGCGTACAGGCCGCGCCAGGCCGAGAATCGACCCGCTCGGGCCGTCTCCCGAGGCCGGGGATCGGGTGTCAAGAGATGCCGTCAGCCGTGCGCCGCAGAGTCCGGACTTCAGCCGTCGGAGCCGCCTCAAACAAGGCGTCGAGCCGGTCGGCTACCTCATCGCCGGATGTGTCGAACAGGTGCGAGTACCGATCGAGCGTGAATGCCGCCGACGAATGGCCCGCCCACGTTGACACTTCCTTGACCGATGCCCCGCCCGCGATCAGCAGGGACACGTACGAATGCCGAAGGTCATGCACCCGGACCCCTTCGAGGCCCGCGCCCCGGACCGCCTGCCGCCAGTGGCGGGCGAACGTGGCTCGATGCACCGGACCCCCGGACTGGACCGTGAACACGAGCGCGTCAGTGTCCGCCCCCACGAACTCGGCAAGGTGATCCTCAAGGGCACGCATGAGCGTTCGCGGGATCGGCAGTGTCCGCTTCGACTTGGGCGTCTTGGGCTCGCCGAACGTGATGCTCCCGCCGAGTTCGACCGCCGTCTCAGCGACCGTGATCCGCCCCCGGAGAGTGTCGATCCGCTTGCGACGTAGCCCCATGAGTTCCCCGTACCGCAAGCCCCCGAACCCCGCCAGCAGGACGGCAGCGCGGTAGCGCGGGTGCATCGAGTCGGCAACCGCCAAGACCTCGTCGCGGGTCAGGGCGCGCGTCTCGGCGGACCGCTCGGGGGGCAAGGGCACGGACGCGGCAGCATTCACGGAGAGGCGCCGGTCGGCTACCGCAGCGTCGAACATCTGCCGCAGCGCGAACACGGCTTTCCGGGCAGTCGCGGGGCTGTAACCGGCTGCCAGGAGTTCTCCGACCCATGCCCGGACCTCGCCGTTCGTGACGCTGGACAGTCGCCGCGTGCCCCACTTGGGGAGTACCTGACGCTCGACCGTGGTCACGAGTCGGGCGAGGGTCGCAGGGCGCAGGTCCGTGCGGGTGGGAACCCATGCCTCAGCCCACTCCCGGACCGTGATGGAGCCCGACAGCGGATCGAGCCACTCCCCGCGTGCCTTGGACGTCTCGACCGCCGCGAGGAACCGCTCACCGTCACTCTTGCGGGCGAAGGTGCGGGACCTCTCCCGCCCGTCCGGACCCCGGTAGCGGGCGCGCCAGCGATTCGGGCCGCGCTTCTCGATGTGAGCCATGGGTCATTCCTCCTCGTTGTACGGGGCTAGGAGCCCTTGTTTCCGTGCTCGGCTGATGTACCGGTCCGCCGTCCGGGCGCTGATATTGAGTCGATGGCAGACAGCGGCGCGCGGGGCCTGACCCTGACGTGCGGCGTCTTCGTAGACCGCCGCGACCGCTTCGGGGGTTGTGACTGCTCTCGACCTCCGTGCCGAAGGTTCGACGGATGGGGCGCCGAGTACGGCCTCTAAGGCGTCGGTAAGTGAGCCCGGCGTGAGATGGGCCAAGTGGTAAGCGGGCGCGGCCAGCGCGGTGACGGGGAACGTGCGCAGCCGGTTCGCGGTGAGCACGGACTCTGAGCGTCGCGCGCCGCTTCGCGGTTCCAGTCGGAGACCGATGATCCGTGGCTTGCCGTTGACGAGTTCGGCTCTCACGCTGATGTGGAACGCTTCCCATCCCGGCAAGGGCTCGCTTGGGGTCATCCATCCGTCTTCCAGAAAGTCCCACCTCTCAACTTCCACGCGGCCTCCCTTGACGTCACCGTGCGCCAGCAAGATTAGTGGCGCGCTGTAGTTCTAGCGTACGACAGACGCGTAGCGCGACACTAGTCGAAACGCGAGGTAATCAAACCCGGCGTCAGACACGAAGGGCAGCATCATGCAGCAGACAACCGCCGATGACACCCGGCTTTGGACCCTGGCCGAGACTGCCGAGTACCTCAGCCTCAGCCGGTCAGCCCTGTATCGCTGGCGCCTGACCGGGGAGGGGCCTACGGGTATCCGTGTTGGCTCGGTCGTTCGGTATCGGCCCTCGACCGTGAAGGCATGGGTTGAGGAGCAGGAAGCCCAGGACCGTCACTGAGCCGCGCAGAGCCAACCGCACATGACCCGCCCGCCCCAACCGTTCCGGTTCCGCTGGGAGCAGACGCTCCGCAGCGACCCGAGCACGGGCGGAACGTTGATGCTCGTCCTGTTAACCCTGGCGACCTACGCGGATGCTGACGGAACCCGGATGCTGGCCAGTCAGGCGACATTGGCGACTGGCGCGGGGCTCGGCGTCTCAACTGTCCGTAAGCACCTCAGGGCAGCCGTAGACGCCGGTTGGCTGACCGTGGTCAGTCGTGGTCATAGGACGTGGGACGGCAAGGGCGTTCCCAGCGAGTACTCCCTCAGCATCCCGCAGGGCGGCTCCGTCCAACCGCCAGTAGGCGAGCGGTTGGGAGGCGAGTCAACTGCTCGTCCCGTAGCGGTTGAGGCCGACTCAACCGCTCGATCAAAACCCCTCAACCGCTCGATTCGACCCCCTCAACTGCTCGCCAATGAGCACCTACCAGAGAGACCAGGAGGACCAGTGAAGCGCGCATACCCGAAGCAATGCGACCAACATCAAGCCGCCGTGAATCAACAGGATTGCCGAGGCTGCATGCGCGCCCGGCAAGCCTTCGAGGACGACACGGCAAAGCGTCGGAGCCGTGATGAGAGCGAGCCCCGATGCGAGGAGCACGAGTTCTACCCAGCAGACAACTGCGGACCGTGCCGAAGCGAGATCATCACGCGCATGCGTCCCCCGGAGTTCATGGGCCGCGTCTTCACTCGCCCCATGTCAACCGAAGATCACGAAAGGATCGCACAGTGAATGACGGATGGACCCCCGCGAACGAGGCCCGCCTCGCCGCGCTTGAGGCTCAAGTTGCCGACCGGGCGCCGCTGACCGAGTACGACCAAGGCGCACTGGCAGCACTGGAACGAGGGGCGGACCCCGCCGCCGCTGTCCGGATCGACGCCCTCCGCGCCCGAGCCGAGCGGGTGGCCGAATGACCCCCGACCTCACCCGTTACCCCGCGTGGAACGACTACCTCGAACGCGAGGCGGACCTCACGGGCAAGATTGCCGAGGCCCAAGCCGCCCTCCGGCAGAAGTTCACCCGGAACACCGAGGCTCACGAGTCGTGGAGAGCCGAACGCGCGGAGGCTCACGCAGAAGGCCGCCCCGCCCCGCCCGAACCGCTGCCGCCCGAGGACCCGACCCCGGAGCGGGACCTCATCTCTGCTCTGGCCCGACAGCGTGCCGACCTTGACCGTGACCGGCGCAGTGCCCTCGCCGCGATAGCCCCCGATCTGGAAGCCGAGTGGCAGGAGGCTCTACCCCGGCTCGCCGAAGCGGTGCGAGCCACTCCGGTAGGCGTACTTCCCGCCCGGCTCCGGGAAGTACGCAACTGGCATCGCACCCTGCATGCCGCTCGCCTCGCGGTCGAAACCGCCGACCCGAACGCTCGGGAGATTGACGGGCCGAGTACCCGCATGCGCGACGGGATCGACCTTCCCGACCTCCTCGACCTCGCCGAAGGCGTGGACCTCTGCGCCGCCCGCCCGCCCGTGCGAGTGTCCGAAAGCGAACCGACCCGTATGGAGTTCGAGCCGCTCGACAACGGGGGCGTACGTCTCGGGTTGGAGCCACGACAGGCATTCGGGATCGCCCCGCCGATGCGCCGTGCAACTGGGCGCCCCGGCGAAATCTGACCGCCGATGACCGAGAATGACCGACTCACCGCGAAACAGGCGCAGGCCGTCGCCGCTCTGATCGCCCACCCGAACGCCAGAGCCGCCGCTCAGGCCGTCGGAGTCAGTGAGCGCACGTTGAATCGCTGGCGCAACTCTGAGCCGTTCAGGGAGGCTCACAGAGCCGCTTCAGAGGCCGTATGGGATGACGCCCTCACAGAACTCCGAGCGGGGCAACTCGCAGCTGTACGGGCGCTCAGGGACGCGCTACTTGCGCCTGCTGTCGCCGACCGGATCAGAGCCGCCCGCGCCTTGCTCGACCTTGGTATCCGGGCCGCCGAGTCCGACCTCGACCGCCGACTGACTGCATTGGAGGAAACATGGCCCGCCGACGATTGGCCGACCGGTTGGCACGCCTTGAGACTCGCCGGACGGTGACCGATCCCGTTGTCTACTTGTCAGAGGAAGCCTCTGCTCTGGGGCGGGAACTGATGGCGACCTTCCAAGAACCAGAGACACCCGACGTAATCGACCGGCGAATCGAGCTTGCCCGTCGGCTGCATGAAATCCTGCCGCCCGAGGTGTGACTCACCGCACTCAGACGGGCGAGGTGCACCCGCAATGAGCGTGGTCACTCTTCCATCAGGTCGCCTGGCTCCTCTTCTGCTGTGAACATCAATTGCACACCTTCGTCCCTAGATCGCCTCTTGGCCTCGGTGTATGGCGGGATGATGGGCGGAAGCTGAGGCTTCTTTCCTTGGAGCAGCTCTTCCACACTCAGGATCTGAGTACGTGGGTATGGGTTTCCGAGCCAGTCACGATACATTCCGGACGTCATCGCCTCCTTTAGCATGCCGGAGCTGGGCTTGTGCATAACGATGAGGATGCCTACCTCGGCATTCTTTGCCTTCCCTACGGTGCCCTGTAGCTCACGAACCATCGCTGGGTTTACGTGCTTGCCGCCCTTGACCGAAACGATGGCCTGAGCGCGGGTTTTGGCACCGGTGGTAAACACCACAATGCCGTCCTTGCCTTTGTCGCCGACCTGCTTCTCGTTGGGCGTGCCACGGACGAGTGAGACCGCCCAACGTTCGAAGTCGAACGGCGAATGGTCGAACAGGTCGTGAGCGCTTTGTAGATCCGCAGGGACGCCTTGGACGTCGTAGGTTGCGTCGATCTGATCGCCGTGCGTCTGGCGCAAGCGGTTCCGAATGAGGTCAATCGCCAGATACGTGATGTCGATGCCGATCCACCGTCGATCCAGGTTCACCGCTGCATCCAGCGCGGTTCCGCAGCCGCAGAACGGATCGAGGACCAAACCGCCTTCGGGGCACGACGACTTGATGATCCGCTCCAGTAGACCAATGGGTTTCTGCGTGGGGTAACCGAGCCGCTCGGGGTCTGTCGGCCCGAGGTATGCCACATCCTGATCTATGCAGTCGTCAGTGCCAGCCAGGCAGCCCGCAGTGCCTGGCTGGTAGGTCCAAATATCTCCGAGGGGGTTGCCGTCTCCTTCCTCCAGATAGCGCACAGGTGTAGGCCAGGCGTTGCCTTCGACGGTCTCGATCAGCCCCGCTTTGTAGGCCGCCTCCAACTTGTCGAGCACGCCCAGAGTGGCGAACTCGGGCGGCATCTGGGCAGTCAGAAAGCCCGGGATTGCCCAATGGCGGTTCTTCTTCGCCGGGTCAAATCCTCGCCAAGGTTGGCTGGACTCACCCCCACCAGCCCCAGCTCCCGTGAGTACGTTGCCGCCGCTCGTGAACAGCCATCTGCCGTCAGGCTGCTTTCGGTACCGCTTGGTGACGTGTTCCAAGGTGTAAGGGCGGCGAATGACGTCAAAGAAATAGTCGTTCGTCTTCGTGTAGAAGAGAATCACGTCGTGCAAAGGGCCGAAGCTCTTGCGCGGTGTGTGGGCGCCTGTCCTACGCCAGATGATCTCGTTGCGGAAGTTCTTTGCGCCGAAGATGCAGTCGAGGATGACCTTCAGGTAGTGGCTGGCCGTCGGGTCGCAGTGGATATATAGGCTCCCGGACGGCTTGAGCACCTTCTGGAGTTCAACGAGCCGAGGCGTCATGTGCACGAGATAGGCCATGAGGTCGCTCTCCTGGAGTAGGCCTCTCAAAGCCTCAAGAGCGTCAGCCACGTTGGGAGGGAGCCCGCCGCCCTGAGTGAGGTCCGCATAGATGGTCTGGACGTCGTTCGACCACTTCCAGGTGTCGTCGAATGCCTGGATTTGGGCGGCTGCGTCGGCAGCCTCGCTGAAGATCACGTTGTAAACCCGGTTGCTGTTGAACGGGGGGTCGAGGTAGATCAGGTCTACGCTGTTGGCCGGGATCTCTCCCGAACGCAGCACATCTAGATTGTCGCCGTAGTAGAGCTTGTTGCGTTCATCCACCGTCCTAACCGTAGGGATGCTCGTGGCTTGAGGGGAGGAAGGCGCGCCGGACCCCGAGTGATGGCTCGTCAAGAGTTGTCGGGAACCCCTCACACCACCCCCTCACGATGGCTCACAACTCGACACCACTGGCCAGCACGCCCCAGAGGGCCGCTCGGGGCCTCTCAGGTCCTTGTGTCCCACGTCGAGAGGTGGATCTCCACCGCCTGCCCGAGCAGCGCGCCTGCGTCAGCCGGAGTCACGCCGAGCGAGTGCAGCCAGAATGGACCAGGCTCGCCTGGCAACACGTTGGCCTCACTAGGGATCTCGGTGGGGCACGACGGGCGGGATACAGCGGACTTACTAGATTGCGCCCAGCTCTTGGTGGTTGATCTCGACCTCACGGACCACTCGCTCGGTTACGTTCACCCCAATGCCGTAGTCGGCAAGAAGGTCACACAAAGTGGCCCCGTCGACCAGATCGACCGGGGGCGCTCCGTCTCGACTGGCCTCGGCCTTTGCCTCCGCTGTGAAAGTCGCGGTCGTGATTAGCAGCCCCTTCTCCCCTCGGCCTGCCATCGCGCCCCGGAAGTCTCGTATCTCCTTTGACCCGACACTGTTCCGCCACCGCTTCGCCTGAAAGAAGACCGGAAACGAAACGAGACTCAGGCGGTACACGCCAACGCCGTCGAGTCCTCCATCACCGGACTTTCCGAGTACCTGGGTGCGACTGAAGCCAGCCTCGCGCAACACTCGCCGACACAGGCGCTCGAAGGCATCCGGCTCCATCTCAAGCAGAGCTTCCAGCAGCCGATCCTGCCACGACAACTCGCCATCGTCGGGATCTCCGTCTTCGTTCGATGCCACGTGAGCCGCTTCGCGCTTCTTCCTCATCCGGGTCAGGTACTCATTTCGCAGAGGCTTGATCTCCTGCTCAGTGACCTCCCGGCCCTTCAGGGTCAACGCCCAAACGCCGCGCTCAGTATTCGTCGCGAGCCCCATGCCCTTGAGGTAGGTCCGCGCCCAATGCAGGCGGTAGCCAATCTCGGTCATGGGACCGCCTTGGTGCAGGATCGACTGCTGCTCTTCGGTGAATCCCATTTGCTCAGCCACGGCAGCCTCTATCTCGGAGATCGACCCTGAACCGCCGAGGCTCCTCAGCGCCAGAAGGGCAGGCCAATGGAACTCGTTGTACTTCGGCAGGTCAGTCCCAGACATGCTCTCCATTAGATCGGCGTCGGTAGCCTCAACGCCCGGCAAACCTGGCGATGGGTGCTCGTACCAGCGCGCAGAAGGCCATTCCAACCGAATGGCCGATGTGGACGGGCGGGGCTGTCCGGTCACGCATCAGGCCGCGCTCAGGCCGCACGAGGCCGCTAAACACGTCTGAAGCGATCCAAAGCGCGAAACACCCGCATAGCCCCGAAAACCCTTGACTGACAAGAGTTTCCGGTCGGTTTTCCCGAGGGTTCGAACGCCCTCTGTCAAGCCCCCTAAACGCCCTCTCAAGGCGGTAGCGCGGGTTCGAATCCCGTCGGGGCTACGGCGAATGGTCCCCACCTGGATAACGGGTGGGGACCATTGTCCTTTATTCGCAACTTGTTGCGACACCTTTCCCGCGGTCGGGCATCACCCCAATCCCTGCGGAAGAGGTCTTCAAGTAGTTCGTAGTACTTATCACGCCAGGGCATCACCCCTATACCTGCGGAAGAGGTTGTTTCACGCTTCCCAAGCGCGCCCGATTCGCTCAGGGTTCGAGATCGCCTGCGACCTGCTGTGCGGCTGCGAGGACTGCCGGTGCGAACTGACGTCCGGGCCGCCGGCTCAGGCGATCGATGGGCCCGGAGATGCTGACCGCGGCCATCACCCGGTCGCCGGACCACACCGGCGCCGAGACACTCGCGACACCTGCCTCGCGCTCGCCGACGCTCTCGGCCCAGCCCCGTTTGCGGACGGCTGAGAGGATCTCGCTCGGGAAAGCGGTCGTGTTCCCCGACCAAGCCGACAGGACCTGTGCGGCACTACCAGCGGTCATCGTCAGCAGTGCGCCCTCCGGAACCGTGTCGCGCAGGCCGGTGGGTGGCTCGACGCTCGCCACGCACAATCGCTGGTCGCCCTGTCTGCGGTATAGCTGGGCACTCTCGCCGGTGTGGTCGCGCAGACGGCGCAGTGCGGGCAGGGCCACTGCGCGTAGCCGTTCCCCGCGGGAGGCCGAATGGAGTTCGGCCACGCGGGGTCCGATCGCGTACCGGCCACGGCCATCTTTGGCGAGTAGTCGCAGTTCGAGCAGAGCTGTGGCGAGTCGATGACACGTGGCGCGCGGCAGCCCGGTCATTGCCACCAGGTCGCTGAGGTCGTGCGGACCCATCTCGACTGCGTCGAGGATCGCCCCCGCTTTCGCAAGCGTTCCGACCGTGCTACCGTTGTCCACAAAAGTGAGAATACAATCTCACTATTTGAGATGCAAGAGAGGTCGCAATGTCCAAGACGCTTTCTGAGAAGGTGTGGGACGCCCACGTCGTGAGGTCGGCGGCCGGTGAACCCGACCTGCTGTACATCGACCTGCACCTCATCCACGAGGTCACCAGTCCGCAGGCCTTCGACGGGCTGCGAGCCGCCGGCCGGCAGGTGCGTCGGCCCGACCTGACCCTGGCGACCGAGGATCACAACGTCCCCACGCTCGAGATCGACAAGCCGATCGCCGACCCCGTGTCCCGGGCCCAGGTCGAAGCGCTGCGCACCAACTGTGCGGAGTTCGACGTCCCGATCCGCCCGCTCGGTAATGCCGAGCAGGGCATCGTGCACGTCGTTGGTCCGCAGTTGGGGCTCACCCAGCCCGGCATGACCGTGGTTTGCGGGGACAGTCACACCTCCACTCACGGTGCCTTCGGCGCGTTGGCGTTCGGTATCGGGACCAGCGAGGTGGAACACGTCCTGGCGACCCAGACCCTGCCGCTGAAGCCGTTCAAGACTATGGCGATCAACGTGGAGGGTTCCTTGCCCGACGGTGTCACGGCGAAGGACCTGATCCTCGCGATCATCGCGAAGATCGGTACCGGCGGTGGCCAGGGCCACGTTTTGGAGTATCGCGGCCCGGCGATCTCGGCACTGAGCATGGAACAGCGCATGACCATCTGCAACATGAGCATCGAGGCCGGTGCCAGAGCAGGGATGATCGCGCCGGACGAGACGACGTTCGAGTACCTGCGCGGCCGTGAGCACGCTCCGGCCGATTTCGATGCCGCCGTGGATTACTGGCGCACGTTGGTGACCGATCCCGACGCGGTGTTCGATGCGGAAGTGACGATAGACGCGTCGGCTCTGAGCCCGTTCGTGACCTGGGGGACCAACCCGGGGCAGGGTCTGCCGTTGAGCGAATCAGTGCCCTCGCCGGAGGACTTCGACGACCCGGCGGCCCGCCAGGCCGCGGCCAAGGCGTTGACGTACATGGGGCTCGAGCCGGGTACCCGGCTCAAGGACATCGGTGTAGACACCGTCTTCCTCGGTTCGTGCACGAATGGACGCATCGAGGACCTGCGGGCTGCTGCCGAAGTCCTTCGTGGGCGCCGCGTGTCGGACTCCGTGACGATGCTGGTCGTCCCCGGCTCGGTCAAGGTGCGGCTGCAAGCCCACGAGGAAGGTCTCGACCAAGTATTCATCGACGCCGGCGCCGAATGGCGCAATGCCGGCTGCTCGATGTGTCTGGCGATGAACCCGGACAAGTTGCGCCCGCAGGAGCGCAGCGCCTCCACGTCGAACCGGAACTTCGAAGGCCGGCAAGGACCGGGCGGGCGCACGCATCTGGTATCACCTCAGGTGGCCGCCGCAACCGCGGTGGCCGGGCATCTTGCCGCTCCCGGCGATCTGGTGGAGGTCTGATCATGGAGAAGTTCACAACGCACACCGGTGTGGCCGCGCCGTTGCGCCACTCCAACGTCGACACCGACCAGATCATCCCTGCGGAGTACCTCAAGCGGATCACCCGTACCGGCTACGAGGACGCCCTGTTCTCAGCCTGGCGTGAGGACCCGCAGTTCGTCCTCAACCAGCACGCCTACACCCCGGCGTCGGTCCTGGTCGCCGGCCCGGACTTCGGCACGGGCTCGTCGCGCGAACACGCCGTCTGGGCACTGAACGACTACGGCTTCCGAGTGGTCGTCTCGTCGCGGTTCGCCGACATCTTCCGTGGCAACGCAGGCAAGGGCGGGTTGGTGACCGCTGAGGTGGAGCAGTCGGTGGTCGAGCGGATCTGGTCCATCCTCGAAGCGCACCCGGGTACCGAAGTCACCGTGGATCTGCAGGCGCGGCAGGTCCGCGTCGGCGATCTGACGGCCGACTTCGTCATCGACGATTACGTGCGCTGGCGCCTGCTGGAGGGGCTCGACGACATCGGCATCACGCTGCAGCACGCTGACGAGATCACCGCGTTCGAAGGCCGTCGGCCGCAGTACCTGCCGACCACGCGCTGACCCTGTTCCGGTGGTATTTGGCAATCGGAGGACGCCAAATTCGCGCGTTGCCTGCGTGGGCTTGCGTTTGTGGGTACTGTCAAGTCACCCAATGACTGGGCGTTACAGCGGCATCACGCGGCGTGGCGCCCACACCGCCCAACACGGGGCCTCTACTGTGCGAAGCACGTAGTACCCCAAATCGGAGGAAGAACGTGAACAAGTCAGAGCTCATCGACGAGGTGGCAAGCCGCTTGGAGGTCAACCGCAAAGCCGCGACGGATGCCGTTGAGGCTGTGGTGGATGCCATCAAGACCGAGGTCGCGAAGGGCGAGAAGGTCGCCATCAGCGGCTTCGGGATCTTCGAGCGGATGCAGCGCAATGCCCGGACCATGCGCAGCCCGTTCGACGGCCGCACGATCAAGGTCAAGGCGAAGCCGGTCCCCAAGTTCAAGCCCGGCGCCGAGTTCCGCAAGATCGTGGAGAACCCTCGCGCGGCACTGAAGAAGGCCCGCGCGACGGCCAAGAAGGCGCCGGCGAAGACCGCTGCCGCAGCCAAGAAGACCACGACCAAGACCGCTGCGGCGGCGAAGAAGGCTCCTGCGACGGCCAAGTCCACGGCGACTGCGGCCAAGGCTACCGCGAAGTCGGCGGCCAAGAAGACCACCACGACGGCGAAGAAGACCACCGCGGCGGCCAAGAAGACCACCGCTAAGAAGGCTCCTGCCAAGACGACGGCGAAGAAGACCGCGGCCAAGAAGGCTCCCGCGAAGACCGCGGCGAAGAAGACCACGGCCAAGAAGGCTCCCGCGAAGAAGACCACGGCCAAGAAGGCGTCCGCGAAGAAGTAAGAACTGACAGCGCGACTAGGGGCCGATCCGCACTGCCGGACCGGCCCCTAGTCGCTGCATCACTGCCCGCGTGTGTTCGCCCAAGCCCAGACCCGCCGCACGGATGAGGTCGGCGTGTGTGTCGACATCGGCGCGTAGTCCGCACAGCGGCACGTCGAGAAGGGGATACCCCATCTGAGCATGGCGGCTTGCGGACTGCGGCCCGAACGACGGGTTCAGATTCTCTCCGACGAGCATCGTGGTGCCCGTACCGGACCAGTCGGGCACCAGTCCGGTCTCATGACCCGCGAGTGCCTTCTGTAGTTGCGAGGGCCGCAGTGCCGGCAAGTCCGGCAAGATTGCGGCGTTCACGCCTGGATCGACGGCTGCCCTGATGGCCTCGTTGAGGCCTCCGGGGTGGTCCAGTACGGCCGCGCCACGGGATGCGGCGATGCGACGGAGAGAGGCGTCCGGGCTGACCACGACCGCCGGGCCCAGTTGCGCCGCTTCGATCGCCGAAAGTGTGTCGAGCAGCATCGCTTCCACAAGGTCGGCGCGCACGGAGACCGGGACACGCAAACGCGACTTCCCGCGGCCGAAGCCTTTGACCGGAACAATGAAGTGCACCACACCATGATCCTGACACGATTCGACAGACTGCCCGGAGGCGCGCGATGATCGGCAGCATGCTCAGCAGGCACGGCTCCGACCACCTAGGGCTGTCCTATTGGTTCGCGGTGTCGCTGCTCAAACCGCCCATGACAGTGCTCACCCGCCGGGATTGGCAGGGGACCCAGTGGCTGCGTAAGGACTACCCGCCATCCGATGGGCTCGTGATCGTGCCCAACCATCTGTCCTGGTTCGATCCGATACCGCTGGCACATCTGCTGTGGGACAACGGCCGCCCCCCGCGATTCCTTGCCAAGGAGGCCGTCTTCCGGGTGCCGGTCGTCGGGCGTCTGTTGCACAACTGTGGACAGATCCCCGTCTACCGCGAGACCGACAGTGCCTCGGATTCGGTGCGAGCCGCAGTGGCGGCGGTCGAGGCCGGGGAGGCGGTTGTGGTCTATCCCGAAGGCACCATCACAAGGGATCCGGACCTCTGGCCGATGACCGGGAAGACCGGTGCTGCCCGGATCGCGTTGCTCGCCGGGGTGCCGGTGCTCCCCGTCGCCCAGTGGGGACCCCAGGACGTGATGGGACCGTACGCCAAGGAGTTCCATGTCTTCCCTCCGAAGACGATGCACATGCGCGTCGGGCCGCCGGTGGAGCTCGATGACCTGCACGGCAAACCCCTTACCGCGGATCTGCTGGCTGACGCGACCAACCGGATCGTGGATGCGATGACCGAGCAGCTGGAGGAGATCCGCGGAGAGCAAGCTCCCGCGGAAAGGGTCGATTTCCGATCCTGGCGCAAGGCGAATTCCGAACAACAACCAGAGGAGCAGTGATGCGGCGGATTGCGGTGATGGGCAGTGGTTCCTGGGGGACCGGCTTCGGGATGGTGCTGGCCGACGCTGGGGGGGACGTCGCCATGTGGGCCCGGGAGCCGCAGGTGGCCGAAGACATCAATGTCCGGCACACCAACTCGGCATACCACCCGGGCATCGAACTGCCACCTTCGATGTGGGCCAGCGGCGACCCGGCCCTGGTTCTCGAGGGGGCTGAGATCGTGGTGCTTGCGATCCCGTCGCAGACGCTGAGGGACAACCTGACCGACTGGAAGTCCGACATCAACCCCGATGCGACGCTGGTGAGCCTGATGAAAGGGATCGAACTCGGGACCGTCATGCGGATGTCCGAGGTGATCGCCGAGGTCACGGGCTTCCCGGCATCGCAGGTAGCGGTGGTCTCCGGCCCCAACCTGGCGCGCGAGGTGGCGCAGCGTCAGCCTGCCGCCACCACAGTCGCCTGTTCCGATGAGGGCCGCGCGCAGTCTCTGGCAGAGGCCACGACCACCGCCTATTTCCGCCCGTACTACACCACGGACGTGGTGGGGACCGAACTCGGCGGTGCCGTGAAGAACGTGATCGCATTGGCCAACGGCATGGCCTTCGGCCTTGGTTTCGGGGAGAACGCACAAGCGTCCCTGATCACGCGGGGGCTTGCCGAGATGTCCCGGCTGGGTGCGGCGCTGGGAGCCAATCCGCTCACGTTCCAGGGGCTGGCCGGGATCGGCGACCTGATCGCGACCTGCACCTCGCCGTTGTCGCGGAACCGCACCTTCGGCGAGAACCTCGGCCGGGGGCTCACCGTCGACGAGACCATCGCCAAGACCAAGCAGACCTGCGAGGGCGTCAAGAGCTGTCAGTCGATCCTCGACCTGGCTACCCGCAGTGGCGTCGACATGCCGATCACCGAGCAGGTGGTTCAGGTGGTCCATCGGCAGATGGCCCCGCGCGCGATGCTGTCTAACCTGATGTCCCGCGACCGGAAGGCCGAGCAGGGACACGACGGGCTTTCGTAGCCGCTGGTGTCGGCGCGCCACTTTGTAACGAAGTTGCGGGCACCCTTGCGGGCTCTGTTACGAAGGTGCGGGCGACACGCCGGTCTGACCCCGCACCTTCGTGACAACCGTCTCCTGGACCCCGCACCTTCGCAACAAGGGGTGTCGGCGCAGACTCCTCGCCGATTCGCGTCACGGCGGCGTCGGCATGGGTCGGTTATCCCTTGAGCGCCTGATCGAGGTCCTTCCACAGGTCCTCCACGTCTTCGATGCCCACCGACAGCCGCAGCAGCGCAGGATCGACCAGGTCGGACTCGAAATCGTGACGCCGCCGACGCTCCAACGTCGACTCGACCCCGCCCAGACTGGTGGCATGGGTCCAGATCCGGGTTCGGCCGCAGATCTGGTCGGCAGCATCAGCGCCCCCGACCGGGACGATGCTGATGATGGGCCCGATGACGTCCATCTGGTCCATGGCGATCTCATGGTCGGGATGTGTGGTGAGCCCCGGCCAGACCACCGTCTGCACTCCCGGGTGCCCGGTCAGCCGTCCGGCCAGGATCTGCGCGTTCGCGGCGGCACGCCGCAGTCGGACGTCGAGGGTGCGCATGCCCCGCAGTGCCAGCCAGGCCTCCATGGGGCCGGCGATGGCCCCGGCGATCTCACGATACTCGCGGAAGGCGGCCGCCAGTCCGTCGTCGGCGCACACCACCGCACCCAGGATCACATCGGAGTGGCCCGCCAGGTACTTGGACACCGAGTGCACCACGAGATCGGCGCCGAGCGCGAGCGGTCGTTGTCCCAGCGGCGTAGCGAAAGTGTTGTCCGCCACCGTCGTGCCGGTTCCCGCCGAAGCCTTCCTGATGTCGACCACACGAAGGTCCGGGTTCGACGGGCTCTCCAGCCACTTGAGGTCGCAGCCGGCCGCCGCGTACTCGTCAGCCCCGCGGCAGGTCGACTGCGTGATCGCGCTGCGGGAGTCGAGGGCCGCCCCGGTGCCTGAGTACATGACCGGCGGGCGTGCGACCGAGTCCGGTGCGACCACTTCGAGCACCGCCGTCACTGCTGCCATCCCTGAACTGAGAAGGACAGCCGTGCCACCCTCGAGGGCGCCGAGAACCGCCTCGAACGCGCGGCTGTTGCGAGCGTCGTGGCGGGTGTACTCCACCGCGCCGCCGGCGACGAGCGCTGAGGCGAAGTCGACCGGTTCGTTGAGCGGTGCATCAGGGCTCCGGTCCGGACGGCCGCCGGTCACGGCGATGGTTGCGCGGTGCATGGCAACTCCTGGACTAGGGTCGTGGTCGTGTCTGAGTCTCGGATCCGGGTGGCGGTCATCTACGGGGGAACAAGTTCGGAACACAGCATCAGCTGTGTGTCTGCCGGCAGCGTACTGCGGGCGCTCGACCCACAACGGTTCGAGGTTCTCCGGATCGGGATCGATCGGCAGGGAACGTGGCGGCTCGACGACCAGGATCTGGGCCGGTTGCGGCTCGGCGCCGAATTGCCCGAGGTGCTCGGCGGCCCAGAGGTTTCGCTGGTGCTCGACCCGGTCCGGAAGGGATTTCGCACCGATGGCGAGTTGCTTCCCGTCGACGTGGCCTTCCCGATCCTGCACGGTCCTTTCGGGGAGGACGGCACAGTGCAAGGGCTGCTGGAGGTCGCCGGGATCCCGTACGTCGGGTCCGGGGTCCTGGCTTCAGCGCTGGCGATGGACAAGATCTCGTTCAAGCAGCACATGCGGGCAGGTGGCGTCGACGTCGGTGGGTTCGTCGCCTTCACCGGCTCGCAGTGGCACCGGCACCCGGGCTCGCTGACCGACGAGGTCGTGGCGTTGGGCTGGCCGGTCTTCGTCAAGCCGAGCCGGGCAGGATCCTCGCAGGGGATCACCAAGGTGAACACCCCTGATGGACTACCGCCGGCGATCGAGGAGGCACTGCGCCACGATCCCCGGGTGATCGTGGAGGCGGCGGTCGAAGATGCCCGCGAGATCGAGGTGGGCGTGCTGGCGACGCCGGACCTGGCAGTGAGCGTGCCGGGGGAGATCGTCGTGCGTTCGGGGCACGAGTTCTACGACTTCGAAGCCAAGTACCTCGACGACAGCGTGGATCTGGTGATCGCCCCCGAACTGCCCGCCGGGGTGACCGACGCGCTCACAGAGATAGCCGGACGCGTCTTTGCCGCTGCGATGTGCGAGGGACTGGCGCGGGTGGACTTCTTCGTCAGTGGCGATCGGATCATCCTCAACGAGATCAACACGATGCCCGGGTTCACGTCGGCGTCGATGTTCCCGCTGGTCTGGCAGGCGACCGGGCGCGCTTACAGTGAAGTGGTGACAAGCCTGCTCGAAGACGCCCTGCACCGGGGAGTGGGGTTGCGATGATGCCCGTGCTCCTTCCGCTGCTGTTCCCGGTCGACACTGAGCCCGCCGTCAAGCCGCCGCCGATCGTGGAAAAGTACATCCCCTACGGTCCGAAGCGCAAGAAGCAGATGGCGCGGTACTCCAAGCGGCACTATGGGGTGAAGACCTGGCATCTGACCGACCCCAAGGTGATCGTGCTGCACTACACGGTAAGCACCACTTGGCAGTCGCCCTGGAACCTCTTTGCCAGCAACACCCCGGCGGGGGGGCCCTCCGGCTCGCGGCCGGAATCGCCGGGCGGGTGCACTCATTTCATCGTTCACACCGATGGCACGATCCTGCAGTTGGCGCCTCTGACCACGATGTGCCGGCATGCGATCGGCATCAACAGTCAGTCGGTGGGCATCGAGTTCGTCGAGATGCGGTCGGCGAGTAACATCCTCGCCCGGCCCAAGCAGCGCAAGGCGGGCGTACGCCTTGTCCGGTGGCTGCAGTCCGAACTCGGGATCGCCAAGCGGAATGTGATCGGGCACCGAATGGTCAACAACTCAACGTACTTCGTCGAGAAGGTCCGCGGCTGGCGCAACGACCACACCGACTGGAACCGCAAACAGGTTCGCACGTTCCGCCGCCTGCTCTAAGGCTTGCCGTGGCATGGGTGGAGTCACCACCACGTCGTTGGGGTGGTGGGGTAGACGCACGTTGTGTGACGAAGTTGCGGGGTGCGGACCCGGATTGTGACGAAGGTGCATGGTCTCGACCCTCCGAACCTCACACCTTCGTAACACAGCGGGGAACAGGCCCCCACCTTCGTCACAATCGTGGTCGTGGACACGAAACCGGCCAGGGCATCGCTGCGCCGATCAGGGTGCCACGCCTGCCGGTCCCGTCACCTCGGTCTGCTTCTTCATGACCGGCGCCAGGTCGACCAGCGGGTTGACCTCCGGCCAGTGACTGTCGGGGACCCGGACCTCGACCAGGGGAGTCCGGCCCACGGCGGTGAAGACGTAGCCGTCGGATTGTTCCTCGCCGAACCAGGAGACGCCGTTCACCACAACCATCTCCGAGGTCTTCTCGTAGGCCGCCGGTTGCGCCACCCCGCATCGCAGGGCGATCTGCGGGTCACCCCATGCGGCTGCGAACTCCGAACGTCCCGAATCGGAGTCGCCGTCGAGTTCCGGGGGCAGTACCGCCACCAATTGCCGGCAAGAGTCGCGGTCGGCCGGTGACGGGTCTGCGACGGGGATCTGCGTAGCGGAACAGCCCGCAAGCGCAAATGCGATCAGGACAAGTGCACGACGGGACACGTGAGCGTGCGGGTGATGCCGGAGATCGCCTGCACTTTCGCGACCACCAATTGACCCAGCAGATCCACCGAGTCGGCCTCGCCGCGCACGATCACGTCGTAGGGGCCGGTCACGTCATCGGCTTGGGCGACACCTTCAAGCCCCCGGATCTCTTCGGCGACCCTGGATGCCGAGCCGACTTCGGTCTGGATCAGGATGTAGGCCTGGACCACAGTTCCTCCTACGGGTTGGTGCTATGGAGACTATCTTGACCAAGGGTCAGAAGACACGACAGGGAGGCGCAATGAGCGGGCAGACGGTGGCGGATATCGGCGAATTCGGGCTGATCGCGGCGCTGCTGCCACGGCTGAAGTCCACACCGGCCGTGGAGGTGGCCTCCGGGGACGACGCCGCGGTTCTACGGCTTGGCAGCGAGCGGTTGGTGGTGAGCACCGACATGCTGGTCCAGGACCGCCACTTCCGGCTGGAGTGGTCCTCCCCGGAGGACATCGGCCACAAGGCCGCCGCGCAGAACTTCGCGGATCTGACCGCCATGGGAGCGCACCCGGTCGCCCTCACGGCTGCCATCGCGATGCCCCCGGAGACGCCCGTGGATTGGGTGCTGTCAGTCGTCGACGGCATGGTCGCCGAGGCATCCGGACTCGGCGCGGCCGTGGTCGGCGGCGATGTCACGAGGGCCTCGGTGGTCACGATCTCCCTGACCGCACTGGGCGTGCCATCCGGTTCTCGCCTGGTCGGGCGGGACGGAGCCCAGCCCGGCGACGTGCTGGCCGTCTGCGGCCGCCTCGGCTGGGCAGCGGCGGGGCTGGCCGTGCTCGGTCGCGGGTTCCGTTCGCCACGGATCGTGGTCGACGCGCACCGCCGTCCGCAGCCGCCTTACTCGGCCGGAGCCCTGGCTGCGGCAGCGGGAGCCACATCGATGATCGATGTCAGCGACGGCCTGCTTGCCGATGCTGGTCACGTCGCGGACGACTCCGGGGTTCAGATTGTGATCGACACCGAACTGCTTCCCATCGACGACCAGATCCGGGAGACCGCGTCCGCGTTCAACGCTGATCCGCTGGGCTGGGTGATCGCCGGGGGAGACGATCACGCACTCGCCGCCACGTTCTCACCCGATGCCGCGCTGCCAGCCGGGTTCACGATCATCGGGGAGGTGGTCGAGGGTTCTGGCGTGCAGGTTCCCGGCTACCGCCACATCGGGGCGCCCGGTTTCGACCACTTCCGGGAGTGAAGCGGCAGTTCGGATGGCAGGATCCCGTGACAGCGAACCCCGTGGTGCTGCGTGCGCCCGCTTCGGGGCAGAGAACATCCGTGGGGAAAATCTCGACCGCGGGGGATCGGCACGCGCTCACCGGTCCTTTGACCGATTCCCGCCGCCGACTGTCGTCGGTCGATCAGGATGAGGCGTTGGCGGCGCGCGGGCCCGCGGTGCCGGTTGTCCCGAAGTTCACAGCCTCGTGGTCGGTGGCGACCCGGGTAGTCCGCCAGTCAGGTTGATGCCTCAGACGACGCGGGTGACCTTGCCGGCCTTGAGGCAACTCGTGCAGACGTTGATCTTCTTGGGGGACTTTCCGACCAGCGCGCGTACGGACTGGATGTTGGGGTTCCAGCGCCGCTTCGTACGTCGGTGGGAGTGGGAGATGCTGTGGCCGAAGCCCGGACCCTTGCCGCAAACATCGCACGTGGCAGCCACGGGAACTCCTTCAATCTGATCAGTAAGCATTGGAGCGGCCGCGACGAGTCAGCGGCACAATCCTTTTCAGGATAGCCGAATGCTCACCGAAATGCCCATCGCCCCCCGTTACCCTGGGTTTGATGTTGCGTGCGCAGGAAGGGATGACCGATGGCTGAGGTCGCCATGGACTCCGCCGCGCTGCGCAACTGGATGCGGGTCAGCCAAGACAGTCTGGGCAAGCGCCGGGCGGAGATCGACGCGCTGAACGTCTTCCCTGTGCCCGACGGCGACACTGGCACGAACATGTACCTCACGGTGGAGGCCGCCGCGATCGCCGCCGCCGAGGTGACCGACCCCGCTCGCACCCCCGGGCCGACGGCTGAAGCGCTGGCCAGGGGTGCGCTGCTGGGGGCCCGCGGCAACTCGGGGGTCATCCTCAGCCAGCTGCTGCGCGGTATCGCGGACGTCATCGGGGGCTGCGACGAACCGACGGGGCAGACACTGGTCGAGGCGCTCGAGCGAGCCGCCGACCTTGCCTATGCAGCGGTGAGCCGCCCGGTCGAAGGGACCATCCTGACGGTGGCCAGGGCTGCGGCGAAGGGGGCGGCCAATGCTGGAGACGCACGGGCCGCTCAAGTGGCGCGGGCAGCGGCCCAGCAGGCCCGGGAGGCGCTGGCGAAGACCCCTGAGCAACTGCCCGCCCTGAAGGTCGCGGGGGTTGTGGACGCCGGCGGCAAAGGGCTGTTGGTGGTGCTCGACGCACTCGTCGAGGTGCTGACCGGCGAGGTTCACGTCGATGCAGCCCCGCAGGAGGTCGTCGTGGCTCATGAGCCGATGTCCGCCGACGAGTACGACGGTCCCCGATACGAAGTCATGTACCTGCTCGACGCCGAGGACGACCTGATCCCGCGCCTGCGTTCGCGCCTCGATGCGCTCGGGGACTCGTTGGTGGTGGTCGGCGGCGGTGGTCTGTGGAACGTGCACGTGCACACCGACACCATCGGCGCCTCCGTCGAAGCCGGAATCGAGGCCGGACGCCCGCACCGGATCGCTGTCACGGACCTCATCGAGCAGCAACGCCACATGCCCCGTGAGATCACCCGCGTCCTGGTCGCGGTGGCTCACGGCCCGGGGGTCGCCCAACTGCTGGAAACGTCGGGCGCGGTGGCCGTGCGGACTCCGCCACGCGGGCGTCCCAGCACCAGGGACTTCGTACGTGCGGTGACCGGCAGTGGGGCCCGGGAGGCCGTGCTCCTGCCCTCCGACGCGGACTCCACCCCGGTCGCGAAAGCTGCCGCGGAATTCCTGCGCGATGACGACATCCGGGTGGCGGTCGTGCCGAGCCGATCCATCGTGCAGACCCTTGCCGCGGTCGCGGTGCACGACGGCGATGCCCGTTTCGACGACGATGTCGTCAACATGGCCCGTGCCTCCAGCGCGACCCGATACGGGGGCGTCACCGTGGCCAGCAAGGAAGCGATCACCACCGCGGGACGCTGTCAGATCGGTGATGTGCTAGGACTGGTCGACGGAGACATCGTCGAGATCGGCGACTCGGTGTCAGAGGTGGCGCTGCGGATCATCGACCGGATGACCAGCAGCACGTCGGAACTGGTGACGCTGGTAACCGGAGCCGAGGCTTCGGCGGACCTGGTGGGCGCGGTCGAGGACCATCTGGTGTCAGCGGTGATCGATGTGGACGTGGTGGCCGGCGGACAGCCGTATTGGCCGGTCATCATCGGCGTGGAGTAGCGTGACCGGTCTGTCGACATCCCTGGCCGAAGTCCTTGGTGGCAGAAGCGCCGGCAGTCTTCGGAAGTCGCATGCAGTGGCGACGTGTGAGGATCTGCTGTGGGTCTTCCCCCGCCGGTACCAGGACATGTCCCGGCTCACCGACATCGCCGGTCTGCGAGTCGGGGACGTCGCCACCGTCCTGGCCAGGGTGCGCACCGCCACCGTCCGGAGGACGCGCAAGGGCTCCATGCTCAACGCGGTCGTGACCGACGGTAAGAGCAATCTGCACCTGGCCTTCTTCCACGGCGTCCCCGCATTCAAGAACATGTTGCGGGTCGGCAGGGTCGGCCTGTTCAGCGGCAAGGTCGGGGCCTATCAGGGCCAGCTGCAACTCGCGCATCCGCAGTGCGTGATGTCACCGGCTGGGGACTCTGCCGATCCCGAGGAGGTGGAGGCCTTCCTCGCCAAGATCAACCCCATCTACCCGGCCACCGCGAGCGTCCCCTCGTGGCGCATCGCCCGTTCGATCAAGATGGTGCTCGAGGCCGTGGATCTGACCGACGACCCCATCGACGAGCAGATCCGCGCACACCGGGGGCTGGTCTCGCAGCAAGAAGCGTTCCTGGGGATCCACACCCCGACAGCCATGGAACTGGTGGAATCAGCGCGCGAGCGGTTCCGCTACGAGGAGGCGTTCGTGCTGCAGACGATCCTGGCGCTGCGTCGGCAGGCTGTGGCGAACAGCCGGGCGACGGCGCGGGTCGGCGCGGAGGACCGGATCGCGGACGCGCTCGAGGCGCGGCTGCCGTTCCATCTCACCGACGGTCAGAGCCGGGCGGTGGAGCTGATCCGCCATGACCTGGCACAACCGGCGCCAATGCAGCGACTGCTGCACGGGGAGGTGGGAGCGGGCAAGACGCTGGTCGCGCTGCTGGCCATGGCGACCGTCGTGGACTCCGGTGGGCAGGCGGCCCTGCTGGCACCCACTGAGGTCCTCGCCGCGCAGCACTTCGCGTCGATCAATGCGCTGCTGGCCGAATACGGGCAGGCTGGGACCCTCACGGGCGACGCGTCCGGGACGCAGGTCGTCCTGCTCACCGGATCGCAGCCGGCCGCCGTGCGCCGGGACGCGCTGCTCAAGATCGTCAGTGGCGAGGCGGGGATCGTGGTCGGCACTCACGCCCTGCTCAACGAGTCCGTACAGTTCGCCGACCTCGGACTCGTGGTCGTCGACGAACAGCACCGATTCGGTGTCGAACAACGGGCGGCGTTGCTGGAGCGAGGGTCGGAGGGCAACAAACCGCATCTGCTCGTGATGACGGCGACCCCGATTCCCCGGACCGTGGCGATGACCGTGTTCGGTGACCTGGATGTGACGACGTTGCGGGAACTGCCGAAGGGCCGCGCCGGTGTCAGTTCGTTCGTGGTCGACGAGATCGGGGCCCCACGCCACGCGGAACGCACGTGGGAGCGGGTCGTCGAAGAGGTGCGGCAGGGACGCAAGGTCTACGTCGTCTGCCCCCAGATCGGCGACGGGACCCCGTACGAGCCGTCCGCGGAGCTCCCCGCGGACCTCGCCGAACTCGACTTCGCCACCCCGGAGGGCACTCGTGGGGTGCTGCGAACGGCGGAGGAGTTGCGCGAAGGGCAGCTGGCGCAGGTGCGAGTCGGCGTGATGCACGGGCGCATGCACTCGACCGAAAAGGCTGATGTGATGCGGCGGTTCGCCGCGCCCTCCAGCAACGATGATGCGATCGACGTGCTGGTGGCGACCAGTGTCATCGAGGTCGGGGTCGATGTTCCCACCGCCACGATGATGGTCGTGCTCGACGCCGAGTCGTTCGGGGTTTCCCAGTTGCACCAGTTACGCGGCCGGGTCGGTCGTGCACAACTGCCCGGCCTGTGTCTGCTGTCCACTCGCAAGCCCGAGGCCGTGGAACGCCTGGAGAAGGTGGCGGCCACCAATAACGGGTTCGATCTCGCCCGCATCGATCTCGAGCAGCGCAAGGAGGGCGATGTCCTGGGTACCGCGCAATCCGGCAGGCTCACCCGGCTGCGGGTGCTGCGGGTGATCCGCGACGAACAGGTGATCGAGCACGCGCGCGAGGACGTCGCCGACCTGCTGACGCGTGATCCCGGCCTGTCCGAACACCGCTCGCTGCGAGCCACGGTCAACCGATGGCAGACCGAGCAGACCGATTTTGTCGAGAAGACGTGACCCGGATCATCGCCGGTGAGGCCCGGGGCCGCCGCTTGAAAGTACCTGCGGCGGGGACCCGTCCCACTTCCGACCGGGTGCGGGAATCGCTGTTCTCCGCGCTGGACGCGCTCATCGAGATTGCGGGATCGGATGTGTTGGACCTGTACGCCGGATCCGGGGCGTTGGGTCTGGAGGCCTTGTCGAGGGGAGCGAGCAGGGTCGTGCTGGTGGACAGTTCGGTCGCCGCGGTCAGCGTCGTCGAGGCCAACGTCCGGGCCGTGGGCCTGCCCGGGGCGGTCGTCATCAGGTCGGGGGTGCGCGACTACCTGCGGCGCACTCCCAGCCCCGTTGATCTGGTCTTGATGGATCCTCCTTACGACCTGCCGGCAGCCGGGGTCGGGGACGTCCTCACCGCCCTCTGCGAGGGGTGGCTGGCACCGCAAGCAGTGGTTGTCGTAGAACGCGCTGCCCGCGAACCGCTGTTGGAGTGGCCGCCCGGCTTCGGACCAACCTGGAATCGCCGGTTCGGGGACACCCGGTTGCAGCGAGCGGTTTGGTACGGTCACGAGCAAGATCCCAGCTAGCCACACATCCGAGGAGCCGATGGTGCGCAGAGCGGTATGCCCAGGGTCGTTCGACCCTGTGACCAATGGTCACCTCGACATCGTGCACCGTGCCTGCCACTTGTTCGATGAGGTGACCGTGGCGGTGCTGATCAACAAGAAGAAGCAGTCGATGTTCACGGTCGAGGAGCGGATCGGACTCCTGCGCGAGGTCACCTCCGACATCCCCAATGTGGTGGTGGACTCCTTCCACGGCCTGTTGGTCGACTTCTGCCGCGACCGTGAGATCCAGGCGATCGTCAAGGGGCTGCGCGCCGTCAGTGATTTCGACTACGAACTGCAGATGGCGCAGATGAACTACCAACTCTCCGGCGTGGACACGGTGTTCGTCTCCACGAATCCCGAGTACTCGTATCTGTCCAGCAGCCTGGTCAAGGAAGTCGCGACCTACGGCGGCGACGTCTCGAACCTATTGCCCGGCGTGGTCTTCGACCGTTTGCGCGAGCGTGTGACTAATACTGGGTGAAACAGGAGGAGGCCCGCATGGAGGTCTACGAACGGCTGGACGACCTGGTCGATCTGGTAGAGGGAGCACGTGGTGTTCCACTGTCCGACTCATGTGTCGTCAATCGCACGATCACCTTGGAACTGCTCGAAGCGGTGCGCAGTCTGATGCCTGCCTCACTGCGCGATGCGGCGACCATCCTGGCCGACCGCGACGACGTGCTGGAGGACGCCGCGCGAGAGGCTGAGTCCCGGGTAGCGGCAGCACAGGACGCCGCCGACGCCACGCTGTCCCGGGCCGAGAACGAGGCCGCGGCAATCGCGGCCCAGGCCCAGGCCGACGTGGACCAGATGCTCGCCCAAGCGCAGTCCGATGCGGCCAGGACCGTGGATCGTGCCCGGGCCGAGGCCGAACGGCTCGTGGCGGCAGACACTGTCCGGCTGGAGGCCGAACGGCAGGCGAAGTCGGTGCGGGAACAAGCGGAGTCCGACGCGGCACGCGTGCGGGCGGAAGCGGACATCTATGTCGACAAGCGGTTGGCCAATCTCGAAGACACACTGCGTGCAGCACTCGATCAGATCGGGCGGGGCAGGCGTCGCTCGAATGCGTCCGCCCCCAGCGCGCCGGCCGCGGACGTTCGCGACGGCGTCTACGACTTCACCCAGGATCCTGAGGTGGCCGGTGATCTCGTCGGTGGGCGGCGCCGCTCGGCACGCTAGCCGTTGATACCCTGAGAGGCGTGGTGTAACGCCACCATTTTTGGTGTGCCCTGTCGCGACGCGTCGGGTGCCCCTGAGTCGACGAGTTCAAGGATCGCGCAGATGACAACGAGTGCTGGTGCGCCGTTCGTCTTCGACGTGCGCGATTTGATCGGCAGACCGGGTGGCTACGACCGGGTGGACGTCACCGAGTCGGCGGGCCCGGGCGTGCGTACCGACGTGGTCTCGGTCCCGGAAGATGCTCCCATCCGGGTCCAGGCGATGCTGGAGTCGGTGCGAGAAGGAGTTCTCGTGACCGGTACTGCTACAGCTGCCGGCGAGGCCGTGTGCAGTCGCTGCCTGGATCCGGTCACTGTGGACCTCGACGCCGCACTGCAGGAGTTGTACGTGTGGACCGCTGACGAGGCCGAGATCGACGATCTCGGGGAGCGTGCACCCCACCTGGACGGTGAACTGCTCGATCTGACGGCACCTGTGCGCGATGGGCTGATCCTCGAGATGCCTCTGGCGCCTTTGTGCGCCGATGACTGCCCGGGTCTGTGCCCGCAGTGCGGGATCCGCCTCGCCGACGAGCCAGACCATCAGCACGACGTTTCCGACCCCCGCTGGGCGGCACTCTCCGCCCTCAAGAACGACCTGCTCAGCGAGCAGGCGCAATCATCCAAGGAGAAGTAAGTGGCCGTTCCCAAGCGCAAGAAGTCGCGCAGCAACACCCGTGCCCGTCGCGCCCAGTGGAAGACCTCGGCGCCCAACCTGGCCACCTGCAAGCAGTGCGGTGAGCCGAAACTGCCGCATGCGGCGTGTTCGGTGTGCGGCACCTATGCCAAACGCCGAGTCCTCGACGTCTAGGCCCGAGATGCCGTCGTCGGCACGGCGGCAGGACTTGACCGAACTGGTGGACCGGCTCGGTCTGTCGGCGATGCCCGCGTCCTTGCCGTTGGCGATGGTGCACCGTTCGTTCTCCTACGAGAACGGCCGGATCCCCACCAACGAACGACTGGAGTTCCTCGGGGATTCCGTCCTCGGCCTGGTGATCACGGACCATCTGTACTCGACGTTCACCGACTTGCCGGAGGGCCAGCTGGCGAAGATGCGCTCGGCGATCGTGAACGCGCAGTCGCTGGCCGGTGTCGCCCGCGAACTGGGGGTGGGGCGGTTCCTGCAACTCGGCCGCGGCGAAGAGACCACGGGCGGTCGTGAGAAGGCTTCGATCCTGGCCGATGCGATGGAGGCCGTCATCGGGGCGGTCTACCTGGAGGAGGGCCTTGACGGGGCTCGCCGCTTCATCCTCGAGAGGTTCGCCGCGCTGATCGAGTCCGTGCCGCTCCTAGGCGCCGGACTCGACTGGAAGACCAGCCTGCAGGAACTGGCTGCGCAGGCCGGGCAGGGCGTGCCGGAGTATGTGGTCACCGGCGAGGGGCCCGACCACGCGCGCATGTTCACCGCACGGGTACGGGTGGGCGACCAGTTGTACGGGCGGGGCCAGGGCAGGACCAAGAAGCAGGCGGAGCAGGAGGCGGCTCAAACCGCGTTCGAGCAGGTTCGGCGACTGCTCGCCGCCGATGCCTGAACTCCCCGAGGTCGAGGTCGTCCGGCGCGGGCTGGAGCATTGGAGCGCCGGTCGCAGGATCGAGCAGGTCCAGGTGCTGCATCCCCGGGCGGTACGCCGGGACCCTCGCGGCGGCCAGGGGTTCGCAGACGCGTTGCGGGGTCAACCGCTCTCGGCCGTGCGTCGCAGGGGGAAGTTCTTATGGTGGCCGCTGGCAGGTGAGTCTGCGCTGATCGGGCATCTGGGGATGTCCGGACAATTCCGGGTCGATGCCGATCGCACCGAGCACACACGCATCATCTTCGAGCTCGACGGGCGAGTTCTGTTGTTCGACGACCAGCGCACGTTCGGGGGCATGTGGCTCGACGCCACGGCCGACGGGGTGCCGCGGACCTTGGCGCACATCGCCCCGGACACGTTCTCGCCGGCCTATGACCGGCGCAAGGTCGTGCGGACCATCCGGGCCCGGCGGGCACCCATCAAGTCCCTGCTGCTGGACCAAGGCGTGGTTTCGGGGATCGGGAACATCTACGCCGACGAGGCACTGTGGCATTCGAAGGTCCACTGGCGCACGCCGGGATGCGAATTGAGTGCGCGCAAGGTGGGACAGGTGCTCGACGCGGCCCACGGCGTGATGCAGGCGGCGATCGAGGCCGGCGGCACCTCGTTCGACAGTTTGTACGTCAACGTAAATGGCAGCAGCGGCTACTTCCAGCGCGACCTGTGCGCATACGGTCAAGCCGGGCTGCCCTGCCCGCGGTGCGGGACCCCGATCCTGCGCGAGCCGTTCGCCAACCGGTCCTCGTTCCGATGCCCTCGGTGCCAGCGGCCGGGTGCGAGCTGAGGAGGCACCCGAATCATCGGGCGCGAACCTCGTGTGACGAAGTTGCGGTGGCGAACCCTCGATTGTCACGAAGGTGTGCTGTCTCGAGCGCTCAGACCGCGCACCTTCGTGACACTGCGCGGGGCGGGCCACCAGCTTCGTCACAATCGTGTCCGCCGGGGATGTGCTGACGGGTCTGTTCGGCACTCGGATGAGCGAACACGCGGCGTCCAGACGGGTGTGTTCGCTTGACGCGCATCGCAGCGTTATGTCAATCTGATATATAGATGCGGCATCCCGTATCAAGAGGCAGCGCATCCATGCGGACGGTTTCGCGGAGCGCATGTGCATGGTTGTGGAGGACTCAGATGGCCAAGGCGGTCTACACCCCTGGCGTTCATTTCGACCCCCGGCTCATGGCTGAACTGGTGGCTCTGCGCGCCCGGGTCACCGAATTGGAGCGCGAAGTCAGTGCGCTGCGGGTCGAGCAGGCTTCGTTCGAGGACGAGGTCATGACCTTGTCGTCCCCGCCTGCCGTTCTGGCGTAATCCGCCGGTCCGCGGTTTCAGTACGAGCCTGGGCGAACTCCGGCCGATTTCCTCCTTTCGTGTCGCGTGGCGCAGACCGCAGTCCCCGGTCGCGCGGGTTACGCTGACACTCTTCCCCGACTGCCGGATCGACCGACCCGTGCAGTGTTTCGTGGCAGGAGGCACTTGAGTGCATCTGAGGAGTCTGACCCTTCGCGGTTTCAAGTCTTTCGCTTCTGCGACGACCATCGACCTCGAGCCTGGGATCACCTCTGTGGTCGGTCCGAACGGTTCGGGCAAATCCAACGTGGTCGACGCGATCGCCTGGGTCATGGGCGAGCAGGGGGCCAAGAGTCTGCGCGGCGGCAAGATGGAAGACGTCATCTTCGCGGGCACAGCGGGCAAGGCACCGCTGGGTCGCGCCGAGGTCGAACTCACCATCGACAACTCCGATGGCGCGCTGCCCATCGACTACACGGAGGTGACGATCCGGCGGACGTTGTTCCGCAGCGGAGGCTCCGAGTACGCGATCAACGGCCAGACATGCCGACTGCTGGACGTCCAGGAACTGCTGGCCGATTCAGGCATCGGCCGGGAGATGCACGTCATCGTCGGGCAGGGGCGACTGGACGCGATTCTGCGTGCGAGTCCGGAGGACCGGCGCGGTTTCATCGAGGAGGCCGCCGGGGTGCTGAAGCACCGTCGTCGCAAGGAGAAGGCCCTGCGGAAGCTGGAGCAGATCCAGTTGAACCTGCAGCGGCTCACCGATCTCGCCTCGGAACTGCGCCGTCAGCTCAAGCCGCTCGGACGCCAGGCCGAGGTCGCCCGTCGAGCCGTGACCATCCAGGCCGACGTGCGGGATGCGCGGCTGCGTCTGCTGGCCGACGACGTCGCCGGGGTCCAGCACGATCTCGCCCAGGAACAGGCGGATGAGAGCGCCGCGAAGGCCGAACGCGAAAGTGTTGAGGCGCAGCTCGAAGAGGCCCGAGCGCTTGAGGCCCGGCTGGAGCGACAACTGCAGGAGGTCGCCCCGCAGCTGCACGCTGCACGCACCCGGTCACTGGACCTGACCCGGCTGCGCGAGCGCACCAGCGGTCTGGTCGCACTCATCGTGGAGCGGCGCCGATCGCTCGAACGTGAGCAACTGGAGTTCAGCTTCGGTGTGGACCCCGAGGATCTTCAGCGACAAAGTGAAGCCGTGGCGCAGCAGGTCGTCGACCAGGCGGCGGCAGCGCAGGAGGCTCAGCGCCAGTTCGAATTGGCCCGGACCCAGGCAGAGGAGATCGCTGCGCGTGTGCGCGATGAGCAGGCGAAGGTGATGACTGCGGAGAAGGCGCTGACCGAGTACCGCCAGCAAGTGGCGGCCGTCGAGCAGGCAGTCTCCGGAGGGCAGCGACTGGTCGAGGCGACCCAGATCCGGGCATCCCGGCTCGCGCAGCAGCAGGAACCCGCGCAGCAAGAGGCGCAGGACGCCGCTGCCGCGCTGGCCGCCCTTCCGACCGAGGAGACGCCGACCGAACAACTCGACATGACGGCCGCCGACCAGGCGATGAGTGCTGCCGAGGAAGCCGTCGAACTGGCACGAGCCGAGTTGTCGACGCAGGAGCAGCAGCGCGCATCGCTGACTGCCCGCTGCGAGGCCCTCCGGGCCGCTGTCGCACATTCGCCGGAGCACTCCCTCGCCGCGGAGGTCCAGGAGGGGTCCCTGGACGGTCTGATCCGGGTCCGCCCCGGCTACGAGAAGGCAGTCGCCGTTCTGCTGGGGGCGCATGCCCGGGCGACTGTTCTGCGAGCAGGGGTCTCGTCCCTCGAGATCCTGGAGGCCGCCGGCGCCGACGTGGCCCTGCGGCTGGTGGTGCCGAGCCCGGTGTGGTCCGGCCAGGCCGGCCCGGAGGCGGCCTTGTCGTTCATTGAGGCACCCGAATCCCTGCGCGGCGCATTGAGTCAGATGCTGGCCAAGTGCGTGATCGTGGCCGACCTGGATGCGGCGTCGGCAACGGTCGCCGACGATCCCGAGGTGCTCGCCGCGACCGTGGACGGTCAGGTGGTCGGGCGCGGCATGGCCTGGCAGGGCTCTGACGGCGCGAACGTCATCGCCCTGCGCAACGCACTCGAGCAGGCCACCGACGAGTTGGTGACCACCGAGTCCTGCTGGCGCCGAGCCGTGGATCATGTGGCGCGGGTGGAGGCCGAGGCCGCAACCAGCCGTGCCCATCGCGATGAGGTGCGCAACGCGGTGGCCCAGCAGCAGGCCCAGGCGGCAGCGGCCGCCGAACGCGACGTCCATGTCCGCAAGCGGGCCGCGGAGACCGCTCGTCGGCTCGAACTCCTGGAGTCGGAGCAGTCGGAGGTGGCGCAGGCACTTACCGAGCAGCAGGCCGACGTGAAAGCGGCGGGGGACCGACTCGAACGGTTGCGCGAGGCCGGCGCTCCGGATGTCGATCGCTCCGCCTTGACCGAGCTGCTGGGCGGCCAGGAGCGAGCTCGTCAGGTGCATCACGAAGCGAGCCTGTCGGCACGATCAGCGCACGAGCGGCACGACAGCGTCCAGGCCAGACATGCGGAACTGCTCCAGCAGACTGAGCAGGCGCGGGAGGCCGTTGAGGCGGCAGTTCGCCGTCGGGTCCAGCGTGAGCAAGCGCTGACCACCTTGGGCCGCCTCGAGGAACTCGCCGGTCGAACAGCGGTTCTGGTGGACCAGGACGCTGCTGTTGCGGAGACCGACCTGTCGGTGCTCGAACGCGACCAGTTGCAGGTGCAGGCCGATCACGCGCGGGCCCGCGAGGCGACGCTGGAACTCGCAGAGCATGTGCAGCGACTGACCCAGGACGTCCACCGCGACGAGGTGCTTCGCGCCGGCAAGCGCGCAACGCTGGAGCAACTCACGGAGAAGGCGCTCGAGGAGTTCGGACTGACCATCGAGAACCTGGTGGGTGAATACGGCCCTGAGCAGATGATCGCCGGTGCCGACGGCGAGATGATCGCCTACGACAGGGGGCAGCAGCAGCGCCGGCTGAGAGAGGCAGAGCGGGGCCTGGCCCTGCTGGGCAGGGTCAACCCGTTGGCGCTCGAGGAGTTCGCCGCTATGGAGGAGCGTCACACCCACCTCGTCACCCAGATCGAAGACGTCAAGAAGAGCCGGGAGGATCTGCTCGACCTGATCGCGGACGTGGACAACCGGGTGCAGCAGGTTTTCTCCGAGGCGTACGCCGACGTCGCGCGGGAGTTCGAGTACACGTTCTCGCGGCTGTTCCCGGGCGGGCAAGGACGATTGGTCCTCACGGATCCCGAGGACTTGCTGGTGACCGGTGTGGAGGTCGAAGCCCGGCCGCCCGGGAAGAAGATCAAGCGACTGTCACTTCTGTCCGGTGGTGAGCGCAGCCTGACGGCGGTGGCTTTCCTGGTCGCGTTGTTCAAGGCCCGACCCTCACCGTTCTACTTGCTGGACGAGGTCGAGGCGGCTCTGGACGATGTCAACCTGGGGAGGCTGATCGGCTTGCTCGAGGAGCTGCGGGAGACCTCGCAGTTGCTGGTGATCACTCACCAGAAGCGCACCATGGAGATGGCCGACGCCCTGTACGGGGTGACCATGCGGGCCGGGGTGACCGAGGTGATCAGCCAGCGGATGCGGCAACTCCAGCCAGTCTGACCCCGCGGCGGGCAAGGGTCTTCGCGTGCCGGAAGACCTCGGGCGGACTGCTGGATCGCACCCGATGTCCAGGTTGCGATGATGCCGGTCTGAATGGCCGCAGGACCCGTCGGTCACACTGGAGTCGTGGATCTGATCGCTTACGTCGTTGTCGGCGTCGTCTTGCTCGTTCTCGTCGTCGTCCTCGCTGTCCGCTTGGTCTCTGGGCGACGGACGAAGGCCGTCGCGCCGCCGGAGGTCATCCCGGGTGTCGGGGATGATGCCACCGAGCCCCGGGACACTGCGCTGCCCACCATCGAGGACGTGGTCCTGCCTGAACAGCCCGGCGCACCCACCATCGAACTTGAGCGGCCGAAGCCGACCAAAGGTCGCCTGGCGGCGCTGAAGGCCCGCCTTGCGCGATCCAATTCGGCGATCGGGCGGGGTCTGCTCGCTCTGCTGAGCAGCGACAGGATCGACGAGGCCACCTGGGAGGAGATCGAGGACACGCTGATCATGTCCGATCTCGGGGTGGAGGCGTCCGGCGATCTGGTGGAGCGACTGCGAACCAGGCTTCGTGTCGACTCGGACGTCGATTGGCAGTCCGCGCTGCACGAGGAGTTGTTGGCTCTGGTCGGCCCGGACACGGATCGTTCACTCACGGCGGCGCGACAGGGCGACCGCCCCGCCGTGATCATGGTCGTCGGTGTCAATGGAACGGGTAAGACCACCACGACCGGCAAACTCGCCCGGGTACTGGTCGCCGACGGTCACACGGTGGTGCTGGGTGCTGCGGACACATTCCGGGCTGCCGCCGCCGATCAGTTGCAGACGTGGGGCGACCGGGTCGGGGCCAGGGTTGTGCGGGGTCCCGAGTCCTCCGACCCTGCGGCCGTGGCGTTCGATGCCGTCGCCGAGGCCAACGCCGAGCAGGCCGACTGTGTTGTCATCGACACCGCCGGTCGGCTCCACACCAAAGTCGGTCTCATGGACGAACTCGGCAAGATCAAGCGGGTCGTGAACAAGCAGGGTCCGGTCGACGAGGTGCTCCTGGTGCTCGACGCAACCACCGGTCAGAACGGGCTCGCACAAGCCCGGGTGTTCAGCGAGGTGGTCGATGTCACCGGTGTCGTGCTCACGAAACTCGACGGCACGGCCAAGGGCGGGATCGTGGTGGCCGTGCAGAACGAACTCGGAGTCCCCGTCAAACTCGTGGGCCTCGGTGAGGGACCGGACGACCTGGCTCCGTTCGATCCGGACGCCTTTGTGAGTGCCCTGCTGGACTAGCCTGACGGCTTCATGATCCTGATTTGGTCTGGTCCTAATGGATCGGTCGTGGCGCTCGGGACCGGTTGCGGGTTGCGGGCAGATACTTCGGCCAGTCCGAGAACGGCTCGTGTCCGCGGTGGTCGCCCGCGAGGTTAGAGAACGTGCACGAGGTTAGAGAATGCACGTGTGGCTTCTCTAACCTCGTGCACGTTCTCTAACGCGAGCGACTTCCGCCCGGCATTTCCCGGGCTGAACGCCGCGGCCGGCCACGGCCATGGACGACTAGCGCGAGCGATTTCCGCCCGGCATCTCCCCGCCTGAACGCCGCGTTCGCGGATGACGAACGCGGAACCGCTCCCACACGTCAGCGCGCGAGCGCTTCGTCCCCGCGAACACCGGGCCAGCGCCGCACCCACCTCGTGAAACGACGAGAACAGATCTGCGGGGTTCCGGGGCCCTGGTCTGCCCTCGGCTGCCGAGTCGGGCAGTTGAAAGCGGGCGCTGCGCAGGGGGATTCGGTGCGGTGACCCGACCCCATGGGCCTCATCGACGCGCCCCTATGAACGGCGTTCCGGACGCCGGATGACGCGCCATTGTCACAGAGTCGAGGGGTTCGGAAGGTGCCTTGTCACGAAGGTGGGGGTGCGGCAGGCGTAGAGCGCGCACCTTCGTAACACAGTCGGCCGGGGTGCCTGTACCTTCGTCACAAAGGGCGGGCGGGAGCGTTGGCCCGCAACCCGCGGGTCGTCACAGCTGCACCTGAGGCTGACGGGCACATCGCCGCCCTGTGTCGCCGAGCAGGCCCTGTTGACGAAACACATTGTTAACGTGAACCCCCGCATCCGTCACACTGCTGAAACCTCGACACGCAGATTGCGTAACAGAGCCGGGTGAGGCTTCTTGCATCCCGAGGGAGAGACCCGATGGGGAGAAAAGGAGACGCGCGACGATGGATGAATCCGTCTTGAGTGCCGGCGACACCGCCTGGCTACTCACCAGCGCGGCCCTCGTACTGCTCATGCTGCCTGGCCTGGCATTTTTCTATGGCGGCATGACACGTGCGAAGGCTGTTCTGAACATGATGATGATGGTGATGGGAGCCGTGTTCCTGGTAGGGATCCTCTGGGTCCTGTACGGGTACTCGATGGCCTTCGCCACCGACATCGGCAATGGCCTGCTGGGCCGCATCACCGAGTTCGCCGGGCTGAACGGCATGATGACCGACGACCCGACGGCCGTGTTCCCGGTGATGGCTTTCGCTGCCTTCCAAGCGATGTTCGCCACGATCACGGTGGCACTGATCGCAGGCGCGATCGCCGACCGTGTGAAGTTCAGCGCATGGATGGTGTTCGCCGGACTGTGGGCGACGCTGGTCTACTTCCCGGTGGCTCACTGGGTCTGGGGTGCCGGCGGCTGGATCTTCGAAGGGCTCGGCCCCATGCGAGGAACTCCCGCAATCGACTTCGCAGGTGGTACTGCGGTCCACATCAACGCCGGTGCTGCTGGATTGGCGCTCGCGATCGTGCTCGGCAAGCGACTGGGCTGGCCGAAGACCCCGATGAAGCCGCACAACCTGACGCTGGTCATGATCGGTGCCGGCCTGCTGTGGTTCGGCTGGTTCGGCTTCAACGCCGGTTCGGCGCTGGCCGCCAACAACACGGCGGCGGTGGTTTTCATGAACACATTCATCGCAACCTGTGCGGCGGCGATCGGCTGGCTGGTCACGGAGAAGATCCGCGACGGCCACGCCACCAGCCTGGGTGCGGCTTCGGGCATCGTGGCCGGTCTGGTCGCAATCACCCCGTCGTGCTCCTCGGTGAGCCCGATCGGTGCGATCATCCTCGGCGTCATCGCTGGTGTGCTCTGCGCCCTGGCCGTGGGCCTGAAGTACAGACTGGGCTATGACGACTCGCTCGACGTGGTGGGCGTGCACCTGGTCGGCGGTCTGGTGGGCACCCTGCTCATCGGATTCCTCGCCACCGATCTGGCGCCTGCCGGCGTGAACGGGTTGTTCTACGGCGGTGGCCTGACGCAGTTCTGGTCACAGTTGATCGCGGCTGTGTCGGTCATGGTCTACTCGTTCGTGATCGCGTTCATCATCGGCAAGATCCTCAACGTGACGATGGGCATGCGGATTCCGGAGGACGACGAGGTCACCGGTGTCGACCTCACCACCCACGCCGAGACGGCATACGAATTGGCTGAGAGCGGTTCTGGCGGCAAGTTCGCCGGCGTCGGTCAGGCCGCAGCGAAGAAGGAAGAGGTCACGGTATGAAACTGGTCACCGCAGTCATCAAGCCGTTCAAGCTCGACGACGTGAAGTCCGCACTCGAGACCTTCGGGATCCACGGACTGACCGTCTCCGAGGCGAGCGGATACGGCCGCCAGCGCGGGCACACCGAGGTCTACCGGGGGGCGGAGTACACCGTCGACCTGGTGCCCAAGGTGCGCATCGAGGTGGTGGTCGAGGACGACGACGCCGACAGTGTGGTCGACGTCATCGTCAAGAGCGCCCAGACCGGACGCATCGGAGACGGCAAGGTGTGGGTCTCCCCGGTTGACAGCGTCGTCCGCGTGCGGACGGCAGAGCGCGGCGCGGACGCGCTGTGATCCACGGCGTGGCGGCGGCTCCGGGGGAGGGCCGCCGCCATGTCGTGTTCGGGGTCCGAAGGAGGCAAGGGTGAGTGTGGTCTCGAACGACTTCATGGCAACGCGCGCGGACCTGATCGCGCGCCCCGGCTTCGGTCCCTCGCGCCGGCATGCCTTGACCGGCCTCACTGACGACTGGCTCAGCGACCTTTTCGACGCATCCGGGGCCAAGGAACTCGGATGCGCGATGGTCGCCGTGGGCAGTTACGGCCGCGGCGAACTGGCCCCGGCCAGCGACGTCGACGTCCTGCTGCTGCACCCCTCGGCGGTCCCGGCTGCGGATGTGGCCGCAGTGGCCGACCGGATCTGGTACCCGATCTGGGACAGCGGATTGCGGCTCGACCACAGCGTCCGGACCCCCGCCCAGGCTCGGAGGATGGCCGGGCAGGACCTCAAAGTGGTGCTCGGGTTGATGGATGCTCGCACCGTGGTGGGCGATGACCGGCTCACGGTCGAGACCAGGTCCAGTGCGCTGGGGGACTGGCGGGCCATGGCCAAGGCGCGCCTGGACGAGTTGCGGGCGGGGGTCGAGGAACGAGCCGAGATCCACGGGGAACTGGCCTACCTGCTGGAGCCCGACTTGAAGGAGTCCTACGCGGGGTTGCGCGATCTCACGGTGCTCCGGGCACTCGCGGCGAGCTGGATCATCAGCCCGCCGCAGAGTTCGTTGAGCGCGGCCAAACTCACTCTTCTCAACGCGCGCGACGCGCTGCACCTGGTCACGGGCCGAGCCACCGACCGGTTGACCCAGCAGGAACAGCCGCAGGTCGCCCAACTGCTCGGCTACGCCGACGAGGACGAGTTGCTGCGTGCCGTCTGCGCTGCCGGTCGAACGATCGCCTTCGTGAGTTCCGTCGCATGGGGCCGGGTCCGTCGGCAGATCAAGCGCAAGTCGTTGCCGCGCCTGCGGAAGATCCGCCGCACCGGGGAACGCGCACCGCTGGCAGAGGGGGTCGTGGTCCAGGATGCAGAGGTAGTGCTGGCGGCCGAAGCCCGCCCGGATCGCGATCCCGTCCTCGTCCTGCGGACCGCTGCCGCAGCCGCCCAGGCGGGCCTGCGCGTTTCGGTTCACACGGTCGACCGCCTGACGCAGGAATCGGCACCGATGCCCGTGCCGTGGCCGCGCCAGGCGCGGGAGAGCCTGGTGAGCCTGCTGGGTGCGGGCAGGGCGACCGTGCCTGTCTGGGAGGCCCTCGATCAAGGCGACCTGATCACACGCCTGATCCCCGGCTGGGATGTCGTGCGGTCGGCCCCGCAGCGCAACCCCGTGCATCGCTACACCGTCGATCGTCATCTGGTGGAGACAGCGGTGGCGGCGGCCCAACACACCCGAAAGGTTTCGCGCCCGGACCTGCTGCTGGTCGGCGCTCTGTTCCACGACATCGGCAAGGGACGCGCCGGTGACCACACCCAGGTAGGTGTGGGCCTGGTGGCCGATATCGCACCCCACCTGGGCTTCGACCCCGCCGACACCCACACACTCATGCAGATGGTGCGACACCACCTGCTGCTCCCCGACGTGGCCACCCGCCGCGACATCGATGACCCAGCGGTTATTGACGCAGTGGGTACGTCGGTGGAGACCCCGGAGACGCTGGAGTTGCTGCACTGGCTGACGGTCTCGGATGCCGCGGCCACGGGTCCGGCCGCATGGAGTCCCTGGAAAGCCAATCTGGTGGACACGCTGGTGCGCCGGGTCGCGGCGTCATTGGCGGGTGCGGAGGTTGTGATCGAGCCTCCGCTGGAGGATGTCCCGGATTCGATGTGGTCGGGGTCCGAGGTCGATGTGCTGATCGAACCCGTTGAGGAAACCGAGGTGAACATCACGATCGGGGCCAGCGATGCTGTCGGTCTCTTGAGCCGCTGCGCCGGAGCCCTGGCGATCAATCGGCTCAGCGTCCGAGAAGCGGCCAGCCGTACCGAGAACGGGCGGGCGGTGATCCGGTGGACGGTCCAGACACAATTCGGGGAACCGCCGGCGGCGGACCGACTGGCCGCCGACCTGCGCCGTGCGATCAGTGGTGAGATCGATCTGGGCCGCAGGCTAAGCGAGCGCGAGCGGGCTTACGCCAATGCGGAGGACCCACGTCCTGAACCCACGGTCTCGCTGATCCCGGACGCCTCGAGCCGCGCCACAGTCCTTCAGGTCAGGGCGCACGACAGGGCCGGGCTGCTCTATTGGGTGACCTCGGCATTGGCCAACGCCGGTGTCAACGTCGATGGGGCCAAGGTGTCCACGTTGGGCTCGGAGGTGGTCGACGTGTTCTTCCTGACCGACGCGTCGGGGGGGCCGCTGTCCGAGAAGCGGGCCACAGCGGCCCTGCAGGCGGTGCGCCGCGCCCTACGAGGGTGAGCTGGACCGGACTGCATGTCGACTCGTCGCCTGTCACCCAGTGTGGCGAAGTCGCCGCGACACCCTGGCGTGTCCCCGTAACTCCGCAACAATGGCGGCGCGCCACCGAGAAGGCGGACCGCGGGCGGTCGAGGCCCGCTTGGCCGCCGGTTACCCTTGGAACCTGACCCCAGGAGTGATGCATGTTCAATTCCCTGTCCGATCGCTTGGCGGCGACCTTCAAAGGTCTGCGCGGCAAAGGGCGGCTGTCCGAGGCGGACATCGACGAGACTGTCCGGGAGATCCGCAAGGCACTGCTCGAGGCGGACGTCTCGTTGCCGGTGGTGCGCACATTCACGGCACGGGTCAAGGAGCGGGCCTCAGGCGCCGAAGTCTCGGCAAGCCTCAACCCGGCCCAACAAGTCGTCAAGATCGTTCACGAGGAACTGATCGAGATCCTCGGCGGGGAAACCCGGAACCTGCGGCTGGCCAAGAAGCCCCCGACAGTGATCATGCTGCTCGGCCTGCAGGGATCCGGCAAGACGACGCTGGCGGGGAAGCTGGCCAGGTACCTCACCACCAAAGGACATCAGCCCGTCCTCGTGGCCGCCGACCTCCAGCGGCCCAACGCCGTCAATCAGTTGCAGATCGTCGCAGAGCGCGCCGGCGTGGCGTGCTACGCGCCGCAACCGGGTAACGGTGTCGGGGATCCGGTGACCGTTGCTCGCGACTCGATCCGGTTCGCCGAGCAGTCCGTGCACGACGTGGTCATCGTCGATACCGCCGGCCGCTTGGCGATCGATGCCGACCTCATGGAGCAGGCCGCGGGGATCCGGGATGCGGTCAATCCTGACGAGTTGCTCCTGGTGATCGACGCCATGATCGGGCAGGACGCCGTCGCGACGGCCGCCGCCTTCCAGGAGGGGGTCGGCGTGGATGGGGTAATCCTCACCAAGCTCGACGGTGACGCCCGGGGCGGTGCGGCCCTGTCGGTCCGGGAGGCGACAGGTGCCCCGATCATGTTCGCGTCGGTGGGTGAGAAGGTCGAGGACCTGGAGGTCTTCCACCCCGACCGGATGGCGTCGCGGATTCTCGACATGGGTGACGTGCTGACCCTGATCGAGCAGGCCGAACGGGCTTTCGACGCCGATCAGGCGCAACGGATGGCCGACAAGGTCGCGCGTGGGGACGCCTTCACCCTTGAGGAATTCCTCGAGCAGATGCAAGCCGTCAAGAAGATGGGCTCCCTTGGCAAGTTGTTGGGGATGCTGCCTGGGATGGCCGAGGCCCGCAAGCAACTCGAACAGGTCGATGACCGCGAACTGGACCGGGTGGCGGCCATCATCCATTCAATGACCCCTGCCGAGCGTCGTGATACGAAGATCCTCAACGGCTCCCGGCGTGCCCGGATCGCGAAGGGGGCCGGTGTCCAGGTCAGCGACGTGAACTCCTTGGTGGACCGTTTCACAGAAGCCCAGAAGATGATGAAGCAGATGCGTTCGGGGGCCGGGATGCCGCCGGGGATGCCAGGCATCGGCGGGATGTCGAAGAAGAGCAAGGCGAAGGCCAAGGCGTCCCCGAAGTCGAAGAAGGGGCGAAGCGGCAATCCGGCCAAAAGAGCCGCCCAGGCCGCTGAGCAGCCGGCGCCGATCGAAGCCGCCCCCGAGCCGTTCTCAGCAGACCAGTTGCCGGACGAGTTCAGCAAGTTGTTCGGCGAGAAGTAGCCACCGGGGAGTCTGAGCACACGCGTCTGGCACACTAGGAACAGTTCCCGCCCTCTCACCGGGAGCGATCGACTTACCGGTTCGTTCCGGCATGTCCCCACATGCCTGGTCGGGCCGACATAACGACTACAGGAGATACATCCGCAGTGGCAGCCAAGATCAAGTTGAAGCGGCTCGGCAAGATCCGCAATCCGCAGTACCGAGTTGTGGTGGCTGACGCCCGCAACAAGCGTGATGGGCGCGCGATCGAGGAGATCGGGTTGTACCACCCGAAGGAGCAGCCGTCGCTCATCCAGATCGACTCCGAGCGTGTGCAGTACTGGCTCGGCGTCGGAGCACAGCCCACCGACGCGGTCATGGCCCTGTTGAAGGTGACCGGCGACTGGCAGAAGTTCAAGGGTCAGCCCGGGGCCGAGGGCACGCTGCAGACCCGCGAGGAGAAGGCGGACCGCAAGTCGGTGTTCGCCGCGGCCGCGGCAGAGGCCGCTGGACTCAAGGAGGCTGAGGCCGCTGCGCCGAAGCCGAAGAGCAAGCCGGCCAAGGCCGCCGAGGAGCCCGAGCCGACCGTGGACAACGAGGAGACCCCGGCCGCCGAGGCGCCCGTGGCAGAGTCGGCCGCCGAGACCCAGGCTGATGGCTAGGCCACTGGCCGAGGCCCTCGAGCACTTGGTCGCGGGTATCGTCGACAACCCCGAGGACGTCACGGTCCGGGAGAAGGCGGCCCGTGGCCGCGGAACTCTGCTGAAGGTTGTGGTCAACCCCGACGACCTCGGGCGGGTGATCGGCCGCGGGGGTCGCACCGCTAAGTCCTTGCGAACGGTCGTCAACGCCATTGCCGGCGGTGGCGGGGTGCGTGTCGACTTCGTGGATGTGAACGGCCGCTGACCGCCCAACGGGTCGCGGTCGGAAGGATCGGCAAACCGCACGGGGTGCGGGGTTGGGTCACCGTCACGGTCGCCACCGACGAACCCGAGCGACGTTTCGCCGCCGGGAGTGTGGTGTATCTGGATGACCTCGCGTGTGAGATCGCGCAGTCGCGGCTCAACGGAACACGGGTCGCACTGCGGCTCGACGGGTGTACGGATCGCACGCAGGCCGAATCTCTGCGCGGATCATGGTTGTACGTCGATGTTGGGGATGAGGGGCCGATGGACCCCGACGAGTTCTACGACCACCAGCTCGTCGGGCTAGACGTCCAGGTGGAGGGCCGTAGCGTCGGCGCGATCAGCGAGGTTCTCCATCTTCCGGGGCAGGAAGTCCTCGCGGTGGATCTCGCATCGGGACGCCAGGTGCTCGTGCCCTTCGTGAAGCCGATCGTCCCCGTGGTCGACTTGTCCGCACGGATGGTCGAAGTGGTGGCGATGGAGGGTCTGCTCGACGATGCGGATTGATGTCATCTCCATCTTCCCGGACTATCTGCGGCCGCTGCGTCTGTCGTTGATCGGTAAGGCGATCGATCGCGGTCAGGTCAACGTGGAGGTGCGTGACCTGCGGTCCTACACCACTGATCGCCATCGCACCGTGGACGACGCTCCATACGGCGGGGGACCGGGCATGGTGATGAGTCCGCAGCCCTGGGGAGACGCGCTCGACGACACGATTTCCGACGAGACCGTCTTGATCGTTCCGACCCCATCCGGCGCCCCGTTCAGCCAACCGATGGCGCAGGAACTGTCAGGTCGCCGGCATCTGGTCTTCGCCTGTGGCCGGTACGAGGGCATCGATGCGCGGGTCGTCGACCACTACCGGGCCAGGGTGGATGTTCGCGAGGTGAGCATCGGCGACTACGTGCTCGCTGGTGGCGAGGTGGCCACGTTGGTGATGTGTGAGGCGATCGTCCGGCTGCTGCCCGGCGTGCTCGGCAATCCCGAGAGCGCGATCGACGACTCCTTCAGCCGTCCGGACGAACTGTTGGAGGGCCCGGTGTACACCCGGCCACCGACGTGGCGCGGGCTGAGCGTGCCGGAGGTGCTGCTTTCGGGCGACCACGACCGCATCCGCCGATGGCGGGCCGAACGAGCCCTTGAGCGGACGATCGCGTTCCGGCCGACTGGCCCTGAGCCGATCTGATCCTTCCGCACCTGTCCCTGGATGTCCGCGGTTCCAGCCCGGCGGACCAGAGACGGAGGGTCGGTCGACCGGCCGGAAGTGATCGCGCGTTGAAGCCGGCAGGGCCAGTGATCCCAGCGTGCTCAACGGGGCAGGAGCGTAGGTGCTGTGGTGTTGCTGCACGTCCGGCTTCGGCGGATCGCGCCGGTGCGGACCGGCCCACCCGCCCCGAATGCGGCCCTCGACGTGTGGCACACTGGATTGGTTCCGTACGCCACCCGCCACAGGGGGACACGCTGCGGGGCCAGACGGATTCATTGCACACGCAACCACCGACCACCTGCGTTCGACCTGTGGCGAATGCGAGGAGTAATCATGCACACGCTCGACGCGGTTGACGCGGCCAACCTTCGCGACGACATCCCCGCCTTCCGTCCCGGCGACACGGTCAAGGTCCACGTCAACGTCGTGGAGGGGGAACGAAAGCGTGTCCAGGTCTTCCAGGGTGTGGTCATCCGTCGTCAGGGCGGTGGGGTCCGTGAATCCTTCACTGTCCGCAAGGTGAGCTTCGGGGTCGGCGTCGAGCGCACGTTCCCCGTGCACAGCCCGATCATCGACCACATCGAACTGGTCACCCGCGGCGACGTGCGGCGCGCCAAGTTGTACTACCTGCGCGAGTTGCGGGGCAAGGCCGCCAAGATTCGTGAGAAGCGGGACAACACCTCCGCGTGACCGAGACCTCCACCTCCAGTAACGCTGGAGTAGTTCTGTGGCGCTTCGTCAAGGAGATCGTCATCATCCTGGTGGTGGCCCTTGGTCTGTCGTTCCTCGTGCGTACCTTCATCGTGCAGGCGTTCTACGTCCCGAGCCAGTCGATGGAGAACACGCTGATGCCCAACGACCGGATCCTCGCCTCGAAGATCACCACGCGATTCGCGGGGGTCGACCGTGGCCAGATCGTGGTGTTCCACGACCCCGGCGACTGGCTGGACGCCTCCCAGAAGAGGTCCGCCGATGGCCTTCCCGGAGTCCTGGAGTGGATCGGTCTGCTGCCGAGCAACACGGGTGACGATCTGGTCAAGCGCGTCATCGCCGTGGGGGGTGATCACGTTCGATGCTGCAGTACGGACGGGCGCATCGTCCTCAACGGGGTGCCGTTGACCGAGCCCTACGTGAAGCCGGGCGACACCAGCGACGACGTGCGGTTCGACGTGACTGTGCCCCAGGGACGCATCTTCGTCATGGGCGACAACCGCAACGCCTCGGCGGATTCCCGCTACCACCTCAACGACAAGCAGGGCACCGTCCCGCTCGACAACGTCGTCGGACGGGTCGTGCTAACGGTGTGGCCGTTCTCCGCATTCAGCACCCATCCCGTCCCCGCAGTTCCTTTCGACGACCCCCGGCTTGACGATCAGACGAAGTAGTCGCGCGGGTGGACACGCTGGGGCCAACCCGGGCGGCGTCGGCTGATCGGTTAGGGCCGGAGCATAAGGTTGGTCTGTGGTCGGTCCGGATCCCTTGCCTGTTCCGCGCAAAGGCGCAGGTCTGTACGCATTCGACAACGCCGTGCGCAAGGCGGGTTTCGAACTGGTCGCCGGCCTCGACGAGGCGGGACGAGGCGCCTGCGCCGGTCCTCTCTACGCGGCTGCGGTGATTCTGCCACCGAACACGCGGATCGCCGAACTCGCCGATTCCAAGTTGCTCACACCTGCTGCCCGGGAACGGGTGGAGGCGCGGGTGAAGCGTCTGGCGTTCGCCTGGGCTGTCAGCGCCGTCGATGTCGCCGAACTCGACGCAGTGGGTTTGCACAGGGCGAATCTGCTCGCGTTCCGGCGGGCATGGCAACGACTGGGCCAGACCCCCGACTACGCCCTGTGCGACGGCTTCGTGCCAGGGGGCCTCGGTCGCCCCGAACTGGCCGTCTGGAAAGGCGATCAGGTGTCGGCCACGATCGCCGCCGCCAGTGTGCTCGCCAAGTGTGCCCGGGACCGCCACATGGTGGCCCTGCACGGCCAGTACCCCGGCTACGGGTTCGACGAGCACAAGGGCTACACGACCGCAGCCCACCGACGAGCGCTTGCCCTTCTGGGGCCGTGCGGCATCCATCGACACCGCTTCATCACTGTCCGCCGAGCAATTCGAGAGGGAGCCGCATGAGCGTTGACGACCTGCAGCGGTACGAAAGTGAGGTCGAACTCGACCTCTACCGGCAATACCGTGAAGTGGTGGGGATGTTCCGCCACGTGGTGGAGACGGAACGCCGCTTCTACCTCGCCAACGATGTGGATGTGCAGGTTCGCAGTACTGACGGTGGCGAGGTGTTCTTCGAAGTCAATCTGCGCGACGTGTGGGTGTGGGACATGTACCGCCAGGGCCGCTTCGCCCGAGCCGTTCGGATCCTGACGTTCAAGGACGTCAACGTAGAAGACCTGCCCGTTGGGGACAACCCGAGCGCCTGATCCACAGAGTTGCCGGACGGGCCCGATCTTGTCGGGGGCTCAGGTCAGGATCGGTCCATGGATCTCTTGCAGAGCGCTCTCGTCGTTCTCAGTGGCGCAGGTACTGATGGCCACGTCGCGGACCCGGTGAGACTCGCGTCGGGCATCGTGGGACCAGACTGCGTGAAGCCCGCCGGGGAGGCCCTGGCGCAGCCGTGGCTCGACGCCGGAGGGCGGATACTCAGCGCTCGGGACCAGGAGTGGCCCGATGGTCTGCGTTCACTGGGTGCTGCGGCCCCGCTGCTTCTGTGGACGCGCGGCACTGTTCCTCGCGCTGCGGCGCAGATGGTGGCGATCGTGGGCGCGCGCCATTGCACGGCGTACGGGCGTGAAGTGACCGGGTCGCTGGCGCGCGTCGTCGGCGAACAGGGTCGTCATGTCGTGTCGGGGGGTGCCCACGGCATCGACCGGGCCGCCCACACGAGTGCCCTGGACTCGGGTGCTGGAACCGTCGTGGTTGCCGCAGGTGGTGCCGGTCGTGTCTATCCACCCGGGCACGAGCAACTGTTCGAGCGCGCAACCGGGCACGGCGCAGTGGTCTGGGAGTACCCACCCGGCACGCGCCTGACCCAGCGCGGTTTCCTGCACCGCAATCGACTGATCGCAGCGATGGCATCGGTCACGGTCGTGGTCGAGGCGGCTGAGCGTTCCGGGGCTTTGAACACCGGTCGGTCCGCTGCTGACCTGGGCCGTCTCGTCTTCGGTGTGCCGGGCCGGCTGGACAGTCCGGCCTCGGCCGGTGTGCATCGCGCGATCGCGGACGGTTGGGCGGCACTGCTCCTCGGACCGGAGGATCTGTCGCAGATGACGGGGTCGGCGGCGTGATCGCCTGCTGCCGGGCCCCTCCCGGCCTTTGGCCCGTGTCTTCGAGGGTGTTGTCCGGTGGGGTTTGCGGGGCTTTCGACCGGCAGCGGCACTGCGTGGATTCTTGTGGCGGTTGCGCCCAGTCCGTTTGACTAGGGGGTCTCGTGCGGGCAGTCTGACAACCGTGCGGGGACGTGTCGCGATTGACGAGCGCGGTGCCTCGCTGCTGCGCGCCTCGCTTCCGGGGTTCGAGGCCTACTTGCGCTCAGAACGCGGATTCTCCGAGCACACCGTTGTCGCCTATCGCGGGGATGTGGCGGACCTGCTGCAAGGGCTCGGTGATGGTCCGGTCACGACGCCCGGTATCCGCAGATGGCTGGCAGATGCCCGTCAACGGGGGGCGGGGTCGCCCACCGTGGCCAGAAGAATCGCAAGCGTCAAGTGCTTCGCACATTGGGCGGTTCGACAGGGGCTCATGGGAGAAGATCCGACGCTGCGCTTGAGGACCCCGCGGGTGACAGCCGACCTGCCCCGTGTGGCCGATAGCGAACGGCTGAACGAGGCCCTGGACAGTCTGGGCCGGCTCGCCGATGACCCTGTGGCACTCCGGGACGTCGCGCTCGTGGAGCTGCTCTACGGCAGCGGACTGCGCGTGAGCGAAGTGTGCTCGATCGCAGTCGATGACGTGGACCTGGGAAGGCGCACGGTGCGGGTCACAGGCAAGGGCGCCAAGCAGCGGGTGGTCCCGATGACGGCTTCCTGCGTCAAGGCTGTCGAACGCTGGATGTCGGTGCGATCCGAGGTCGCCCTCCCCGGTGAGGTCGGACTCCTGGTGGGCGCCAGGGGCCGGGCGCTGGACGTGAGGGTGGCGCGCCGCGTGGTGCACGACGTAACGGCCGGCTTCGCCGAGATTCCCGACCTCGCCCCGCACGGGCTCCGGCACAGCATGGCCAGCCACGTGTTGGAGGGTGGCGCCGATCTTCGGTATGTGCAGCAGTTGCTCGGGCATGCGAGTCTGGCGAGCACGCAGATCTACACACATGTCTCGGCTGAGCGGCTGCGATCCGCCTACGAGAATGCGCATCCCCGTGCCTGAGTCCGGACTGCTCGATGAGGCCACGATCGCCGAGCAAGAAGCTGCTGCCAACGCAGCCGATCTCGCGCAGATGTGGGAGAACTACAAGCGCACCGACGACCGCGTCTTCCGTGATCGGCTGATCCTGCACTATGCGCCGCTTGTCAAGTACGTCGCCGGCCGCGTCCGGTCCGGTCTGCCGAACAATGTCGAATCGGCCGACCTGGTCTCGTACGGCATGTTCGGGCTCATCGACGCCATCGACAAGTTCGACATCGGCCGACAGATCAAGTTCGAGACGTACGCGATCAACCGCATCCGGGGCGCCATCATCGACGAACTGCGGTCCTTGGACTGGGTGCCTCGGTCGGTGCGGTCGAAAGCCAAAGAGCTTGAGCGTGCACACGCCGCGCTGGAGGCCGAACTCAAGCGATCGCCGACCGAGACCGAACTCGCCGAGAAGATGGGTCTCAGTCGCGCGGAACTCGCCAAACTGATGAGCAAGGTGTCTTTCACCAACGTTGTCGCGCTCGACGAGGTCACGCATGGCGGAACCGATCGTGGGGACAAGATGACCCTCGGTGACCTGCTGGAGGACCCCAGGGCTCCTGACCCTGAAGCGGAGTACGAGACCGAGGAGATGAAGATCCTGCTCGCCGAGCAGATCGCCGCCCTGCCGGAGCGGGAGAAGGTCGTTCTCACCCTCTACTACTACGAGCGTCTGACGCTGGCGGAGATCGGGTCAGTGCTCGGAGTCACGGAGAGCCGTGTCAGCCAGATCCACAGCAAGTCTCTACTGGATCTGCGGGCCAGGCTCTCCCAGATCGGGATCTAGTGAGCCTGCGAGCCCCGGTCTGGCAGTCTCACGTGCGGTCTACTGCCCGCGCACGGGGCTAGAATGGGCCAGGGAGCCGGGATGAACGTTGGCGTGCAAGTAGCAGGGGATCCGTAGGGACACGGATCATGACACCGAGTCTTGCCTTCCTGCTGGCACTTTTTGCTGGTTCGACGACCATGCTCGGGTGGCTGATCGCCACATCCGGCCGTCCTTGGTCGCCGAGGGTGTTCGGGGTGACTCTCCTGGTCGTCGCCGTGGCGATGACCCTGATCAGCAGTCTGGAACTGATCCCGACCGCGGTCAGCAGTGGCCTGTCTGTCGGTGCCACGACGGCTCTGGTGCTGGTGGGCGCAGCGATCGTGGTCGGGATGCAGTTCGTGGTTCACGGTGGCCGGCCCGCTGGGAGGACCCTGGCCGGCAGCGCCGCACTGATCGCAGTGGCGATCGGTCTGCACAACATCCCAGAAGGCGGCGCGACGGCCGCGGCGGCCCTGCTGTCGGTACAAAGCGGACTCGTGACGGCGGCCGCTGTGGGTCTGCACAACGTGCCAGAGGGGATTGCGGTGGCGGCACCGGTCATCGCCAGCGGTGGCAGCCGGATGCGGGCATTCTGGTACACGGCCGTGGCCACGGCTGGGGAAGTGCTCGGGGCCGCGTTGGTGTTGGGTCTGGCCGATGTCCTGACCGAGACCCGGGTCGGGGGCCTGCTCGCGGCGGTGGCGGGGATCATGATCACGCTCAGCCTCGTCGAGATAGTCCCGTCCGGCCTGATGATGCTGCGTGCACCCACCGCTACGGCCGTGGATCCCATGATCGGGGCAGCGGACTGCCCGGCAGCGGGCGGGGACGACCTGACCGTCGCGCACCGCGGGCGAGTGAGTGGGAGATCGCCGGACCCGTGATTGTGCCGGCAGTGCCACACCAGCCGCTCATGGATGGAAAGGCTTGAGTACGGGTCGCTCTCGTGGCAGGAAGGACAGCGGATCGACGTAGGTGCCATCCACCTTGGCTCCCCAATGCAGGCAGGTCGAACCGCAGTGGCCGCCCGTGCCCACGCGCCCGATCACCTCACCTCGGTCGACGGCGGCGCCCACGGATCTGACAGCCCTGACAGGCTCGAAGGTGAGCCGGACACCGCGCCAGCGCATCACCACGACCGGCCGATCGGCTATCCGGCCGGTGAAGACGATCGTGCCCGGCCCAGGGGCAAGGACCCGCTGGCGGGTGTGAGCGCGCAGGTCCACCCCGCGATGGGCCGGAAGCCATGCCTGCACGGCCGGCGTGAATCCGCGCGATACGACAGCTGGCGTTAGGGGGGCGACCGGCGGGGGATGGGCCAACATCCTTCCATCTCACGTTTCGTCCCAGCCGGTGGCAAGGCCGGGAACTGATCTGTGCGCAACCGTCGATCGCCGTCCACAGGTGACCCGATAGACTGACTTCATCGCGCGCCGATCAGGCTGCATGCATCCGGTGAGGCGCGCGAAATTCGCACACCGTACGTCGCACGATGCCTGGCATCGGACGACCTTCCAAGTCCAGTCCCACGGGCCGCGAGGAAGCCGGTGTCAGGGCGTCGATCGCCGATCGGCGCGTCAAACTGGACAGCGCCGCAGCGCGCGAAAGGAACCACCATGGCAGTCGTGACCATGCGACAGATGCTGGAGTCGGGCGTCCACTTCGGACACCAGACCCGCCGCTGGAACCCCAAGATGAAGCGATTCATCCTCACCGACCGCAACGGGATCTACATCATCGATCTCAACCAGGCCCTCGGGTACCTGGACAACGCCTACGAATTCGTCAAGGAAACGGTCTCCCATGGCGGGACCATCCTGTTCATCGGCACCAAGAAGCAGGCTCAGGAGGCCGTGGCGCAGCAGGCACAACGCGTCGGCATGCCGTACGTGAACGAGCGCTGGCTCGGCGGGATGCTCACCAACTTCCAGACCGTCCACCAGCGCCTGCAGCGGCTCAAGGAGCTCGAGGAGATCGACTTCGAGGACGTCGCGGCCAGCGGCATGACCAAGCGCGAACTGCTCGGTCTGCGTCGTGAGCGCGACAAGCTCGAGCGCGTGCTCGGTGGTATCCGGTTCATGAACAAGGTGCCCAGCGCGGTGTGGATCGTCGACACGAACAAGGAGCACATCGCCGTCGCCGAGGCGAAGAAGTTGGGTATCCCGATCGTGGCGATCCTGGACACCAACTGCGACCCCGACGATGTCGACTACCCGATCCCCGGCAACGACGACGCGATCCGCGCGGTCGGGCTGCTGACCCGGGTCATCGCGGACGCCGTGGCCGAGGGCAAGATGGCCCGCGCCGGCGCGAACGAAGACGGCGACGCCCAGGAGATGCCGGAATGGGAGCGCGAACTGCTGGAGCAGCAGGCCGCCGCCGAGCAGGAGGGCTCAGCCGTGCAGGCGACTGATGCGCCCAGCGCCGCGGAGGATGTCCCGGCTGCCGAGACTGCGGCCCTCACCGCGTCCGCGGACGCGCCCGCGGAGGACGTCCCGACTGCCGAGCAGGCCGAGCCGGTGCCCGGAACCCCTGAGACCACGAGCAACGAGGAGAACAACTGATGGCTGTCAGCGCAGCTGATGTCAAGCGATTGCGTGATATGACCGGTGCCGGAATGCTCGACTGCAAGAACGCCTTGCAGGAAGCCGATGGCGACTTCGACAAGGCCGTCGAGATTCTGCGGGTCAAGGGTGCCAAGGGTGTCACGAAACGGGCCGAACGGACCGCCTCCAACGGTCTGGTGACCTCGCACCTCGAGGGTACTCAGCACGGAGTCCTGCTCGAGCTGAACTGTGAAACGGACTTCGTCGCGAAGACCGAGGACTTCCAGCGCATGGCCGCGGACGTTTCAGCGTTCGTCGCCGCGAAGCAGCCGGCGGATGTCTCAGGTCTGCTCGAACTCGAGATCGAGGCTGACAAGACGGTTGCCCAATTACTCGACGAGGCCAACGCCTCCATGGGCGAGAAGATCGAGATCCGTCGTTTCGAGCGGTTCGCGGACGGTTTCGTGACCGTGTACCTGCACAAGCACGATCCCGCGTTGCCGCCGAGCGTCGGTGCGCTGGTGGAAACCGACGTGGACAACGAAGAGGTCGCCAAGAACGTCGCGCAGCATATCGCCGCGATGTCACCGCTCTACCTCGCACGCGAGGACGTTCCCGAGGACGTAGTCGCCAACGAGCGCCGCATCGCCGAGGACACCGCCCGCGAAGAGGGCAAGCCGGAGCAGGCCATGCCCAAGATCATCGAAGGGCGGCTCAACGGGTTCTTCAAGGATGTCTGCCTCCTGGAGCAGCCCTGGGTGCGCGACAGCAAGAAGACCATCCGGGCTTACCTCGACGAGAGCGGCGTCACCGTGACCCGCTTCGCGCGGTTCAAGGTGGGCCAGGTCTAGGTGGCTCATCGCTGGGAGTCGGTGCCCGACGGGGGCTGGCGTCGCATCCTGCTCAAGTTGTCCGGCGAGGCCTTCTCGGGGGGGACCGGGCTCGGTGTGGACCCGGACGTGGTTTCATCGATCGCCGCCCAGATAGCCGAGGTGGTCTCCGACGGCCGCGAGGTGGCTGTAGTGATCGGCGGGGGCAACTACTTCCGCGGTCCCCAATTGTCCGAACGGGGGATGGACCGGGCACGCGCTGACTACATGGGCATGCTCGGGACCGTCATGAACTGCTTGGCGCTTCAGGACTTCTTGGAGAAGGCGGGCGTCGAGACCCGGGTGCAGACCGCGATCGCGATGGGTCAGGTCGCCGAACCTTACGTACCGCGCCGGGCGATCCGGCACCTGGAGAAGGGCCGTGTCGTCATCTTCGGTGCCGGGCTCGGGGTGCCCTTTTTCTCCACGGACTCGTGTGCTGCGCAGCGTGCCCTGGAGATCGGCTGCCAAGTGGTGCTCATGGGTAAGAGTGGGGTCGACGGTGTCTATGACGCGGATCCCCGCACCACCCCCACGGCCGCACGGTATGCACGGCTGTCCCATTCGGAAGTCCTCGCCCAGAACCTCAAGGTGGCTGACGGTACCGCCATCAGTCTGTGCCGGGACAACGGGCTGCCGTTGGTGGTCTTCGATCTCATGGCCGACGGTCACATCCGGCAGGCCGCTGCTGGCGAACAGGTCGGCACGCTGGTCGCCTGACGTCCGCTGGCGTGACTACCGGAGAGGCGGGGCCGCCGGTGGCGATGAAGCGCTCACAACCTCGGGTCTCGGAAGCGGCTTCGGCCCGTCGGCGCGTGACTCGGGCTGCCGATCGGCGGCGTTGAGGTGCGTCACAGGTTAGGTTGCCCTAATCTCGATCTGGTAGCGTTGGTGTGTGACGATGCCGCTGGACCAGCTGACCGGTCCGGTCACGGTTTCGCAGGTGGGCGGCACCCCCGCGATCCGCCGTCGTCTCGCGGAGATGGGTGTGCGGCCCGGAAGTCACATTCGAGTCCTGTACCGCACCACCGGCGGTGGTCGGGTAGTGGCCGTGGGTGGTGCCCGGGTCGCGTTGGATTCCGGCTTGGCCTCTGCCATCCAGGCTGAGCGCCGCGATGACTGACACGTCGGCTCCCCGGCTGGCGTCGTGCCATTCCGATGCCGCCGGTCCGCTCGCCGCCAAGGGGGCGCCCGTGGTTGCCGTCGTCGGGGCGCCCAATGTCGGGAAGTCGACTCTGTTCAACAGCCTCACCGGTGCCCGGCGTCAGGTCGGCAACTGGCCGGGAACCACGGTGGAGGTCGGTCGGGCCCAGTGGACGCTGCCAACTGTCGCCGATGGACTGCGAATCGCCCTGTTGGACCTTCCCGGCGCTTACAGTCTCGATGCCCTCTCTCCGGACGAGGAGTTCACACGCTCCCTGCTGATGACTGAGAGCATCGCCGACCGGCCTGATCTGGTCGTCGTTGTGGTGGACGCGTCGCGCCTGGCACGCTCGCTCTACCTCGTGGCGCAGATCCGGGAGTCCACAGGTCGCGTCGTGGTGGCTTTGACGATGTCGGACGTCGCTGCCCGCCGCAACATCGAGGTGGACACCGAGGAGTTGAGGCAGCAACTCGGGGTGCCCGTCGTCCGCGTGGATGCCAGGCATGGAGTCGGTGACGCCGACCTGGCGCGAGCGGTCGCCGAATCACTGGACTCGCCGGCTGCCCCGCCGCGCGGACAGGGTGACGTCGCCGACGACGAACTGGCCCGGGCCGACGAGCGGTTCGTGTGGATCCAGAGGGCCATCGACGCGGCCACCGTCACGCCTGAACACGAGAAGAGGACGTGGTCCGACCGCATCGACCGCTGGGTCACCGCGGCCTGGGTCGGGCCAGCCATCTTCCTGGGCGTCATGTGGGTGGTCTTCCAGTTGACGACCACAGTGGCAGCCCCCTTGCAGGACGGCCTGGATGCGTTGTTCTCCGGTCCAGTGAGCTCGGCGACCAGTGCTGTGCTCTCGGCCGTGGGACTCGGAGGATCGTGGGTCGAGGGATTCGTCCTCGACGGATTGATCGCGGGCGTGGGCATGCTGCTCACGTTCGTACCGCTGATGGCGATCATGTTCGCCCTGCTGGCTCTGCTCGAGGACTCCGGCTACATGGCCAGGGCTGCAGTCGTCACTGACCGGACCATGCGTTTCATCGGTCTACCGGGACGAGCTTTCCTGCCGCTCATAGTCGGATTCGGCTGCAACGTGCCCGCGATCAGCGCCACTCGAGTCCTTCCCGACGCTCGGCACCGGGTGCTAACGGCGCTGCTGGTGCCGTTCACCTCGTGTTCGGCTCGGCTGGCGGTCTACGTGATGCTGGCCGCGACCTTCTTCCCTGACAGTTCCGGCAACGTGGTCTTCGCCATGTATGTGATCTCCATCCTCTTCGTGGTGGTGGTGGGGCTGGCGCTCAGGAAGACTCTGTGGCGGACCATGGGGCGGGATTCGCTGCTCCTGGACCTCCCCGCCTACCAGATGCCGCACCTGCGGATCCTCGGGGTCGTGACCTGGGGCAGACTGAGGGGTTTCCTCAGGACTGCATCGGGCATCATCGTGGCCACTGTGGCAGCAGTCTGGTTGTTGCAGTCGATCCCCGTTAATGGTCAGGGGTCGTTCGCCGATGTACCCGTCCAGGACAGCGCGTACGCAGCCGGTGCCGAGGCGTTGACGCCGGTGTTCGCGCCCACGGGGTTCGGCAACTGGGAGGCGGTCGGCGCACTCACGGTCGGATTCATCGCGAAGGAAGCGGTCATCTCCTCGTGGGCGCAGACCTATGCGGTGGAAGAACCAACGGACCCGAACGCACCCGGGGGCCTCGGTGAGGCGGTGCAAACCGACTTCGAGCAGTCGTCTGGCGGCTATCCGACTGCGGCGGTCTGGGCATTCCTCATCTTCTTGCTGGCATACACCCCATGCGTGGCCACGCTCGCGACGCAGTGGCGCGAAATCGGCAGGCGCTGGACCCTGTTCGGCCTGGCGATGCAATTGTCGGTTGCCTGGGTCGCTGCCGTTGCCGTCTTCCAAATCGGACGGATGGTCTCATGAGTGCCGGACCGCTGCGTCAAGTCCTTTCCGCCGTGGAAGGCGGAGCGTTGACCAGCAACGACATCCAGGGGGCCACCGGATTGTCCATGGACATGATCCGCACATCGTTGGAACAACTCGTCCGCATGGGCCGGCTCTCGGCTGAGTCGCTGGCCACGGGCTGCCCACCGAGCGGGTGCGGTAGTTGCGGGAGCGCCTCGGTCCAGACCGGTACTTGCTCGGCCGGACCCGTACTGGTTGGACTGTCACTGACCCGGCGTGCGAGTTAGGTCGGCGGTTCCGTCTCACTGGAGATCGCCGGAGTGTGGCGGGCACCTGCGGCCGGTTGAGGGCCAGGCGGAAATCGCTCGCGTTAGTCGTCCATGACCGTGGCCGGCCGCGGCGTTCAGGCGGGCAAATGCCGGGCGGAAACCGCTCGGGTTAGAGAACGTGCACGAGGTTAGAGAAGCCACACGTGCGTTCACTAACCTCGTGCAGGTTCTCTAACCTCGCGACCATTCTCTAACCTCGCGGCCCACTTCTGCGGCGACCGGGTACACGCGGCATTTTCGGACTAGAGAACGTGCACGAGGTTAGAGAAGCCACACGTGCATTCTCTAACCTCGTGCAGGTTCTCTAACCTCGCGGCCAACTCCTTCGCCGAGTACACGAGCCGTTCTTGGGGTTAGCCCATAGACCGAACGCGAACACGCGTCGTCGCGCGATCGAAGCATCCAGCCACTGCTCAGTGTCCGGTCGTCCGACGCCACCCGTTCAGCGAACTGAGCCCCTGACGGGGCCGACTGTTGCGGCATTCACCAGAGGACGTCCTGGTTCTCCACCACCCCGGGCAACCGTGCAATGGTCAGGGACTCACCGGCCAGGTCGATACTCCCGCTGAACTCACCAACCGGCTGCAGGAACTTACTGCGCACCACGCCCAGGTTCAGGGACTCGCGGTGGACCCCGATCGGTGTGAACAGGAGGTCCACAGTTCCGTCGGAACTGCGGACCTGCCACGGGTTGTTCGGGTTGTCGGCGTCGTAGTCGATGGTGGCGTCGGGATCGATCGCGTGCAGAGTGCCGTCCAGCCATACCGAGTTCTCGCGCGCGCATCCGGGTAGGCCTGAGAAGTCGGCTGAGAGGTTGAAGCCGATCACGCGGCCGTCCTCGAGTGCTCCGGTGAAGTACGCCCAGCGCCAATGCGTGTGGCGCGGCAGGTTCCCGCTGGTGTAGTCGAAACCACCGATGGCATCGGAGAAGTCGAAGGCGTGCAGCAGCCCGCCCTGCCGTACCGCGACCCTGCCGGTCACCGGCAGCCCCGCGTTCTTGCCCGTCGTGGAAACCAGGCGGGGGTCGGTGTCGAGGTCGGAGATCACGGTCAGAGCCGGTTGGGCGGTGATGTCGAAATCGAGATCGATCTCGACCGCCGGCTTGCCGATCGCGGGCAGTCCGATGGGGGAACCTACGCGGGCACGCACGTTCAGCACGCCGTCCTCAGTGCGCATCGTGACATCCGATCCCGGCATCCGGTAGCGGCTGCGGTGACCGTTCCCGGGGTGGTCGTTGACCGAAACCATCGGCCTCATCCCGCCCGGTCGACTGATGTCGGCGAGAAGCTTCCCAGTGCGCCGATCGGCCACCGTGATGAACGTCGTGCCGGTGGGGCCGGCGTCGACGATCGCGGCGGTCACAAGGATGTCGTCGTTGGCCGCGAATGTGTACATCCAGCGCTTGTGGCGGAGGAACTGGCTCAAGTGCCGCTGGCCGGGCAGGCCCTCCGCCACCGGGGGCTGCAGGGAGGGACTGAGTCCTTGGTAGTCGCCGAAACGAGGTCCGCGAGGGCCGATGACCTGCATCGGAGCGGTGTGGCGAACGGTGGTGGGGGATGCCATACCCCCAACCTAATCCGAAAACGACGCTCTTGTGGTGGGTCACTGCAGGCGGATGATCCCTCGTGAGAACCACCGGTCGTCAGGGTAGGCAGGACTGGTCCGAATACGGTTGGTGTATCCGCTTGCCGAGCAGTTGGCCGCGAGGTTAGAGATCGTGCACGAGGTTAGAGAACGCACGTGTGGCTTCTCTAACCTCGTGCACGATCTCTAACGCGAGCGATTTCGCCCGGCATTTTCCCGCCTGAACGGGCGGCCGGCCACGGCCATGGACGACTAACGCGAGCGATTTCGCCCGGCAATACCCGCCTGAACGCGCGACCGGCCACGGCGGGGGGTGACTAATCCCTGGGTGTGTCGCGCATGAGGATCTCCTGGGCCGCCGAGGAGACCAGGGTCCCGTCGGGGCGATAGAACTGCCCGGTCGCGAAGCCGCGACCGCCGCCGGCGACAGGACTCGAGGTGATGAAGAGAAGCCATTCGTCGGCCCGGAACGGAGCGTGGAACCACATGGCGTGGTCCAAGGACGCGATATCGAGATTCGCTCGGTTGTCGTACCCGCCGTGGTGTCCCATCACCGTTCCCACCATTGTCAGATCGGAGAAGTACGTCATCGCGCAGACGTGAAACAGCGACGGGTCGGGCAGTATCTGGTCGGCTCGCACCCACGCCATCCGGTCGAACTTCCCGAGCGAGATCGCTGCGACTTCGTCGCTCCCCACGAACCTGATGTCGACGAAGTCCTGTTCCGGCAATCCGGTGTGTGCGGAGCCGGCGGCTTGATTCAGGCGGTTGAGGATGTCCGACCGGGGCAGGTCGTCCGGACGTGGCACCCGGTCGATCCACCCGGTGTCAGGTATTGCGCTGACCGCGTGTGACGGGCCGATCAGGTCCTGGGCATACGACGCGGACATCGTGAAGATTGTCTTGCCGTACTGGACTGCGCGTACCCGTCGGGTCGAGAAGGAGCGGCCATCGCGGGGCCGGTCGACCATGTAGACGATGTGGTCGGTCGTCGACCCAGCTCGCAGGAAGTACGCGTGCAGGGAATGCACCACGCGGCCCGGCTGGTCGACCGTTGTGCCCGCGGCCACAAGCGCCTGCGCTGCCACTTGCCCTCCGAACGCGCGCAGCGGGGAGCCGGCGTGGCACCACCCGATGAAGATGTCGCGATCGATCTGGTTGAGCGTGAGGCGTTCGAGGAAGCCTTGATCCCTGGGAGGCAGATCGCCGAGGTCGATGACTGTCATGTCTGGCAGCGTATTGCCCGAGGGCGGTGTGTTCTCGCCGTCTCGTTGGGGTCTTCACCTCGCCGGTGCCGCCTTGTGGGGCGCAGGTCCGGCCCCCGTCGCTTTGCGGGGGCCAGCGCCTCGCCAGGGCCGCCTTGCGGGGTCCGGAGCCCCGGTTGTTGCGAAACTACCCGGACACCCCGGCGTCTTCGCCGTGACTTCGCGACAACCGGGGGAAGTGGCGTCGGAGCGGCGGCCCGAAGCGGGAGGGCTACTCGTGTGCCCCGTGTTCGTGCTCCCAGTGATCGGTGGGCTCCACCTGGAACGTGGTGTGTTCGATCTCGAAGCACTTCCTCGCGCAGGCCTGCAACTGATCCAGCATGGAGGCCGGCCCGCAGGCGTCCAGGGTCGCCCGGTCCACCACCACATGCGCCGTCAAGGCCGGCACTCCCGAGGTGATGGTCCACACGTGAACATCGTGGACATCGACAACGCCCGGCACCCCCGTGAGATGCTCGCGGACATCGGCGACGTCCAGATCTTCCGGTGCGGCTTCCATGAGGATTCGCAGGGCATCGCGCAGTAGGCGCATGGAGCGGGGGAGGATCAACCCCGCGACGACCAGACTGGCAATGGGATCAGCGCGCTCCCACCCGGTCGTGACCATGACGACCGCCGCCGCGACGACCGCCGCCGAACCCAGCAGATCCCCCAGGACCTCCAGGTATGCGCCCCGGACGTTGATGGATTCGTCCTTGCCGGCGGTCAGGATCCGCAAAGACACGAAGTTCGCGGCCATCCCCAGGCCTGCCACCACCAGCATGAGCCCGGCCTCCACCGGTTGCGGGTCGATGAGCCGGCGCACGGCCTCGATACCGACGTAGACACCTACGCCTATCAGCAGCAGTGCGTTCACTGCGGCGGCGATCACCTCGAGGCGCTGCCAGCCGAAAGTCCTCCGGTAACTCGGGGGACGTTGTGCCATGGTCGCCGCGACCAGGGCGAAGCCGACCCCAAACATGTCGGTGAACACATGACCGGCGTCGGCGAGCAGCGCGATCGAACCGGTGAACCATGCGCCGAGCAGTTCCATGACGAAGACCGTGGCCGCGATCGAAAGCGCGACCGCCAGACGTCCCCGGTGTTTGCCACCGGCCGTGACGACACCGTGATCGTGGCCCATGACCTCCAGTGTGGCCCAGGAGCGACGATGGTGGTCAAACTGCCCTGTGTGACCTCGAGCGCCCAAACCCCACATCAGGCAATAGGCTGCTGAGTAGTTTCCTTAGGAGGTTCCAGGTGATCGACGACATCCTGCTCGAAGCGGAAGAGAAGATGGAGAAGGCCATCTCGGTTGCCCGGGAGGATTTCGCGGCCTTGCGCACCGGCCGGGTCAACCCGGCGATGTTCTCGAAGATCATGGTCGACTACTACGGCGCTCCGACACCGCTGAACCAGTTGGCCTCGTTCCACGCCGCCGAGGCGCGCATGATGCTCATCACCCCCTTCGACCGCAACTCGATGCACTCGGTGGAGAAGGCGATCCGGGACTCCGATCTGGGCGTGAACCCGGCGACTGACGGCAACGTCATCCGGGTGGTCTTGCCGCAGTTGACCGAAGAACGGCGTAAGGAGTACATCAAGGTCGCTCGCACGAAGGCCGAGGACGCCCGGGTCAGCATCCGCAGCATCCGGCGCAGCGCGAAGGAGGCGCTGGAGAAGATGAAGAAGGACGGTGATGCGGGCGAGGACGATGTCAAGCGCGGCCTGGCGCACCTGGAGGACGTGACCCACGAGCAGGTGGCGCATGTCGACGAGATTCTCAAGCACAAAGAGGAAGAGCTGCTCGAGGTCTGATGAGCAGCACCCAACCGGCACCCGTGGAGCCGGCATCTGGCCGCGCCGGGCGCAACCTTCCCGTCGCGATTCTTGTCGGGGTCGCTCTCGGGGCGATGGTGATCGCGTCGTTGGTCTTCTACAAGTACCTCTTCGCCGTCGTCGTCACCGGCGCCATGCTCATCGCGGTCTGGGAACTGTACAACGCATTCCTGCACAATGACATCCGGGTCGCCCGAACGCCTTTGTACGTGACGGCGCTGGTCAGCCCGACCCTGGCCTATCTGTTCGGCGTCACCGCGCACATGGCGGTGTTCGGGACCTTCGTGGTCATCGCATTGATGTGGCGGATCCGGCGCGGCACGGACGGGTTCGTGAAGGACGCGACCGCTTCGCTGTTCGTGGCCTTCTACACGCTGTTCATGGTCGGTTTCGTGATGTTGATGCTGCGCGAGGACGACGGGGTGACACGGATCATCGCGTTCATCGCCATCACGGTGTGCAATGACATCGGGGGGTATTTCGCTGGGGTGGCGTTCGGCAAGCACCCGATCGCCCCGCAGATCAGTCCGAAGAAGTCCTGGGAAGGGTTTGCCGGATCGGTGGCCCTGCAGGTCGCTGTCGCCATTCCCATCTTCATGGTCGGATTCGATGCACCGTGGTGGCAAGGAGCCGTCTTCGGTGTCGTCATGACCGTCACGGCCACGGCCGGCGACTTCATCGAGTCGGCCGTCAAGCGCGACCTCGACGTCAAGGACATGTCCAACCTTCTTCCCGGCCACGGCGGGCTCATGGACCGGCTCGACTCACTGATCCCCAACGCCTTCGTCGCGTGGGCGTTGCTGGGCTGGTTCATCGGATGACCTCGCTGCCGCTGGTGATGGAGGCGCCGCGCCGTGGCAAGCCGCCTCGACACCTGTTGGACCTGGACATGGCCGAACGCAAACAGGCGGTCCTCGAGTTGGGCAGCGCTGCGTTCCGGGCCGCACAACTCAGCCGTCAGGTCCTGGTGCGTCACATCGATTCGGTCGATGAGTGCACCGACCTCGCGGCCGCCGACAGGCGGCGCCTCGCGCCGCTGTTGCCGAACCTGCTCACCGCCTCGACCGTCCAGACCTGCGACGACGACGCGACCCGAAAGATCTTGTGGAGACTGCACGACGGAGCGCTGGTGGAGTCGGTCGAGATGCGATACCCGCGCAGGGTGACGCTGTGCCTTTCCTCGCAGGCCGGCTGCGGGATGGCCTGCCCGTTCTGTGCGACGGGACAGGGCGGGCTCCAGCGCAACTTGAGCGTGGCGGAGATCCTCGAGCAGGTCCGTGTGGCCGCGCGCGACGCCGAGGCCGGCGTGCTCGGTCGTCGGGCGCGGCTGTCCAACGTGGTGTTCATGGGCATGGGTGAGCCGCTGGCCAACTACAACACGGTGGTCACGGCCGTGCGGCGAATGATCGCCGAGCCACCCGAAGGGTTCGGGATGAGCGCCCGCGGGATCACCGTATCCACGGTGGGGCTGGTGCCGCAGATGCGCCGACTCGCGCACGAAGGGCTGCCCGTCACGCTCGCCTTGTCCTTGCACGCGCCCGACGACACGCTGCGCAACGACTTGGTGCCGATCAACAACCGGTGGCAGGTCTCGGAGGTGCTCGACGCCGCCTGGGAATACGCTGACACGACCCGGCGGCGAGTCAGTATCGAATACGCACTGATCCGCGACATCAACGACCAGGACTGGCGTGCCGATCTGCTGGGCGACATGCTGCGGGGCCGGCTCGTCCACGTCAACGTGATTCCGCTGAACCCGACTCCGGGGACGAAGTGGACGGCCTCGACGCCACAGCAGGAGGAATCGTTCGTGGCCCATCTGCGTGACAAAGGCGTGGCTGTGACTGTGAGGGACACCCGTGGTCGCGAGATCGACGGTGCATGCGGACAGTTGGCGGCGACGGAGAGATAGATGCGTGACATCGTCATCCTTGGCAGCACCGGGTCCATCGGCACGCAGGCCCTGGATGTGGTGGCGCGCAATCGCGACCGGTTCCGGGTCGTGGGTCTGGCCGCCGGTGGTTCGGATGTGGCGCTGCTGCGTAGCCAGGTCGAACAGTTCGGCGTGGCGCATGTGGCGGTAGCCGAGCCCGCCGCAGCAGATGCCTTGGCGGGGGCGGGTGCCACCGTTCACGTGGGTCCGGAGGCTGCCGCGGAGGTCGCCGGCCTCGGGGTCCACACCGTGCTCAACGGGATCACCGGAGCCGTAGGTCTGCGGCCGACGCTGGCAGCACTGGCCGGCGGCAGCATGCTGGCGCTTGCGAACAAGGAGTCCCTGATCATCGGGGGAGAACTGGTCACCTCGGCCGCGCGACCGGGACAGATCGTCCCCGTGGACAGCGAGCACTCCGCGATCGCGCAATGCCTGCGGTCGGGCTCGGCTGCAGAAGTGAACCGCCTGGTCCTGACGGCCAGCGGGGGTCCCTTCCGGGGGCGTACGCGTGCCCAGCTGGAGGACGTCACCGTCGAGCAGGCACTTGCACATCCCACCTGGGACATGGGCCCGGTGGTGACCATCAACTCGGCCACGCTGATGAACAAGGGCCTCGAACTCATCGAGGCGCACCTGTTGTTCGACCTGCCACTGGACCGGATCCAGGTGGTGGTGCACCCGCAATCCGTGGTTCATTCCATGGTCGAGTTCGTCGACGGCAGCACGATCGCACAGGCGAGTCCGCCCGACATGCGGCTGCCGATCGCGCTCGGCCTGGGCTGGCCCGACCGGGTGCCGGCGGCCGCGCCTGCCTGCGATTGGACTGAGGCTGCGGCATGGGAGTTCTTCCCGCTCGACGAAGATGCCTTTCCCGCTGTGGGTCTGGCCGCCGGGGCTGCTGATGCCGGCGGGGTCGTCCCGGCGGTGCTCAACGCCGCGAATGAGCAGGCTGTCGGGGCCTTCCGGGGCGGCCGGATCGGGTTTCTTGCCATCGCCGACCTCGTGGCGCAGGTGATTCGCGAGGCCCCCTCTGGCGCGAATGGCACCGGCCGGGTGACACTGGAGGAGGTTCTGAACGCTGACGCGTGGGCACGCAGCCGTGCCCGCGAGTTGATCGAGGAGGATGCATGACGCTGGTCGGGATCGTGGCGCTTGTGCTTGCGCTGGTCTTCTCGATCGCGCTGCACGAACTCGGGCACATGGTTCCGGCCAAGAGGTTCGGCGTCAAGGTCACCCAGTACATGATCGGCTTCGGTCCGACGCTGTGGTCGAAGAAGTCCGGTGACACCGAGTACGGCGTCAAGGGCGTTCTGCTCGGCGGCTATATCAGGATGATCGGGATGTTCCCCCCGGGACCTGACGGCAAGATCAAGGCGAGCAGTACAGGGCGGCTGGGCACCCTGGTCGAGCAGGCGCGTGAGGAGTCCGCCGCCGAGATCGTCGAACCGGGCGATGAGAAGCGTGTGTTCTACCTGTTGTCCGTTCCGAAGAAGATCGTCGTCATGATGGGCGGACCGGTGATGAACCTGGTCATCGCGATCGTGCTGTTCACGATCGTGTTCGCCGGTTTCGGAACCCCGACGCCGACCACGACCGTTTCGACCGTGACCGCGTGCGTGCCCACCGCGACCGACCCTGAGGGTACTTGCGTCAGCGGTGCGGGCGGACCCACCGGTGCCGCAGAAGCTGGGCTCCAGCCGGGTGACCAGATCGTCGCCTGGGACTCCGTGCAGGTCGCCGAGTGGCCCGGACTGAGCCAGGCGATCAGGGACTCGCAGCCCGGCTCCCACGCGGTGACGGTTATGCGGGATGGCCGCGAAGTCACCCTCGAAGTGCCGTTGACCACCATCGACGGCAGCCTGCTGGGCGAGAGTGCGTCTCCCCGCGGGTTCCTGGGGGTTTCGCCACAGGTCGAACTGCGCCCCCTGCCGATCAGCGCGGTGCCTGGGCAGATGTGGGACATTTCGATCCGGTCCGGACAGGCGTTGCTGAGCTTCCCCGCCAAGATGGTGGGTCTGACTGAGGCCGCCTTCACCGATCAGGCACGTGACCCGGATGGCCCGGTCGGGGTCGTGGGCGTTTCCCGCATCAGCGGTGAGGTGGCCTCGGCTGACGCGCCGCCGAGCTGGCGGATCGCGCAGTTCCTGGCGATCGTCGCCTCGCTGAACCTGTTCCTGTTCTTGTTCAACCTGCTGCCCATACTGCCGCTGGACGGCGGGCATGTGGCAGGTGCGCTCTACGAAGGCAGCCGCCGGCAGGTCGCCAAGTTCCGCGGCCGCCCTGATCCGGGTCCGGTCGACGTCGCCCGCATGCTACCCGTGGCCTACACCGTGGCGCTGGTGCTGATCGCGATGAGTGTGATCATCCTCTGGGCCGACATCGTCAAACCGATCCGGCTCGGGTAACGCCGGGGCGATTGTGACGAAGGTGCGGACGTCCACCCTGCTTCGTCACGAAGGTGCGCGGTCGCGAGCGCTTAGACCGCGCACCTTCGTAACGCGGCGCCGGGATGGGCCGCACCTTCGTCACAATCGGGTCGGTCAGCCCCGGCCGCCCGCCGGCGGAGCGGGCGGGTTTGACCCCATGGGCGATAATTGACCCATGACCGTTTCGTTGGGTATGCCTGCCGGGCCGCCGCCAACATTGGCAACCCGCCGACCGACTCGCAAGATCACTCTGCGGCATCCGCACCACCCGGTCGAGGTCGGCGGCGATGCGCCGATCAGTGTGCAATCGATGACGACCACGCTGACCGCCGACGTGAACGCCACCCTGCAGCAGATCGCTGAGTTGACCGCGGCCGGCTGCCAGGTGGTCCGGGTCGCGGTGCCGAGTCAGGACGATGCCGAGGCCTTACCGGCCATCGCCAAGAAGGCCGACATCCCGGTCATCGCGGACATCCACTTCCAGCCCAAGTACGTCTTCGCGGCCATCGACGCCGGGTGTGCGGGCGTGCGCGTCAACCCGGGCAACATCAAAGCCTTCGACGACAAGGTCGGCGAGATCGCCAAAGCCGCCGGGGACGCAGGCATCCCGATCCGGATCGGAGTCAATGCGGGGTCGTTGGACAAGCGCCTGCTGGAGAAGTACGGCAAGGCGACGCCTGAGGCGCTGGTCGAAAGTGCGCTATGGGAAGCGTCGCTGTTCGAGGAGCACGATTTCCGCGACATCAAGATCTCGGTCAAGCACCATGACCCGGTCGTCATGGTCCAGGCCTACCGGCAGTTGTCGGCGGCGTGTGAGTACCCCCTGCACCTCGGCGTGACGGAGGCCGGTCCCGCCTTCCAGGGAACGATCAAGTCGGCAACCGCCTTCGGCGCGCTGCTCAGCGAAGGCATCGGCGACACCATCCGCGTGTCCCTTTCGGCCCCGCCGGTCGAAGAAGTGAAGGTCGGCCTTCAGATCCTCGAATCGCTCAACCTGCGCGAGCGCGGGCTGGAGATCGTATCGTGTCCCAGTTGCGGCCGGGCGCAGGTGGATGTGTACACCTTGGCCGAGCAAGTCACCGCGGGACTGGAGGGCCTCGAGGTCCCGCTGCGGGTCGCCGTCATGGGCTGTGTCGTCAACGGGCCGGGGGAGGCGCGGGAGGCGGATCTGGGTGTCGCCAGCGGCAACGGCAAGGGTCAGATCTTCGTGAAGGGCGAGGTCATCAAGACCGTTCCGGAAGCGGCCATCGTCGAGACGCTCATTGAAGAGGCCATGCGCTTGGCCGAGTCCATGGAAGTTGGCGAACCGACCATCTCGGTCGTGTGAGCGGCACGGTACGTCTTCTCACCGGTGCCGACGCGCCGGATTTCCGCAGGTTGCTGCACTCCGACCCGGTGTCCTACGCGATGGTGTCCGAGCGCATGCAAGTGGTCGGACTCGGGGCGTCGCTGGGCGCGGAGGTGTGGGGGTGGTTCCCCGGCGAAACCCTTACGGCGGCCCTGTTCCTGGGGGCCAACGTCGCGCCTATCGCAGCCGACCAGGCCGCTATCGAGGCGTTCGCGGGGCGCGCCCGGCTCACACCCCGACGATGTTCGTCCATCGTCGGTCCGGCGGACGCGGTGGTCTCGTTCTACCGGCTCGTCAGACCCACATGGGGCTCGGCGCGGGAGGTCCGGGAGCAACAGCCCATGTTGGTGCTCGACGACGATCCGCACATCGACGCTGATCCGCGGCTACGTGCGGCCACGATGGACGACATCGACGTGTTGTTCCCCGCGTGCGTCGCGATGTTCACCGAGGAGTTGGGGGTCAGTCCGCTGCAGCACGACGGCGGGGCGGCCTACCGGCGACGGATCGCGCAACTGATCCGGCAGGGCCGGGCCCTGTTGATCACCGAGGGCGATCGCGTGTTGTTCAAGGCAGAGGTGGGAGTCGTCGCCGACGACGTTGCCCAGATCCAAGGGGTCTGGGTGGATCCGTCCCGTCGCGGCCACCATGTCTCCGAGCCGGCGATGGCGGCGGTGGTTCGATTGGTGCAGCGGGAGTTCGCGCCGATCGTGAGTCTGTACGTCAACGAGTTCAACCATGCGGCCCTGGCCTCCTATGCGCGCGTCGGCTTCCGGCAAGTGGGTGAGTTCGCGACAGTGTTGTTCTAGGCTCGACATCCACCCAATGGGTGCCGGACGGGTCTGGATGTGCGACGGCGCCCTGTTGGTGCCGGATTCCAGGTTCTGTGGACACTCGGGATCGGCTGTCTGGAAGGCACCTTGCAGGTGGAGCACCTCGGCGGAGGGCTGCCCTGTCACGAGGACCTTCAACCAGCGCGAGGCTCGGTGGTGCCTAGCCCAGAAGAATCCTGGACCTGGTGACGACGGCAGCCGGTTAGCGTTAGAGATCCACGGCGTTCAGGCGGGAGAATCCGGGGCGCAGACCGCTCGGGTTAGTGGTCCATGGCCGTGGCTGGCCGCGGCGTTCAGGCGGGGAAATGCCGGGCGGAAACCGCTCGGGTTAGAGAACGTGCACGAGGTTAGAGAAGCCACACGTGCGTTCACTAACCTCGTGCACGATCTCTAACCTGGCGACCATTCTCTAACCTCGCGGCCCACTTCTGCGGCGACCGAGTGCACCGGGCCATTTTCGGACCAGAGAACGGCCAACTTCTGCGGCGACCGAGTATGCGAACCGTTTCCAGGCCTATGGCCGACCAAATGTCTAGCCGGAACCCGAATGCGAGGACCCAATGGGAACCCCAACCGGAACCAGGCCGAAGGTTCGCTGACCCGTTCGGTGGGAGTCCCGTTTCCGCCTCGGGCACCGTGGCGTGGCCGGATTCCTGCTGTCTACTTCCAGGTGTTGCGGTACCTCGGCGGCGCCGAGCAGTACATGCGCCTGCAGGTGTACGTGCGGGAAGGACCCCAGGCCCATCGGGACTTAGGGCGGCGGGCACCATCGGCGCTGTTCGAGTCGCTCTGGACCGTTACAGCCGCCGCCATCTCGCGCGCGCCCTGCTTCGACTACGCATTCAAGCGCGCGCTCATGTGGGTCCTCTTCTCCGAAGCTTCCGGGTATCACCAGGGCGGGCTCCGTAGGCTTGGGGCATGAACGGAAGCCAATACCTGGTGGAGGCGGTCCACGCCCAGGGTGTCGACCACTGCTTCATGGTCCCCGGTGGCCTCGACGACGCGTTCATGGGACCGATGACGGCTACCGATGGCCTGCGCACCGTCGTGGCCGCGTTCGAGGGGGGCGCCGCATACCTGGCCGACGGTTACGCGCGGGCCTCCGGTCGCCTCGGCGTGGCCTTCGGAATCGGTGGGCCGGGCGTGCTCAACATGGCCACGGCCCTTGCCGCGGCCCGCGCAGACCGGACCCCCGTGCTGGCTGTCAGCGGGGAGGTGCCTACGAGTTGGGAGGGGCTGGGCGGATTCCAGGACGCCTCCGGGGCCGCACTCGACGACACTGCGGCACTGCGACCCCTTACCGGCCTATCACTGAACGTGTCGGCGCCCCAGCTGCTCCCCCACCACCTGCGTCAGGCCGTTACCCACGCCCTGGTCGAACGGGAGCCGGTCCACCTGGCCGTCCCGGTCGACGTCCAGAAGGCGACCGTCGACACGCCGTGGGCGCCGGTGCCCGAGCGCCTGTGGTCTCCGCACCACCTGGACCAGGACGCCTTCGACCGCATCCTCGATCTGTTCGGCCCCGCCGACCCGGCCCGAAACGTGGTGCTGCTGGTGGGACCGGGGATCCAGTGGGCCGACGCCTTCGACGACCTGGTCCGCGTCGCCGAGCGCTACGAAATCCCGGTGGCCACCACGCTGGCGGGCAAGGGCGTGTTCCCCGAAGACCATCCCCTGGCCTTGGGGGTGTTCGGCTACGGCGGATCGCGCTGGGCCATCGACGCCCTGCTCGACCCGTCCGTCGAGGTTCTGGTGGTCCTGGGGACCGGGCTGTCCCAGCGCGACACCCTGCAGTGGGACCCGAAGATGCTTCCCTCCCGTGCGATGGTGCACGTCGACGCCGACCCGCTGGTGATCGGGCGGACGTGGCCGAGCGAACTGCCCGTGGTCGGCGACTGCGGCACGGCGCTGCGCCACCTGCTCGAACTGGACGGGGACCTCGAGCGGGGACTCGACGCCGGGCGCCGCACCCGCAGGGAGTTCCTGGCCGCCATCCGGTCGCGCGGTCCAGCCTGCTACGCACCCGGGGACCGGGGCAGTGACGCCCTACCCATGCACCCGGCCCGGGTCGTCTCCGAGCTGCGGGCCGCCTGCCCCCGGGACACGATGCTCAGCGTCGACTCCGGCGCGCACCGGGCGTGGTTCGCCGAGTACTGGGACGCCTACGGCCCCCGGACCCACTTCTCCTTGACCAACCTCGGCCCCATGGGTGGGGCCATCCCCCTGGGGATCGGCGCCAAACTGGCCCGCCCAGAGGCACCCATGGTCATCGCCACCGGCGACGGCTGCATGCTCATGCACGGCATGGAACTCCACACGGCGGCCCGCGAGGGGGTGCCGGTGGTGGTCGCCCTCATGGACAACCGGTCTTACGGCAACATCTGGTACCGGGCCCACCCGATGGGACCCGGACCCGAGGCCCTCACCGACATTCCCGGCATGGACTGGGTGGGCTTCGCCCGCTCCGTCGGCGCGGAGGGGGAGGTCGTGGAGCGACCGGACCAGATCGCCGCCGCACTGCGTCGGGGGCTCGATGCCGGCGGTCCCTACCTACTGGATCTGCGCATCGACAAGCACTTCACGACGCCGGTAAGCCCGTGGCGACAGGCGGTCAAGGAGTGGGAGGACGACCACTGATGGACACCACCGAGCGGAGGTTCTGATGGCCCAGTTGCCCGACCCGACCGATCGCCTCGACCCCGAGCAGCGGGCCGAGATGCAGCGCATGGGGGCGGCCCGCGCCGCCGCCGACGGCAAGTCCGCGCTCGCCCAGGTCTACGTCCGCATGTTCAACCACCCGGATCTGGCCCCGGCGGTCGGCCACCTCGGCGAGGCCATCCGGTTCCACGGCGTGTTGCCCGACGACGTGCGGGAACTGGCCATCATGTGGTTCTCTGCCCGCACCCGGTCCCCCTACGAGTGGTCGCACCACGTTCGACCCGCCCACCTGGCCGGCCTCGGCGAAGACGTGCTGACCGCCGTCGCCGAACAGCGGATCCCGGAGGGGCTGCGCGACGACCAGCGGGCGGTGGTGGACGCGGTTAACGCGGTGGTGGCGGGACAGTCGATCCCGGCGGGGGTTCAACAGGTCCTGGTGGACGCCCATGGCGAGGCCGGGGCGGTGGAGGTGGTGGTGCTGTGCGGGCTCTACAGCATCATGAGTTACACCTGCCGATCCTTCGACATCGACGTTGAGCCCGGCTACCCCGCCGCACCGTTCTGAGCGGGTCGCCTCATCAACCCGACTCCCGGCGGGTGACAGGTGCCTCGCCCACCAGTCACGCAGCGTCTTCTTCAGTGTGGTCTGTCGGGTGACCATGTCGTGCGCCGGCGGACTGGGGCGACTCTCCGGCGAAGCCCGGCCAGTCGTGCACAGGCGGACTGGTCGGCTCGCATGGCCTACTGCTGCTTCGAGCCGCCGGACCTGAACGCGTCTCATCGAGACGCCTCACACCTCCACCGGTCGACCGCCGCGGGCACGGCCACGAGGCCCTCCGTAGCAGGGGATCGAGGCCAGCCGGGACTTGTTGCAGCCCCCGGCCGTGGGAGCGCATTCCTTGCACCGCGTTCGGCATGCCGTCAGTGTGGCGAGGTCGACCATTTGACGGCTGCCCCTGTCACTGCGCTTGGCCGACGTACCCCAGACAGGCCGTCCACGCCTCACCAGGCACCGCCCGTAGGCTGTCCTAGTGCTGAGAATGTCCACGCTGTTCCTGCGCACCCTGCGCGAAGACCCGGCCGACGCCGAAGTGCCGAGCCACAAGTTGCTGGTGCGCGCGGGTCTGGTCAGAAGGGTCGCCCCCGGAATCTTCACCTGGCTGCCTCTGGGCTTCCTGGTGTACCGCAACGTCGAGCGCATCGTGCGGGAGGAGATGGATGCCGCCGGCTTCCAGGAGGTTCACTTCCCGGCGCTGCTGCCGCGCGAGCCGTATGAGGAGACCGGCCGCTGGACGGAGTACGGCGACACCTTGATGCGGCTGAAGGACCGCCGGGGCTCGGACTACCTGCTCGGCCCGACCCACGAGGAGATGTTCACTCTGCTGGTGAAGGGTGAGTACTCGTCGTACAAGGACCTGCCTCTGGTCATCTACCAGATCCAGACCAAGTACCGCGACGAAGCCCGGCCCCGCGCGGGCATTCTGCGGGGCCGGGAATTCGTCATGAAGGACTCGTACTCCTTCGACATCGACGACGAGGGCCTGCAGCTGTCCTACGACCGCCACCGTGAGGCATACATCAAGACGTTCGATCGGCTGGGACTCGACTACGTGATCGTGTCCGCCATGTCGGGAGCGATGGGTGGTTCGGCCAGCGAGGAGTTCTTGGCGCCCTGCGCATCCGGTGAGGACACCTTCGTACGTTCCGACGGGGGCTACGCGGCCAATGTCGAAGCTGTCGTCACGGTACCGCCACCGGCAACACCGTTGGAGGGGTTGCCTGCTGCTCATGTCGAGAACACGCCGGACACGCCCACCATCGAGACCCTGGTCGCGGTGGCCAACGCCGAACACCCGCGCGCTGATCGTGCCTGGACCGCCGGCGACACCTTGAAGAACGTCGTGCTGAGGCTCGACTATCCGGACGGGACGCAGCGCCCACTGATCATCGGACTGCCTGGCGACCGCGAAGTGGACATGAAGAGGCTGGAGGCGCAAGTGGCGCCCGCGGTGCCGTCACCGTTCGACGAGAGTGATTTCGCCAAGTATCCCGTACTGGTCAAGGGCTACATCGGCCCGCAGGTTCTGGGCAAGGACTCGCCTTCCGCCATCGAGTACTTGGTCGATCCACGAGTGGTGAGCGGCACCGCGTGGATCACCGGCGCGAACGAGTCGGGGCGCCACGTGTTCGATCTCGTCTGCGGGCGCGACTTCACCCCCGATGGCACGATCGAGGCGGCCGAGGTGCGCGACGGCGACCCGGCGCCGGATGGCTCAGGTGCGCTGCACACCGCCCGCGGCATCGAGATCGGTCACATCTTCCAACTGGGACGCAAGTACGCCGAGGCTTTGGATCTCACCGTGCTCGATGAGAACGGCAAGTCCCGGGTCGTGACGATGGGTTCGTACGGCATCGGCGTCTCGAGGGCTGTGGCCGCGATCGCCGAGCAGCATCACGACGACAAGGGACTGATCTGGCCGCGCGCGGTCGCTCCCGCTGACGTGCACATCGTCGCGACCGGCAAGGACGCTGCCGTGTTCGAGGCCGCGGAGGAATTGGGATTGGCGCTCGAGGACGAAGGGCTCAGGGTCCTCTACGACGACCGGAAGGCCTCCCCAGGGGTGAAGTTCAACGATTCCGAATTGCTCGGGGTGCCCACGATCGTGGTCGTCGGCAAGCGTTTGGCAGACGGCGTGGTGGAGATCAAGGACCGTGCGTCGGGACAACGGCAGGAGGTCCCGCTGGCCGGTGCCGTGCCGGTGCTACTCGAGATCTGTGGGCGGTAGTGTGCAGTGCTGTCCATGGTCGGGACTTGGTCAGGAACTGGGCCGGGTGGACCTCGCGTGGCCGCCGGGCCCGCTGATCAGCACCCGCCCGTCTGCGTTGGCAACCGGTTAGCCTCAGGCGTTCGTGTTGGACGTTCTTGAGTCCGAAAAGGGCTCGCGTACTCGGTAGCAGCAGGAGTTGGCCGCGAGGTTAGAGGTTGTCCACGAGGTTAGAGAAGCCACACGTGCATTCTCTAACCTCGTGCACGTTCTCTAACCCGAGCGTTCCCGCCCGGCATTTTGTCCGCCTGAACGCCGCGGCTGGCCACAGCCGCGGATGAGCAACGGGAACCCCGGGTCCACCGGAAGCCATCACCCGGGCAGTTGAACGTCGAGGATCCGGTCGTCGCCGGATTTGGGTTCGCCCCGGCCGTCGGTGTTGTTCGTCACAAGCCAAAGCGACCCCTCGGGGGTCTCCACCACATCCCGCAAGCGGCCCAACTCGCCGCCGAACCACGCCCGGGGCTTGAGCGCGCGGTCGCCGTCGAGGGGAACCTGGTACAGGGTCTCGCCCCGCAGGGTTGCCACCCAGGCGGAACCGTCCACGATTGCCAGGCCGCTCGGGGACGCCGTCGACGTCGGTGACCAGGTCGCCTTCGGGTTGGTCATGCCACGGATGTCGCAAGGGCCCTCGCAACGCGGCCAGCCGTAGTTCTTCCCCGGCTCGATCAGGTTGAGTTCGTCGACGTCGTTCTGGCCGAACTCGCTGGCCCACAGCTGTCCTTGGGTGTCCCAAGCCAGTCCCTGGACATTGCGGTGCCCGTAGGACCAGACCGGCGACTTCGGATCGGGGTTGCCCGGCGCCGGCTCGCCCTTGGTCGTGATGCGCAGGATCTTGCCCCCCAGCGAACTTCGCTCCTGCGCCAGTTCTGGTTGACCGGTTTCGCCCGTCGCGACGTAGAGGAAGCCATCCGGGCCGAACGCGATGCGGCCGCCATTGTGGATGAATCCCTTCGGAATCCCGCTGAGAACTGTCCGTTCGTTGCTGAGGCGCTGGCCGTCGAAGTCGAGCGCCACCACGCGGTTGTCAGTGGCCGAGGTGTAGTAAGCGAACACCCTGTCGGCCTGCGGCGAAGCCATCGCCAGGCCCAGAAGCCCACCCTCACCTTCGGCCGCCACCTCAGGGATGTTGCCGGCCACTGCGGTCTTGCCCTCGACGAGCAGCAGGATGTCGCCGGAGTTGCGCTCGCTCACCAGCGCTTTGCCTTTGGCCAGAGGAAGCACGCTCCACGGAGCGGCCAGGTTGTCCGCGACGGTCGCTGTGACGGTTGGTTCGGTGACGGTTGGTTCGGTGACGGTCGGCGAGGATGACGGGGAAACGCTCGTGGGGGCGGGGGACGTCGGCTCGGGAGCTTGGTCAGCGCCGCAGCCAGCGAGCAGTCCCAAAGCCACGACCACCATGAAGATCCGCCCCATGGGTTCAGCCTCGGCAATGGAAGCCGGTCTGTCAAAAGGAGAGTCCGTCGGCCCCCTCAGGCCGGTGCGGCAACACCCTCGGGCCATGGGAAGGCCTGGCCCGAGGCCCCCCACGCCTGCGCGCGCAGGGCGCTGTTCCGAATGGCCCGGATGGACCAGTTGAGCCTTGTCGGTACCGCGCGCTGATCCCCGACCAGCTCTGTGAACAACGGGATCAGCCGCAATTCAACTGTCGCGAGAAGGGACCGCGCCGAGGCGTTGCCGTTGACCGGGGTGGGCAGGGCGTAGGCCGGGGCCGGTGGCGCCGGATCCACCCCGTCCTGCATCAGCCACGCCCGTAGTTGGTCCCGAGCCAGCCGGTGCGTGGCGAGGTCATTCAGCGCAACGTCCTGATCCGTCGTCAACCGGGCTCCTGCCCGGCCGTAAGCGTAGATGGCTGCATATTCACCGTCGAGGGCGGCCTGCAGTGCCTCGCTCACGTCGCCTCCAGACTGACGAGGTGCTGGGCTTCGGATGCGGCGATCAGGGCCAGGATCTGGGCGAGATCGGAATCGTCGGTCGTCCGAGCAGCTTGAGTTCGCAATCGAATCGCGCGACGTTCCGCGACTATCAGGTCGTTCCGCTTCACCGCGTCGGTCGAAGGCTGTGCGGCAGTGACGTCGTCCCAGCCGAGTGCGTGCAGGTGCGCCGCGTGTTCATCGCGGATCCGCTGGTACTGCGCGGCGCGCGACGTTCCCGCATTCGCGATCGCGGCATCGTATGCGGCGATCAGTGCCAATTCGTCGGACTGTTGGTCGTCGGGTGTGGCAGGTGGTGCAGATGGGTTCGCCTGATCCTCCCGCCCGCAACCGGGCAACGCCGCGAGCCCGAGCCCGGCCACGCCCGCGACCTGCAGCACAGTCCGGCGGTCCACCATGAATGCACAGCCTACGCATGCGTAATCTGGGAGGTCAGCAGGGAGGCCGACATGTCGGATACGCGCGAGCAGCAGATAGCCGAATTGGTGGAACCGATCGTGGGTGCTGCCGGGGCGGACGTTGAATTCGTGACCCTGCGCAGGGCTGGCCGTCGCACAGTCGTCGTGATTGCAGTCGACGCGGATGGCGGGATCTCGCTGGACGAGGTGGCCGCGTTCTCGACCGAGATCTCGGCGGCCCTGGACGCGGCGGATGTGATGGGTGAGTCGCCCTACACATTGGAAGTGACCTCTCCGGGCGTCCACCGTCCGTTGACCCTGCCCCGGCACTGGCGTCGCGCGGCGACACGCCTGGTCAGAGTGCAGATGACGGACGGCACCACCTTCGAGGGCCGGATCGCCGATAACGACGAGAGCCGCGTGCGCCTCGACGACGGTGGTTCCCTGCGGGAGATCGAGTTCTCAGACATCGACAAAGCCGTTGTGCAAGTCGAGTTTCCGAAGGAGTCAGGCTGATGGACATCGACATGGCAGCGCTCAAAGCGGTCGTGCTCGACAAGGGACTGAGCCTGCAGACCGTGGTCGGGAGCATCGAACAGGCATTGCTGGCCGCCTACCACCACACTGAGGGCCATCAGCAGCAAGCGCGAGTGGAACTGGATCGCAAGACCGGGCACGTCACGGTGCTGGCCGCCGAACTCGACGAGGATGGCGAGACCGTCGGGGAGTACGACGACACCCCAGCAGACTTCGGGCGGATCGCGGCAACCGTGGCCAAGCAGGTGCTCATGCAGCGGCTTCGGGAGGCCAGCGACGACGTGACCTTCGAGGAGTTCTCGGCGCGCGAGGGCGACCTGGTGTCGGGCGTTATCCAGCAGGGCAACGACCCGCACCTCGTATACGTACAACTCGGGTCGGTGGAGGGCGTGATCCCGCCTGCCGAGCAGGTGCCTACCGAGTCCTACGGGCACGGTGAGCGGATCCGGTGCTACATCGTCTCCGTGCGCCGCGGCATCAAGGGTCCGGCGGTGACACTGTCGCGCACCCACCCAGACTTAGTCCGCCGTCTGTTCGCCATGGAGTCCCCGGAGGTCGCCGAGGGGGTCGTCCAGATCGCCGCGTTGGCCCGGGAGGCCGGATATCGCACCAAAATCGCCGTCCACGCCAGGTCGCCACAGGTCAACGCCAAAGGTGCCTGTATCGGTCCCATGGGCCAGCGGGTGCGTGCGGTGACCTCGGAGTTGCAGGGCGAGAAGATCGACATCGTGGACTACGACGAGGATCCCGCCGTGTTCATCGCGGCGGCCTTGTCGCCGGCGCGGGTGCAGAAAGTTGAGATCGTGGACGAGTCCGCCCGGGCGGCGCGGGTCACGGTGCCCGACTACCAACTCTCGTTGGCGATCGGCAAAGAGGGGCAGAACGCGCGCCTCGCAGCTCGGCTCACAGGCTGGCGGCTGGACATCCATCCCGACAACGAGGGCTAGTCACCGAGAGCCCGGATGTGGCGCCGGTCCAACAACGAGGGTTCATTACCGGGAGTTCTGGGCGGACGAGAGCCCCGGGCGCGGCGCTCCATGCGCCCTTGTGTGACGAAGTTGCGGGGGCCGAACGCGCATTGTCACGAAGGTGCGCGGTTGCAGCTGTTCGGACCGCGCACCTTCGTAACACAACGCCCGGGTGACCGGCTACTTCGTCACAAACGTGACCGCTGGGCCGACTCGCATGGATCACGCGGGCATCCACCTGAATCCGCCGCCAGCGAACGCATTGTCGCCGCCGTTGACGGGCCACGCTAGACTTGTCCCTGGATTGCCGCGATGAATGTCCATGTCGAGAAGCCCGGTGTGTTAGCGCCATCTCCTCGGCGGCCGGTGCGCACATGTGTGGGTTGCCGGACTAGGGCCCATCAAGGTGATCTGCTCAGAGTAGTTCTCAGTCAGGGTCGGCTGCTGCCAGATCCTCGCAGGGAACACTCCGGCCGCGGTGCCTACGTACACCCCTCACGGGAGTGCGTCACGGCTGCCATCGCTCGGAAGGCGTTCGGCAGGGCACTACGGTCCGGTGGGCCGCTGGATCCTCGTGATCTGGTGGACTTTGCGCAACCATGACCGAACCGAACGTTGGGAGCGTCGGGATGACAACCCGATGAGCAGTCAGCGATGAAAGCGTCGTCAAACAACTAGGTCCGGCCAACCCGGGCCAAGACAGGAGAGAAGTGGCCAAGGTCCGGGTCTATGAACTCGCACGCGAGTTGGGCGTGGAGAGCAAACAGCTCATCACACAACTGGCTGATATGGGCGAGTTCGTCAAGTCCGCATCATCAACGATCGAAGCCCCGGTCGTGCGCAAACTGCGCGATGCCGCCAAGTCGGCACCGGCGAAGGAGGCCGCGTCGGGGGCGAAGAAGGCTCCCGCCAAGCCGGCGCCGCGGCCGGCCAAGAAGGCTGTCGAAGAACCCTCGGCGCCGACTGCTCCTGCGTCGGCTCCCGCGGCACCAAAGCCCGCAGCTCCCGCCCCGCCAAAGCCCACGCAGCAGCCGCAGGCTCCTGCCGCACAGGCCCCCACTCCCGCCGCCCCCAAGCCCGGCCCCCGGCCCGGCAACAACCCGTTCGGCTCCCCGGCCGCGCCCCGTCCCGGCAACAACCCGTACGGCTCGCCGGCGCCTCGCCCGGGCAACAACCCGTACGGCGGCGCAGCTCCTGCTGCCCGCAGTGGTGGAGTCCCAGGGGCACCGCGGCCCAACCCCGGCATGATGCCGCCGCGCCCGCGACCGGCCCCGGCACGACCAGGTGGACCCGGTCGTCCGGGCGGTGCGCCCGGCGGTAGGGTCCGTCCCGGCGGACCCGGTGGCCCTGGGCGTCCCGGCGGCCCCGGCGGTTTCGGCGGTCGCCCTGGCGGTCCCGGTGGCGCCGGTCGTCCTGGCGGAGCGCCTGGCGGAGGGGGTGGTTACCGTCCAGGTGGCGCCCCGGGCGGTGGCGGTCGCCCCGGCGGCCCGGGTGGGCCTCCCGGCGGTGGTTTCGGTGGGCGTCCCGGCGGTCCCGGGCGGCCCGGCGGCCCGGGTGGTCGAGGCCGTCCCGGCGGCAAGTCGCGCGCCCGCAAGAGCAAGCGCGCGAAGCGCCAGGAGTTCGACAACATGGAGGCCCCGACGGTCGGTGGCGTGCGGATTCCGCGTGGTGACGGCCGTACGGTGCGACTTCCGCGTGGCGCGACCCTGACCGACTTCGCGGACAAGATCGATGCGAACCCCGGTTCGTTGGTGCAGGCCCTGATCACCCTGGGAGAGATGGCCACCGCCACCCAGTCGCTGTCCGACGACACACTGATGCTGCTCGGCTCGGAGATGAACTTCAAGGTCGAGGTCGTCTCGCCTGAGGACGAGGACCGCGAACTGCTCGAGAGCTTCAACCTCGAATTCGGTGAGGACGAAGGTGGCGACGAGGCGCTGGAAAAGCGGCCCCCGGTCGTGACCGTCATGGGTCACGTCGACCACGGTAAGACGAAACTGCTCGACGCGATCCGTCACACCAACCAGGTGGCACGCGAGGCTGGAGGCATCACCCAGCACATCGGCGCCTACCAGATCCAGGCCGACATCGATGGTCAGGACCGCGCGATCACTTTCATCGACACGCCCGGTCACGAGGCGTTCACCGCCATGCGTGCGCGAGGCGCCAAGGTCACCGACATCGCAGTGCTAGTTGTCGCAGCTGACGACGGAGTCAAGCCGCAGACGATCGAAGCGCTGAACCATGCACAGGCCGCAGAAGTGCCGATCGTGGTCGCGGTCAACAAGATCGACAAAGAGGGTGCTGACCCGCAGAAGGTCCGCGGGCAGCTCACCGAGTACGGCCTGGTTGCCGAGGAGTTCGGCGGCGACACGATGTTCGTCGACGTCTCGGCCAAGAGTCAGATCAACATCCATGAGTTGCTGGAAGCGGTGGTGCTCACCGCGGACGCCTCGCTGGATCTGCGGGCCAACCCCGAGCAGGACGCCCAGGGTGTCGCGATCGAGGCACACCTCGACAAGGGCCGCGGCCCGGTGGCCACAGTCCTGGTGCAGCGGGGAACGCTCAAGCACGGTGAGAGCATTGTGATCGGCGAGGCTCACGGCCGGGTCCGGGCGATGCTGGACGAGAACGGCGACCCCGTGGACGAGGCCCTGCCGTCACGACCGGTCCAGGTGCTGGGCCTGACCGCCGTTCCGGATGCAGGTGACACGTTCCTGGTCGTGTCCGAGGACCGGATCGCCCGTCAGATCGCCAACATCCGGCAGGCGCGCGAGCGCAACGCCGAGCTGGCGGCACGTCGTGGCCGGCGCACGCTCGAGGACATCCTGCAGGGCCTGGAGAAGGGTGAGACCGGCACGCTGAACCTGATCATCAAGGGTGATGTGTCGGGTTCGGTGGAGGCGCTCGAGGATGCCCTCCTGAAGCTGGACGTGGGCGACGAGGTCGACCTGCGGGTCATCCACCGAGGGGTGGGCGCCATCACGCAGAACGATGTCAACCTGGCCACGGTGGACAACGCGATCATCATCGGCTTCAACGTCCGCACCGCCGAGCGCGTCGCGGAACTCGCCGAACGCGAAGGAGTGGACATCAGGTACCACTCGGTCATCTACGCGGCGATCGACGAGGTGGAGCAGGCACTCAAGGGCATGCTCAAGCCCGTATACGAGGAAGCTGCGCTGGGGACCGCCGAGATCCGGGAGGTCTTCCGCTCCAGCAAGGCCGGCAACATCGCCGGTTGCCTGGTGCGCACTGGGACGATCCGGCGCAACTCCAAGGCGCGGGTCATCCGTGACGGCGTGGTCGTCGCGGACAATCTCACCATCGACTCGCTCAAGCGTTTCAAAGACGACGCGACCGAGGTCAAGGACGGCTACGAGTGCGGTATCGGACTCGGTTCGTTCAACGACATCAAGGTCGATGACGTCATCGAGACGTTCGAATTGCGGGAGAAGGCGCGCTAAGGCGGGATCGTGGCATGTATGCCGGTGTGATGTCCGTCGATCTGCTGCTGGAGTCGCGCTCTTTGAAGCAGAAGCGTTCAGTAGTGCGGCCGCTCGTCTCGCATCTGCGCCGTGAGTTCGCGGTGGCAGCTGCGGAGGCGGGCCACGTCGAATTGCTCGGACGAACCCAGATCGGGGTGGCTGCGGTGGCTCCTGACATGGCACATTGCCGTGATGTGCTCGACACTTGTGAACGCTGGTTGTCCGACGAACCGCACGTTCAGTTCCTCGAGGCCCGCCGCACGTACGTCAGCGATGAGGAGACCCGATGAGTGAGCAGCGCGCCAGGAAGCTGGCCGATCGGATCCAGGTGATCGTCGCTGAGATGCTGGAGCGGCGGATCAAGGATCCACGCTTGGGGTTCGTCACCGTCACAGATGTGCGGGTGACCGGTGACTTGCGCGAAGCGACGGTGTTCTACACAGTGCTTGGCGATGCGGTGGAACGGGAGTCGACGGCGGCAGCGCTCACCTCGGCCACCGGTGTGATCCGTAGTGAGGTGGGCAAGCAGACCGGGATCAAGTTCACGCCCACGATCGCGTTCGTCGCCGATGCGATACCTGAGTCGGCCCAGCACATCGAGGACCTGCTGCGGGAGGCGAAGACCCGTGACGCCGAGGTGGCCGGGCTGGCGGCCGGCGCGACATTCGCCGGCGATCCGGATCCGTACAAGTCCGAGAACGAACCCGCCGACGAACGCGACGACTCGTGAACTCCCGCTGGGACCCCGTGCTGGAGGCCATCGCGCCTGCGCGCCGCGTCCTGTTCGTCGCCCACGCCAACCCAGATGCTGATGCCCTGGGATCCGCTCTGGCCGTGGGCATGGCCATGGAGGCGAGTGGCAAGGCCATTCAGGTGACGTTCCCGGATGAGCCGTTCGAGGTGCCCGCCGGACTGCGTTTCCTGCCCCGGCAGGATCTGGTGGTGTCGCCGGATGCGGCCTCGCGCCCGGATCTGGTCATCTCGATGGATGCGTCGTCGGGAGACCGGATCGGACGGTTGTTCCCTGTCGGGCAGGCGGCGCCACGATTCATCGCAGTGGACCACCACGCGTCGTTCACCCCGTTCGCGGACATCAACGTGGTCGACGCGGCAGCGCCTGCGACCGGACTGCTGGCTCTTGAACTCATCGATCTGCTCGGAGTCCCGCTCACCCGGGATATGGCGGCGTGCCTTTACGCGGCGATCAGTTCGGACACCGGGTCGTTCCGGTACGCCGCCACGACCCCGGACACGTTGCGTGTAGCGGCTCGGCTCATGGAGACGGGTATCGACTTCGCCGGGCTTTCACGCTCGATGTTCGATACCAAGTCGATCGGATTCCTGGCCCTTCAAGCCGAGGCGGTGAACAATCTCGAACTGCTGGAAGCGGGGGGAGTCTGGGTCGCGGTCGCGAAGATCGGCATCGCGGAGCGGGAACGCCACGGGGTCACCTTCGCTGCGGTCGAGTCGCTTATAGACCTGGTGCGCACGGTTGACGAGGCAGACGTCGCGGTTGTGCTCAAGCAGGACGATGCCGGGGTCTGGCGGGTGTCGACCCGGTCCAAGGGCGCCATAGACGTGGGCGCCGTGTGCACGGGATTGGGCGGCGGGGGGCATCGGCTCGCTGCTGGTTTCACCGGGACAAACGATGCTGATACCACGTTGGCCGCCCTGGTGGCGGCACTGGGATGAGGCCGTCCGCGTCCCCATGCACGAAATGATCTCCGGGTTCGCGCTGATCGACAAGCCGCCGGGCTGGACCAGCCACGACGTCGTCGGGCGGTTGCGCCGGCTCTACGGGCAGAAACGGGTCGGTCACGCCGGCACCTTGGACCCCATGGCTACCGGTGTGCTCGTCGTGGGACTGGGAAGCGCCACCCGGTTGCTGCGTTTCGTGCAGGGACTTCCCAAGACGTACGAGGCCACCGTGCGGCTGGGATCCGGCACAGTCACCGACGACGCCGAGGGGGAGGTCACGACCAGCCCGGGGTGGGAATGGGATCCGTCGGGATTGTCGGCGGCCCTAGCAGGGCTCACCGGAGTGATCCAGCAAGTGCCGAGTGCGGTCTCGGCGGTGAAAGTGGACGGAGTGCGCTCTTACGCACGGGTTCGCGCCGGGCAAGATGTGGAACTGGCCGCACGAACCGTCAGGATCGACCGGTTCGACGTGGTCGGCCCGCCCCGCGCTGCAGGCGCCGGCTGGGACTTCGATGTGGTCGTCGCATGCAGCAGCGGAACCTATGTCCGCGCGCTGGCCCGTGATCTGGGCGCCGCACTGGGAACAGCCGGGCACCTCAGGGCACTGCGGCGCACGGCGATCGGTCCGATCGGGGTGGTGCAGTGCTCAGTGCTGGACGAAGAGCTGCCACCGGTGGTGGCGATCGAGGACGTGATCGGCCGTGTCATGCCGGTCCTGACTGTGGACGGGCCGACAGCACAGGCATTGCGAAATGGGCAGAAGGTGCACCTCGACGCCGCCGATGGTCTCCACCTGGTCCTCGACGATGCCGGCACCTGGGTGTCGGTGGTCACTGTTGCCGGGTCCGTGCCACACATAGAGGTGAACGCACCGACAGGGTGAGTACGCGGCCGGACGGACCCCGACAGTCGGGCGAAATCCCACTTGTCGGGACTAGATTCGAGCAGTGAGTCCACTCGCTTTGGTCCATGAGCGATTCACGGATTTCGCAGGCTCCGAGATGGTCGTGCAGCAGTTCAGCGTCATCTGGCCGGAGGCTTCCATCCACGCGCCGATCGTGGACCCGTCTGTTCTCCCGCCGGGCATGCGGGTCGAAGCCACGCTCCTGAACCGTCTGTACCGCCACGGGGGTTACGCGTATTTGATGCCTCTGCTGCCGACGGCCATGCGCAGGATGCGCCTGCCGGCTGTGGACGCTGTGCTGGTGAGCCACCACGCATTCGCGAACCAAGTCGTCTGGGCCACGGACGCGCCGGTCGTCTCATACGTCCATTCTCCGGCGCGATGGATGTGGGACCCCGCCATGCGCGCTGGAGAGTCCGGTGGTGTGGTTGGCGAGGGGGCGCTGGCGGTGTTCTCGGCGCTGCAGCGCCACCGCGACTTCGCCGCGGCGCAGATGGTGCGCAGCCTGATCGCGAATTCCAATGCGGTGGCCGAGCGGATAAGCCGCTGGTGGCGTCGCCGGAGCTCGGTGATCTTCCCCCCTGTCGACACCTCCTTCTACACGCCTGACCCCGCGATCCCACGTGAGGACTTCGTGTTGGTGGCTGGTCGGCTCGTGCCGTACAAGCGCCCCGAAGTGGCCATCGAAGCTGCCGAACGGGCCGGGATTCCTGTGGTTGTGGCCGGGGATGGCCGAGCCCGGCGGGCATGCGAGAAGGTCGCGGGTGCGGGCACGACATTCCTCGGCAGAGTCACCGACGAGCAGATGCGGGATCTGTATCGCCGGTGCCGGTGCCTGGCCATGCCCGGGGAGGAGGACTTCGGAATCATCACCGTCGAAGCGCAGGCCTGCGGGGCGCCCGTGGTGGCACTTGGTGCGGGCGGCGCGTTGGATACCGTCGTGCCGGGGGTCACAGGAACTCTGTTGGTGAACCAGGCCGACCGGGCCGAACAGATCGCGGGGTTCGCGGCGGCGTTCCAGGGGATCGACCCCACGCAGTTCGATCCCGGAGTCCTTCGTAGTCACGCAGAGTCGTTCTCACGAGATGTGTTCCGGGAAAGGATCAGGCAGCACGTTCGCGCTGTCCTCGCCGATCGCGACGTCGCCTGAAAGGCCGGGCCGCTGCCCCCGTCCGTGTCCGTGATTTTCAGCGTCTGGCAATCTGGACGGGTGGGAAGAGTCTTGACGATCGGGGTCTTCGACGGTGTGCACAGGGGGCATCAGGCGCTGGTGGCCGAGACCGTTGCGCAGGCGGCACAGTGGGAGGCTGAAGCGTGGGCAGTGACGTTCGACCCCAACCCCATCGAGGTGCTGCGGCCTGACCTCGCTCCAGCCCGACTGTGCAGCGTGAGTCGCCGTGTCGAGTTGTTGCTTGAACTCGGCCTCGACGGAGTGGAGGTTCTGGCTTTCGACGAGGTCCTCTCGCAGATGCCCGCCGACGAGTTCGCCCGAGACGTGTTGATCGGTCGATTCGGCGCCGTCGGTGTCGTGGTCGGCAGCAATTTCCGGTTCGGTCACAAGGCGGCAGGTGATGTGGTCGTGCTGGAGGACGCCGGGCTGAAGGTCGTGGAGTTCAGTCTGCTGGAAGGCGCCGATGCGCCGATCTCGTCGTCCAGGATCCGCGCGGCGGTCGACGACGGTGAGGTGGAACTGGCGGCAGCCCTGCTCGGTCACCGGCATGCCGTGGAAGGGGAAGTCGTCCGGGGACATGGTCGTGGGCGCGACTTGGGCTACCCGACGGCGAATCTTGCCCTGTCGCCCCGTGCGGCGATCCCCAAGGATGCGGTGTACGCCGGGGAGGTCTTCTGGCCGGATGGACACCGGATCGCCGCCATCAGCGTGGGAACCAATCCCACCTTCGGCGACGGACAGCGTTCGGTTGAGGCTTTCCTCCTGGATTTCGATGGCGAGTTGTACGGCAAGCAGTTGCGCGTGGAATTCGGGCACTTGCTGCGCCCCATGGCGACGTTCGAAGGGGTCGAAGGGTTGATACGTCAGATGTCCGCGGACGTTGCGCGAACCCGTGCCCTGATGGGTGGCTAGAAGGCTGCCCTTCGGTTGCCAATGCCCGGACGTTCGACGCTAGGCTCGGGGGCTGTGGACGCAGGAACCTTTGCTCGGAACATCGGTACTCACCTGCGTGGCGTCCTGCTCGGCTCGGTGTTGCTGGGCTTGCTCGCTATCGCCCCGACTCTCCTCCTGCCGCCCACCTATGCGGCCCAGTCCGTCGTGCGCGTCGTGCCACCACAAGGGCAGGATTTCGTCGACGCCGACTCGCTGGACACCGCCGTGGAGTGGTACATGGCACTGGCCGATGTTCCTTCTGTGTTGCAGCAAGTGGCCCTCGGGATGCGACCTCCCATGTCCTCCGACGAGGTACGCGAACAGACCAACTTGGTCCCAGGGGATGGACCAGGGGAGGTGGCCGTTCGTGCCACTTCCCGTGACGCAGACGAGGCGGTATCCCTCAGTGACGCCATGGCTGAGGCGGTCGTGTCAACCGTGCAGGATGACAAGGCCTTGCAGGTCGGATCGACCAGTCTCAGGACGCTGCTGCCGGCACAGCCCGCGAAGCGGGTCGGGACTGGCCCTGTCGCACTTTTCGTCACAGGTTTCCTGCTGGGATTCGCTCTGTTCGCGACCGGAGCCGCTTTGCTCCACCGGCACCTGAACTGGCGCTTGTCTTCTCGCATGCTTGAATCCGTGGGCGACGAGGCGGGTGTCCCGGTGATAACACGCCGGGACGAGTTGGCGGCCTTTCTCACTCTCAAAGGCACCGAGGAGCCTCAAGCCTGGCTAGCCACGACGTCGGGAGTGCCGCAGACGTGGTGGCGGGACCTGCGCGAGCGCATGCGTGCCCTTGGGGGAGCCGGCGAAGTGGTATCAATCGGCGCGGGAGAGACGATAACTGCGCAGCCGGCCGCCGGCATCGTGTACGTGCCTGACCCCAATGACGGCCACGCGTCGACTGTGGGCGCGGTCGCGGCCACAGGTGCGCCGGCGCTGCTCGTGTGCTCTCGTGGGCAGCGGGCCCGTGGCCTGCGCCGGATGCTGGCGCAACTCGCCGAATTCGGAGTGCGTCCACTGGCTATCACGATCGTCGACAAGGACCGCTAGCCTCGCCGGTTCACACAGAACACGGTGATCTCCACTCGCACCAACGCGACACTGGTTGCGGCAACGTCCTCGGGGAATCCGGGGCTAGACGCTTTGAACATACCCCGGGCCTAGTCCGAAAATGGCTGGTGTACTCGGTCGCCGCAGAAGTGGGCCGCGAGGTTAGAGAATGGTCGCGAGGTTAGAGATCGTGCACGAGGTTAGTGAACACACGTGTGGCTTCTCTAACCTCGTGCACATTCTCTAACCCGAGCGATTTCCGCCCGGCATTTCCCACCTGAGCGGGCGGCCGCCACGGCCATGGATGACTAACGCGAACCCTTCGGCCCACACCCGTTCGTCTGCGTCACATGACCCGTTCTGCCCGGCAACCCCCGGCAGTCTGTGCCCAGCCGGATGAAGCCGTGAGACCGGTCAGACGTCAACGCCTGCGGGGTTTGGGCTTGAGCAGTCCTTCCAAGGTGTAGGCCGCTAGTTTCGGCGTGAAGTCGACTCGGAGGAATCCGAGGTTCTCCGACCACTTGCTCGGGTCGACCCCCCGGTCACGTCCGCTGTAGAAGAACAGCGGACCAACCCAGCGCCAGCGCTTCTGACCCCGGATGCCCTGGACGTAGGTACGCGCCTGTCTGCGCTCGCTCACGGATTTCTCGCTGGTCCCGGTGGGCGCCCCGAATTCAGTGAGCCAGATCTTCTTGGAGGCGTCTGCGTGACGGACCATCACTCGGCGGACAAGTGGCAGTCTTTGGAAGGCGTTCCAGTCCCCGGTGTTCGGCGTCGACGGCAAGGCTGGGAAGCAATAGGGATGGACTGAGATGGCGTCGAAGCTCCTGTCGGCACCGTACTTGTAGAGCAGTGCGGTGAAGCGACTGGGCGAAACGTCCTTCCCACCTGCCACGTCGAGTGCCGGGCCCAGGTTTCCCGCGATGATCTTGGCGGTCGGATCGGCTCGTCGGATCGATCGGGCTGCCTTGATCAGCATGCGCGCGTAAAGACGGGGTTGAGGAGCCGGATACCAGAACACTTCGAGGTTCGGTTCGTTCCAGATCTCCCAGTGGCGCACACCGGTCGGCCCGTACCTCTTGACCGCGGCTTTCAGGAACCTTGTGAAGGCGCTGAGGTGTTTGGGGGGGGCTTTGCTCTCGCCCGGGACACGGGTCGCCCACAGTGGGCTGTGTGCGGGTACTGCCAGCACCCGCAATCCGTGTCGGTGCGCCGCTGCCACGATCCGGTCTGGCCCACTCCAGTCGTACCGGCCGGGAGTCTGCTCGATCGCGGCCCAATTCAGGTCGACGCGAAGCCACTTGACCCTCAAGCTCGAGTAGATGTCGAGTTCGCGCTCAAGATCCTGGTCGGAGAGCAAGAACACGTCGTACCCCTGTGAGATGCCCACGTTCGGGTCCGACGATGCGCGCGCAGTAGGCGGGCTCAGGGCCACGGCAGCGATCAGGGCCGGGATCACGAGGGCCCACGCGCGCAACCGTCGCAGGGCGCTGGTCGGACAACTCGTCATCGAATCACGCACGCCGCTCCGCCGCGCCGCCGATTCCGATTGCCCAGGCACGTGCTGACTCGCCTCGGGTGGGGGTGGGGTTTGTGGATAGGGCGGTGGTGAGGGCTGCTCGGGCGGGTTTGGGGGTGAAGTTGTGGCGGACGAAGCCGAAGTTCTGTTCGCGGTCGGTGGGGTCGGTGCCACGGTCGCGGCCGCCGTAGAAGAATAAGGGGCCGGTCCAGGGCCAGGTGTCGGCGGCGGTGATGCCGGCGGTGAGCAGGACGGCTTGGGTGGTTTCGCTGACGGCGCCGGTGTCGGTGCCGGTCGGGGCGCCGTATTCGGTCAGCCAGATCTGCTTGGCGGTGTCGCCGTTGGCGGTCATCGCGTCGTGGATCAGTGGTAGTTGTTGGAAGGTGTTCCAGCCGGCGGTGGTGGTGTCGTCGGGCATTGCCGGGTAGCAGTAGGGGTGCACGGACAGGGCGTCGAAGTGGGCTTTGGCGCCGTTGGCGTACATCTTGGTGGTGAACACCGTCGGGGACACCTGGGAGCCGTCGGCGGGGTCGGTGGCCGGTGAGAGGGCCCCGGCCAGGACGGTGGCGGTGGGGTCGACGGCTTTGATGGCGGGGTAGGCGGCTTTGAGCAGGGCGGTGTAGGCGGCCGGGTTGGGTTTGGGTGCCCAGAAGTTGTTCAGGTTCGGTTCGTTCCAGATTTCCCAGGCTTTGACACCTAGTGGTGCGTAGCGGGCGGTGGCTTTGGCTACGAAGGTGGCGTAGTCGGCCGGGCTGGTCGGCCCGGCGTGGGTGTTGCCCGGCACCGAGGTGGCCCAGTTCGGGCTGTAGGTGGGCAGTGCCAGGATCTGCAGCCCGCGGCTGTTGGCGGCGTTGACGACCCGGTCGGTGCTGCTCCAGTCGAAGGTTCCTTTGCGGGATTCGATGCTCGGCCAGTCAAAATCGACCCGCACCCAGCTCATGCCGGTGGCCTTGTACAAATCCAGTTCGGCTGCCAGATCGCTGTTGGACAACCACAACAGATCCGCCCCCGGCGAAATACCGATCTCCGGGCGATCTTCGGCGTGCGCGGTCGAGGGCGTCACGGTGGCAGCGGCGAGGAGGGCTGGGACGGTGAGGGCTTGGACAACCAGTCGTCGAAGCGGGTTCGCAATCCTGCCCATCATGTTCCCGACGATACGTCGAATGCCCGGTGCCCGCGACCAACGCACTAGTCATCCCGGGCCGTGGAGGGCCGGCCGTTCAGGCGGGAAAAGGTCTGGCGGAATCGCTCGCGTTAGTCGTCAATGACGTTCGGGCGGGTAATGCCGGGCGGAAACTGAGGTGCGTCTGACTTAGCGAGGGGTTTCCGGGAGGAAACACCCAGCCAAGCCCGGGGTGCGGTCATTGCTGTTGCACCTTCTTCGATCGACGGTAGTCGATGCGTTGTTGTCGGGCCTGTTGCAGCCCGAGTTGTCGTGCGCCGCGCAGGGCGTCGGCGCGGCCGTAGTGCTCGTCGTCGGGGGTGACGTACCCGAGGCTGGCGTGCAGCCGCACCGTGTTGTACTCGGTCTGCACCTGCTGCAGGTCGGTGATCAACTGGGCAGGATCGCGGATCGTCTCCAGGTGCGGCCATTCACCCTTGACGTGGCCGAACAGCGATTCGATCCAGGCCTGATCGGTGGGGGTGGACGGGCGGCCGAACTGCTGGCCGATCGCGAACGCGGCCATGAATTGCCGGGTGGACATCGAGCGCATCTGCGGGCCGTTGTCCGAGACTGCCAGCAGCACCGGGGTCTGGTCGTCCAGGTCGCTCAGGCCGATGTGCCCATTGCGCAGCGCGTCCAGGGTGTCCAGGTCGATCAGGTGCTCCAGCCCGGCGACGTGCAGCGCGTCGAGGAACGCCACCTCGACCTGCAGGCTGGTCTCCTCGGCACTGACCAGGGTGGTCAGCCATTTGCGGGAGACCACGTCCATGACCGCGACCGCGACCCGGTCGCAGGCGGTGAAATGGGTGAAGTCGTAGATCCAGATGCTGTTCGGCTTCCACGCCACCCAGTCCGGCCAGTCCGCCCGCTGCCGGGGTTCCCGAGCCGGCTTACCCGGCAGGATCAGGTGTTCTTCGGCCAGCACCCGCAGCACGGTGGACTCTGAGACGTGCACCAGGTTCTCCCGGGAGCCGCGGTGGGCCAGCTTGCGGTGGGACTTGTCGACCTCCCCCCACACGTCATACAGCGCCAGGATCGCGGCCCGTTCGGCGGACAGGATCGTGTGCACCGCACCACCCCCGCGCCGTCGGTCCTCAAGCGATCCGGCACGCTGCCGGTGCCGCCAGCGGCGGACCCGTTCAGGATCCACACCCAGCAGGCGCGCGGCCCGCCTACTGGTCCAGCCCCGCGCCGTGGCGTAGCCGACCAGGTCTAACAGGCCGGCCTTGACCTCAGCGTCCACCCGCGGTGGGACCGGGCCGGCGGTCAGTCCCAACGCCCTTTTCCCTCGTGCAGATGCAGAGCGATCGCCTGCTCGGTGACGGTGGCCCGCAACCGTTCGATCTCGGCCTGCGCGGCGGCCAGTGCAACGTCCTGCCCGCGCTGCCCCCGACGGCCCGGCACCGACGCCGCCAAGGCGTCCAACGCGCCCTGCCGGGCGGTCTTGCAGGCCAGCACCACCACCGACCGGTCCACCCCGAACCGGTCGGCGACCTGCCGCTGGGTCTCCTGCCCCGAGGTCACCGCCACATAGATCTCGTACTTCTCCGCCGCCGACAACCGGCGCTTCTTCCTGCCCGTAGGACTCACCTGATGATTGGACACCCGAACCACTCCTTGATCGGTCAGGCACACCGAATCCTGGTCGGGTATTTCCAGACCCCGAAACCCTCACTAAGTCAGACGCAAACCAGCGGTTACGCAAGGAGTTGGAGGCGCTGCAAGCGCAGATGGCTGCCCGCGAGGCCGACCATGAGCAGGCGTTGGCTGCCAAACAGGCCGAGGTCGATGCTGCGGGGCGGGTGGCTGAGGCGTTGGGAAAAGCTATAGCGCTCTTGCACGCCGGGAACGAGAGCGCGGACAGTACAACCGGAGATTGACCGGGCAGCAGGCCGAGCAGTTGGCCGGCTTCTATGAGGCGGAGGCCGAGTTGGTCACCGCGATCCGGGCGGCCGGCTGGTCGCAGACCAAGGCTCTGCGGCTGATCGGGTTGGCCGCCTCGAGTTGGCATTACCGCCACCATCCACGACCGGCGGCGCGGTGCGTGGTTGCGCATACTGCGCGGCGCTGCCAGGCCTGGCTCAGCGACGCCGAGACTGCAGCCATCATCGACAGACTGACCGCGGCGTTCACGGCGAACAAGTCGGTGCACCAGGCCTACTACGAAGCCCTGGACGCCGGGGATCCGGTCGCGTCGCTGAAGTCGTGGTACCGGATCGCCAGGGCGTATCTGGACGCTGACCGGCCGCTGCGACCCACCCGACGACGGCGCTGCACCGCGATGCCGCAGTGGCAGGCCACCGCCGCGATGCAGGTGTGGTCCTGGGACATCACGATGCTGCCCGGGCCCTACGTCGGCGTCGGGCGTGTCAGATGGTCTGTGGTGCGCCACGAGGCGCTGTGGTTTCGAGTGGGGGTGGAAGGACCCCGCCGCTGGCCTGTCGTGGCAGGTTGGTGAAGCTGGCGGCAGCCTGATCCGGGAGACGTCGGTGAGGGTGGGAGCAGCCGTGACGAAGTCGAGTCGGTCCAGCACTGCCGGATGGGCCGGGCTCGGTGAGCAAGACGGGACGGTGTACGTGAGGAACCGGTGTTGTAAAGCCTCTTGACATCTGGCCAGCTCCAATCCGGTGGATGTGGGCTGGTGGGCGGTGCGCACCCTGTCGGCGGTGGCCGGCGGGGGAACTTCCGGGAGGGTTTCGCAGGTCTGGCCCGGGAGGCCATGGTGAAGGTCTACGGCGTAGCCGTGGCGAGACCGCAGGGGCAAAGCCGGGCACCTCGCCCGTCGATCGAATCGCAGTGAACGTGGGAACCGCGCACGCCGCGCTCCCCGCTGGGGCGGCCGGCCAGGTCGCCGGGTGGGGATAGGTGCGTCGTCGGCCGAAGGGTGTGCGTGGGGCGGAGCCATCGTAGTACTCCGGGTCCGGGAAAGCCGGTCACATGGGGAAGGGCGGCAGTGTGCTGAGCAAGGGAAGGACTGTGATGGTCGAAGACGCACCGGTGAATACCGGCGCTCCGGTCTGGCCGGCACCGCAGGTGGCGGCCAACCGGGTACGGCGGATGCAGACGAAGTTGCACCGATGGGCGCGGGAGGATCCCGCGCGCTGTTTCGGTGATCTGTACAACCTGGTCTATGACCCGGCGTTCCTGGTCGACGCGTTCGCGCGGGTGGCAGGGAACAGGGGGGCCAGGACGGCAGGAGTCGACGGGCTGACGGTGGCCCAGGTACGGCTCCTGTTCGGAGTGGAAGAGTTCCTCACCGACGTCGGTGGGCGGCTCCGTGCCCGCACGTTCGACCCGTCGCCGACGCGGCGGGTGGAGATCCCCAAGGCAGGTGGGAAGGTCCGCAGGCTGGGCATCCCGACCGTGGCTGACCGGGTGGTGCAGGCGTCGTTGAAAGCGGTGTTGGAACCGATCTTCGAGGCGGACTTCAAACCGTGCTCGTACGGGTTCCGGCCCAACCGGCGTGCGCAGGACGCGATCGCTGAGATCCAGCACATGACCTCTCGTGGCTACGAGGTGGTGTTGGAGGCCGACATTGCGGCGTGTTTCGACGAGATCGATCACGTCGCGCTGATGGACCGGCTCCGGGTGCGGGTTTCGGACAAGCGACTGCTGGCGCTGGTGAAGGCGTTCCTGCACGCCGGGGTAATGACCCAAGTCGGCGTGCGGGAGGACACTGTGACGGGCACTCCGCAGGGCGGGATTCTCTCCCCGCTGCTGGCCAACATCGCGCTGTCGGCACTGGACGAGCATTTCGATGCCCAGTGGCAGCAGCAGATGGGCACGTGGCATCAGCGGGACCGACGCAAACGCCGTGGCGGGGGTAACTGGAGGCTGGTCCGGTATGCCGACGACTTCGTCGTTCTGGTGAACGGTCAGCGCCACCACGCTGAGGCGATCCGCGACGAGGTCGCACAGGTGCTGGCCCCGCTCGGGCTGCGCCTGTCGGAGCAGAAGACCCGTGTGGTCGACATCGACGAGGGGTTCGTGTTCCTCGGCTTCCAGATCCAACGCAGGCGGAAGCGGGGAACGTCCAAGTCGTACGTCTACACGCTGCCCTCACGCAAGGCGATCACATCGATCACCGACCGCGTGTCGGCAGCGACCTACAGATCCACCGTCAACCAGGATCTGGACCAGCTGCTGCGGCAGTTGAACCGGATGTTGGCGGGCTGGGCGAACTACTTCCGGCACGGCGTGTCGAAGAAGACCTTCAACGCGATCGACTCCCACGCGTGGAGACGCATCGCCGGGTGGCTTCGACGCAAACACGGCACCGGGGGCAGGCAACTGCGCCGGTTCTGTGACCGTGGTTGGCGTTTCGCCTGCAACGGGACGGTGTTCACCGGCGCATCCAGCGTCACGGTGACCCGCTACCGGTACCGCGGCGCGGGGATCCCCACGCCGTGGACGCCGAGAACAGCGGCCTGAACCGCCGGACATCGACACCAGCACATGGAGAGCCGGATGCGGTGAGAGCCGCACGTCCGGTTCGGCGGGCGGCCTGGGGAAACGGGCCGGGAGCGATCCCAGCACCGCGCCCCAGGCCGACCCAACTAAGTGGTTCGGCTCTGATCTCGGCCTGAGGGCCGGTTAGGAGAAGGAACAATGACCGCTGTGGCCAATCATGAGAAGGATGTCCCGGTTGCCGGGGCGGGCGTGGAGTTGCCTGAGGAGTTCCTGGATTTGTTGATCGAGCGGTACCGGGCTGGGGAGGTGGAGTTGACCGGGTCCGGGGGGTTCATCGCGTCGTTGATCAAGGCGGTGCTGGAACGCGGGTTGCAGGCCGAGCTGGCCGATCATCTGGGCTATGACAGGCATGACCGGGCCGGGCACGGGTCGGGGAACTCCCGGAACGGCTACACGTCGAAGACGCTGTCCAGCGAGGTCGGCCCGGTCGAGGTGGACACCCCGCGGGATCGGGCCGGCACGTTCACCCCGCAGTTGGTGCCCAAAGGGGAGCGCCACCTGGGCTCGGGGCTGTCGGACATGATCATCTCGCTGTATGCCGGGGGGATGACGGTGCGCGACATCCAGGCCCACCTGGGTCGCACCCTGCAGGTCGAGTTGTCTCACGAGACGATCGCGAATGTCACCGACGCGGTGCTCGAGGAGGTGTATGCCTGGCAGACCCGACCGCTGGAACCGGTCTACCCGATCGTGTACCTGGACGCGATCGTGGTGAAGGTCAAGGAGAACAACCAGGTCCGTAACAAGTCCGCCCACATCGTGATCGGGGTCGATCTGGAAGGCGCCAAGAGCGTGCTGGGGATCTGGGTGCAGAACAGCGAAGGCGCGAAGTTCTGGGCCGGGGTCTGCGCCGAGTTACGCAACCGCGGCGTGACCGACATCCTGATCGCCTGCTGCGACGGGCTCAAAGGCCTGCCCGAGGCGATCGAGGCGACCTGGCCGCAGACCACCGTGCAGACCTGCGTGGTGCACCTGATCCGGGCGTCGATGCGGTTCGTGTCCTACACCGACCGCAAGGCCGTCGCCGGGCTGCTCAAACCGATCTACACCGCCGCGACGCTGACCGACGCCGAGACCGCCATGGTGGCCTTCGCCGACTCGGACATGGGCCGCAAGTACCCGTCGGCGGTGAAGACCTGGACCGACTCCTGGGAGCGGTTCATTCCGTTCCTGGAGTTCCCCCCGGAGGTCCGCCGGGTGATCTACACGACGAACTCGATCGAGTCGCTGCACTACGGGATTCGCAAGATCATCAAGAACCGGGGGCACTTTCCCAACGACACCGCCGCGGTCAAGTTGATCTGGCTGGCCATCCGCGACATCGAGGACAAGGCGGTGCGCCGGCGGGCCAAAGAACGCGGCAAACCCGAACCCGAACCCCGCGCCGACGGCCAGATCCGCGCCACCACCGTCCAAGGCTGGAAACGAGCCCTCAACCAACTCGCCGCCGC
>JAWKJM010000005.1:0-259207 GCA_041393775.1 Candidatus Nanopelagicales bacterium
GCGCCGGGCGCCCGGAAATCAGTGGAGATGACCGCGGCGTCGAGCAGTGGGATCAGATGATCGAGTCCCGACTTCCAGGAGCCTCCGTCCAGGAGTACCGGCACGCCGAGGGAGCGGGCCTCTCGGGCGGCGGCCAGGCACAGGCCAAGGTGGTGACCGTCGAGCAGTAGCGCCTGACAACCGTTCAGCGTCCCAACTGGCCACCTGACCTCAGGCTCGGAACCGGCGTTGACGGAAACGACCGAGCGATGACTCCCGGTCACCGCGACCGCGGACACCGGCGGTTGCCACGTCCTGTCCACCCCCGCGTCGACGGCGTCGATCCCGGCTCCGGCCAGTTCTCCGGCCAGCGCGCGGCCGATCGAACCGTCTCCGAGGGCAGTCACCAGGCGGGCCTGTGCACCCAAAGCGCGGGCGGCGAATGCGGCGTTGGCGGCTGGGCCGCCGAACTCCAGCCGGGCCGACTGGGCCTGGATCTTTTCGTCCGGGCCCGGCAGTCTGTCCACGTACTGGATGAGGTCGAGGGTGGTCAAGCCGCAGGTCGCCACCCGGATCGCAGGGTCTGACCGGGCGTTGTGCAGCGCCACGGCAAGCGAACTCAGCCGGGACCCTGGGCCAGGGCGGCGCCCGCGTCTGCCGAGCGCCTTGCTGCAATCGGCTGCCAACTGCCTTCTGGTTGCGACAGCCGGTCGGCGATGACGAACAAGGTCTCGAGGTTGTGGCCGTAGCCCAGGTGGGTGCTGCGAACCTCGACGTTCTCAGTGAGCGGCGCAGGCAGACTGGTGCAGCACTCCCACGGAACGATCCCGTCCGTGCGGCTGTAGATGCAGGTTGTCGCCACGCTCAACGGCTCCTCACGCTCCCGGCGTGCGGTGTCGGACATCATTTCCGCGGTCAGTTCGTTGCGGTTCATCAACTGATAGAGCTTCCACGCCCGTGTGACTTTGTAGTTGCCGCGGAAAGGCGAGCCCATGGTGATGACCATGCGGGTGTGGTCGGGCAGTGCGCGTGCGATCTCCCGTGCGTAGATGCCCCCCGCAGACCAGCCGATCATGCTCACGCCGGTCCCGTGCACGGCCGACAGCGCCTGCACCCGGACCCTGAGGGCCTCCTCCATGCCCGGCCGCAGGCCCAGATTGCGGCCGAGTCGCCAGTCGTAGGCCCGGTATCCGAGTCTGCGCAGGAACTTGCGCAAATACACCGTCGACTCCGGGCCCGCAAGGAATCCGGGTAGCACGAGGACCGGGTGCCCGTCGCCTTTCGGGAACCGGTCGACGAGGTGCCCGGAGAACCGGGTGACGGCATACTCCATGAGCATGCGGCGTTCCAGTCGTTGCAGTACGCCTGTGGGCATTGTGACGTTTTCGGCATCGGGTATCTCATCGGAACCGTGGAACAGGGCCATCATGCGACCTCCTGGAGTCAGATGCCTCAGAGCCCATTGTGGAAGGAATCACGGTGGGTGTGGCTCAACGACATGACCTTCTTCGATGGTCGAGTCAACCACATGCCGGACATTCAGCCTGCGGTTTCATGCCATTGGGTGCCGGGCACGGCGGCATTGGTCACTGATTCCGTCCCGGTTGCCGTTGGATTCTCGCGTTCCGGTTGGGAATCCGTGGCCGTGGCGGGCCGCCCGTTCAGTGGGAAGATGCCGGGCGGAGCTCGCGTTAGTCGTCCATGGCCGTGGTTGGCCGCCCGTTGAGTCGGAAAATGCCGGGCGGAAACCGCTCGCGTTAGAGAATGTGCACGAGGTTAGAGAAGCCACACGTGCATTCTCTAACCTCGTGCACATTCTCTAACCTCGCGGCCAACTCCTGCGGCGAGCGAGCACACAAGCCGTTCTCGGACTTGACCTTCCGACTTGGCCGCCAACGAGCCGAACGCGAACCGGGTGGCCCTGACCTGAGGCCTCAGTGCGCTCCTCGACAGCGCGACTGCTGCCCGCTGCAGGCGGTTGACTGAGCGCATGCCATCAGAACCGAACGACCAGTTGGCTCCGCCGGTGGTGCGGCGGATCGATCCTCTGGCCGTTGCCGTCGGTGCGCTCGTCGCGACGGATCTGGTCGGGGGGCTGATCGCCGTCGCCACCGGTCTCAACACATGGGGCGAAGCGTGGGGCAGCGAGGCCCTGCTGGCGGCACCGATCCCGATGATCGTGGCACAGGTGCTGCTGGCCACGCTGGCTCTACGGCTGCGGGGCCGCGGGGCAGCAGTTGCCGCCGGGGTGCTGGCGCTGGCGTGTCTGGTCAGCGTCGTATCGGGGTTCTTCGACGGCGGCCTCGGCAATGGCGAACTTACGGCCGGCACCCGGCTGTTCCAGATCTTCCTGCTCGCGATCACCGCAGTGGTCGGCGTGCGGGCGGCGATCCTGGCGGTCGGTCGCTGGTCGTGACACCGGCACAAGGCCGCTGAAGCGGGCGCGACTCGCACCCGGCGTTAGGTGTACAGCGATTCGACTTCGTCGGCGAACTCGGCCATCACCGTGTCCCGCTTGAGTTTCAGCGACGGTGTGATCTGCCCGGCCGCCTCGGTCCAGTCCTGCGGGAGGATCTTGAACTTGCGGATCGACTCGGCCTTGGACACCGCCTTGTTGGCGTCGTCGACCGCGCTCTGGATCTCCGCGACGAGTTGTGGATCGGTCACGAGGTCGGCGACGGAAGTGCTGCCCGGCCGGCCCTTCTGTGCGAGCCAGCCGGGCAGCGACTCCTCGTCCAGGGTCACGAGACAGGCGATGAAGGGCTTGGCATCGCCGACGACCATGCACTGACTGACCAGGGAATGCGCCCGCAGTCGGTCCTCCAGGACCGCCGGCGCCACGTTCTTGCCCCCAGCGGTGACGATCAACTCCTTCTTGCGGCCCGTGATCCGAAGGAATCCCTCGTCGTCGAGTTGTCCGATGTCGCCGGTGTGGAACCAGCCGTCGGGCTCGAGGGCTTCAGCGGTGGCCTGCGGGTTGTTCCAGTAACCGCGGAACACATGCGGTCCCTTGAGCAGGACCTCCCCGTCGTCAGCGATCCGTACGGCGGTGCCTGGGAAGGGCTTGCCCACTGTGCCGATCTTGAGGGTGTCCGGGCGGTTCATGGTCGTGCCCGCCATGTTCTCGGTCAGTCCGTAGCCTTCGAGGATGGTGATCCCGATGCCGCGGAAGTAGTGCCCCAGCCTCTCCCCGAGCGGGGCACCGCCGGAAACGGCGTATTCGACGTTGCCGCCCATGGCTGCCCGCAACTTGGCATACACGAGTTTGTCGAAGAGGAAGTGCTTGGCGCGCAAGAATAGCCCTGGACCTGCGCTGTCCAGAGCACGGCTGTAGTCGATCGCCACCTGGCTGGCGGCGTCGAAGATCCGCCCCCTGCCCTCGGCCGTCGCTTTGGCCTGGGCGCCGTTGTACACCTTCTCGAACACGCGCGGCACGGCCAGCACGAACGTGGGGGCGAAGGTGCCCAGATCGTGCAACAGGTCGCCCGCGTCGGGGGTGTGACCCAACTGGATCCGTCCCCGAATGCACGCGATTCCGATCTGCCTCCCGAAGGAGTGTGCCAGCGGCAGGAAGAGCAGGGAGCTCTGTCCGGGGACGAACAACTCCGGTGCACTCGCCATCACGATGTCCCCGGCGAAGATGAGGTTCCGGTGGGTGAGCACGCAACCCTTCGGCCTGCCCGTGGTGCCGGAGGTATAGATGATCGTGGCGACGTCGTCCGGGCTTGCCTGGCAGCGGCGTTCCTCAAGTTGCTCGTCGGTGATCGCTGCACCGGACGCCGCAAGGTCGTCGAGCGATCCCGCCTCGAAGACCCAGGTGCGGGTCACATCCGGGAGGTCCGCACGGACCTGATCGAAGAGGGCCTCGTGCCTGTCCAGTTCGAGGAAGACCCCCACGGCACCGGAGTCGCTGAGGATCCACGCCACCTGTTCGGCCGACGAGGTCTCGTAGATGGGCACCGACACCGCTCCCGCATACGCGAGTGCGAAGTCGACGAGAGTCCACTCGTAACGGGTGCGGGACATGATCCCCACGCGGTCACCGAACTGCACGCCGCTGGCCATGAGTCCCCTGGCCACGGCGCGAACCTCAGCGGCGAACTCGGCGCAACTCAGGTTGCGCCAGCCGTCACCGTCGGGCAGGGACACGGCGGGTGTGTCAGCGGCCGTCTTCTCGCTCTCGAGCAGCCGGTCGGTCAGGTTGCCGTTGGTGATGTCGGGCAACACAGGTGGTTCTGCGTACTCCTGCATGGCATCCTTCCGCCGAGCTTTGGGCCCTTGCCCTCAGCCTAACCAGCGCCCCGACGGTCGCTGCTCGTCCTGACCGCCGTGAAGGTCAGGCGCCAATGAGGCGCTGAGCCCATCTGCGGTGGGGCAGTAGGGTGCCGCGATGGACGGCCTACTGGTCGCTGTCCATGGCGTCGTCGCTCATCATCGCGTCGGGTGACTCGCTCATGGCGTCGTCGCTCATCATCGCGTCGGGTGACTCGCTCATGGCGTCGTCGCTCATCATCGCGTCGGGTGACTCGCTCATGGCGTCGTCGCTCATCATCGACGAGGGCGAGTCACTGGGCTCGGGCGACGGGTTGTTGCAGCCGGTCAGCCCGATCGTCGCCACCGCCAGACCTGCAACACCCACGTACAGTCGGTTCCTGGTTCTCATTGCTGTCTCCTTCCGGTGCCTCTTGTTCGCAGCAGCCTGCACGAATGGATTGGTGGTCGGTCACCCGAAAGTGAACGAATATGCCTGCACGCCCGCCGGGACGCTCAGTGTCAATCGACTGCGACCGGCCGCGCCGTCCCTGACCGGGTAGAGCGTGGGGGCGCCGGAAACGTCGACGGCGCGAGTACCTGCGCTGTCCCGCACGGTGACCGTGCCCTGCCCGCCGAGCACGGCGAAGACCTTGGCGGCGGAGTAGTTCAGACGCAGTTTCGAGTCGGATCCGACCGCTTCGATGTACTCGGGACGCTGCAGCCACCTGCCGGAAAGCGCTACCGAGTCGTTCGGCATCGAGGCGGGGAAGGCGTAGTCGGCAGCGTCCGGACCGGGCGTCTGATCGGCGTAACTGTTGCCCCGCTTCGCCCCCAAGTACGTCTCCGGAGTACCGGCCTGGTTGGGAGTCTCGCGGTCATCACCGGCTGCTGGAAGAGTGTCCTTGTTCTTCAACAACGTCCGGATGAGTTGCTCGGTCTGTTCGTACGCCCCCTCGCCGTAGTGAACCTGGCGCACCGTCCCGTTCTGATCGATGAGGTAGTGGGCCGGCCAGAAGCGCTGGTCATACGCGCGCCAGGTCTTGAACTCGTTGTCGATCGCGATCGGGTACTCGACGCCGAGGTCGGAGGCGGCCTGTGCCACGTTGGACACGTCGTGCTCGAACTCGAACTCGGGGGAATGCACCCCGATGATGGTCAGGCCGGCGTCCCGGTACTTCTCGTCCCACTTCTCGAGGTATGGCAGCGTGCGCTGGCAGTTGATGCACGAGTAGGTCCAGAAGTCCACCAGGACCACGCGTCCCCGCAGATCGGCAAGGGACAGCGGTTCGGAGTTCAGCCAGTCCGAGATGCCTCGCAACTCCGGTGCTGGGCCGCAGTTCTGCAACTGCGTCGGATCCGTCTCGCAGTCGTCGAACGAGACCCGGGGGGCGTCGACGTCGGTTTGGAGCGAGGACAGGGCGCGCTGTGCCGAGTCGCCGGACTCGACCGCCGCCTGGACGCGCTGGGTGTAGCCGGGCACGATGCGTTGCAGCCCGTCCACAGCGCCCAGTGCTAGCACCACCGAGGTGGCGACCAGGATGCCACCGGTGATCCGGCGCAGCAAGGGAAGTCGTGTCCGCAAGGCCTTCGTGCGAGAGGTGAGCTGCTGTCCGGCCATCGCCAGCCCGAACAGTGGCACACAGACCCCGACCGTGAATGCGATGGTGAGCAGCAGCAGGCGCGCGCTCACCCCCTGCGTGGCCGAGAGCACCGTGATCGCGGCCAGGACGGGTCCGGCGCAGGGCACGAACGCCAGGCCGAACAGCGCGCCGAAGGCGAAGGCGGGTGTTCTGGGATTGAGGGACCGCTGCGGGATCCGGGCGAACGGACGCTCCACGATGTGCCCGACGGCGGGGAAGACGAGCGCCAGCCCGACAACTGCCATCAGGACCAGGCTCGCGTTGCGCAGGAAGTCCGAAGGCAGTCCCAGCGCAGCGATCACGGCCGAGGCGAACAGGGTGAAGAAGGCGAACGACGTGCCCAGTCCGGCCACAATGAGCAGCGGCCTGCGCCACGGGCGATCCTCGCGCTCCCCGATCGCCGAAGCCGAGAAGACCACCGGCAGGACGGGCAGGATGCACGGTGAGAGACCAGTCACCAGCCCTGCGAGGAACCCGATTCCGACAAGTAATAACACGCCCTTGATTCGTGCGAGGAGCGCGAACGGATTGGTCGATCACGCGCGCATGCGTACGGCCACCACTCGGTCGGCCGTCGCAGCCCTGTCGCTGCAGGAATGCGCGCCGCAGTGCGCATCGTCATTCCGAGGCTGAGCACGAGCACCACCGATCGCCCTAAGTAGGCTGCGGGCGGTCCCGATGCGAGCACGGCCCCGATCAGCGGCCCGGCCGAGCTGAGGAAGCCGAAGACACCCAGCCCTGCGAACACCACGTCGTCCACCCAGTTCTGCAGGCGTCGGCCGTCCGGTCCGCTGTATCGATCCACGCCGACCACGAGGTTGCCGGAACGGGTCTGCAGCGCGATGTCCTCCGCCAGCTGGGGCAGGTTACGGATCGAGGGCATCGACCGGGTGAACTCCCGCTTCAGCGCCGCACGATCCGGGCAAGCTGGCCACTCGGCCTGCCGGTGCGCTTTCGGGTTGCGGCGTCGCATTCGGCCCGCTGGTAGCCAGCAGGTCTGGTCCGAAAACGGCTCGTGTACTCGGTCGCCGGCGCTGGTCGCGAGGTTAGAGAATGGTCGCGAGGTTAGAGATCGTGCACGAGGTTAGTGAACGCACGTGTGGCTTCTCTAACCTCGTGCACGATCTCTAACGCGAGCGGTATCCGCCCGGCATTTGCCCGCCTGAACGGGCGGCCGACCACGGCCGCGGATGACTAACGGGAACGGGGTCAAGTCCTGCAGTGAGTCGGCCCGGTGAGAGTCGGATCCGGAGGTCCTAGGACCAAAGTCCAATTGTGCGGGAATCCTCCTGCGACCAGCATGGGTGTTGTGGGAGGCAGAAGGACGACACTGGGTGCTGCGGCGATGGTTGCGGTGCTCTCGGCGTCGTTGGCCGCACCGGCGGCCGGACAGCCTCGGCCGAAGCCGCGACCCACCGGCGGTTCGGACACCATCGTCAGTTCCGGCGTGTGCGACGCCGGGAGTACCTGGACGCTCACCGGGCGATCCCGATTCCTGCGAATCGTCGTAGGCGCTCGGGTCGACACCGACAGGGGCCGTCAGCGCTGGGTCCTGCGCATCAAGCGCGACCGGACAACCGTGGCCAGAGTCTCCCGCAAGTCCAACGGTCGAGGGGTGGTGCGAGTGAAGGGGAAGGTCCGCAACCGACCGGGCGCGGACACGTTCACGTTCATCGCACGCAACCGCACCTCTGCCGAGACCTGTCGGGGAACCCTGACGTTCTGAATCAGCGAGACAGGAGAGGGAGAAGGACATGAAGTCATCACGAGTCATCGCCGCAGCGACCGGAGTCATGATCGGCGTGGGCGGCATCTTGCCTGCAGCCAACGCCCAGCCACCCGCTGCCGTGAGTACATTGGTGGCTGCTGGGCACGGGCAGGACTGGGGACTGAAGCAGGCCCGCCAGCAGTTCCGCATCGATGTGAAGCGAGCCAACAAGGAATACCGCACCGACGTCCGCAAGGCGCGCAGGGAGTTCCGCAAGGACATCCGCGAGGCCCGGCATGTGTCACAGGCGAAGTACCAAGAGGCACGTAAGCAGTTGCGTGCGGCACTGCGAACCGCCCGGGGGGCCTTTCACACCGCCATCAAAGAGGCCAACGAGATCTTCCAAACCAGCGTCGCCGACAGCCGCGCCGCGTTGTTGAAGGTTCTGAAGGATCCGGCCTCGACCATGGAGCAGCGCAAGGCGGCGATAGCGACCTACCGGGCTGACACCAAGACTGCACGGGAAGCCCGCCACACGGCGATCAAGAAGGCGATCGCCAAGTACAGGGACGACCGCAAACAAGCGCGCGCGGCGTTCCGGGTCGCGATCGGCAAGTAGTGCGCCCAGGCATCCCGTCCACTGGCAGAAGCCCAGCGGGCGGGATGTCGCATGTCTGGTGCCCCAAACACGCGGGCGGGTTAGGAATATCAGACCTGCGCGTGGGGACAATGACCTATGGCTGAGCCACCAGGCGGCAATCCGCGCGCGATCGTGCGGCGCGAGGTACTGCGGTTCGCGATCCCGGGCGCCATCGGGATGGTGTTGCTCGCCTTGGCCAGTCTTGCGATCTCTGCTGCGGTAGCCCGTGAGCAGTCCGTCAGCGATACCCGCACCACCGCCGAGTGGTTGGCCCGGACCGTGGTGGAGCCCAGAATCGACAAAGGACTCCAAGCGGGCAAGCCCGCGCGCATCGCGGAACTCGACGCAGCGTTCTCCGCGTCGGTCCGGGATTCCGACGTCAGGGCAGTGCGCTTGTGGAACGAGGACGGGGTCATCATCTATGCCAATGACCCCCGGCTCATCGGTGAGCATTTCCCGGCGCCGGCCGCGACAACCGATGGCCCGGAGGAGACGATCACGGATCCGAGTCGACCGGAGAACCGCTACTTGGACCCGGATGTCGATTGGGTTCAGGTGAGTCTGCCTGTCGTCGGCGGCGACGGTTCCCACTACCTGTTCCAGGTCAGCAAATCTCAGGACACCCTGAGCCAGGACGCCCGCAGTGTCTGGACGGCGTTCGCGCCTCTTCTGGCGGGGTCCATGGTGCTTCTGGCCACGTTGCTGGGGCTCTTGGGCGTCCGTATGGCCAAGCGCATCAGCGATGAACTGCGTACCCGTGAGGAACTGCTGCAGAGCGCGATGGACGCCTCTGAACTGGAACGCCGCCGGATCGCCGCGGACCTGCATGACGGCACTGTGCAGAAGCTCGCCGGGTTGTCCTTCGGGCTCGCGGGGATGGCGGCTCGCGCGGATGCAGCCGGTGATCACGACTCCGCAACCCTGTTGTCGGACGCAGCGCAGGCCTCACGGGCATCGGTGCGTGATCTCCGCACGCTGCTTGTGGACATCTACCCACCCAATCTCGAGACTTCGGGGCTGGCCCCCGCCATTGCCGCTCTGCTGGACGGTCTGGAGCCGGGCATCGTCGTAGATTCCGACCTCAGTGAACTCCCAGACCTGGACCCGGGAGCGCGCACGGTGCTGTACCGGGTTGCCCGGGAGGCGATCGCCAACGTGTCCAAACACGCTGGGGCGTCTCATGTGGTCGTCCGCCTCACCGAGGCGGTGGACACCGTGGTGCTGAGTGTCGAGGACGACGGGCACGGGTTCGACCCGGACGTCGAACGTCCCGGCCACCTCGGACTGCGGCTCGTCGACGATCTCGTCACCTCCATCGGCGGCAGGCTCACGGTTGACAGCGCGCCGGGGGCAGGAACGCGTGTGACTGTAAGCGTGGAGCCGCGATGATCAAAGTGGTACTGGTCGACGACCACCGCGTCGTGGTCGAGGGACTGCGTCTGCTCATCGACGCGTTCGACGACGTCGAAGTGGTGGGTTCGGCCACCGATGGCCGTGCCGGAGCCGATCTGGTGAACGCTCTGCGCCCGGATGTCGTCCTGATGGACCTGTCCATGCCGGTGATGGGCGGTGTCGAGGCCACTCGCGCTATCAATGAGGCAGCTCCTGGAACCGCAGTGGTGATGCTCACCACGTTCGCCGAGCCCGAGCAGGTGCTGCACAGCCTCGACGCCGGCGCAGTCGGTTACCTCATGAAGGATGCCGAACCTCAGACCCTGGTCGATGGCATCCGGGCGGCCGCAGCAGGGGGGTCGCCGATCGACCCGCGGGTGGCGCGCACATTGGTCGAGGCGCGGCGTGCAAGCGCTGTGCTGGAGGATCCGGAGCTGACCGCAAAGCAGCGGGAGGTACTGGGGTTGGTCGCCGAGGGCCTGCCGAACCGACTGGTGGCCAAACGGCTCGGCGTGAGTGAGAAGACCGTCAAAGCCCATCTCACACAGATCTACGCCGCGATCGGGGTCACCGACCGGGTCCAGGCGGCGCTATGGGCGCGGGACCACCTGTCCGAATCCTGACCCCGTGCAGCGTCGGTCCACGTGCCGTTCTGACGGGGGCCTGTGCGACCGCCCGACCTCGCGAAGTGGACGCGGCGCCGAGCGGTGCGGGCCGGACGGGGCAAGGTCGTTCCCGACGCGGTGGTGACCGCGACTGTTTCTGCCGAATGATCCGCAGGAGCTGGCCGCGAGGTCAGAGAAAGTGCACGAGGTGTTCGTTCTCTAGTCCGAAAATGGCTGGTGTACTCGGTCGCCGCAGAAGTGGGCCGCGAGGTTAGAGAATGGTCGCGAGGTTAGAGATCGTGCACGAGGTTAGTGAACGCACGTGTGGTTTCTCTAACCTCGTGCACGTTCTCTAACCCGAGCGGTTTGCGCCCGGCATTTCCCCGCCTGAACGCGGCGGCCGGCCACGGCCATGCACCACCAACGCGAGCGATCTCCGCCCGTCTGAACGCCGCGGCTGACCACAGCCGCGGAGGCTACGCGAACCGGCCGGGCAAACGGCAACCGTCCGACCGCGGACGCCCGTTCGGACAGGTATCCGATGCTGGCGGCGATACGCTCGAACAGGAGGTGTTCGCAATGAAGGTGTCCGGCAAGGTCTGGGTGATCACCGGCGGTGGCAACGGCATGGGACGCGAGTTGGTGCTGAGTGTCTTGCGAGACGGTGGCCGGTTTGCTGCCGTCGATGTCCGCGCCGAGTCGCTGCAGGAGACCGCCGCGATGGCGTCCGCGGGCGATCGGTTGTCCACGCATGTCGTCGATATCACCGATCGCGTGGCGGTGGAAGCGCTCGTCGAGCCGGTCGTCGATGCACACGGCGCGGTGGATGGGGTGATCAACAACGCAGGCGTCATCCAGCCGTTCATCCCGGTCAAGGATCTGGACTATGGAGCAATCCAGCGGGTACTGGACGTGAACCTGATGGGCACCTTGTACATGGTGAAGGCTTTCCTGCCCGCCTTGCTCGAACGACCCGAGGCGCACATCGCGAACGTGTCCAGCATGGGCGGGTTCTTCCCGTTCCCCGGCCAGAGCATTTACGGCGCGAGCAAGGCCGCCGTCAAGTTGCTGACCGAAGGTCTCTACGCAGAACTGCTGGACACTACGGTCAACGTGTCGGTCATCATGCCTGGTGCCGTGAACACTGGCATCACGGAGAACTCGGGGGTGTCCACGCCCGCCGCGGATGATGCGGCCGGCATGCCCATGACCTCGGCGCAGGATGCCGCCCGGATCATGATCGACGGCATCGAGAAGAACCGGCTGTACATCTTTGTCGGCAAGGACGCCCGGCTGATGAACCTCGCGATCCGGATAGCCCCGCGGCAGGCGATCGGCTTCATACAGAAGAAGATGAAGGGCCTGCTGCAGAGCGGTTCCGATGTGAACCAGCGAAACTGACGATGGGGTGCGGGGTGGGAGACGGCCCCGCGAGCCGGTCGATCAGGCGACCGTCTCAACCCTCGCCGGTACGTGCTTGTGCCAGGGGGTCCCCACCCACTCGTCTCGATCCCCGGTACTCGTGAGGTCGTTGGGCGCCGTACCTGTCCGGAGCGGATCCCCGCTGGCAGCGGTCACGGCGAGCCCGAAGCCGTTTGGCAACGACACATGGCCCCCGCGCATGGTGTCGGTGACGTCGACGGGCACCGTCACACTGCCGCGACGAGTCGTCAGTCGCACTTGGTCCCCAGTAGTAACGCCCAATCGCTCGGCGTCGGTCTCACTGATCCGAAGCCTCCCCTCCGGATCCCGCCGCCTCCACTGCGGATCACGGATGATCGTGTTCGCCGTGAAGGCCCGGCGCTCGCCGGCGGACAACACGAAGGGGTATTCCGGGTCTGGAGTTTCGATCCGCCGGTCCGCGAGGGTCGCCACCTCGGCGAGCAGTTCTGGCACTTCCAGTTGAATGCGCTCCTTGGGCAATCGTGCCCACGAGGCACCGTATTCGTCGTCGGTGATAACCACTGCGTGCCTGCTGCTCAGAATCGAGTCGAACAACCGCTCCCCGGCGCCCGGTCCGGACCCGAAACCTGCGCGTTCGACCCCGTTCGGATTCGCGGCCGCACATTGGTGTGCCGCCGCCCACAGGATCGAGGCGGCGGCTGCATCGCCAGGGAGGGTCGGCCCGAGTGTCCGGTAGAGCAGAACGGGTGCCAACTTGCGCAGGCCCGGATCAGCGACTGCGCGGAGGAAGGCCCCGGCGAACGCCTCGCGGCCCTGTGCGGCGGCTTCCCGCAGCGGGGCGTAGTCGGCGTCGGACAACGCCCCTGCTGCTTCGACGAGGCGCGCATGGATCTCGGGTTCCGGCAACAACCCGGGTGGCGCCGGCAGCACAGGATGCCGCAGATGGAAGATGTTGCGGGGGAAGTCGAAGTTGAAGAACGTCGCCTCGTACTTCTCGTACTGTGTCGGCGCCGGCAGTACGTAGTCCGCCAGTCGGGCAGTCTCAGTCATGGACACGTCGATCACGACCAGCATGTCCAGCGTTTGCAGTGCCTCCCGCATGCGTGCCGAGTCCGCCAACGAGTGGGCGGGGTTGGAGCTCTCCACCAGCATGGCCCGGTAGCGGGCAGGGTGGTCTGCGAGGATCTCGTCGGCGATGACATTGCAGGGCACCAGCCCGCTGACGATCGGCGCGCCCACGACGGGACTGCGGGGCCCCTCTCCTGCTGGATAGCCACGATCGCGTCCGATCCCCACCATCGCGGAGGGGACGTACTGGGTCCCCCGCTTCCCGAAGTTCCCGGTGAGCAGCCACACCAGCTTCTCCACATAACTGACCAAGGTCGAATTGTGGTTCATCTGGACGCCGAGGTCCTCCAAAACCGCGACCGAGTCCGCCGCGGCTATCAGGGATGCGACCTCCCGCACGTCCGTTTCCGGAATATCGGCGGCTCGGCAGTACTGGTCGACCGGCACAGCGCGCAGGACATCAGCCACCGCCTCGAAGCCGTCGGCGTGCTCGGCGATCCAGTCACTGGCCACCAGGTCCTCCTGAACCAGCACCGCGGCTATGGCAGTCATCAACCACAGGTCGGCGCCGGGTCGTACCTGCAGGTGGTGGTCGGCGAGTTCAGCGGTTTGGGTCCGGACCGGGTCGATGACCACCATGGACCGTTCCGGGTCCTTGGCGATCTCTTTGAGGACAGCACGCGCCCGTGGGAACCCATGCGACTGGTAGGGGTTCTTCCCGATGAACAGCGCTACCTCGCAGTGCTCGAAATCGGCCCTGGTGACGTGTCCGAGCATGCGGGCGCTGACCCAGAATTCGCCGGTCTTCTCCTGGGCCAGGGCGCTGGAACGAAACCGGGCGCCGTATGCATGCATGGTGGCTGGGGAGTACGCGCCGCCGAGATGGTTCCCCTGTCCGCCGCCGCCGTAGTAGAAGATGGTTTCGCCGCCGTGAGTGTCGCGGATCGAACTGAGCCGTCCGGCGATCTCGGTGATCGCTGTGTCCCAGTCGATCTCCTCGAAGGTGCCGTCGTCCATGCGGCGCAGCGGCGCGGTCAGGCGATCCGCCCGGCCGTTCTGATAGAGGTCCAGGCGCAATGCTTTGTTGCAGGTGTACCCGTGCGAGGCCGGGTGCTGCTTGTCGCCGCGGATCTTCGCGAAGTTCTCACCGTCGAGCAGGACCTCCAGACCGCAGTTGCACTCGCACAGGATGCAGGCGGTGGGGTACCAGGGGCCGCTTTCGTTCATGGGGGTCTCCGATCCAGCAACATGTTTCATCGTCGTTCCAGAAGCAGGTTGATCTCAGCAGCGACATCGTCGAGAGCCTCGACGTCGCCTCGCACACGGCACAGGATGATGGCTCCTTCGACGGCTGCGACGATCACCGTGGCAAGCCGCTCAACTCTCTGTGTCGGATACCCCTCGGCCACGAGCAGGTTGGACAAGTCGGCGTGCCACCGGTCGAGGATCGCTCGCACGGTCTGCGCAACCTCCGGCAGGTCCCGGCGGTCGTCGACAGCGACCGCGACCACCGGACAACCGGAGTGGAAGTCGGACTCCGTCATCATGCGCTTCCAGAAGCGGATGAACCTGTCGATCGCCTGTCGGCTGTCACCCTCGGAGACAGCGCGCTGCAGCATTGCTGAGATGAAGTCACCGGACTGACGCAGTGCGCTCAGCACGATCTCGTCGCGACCACCGGGAAAGTGGTGGTACACCGATCCACGGGGAGCGCCACTGCGTGCCAGCACCGCATCCACGGTCACTGCGTTCGCGCCGCGTTCACGGAGCAACTCCGACGCGCTGTCCAACATTCTTGCTTTGGTGGATCCTCGCGTTCTTGGCATGTCAAGAGACTATGACATAGAGCATAATTGTGGAAGGGGGCCCGGGGATCGAGTCCCAACGCACACAGTGTGCTCCGGCCCACACGGCGCTGTTCGGCATCTGCAGGTGAACCGCGTGCGACGAACGGCAAGCGGCGCTCTGGTGCGGGCCCTCTCAGGACATCAGAGGCGGTGGCGCGCCAGCCCGGACCCGCGGGCCGGACGCACGCAGGTGGCCGTCACCCGGATTTGCGGGCGCGGTAGGCAGCTTGAGCTTCACGGTTCCCGCACGTCGTACTGCAGAAGCGCCGTGAGCGGTTGCGGGAAAGGTCCAAGACAATGCCATTGCAGTCCTGGGCGCCACACACCTGCAGCCGGCCCATCTCGTCGGCGCGCACCACGTCGACCATTGCCATCGCGGTCTCCACGAGGACGCGTTCGTGCATGGGTCGGTCGTCCGAAATGGCGTGGATGTGCCAGTCCAGGTGGTCGTGGCGCACCAGTTGCGGGACTGCTTTCTGCTGGGTAAGGATCGCGTTGATCAGCGTGACTGCGGTATCCCGATCCGCTGTCAGCAACTCCCGCACACGGGGCCGGATGGCTTTCACGGCCCCGAACTCCTCGATGTCCGGCCGTGAGCCGGTGTATCCCCACTTGTCGTAGAAGTCGAGCAGGGCGTCCAGCGACGTGAGCGTGTCCGGAGGCTCCGCGGAGTTCGCCAGATCCACGGCAGCCCCGAGGGCTTCTCGAGTGTCAGGGGCGAAAACCACATTGACACCTTATCCTAACGAGGCGTAGTGTCAGGGGCTATGAGCGCAAACGCCCCTTACGGACGGGAGTTGCCGGTGTCCCCGAAGAACCCGGGCGTGGGACTCATGCTCGCGATCACGTCGGCTGTGTCCTTCGGGCTGTCCGGCTCACTGGCGCGTGCCCTGATGGACGCCGGGTGGTCACCGACGGCGGCCGTGGCCGTGAGGGTGACGATCGCCGCGGTGGTCTTGGCGGTGCCCGGCCTCTTGGCCGTGCGCGGCCGAACCGGCTTGCTTCGGGCCAACCTGGGGACGATCGCCATATATGGTCTGCTGGCCGTGGCCGGCGCACAGATGCTCTATTTCCTGGCGGTCTCACGCCTCGATGTCGGTGTTGCCCTGCTGATCGAGTACACCGCACCGCTGGCGGTGGTGCTCTGGATGTGGCTGGCTCGCAGCCAACGTCCCGGCCCGCTGACCTTCCTTGGGGCGGCGATCGCCGCAGTCGGACTGGTTCTGCTGCTCGACGTGCTGGGCGGCGCATCTGTGGATCTGCTGGGGGTGCTTTTCGCGCTCGGAGCGATGATCGGAGCGGCGACGTACTTCGTGATCTCCGCCGACGACAGCAGCGGTCTGCCGCCCATCACGCTTGCGGCCGGCGGTCTGGTGTTCGCATCGGTGCTGTTCTGGGTAGCGGCGGCGGTCGGCGTCCTCCCGATCAGCACGTCGACGGCGCCGGTCGTGTTTACCACCGGCACCGTGCCGTGGTGGGTTCCGGTTCTGGCGCTCGGCCTGGTGACGGCTGCACTTGCGTACGTCACCGGGATCGGCGCGGCGCGGCACTTGGGCTCGCGGCTGGCTTCGTTCGTCGCGCTGTCCGAAGTCGCTGCCGGGCTCGGATTCGCCTGGGTGCTGCTCGCCCAGCAGCCGCGGCCGGTGCAGTTGCTCGGTGCGCTGCTGGTACTCGGCGGTGTCGTGGTCGTCAAACTGGGTGAGCGGGAGGTGCTGTCGGCTGCCACCGCAACCGGCGAGATGGACGACCTGCTGGTCGACGTGGTCCCTCGCGATCACCGGTCAATGGATTGAGGTGTTCGTCCGGCGCGCCCATGTCGGTGCCGGACCCGCTGGAGCGTCGTTTGTACACCAGGGCCTGGACCCCAACGCAGCGCACCCTAGGCAGCAGCCCCCGTGGTGTGAACGATTCGGGAACCGCCGGGCGTCACCAGATGAAAGCCGATCACGGGCAACTTCTCGCTGAATGACGCTTCGACGCACCGCCGCCACGCCTGGTCACCGGCGGTCACGCTCAGCCCACCTCTGCGGGCCAGCGCGAACAGCGCGGTTGCCCCGGGAAAGGCGTCTGCGAGCGAGGCGGCCATCCGTGCCAGATGGTCAGCGGCATATGGCGGCGGCAAGCGTCCCACCCCGTCGATCTGCATGGGCTGGACGGGACGACGCTGATCGTCGCAGACGACGACTACCAGCGCGCCCTCATGGCGGGCCCGCATGCTGACGTACAGATCCAGGACGTCTGCGATGTGCGTGGGATCTTGCAGGGGTATCGCGGGCCATTCGTCAGGCAGATCTTCGAAACTCATGTGAACAGCCTGGGCAAGTGACCCGGGGGTCGACAACCCCCAGATGAATTCTGTGGACGACTGCGATCCTCACCTCGGCGTCTTGCGTCCCGGGCCTCAGCCAGGCGCGCATGCTCTCCAGCGACCTGAAGTCCAAGGCTGATCCCTGGCCGACGGTCGCGATCAGGTCCCGGTCCCACGCGTAGTAGTTTGCTAGATGTCGGGGGCGGTACTCAGACGTCAGGAGAGCAGTATGGACAAGCCCAGTCGCCAAGAGCCGGACCAGGAATTGATCACCAAGATAACGGCCGGCATTCAGGAATCAGGTGGTGACGCGGCAGTGGTGAAAGCCGCTGCAACGGCCGTCGCCCAAGCGGTTGCTGACATCGACCCGGTGTTCGTGGCAGAAGCCTCCGAGAGGGGCGACGGTTCGCTGCGTGTGGATATCTGGGAGACGGCCTCCGTCGCGTACGGGGATCTGCTGCCTGATGACTACCAGGAGAGCTGGGAGCAGGAGAGCGGGTCGTCCTGGCAGGGCGGAGCGAGCAGCGACGGCGAATTGCAGGATCTCTTGGCTGCCGCGGTCGACATCGCTGTGAAGCACTTGGGATAGCGCTTCAGCCTGATCGCGGCCACTACAGGTGCTGATTGCCTGCGATTGAGCGGAGCGGCGGGTTGGACCCAAGGGTTCGCGGTCTGCAGAAGGTAACCTCTGGTCGAACGGAGCCCAAGGTCTGGTCTGAGAACGGCTTGCGTACTCGGTAGCCGCGGGAGTCGGCCGCGAGGTTAGAGATCGTGCACGAGGTTAGTGAACGCACGTGTGGCTTCTCCAACGCCGTGCACGTTCTGTAGTCCGAAAATGACTGGTGTACTCGGTCGCCGCAGAAGTTGGCCGCGAGGTTAGAGGTCGTGCACGAGGTTAGTGAATGCACGTGTGGCTTCTCTAACCTCGTGCACGTTCTCTAACCCGAGCGGTTTCCGCCCGGCATTTCCCCGCCTCAACGCCACGGCCGCGGATGACCAACCGAAACGCGGGTGCCGAGCCGAAACCCGGGGGAACGGCCAACGGCGCCTGTTCGGCGGCCCGCCGTAGGGCTGTACCCAGCGAATCAAGTATCCGAGTCAGGCGTTGCGGGTGCCATCAACGGCGCTACGGTCGGCGCGATCAGTCCACTGCTGCGGAGGAAGTGGATCAGATCCGTGCGGGTCGTTTCCAGGGAGTCGATGCTGAAGTGGTCGCCATCGGGAACGACCACCAAGGTGGCCCCCGACGAGTCGCGTTCGCGCAGCAGGTAGGCGTCGCTCACCGGCACGGTGCTATCCCTACGACCGTGCAGGAGCAGCACCGGAGTCTTGATCCGTGCGATGGTGGAGACGGGGGCGAACTCGGTGAATCGATGCCTGATCGTGTGTTCCACGTACCGTAGGACGAGCTTCGTCATCGCGCGGGGCATGTAGCGGTCCAGGCGCTGCGCCATGAACGCGCTCGGGTCAGCCATGGAGGCGAGCGATATGACAGCGGCAATCTCAGTGTCCTCGGAGGCTACGAACAGGCAGGCGCCGGCACCGACCGAGTGGCCGACTAGCAGGATTCTCGACGAGTCCACCTGTGGCGCCGAACGCATCCAGGCGAGCCCAGCTCGGACATCGTCGGCGAACGAGGGCATCGAGCAGACGGCACAATCATCGCTTCGGCCGTGTCCCCGGGCATCCAGGAGCAGCACGTGCATTCCAAGGCCGAGGAGCACCTCGGAGACCGGCAGCATGTCGTTGGCCGTGCCGCCCCAACCATGTATCACCAACGCCGCAGGGCCGGTTCGACCAGACTGTGCCTCGCGCAGCCAACCGCGCAACGCTGTGCCGTCGACCGCAGGGATCTCCGCGTCTGTGGCGTCGTCTGGGATGGCGTTGGGCCTCAATGCGGGGTCACGTCGCTGTGGTCGACCGTACTCCCGCTTCGCCGCAAGGTCGGCTACGACCAGCGCTGCGCACGACGCGACGACGGCCCCTATCGCCGTGACCCATCGCCGAGGCATCATCAGTCTTCCGATCGTCGTCTTCGCAAGCATGTCACCGCCCCGCCCCTGTGACTTGAGCCGCCCGGCCCAACGATCTCATCGTGTGGCGGCCAGTCAGCCACCTCGAGCTGAGCACCCGTGTGCCGAGACCTTGCAGTTGCCGATCACCCGATCCGTCGGAAGCCTACCCGCCCCCTAGCCACGCCGCTCAAGAAGTCCGAGGGGGTGCCACCGAGCTCAGCGGGATCCGGAACCCAAAGCCACAACGAGCTTGAGCACTTCGGCCGGATCGTTCAGCAACTCTCCGTAGGCCTCGCGCACCTGGCCCATGCGGTATCGCACGGTCTGAGGGTGGATGAACAACTGGGCCGCGACGGCATCGCGGCGACCCACATTGAGCAGCCAGGCCCGCAGCGTCTCGATCAAGGTCGGGTGGCCGGCCAGGGGTTTCAAGACCTGTTCGCGGAGGTCTGCCAGCGCGTCGCCGGTCAGTACGAGGTCGACCAAGTGCGCCTCGGTGTCCAGGGGCCGCTCCGGGACCAGGTCGGCCAGGGCGCGTGCGCGCTGGAACGAGGCGTGCGCGCGGCTCCACTCCACGGTGGGGCCGACCACCACGTCGATGCCGGCCGTTGTGTTCAGCGCCGCGCTGCGAACGGCGTCGGGCACGAGGACTGCGACGACGTCCTCCACGGGCGTCTGCAGACAATCCGGGTATGCACTGAGCAGGGTCGTGACCTGCCCGGGGTCGACCAGGACGCAGGTCAGGGTCGCCGGCGGGCTCCAGTTCGCGCGCGTCATCATCCCCTCGGTCGGGATGCCGACCAACAACTCCTGCGCCAAGTGCTCCCGGTAGCGTTCGCGGGTACGGGACTCGTTGGTGTAGCCCTCCACGCTGGCAGCCGACAACTGTTGGTTGAACGCGAAGATCAGCCCGGCCAGTTCCGACATGGTTTCGGCATCCAGGTCGTGCTCCAATGCCAGTTCCGAAACCTCCAGCCAATGGACTCCGGTGCCGATCTGGTAGGCGGTGAGCAACGCACCGATCCCGCGTCGCCTCCGCGACTCGGTGCGTCCCAGCGCCGCGGCACCGAGCCGGATGCGGTCCAATGCCCGGTCGTCACGGTCGACGAGCAGACCGGCGAACCCTTCGAATGCCATTCGCACCCCCTGCTCGAGTTCGGCGCGGAACGGGTCCCGGGCGGCCGGGGCATAGGCGGGGACCTGGGCCGCGACCGTCGCGACTGTCTCCTCGGCTACGCGCGGGATGCGGGAGCGCACTTCTGTCACGAAATCGGCTGGCAGGTCCGGCACCTCGAGATTTGTTCTCATCGCACTATTCTGGCCCTCAGATCTGTGCCTGCGCCACTATTGCCTGTGCGGAAGTGAGTACATCATGGACATATGAAGACAGCAGAGACAGAAGGGGTCCTGAGCCACGGCCTGCGGGTGGCCGTGCGGCCGATGCGCGCCGGTGACCGCGCCGACCTCGTCGCCGGGTTCCAGCGATTGTCCGAGGAGACGAGGTATCGCCGCTTCATGCGCAGCAAGCCACGCCTGACGTCGGCGGAGGTGCAGCACCTGTTCGAGACCGACGAGCTCGCGATGGTGCTGGTGTGGCCACGGACCACGTCGGAGGACGTCGTGCTGGGCATCGCACATGCGCTCCGGCTACACGACCAATCGGACACAGCGGAGTTCTCCATCACGGTTGCCGATGAGATCCAGGGCTGCGGCGGGGGCCGTCTGCTCACTGAGGCACTCGGGCGTGAGGCGCGCCACGAGGGGATCGAGTACCTGACCGGGTACATGCTGGCATCGAACGAGGCTCCGGCCAGGTTGCTGGCCGGCGTGGGCGAGGTGGTCGAGGACCGCTGCGCATCCGGCGCGCGGGAGATGAAGGTGAGGCTGTGATGAGCGAGGAATGGACTGCGGCGGGAGGGCTGGCCGGCCGGGCGCTCGGCGGCGTCGTGCGCATCGTCGGTGACACCCACCAGGCGATCTCGAAGCGGGTGGACACCGCACTGCCGCCGGTGGCCAAACCGTACAACCGCGTTCAGGCGGCGTCCGCCGAGGCGGCCTACAGCCTGGTGGAGTCGGTGCATCGGCACACGCCCCGCGCCCTGGCAGGACTCGGTGGTCTGACATCTGTGGAGCCGAGCCAGACCCGGGTGGGGCGCGCACTGCAGCCAGTGGTGAACGGGTTCCACGGCGACCTGATCGCCGAGGAGCATCCTCAACTGTCCATCCCGATGTCGCTTCGCGTGGATGGCCGGGACGCCGATGTGGCAACGGACTTTCCGAGCGCCACGGCACACATCGTGGTCTTCCTGCACGGCCTGGCAGAGGATGAGCGGGCGTGGCGACTGGGGGGTCGGGAATCGTACGGCGAGCGTCTGCGCGATAAGGGGCTGACGCCTGTTTTCGTCCGCTTCAACACCGGTCTGCACGTCAGTGACAACGGCCGGCAGTTGAGTGGCCTGCTCGACGATCTCGTCGCACGCTGGCCCGTCCCGGTGGAGACGATCAGCCTCGTCGGGCACTCGATGGGTGGTTTGGTCGCGCGCAGCGCGTGCCACGTCGGCGGGACTTGGACCTCGCTCGTACGCTGCGTGGTGACGTTGGGCACGCCGCACCAGGGTGCACCCCTGGAGAAGGCCGTGCACGTCATGGATTGGGTCATGCGCAAGATCCCCGAGATCGAACCGATCGGACGGATCCTCGCCAACCGCAGCGTTGGCATCAAGGACCTGCGGTTCGGTTCGCTGGTGGAGGAGGACTGGCGGGGGAGGGACATCGACGCATTCCTGGAGGACCGTTGCGCCGAAGTGCCGTTCCTGCCGCACGTGACGTACTTCTGGGTCGCAGCGACCCTGACCCGCGACACACAGCATCCGTTCGGGCGTCTCATGGGCGACGGGATGGTGCGCTACCCCAGTGCCTCGGCAGTGACAGGTGAAGGCCTGTGTATCGGCGGGGTGAACCACCTCGATCTCCTGAATGACGACGCGGTGGCAGAGGCCCTGTCCGAGTGGCTGACGTCCGGCGCATCCCAAGTCACCTGATCAGGCGCAGCCGTCACCGTCGCCTCCGTGTGCTGTCGGCGGTCAGTGCCTCCTCGCCGGCGCGATGGGCCAGCACGGCAGAGTCGGTCTCCCAGCGAGAGTCCCTCGTGGTCTGCGCCGGCCCGCCCATTCCAGGTTCTCGGCATGAGTCCATCCGCGGCCGTGGCGTTCAGGCGGGGAATACCGGGCGCCAGTTCGCTCGCGTTAGTGGTGCATGGTCGTGGCCGGCCGCGGCGTTCAGGTGGGGAAGTGCCGGGCGGAAACCGCTCGGGTTAGAGAATGTGCACGAGGTTAGAGAAGCCACACGTGCGTTCACTAACCTCGTGCACAATCTCTAACCTCGCGACCATTCTCTAACCTCGCGACGCACTCCTGCGGCTGGTGAGTACACGGGCCGTCCTCGGCATCCGACCTGCTGGAGAGCCAACCCGTAGGAGAGGGGCAGTGTGCGGCTGGGACCCAGTGGCCCGTCGGCGCGCGCGTCGAGGGCTTCGACACGGCCTTCCATATCGGCCCCCAACCGGATTGACTGGAGGCATGCAAGCCACCTACATATACGGCGCTGGTGATGTCCGCGTCATCGAAGTCGCGTCTCCCAGCATCCAAGATTCGACGGATGCCCTTGTGCGTGTCACCCGCGCCTGCATCTGCGGTAGCGACCTGCACCCGTACCACAGCCTGCCCGCCAACGAAGCCGGTGTGGCGATGGGCCACGAGTTCATCGGAGTGGTGGAGGAGGTCGGGAAGGAGGTCGCGACGCTGGTGCCGGGTGATTTCGTGATAGGGCCGTTCGCGGTGTCCTGCGGTACCTGCGAGTTCTGCCGGGCGGGCTTGCACACGTCGTGTGTCAGAGGAGGTTTCTGGGGCGACCCCCGGTTCGGCACGGCCGGCTGCCAGGCCGAGGAGGTCCGGGTGCCGCTGGCCGACGGCACGCTGGTGAAGGTGCCGGGAGTCGGCCCTGACACCGACGACGCGCTACTGGCCAGCATCCTGACGCTGTCGGACGTGTACGGGACCGGCTGGCACGCGGCTGTGCGAGCTGGGGTGAGCCAGGGGAGCGCCGCCGTCGTGATCGGTGACGGTGCGGTCGGGTTGCTCGCCGTGCTGTCGGCCAAGCAGCTCGGCGCCGAGCGGATCGTGCTGATGGGACGTCACCAGGACCGTACAGACCTCGGCCGTGAGTTCGGTGCGACCGACGTTGTCGCCGAGCGCGGCGAGGAAGGCATTGCCAAGGTCCGCGACCTGACCGGGGGCGGCAGCGCTGCGGTGCTCGAGGCCGTCGGCCACATGCCTGCTTATGAGCAGGCGATCGGTGTGGTCCGGCCCGGTGGGGTGATCAGCCGCGTCGGTGTCCCGCAGTACGAGAACGCCCCAGTCGGCTTCCGCAGCCTCTTCCGGCACAACATCACGCTGACCGGGGGCCCCGCTCCGGTGCGCGCCTACATTGAGCAACTCCTGCCGGGGGTGCTCGACGGGTCGGTCGAGCCGGGCAGGGTCTTCGACACCGTCATGAGCCTGGACCAGGCGCCGGCGGGGTACGCCGCGATGGACGACCGGAGCGCGCTCAAGGTAGTTCTGAAGTCGTGAACAACGGCCGATCTGCCGGTGTTCGGTTCGCGCATGGTCCGGGCAGCCGCCGGGCGAACTGCGTGTTCGCTGACGCTCGGGTAGTCCGTTGACGTTCCTCGCACGACGAGCGACAACGAACGGCACGAGCGTCAGCGAACAGCCGTAGTGTGGCCGCAGCAAGACCCACGGGCGGCACAAACCGCCTCGGTGTCTTCGGATCTCACGGGGAGCGAACGTCCGGACCGTCTGTGGCCCCATCACCGCCGAAACCCCCGCCACCGGGTGTCTCGATGACCAGGCGGTCACCTGCTTCGACGAGTACCGACTCAGTCGCGGCCATCTCGTGCACGGCCCCGTCCAGGCGCTCAAGGGTGGTTCGCCCCGGGGCTCCGTCGCCACCGCCATGAAGCCCGAACGGCGCGACCCGTCGGCGCCCCGAGAGCAAGGACACCCGCATCGGTATCAGGAACTCCAGTTCCCGGACCGCGCCGTCGCCTCCGCGGCGCAAGCCGGAACCGCCGGTGCCCGCCCGGACGCCGAAGTGCCGCACTCGCACCGGATGGCGCAGTTCCAGCACCTCGGGGTCGGTGAGGCGGGAGTTCGTCATGTGGGTTTGGACCGCAGCCGTGCCGGTGAAGTCCGGACCGGCGCCGGATCCACCGCAGATCGTCTCGTAGTACTGGAAGTCCTCAGTGCCGAACGTGAGGTTGTTCATGGTTCCCTGAGATGCAGCGCACGCACCGAGTGCGGCCAGCAGAGCATCGGTCACCACCTGGCTGATCTCCACGTTGCCGGCAACAACTGCCGCCGGGTACCCGGGGTCCAGCAGAGAGTCGGCCGGCACCCGGAGATCGACAGGGTCGAGGCAGCCGTCGTTGAGCGGGATGTCGTCGTCCACCAGGCACCGGAACGCGTACAGCACGGCCGCCCGGGTGACCGCTCGCGGGGCATTGAAGTTGTCGCTTCGGGCGGGGCCGGTTCCGGCGAAGTCGACGACCACCCGGCGGGCAGCACGATCCACGCTCACCCGCACCTCAATGGGGGCGCCGTCGTCGATGTGGGCGACGTGGTGTCCGTCGTCCAACGAGTCGATGACGCGCCGTACGCACTCGGCCGCGTTGTCCTGGACGTGTCCCATGTATGCGCGGACCACGGCTAGCCCGAACCGCTCCACGAGTCCCTGCAACTCGGTCACCCCGTTCGCGTTCGCCGCGATCTGCGCAACCAGGTCATTGACGTTGCGGTCCGGCGAGCGGGCGGGGTAGGCCGCCTCTTCAAGAATCCTGCGAACCAGCGGTTCGTCGAAGACGCCCTCTCGCACGATCCGGATGTTGCGCAGCAGGACCCCCTCCTCGTGGATGGTCCGGCTCATCGGCGGCATCGATCCCGGCGTGATCCCGCCAACGTCAGCGTGATGCCCCCGGCTGGCGACGAAGAACAGCGGGTCTGGCTCCTCGCCGAATACCGGCGTCACCACTGTGATGTCGGGGAGGTGGGTGCCGCCGTTGAAGGGGTCGTTCGTTGCGAACACGTCGCCGGGCTGCCAGGATTGCCGGTGCTCGGCGATGATTGCATGCACACTCTCGCCCATCGAGCCCAGGTGTACGGGGATGTGGGGGGCGTTGGCGACCAGGCGTCCCGCTGGATCAAAGATCGCGCACGAGAAGTCGAGCCGCTCCTTGATGTTCACCGACCGCGAGGTCTGCTGCAGGGTCACGCCCATCCGCTCGGCCACGGACATGAACAGGTTGTTGAACACTTCGAGCATGACTGGATCCACGCTTGTGCCGATCGACACCGTGCCGGGCCGTGCTTCGACGCGCTGCAGGTTCAGTTCGCCGCCCGGCAGCACCGAGGCCTGCCAGCCGGGTTCAACGACGGTGGTGGCCACAGATTCGGCGATGATCGCTGGGCCGCGGATTCGCTGACCGACGGGGAGGTCGTCGCGCCGGAAGACTGGCGCATCGTGGGTCTGCCCGGTCAGGTGCACAGGCACGTGTGCGGTGGGTACCGCCGCCGCCCCCGCCCCGATGGGCAGGTTCAACTGGGCGGATTCGCTGCGTTCGATGGCCTCCACCGCGATCGCGTCGATGACCACCGCCCTGTCCGGCATCGTGAAGCCGAATCGGCGGTGGTGGGCGGCGGCGAAATCCTGGAGCAGCGTCGGGCTGTCGGAGTGTGGGATAGGCAGGGCGGTGTCGCTGCCGACATACTTGAGATGGACGTGGCGCTCCACCTCGATGTGGCCGGTCGCTCCCTGCTGCCGCAGTCCGTTCGTGACATCCCCGGCGGCCTCGGTCAGCAGCCCGGCCAGTTCGGCATCGGTCATGTCCGACAACGGGACCTCGACGCTGCGTTCGTGCAGCAAGCGGGTGTCGGCCAGTGCCATGCCGACGGCCGACAGCACTCCTGCGAGCGGATGGATGACCACTGAGCTGATGCCCAGTTCGTCCGCCACAGCGCAGGCGTGCTGGCCGCCGGCCCCGCCGAAGCAGGCGAGGGCGTAGGCGCTGACGTCGTGCCCGCGGGCAATGGAGACCTTCTTGATCGCGTTGGCCATGTTGGCCACCGCGATGTTCCGGAACCCCTCGGCGAGCATGGCCGGCGAGCGGGTGTCCCCGGTTGACTCGGAGAGGCCGCGCCTAACCGCCTCCAGTCGATGCAGCGCAGCTGTCACGTCCAGCGGCGCGTCACGACCCGGACCGAAGGTGGTGGGAAAGAACTCGGGCCGGACCAGGCCCAGGACCGCGTTGCAGTCCGTGACCGTGAGGGGCCCGCCCTTGCCGTAACTCGCCGGCCCGGGTTCTGCCCCTGCGGAGGCCGGGCCCACCCGGAGTCGGCTGCCGTCGAACGAGCAGATAGACCCGCCGCCGGCTGCGACCGTGTGGATGTCCAGCATGGGCGCCCGCAGTCGCACCCCCGCCACCTCTGACTCGAGTGAGCGCTCCAACTCCCCGCCGAAGTGGGCCACGTCGGTCGAGGTTCCACCCATGTCGAAAGTAACGACCCGGTCGAAACCCGCAGCCCGGCTGGTGCGCACCGACCCGATGAGGCCCCCGGCAGGTCCCGACAAGATCGCGTCCTTGCCGCGGAAGGCAGTCGCCTGCGCGAGTCCGCCGTTGGACTGCATGAACCGCAGGTCGACGCCCGGCAGTTCCTGTGCCACCCGCCTGGTGTACCGCAGGAGGATCGGTGACAGGTACGCGTCGACCACCGTGGTGTCGCCACGTGCGACGAACTTGATGAGTGCGCTGCAGTCATGGCTGGTGGACACCTGCCCGAAGCCCGCCTCCCGCGCCAGTTCGGCGACGAAGTCCTCGTGCTCGTTGAACCGGTAGCCATGCATGAGTACCACTGCGGCGCTCGTACAGCCGCTCACCCGCGCCGTTCGCAGGTCCGCCAACAGTGGCTCCGGGCGGGGCCGGAGCAGCACCGTACCGTCGACGGCGACTCGTTCGTCGACCTCCACGACATGGTCGTAGAGCGGTTCGGGCCGGTGGATGGCCAGATCGAACAGGCGCGGCCGGTTCTGGTACCCGATCCGCAGGGCGTCTGCAAAACCTCGCGTGATGACCAGCGCGGTCGCGTCGCCATGTCGTTCGAGCAGGGCGTTCGTGGCCACGGTGGTGCCCATGGTCACCGACGCGATCGTACCCACGGGGATGGATCCGTCAGCCACCCCGAGCAACCTGCGGATCCCTTCGATCGCGGCGTCATCGTAGGCGTCAGGGGCCTCGGAGAGCAACTTGCACACGTGCGTGTCGCCGTCGGGATCTGCAGCCACGACGTCGGTGAACGTCCCGCCGCGGTCGATCCAGAATCGCCACCCGGTCACGGGCCCATTCTGCCGCAGCCGCACCGGGACGCAGGGCACGACAGGCTCCGGCGCTCGCCGCGTGGTCGCCCTTCAGCGTCCTCGGTGTCGTGCTGGACTTGATCAGTCAACGCCGGTGCAGCCGCGTTCGGGCTGGAGGTATGTCATTGCGCTGGTCGAGCGTACCGTTGTGCCGGCCGGCGCTGAACGTCCCTGAAATGCACGAGTCGCATCGAAGGTCGCACCGCCAGCACAAGTGCACCGTCAGGCGAGGTTGCCCCAACGTGATTTGGCGGTGAGGTTAGAGGACGTTCACGAGGTTAGAGAAACCACGCGTGGAATCTCTAACCTCGTGAACGTCCTCTAACCTCGCTTCGGGAAGCGCAGGGGTCGGCTGGCGGAGTGTGGGTGTGACTGGTCACCAAAGACCGCCTCCTTAGGTCTTGTCTATCGCCCGTGCGGGCTCGAGGATCAATGTGCGGGGACTACCTACCAGGGCAGGCGCGTCGGCCGGTGTTGCCCAGACCTTGTCCCGCAGGAAGGCCAGGAACGCTTCGGCCTGTTCTCGGCGCTCGAAGTCCAGATCGACCACGAGGTAATGCGGATCATCCACCGGCTGGGCGATCCGCACAGAGGTCACGCCCCCGGACCGGCGAGCCTGCTCGAAGCGGTCGAACGCTGCGCGCCACGTCGCGAAGTCGGTGATAGCGTGCTCGATGTGCAATGTGGTCATGCGCTCAAAGTAGCCCTGCCACGACGGAAGCCGCCATACCCGGTTCTTGGGTTCTTTCGGGCGTAGCCTGCGCCGTGTTGACGCACTGGACTCAGTCGAGCGGGTGGTGGAACGCCCGCCAGAGCACGTCGACCGCGTTGGCGAACATCGACTGAGGCGGTTCTGGGCCGTGGGCTCGGACAAGAGCATGGGATCGGCCGATCTCGGGGGTGCCGTGCCCGACGATCACGTGTCCGAGCGCTCGGTCTCTCGCAGCACAATCAGCCGCCTGGGCCACTGGCACGCGGTAGGTCGCGCGAGTCCTACTGCGGGGCGGGCCGCCCGCGAGCCCCTGTCCGCTCCCACCATTGCGGCAGGTCGGCGATCGAGTCGAGCACCGCGTCAGGTGACACGTCGTCGAGGTCGGACGGCGAGAACTTGCCGGTGCGCACGAGAACCCCGGTCAGTCCGGCGTGCTGGGCAGCCTCGACATCAGTCCGGATGTCGTCGCCGACCATCACCACGTCTGTGAACTGCGGGCCGAGGTCGTCCACCGCTGTCCGGAAGAAGGCGGGATCAGGTTTGCCCAGCACCACAGCGTCGCGACCGGATGCGTACTCCAGCGCCCGCACGTAGGCGCCGGCATCGAGCCGGAGCCCGTCGCCCGCGCGCCAGAAGCGGGTCATGCCCAGTGCAATCAGCGGCACGTGGGAGTCGGACATCAGCAGTCGGAACGCGCGGTTGAGCGTCGCGAAGTCCCAGCCCGGACCGAGGTCGCCGACGACCACCGCACCGGCGCCCTGCTCAGCATCGTGGGGAAGCGGATCCATGTCCGCGAACTCGCCGTTTGTGGCTTCGGGGACGAAGATCGCCGGACGACGGATGTCGTGGCGTCGCAGCCAGGCTGTTGCGGCGACGGCAGGGGTGAGGATCTGGTCGGGTGTGGCGTCGATGTCCATGCCCGTCAACTTGTCGGCGATCTCCTGGCGCGGACGCGAGGTCGTGTTGGTCAAGTACCTGAACGGCACGGACTCACTCGTGAGCCACTCGATGCTCGCCGCGGCGCCGTGCACCGGGTTGTCGCCGACGTAGAGGACGCCGTCGAGATCGATCAGAACCGCGCGCATGTCTCCATGATGCGCGGACGCGCAACGGGCGTGCCAGATGTGTCGTCCTGCGGTTCTCTCAAGTTTCGGGTCATGTCTTCTATCTCCCCGCCGCTCACGCACCTGTTCGGCCGTCACGCATTGCGGTGACGCGGCCCGTGTCCGGTGGCACAATCGAGAGGTGCCGAATGACCCACAGGAGGCATCATGTTCAGTGACAGGGTGACCGCCCGCGTGGTGGGAGTGCTCTTCATAATCGCGTCAGTGACCTCGATCATCGGGGGGTCGCTGATTCTGCCCCTCGAGGACTCAGACCCGCTCGGCGAACTTTTCCAGTACCGCAACCAGGTCCGCACCGGGGTACTGTTCGAACTCATCCTGGTCGTCTCGGTCGTCGCCATCGCCGCACTACTTTTCCCAGTCCTGAAGCGGCGGAATGAGGGTCTCGCGATGGGTTACGTCGCGGCTAGAACCCTCGAGGCGGTCGTCGTGCTCGCAGGGGCAGCAACAGCGATGATCGCCGTCGGCCTGAGCGAACCAGGGACACCCACGTCCGCCCTCGGGGTCGACGCGCTGGTGGCGATCCGGCACGGCACCCTAACGATGGGTACGCTCATTCTCTTCGGCGTCGGTGCTCTGGTGCTCTACACCATCCTGTATCGCGGGCGGTTCGTGCCGCGGTGGTTGTCGCTGTGGGGGCTGATCGGCGCTGCGTTGATCCTGCTGCGCGGCGTGCTTGAGTTGTACGGCGTGGAGATGGCCGGTTGGGCACAGGCTGTTCTTGCCGCACCGATCGGCCTCAACGAGTTGGTGTTGGCCGTGTGGCTGATCGCCAAAGGCTTCACTGCCCCTCTCGACACCTTAAGTCCGCCGGAAGACCCGTCGACGGCGGCCCAGGAGGTCCCGCCAGGTTGAGCCTCGCCGTTCTGGTTGAACAGTCCCGTCCGCGTTTGCCTCAATCCGCCGGTGATCTTGTTGTGTAGGTCGGTGCAGGGGGAAACGGCCGCCGAAGAACGGGCGTCCCGGACACTTTCAAAGCCGCAAGCAGAGGCATCCTGGTGACGCCCGGTGTGGGTTGCGTTCAGCGTCCGATAGGCCCCATCGAACGAGGCGATCTCGATTCGAACCAACCCGAAAACGGCTCGTGTACTGGCCACGGGAGTTGGCCGCGAGGTTAGAGAACGCGCACCAGGTTAGTGAATGCACATGTGGCTTCTCTAACCTCGTGCACGTTCTCTAGTCCGAAAATGGCTGGTGTACTCGGTAGCGGCAGGAGTGGGCCTCGAGGTTAGAGAATGGTCGCGAGGTTAGAGATCGTGCACGAGGTTAGAGAATGCACGTGTGGCTTCTCTAACTTGGTGCACGTTCTCTAACGCGAGCGGTTTCCGCCCGGCATTTCCCCGTCTGAACGGGCGGCCGGCCACGGCCATGGACGACTAACGCGAGCGGTTTCCGCTCGGCATCCTCCCGTCTGAACCGGCGGCAGGCCCGGCTATGGATGACCAACGCGAACGGCCGGGCCTGACCCGGGCCGGGGAGGTCGAACGCGAACACGCGCAGTCTCATCCGAGGCGGACGCGTTCGTGTTCGATTACCTCAGCAGATGCGCGAGCCTCAGGCGGCCCGATTCTCGCTGCGGCGGTTGCCGCATGGTCTCGACGCGGTGGGTCGAAACCCGCTCCGGCAGACCGCATACCCTGACCCCGTGATCTCCGTGCTGATGCTGATGGCCTTTCCGGCGGCCATCCAGCAGGCCCGCCCCGACCCCACGCGGCAGGTGATCGTGGTCACGTCGAAGCGATGGCGCAGTCAGCGTGCGATCCTGCACCGCTTCCGTCGCGTGGATGGCAGGTGGGTGCAGGTCGGCCACCGAGCCCGGGCATGGCTGGGTGTCAACGGTTTCGCCGCCAGTAAGAACCGCATGCAGAACAGCGGCCAGACACCCGCTGGCGTGTTCAGTCTGCCGCAGGCTTTCGGAGCATTTCGCAAAGGCGGGACGCGACTGCCCTATCACCGGATCACCGCGCACTCATTCTGGCCGTACGATCCGCGTGATCCGCGCACCTACAACGTCTTGCAGACGATCCGGCGGCCGCACGCGCGGTGGCGCAACGATGGCGAATGGTCGGAGCGGCTGATCGACTACGGCAGGCAATACCGCTTCGCAGTAGTTATCGGCTACAACCTGCCAAAGGCGGTGTATCGGGACAAGGAGACCGGGGAGCGACGGACCTACACGCCGGTGCGCACGGACAAGGGCGGCGGCATCTTCTTGCATGTCGCCGACGGTCGGCCGACCGCTGGCTGCGTGGCTGTCGGAGCCGTCCAGATGCGAAAGACCATGTTGTGGCTTGATCCGGAGAAGAACCCGCGGATCGTGATGGGCCCTCGTAGCCAGACCCGGCACTGGCGCGCGCACGTCGAGCGTTGAGCGCCGACTCGACTCTCCCGCCAACCGCTTGCGCCGAAGAACCGGCCGGAGCAAGGACACGCCCGGTGCGCCCTAAGCTAGCGCCTGCAGCCCGGTCCTGACAGCGGCGTCGCCCTCGGGTTTGGGGGATAATGGGGCGAGAATCGCTGTCCTGCCGGGTGGCGAAAGTCGTGGTTGAGCCTCTTTCGCCGGCTGCAAGGGTGCTCCGGAGGCTGTGTTCGCACTATGCCAGGACGTTCCCCCTTGGCCGATGAGGTGATGCACGGCCACTTCCGGCAGGGCCTGCACGTGTTGGCTGTGGCACAACGCGCATTGGCTGACGACCAGATGGCGCCGGCCTCTGACATGCAACTCCTGGGACTGCTGGCATTCGAGGACCCGCCCCGAGACGGTGTGGCCGCGGCGATTGCGGAGTGCCGACGGGCGGGCGTGCGCTTGGCGATGATCACAGGAGACCGTCCAAGGACGGCACGGGCGATCGCTTCCGAGATTGGGTTCACGCTGCCGGATTCACCCGTCGTGCTCGGTAGCGACCTGCCCGAAGACGACGCGGAGTTGGGCGAGGTTGTCGATCACGACGGAGTGGTGCTAGCACGGATCACGCCCGAGGCCAGACTGCGAGTTGCCTGTGCTTTGCGCTCCCGGGGGAACGTCGTGGCGATGACCGGAGACGGGGTCAATGACGCACCGGCGCTGCGGGAGGCGGACATAGGCGTGGCTATGGGGACCTCCAGCACCGATGTGGCGCGCGAGGCCGCCGATCTGGTCCTGCTCGATGACCACTTCGGGACGATTGTCGCCGCAATCAAACAGGGGCGAGGGACGTTCTTGAACGCCCGCCGGTTCCTGACCTATCACCCGACCGACAATGTTGCCGAACTGGCGCCCTTCATCGCGTGGGCCGTATCGGCGGCCCACGTCCCGCTGGCCCTGGGAGTGCCGCAGATCCTTGCACTGGACCTCGGAACCGACACCCTGCCCGCTATTGCGCTGGGCGCTGAACGACCCGCACCGGAGGTGCTCGACCACCCGCCGGTCTCCGGTGGCTTGCTCGACAGGGCAGTGGCGGCCCGGGCCTTCGGGGTGCTGGGCCCCAGTGAGGCGGTGATGGAACTCGCGGTGTTCGTGGCGGCGCTCGCGTGGGCGGGCTGGCGCCCCGGCCTCGACTGGCCGAGCGGCCACGCACTGCTCGCCGCGTCGGGAGCCGCCGTCCTGACCGTGGTCGTCATGCAGTGCGCGAATGCGTTCGCGGGCCGCAGCCTGCACCGACCGGTTTGGCAATTGCGGTGGAACGCCAATTGTTTCCTCTTGGTGGCAGTTGCCACGACTGTGGTATTCGCGGCTGTCTGTTTGGGGGTGCCTCTAGTGGCCGGTCTGCTGAGCCAGGCCACCCCGCCGCCAGCAGTGCTCCCGCTGATCGTCGTGGCGATTCCGGTCTTGTGGCTGGCAGACGCCCTATGGAAGTCGTGGTCGCGTCGGGGTGGGATTGCGGTCGGAAACACGTGAGACGTGCGAAGGCATTCGGCCGGGCGTTCAGGCTGGGGTGAGCTGGTTGGAGATCGCTCGCATTAGTCGTCGATGGCCGTGGCCGGCCGCCCGTTCAGGCCGGAAAATTCCGGGCGGAAACCGCTCGGGTTAGAGAACGTGCACGAGGTTAGAGAAGCCACACGTGTGTTCACTAACCTGGTGCACAATCTCTAACCTCCCGACCATTCTCTAACCTCGCGGCCCACTTCTGCGGCGACCGAGTACACGAGCCGTTCGCGTCAGTCATCCGGGTCCGCGCTAGGCCAGTGGGAGGCCTCAGAGCCGAACCGGGTCCTGAAGGCCGAACCGGAACCAGAAGGTCTACCCGGAGCCGGTCCCGAGGTCACCCCGTAGCAGGTGGTCCCGGCGCGCAGACCGCCGCAACTTCATCAGCGGGAGAAACCGCCAAGTCAGTCCTCGCGCTCCAGCGCTTCCTCACCCTCGTCGCCAAGGATGGCCTCGAGCGGCCGAGTGATCCGCCACACGATCACTGCCAGCGCTCCTCCCACGAACGGCGCGATCAGGAACAGCCACACCTGCTGCAGCGACTCACCGCCCCCGAACAGTGCCGGGCCCAGCGACCGTGCAGGGTTGACCGACGTGCCCGTCAGCGGAACGCCCACCAGGTGAACTGCTGCGAGCGCCGATCCGATGGCGATACCCGCGAACCCGGGGGCGGCCGCATGGTCTGTGACCAGCAGGACCACGCTCACGAACGCTGCGGTGAGAAGTGCCTCGACCAAGAAGGCCCCAAGGGCGTTGGGTCCGTCTCCGCCGAAGGCGTTGGTCCCCAACCCGCCGGTCTCGTCGGTGACGCCACCTGCGTTGACCAGAACCCACAGCACGAAGCCGCCCAGGGCCGCGCCGAGGAACTGCGCGATCATGTAGAACCCGGCCTCCTTGCCCTCCTGTCGCTTCGACAGCCAGAAAGCCAGGGTGACTGCGGGATTGACGTGGCATCCAGATGTCGGGCCGAGGGAGTAGGCCAACGCGGCCAGGACGACGCCGAACGCGAGCGCGACGGCCAGGGTGCCACTCGTTGTGATACCGCTGACGGCCGCGCCGACCGCCAGGAAGACCAACAGGAATGTGCCGACGAACTCCGCCGTGAGTTTGCTGCGCATGAAGGTGCCTCTCTATCCCAAGACACCTTACCGATCCGCGAGCACCTCGCCGGTGTCATGCGCGCACGTGTCGCACAGGCCCAGAATCTCCACCGTGTGTGTCACTTCCGTGAACCCGAAACGCTCGGCGGTCCGTGTGGCCCAGCGTTCGACCGGCGCCGCCTTGATCTCCACAGTGTGGCCGCACCGCCTGCACACGAGGTGGTGGTGGTGCTCAGAGCTGCACGACCGGTACAGGGCCTCTCCGTCCTCCGTCAGCAGGACATCCACCTCGCCCGATTCCGCCATCATCGCCAGGCTGCGGTAGACCGTGGTGAGCCCCACGTTGCTGCCCGATGCCCGCAGTTGCGCATGAATCTGCTGGGCGGTGCGGAAGTCCTTGACCTGGGCCATGAATTCCTCGATCGCCGCTCGCTGACGAGTGCGTCGCTTGGGTGCTGTCATCGTGGCCGCCTCAGCAGGGTCCCCACCGGCAGTGCGACGACGAAGCACGCCAGCGTGATCAGCACGATGGTAGCCCCGGACGGGACGTCGGCATAGAAACTGGCCACGACTCCTCCCACCGCGCTCACCAGCCCGATCACCATGCCCAGACCCGCGGTGCCGCGGAACGAGCCGGCGACCTGCTGGGCGGCCGCAATGGGCACGATCATGATGGCGCTGACGAGCAGCAGTCCCACTGTGCGCATACCGATCACGACGCTCACGGCCGCCAGGATCGTGATGAGCGCGCTGATCAGACCGGTGCGGATGCCTTGGGTCTGCGCCACCTCGGAGTCGAACGAGACAGCGAACATCTCGTGGCCGAACGCTGCGATGAGGAGCATGAGCGCGGACGCGGCGATCGCCAGCCAGACGATGTCCTGCCCGGTAACGGTTGTGATCGCCCCGAAGAGGTACTGGTTCAGCGACGAGGCCGCGCGGTTGCCCGCCATGTACGTCAGCAGGACGCCGCCGGCGATGCCACCGTAGAACACCAAAGCAAGCACGACGTCACCGGCGGACCGGCTGCGAGCCCGCAGGATCTCGATGCCGATCGCGCCCAGCACAACAACCGCGAGGGCCATGGGGACGGGCGCCGAACCGGTGAGGAAGGCAAGGCCGACGCCGGTCAGCGCGACGTGGCCCATCCCGTCGCCGAGCAGTGCCAACCGGCGCTGCACCAGGAAGACCCCGATCGCGGGTGCCACCAGGCCGATGATGACCGCCGCCAACAGGGCTCGTCGCATGAAGTCGTAGTCGAGCAACGTCATGGCCCCTCCATCAGTCCCGGGTCCGGGTCCTTGTCGTGGATGTGATGCCAGACATGTTCGGTCCAGCGTTCCGGCGGGGGAGTGGGGCCGTCGTAACGCACCGAGCCCTGAGTCGGCGGCCCCAGGACGATCGCCCTGGAGGCCAGACTCGCGACCGGCCCGAGGTCGTGAGTGATCAGCACGATGGTGGCTCCGAGGTCGCGCAGCTCGCGCATGTGTTTGGCCAGCCGGTTCTGTTCGCCCTGGTCCACGCCGGCGGTCGGTTCGTCCATGAGCAGCAAGTCGGCGCCCATCACCAGAGCACGCGCGATCATCACCCGGCGCTGCTGGCCACCGGAGAGGTCCTCCAGGCGGTCGCGGATCCGGTCGCCAAGGCCGACCTTGTACAGGGCCTCCTGGATGCTGCGACGCTCCGCCCGCGACAGTGGCCGCCACCGCCGCCGGGGGCCAGCCAACGCGCTGCGCACCGCCTCCTCGACGCTCAAGGGCACGGCGCTGGCCGTCAGGAGGCGTTGTGGGACGTACGCCACGCGGTGCCAGTCGTCGAACTTCGCCACGGGGGTGTCGAACAACCGCACTGTTCCGCGATCAGGCTTGATCAGGCCCAACATTGTGCGCACCAGAGTGGTCTTGCCAGTACCGTTCGCGCCCATCAGCGCCGTGAAGTCCCCTTCTTCGATGATGACCGAGACGTCACGCAGGACCGGTTGTCCGAAGGCGACGGACACGTCGTCGGTGCGTATAGCGCTCACGAGCAGGACTGACCTTGTTCGACGACGGCCAGGTTCTCCTGCATTGCGGAGATGTAGTCGCCAGCGGCAGGAGGACCTTCCAACGGGTCGAGGGTGGCGGTTTGCGCGCCGGCTTCAGCGGCCACGGTCTCGGCGACCGCAGGGCTCACCAGCGTTTCTGTGTAGACGGTCGTGACCCCGTTGTCCCGCACGAACTCTGCGAGGTCGGCCAACGCTTGCGCGCTCGGCTCAGTCTCGGGGGTCAGTCCAGAGATGCCCTTCTGGACGAAGCCGTACCGATCCGCCAAGTAGCCGAAGGCCTCGTGGCTGACGACCAGTGTTCGCACCGCACATTGTTTCGTCCCCTTCTGCCACTGTTCGTCGAGCGCAGCCAGGTCGGCCTGGAGCTGCTCGGCGTTGGCCTGGAACGTCTGCTGGTGCTGGGGGTCGGCGGCGGCGAGGGTGTCGGCGACGGTGGTAGCCATCTGTCCCATCAGTACCGGGTCCAGCCACACATGCGGGTCGTTGGTCGTCTCGCCGTTGGTGCTGGTCCTCAGCGGCAGTCCCTCAGTGAGATCCACGACTGTTCCTTGCGCCTGCCCGACCGCGTCGTCGAGCGCCGGCTGGAAGCCGCTCAGGTAGAACACCATGTCCGCGTCCTGGACGTCGCCGACCTGTTGCGGTGACAGTTCGAGGTCGTGAGGTTCCGCGCCGGGGGCCGTGAGGGTCTGCACGTCGACGAGGTCGCCTCCGATCCGGTCGACGAGGAACTCGACCGGGTAGTGCGACACGATTGCCGTGACCGCCTCAGAATCTGTGGCTTCGGGCCTGGTCGGCTCGGCGCTGCAGCCGGCCAGCAGGACCAAGCCGAACAGCGCGGTCAATACGGGTCGAATCATGTCCACCACCATAGCACTTAATGAAAATGATTCCGCTATGCAGAAAGGTCGGACCGCCGGTGTGAGGCTCGTGGCGATGCCACGGCGGTCGCTTGTGCACGCGAGGTTGGATCTTGTGGTCTCCGTGGCCGCGGCGTTCAGGCGGGCAGATGCCGGGCGGAGATCGCTGGTGCTGGTCATCCGCGGCGGTGGTCGGCCGCCCGTTCAGGCCGGAGGTGCCGAGCGAAAATCGCTCGCGTTAGAGAACGTGCACGAGGTTAGAGAAGCCACACGTGTGTTCTCTAACCTCGTGGTCGTTCTCTAACCTCGCGGTCAACTCCTGCGGCTACCGAGTACACGACACGTTCTCTAACCTCGCGGTCAACTCCTGCGGCCAGTGGGCACAAATGGTCCAACGCGAGCCGGAAGGCTGAACGACTGCCCGCCCTAGCGGGGCGGACGGGCAGTCCCGCCGAGTTGCTCCGAGAACCAGTAGCCGCTGTCCTTCACGATGCGCTGCTGTGTCTCGTAGTCGACGTACACCAGGCCGAACCGGGGCACGAGTCCTTCCGACCACTCGAAGTTGTCAAGCAACGACCAGCAGAAGTAGCCGTCCACTGGCACTCCCCGATCTATCGCGGCGCGGACCTGTGCCAGGTGGGACTCGTAGTAGGCGATCCGCCGGTCGTCGTGAACCCTGCCGTCCACGACCTCGTCGGCGAACGATGCACCGCCTTCGGTGATGACGATGCGTGGGTATCGCTCATAGGCCTGCACCATGTCCAGAACCATGCCCAGGCCCTCGGGACGGATCTCCCATCCCATCGAGGTCTTCTCGAGGTCGGGGTCGTCGCCGAAGCCGGGGATCGTCCACAAACCCGGTATGGGCCGGAACGGAGCCCGCAGGCGCGTGTAGTACTGGACACCGAGGAAGTCCAGGTCGATCTCGCAGCGTTCCAGGTCCCCGTCCTGGATGTACCGTCTCATCATCCGCAGGATCGGGGCGTCGTCGACCGGATAGCCCATTCCCAGCCCGGGTTCGAGGAAGGTGCGGTTGAGCATCGCATTGGCCGCCCGCTCGGCACGCCGCGCCAGGTTGGGCCCCGGGCCGGATCCGAGGGCGGGCGTCAGGTACTGGGTGGTGCCGACGTTGCCATCGGGATCCACCGCACGCATCGCCCGTACCCCCTCGGCGGTCGCGAGGTTCACGTGGTGGACCGCAGGAAAGTAGTTGTTCAAGCCGCGCCTGCCCGGTGCGTGCTCACCCATCATGTAGCCGAGCAGCGTGAAACTCATGGGTTCGTTGAACACCATCCAGTTGTCCACGCGATCGCCGAGGGCCTCGCCGACGACGCTCACGTAGTCGGCGAAGATCTCGACGATGTCGCGGTTGGTCCATCCGCCTTCGTCCTCGAGGGCTTGCGGCAGGTCCCAGTGGTACAAGGTCACCCAGGGCTGGATTCCGGCGCCGAGGCACGAGTCCACCATGCGCCTGTAATGGTCGAGTCCCTTCTGGTTGACGGTGCGCCCATCGGGCTGTATCCGGGGCCACGACAGTGAGAACCTGTACGCCCCGAAGCCAAGGGAGTAGACCTGTGCGACGTCCTCGGGGAAGCGGCGGTAGGAGTCAGTGGCCGTGTCTCCTGTTGTCGCGTCGGCGATCACTCCCGGCTTATGACTGAACGTGTCCCAGATCGAGGGACCCTTCCCGTCAGCGTCGGGCGAGCCTTCGATCTGATACGCCGCAGTCGCCACGCCCCACAGGAAATCGTCGCCGAACTCACCGAGACTCATGGGCCAAATCTGGCGGAAAGTGACCGGCGGTGTCGAGTTGTCGGGCTACCGCAGTGTGCGGTGGGTTAGGAATGTCCCATGCGCCGCTTCCACGCGCCTGGTCGGGTGAACCTGATCGGTGATCACACCGACTACATGGGCGGCACCGTGCTGCCGATGGCCATCGACCGGGGGACGGATCTGTGGGTGCGACCGCGGCAGGACCGCAAGATCGTGGCCGTCTCCGACAACTTCCAGCAGATGGGACAGGTTGTCGCCGACGTGGACGCCGAATCCGTCGATGCCCGATGGGACTGGGTCAACTACCTCGTTGCCGTGGCGTTCGCCCTGAGGAAGCGAGGCGTCGAGGTCCCTGGCGTCGACGTGCGGGTGCGGGGCACCATCCCGACCGCAGCCGGGCTGTCCTCATCAGCCTCCCTCGAGTTGGCGATGGCGGTGGCCTTCAATGCGGTGACCGGCGCAGGCCTGCGCCCCGCCGAGCTCGCAGTCGCCGGCCAAGTCGCGGAGAACGATTTCATCGGCGTGGCGTGCGGGATCATGGACCAACTCGCGATAGCGACCGGCCTCGAGGGGCATGCGCTGGCCATCGAGTGCGACACCCTGGTGGTGACCCCCGTGCCCTTGCCCGACGATCTGGCGATCGTGGTGGCGAACACGAATCTGCGCCGCGAACTCTCGGGGAGCGCGTACAACGAGCGCAGAGCCGCGTGCGAGCAGGCACAGGCGGCCCTCGGTGTGCGGCTCGTCGACATCGGGCCAGCTGATGCGGATGCAGCGATCGCGAGTCTGCCGTCAGAACTGCGACCGCGCGCCCGTCATGTGATCACTGAGCAGGCCCGCGTGCTGACTTTTGCCGAGGCGCTGGCCCAGGACGACCGCGCCGCGATGGGACAGTTGCTCCGGGCCTCCCACGAATCCCTGCGCGACGACTTCGCGGTCACCGGATTCGCCCTCGACGCCATGGTCGAGGTGGCGTGGGATGCTCCGGGGGTGATCGGGGCCCGCATGACCGGGGCTGGCTTCGGCGGGTGCACGGTCAACCTCGTGGACCCGGACCGGGTCGACGATTTCGTCGCGCACGTGGGTTCGAGGTACGAAAGAGCCACCGGTGTCCGGCCCGCCTTCTACCCGGTGAGTAGCGCGGACGGGGCTCGCGAGGTGCTGGCGTGAATGAGCGATTGCTCGGCGTGCTGCTGGCCTACGGGGTACAGCACGGCCTGATCCCCGACGAGGACGTTCCGTTTGTGAGGAATCGGCTCATCGACGTGCTCCGGCTAGAGGCGTACGACCTGGCCGCCGAGCCGGACCTCGGCGCTGTGATGCCGGACAGTTCCATCGACGAGTTGCTGCGGCCGCTGCTCGACGACGCCGCATCACGCGGACTCATCAGCCCCGACACCACCACTGAGCGGGATCTGTGGGACACGGCCATCATGGGCTGTTTCGTGGCCCGGCCCTCGACGGTGGTGCAGCAGTTCTGGAACGACTACGCGCGCAGCCCGGTGGCCGCCACCGATGCATTCCACCGGCAGGCCGTGGCTTCGAACTACATCAGGGTCGGGCGCACGGACCGCAACATCACCTGGCGCCAGCCCACCGAATACGGCGTCATGGATATGACGATCAATGTGTCCAAGCCCGAGAAGGATCCGCGCGATATCGCGGCGGCGGCGCGCTCGACGTCGTCTGGCGGCTATCCGTTGTGCCTTCTCTGCCGGGAGAACGAGGGCTACGCCGGACGGGTGGATCACCCTGCTCGGCAGAACCTGCGTCTGATACCCATGGATCTGGCGAAGCAGCGCTGGTACCTGCAGTACTCGCCCTACCGGTACTACAACGAGCACTGCATCGTGCTCAGCGAAGAGCACAGACCGATGCGGATCGACCGGGAGACGTTCGCGCGCCTGGCCGAATTCACCGAAGTGCTGCCGCACTACATGGTCGGATCGAACGCCGACCTGCCGATCGTGGGCGGATCGATCCTCAGTCATGACCATTTCCAGGGCGGTCGTTTCGAGTTCGCCATGGACCGCGCCCGATCGCTGTGGGCCACATCGCTGTTCGGCGTCGAGGTCGCAGTGCTGCATTGGCCGTTGAGTGTGCTGCGGGTCACGGGCTCCGACGAGGCGGTGATCGACTTCTGCGATCGGGTCCTGGGCGCGTGGCGCACGTACACCGACGAGGAGAACGCGGTGTTCGCGTTCACCAACGGAGTCGCCCACAACACGATCGCGCCGATCGCGCGCCGGATTGGTGGCCGCCTCCGCATGGATCTCGTTCTGCGCAACAATCGCACGTCGCGAGACCACCCGGACGGCGTCTTCCATCCCCATGCCGAGATCCACTCCGTGAAGAAGGAGAACATCGGTCTGATCGAGGTCATGGGACTGGCGGTGCTGCCCGGCAGGCTTGAACACGAGTTGGCGGCGGTGGCGCGGGCTCTCGTGGATCACACCGCGCTGCCAAGTCAATTGGCCGGTCATCAACCGATGCTCGACCGGCTGCGGGCGGAGGGCCCCGAGCGGGAGTTCGGTGATGCCTTGGAACGAGCCCGGCTGGCGGCGGGGGCGGTCTTCGTGCGAGGCCTCGAGCACTGCGGGGTGTTCGGCGCAGACCCGGTCGATGGATGCGGCCGCCTCCTCGAGTCCATCTAGGAGCCGCTCGCGGTTCTGCCTACCCGATTGTGGCGAAGGTGCTGGCTCGCAACCCGGTTTGTGACGAAGGTGCTGGATTGGGACGGGTCCGACCCAGCACCTTCGTAACGGAGCAGTTCGGAGGCCCGCAACTTCCTCACAAGGCGTAGGACGCCCGCCCGGGCATCGGCTCGGGCGGGCGCAGACGTATCCGCGACTAGTTTCGAACCTCGCCTACCTTGTCCCGCGCGGTGTCCTTGACGTCCTCGGCGCGGTCCTCGATCCTCTCGCCGATCTCTTGGCTCTTGTCACCAACTGTGTCGCCGGCGTCGCGCGCGTTGTCCTCGATGCTCTCGGCGGCGTCCTTGGTCTTGTCGCTGACGTCCTTGACGGTGTCCTTGATCCGGTCGTTCAAACCCATATCGGTTCCCTTCTTGTTGGTATCCGGGCAATACCCCGGGTTCTGGTGGTCAGACCCGACATGGGGTGTGACCTGCGCAACATGTGCTCTCCGGTTAGAAGTGCGCTGGCGGGGAACAAGGCGGCAAAGGAAGGAGCAGACGATGCCGAAGCGGGACACGTCCGGTGTGAAGGATTCCGAACTCTACGAGAGGTTGCGTGATGAGGGGGACTCGAAGCAGAAAGCTGCACGCATCGCCAATGCGGCCGCCGCCCGCGGGCGATCCGCCGTGGGTCGTAAGGGCGGGGAAGCCGATTCGTACGAGGACCGGACGGTGAAGCAGTTGCGGCAACGGGCCAAGGAACTGGGCCTGAACGGGTACTCGCACAAGACGAAGCCGCAACTGGTCGCGATGCTGCGCAACCACTGAGTGAAGGGAGTTTCGATGTCGATGCAGAAGGATGCCGCAAGGTGGTCGTCGGAAGGTGGCGCCGACCCGTCGGGCCCGGCCACCGAGCTCCCCGCACAGCAGGCCGGCGATATCCCCGAACCGCCGGGGACTCCTGACCAGGTTGATGAACCGCCACTGGCACAAGCGCAGAGCCCGCTGCTCGGCGACAACTTGGCAGCGCACGAAACCGCACCCGAGGAAATCGGGGGGAACGGCTCGGCACGAATCCATATGAAGAACCGAACGCCCATCACACCACCGGAGGAACGATGAAACTCTTAGGACTGCTGACCCTGCTCGGTATCGGTGCTGCAGCAGGTGCGTATTTCAGCCGCCGGATGCAGCCCGGCCAGTCTCCTGCGGGCTCGCCCGCGGTTCCACTGGTTTCGGTGCCCACGGTTCGGGAGGCGCAGTGAGCCTTTGGGATGACCTCAGATACCGAGTGAAGAAGAGTCTGCTGTTCGTCTACGGACCCGCGGACCTTGACACGGAGCGCGATCCCAGCGCGAGGCTGGACCGCGAACACGACGAGGGCCGGAGGGCCGGCACCGAGTCCGGCAAGGACTGGGACAAGGGCTGAGTCAAGCGGAGGCCGCCGCCCGGCGTCTCTCGTCCGCAGTGGGGCGCAATGCCGCGGCAGCGATGAGGAAGCCGACGGCGCCGAGCAGCGTGCCCAGGTTGTCCCACCGCAGGTTCTGGAACGTCCCGTCCGGGAGCATCTTTGCCCCCACGGCCGACAGTCCGAAGAAGACCGAGCCGAGCATGTTGGCCCAGCAGATCAGCCGTGATCGACCGTGTAGCAGATGATGGCGATGCTGGCGGGCTATGGGATGCCAGGCGATCCAGCTGGAGATCAGGAACAGCAGGGATCCGATCACATCCGGGTGCCAGACGCGATCGTAGTCAGCGCTCGAAGCATCGATCGCCTGCCACAGCGCACGGATGGTCATGACGTTGAAGAACAGCGTTCCCACGAACTGGATGACGGCGCTCATCCAATCGGGGTCTCGTAGTCGGGATGGCATGGGCTTGTCCGCGGCGGCTCGCCACTGCACGGCCGCGGCGGTGGTGAACAGCACTGCGCCGAGCGCGAAAACGATGCCGATCGCTACATCGTTCGCCTCCGCGACCGCCATGATCGCCCCCAAGCCGAACAGCACAGATCCGGTCCCGAACCCCAGAGCCATGGTCTGGAGCTGACGGGTCTCGCGGGTGTTCTGCACGATCCGAATCTAGGTGATCGCGGCCTCTGCCTCCTCATCGGACACCGGCTGTGAGCTCGATCGGCAAGCGCTGGCCCATCTCGCCTACCCTCAGCGCATGCCACTCATCGAGGTGATCGAGTCCGAACAGTCACTCTTCGCGCTGCACACCGACCACACGTCATATGTGTTCGCCGTCGCCGAGACCGGCCTGCTGCGCCATCTGCATTGGGGGGCTCGCATTCCCGCGGCCGACGTGATCCGGGAGCCGCTCTGGGCGCTGTCGACCAATGATCTGATCAACGATGTCACGCCCCAGGAGTACCCGCCCCATGGCAGGTTCCGGTACAACGAGCAGTGTCTACGGGCACGCTTCCCGGACGGGGGCCGGGAGGTCGAACTGGCATACACCGGGTACCGGCGCACCGACCACGAGCTGGTGGTCGATCTTCATGACCCCAAGGGCCTGGCGGTCGAACTGCACTACGAGGTGCTTGCGGAGATCGATGTGATCCGGCGCTGGGCCAGCATCACCGCGTCGATTCAGGGGGTTGTTCTGGAATCAGTGGCGTCGGCGCAGTTGAACATCCCGTTCGGCGACCTCACCTTGCGCAACGTGCAGGGGCATTGGGGCGCAGAGCAGCAGGAGCTGATTCAAACCGTGGCAGGGAAGATGGTGCTCGAAGCCAGGCGCGGAATCTCGAACCACCATCACAGCCCCTACGCGGTCCTGAGCAAGGAGGCAACGCAGACCTGCGGACGCGTGTGGGCTGGAGCGCTGAGCTTCAGTGGCAACACCAAGACCGTGGTCGAGCAGACCCAGTACGGCCAGACACTTGTCCAGTTGGGGATCAACGACTTCGACTGCGAGATTCCTCTGACTCCGGGGGAGCCCTTCGTGACTCCTTCGGTGGTCGCGGTCTACACCGAAGCGGGACTCGACGGTGTCAGTCGATGCCTGCACGCCTACGGCGAGACACTGATGTCTCCGCAGGTGCGCCCAGTCCTCTACAACTCCTGGGAGGCCACGAACTTCGCCGTGAGCAGCGACGGCCAACTCGAACTCGCCGACCTTGCGGCTGCTGTCGGTGCCGAGTTGTTCGTCGTCGATGACGGCTGGTTCGGCCGGCGCAACCCCGACGAGACAGGAGGGATCCACGATGGGCTGGGCGATTGGTGGGTCGACCCGGTCAAATTCCCGCAGGGCCTCGGGCCGCTGATCGAGCGCGTCCAGGAACGCGGGATGAGTTTCGGGATCTGGGTGGAGCCGGAGATGGTCAACCCCGACTCGGACCTGTTCGCGGAGCACCCGGAGTGGATCTACACGGAGCCGGGCCGGGAGGTGGACACCGCCCGTGGGCAGTATGTCCTGGACCTCACCCGCGCAGAGGTGCAGGAGTTCATCGTCGCCACGCTCGACGGACTGCTGACCGGCAACGACATCGCCTATGTGAAGTGGGACGCCAATCGCCCGATGTCTCAGATCGGTGCGCGCCGCGACGCGTGGTACGGACACATTCAGTCGCTCTATGACGTCGTGCGGGAGATCAAGCGGCGGCACCCGAATGTGCTGATCGAGGCCTGCGCTTCGGGTGGCGGCCGGATCGACTTCGGCGCTCTGGAGGTCTTCGACGATTTCTGGACCAGTGACAACACCGACGCGCTGGACCGGCTGGAGATCCACCGCGCGTACTCCCTGGTCTATCCGCCGCGCGCCATGCGCGCCTGGGTGACCGATGTCCCCAATTTCTTGTCGCAGCGCTCGATTCCGCTGAAATTCCGGTTCCACAGTGCGATGCTCGGCAGTCTCGGGATCGGCTGCGACCTCACCAAGATGACCGAGAAGGAACTGAAGCAGTCCGCGAAGTTCGTCGCGGAATACAAGGGGCTGCGACCGTTGATGCGCCGCTTCCACCGTCTGGAGAACCCCTCCTCGAACGACTACCGGCTGTTCCAGTACTCCTCGTCGGAGGGGGCGGTGCTGTTCGCGTTCCTGCCGGCCAGCCGACTGGGCCACAAGCCGACCACGGTGCGCCTGCGCGGTCTCGAACCCACTGCGCGCTATCGGTTCACCCATGACTGGCAGAAGCATGAGACGACCGGCGAGTACCTCATGAACCGTGGTCTGCGGTTGTGGCTGCAGGGTGACTACGCAAGCACTGTGGTCCGTTTCGACAAAGTCACAGAAGCCACGGGATGATCCTGGCCCGGACCCGGTGGCAGTAGGCCTCGTAGCCCGGATAGTGTGCGCGCAGCCAGTGTTCCTCGACGTGCGCCTTGCCCAGCCACCACACCAGCAGCACCGTCAGTGCGACCAGCCCCCACCACGAGCCGACCAGGCACAGGCCGAGCAGTGCGAGTAGCGCCGAGGAATAGATGGGATGGCGCACGATGCGATACGGACCGTGCTCGACGAGTTCCGCCCTCGACCTGGGTTTCGGGAATGGACTCAGTGAGGCTCCGAGAGTCCGCAGCGACCACCAGCCCAACGCCGCCCCGAGAATCAGCAAAGCGCCGCCGATCCAGGTGCTGCCGGGCCAGGCCCACCGCGGTCCCGCCGCCGCCGTGACGACCACTACGGCGGCCAGCAGGAACTGGCCCCACACCCAGCCTTGTCCGCGCCAACCCAGCCTGGGGATCTCCAAGCGTCCTCCTTCGTCGAAAGCATGGTCGCACTTCCATGCGGCCCGAATCGGTACAGTGCCTACCATGACCCGTTGGCTGTCCGCATCCGAGCAGCAATACTGGCGCTCGTGGATCTCGGCCAACCTACTGCTCCGAGACCGGCTGGGACGGGATCTGCAGCGCGACGCTGGACTGACTCTTGCCGACTACGAGATCATGGTGCGTCTGTCGGAGTCCCCCCGACGGCGCATGCGGATGAGCGACCTGGCGGAGGTGACACTGTCCAGTCGCAGTCGGCTGTCCCATCAGATCGACCGGATGCAGAAGGCGGGTTTTGTCGACCGCCAGGAGTGCGAGAACGATCGGCGCGGCTACTACGCCGTCCTTACCGACGCCGGGTACGACGCACTGGTCGAAGCCGCCCCGAAGCATGTGGACAGTGTGCGCCGCCGGATCGTCGACGTGCTGACGCCCGAGGAGTTCGCCGAGTTCGGCCGGCTGAACCAGAAGCTTCTGGACGCGCTCGAGGACTAGGTTCCCGTTGCAGCTGGCGGCCGCGTCGCGCTGAGTACCTGCCCGCGCCGTTCGGGCCGCATCGGCAGTAACGAGAGCTGCTGGGCTTCATCCGAAGCGGCTCGTGTACTCGGTCGCCGCACAAGTGGGCCGCGAGGTTAGGGAATGGTCGCGAGGTTAGAGATCGTGCACGAGGTTAGTGAACGCACGTGTGGCTTCTCTAACCTCGTGAACGTTCTCTGGTCCGAAAATGGCTGGTGTACTCGGTAGCGGCAGGAGTTGGCCGCGAGGTTAGAGAATGTGCACGAGGTTAGCCCAGATCTTTCATCTGCTGGCTGACGCGGCTGGTGTGGGGGGTGTTGGGACTGGCGTTGTTCTGTGTCGTGACCGGGGCGTGGCTTGCTCCCAGCGCTGCGGTTCGCTGGTGCTTCCGGTGTGTGGTCGGGGTGTGGTGTGGGGTGGTCTGTCGGCGGTTCAGAGCGCGGCGAGTCGGTGGTGGGCTTGGCGTATCAGGTCGGCCCAGGGCCACTTGTCGCTGATCCGAAGGGTGTGTCTTCGACCGCTGCGGATGATCCGCCCGGCGACCGCCAGGATCCTGAACCGCAGGGTTTTCGGTGACCAGACCCTAGCGTGTTCGTGGTCGCGCCAGGCGAGTTGCTGGGTCCAGGTGAGCAGCTGGCAGGCCAGCAGACACAGTTCCAGCCATAGCGCGTTCTTGGCCATGGAGTGCAAGGGCAGGTTGTCCGCGCCGGTGGCTTTGAGGTCACGGATCCGGTCCTCGGCACGCGCGCGCTGCCGGTGGCGGTATTCCAGGTCGGCTGGGCGTCCGGGGCTGTTCGTGACGAACAGTGTGACCCGCCAGCCGTCGTCCTCCCCGATCCGCAGCTGTGCGCCCGGATGGGCCTTCTCCCGGCGGGCGATCACCCGCATCCCGGCCGGCCACGCCACACGGAACCGGGCCGGCAACCAGGTAGTCAGCTCGGCGACGTAGGCGTTCGGGCGCGGCGCGCCGTGGGCGTCGACGGCTTTGCGCCAGGCCTGCCGCGGGGTCGCCGCCAGCGCTTCTTGCAGCCCGGCGTGCACCGTGATCCCGGTGGAGTACTGCAGCCCCAGAGCAACAACGTGGGCCAGGAACTGCTTGGTCCCGCCGGCGCCATCGGCGCGCACCAGCACCTGGCTACGGCAGTGTGCTGGCAGTTGGGCCAGTGCCGCGTCGAGCACCGCGATGTGATCACCCTGCGTGGCCGACCCGGCGTTGCCGGGGCGCAGCAACCCGACCAGCGGCTCCCCGGTGCCACCCCCGCCGTGATCCACCAGCCCCAGCAGCGGGTGGAACCCGAACCCGCGTTTGTAGGTAGCCGCTGCGCCTTCCTTGTCCGAATGCGACCCGATCAGGGTGGCGTCGAGGTCGACCACCACCTGCCCGGCGCCGTCCAACGGGTCCACCCGCTCCCAGACCCCGACCCGCGCCGAGGCCGCTGCCGCCCGGACCGCGCTCAGCGCCGCCGCCGTGGCCTGCTCGGTGGCGGTCAACGCGTCGAACAGCCGCGACACCGTCGGGTCCGAGGCCACCGCCCCGAACAGCTGCGGCTGGGCGCGCAGCACCCCCAGATCAGCCAGGCAATCCCCACCGACCGCGATCGTGATCGCCAGGTCCAGCAGCACCTTGCCCGGGTCATGACGGGCCCTGTCAGAGCAGAACCCGGCCAGGCCCTCGGACAACGCCGCGGCCAGCCCGCTGACCTGCGCGGTCTGCACCAGCAGCCGCGCCCCGGCAGACGACACCAGCGCGTCCTGGCCGGCTTCAACACGAATCGTCGGATACGAGATACCGTTCACCTACGGAGTGCCTTTCCTTCGACACGGATTTATGGCTTCAGCACCACAAATTCTCTCGAAAGAACAGGCACTTCCGTCTATTCACACGCCGCTCACACCAGCACCACATGCAAGATCTGGGTTAGTGAATGCACGTGTGCCTTCTCTAACCTCGTGCACGTTCTCTAACGCGAGCGGTTTCCGCCCGGCATTTCCCGCCCGAATGGGCGGCCGACCACCGTCATGGACCTCTAACGCGAGCGATCTCCGCCCGGCTTTCTCCCGCCTGGCCCAAAGGGAACGGCGGCTACTTCTCCAAGTCCCAGATCCGGATGCCGCCGAGGATTCCCGCGGTGTTCGCCACGATCTTGGCCTTGGGCCCGAGGTCCACGCTCGACAGGTGCTTGGCGTTGCCGCCACCGACGTAGATCTTGTCGTAGAACAGGAAGTCATCGAAGATCTGCATCGCGTTCACCACTCGCTTGCGCCACTCCTTCTTCCCGATCTCCTTGCGCGCGGCGTTTCCGACATAGTCGTCGAAATCGCCGTCGAACCCGGTCGGGGCATGCGACAACTCCATGTGCGGCAGCAGCTTGCCCTCGTGGAACACCGCGGTGCCACATCCGGTCCCGAGGGTCATGACGAACTCGAAGCCGGTGCCTTCCACCACGGCGCATCCCTGGACGTCTGCGTCGTTGGCGACCTTGACCGGGATGTCGAATTCATCGGCCAGCGCGGTGGCCAGGTCATAGTTGTGCCAAGCGGTGGCCATCGACTCGTCCCTCGGCCCGCCGTACTCCAGCCGCGACAACGAGGGGATGTTGAGCACCCGCCCGCTGCGGACCAGGCCCGGGAAGCCCACCGAGGCACGACTGGCGGTGGGCAACTCGTCCTTGATCTGGGTCAGCATCTTGACCAACAAGGTGGGCGGACACGGATACGGGGTCTCGATCCGGACCCGGTCGGCGATCATCTGGCCGTTGATGTCCAGGACCGAACCCTTCAGCCCCGAACCGCCCACATCGATCGACAATGTCAGCACGTCCGGGGGCCAGATGGTGGTTGCGTGCGGGCTCTCGGTCATGTCAACCCTCCGTAGTTGTCAGGATCTCGGACCCGGTTTCGGTGACCAGGACGGTGTGCTCGAACTGCGCCGTTCGCTTCCGGTCCTTCGTCACCACCGTCCAGCCGTCGTCCCAGATCTCGTAGTTGATGGTTCCGAGCGTGAGCATAGGCTCAATGGTGAACGTCATGCCTGTTTCCAGGACCAGGTCGGCTGCCGGGTCGTCGTAGTGGGGGACGATCAGCCCGGAGTGGAAGGCCGTGCCGATCCCATGCCCCGTGAAGTCACGGACGACTCCGTAGTGGAATCGCTTCGCGTACGACTCGATCACTCTGCCGACGACGTTGAGCGTGCGCCCCGGGGCCACGGCTTTGATGGCCCGTAGGGTCGCAGTCCTGGTTCGCTCGACGAGCAACCGCGACTCCTCGTCGACGTCACCGGCCAGGAACGTCGCGTTCGTGTCCCCGTGGACACCGCCGATGAAAGCCGTGATGTCGATGTTCACGATGTCACCGTCCCGCACGACTGTGGAATCGGGGATCCCGTGGCAGATGACCTCGTTGAGCGACGTACACAGCGACTTGGGGAAACCGCGGTAGCCCAGCGTCGATGGGTACGCGCCGTGGTCGCACAGGAACTCGTGACCGATCTGGTCGAGTCGGTCGGTGGTCACTCCGGGCACGATGTTGCGCCCGACCTCCTGCAGGGCCTCCGCCGCCAGTCGGCCCGCGATCCGCATCGCGGCGATGGTTTCGGCGTCCTTGACCTCGGGGCCCAGGTATGGAGTCGGCTGCGGCCGGCCGACGTACTCAGGACGTTCGATGGACGCGGGCACCGTACGCAGGGGGGAGATGCGACCAGGGGCGAGAGTCATAAGAATGAGTCTAGGTGCCAGTATCTAACCGGACCCAACTTCGGAGGATGTCATGAAGTGGTACTACTGCCTCGTCCACAACCGCGTCGAGCCCGAGAAGGGCTGTGCGAACTCCGAGCGACTCGGACCCTACGACTCCGAGGAGCAGGCATCCCACGCCTTCGAGATTGCTGCCAAGCGCAACGAGGAGTGGGACGCTGGCGAGAACGAGTGGGGTCAGGGCAAGCCGGGGGTCGCGGAGGACCTCGAGTGAAGGTCGTTGTCTTCTGGTGACGATGGATCACGGCGCCGCGCCCGCGCGTGTGCTGCGAGGTGCACTGGCAGACTGGCCCGTATGACAGGGAATGCGACCGTAGCTGTACTTGGTGGTACGGGCCCGCAGGGCCGTGGGCTCGCGGTGCGATGGGCAGGGGTGGGCGTCGACGTGGTCCTCGGCTCGCGGGACCCCCAACGCGCGCGGGCGGCTGCTGCGGAGATCGGGCCGGGCGTGCGAGGCGTCGGCAACGCCGAGGCGGCCCAGGAGGCGGACATCGTGGTCGTGGCCGTGCCGTACGACGGGCATGCCGACACGATCGCGGATGTGGAACAGGCGGTCCGCGGGAAGATCCTCATCGACTGTGTGAACCCGCTCGGGTTCGACAAGCAGGGGGCGTTCGCGCTAGAGGTGCCGGAGGGCTCCGCAGCGCAGCAAGCCGCCGCGCTGGCGCCCGGTGCCCGGGTAGTGGCCGCCTTCCATCACGTGAGTTCCGTGCTGCTGCTGGACCCCGAGCGTGAACTCGACATCGACGTCCTCGTCCTCGGGGATGATCGGGAGGCCGCCGACGAGGTGATTTCGCTGGCCGATCTTGTCCCGGGCATGCGCGGCGTCTTCGCCGGGAGGTTGCGCAACGCAGGCCAGGTCGAGGCGCTGACCGCCAATCTCATCTCCATCAACCGCCGGTACAAGGTCCACGCCGGGATACGAGTGACCGACCTGCCCTAGTCTGTCGCCCATGTTCCGCGCCTTGCCCGAGGACGACCTCCACGCTCGTGTGGAGCGCGCCTTCACGGCCGAGCGGCTTCTCACCAAACTCGGATGGCTCATGCTCGCGCTCGGCGTCATCGGCATCGTCGTCGTGGTCGCCCAGTTGGCACTGGGCAACACCTCCTGGCAGCGCGCAGCGGCAGGCGTCCTCGGCATCGTGGCTGCGACTGTTCTGTCGGGCGCCACAGCCTACGGCGCCGGGACCAACGTCGGGCTTTCCGCGGTCAATTTGAAGCTCCGTCTGCAGGAGCGGCAGCCCCCGTTGTCGTGACCGGCCTCCGGGCGCGGCGGAACGCCTTGGACGCCTCCATCACCGCCGGGACCAGGAGGGACAGACAGGCGACGGCGAGCCAGTTCGACCCGGTGAGAGAGGTGGTGTCGAGCACCCTCTGGAAGAAGTCCGTCTCCACCGCCACCACGGTCAGCACTGCGGGTACGGCCATCCACGCGAAGTAGGGGAGGTAGGGCCCGGCGGTAGCGGGTAGCAGGTCCCGGCGCGCGGAAACCGCGAGTAGAACCGTGCTGATCGCCAGGATCGCGAACGTCATCGTCTGGGTACGCTGGGGGCCGAGTTCCTGCTGCCACAGGAACGGAAGCAGGCAGGCGCTGGCCTGAACGAGGCCGAAGACGATCCATCGGGGGGTGGTCGTGGCGTTCAGGATGGTCAGGCGGGGGTCCCGTGGTGGTGCGGTCATGATCCCTGGTTCGGTGCTGTCCGTTGAGATCGCCAACGCGGGGAAGAGGCCGATGAGGAACGAGACGAACAGCAATTGCAGGGGCGTGAGCACCGAGCCAGAGTTGAGGTCGAGGATGCTGCCGGCGAGCATGACCGCCACGAAGCCGAACAGCCCGATCAGGACGTACCGAATCTGTGCGGTGATCTTGCCGTAGATGTCGCGGCCAAGTTCGATGGCATGGACCAGGGTCGCGAAGTTGTCGTCGGTGAGGATCATCTTCGCCGACTCCTTGGACACCTCGCTTCCACTCCCCATTGCAACCCCGACGTCGGCCTTCTTCAGGGCCGCGGCGTCGTTCACCGCGTCACCGGTCATCGCCACGATCTCACTGCGCTCCTGCATGACCGAGACCAGGCGCAGTTTGTCCTCTGGCGCTACCCGTCCGAAGATGTGTAACGCGGGAAGGCGTTCGTAGACCTGGGCGTCGGAGAGTGCCTGGAACTCCGGACCGGTGATGACCCCCGGTCCGAGGCCGAGGTCCGAACCGATGGCACGGGCGGTCACTGCGTGGTCGCCCGTGATCATCCGCACGTCGATGCCCGCCGCCAGCGCGGTGCGTACGGCGTCCTTGGCTGACGGTCTGAGCGGGTCGATGATCCCGACCAGAGCGACGAACGTCAACTCGGTCACGGCCGCCAAGGGGTCGTCCTGCACCCGCGGCAGGTCGTCGACCGCCATTCGTCTGATCGCGAAAGACATCACCCGCAATCCTCGTTGCGCCAATTCCTCGTTGGCCTGCAGGATCTGGTCGCGGACCACCTCCACCGGCACCACCCGGTCATCGACGTACCCGGTCGTACAGCGCTCCAGCACCACGTCCGGGGCGCCCTTGATCAGCCCTATGAGTTCGGTCTGCTGGTCCATAGGGGCCAGATGGTAGGTCGCCATGAACTTGTACACCGAGTCGAACGGAACCTCCGCCTCGCGTCGGTACTCCCTGCGGGAGGTCTGCGCGTCGACGCCCATCTTGGCCGCCAGGACGACGAGCGCGGCCTCAGTAGGATCGCCGATCACATCTCCCGTGTCGTCCACGGTGGCGTCCCCGCACAGGGCCAGACCGTAGCCGAGGGCGTCGAAATCGGGCTCGGTGCGACCTGCCGCGTGCAGAATCGCTCCGGATTTCTGGTACCCAGTGCCCTCGATGGTGAACCATTGACCGAACGCGAACATGCGTGTCGCGGTCATCATGTCCATGGTCAGGGTGCCGGTCTTGTCGCTGTTGATGGCGCTGGTGACACCCAGCGTCTCCACGTCGTTGAGGTTCTTGACGACGGCCTTCGCCTTGGCCAGGCGCTGCGCGCCGTAGGACAGCATCGCGGTAAGGAACGTGGGCAGGCCCGACGGGATGGCTGCGATCGCCGTGGTGATACCGAGCAGGACGATGGCGTTCAGGTCCCCGCCACGCCACACTCCAAGTCCCACGATGATGGCCACGGCTCCCCAGGCCACCCACATCAGCCGGATCGAGAGACTGCGCATCTCCTTCTGCAGTGGGGATGCCACAGGCTCCACCGCGTTGAGCATGTCGGCGATCCTGCCCATCTCGGTGTTGGCGCCGGTCCCGGTCACGACGAACGTCGCCGTGCCCCGGGTCACCGAGGTGTTCTGGAAGAGCATGTTGCCGCGGTCACCGAGCGCGGCGTCAGGGTTGTGCAAGACCTCTGCGTCCTTGCCCACCGGCGCGCTCTCGCCAGTCAACGCGCTCTCCGCGACCTCCAATGCGGCCGAGGTGATGATCCGCCCATCGGCCGGGATCAGGTCGCCGGCCTCCACCACCACCACGTCGCCCGGCACCAGGTGCTCAGCGGGGATCTCGACGGTCGTCCCGGACCGGACCGCGCGGGCGCTCGGGACCTGCAGCGACGCCAGGGCTGCGACGCTGGCCTGCGCCTTGAGTTCCTGTCGCGACCCGAGGACGACGTTTAGGAGTACCAGGAACCCGACCAGCAGCGCGGTCTCCTCCTGGGCGATCACCACAGACACCAGGGCCACGACAGTGAGCATCACGTTCATCGGTTCGGCCCATTGCCGCAGCGCGATCCGCCACGCGGTCGGGGTGGGGGATCGGGGCAGGACGTTCGGACCGTACCGATCCAGGCGCTGCTCCGCCTCAGTGGCACTGAGTCCCTCGTCGGGGCTGGTGCCGAGTGCGGTCACCACGCTGTCCGCGCTCTGGGTGTACACGAGTCGCTCCGAGACCGACTGGGTCATCGAATCACCTTCGCAGTATCGATTACTCCCACCGTAGGACGCTCGGGCTCCCGGTTGCCGATCAGTAACCGGTCTTGCGGCTGCTTAGCGGTACTGGTGCTCCGGGCCCGGGTACTGCCCGGCGACGACTTCTTCGGCCCATTGCTGGACCGCGCCGGTCAGCACGGAGCGCAGGTCGGCGTACTGCTTGACGAACTTCGGCGGCGTGCCCGGTGTCAATCCCGCCATGTCCTGCCAGACGAGAACCTGTGCGTCGGTGCCGGCGCCCGCGCCGATCCCGATCGTGGGTATCGACACGGCGGTCGTGACGGCGGCAGCCAGATCGGCCGGGACGACCTCGAGCACTGTGGCGAAAGCGCCGGCCTTCTCCATGTGCTTCGCGTCCAGGATGAGTCGCTGGCCGGCCTCGCCGCGGCCCTGCACCTTGTAGCCGCCGAACTGGTGGACCGACTGCGGGGTCAGCCCGAGATGGGCCATCACTGGGATCCCGGAACTGGTAAGCAGTTCGACGTGGGGGAGCACCCGCTCGCCGCCCTCCAGTTTCACCGCGTGAGCGCCGGCCTCCTTCATGAACCGGGTGGCCGTCGCCAATGCCTGCTGTGGCGACTCCTGGTAGGAGCCGAAGGGAAGGTCGGCGACCACCATCGCGCGCTGGGATCCTCGAACGACGGCTGCGACCAGGGGGATCAACTCGTCCACGGTGACCGGAATCGTGGAATCGTGGCCGTAGACGACCATGGCCGCGGAGTCCCCGACCAGCATCACGGGGATGCCGGCCGCATCGAACAGGCCGGCGGTGAGGGCGTCGTAGGCGGTGATCATCGGCCATTTCTCGCCGCGTTCCTTGGCGGCAAAGAGGTCCTTGGTCGTCACGCGACGACCGCTGGCAGGGCCATAAAGGGAATCGGACATGGGAGCAACCTCCAAAGCCTCGAGGCTCACGGTGAGTCCCCGGACGCCTCTATGGTGACACAGAACGGCCGATTCCGGCCAGAGCGACGTGCGGGCCAGGGTCGGGGCCAGGGCGCGGTTGTGAGCCTGCGAAGGCCGCCGTTAGACTTTCGGAACGACATCGTTTCGAAATCGGAGCCGCGACATGGATGAACGCACGGACCATCCCGACACTCACACCGGGCATGCCCGGCGGTGGCAGATCCTGGCTGTTCTGCTGGTCAGCCTGCTGGTGGTCGTGCTGGACAACACGGTGCTCAACGTGGCATTGAAGACCATCCAGGAGGACCTGGAGGCCAGCCAGAACCAGATCGTCTGGGCGATCAACTCGTACACGCTGGTGTTCGCAGCCCTCCTGTTCACCTGGGGTGTCCTGGGCGATAGGTACGGCCGCAAGCGGATTCTGGTGATCGGCATGCTGCTCTTCGGATTCGCATCGGGGCTCAGTGCCTTCGCCACGGATCCGATGCAGCTGATCCTCGCGCGTGGGTTCATGGGGGTAGGCGGGGCGTCGGTGCTGCCCGTCACGCTGGCCATCATCACGGTGGTCTTCCCGCCGCACGAACGGGGCAGGGCGATCGGCCTGTGGGCGGCCTCGGTCGGCGGTGCGGTGGCCATCGGCCCGCTGCTCGGAGGGTTCCTGCTCGAGCACTTCTGGTGGGGCTCGGTGTTCCTGATCAACGTCCCGATCGTGATCGTCGGTGTCATCGGGATCCTGATCCTGGTACCCGAGTCGCGCAACCCCAACCCCGGGCGACTCGATCCGCTGGGCCTGCTGATGAGCATCACAGGCTTGTTGCTGCTGGTATACGGCATCCAGCACGGCGGTGACACTCAGGAGTGGCTGAGCATCGGAGCCGCCGGTGCCATCGTCACCGGTGCCGCCATCCTGTTCGCGTTCCTGTGGTTGGAGATCCGCAGCGATCACCCTTCCCTGGACATCTCGCTGTTTGCCATCAAGTCGTTCTCGGCGTCGTTGACGACCGTTTCGTTGACGTTCGCGGCCATGACCGGGTCGCTGCTGTTCCTGGCGTTCTACATGCAACTGGTCCGCGGTTACAGCCCCTTGCAGGCTGGGGCCTTCACCTTGCCGGTGGCCGTCGGACAGTTGTTGGCTGCACCGCGCAGCGCCAAGATGGTCGAGCGGTTCGGCGCCCGCAAAGTCATCAGTTTCGGGCTGATTCTGGCGGGAGTGGTCTTCGCCTCGTTCACGCTGCTGCAGCCGGAGACCCCCGCGTGGGTGTTGCTCGTCACGTGGTTCCTGCTCGGCTTCGGCCTAGGGAACGTGATCGCACCGGCAACCACCCGGATGACTCTGGCCGTCCCGCCGGAGAAGTCCGGGGCGGGGTCGGCGGTGCAGAACACCGTGCGGCAGGTGGCAGCGGCACTCGGTATCGCCGTGTTGTCATCGGTCGTCGCCGTTGTCTACAGCAACTCCATCAAGGGGCAGTCGCAGATCATGGATCTTCCGCAGCAGTTGCAGGCGCCTGTCACAGATTCCATCGGAGGAGCCTTCGAGGCTACCGATCGGGCGGTTGCGGCTGGGGCGCTCGACGTGCAGCAGGCTGCCGGCATCGAAGCCGCCGCGATCGACTCGTTCATGCAGGCGTTTCATCTCGCGGCTCTGGGCGCGGCCCTGCTGATTTTGATCGCGCTTGCTGCCCTGCTGTTGCGGCTGCCTGCCCAAGCCGAGCACGCAGCCTGGGGAGGCCATGCGGGTCACGCCGACGTGGACACACATCTGGCTCCGGACGCCTTCGAAGGCGAGGCGGAGGACGACCAGACCCCGGCCGCCGCTGATCCCATGGAACGTACCGGGCGCCCGGATGCGGGGCCGGGTTCGCAATGACGAGCCCCCCGGCCACAGGTCGACCCCGGGACCCGCGTGTGGATCGAGCGGTGATCGAGCACTTGGTCGATCTGCTGGCGGAGCGGGGACCGGATGGATTCTCGGTCGACGAACTCGCAGCATGTTCTGGTGTCGGGAAGGCTGCGATCTACCGGCGGTACCGGTCGCGTGATGAGTTGATCGAGGCAGGCTTCGCGTCGATCAACGAGAGCATGCCCGACGTGTCCCGAATGCCGGTGCGCGAGGCCTTGGTGACGTTGCTGCAGTGGGTGTCGGGTGCGCATGCGGGGGGAATGACCCCCACCTGGCTGCTGGGCATGCAGCACAATCCGCAGATCAAGGACTTGTACATGAGCCGGGTCGTCCAACCCCGTAGGGAGGCCATCAGATCGGTGTTGCGCCGCGGGTGTGCCGAGGGGTTGCTGGACCCGGACCTGGACCTGGAGGTGGCGCTGACCTGCCTGAGTGCGCCTGCGGTCGTGCTGGGGATGCATCGCGCGCGCGGCTACCGATCCGGCGCCACGATCGCGGGAGTGGTGGACATGGCCCTGGCGGGGATGCTCAAGGGTGCTCCCGCCAGCGATTCGTGATCGGCAGCCGCCGGTCCCGGCCGAAGGCCCTGAACGTGATCTTGGTGCCGGGCGGGTACTGACGGCGCTTCCATTCCGCGGCGTCCGTCAGTTGCACGATCCGGGCGACGAGGTCGGGGGCGTGCCCGCGCGCGACCATCTCAGTCGGCCCCAGGTCGCTGCCGACGTAGTCCTCCAGCAGGCGGTCGAGTGGTATGTAGTCGGGCAGTGAATCGGTGTCCAGCTGGTCGGGCCGCAGTTCCGCCGACGGGGGCTTCTCGATGCTGTTCGGCGGGATAGGACCTGCCTGCCCGGCGCGCGCCGCGGACTCGTTGCGCCACCTCGCCATCTCCCAGACGAGCGTCTTGGGCACATCCTTGATGGGGGCGAATCCGCCCACCGCATCACCGTAGATCGTGGAATAGCCCACGGCCAGTTCGCTCTTGTTGCCCGTGGCCAGGACCAACTGACCCTCGGAGTTGCTGATCCCCATCAGGACGGCCCCGCGCACCCTGGCCTGGAGATTCTCCGCTGCGAGGCCGCTGAGATCAAGGTTGCGCCGATAGGCCTGGACCATGTCGTTGATCGGGATCGTGCGCAGGTTCATACCGGTCAGCACTGCGGATTCCGCCGCGTCGGCCAGGGAGTGTTCTGAGGAGTACTCGCTCGGCATGCGTACGCCGTGGACGTTCTGAGGTCCTATTGCGTCGCACGCGATAGCGGCGACCAGGGCCGAGTCGATCCCCCCGGACATTCCGAGGACCACCGAGGTGAACCCGTTCTTCCGGATGTAGTCGCGCAACCCTGTGACCAGGGCCATGTAGACCTCCCGGGCGTCACTGAGCGGCCGCGCGATCGAGGCCTGCACCGACTCGCCGCCGGGACTGCCGGGTATTTCGAGGTCCACCGGACCGTTGCTCGCCGGGGCATCGATATCGCTGATCAGGAGATGGTCCACGAATTGCGGGGAGCGGGCGAGCAGTTCGCCGCCGGCATCGACGATCATCGAGTCGCCGTCGAACACCAACTCGTCCTGCCCACCCCACATGTTGACGTAGGCGACCGCACTGCCGAGTTCGCGTGCCCGCTGTGCGCACAGCCCCAGCCGGACGTCATCCTTGTTGCGCTCGTACGGACTGCCATTGATCACAAGCAGGACGCCCGGCGGGTTCGCGCCGAGTGCGACCAGGGGCCCGGCGCTGACCCAGATGTCCTCACAGATGGCCAGCGCGACATCGACCTCACCGACACGGATCCGGCAGCCACTTTCCCCGGAGCGGAAGTAGCGTTGCTCGTCGAAGACGCCGTAGTTCGGCAGGTGGTGTTTCGCGTAGTCGGCGACCACAGACCCCCCATGCAGGACTGCGGCGGCGTTGTACCCCCGGCGGTCGGACGCATCCGGTGGCGGGGGTGCCAGATGGCCGACCACCACCACGGTCGCTCCCAGTCCTGCAGCGTCAAGGTCGCGGGCGAGTGTCTGCAGCGACTGGTCGCAGGCGCGCTGGAAACTCGGGCGAAGCGCGAGGTCCTCGACGGGGTACCCGGTCAGCATCATCTCCGGGAAGGCGACGAGTTCGGCGCCGGAGGCGGCAGCCGCGGCAGTGGTCTCCACCACCAGAGCCCGGTTGCCCAGCAGGTCACCGACCGTGGGATTGACCTGCGCCAACGCTATCCGCAAACGTGCCATACGCCCAGTCTGGCAAACCCTGATCGGCGACGAACTCCCACTGGGTCCATCAACTCCGCGAGCCTCGGCTGAACCGTTGTGACGAAGTTGCGAGGCCAGGAGCGCCAATGTCACGTTGTTGGGCGGTCCCGGCGGACGCGACCCCGCACCTTCGTCACATAGCAGGTGACCGGGACGGCACCTTCGTCACAATCGTGCGCTGCCCGGGAATGCAAGGCTGCGTGGCCGCAGACCGACAGCCCCATAGTCGATACGGCAGGATGGGGCCATGGACAAGCAGACAGAGTACGTTCTGCGCACCATCGAGGAACGTGACATCCGCTTCGTACGGCTGTGGTTCACCGATGTGCTGGGCATCCTGAAGTCGGTCTCGATCGCACCGGCCGAACTCGAAGGGGCGTTCGCCGAGGGCATCGGGTTCGATGGGTCGGCGATCGAAGGCTTCTCGAGAGTCACCGAGTCGGACATGCTCGCCAAACCCGATCCAGCCAGTTTCCAGGTACTCCCGTGGCGCGGTGACGACATGCCGGTCGCCCGCATCTTCTGCGACATCCTGCTCCCCGACGGCTCACCGTCGTACGCGGACCCGCGCTGGGTCCTCAAGCGACAGTTGGCCCGGGCCGCCCAGCAGGGGTTCACCTTCTACACCCATCCCGAGATCGAGTTCTTCTTGTTCAAGGACCTGCCTGAGGAGGGCACGGCCCCGGTCCCGGTTGACAGTGTCGGGTACTTCGACCACAGCCCGCATCCAGCCGGCCAGGACTTCCGGCGGCAGGCGATCTCCACGCTGGAGCACATGGGAATCTCTGTGGAGTTCTCCCACCACGAGGGCGGCCCCGGCCAGCAGGAGATCGACCTGCGCTACGCCGATGCCCTGACGACGGCGGACAACATCATGACGTTCCGGCTGGTGGTGAAAGAGGTGGCGCTGGAACACGGCGTCGTGGCCTCCTTCATGCCCAAGCCGTTCACCGATCACCCGGGCTCCGGTATGCACACGCATGTCAGCCTCTTCGAAGGTGACTCGAACGCCTTCTTCGAGCCCGGAGCCGATCTGCAACTGTCAGTACTCGCACGGCAGTTCATCGCGGGCCTGTTGCGCCATGCGCCCGAGATCACCGCCGTCACCAACCAGTGGATCAACTCGTACAAGCGCCTTGCCGGTGGGGGAGAGGCGCCCAGTTACATCTGCTGGGGGCACAACAACCGGTCGGCGCTCGTGCGGGTGCCCATGTACAAACCGGCGAAGGGGCAGTCGACCCGAGTCGAGTTCAGGTCGCTGGACAGTGCCACGAACCCCTACCTGGCCTATGCGTTGATCCTGGCCGCCGGGCTCAAAGGCATCGAGGAGAAGTACGAACTGCCCCCGGCGACCGAGGACGATGTCTGGGCGCTGACCGACGGGGAGCGCCGGGCGCTGGGCCTGCAACCCCTGCCCGGCACCCTCGAGCAGGCCATCACCGCCATGGAGAACTCCGAACTCGTGGCGGAGACCCTCGGCGAACACGTCTTCGACTTCTTCTTGCGCAACAAGAAGCGCGAGTGGCAGGAGTACCGCTCGCATGTGACCCGCTTCGAGTTGGAGCGGTACCTGTCGCTATGAGTCCCCGCCGGGCCAGCCTGCAGTCCGAGTTCGTACGGATCGGCTTCACCGACGCCGAGGCGGCTGCTGATCGCATGCTGGTGCTCTCCGAGGCCGGCTACGACGACGTGCTGGATCCTGCCGACTTCGTGATGGCGGCAGACCCAGACCGCGCACTTACGGTGCTGGTCGACATCGCTGCCGACAATCCGGCGTGCCGGGCGGTGCTCGCGGATCCGGTCCACAAGACCCGCCTGCTGTCCCTGATCGGACTCTCGGAGAGCCTCGGCGGTTTCCTGCAGCGCTACCCGAAACTGGTCGAAGCCGTTGTGCCCGACAACGCGCAGGGCGCCACGCAGAGGATCCTCGCCTCGATCTGCGGAGACAATCCCATGCTCGATCTACGGGTGGCGTACCGGCGCGAACTACTGGGCGTAGCGGCTCGGGATCTCTCCGGCGAGGCGCTGTTGCCGACCACGATGGCCGAACTCACCGGGCTTGCGGATGCGGCCCTGCAGGCCTGCTACGAGCTGGCGGCCACCCAGGTCGGGGATGCGGCTTCCACGGTGCGACTCGCCGTCGTCGCGATGGGCAAGTGCGGTGCCGAGGAACTCAACTACATCTCCGACGTCGACGTGGTGTTCGTCGCGGAGCCCAATGGTGATGCCTCCAAAGACGAAGCCATGCGCGCTGGTCAGCAGATCGCCAGCAAACTGATGCAGATCGCCAACGCTGCGACGTCGGAGGGCTCCATCTGGGAGGTGGATGCCGCGCTGCGACCGGAGGGCAAGGCGGGTGCCCTTGTGCGGACAGTGGACTCCTACGTCGCGTACTACGCGAAGTGGGCCAAGACCTGGGAGTACCAGGCGCTGCTGAAAGCCCGGCCGGCGGCCGGGGACCTGGAACTGGGGGCCGGGTACGTCGACGCGGTCATCGATTTCGTGTGGTCGGCGGCAGACCGGGAGAACTTCGTCGACGACGTGCAGGCCATGCGCAGGCGCGTCGAGGCGCATATTCCCGAGAAGCAGGCGGCCCGGGAGATCAAACTGGGTCGAGGTGGGCTGCGCGACGTCGAGTTCGCCGTCCAACTGCTGCAATTGGTGCACGGCCGCAGCGACGTCACGCTGCGATCCCGGGCGACGCTCAACGCGCTCGAGGCGCTGGCGATCTGGGGATACGTCGGTCGTGAGGATGCGGCCGGCCTGTCTGCGGCCTATCGCTTCTTGAGGATCCTGGAGCACCGCGTGCAGCTGCGGCAGATGAGGCGCACGCATCTGTTCCCCGACCGGGAATCCGAGTTGCGGATCGTCGCCCGGTCGATGGGCATGCGTACGGACCCGGCTGCCGAGATCGAGGCGGCTTTCGCCAAGCAGGTCAGACAAGTGCGACGCCTGCACGAGAAGTTGTTCTACCGGCCGTTGCTCAATGCGGTGGCCCGGCTTGATTCCGGCGAGGCCAGATTGACCCCGGAAGCTGCCGAAGAGCGTCTGCGCGCGCTGGGCTACCAGGACCCAAAGGGGGCCCTGCGCCATCTTGAGTCCTTGACCAACGGCGTCAGCCGGCGTGCTGCCATCCAGCGAACCCTGCTGCCGGTGATGCTCGGCTGGTTCGCGGACTGCCCGGATCCGGATGCCGGGCTGCTGGGATTCCGCCGGGTCTCCGACGAACTGGGATCGACGCCGTGGTACCTGCGGCTGTTGCGCGACGAATCGCAGACGGCGGAGAACATGGCGTACATTCTGGCGTCGTCGCGTTTCACCACGGACCTTCTGCTGCGGGCACCGGAAGCGGTCCAGATCCTGGCCGACAACGAGAACCTGCGCGCCCGCCCTGCGGCCGACATCTCGGTGGAGGCGGTGACGGCAGGGTTGCGGCAGAGCGACCCGGAGGCGGCGATCGCCGCGATCCGGGCGACTCGTCGCCGTGAGCTGTTCCGGATATCGGCCGCAGACTGCCTCGACCAGTTGTCCGTCGACGAAGTCGGTCTGGCCTTGTCGGCCATCGCGGATGCGACGATTCAGGCCGCACTGGCAGTCGCCACGCAGGCGATTGAATTTGACGGGCGGTGCGCCGAGGACCTCATCGAATTCGTCGTGATCGGGATGGGCCGATATGGGGGCGAGGAGTTGGGCTACGGCTCGGACGCAGATGCGATGTTCGTGTACCGAACCCGCCCGGACGTCGATGAGACGATGGCCTCGGACGCCGCGCTGGCGGTGGCCAACGAATTGCGCCGGCTGTTGTCCCTGCCGAGCGCCGATCCGCCGATCGACATGGACACCGACCTGCGACCGGAGGGCCGCAACGGCCCGCTCGTGCGGTCGCTGGCGTCGTATGAGGCGTACTACCGGCGATGGTCGGCCGCATGGGAGGCCCAGGCCCTGCTGCGGGCCCGGCCGGTCGCGGGGTCCCCGGCTCTGCAGGACGCGTTCGTCGCGGTGATTGATCCCATCCGGTACCCGAGCGGCGGTGTGAGCCCAGCGGACCTGACCGAGATGCGCCGGCTCAAGGCGCGGATGGAGGCCGAACGGCTTCCGCGCGGGGCGGACCCGGCCATGCACGTCAAACTCGGGCGCGGCGGTCTCACCGACGTCGAGTGGGTCGCGCAGTTGCAGCAGCTGCAGCACGGGCACGAGGTCGAAGAGTTGCGCACCCCCCGCACGGTGGCCGTCCTCGAACACTGTGCGGCGACGGGTCTGATCGAAGAGCAGGACTGTGACCGGCTCGTGGATGCATGGCGGCTGGCCTCCTCGATCCGTGATGCGATCATGCTCAGTTCCGGGCGGGCCAGTGATTCCGTGCCCACCGACTACCGCACTCTGGCCCGGGTCGCGCACTTGCTGCACTACCCACCGCAAGACCGCGGAGCAGTGCCGGAGGACTACCGCCGGCTCACCCGGCGGGCCCGCCAGGTCATGGAACGCATCTTCTACGGACTGCCGTGACCGTCGGCGCACGGGTACATTGATCAACCATGCAGAAGGCAGTCGACTTCCCGGCGGCCAGCAGCGGAGCACGGAGCACGACGGCCACCGGCCGCGCGGTCATCGCGGACGCTTTGCGAGGGGTTGATCCGGCGGCCGCCCGGCGGGTGGAGGCGATCAAGGACTGGCGCAGCGGATACTTGGAGGCCATTCGCGAACTCGTGGTTGTCGCGGCGGCCAACCCGCAGGCCGCGGTTGAGGTGTCCCAGAGTGGTCTGGACTCGCTGCACGACAGGTTCGTGTGGAGCGACGCGGAGAGCGATCGGCCCTTGTTGGCCGCGCTGTCCGTCAGCGATCACGAGGGGATGGACACTTTCGAGGTCATCGGACGCAACGAGCGGATCACGGACTTCTCGGTTCCCTACCGGGGCCGGCGGCTCTCCGGCGGGGACCTGCACCGACAACTCGACGACTGGGTTGCCCGCGGCGTGACCGAACCATCGTTCGCCGATGCTGTGCGCGCGGTGATGGCCAACCCGGAATGGCTGGATCTCACCGGCGTCCAAGTGGCTGTTGTGGGGGCTGCTGCGGAGATGGGACCGCTGCGGCAGCTGCTCGACTGGGGTGCCACCGTCTATGCAGTGGATCTGCCCAACCAGGCCGCGTGGGACCGGATCATGGCGACGGGGAAGTCCTCGGCCGGCCGGCTGGCGGTGCCGGTTCCGCGGGGGTCGGTGAACGTCGACACAGTGTCCGACTCGCGGGTGGCAGGCCTCGCCGGCGTCGATGTGATCTCGGGGGCCGACGCCGTGCTGGCCTGGTTGCGTGAGATCGAGGGTGCCTTCACGCTCGGCAACTACGCATACGCAGACGGTGGCCTGCATGTGCGCGTCTCCATGGCGATCGATGCGCTGACGGTCCTGCTCTCGCGGTCGAACCCCGAGGTCTCGCTGGCGTTCCTGGCCACTCCGACCGATGTGTTCGCGGTCCCGGAGGCTGCGGTGGCGATGGCCCGCGAGAGATGGCAGGCACGACGTACCCGGCGGCTGCTGCAGGCGCCCCTGCACCTGGCGAACCTCTTCGCGCCGGCCTACCGGGAGACCGTCATCGATGACACCGGCCACGAGGTCGGAATCGCAGACTGCCTGGTTCCACAGCAGGGCCCGAACTACGCGTTGGCCAAACGGCTGCAGAGATGGCGCGCGATAGTTGCCAGGCAGGCGGGACAGACCGTGTCGCTCAACGTCGCGCCGGCCACGCGCACCCGGTCGGTGCTGAAGAACCGTGCGCTCTCGGCCGCATACGCCGGTGCCGGTCGGTTCGGGATCGAAGTCTTCGCGCCCTCGACGGCGAACATGCTCATGGCGGCGTTGCTCGTGCGGGACCTGCGCGATCCGCAATCCGCGTCCAATCCGGCGCGGGACCTGCACAACCCGATGAACCTGTTCGCCGATGCCGCCAATCACGGCGGATTGTGGCGAGCCGCCTACGAACCTCGCTCGGTCCTGTCGCTGGCGGCGGTGTTAGGACTGTTCGTCCGCAACGCGTAGGAGAAGGTGGCCTCCCGGCGTGATCTGGCTCATCCGGCTCAGCCGGCCGCCGGCGGGTCTTTGTGAGGAAGTTGGGGCCGGTGAGTGTGCTGTGTGTCGAAGGTGGGGGCTAGGCGCCCGCTGGACCCCGCACCTTCGTCACAACGCCGCCGGATGCCCTGCACCTTCGTCACAACGCTTCGGTCCGAGGCCACCGGCGGGTCTTTGTGAGGAAGTTGGGGCCGGTGAGTGTGCTGTGTGTCGAAGGTGGGGGCTAGGCGCCCGCTGGATGCCCCGCACCTTCGTCACAACGCTTCGGTCCGAGGCCAACGGCCGCCCGCTCGGGTGCATGGCCGGGGGAATACCGACCCGGCCCAACGTTGTTAGCCTGCCGTGAGCAACAGCGTTGATCTCGAACTGGAGGGGATGACCTGCGCTTCGTGCGCAGCCCGGATCGAGAAGAAACTGAACGCTCTGCCCGGTGTCGAGGCGACCGTCAACTTCGCGACCCACACGGCGCACGTCCAGTTGCCCGCGCGAGTCAGCGTCGACGACTGTGTCGCGGCGGTGGAGAAAGCCGGCTACGGCGCCTCGGAGCATGAGGCCGACCACGACCACGACGTCTACGCCGACCCGACCCTGCTCAGACGGCTGATCGTTGCTGCCGTGCTGGCGGTACCGGTGATCGTCATGTCGATGACCATGCCGGAATCGACCGCGGTCAAGTGGGTCGTCGCACTGCTGGCCACCCCGGTGGTGGTGTGGAGCGCGTGGCCGTTCCACCGGGCGGCCTTCAACGCTGCCAGGCACGGCGGCACCACGATGGACACTCTCGTGAGTCTGGGCGTGCTCGCGGCGTACACATGGTCCTTGGTGTCGCTGTTCACGGGCGGCCACATCTACTTCGAAGTGGCGGTCACGGTTACGACATTCCTGTTGGCCGGTCGATACGCCGAAGCCCGCGCCAAGAGGCGTGCGGGGGAGGCGGTGACCTCGCTGCTGAAGATGGGGGCCAAGGAGGCGACTGTCCTGCGCAACGGCGTCGAAGTCCTGGTCCCGATCGGCGAACTCCTGGTCGGCGACGAGTTCGTCGTCCGGCCCGGGGAACGCATCGCCACCGACGCAGTGGTCGTCTCCGGTGCCTCGGCAGTCGACAACGCCTTGATCACCGGTGAATCCGTCCCGGTCGAGGTCGGTCCCGGGGATCCGGTGATCGGCGCGGCGGTGAACCAGACGGGACGCCTCATCGCCCGAGCCGAACGGGTCGGTTCGGACACGGAACTCGCGCAGATCGCGGCCGCGGTTGAACGGGCGCAGACCGGCAAGGCTCCGGTGCAGCGTCTTGCCGATCGGGTCTCCTCGGTGTTCGTGCCCGTGGTCCTCGCCCTGGCGATCCTGACGGCGGCCGGGTGGCTGCTCAGCGGCGCAGGGTGGACCGATTCGTTCACTGCGGCCGTCGCTGTCCTGATTATCGCCTGCCCGTGCGCTCTGGGACTGGCAACCCCGACGGCGATCCTGGTCGGCACCGGGAAAGGGGCACAGATGGGGGTGCTCATCTCCGGCCCCGAGATCCTGGAACGCACCCGCGCCATCGACACCGTCGTGCTGGACAAGACCGGCACCCTCACCGAGGGTCGCATCGAGGTGGTCATCGACAGCGAATCGCCAGAGTTCGCCCGGCTGGTCGGAACGCTCGAGTCCGCCAGCGAGCACCCGTTGGGGCGCGCGATCGCCGACGCGCTGCCCGAGCGGGGGCGGTTGTCGGACTTCCAGGCTGTGCCGGGCCATGGCGTTTCAGGCACCATCGACGGAGTTCGCGTTGTGGTCGGAAGCGCTCGATGGCTGCGGACGCTTGGCTACGACCTGCCCGACGAATCGGCTGCCGTCGTGGCGGCCTGGAACGGGGAGGTCCGGGGCCGGATATTCGTGACGGACACTATCCGGCCTAGCAGCGAGCAAGCAGTGCACCAGTTGCAGGGTCTGGGTCTGCACACAGTGCTGCTGACCGGGGACTCGTCGGCGACGGCAAACGCCGTTGCACGCTCCGTGGGCATCGACGATGTGATTTCCGAGGTCAAACCACTGGCGAAGCAGGTGACGGTTGCGCAACTCCAGGAAGCCGGCGGGCGGGTGGCCATGGTCGGTGACGGGGTCAACGATTCCGCAGCACTGGCTCAAGCCGATCTGGGGATCGCTATGGGCGCCGGGGCCGACGTGGCCATCTCAGCCAGCGACATCACGCTGGTCCGCAGCGACCCGCTGGGCATCGTGGATGCGATCCGGCTCAGTCGGCAGACACTCCGCACGATCAAGCAGAACCTGTTCTGGGCCTTTGCCTACAACAGCGCGGCGATCCCGCTGGCGATGGCCGGACTACTGACCCCGATGGTCGCTGGGGCCGCAATGGCGTTCTCGTCGGTGTTCGTGGTCCTAAACAGCCTGCGACTGAGGCGGTTCCGCAGCGTCCAAGTGAACTGATCGGTCACCAACCGTGACGTTCGCGTCCCGCCCACGGCCCGAATCAGCGACCGTGCCACACGGCGGTTACCGTGTGGATCTCGTGTCCCGACAAGAGGCTCCTCGGTGTCATCCATCCCGTGGTCGTTGGGGGCTGCATTCGCCCGTCACGGCCTCAGGTGTGGCCTCGTTCGTCGAAGGCAGCGGCTCTGGGGCAACCACGGTCAGCGGTCCGCGGCCGCCAGCCAGACCGCGACTCCTGCGAGGTCGGCGATGGCGTCCCCGAGCCCTCGTCCGAAGACGGCTCGTGTACTCGGCGCCGTAGAAGTGTGCCGCGAGGTTAGAGAATGGTCGCGAGGTTAGAGAACGTGCACGAGGTTAGTGAACGCACGTGTGGCTTCTCTAACGTCGTGCACGTTCTCTAACCCGAGCGATTTGCGCCCGGCATCTCCGGCCTGAACCGTCGGCGGATGACTACCGGGATTCCCAGGCCGCCAGTCGGCGCGACCGAGGGTCGGCAGCGGACACGAGAAGGAGATGCAGTATTGGCGGTACCGTGCCCCGTGAGGTCGACGCAAAAGCGGTCCTGACGGGCTGGGCCACGGAGCTGGAATCGGGGGTTACGCCATCCGCGACGAAGGTGGTCGCGGTGCCCGCAAGGGCAGGTGGGCCGACTCCCCACGCAGGCGAGCACGCGAACGGCGCAGATCTGACTGCCCGGTGTCTGGGGGACGGGCCCAACCGCGCAGTGGAGGTCTCCGCGCGAACCGTCTGTGACGAAGGTGCGGGTGTCTGACCCGGTTCGTTACGAAGGTGCGCAGTCCGAACGAGTCCGACCGCGCACCTTCGTCACAACACTGGGGAACGGGCCGAACCTTCGTCACAATCGCGATGCGGCTGGGGCGACGCGCGGGCCATGAGAACCCGTGGACAGCGCACCACGCGACTCTCCTGTAGCCCACGCCCCGTGCTGACGGGTCCAGCGGTGATCTAGTCTCGAGGGATGGGTAGGTCGATTCTCGTGTCATTGCTGGTGGCCGTCGGGTGCGCGATCATCGTCGCCGTCCTCGGCCGACTGCTGGACAGCCAGACACTGTCGTCGGTGGCCGTCGCGGCCGGGGCCGGCGCAGGAGTCGGATATTTCATCACCACCCGAACGGGTCGGTCATCGGACACACGTGACAGGAAGTCGCATTGAGCCGGGTTTCAAGACACTGAAGGCACATACTTTGAAACGGAACGCGGGATCGGTGGTGAGGATGAAAAGGTCGGTGGTTGCGGCACTCGCGCTGGCACCGGCGATCTCGCTGTTCCCCGCCACTGTGCCCGCGTCGGCGGTGCCCAGCGCCACGGCTGCGGTCACCTCAGCGGTGACCGCGAAGAACCCCGCCAAGGCCACGGTCGTCGCGTTCAAGAAGCGTCACCGCCGCGGATCGTTGAGAGTGGTCGCCAAGGGTGTGCCGCAGGGGCGTGCGGCGAAGATCACGGTCGCGGGTAAGAAGTACCGCAAGAAGTTGCCCAAGGGCGGCAAGCTGCGTCGCCTGCGCCCCGGCGTTTACCGGGTGTGGGCCGCACCCATCGTGTCGGGCGGCGGAACCTCGGCCGTGCCCAATCTGCCCGTCCGGGTCAAAGTCCGGAAGAGCAAACGCGCGAAACTTCGGCTGCAGTACTTGTGGAACCCGAAGACCGACAGTTACCCGCCGGGCCCTGCGTCCGGGCTGGAGGTGACGGCTCGTTCGACCGGGTCGGTGTCCTTGCGCTGGGTGAATGGTCAGGCGCCGGATCTGCAGATGGTGGCGGTCAGGCGCAAGACCGGAAGTGCTCCTCCGACCAGTCTTGAAGACGGACGGGTGGTGAGCGTGGATCGACTGGCGACGAGCGCAGTTGACACCGGACTCAAACCGCATACGACCTACAGCTATGGGGTGTTCATGCTCGATCGTGCGGGTAACGCGAGTGTGCCCGCGGTGCTGACCACCCGGACCCTCGGTCGGGCGACCGCGGTGACCACGGGCACTGCCCATACCTGCGCTCTGTTGGACAACTCGGATGCCGACACCTCCTCGGACTTGGTCGAATGCTGGGGAGCGAACACCAGTGGGCAGTTGGGGCACGGATCGACCGACGACGCCGATACGCCGCAGGTCGTCGATCTCCCTGACGTCGTCCAGGTCGCCGCCGGCGGGGACCACACCTGTGCGCGACAAAGTGACGGTGATCTGTGGTGCTGGGGGAGCAACGACTACGGTCAGCTGGGTCGGGGCAACACGAAGGCATCCAGCGTGCCGGTGCGCACGAACATCACAGATGTGGTGACAGTGGCAGCAGGCGGGGACCACACGTGCGCGGTTCTGGACGACGCAACGGTGCGCTGCTGGGGCCGCAACGATCACGGTCAACTCGGGGTTGCCGCCTCCGCGTCCGAGCCGAACCCGGTTCGTGTGCCCGGGATCTCCAACGCCGTCTCGGTGGCGACTGGTTATGCCCATTCGTGTGCGGTGTTGTCCGACAAATCGGCGTGGTGTTGGGGGCTCAACGACCACGGCCAACTCGGCGACGGCTCACAGGCGGATTCCACTACCCCCGTGCGGTCAGTCATCTCATCGGTGGATTCGGTGACGGCCGGGGTCTTCCACACATGCGCATTGCAGGTCGACCACCAGGTTCGGTGCTGGGGCGGCAACGACTACGGACAACTCGGAGACGCCAGCACCCATGACCGGCTCGTCCCGACACGGATCAGTGTGCCGAGCGCGCGTGCCCTGTCGGCGGGGGCCTATCACACGTGCGCGGCCCTCGACGGTGGCGGCATGCGGTGCTGGGGGCGGAACCAGAGCGGCCGGCTCGGCGACGGATCCCAGATCGACCGGCTGAGTCCGGCCAGCGTCCTGCTGTCGGGGACGGTCACCTCGGTCGCGGCCGGTGGCTACCACTCCTGTGCCGTCACAGCGCTGGGCACCATGTGCTGGGGCTCCAACAACAGGAGCCAACTGGGGACTGGCAGCCGCGTGGGGTCACTGCGACCGGTTCTGGTGTCCGGTCTGTAGCAGATCTGTTCGTGCGGCGGTTACTGAGTTCCTGACAACAGCACTCTGAGTAACTCGGTGGCCGTCGTGCGCTGGTTCACCGCGCTGTCGACGCCTGCCTCGAGTAGCGGTTTCCAGCCCTCCGGGCGCGCTGCCGCAGCCAATTGCGCTTCGTCGCCGCCAGCCATCAAAGCGGTGCGCACGGTCCGCGTCACGGGCAGGATCTCGAAGACCCCGGTCCGCCCGCGGTACCCGTCGGCGTCGCATTTCTCGCAGCCCCGCCCGCGGACCATTGCGGCCGCCTGCGCATCGCTGAGGCCCAAGCGTTCGCAGGTCTGCTCGTCCGGATACTCCGCGTACAGGCATGCCGGGCAGGGCCGTCGCAGCAGTCGCTGGCTCATCACAAGCAGCAGCGAGGAGGCGATCAAGTACCGGGGTACCCCCATGTCGGCGAGCCTGATGACTGCCGAAGGTGCGTCGTTGGTGTGGACGGTGGCCAGAACCAAGTGACCGGTCAAGGCGGCCCGGATCGCCAGGTCGGCGGTCTCCTTGTCCCGGATCTCGCCCACCATGATGATGTCCGGGTCCTGTCGCAACACTGAACGCAGGCCCGCTGCGAACGTCATGCCGGACTTCTCATCGATCTGGACCTGACTGACGCCCGGCAGTTCGATCTCGACCGGATCCTCGAGCGTGATCAGGTTGCGCTCGCCGGTCACGACCTCGTTGATGGCCGAGTACATGGTCGTGGTCTTGCCCGAACCGGTCGGACCTGCGATCAGGACCAGACCCTGCGATCCGCGCAGCGCCTGGTGCACGATCGCCAGTTGCGCAGGTGGGATGCCCAGCGTGGTCAGAGCCGGTAGTTCGCCGATGTCGGTCAGCAGGCGGATGACCACCTTCTCGCCGTGCAGCGTGGGCAGCGTCGAGACCCGGACGTTGCGCGCCATGCCATCGAGCAGTATCCGGGCTCTGCCGTCTTGCGGAATGCGCTTCTGTGCGATGTCGATGTTGGCCATGATCTTCACGCGTGAGGTCAAGGGAGCCTGGCCCGAGCGCGGCAGGGTCATCACCTTGCGCAGCACGCCGTCGACACGCATGCGGATGCGGACTTCCTCGGCCATCGGTTCGATGTGCACGTCGCTGGCACCGATCCGGATCGCCGTCGCGAGGATCTGATGGACAGCCGCCACGGCACCGGCATCGGCCCCCTGTGTTTCCTGGGCGGCGGTGCTGACGGATTCCTCGACGTCGAAGCCCTCCAATGCTTCCGCGGCGTCGGCCTCGCTCCAGGCGGTGGCCAGCCGGCGGCGGATCTGGCTTTCCGGAGCGACCACGACCTCGACCCGCGATCCCCGGAATGTGCGTTGCAGGTACATTCGGACGTCGTCGAGACCGACCACGTCCACGGGGTCGGCTGCGGCGACCCGCAGAGTGTCCGAATTCTTGGACAGGGGCAGGACCAGGGCACGTTTGGCCACATTCTGCGGGATGGTGTGAGCGACATCGGGGTCGATCTGCTCCTGTGCGAGATCCACGTATTTCAGGCCGTGCAACTGGGCCAGCGCTGCCGCGAGGGTGATCTCCGTGACGCGTTCCTCGTCGAGAAGGATCCTGCCGAGTCGTCGGCGCCGACGTGCGGGTTCGCTGGCCTGGATGGCTAGGCAATGCCTGAGCTCGATGGGGGTGACGGCTCCCCATTCGACCAGAATGTCACCTAGTTGCTGCCTCAATCTGACTCCTCGCCCGGTGATCAATTGCGACGGTACGCCTTGGCGATCATGGCGCGCGAGTCGACCGTGCGCTCGCCTGATCCCGTGTGAACCATTGCCGGGGCCGGGGATCGGGGAACCCGCACATCAGGCGGAGTTGATGGGTAGCGTTCGGGTTGTTATGGACGGATCTGATCCCCGCGAATGGCTCGGCCACGTCATCGTCTGTGGGCTCGAGGGGCTCGGCGTACGCGTCGTGGAATTGCTGCAGTCCGCCGGCATCCGGGTGTCGATCGTCGGCACGGAAACCCAGGACCAGCACCTGCGCGCGGTGCAAGCGCTGTCGGTTCCGCGTATTGCAGGCAGCCCCCGTAACCCGGACAGTCTCTGGGCCGCGGGTCTGGCAGGGGCGCTGTGCGTGGTCTGTGTCGAGGACGACGACCTGCGATGCCTTGAGTCCGCATTGTTGGTGCAGGAACTCGCGCCGCAAACGCGCGTGATCGTACGTCAGTCCAACGCGGCGGTGGGACGGGCCGTCAAGTCGGCGATTCCCAGGGGTCTGGTCGTGAACCCCGCAGACCTGGCAGCGCCGACCTTCGTCGAGTCGGTGCTCGACGAGCGGTTGCACCGTCTGCAGGTGGCCGGGGACGACTACGTCGTGCGGGAACTCGAGATGACACGGTCGGGACGGCTGCTGGACCTCTTCGGCGAACTGGCGCCAATCGTGGTCATGCATCCCGACGGCTCTCAGGCTGTGTGCCCGAGCCGTGAGTACTACGTGCATGAACACGACCAGGTGGCCCTGGTCGGGTCCGAGACCGAGTTGATGAACCTCACCGACGTGCCCGCCGAGGTGCTCGGAGTCCCGGCCAAACCGCACGGGTCCACGCGCCACCCGTTACAGGCACTGGCCCACACTCTCTCCTACGGCTCCAACAATGCGCTCATATGGACGCTGGGCGCGCTTTTCGCAGTGGGCGTGGCCTTCGCAATAATCCTGATCCTCGGGTACGTCGACGCCCCCGGGGGCGGCATGGATACGGTGGATGCGTTCTACTTCGCGGTCGAGACCCTCACCACCGTGGGGTACGGCGACTTCGCCTTCGACGCCCAACCCGGTTACCTGCGGGTCATCGCCATCCTCGTGATGATCACGGCCGCGTTGCTGATGGCATTCCTGTACGCCGTGGTCACGGAATTCCTCGTGAGCCGTCGCATCGCGGCCACGTTCGGCCTGCTGCGGGTGACGGGGATGTCCGCCCACGTGATCGTCGTGGGCCTCGGGTCACTCGGGGTCGCGGTGGTTGAGAGGCTGGTCGAAATGGGCCAACAGGTCGTCGTCGTGGAGCGCGATTCGAGCAACCGCCACATAGGCAGGGCGCGGGCGTTGGGAGTACCTGTGATCGCGGCGGACGCGACTCAGCCGCAGACCCTGTTGTCGGCCAATCTGCCGGTCGCCCAAGGGGTGGCCGTTCTGACGTCCGACGAATACGCCAACCTGGAGACCGGGTTGGCCGTTCGGGACAGCCTGGCGGAGAGAGCCACGGACGTGCCGGTGGTCATGCGGGTGTTCGACCGGCGTCTGGCCGCCATGCTCGAGCAGCGGCTGCACTTCCACCATGTGCGCAGCGTCTCCGCGGTCTCTGCTCCCTGGTTCGTGTCGGCGGCCCTGGGCCTTGACGTGATCGCGACCTTCGCCGTCGACCAGCAGGCTTTCATCGCCGGACGGTTGACCGTGCGGGCCGAAGGCGGTCTCGCGGGCATGTCGATGCTCGACCTGCCGATGCGCGCACGCGTCATTGCCCTGACCCGCAAGGACGGCCTCGAGCACCTGCCCCGCAGCCAGACCAAGTTGCAGGCCGGAGACGACGCGTACGTGGTCGGCCCCCCCGAGGACCTGCTGTCCCTGCTCATGCACAACCGGTCGGTGAACCCGGTGGTGTAGGCGGTTGGTCGCTGGCCCACGTCCGGCGCCGTCCCTTTGTAACGAAGTTGCGGTGTCCAATCCCGGTTTGTTACGAAGGTGCTGGGTCGGGACGGCTCAGGCCGCGCACCTTCGTCACAAGCGCGAGGCCTGGCGTGCACCTTTGTCACAATCGCGTGCGCCGCCGGCCCGACTGGGCGGGGGAACCCACTATGTCAGCGTCGAGTGGACGATGCGGCCCGCGGCGACAGTCAACTCGATCGGGACGTCGGCCAGCCCCCGTCCGGTCGCCAGTTCACCTTGGGTGATGTCCGCCCCGAGCAGTACAAGATCGGCACGCCTGCCCATCTCCAGCGAGCCCGACTCATCGTCGTGATTGACATGCGCCGAGCCGGCGGTGAAGGCCTCGATGCCGGTTCGCACATCGAGTGCCTCGGCCGGCAGAAACGCAGGTGTGTCCCGGGCACCCGGATCGATGTGGGTCACACCGACCTCGATCTGGGCAAGCGGATTGGCCGTCGACACCGACCAGTCGCTGCCCGCCGCCAGTCGCGCGCCGGAGCGCCGCAGAGAGGCGAACGGGTACTGCAATTGCGCCCGTTCCGGCCCCAGCAACGGGATCGTCAGTTCCTCCATCTGCGAGTCCGATGACGCCCAGTACATCTGGCAATTGGCTGTGACGCCCAGTGCGGCGAACCGTGGGATGTCGGCGGGATGCACCACCTGCAGGTGCGCGATGTGATGCCGGTTGTCGTTCGGGCCATTGGTTGTGCGTGCTTGCTCGACCGCGTCGAGGGCCATCCGGCAGGCACGATCGCCGATGGCGTGCATGTGTACCTGCAGCCCCGCCGCGTCCAGACCGGTGACGGCTTCGCCCAGCAGACCGGGTTCGATGAAGGCCAGCCCCTCGTTGTCGGTGTGCCCGCCACAATAGGGCTCCAGGAGTGCGCCGGTGTAGTTCTCGAGCACCCCGTCCAGCATGATCTTGACGGTGGTCGGATGGAAGGTCCCGCCGCCCTGTGCGGAGCGCTCGACCAGTTCGTCGATCTGCTCGAGGCCGCGGTGCCGGTCCCACCACAGCGCCCCGACGACGCGTGCGGTCAGGCGGCCGTCGATGGCCAGGCTGCGGTACGCGCGCTGCGTATCTGGTGTGACCCACGCGTCCTGCCATGCCGTGATGCCCAATGAGTGCAGGTGCTCTTGGCCGTTGAGGATGGCCGCCTCCCAATCGGTCAGTTTGGGGGAGGGGATGATGTGCTCATTGACCCGGTATGCCGCACCCTCGTGCAGGGTCCCGGTCGGTTCGCCGGAGACCGGGTCGCGCTCTATGCGGCCGTCTGGAGGGTCCGGGGTGTCGGCAGTGATGGCGGCGATCTCGAGCGCGCGGGAATTGACCCATGCACCGTGGACGTCGCGATTGAACAAGAAGACGGGTCGGTCCGGCACGACGGAATCCAGATCCTCCTTGCGCGGAGTGCCCCCTGGGAATGCGGGCATGGCCCATCCGCCGCCAGTTATCCATTCCCCCTCGGGGTGGGCGGCTGCATGAGCGGCGATGATCCGGAGGTAGTCGTCTGGGCCCGAGGCGTCGTTGAGCCAGACCCGCAACCGGTTGAGCCCGGCGAAGGGCGTGTGCACGTGTGCGTCCTGGAAGCCAGGCACGACCGTCTTCCCGGAGGCTTCGACGACCTGGGTCCGCGGACCGATCTCAGGGGCCACGATGCGATCCCCGCGGACTCCGATGGCTTCGTCGGGGCTGCCCCAAATCGTCGCACCGCGGATGACCAGATCGGCAGGCTGCATGAGGACAGTCAACACCGCCGGGGTTCGGGGTGGGAACTCTGGTTCAGGGGCTCCGGGTCCCGGTGATTTCTAGTCCGCCGCGGGCAGCGGTTGACGGTGCAGATGGTTTCACCCAGCAGGTCGTCGACCTTGCCCCGCCGGACGTTGCGGGACCTCTTCACGCCCTTGCACCCAGCCCAAGACGTCGCAAGCGGCCGGATCGTCCTCGACACCTTCGACTCTTTCGGACCCCCGTTCGGCAACGACGCACGGTCGAGACACGTACCTCACCCAAGCTGGGGTGCGGCGCCGTGAGGGACCCTCCTTGCGGCGACTACGACTATCAGCACGGTGACCGGCCTACAGTCGCTGGGCGTCGTTGCGCTCCATGATCCGGCGAGCTGCGTAGGTCAGTGCCCGGCGCGTGGTCATAGGCGCCAGGCGGTTGGCGACCGCGAGTGCCCGCACGTCGGCACCCACGTAGATCCGCGAGCGGTTGCGTTCGACCCCACGAAGGATGAGCCGCGCCGCACGCTGCGGTGAGGTCAGTGCGGTCTCTTCGGATCTCCGAGCCTCTCGGGCGGTGACGTAACGGGAGTTGCGGGCAGCGTTCGTGGCGACGGTTCCCGGGTAGACCATGCTCACCCGGACCGGTGTCCCGATGAGTTCCTGCTGCAGGGAGCCGGTGAACCCGTCGACCGCGTGTTTGGCGGCGACGTAGGCGCTCGCCGTGGGGAATGGCACGAGCGAGTTGGCGCTGCCCACGTTGACGATGTGCGCGTGCGGGCGGGTCCGTAGATGCGGTAGAAAGGCTTTCACCCCGTTGATCACGCCCCACAGGTCGACGCCGAACACCCAGGCATAGTCGTCCGGGGTCAAGTCCTCGACCGTGCCGACGGCCTGCACCCCAGCATTGTTGATGAGCACGTCGACGGCGCCATGGGCCGCGAGTGCCTCATCGGCGAACCGGGTGACCGCAGCCCAGTCCGCGACGTTGACGACGTGTGAACTGACCGTGCGGGTCCGGGTGCACATCTCTGCTGTCTCAGCGAGTTGTTCGGCATCGATGTCGGCAATGGCCACCGCAGCTCCGTGCTGGACCAGCATCAGTCCCAGGGCGCGCCCGATGCCGGACCCGGCGCCGGTCACGGCTACGACCTTGCCCGCCAGAGTTGTCATCTCGCAGTCCTCCAGCCGATTGCACTCGAACGTGATGTAAGAAGTCTGACATTGGCGGTGCCCGGGGGCGCTCTGCCACTGGGCACCGGGACACCACGGGACTTCGGGGAACAGTTGCGCGCATCAGTGCCGGCGACAGGGGCTCACCTGATGGCCGCAGGCCTGACACGACAGAGTCACAGTCACATCCTGATGATCGATTCGGATCTGGCGTCCCGACATCGACGAGACGATCCGCAGACTCCGGGCCTACGCCGAAGCGGGCGTACGCTCCCCGGATCGACCGGATCGAGCACGTCTCCGCGATCGTCTCTGCGGTCTCACCCAAGCCGGTGAACCTGCTGGTCATGCTCCCTTCACGACCGTCGCGGAAGCGGCCGAGCCCGGAGTGCGACGGATCAGGGTGGGCGGCACACTGGCGCGCACCGCATGGGATGGATTCCTGCGGGCTTGAGGGAGATCGCCGGCGAGGGGACAGTCTCGGGGTTCGATCGGTTGCCGAACGTGGACGGGCTCTTCGACCGCTGACGCGTTGGCGGGGATGGGGCTAAGACGATTCTCCTGCGGAATCGGCCGGGGCCCCGACAGAGTCGGCACAGGCCGGGTCTGCCTCCTCACCACGCCCAGCGCGTGCCGGTTGGGGATCTTCCCGCTCGATCAGTGCGGGATCGTCACGCGGCCTAGGGTTGTGCCCGCCACCTGTCACCGACGGTATGGTTCCGGCGGCCGGAGATGGCTTGTCTGTCGGCGTGGTGGTTATCGCGACGCCCAGTCCCGCCGGCGACGAGCCTGCCGATGTTCGTGGTGACACGTGGGCTCATGACCAGATGTACCGGACGACCCATGCAGCGCCAGGCAGGCCGGGGAAGATCGAGGTTGCCAGGCCGGGCATGGCCGACCTGGTGCGCGCGGCCACGTACAGATGCATCACGAATGCGCCGGCCCAGCCCACGGTCAGTGCCGTCGTGACGGCTCGGGTAGCCCGGGCTGAGTCGTGAGTGGCGGCATACAACCCCGATGCCAGCAGGCCCTGAGCAACGACGGTGGCGATGCGGGGACCAGGTTCCTGCCGACCGATGGGGGTGCGCATCAGGAAGCGATCGAATCGCGGCATACCGGTGCCGCCGACGCGCTCGCGCCACTCGTCGAGCGAGAAGACCATCTCCTCCATCTGGTGTGTCGCGAGCAGGGCGAGCGTAGCCGCCCAGGCCTGGTCTTGGGTAGTGGTCATCGCTACCTCCACTGACGACTGTCTGGCTGAATTGAGGCTAAGCCGAAGGTTGACGTAGTGCAACGCACCGTTGCTTGATGGAGCGCAGCGATGGCTGCCATGCCCCATGAAAGGCCGGTTGCCGCGCTCTATGCGGATGCAGTAGTTGGCGGACACGCCCGCGAGCATCGCAACCTCCTCGCGGTGCAATCCCTTGACCCGGCCGGTTGCCACCATGCGCGGGCGGGCCGACCCGGGGCTGACGCGGGCGCTGGACGTCGTCGACCACCTCGCGGGTCGGCGCGCTGGTTGAAGCACTCGACGCCCATCGAGCCGACGCCGTACTTGCCGGGCTTCCGTCGCCTGGCCGAGCACGATCCGCGCGCGTACGTCGCACTTGCCTGGCTGCTGGTACCCGGCGCCTCGCTGGTCGCCGGTCGACTGCGCCGGCTCACTGCCGCGATCGACGAGGTCGTCGCCGGCCAACTGTGAATCCAGATCTGCGATCACGATCCGGCCGACGACACGTACGTCGCGACGACGATCCTCAGGCGGGTTGAGCGCGAGTCCATGGCTGAGTTCGGGTGGGGCGAGTTGGCCAAGCGTCGCGATCCCACGTGGGCGAGCTCGGTCCTCATCGAGCGGTGCGACGAGACGATCCCGGGCGAGGAGTCGGACGCTGAGGAGCCACGAGAGCAGTTCATTGAGTTCCTGCGACGGGCTCTCGACTCAGGAGAGCTGTCCGACCAGAACCGCGGCTTGCTCCTAGATCTGGCTCTCGCGGCCAATCCTGCGAATGCACCCCTCCGCCGTGGCAGGGCTGGGCTGACCACACCGTCGGTTGCCCAGTTGGTCAGTGAGGAGCACGCGCTCGCGGCGCGGACGATCCGACGCCGCGCCGCGAATGCGCTCGACAAACTGTGGAAAGTCGCCCGTCAAGGCAGGCTGGCGCTCTGACGCCTGGCCTTAGGTCCACGACAGTGTTTCGTGCGACCACGTCTTGCCATCGGCATCGCCGGAGAGCGCGGGGTCGATGAGGCGCTTCGCGAGATCCGCTGCGAGGCCCACGGTGCGGTAGTCGGCGCAGTGAGGGACAGGCTTACTCAGCTTCGCGTAGCCGGCGCCCCACGTGGAGGGCACCGCGAAGCTGTAGAACGGCTCCATCTGGCGTCGGCGTGCCTCGGTGACGGTGGCGACTCGCAGCGCGGTGCCGTCGATGTCCTGCGTGGTCGCGAACACGACAAGGTCGACGAGGTCCTTCTCGCGACTCGACGTCCGTTCGTTGTACTCGATCATGGTCGCGCAGACCTTGTCGGCGATCTGGTCGACGACGGGGTAGAGGCGGTACTGGTGGCTGATGAGGCGCGGCAGTTCCAGTGCGTTCGCCGGGCCGGTCGTGGTGACCTCTCCGGTGATCCCGGTGCCGACGGCGAGGTCCACCTGCAGAGAGCCCTTGCTGCTGAGCCCGATGAGGATCTCGAACCTGACCTGGTAGCCCTCGGTGTAGGGCTGGGTGTCGTTGTGGATCGACTCGGTGTGGCTGACGTACTGGAACCGGAAGTGGTCGTCGAGGTCGATCCTCGCCAGGCGGATCAGGTCGTCGAGAGCTTGGGTGAGTGTGAATCCACGGCGGCAAAGGTCGATGTCGCGAGTGGCGCGGGTCCAGGGCACTCGGGCGAGCATGCCCGTGCCACCCTTCAGTACCCACTCGGAGTCCTCGGCCTCGGAGAACACCCGGCTCAGGAAGCGGTTGAAGTACTCCAGTTGGATCCGCTTGTTGACGTCGAGCGACGGATCGGCGGCGGCTGCCCTCTTCGCGGCGTCCTTGATCGCGTTCTCGACGCCTCGCGCAGTGGAGTAGGGCTCGGGCTCAGCCACGGGTCACCGCCTTCTGCGCCTCACGAATGGCGGCAATCGTCTCCGGCTTGACCGCGGTGCTGTCGCTCAGGGCAGCGGCCCATCCCTGGCTGATTTTCTCCATGACGTCGCTGTTGACGAGCTGCGCCGAGATTCGGCGGGCGACTTCGTCGAGACCTGCGTTCTTGAACAGGTCGGCGCTCACGCGCTCCATGGTTTGGTTGATGTCGGCGAGCTGAGGAGCCATCGAGCTCCGGATTGTTGCGGCAACCGACTCCTGGACTGAGCGGACGGTCTGTTGCATCTCGGGAGTCATGACGAGCCGAGCGATGTCCTCCTGGCTGAGGCCATCGACGTAGCTCGCAGCGACCCGAGAGCCGAGCGACGCGTCGGCGGCGACTCGACGCGCAACCGCCTCCGGGTCAATACCTGCGATCACCATCAGCCGATCCAGCAGGGCGGCGCCATCACCCTTCTTGAGTCCGTTGCGGTGGGCGAGGGGAGCGAGGAGTGTCCGGAGCCGCTCGAGGTCGAGGTCCCGCTTGCGAGAGGCGTCGCGCAGTGCGTCGGCGACGAGGCTGAGGTCGCCCACCTCTTCGATGAGATCGGAGATGGTGCGCTCCATCGTCATGACCGGCAGGCCATCGACGAGCGTGACGTCGCGCGGGTTCAGAGTGCGCTGGCGGTAGCGGATGGCGCTGCGCTGACTCTGTCGGCGGGCGGGGGAGACAAACTCGTGCCGCAGGGCGCGGAAGTCACCGATGTCGTGGAGGTCGGCGGCGGACTCTCCTGCCACGACCACGCCGTTGGCGCTGTCCTTGATGCGTACCTCGCCCATCTTCTTCGGTTCGGTGCTGAGCCAGGCTGCTTTCAGGTCGTCGTGCGGGCCAGCGGGAGCACCGGCGTCCTTGTAGACCCCGTGAGCGAGGCGTTCTAGCTGGCCGTCGGCGGCGAGTCGGGAGAGGTCGAGGCGTGTGATGCCGTGCACGCTGGCTTGAGCCGACGTCACCATGCCCCACTGGTAGGCGGTGACCTCAGCGAGCACGCGGAGGGCATCCTTCGACTTCATGCTTGAAGTGTATCCCCAAGTTAGATACATTCCAAGCGAACGGATATGTCGTGACCGAAGGGCTGCGGGCTTGCGTCCGACGTCAAGTGTGCTCGGATCGCTCCGTCGTGCCAATCCTGGAGGGCTGCTTCTGTCCGTGACCCCAGCCGGTTGCTACAAACCGCGCACGTATTGGCCATCGCCACACCGCCAAACGCCTTCGGTGGGATGTGCTCCATAGTGGCGGCAGGTGTGTCTTCGCGGAGGCAGATAGGGCAGTAGGGAAACTGACCCGGTTCGATGACGCACACGCCGGTTGCGGTGCGCGTACCGGCGCCGGTCGGAGACTTGTGGCCATGCGCCTCGATCCGTAGACCACCCTGATGCTCGACCTCGATCTCATGGATCTTAGGCAGCCCGCTCAACTTGCCTCCCTTCGTGTTGCGACCCTCGACTCGGCGGATCTGGCCGCGATACGGCGGCGAGTCAGGCTGTTCGGTCACCTGTCCATTGTCGCTGGAGGTGTCGACATCAGGGTGACGCCACGCGAGCGCGCCAGCCCCGTCACGCGCCGTCGAGACCAGCTCAGCGGGATCTCCTGCGGTATCACTGCGGTACTTGGGTCTCGACAGGTTCGACCGCCGAGGGATCGACCAATGGCAAAGGGCCCCTGACCTGCGCTTTTGCAGGATCAGGGGCCCTTCCAGGCCTAGGCGGATGGCCTAGATGTCGTAGTACAGCTCGAACTCGTGCGGGTGCGGGCGCAAGCGGATGGGGTCCACCTCGTTGGTCCGCTTGTAGTCGATCCACGTCTCGATGAGGTCATCTGTGAAGACGTTGCCCTCAGTCAGGAAGTCGTGGTCAGCCTCGAGGGCGTCGAGCACAGCGGGCAGTGTGCCCGGAACCTGCGGGATGTTCGCAGCCTCGTCCGGCGGCAGTTCGTACAGGTCCTTGTCGACCGGCTCGACCGGCTCGATCTTGTTCTTGATGCCGTCGAGTCCGGCCATGAGCATGGCGGAGAAGGCCAGGTAGGGGTTGCTCGAGGGGTCCGGCACCCGGAACTCGATGCGCTTGGCCTTCGGGTTGTTGCCCGTGATCGGAATCCGGATGCACGCGGAGCGGTTGCGCTGCGAGTACACCAGGTTGACCGGGGCCTCGAAGCCGGGAACCAGGCGGTGATAGGAGTTCACCGTCGGGTTGGTGAACGCAAGCACCGCGGGGGCGTGCTTGAGCAGACCGCCGATGTACCAGCGCGCAGTGTCCGACAGCCCGGCGTAGCCGAGCTCGTCGTAGAACAGCGGCACGCCGTCCTTCCACAGAGACTGGTGGCAGTGCATGCCCGAGCCGTTGTCGCCGAAGATCGGCTTCGGCATGAAGGTCACGGACTTGCCGGCGGCCCATCCGACGTTCTTGATGACGTACTTGAACTTCATGACGTCGTCGGCGGCCTTGGCCAGCGTGTCGAAGCGGTAGTTGATTTCCGCCTGACCGGCGGTGCCGACCTCGTGGTGGGCGCGTTCCACTTCCAGACCCACCTCGGCGAGCGTGAGCGTCATCTGGTCGCGCAGGTCCGCGTAGTGGTCGACCGGCGGAACCGGGAAGTAGCCGCCCTTGTACGGGGTCTTGTATCCGCGGTTGGGACTGCCGTCGGGCTCGTTCTCCCGACCTGAGTTCCACTTGCCCTCGATCGAGTCGATGAAGTAGTAGCCCGCGTTCTGCTTGGTCTCGAAGCGCACCGCGTCGAAGATGTAGAACTCGGCCTCGGGGGCGAAGTACGCAGTGTCGGCGATGCCGGTCGACCTCATGTACGCCTCCGCCTTGGCGGCGATGTTGCGGGGGTCGCGGCTGTACAGCTCGTCTGTGAACGGGTCGCGGATGGACATGTTGATGATCAGGGTCTTCTCAGCCCGGAACGGGTCGAGGAAGGCGCTGGCAAGATCGGGGGTGAGCTTCATGTCCGACTCGTGGATCGCCTGGAAACCGCGGATCGACGAACCGTCGAACATCTGACCGTTGGCGAAGAAGTCCTCGTCGACGCCGTCGGCGGGGACATTGAAGTGCTGCATGACGCCCGGAAGGTCGCAGAAGCGGACATCGATGAACTTGACGTCCTCCTCCCGGATGTAGCGCATTACCTCGTCAGGATTGGTGAACATCGGACTCCCTAGTAGTCGGTTGGCGGGGCGGCCCCCGCCTGGTTGGTGCGCTCGCCGATGGCTTGCGTCTGCCCCGACCATACGAGCCGCGCGTTTCTCTGCCGTCACCCGGTTGTTTCGTGTATGTAACGCGGACGGGGTCCGGGGGTGCGTCAGTCCGCAAAATGATCGAAGCGTTTGGTGTCCAACACGCCGTCTACGCGGGGTTGCTGCGGCGTGTCGGCGAAGTCATTTTGCATTCTCCGCCGCACTGCCTTCAGCAGACCGTCCGCCCGCGGCGCGGGTGCCTGCCAGCGTGTGCGTCAGTCTGCAAAGCGATCGAGACGTCAGGTATCCAACACGCCGTCTACGCGGGGTTGCTGCGGCGTGTCCGCGAAGTCATTTTGCATTCTGCGCCGCGCTCACCCCTCGTAGTACTTGTCGATCTCGCCGAGGGCCTCGTCCACGATCGCCAGTCCCGCGGTGAGGTCGGCCTCCGATATGTTGCACGGCGGGACGATGTGCATCCGGTTGAAGTTGGTGAACGGGATCAGCCCCCGCGATACGCAGGCCTTGGCGAGCAGGCCCATCGCTTCGCTCGTGCCTCCGTAGGGGGCCAGTGGCTTTCGCGTAGCGCGGTCGGTGACCAGGTCCAGGGCCCAAAACACCCCGAGTCCGCGGACCTCGCCGATCACCGGGTGTTTCTCGGCGAGCTCTCGCAGGCCTGGGCCGATCATGGTCTCGCCGATCTTCTTGGCATGCTCGACGATGCCCTCTTCGCGCATGGCCTCGATCGAGGCCAACGACGAGGCGCACGCCAGCGGATGCCCGCTGTAGGTCAACCCCCCGGGGAAGACCCGCTCGTCGAAGGTCGCGGCGATCTCGTCGCTGATGATCACTCCGCCCAGTGGCACGTAACCCGAGTTGGAGCCCTTGGCGAAAATGATCAGATCCGGGTTGACGCCCCAGTTGTCGACGGCCAGCCAGGCCCCGGTCCGGCCGAAGCCGGCCATCACCTCGTCGGCGATGTAGACGATGCCGTACTTGTCGCAAAGTGCTCGCACGCCCTCGAGGTAGCCTGGCGGCGGCACAAGCACCCCGGCCGTCCCCACGACGGTTTCGATGAGCACCGCAGCGACCGTGTCAGGGCCTTCGAAGGTTATGACCTCTTCGAGGTGGGCGAGTGCCCGCTCGGTCTCCTGCTGTTCGTCGGTCGACCAGAATGACGACCGGTACAGATACGGCCCGAAGAAGTGGACGTGGCCGTAGGCGAATTCATTAGGCCAGCGCCGAGGGTCACCGGTGGCACTGATCGCCGCTCCGGTGTTGCCGTGGTAGCTGCGGTAGAAACTCAGGACCTTGTGCCTGCCGGAGTGCAGGCGCGCCATCCGGATGGCGTTCTCTGCGGCGTCGGCCCCCCCGTTGGTGAAGAACACCTTGTTGTGACCCGGCGGGGCCACCTCGCTGATCGCCTTCGCGGTCCTCCCTCGCACCAAGGACGCGTGTTGCGGCGCCAGAGTGGCCTGCACCCGCGCCTGCTCCTGGATGGCCTGCACCACCTTCGGGTGCTGGTGACCGATGTTGAGGTTGACCAACTGGCTGGAGAAATCGAGGTACGAGTTCCCCTCGAAGTCCCACAGCCGGCTCCCGGAGCCGGATTCGAACACCAGAGGTTTCAGTGCTCCCTGTGCGCTCCATGAGTGGAAGACGTGCGCACGGTCGAGATCGAAAGCCTCCGCATTGCTGGTCACAACGGAATCGGAATCAGCCATGGATCCAAGAGTACGGTTTGCTGCGATGGAACGTCGGATCTGCTGCGGAAACAGCACGATCTGGCGCATCCCTGAAGTACAGTCTGGCCATGTCCGCACTGCTAGGCGCCTCCTACCGTGAGGTCTGCATGTGGCAGGAGCAGGTCCCTCGTGAGCCCGGTCCGGTCCAGCCGCTGCCGGACCGGACCGACGTTGTCGTGGTCGGGGCCGGTTACTGCGGACTCAGCGCCGCGTGTTCGGCCGCCAAAGCAGGGGCTTCTGTCGTGGTGCTGGACAAGGAGCCGCTCGGTTGGGGGGCGTCGAGCCGGAATGGCGGGATGGTCATCCCGGAACTCAAGGCCGGTCCCGAGAAGTTGGCCAAGAAGGTGGGTGCCCTGGCGCGCCGCCTCTATGCCGAAGTGGAGGAGGCGTTCGGCCACACCGAGTCCCTGGCTGCGGAGATCGCGTGCGACTACCAGCGAAGCGGCCAGTTGTTTCTGGCGCACAGTGCCCGCCACACCGCGTACTTGCGTGACTTGGCCGCCGAACTGCTGCGGGCCGGCCAGCCGGTCCAGTTCCTCGACCGGGCAGAGGTTCGCGCTGCAATAGGCAGCGACGCGTTCGACTCAGCAATCCACTACGAACGGGTGGGAGGGCTGCATCCGGCGAAGTACCATGCCGGCCTCGCCGAGCGGGCAACGGGCGCAGGCGCGGTCATTCACGACCGGACCGGCGCCACGGGCATCGAGAACGATGCCGGCAGCTTCGTGGTACGGACCACCCGGGGCGCCATCCTGGCGGGCCAAGTCGTGATCTGCACCAACGCCTATATGGATGCCGCGGTTCCTGCTCTGGCCGAGCGGATACTGCCCATCAACTCGTACATCATCGCCACGGAACCGCTCAGCGAGGAGCAACGGGCGATCATCGGGCCACAGATGATGGTCGACACGAAGAACCTCTTGTTCTACTGGAGGTTAACACCTGACGGCCGGATGGCGTTCGGAGGGCGCAACCGGCTGGATCCGGTGGACGTGCCCGTCGCGCGCGACTTCTTGTACGACAACATGGTCAGGATCCACCCGCAACTTCATGGGGTGGCGGTCGACTTCGCGTGGACCGGCTTCGTCGCGATGACCCTGGATCGGCTTCCGCATGTCGGCACCGTCAACGGTGCCTGGTACGCGACCGGCTGCAACGGGACCGGGGTCAGCCTCAACGGCTGGCTCGGCCATCGGCTGGGCTTGGTCGTCACAGGGCAATGTGAGGCCCCGGCGTTCGCAGAGTTGCGGCATCGCAGCATCCCGTTCAAGCCCTTGTCCTCGAGCTACCTCCCTTTGGTGGGCAGGTACTTCGCTGTGCTGGACCGAAGGTGAGGCAGAGAGATGTCGATCGACCGCAGCAGGATCCCGGGACTACTCGAGACCGAACGCAGTACGCACCGGGACCGGACACAGGGCTCGCGGGCAGCCTTCGACGCCGCTGACCACCTGTTCGGCAGGGTGCCCATGACCTGGATGAACAAGTGGTCGGGCGGCTACCCGTTGTACTTGGCCACGGCTCACGGAAACCGGGTCACGGATGTAGACGGCCACGAGTACGTCGACTTCGCGCTCGGCGACACCGGATCGATGGCCGGACACTCACCGGCGGCGACTGTGGCGGCGGTCACCGAACGAATCGGCGTGCTCGGTGGGATCACCACGATGATGCCCAGCGCCGACGCGGAATGGGTGGCCGCCGACCTCACCCGCCGCTTCGGCATGCCGTTGTGGTCGTTCAGTTTGACCGCCACCGATGCCAACCGGTGGGCGTTACGGATCGCGCGCATGGTCACCGGCCGGCCGAAGGTCATGGCCTTCTCCTACTGCTACCACGGGTCGGTGGACGAGACCTTCGTGATCGCCGGGCCTGATGGCACAACGGCCGCCCGGCAGGGCAATGTCGGTCCGGCAGTTCCGGTCGCTGACACCACCCGGGCGGCCGAGTTCAACGATCTCGCCAGCGTCGAGGCTGGTCTTGCGTACGGCGACGTGGCGGTTCTGATCATGGAACCCGCTCTCACGAACATCGGGATCGTCCTGCCCGAGCCGGGTTTCCTGGAAGGGGTTCGTGAGCTCTGTACCAAGTACGGCACTTTGCTGCTGATCGACGAGACCCACACGATCTCGGCGGGACCCGGTGGGTGCACCGCGGCGTGGGGACTGCAGCCGGACATGTTCGTGATCGGAAAGAGCATCGGCGGTGGGATCCCCAGCGGGGCCTACGGGGTCAGCAACGCCGTGGCCGGTGCCGTCGCCGAGCATCCTGATGCCGACCTCGTCGATGTCGGGGGAGTGGGTGGCACTCTGGCTGGCAACGTGCTGTCCACCGCTGCCATGCGCGCCACCTTGGGTGAAGTCCTCACAGAGGCCAACTTCGAGCACATGATCGCCCTCGCGACCCGGTTCCGGGAAGGGGTGCAGTCGGTGTTGGCGAGGCACGACGTGGCGTGGTCGATCGAGCAACTTGGAGCCCGGGCGGAATACCGCTTCTGCTCGCCGGCCCCGCGCACCGGGTCACAGTCGGCGGCCGCCCACGACGACGACCTCGAGGAGTATCTGCACCTGTACCTGTCCAACCGGGGGGTGCTGATCACGCCGTTCCACAACATGGCCTTGATGTGCCCGAACACGAGCACGGCCGACGTGGACCTGCACACCGAGTTGTTCGGCGACGCGGTGGCGCAGTTGGTGGGCTGAGCCGGCGTGGGACGTGCCGCCGCAGATCCTGCACGGGTGCCGACCGGCCTCAGTTCGGCCCGCCGGTTCGCGTTAGGTCTTCAGGTTCGCGTTGGTCATCCGCGGCCGTGGCGGGCCGCCGGTTCAGGCGGGCAAATGCCGGGCGGAAACCGCTCGGGTTAGAGGTCGTGCACGAGGTTAGAGAAGCCACACGTGCGTTCTCTAACCTCGTGCACGATCTCTAACCTCGCGGCGCACTTCTGCGGCGACCGAGTACACCAGCCATTTTCGGACTAGAGAACGTGCACGAGGTTAGAGAAGCCACACGTCCGTTGCAAACCTCGCGGCGCACTTCTGCGGCGACCGAGTACACGAGCCATTTTCGGGCTAGAGCCTCGGGTCTGCGGTAGGCCTTCGAGGGGTAGGAAGGTCTAGCCGGAGAGCGTGGACAGGTGACCGACTCAGGCCTGGACTACCCGCCCGAAGGCGGCCGTGTACTCGCGTTCCTCGTCTGCGGTGAAGTCCCGGAAGACCTGGGCCTGGGCGAGGAGCTCCGGGGTGGGGAAGATCCACTTGCTCTTGGCCAGTTTTGGGTCGATCTTCTCCATCGCCTCCCGGGCGCCGTCGACTGGGCAAACGTAGTTCACCCACGCGGCGACTTCTGCGGCGACCACCGGATCGTAGTAGTAGTTGATGATCGCTTCAGCGCCCGCCCGGTTGGTCGCGGTGTACGGGATGAGGAAGTTGTCCGACCACAAAGTGCCGCCGCTTTCAGGGAGCGCGAAGTCCCACTTGTTCCCCTCCTCAGCGTTGATCTGGAAGATGTCACCGGACCACGCGATCGCCGCCCAGGCCTGCTCGTTGATCAGATCCTCTTTGTACGAATTGCCCTTCACCTGTTTGATCTGCCCCGATTCGACCTGCTCCTCGATCACGCGCAGGGCGTTCATGAACTGGTCCGCGGTGAAGTCTCCGTTGATGTCGACCCCTTGGTCCAGCATGACCAGCCCCACAGTGTCCTGGACCTCTGAAAGCACCACGACCTTGCCCTTGAGGGCGGGATCCCACAGGTCGGCCATCGTGTGAAGGCCGTTCGGGACCCGTTCCTTGTTCCAGGCCAGACCCCCGAAGCCCGACTGATAGGTCATCGAGTAGACCCGGCCCGGATCGAATGGCACGTTCTCGAGTTCGGGCAATAGATTGGCGGCGTTGGGGATGTTGGCCTTGTCCAACGGCGCCGCCCACCCCTTCTTGATCCACGGGGCGATCAAGGAGTCGGAGGGGGTCACCAGGTCGTACCCGATGTCCAGGCCCCGGGCCAGTTGCGGTGCCACCTTGCCGTTGAAACTCACGTTGTCGTCGATGTCCTCGCGGTACTCCACGGAGAACCCCGTCTGCTCCTCGAATGCCTCCAGCGTCGGGTACGAGTGGGTCTTCCGGTCATAGTCCAGGTACAACGTCCAGTTGGCCCAGACGACGCTCGTGTCGTTGGGGTCCTGGCTCGGCATCCCGGACGGGCTCGACGAACTCGAACTGCGAGTCCCACATCCTGCCAGTGCGGCTGTTGCTCCTAGCGCCGCCATGAATTGCCGTCTGTTGAGCCCGCGGCTCATGCAACCTCCAGTTGTGGGAAACGCGCGTGCAGTACCGCTTGGTTGCCGCCGTCACTAGGCGTTGGTGGGGAAGCCGAGGTTGATTCCCCCGTGGGCGGGATCCGGCCAGCGACTGGTCACGACCTTGCCACGGGTGAAAAAGTGGAAACCCTCGGTCCCGTGCGCGTGGGTGTCGCCGAACAACGACGCCTTCCAGCCGCCGAACGAGAAGTAGGCCATCGGCACCGGGATCGGCACGTTGATCCCGATCATCCCCACCTGGACCTCGTTCTGGAACTTGCGCGCGGCACCGCCGTCGCACGTGAAGATGGCCGTACCGTTGCCGAACGGGTGGGAGTTGATGAGATCCATGGCGTGCTCGTAGGACTCCACCCGGACCACCGAAAGCACCGGTCCGAAGATCTCATCGGTGTAGACGCTCATCTGCGGTGTGACATTGTCGAACAGCGTCGGCCCGAGCCAGAAGCCACCGGCGGCACCGTCGGGCTGAACCTCGCGGCCGTCGACCACCAATGTTGCCCCTTCGCTGACGCCAGCCTCGACGTAGCCGGCCACCTTGTCCCGGTGGGCGCCGGTGACCAGCGGACCCATGTCGCAACCCCGGCGGCCATCGCCGGTGCGCAGTCCCGCCATGCGTGTCTCGATCGCTTTGATCAAATCGTCGGCGACCGGTTCCACCGCCACGATCACCGAGATCGCCATGCAGCGTTCGCCAGCGGAACCGAATCCGGCGTTCACGGCCGAGTCCGCCGTCAGTTCCAGGTCCGCGTCGGGCAGCACGAGCATGTGGTTCTTCGCCCCACCGAGGGCTTGGACCCGCTTACCGTGTGAAGTGCCGGTCTCGTAGACGTACTGCGCGATCGGGGTGGACCCGACGAACGAGATCGACGACACGTCCGGGTGCGTCAGCAGCGTGTCGACTGCGACCTTGTCGCCGTGCACGACGTTGAATACGCCGTCTGGCAGCCCCGCCTGCTTCCAGAGGTCCGCCAGGAACATCGCGGCGGAGGGGTCCTTCTCCGACGGCTTGAGGACGACGGTGTTGCCCGCCGCGATCGCGATCGGGAAGAACCACATAGGCACCATCGCCGGGAAGTTGAACGGGGAGATGATCCCGACCACGCCGAGCGGCTGCCGCAGACTGTAGACGTCCACGCCTGTGGAGACCTGCTCCGAGTAGGCGCCCTTGAGCAGGTGGGCGTTGCCGCAGGCGAACTCGACGACCTCCTGACCGCGGCTCACCTCGCCCAACGCATCGGCGACCACCTTGCCATGCTCGCTGGTGATGATCTGCGCGAGTTGCTCCTTGTTGGCGTTGAGCAACTCGCGGAACTTCAAGAGGATCTCCATCCGCTTGGTCAGTGTGGATCGGCCCCAGGTGCCGAAGGCGGACTTGGCCGCAGCCACCGCGGCGTTCACGTCGTCGACCGATGCGAAGCCGACTGTCTTGGTGACTTCGCCGGTGGCGGGGTCGTAGACGTCGCCGTGTCTTTCGGCGGATCCATCCCAGGTGCGTCCGTCGATCCAGTGGGTGATGGACGTTGCCATTGCTATCTCTCCTGTTTGTGCCGGCCCGGTCGGACCAGCGTGCTAACTGTCGAAACCCAATCCGAGCCGGTCGAGGGTCCGCAACCAGAGGTCCCGGTACCCTTCGCGTTCATCGGCCTTGGCCAGCGACCGGCGGGTCATGTCGATAGCCAATTGTCTCGCAGGCTCCGGCGGGAACGGCAGGGGCTTGCTGCGAACCATCCTCAGCCGCGTGCGTTCAGTGTCTTCGCCGAGCAACTTGTCGAGGACGACATCGGCGCCGAACCGGGACGCTCCCACGCCCAGCCCGGTGAAACCCACGACGTAAGCCACTCGGCCCTTGTAGGCCGAGCCCCAGAACGCGCTGAACCGAGAGCAGGTGTCGATGGCTCCCGCCCACGCGAAATCGATCGGCACCCGGCTCACCGGGGGGAAGGTGTCATGCAGGTGCTGGATCAACCGAGCCGTCAGGGCGTCGTCGCGCTCGAGGTGCGAGCCAGGTCTTTCGCCGGCCTCGTAGACGGCGTCGTAACCGCCGAACAGGATCCGGTTGTCCTCGGTCATCCGGTAGTAGTGGAACTGGTTGCCGGAGTCGCCGATGCCCTGGCGGCCGCTCCAGCCGATCTGCGCAAGCACGTCGTCGGGCAAAGGCGCAGTCATGACGACATGGTCGAAGACCGGCACGACGAACGCGGTCAAGCGCTTGAGCAGTGGCGCATGCGCCGCAGTCGTCAAAGCAACCATCCTGGCCTCCGCACGACCACCGAACGTTCGCACGGTCATCCCGGTTCCGCTGGGTTGCAGGGCTTCGACGCCGCTGTGCTCGTGGATCCGCACTCCGAGCTGCTCTGCCACCCGGGCCAGGCCCCAGGACAGCCGGGCGGGATCTACGATGCCGACCTCGGGATCGACGATCGCGCCGAGGTACAACGGCGAGTCGACCGCCGTCCGGGTCTGCTCGGAGTCCCAGAACGCCAAGTCGATCCCATAGGACTGGACCTGCTCGACGTGCCCGTGGGCGTGGGGGAGCTGGTACTGCTCGGTGACGACGTTCAGCTCCCCGGTCCGCCGATAGCCGCAGTCGATGTCGTAATCGGCGATCGTCTGCTCGATGCCGCGCAGGTTGGCCACGCCGAGGGCATGCAACTGCGCGAACTCGTCGGGCCAGCGCTCGATGCCGTTGAGATGGCCGTGGGTGATGGAGGCGGCGACGAAACCCCCGTTGCGTCCGGAGGCGCTGCCTGCGATGCGCCCTCCCTCCAGGACGACGACATCGAGGTCCGGGCGTCGCTGCTTGGCGCGGACCGCAGTCCACAAGCCCGACAGCCCCGCCCCCACCACGACCAGATCGGCCGTGGTCGAACCTTCCAGCGGGTCTCGCGCCCGTGGTCGCTCAGGGTGCGCGAGCCAGTAGGGCTCGTGGCGCACGTCTGCCAATGCGGCCCTGGCCCGTTCGCCCGCGGTCTGGGCGAATGGCATCAGACCACCCTGCGGCGCCGGCCGGTCAACTGCGAGATCAGCACGATCGCGAGGGCGATGAAGAACATGGCGGAAGCGATGACGTTGGCCTGCGCCGGGATGCCCCGGGTGGCCGAGACGTAGACGAACTTCGGGAACGTTGTGAACTGCCCGGAGTTGAAGTTCGTGATGATGAAGTCGTCGAAACTCAGCGAGAACGCCAGCAGGCCGGCTGCCGCGATACCGGGGGCCACCAGGGGCAACGTGATCCGCCGGAAGGCCTCGCGTTCAGTGGCGTACAGGTCCATTGCCGCCTGTTCCAGTCGCGGGTCCAGGCTGGCCAACCGAGCCTTCACCGTCACCACCACGAAACTGATGCAGAACATGATGTGTGCGATGACGACCGTGCCGAAGCCGAGCGGCACGAAGATGTTGAGGAACAACGCCAGCAGCGACGAACCCAGGACGACTTCGGGTGTGGCCATCGGCAGGAAGATCAGCAGGTTCGTGCTGGCACGTCCGCGGAACCGGTAGCGCACCAGCGAGAACGCGATCAGCGTGCCCAGGATGGTCGAGGCGACGGTCACGATCAGCGCCACGATGATCGAGTTGACCACCGACGGGCACACCTGCGGTGCACCACAGGGGTTGAGCCAGTTGTCCCAGGTGAAGCTGTTCCACACCAGGTTCGTGCGCCCCGCATTGTTGAAGGAGAACGCGAACGTGTACGCAACCGGCAGCAACAGGTAGAAGAACGCGATCGCCGCGTAGAAGCGCAGTGCGTTGTCGCCGATCCACCGCCGGACGCGGAAACCGAGCGGTGGCTTGGACTGACCGGTGGTAGTTGTCGCGCTCATACCAGGTCCTCCGTCCCGACGCGGCGGACATAGACCAGGACCATCGCCAGGATGCACGCCATCAGGATGAACGACAGAACTGCTGCGGTCGGGTAGTCGTTGACGCTCAGGAAGGTGTACTCGATCCGGTTACCGATCATGGTGTTCGATGGCCTGCCGAGCAGTGCGGCGTTGACGTAGTCGCCGGCGGCGGGGATGAACGTCAGGAGGGTGCCCGCCACGACCCCGGGCATCGACAACGGGAACGTCACCTTCCGGAAACCTGTGAACGGGTGGGCGTAGAGGTCCCCAGAGGCCTCGATGAGCCGTGGATCCACGCGTTCGAGACTGGCGTAGATCGGAAGGGTCATGAAGGGCAGGAAGTTGTAGGTCAGGCCCAGGACGACCGCAGCAGCAGATGGATACACCCCGCCGGTCGGACTCACCAGACCGATGGCGCGAAGCACCCCGACCACTGGGCCCTCATCGGCAAGGATCTGCCGCCAGGCGATTGTGCGCAGGATGAACGAGACGAAGAACGGCGCGATCACCATGACCAGCAAGAGGTTGCGGTTCTTGCCCGACTTGAACGCGATGGCGTATGCCAAGGGGTACCCGATCACCAGGGCCAGCACCGTTGCGACACCGGAATACACGAAAGAGCGGATCAGCGGGATGTAGTACGTGCTGTCGGTCAGGGTGTCGATGTAGTTCGCGAAATGGAAGGTCTGCTCGAATTCGCCGACCTGACCACCCGCGACGGGGGTCTGCAGGCTGGTAAGGAACAGCGAGGCGATCGGAACGACGAAGAAGATCGCCAGCCACAGCATGCCGGGAGCCATGAGCAGATACGGGACGAACTTCCCCCTGCGCTGATGATCCTCCGGCTTGTGCTCCTCGTTGAGGGTGTCCCCGATGGCGGCTGCGACAGACATCAGTTGTCCTGTTCCATGCCCGCGTTGATGTCGTCGCGACCACTGAGCACGAAGCCGTGGAACGGTTGCCACGTCAGGCGCACCTCAGTGCCGGGTGGCAGAACGTTGTGCACGTCGAGGTTCTGGGCGAAGACGTTGATCATGTCACCGCCCTTGGTGCGGACCTCGTACTGGGTACTCACGCCCAGGAAACTCATGCTCGTGACATCACCGTCGACGAAGTTTCCGTGAGTCGGGGGGTCTCCTGCGCCGGCGAGTCGGGCGACGGAGATCTTCTCCGGCCGCACCCCCACGAGCACCTCGGTGCCGGGCGCGGTCTTGACGCGATCGGAAACCCGGTTCTTCGGCATCACGAAGCGTCCGTCGGAGTCCTCGAGGATCAGGTCCTCCCCGGAGAGTTCGGCGACCTTGGCGGGGAACAGGTTCGACTGGCCGAGGAAGTTGGCCACGAACGCGGTCTGGGGGGATTCGTAGAGTTCGGTCGGCGGGCCCATCTGCTCGATGATCCCCTCGTTCATCACCGCCACGGTGTCGGCCATGGTCATGGCCTCCTCCTGGTCGTGCGTGACGTGGATGAAGGTCAGGCCCACTTCAGTCTGGATGCGCTTGAGTTCCAACTGCATCTGGCGGCGCAGTTTCAGGTCGAGCGCGCCGAGTGGCTCGTCGAGCAGAAGCACGGCCGGCCGATTGACGATCGCCCGGGCCAGTGCCACCCGCTGCTGCTGGCCACCGGACAATTGAGTGGGTTTGCGCTTGGCCACGGCCGACAACTGGATGAGTTCCAGGGCATCATCCACCTGCGCCTGCATGTCCTTGACGCCGCGGCGCTTCAACCCGAATGCGACGTTCTCGAAGATGTCCATGTGCGGGAAGAGTGCGTAGTTCTGGAACACCGTGTTCACAGGCCGCTGGTACGGCTTCGCGTACGTGATGTCCGACTCACCGATCCGGATCTGACCGGCCGTCGGATCCTCGAGACCGGCGACCATTCGCAGGGTCGTCGTCTTGCCGCAGCCGGAAGGGCCGAGCAGTGCGAAGAACGAGCCCTGGGGGACCTGCAGCGACAGGTCGCTGACCGCTGTGAAGTCGCCGAACTGCTTGGTCAGATGCTCGAGGTACAGGTCGCCCTCGGCCTGGGTGATGTCCTGCTTCGCCATGTCAGCCCTGAATCACTCGGCCGAAGTCTTCGGAGAACTGTGCTTGCTCCTCGGGCGTGAGGGGACGGAAGACCTGCGCGTTGCTGAGGATCGCCTCGGTGGGGAAGATCCACTCGCTCTTGGCCAGCGCGGGATCGATCTTCTTCATCTCCTCCTGAGCGCCCTCGACCGGACAGACGTAGTTGACGTAGGCCGCGACCTCAGCCGCGACTTCGGGCCGGTAGTAGTAGTCCATGAGCGCCTCGGCCCCGGTCTTGTTCGATGCTGTCACGGGGATCATCAGGTTGTCCGACCACAGCGTGCCGCCGGTGTCAGGAAGGGCGAAGTCCCACTTGTTGCCCTCCTCGGCGTTGATCTGGAAGATGTCACCGGACCAGCCGATCGCCGCCCAGGCCTGCTCGTTGATCAGGTCCTCCTTGTAAGAGTTGCCCTTGACCTGTTTGACCTGGCCGGAGTCGACCTGCTCCTGCAGGACCTGCAGGGCCGCGTCGAACTGTTCGGCGGTGAAGGGCTCGTCGATGCGTACGCCCTGGCTCATCATGATCAGGGCGACGGTGTCGCGCAACTCCGACAGGACCACGACCTTGCCGTGCAACTCCGGTGCCCACAGGTCGTTCACGCTGGTCAGCCCGTTCGGGATCCGTTCCTTGTTCCACGCCAACCCGCCGAAGCCGGACTGCCAGGTGAGGGAGTATTTGCGACCGGGGTCGAACTCGACGTCGTTGAGGGCCGGCAGAATGTTCTCCTTGTTGGGCACGTTGGCTGCGTCGATCTCGGCGACGAAACCCTTGGAGATCCACTCGGCGCACAGCCAGTCGGTGAGGGTGACCAGGTCGTAGCCGATGTTCTGCCCGTTTGACAGTTGTGGCGCCACTTTGCCGTTGAAGGTGACGTTGTCGTCGATGTCCTCCCGGTACTTGACGCTGTATCCCGTCTCCTTCTCGAACTGCTTGATCGTGGGGTAGTCGCGCGACTTCTCGTCGTAGTCGAGGTAGAGCGTCCAGTTAGCCCACACGATCGTCTTGTTGTCACCGCCCCCGCTGTCGCCCCCGGTCGTCTCGCCGGATGTGGAACCGCCGGTGCCGCAGGCGGCCAACGCAGCAGCAGCGCCAGTGGCACCCATCGCGCCGAGAAATCCGCGACGTGACATCGCCTGACGGAGGAATTCGATCTTGGGGTCGGGGTGTTTGGCGGTCACTGTCTTCTCCCTGCTCGTACTTGGCAAATCAACACTAGTGGGTGGTTGTGTGGTGAATGGCGAAAATCGTCCGGTGCCAGGGTTTGTGGCTCTCTCCGGTGATGTCCATGCTGACGTGCTTGATCTGGGTGTACTCCTCGAACGAGTAGGCGCTCATGTCCTTGCCGAACCCGGATTGTTTGAATCCGCCGTGCGGCATTTCCGACACGATCGGGATGTGGTCGTTGATCCACACACAACCGGCTTGGATCTCGCGGCTGGCTCGGTGTGCGCGCACCACATCCGTGGTCCACGCCGAGGCGGCCAGTCCGTACGGGGTGTCGTTGGCCAGCCGGATCGCCTCGTCGTCGGTGTCGAACGGCAGGGCGACCAGGACGGGGCCGAAGATCTCCTCTTGCACGATCTCGGAGTCCTGCGCCGCATCCGTGATCAGCGTCGGGGCATAGAAACAACCGTCGCCCCGCGGCGCATGGCCACCGGCGGCGATCTTCGCGCCGTCGGCCACCGCGCGCTCCACCATCGAAGCGACCTTGGCCCGTTGCGCCTCGCTGATAAGAGGTCCGATGTCGGTGGTCTCGTCGACCGTGTCGCCGAGCACCACGGAGTTCATGACGGCGGCCACTTGGTCCACGAACCGGTCGTACAGGGACCGGTGGACATATGCACGGGTGGCGGCAGTGCAGTCCTGCCCGGTGTTGATCAGGCTCGCAGCGACCGCGCCCTGCACGGCCGCGTCGAGGTCCGCGTCATCGAACACCACGAAGGGCGCCTTGCCGCCGAGTTCGAGATGTAGGCGCTTCAGCCCAGCCGTGGCCACCTCAGCCACGCGATGACCCACTCGCGTGGAACCGGTGAAGGAGATCATGGCGACGTCCGGATGGCCGATGAGCGCTTCACCGGCGACGGGGCCGGTGCCGGTGATCACGTTGAAGACCCCGTCCGGCATCCCCGCGGCGGTCGCATCCTCGGCGAGCATCAAGCTGGTCAGAGGGGTGAGTTCGCTGGGCTTGAGCACGATGGTGTTTCCGGCGGCAACCGCGGGCAGCATCTTCCACATGGCCATCTGCAACGGGTAGTTCCACGGGGCGATGGAGCCGACCACACCAATCGCCTCCCGCCGCACGGTGGACGTGTGGGTGCCGTCCCACTCCGCGGCCGCGGATCCCTGCAGATGCCGGGCGGCGCCGGCGAAGAAGACGGCGTTGTCGATCGAGCCGGGCACGTCGAACTCGCGGGCGAGGCGGATCGGCTTGCCGGCCTGAGCCGATTCGACCTGGGCGTATTCCTCAGCTCTGGCCGACATCGCCTTGGCCAGGTCGTACAAGACGGTGCTGCGTTCTGCGGGGGTGGCAGCCGCCCATTCTCCGAACGCGGCCTTGGCGGCAGCCACCGCGGAGTCCACATCGGTGGGCGTTGCCAGCGAAACGGTGTCCACGACGGCGCCCGTCGCCGGGTTCAGGACGTCGATCGGGTCACCTGAGCCCTTCAGGGCCTTGCCATCAATCCATTGACCAGCCGTCATCGGTCAGCTCCTTCGGATGACCCGCATGTCTTTTCGTGATAGTAACCAGCATTCGCCCTTCGGAAAACGTCGATTCCGAGAAATCGTTCGACTATTTCAGCATCAGGGCCGATATGCGCGGCGCTAGTCGTTGATGGCCGTGGCTGCCGCGGAGTTCACGCGGGGAAACGCCTGGCGGAGATCGCTCGCGTTAGTCATCCCGGGCCGTGGCGGGCCGCCCGTTCAGGCGGGGAAATGCCGGGCGAAATCGCTCGCGTTAGAGAACGTGCACGAGGTTAGTGAAGCCACACGTGCGTTCTCTAACCTCGTGCACATTCTCTAACCTCGCGGCCAACTCCTGTCGCTACCGAGTACCCCAGCCATTTTCGGACTAGAGGTCGTGGACGAGGTTAGAGAAGCCACACGTGCATTCTCTAACCTCGTGCACGTTCTCTAACCTCGCAGCGAAACTCCAGCCGGCCACCGAGTACACGAGCCGTTCTCGGACTGGAGCGCGGAGGGTGACGACTGCCTGGGTCCAGCGGCTGGTGGCCCAGGCGCGTGGCGCATCCGCCAGTCGGCCGATAGGGGAGCCTGCCGCGCCTCGCGAGGGCCGGATCGGACGAGTACGTGCTGTCGTCTTTCCGGGCTCGGGTTACCGTGAACCACGTGAACGACAACAGCCGGGAGTTCAGCCGGCGCGACGTGGCTGGGTGGCTGGAAGGCCCGAAGGCGAGTCTCGAGAACCAGGGGTACGACTTCGGATACAAGGGGCAGCGTCTCGGGCTGCCGGAGACCGGACCCGGGTCGATCGCCGGGTTCGGTCGACGCTTCGTGGCCCTGACCATCGACTGGCTGGCGTGCGTACTTGTCGCCAACCTGCTCAGCACCGGGCAGCCACCGGCCTTCCTGCCCCTGGTCGTCTTTTTCGTGGAAGTCGCTCTGCTCACCGCACTGATGGGTTCCAGTTTCGGTCAGCGGATCGTGGGAATCCGGGTCGTGAGTCTCGAGCACGGCCGCCTGGACCCGGCGCGCACCGCGCTTCGCACACTGCTGCTGTGCCTGGTGGTCCCGCCGTTGGTCTTCGACCGGGATCAACGCGGTCTGCATGACAGGGCGGCGGGTTCGGCGGCGGTCCGCATCGGTCACAAGGTCCAGCCTTCCGGCTGATAGTCGCCATACGTCGGGGGCCCGCTTCCTCTGCAGCCGCCCGATTGTGACGAAGTTGCTGGCTGGATGAACGTTCTGTGACGAAGGTGCGCGGTTCACGGCGTCCGGACCGGCCAACTTCGTGGCAATGTGTTTCCGGGCCGGCCAACTTCGTGACAAGGGGTCGCTGGAGCCGCGTTCGAGGGCCTACTTGCGCGGCGGCCGCATTGCGCGCGTGGATTTGGGAATCGGGCCCTTCGGCATCGGCAGGGGCGAGTTGGTCAGCGCCTCAAGCCGGCGACGGACTGCGGTGACCTGGCCCGGCGTGAGGCTCTTGTCGAGTTTGCGCACCTTCTTCACAAGCTGGCCGATCGGTACCTGGTCCTGCTCGTTGCCCATGACGAACTCGTGGAACTCAACGTCCGGCACGAACCTGGCCTCACGCTGGCGCTCACTGCGCAGGGCGTTGGTCACCCGGGAGCCGACTCCCTCGCCGACCAGGATGACGCCCGGGCGGCCGATGACCCGGTGCACGATGTCCTGGTTCTTGGTCACGGCGACGGCCGGGGTGACGAACCAGCCTTTGCCCAATGTGTTCAAGACGGCAGCGGCAGCACCGGGCTGGCCTTCGATCTGGCTGTATGCGGCACGCTCGGCCCGCCGACCGAGGACGATCGCGGCGATGAGCAGGCCAGTGGTCACGCCAAGCGGGACCAGCCACCAGTTCTTCAGCAGCAGACTGATGAGGACCGCGACGACGACGGGGAGGATGAACCAGCCAAGCAGAATCCACGTGATCCTGGGGTCGGACTGTTTGGTCATCTGGTACGTCTGGCGAATCTGTGCCAGACGTCCGGGTTTGCCGTCCTTGCGTGCCATGGAACAAGACTACGTGGTGCCTCGTGCAGCGCCGACGCGCGCGGCAACGGCTTGCCGGTACAGCCTGCCCGCGCGGTAACTGGACCGGACCAATGGCCCGCTCATGACGCCCAGGAACCCGATCGCCTGGGCGTCCGCGGCCAGGTCGTCGAACTCCGCCGGCTCCACCCAGCGTACGACCGGGTGGTGCCGCGCTGACGGGCGCAGGTACTGCGTGACCGTCAGCAGGTCACAGCCGGCGTCGTGGAGATCCTGCATCGTCGTCCGCACCTCCTCGATCGTCTCGCCCATCCCGAGGATCAGGTTCGACTTCGTGACCAGACCGGCAGCCCGAGCCTGGGTGAGCACATCCAGGGAGCGTTCGTACCGGAACGCCGGACGGATCCGCTTCATCAAACGGGGTACTGTCTCGACGTTGTGCGCCAGGACCTCCGGTCGGGCGTCGAACACCTCGGCGAGCAGGTCCGGGACCGCGTTGAAGTCGGGGATGAGCACCTCTACACCGCAATCGGGCACCTGCTGGTGGATCTGGCGAACGGTCTCGGCATAGAGCCACGCCCCTTGGTCGGGAAGGTCGTCGCGGGCAACGCCGGTGACCGTGGCGTAGCGAAGTCCCATCTGGTCCACGGTGGCGGCCACCTTGGCCGGTTCGTGAGTGTCCAGTGGTTCGGGTCGGCCCGTGTCGATCTGGCAGAAGTCGCAGCGCCGGGTGCACTGGTCGCCCCCGATCAAGAAGGTGGCCTCGCGGTCCTCCCAGCATTCGTAGATGTTGGGACACCCTGCTTCCTGGCACACAGTATGCAGACCTCCCTCGGCGACCGTCTGCCGAAGCTCATGGAATTGCGGGCCCATGACGGCGCGGGTCTTGATCCACGGAGGTTTGCGCTCGATGGGGGTCTCGGCGTTGCGCACCTCGAGCCGCAGTAGTCTGCGTCCGTCCGGTGTGGGTGTCGCCATGGATTCAGCCTACGCTCGCCCGGTCGACCGGACCAGACGGAACCGGTCCCACGACAGTGCGCCGAGGGTGATCACGACCATGGCGACCACGATCCACAGGTAGGCGGTGATCCATGGCCTGACCAGCAGGGCTGAGATGGCGCGAGTCAGGGTCCAGTCCGCGGAGTCGGCGCCGCTGAGCGCCCACGCCGAGGAGATCAGCGCGGCGGCGCCGCCACAGACGACCGCCGTCAGTGCTGAGACGACTGCCAGCACCCGCAGCCGTGCGCTGCTCAGCAACACCAGAGCGATCCCCGATCCGCCGATTCCGATCAGAGCCGGGATGAAGGCCCACCGGAGCAGGTTGATCGGAGTGCGCATCCAGTCCGGGGGCAGGGGCACCGGGACCGCGATCCCGGGGACGTCGAGGGCATCCAGGGGTATCCGGACAGGTCCCAGTGTCACAGCCTGGCCGGCCAACATCTGGTCGAGATCCAAAGTCGCGTGGCCGGTGTCCAGATCCGCCTGCAACCCTGGTCGGCCCAGTGTGTCCTGGTCCAGCCAGGCGAGCAGGACGTTGTGCGTCTCGACCGCGGTCGCCAGCATCGCCTTCTCTCCGGGCTGGGAGTTCACGGCTTTGCTGACCACATCGGCGACGGTGGGCTCGGCCCGGTCGAGCAAGAAGTCCACTTGATCGGACACCAGTGGTGCATTGCGTTGGACGAAATCTCGCGCATCGGTCATCACCCGAGCAGTGGCCCGGGTCGTGATCTCGGAGTCCACATCCTCGATCTGGAGCACCTGCGTCATCGAGTCGGCGAAGGCCTGCTCATCAAGCAGCCTCGCATTCAGCCACCACGACGCGGGAGCGATGAGCCAGCACAGGATCCAGATGAGGGCTGCCCCGAGAATCCCGATGGCCCTCACGCCGGTGTTGCCCGCGAATGCAGGATGCCTGTCAGTTCCGAAACCACATCGACAACCGCTTCGACAGCGACCGGCACACCGGCTTCGTTGGCCAGCGAGGTGACACCTGCGTCTGAGATCCCGCAGGGCACGATCCGGTCATAGGCCGAAAGGTCGCAGTCCACGTTGAGCGCGAAGCCGTGCATGGTGACTCCGCGGGCGACCCGCACCCCGATGGCGGCCACCTTCCGCGGTGGGGAGTGCTCGACCCAGACGCCGCTGCGCCCGCCGATCCGGCTGCCGGTCACGCCGAACCGCTGCGCTGTGATGATCAGCAGCTCCTCGAGCCGTCGCACGTACCCGACGACATCGAGTGGCTCGGACAGCCGCATGATCGGATAGCCCACCAGCTGGCCGGGCCCATGCCACGTGATCCGTCCGCCGCGGTCCACATCCACGACCGGTGAGCCGTCGATCGGTCGGTCCTCGGGCTGTGTGCGCCGCCCCGCCGTGTAGACGGATTCGTGCTCGAGCAGCAGCAGTGTGTCGGGCATGTCCCCGGTGGCCACGGCCCCGTGGATCTCGCGTTGGAGTTGCCAGGCTTCCTCGAAGGCCACCAACCCCAGACGGCGGACTTGGATGGGCGGGTTCACGGTGGACAAGGACACCACTCCAGATTAGGACCGTAATGCCGGGTCGTGCCAACGCCGCCGAGCGAAGTGGGCGGGCGATCCCCAGGGCCCCGTCCTGGCGGACGTGTTTGCAGTCGTGAGACTCATCCGCGCGCATCTCGTGCAACGAAGTTGCGACGGTTCGCACTGCGTTGTTGCGAAGGTGCGCGGTCGCGGACGCTCGGACCGCGCACCTTCGTAACACAAGGCGGGAAAGGGCCGCAACTTCGTCACAGTCGTGATCGCGGGGGTCGCCTGCGGTGAGCACTCCGCCCACGCGAGACCCTGGCCCGCGGCAAGGGCGATGGGCCTGTGGACTGTGGACAACCGCGACGGCGTGCGGCGGTTTCGGGGCAGGCTGTCGGCATGCAGATCACCATCGCCAACGACCACCGGGTCCACCCCTACCTGCAGGCACTCCTACCCATCCGGCATGCGCACCTGCGACCCCTGTTGGCTGTAGGCGTGGGGGCACGGCGGATCACGCTGCACTATGGGCGGCCAGGGCCCTGCCTGCCCGATTGCACCGGCGTCGAACCAGCGCTACGGGCCATTCACGACGCGGGGTTGTGGGTCGGTGACCTGGTCGAAGCAGTCGGCCTGGACGACGTCGGCAGGGTGGTTCTCAACGGCGTGGGTTCGAAGTGGGAGCTGCACGACCCCTTCGCCGGCCATCCGGCAACGCGTGGTGAGTTTGATCTTCGAATCGCGTGGCGTCAACGCGGGGATCTTCTGCAACTGTCGCGCACTGGCTCGATGACCCGCTGCGACATGGTGGCGAGTTAGGCGCGCGCCGTCTCGATCATGGATCGGACGTCGGGGGCACTCCAACTGAATCCCGACGACGCCAAGACCGCCGGTTCGATGCGCTGACTCGTCAGGGTGTCCTCTGCGAACTCGCCGAGGACCAGTCTGAGGGCGAAGGCAGGGACCGGCACGATGGTGGGCCGGTGGAGGACTTCGCCCATGATCTTCGTGACCTCCGCATTGGTGACCGGATTCGGTCCCACCAGGTTCACGGGCCCGGCGATCTCGTGATCGATCAACCAGCGCAGTGCGGCCACTTCGTCCTGCAGTGATATGGGCGACCAGTACTGGTCCCCGGGGCCGAGTCTGCCGCCGATCCCGGCCTTGAAGATCGGGAACAGCCTTTGCCACGCGCCGCCTTGCGAGGACACGACCAGCCCGGTTCGGGCGAAGGCCACCCGGAGCCCGGCGTCAGTGGCAGGCTGCGCCGCGGCTTCCCAGTCGCGGACGACCGAGGCGAGGAAGCCGGCCCCGAGCGGACCCGACTCGTCTGTCAACGTGTCGCCGGTATCGCCGTAGTAGCCGACGGCGGACCCGCAGACGAGTACCTTCGGGCCGTCGTGGGCCTTCGACATGGCCGTCGCGATGGTGGTCGTCCCGTCGACCCGGCTGTTCCGAATGACTCTCTTGTAGGAAGCCGTCCAGCGCTTGTCTCCCACGCCGGCACCGGCGAGGTGGACGATCGCGTCCAAACCCGCCAAGGACGCGGGATCGAGGTAGTGCCCGGGTTGCCACGAGATCTCATCGGGGCCTTGCGCGCCCCGCCGGACGAATCTCGCGACGTCGTGGCCGGTGGCACGGAGCTCACTCGACAGAGCATTCCCGATGAGCCCGGAGGCCCCGGTTATCCCGATCCGCATGTGTCCAGTGTGTTGGACGCGGCGCGCGTCGCAAGTGGGCCCGGCAGAGGCCGGACGATCAGAGATCCACCTCGAACTCGCCAGCCTCGAGCCGCGCCCTGATCAGAGCCAGGAACCGGGCCGCGTCCGCGCCGTCGACGAGCCTGTGGTCGTACGTCAGCGCCAAGAAGACCATCGACCGAACCGCGATCGTGTCCTTGCCCATGTCGTCGGTCACCACCACCGGACGTCGCACCACCGCACCGGTGCCGAGGATCCCGACCTGTGGCTGATTGATGATCGGGGTGTCGAACAGCGCCCCCCGACTGCCGGTGTTGGTCAGGGTGAACGTTCCTCCGGACAGTTCGTCCGGGCTCACCTTGTTGGTCCTCGTCCGTTCCGCGAGGTCGGCGATCTTGCGGGCCAGTCCGGCGATGTTCAGGTCGCCGGCGTTACGTATCACCGGGACCAGGAGCCCTCGCTCGGTGTCCACCGCGACCCCGAGATGCTCGCCGTCGTGATAGGTCACCGTCCCGGCGTCCATGTCCATCGACGCGTTGATACTGGGGAACTGCTTGAGCGCCTCACACGTCGCCTTGGCGAAGAACGGCATGAAGGACAGTTTCACGCCTTCCCTGGCCAGGAAGTCCGCCTTCACCCGGTCGCGCAACAGCGCGATCCGGGTGACATCGACCTCCATGACGGTGGTCAGCTGGGCAGATACGTCCAGCGATTCCACCATGCGGGTGGCGATCAGCTTGCGCAGTCGGCTTATCGGCTCGGTCCGGCCGCGCAAGTGCGCCTGGTCGGGGCGACTCGGCTGTGCGGGCGCTGGCGCCGGTGCTGTCTGGGCAGGGGCCGTCTGCTTGGCTGCCGCGGCCGCGAGCACGTCCTGCTTGCGGATACGGCCGCCTACGCCCGAGCCGCTCACCGTGGCGAGGTCGACGCCCTTTTCATTGGCGAGTTTGCGCACGATCGGCGTGACGTACACGGCGCTGTCCTGGCTCTGCGCGGCCGGCTGTGGTGCTGCTGGAGCGGGTTCGGGAACGGGAGCGGCTGGTACTGGAGCCGCTGGTGCGGCAGGAGCTGCGGGCGCGGCCGGTGCCGGCGCTGCCGCAGGTTCGGGAGCAGCGGGGGCGGGCGGGGCGGCGCCCGGTGCCCCGACCACAGCGAGCACCGATCCGACCTCGACGGTCTCGTCCTCGTTGACCCGGATCTCTGCGAGCACCCCGGCGACCGGGGAGGGGATCTCGGTGTCGACCTTGTCGGTACTCACTTCCAGCAGAGGCTCATCGACGGCGACTTCGTCGCCGACCTGCTTGAGCCAGCGGGTGACTGTGCCCTCCGTGACGCTCTCCCCAAGGGCCGGGAGTTGCACCGACACGCCTTCGGATGGCGTCGATGGGGCCGGGGCGGGGGGCGCATCTGCGGCCGCCGGCGCAGGAGTCGCTTCCGGTGCGGGCGGCGGCGTCGACGACGGCTCTTGCTGCGCGGGGGGCGCCGACTCAGCGGTGGCGGGTGTCTCATCCGCACCAGCGATCACGGCGAGCACACCACCGACTTCGACGACTTCGTCCTCGCCGGCAGCAATCTCGGTGAGGACGCCGCTGGCCGGTGAGGGGATCTCGGTGTCGACTTTGTCCGTGCTGACCTCGAGCAGGGGTTCGTCGGCACTGACGGTGTCGCCGACTTGCTTGAGCCAGCGGGTGACGGTTCCCTCGGTGACGCTCTCACCGAGTTGGGGCATCGTGACCGACGTCGCCATGTTCTCTCCTTGGGATCAGGCGTGGGCGTGCAGGGGTTTGCCGGCGAGGGCCAGGTGGGCTTCGCCCAGTGCCTCGTTCTGCGTGGGATGAGCATGCACCAAGGCCGCGACATCCTCGGGGTAGGCCTCCCAGTTGTAGATGAGCTGGCCTTCGCCGATCAGTTCGCCGACGCGGCTGCCGACCATATGGATGCCGACCACCGGTCCGTCCTTCTGGCGGACCAACTTGATGAACCCGGTAGTCGCCAGGATCTGACTCTTGCCGTTGCCGCCGAGGTTGTACTCGTAGGTCTCGATCTCCCCGAACCTGGCCTTGGCCTGCGGCTCGGTGTACCCGACGGACGCGACCTCGGGTTCGCAGTATGTGACCCGGGGGATCCCGGCCTCATCGATCGGTGCCGGATTGAGGCCGGCCAGGTGCTCGGCGACATAGATGCCCTGCGCGAAACCGCGGTGAGCCAACTGCAGGCCAGGCACTATGTCGCCGACGGCATACACGCCGGGCACATTGGTCTGCAGGTTCTGATCGACTGGTACGAAACCCCGGTCGAGGCTCACACCGTTCTCCTCGTAGCCGATGTCGCTGGTCCGAGGGCCGCGGCCGACCGCCACCAGGAGCACATCTGCGGTGACCTGCTTCCCATCCTCCAGGCTGATGGTCACGCCCTTGTCGTCCTGGGTCGCCGAGGCGAACCGGACGCCGGTGTGGAAGGTGATCTTCCGCTTGCGGAAGGCGCGCTCCAGAGTCTTCGAGCAGGCCTCGTCCTCGGAGGGGACGAGGTGGGGCAATGCTTCAACGATCGTCACCTGGGTCCCGAACGAGGTCCACACACTGGCGAACTCGACCCCGATCACCCCGCCGCCGAGCACGATCGCCGAATCGGGCACCCAATCCAGTTGCAGGGCCTGGTCGCTGGTGATGATCCGCCCACCGATCTCCAGGCCGGGCAGGGAACGGGCGTATGAGCCGGTCGCGAGCACGACGTTCTTGCCCCGGTACACCTGACCGGCGACATCGACCGAGTCGGTACCCACCAACTTGCCGGTGCCCGTGACGTAGGTGATGTCACGGCCCTTGACCAAGCCCTGCAGCCCTTTGTAGAGGCGGCTGACAACTGAGTCGCGGTACTTGTTGACCGCGGGCATGTCGATACCCTGCAAAGTCGCTTGGACCCCGAAGGCCTCACTCTCCCGGGCAGAGTCTGCGACCTCGGCGGCGTGGAGCAACGCTTTGGTAGGAATGCAGCCCCGGTGCAGGCAGGTGCCGCCGACTTTGTCCTCTTCGATCAGGGCGACCTTCATGCCCAGTTGCGATGCTCGCAGTGCGCAGGCGTAGCCACCGCTGCCGCCGCCCAGAATCACGATGTCGAACAATTCCTCGGACACGTTTCTCCTCACGTCGTTGCTTCTGGCATCTTCTCAGCAGAAGACCGCTGGGGCTACCCGTAACCTATCCGGCCGAGCCACGGGCCAACTGGATCAAGGTCCGGGCGGCGAACCCGGTGCCACCGCGCGGGGTGAATCCATGGGCGCCCGACTCGTTGAAAGCCGGTCCGGCGATGTCCAGATGCGCCCATGCCACGTCGTCGGGTACGAACGACTGCAGGAACAGCCCGGCGACCAGCATCCCGCCGTACTGTTCGCCGATGTTCTTCAAGTCGGCGATCGGGGACTTGAGACTGGCTCGCAGGCTCGCAGGCAACGGCATCGGCCAGAACGGCTCACCGGCGATTCGTCCCGCCTCCCGGATCCGGCCGCCGAGTTCGTCGTCGTTGGTCATGACCGCGGCAACGTGAGCCCCCAAAGCGATCATCTGGGCCCCCGTGAGCGTGGCCACATCGATGATCGCGTCGGGCTTCGCCTCGGCCGCGAGCACCAGCGCATCGGCCATCACCAACCTGCCCTCCGCGTCGGTGTTCAGCACCTCCACCGTCTTGCCGTTGCGCATGGTGATCACGTCTCCGGGCCGTTGCGCCGTTCCGCTGGGCATGTTCTCGGCGCAAGCGAGATACGCGCTGATGCGAACGGGCAGTCCCGCTTCGGCGATGGTCCTGGTGGCTGCAAGCACCGCGGCGGCACCGGCCATGTCACACTTCATGGTCTCCATCGACTTGGCCGGCTTCAGGGACAAGCCCCCGGAGTCGAACGTGATGCCCTTGCCGACGAACGCGAGGTGGCGTTCGGCCCCTTTCGGTGCGTACTCGAGGTGTATGAGCCGTGGAGGATTCGCCGACCCCTGTCCCACGCCCACCATCCCGCCCATGGACTCCTTGAGCAGGCGTTCCATGTCCCAGACCGTGACTTTGACAGGCAAGCCCTTGAGTTCCTTCTTGGCGGTAGCGGCGAAGGCCACCGGAGTGAGTCGCACGGGTGGCTCGTTGACCAGGTCACGAGCCAGGGTCGTCGCCCTAACGTCGGCGAGGGCGTCGCGTTTGGTCTGGGACCTGACCGCGCGCGGAGCGGTTGTCGCCACCACGATGGAACCGGGCGCATCTTTTGCCTGCTTGCCGCTGATGCGCAGCGGCACGTGGGCTCCCAGCAATGCGCCCTCGCAGACGGCCGCCAACTTCGCCCGGCTGTTGCTCGGCAGCGCGATCACCACCGTCTTCACGGTTCCGGCTTCACGCACCGCCGCACCCGCTGCCTCCCGCAGGCCCTCGGCGTCCGGCTTGTCGGCGACTCCGACGGCGATCACAGAGTCCGCAGTCAGACCGGTCGGCGACGGAATCCGCCAGGTGTGGCCCACCTCTGCGCTGCATCCCACGCGTTCCAGGTCGCTGGTCACACTGCGCCGCACCGTGGCGGGAAGGGCGCCACTGACGATCTCAAGGCGGTCGCCTCGCTTGGCCACTCCGACCACCAGGGCCTGTGCCCGGGTGGAGGTGACGTCGGCATCGCTGATGCGCAGTGTGGTCACGTGCTCCTCCTAAATCCGTTCCAACCCTATGCTCCCGCGGCTGCCGATACCGTGGACCAATGCCGACTGATGCTCCGCTGCTGTCCCCGCTCGACGCCCGGCACCGCGCTGCCGGGGCCAAGTTCGCCGATTTCGCGGGCTGGTCCATGCCCTTGGAGTACCTGGGAGTGGTTGCAGAACACGCCTCGGTGCGGGAGGCCGTCGGTGTCTTCGACGTCTCGCATCTGGGGACCCTGATGGTCGCCGGTGACCGTGCAGCGCTGAACACCGTCGTGTCGAACGACCTGGGCAGGATCGGCGACGGACAGGCCCAGTACACGTTGGTGCTCACGCCCGACGGTGGCGTGGTAGACGATCTGATCGTCTACCAGATCAGCTCCGAGGAGTTCATCCTGGTCCCCAATGCGGCGAACTGCGATGCGGTGGCGGCTGCTGTGGCACAGGCGGGGCTGTCCGTGCGGGATGTGACCCGGGCGACGGCCGTCATTGCCGTGCAGGGGCCCGCTTCCGACGCGCTGGTTTCGGCTCTGGGCGTACCGCAGTTGGACTACATGGAATTCGGCCGAGCCACCGTCGCGGGCGCGGAAGTGACAGTCTGCCGCACCGGCTACACCGGTGAACGCGGTGTAGAACTTCTGGTACCTGCGGACTCGGCGGCAACCGTGTGGGACGCAGTCGTCGCAGGTGGCGCCCAGCCGTGCGGCCTCGGAGCCCGCGACACTCTGCGCACCGAGATGGGCTATCCGTTGCACGGCCACGAACTGTCGCGGGAGGCGCCCGCCCGATGGTCGTCGGTGGGGTGGGCCGTCGCCGTTGACAAGGGCGAGTTCCAGGGCCGTGACGCCTATCAGAGCACGGCGCCGCTGCGCAAGATTCTCGGTCTGCGGTTGCTGGACCGCGGGGTACCGCGTGCGGACATGGAGGTCACCGCGCAGGGCAGCGTGTGCGGACGCACGACCAGCGGCACTTTCTCTCCGACCCTCAAAGCCGGAATCGCTCTTGCCCGGGTGGAGCAGTCGGTGATGGTCGGGGATCGCGTAGAGATACAGGTCCGCGGCAGGAGTCTTGCAGCAGAAGTGGTCCGGCCGCCCTTCGTCGAGTCACACGTCCGCGGCTAGCAGGCCCAGGTTGAGCAGTGCCAGGCCACCGAGGGCCGCGAGGCCAGCGCCGGGGCCGATCCCCGATCCCGCCCACACACCGATGTCAGCTCGGTCGAGGAAGAACTTCTGGGCCGGCTCATCGCCGGTCGTCGGTGACTGCATCGGCGGTTTGACCGACGCCATGGCCGCGGCGGCGCTGGAGACTACACCGTCGAGCAGGACGGGCGTGCCCGATCCTGCTGCGGTCTCGATGACCGAGACCAGCACGCCAAGCGCGTGCGGCAGGGGTGCCTCAGGGTCCGCGGCGGCTGTTCGCCTGATGGCCGCCACCTTCTGCATCCACGCCAAGTCCGAGATGTCGCTGCCGTAGCCACAGACGAGTTGGGGCTCGGCGTTGAAATGGGTGCACGCCACCTGCGCGGCCGCGGTGGTCAGTCCTTTGCCGACATCGGCGAGCAGGAGCAGATCATGGTCTCCGGTGAGGTCGGCCGAGTCGGCGACTTCGATCCCCACCCCGAGGTGGTCGGCGAGTCGGGCAGTGGCAGTCCGTCCGCCCCGCGTGGCTTCGCGCCACTGTTGACCGTAGTCATCGGGCAGGGTGGAGATCGCGGTGGGGTCGTCAGCGCAAACCACGACCAGCAGCGGGTTCTGCGGCCTCGGTGTCGTGCTCACGGACCGCCACCACTCGACGGGTCCGATCACCGCTGTCGCGCCCTCAGCGAGGTTGGCATCGGTACTGCCGGACGCAAGGTGATAGCCGACATCATGGGTGGGTTCGGACCGGCCGAAACGTCCAGGTGCCAGCGTCGCGCCAGGGTCGCGAGCAGTACCACGGCCTCGGTCCAGGCGAAGTGCTCACCTATGCAGCGACGGGTGGCGAATCCGAAGGGGAACCAGACACCGCGGGGTACATTGGGCGCCTTCTCATCGAACCGCCCATCCGGGTTCAGCCACCGCTGTGGTCGGAATTCCAGCGCTGCCGGCCAGAACCGCGGATCCCGGTGCAGCGCGAACTGGGACGCCAGGACCACGCTGCCGCGGGGAAGATCCCAGCCGGCCACCCGCAGGTCTGTGTCCAGCCACCGGCCGATGATCCAGGCAGGCGGGTGCAGACGCATGGATTCGGCGACCACGGCGTAGGTCCGGGGAAGGTGCGGAAGGTCTTCGGCGGTCAGCGGGCGGTCGGGCAGAGCATCCAGCTCCGCTTCCAGCCATTGTCGCTGTTCGGGGTTGTTGGACAGTAGATTCCACGCCCACGTCATCGTCAGGGCGGTCGTCTCGTGGCCCGCCAACACCAGCGTCATCGCCTCATCGCGCACTTCTTCGGCGGAGAATGCCGCAGCGCCGGTGTCGTCGGTCGCCGTGATCAGCATGCTTAGCAGGTCGTTACCGGCGCGACCGTCCGCAATCTCCGCGCGCCTCGATTCGATGACCGCGTTGACGATCTCGTCGAGTTCCTCGATGGCCTGGGTCTCGCGGCGGCGTTGTGCGGTGGGCAGACGGGACAACGGCGAGGTCATCGGGCCGATGCCGCGTGCGAACCCCTCGAGCACCGTGGTCAGTGCGTCCGCCACATCTGAGGCTTCGCCACGCAGATCGACGCCGAAGATGGTCCGGCCGATGATGTCGAGCGTGAGTTCGGACATGGATTCGGTCAGGTCGACCCGCTGGCCGTCCCGCCACGACGCGTCGGTCACCGCAGCCGCCTGTGTCATCTGCTCGACGTACCCGTGGATGCGCTGATTGTGGAACAGCGGCTGGATGGCCCGGCGATGACGCATATGGGTCTGGCCGTCGGCGGTCAGCAGCCCGTCGCCGAGCAGTGGGCGGGTCAGTTGCAGACCGAGGCTCTTGCGCGTGTGCCGTCCGTTCTTGACGAAGATGTCCCAGATCGCCTCAGGCGAGAAGAGGATGTGAACATGCTCGCCTGCAAGACCGATGTGCACGATCGGTTGATGCCGGTTCGCCAGGGCCGAGAAGTACTCGTGTGGTGCGCGGCGTCCGCCCATCAGCGTCAGCAGTGCGCGCAGGCTGTTCGGTCCGGGGGGCCTCACCACGTGCGGTTGTCTGACTCGCATGGACGCCACGAGCTCGCGGGCTTGATCCCTGCGCTGGATTACGGTGCTGGCCATGTTTGTAGTGTGCCTCGCCGGGACGCCCGTACCAACACCGCGGCAGGTTTGCCCGGGGCCGGTCTCGCCGAATGTCGCGAAGTCATTCCGACAGGCCGGCGGGTCCTGGTGACTTCAAGACGCCGGTCAATCCGATCACCGCGCTCAAGCGCCCACCGCGGGGGTCGTCGGTGCAGGCGAGCGCCCTTCCGGGCGCGCGGTGTCGGCATCTTGGAAACGCACCGGGACGTCGAAAGCCGCCCGCCGGGTCGCTCGCCGCACTGCGCGCAGCAACACCGGTCCGGCCAGCACCGTCAGGACCGCCGTGAGCACGGCTCGCGGCACATCCCATCCCAGCGAGGTGGCGATGTTGAACGTGAACCACCGTGCAAGGTTCTCCGAAACGGGCGCACCCGCGACGAAGGACAGGCTGCTGTTCTCACCGAGGGCCCACGGCCAGAACGACAGGTTCATCAGGAAGCCGTATGCCAGCGACGCCGCCGCGCCGTATGCGACGAGCATGGCGATCTCGACCTTGCCGCGAAGTTGGGGCAGCAGGCCGGCTCCCATCGCGAACCACCCCGCGGCCACCATCTGGAAGGGGAGCCAAGGACCGACTCCAGCGGTCAGCAACGCCGAGGTGAACATGGCGAGGCTGCCCAGGGCGAACCCGAACGCCGGTCCGAGGGCCCGTCCGCCCAGGAGCAGCACGACGAACATCGGTTCCAGACCCGCCACGCCCGCGCCGAGCGGACGCACCGCGGTCGCCACGGCCGCCAGCACGGCGAGCATCGCAATGCCTTTGGCGTCCATCGCGCCGCCGCTGACCTCGGCCAGCAGCACCGCGACCACCAGTGGCAGCAGGAGCGCGAAGAACCAGGGCGCGTCGGAGGCATGATCGGCGGCCACACTCGTCGGGGTGACGACGAAGGGCCAGAAGAACGCGAGCAGGCCCACAGCGCTGACGCCCACGAGCGCCGCAACTGTGCGCCAGCGCAAGGGGGCGGCATGGACCTGCCTCATAGCGAGCGCGCCTCCTCGACCGTGAGCACCGGCAGCGGGGCTAGGACCTTCTGCACCTGCGGCGCGAAGGCCGGCGAGGACGTCAACGCCGTGCGAACGTCGGCGTCCGTGACCACCTCGCCGTCGGCGAGCACGATCACGCGGTCGCCGATCACCGCGACCAGCTCAACGTCGTGGGTGGCGACCAGCACGCTGCAGCCGGCGTCGGCGAGATCGTTCAACCAGCGGCCGAAGGCCTGTTTGCCCGGGTAGTCCAGACCCCGGGTCGGCTCGTCGAGCAGCACCACATCGGCGGTGGCCGCCAACTGGATCGCCAGAGCCAGCGCCAGTTGTTGTCCGGCCGACAGGTCTCTCGGGTGGGTCTGCGGATCCACGGTGTCGACGAGTTCGGTCAGGCGGCGCCAGGCGGATCCGGCGGCTTGACCGGTGTCGTGGTCGGCGGCCTCGCACTCCCGGGCGACGGTGTCGGTGTAGAACAGGTCCGTAGGGTCCTGCGGAACGTAGGCGATGTGTCGGAGAAGTTCTCGTCCTTTGAGATCCGCGGGATCCGCCTCGGCCACGCGGACGTTGCCGCGCTTTGGGCGCTGTGACCCGGCGAACACGTTCATGAGCGTGGACTTGCCGGCTCCGTTGCGTCCCATCAGGGCGGTGATCTGCCCGGAGCGCAGGTGGGTGTGCACATTGAGCAGTGCATCGGCGCGCCCGTAACTCACCGATGCCCCGACGAGCCGTGCGACGTCCTCCCCGCCCTGTCGGCGCCTGGTCGGGGAGAAGGTGGCGTCGCGCAGTGCGGAGGCACGCCGGCGTGCGGACCGCACGGACAGCGGTACTGGGCTCCACCCCATCGCATGACCGAGCCGGACCACCGGCGGCTGCAGTCCGTGACCGGTCATCGCACTCGCTGGATCCTGCAGCGAGCAGGACGAATCGTCGATGCGGATCACGTGGTCGGCGAACTCGATGACGCGTTCCAGGCGGTGCTCGGCCATGACAACAGTGATCGCCAAGTCGTGCACGAGCCGTTGGACTGCGGCCAGGACCTCCTCGGCTGCGGCGGGATCCAGGGCACTCGTCGGCTCATCCAGGACCAGAACCGCTGGTCCGGCGGTCAGCGCGGCACCGATCGCGACCCGCTGCTGTTCGCCGCCGGACAGGGTGTCCAACGACCGGTGCCGCAACGTGGACAGTCCCAGCAGGTCGAGGGTCTCCTCCACGCGCCGGCGCATCACGTCCGGGGCGAATCCGAGTGACTCCATCGTGTAGGCCAACTCGTCCTCCACCGTGTCGGTCGTGAACCCGGCCCGCGGGTTCTGCCCGACGGTGCCGACCGTCCCGGCGAGTTCCCGGGGAGGATGGGTGCGGGTGTCCAGTCCGCCGACGGTGACCCGGCCACTGAGAACCCCGCCGGTGAAATGCGGGACCAGCCCGTTGATCAGGTTCAGCAATGTGGACTTCCCGGACCCGGTGCGCCCGATCACCAGCGCGAGGTCACCCTCCGGGATGGTCAGGTCGATGGCTTTGAGCACCGGTGCGCTTGTCCCGGCGTGGGCGAAGGTCACGTTCTCGAAGTCGATCATGTCGCCTGCCAAGGAAGCGGAGGTGGCGGGGTGAGCCCGGCCGGCAGAGCGGCCAGGAGGATGGCGGCGACGACCCCCGCCGGGAGCGCCGGCCAGGTCAGGGGCAGTGTGATCGTGTTGGATGACACGGTCATGACCGCGATGGCCGCCAGAACCCCCGACCCCGCGGTGAGCGTTTCGGGCCACCTCCAGGGATCCGGCCGGTAGCGGGTGCGCGGGACTCGGCGCCCGGCGAGCACGATCCCGCCCACCGCCATCAGGACTCCGATTCCGAGAAGTGCCCAGCCCCACCCGCTGGCCCCGAGGACCGCGAACAGTCCGAGGGCCATGCCCATCAGTCCGACGAGCACGAGCCCGGCCTGCAGCAGGCGTTCGGCTCCGGATGTGGTGCTCGCGCGTCCATATCCGCGGGTGTCCATGGCAGCGGCCAGGTTGATGGCGTCGTCCAGCGACGATTCCAGCACGGGCACGGCGGACTCCGCTGCTGCCCGCAGGCCGGCGGTGGGCCGGCCGCGTAGCCGGCGTGCTTGCATCACCCGGCGCACGTTGATCATGATTCTGGGAGCCAAGGACAGGGCCACCACAGCTGCGACGCCAACGTGGTACAGCCCTGCGGGCAGGGCTTTGAGCAGGCGTACGGGGCTGGCCAGGGAATTCGCAGCGCCGATGCAGACGAGCAGGGTTGCCAGTTGCGCACCCTGGATGAGCGCGATCAGCAGCATCTCCACGGTGACCGTCCCGCCCAGAGTGACGCCGGCGAGCCAGTCGGGCAGGGCCACCGAAGGCAGCACGAACAACTCGGTGGTCCCGACCCGGACCCCGAACACGACCGTGAACACGACCCTGATGGCGATCACCAGCAGGGCCAGCCGCAGGAAGACGCTGAACGCACCGGCCCACTGCGCCTGCGGCCGGCGAGCGCTGACCACCAACACCGCCACGGCCACGATGAGTCCCAGCAGCAGCGGATTGGACGTCCTGGTGGCGGCCGCTCCCAGACCCAGGGCCCAGAGCCACCACGCTCCCGGATGCAGCCAGCGGCTGTTCATTCGCGTCCCCGTCTCATCAGGACCGCCATCCCGAGCAGCGCTGCGATCAGCGCGGCACCGATCGCGGCCACCCAGGCCGGCGGGGCCGTCGTGCCCTGCGCAGACGCCGGGGGCTGATCGGCGGCCAGAGCGATGGCCGACGGCGCTCCGCTCGAGGATCGGGGTGTCGTGAGGCTGGGCGTGGGGGTTGGGCTTTGCGACGTTGTCCGTGGCGCGTGCGTGAGTTGGGTGTCCGGCGCCGGGACCGTCACCGGATCCGGCGCGACGGGTTGCGTCGTCCGTGTCGGCGTCGCCGACGTTTCGGTGACGGCACCGGCGGTCTGGCCGGGGCACTCCGTGGCGGGGAAGCCCGCGATGCCGCAGATCAGTCCGCTGGCGTTGAAGCGCAGTTTCGCGACCTTCTGCAGTACTTGCAGACCCGTCGCGCTGGTGGGCACCGTCACGCACGAGGTCGACGTTGCCGGGGGAGTCTCGCCGACTGGTGCGATGCCGGCCGGGCCGAAGTCGATCACCACAGCGACGCGCTTCTGGCCCGCGGCAGCGGCCGGCTGTCCCGGGCACAACTGGTCGTACGAACTCGCCTCGGTCGGGGCGGTGGCCTGTGAACCGTCTCGCGGCGAGACCACGAATCGCCAGCCCTCGACGCTGGCGTCGGCCGGGACCCGGAAGGCAGGCCCCCGGCCCGAGTACGACCACTGGTCCCCGCCGGTCCAGTACGACCAGTAGCGGTAGGTCGCCGCATGTGCGGGCACAGGTATCAGCACGACGGCCGCGCATGCCATCGTGCTGATACCTGCGACGACCTTGGTGATCATCTCGTCTGCGACTTTGCCAGACGCTTGATCAGGTTGGTCCCGCCGAAGTCCTTCGGGTTCTCCCCGGTGGCATGGGCCAGCAGGATCAGCATGGCGATCGGGCCGGGAGCGTCCTGGCCGTTCGCAGTGATCCAGTCGTCCGCGGAGCTCTTGAGGAATCTCGTGGTGGTCTTCACCGCCTTGCGGCCCGCCCGGGCGTTGGCCAGAGCCAGGGTCGCTGAGGCAGCGCCTGCGTAGTCGGTGCCCGGGTATCCGCCGCCGTAGGGCAGTCTTCCCTTGACCGCAAGCAGCCGGGCGCTGAGGTAACCGAGCGCCGCCTGTTTGACCGAGGCCTGGTTGCGGTTCTTGCCCGAGCACGTCAACCTGGGCGACGATTTGGAGATCTTGCCCGGGGTGGGCAAGGTCAGTCCACCGCCGAGCATCCACGCGGCCTGGCTCGTCGCGTTGTCGTTGGCCTCGGGCAACGACGCGTCGAAGGCCAGGGCGCCGCGCGACTTCTTGGGCGCGGAACACCGCAACTGGATGGTGCGCAGGTAGCGGTTCTTCTGTTTGCCGCGCACTGCCGCGACGGCTGCGTTGGCCAGCGCCGTCGAATTGGTGTCCGCGGTCGCGCCCGCGCCCGGGTAGTAGGCCCATCCGCCATCAGCATCGCGATGCTCGACCAGCCAGGCGACGGCTTGGCGGGCGGCCTTGCGGTTGCCGGTCGCCAGCAGGGCAGCGGCGGCGGTTGCGGTCGAGTTGGTGTCCTGCCCGGCGAAGCTGACCGGGTCAGGGGCCGGGCAGGAGGGACCAGTGTCCGCGCGGTACGCCACGAACCCCCCGTCGTCGCACTGTTGCTGGCGCAACCATCTGGTCGCGGATCTGGGCACGGTCTTGCCGGCCGCGGTCAGCGCCAGGATCGACAGGGACTGACGATATGCGCCGTCGAACGCTGGGTCGGCTGCGCCGTAGAGTCCCGTGTCATCGGCCATGGCCGGTGCAGCTGTGAAGAGCAGGGCGGTAGCCATCCCCGCGGTGATGAGTGGTTTCGTGAACACGCGTTGTCCTCCAAAGCGGTCCGAACGGACCGAAGCCACACGTGTGCATCGGCAGCCGTCCGTAACCTCGACAGAATCGGGCCGCTTCCAAGTGCCAGGTGCTCCGACTCTCCTCCGCAAGGGAGGAACACGGTTGCGGGACAGCGCCGGATTCCCACCGGTCTTCCCCTGGATTTCACTTGGTAACGCTTGGGGCGGGTGCCCCACTGCTCAGTTAACCAGGTGCCGGCGCGCCGTTGGGCGTCAGGGTGGCTCGTCGTGGCAGCCCGTAAGACCCACTGGATCACCGCCGGGCTCAGCGGGTCGCTCTCAGGTGCCCGGGCGCAGGCTCATCGGCCCGTACACAACCCTGTGCTCCTCCAACAGGGTCACGTCCTCGACCCCGTCGTCCAGCAGCTCCGCCCAGACCTCTCCGACCCATGTCTCGGCGTCCGCCTGTGTCGGGAAGTCAGGCGATACCTCCCCGTTGGAGTACTGCCACCGGTAAGTCACGGCCGCTCCTGCGGAGAGCGAGTCAGGCCTGGATCGCGGAAGACCACCGACCCCAGCGCCGCGTCGATGGCCTCCATCGTGGCCGGGTCGAGTCGCACTCCAGACGCCTTGACGTTGTCCCTGACCTGTTCGGGCCGTGTTGCACCGATGATCGCCGCGCTGACTGCCGGGTTCTGCAGTACCCAGGCGAGGGCCAGTTGCGCCAGGTTGAGGCCGTGGTCGGCGGCGATGGGTTCCAATCGGGCCACAGCCGTAAGGATGTCTTCGGACATCAGCCGCTTGATGAAGTTCGATCCCTGCGCATCTGTGGCACGTGATCCCGGGGGAGGGGCCTGCCCTGGCTTGTACTTGCCGCTGAGTACCCCTTGTGCCATAGGCGACCACACGATCTGGCCGATTCCGTGCGACTCACATTCGGGAATCACCTCGGCCTCGATGACCCGGTACAGCATGTTGTACTGCGGCTGGTTGGAAATGATCCGGTCGAAGCCCATCTGCTCCGCGATCTCCACCGCGGCCTGGATCTGCTCCGCGCGCCACTCGGAGACCCCCACGTACAGCACCTTGCCGGAGCGCACGAGATCGTCGAAGGCCCGCAGAGTCTCCTCCAGGGGAGTGTCATTGTCGAACCGATGGGCCTGGTACATGTCCAGGTAGTCCACTCCGAGCCGACGCAGGGATCCGTTGCACGACTCCATGATGTGCTTGCGCGACAAGCCGCGGTCGTTCCTTCCCGGCCCGGTCGGCCAGTAGACCTTCGTGAAGATCTCCAGGCCCTCCCTCCGCTGCCCCTTGAGCGCCCTGCCCAGGACCTCTTCAGCCTTCGTGCCGGCGTAGATGTCGGCGGTGTCGAAGGTGGTGATGCCCGCATCCAGCGCAGCATTCACACATTCGACGGCGGCGTCTTCGGTCACCTGACCCGCGTGGGTGATCCAGTTCCCGAACGCCATCTCGCTGACCATGAGCCCACTACCGCCCAGATATCGGTGCTCCATGACTAGCCCTCTCCCTCGATTGCCGGACTCTACCCGCTGTAGCGATGACCACTCAAGGTCACCGAACTCGCGGCCCGGGGCCGAACCGGTGTCCTACTTGGCCTTCTTGGGTTCCACCGGTTTGCCGCCGGCTTTGACCTTCGGCGGAGGCAACCTCAGCCGGCGGATCTGCAAGGCTCGCATCGCCCCGTAGAAGGTCGCACCTTTGCGTTCGGATGGATCGGGGAAGTCCCTGGCCAGGCTGCTGCGCAGCCGGAACAGCAGGATCGTCATGTCCACCACCAGCAGTGCGAGCATCAGGAACCACACCACCGAGACGATCGCCTGGATGTTCGGGTTGCGGAAAAGGCCCACGATGAGCACGACGACGGCCAGCGGGATGAAGTACTCGGCGAGGGTACGGCGGCTGTCGACGAAGTTGCGAACGTGTTTGCGCACCGGCCCGGCATCGCGTGCCGGCAGGGCGCGCTCATCACCGGCCATCAGGGCTTCCCGGGAACTGATCCGTTCGGCTCGGGCCTGCTCGCGCTCGAGTTTGCGGCGGGCTTTCGGGTCCGTGGGGCCCTTCAGCGATTGCCGACGGGCTTCCTCGGCCTCCTTGCGGGTGGGGGTGGGACGGCCCTTGCCGACGGTCGTCGCCGGCGACTGCGCCGATGCGTCGTCCTGGGGCTGTGACGACTGGTCCTTCTTGCCCAATCCGAACATGCATGCACTGTACGACGGATGCGCGCACTGGGCCCTACCCCCTAGGCTTGCCACAGAAGCTTCAGCGAAGGGATGACCGATGGGGATGTGGCAGCGCTTCACCTTGATCTTCAAGTCGAAGGCCAACAAGGCTCTCGACCGGGCCGAGGACCCGCGCGAGACACTCGACTACTCCTACGAGAAGCAGTTGGAACTGCTGCAGAAGGTCCGCCGAGGGGTGGCTGACGTGGCCACGTCGCGCAAGCGGCTCGAACTGCAGATCGGTCAACTTGATCAGCAGTCCTCGAAACTGGAGACGCAGGCCCGCGCTGCCCTTGCCGGTGGTCGCGAAGACCTGGCCCGGGAGGCTCTCACCCGCCGCAGCGGCCTCACCACGCAACTCAATGACTTGCACACCCAGTTGGCGACCCTGCAGGACCAGGAGGAGAAGCTGACCCAGGCCTCGCAGCGGCTGCAGGCGAAGGTGGAGTCGTTCCGCACCAAGAAGGAAACGATCAAGGCGACCTACTCGGCTGCGGAGGCACAGACCAAGATCAACGAGGCGTTCTCCGGGATCTCGGAGGAGCTAGGTGATGTCGGCATGGCCATCCAGCGTGCAGAGGACAAGACCCAGTCGATGCAGGCCCGCGCAGGCGCCATGGACGAGTTGATGGCCTCGGGTGCGTTGGAAGACGCGACCGGCACTTCCAAGGACGCCATCACCGCCGAACTCGAGCGGATGGCCAGCACCAGCGAGGTGGAGGACTCGTTGGCGGCGATGAAGGCCGAACTGACGGGGGGAGCGACACCCGCGGCCGTCGAACCGGCTTCGGCGCCGGCTGTGGAGTCCGGCCCGGCGGCCCCGGAGCAACCCAAACCCGCCACGGACGAAAGTTGAGGAGACTGCCATGATCGTTCGCATCATGGGGGAGGGCCAGTTCGAACTGCCCGACGAGTCCCTGGAGCGGCTCAACGAACTCGACGACGCCCTCGAAGCGGCCCTTGAGGACGGGGACGCATTCCCCGCCGCGCTCGCCGCCTTCCTGGACAGCGTCCGCAGCGCCGGGACCCGCGTGCCCGACGAGGAACTGGTGAGCTCCGACGTCGTGCTGCCGGCCGCGGAAGCCACAGCGGAGGAAGTCCGCCTGCTCCTGACCGATGAGGGCCTGATCCCGGACTGATGCGAGTCCCGGGGGAACGCCCCCGGAGCGCGGGCGTTCCGCGCAGGGCGAATGTCGCAGCGCTGGGGCTGGGAGCGCTCGCATGGGAGAATAGGTCCCATGAGATCGCGCTATGCACAAGACAAGGGCCTCACAGCGCGGATGACGGGCACCCTGTTCCTGCTGGGTCTGTTGTATGTGGTGTTCATCGGTGCCCTGATCGCCATCGGACTGAACGCTGCGTTCGTGCTGGTCCTGGCGGTCGGCTTGCTGTTCGGGCAGTGGTACTTCTCGGACAGCATCGCGCTGCACTCGATGGGCGCCCGCGAAGTCAGTGCCGAGCAGGCTCCGCAACTGCACGGGATCGTTGACCGCCTGTGCGCCATGGCGGAGATGCCCAAGCCGCGGGTTGCGATAGCCGACGTCGACATGCCCAATGCCTTCGCCACCGGACGCAGCCCGAATCGCGCGGTCGTCTGCGTCACGACCGGGTTGCTGCGCCGCCTGGACGAGGACGAACTCGAAGGAGTGCTCTCCCACGAACTGTCCCATGTGGCGCACCGTGACGTGCTGGTGATGACCGTCGCCTCCGTGGCAGGTGTCGCAGCTGGATTCCTGACGAGGATGGCCTTGTGGGGAGGGATGAGCAACCGTCGCGATCAGAACACGGCACTGGTGGGTCTGGCGATCCTGGCCGTGTCCGTTCTGGTGTACGCCGTCAGTTTCGTGCTGACCCGGATGCTGTCCAGGTACCGGGAATTGAGCGCGGACCGGGCTGGCGCATTGCTCACGGGGCGGCCGACGGCGCTGGCCACCGCACTGCAGAAGGTGTCAGGGGACATGGCGGCGATCCCCACCCGAGACCTGCGTAAGGCGGAAGCGTTCAACGCGTTCTACTTCGCCCCGGCGCTCGCCGGCGGCAACAGTCTGGCGTCGTTGTTCGCGACCCACCCGCCCCTGGAGAAGCGGCTCGAGCAACTGGCCAAGATCTCCACGCAACTGGGGTCTTGATGGGCCTGTTCGACTCGATCATGGGCCGTAGTAGGCCGGCCCGGCCGAACCTGGACCAGTTGTTCGCGATTCCATCTGCGGCCATCACGCTGCAGGCCAGCCTCGACGTCCTCCCGACCGGACAGGGGTCCGTCGCGTTCAGGGCCCCTGAGGGTCCGGCGTTCGCCCGGGTCGTGTCGGACATCAAGCAACTGCTCACCGCCACGTCGGACCCGGAACTGACGGTCACCCAGGATTCCTTCGGGTACACCTGGCTGACGATCTCCGCTGCTGAGATCACCGATGTGGTCAACGGGTTGCATGCGGTCAACGTTTCGATCCAGGACGCCGGCTTCGGCCCCCAGTTGCTGTGTTCGCTGGTCGGGTTCCGGCGCGCGAGCGACACCAAGCCCTTCGCGCTGGTGTACCTGTACAAGCGCGGTACGTTCTACCCGTTCGCTCCGGTCGAGGAGCCGCGCCGGGACAACATCCTGGAAATCCAGTTGCGCGACTTGCTGGCCAACGACCTGACCGTCGAGCCAGACATGACTCGTTGGTTCCCAGTGTGGGGAGCGCCGGGTCTGTGAAACTCTCAGTCCTTCGGTAGAGAACCCACGCCGGGCAGCGCCAGCATCCGGTCGAGCGCGACCCGCGCCCAGCGGGCCGACTGCGGATCCACGACGATCTGGTTGACCACGCGCCCGGCCACCAGGCTCTCCAGGGCCCACACCAGGTGGGGCAGGTCGATCCGGTTCATCGTCGAGCAGTAGCAGATGGTCCTGTCCAGGAAGATGATCTGTTTGTCGGTGTGCTGTTCGGCCAGACGACGCACGAGGTTCAACTCGGTTCCGATCGCCCAGGCGGTGCCGGGTTCAGCGGCGTTGAGAGTCTGGATTATGTACTCAGTCGAACCGACATAATCGGACTTAAGCACCACTTCATGCCTACACTCAGGGTGTACTAGAACGTTAATGTTGGGGACATTTGCCCGGATCTCGTCGACACTCTCCGCGGTGAAGCGGCCATGAACGCTGCAGTGACCGCGCCACAAGATCATCTTGGCTTCGCGCAGTTGCCGGGTCGTCAGACCGCCACCGGGTTTGTGCGGATCGAACACGACGCAGTCGTCGAGGCTCATACCCAGTTCCAGCACCGCGGTATTTCGTCCCAAGTGCTGGTCAGGCAGGAACAACACCTTCTCGCCCTGTTCGAATGCCCACCGCAACGACTGCGCCGCATTGCTCGAGGTGCAGATCGTGCCGCCATGCTCGCCGGTGAAAGCCTTGATGGCGGCCGTTGAGTTCATATAGGTGACTGGGATGGTCACACCCGCCACGCCCGCGGCCTCGAGGGTCTCCCACGCCGCGGCAACCTGATCGGCCGCGGCCATGTCGGCCATGGAGCACCCGGCGGCCATGTCGGGCAGCACCACAAGTTGGCTGTCGGCGGTCAGGATGTCCGCGCTCTCAGCCATGAAGTGCACACCGCAGAAGACGATGTACTCGCTGTCGGGGTGCTTGGCGGCCTGCTGGGCTAGTTTGAAGGAGTCGCCGGTCACGTCGGCGAACTGGATCACCTCGTCACGCTGATAGTGGTGACCCAGGATGTAGGCCCGGTCGCCGAGGGCTTGCTTGGCCGCCCAGGCGCGCTCGACCAGGCCGGGATCGCTCGGGGCAGGCAGGCCGCCGGGACAGTCCACTCCCCGTTCGCTGTATGCGTCGGCTTCGTGGCCCAGTAGCAGTAGCAGCGGCGAGGGCTCAGGTTCGGTGAAAGTGTTGGCCACGTCCACCATGGTGTCACGGCCCGACGGGCGTGGCGAGACGCGTTTGCGCCGGGCGAACGTGAGACCCACCGGCCCTTGCGGTTCGCGTTCGGCCTTGCTGGACCCACAACGTCCGGTCCGAATACGGCTGGTGAACTCGGTAGCGGCAGGAGTTGGCCGCGAGGTTAGAGATTGTGCACGAGGTTAGGGAAGCGCTGATAAGCGGTGCTTCTGTGGTCGGGGTCGGGTGCGGGGTCGTCTGAGGTCAGCGGTGTGGCCGTTTCGGCGGCTACTTTCGGTTGATTTCGGTGGTCTGCCCGGGTTTCGGGCAGGCTTACGCCCGGCCGTTACCCGGTCAGGGCAACGGCTCGTCCACGCATCAGCCAGTTCGCCGAGGCGAACAGCACGTGCAAATGGTTCAGGTTCTTCGCGATCCCCCGGTAGCGGGTCTTGGCGAACCCGAAGTCGCGTTTGACGATCAGGAACGGATGCTCCACCTTGGCCCGCACCGAGGCCATCCGTTCCTGCTCGGCACGGTCTGGGCCGGGCATACCGGCCAGCTGTTTCTTACGCGCGGCGACCCGGAAGTCCACGGTCGACAGATGCTGATCACCGGCGATCTCGGGACGTTTGTCGACTCCCCGGTAGCCGGCATCGGCGTACACCACCTGATCATCGCCGCGGACCAACCGCCCCAACGCGTCCAGGTCATGAACATTGGCCGCGGTGGCGGTCACCGAATGGACGTAGCCGGTACCGGCATCCACCCCGATATGGGCCTTCATCCCGAAATACCACTGGCTGCCCTTCATCGTCGAATGCATCTGCGGGTCCCGCTCACCAGCCGCGTTCTTCGTCGACGTCGGCGCGGCCACGATCGTGGCGTCCACGATCGACCCGCCCCGCATGATCCAGCCCTGGGCATCGAAGATCTCGTTCTGCGCGGCGAACAACGCCGCGCCCAACTCGTGGCGTTCGAGCAGATGCCGGAACCCCAGCAGCGTGGTCGCGTCCGGAACCTGCTCGTCGGCGAAGTCCAACCTCATGAACCGGCGCATCGCATACGAGTCATAGACCGCGTCCTCCACCCCCTCATCGGACAGCGAGAACCACACCTGCAACAGATACATCCGCAGCATCGTCTCCAACGCCTTGGGCTTACGGCCCTTCTTCCCGTCGTAATAGAACGGCTCGATCAAACCCACCCACCGCTGCCACGGGATCGTGGCATCCATCGTGTCCAGGAACCGTTCACGACGCGACACCCGCCGCCGGTTGCCGTACTCCAGATCAGTGAACGAAGGCTGCTCAACACGCATCCCCCATCCTTTCGCAGCCACCACCAGCCACCACGCACACACGCCCAACAGCAAGCAGAAAATCAGTGATTCCTTAGTGAACGCACGTGTGGCTTCTCTAACCTCGTGCACAATCTCTAACCCGAGCGATTTCCGCCCGGTGTGCCCCCGCCTGAACGGGCGCCCGGCCACGGCCGCGGATCTCTAACGTGAGCGATTTCCGCCCGGCACTTTGCTGCCTGGTAACGCTGCTCGGCCACGGCCGCGGAAGAAGCGGTAACCGAATACCAGCGGGGCGGCCCGCACAGCACATCCCCAGCACCCCGCGGCTTAGGCCGACCTAAGCCAACATGTGGCAGTATGGGAATAGCGCCGCCTGGCCGGACTGTTGACAAGGGCGAACCCCCGAAAGGACATTCTTGATGAGCACCGAGACGAGCACTTCGGAATCCGAGGTCGCGACCGGCATCACGCTGACAGAGACCGCCTCGACGAAGGTTGCTGCCCTGCTTGCCCAGGAGGGCCGTGACGATCTGGCCCTGCGGATCGCCGTGCAGCCCGGAGGCTGTTCTGGTTTGCGCTACCAGCTCTTCTTCGACGAGCGCTCCCTGGACGGCGACCAGCGGATGGACTTCAACGGTGTGACCGTCGTGGTGGACCGCATGAGCGGCCCGTACCTCGGGGGAGCGACCATCGACTTCGTCGACCAGATCGACAAGCAGGGCTTCACGATCGACAACCCGAACGCCACGGGATCCTGCGCCTGCGGCGACTCGTTCCACTAATCTGCCTGGGTGGTCAGCGAGAGGCGCGAACTCGTCGGCTTCTCGCGGACGATCGACGCCGAGGCGATGTTGGCCGGCTACCGTAAGGGCATCTTTGCGATGTCCTACTGGGGCGTGTTGTACAAGTGGTGGTCACCTGATCCGCGCGGAGTCCTACCCCTGGACAACCTTAGGGTTACCCGCAGCCTGCGAAAGAGCGTCGGCCGTTTCACAACCGCTATCGACGGCGATTTCGATGCTGTCGTGCAGGAGTGTGCCGATCCGGGCCGGTTCGGGGGCTGGATCGACGCCGGCCTGGCACGGGGCTATCGGCAATTGCACGAGATGGGCTATGCCCACAGCGTCGAAACCCGCGACGATGCCGGCAATCTGGTCGGGGGCCTGTTCGGCATCAACATCGGCGGCTTCTTCTCCGGCGAATCCATGTTCCACAGTTCCCGGGATGCCTCGAAGGTCGCCCTGGTGACACTCGTCGAGCGGCTGCGCGGAACTGGCCAGCCCATTCTGCTCGACACCCAGTGGCGCACAGAACATCTGACCTCGCTGGGCGTCATCGACATGGACCGTGCGGCCTATCTCGAGCGGCTTGCGAGCGTCATCGATGCTCCGCAGGCCCTGTGAGCACGCGGAAGCGCCAATGATCGCCGAGGTCCTCGACCGCGACCAGCTGGGCGCCGCGCATCCGGCACCACGCCGGGACGTCGCTGAGCGCCACCGGATCGTCGCAGAGCAACTCGACAGTGGAGTCGGGGCCGGCGTCTGCGGCCGCCCGTGCGAGTTCGATGACGGGGTAAGGGCACTTGGCCCCCCGTGCGTCCACGCTGGCCGTACTCATAGTCGTTGCGTCCCCATTTCCGCCCGCACCTCGTCGACGACCTCGACGAGTGCGGCGATGAAGCCTTCGATGTTGTCGTTCCCGAGATCGGGGGGCAGTCCCACCCTGATATTGCCGCTCGTCAGCCCGCCGATGGCTGCGAGCACGTGGCTCGGCTGCCCGGATCGGGAGGCGCAGGCCGAACCACTGCCGACCGCGAAACCTCGAGCGTCCAGGCGGGTCTGGACGGCCTCCGCGTCCACGTAGAGCACCGAGATGCTCAAAATGTGTGGCAGATCGCCGGGTGATCCGCCGTGCATCTCGACACCCGTGATCCGCGCCAGCACCTGCTCCCGGACCATTGCGATCTGCTCGGATGCCGCCTCCCGGGCGCGCCGCCAGCCGTTGTGCCACCGTTGGGCACACAAGGCGGCGACGACGGCGGCGGCCACGTTCTGGAAGCCCGCATGGTCGGCCTGCTGGCGGGAGACCACCACGGCTGCCCCCGCGGGCGCACCCCATGACCGGGGGTCGAGCACGATCCGGTCCCACGCGGCTGGCAGGTCGACCCACCCCCAGGCACAACTGGCGTCGAAGACCACTGTCGAACCGGTCTCCGCAGCCCATGGCGTGAGGTCGGCCTGCAGTGCGCCGATCTCCTGGTTGCCCACACTTGTGAGCATCAGGGCCGGGGCTGCCACAGATGCCAGCGAATCGGCTGCGATCCGGCCGTCGGCGTCGACCGCGAGCGTTTCATGTGCCAGACCACTGGCGGTAGCGAAGCCGGCAGCGGCTTGGTGGATGAGCATCGAATCGACCTCGGCCGTGCACACCGTGACGCACTCGGGCCGGTGCGCGTCCTCCAGGGCGTTGCGCAGAGCTGAAACGTGGTCAGGACAGAACCATGCGGAGGCCCCGCCGACCAGTTCCGCCATGGTACGGGCGCTCTCGTGGAGCAGCTGGGAACTCACCTTCGCCTCGTGGTAACCAGCGGTCGGATCTGCCCATGCCCGCTGCGCGGACGAGTCCAGCCACCGGGCGGTTTGTTCGTCAACCGGACGTGAAACTGCACAATCCAGCACGAATCGCGACATGACCAGAACCTAGCGCCCCTCGCGCCTTCACAGTCCGGGCAGTTGCGCTAGTGTTCGGCAGAGAAACGTTGCGCGTGCGCGGAAACTGGCTGGGAAGGGTTCGATGAGTCGAAAAACTTCGGAGGGGCGCCTTCGGCGGGGATCCGTCGTCGCGATGGGTGGCGCAACCGCCTTGCTGCTGGCTGGGTGTTCGCAGGGGACCATCGACGACTGGAAACGGGGGGGACTGCCCGCGCCGTCGACCGAGCAGGGAAGCACGGTGGTCCACCTGTGGACCGGTTCGTGGATCGCTCTGCTGGGAGTCGGATTCCTGGTCTGGGGCCTGATCATCTGGTCGATCATCGTGTACCGCCGACGCCATGGTGACGGTATGCCCGACCAGGTCCGGTACAACCTCCCGCTCGAGATCATGTACACGATCATCCCGCTGATCATGATCGGTGGACTGCTGTTCTTCACGGTCCGTGACCAGGTTGAGTTGACCAAAGTGGAGAACAACCAGGACCTCACGGTGGGAGTGGTCGGTTTCCGCTGGTCCTGGACGTTCAACTATGTCGACCAGAACACCTACGACGTCGGCACCCCCGACGAAGACCCCACGCTCTACCTCCCGGTCGATCAGAAGGTGAAGTTCGAACTGACCTCACCAGATGTCATCCACTCGTTCTGGGTGCCGACCTTCCTCTTCAAACTCGATGTCGTTCCCGGACGTACCAATACATTCGAGGTGACTCCCAACAAGGAGGGCACCTTCCTGGGCAAGTGTGCCGAACTCTGCGGTGTCGACCACTCGCGCATGTTGTTCAAAGTGAAGGTCGTCAGCCAACAGGAATTCGAGCAACATATGCAGGAACTGAGGCAGAAAGGCCAGTTCGGCCAGCTAACCAGCGGCAGGACCACCGAATCGGCGCAAGGAGTCTGAACGTGGCAATTCTGGATGAACCCGTCAAGTCGTCCGACTCCGGGCAGACGCTGACCAAGCAGGAGGCTAAGGCCGCCAGGGCCGCCCATCGCAGGCAGGGATGGGGTCAGACTGTCGTCAGGTGGCTGACCTCGACCGACCACAAGATCATCGGCCAGTTGTACCTGATCACCTCGTTCGCGTTCTTCCTGCTCGCAGGGCTGATGGCGGTCGCGATCCGCGCCGAACTCGCCGAACCCGGCATGCAAATACTGTCGAATGCCCAGTACAACCAGATGTTCACGATGCATGGCACGATCATGCTCTTCCTGTTCGCGACGCCGTTGTTCGTCGGGTTCGGCAACGTGGTCATGCCGTTGCAGATCGGCGCTCCCGACGTCGCCTTCCCGCGGCTGAACATGTTCTCCTACTGGCTGTTCCTCTTCGGTGGTATCACAGTCACCTCAGGGTTCCTGACCCCGAGCGGCGCCGCCGACTTCGGCTGGTTCGCATACGCCCCGCTGCACAGCGAGGTCTTCACCCCCAGTGCGGGTGCAGACCTGTGGTTGCTGGGCCTGGCGATGGGTGGTCTGGGCACCATTCTGGGGTCGGTCAACTTCCTCACCACGATCTTCACGATGCGCGCCCCGGGCATGACCATGTTCCGGATGCCGATCTTCACCTGGACCGTGCTGTCCACGTCGGTGCTCGTCCTGATGGTGTTCCCGGTGCTGGCCGCGGCGCTGTTGGTCGCGGAGATCGACCGTAAGTTCGGAACGCTGGTGTTCGCGCCCGAGAACGGCGGAGCCATCCTGTGGCAGCACCTGTTCTGGTTCTTCGGCCATCCCGAGGTCTATATCCTCGCGTTGCCGTTCTTCGGGATCACCAGCGAGATCGTGCCCGTGTTCAGCCGCAAGCCGATCTTCGGTTACAAAGGTCTGGTCTTCGCGACGCTGGCCATCGCAGGGCTGTCGATGGCGGTGTGGGCCCACCACATGTACGTCACCGGTGCGGTGCTCTTACCCTTCTTCGCGTTCATGACGATGTTGATCGCGGTACCCACGGGGGTGAAGTTCTTCAACTGGGTGGGAACGATGTGGGGCGGATCCATAACCTTTGAGACACCCATGCTGTGGACATTGGGTTTCCTCGTCACGTTCCTGTTCGGAGGACTGACCGGGGTCATCCTGGCGTCCCCACCGCTGGACTTCCAGCTGTCCGACAGTTACTTCGTGGTTGCTCACTTCCACTACACAGTGTTCGGCACCGTCGTGTTCATGATGTTCGCCGGCTTCTACTTCTGGTGGCCGAAGATGACTGGGAAGATGCTCGACGAGCGGCTCGGGAAGTGGCACTTCTGGTTCCTTTTCTGGGGATTCCAGATCACGTTCCTGGTGCAGCACTGGCTCGGCATCCAGGGCATGCCGCGCCGGTACGCGGACTACTTGCCCGACGAGGGGTTCACCGTCCTGAACCAGATCTCCTCGTTCGGTGTGGTACTGCTGAGCATCTCCACCCTCTTCTTCCTGTACAACGTGTACAAGACCTGGCGGTTCGCACCGAATGTCACGGTCGACGACCCGTGGGGCTGGAGCGCCTCACTGGAGTGGGCGACCAGTTGTCCGCCGCCTCGCCACAACTTCGTGTCGCTGCCTCCCATCCGTTCTGAGCGCCCCGCGTTCGACCTGCACCACCCCGAAGTCGAAGGTCTTCTGTCACAGAGCGTGGTCGAGGAATTGGTGGGCGCCGGCAAGGGAGTCGAGAAGTGAAGTACGGAGGGTACCTGTTCGCCTTCGGAGCGCTGTTCTTCGGCGTTGTCGGCACGGTCTACGGCTGGTTCTCACGGGACTGGGTGGGAACAACTGCGCTGCTGTTCACAGGCTTCATGACAGCGTTGATCGGGTTCTACCTGCTCTATGCGGCCAAACGCCTCACTGAACGCCCCGAGGACGACTTCGAGGCCAACCAGGACGAGGCCGCCCCGGACTACGGGTTCTTCAGCCCGCAGTCGTGGTGGCCGCTGCCGATGGGATTCAGCGCCATGCTGATCGCGATGGGGCTGATCTTCGCCACATGGCTGATGCTCACCGGCATCATCTTCCTGATGCTCAGCATCGTCGGGCTGGTCTTCGAGTACTACCGCAACGACTTCGCACACTGAGTCGCGCACCTCGCGAGACGGCACGAATTGTCCGAAACGGACGATTTCGGGCGGTGAACGTGTCGCGAATCACTACGGATACGCCTATCGCGGAGGTTTGGGAACCCCGAACTGCGTGGCACACTAGTAGGTGTCGGCGTGTTGGCCGCATGGCCCGCCGTTTGTGAGCGAGTATCTACGCAAGAGTCGTTGTGAGGTTGAATAGATGACAGCAGTCAAACGCAATGTTGCCATTGCCGGTGCCGCCGCCACGGCGTTGCTGGCCGCCGGATGCGGTCCGACGCTGATCGCCCGCAGCCAGACGCCCGAGCAGTCGGCCGTTTCTATGCAGGTGCTCCCCGGGGTGGACAGGAAAGCGCCGGTCAACCAGCCGATCGTGGTGGTGGCAGAGGACGGATCGCTGGCCGAGGTGAACGTGCGTGGCCCCAAGGGGCTCCTGAAGGGGTCATACAACGCCGAACGCAACACGTGGACCTCGAAGGCCCAGACCCTGGATTTCGACGCCAAATACAGCGTTGAGGCCACGGCGACCAATGCCTCAGGCACTCCGACCACGATCGATCAGACCTTCAAGACGGTGAACCCGCAGACTCTGGTGGACATCAGTTCGGTCAGCGTCACCAACAACGTCACGGTCGGCGTCGGAATGCCGGTCAGGGTGACCTTCAGCGCGCCCGTGAAGAACAAGAAGGCCGTCGAGGAGCAGTTGCAGGTCCGGACCTCCACACCGGTCAAGGGCGCGTGGAGCTGGGAATCCGACACAGTGGTGGTCTTCCGTCCGAAGCACTACTGGCCGGCCAACACCCAGATCCAGGTGAGCATGCCGCTCAAGGGCATCAAGACCGCCCCGGGCGCGTACGGCTCTGCCAACACCGAGGTGTCATACAAGACTGGAAACAAGATGGTCTCGGTCTATGACGCGAACAAGCACACCATGACCGTGAAGAAGAACGGCAAGGTGGTCAAGACCTTCCCGGCCACGAGCGGCAAGCCCGGGTTCGACACCCGCTCCGGAATCAAGGTGATCTCGGAAAAGCTCGACTTCGTGGTCATGGACGCGGCCACCGGCGGGACCTCCGAGAACGACCCTGAGTACTACCGCCTCGACGTGAACTGGGCGATGCGCATCACGAACTCCGGCGAGTTCGTGCACGCAGCTCCGTGGTCGGTCGGGTCGCAGGGGTATGCCAACGTCAGCCACGGCTGCATCGGCCTGAGCACGGACAATGCCTACTGGCTGTTCCAGAACTCCCGGGTCGGCGATGTCGTGGACGTGCGCAACACGGGCAGGGTCCAGGACCTCGGCAACGGCATCACTGAGTGGAACGTGTCGTGGAAGGACTGGCTGAAGGACTCCAAGCTCGGCGCGGAGCGTACAGAGAGCATCACCCCGTCCGCCTGATCCCACTAGACGCGAACCCCGACGCCCACACCAAAGGACGTCGGGGTTCGTTCGTCGGCGCTCCGATGGGCGATTCCGACGCCGTCAAGGCAGGGTATGAGTGCCCATGGCCGGTCAGGCGGTCCCGTGTGGCGGTGCGGCGAGCTCACCTTGGATGCTCCTCGTGCTCAGGAGGGTCCGTGCACTGACCGGACGACCCGTGCTGGCGACCCTACAGCCACCACGTCCGCTGGGATGTCTTTGACCACCACGGATCCTGCGCCGATGACGCTGTTGTCGCCAACAGTGACACCCGGGCACACGATCACCCCCGCCCCCAGCCAGACGTTGTCACCGATCGTGACCGGCGAGCCGGACTCCCATCCCGCTCGGCGGGCCTCGGGCTCCACAGGATGGGTGGCGGTGAGTAGTTGTACGCGGGGCGCGAACTGGCACCCGGCACCCACCCGGATCGGCATGACGTCCAAGAAGATCGCGTCGTAGTTGACGAACGACCCTTCACCGATGTGGATGTACCGCCCGTAGTCGCAGCGGAACGGCGGCTGAACCGTGACTGCGTCAGCGCAGCTGCCGAGCAATTGCAGCAGGAGTTCTTTCCGCAGTGCGTCTTCGTCGGGCTGGGTCGCGTTGTACCTGTGCAGTAGCGCCTGCCCTTGTTCGTAGTCAGCCCGGAGCACGGGATCGTCCGCCTTGTAGAGCTGGCCGGCGCGCATGCGATCGCGCATCTGGGACACGGTCGCGAGTCTGTCACACGCCAACAGTCGATTGAATGCCTGGTCACGTCGATTCCCCTTGGAACCGCGCTGGACTGGCCACTATAGGGCGGAGGACGTGCCGGCCGCCGGTTCGGGCGTGAAGATGCGGGGCGCAGATCGGTCGCGTTAGAGAACGTGCACGAGGTTAGAGAAGCCACGCGTGCGTTCACTAACCTGGTGCACGTTCTCTAACCTCGCGACCATTCTCTAACCTCGCGGCCTACTTCTGCGGCGACCGAGTTGAGGCGCCATTTTCGGACTAGAGAAGCCACGTGCGCATTCGCTAACAGTTAGAGAACGTGCACGAGGTTAGAGAAGCCACACGTGCGTTCTCTAACCTCGTGCACGATCTCTAACCTCGCGACCATTCGCTAAGGAAGCGCTGATAAGCGGTGCTTCTGTGGTCGGGGTCGGGTGCGGGGTCGTCTGAGGTCAGCGGTGTGGCCGTTTCGGCGGCTACTTTCGGTTGATTTCGGTGGTCTGCCCGGGTTTCGGGCAGGCTTACGCCCGGCCGTTACCCGGTCAGGGCAACGGCTCGTCCACGCATCAGCCAGTTCGCCGAGGCGAACAGCACGTGCAAATGGTTCAGGTTCTTCGCGATCCCCCGGTAGCGGGTCTTGGCGAACCCGAAGTCGCGTTTGACGATCAGGAACGGATGCTCCACCTTGGCCCGCACCGAGGCCATCCGTTCCTGCTCGGCACGGTCTGGGCCGGGCATACCGGCCAGCTGTTTCTTACGCGCGGCGACCCGGAAGTCCACGGTCGACAGATGCTGATCACCGGCGATCTCGGGACGTTTGTCGACTCCCCGGTAGCCGGCATCGGCGTACACCACCTGATCATCGCCGCGGACCAACCGCCCCAACGCGTCCAGGTCATGAACATTGGCCGCGGTGGCGGTCACCGAATGGACGTAGCCGGTACCGGCATCCACCCCGATATGGGCCTTCATCCCGAAATACCACTGGCTGCCCTTCATCGTCGAATGCATCTGCGGGTCCCGCTCACCAGCCGCGTTCTTCGTCGACGTCGGCGCGGCCACGATCGTGGCGTCCACGATCGACCCGCCCCGCATGATCCAGCCCTGGGCATCGAAGATCTCGTTCTGCGCGGCGAACAACGCCGCGCCCAACTCGTGGCGTTCGAGCAGATGCCGGAACCCCAGCAGCGTGGTCGCGTCCGGAACCTGCTCGTCGGCGAAGTCCAACCTCATGAACCGGCGCATCGCATACGAGTCATAGACCGCGTCCTCCACCCCCTCATCGGACAGCGAGAACCACACCTGCAACAGATACATCCGCAGCATCGTCTCCAACGCCTTGGGCTTACGGCCCTTCTTCCCGTCGTAATAGAACGGCTCGATCAAACCCACCCACCGCTGCCACGGGATCGTGGCATCCATCGTGTCCAGGAACCGTTCACGACGCGACACCCGCCGCCGGTTGCCGTACTCCAGATCAGTGAACGAAGGCTGCTCAACACGCATCCCCCATCCTTTCGCAGCCACCACCAGCCACCACGCACACACGCCCAACAGCAAGCAGAAAATCAGTGATTCCCTAACCTCGTGGCCCACTTCTGCGGCGACCGAGTACACGAGCCATTCTCGGACTAGGGCGTGGGCGGGGGGACAGGCGGCGAGGTCTGGCTGGGCCCGTCAGCGGTCACGCTTGTGACGGCGTTGCTGGTCGTCCCGGCGCTGTGTTACGAAGGTGCGTGGTCCGACTGGGTGTAGGCGCGCACCTTCGTAGCAATCCGGATCTCGACCCCGCAACTGCGTAACACAACGGTGCGCGTGGGGGAGGTTCCGGCACCCCGTACCGGGACGCCTCATGACGGAGGGCGCGGGTGTATCTCGTGGTCACCACATGGATGGGCACCGGCGTAAACGGAGGTCGAAATCCCTCGCACGTGCCGCGGGGCCGAACGAGAATCCGCCACAAACGCTGAGTCCCCGCACCCGACGGGGGAGCGGGGACTCAGCAATCGTGAATCAGTGGTCCTGTGCGGAGTCGTGCAGCACCGCGCCGTCACGAGCAGGGATGAGTCTTCGGTCCTCGTCCATGGCCGGTGCAGACTCCTCGACCTCGTGGCGAAGGTGAGCCTCGGCGGCCGCGAGTTCCTCCGGCGTGGGCAATGCGATGTTGTCCTCGTAGAAGAAACTCGACAGTCTCGCCCGCAAACGTGCCATACGGGCTCCGGGCAGGGCGACTCCGTTCTCGTCCACTTCTTCCGGCATGCCGATCGGTGTGCGGGTGGGCTTGGACATCAAGACCGCCTTCTCCTCTTCAGAGATGGGCGCGTGGATTTCGATGAACTCACCATGGGGCAACCGCAGGATATTGCCGGTCTCCAGCCCGTGCAGAAGCTTGTCACGATCGCGTCGCTGAAGTCCCAGACAGATCCGCTTCGTGGCTACGAATACCAGTGGTGGGATCACGAAGATTGCGATGCGCAGGAACCATGTGATCGCGTTGATCGACAAGTCGAAGAAACTCGCGATTAGGTCGTTGCCACCGCCGACCCACAGGAGGATGTAGAACGACAGTGCCATCGCGCCTAACGACGTGCGAACAGGGGCGTTGCGCGGGCGGTCGAGCAGGTGATGCTCGGACTTGTCACCCGTTGCGAACTGCTCGATCCACGGGTACAAGCCCATCAGCGTGAAGATGATGCCGGGCACGATCACCGCCGGGACGAGGATGTTCCAGCTGATCGTGTAGCCGAAGATGACCCACTCCACGTTGGGCATCATGCGCAACGCGCCCTCGAGCCAGCCGATGTACCAGTCCGGCTGGGATCCGGCGGTGACCTGGTCGGGCGTGTACGGCCCGTACAGCCAGATCGGGTTGATCGTCACCAATCCCGAGATCAACGTGATTATTCCGAACACGACGAAGAAGAAACCGCCGGCCTTGGCCATGTAGATCGGCATCAAGCGGTAGCCCACGACGTTGTCGTTCGTGCGGCCGGGTCCGGGGAACTGTGTGTGCTTCTGATACCAGACCATCATCAGGTGGGCGGTGAGCAGAGCCAGGATCAGTCCAGGGACGACCAGGATGTGCACCGCGTAGAGCCGACTGATGAAGTCCGTGCCGGGAAACTCACCACCGAAGACGAAGAAACTCAGGTACGTGCCGACCAGCGGGATTGAGAGCATGATGCCCTGGGCGATCCGAAGGCCCGTGCCGGACAGCAGGTCGTCGGGCAACGAGTAGCCTGCGAAACCGGCCAGCAGCGCCATGGTGAGCAGCCCCACCCCGATGACCCAGTTCATCTCGCGGGGCTTGCGGAACGCGCCGGTGAAGAACACCCGGCACAGGTGCACGGAAATGGCTGCGATAAAGAAGAGTGCTGCCCAGTGGTGGATCTGGCGCATGAGCAGGCCGCCGCGGATGTCGAACGAGATGTTCAGGGTCGAGGCGTAGGCCTCCGACATCTCGACACCCTTGAGCGGCACGTACGAGCCGTTGTAGGCGATCTCGATCATCGACGGTTTGAAGAACAGGGTGAGGTAGACCCCGGACAACATCACCACGATGAAGCTGTAAAGGGCGATCTCCCCGAGCATGAACGACCAGTGTTCCGGGAACACCTTGGCCAGGTTGCGCTTGAGGAAGTTGCTGGTCGTGAGTCGATCGTCGACCCAACCGACTGTCTTGCCTGCCGCCTTCACAGTCGCGCTCATGAGTCGCCACGCTCCCAGTAACTCGGACCCACAGGTTCCGCGAAGCCGTCGACGGCGACGAGGTAACCCTCTGGATCGATCGTGATCGGTAGTTGTGGTAACCGGCGAGCCGCAGGCCCGAAAACGACGTTGCCGGCGTCAGCCAGATCGAAGGTCGACTGGTGACATGGACACAACAAATGATGGGTCCTTTGTTCGTAGAGCGCAATCGGGCAGCCCACGTGGGTGCAGATCTTGCTGAAGGCGAGGATGCCGCCATAGTCCCAGTTGTCGCCTTGCTGGGCGATGATCTCCTGGGGCTCCATGCGCACGAGGATGATCGCGGCCTTGGCGCGGGCGTTGAGGTTGCCCGTCTCCTCCTGAACGGCGGGCAGGTCGGCCGGCATCGCGGAGATCAGTCCGCCCATGGCCAGATCGGAGGGCCGCACAGGCCGGCCGGTGGGGTCGATCACGATCCGCGAACCCGGCTTCCAGAGGGTCTCCCGCATGATGGTCCCCGGCAGGGGCCCGAGGTCCCGCAGAAGCACGATCAGCGGGATCGGGAACAGCGCCATCGCCGTCAGCAGCGAACGCCGCACGATCGGCCGCTGCGCGAAGCCGGAATCGGCCGAGAAGTCGTCGAATGCCGCCACCGCGGATTCCCGGTCCTTCTCTGTCGAGGCCAACGGGTGGCGCAGCTGGACGATCTCCTTCTCATTCATCAGTTTCTTGGACCAGTGGATCGCTCCGGCACCGATCAGGAGTATCGCCAGCCCGAAGGTGACACCGAGGGCGATGTTGCTGGCACTGATGGTGCCGAAGCCCCAGATGTACACGGTCTGGTCCACCGGGATCGCCACGAAGGCGACCACGAAGAGGATCGTCATCACCGCGGAGCCGAGGAACATCAGGGCGACCTGGCGCTCCGCTCGGCGTGCTGCCTTGGGGTCGACGTCGGTGCGGCGCGGTCTGTGCGCCGGCAGCGCTGCGGTCGCCTGCGCGATCGCAGCCGACTCGTCGGTGGTCGCGGGCAGGTTGTCGTGTGTGCTCATCGGACCTTCGCTCCGATCCAAACAGCTACTCCGATCAGGGCGATCAGCCCTGCTGTCCAGGCGAACAGTCCTTCCGCCACCGGTCCGAGGCGACCGAGATCGAGACCGCCTGGGTTGGGCTCCACCTTGAGCGCCTGAACGTACGCAATCAGGTTCTTCTTGTCCTCGTCGGTGATGGTCTCGTTGCTGAACACCGGCATCTGCTGCGGACCGGTGACCATGGCCTGCCACATCTGCTTGGGCGTGGCGTTCATCAGGCTGGGGGCGTACTGACCGTCGGTCAGCGCGCCGCCGCTGCCGGCGAAGTTGTGGCACTGTGTGCAGTTGGTGCGGAAGATCTCACCGCCCTCTGCAATGTTGGCGTTGTCGAGGTTCAACTGCTCCTCGGTCGGGTTCGCCGGGCCGGGCCCGAGCGTCGCAACATACGCGGCCAGAGCCGCAATCTCGGCCTGAGAGTACAGCGGCTCCTTGCGCGGTGCCTGCGCCTCGGGAACCGCCAGCGGCATCCTGCCCGTGCTCACTTGGAAGTCCACGGCCGCCTCGCCCACTCCGATGAGGGTGGGTCCACCGTTGCCACCGGTGGCGTTGTCCGAGGCGATCCCCTGACCCTCCAGTCCATGGCAGGACGAGCAGCCTTCGAGGAACAACTGTCGTCCCAGTTGGATCTGCTCGACGGAGTCGGCCGAAGTCGGTTCGGGAGCAGGTGTGGTCTCGGCGGAGACGACTGCATACCCGGAGCCGACAAGCAGCAGGGACGAGCCCATCAGGATCCCGGCGGCCATGGAACGCCGCCGGCTGCGCTTCTTCATGGAACCTCGCATCATTTGACCAGGTAGATCGTGGCGAACAGGGCGATCCAGACCACATCGACGAAGTGCCAGTAGTAGGACACGACGATGGCCGATGTGGCTTGTTCGTGGGTGAATCGTTTGGCTGCGTACGTTCGGGCGAGTACGAACAAGAAGGCGATCAGACCGCCGGTCACGTGCAGACCGTGGAATCCAGTCGTGAGGTAGAACACCGAGCCGTAGGGGGACGACGACATGGTCAGCCCCTGATGGACGAGCTCGGTGTACTCGGTCACCTGCCCACCGATGAAGATCGCGCCCATCACGAAGGTGAGCGCGAACCACTTGCGCAACGCGGCGACGTCGCCGCGTTCAGCGGCGAAGACGCCCATCTGGCAGGTCACGGAACTCAACACCAGGATCGTGGTGTTGACCGTCGAGAATGGCACGTTCAACAAGGACGTGTCGACCGCCCAGATCTCGGGGTTCACCGAACGCAGCGTGAAATACATGGCGAACAGGGCAGCGAAGAACATCAATTCGCTGGCCAGCCAGATCATGGTTCCGATGGCCACGTTGTTGGGTCGGTCGACGTGACCGGCCGGCGCCAACCGGGTCGTCACAGCAGATGCATTAGCCACGGGGCGATTCTGGCAGGTTTACGTGTTTCAAACCCAACGACCCCCCGATTCGGTGGCATTTTTTGCGAAATCCGCGTCACCGCCACCGCAAATCGGGACGCAGCCGGTCACCGAGGACCGATTCCGTGCGGTCGTGGGGCGGCCAGGCCTGTCCCGCGACCCGCGGAGCACTAGCATCGGGCGTGGAGGTGCGACATGGCACGAGAGTTGCGGGTGATGGTCTACAGCGACAATGTGCAATCCCGTCGAACGATCATGCTGGCGCTAGGCCGTCGGCCGTCCCGGGAACTGCCAGGGGTCGAGTACGTCGAGGTCGCCACGGAACCGATCGTGATCAGGACCGCCGACGCCGGGGATCTGGACCTGCTCATCCTGGACGGGGAGGCGGCTCCGGCCGGCGGTATGGGGATCTGCCGCCAACTCAAAGACGAGTTGTACAAGGGGCCCCCAATCCTGGTCGTCGTCGCACGGCCGCAGGATGCCTGGTTGGCGACCTGGTCCAAGGCGGATGCGGTCGTGTCACATCCCATCGACCCGATGGAGTTCGCTCGGGTGGTGACTGATCTGCTGCGCCCGCGAGTGGCTCTGGAGTCACGCTGAGCCAGGTCTGACCCCTGTGCTGGGCAGCGAATAGTCTTCGTGCATGACCGAGTGGCCCCAGATCCTCACCGCCCTGCTAGCGCGACGGCAGTTGCAGCCCGAACAGACCCAATGGGCCATGGGGGAGATTCTGGAGGGCAGGGCAACCCCCGCACAGATCGCGTCGTTCGCCGTCCTCATGCGGGCCAAGGACGAGACGCCAGAGGAGATCGAGGATCTGCTGACGGTCATGCTCGGCCGGGCCACCTCGGTGCGGGTGCCCGGGCCGGTCCTGGACGTGGTCGGTACCGGCGGAGACCGGGCGCACACGGTCAACGTCTCGACCATGTCGTCGATCGTGGTGGCTGCTGCCGGCGCCCGTGTGGTCAAGCACGGCAACCGGGCGGCCTCTTCGCAGTCCGGGTCGGCCGATGTGCTCGCCGCTCTCGGCGTCGCGATCGACCTGCCGTCGGAGGCCGTCGGTCCCTGCTTGGATCAGGTGGGCATCGCCTTCTGTTTCGCGCCGGTCTTCCACCCAGCGCTTCGGTACGCCGCAGATGCCCGTAAGGAGCTGGGCATCCCGACGTTCTTCAACATCCTGGGCCCGCTGGCCAACCCCGCCAGACCCGCCGCAGCGCTGATCGGGTGCGCGTTCGAGCCGATGGCGTCGGTGATGGCCGACGTGCTGCACAGGCAAGGCGTGCGGGCGCTGGTCGTGCGGGGACTCGATGGCCTGGATGAGATCAGCACCGAGGGGCCCACGTCGGTGTGGGATGCGACCGGCGTGCGCGTGACGACGACCCAGTTCACCCCGGAGACCTTCGGAGTCGCCCGATCTCCGATCTCCGCGCTCAGAGGCGGTGACGCGACCCGCAACGCGGAATTGGCACGCGCGGTCCTCAACGGGGGCGGTGGCCCGGTCAGAGATGTGGTGGTCGCCAATGCCGCAGCCGCGTGGGCGGCGTGGGACGCGGTCTCCGGTCCGGAGCGTAGCCTCGACGCCCGGCTGCAGGCAGGTGTGCAGAAGGTCAGTGCCGCGTTGGATTCCGGTGCCGCCGCAGATCTGCTGGAGCGGTGGGTCGCGCTGACCCAGGCGATGGCTGCCTGACCGGAAGCGCCCACTGGCCCGCGACGTCGACGAGACGCGCAGTGTCCAGCCAGTGCAGCAACATGCGGCTCTCTGCGATGAGAGCGGCTGTGTCCGGGGTGGCGGGACGCGCGACGACCTCGGCGGTCCGGACCGTCGTGTCGACGACGCGGCGGGTATCACCGGCGACCGGGCAGAAGGCGGCGGCGGCCAGTCGTCCGAAGCGGATCACATGGATGTCCCACCCACCTGCCCTGCTGCTGGCCGCCACGATCTGGGGCAGTTGCCCGAACGCGCGGAGATCGACCGCGGAATCCATCCCGGTCAGGACCGTCTCGAGTCGGTCGCGCCATGTGGCCGCCTGTTCGAACCGCTGGTCCACGGCCAGGTCGGCCATCCGTGAGCGGATGTGCTCCTCGACCAGGCCGCGCTGACCCATGATCGCTGTGCTCGCGGTCGCGGTCACGGCTGAGTACTCGTGCGGCGTGACCTGCCCGGAACATGGTGCGCAGCATTTCCCGATGTGGGCCAGGATGCAGTCGTCGCCGCGCTGCCCGGGGCGCAATCGTTGGGTGCACGCGCGCAGACCGGTGGCTTCGGTCAGTGCTTCGCTGGCCGACAGGGCCTCGCGGCGTGACCCGAACGGTCCCAGGTAAGCGCATCCGTCCTGCTCGTCGTTCGCGACTGCCCGCACGACCGACAGGCGTGGGAACGGCTCATTCGTGAGTTTGAGCCAGACATTCTTCTCGGGATGCCGCGACCGCCGGTTGTATGGAGGCTTCCATTCAGCGATCAGCCGGAGTTCCCTGACCCGGGACTCCAACTCGGTGGCACAGATGATCGCGGTGACCGATTGGGCGATGCCCACCATCTCCGTCATCCGGGGTCGCTGCTCGGCGCTGGTGAAATACGAGCGCACCCTCCGACGCATGTCCTTGGAGACCCCCACATATAGGGGTCGGTCCGCAGCGTCGCGAAAGGTGTAGACGCCGGCGGCTTCGGGGACCCGGTCGGCCAGGTGTCGCTTGTTGCGACGTTGCTGGGGGACCCTGCGCATCGACGACGACAGTTCCTCCAGCGTCATTACGCCCACGGACCCGAGCCTTTCCAGCAACCCGTGCAGGACGTCGACGGTGGCGCGGGCATCGTCCAGAGCTCGGTGGGTCGGTTGCACTTGTGCGCGGAAGAACTGCGCCAAGGTTGCGAGTTTGTGGTTGGCGACCTCGTCACGTGCCAGCACCGATCGGGCAAGCCGCGCCGTGTCGATGACCTGGGGTTTGAGCCATGACGAGCCCGACCGGGCGCAGGCCGCCTTCAGGAAGCCGGTGTCGTACGGCGCGTTGTGCGCCACGAACACAGAACCAGTGATGAATTCCTGCAACATGGCCACGGCAGTGCCCTCGGTAGGGGCTCCTCGGACCATCGCCTGGGTGATCCCGGTGAGAACGGTGATGAACGACGGGATCTGCTGTTGTGGATCGACGAAGGTCTGGAACTCGCCGAGTACGACGCCACCTCTCACCTTGACCGCCCCGATCTCGGTGATCCGACCATCCGTCGGACTGCCCCCGGTGGTCTCGAGGTCGACCACGCAGAAGGTCGTCTCGGCCAGATCCGTGCCCTCGAAGTCCAGGTCGAGCTGACCGTCGTCCGGCGGTCTGGGCAGTGGCACGGCTGACATGGTTCGACCGTATGAGAGGGTCACGACATTCCCCTGCAGCGCCGCACCGTGGCTGGCAGGATTGCGCCGCACCCAGACCGTCTCCGGGTGCGGAAGGGGTGACTCATAGGCTTGGGGCGTGGTGATCACGGCTCCTGATGAAACGACCCGGTGGCGCTGCTCGCGTTGCGGGAACCTGACCCGGTTCGACGTGGTCCGCACGACGCGGGCCAAGCAGTATTGGCACTTCGATCTGGGCGGCTCGGTCACGGTCGAGGAGGACCAGCCCCTTCGAGATGAGATCGAATCCGTGACGTGCCGCTGGTGTGGGGCAGCCGACACCGTGGAAACCGTGGCAAGGGTCGACGATGTCTAGCCCGCCACTGGCGGGGATCCAAGTCATCGACATGACCCGGCTGCTGCCAGGGAACTTCGCCACCGTGACTCTGGTCGAACTGGGCGCCGACGTCATCAAAGTGGAGGCTCCCGAAGGCGACGGGACGCGGTGGGTCGCACCGCACCTGCCATCAGGGGAGTCCGGCGCGTTCGTGCAGCTCAACCGTGGCAAGACGAGCCGGGTCATGGACCTGAAGTCCGACGAGGGCAAGGCCGAGCTGGCCGAACTGGTGGCTGGCAGCGACGTCCTTGTGGACTCGTTCCGGCCCGGTGTGCTCGACCGCCTCGGATTCGATCAGTCCCGGTTGCAGGAACTGCGCCACAACCTCGTCCACGTCACCATCGATGCCTATGGATCCGGCGCGGAGCTCGAACAGGTGCCGGGCCATGACCTGAACGCTCTGGGCTATGCAGGATTGCTCACCCTGGCGGGGGACCCCGTACTGCCCGGCGTCCAGATGGCCGACCTTGCTGCCGGGCTGCACGCCTCGCTTGCGGTTCTGGCCGGGTTGCGAGTGGCCCAGCGCGGCGAGTTCGCCCGCTCCGAGGTGGCGATGGTGGACGCCGCACTGTCACTGGCACAGTTGCCGCTCGGCGGGTGGCTGGCGAACGGGCGGTCACCGCGGGTGCCCGGAGACCTCACCGGCCGGTGGGCCTGCTACCAGGTGTACGAATGCGCCGACGGGCTATGGGTCACGGTCGGTGCCCTGGAACCGAAGTTCTTCGCGGCGATTCTCGATGGCTTGGGGCTCGGGGTGTGGAAGTCGGCCCAATACGACTCGGAACGCCAGCCGGAGTTGATCGCGGCGGTGCGTGACAGGTTCGCATCCGAGCCACGCTCCCACTGGCTGTCCGAGCTCGCGTATGCCGACACCTGCCTGGGTCCGGCCCTCACGCTGGCCGAGGCCATGGCGCACCCCAACCTCGTCGGACGCCCTGTGATGCGCACGGTGGAAGCCGCGGACGGTGAACAGTACGAGGTCTTCGCGGCATTGCCTTGGTTCAGTTCGGCAGCGTCGGACCCGGTGCGCGCGCCGGGGTTGGGCCAGTCCTAGTCCGGGTCCGTCCGCAGGCTGGTCGATCTCTGCACGCGGTTGGTCAGGAGCAACGGATTCCGTCCGGCCGGCTCAGCCGGTGTTTGTCGGGGGGTACCTCTACGGTCGCAGGACGACACCGAAGGAGAGGTCCGATGCTCATAAATTGTGATTCGTGTTCGGCCCGGCCGGCCGCCTGCGCCGACTGTGTGGTCACCGCCCTTCTGGACTCGCCGGATGACGGCCATCTGACCGCAGACGAGGTGGCCGCCGTGGATGCGTTGGCGGCATCGGGCCTGGTGTCGCCACTACGCTTCGTGCGCGCCGTATGAGGCGAAGCCAACTCCCGAGGCTTGGGTGCACAATGGTGGTATGGGGTCGTATCGGCTTGCTTCGGCACTGGCTGCGGGGTTGTCGTGTGCCCTCATACTGGCTCCCACCACCGTCGCACAAGCCGACATCGACCAACAGATCGCTCAGGTGCAGGCGGAGTTGGCCGACCTGCAGCGCCAGGCCGCGGCCGCCGCCGAGGAGGTCAACGACGCCACGGCGCGGTGGCAGGAGGCTCAGCAGGCCGTCGTCGACAAACAGGCGGAGTTGACTGCCACCGAGCAGAGCCTGGCGACGAGCCAGGTAACGCTCAACCGGTTGGTGAGCCAGATCTACCGCAACGGCGGGGTCGACTCGAGCCTTCTGGTCCTCGCCTCCCAGACACCCTCGGACTGGCTGGCGACACTGGACACAGCCCGTATCATCGCCGGGCAGCAGAATGCGGCGTTGGTGGCGACCGAGGCCGCCCAGCAGCAGCTCGTGCGTGACGAGGCGGCCCTGGAGAAAGCTGAGAAGAAGGCCGAGAAGGCACGCAACGACATTCTGGACGCAAAGGCCGCCATCGACGCCAGGGTCGCCGACTCGACCGCGTTGTTGTCCCAACTGCAGGTGCAGCAGCAGCAACAACTCGCCGACGAGTTGGCCAAGCAGCAGCAGGAACAGCAGCAGAACGCCACCGATGCCGTTGACGAGATCTCGGAGTTGCCGAAGTCGACGACCAAGCCGGTCGTCAAGTTCGCGATCAAGCAGGTGGGTAAGCCGTTCGAAGCAGGTGCCACCGGACCGGACGCCTATGACTCGTCGGGCTTGGTCAAGGCGGCCTGGGCGCTGGCGGGAGTTGACTTGCCCCATTCGGTCCAGAAGCAGTACGACAAGACCGAGCGGGTGGACATCACCCAACTGGCCCCAGGCGACATCGTGTTCCTGTACGCCACCGACGAGCACGCGGGCATCTACACCGGGGATGGTTACTTCGTGCATGCCAAGAGCCCACGCGAGGGTGTGGTCTACGAGAAGTTGTTCACGAACGAATATATGTCCGAGTTCGCCGGTGCCGGTCGGCCGAAGCTCTGACGCCACCGGTGAACCGCACTCTGGTCGTCACCAACGACTTCCCACCACGGGCTGGCGGGATACAGGCGTTCCTCCATGGTGTGCTCCTGCACCAGCCTGCCGATTCGGTGGTGGTGTACGCCCCTGCCTGGAAGCGGGCTCACGGGTTCGACGCCGAACAGCCCTTCCCGGTGGTCCGGCATCGCACCTCATTGATGCTCCCCGATCCGGTGGTCCTGCGCCGTGCACGCCAGGTGGCCGCCGAGTACGAATGTGATCGGGTGCTCTTCGGCGCCGCCGCGCCGCTGGGTCTGCTGGCCCCGAGACTGCGCTCGCGCGGGATGGGTCCGATCGTAGCCATGACCCACGGCCATGAAGCTGCGTGGGCGAGCACCCCGGGCGCACGGTCGGTTCTGCGCTCGATCGGCGACAGTGTCGATACCGTCACGTTCCTGGGGGAGTACACGAGAACCCGGATCGCCTCGGCGCTGCGGCCCGCGGCGGCCTCCCGCATGCGCCGACTCGTGCCTGGGGTCGATGTGCAGACGTTCCGCCCCGCCGTCCGGGACCAGGGGGTGGCCGTTCGCGCGGAACTGGGCCTCGGCCACCGGCCGGTTGTGGTGTGTGTCTCGCGGCTGATGCCGCGCAAAGGCCAGGACACCTTGATCCGGGCGTGGCCGACGATCCGGCGAAGGGTGCCCGACGCTGCGCTGCTGATCGTCGGAGGCGGTCCGTACCGGTCCAAACTCGAGGCGTTGGTCCAGGAGGTAGGTGTCAGCGACAGCGTGGTGATGACCGGGACCGTACCGTGGGAGGCACTTGCCGCGCACTATGCAGCGGGGGACGTGTTCGCGATGCCGTGCCGGACCCGCAACCGGGGCTGGGACGTCGAAGGCCTGGGAATCGTCTATCTGGAAGCGGGAGCGGTCGGACTGCCCGTCATCGCCGGGGACTCCGGTGGTGCCCCCGACGCAGTGCTCGACGGCAAGACGGGGTTCGTGGTCGATGGCCGCAACGTCGGCCAGGTCGCCGAGCGGGTGGCGCAACTATTGAGCGACCCTGCTACGGCTGAGGCGATGGGGAAGCAAGGACGGCGCTGGGTCGAGCAGGAGTGGACCTGGCCGAAGGTGTCAGGCCGTCTGACCGACCTGCTCGACGGGCTCGACCCGGACCGGGTCCGCTAGCCGGCCCGGACGGATCAGCCGCCAGGACGCCCACACTGTGGCTGCCACAAGGAGCACCACCCGCACCGTCTGGATCGCGAGGCCGGTCAAACCGTCGGAGAAAAGCCAGTCGTAGTGCATCGGGTAGAGGATCTGGCCCAGCGCCGCCACCGGCATGAGCAGGGTGACGATGGGCCGCATGGTCGTCGCCGGATCGAGCAGGCAGACCGCGGCGATGGCGGCCACCCACACCAGGTACTGCGGGGAGAGGACACGGGAGGTAACCATTGAGAACAGGACGACCACCATGGCGATGTCGGCGGGCGACGCGTGGTCGAGCCTGCCTGTCAGCCGTGCGACGGCCAGCAGCGCCAGGCCCACCAAGCCGATCAACGCGATGGCTGCGGCCACGGTCCGGGTACCGGGGGCCTCAACCTCCATCGCTCCGTACCGGTAGATGAAGGTGCGGTCCAGCCCCAGATGATGACCGACCAGGAACAGCCAGGCGGGGATCGATTCCACCTGCAGGCCACGTGCGCGCTGTTCGGAGGCGAACGAGCCGACGCCCTGCATGGTCAGCGAGAGTGTGACCAGCAAAGCCAGACCGGTGGTGAGGAAGGCGATCAGGGCCTTCCCGAAGGACCGTCGGGGAACGCTGATCAGGAGCAGGGCGGGCCAGACCTTGATCAACGCGCCGATCGCCATCATGATCCCCGATCGCACGGGACGGTTGATGGCCAGCAGCGCCAGGACGGCGAACAGGGACGGAACCACATCGAATCGGGTCAGCCACACGGGCCCCACCAGCATCGCAGCCGCGATCCAGACCCAGACACCTTCAATGGCTGCACCGCGGGCGACTGCTCGCATCAGGACGACGAAGGTCGCCGTGTCGAACGCCAGCATCAGCAGTACCAGCCCCAGCGTCGGGTCCGGAGGGATCAGCGCGCCGAGGGCCAGCACGGGTCCGATCAATGGCGGGTACTGCCACATCTGGTCGTTCACCGGGAACTGGCCCGACTGCAGCAACCTGGCCCACTGTTCGTACAGGGTGATGTCGTTGATCACGCGGGTTCCGGCCTGGTACGGCAGGAGACCGAACGGGATCGCCAGCAGCCAGATCCGGGTCAGTATGAAGATCGCGGTCGGCAGTGCCCACCATCTGCGTGCGGATGGGGATGAGGGCACTGACGCCTCCGGTGCACTGACTCGACGGGTGATCGCCCGAACAGTATCTCAGGTCAGACGGTGGGGTCCGACTGCCGCAGTAGCCCAAGTTTCAGTGCCGTCATCAATGCCTGTGCCCGGTTGCCCGCGCCCAGCTTCTCATACAGCTTCGAGATGTGCGTCTTCGTCGTCGACTCACTGATGAACAGCCGCCTGGAGATCTGGGCGACGCCGAGGCCGTCGGCGAGAAGCTGCAACACCTCGCGCTCACGCGGGCTCAACTGGGGCCCGCTGGGAGTCAACTTGCGTTTCATCGCGTCGGCGAGGTCCTTGGCCGTGAATGCCAGCGGGGTCGTGGCGGCGTGGCGGGCAGCAGCCACGACATCGTCGGCAGGGGCGTTCTTCGGGACGAAGGCCGACGCGCCAGCCTCGAGGGCGGCGAACAACTGCTCATCCCCGGCGTACATGGTCAGGATGACGATCCCGAGGTGCGGATAGCGCTCGCGGGCACCAGCGGCGAGTTTCAAGCCCGAGCCGTCCGGGAGCCGCACGTCGAGCACGACGACGTCCGGCCGGGTGATGCGCAGCAGTCGTTCGGCGTCCGCGGCCGAACCGGCCTCGCCGACGACGTCGAACTCGCCGTCCCGTTCGAAGGAGCGCCGCAAGCCCTGCCGGATCAGTTCGTGGTCGTCGACGAGAAGTACCGATATGGTCACCGGACTACTCCTCCCTGTCGCCGACCGGCGGTTGCAGCACAACCTCCAGTACGGTGCCACCCCCATCGCGCGGATGCCAGTTCAATCGCGCGCCGATGCGGTTGGCCCGTTCTTGCATAATGTCCAACCCGAAGCTGTCGTTGCGCGGTGAATCCATGCCGGTGCCGTCGTCGGCGACCCGCAAGAACGCGAACGGTGGGTCGATTCGGCACGTCACCCACACGTTGTCGGCGTTGGCATGTCGTCTGACGTTGGTGACGGCTTCCTGGGTGATGCGAAGCAGCTCCGTCTCCTGTGCCAGGGCCAGTCGGTCGTGAGCCTCGTCGATCACCATGTGCACGGTCAGTCCCGCCGCCGTGCCCGCCTGCTGAACGTAGGCGGTCAACGCCGACCCGAGCCCCACGCCGGGCTGGAGGTCGGCACGCAAGTCGAAGATGCTCAGCCGCAACTCGGTCACGATGCGACGGACCTCGGCGCGGATGTCGTCGGCCAGGCTCTGCTCTTCAGTGCCTTGCAGATCCGCCACCAGGACGTCTAGCCCGTACCCGACGCTGGCTAGTTCCTGTGCGATCCCGTCGTGGATCTCGCGGGCGAGCCGACGCCGCTCCTCGGCCGTGGCGGCCGTGCGGACATCTGCGAACAGCCGGCCGCTGTCGATGCGCAACGCGGCCTCCTGGGCGTCGTCGGCGGCCTGCCTGAGGGTGTTGGAGTCGAATGGCGTGGAGTCGTTCTGCAGGCCCGCCACCCCCACCAATCGCGATCCCAGCGTCAGTGGGATGAGTGCTTCGTGCTGCGATCCGTCGGAGATCAGGCCCTTGCCCGTGATCGGCTTGCCGTCACGCAGATTCTTGACGGAGGAGAGCGTCAACGCCGGGAAGGGGCTGCGATCAGTGCCCTTAAGGGCGTAGGGCACCAGCTGCTCATCCTGGGAGATGAACAGCACGGACCGCTGCGAAGGGATCTCCTTGCTCAACTGCTCGAGCGTCTGTTGGGCCAGCGCGACTTCGTCGAGGCCGGCGGGCAACTGCCGTGACACCAGTTGCAGCCGACTGAGCAACCGGTGTGCGGAGCGGTACTCCTCCCCACTGCGTCTGCGCTGTTGGACGGTCCACACCGCCAGCCCGATCAAGCAGATGACGCCGAGCGCCACCAGGACCCATGTGAACACGCACACGATTCCATCACGTTTTGGCTGCCTGCGGCGCCTCGTTGGAAGCCACCGCAGCCCGCTGACTGAAGCCCTGGCGAGGCTCCACGGACGTCAGTGCCGTCGGATCAGGCGTACAGCGCCTCGACGGATGCGCCGAACTCCTTCATCACCACGTTTCGCTTGAGTTTCATCGAGGGGGTGAGTTGACCGCCTTCCTCCGTCCAGTCGACCTCGAGAACGTGGAACTTCTTGATCGCTTCGGCATGGCTGACCGCCCTGTTGGCCGTATCCACGGCAGCCTGCACCTCCGCCAGGATCAGGGCGTCGCTGGCCAGATCGGCGAGCGGGGTGTCAGCCGGGCGATCGTTCTGCTCCAGCCAGGCTGGGACGGCCTCGACGTCCAAGGTGATCAGCGCGGCGATGAAAGGTCGGTTGTCGCCGACCACCATGCACTGGCTGACCAACCAGTTGGCGCGGATTCGGTCCTCGAGCACCGCCGGGGCAACGTTCTTCCCTCCGGCGGTCACGATCAGTTCCTTCTTACGGCCCGTGATCCTGAGGAAGCCCTCACTGTCCAGTTCTCCGATGTCACCGCTGTGGAACCAGCCATCCGGTTCGAGGACCTCATCGGTGGCGGCCTGGTTCTTCCAATAGCCCTGGAAGATCTGTCCGCCTTTGAGCAGGATCTCGCCGTCGTCGGCGATCCGCACCGCGGCCCCCGGCATGGGCCGGCCCACGGTTCCGATCCGGATCGCGTCGGGCAGATTGATGGTGCTCGCGGCGGAAGTCTCGGTCAGCCCGTACCCCTCCAGGATCGTGATCCCGATGCCGCGGAAGAAGTGCCCCAGTCTGGCGCCGAGTGGGGCGCCGCCGGAAACGGCGTACTCGACCTTGCCGCCCAGCGCCGATCGCAGTTTGCTGTACACCAGTTTGTCGAACACGAGGTGCTTGAGCCGCAACGTCAACCCGGGGCCACCGGTGTCCATGGCCTTCGAATAGTTGATGGCCGTGTTTGCGGCCATCTCGAAGATCCGGCCCTTGCCCTCTGCGGTCGCCTTCATCTGCGCGGAGTTGAAGACCTTCTCGAACACCCGCGGCACGGAGAGCAGGAACGTTGGCTGGAACTTGCCGAGGTCTGTCACGATGTCCTTCACGTTCGCGCTGTGGCCGAGGATCGTGCCGGACTCGATGCAACCGATCTCGATGACGCGGCCGAAGACGTGCGCCAGCGGGATGAACAGCAGGGTGGATCCACGGGCGGCGAACAGGTCGGGCATTGCGCCCACCACGTTGTCGGTCTCGAACCGGATGTTCGCCTGCGTCAGCACGCATCCTTTGGGCCGCCCGGTCGTTCCCGACGTGTAGATGATGGTGGCGATGTCGTCGGGTCCAACCGCGGCGCGCCGCGCTTCAAGGTCTTCATCGGAGACGCTGGCGCCCAATGCGGCCAACTCGTCGATCACACCGTCGTCGAAGACCCAGACCTCCCGAGTCGGTACCCGGTCGGCGACTTGGTCGTAGACGGCGCGATGCTTGTCGCCTTCGAGGAACACTGCGACACAGTCGGCGTCGCTCAGGATCCATTCGACTTGTTCTGCCGACGAGGTCTCGTAGATCGGAACCACGGTCGCGCCCACGAACCAGCCGGCGTAGTCGGCCAGTGTCCACTCGTAGCGGGTGGCGCTCATGATGGCGATCCGCTGGCCGTGTGCGACCCCGGCGGCCATCAGGCCTTTGGCCAATGCCTGCACCTCACTGAGGAACTCGGCTGATGTGACGTCCTGCCAGCCCGCCGGTGTACGCCTGCGCAGGGCGACTTGGTCCGGGGTCTCGGCCGCGTGGTTGACCACGCTGTCCGACAGGCTCCCCGAGGTGATCAGTTCGGCCAACGGCGCCTCTGAAGCCTGTTTCATGCCCTGCTCCTCATTCATCCGACTACTCTGAGCACGCGCGATCTTGGCGATGGATCGCATTCTGCCGCAAGTCTGGCAACCCCGGCACCTGATCTCAGGGAGGCGCGCGCGGGACCAACCCATGTCGTCGGGCATCATCACACGTGTGGCTGGATTGGACCTTGTCGATGAGACCTTCGTCGTGGCGCCACCGGCCGTGCTCGCGAGGATCGTCGCCGACCCCGAGTCCTGGCGGCGCTGGTGGCCCGATCTGGACCTGGTCGTCTTCATGGACAGGGGACAGGCCGGACAGCGATGGTCCATGACCGGAGCGCTGGTCGGATCGATGGAGATCTGGATCGAACCGTTCGCCGATGGCGCCATCCTGCACCACTACATGCGTGGTGAACCGTCCGAAGACGGCAGGATCCCCAAGCCGTGGCCGGACACGCCGGCTGGATGGCGTAAGGCGGCAGCGGCGCGTGCCCGCCGGGCGAAGGCGTGGAAGCGCAGCGTCTGGCAGCTCAAGTCCGAGTTGGAGGCCGGTCGCGCGGCCGGGGAGGACCCGGTGGAGGCCGAGGAGATGCCGGAATAGGTCGAGTCTCCGCTCGACTGGCAGCAACCCGCATCAAATCCAGCAACGGATCTTCCAGGCGGACCGAGCGTCCGCCTGCGCCGCCGCATCGACGCCGTCTGTACTCAGCGGAGGAAGGCGTCAGGCTAGGCTGGCAGTGCGGAAGAAGGCACCTGGATGAAGGGGTCGGGCTGTGGCAGAGCAGACCGAATCGACGATCATCATCGACGCGCCGGCCGAGCGTGTGATGGCCGTGATCGCCGATCTCGGAACGTATCCGCAGTGGGCAGGAGTCAAGGCCACTCGGGTGCTTGCGACATTTCCGGATGGGCGCCCCGAAGAGGTGGAGATGACCATCGACTCCGGGCCGATCAAGGACACCTACACGATCAGGTATCAGTGGCAGGCCAACCGGGAAGTCAATTGGGAATTGACAGAGTCCACAGTTCTGCGCGACCTCGATGGCACCTACCTGGTGAAAGACCTTGGAGACGGGACCAGCGAGGTCACATACAGGTTGATGGTGGATCTGACCATCCCGATCATCGGTACCATCAAGCGAAAGGCTGAGAAAGCCATCGTCGACACCGCCCTCAAGGGTCTGAAGAAGCGAGTAGAGGCATGACCGAAGATCAGCAGCCGGACGCTGTTGGACCCGATGATGCGCCGTGGTGGCACTCGGCGCCCGCGCAGCCTGAAGTCGACTCGATGCTGGTGGAGGGCCTGCGGTTGGCCAACGCGCTGCGGGACTGGGCCGTCGAATCGGGGGCTGTGGCAGCAGTCAGTGACCTGACGCAGACAGCCGCCAACAGCGCCGCCGCCTATTTGGCTCAGATGGCCGAGCCTGGGTCACCGGAACAGCCGTCGGAGGCTGAACCCGTCGACGTGGACCAACCCGTCGGTGAGGGTCAACCGGTCGTGCGATGCACCGACTGCCCCGTCTGCCAGGGACTGGACGCTCTGGAGCGCAGCAACCCGCAACTGGCCCAGACGGCCCGGGCAGGTCTCGCGCAGGTCAACGCCGTGATCGCGGGATTGCTTGGTTCGGCCGGTGGACAGGCGAACTCCTGACGCAGATCGCTAGCGTTCGTCCCATGGGACTGACGGTCGGGATCGACATCGGTGGGACCAAGATCGCCGCGGGAGTCGTCGACGAGGATGGCCGGATCCTGGCCAGGCACCGGGTCGCCACCGCCGGTCGTGATGCGGAGAAGGTGGAAGGGACAGTCGTCGATCTCGTCATGAAATTGCGCAAGGAGTACGACATCGAGGCAGTCGGGATCGGAACGGCCGGTTTCGTGGACGAGAAGCGGTCCCGGGTCAACTTCGCCCCCAATCTCGGCTGGAAGGATGAACCGCTGCGCGCGGCGGTCGAGTCCAGCGTGGGAATCCCGGTGGTGGTGGAGAACGACGCGAATGCCGCGGCCTGGGGTGAGTGCCGGTTCGGCGCCGGATTTGGCCGCAAATACGTCGTGACCATCACGGTGGGCACCGGGATAGGTGCCGGCATCGTGCTGGAGGGATCGCTGTACCGCGGGCGTTGGGGAGCGGCGGCGGAATTCGGGCACTTCTGCGTCGACCCCGGCGGTCGTCCATGCGGTTGCGGGAACCGGGGATGCTGGGAGCAGTACGCCAGCGGCAACGCACTGGTGCGGGAGGCCCGCTACCTGGCCGGCGAGCGTCGCGCAGAAGCAGAGGCCCTGCTCGATCGCGGTGATGGAACCCCCGAAGGCGTCCAGGGCCTGCATGTCACCCAAGCGGCTCGCGAGGGTGACCCGGTGGCCCTGGCCGCTTTCGACTTCATCGCCCGCTGGCTGGGCCAGGGAATAGCCGACGTCACCGCGATCCTGGACCCGGAGTGCTTCGTGATCGGCGGTGGAGTCAGCGAAGCCGGCGACATCCTGCTCGCCTCAACCGTGCGGGCCTTCACCGAGTCGGTGACCGGCAAGGAGCACCGGACCCTGCCCAAGATCGTGATCGCGAAACTCGGCAACGCGGCCGGCCTGGTGGGGGCCGCGGACCTGGCGCGATTCCGTTAGGTGCGCGTGGCCGTGCCTGACGTCGGTTCAGGCGGCAAAACGCCGGGCGGAAATCGCTCGCGTTAGTCATCCCGGGCCGTGGCGAGCCGCGGCGTTCAGGGGGGGAAATGCCGGGCGGAAATCGCTCGCGTTAGAGAACGTGCACGACGTTAGAGAAGCCACACGTGCGTTCACTAACCTCGTGCACGATCTCTAACCTCGCGGCCAACTCGTGCCGCTACCGAGTACCCCAGCCGTTCTGGGACTAGGTGCGCTGATTCTTGCCCAAGCGGCCACCTCGTGTGACGAAGTTGGGGGGTCCGAACCCGGATTGCTACGAAGGTGTGCGGTTGCAACCCGGTGAACCACGCACCTTCGTAACACGACGCGGGAAGGGCCGGCATCTTCGCAACAATCGTGCCCGCCGGCGGTTGCCCAGCCAGCATGACTGCCGGGCAGCCCCCGCAAGTCACAGCGCAGGCCCGCGAATCGCCCGCGGGGCTCGAAGTGGAAGGCAGGACCTCGCCTGCTACGCCCCCGGGCGCCCCACGAGTTCGAACGCGAGTTGCTCGAGGAACAGTCCGATGTCGGTGACCACGCCTTGGGCCTGGGCACTTCCCCGATCGGCCAGTTTCGTCACGGTCGACGGGTTGATGTCGACGCAGACCAGGGGGATGGACGCAGGAAGGATGTTGCCGGTGGCGATGGCGTGCAGCATCGTGGCCACCATGATGGCGAAGCCGACGTCCTTGAGTTCGGCCCGCATGGCGCGCTGGCCCTCGATCACGTCGGTGTAGACATCCGGGAGGGGCCCGTCGTCGCGCACAGACCCGACCAGGACGAAGGGCTTGCCCGCCTTGACCAGTGAGTGCATCAAACCGCCGGTGATCACCCCCGCATCGACGGCGCCGGCGATGGTCCCGTGGGCACGGACCCGGTTGATCGCCCGGATGTGGTTCTCATGCCCGTGGTCGACACCCGAGCCCTTGCTCAGATCCACGCCCAGCGACGTGCCGTAGATGTTCGACTCGATGTCGTGGGTGGCCAGTGCGTTCCCGCCGAACAGGACATCGACGTAGCCGGCCTCCACGAGCGCGGACAGCGCTGGTGCACCGCCGGTGTGGACGATGGCGGGACCACCCACCCACAGAATCCGTTTGCCTTCGGCTTTGCATTCGCGCATCTGGTCGGCGATCTGGCGCACCTGCAGTGCCTGCGGTTTCTCGCTGGAAACCACCGAGTTCATGAACTCGAAGACCGACTCCGACGCGGGCCTCGGGGGAGGCGGTACAACAACCTTGACACCGAGGAAGCCGATTACCACCGGTTCGCCCTGCTTGACGTCTGACATCGGAACGGTCGTGATCTGCCCGTCGCGCAGGACCAATCCGCAGTCCATCTCGGGATTCTGCACCGGCAACCATTGCCCATCCAGGCGGACATGGGTCTCGAAGTTCGTACTTGAGTGGAAACCCTCGGGCAGAACCCCGTCCATGGGAGCTGGTACCAGTTCCGCATCGCTGGTCTCGACGGGGTTGACCCCGTGGTTCTGCAGCCTGACCAGCAGGTCGTTCATAGCGGTCGGCTGGTCATGGGTGATCAGGATTCGGGCGGTGGACTCATCGTTCTTCGTCTTGCCGAAGATCAGATCCTGGATCTCGTAGTCCGCACCGGATTCGAGGATGTCGTCGAGTGCCCGGCTCAGCAAGCCCGAGTCGATGAGGTGTCCCTGCATCTGCACGACTTCGGTGATCGTCATGGCCGCAATCCTGTCATGGGGCGCACCCTCCCAGCCAGACCGCAGTGCCGTCGTGCCGGGCCATGATCACACGACCGAACCGTCGTCCCAACCGTCCTCCGGCTCGTTGGGACTGCGCAGGACCAGTGTGAGGAACCCGGCCACGAAGGCGGCGATCCCCGCGGTCACGGCGGTCGGGCCGATGAGCCCTGGTGCCAGGACTCCGGCGAACAGCAGGATCGGGCCCCCCAGAGTACCGATCCACCCCAGTCGGGAGATCAGGTCCATCCTGGGCAGCGGCGGCTCCGGCGGCACGAAACGGTCCTCGGGCTCGACCGCCGGCGCGGGGATGGGAGCGGGGCTCGGCGGCAGTTCGCCGGCTCTGGGCAACTCGTCCCCGAGGTCGGCGACGATGCGCTCCCATGCGTTCTCGTCGTATGGGACGGGATCGTGGGGATCAGTCATCGGCGTGATCCGTGACGCTGCGGGCGAAGTCCAGGCTGACATCGAAGATCATCTCGGCATCGTTGTCGAGTGTGGCGACGTGGTAGGAGTCGTGGAGAACGATCTCTTCGGTCTGGGTGCTGCCGACGTTGGCCAGGATCCACGCACTGTTGGACGGTTCCACCACATGGTCATCGGCACTGCGTAGCACTAACAGGGGTTGGGTCACCTTGTGGATCTCCGATTTCACCGTTGCCCACAGCCGGGTCATGGAGTACGCAGCCCGCAGCGGTAGACGGTTGTAACCGCCCTCGTCCACGCCTGGTTTCTTGATGTCGTTGGAGATGCCGGGGAAGGCGGGGACCACCCGGTAGATGTAGGGCAGCAGATGCCGGTCCGGACGCTCCGTGTGGATCAGGGGGTTCACCAGCACCAGGCCTGCGAGCGAGCCCGGGTCGACTTCCGCGAGACGCAGGCTCAGCGTCGCACCCATCGACAGCCCCATGGCCACCACTTGGTCGGTGCGCTCACGCAACCACGCGAGATTGCGCTGAGCCTCGTCGAACCAGTCCTCCCAGGTCACGGCGTTCAGGTCCTGCCACCTGGTGCCGTGGCCGGGCAGCCGGGGTGCGGCGACGGTGTGACCGGCGGCGGCTAGGTGTTCGGCCCAGGGCTTGACGGACACCGGCGATCCGGTGAAGCCGTGAAGGACCAAGATGCCCAGCCGGTCGCCGTCGGCGGTGAACGGCTCCGCTCCCGGGATCAGTGGCACGTCGCGCTCGGCCCTTCTCGTCATCCGCCACACCATGCTCGCCGGTGTGGGTGTGACAACGATCGTCTCACGCGCTTACCCGATCGCGGCACGGCAGTCAACCGAATTGATAACGGAATGGGCCGTTTGCCCACCGGTTGGGTGGTTCCATTGCTCAAGGCTCACCGGGCGCCGTAGGGTCGGTACCGGGATTGCGTTTTCGGGAGGCCGTCGGTGTTGTATTGGATGTTCAAGTACATCCTGCTTGGGCCTTGGCTGCGGCTGCTGTTCCGGCCCCAGGTCGAGGGTCTGGAGAACATACCCGGTGACGGTCCTGCCATTCTCGCGAGCAACCACTTGAGCTTTTCCGATTCGATCTTCCTGCCCCTGGTGTGCAAGCGGCACATCACCTTCCTGGCCAAGGCGGAGTACTTCACGGGCAAGGGCATCAAGGGGTGGTTGACCAAGGCGTTCATGAAGGGTGTGGGCCAGGTCCCGATCGACAGATCCGGTGGCGGCGATGCGGCGCTGAACACAGCTCTGCGGGTCATGGGCGAGAACGAACTCCTGGGGATCTACCCCGAGGGGACCCGCTCACCGGACGGGCGGCTGTACCGCGGCAAGACCGGGGTCGCACGGATGGCCTTGGAGGCGGGTGTGCCAGTCATCCCGGTGGCCATGATCGGCACCCGGGAGATCCAGCCTGCCGGGAAGAAGATCCCCAACATCCGCCGAGTGGGCATCAAGATCGGCGCACCGCTGGACTTCTCACGCTACGAAGGTATGCAGAACGACCGGTTCGTGCTGCGCTCGATGACCGACGAAATCATGTACGAACTCATGGAACTGTCCGGCCAGGAGTACGTGGACATCTACGCTGCCAGGGCCAAGGAAGTCATCGCGGACGGGGAGTCCGTGCAGGCCGCTGCCGCAGCCCAGGCGCTGTAGGCGTCGCGGGCGCGAGCAAGTTACCCTTCAAAGGTGTCAGACCTTGCATCCCACAGCGTGATCTCGTGGCCGGAACTGCCTGCTGCGCAGCAGCCGCAGTGGCCCGACGCGCAGCGGTTGGCGCAGGTCACCGAGGAGTTGGCGGCCGTCCCACCGCTGGTCTTCGCCGGTGAATGCGACCAACTCATGGGTCAGCTGGGCCAGGCGGCGCGGGGTGAGGCGTTCGTCCTCATGGGTGGGGACTGTGCGGAGACGTTCGCGGCGAATACGGCCAATTCCATCCGGGCGCGGCTCAAGACCGTTCTGCAGATGGCGGTGGTGCTCACCTACGGATCCCGGATGCCGGTCGTCAAGATCGGCCGGATGGCGGGGCAGTACTTCAAACCGCGGTCCAAGCCGCTGGAGTCCCACGACGGCGTGATTCTACCGTCCTATTTCGGCGACGGCGTGAATGCGCAGGCGTTCGACGCGGCATCGCGCGTCCAGGACCCGCAGCGCCTGCTGAGCGCCTACCACGCCTCGAGCGCGGCCCTGAACCTGGTTCGAGCGTTCACCCAGGGCGGCTACGCGGACCTGCATCAGGTGCATGCCTGGAACCAGGACTTCGTGCGGGAGTCCGAGGCGGGTATCCGCTACGAACGACTCGCGCGCGAGATCGACAACGCGCTGGCGTTCATGCGCGCGTGTGGCGCCGACCCGGAGGAGTTCAAGCGGGTCGACTTCTACGCCGGACACGAAGCGCTGGTCCTCGACTACGAACGCCCTCTGGTGCGGGTCGATTCACGTACCGGCAATCCGTACTCGGTGTCGGGGCACTTCCTGTGGGTCGGTGAGCGCACGCGCGATCTGGATTCGGCACATGTGCAATTCGCGTCGGTGATCCACAACCCGATCGGCGTCAAACTGGGACCGACGGCGACGCCGGAGGATGCGGTGGCCTTGGCCGAGGCGCTGAACCCCGACCGGATCCCGGGCCGCCTCACGTTCATCGCCCGCATGGGTGCGGACAAGGTGGCTGAGGTCCTGCCCCCGATCGTGGAGAAGGTGGAAGCCAACGGGCACCCGGTGGTCTGGGTGTGTGATCCGATGCACGGCAACACCCGTGAGACCAGCGGTGGTGTGAAGACCCGGCAGTTCGAGGACGTCACCGCCGAAGTGCACGGATTCTTCGAGGTACACCGTCAGCTCGGCACCCATCCCGGCGGGTTGCACATCGAGCTGACCGGCGATGACGTCACCGAGTGTCTCGGTGGGATCGGCGGCCCGCAGGAGCAGGATCTGCCCTATCGCTACGAGACGGCCTGTGACCCGCGGCTGAACCGGGTCCAGAGTCTCGAACTCGCCTTCGAGGTGGCCGCCCGTCTCGACGAGATCCGCTGACGGCCGCGACCCGTCGTCAAGGGGCGGTGCCGGCACGGGCCTTTGTGACGATGTTGCGGGGTGCGGGCCTGCGTTGTGACGAAGGTGCGCGGTTCACCCGACCGAAACCGCGCACCTTCGTGACAGAGCGATTCGGCGGTCCACAACTTCGTAACAGTCGCGCCGGGCGCCCACGGCCAGAGGTGCGCGGCCGGACGCGACCTTGCGCCACGGCCAGAGGTTCTCGCCCGCGCACGCACCGGGACGTCAGGTGATGGTCAGCGTCACCAGAGAGCCGTGACTTGCGCGTGACCCGCCCGAGGGGTCCTGCGAGAGCACCCGGTTGGCCAAGGTGACCCCGAACTGCTCGCGCGTCGTGACCTTGAAACCAGCGTTCTCCAGTGTCGCGCGCGCGGAATCCGTGTCCATGCCCACGACGCTGGGCACCTCCACGTACTGAGAACCCTTGGACACCAACACCTTGACCTTGTCACCTCGGTACGCGGTCGTGCCGTTGCCCGGTTCGGTGCCGATCACCTTGCCGAACTCCACCGACTCGTCGAAACGCTCGGTGGTGCGGGATTTCAGACCGCTGGCGGACAAGGTGGCCTGGGCCTGATCCACGCTCATTCCCCGGACGTCCGGGACCACCACTGGTTCGGGGCCCTGCGAAATCGTCAACGCGACTGCGGAGTCGCGTTTCAGAGGTGTCCCGATCTTGGGGTTGGTGCGCAGCACCTGTCCCTGTGGGATCTTGCGACTGTATCCCTGCAGAACCTGCCCGGTCTTCAGATTCACCGCCTCCAGGGCCTGGCTGGCGGCCGATTGGCTCATGCCTTTCACGTCCGGAACCCGGTACCTCTCCGGGCCCTTGGACATGATCACTGACACGGTCCCGTTGGCTGCGACCTTCTGGCCGGCGCGGGGGTCGGTGCTGATGATGGTGCCGGCTTCGCGTTTCTCCGAGTACTTCTCATCGGCCACCCGCATCGTCAGTCCGACGTCGTTGAGAGCGGCCAGTGCCTCGGAGCGGGACATGCCCGCCAGTTTGGGAGTGTTCACCGTTTCGGTGGTCCCGAGCTGCCATCCGAAGTAGCCCACGGCTGCGGCGATGGCGGCCAGCAGGACCAGTGCCAGTGCCCGGCGACGCTTCCGGGGCTTGACCGCGGTGGCCGGGCGCGACGTGGGTGGTCCCACGACCGAAACCACGGGGGAACTGCCGCCGGCCGGTGGTGCTTCGACCGCCACCGCGGGCAAGTCTGCGGCGACGTCGGGTGAAGCCGCCGGTTCGGCTTCGACCGGTGGTACCTGTGACTGGACCACAAGTGTCTCCGGAACCACGATCGGGGGTACAGCGGCTGAGGGTGCCGATCGCAGCTCGGCCGGGGCACCGGCATCGGGATCGGCATTGCGTCGCAGTTTCACGACCAGGTTCAGCATCTCGCGAGCGCTCTGGAACCGGTCCGACGGGTCCTTGGCCGTGGCTTTCTCGCACAAGGCGTCGATCCCGGGCTCCACGTCGACGAACATGCTCGGATCTGGCACCCGCTGATGCTGGTGCAGTGCCAGCACGTCATCGACGGAGTTGGCCCGGAACGGAACGTGGCCGGTGAGCATCTCGAACAGCAGGATGCCGCTGCTGTAGAGGTCGCTGCGGGGATCGGGGGTGCGGTCCGAGGCCTGCTCGGGGGCGAGATAGGCAGCAGTACCCAGCAACAACGAGGCGCGGTGGTCCCCGTCCTCGATGGCTCGTGCGAGGCCGAAATCCGTGACCTTCACCTCCCCGCGCTCTCCGATCAGGACGTTCTCCGGCTTGATGTCCCCATGCACGAACCCCGCGGCGTGTGCTGCGCAGAGCCCCTCCAGAACAGCCTTGAGTAGGTCCAGGGCTCGCGCCACAGGCAGCCGCCCGCCCCAGGTCAACTCCTGGCGCAAGGTGCGACCCGGAACGTATTCCATGACCAGGTAGACGGCATCGGCTGTGCGCCCGCGGTCGAACACCGCGACGACATGGGGATCCGAGAGCTGGGCGGCCGCGCGAGCCTCGGTGATGAAACGGTCGGTGAAGCCGGGCTCGTAGACCAGATTGTCGTTCATGACCTTCACGGCGACTTCCCGTTCGAGCCGGGAGTCGAAGCCCCGGTACACGGTGCCCATGCCACCACCGGCGATGACCCGATCCACTCGGTAGCGCGCATCGAGCACGCGACCGCTGAGATCTGAACTGGTCCGCACACCAAAAAGTGTACGGTTGGCCCCGGTGTCGCCCGTACAAATGGCCGTACATGATGGGGGACATGTCAAAACAGCGCGCGGAGATCGCCATGTCGGCCGACGAGGTACACGACTTCCTGGCCGCTGGCGGCACCGTCCAAGTGGCCCTTCACGGCCCCGACGGCTACCCGGACATCACGCCCATGTGGTTCGTGATCGATGACCAGACGCTGTGGATGCGTACCTACGGCAAGAGCCAGAAAGTCCTCAACGCCCGGCGTGATCCGCGCGCCTGCGCGCTGATTGAAACCGGCGACCGCTACCTGGAACTGCGTGGCGTGCAGATCACCGGCGACTTGGAGATCGTCGACGACGTGGACCGGATCTGCTGGGTCGCGGCCAGACTGATGGTGAAGTACGAAGGGGTCGCGGCCGAACACATCCCGGCCTTGGAGGTCGCCTACCGTGACAGGGCGTCCAAGCAGGTGGCGCTGGGGTTACCGCTGGACCGGATCGTGTCCTGGGACCACCGGAAGATGGAACGGGCGTGATCTACCTGTGGGTGCTGGCCGGAATCTTTGTCGCCAGCGCGTGGCTGGAAGTCGTGGTCCGCACCCGGGTGTTCCGACGCTGGCGCCGGCTCCTGCTCACGCTGGCGGGCACATTGCCCCCCCTGTTGTTGTGGGACTGGTACGCCATCCGGGCAGGGCACTGGCACTTCCATGATCTGACCGGCGTGATGCTAGGGGTCGTGCCCCTCGAGGAGTTGCTCTTCTTCGTCGTCGTGCCGATCGCGGGCATACTCAGTCTGGAGGCGGTGCGGGCGGTACGGGGCTGGCCGACGGGGGACGAACTGCGATGACCTACACCCAGATCGCGGTCCTGGCCGCCGGGCTAGCCGTTCTGCTCGACGTCATCTTGCGCACCAGACTCGTCACCCGGCGGGTGTTCTGGGTCTCGTACGCGATCATCGTGTTCTTCCAGTTGATCAGCAATGGCCTCCTGACCGGTTCCGGCGTGGTCCAGTACGACGGTGATGTGATCATCGGATCCTCCAGCCCGGAAACCGGCAGACCGGCGTTTGTCGGGGACGGACGGCTCGCATACGCACCCGTCGAGGACCTGCTCTTCGGCTTCGCGATGATCCTGTGGTCGCAGACCCTATGGGTCTATTGGGGTCGGCGCGGGGTCGACCGGGAACCACACTCGGGGCCCCCGCGGTGGTCCCGTCGACGTGTGGCCGCGGTCAGTGACGAGCCCGGAAGGCCCTGACCGCCGCCGGCACGGCAACGAGGGCCCTGCGCGTCAGGGGCACGGTCGCCCGGCGGGTGAACACGTCGTAGCCGTTGGCCTCGACCTGGTCGACGATGCCGCAGTACAGGACGCTGGCGGCCGCGATGCACGGCTGGGAGGCAGGTTCGAGCATGGCGATCCCCGGGTTGGCCCTGGCCTGCAGCATCCGTACCCGGCCGATCTGGTCGGCCAGCGCCTCCCGCCAGTCGTCATCAACCCGGTGAGCCCGCACATCGGCCTGCGTGACTCCGTGTTCGGCCAGTTCCGCCAAGGGGAGGTAGATGCGCCCTCGTTCGAGATCCTCTCCGACGTCCCTGATGAAGTTCGCGAGTTGGAAGGCGATGCCCAGATCGCGCGCGTGGCCGTATGCCCGTAGCGAGCTTGGCTCGAGGATGGGAACCATCTGCAGCCCGATAACGGCCGCCGAGCCGTAGACGTATTCGAACAGGTCTTCGTATGTCTGGTACTGCTCCACGGTCAGGTCCATCGCCATCGAATGGAAGAACGCCGCGAAGTGCTCGGAGGGGATCGACCAGCGCACCGCGGTGTCCACCGCCGCAGCGGCAATCGGGTCGGAACTGTGCCCAGCCTGCAGATCGTGCATGAACCGGTCCGACCAGCGCTTCAGTGCATCCGCTCGCTGTTGAGGGGACACCGAGGGGTCGATTCTGTCCACGATCTCGTCGGCGTGGCGGGCCAGGCCGTACAGCGCGTGCACGAAGGGGCGCTTCGCAGCGGGCAGCAGGCGGGTGGCCAGGAAGTAGGTCCTGCCGTGTTGGGCGTTCAGCGTCCTGCAGCGCGAGTAGGATGCCCGCAGGGCAGGATCGGTGATGCCTGCGGCACGCAACTCACGGGTGGGCATGAGTCAATTGTGTCGACCGGCGTCAAGGTCGCACATGCGCGCCCTCTGCACCCGCGAACGCATGACAGGATGAGCGCGGGAGGCGCAGATGGGTGCGGTGCGCGTGGTTCGCTTTGGGCACGGTGACTGGGTCGCCTGTGCGCGGACGGGACCGCTGTGCACGAGGTAGGGGATCCGCCCCGTCGGCATTCCTTCTTCGTCCACTACGTCGTGGTGGGTCTGGTCGGGGCGATCCTGGTCGCGATCGGCTCCCTCGGCGTCGGCTGGCTGCCCGTCAACACGTCGATCTATGGCAACCCGGTGGTGGCGGCACTGCGGTCACCGGGGGCCGGTGTGGCGCTGGCACGGTTCAGCGTGATCGTCGGCATGGCGTTGCTCCTTCAGGCCTGGCTCGTGCTCGGTTACGACGTCTTGAGGGGGCGGGTTGACGACATCGCCGCGTTGTGGTGGTCGTTGGTCGCCTGGTCGGCCCCCTTGGTGCTGACCCCGCCGTTGTTCAGCCGCGACGCCTACGCGTACTTCACGCAGGGCAAGCTGCTCATCCAAGGGCTCAACCCGTATGACGTCGGGGTGGCGGCCGAGTCGGGATGGTTCAACGACGGGGCTGATCCGCTGTGGGCGGAGTCGCCGACCCCGTACGGACCACTCTTCCTGCTCATCGAGCGCGGCGTGGCGGAGTTCGTGGGGCCGCATCCCGTCTGGGCTGCAATTGCCTTCCGGCTTTGGGCACTCCTGGCCGTGGCGATCCTGGCGGTGGCCGTACCCGCTCTGGCGAAACGACACGGGATCAGCGCAGCCAAGGCGTTATGGCTCGGAGTGCTCAACCCGCTGGTGATCATGCATTTCGTGGCGGGTGCTCACAATGACGCCCTCATGGCGGCCGCGATCGTGGTGGGCCTGCTGTGGGCCGTCGACTACCACCCGATCGCAGGGACCTTGATGATGGCGGTGGCGATCGCGGTCAAGCCGATCGCGCTGGTGGCACTACCGTTCATCGGTCTCATCTGGGCCGGGATCAGGGCGGGGTGGTGGGACCGGATCCGAACGTGGGCGATGTCCGGTGTAGTGGCCGCCGCTGTTGTGGTGGGGCTCGGCCTGGTCTCGGGCACCGGACTCGGATGGATCGCGGCGTTGTCGACCCCTGGTGCGATCCGGACCTGGCTGTCGCCACCGACTGCCTTGGGAATGATCGTCGGGTGGTTGGTTCGCATGGTCGGGCTTGGCGACAATACGGATCTCGCGGTGGCCGTGTTCCGGGCAGTGGGCTCACTTCTGGCGGCGGGGATCCTCCTGTGGCTGGTGCTGAGGCCGAGGGGGCGGTCCGCGACCCGGGGAGCCGGCCTGGCGCTGCTTGCGGTCGTAGTGCTCGGACCTGTTGTGCAGCCGTGGTACCTGCTGTGGTCGCTGCCGGTGCTTGTCGCTACCGGGATGGCTGCCCGCTGGCTGCACACGACGTTGCTGTTGACCTCTGTGCTCACTCTGCACGGGGTCGCGGGCACCAGCGCGACCAGCGACGCGTTGTTCGAGTTCGGCGACGGGCTCGGGCTGTTGCTGGTCGCGGGGCTACTGGCGCTGATCGTGTGGGCTTCGCCCCGCGAGCGGGTGTTGTTGCTTGGTGACCCCGGGGACCCGGGCCTGGCCCCCGACGACCGGCCGTCGCAGGCGCGATTCGATCAGATGGTGATCCAGACGTAGTCCGGGAGAGGTCGATCCGGGTCGGCGGGCTTTGGGACGCGGTTAGAGATTTTGCACCAGGTTAGAGAACGTGCACGAGGTTAGAGAACCCACGTGTGGCTTCTCTAACCTCGTGGACGTTCTCTAACCTGGCGGCGCTGCGAGGTCCGGTCAAGTGCGGCGCGGCGAGGTCCGGACGGGTTGCTGCGCCACCCCCCTGCAAGGGTGCGGACCTCAGGATCGACCCACATGTGCGGGCACGTTCAGCGCCACGCCTTGGAGCGGTAGCCGGGATCCGGTCCCACGATCCGCTCGGCGGCCAGCCGGCCGCTGATCAGGACCATCGGGACGCCGACCCCGGGTTGCGTCCCGGATCCGGCGAAGACCACGTTGCGGCCCCAGTGGTTCGACGAGCGGAATGGTCCGGTCTGGAACAGCGAGTGTGCGGCGCTGAACGGGGCCCCCGCCTCCAGGCCGCGCGCCTCCCAGTCCGCGGGTGTCGTGACGTTCTCGACCTCGATGGCGTCCTCGAAGCCGTGGTAACCGCGTTGCTCCAGCACCTGCAGTGCACCCTCGCGGAAGGAAGGATTCGGCCACGAGACGTTGCCCCGAGTGTTCGGGGTGATGAACAGGACGTAGTAACTGTGCTTGCCCGCCGGCGCCAGGGACGGGTCGGTGTGGGTGGGGTTGGTGACCAGGAAACTGGGATCCGACATGAGTTCGCCGGACAGCACTTCGTCGAACGATTTCTGCCAGGCCCGCCCGAAGTGGATGTTGTGATGGACCGTCTTCGAGTACTCCGCGGACGAACCCGCCAGCATCAGCCAACAACTCGGTGAGTAGTGCAGTCTCTCCAGTCGGGTGCCGTCCTGACCCAGCAGGTCCCGGTATGCGATCGGCAGATCCGGGTTGAGGACCACCGCGTCGGCAGGGAAGCGGACTCCGTCGGTGGTTGTCACGGCAGTGGCCCGGTCGCCCACGGTCTCGACGGAGTCGACAGTGACCCCGTATTCGATGGTCACCCCGTGCTTGACGGCGGCGTCGGCCATCGCCTGGGGGAGAGCATGCATCCCGCCCTTGGGCAGGTACACACCGGCCACGGCATCCATGTACGAGATGACGCTGTACAGGGCGAGCGCCTTGTACGGGGACAGACCGGCGTACATGGCCTGGAACGAGAACAGGCGTCGGGTCCGGGAATCCTTCAGGAACGAATTGACTCTGGGCTGCAGCCGGCCAAAACCTCCGCGCGCAGCGAGTCTGAGGAGGCTCCCGGTCACCAGGTCCAGCGGGCTGTCGAGATTCCGGTCGATGAAGTCGCGGATCTCCAGGGCGTAGAGCCCGGCAACGTAGTCGACGAATCGGCGATACCCCCCGGCCTCAGCGGCACCCAACTTCGATTCGATCTCCACGGCCATCCGGTCCGGGTCATCGAAGACATCGAGCGTGGAGCCGTCGGGATAGAAGCCGCGATAGGCGGGATCCAGCGCAACCAGGTCCAGCCAGTCCCGGTAGTCCTCACCGATCGAGGAGAACGCGTCGTCGATCAGGTCCGGCATCGTGAGCACGGTGGGCCCAGTGTCGAAGGAGTATCCCTCGATCTCGAGGCGGCCCGCCCGCCCGCCCGGCCGCGGCTCACGCTCAAGGAGTGTCACCTGCCTGCCTGCGCCCGCCAGGCGCATGGCGGCGGAGAGCCCCGCGAGTCCGGCACCGACCACCACGACCCGGTCGGTGCGACCGGCCACGGTGAACATCAGGCGGACCGTTGGGTGGCCAGCACGATCAACCGCTCGAACGACTGCCGTGTCACGGGGTCGAGGTTCATCGACGACACAACTTCGGAGGACTGCTCGAACCTTTCGTCGATCATCGCCTCGACCGCCGATCGGGCGCCGGTGTCGGCGATCACCTGGCGCAGGCTCTCAACCGTGGCCGCGGTGATGGCCGGGTCGCCGAGGTGGCGGCGGAGGAGGTCCTGCTGCAGCGGATCGGCGTTGGCCCACGCGATGGCGACCAGCGCCGTGCGCTTGCCCTCACGCAGGTCGTCACCGGCCGGCTTGCCCGTCTCCTGCGGGTCACCGAACACGCCGAGCAGGTCGTCGCGTAGCTGGAACGCCTCGCCCAGGGGGACGCCGAACGCGCTCAGCGATGCCAGGTGCTCGGAGTTTGCGCCAGCGGCAGCGGCCCCGATGTGCAGCGGTCGTTCGACGGTGTATTTGGATGATTTGTACCGGGCCACCTTGAGAGCGCTGTCCAGGTCGAATTGCCCCCGGACCTGTTCGAGGAGGTCCAAGTACTGCCCGGCCATGAGCTCGGTGCGCATCTCGTCGAAGATCGGTTTGGCCGCCGCGCGGGAGTCGTCGCTGAGGCCGCTGGCCATGAACATCTGGTCCGACCAGCTCAGGCAGAGGTCGCCCAGCAGGATCGCCGAGCCGACCCCGAAGTCCTCCGACGACCCCAGGTAGCCCCGGGAGCGGTGCATGGAGGCGAGCCTGCGGTGTGCGGCCGGTTTGCCGCGCCGGGTGTCGGAACCGTCCATCACGTCGTCGTGGATCAGGGCGCACGCCTGCAGGAGTTCAAGCGCGGCCGCAGCAGTCAGAATCGGGCCGTCGACGCTGCCACCGGCACTGCGCCAGCCCCAGTAGGCGAACGTGGGGCGCAGTCGCTTCCCGCCGTCGAGCAGGTCTTCCAAAGCGTCGAGCAGGGGTAGCAGGTCGGCGCTGATGCCGATGAGCACCGCCACCTGTTCGCGCATGAAGTCCGAGACGATCGTGCCGAACTCGCAGCGCAAGGCGTGCAGCGCACCGTCGATGTCGGAGGTCGTCTCGGGCATGTGACCAATCTACGCACGACGTGGAGCACCGGCATCCGGGCCGTGGGTGACGACCACCTAGAATCCATCGCATGCCCGCGACCCGATCCTCCGTCAGGGAGCACATCGATTCCGGTGGCAGATCCTTCTCGTTCGAGTTCTTCCCACCGAAGACCGAGGAAGGCACCCGGCATCTGTGGGATGCCATTCGCCGGTTGGAACCGCTGCACCCCGCGCTGGTCTCGGTCACCTACGGCGCAGGTGGCACAACCCGGGACCGGACCGTGGCGATCACCCAGCAGATCGCACAGGAGACCACCCTGACACCGATGGGCCACCTGACGTGTGTGGGCTCCACGGTGGCCCAACTGCGGGCGGTGATCGCGGCCTACGCCGACGCTGGTGTTCACCACGTCCTGGCCCTGCGCGGTGACCCGCCGGGAGGCCCGCAAGCCGAGTGGACCTCTACCCCCGGCGGCCTCGAACATGCTGATGAGTTGGTGGAACTGGTGGCGAGGCTCGGCGATTTCAGTGTCGGGGTGGCGGCGTTCCCGGATGTCCACCCCGGCTCGCCGTCGCTGGAGTTCGACGTGCAGGTGCTCAAGGCCAAGCAGGCCCGTGGTGCCGATTTCGCCATGACGCAGTTCTTCTTCACCGCCGAAACGTACTTCCGGCTCGTGGAGGCCGCCGAGGCCGCCGGAGTCACCATGCCGATCATCCCGGGGATCATGCCCGTCACGAACGTGAGGCAGTTGCAGCGTTTCGCGCAATTGTCGGGGACCGCGCTGCCCGCTACGATGATCGATCGGTTCGAGCGGCTGGCCGGCGACCCGCAGGCCGTGGTCGAGGCCGGCGTCGAGCAGGCGGCCGGCTTGTGCTCCGAACTCCTGGAGGGGGGCGCGCCGGGGCTGCATTTCTACACTCTCAACCGTTCGTTCTCCACCCTCCGCGTCTACCGGGACCTAGGCTTGACGGTGTGACTCGCGGCGAGTACTTCGAGCGGTGGGCCGCACTGCACGGGGGATTGGACCCCCGGACCTCCATCCCGGTGCAGGCCTGGTTGACGGTCACATTCGGACTCGCCAAACCGCTGGCCGCCATCCGCCTGTCCCCGAACGCGGTGACGCTACTCGGCATGCTGGTCGCGGTGAGCGTGCCGTACTGGGTGCACACCGGGCACCTGTTCGTTGCCGGAGCAGTCGCCCTGGCGGCGGGGATCATCGACAATCTCGATGGGGCTGTTGCGATCCTGACCGGACGTTCCTCCGACTTCGGATACGTTCTGGACAGCGTCGCCGACCGCGTCGGGGATGCCGCGTTACTGGTGGGGCTGGGGCTGGCGGCGACGAATCCGTGGCCGGCCGTGGCGGCGGCGTTCCTGGGCTTCCTGCAGGAGTACACGCGGGCCCGCGCGGCGGGCGTGGGGTTCACCGAGATCGGTGTGATCAGCCTCTCCGAACGTCCCACGCGGGTTCTCATAGCGGGGATGTTCCTGCTCGCTGCCGCCAGTCAGGGTCAGGTGTGGGCCCAGATCGGTGGGTGGCTCGCGCTGGCGGTGGCCATCTTCGGTTTCAGTCAGGTGATGTGGGCCATCCGCAGCCGATTGGACGATGACCGCCGTTGAGCCGAGGCGGCTGCCGACTGAGCGGCAACAGGCTGCTCCTTCGGCCGATCAGGCCCGGCCGATCTGGTCCGCGACGATCTCGGCCCCCATCCCGACCAGCGGGAGGCCACCGCCTGGATGTGCCGACCCGCCGACCAGGAAGAGCCCCGGCACCGGGCTTCGATTGCTCGGGCGGAGCACGGTGGACAGGCGGCCGTTACTGGACATCCCGTAGATGCTGCCTCCTGGCGAGGCGGTGTCGCGCTGCAGATCCAGTGGGGTGCGGATCTCGCGGAAGCGGATGCGATCGCGCAGTTCGACGCCGCGTGCAGCCAACACCGCCAGGACGTGGTCGGCGTAGTCCTCGGCGGACTCCGACCAGTCCATGACCGGGGGTTGCTGGGCGGGGGCGTTGACGAGGATGAACCACGCCTCGCTCGCGTCGGGGCGCATAGCCGGGTCATCAGGCACGCAGGCGTACACCGCCGGGTCCGCCACCGGGCGCGGGCGTTTGCTGAACAACTGGTCGAACTCGGCGTCGTAGTTCGCAGGGAACCACACGTTGTGGTGGCGAATTCCCGGCGTGCGCCCCTCCACGGCCAGCAGGAGCACGAAGCCGGAGAATGATGGTTGCATCTTCGACATCCGGCGCCGGGGACCGTCGGCCCGGGGGTCCTGCAGCAGGTCGCCGTACACGGTTCGCGCATCCGCGTCGGTCACGACCAGATCGCCAGGCTGCCGCTGTCCGTGCACCTGCACGCCCGTGACACCGTTCGGGTCGGTCGTGATGGCCTCCACCCGGGTCCGGAACTCGAAGGTCACGCCCAGATCCAGGCAACGCCGGTGAAGGGCCAGGGCCAGTGTGTGCAGTCCGCCGCCGACGTGCCAGATGCCGAAGGTCTGCTCGACGAAGGGGATGGTCACCAGCGCGGCGGGAGAACGGCGCGGGTCCGAACCGGTGTAGGTGGCATAGCGGTCCAGGATCATGCGGGCCCTGGGGTCGCGCAGTGTCGCATCGCCGAGTTGCCGCATGGTCCGCCAGGGTGCCACCGTGCGCAGGTTCCGGCCGGAGCGGGCCAGTGACAGCAGGTCCCGGTAGCCGTCCAAAGGCCGGCCCAGCACGTTGCTGCGGGTGAGCCCCCAGATGTCTCCGGCGCGCCGCAACAACGTCCGCCACTCGTGGCCCGCGTCACCGCCGAGTCCGTCCTGCAGCGCGTTCGCGCAGGCGCCGACCCCGGCTCCTGGCACGGTTACCGCTGAGCCATCGGCGAAGTGGTACCCGTATGCGGGGTCGACCTCCTGGAGGTCGAGGGAGTCTTCGAGGCTGCGTCCGGTCTTGAGGAACAGGTCCCGGTACACCGCGGGGAGGGTCAAGGTGCTCGGGCCGAGATCGAATCGGAAGCCGTCACGGGCGTAGCCGGAGTTCTTCCCGCCAGGACCGTCGGCCTGCTCGTAGACCGTCACGTCGTGACCTTGGGCGGACAGGCGGGCGCTGACCGCCAGTCCACCCATGCCGGCACCGATGACCGCGACCCTCGCCACGCCAAAAGGCTATCCGCGCGATTGGATGGACATGTGCAGGCCGTCCCGCAGGAACTTCCCGACTACGCCTGGGCGAGTACCGAGCCGCATGCCGCCGGGGTCGTGAGAGGGGGATGGGCTATCGGGCTGACGCCGATCGCGGACCTCCCGGAGGTGAGCCGATTGCCGGATGCACCGGTCGGCGTGCAGTCAGGTCTCGTACCGGTCGAGCACCCCCGGATCCGGGTGCTGGGTGCCTACTGGCATGAGGGGTGGCCGCATGCCGTTCCAGGAGCCTGGTTGCGGCCTGTGGCCTTCGACCGTCTGCTGGAAGCACTGGCCGGACTGCCGGAGCCGTTCGGGCTGGGGATCTGGGACGCTTGGCGGGACCCGGCTCTGCAGGCGGTGCTGCACGACCGGGTCTACCGGGATCCCGGACTGGCTCCCGGATTCGTGGCCTACCCGGATCCCGATCCGCGCCGGTGCCCTCCGCACGCCACCGGAGGCACCGTGGACCTGACCCTCACCTGGCGCGGATCCGCGCTGTCGATGGGCACCCGGTTCGACGCCTTCGTCCCGCAGGCGGCCGCTGCGGCGCTCGAACCAGACGGGCCCCGGCTGGAGCGCGACCTACGCCGCCTGCTCGCTCGTGTCATGGGCGGCGCCGGATTCGTGCAGCACCCCCAGGAGTGGTGGCACTGGGAGTACGGCACCCGGTACTGGTCGGCGGTGACCGGGTCTGCGGTCCGGTTCGGTCGTGCCCGCCTCGGCTGATTGGCCCGGGAGTCATCCTGTCGCGCGCCGTGCGCCTCGGTCGAGCGCCCGGCCCCGCCAGGTGAGACGGCCTCGACGGGCAGCCAGGACCGATCGCGCATATAGGGCGGTCAGGCCGAGGATCGATGCCGGGTGGGCGAAGCCGTCGGCGATCGGCTGCCTGGTACGGCGCGCCACGGCGACCCGCCCGGCCACGGCCGCCAGGTAGGCGCCGGCCGCCAAAATCCGTGCCGGGCGGTCCCGGCTGGTCAGCGCGACGCCGATCGGCACGACGTACAGGAGGCCGAGCAAGCCCACGGTGGCCGGTCCGAATGCGTCGTGCAGGGACTTTGTGTAACCGTCGACGAGGTCGCGCGACGATGCATACATCCGGCAGGCGGCGATACTCGTCCCGTCGGCCATCGCCACCTGCAGGCCCGCGGCTTTGAATTGCCGGACAAGGGCAAGGTCCTCCAGGACCCGGTCGCGTACGGATGCGTGGCCACCGGCCTCGGCGTACGCCTGCTTGCGAACCGCCATGAACTGGCCGTTGCCCGCGGACAGCATTGGATGCGCGCTGCGTTCTGCCAGTTCCAAGGGAAGGAAGGTCAGCCAGGACCACTGCAGAAGGGGTTGCACCAGGCGCTGCAGCCACCCGTGGGTGATCTGACGGGGGTAGGGGCAGACCAGGTCCAGGTGCTCCAGGAGAGCGACTGCGCGCACGGCAGCGTCAGGTGCCAGTTCCACGTCCGCGTCGATGAAGACCAGAGCATCGCCTCGCGCCGCTTGTGCCAGCCGCTGGCACACCCAAGGCTTGCCGAGCCAGCCGGCGGGCGGCTCCTCCCGTGATCTGATCACCCTCAGACCGGCGGCCTCGACCAGGTCGGCCGTCCCATCGCTGGAGTTGTCGTCCAGGACCAGAACCTCCTCGACGCCGATCAGGTTCCGCAGGCTGCGCAGAGTGGGTTCGATGCGGGCTGTTTCATCGCGGGCCGGCACCAGCACGCTGATCCGGGCGTCGGTGGCGGCGGCTCCCGGCCTGCGCAAATGCCGCAGGTTCACGATGCTCATAGCGGTGGCCGCCGCGCACATGCCTGCGGTCAGCGCCATCGCGAGGCGCAGGCCCTTCACCGTCGCCACCAGGCCAGGGCCGCCGGGAGACCCAGGACGGCCATGCCCACGCCTCCCACGACCGCGACGCCGGGCCGGCCGAGGAAGACCGCATTCGCAACCACGCCCCCGATCCACATCCAGCCGTACAGCAGCAGGGGTATGCCCACATCGACGTTCTTGTGTGGCAATCGGTCGAGCAGCCACATCAGCAAGAGCGAGCCCAGTAACCAACCGGCGTAGTTCTGCAGCGGGATCCCGGAGATGCCGGGCATCGCGGGCACCGGGGAATCCCAGCGCCAGTAGTCCTCGCCGACCATCTGCGGGTCGAGGAAGAAGTCCCAGGTGGTCAGGCCGACAGCGGCGAGGGGCACGACCCAGCGGGTGGTAACCGAGCGGGCAAGGATGAGTGCGGGGTAGGCCATCATGAGCCATGCCAGTGGCACGATGGCCGGAACCCCGAACACCTGCGGCGCAAGCGCGTCGGTGTAGTCGTACGGGCCGAACGGGAAGCCGGTGGTGCGACCCAGCACCTCGATGGCCAGGCCGAAGCCGGCCGCAACGGCGCCGAAGGTGGCCGTCCACCTGAGACCGAAGTTCAGGTACGCGTGGCACATGCTCGCGGAGGTGAACAGGAGCACGACGATCGTCGTGATCGACTGTCGTTGCCCGGCGGGCACCAGGATCCAGGCGATCTGCGCCAGGATGCTCGCCGCGGCCAGCGCCAAGGGAAGGATCTGGTGCCGGGCGGCGCGGTCGTCGGTTACGGTCACCACGGGCGATCTCCATCAACGTCCAGCACCGCGAACCGGGCGAACAGTTCTTCGGCGTACCACCCGGTCTGCCGGGTCTGATCGATGACGGCCCGGTGTGCCGGCAACCGGTACGCGAAGTCCGTCATCGCACCCGCATCGCGCCACACGCTGAAGGTCCCCTGCAGGCCGATGGGTGCCTCTCCGATCCCGATCCGATACAACAGCCCGGGCTGGTGGTCGAGCGTCGACGCTACAGCGGGTACGGCGGCTTGGAAGGTCCGCCACTGGAGCGAACGCACGCGGGCCCGGGTGATGGCCGCGACGGGACCCTCCCAAGCGCTCAGCGCCGGATCGGCGGAAAACGGTTCCCGCCCTGACCACCGGCCCTGACTGGAGATGGGTCCCAGAGTGAAGCGGGTGTGCGATGTCGCCAGTCGCTGCCATCGTCGCAGGACAGGTCGCAGAGCCGCATCCGACGACGTCCAGCAGGTAAGCAGCGCCCACTGCCGTAGATCGGCATCCGCGACGGTGAACCTCCGGCCGGCTCCCACTCCCAAGGATTTGTGGAACTCGATCCCGTCCAGCCGCCGCAGGGCCCGGGGGTCACGTGCCATCCGCCACAGGGCGCCGCCGATGGCCGACGTGCGCACGGTCCATCGGTCCAGGAAGACAGTCATTCGGCGGGAGCCTCACCGACCTCGCCGGCATTGCCCGCGGTGATGCGCAGGATCTCGTCATAGCTGGTGCTGAACACATACTGTGGATGTCCGGCGCTGGCCCAGATGGTTCGCTGGCGCGAAAGGGTCACGTCGACCAGCGTCTCGATCGGGCGTGGGTGACCGATCGGGGAGACCCCGCCGATCGGCTGTCCGGTATGCAGCCGCACGAAGGAGGGGTCGGCGCGATTGACCTTCCGGCTGTCGGTGAGGGAGGCGAGTTTGAGCAGGTCCGCTCGGTGCGAACCGGAGATGATCACCAGGATCGGCTGACCGTCGGCTTCGAACACCAGCGAGTTGGCGATGGCCGACTTGTCCACGCCCAGAGCCTGCGCCGCCGATGCCGCAGTCGCCGCCGAATCCTGCAGTTCCCGGACCCGGTCGGGGATCCCGAGGTCGGCCAGCGACGCCTGCACCTTGCGCACCTGAGCCGGAAGACCCTCCATGACGCCCAAGCCTAGGGGTAGGTGCCGCTGACCGGACCGCAGGATCGGGGGGACACGGCTGCAACAACCGGTGCGATCACGCGGGCTGAACGTCGGCACACGGATCGGGGTGGTGGTAGGAGTCCGGGGTCCAAGGCTGGATGCCTTTGCGACGAAACTGGGGTTCGAACACTCCCTTGCTGCTGGTCGGAAGACGGCTCGTGTGCCGCAGCAGTCGGCCCGCGAGGTTAGAGAACGTGCACGAGGTTAGAGAACGCACGTGTGGCTTCTCTAACCTCGTGCACATTCTCTAACCCGAAAATGGCTGGTGTACTCGATCGCCGCAGAAGTTGGCCGCGAGGTTAGAGAATGGTCGCGAGGTTAGAGATCGTGCACGAGGTTAGTGAACGCACGTGTGGCTTCTCTAACCTCGTGCACATTCTCTAACCCGAGCGATCTCCGCCCGGCATTCTCCGGCTGAACGCCGCAGCAGGTCACGGCCATGGATGACCAACGCGAGCGATTTCCGCCCGGCATTCTCCCACTGAACGCCGCGGCCGCCGATGACGAAGACGCTGGGTCAACCCGGCGTGTGGTGCTCGCCCTCGTAGCGCAGGTTCAATGGGTACCGGCAGCTCGGTTACAAAGCCCCGGGGGTGGTCCGGTTCAAGCGCCTGCCGCGCCACTGAGTCCCGTCTCCAGGCGCAGTCTGCCAATGACGGCGCGGACGTCGTCGGCGGGGATCTTGAGGATCCGCCGGTCGAAGGTGAGCAGCCCGTTGGTCTCATCCTCGACATCGGACAACTGGGTGTAGACGGTGGCACTAAGCCCCCGCCGGACAGCAGGCAGGATCTGCCCGGTGTGCAGAGAGCGAAACGCATCCAACAACTGCTCGGCCGTCCCGAACCGCCGGTACCCGAACGCTTTCGCGGTGGAACTGTGATCGTTGATATGCAGGCTGTAGCCACCGTATTCGGACAGGGCCACGACCCGCCCGCCTGCACGGCGCCGGGGCACCCGGAAGGGGCGGAAGTAGACATGCAGGCTGGTGAAGTCGCCGCCTCCCTGGTCGTGCCAGCCGCTGGCGTGGTCGACCTCGCGGCTCGGGTCCGACCGCTTGATCCGCTCAGCGACCGCATTGGCGTCGAACTGCCCCCAGCCCTCGTTGAAGGGGACCCATACGGCGACGCTGACGCAGTTGCGAAGGAGGTCCACCGTCCGCGCCGTCTCGGCGAGCCACTGCTCGCGCCCGTGTGCATCATCCCGGGCGAACAGTCGGTGGTGCTTGTCCTTGAGCCGCATCGAAGGCGTCAGAGCAGGCACCTCGACGACGGGCCGGTGATAGGCGCCGCCGCCGTTCACCATGTCCTGCCAGACCAGCATGCCCAACCGGTCGCAGTGGTAGTACCAGCGCAGCGGTTCGATCTTGATGTGCTTGCGCAGCATTGTGAAACCGAGGTCCTTCATGGTGGCGATGTCGTGCACGAACGCCTCATCGCTCGGGGCCGTGTACAGGCCGTCCGGCCAATACCCCTGATCCAGGACGCCGGCGTGGAAGTACGGCTGTCCGTTGAGCTGGAGCCGCGGGACGCCGTCGCCGTCCGGAGCCACGCCGAAGCGGCGCAGACCGACGTAGGACCGCACCTCGTCTGTGCCGGCACGGACTCGCAGGTCGTACAAGAACGGATTCTCGGGTGACCAGGGGCGCGGATCCGGGACGGGGATGCGGATCAGGGACCCGGCGGTTCCCTGTGCCCGTGCGACGACGGTGTCGCCGTCAAGGACGTCGACGTCGCAGGACGGACCGGGTTCCCCCGACGTGTGGATGACGAGATCCACACGGTCGAGGTCGGGCTCGATCTGCAGCCGCGTCACGTAGGTCTGCGGCACCGATTCCAGCCAGACCGTCTGCCAGATCCCGGATTGCGCCGTGTACCAGATCCCGCCGGGTTGCAGTTTCTGCTTCCCGCGTGCGCCCACGCCGCTGTCGGACGGGTCCTGGACGATGACGTGCAGGTGGTTCTCGTCAGTCTCCAGGTGTTCTGTGATGACGAACGAGAAGGGCCAGTAGCCGCCCTCGTGCTCACCCACCAGGTGACCGTTTACGAAGACGCGGCACCACTGGTCGACCGCGCCGAAGTGCAGGAGGACGTGTCGGTCGACGAACCCGTCGGGCATGACCCAGGTGCGGTGGTAGTGCAGGTACTCGCCCGGCTGCAACTGGCGTCCGACCCCGGACAGTTCGGTCTCGGGGGAGAACGGCACAACGATCTGTCCGTCCCAGGCAGTCGACAGACGATCGCTGATGCGGAAGGCGTAGTCCCACCTCCCGTTGAGATTGAGGTAGGACTCTCGCTGCAACTGCGGGCGCGGATACTCCGGCAGCGGGTGCTCTGCGTCGAGGGACCGCCCCCACCGTGTCAGCAAGCGGCGGTGGTCGGGCATCATTTCGTGCTCCGCTGCCCCCGGCGCAGGGCCTGGATCGGGACGAGGATCAGCAGGATGACGATAGCGGCCGCGATGAAGATGCCGGGTCCTGGAACCTGCTTCATCTGCCCGAGGTCTTCGTAGTACTCGTCCGAGCCGCTGATGACCGCCGCTCCGATGAAGGGGCCGATCACCATCGGAATCAGCACCATGGCGATCATCCGGAGCCCTTGCACCATTCCCACGCGGTCGGTGGGGGAGTAGTCGCGGATCGTCGCCCCGATGACCGCCGTTGTCAGCATCATCCCGGACATCAGCACCAGACCCGCCAGGATCACTGCGACCAGCCCGCGGGCGGGAACGATGGTGAGAAGGCCCAGCAGATACACGCCGGCTGCGGGGAGCATGAAGGCGATCTTGCCCACGCGGTCGATGACTCTGCCGCCCAGGACACTTATGACTGCCGCACCGCTGAGGGTTATGGCCAGCACCAGGGCGTAGGCCTCGATCCGCAGGTAGTACTGCAAGTAGATCAACAGATATGGCAGGAACACCTGGGTCGAGATGTTCAGCGCCGCCAACGCGGCCAGCGACCAGTAGAGCGGTGGGTTCGTGCGGATCGCGTCCAGCCGTAACCCGTGCACCATGGAGCGCCACATGCTGTCTTGCTGCACCGGTTCGCCGGGGGCGTCCCTGATCAGGACCAGTGCGACCAGTCCGGCAATGATCATGAGAGCGCCGACCACGAGGAAGAACAGCCGCCAGTCGCCGCTCTTCGTCAGCCCGTCGAGCCCGCCGAAGACCAGTAGCATCGACAACAGCGGCAGCATTGCCAGGACCGACTCCACGCGGCCCCGGTTGTCCGGCGATGTCACGTCGGTGACCCACGCGTTGAAGGAGGCGTCGTTCGCGCCGGCACCCAGGAAACTCATGATCACGTCGAGCAGGATCACCGCCGAGGCGGTTGCCACGACCACGCTGGCGGTCGGCACGAAGGCCGCCAGCGAATCCACCGTGATAAAGCCGAAGAGCATTGTGGAGATGCCCCACAGGATGTAGCCGCTGACGATGAACAGCCGACGCTTGCCGACCCGGTCGGAAAGGGGCCCGATCACCAGCGTCGCGGTGGTGGCGGCGATGGCGCTCAAGGCGACCATGATGGCGATGGTGTTGGGGTTGTCGGTGATCGTGTCGAAGACGAACACGTTCAGATAGAGGTTCTCGACGGTCCACGCGATCTGCCCGACGAGCCCGATGATGACCACGCCCAGCCACGCCCGAGTGCCCAGGTCCGAGGGCTTCAGGCGGTGACGCTGCGTGACGTGCTGGACCATGGATGGCCTCCTCGGATGGGGTTCCTGCTGCACCGTATCGGGTCGGAACCGCCCGGCGCGGTTCTGCGTCCCGCCGCCGCCCGTCGGTCAGCCGCCCCCGAATCCTGTGGGTGGTGGCGGGCGTCCCATCCCCTGGCAAATAGTACGAACGTACGTTCGAAAATTGCTTGACGTACCCCTGTGGCAATGTTCTTCTGTAAGTCGAACAACAGTTCGATTCAGAGATTTCTGGAGGTAGTGATGAGTCGCATTTATGGCCGGGCGGCCGGGGTCATCGACGTCAGGTGTGCCGGTGGTAGCGGCGCTCCGGAACAGTTCATCTGGCGGGAGCGGTTGTACCGGGTGAACCAGGTGCTGCAGCGCTGGGATCGGTCTTCGGCGTGGTGGAAGGACATCCGGACCAAGCCGACCGGGTGCGACGTCCAGACCTGGCGGGTGGAGGCTTCGGCCGGCCGGTCCGCCGCCGAGGGGGTCTACGAACTGAGTTTCGATCCCGGCACCGGTCAGTGGTACCTGCTACGGACTGTGGACTGAGGTGACGGACATGACTGCTGCACCTTTGACCCGTGCCGGCAAGGATCTGTTGCGAACCGCCCTGATCGCCTTGGATGACGCATACCAGGCGACCACTCCCGCGCAGCGGTATGTCGCTGCCCATGTGGCGGCTCTGCGTGCGGGCGCGGCATTACTGGCCGTCGGCGCCAAGCCGACCCGGTCGCCGCGGATCCGCAGTGTGTGGGAGTTGGTGCCGTCCGTGGCACCTGAGTTGTTGGAGTGGTGCAACTACTTCCAGGTGATCGGACGCCGTCGCGTCTTCGTCGAGATCGGCCGGGAGCACGTGACCGCGCGGCAGGCCGATGATCTGGTGCGTGACGCGGAGGCGTTCATGGGACAGATCGCCGGCATCCTCGGAGTGGGGCTTCCGATTCCGTCGTCACTGCGGACCGCGGGGTAGTCATGTTCCCCCACCTGCATGTGGCCTCCTACTACTCGTTGCGTCACGGCGTGTGCTCCCCCCAGGAGTTGGTGCAACGAGCCGTGGAGTTGGAGCAGCCCGCCATCGCGCTGACCGATCGGGACGGCCTGTACGCGGCCGTGCGCTTCATGCAGGCATGTCTGCAGCATGGGATGTCAGGGATCCTCGGTGCCGATCTCGCCCAACGGCCGGTTGGCCCGGGTGTGCCGGTCGCGCCCACCCGCACTCCGGTCTGCGGCGGCAGGTGGCGCGATCCGGGCGATCCGCGGATGGTGTTGCTTGCGCGTGGGGGTCGTGGGTGGTCGGCGTTGAGCCGACTGGTCTCCACCGTGCATACCGCGGGGGAGCGCGGCAACCCGGTCGTCGATTGGGAGCATCTGGCGGAGTTCGTCGTGCCCGGCGACCTTTGCGTGTTGCTGGGCCCGGATTCCGAGGTGGGCCGCGCACTCAACCGTCACCGGTTCGACCTCGCCGATTCCCTGCTCGAGCGCTGGCAGCAGGTGGCTGCGGGGCAGGTGTATTTGGAGATCGTCAACCATCGGGCCACTCCTCGGCCGCTAGGTGATCGGCGGTCTGGACCGGATCTCTCCACGCCGATGGCGCGCCGGATGTGGCAGTACGCCGATGACCGGCGGATCCCGGCCGTGCTGACCAATGCTGTGCGGTACTGCGATCCGCAGCAGGCACCGACCGCTGATCTGTTGGATGCCATCCGGCGACTGGTTCCCCTTGACTCCCGCCATCTCGATCGAGAGAACTCCGGGGGATACCTCGCGTCAAGTGCCCACATGAAGGGGATCGCCGAGCAGATCGCCGGATCACAGGCGAACAGGTTGTTGGGCGCCACTGCCGATCTGGCCGAACAGTGTGTCCTCGACCCGGTCGCCGACTTCGGCATCGGCGACATCCATGTACCCGAACTCGATGTGCTGTTGTCGGGCCGCGCCCCGACCGAACCCGCCGGGCCGATCATGGCCGGGTACTCGACCCGCCGCCACCGCCATGAGCAGCGACGGCAGGAAGCGGTACGCGCCGATGCTCTGCTGCGAACCCGCTGCGAGGCGGCGCTTCACACCCGGTTCCGTGCCGGCGAGGTGCGCGCCGCCACCCGGCGGCTCGACGACGAACTCAGCGTGATCTCCACCCTCGGATTCGGTGGCTATTTCCTCACTGTGGCGGAGGTGGTGGACCTGATCCGGGCCATGCGGATCCGGGTTGCGGCCCGTGGCTCGGGAGCTGGCAGTGTGGTGAATTACCTCCTGGGGATCTCCGGTGTCGACCCGATCCGCCACGACCTGCTCATGGAGCGGTTCTTATCGCCGCTGCGGCGGGTATTGCCCGATATCGACATCGATGTGGAGTCGGCTCGCCGCACGGACATATACCGACGCATCGTTGAGCGCTTCGGTGCCGAACGCAGCGCGTGTGTGAGCATGCGCGACACCTACAAGGTCCGCCATGCGATCCGCGATGTGGGCGCCGCGCTGGGATTGCCGGCAGGCGAGATCGACGAATTCGCGAAGGCCTTCCCCCACATCCGGGCTCGTGACGCCCGGGCGGCAGTGGCGGATCTGCCGGAGGTGCGCAACTCCCTGGTCGGCAAACTTGCCGACCGAGGCCTGCTGGACGGCTTCCTGCACTCGGTGGAATCACTGGACGGGCTGCCCAGGCATATCGCACTGCATCCTTGTGGGGTGTTGCTGTCCGACTCGTCGTTGCTGGACCGGACTCCGGTTGAAGCCAGTTGGATGGGCTTCCCGATGAGCCAGTTCGACAAGGACGACGTCGAAGCGATGGGTTTCCTCAAACTCGATGTGCTGGGTATCCGGATGCAGTCTGCGATGGCGCATGCGGTCGCGGAGGTCCACCGGGTGGACGGCACAGACGTCGACCTCGACGATCTGCCGTTCGACGACCAGGAGACGTTCGACCTCATCAGCAAGGCCAAGACGCTGGGGTGTTTCCAGATCGAGTCGCCCGGGCAGCGGGAATTGATCGGCAAATTCGGCCCGCGGGATTTCAACGACCTGATCATCGACATCTCGCTGTTCCGGCCAGGACCGGTCAAGAGCGACATGATCACGCCCTTCCTCTCGGCCCGCCACGGCTGGCGCGAACCGCTGCACCTGCATCCGGACCTCGAGCCTGCGTTGCGGGAGACCCATGGAGTGGTGGTCTTCCACGAACAGGTGCTCCGTCTGGTCTCGGTCATGAGCGGCTGCTCGCTGGCCGAAGCCGACGAGGTGCGCCGGCAGTTGGGAACCCCCGACGGGCAGATACAGATCCGCACCTGGTTCATCCCGGCGGCACTGAAGAAGGGGTACGACCTGGCTACGGTCGAGAAGGTCTGGGAGGTGCTGCGGGCGTTCGCCAGTTTCGGGTTCTGCAAAGCCCATGCTGCGGCGTTCGCCCTGCCCACCTACCACTCCGCCTGGCTCAAGCGGCACTACCCGGCTGCGTTCCTGGCCGGAGTGCTGACCCACGACCCGGGGATGTATCCGAAGCGGTTGATCCTCGATGAGGCCCGGAACAGTGGGGTCATGGTGCTTGGCCTGGACGTGAACAAGTCCACGGGGGAGTACCGGATCGAGAAGATGGGGGAGACCTACGGCATCCGGTTGTCGCTGGCCGATGTGAAGGGGATCAGCGAAGCCGAGATCCGCCAGATCGAGGTCGCGCAGCCCTTCGTCGATCTCGCTGACTTCTGGTCCCGTACCGCAGTCGCCCGGCCTGTCGTGGAGCGGCTGGTGCGCACCGGTGGCTTCGACACGGTATACGACATCAGCGGGACCCGGCGGATGGGTCATGTGACCCGCAGGGATCTCCTGTTGCAGGTGGCCGATCTGCACAGATCCGGCGGCCGTCGCCGGGTGCGGCGGGCGCAGTCACAGATCATCGACGGGGACGGGCTGGCACAGAGAGTCGCCGCGCAGTCGCAGGCCGCCAAGGTCTACGTCAATGATGCGGCGCAGTTGACCTTGCCCATGGATGAACAAGAGGCGGCCACCGGTCTGCCCGAGATGTCGGCCGGGGAGCGCGTGCAGGCTGAAGTGGAGATCTTGGGGCTCGACGTGACCCGGCATGCCATCTCGTTCTACGAGCCGATGTTCACCGAACTCGGGGTCATCCGGGCCAAGGATCTACTGACACAGCGCTCGCAGGCGGGGGTTCTGGTCGCGGGAATCAAAGTGGCTACCCAGACCCCGCCCATCCGCAGTGGACGAAGGGTCATCTTCTTGTCGCTGGACGACTCCACCGGACCGATCGACCTGACATTCTTCGAGGACGCCCAAGGCCCCTACGCCCATACCGTCTTCCACTCATGGCTGCTACTGGCGACCGGGGAAGTCCGTCGTACCGGACGCAGGGGGATTTCGGTGCGGGCAACGGGATGCTGGTCGCTGCCCGAGTTGCACGACGTATGGCGGCGCGAGGGAGTAGCCGGGGTGTACGAGATCCTCAATGCCACGCCGGAGCCGACGGCTGGGGCCGTCCGCCTGGAGGACCCCACCGAAGCCACCGGCAGCTCCGACTCCCGGGTCCGCCGGGTTCTGGTGCATGCCAGCGGCTTCCGGCAGTCGCCCTACGCAGATACCCGTCCTGCCGGTTCATCGTCGAAACGGCCACCTTCCGGGCCGCCTCCCAAACTGTGGCATTCCAGCCCGGGCAGTGCCGGGTGATGATGGGTGGACGATGAGCAGGCGAGAAAGCGGCAAGCTGGACTTCCCGGCACCGCGCGACGATTCGACGTGCACGATCCTGCACGTAGACATGGACGCTTTCTATGCCTCCGTGGAACTGCTCAGTCGTCCGATGCTGCGCGGAACGCCCGTCATAGTGGGCGGATCCGGCTCCCGGGGTGTGGTGCTCTCGGCCACCTACGAGGCCCGGGCGTTCGGGGTTCGGGCGGCCATGTCGATGGGCCGGGCGCAGCGACTGTGTCCGGAGGCAGTGGTGATCCCGCCCGATCACCGTCGCTACGCCAGGGTCAGTGCCGGCGTGATGGAGATCTTCCGATCGATCACAGCAGTGGTCGAGCCGTTGTCCCTGGATGAGGCCTTCCTCGACGTCAGCGGTGCGCTGCGCCAGTACGGCAGCCCCACCGGCATCGGCGAGACTTTGCGGGCGCGGGTGTTCGACGAACAGGGGATCACGTGCTCGGTGGGGGCCGCCCCGAACAAGTTCGTGGCCAAGGTGGCCAGCGCGCATGCCAAGCCCGACGGCATGCTGATGATTCCAGCCGAATCGATCCTCGCCTTCCTGCATCCGCTGCCGGTTGGCGCCCTATGGGGAGTGGGCCCCCGCACGGAGGAGCAGTTGCACAGTCTGGGCGTGCGTACTGTTGCCGACGTGGCGCACCTTCCCCGCCCGGTGCTGCGCCGCGCGCTGGGGGATTCGGCAGGCGAACATCTGGCCGATCTGGCCTGGGGACGCGACACCCGGCCGGTCAGTGCGTCTGCCGGTGAGCGCAGCGTGGGGTCCGAGCACACATTCGCCGGCGATGTGGATGACCAGGAGGTGATCGCACGACAACTGCTTCGGCTCTGCGACCATGTGGCGGCACGACTGCGTTCAGCGGGGTGGGTGGGCCGGACCGTGTCGATCAAGGTGCGCTTCGCGGACTTCACGACGCTCACACGGTCGAAGACCATGCCGGAGGCCACTGATGTCGGTCGTGACATCTACACCCAGGCTGCTGCCCTATTTTCCGGGCTCGGACTGCAGCGTGCCAGGGTGCGACTGGTGGGCGTGCGAGTCGAGAAGTTGACCCATGTCGAGGCGGCGAGCCATCAGATCGCACTCGATGAGCCGGACGCCGGGTGGCGGGAGGCCGAGACCGCGATCGACCGGGCGGTGGCCCGTTTCGGCGACGGTGTGGTCCGGCCGGCGAGCCTGTTGGACATGGGCCGTTCGGATGATCGCGAGTGATCGGCGGGTCTGTGCGGTAACTTGTAGTACCTCTCGGGTTTCCATCCGGGGCCGGTACCCGTATCGTTACCTGTATCGGCTGGACTTGAAGTACGGAGGAAGGAACGTGCCCCTCTCAGAGCATGAGCAGCGACTGCTCGAGCAGATGGAGCGGGCCCTCATGGCAGAGGACCCCAAATTTGCCACTTCCTTGCGCCACGGTTCCTCGGGTGCTGACCGGCGGCGGGTCGTCGGCGGCGTCGTCGGTGCGCTTCTGGGCATGGCCCTCTTACTGGCGGGGGTGTCCGCCAGCCTTCCCCCGCTCGGGGTCTTCGGATTCGTCGTCATGCTCGCCGCGGTCTTCCTCGTCGTCTCCGGTCTGCGCCATCGCAGTGCGAACGCGAATGCTGCCCAGCCGCAGGCCACGCCCGATTCCGGCGGTGCCCGGAAGAAGTCGGCGAAAGGCCAGTCAGGTTTCATGTCGAAGTTCGAACAGCGCTGGCAGGACCGCAATCGGCGCGACGGCCGCGAGTCCTGATCCCTGCGGAGCGCCCGGCCATCCGGGCTCCTGCTTTCTGTGCTCACCGCCGGTCAACCGGCCCGCGCTGATCCCCGCCTGCTATTGATCTCCCAGTGCCCGCCCGGAGTCGGCGCTGGCCGCCGATTCGGAATCAGTGGAATCGGCGTCACCATTCTGCGATATCGCTCGTTTGCGTGAGGACGACTGCTCATTTCGTCGAGTCACGCGGGTCGGGACCGTAGACTTGCGGCCCGGAGCTCGTGGAGGTCAACGGGGATGAACGCGAACTGGCCTGAGTTCGATGTGCTGTTCGATTTCACCTACGTCCTCCAACTCTTGCCGGATCTGCGCCTGGAGTCGGTCAGCGACTCGATCGTGGAGTTGACCGGGTACACCGCGCAGGAGTATTGCGCCGACGACCACTTGTGGCGCACGGCAACCGACTCCCGCGACCGGGAACTGATGCTGGCAGCGTTCAACGCGCCGTTGGGCAAGCGCATGACCATCACGATGCGGTGGCGAGTCCGCGGCGATGGAGTGATCTGGACGCAACAGATCTCGCGCACCGTGCAGACCGAGTCCGGTGAGACATTGCTGCTGGCCGGTCTGACCCGCGTGGAGGCCGCCGAGGACCCCTTGCCGCCGTCCGCCGAGGTGGCGCCGCAGCCGGAGACCGCCGACATGGTGGTGCAGACCGACCTCCGCGACCGGGTCGTGTGGACGTCGGAGTCGGTCGAGGCGATCGGATGGGCTGCCGACCGGGTCATGGGCAACAGCTTCCCGCGCCTCTTCCTGGACGGTGACCAGGCAGTGGTGGCTCACGTGCTGGCGCGGGTGCTCGGCGGCGAGACCGTCACCGGAGTCATCGTGCGAACCGCGGCCACGGACGGCCGGATGCGCTTCATCTCGATGACCATGAGTCCGACCCTAGACGAGGACGGGGCAATCACGGGCGCCTGCATCGGCTGGCGGGACCTGGACGAGGTGATGCGGGCGCGGCGCGAGGCCGAGAATGAACGCAGTCTGCTTCGGGCCACCCAGGACGCCCAACTCGACCCCCAGATCGTGGCGGAGGTGGTGCTGGACGATGCCGGCGACATGGCAGATTTCCGCTATGTCGACGTGAACCTCGCGGCCTGCCGGGCGATGGGGAGGTCCCGCGAGCAGGTCATCGGATCCGACATGTCCGTGCTGGATCCGGGTCTGGGCCGGTCCGGGATGCTGAAGTGGCTCGCGGAGGCGATCGCCGACGAGGAACCGCTGGTGATCAACGACTTCGTCTACACCTCCTCGAAGGGGCAGGTCGGCACGTACGACGTTCGCGCGGTTCCCGTCGGTGGAGTCATCGCTGTGACGTGGCGCGATGTCACCCAGCGATTCCGCAGCATGGAGTTGCTGGCCCGTTCGGAGGCCCGGTACCGGCTGCTCTTCGAGGAGAGCAGCGACATCGTCACCTTCCACGAGCCTGACGGAACGGTGCAGTGGGTGTCACCGGCGATCCAGCGCCTGCTGGGATGGGCGCCCGAGGAGCGGACAGCTGACTTCCTGATGCTTCTGCACCGTGACGATGTGGCGCCCGTCATCGCGGCGCGCGACCAACTGCTCGCCGGGGCGGAATCGGCGACCACGCGTGTGCGTTTGCGGTGCAGGGACCGTTCCTTTCGCTGGATGGAGTCCACTGCGCGTGCGGTGCGCGACGACGTGGGGCAGGTCCGGTCACTGGTGGTTGTCACCCATGACATCCAGGCGCAGCAGGATGCCGAGCAAGCGCTGGCCGAATCCGAGGCCCGTTACCGACTGCTCGCCGAGAATGCCACTGATGTGGTGTATCGGGTGTCGGCCGACGGGATGATCGAGTGGATCTCCGAAGGGATCGAGAAAGTCCTCGGTCTGAAGCCCGAGGAACTCGTCGGCCGGCCGGGGTGGGACCTGGTTGCGGCCGAGGACACCGAGGCCGTCGAGCACGCCACCGCTGAAGCCGTTGCCGGACGCACGCAGCCAGTCCGGTTCCGCTTGGTTGCGGAGTCGGGCAGGCTGCACTGGATCGAGACCACGCTGCACCCGGTTTTCGACAGTGACGACCGGCTCGAGGGGATCGTGGGGGGCTGGCGAGACGTCGACGCGGAGGTTGCGGCACAGGAGGCTCTGAACGAACGGGTCCGCACTGACGATCTCACCGGTCTGCTCAACCGGCGCGAGGCGCTGGCCCAGTTGGTGGTCGCACTCGCGGCCGGCGCCCACCGGGACCAGTTGGCCGTAGCTTTCTGCGACGTGGACGAGTTCAAGGCCATCAACGACTCCCGCGGGCACGCGGTGGGTGACCGCCTGCTGCAGGAAGTGGCCACGCGCATCAAGGGGTGTGTCCGCGCTGATGACACCGTCGCCCGGGTGGGCGGCGATGAGATCCTGCTGATCCTGCGCGGGGTGCGCAGTTATGACGACGCCATGAACATCGCCGAGAAGGTACGGATCGCCGTTCGCTCCCCGTTGGCCATCGAGGGACGTCTGGTTCCCGCCTCGGTCAGCATCGGGGTGACCATGGCTGACTCCGAGGACGACGTGGATGCGCTGGTCGCCCGGGCGGACCGGGCCATGTACCTGGCCAAGGAGTCGGGGCGCGACCAGGTCGTCCGGCTGACGTAGAACCACCGCAGTTCCGGCGGCAAGTAGCAAAGGCGCCGTAGGCGGTCCGTGAGCTCAAAAGGGCAGTTGCAGTTGCTCGCCGCTTGGCTCAGCGCGCACAACCGGGTGGGTGTAGAGGTCGGCCGCTCTCGGCTCCGAGCCGTGCGGGCCGCCGTGGCGACCGACCGGCAACCTGCATCGAGGTGGAGCCAGGAGGAGCCAATGTGATCGATCGGGTGATGAAGTGGTGAAATATGGAGGGAAGTGGAGTACTGTGGGTCTCCATTGGACTCGCGAGGAGGTGAGCGGATGTTCCTGGGCACCCATACCCCCAAAGTGGATGAGAAGGGCCGGATCATCCTGCCCGCCAAGTTTCGCACCGACTTGATCGACGGCGTGGTGCTGACCAAAGGTCAGGACCGCTCACTGGTCCTGTGGCCAATGGCCGAATTCGAGGCCGCCGCCGCCCGGGTCCGGGAGGCGTCACAGTCCAACGCCGGCGTTCGCGCCTACTCGAGGGTTCTGTTCTCCAGCGCCTTCGATCAGGTCCCCGACAAGCAGGGACGAATCACCGTGCCGCCCGCCCTGCGCGACTATGCGGGTCTTCAGCGCGATTGCGTGGTCGTCGGCAACCACAACACGGTCGAGATCTGGGACGAGCAGGCCTGGAGCGACTACCTGCTAGCCCAGGACGACCAGTTCGCGACCATCTCCGAGGAGGTGGTTCCCGGACTCTTCTGAAGGACCAGACCATCAAGCCACCCATTCCCTGCGCTGCGGCCCCCGGCCGACGCAGCACCCGGCGGTCACGAGAACCGCCGTCGCCTTGGATCACTTCCCCGGACCCAAGGTGGCCCCATCCGCACCGCGCGGACGGGGACCGGAGCGCAGGCAGCACCGAGGAGATAACAGTGCCGATCGAGCAGAGCCGACATGTCCCCGTGGCTTTGCCGCGCGTGCTCGACCTGCTCGCCCCGGTACTCGGCATTGCCACCGGGCGCGCGAATCCGGTGATGGTCGATGCCACCGCCGGCCTCGGCGGTCACAGTGCCGGCGTCCTGGAGCGGTTCGCCGCAGCACGCGTGGTGGGACTCGACCGGGACCCGCAGGCTGTCGATGCGGCAGCAGCCCGACTGGCGGTCTTCGGTTCCCGCGCGAGTGTGCACCAGGCACGCTATGACCAGATGGGGCAGGTGCTGGATTCGCTCGGCATCGACACCATCGACGCGGTCCTCTTCGATCTGGGGGTCTCGTCCATGCAGATCGACGAGACCCAGCGCGGATTCGCCTACTCCCGGTCGGCGCCGCTGGACATGCGCATGGACACCACGGCCGACCTGACCGCCGAGCAGGTTGTCAACACCTATGAACAATCCGACATCGCCCGCATCCTGTGGCAGTACGGCGAAGAACGCTTCGCACGCAGGATTGCCCGGCAGATCGTGGCCAGCCGTCCACTGCACAGCAGTGACGATCTGGTGGCGGCGGTGGACGCGGCGGTTCCGGCAGCCGTCAGGCGCAAGGGTCACCCGGCCAAGAGGACGTTCCAAGCGATCCGGATCGAGGTGAACGCGGAACTGCTGAGTCTGGAGAAGGCGATTCCGGTGGCACTTCGCCGGCTCCGACCCGGTGGGCGCTTCATTGCACTGAGCTATCACTCGCTGGAGGACAAGATGGTGAAACGGGCCCTGCGGCAGGGCACAGAAGCGACGGTGCCACCGGACATGCCGGTGGTCCCGCCCGACTCGCGGCCATGGCTTCGCCTGATTACCCGCGGATCAGAGGTAGCGTCTGACGAAGAGGTGGCGGCGAATCCACGGGCTCGTTCAGTCCGGCTGCGGGCCGCGGAGAAATTGCGGGAGGCATCATGACGGTCGTACCCCATGCGGGTTCGCGCCGTACCGTGCTGACCCGCACCGCGCCGGCGGCACGGGGCACCCGGACCGGCGTGATGAGTTCCAGCGCGTTCGTCATCGGCGCGCTGTCGGTGATGACCATCGGCCTGCTGGCACTGCTGGTGCTGAACACCGCCCTGGCGAAGGGTAGTTTCCGCGCACATGAACTGCGCGTGCAGAAGGCGGATCTCGCCCAGCGCGAGCAGGCGCTCAGGGCGCAGATCGAGACGGCGTCCTCCCCGGTCACGCTGGCGAAGCGCGCCAAGGAGCTCGGGCTCGTCCCGGCCACCGCCCCGGTGTTCATCCGCCTATCGGACGGAACGATCCTGGGAGTTCCGTACGCGGCCGGTCTGCCGCTCGACCCGGCCACGGGTGCGCCCGTCACTTCAGCCGGCGTCCCGGAGCCGGTACCGTCCGACCCGGCCAGCGACCCGAACACCGTGGGCGAACCTAAGGCGACCGCACCTCTCGCCACCCCGGAGCCCAGTGAATCCGCACCGGTGTCCGACGGCGTGGCAACCGCGCCGGGGACGGATACCGAGCAACCCTTGGGTATAACCGGCGGGTAGGCGAGCGCGCCGGATCGAGCCGAAGACAGGACAGGACAGCAGTGAGCACTTCGACACGACCGCCTCGCGGGCCGGCCCGCTGGCTCGACGGCGGGGGCGACGGTCCCGTGCGCACGTTCGAACCCGCCGACCCCGGCAAGCGGCTGCGTCTGCTGGCCCTCATGGTCGCGTTCGTGCTGACCATCTTCGCGGCCCGGCTCGTGGACCTGCAACTGCTCAACCGTGCGCCGCGTGCCGAGGCGGCCATAGCCGATCGGACCGCGGTGGTCTCTCTGCCCGCGACCCGCGGGACCATCTACGACGACAAAATGAATCCGCTGGCCGAGTCGGTGGTAGCCATCGACGTGACCGCCGATCCCCGACTGGTGACCGACAAGGACGCCACCGCCGACTACCTGGCGCCGATCCTGAACATCCCCAAGGAACAGATCGTGGCGTCGCTGACCACCGACAAGCACTTCGCCTACATCGCCAAACAGGTGACACCCGAGGTGTGGGACGCCGTTTCCTCACTCGATCTGGTGGGCATCTTCGGTCAGCGGACGACGAAGCGGTACTACCCAGCGGGTGAGCTTGCGGCCAACGTGCTTGGTTACGTCCGCGAGGACGGGGAGGCCGGGGCCGGCCTCGAGTACGGCCTCGACGCCGAACTGCGGGGTGTCGACGGTCAGAAGATCTTCGAGAGCGGCATCGGCGGCCGACAGATCCCCACGGGGTCGGAGCGCGAGCGCGATCCGGTACCTGGCACGTCGGTGCAGTTGACCATTGATCGCGACTTGCAGTGGGTCGCCCAGCAGGCGATCGAGAAGAGGGTCAAGGAGGTGGACGCCGACAGCGGGACGGTGGTCGCGATCGACCCGCGCACCGGTGAGATCAAGGCGCTGGCATCAGTGCCGACCATGAACCCCAACTTCCCGGGTCAGGCAAACGACGCGAACCGCAACAACCGGGCTGTGACCGAGGTGTTCGAGCCGGGCTCGACCAGCAAGGTCATGACCATGGCCGCGGTTCTCAACGAGCGCGCCGCGACCCCACGCACGGTGTTCACGGTGCCCTATAGCTTCACCCGGGGCGGCAGCACGTTCCGCGACCACGATCCGCACCCGACCTACCAGCTGACCCTCGCCGGCATCCTGGCGAAGTCGATGAACACGGGCACGATCGAGGCCGCTGAGACGATCGGTGGCGACAAGCTCTACGAATACATCAAGAAGTTCGGGGTGGGAGAGCCGACCGGACTGCAGTTCCCGGGCGAGAGCGACGGATACGTGCCGCCGCCGTCCGAGTGGTCGGCGACATCGTTCCCGACCATTGCGTTCGGGCAGGGGCTGTCGGTCAACGCAATCCAGGCCACCTCGGTGTTCGCCACCATCGCCAACGGCGGTGTTCGGATGCCGTCGACTCTGATCAAGAGCTACATCAGCCCGGACGGCAAGGTGCAGCAGGCACAGCCACCGCAGGGCATCCGTGTGGTCGACCAGAAGGCCGCGAATCAGACCATGCGGATGATGGAGCAGGTGGTCGGGGATCAGGGCACCGCCCAGATGGCGGCGATCCCCGGGTACCGGGTGGCAGGCAAGACCGGTACCGCCTACCGGATCAACGACAACTGCGGCTGCTATGACAACTCGGTGACCGCGTCGTTCATCGGTGTGGCGCCAGCGGACAACCCGCGCCTGGTCGTGGGCGTCATAGTGCAGAATCCGAAAGCGTCCCGTTACGGCGGTCTGACCGGCGGCCCGGTCTTCCGGGAAGTGATGGTCAGCGGTCTGCAGCAGATGAACGTGCCGCCGTCGGGCAAGAAATCCCCCCAGATGCCGATCTTCTCCACCGACCTCGGGCAGTGATCCCTTCGTGGTGGATCCTGGACCGTTCACGCGAGAGCCGACGGCACCAGTCGCGCTGAGCGATGTGTGCCGACTTGTGGGGGCGCCACCGGTAGCGGGACAGGTGACCGGGGTGACACTGAACTCGGCGACGGTGATGACCGGCGACCTGTATGCCGGGCTCCCGGGGGCGAAGACCCACGGCGCACGATTCAGCGCGATGGCGGTGAGCGCCGGTGCCGCGGCGATCCTGACCGACGGTGAGGGCCGGGAACTGGCTGAAGGTCTGGGCGTGCCCGTGCTGGTGTGTCCTGATCCGCGCGGTGTCCTCGGCGAAGTGAGTGCACTGGTGTACGGGTATCCAGCCCGCCGGTTGCGTACTTTCGCAGTGACCGGCACCAACGGCAAGACGACCGTGACCTACTTGCTCGCCGCGGCCTTGCAGGCGTTGGGTGTGCCGACCGCACTGATCGGCACGACGGGCACGTGGCTGGGTGACCGCCGACTTCCCACCGTGCGGACCACACCCGAGGCGCCCGATGTCCAGGCGCTGATGGCGATGATGGCCGACGAGGGCATCCAGGCACTGGCGATGGAGGTCTCCAGCCACGCACTTGTGCTCGGCAGGGTGGATGGGATCCGGTTCGATGTCAGTTCCTTCACTAACCTGAGTCCGGATCATCTCGATTTCCACATGAGCATGGACGAGTACTTCGCGGCGAAGGCGGACCTGTTCACCGGTGCACGCACTCGACGGGCCGTCGTCAATGTGGACGACCAGTGGGGGCGCCGGTTGGCGCAGTCGGTGGCAGTGCCGCTGGTCACCTACGGCTTCGCAGAGGATGCCGAATGGCGGGTCGGCCAGGTCGAGTCCGATGCGTCGGGCTCGAAGTTCGACGTGATCCACGGTGATGGGACCGCCTCGGTCCGGGTGGGCGCTCCGGGGGCGTTCAATGTCGCCAACGCACTCGGGGCCCTGGTGATGCTGGTCCAGTCGGGTTACCCGATGGCCGATGCAGCCCGTGCCATTGGTAGTTTTCGGGGCGTGCCGGGACGGATGGAGGTCGTGCGTTCGCCCGCGGACCCACCTGCCCCGGTCGTGATTGTCGACTACGCGCACACCCCCGACGCGGTTGAACGAGCCTTGCTGGCGGTGCGACCGCTGACACAAGGCAAGATCTGGTGTGTGCTGGGTTGTGGCGGGGATCGCGACGCGGTCAAGCGTCCGGCCATGGGCCGGATCAGCGCCGAGCGCGCCGACCAGGTGGTGGTGACCGACGACAATCCGCGCTCCGAGGATCCGGCCGGCATCCGGGCCGCAGTCATGCGGGGTGCCCGCGGCGTGCCGCACGCCCACGTGCAGGAGGTGGACGACAGGGCCCGGGCCATCGCGTTGGCGATCCAGTCGGCACTGCCGGAGGACACCGTGATGATCCTCGGCAAGGGTCATGAGACCGGGCAGGAGGTGGACGGGATCGTCCATCCCTTCGACGATCGGATCGTGGCCCGTGAGGCGTTGGGCGCCCGCGCATGATCGAAATGACTGTGCAGGAGGTCGCCGAGGCGGTCGGTGGTGTGCTGGCTGCCGACGCCGACGTCCGCATCGAGTCGGTTGTGACGGACTCCCGAGAGACTGCGCCGGGGGCGCTGTTCATCGCCGTCGTCGGAGAGACCCACGACGGTCATGATCACGTGCCGTCCGCACTTGCCGCAGGTTGCGCGGCAGCGCTGGTCAGCAGGCCGGTCGCGGGCCCACACATCCTCGTGGACGACACGGTGAAGGCCGCCGGGCGGCTGGCCCGGGCAGTCATCGACAACTGTCCGCACTTGCAGGTCATCGCGCTGACCGGGTCGTCGGGAAAGACGAGCACCAAGGATCTGGTGCGCGTCGTGCTGTCGGGATTCGGCAACACGGTTGCGCCCGCAGGCTCCTTCAACAATGAACTCGGCCTGCCGCGGACCGTCTTCGACGTCACCGCCCGGACCCGGTACCTCGTGGTCGAGATGGGTGCCCGCGGCAAAGGCCACGTCGAGTACCTGTGTGGCATCGCACCGCCGGACGTCGCGGTCGTGCTGAACGTCGGGCAGGCACACCTCGGCGAGTTCGGCAGCCGGGAGGCCATCGCGGAGGCGAAGTCTGAGATCGTCGCCGCGTTGAGGCCCGGGGGTGTGGCGGTGCTCAACGCTGACGACGAACGCGTGATGGGGATGTCGGCGCAGGCACCGGGCGAGGTCGTCACTTTCGGCCAGTCCACGGCTGCGGACGTGCGTATCACCGGTCTCGAACTCGACGCGGGCCGGCCGGTCGTCACGCTGACCTACGAGGGACGCACCTGTCGCATCCGCCCGGAACTCTACGGCGAACACCAGGCATTCAACGTGGCGGCCGCGGTCGCCACGGCGGTGGCTCTGGACCTGGATTTCGAGACCGCGGCGGCGTCGCTGGAAGGAGTCCGGCTCGACAGCCGTTGGCGCATGGAAGTCTGTGAGACCCCTGACGGCGCGACGATCATCAACGACGCGTACAACGCCAATCCCGAATCCATGGCCGCCGGCCTGCGGGCGCTCGCCGCCATGGGCCGCGGGAGGCGCACCTGGGCAGTCCTGGGGGAGATGCGTGAGTTGGGTCCCACCGCTGTCGCCGAGCACGATGCGATCGGCAGGCTGTGCGTGCGACTGAACATCTCCCGCTTGATCGTCGTCGGGCCAGAAGCGAAGCCGATCCACATGGGGGCCGCTCACGAAGGTTCCTGGGGTGACGAATCCGTGGCGGTGGCGACCGTTGAGGAGGCCATGGACATCCTCCGGCGCGAGCTCGCGCCCGCCGACGTCGTGTTGATCAAGGCTTCGCGTGCCGTCGGGTTGGAGAGGGTCGCCCAGGCACTGTTGGGACCGATGCCATGAAGTTGGTGGTCATCGCGGGACTCATCGCGCTGCTGGTCACATTGGTGGGCACCCCGCTGCTCATCCGTTTCCTGCAGCGACACGGCTACTCCCAGGCGATCCGGGTGTCGACCGACGGGGTGCCCTACCCCGAACACGAGGGCAAACGCGGCACGCCGTCCATGGGCGGTCTGGCAATCCTCATCGCGCTGCTCGTGGGCTACTCCGTGTCCCACCTCTACGCATGGCAGGTCCCCAGCGCCTCCGGATTGCTGGCGATCTACCTGATAGTCGGCCTCGGTCTGGTCGGCATGGCCGACGACTACCTCAAGATCTTCAAGCAGCGATCCACCGGGATCCGGGCGCGCACAAAACTCATCGGACAAGCCTTCATCGCGGTCACCTTCGCCTACGGGACCACCTTGTGGCCCGACGAGTACGGTCGCACCCCGGCATCCAACGCTGTCTCCCTCGTGCGTGACACGCCGATCGTGTTGCCCACTGCCCTGCTCATCGTATGGATCTGGTTGCTCATCACGGCTGCCACCAATGCGGTCAACCTCACCGACGGCCTCGACGGTCTGGCCGCCGGGGCCAGCGCGATCGCCTTCATGGCCTATACCCTGCTCGGGGTGTGGCAGTACGGGCAGAACTGCTCGTTCGGGCGCTTCTTGCGCTGCTACGACGTCCGTGACCCGATCGACCTGGCGGTCGTGGCGGCCGCCATGGCCGGGGCGTGCGTGGGCTTCCTGTGGTGGAACACGTCTCCGGCGCAGATCTTCATGGGGGACACCGGTTCACTCGGACTCGGCGGCGGGATCGCGGCGCTGGCCATCCTGAGCCGGACCGAGTTGCTGCTGCCGCTGATGGGCGGGCTCTTCCTAGTGATCACGTTGTCGGTGATCGGGCAGGTGGGCAGCTACAAACTGACAGGCAAACGGATGTTCCGGATGGCGCCGCTGCACCACCATTTCGAGATGAAGGGGTGGAACGAGGTCACCATCGTGGTGAGGTTCTGGATCGTACAGGCATTGTTCGTGGCTGCGGCACTGTCACTGTTCTACGCCGAATGGGTCCGGCTGTGACGGCCTTGCCGCAGGCCGGTGCCGCGCAGTGGACCGGGCTGCACGTGGTCGTGGCGGGGATCGGGATCGCCGGATTCTCGTGCGCTGACGCGCTGCTGCAACGCAATGCGACGGTGACCGTCATCGATGACAAGGATGGCCCTGAGCAGCGCAACAAGGCGCAGATCCTGGAGGTCCTCGGAGCCACAGTCCGCCTCGGTGACGGAAGGACGCTTCCGGACGCGGACCTTCTGGTGGTGTCGCCGGGCCTCCCGCCGAGCGCTCCGGTCACCACTGCTGCGCTGGCACAGGGGATGCCTGTCTGGGGCGAGCTGGAACTCGCGTGGCGCATCCGGGACCCGGAATCGGCGCCCTGGCTGTTCGTGACCGGCACCAACGGCAAGACGACGACGACGTTGATGCTCGCCTCGATGTTGCGGGCCGCCGGACTGCGAACGGATGCGGTGGGCAACATCGGTGTCAGCCTCGTGGCAACGGTGCTCGACCCGCAGCCGTACGACGTGCTGGCGGTCGAGGTCGGTGCTCCGCAACTGCCGTTCGTGCACACGGTGTCGCCGTACTCTGCGGCGTGCTTGAACGTGGCGCAGGACCACGTCGACTTCTTCGGGTCGTTCGAGGCGTACCGGGACGCCAAAGCCCGGGTCTACGAGCGGACCCAGGTGGCGTGCGTCTACAACAGCCAGGACCAGACGACGATCTCGATGGTGGAGCAGGCGACCGTGGTGGAGGGATGCCGGGCGATCGGATTCACGCTGGGGATCCCGGGCCGCTCGGAGGTGGGTGTGGTAGACGACATTCTCGCCGACCGGGCGTTCCTGGACCAGCGCGAGACCCACGCCCTGGAACTGGCGACCTTCGCCGACGTCCATCCGCCGGTGCCCCACCAGATCGCCAATGCCCTCGCCGCTGCCGCGCTGGCACGATCGTTCGACGTGCCGCCGCGGGCGATCGGCGACGGCCTGCGGCGGTTCGAGCCGGCGGCCCATCGCATCGCAGAGGTCGGCAGGGTGGCGCAGGTGCTGTACATCGACGATTCGAAGGCCACCAACGCACATGCCGCCGACATGTCCCTGCGCGCCTATGACCCCGTCGTGTGGATCGCAGGCGGACTGGCCAAGGGCCAGTTCTTCGACGATCTGGTGCAGCGTCACGCCGGCCGCCTGCGGGCGGTGGTACTCGTGGGCGCCGACAGGGCATTGATCCTGGATGCGCTGCGGCGACACGCACCGGATGTGCCCGTGGTTGAGGTCACTGACACGGACACTGGAGCAATGCGGGAAGTGGTACGGCGTGCCGCCGAGATGGCACAACCAGGAGACACGGTTCTGTTGGCGCCCGGATGCGCATCCTGGGACATGTTCACCGACTACGCGCAGCGCGGCCGGAGTTTCGCGTCGGCAGTCTCGGACTTGGAGCGCGACCACTGATGTGGCATCTCGTTCCGGGCGGGGAGACCGTGCGTCGTTGGTGGAACCACCCACTTGCCAACTACGCGTTGTTGCTAAGCACCACGATGTTGCTGCTGGTCCTGGGTATCGTCATGGTCTTCTCCGCCAGCAACGTCGTGACGTACGCGGCGGGTTCCGAGGTCGGGCTGACCGTGACCCAGAAGCAGTTGATGTTCGCCGGTGCCGGCCTGGCGGCGATGGTGCTCATCTCCCGGGCGTCCGTCGCCGGTATTCGCAAGGCGGCACCGATCCTGTTGGTTGTCGCGTTCATCGCGCTCTTCCTGGTGTTCGTGCCCGGTATCGGGGTCTCTGTGTTCGGCCAGCGCAACTGGATCAGTTTCGGCGGTCCGTTCCAGTTCCAGCCCAGTGAATTGGCCAAATTGGCGATCATCATCTGGGGCGCCGACCTCTTGACCCGGAAGCGCCGCTTGATCCATGAATGGCGGCACTTGTTGGTGCCACTGATCCCGGTCTGGCTGGCCATCGTGGTTCTCATCGTTCTCGAGGGTGATCTGGGAACCACCATCGTCATGTTCCCGATCCTGGCCAGCCTGCTCTTCGTGGTGGGCGCACCGGCGCGGGTCTTCGGCGTCGCCTTCGGCGGGTTGCTGGCACTGGTCGCACTGGCCTCCGTCACGGTGGCGTACCGCATGCAGCGCTTCCGGACGTGGCTGGATCCCGCATCCGATCCCAGCGGTGCCGGCTACCAGATCATCCACGGCCAGTACGGCCTCGCGACCGGAGGCCTGGCCGGTACTGGGCTCGGCGCCAGCCGCGAGAAGTGGGGTGGGTTGCCCGAGGCGCACACCGACTTCATCTTCGCGGTGATCGGCGAGGAACTCGGACTGATCGGCACCATCAGCGTGCTGGCGATGTTCGCCATCATCGCCATCATCGCGATCCGGGTGGCCCGCAACTCCGACGACCTGTTCGTGAAACTGAGCACGGGCGGCATCCTGGCTTGGATCGTCGGCCAGGCCCTGGTCAACATCGGGGCGGTGTTGGGTCTGCTGCCGATCACCGGACTGCCGTTGCCGATGGTCTCCTACGGTGGGTCATCGTTGCTGATGTGCTTGTGCGCCATTGGCGTGCTCCTGGCGTTCGCACGCAACGAGCCGCAGGCCGCGAGCGCACTGCGTGACCGTCGCGGGGACGCTCGTACCCGGCTCATCACCCCCCGGGTGCGTCACTGACCATGGGACTGCGGGTGGTGGTGGCGGGGGGTGGCACCGCTGGCCATGTGGAACCAGCGCTCAACCTCGCGGACGCCTTGATGCAGGCCGATCCGGGGACGGTTGTCACGGCCTTGGGGACGGCCGAGGGGCTGGAGACCCGTTTGGTGCCCGCGCGGGGGTACGAGTTGGATCTGATCCCGCGGGTGCCGCTTCCGAGGCGTCCGTCGGCGGAGGTGCTGACCCTTCCCGGGCGCCTGCGCACAGCCGTGAAGCGGTCCCGGGCAATTCTGGAGAAGCGGCGGGCCGACGTCCTCGTCGGCTTCGGCGGTTTCGTCGCCCTGCCGGCGTACCTGGCCGCTCGAGGGCGGGTGCCGATCGTGGTTCACGAGGCCAATGCCAAGGCGGGGCTCGCCAACAAGATCGGCCGGCGCTTCACGCCGTTCGTGGCCGAGGCCACCAGCGCCAGCCTGCCGGGCGCGGTCAGGATCGGAATCCCCTTGCGGGAGAGCATCTCGCACCTGGACCGGGCTCAGCATCGTGATCAGGCCTGCTCGCGGTGGGGTCTCGACCCGGGCCGTGGCCGCTTGTTGGTGTTCGGCGGCTCCCAGGGGGCGCGATCGTTGAACGCCGCGGTGGTGGCGGCGGTACCGGGGCTGACTGCGGCGGGGGTCCAGGTGCTGCACGCCTACGGGCCAAAGAACGCCGATCAGGTCGCATCGTTGGCCGGCGTTGCCGATTACCACGCGGTCGACTACATCGACGGCATGGACGACGCGTACTCGGCGGCGGACCTGGCTGTGTGCAGGGCCGGCGCCATGACATGCGCGGAACTTGCCGCTGTCGGCTTGCCGGCGGTCTATGTGCCGCTTCCGATCGGAAACGGTGAGCAACGGTTCAACGCCGCGCCCGTGGTCGAGGCCGGTGGCGGGGTGCTGATCGATGACGCTCGACTGACGGCGGCGACATTGACCGAGGCAGTACTCGCAACGTTCGGCGAGCCAGGCAGACTGGAGGAGATGTCACTGAATGCCTCCCGACATGGGGTGCGCGATGCTGCGGCCCGGTTGGCTGACATGGTGTTCGCGGCGGCGGCGAAGGGTGAGAAGTGAGCCAGAATCCGGAGAGCGCGCAGATTCCAAGTGCAGTGCACATCCTGGGGATCGGCGGCGCGGGCATGAGCGCCCTGGCAAGGCTCCTGCTGGCCAGTGGAGTGCGCGTGAGCGGATCAGATGCGAAGGACTCGCGGAGGGTGGCTGCGCTACGTGCGCTGGGTGCCGAGTGTCACGTCGGTCATGATGCCGACAACCTCGGCGACGTGGGCGCGGTTGTGGTGTCGACGGCCATCGCCGATTCCAATGTCGAACTGCAGGCGGCGAAGCGGCGTGGGATCCCTGTTCTGCATCGTTCTGTCGCCCTCGCCATGACCATGGCCGGCAAAGACGTCCTAGCAGTGTCGGGCACCCATGGGAAGACCACGACGACGTCGATTCTGACGGTCATCCTGCAAGCCTGTGGTCAGGACCCGTCGTTCGCGATCGGCAGTGAACTCAACGACTCCGGGTCCAACGCACACCTCGGCAGTGGTCGGGCTTTCGTCGTGGAAGCCGACGAGAGCGACGGTTCGTTCTTGCGCCTCGATGCCCGTGTGGGGATCGTCACGAACATGGAGGCGGACCACTTGAACTATTGGGGGACCGCCGAGGCGATGGAGGCCGGTTTCTACGACTTCGCGACCACCATCGGGTCGCATGGTGGTTATGTCGTGGTGTGTGAGGACGATCCTGGGGCCGCCAGGCTGGCTCGGGCGGTTTCCGAGGCTGGCGTCGATGTGCGCACGTACGGTCAATCCGCGGACAGCGACTATCGGATCACTGTCGAGCAACTGTCCGCGACCGGGTCCACCTTCCGCGTGGAAGGCCCTCAGATGGACGACGTGGTCTGCGAGATCGGCGTTCCCGGCATACACAACGTCCTGAACGCCACCGCCGCCATGGTCGCGGCGGTCGGATTGGGCCTGCCCGCGGACAGGGTGGCCGCCGGAGCCGGCCAATTCCTGGGTACCCGGCGCCGATTCGAGTACCGGGGTGAGGTCGCGGACGTACGGGTGTTCGATGATTACGCCCACCATCCCACTGAGATCGCCGCGACCTTGCAGGCGGCGCGCGAGGTCGTCGGGCGCGGGAACATCCGCGTGGCGTTCCAGGCCCATCATTACTACCGCACGGCGATGTACCTCGAGGAGTTCGGACAAGCCCTCGGCCTCGCCGACTTCGCGGTCGTACTCGAGGTGTTCGCCCCTGGTGAGGAGCCGATTCCCGGTGCCAGCGGCCAGGCGATGGCGCAGGCGGTCCCGCTGCCAGCCGATCAGGTCGTCTTCGAACCATCGTGGTCGGCGGTCGCCCGGCATCTGGCTGACGGTGCGGAGCCCGGAGACATCATCATGACGCTCGGCGCAGGCGACATCAGCCTGCTCATTCCCGAGATCCTGGATCTCCTGGCGCGCAAGTTCGATCGGGTCGGACCATGACCGTGACTGAGGCACCCAGCGAGAAGGTGGAGGAGCGTCGGCGCCCGCCGCACCGGCGTCTGCTGATCGCCAGTGGCGCCCTCGTCGGGATGGGTGCAGTGGGCGTCTACCTGGCGGGGTGGACCTCGGTGATGGGGGTGAACTCCGTCGAGGTGGATGGGGCGACGTCGATCAGCGCCCATCAGTTGATCGCCACCGCCGGGATCGCGCAGGGAACTCCGATGATGCGGGTTGACCTCCGGGCGGCGACGTCCCGCTTGGCGGACCTGCCGCAACTGGCATCCGTGGACGTGCGACGCGTCTGGCCGAGGACTGTCGTCCTGTCCGTCACTGAACGACAGGCGGTGGCGATGCAGCGCGCTGAGGACGGCTGGGATCTCATAGACGCCAACGGGATCGCGTTCGCGGTCGCGTCACCCAAACCGAAGGACCTGCCCACCCTCGAGAAGTCGCAGGATGAGGTCGCGAACACGGCGATGATGCGTGCGTTGAGCGGCATGAGTCCAGAGATCCGGTCCAAGGTGGCCAGCGTGTCAGCGACTTCACCCAATGCGATCCAGTTGGTGATGCGGAAGTCCGACGCCGTGGTCTTCTGGGGCTCGGCAGACGCTTCGGACTACAAGTCGGCCGTCCTCAGCGTCCTGTTGTCCACGGACGCCGGCTGGTACGACGTGTCCGATCCGGACATCCCAACCAGTGCTGATGCGGTCCCAGCGGTCGTGACACCATCCCCGGATCCGCAGGCCAGCGCGTCGGTCTCGCCCACGCCGCTGCCTTCCAGCCCGAGTCCGGCCCCGGCGACACCCAGCCCGGTCGCCACCGGCCCGGCCCCCGCTGAATCTGCCGTCGGGGTTGTTCCGGCCCAGGACTGACTTGAAGTGTCCGCTAAGGCTTCCTTCACGCCGGTGAGGCCGGATTCGGTGGACTCTCTGTGACCGACTCCGCCCGTTTGAGTGGCGGTCGGCGCTACCCTCCGAAATCCCCACGATGGCGGCAGTAGCGCGGCCGGCGCCGGGACCACACACAGCCGATCGTCCGGAACTCCGGGAACGCAGGCTTGCCCCTGCTTGACGAGTGCTCGGTTCAGCGGCTCGTCTGGTCGCGGCCCTCCCCTCGGGGTGGTTCTCGCGTGGTTCGCAGGACAGTTGTGGATGGCAGATGTGGTTGTCCACAGGTGGTTTCGGGCTGCCCGGTTTGTCACACCCTCGTACTAGTGTTCTAGATGAGAACGGGGGTGATTATGACGATCACGGTGCAGTCCACGAGTCCGGCCACGCTGCTCGCCGATCTGCGCGCGGCCGTGGCTGGGCTGCTGGCTGCGGATCCGGCCGAGTGGTGCCTCGACGAACTGCAGGACGCGATCCCGCAGTTGCACCAGGTGGCTAACCAGACCGCGGCCGTGCAGGCCCGGGTGCTCGCCTCCTTCGATGCCCGCGGTGGCGCGCAGATCGCCGGGGCGCGCGGCACCAGCGACTGGCTCGCGACGGCAGTGCGGGTCCCGCCTGGTCATGCGGGCTGGTGGGTGCACACCGCCCGGGCACTACGCGACCACCTCCCGGCAACCGCCGCGGCGTTGGCCGACGGGCAGATCAGCCTCGACCACGTCCGGGTGATCCGGGCGGCCCGCCGCCAGCTGGGCGAGGTCTTCGACCTCGTCGAGCAGCAGGTCGCCGGGTTCGCGCGGACCCACTGTGTGCGGGACCTGCGCGGGTTCCTGGACCTGCTCATCCAGAACTACACCCCCGACCCCGACCACGACACCGAAACCGCCCGCCAGCGCCGCCGGGCGAAACTGTCGTGCAGCCTGGACGGCTGGTGGCACCTGACCGGGTTCCTCGACCCGGCTTCCGGCGCGGCGCTGGCCGCGGCGCTGGACATCTACGCCGAACCCACCGGACCTCATGATGACCGGTCGGCCGGCACCCGGAACGCCGACGCCCTGGCCGAAATCGCCACCCGTTCCCTGGACACCGTGGACCGGCCCACCGGGATCGGCCACATCACCCTCACCCTCACCCCCGACCAACTCGCCACCGGGCTGGGGGTCCGCTGGCCGTGCGGGCTGCTGGCCTCCCGCACCGATGTCCGTACCGCGTCCTGCTCCGCCCACGTCACCTATGTGGTCGGGATCCCGGTCGACGACGTCCACTGGAAACCGCTGGCGGTCGGGTTCGCCGAACGCTACGCCACCCGCGCCCAACGCGCCGCGCTGGCCGTGCGCGACGGGTCGGGCTGTGTGCACCCGGGCTGCACCGTGCCCGCCCACCGCTGCATCGCCCACCACATCCAGCACTGGGACCAAGGAGGCCCCACCAACCTGGACAACCTCGTCCTCATCTGCGTCTACCACCACCGACGCATCCACCACGGACGCCTCACCATCGTGCGGACCACCGACGGCCGATGCACCACCACCAGCACCCGCGCACCACCATGACCCCGGCCGGCGGCACGGACTTCGGCTGACCACCTGTGAGTCGAGGCCGTCCGGGGCCAGGAAGCCCAGGACGTAGAACCGGCCCGTTACGAGTCGGCGGACATCTCCATGGGTGCCGACGTGCCAGGGGATGCGGTGTCCATGCCGGGCATGTCGTGGTGGGGTGCTGAGCCTGCTGACTCGCCCGGTTTCACGATGACGAACTGGCCCATCACGCCGAGATCCTCATGCAGCAACAGGTGGCAGTGGAACATGTACGGCCATCGGCGGTTCGTGTAGTCGGTGAATCTGACCAATATCCGCACGGTTGTGCGGGGGGCGACGTACACAGTGTCCTTGTAGCCGGCGAACTGAGCCGGGGGTGGCCGTCCGTCCATCGACAGTATCCGGAATTGCACATCATGAACGTGGAAGTTGTGCGGCTGCGGATCCTGGTTGGTCACCTCCCAGATCTCCGTTTGGTCGAGGGGGACTGCCATGTCGATGCGATTCATGTCCATGGGCCGTCCATTGATCGCCAAACCCTCGATGCCGAACCTGCGTGTCTGCACGCTCTGGGCGGGATCCGGGTCCGGCACGTCCGTCAAGGTTGCCGCTAGGGCCGGCGATGGGCGCAACGTCTGCGCTGCCCGCAGTTGCACCACGGTGAATGTGCCGGGACTGTACAGGGAGTCGCGCACTGTTCCCAGGTCCGGTGCGGTGCTGTTCAACGAGACCGACTCTCCGGGGGTCATCCTGACCACGATCTCGGCGCGCTCCGCGGGCGACAGTTGAACACGCTGCGCGGACACGGGTGCGCCCAGGAGCCCGCCGTCGGAGGCCACGATGTCGAATGTGCGGTCGTCGTCGAAACCAAAGTTGTAGATCCGTGCGTTCGATGCGTTGAGCAGACGCAGTCTCACTGCTTCGGTCTCGACCGGGAGATAGGTGCCAACGCTGCCGTTCGTGACGATGGTGTCGCCCAGGAAGCCGGTAGACGGCCCGGCACGGGGATCGACGATGAGTTGACCGTCGGAGGTGAAGCTCTTGTCCTGAACGATCACTGGCACGTCGTCGACCCCGTATTCGGAGGGGAGTCCGACGTCCGGGGCGTCAGGGTCGTCGATGATGAGCATCCCGGCCATGCCCCGGTAGACCTGTTGGGCCGTTTCGCCGTGGGGATGGGAGTGATACCAAAGGGTGGCAGCCGGCTGTCTCACCTGCCAGTGGGGACGCCAGGTCTGGCCAGGCTGGATCATCTGGTGGGGGCCGCCGTCCATACGGGCGGGGATGTGCATGCCGTGCCAATGCAAGGTGGTCATCTCGTCGAGCGAGTTGGTCACCTCAGCCCGCACTCGCTCGCCTCTCGACATCCGCAGGGTGGGCCCCAGGTAGTCGCCGTTGATGCCGATGGTGTCGGCCATCTGACCCCTGCCGAAGTCGCTTTCGGCAAGGTGCACGGACAGCGGGAACACTGTGGTGTCGTCATCGGCCGTGGTGCCCGTCTCCAGCGGCGGGATCGGCAACTCGTTGCTCGGTGGCACGTCATGGATGGTCACCGAACTGGTGCCGGGTGCCCCACAACCCGCGGCTAGGAGGGCAACCATCACCGCGGCGGCGCCTCCCACTCGAAATCTGCCCACCTGCATCTCCAAGGTCCCCGTCACTGTTCCGCACGGTAGCGCTGGTGGGGCGCTGTGTGGAATCCACCCGACGATCCGTGGTGCCCCGCTCGACCATGACGTCCTGGAGGCATGACCATCAACCTCAGATCGACCCTGAGACCTCGTCCGATTTCAGCGGTTGTCGGCGGTGAAAACGCCTGAGATCACGGGGGATGAAAGAAAAATGGTCCTCAGTTTGGGAGAGTTGCTTGCAGTTGCCCGATCCCGTACTAGTCTCCTTCTCAGAGCCCGCACAGGGGGTCGGAATAAGCCTCAAGTTGAGGTTCACGGCGGTCCATGCGGCTACTTCCCCCGCCGGTCTGTGAGGACTGGAACCCCAACAGTGTTGTGATGCGCTGTGCGTCACTGCCCTGCTGCTTCAAGTTGGACCTCAACCTGAAGTAGACCCGACACGTGTCCGTTTGACCATGAAAGGAACTCTGGTGGCCGCACCCCAGAACTACCTCGCAGTAATCAAAGTTGTTGGTATCGGCGGCGGCGGCGTCAACGCCGTGAACCGCATGATCGAATTCGGGCTGAAAGGCGTCGAGTTCATTGCCGTGAACACCGACGCCCAGGCCCTGTTGATGTCCGACGCCGATGTGAAGCTCGACATCGGTCGTGAACTCACCCGCGGTCTCGGCGCCGGGGCCGACCCGGAGGTCGGGCGACAGGCGGCCGAGGACCACGCGGAGGAGATCGCGGAGGTTCTGCGCGGAGCCGACATGGTCTTCGTGACTGCGGGCGAGGGCGGTGGCACCGGCACCGGTGGTGCCCCCGTCGTGGCCCGGATCGCCAAGGAACTCGGCGCGCTGACCATCGGCGTGGTCACCCGGCCGTTCATGTTCGAGGGCCGTCGCCGGGCCACGCAGGCGGAGAGCGGCATCGACTCGCTGCGCGAGAGCGTCGACACCCTGATCGTCATCCCGAACGACCGACTGCTCGCCCTGGCCGACCGCACGATCTCGATGATCGACGCCTTCAAGCAAGCGGACCAGGTTCTTCTGCAGGGCGTGTCCGGCATCACCGACCTGATTACGACGCCCGGGTTGATCAACCTCGACTTCGCGGACGTCAAGAGTGTGATGTCGGGTGCCGGTTCGGCCCTGATGGGGATCGGCTCGGCCCGCGGCGACGAGCGGTCGCAGGTCGCCGCCGAGATGGCCATCTCCTCGCCGTTGCTGGAGGCGAGCATCGAGGGCGCGCACGGCGTTCTACTGAGTGTCGCCGGCGGCGCCGATCTGGGCTTGCACGAGATCACCGAAGCTGCCCGGCTGGTGTCCGATGCCGCCCACCCGGAGGCGAACATCATCTTCGGCACGGTCATCGACGACACCCTCGGCGACGAGGTCCGGGTCACGGTGATCGCCGCCGGCTTCGACGGAGGTGCGCCACTGCCGCGTCTTGCCACCCCGAATCGGGCGGCGCTGACCGAAGGCTTCGTGTCCGAGGCCACTCTGCCCGTCGAGCGGGAGTCGGTGGATCTCACAGGTGGTTCGGATCAGGTCGGACGCCCGCTGGCGCCGGCCACGCGGGCGGTCTCGTTCGAAGAGTCACCGGCTGGTTCCACGGACTCCGACGACTTGGACGTCCCCGACTTCCTGAAGTGACCTCAGGCACTCTGCATGACGCCTCCTGGCTGGTCACCGATCGCACGGTCGGCGCCAGTCAGGGGGCGTTCGCATTCAACAACCTGGCGGTGCACGTCGGTGACGATCCCGATGCTGTCACAGTCAACCGAGCCGCGCTTGGGCGAGCACTGGGCGTCCCGGCAGTCGTCTTCGCCCGGGCGGCGCACGGTCGTGATGTGGCGTACGTCGAAGCAGTCACTGCCGACGTGGAGGGGGTGGACGGCCTGTTCACCGACAGGACCGATGTGGCGATCGCCGCGCAGGGCGCTGACTGCGTGATGGTGGGGGTCTGCACCGCAGATGGCTGGATCGCTGCGGTCCACTGCGGCTGGCGGGGCCTGGTGGTGGGTGTCGTGCCGGCCACCTTGCGGGCGTTGACCGTAGCCGGGGCGGCCCTCCAGGGCGCCGTCGCGCACCTCGGTCCCAGCATCTGCGGCAAGTGCTACAAGGTCGACGACCGGAGAGCGGCAGAGGTGGCGCACGCCGCACCCGCAGCGGTGGTGACCATGGGTAGCCAGCGGGGCGTCGACGTCCGTGTGGGCGTGCTCGAACAGTTGCGCGCTGCCGGTGTGAACGCCACGTGGGACCCTCGCTGCACCGCAGAGGATCCACGTCTGTATTCCCATCGCCGCGACGGCGTAACGGGTCGGCAGGCGCTCGCGATCGTCAGGAGGCCGGCGTGACCGACCAGCGCACATCCCAACTGGCCTCGAATCTCGCTGCTGTCCGTGACCGGATCGCCCGGGCCTGTGAGGCGGCCGGTCGCCCGCCAGCCCAGTTGATCGTGGTCACCAAGTTCTTCGGCTCCGATGACGTGCGCAGACTGGCGGGGCTCGGCGTCACGGATGTGGGGGAGAACCGCGATCAGGAGGCAGCGCCCAAGCACGCGGAGTGCGCAGACCTGGGCCTGAAGTGGCACTTCATCGGGCAACTGCAATCCAACAAGGCCAAGTCCGTCGTGGGGTACGCCGACCTCGTCCACACCGTGGATCGCCCCAGCATTGTGCGTGCCCTCGACAAGGCAGCGGTGGCCAGGGACATACGACAAGACGTTCTGATCCAGGTCAATCTGGATCCAGATCCCCGTGTTGAGCGCGGCGGGGTGCCCCCTGCGCAACTGCGCGACCTGCTCGGCCGGGTGACGACGGCCCGCGCGCTGCGATTGCGCGGCGTGATGGGGGTTGCGCCCCTGGGGGAGGACCCCGCGCCCGCGTTCGCGCTACTGGCGGACATGTCGGGGCTGGTCCGCAGCCAGGTTGCGGATGCCGACGTGATTTCGGCGGGAATGAGTTCGGATTTGGAGGTGGCCGTGTCCCATGGCGCGACACACCTCCGGATCGGCACGGCTGTCATGGGCAGCCGGCCGAACGTCAGGTACCGTCCTACTAAGGGCGGGACGCACAACGAAGGAGATGCGCAGTGAGCAACTTGCGCCAGAAGGTTGCCGTGTACCTCGGGCTCACCGAGGAAGACTACGGATTCGAGTACGACGAGCAGCAGGACCGGGACGACCACCGGGATGACCACAGAGCGTCCGCACGCCGTGACATCGGGGTTGAGCAGCACTCCACGCCGTCGTTCGCGCCGAAGTCCACGCCAAGGCGCATAGAGGCCGCCTACGACGTGGTGCGGATGTCGCCGTCGGCATACGCGGACGTCAGGTCCATCGGTGAGGCTTTCCGGGCCGGCGACGTGATCTCGATGGACCTGTCGGGGCTCACCGCGGATGACGCGAAGCGGATGATCGACTTCGCGTCGGGTCTGACGTTCGGTCTGCAGGGCGCGATCGAGCGGGTGGGTGGCAAGGTCTTCCTGCTCACACCGAAGGGTGTCGAGGTCACCAGCTCGGTGCGCGCCAGCCTGATCTCCTGAGGCGCCTGCGTGAGCCCTGTCGCCAGCGTCATCGTCAATGTCCTGTGGTTGTACCTGCTGGTCCTGATCGGACGGCTGGTCTTCGACATTGTCCAGATGCTGGCACGGGACTGGAAGCCCAAGGGGTTCGTGCTGATCGTCGCCGAGATCATCTACACCCTCACGGACCCGCCCTTGCGTGCACTGCGGCGCGTGATCCCGCCGCTGCGGTTCGGGGGAATCTCGCTGGACGTGGCCTTCCTCGTACTCTTCATCGGACTGCAGATCCTGATCGCAGTCATCGCCCGGTTCTGACCGGGACGGCCTCAGCGCCGCTGCAGGTGGAGCATCAGATCGGGATCGGCGATGTGCTCGGCGTCCGGGTGCTCTGATCGTTCCACGGCGACGGCGAGGACCTCGTCGGCGATGAGGCCTCCGTGCCGAACGAAGGCGGCGGCAACCCGTTCATCGGTCGATTCCCAGCGCACGCGGACCCGGTCGGTCACCTCGAACCCCGCATCCTTGCGTGCTTGTTGCAGGGCCCTGACCACGTCCCGGGCGGTGCCGAGAACCAGCAGGTCCTCAGTCAGGTGCAAGTCGAGGGCCAGGGATTCCCCTCCGGCACTGGCGACCGCCCACCCCTCCTCCGGCACCTCGGTCACAATGACCTCGTCCTGCGTGAGGTTGATCAACTCTCCTTCAACCTCTACCTGAGCCTTACCCTCTCGCAGTGCCGCGGCCAGGGCGACCGGATCAGCCTCGGCGATGGCCTTGGCGACCTGTGGGGTGCCCTTGCCGAAGCGTTTGCCCAGGCTGCGGAAGTTCGGCTTGAGGCTGACATGGATCAGCGCCTCAGCATCGGACAGTGATTCCAGCGACACAACGTTGAGTTCCTCGGCGATCTGGGCACGTGCCTGCTCGCTGAGGCCTGCCCACTGTTGTGCGGCAACCAGTGCCCGCGACAACGGCTGCCGGATCTTCACCCCGGACTGTGCACGGGCGGCCCGGCCGAGTTCGACGAGTCGGCGGACCAGTGACATCTGGATCTCGAGGTCATCGTCCACCGACGCGGGGTCGAACGCGGGCCACGAGGCGAGATGGACACTGTCGACCTCCTCGCTGCCGGCGAAGAGATCCTGCCACAGCCGTTCGGTCACGAACGGGGTGAACGGGGCCATCATCAGTACCGTCGCTCGCAGGCAACTGTGCAGCGTCGACAGCGCAGCGGGGTCGCCCTCCCAGAAGCGTCGTCGTGAGCGACGCACGTACCAGTTGGAGAGGTCGTCGATGAGTTCGGCGATGAGTCGGCCGGCGGTCTGTGAGTCGAAGACCTGCAGTGCTGCATCCACATCCCGTACGGTGGCGTGGGTCCGCGAAAGCGCCCAACGGTCCATCATGGTGGTTTCGCCGGGCGACTGACCGGGTGACCAATCCGACAGGCCACCGTAGAGCGACTGGAACGAAGCCGTACTCCACAGCGTGGACAGGACCTTGCTGACGACCTCCTGCAGAGCCTCGGCGCTGACCCGCCGGGCCTGCCAGGGTGAGCCGGAGGCGAGCATGAACCAGCGCAGTGCGTCCGCGCCCTGCGCGTCCATCAGCGGGATCGGTTCCAGCACGTTGCCGAGATGCTTGCTCATCTTGCGTCCCTCGGCGTCCAGGATGTGCCCCAGGCACAGCACGTTGCGGTACGAGGACTGGCCGGTGACGAGTGTGCCGACAGCCATGAGCGTGTAGAACCAACCGCGGGTCTGGTCGATCGCCTCACAGATGAAGTCCGCGGGATAGGAACGCTGGAACTCCTCGGCATTGTGGTTCGGGTACCCGAACTGGGCGAACGGCATCGCGCCGGAGTCGTACCAGCAATCGATGACCTCGGGGACCCTGCTGGCCGTCTGCCCGCAAGTGGGACAGGCGAAGGTGATCTCGTCGACGAACGGCCGGTGCGGATCGATGTCGGACACGTCGCGGCCGGCGAGTTGAGACAACTCTGCGCGCGAGGCCACCGCCGTGAGATGGTCGGACTCACAGCGCCAGATCGGCAGCGGGGTACCCCAGTACCGCGAGCGGGACAGCGCCCAGTCGATGTTGTTGCGCAGCCAGTCGCCGTATCGGCCCCACTTGATCGTCTCGGGGAACCAGTTGGTGGCCTCGTTCTGTGCAAGCAACTGGTCCTTGGCCGCAGTCGTCCGGATGTACCAGGACGGCATGGCGTAGTAGATCAGAGGCGTATGGCAGCGCCAGCAGTGCGGATATGCGTGCTCGTACGGAACCCGCTTGAACAGCAACCCGCGCGCGGCCATGTCCGCCACCAGCGCCTCGTCCGCGTGCTTGAAGAACTGTCCACCGACCATCGGCACGTCCGCGGCGAAAGTCCCGTCGGCCTGAACGGGATTGACCACGGGCAGGTTGTAGGTCCGACAGACCGCCAGGTCGTCGGGGCCGAAGGCGGGCGCCAGGTGCACGATGCCGGACCCGTCTGTAGTGGTCACGAAATCGCCGAGCAGCACGTAGTGTGCGTCCGGGATCTCGATGAGTTCGAACGGCCGCTGGTACCGCACGCCTTCGAGATCACGTCCGCTCATCCTGTCGAGCACCTCGGCATCCTCACCGAGCGTGGCTGCCAGCAGTTCCTCCGCCACCACGAACGTCGAGTCGCCGGCACGCGCCACGACGTACATCGCGTCCGGCGACACGGCGACGGCGGTGTTGGAGACCAGTGTCCACGGCGTGGTGGTCCACACCAGCAACTGCAGACCGGGGAAGCGTTCGGCCAGGTCGCCGCCGAGGACCGGACATGCGACGAAGACCGAGGGGTCCACGATCGTCTCGTACCCCTGGGCGAGTTCGTGATCGCTGAGGGTGGTGCCGCACCGCGGGCAGTACGGCGAGACGCGGTGGTCCTGCTCCAGCAGACCCTCGTCGAAGATCGTCTTCAGGGACCACCAGACGCTGTCGATGTAGTCCGGCGACATGGTCCAGTACGCCTGGTCCATGTCCACCCAGTACCCCATCCGGGCGGTCATCTCCGAGAATGCGTCGACATGGCGCAGAACGGATTCCCGGCACTTCTCGTTGAACTCGGCGATGCCGTAGGCCTCGATGTCGGGTTTGCCGTTGAAGCCGAGTTCCCGCTCCACTGCGAGCTCCACCGGCAGCCCGTGGCAGTCCCAGCCGGCTTTGCGCGGGACGTGATAGCCCTTCATGGTGCGGTATCGCGGGTAGACGTCCTTGAACACCCGCGCTTCGACGTGGTGCACGCCCGGGGTCCCGTTGGCCGTCGGAGGTCCCTCATAGAACGTCCACTGCGGACCGCCGTCGGTCTGGCGCAGCGAGCGGTGGAACACGTCGTTGGCCTGCCAGAACTCGATGATCTCGCGTTCCATCGACGGCAGGTCGATCTTCGGGGGCACCGAGCGGTACATTCCACATCCTTCTTCGCAGCATTCCCCTCGAGGGTAGCGAGAGTCCGGCACCGCGCATCCGCCCAGGCGGCGTAGCGTGTTTGGCTGTGCCAGTACCCGTCTTTGAACGCCCGATCTGGGTCAAGCCCGGTTCACGGCACACGGTGGTCGGCGGTGCGTACCGGGAGCCGCCGGCGCTGGTCGTCCGCGTAGCTGCTCCCGCTGCGCAGGGTGCGGCGAACCAGGCGGTCCGCGCGGCGCTGGCGAAGGCCCTGGGCGTGCGGACCTCACAGATCGAGATTGTGCGCGGGCACCACCACCGGGCGAAGACGATCAGGGTCGTCCATGCTCCGGAGGACCTGGCGGGACGCTGGGACGCCCTGCTGTCTACCGTGGTCTAGATGAAGCATCCCGCGGTCCTGGTGGCATGGTCGACGACCGCTCTGGTGCTCATCGTCGACCAACTGAGCAAGGTCTGGGCCGTCGCGACGCTGGAGGGGATGCCCGACCGGCAGATCGTCGGTGACCTCTTGCGCTTCAGTTTCGTGCGGAACCCGGGCGCCGCGTTCGGTTTGGGCGGCGGCGCCACGATCGTCTTCAGCTTGGTGGCCGTCGCGGTGGCGGCCGTGCTGTTCCGGATGTCGACCAGGCTGGTGTCGATGTGGTGGGCGGTCGCACTCGGGCTGATGCTCGGAGGTGCGGTGGGCAACCTGTTGGACCGGCTGTTCCGGGAACCTGGCCCGCTGCAGGGCCACGTGGTCGACTTCCTGCGGCTTCCCAACTGGCCGGTCTTCAACGTTGCCGACATGTCTTTGGTGACCGCGGCCGTCATGATCGTGGGCCTGAGCCTGTTCAACGTCCCCTTCGACCGGCCCCGGCACGAGCCGCAACCAGCTCAGGTCGCATGACGTCGCGCAGTTACCCGGTGCCCGAGGGGCTCGAGGGACAGCGGCTCGACCAGGCGCTGTCGAGGATGCTTGGGGTCTCCCGGACCAGGGCGGCGGATCTGGTAGATCAGGCACTCGTGACAGTGGACGGACAGTTCGAGCCGAAATCGGCGCGGGTGATGGCCGACCAGACCATTGCGGTGACCGATCTGGATGTGGCAACTCCGGTGCCACCGTCGATGGATCTACCCGTCCTGTACGCCGATGACGACATCATCGTGGTGGACAAGCCGGTCGGGATGGCGGTGCACGCGAGCCCGGGCTGGGACGGACAGACTGTGGTCGGGGCACTTGCCGCGGCGGGTTACCAGATCGCCAAGGTGGGCGCGGAGGAGCGGTACGGAGTCGTCCACCGGCTGGACGTGGGGACCAGCGGGGTGATGGTGGTCGCCAAGTCGGCCCGCGCTTACACAGCGCTCAAACGCGACTTCAAGGCCCGGGAGGTGACCAAGACCTACCATGCGCTCGTCCAGGGCCGCCCGGACCCCGAGACGGGAACCGTCGATGCCCCGATCGGCCGGGATCCGAGGCACGCCCACCGCTTCGCGGTCACCGCGCAGGGCCGGCCGAGCGTGACCCACTACGTCACTTTGGAGAGCCACCGGTACGCGTCCCTGCTCGAGGTTGGGCTCGAGACGGGCCGGACCCACCAGATCCGGGTGCACATGTCGGCGGTCCATCATCCCTGCTGCGGCGACCTCACTTACGGCGCCGACCCGGTGCTTGCCGAACGGCTCGGGTTGCACCGGCAATGGCTGCATGCGGTACGCCTGGGCTTCCGGCACCCCGGCAGCGGCCAGGTTGTGAGCTTCACCAGTGCGTACCCGCCCGACCTCGCTCACGCACTCGACGTGATCCGGGCCGGTTGACCGGGCGGGGGCCTTCGGCCTCCATCTGCTGGCCGACTGACCGGGATCCGGCCAGCAGATGGCGGCCCAAGTCTGGACAATCCCGGCATAACGGTCGTGACTGCCTCCATCCGGTGGCCGATCGGCGACCGGATCGCCCTGCGCGGCCCGAGGATGGAGGGGCCGGCCGGTCAGCGCATCCCCACCGCACGACTGATGCAGGCACCGTGCTTGCGTACTGGTGAACGGAGGCCCACCCAGACTTGTGAGCATGGCGCGTCGGGGCCACCGGTCACGGCGGATCGGCTTAGTCTGGAGACCCACCCGCAACCGCCCCAGGGAGATCCATGCCGGACTCGTTCGTGCATCTGCACGTGCACACCGAGTACTCGATGCTGGACGGTGCGGCGCGCCTCGATGATCTGTTCACCGAGGCCGCGCGTTTGGAGATGCCCGCGATCGCGATGACCGACCACGGGAACGTGTTCGGCGCGTACGAGTTCTACAAGAAGGCCCAGAGCTACGGGGTCAAGCCGATCATCGGGATCGAGGGCTACTACGCGCCGCAGGGACGGCACACCCGCGCGCCCCACGACTTCGGCGACGTGCCCGGTGACGAGGTCGGGGAGGACGGCACCCCGACGATGAAGGGCAAGCAGGCCTACACCCACATGACGGTGTTGGCCGAGACCACCCAAGGGATGCACAATCTCTTCCGGCTGTCCAGCATGGCCAGCATCGAGGGCTACTACCGCAAGCCGCGATTCGATCGCGAACTGCTCGACCGGTACGGCAAGGGCCTCATCGCGACCACCGGCTGCCCGAGCGGCGAGGTCAACATGTGGTTGCGTGCGGGCCGGTACGACCGTGCGCTGGCCGCCGCGGCCGACTTCCGGGACATCCTTGGTGAGGGCAACTTCTTCGTCGAACTGATGGACCACGGCCTCGATATCGAGCGACGCCACCGTGAGGACCTGCTCAAGATCGCTCGTGAACTGGGGCTCCCCCTGGTGGCGACCAACGACCTGCACTACGTCCGCGAAGAGGATGCGGCCGCCCATGACGTTCTGCTGTGCATCGGCACCAGGGCCACCGTCAACGACGAGAAGCGGTTCCGGTTCAACGGCAGCGGCTACTTCCTCAAATCCGCCGAGCAGATGCGGCAGACCTGGTCGGAGTTGCCGCAGGCGTGCGACAACACCCTGCTGATCGCCGAACGCTGCAACGTCGAGTTCGACGACTCGGCCAACCTGATGCCGCGCTTCGACGTGCCCGATGGTGAGACAGAAGACTCCTGGATGGCCAAGGAGGTCCACCGCGGCCTCGCCGAACGCTTCGCCCCGCACCCTGTGCCCGAGACCCACCTGAGGCAGGCCGACTTCGAACTCTCGGTCATCTCGCAGATGGGTTATCCGAGCTACTTCCTGGTGACCGCCGACCTGGTGCGCCACGCCAAAGCCAACGGGATCCGCGTGGGACCCGGACGTGGTTCGGCCGCAGGGGCGTTGATCGCGTGGGCGATGGGGATCACGGAGCTCGACCCGCTGGAACACGGGCTCATCTTCGAGCGCTTCCTCAACCCGGACCGGGTGTCCATGCCCGACATTGACATGGACTTCGACGAACGCCGGCGCGGTGAGATGATCCGCTACGCCACCGAGAAGTACGGCGACGACCAGGTCGCACAGATCGTCACATACTCGTCGATCAAGGCGAAGGCAGCCATCAAGGACTCCGCACGCGCGCTCGGGCTGCCGTACGCACTGTCGGACCAGATCACCAAAGCGATGCCCGACCCAGTGATGGGCAAGGACATCCCGCTGGCGGGCATCTTCGACCCGAAACACCCCCGCTACGCCGAGGCGGCGGATTTCAGGAAGCTGCATGACGACGACCCGCAGGTCCAGCAGGTGGTGGCCACCGCCCGTGGTCTCGAAGGCCTGAAGCGCCAGCCGGGCGTGCACGCCGCCGGTGTCATCCTGTCCCGGGCGAAACTGCTCGACGTGGTGCCGCTGTGGATGCGCGACGACGGTTCGATCATCACCCAGTTCGACATGGACGCCTGCGAGAAGCTCGGTCTGTTGAAGATGGACTTCCTGGGTCTGCGCAACCTAACGGTGCTCGACGACTGCTTGATCAACATCGAGCGCAACCGGGGTGAGCGGCTCGTACTCGAGGATCTCCCGCTGGACAACGCCGAGGCGTACCGCCTGCTTGCCCGCGGTGACACCTTGGGCGTGTTCCAGCTCGACGGTGGTCCGATGCGGGCGCTGCTGCGTTCGATGAAACCGGACTCGTTCGAGGACATAAGTGCGGTCCTGGCCCTGTACCGGCCGGGACCGATGGGTGCCAACGCGCACAACGACTACGCCGACCGCAAGAACAAGCGCAAGCCGGTGACCGCGATCCACCCCGAACTGGCCGAGCCGCTCGAGGACATCCTCTCGGAGACCTACGGCGTGATCGTCTACCAGGAGCAGGTCATGACGATCGCGCAACGGGTGGCCGGGTACAGCCTCGGTCAAGCGGACTTGCTGCGCCGGGCGATGGGGAAGAAGAAGAAGGAGATCCTGGACAAGGAGTTCGGGCCCTTCGCCGAGGGAATGCGCTCGCAGGGCTATGGCGACGACGCGATCAACACCCTGTGGGAGATCCTGGTCCCGTTCGCCGACTATGCCTTCAACAAGGCCCACTCCGCGGGATATGGCCTGGTGTCGTACTGGACGGCCTACCTCAAGGCGAACTACCCGACCGAGTACATGGCGGCGCTGCTGGAATCGGTGAAGGACAACAAGGACAAGAGCGCCATCTATCTGGCCGAATGCCGGCACATGGGCGTGAAGGTGCTGCCCCCGGACGTCAACGACTCACAGTCCCGGTTCACCGCGGTGGGTGACACGATCCGGTTCGGGCTGTCCGCGGTGCGCAACGTGGGGGAGGCGGTCGTCGAGTCCATCATCGAGTCACGCACGGCCAAGGGCCGGTTCCAGGATTTCCCGGACTTCCTGTCCAAAGTGGAAGCCTCGGCGTGTAACAAGCGCACGGTCGAGTCGTTGATCAAGGCGGGGGCGTTCGACTCGCTGGGGCACACCCGGCGGGGCTTGATGAGCGTGCACGAACCCGCGGTCGACGAGGCCCTGATCACGAAGCGAGCGGAGTCGATCGGCCAGTTCGACCTGTTCGGTGACGCCTCCGATGCCGACACCCCGACTGCGGAGATGGCCCTGCAGGTACCCGTGGGGGAGTGGGACAAGGCCGTGCTGCTGGCCCATGAGCGCGAGATGTTGGGCCTGTACGTCTCGGACCACCCATTGCTCGGCCTCGAGACGCAGTTGCGCGCCCTGTCCGACGGGAACATCGTGGATCTCGCTGGCTCGGAGAACGCCGATGGCCGCGTCGTCAACATCGCCGGGCTGGTCACCACGGTCACACGCCGGATCACCAAGGGTGGCAAGCCCTACGCTCAGATGACGATCGAGGACCTCACCGGTGAGATCACCGTGATGGTCTTTCCGAAGGCCTACGAGGCGGTGTCACCGTATTGCCACACCGACGCGATCCTCGTGGTCAAGGGTCGTCTCGACGTCAGCGAGGATTCGCCGCGGCTGATGGCCATGGAAGTCAACGCGCCGGATCTGTCGCTGGACCGCAACACCCCCTTCCTGGTGACCATGGCGGCCCAGCAGTGCACGCCCGACGCCGTCGACCGACTCAAGACAGTGCTCACCGCGCACCCGGGCTCGACCGAGGTCCACCTGAGGATGGCGACCGGCACCCGCACGACGGTACTGCGACTCGGCGAGGCGTTCCGGGTCTCGGCGACGCCGTCCCTCGGAGCCGACCTGAAGGCGCTGCTGGGGCCTAACTGCCTGCCCGGCGCATGACGCTGCATCCGCTGGGCGTCGTGGCCCGCTACATCGTGCTCGGCGCAGGACTCGGCGTGATGGTCGGTCTGCTCTGGGTGTGGCTGGCCCCACGAGTGCTGCTCAACTCATCGGATGCCACCGACTTCGTCGATGCCTATCCGCAGGGATTCGCGCAGGCGGACCTGACACTGGGAGCCCTCTTGCTTGGGGCCGGGTGCGTGATCGGGTTCGCGGGTGCGAGGCGGCTGCGGCGGACCCATTTCAACGGAGGATGGGTTCACGTGGTCGGGGTGGTCAGTGCTGCAGCCATGTGCGCAGCTGTGGCGCGGGTGGTCGGCTGGTGGCTGGCCGGCCGTGCCCCGTCCGAGTTGCCCGGCGGGCGGTACGAACTGCCGCTGGCGGTAGGTGCCAGCGGGGTGTTCCTACTGGCAGGGTTCAGCGCACTGCTCGTTGTGGTGTTCTATGCCGCCTTCGCCCGGGAAGCGGTCACCCCCGCAGTGGTGCAGTCCGAGCCTGCGTCGCAGTGATGAGGTGCTCGGGTTTGATCTCGATATCCAGACCCCGGCGTCCGCCAGAGACGAAGACCGTCGAGTGCTCAACGGCGGAGTCGTCCAGGATCGTGGGCAGAAGTCTGCGCTGTCCGATGGGGGAGATCCCTCCGACGACGTAACCGGTGGCCTTCTCCGCACGTTTGGGCTCGGCCATGGTGGCCTTCTTCGCGCCGACTGCGGCCGCCAGTGCCTTGAGGCTCAACGGGGAACTGACCGGGATGCAGGCCACCACCAGTTCGCCCTCGACATCTGCCAACAGGGTCTTGAAGACACGGGCAGGGTCGATCTGCAGGGCCTGGGCGGCCTCGAGGCCGAAGGCGGTGACATCGGGGTCGTGGATGTATTCGTGGACCGCGAACGGGATCCCGGCGTCGTTCAAAGTGACCATGGCCCGTGTCGCGGCGCCCTTGTTGCCCTTCGGAGTCCGACCCTTGGCAGCCATGTCACGAACGTATCGTGACCGGTTCACGGCAACCACCCGGAGATCAGCACCAGGCCAGGCGCCGACCCACGGCGCACTGTCCGGTCCCGCGATGGTCTTCGTACGATGGACGCATGCTGCGCCGCATCGACCTACGCAACAACGAACCCTTCGAGGTGCCGCGCGCGCTGCCGGAGGGTCAGGCGGCCACGGTCACGCACATCATCGACGAAGTGCGCACCGGCGGCGCCGATGCGGTGCTGTCCTTGGGCCAGCGGTTCGACGGCGTGCGACCGCCGGCGCTGCGGGTCCCGGCAGCCGTGCTGGCCGCGGCCCGCGACGCGCTGGATCCGGAAGTGCGGGAGGCCCTACTGCTCGCCATCGAGCGTGCCACCCGTGTCCACCGGGACCAACTGCCGGCCGACGGTGTGACCCAGCTGGGGCAGGGGGCAGTCGTCCGGCAAACCTGGCGGCCCGTTCGCCGGGTGGGGCTTTACGTACCAGGCGGGCGCGCGGTGTACCCGTCGAGCGTGGTGATGAACGTGGTGCCGGCGCGGGTCGCCGGCGTGGAATCGATGGCCGTGGTCAGTCCGCCGCAGATCGACAACGAGGGCTGGCCGCACCGCACGATCCTGGCCGCCTGCGCGCTACTGGGCATCGACGAGGTGTACGCCGCTGGCGGGGCGCAGGCGATCGCGATGCTGGCGTTGGGTGTCGAGGGGGTCGAACCGGTCAACGTCATCACCGGTCCCGGCAACATCTACGTCACCGAGGCCAAGCGCCTGCTCAGGGGAACCGTGGGGATCGACAGCGAGGCGGGGCCCACCGAGATTGCGATCGTCGCCGACGACACCGCGAAACCGGCGTATGTGGCCGCGGATCTGATTTCACAGGCCGAGCACGATGTCGTGGCCGCATCGGTTCTGATCACGGATTCGGAGGCCCTCGCCGACGCCGTCGATGCCCAACTGGACCTGCAGGTCCCCGCGGCCAAGCACGCCGAGCGCATCCGGCAGGCACTCACCGGCCGCCAGAGTGCGACGGTGATCACGTCCGGGCTCGAGCAGTCTCTGTCCGTCGCCGACGCCTACGCGGCCGAGCATCTGGAGATTCACACCCGGGACGCTGCTGCGGACGCCGCGAGGATCCACAATGCGGGGGCGATCTTCGTCGGTCCGTTCAGCCCGGTCTCGCTCGGGGACTACCTCGCCGGCTCCAACCATGTGCTTCCGACGGCGGGATGTGCGTGCCACTCCAGCGGTCTGAACGTGACGACGTTCCTGCGCAGTGTCCAGGTCATCGAATACGACCGTCGCGCACTCGACGGTTTGACCGGCCACATCGAGGCCCTCGCGCTGGCCGAAGACCTGCCCTCCCACGCGCGGGCCGTGACCATCAGGCGCACCGGTGAGTGACTTGCCGCTGCGGCCCGAACTGGTGGGTCAATCTCCCTACGGCGCCCCGCAACTCGACGTGGCGGTCCGGCTGAACACCAACGAGAATCCGTATCCGCCGCCGCCGGACATGGTTTCCGCGATCGCCGCGCGGATCGCACCGGACCTCAACCGGTACCCGGACCGGGATGCGACGACCTTGCGGGCCGCACTCGCCGGGTATCTGGAGGAGCAGACCGGCGTCGCATTGACGACGGCGCAGGTGTGGGCTGCCAACGGGTCCAACGAGATTCTGCAGCAGATCTTGCAGGCGTTCGGCGGTACCGCCCGCACCGCCCTCGGCTTCGAGCCCGGCTACTCCATGCACGAGATCATCAGCCGGGGGACGGGGACGCGGTTCATCGGAATCCAGCGCGACGAACTCACCTTGGGCACCGACGACATCGTGGCTGCGGTTCGCGAGCACCGCCCCGACGTGCTCTTCCTGTGCAGCCCGAACAACCCGACCGGTGAAGCACTGCCACTTGCAGCCGTAGAGGCGGCCTATGACGCCGTGGCCGAGACGAGTACCGGGATCGTGGTGGTCGACGAGGCGTACGCCGAGTTCGCCAGGGTGCCGAGCGCCATCACTGTGCTGGCTGGCCGGCCACGGCTGCTGGTGACCCGCACCATGAGCAAGGCCTTCGCATTCGCCGGGGCCAGGGTCGGGTACCTGGCGGCGGATCCGGCAGTGATCGACGCACTGCTGCTCGTGCGGCTTCCTTACCACCTGTCGACGCTTACCCAGAGTGCGGCGACAGTGGCGGTGGAGTACGCACCCCGGCTGACCGATCAGATCCAGCATCTGTGCCGCACCCGTGACCGCTTCATAGAGACCATGACCGAGCAGGGCTGGCAGTGCGCGCACTCGGACGCGAACTTCCTGCTCCTCGGTCCGTTCACCGATCCGGGCCGGGCGTGGCGTCGGTTGGTGGATGCTGGAATCCTGGTGCGGGACGTCGGTCTGTCCCGCTGGTTGCGGGTGACGGTGGGCACTGACGACCAGATGTCCGCTTTGGCCGCCGCGATGCCCGAACTGGAAGACCTGAGGGAGACCCGATGAGTCGTACCGCCCGCGTTGCACGCATGACCAAGGAGAGCGACGTTCTTGTCGAACTCGACCTCGACGGTACCGGCGAGGTGAACGTGGAAACCGGGGTCGCGTTCTTCGACCACATGCTGGATCAGGTGGGCAGGCACGGCGGGATCGATCTCACAGTGCGTACCCGCGGCGACCTGGAAGTGGACGCCCACCACACGGTCGAGGACACGTCACTGGCGTTCGGGCAGGCGCTGCGCGAGGCCCTCGGCGACAAGGCCGGGGTGCGTCGCTACGGCAACGCCATGATTCCGCTCGACGAAGCACTCGCGGTCTGCGTGGTGGACCTGTCGGGACGGCCCTATCTCGTGCACGAGGAGCCCGAATTGGTCGAGTTGATCGGGACGTACGACACGACACTGACCCGCCACATCTTCGAGTCGATCGTGGCCACGGCCAATATCACGTTGCATATGCGAGTCCAATCCGGCCGGAACGCTCACCACATCGTGGAGGCCCAGTTCAAGGCGTTCGCCCGGGCGCTGCGGGAGGCGGTGGCGTTGGACCCGCGGGTGACCGGGGTTCCGTCGACAAAGGGGACACTGGGGTCATGACCTCCGTAGTGGTGCTCGATTACGGCTCCGGGAATCTGCGGTCGGCCCAGCGGGCACTGGAAGCGGCCGGCGCGACAGTCACAGTGACTGCGAACGCGGATCTCGCCGCCGCCGCTGACGCGCTGGTGGTGCCCGGCGTCGGCGCCTTCGAAGCATGCATGCGCGGGCTGCGCTCGATCCAGGGCCAGCGCATCATCGAGCGCCGACTTGCCGGCGGGCGCCCGATCCTCGGGATCTGCGTAGGGATGCAAATCATGTTCGAGGCAGGAGAGGAGCACGGACTGGTCACCCCGGGGCTGGGCCAGTGGCCGGGGCGCGTCGAGCACCTCGAGGCGCCGGTCCTGCCGCACATGGGCTGGAACACCGTGAGCCCACCAGCGGGTTCGGTGCTCTTCGACGGACTGGCTGCTGAGCGCTTCTACTTCGTGCACACGTACGCGGCCAAGTCGCTGGTGATGCCGGACTCGGGCACGGACGCACTGCACCCTCCCAAGTTGACGTGGACGGGGTACGGCCAAAGGTTCATCTCGGCGGTCGAGAACGGCCCCCTGTGTGCAACGCAGTTCCATCCGGAGAAATCCGGGGGGGCCGGGATCCAGTTGTTGCGCAACTGGCTGGGCTCCCTGTAGCCGTTTCGAGACGGCCGGAATATCTGCGCAGGGGCCTCTGTTCATATACCCGTAGGGGTATATCGACATAGGAGAAAGTATGGCAACCGTAGACCTGACGGGCGAGTCCTTCGGCTCCACCGTGGACTCCAACGAGATCGTTCTCGTGGACTGGTGGGCCGCCTGGTGCGGACCGTGTCGGATGTTCGCGCCGGTGTTCGAGAAGGCGTCTGAGGAGCACACCGACATCGTGTTCGGCAAGGTGGACACCGAGGCCGAGCAGGCGTTGGCAGCCCAGGCGCAGATCAGCTCCATCCCCACGCTGATGGCGTTCCGGGACGGGATCCTGCTCTATGCCCAGCCCGGCGCGCTGCCCGAAGCCGCGTTGACGGACCTGATCGACCAGGTCAGGCAGCTCGACATGGAGCAGGTGCGTGCGGAGGTCGCCAAGCAGCAGGCATGAGGCCTGCTCGGGGCAACCGCCTTGCCTTTGTGACGCAGTTGCGGTCCTTACGCGTGGTCCTGTTACAGACATGATGTTGGTGTCGGGAATCTGGGTTTCGGGCCGTGACCGTGTTTGTTACCGACCACCGTGTGGTGTGTCTTGCCTTCGATCTGTCCGGTTCGGGGCACTGGTTCCCGGCGTGGCGTGAGCCGGTCGGGGTCCGTGACCTCATAGGAGCTTTGCTCAGGCACCATGTCTGTTCTGTCCGGTGCCCCGACCGACGCGCCGTCCCGGTATCACCTACGAGGAAGGCAGTTCCAGAATGGCAAATCACAAGCGGGTCGTCTACGGCGGTGTGGACACCCATCAGGACACTCACGTGGCCGCGGCGCTGGACGCGCAGGGCCGGCTGCTAGGAACACAGGCGTTCCCGACCAGCCCGCTGGGGCTCACCGCCCTGCACGTGTGGCTGGCCGGGCATGGGCAGATCGAGTGTGTCGGGGTGGAAGGCACCGGATCCTACGGCGCCGGGCTGACCCGTACCCTGCACGCCGCCGGGGTCCGGGTAGTGGAGGTCAACCGGCCCAACCGGCAACTGCGCCGGGCACGCGGCAAATCCGACCCGATCGACGCCGAGGCCGCCGCCCGCGCCGCGCTGGGCGGGCAGGCCAGCGCCACCCCGAAAACCCGCGACGGGATCGTGGAAGCCATCCGGGTACTCAAGGTCGCCCTGGACGGCACCCGCAAACAGATGACCCAACTGGCAGAACGCATCCACCACCTGCTGCTCACCGCCCCCGACCCGCTGCGCACCCAGCTGGGCGGGCTGACCAAGACCCAGCGCATCACCCGCTGCGCCGGGCTGCGCCCCGGCACCGACCTGACCGACCCGGTGCGGGCCACCAAACACGCCCTGCGCACCCTGGCCGGGCAGTACCAGCACCTAGCCGGTGACCACCGCGACCTCACCACCCAACTCGACACCCTCACCCGTACCGCCAACCCAGCCCTGCGCGCGGCCTACGGCGTCGGCCCGGACACCGCCGCGGCCCTGCTGGTCACCGCCGGGGACAACCCGCACCGGCTGACCAGCGAAGCCGGGTTCGCCGCGCTGTGCGGGGCCTCACCCATCCCCGCCTCCAGCGGCAAAACCCAGGCCATGCGCCTCAACCGCGGCGGGAACCGGCACGCCAACGCCGCCCTGCACCGGATCGTGCTGGTCCGCCTGGCCCACGACCCCACCACCCAGCACTACCGCGACCGGCGCACCAGCGAACTGAGCACCACCGCCGCGGTCCAGCGCTGCCTCAAACGCTACGTCGCCCGCGAAATGTACCGGCTCCTCACCAACCCCCCGCCCGTGCTCCCCACCAACGACCTGCGCGACCTACGCACCACCAGCGGCCTGACCCAGACCGCCATCGCCCACCACCTGAACACCACCCCCGCAGTCATCAGCCGCATCGAACGCGGGAAAACCTACGACCCGCACCTGATCACCGCCTACCGGCACCTACTCCAACAAGCCAAACCAGCCGCTTGACATCAATAGGAGCATCGAAGGTGACCGGTGCCCTCGGCGTGTCGGGCACACCTTCGTCACACAGCGCGTGTGACACGCGCAACTTCGATGCAATGGCCGCCCACTACCCAAGGTGGCTGTGGGCGCGCCTGAACCACGCCCATCGCGGCGCTGCCTAGAGTAAGCACCGTGGCAGAAGACGTCGAATTCCGAAGTGATGTGACCGTCGAGCTCGTGCGGGCCTGCGCCCAGGACGCGGACGTATTGTTCGCGGCGCGGGTGTCCACCAAGGGGGAACAATCCCTCGAAGACGTCGATGGTGACGCTGAGCGCTCGCAAGGCCTGGTCAACTACCTCATGCGCGACCGCCACGGATCGCCGTTCGAGCACAACTCGATGACGTTCTTCGTGAGCGCGCCGATCTTCGTGTTCCGCGAGTTCATGCGGCATCGGATCGCCTCTTACAACGAGGAGAGCGGTCGCTACCGGGAACTGCGGCCGGTGTTCTACGTTCCCGGGCCCGAACGAAAACTCGTCCAGCAGGGCAGGCCGGGCGCCTACGAGTTCGTCGACGGGACCGCGCAGCAGTACGAAATCACTGTCGAACAGACGAAGGCGGCCTGCGAAAGGGCTTACGTGGCGTACCAGGCGATGCTCGACGCCGGGGTCGCGCGGGAAGTGGCTCGCACGGTGCTGCCGGTCGGCACCTTCAGCACTATGTACGTCACCATGAACGCACGGTCGCTGATGAACTTCTTGTCACTGCGCACCAAGCGCGAGGATTCGGCCTTCCCGTCGTTCCCGCAGCGTGAGATCGAGATGGTGGCCGACCGGATGGAACAGTACTGGGCCGATCTCATGCCGCTGACCCACGCCGCCTTCGAACGCAACGGCCGGGTCGCCCCGTAGCCACCCGGGCGGAGGGTAGCGTGGAGGTCATGCAGGACGTCTTCGGATCAGTCATCACCGCGTTGGTCACGCCGTTCACGGCAGACGGAGCCCTCGATCCTGACGGCCTGGCCGCCCTGGCCAGTCATCTGGTCGACATCGGCAACGACGCCCTGGTGGTGAACGGTACGACCGGAGAGGCCTCCACCACCAGCGATGCCGAGAAGTCTGAAGCGATCCGGGTCGTGCTGGCGGCGGTCGGGGATCGCGCGCGCGTCATAGCCGGGGTCGGGACCAATGACACCGCTCACAGCGTTGAACTGGCCGAGCAGGCCGAGCGGGCGGGCGCACATGCGCTGCTCGCGGTGACGCCGTACTACAACAAGCCGCCGCAGGAGGGGATCCTGCGGCACTTCAGGGCGGTGGCCGACGCGACGGACCTGCCCGTGATGCTGTACGACATCCCGGGTCGCTCGGCCACCGAGATCGCCACCACCACGCTCATCAGTTTGTCCGAGCATCCGAACATCCGGGCCGTCAAGGACGCCAAGGCCGACCTCTCGGCGTCGGCACATGTCCTGGCCGGCTGTGATCTCGGTTGGTACTCCGGCGACGATGCGCTGAATCTGCCTCTGCTGGCCCTGGGCGCGACGGGTTTCGTCAGTGTCGTGGGTCACTTCCTGGCGCCCACGCTGGTGGCCATGCGCCAGGCCTTCCTGGACGGTGATCTCGACCAGGCGCGTAAGTTGCACTTCTCCACACTGCCCACGATCGATGCGGTGTTCGTCACGCAGGCGGCGATGACGGTGAAGGCGACCTTGAACCGCCAGGGGCTGCCGGGCGGGACCGTCCGGGCGCCGCTGATCGAGGCCACCGAGGAGCAGGTTGGGGCCGTCATGGCCGCCTTGGAAGCCGGCAGTGGCTGAGCAACCACCGCAACTCCCCAGTGGGGCGCTGCGAGTAGTGGCCCTCGGCGGGCTGGGCGAGATCGGACGCAATATGACCGTTTTCGAGTGCGACGGCCAACTGCTGATCGTCGACTGCGGCGTGCTCTTCCCCGAGGAGTCTCAACCCGGGGTGGACCTCATCCTGCCCGATTTCGAATACCTGCGCGGAAGGCTCGATGACGTTGTCGGCCTGGTCCTGACCCATGGCCATGAGGACCACATCGGGGCGGTCCCCTTCCTGCTGCGTGAGCGAGCGGACATCCCCATCTACGGCTCTCGCCTGACACTGGCACTGCTCGAGGCCAAACTGCGTGAGCACCGGCAGAAACCACCGCTGCACATCGTCGAGGAGGGGGACACGCAGTGGTTGGGGGCGTTCCGGCTCGGCTTCATCGCGGTGAACCACTCGATCCCCGACGCGCTCGCCGTCTGCATCGACACCACCGCCGGACGGGTGATCCACACCGGTGACTTCAAGATGGATCAACTGCCCCTCGACGGCCGGATCACCGACCTGCGGGCCATGGCGCGCTTCGGTGAGCAAGGTGTCGACCTGCTGCTGGTGGACTCAACGAACGCCGAGGTGGGTGGCTTCGTCACTTCCGAATCCGAGATCCTGCCGGCCCTCGAGCAGGTCATGGCCAGCACCGGCAAGCGGGTGATCGTCGCCAGTTTCGCCAGCCATGTGCACCGCATCCAACAGGTCATCGATGTGGCTACACACAACGGCCGCAAGGTGGCCCTGGTGGGCCGCTCGATGGTCCGCAACATGCACATCGCACGAGACCTCGGCTACTTGAAGATTCCGCCCAACACCTTGGTCAACGCCGACCGCCTCGCCGACCTGCCGGACGACGAGATCGTGCTCGTGTGTACGGGTTCGCAGGGCGAGCCGATGGCCGTGCTGTCACGGATCGCCGCGCACGACCACGAAATCCGGGTCGGCCCCGGCGACACCGTCGTGCTCGCGTCGTCGTTGATCCCGGGCAACGAGAATGCCGTGAACCGGGTGATCAACGGGCTCACCGCAACAGGGGCCCGGGTCGTGCACAAGGGCAACGCGATGGTCCACGTTTCGGGGCACGCCGCCGCTGGCGAATTGCTCTACCTGTATAACGTGGTGAAGCCGGCCAACGTGATGCCCGTCCACGGCGAGGTGCGGCATCAACATGCCAACGCCCGACTCGCTCGCCTGACCGGTGTGGAGCCGGAGCGCGTGATCATCGCCGAGGACGGCACTGTCGTGGATCTCATCGACGGCCTGGCCCGCATCGTGGGACAGGTCCCGTGCGGTTACGTCTACGTCGACGGATCCAGCGTCGGAGACATCAGCGAGGGTTCGTTGAAGGACCGCCGCATCCTCGGGGATGAAGGCTTCATCTCGGTGGTGGTCGTCGTCGACCATGTCGAACGCAAGATCCTTTCCGGCCCGGAGATCCACGCCAGGGGGTTCGCGGACTCCGACGCGATCTTCGACGAGGTGATCCCCACCATCGATGAGAAGTTACTCGCAGCACTGCAAGACGGTGTCACCGATCAGCACGCGCTGGCACAAGTGGTGCGGCGGACGCTGGGCCGGTGGGTCAATGCCCAGCACCGGCGCAAGCCGATGATCGTCCCGGTGGTCATCGAGGGCTAACTTCGCCACTCCATGAAGGCCCGCAGGGTGTTGGTGGCCGCAGGTAGCGTTGGCGACCAGCCTCAGACCGACCGGGTCGTTCCGGCGGGAAATGCCGGCGGAGATCGCTCGCGTTAGTGGTCCATGGCCGGGGCCGGCCGCCCGTTCAGGCGGGCAAATGCCGGGCGGAAATCGCTCGCGTTAGAGAACGTGCACGAGGTTAGAGAAGCCACATGTGCATTCTCTAACCTCGTGCACGTTCTCTAACCTCGCGGCCAACTGCGGCGGCCACCGAATACACCTGCCATCTCCGGACAAGACCCGTGAGCGGCCTGCGGAACCCCAGGGCCCAACACGAACCCGGTTGTCGACCGAAAGCCGGGGCCCAGACAGTCGGTTTGGTCCGCATGCCGGACCCCTGACCCGCACGGAAGTGGTCGCGACACGATACGGGCCCAGGCTCGTCGTGGCACGGCCTCGTCGCGCCCGGCGGATAGTCTGGGCCACATGGCATCCCGCACGTCCACCCGCAGTTCGCGTTCGAGCCCAGGCAAGAGTTCCCGGTCCCGACCGCCGGCGAAGAAGCCGGCCGCCCGGTCGACGACCTCGAAGTCGAAGAAGTCGGCGAAGCGGCCCGGCAGGTTCGGTGCTTTCGTCGCCGGTGTCTTGCGGGCCATCGTGACGGCTTGGTTGGCAACGGCCCACTTCGTGGGGGCGTCGGTGCGCCGGTTCGGACATGGCGCCCGCGAACTGGACCCGGCCCTGCGCCGCGACGGCATCGGCTTGCTCTACGCGATTCTCGCGGTGCTGGTGGCTGCTGTCACGTGGTGGGGCGCGGCCGGCGGCATCGAGCCAGCGGTCTCGTTCGTCGTAAGTGGCGCCGTCGGTGCCCTGGACATCGTGGTCCCCTTGTTCCTCGGGTGGATGTCATGGCGGACACTGCGTCATCCCGAGCGCCGTTTCGCGGCACATCACCTGATCGGAGGGCTGCTGGTCGTCTTCGCGGCGACCGGCTTCTACCACGTGATCACGGGGTCGGCTCAGCCGATCGACGGACAGTCGGCGATGCGTGACGGAGGTGGCTGGACAGGTTGGCTGGCGACCATCCCGTTCCTGTCCCTGTTAGGCCCTGTGCTCACCGGTCTGATCCTGATTCTGATCCTGGTCGCGGGTTTGCTGATGGCCAGTGGAACGTCCGTGGCCGATCTGCGCCAGCGGCTCGCCGCTGTGGATACCGGTGCGGCGAACGCATGGGTCAAGGACCGCCTGCGCAAACCCGCGAAGAAGGCCGACGACATCCCGGAGGACCTCGTCGGCGACCAGGCGTTCGTGTCCCCGGTCGCCACGGATGTCGAGGCGCCCGATGACGAGACGCAACAGGTCGACATCACGTCGATGTCGCCGCCGGATCAGGACCTGACAGTCGAGGTGGACCCTACCGACATGCTCGATGCCTGGGACCTGTCCGACGCGGAGCAACTGCTGCTGTCCGGGGACGTCGTCTACCGGCTGCCGCCGCTGGATCTGCTCAAGCCGGGACCGCCGCACAAATCCGCGACCGCGGCCAACGATCAGGTCGTCGCCGCGCTCAGCGGTGTCCTGGAACAGTTCGAGGTGGATGCCCGCGTCACCGGCTTCAGTCGTGGACCGACCGTCACCCGCTACGAGGTCGAACTGGGACCGGCGGTGAAGGTCGAGCGGGTGACGGCGCTGAGCAAGAACATCTCGTACGCGGTGAAGAGCCCCGACGTGCGGATCCTGTCGCCGATCCCGGGCAAGTCGGCGATCGGGATCGAGATCCCCAACACCGACCGGGAGAACGTCAGTCTTTCCGATGTGCTGCGCAGCCGGGTGGCGCAGGCCGACAGCCACCCGATGATGATCGGCCTGGGCAAGGACGTCGAGGGCGGCTTCGTATGCGGCAATCTGGCGAAGATGCCGCACTTGCTGGTCGCCGGGGCCACCGGGGCGGGCAAGTCGGTGTGCATCAACACCCTGATCACCTCGGTGCTCTCCCGGGCCACTCCGGACGAGGTCCGGATGGTGCTGGTGGACCCGAAACGGGTGGAACTGAGCATCTACGAGGGGATCCCGCACCTGATCACCCCAATTGTCACCGACCCGAAGAAGGCCGCTGACATCCTGCAGTGGGTCGTCAAGGAGATGGAAACCCGGTACGACGACTTGGCTGCGTTCGGTTTCCGCCACATCGACGACTTCAACAAGGCAGTCGCCGCCGGGACCGTGGTGGCACCCCCGGGTACCCAGCGCAACTTGCAGCCGTATCCGTACTTGCTGATCATCGTTGACGAGTTGGCCGACCTGATGATGGTCGCCCCCCGCGACGTGGAGGATGCGATCGTCCGGATCACCCAGCTCGCCCGCGCCGCCGGCATCCATCTGGTCCTCGCCACGCAGCGACCCAGTGTGGACGTCGTGACGGGATTGATCAAGGCGAACGTGCCGTCGAGACTGGCCTTCTCCACCTCGAGTCAGACCGACAGCCGGGTCATCCTGGACCAGCCGGGTGCCGAGAAGCTGATCGGCCAAGGTGATGGCCTGTTCCTGCCGATGGGCGCGAGCAAGCCGATCCGGCTGCAGGGAGCGTTCGTGCCCGAACACGAGATCCGCAGCATCGTCGCCCACTGCAAGGCCCAGATGGCTCCGACATACCGAGAGGACATCGAGCAGGCTGCCGGTTCCCGGGCGATCATCGACGACGACATCGGTGACGACCTCGAACTGGTGTGCCAGGCCGCGGAGCTGATCGTGAGCACCCAGTTCGGGTCGACCTCGATGCTCCAGCGCAAGCTGCGCGTCGGCTTCGCCAAAGCGGGCCGGCTCATGGATCTGCTGGAGGTCCGCGGGGTGGTCGGGCCCAGTGAGGGATCCAAGGCCCGTGACGTTCTGGTCTCGGTGGATCAACTCCCAGCCGTGATCGCGGACCTGCGCGGGGTGGATGGCGCCGGACAGTGACGCAGCCCTCGGTTTCGATCATCACGCTGGGCTGCGCCCGCAATGAGGTCGACTCCGAGGAACTGGCCGCCGACCTTGCTGAGGACGGATGGGATCTCGTCGACGACCCGCAGACCGCGGACACCGTGTTGGTGAACACCTGCGGTTTCATCGACGCGGCGAAGAGGGAATCGATCGACACGGTCCTGGCGGCCAGTGAGCTGCCCGGCAAGGTGGTGGCGGTCGGGTGCCTGGCACAGCGATACGGCACGGAGCTTGCCTCATCGCTGCCGGAGGCCGACGCCGTCCTGGGCTTCGATGCCTACCCGGACCTCCCGCGGGCATTGCGACGGATAGTGGGCGGCGGCCACGTCGCGTCCCACACGCCGCAGGACCGGCGCAGGGTGCAGCCGGTTTCACCGAACCAGCGCTCGGCCGACCTCGCTGTGCTGCCCGGTCACATCGGCATGCGGCGGCGCCTGACGGAGGGGCCCGTGGCATCGGTGAAACTGGCGTCGGGCTGCGATCGGCGGTGCACCTTCTGTGCGATCCCTTCCTTCCGCGGCTCCTTCGTGTCACGGCGGCCGACGGACATCTCCAGCGAGGTCGCCTGGCTCGTCGACTCCGGCGTATTGGAGGTCAATCTCGTCAGTGAGAACTCCACAAGCTACGGCAAGGACTTCGGGGATCTGCGGCTGCTGGAGACGCTGCTCGAAGAGTTGGCACAGACCCCGGGGCTCGAGCGGGTGCGGGTCGCGTATCTGCAGCCGGCGGAGATGCGTCCGGAACTGGTCCGGATCATCGGGTCCACGGTCGGTGTCGCCCCGTATTTCGACCTCTCCTTCCAGCATGCCAGCCCGAGTGTGTTGCGTCGGATGCGCCGATTCGGCGGCAGTGATGACTTCCTGCGGCTGATCGACCAGATCCGTGTCCTGAACCCGGCGGCGGCGATCCGCTCCAACTTCATCGTCGGCTTCCCGGGCGAGACCCCTGCGGATCTCGATGCGCTGATCGACTTCCTCAACCGTGCTCAACTCGACGCCATCGGCGTGTTCGGCTACTCCGACGAGGAGGGCACCGAGGCGGCCGGATTCGCTGGCCATGTGGACTCCGACGAGATCGACCTGCGGGTCGACGCAGTCGCAAGCGTCGCTGAGGAGGTGATGTCGCAGCGGGCCGCAGCGCGGGTGGGGGAGTCGGTGCGGCTGCTGATGGCCGCCGGAAAGACGCAGTTCCAGGGGCCGGAGGACGGCTCCACCCGGTTGCTCACCGGTTCCGATCGAGAGGTCGTCGTCGCCCGCATCGTCGCTTCGCAGGGTGCTGATCTCCTGGCGGAGGCCATTGATGAGTGATCAGGGCGCCAAGCCACCCCGCTGGGGGATCCCCGATCCCATGGCCGACCCCCCGGGCTCCTCGCGCCTGTGGAACCTGCCGAACGCCCTGACACTGCTGCGATTGCTGCTCGTGCCCGTGTTCGGATACCTGCTCATGGTGGATTCGGGTCAGTCATCGGCATCACGCTGGGGTGCGGCGGTCGTCTTCGTGGTCGCGAGTCTCACCGATCTGGCGGACGGGGCCATCGCCAGGGCACGCAACCTGGTCACGACCTTCGGCAAGATCGCCGATCCCATTGCTGACAAGGCCCTCACCGGTGTGGCGCTACTGGGGTTGAGCGTCCTCGGGGAGTTGTCGTGGTGGGTGACGATCGTGATCCTCGGCCGGGAGATCAGCATCACGCTGGCCCGTTTCCTGGTGATCCGCCACGGCGTGATCCCCGCCAGCCGGGGTGGAAAGGCGAAGACAGTCGCGCAAATGGTGGCGATCCTGCTCTATATCGTGCCGGCCGCAGGCTGGGTGGCCGATGTCCGTGGCCCGATGATGCTGCTGGCAGTGGTGCTCACGGTGCTCACCGGGTTCGACTACATCGTGCGCGCTCTCAACCTGCGCCGCGGCAGTGAACGCACGGCGATGAAGAAGGCGCGTCGTGAAGCAAGCAGATGAACTCATCGCGGCGCTGCGCCGCAGGGGTGAGTCCGTCTGCACGGTCGAGTCGCTGACCGGGGGTCTGTTGTGCGCGCTGCTGACCGAGGTGCCCGGAGCATCCGACGTGGTGCGCGGCGGGATCGTCGCCTACTCGATGTCGGCCAAGCGGGATGTGGTGGGTGTCGACGAACAGACGCTGACAACCCATGGCGCGGTTTCGGAACAGGTTGCGGGGGAACTCGCGCGCCGGGCACGCGACATCTTCGGATCGACCTGGGCGATCGCCACAACGGGCGTGGCCGGACCCGCCACCCAGGAGGGCAGGCCAGTGGGAACGGTCTTCGTCGCGGTCAGCGGGCCCCGGACTGCTGCGGTAGCGCTGTCTTTGGCCGGAGATCGGCAGCAGATCCGCACTCAGACCTGCGTAGCAGGGATGCGACTGCTGCGAGACGGCATGGAATAGACATTGTGGGCTGTTTCGTTGCAGTAAATGTGCCGTTAACAGTGAGCACAAGCGGATGCTGATGGGTAAGCCTTCGCGTACAGTCGATCTCACCGTGAGGAGGAGAGATGGTCGTTCTTCGACAAGTCGTCGGTGACGAATTGCGTCGCAGGCGCATGGATCAGGGACGCACACTGCGCGACGTGTCCACGTCCGCGCGCGTGTCCCTGGGCTACCTCTCCGAGGTCGAGCGCGGGCAGAAAGAGGCGTCCAGCGAGTTGTTAGCAGCCATCTGCGGAGCCCTTGAAGTCCCCCTTTCCGAGGTCATGCGCTCGGTCAGCGACGGGGTCGCCCGGGCAGGCAACTAGCCCGGCGAACTCGCGCCGGGCGGCGCTCGCCCCCAGTGTCAGATCGCCTTCACCGCAGGCCGGAAGGTGTCAGCCGGAACCCGGCCTCCTGCAACAGGGGCGCCATCGCCGAGGTGAAGACCTCCTCGCCGTTGACGCGGCGGATCAGGATCCTGCGGCGACGTGACTGCAGGCCCGTCCACAGGGCTTCCGCCTCGGTTGCACTGGGCTCGCCGAAGGACAGTAGCGAGCGCCCCGCGGCATCGAGGTAGAACAGTGGTCCGTCGGCGGCCAGCAGGACCAGGGACCCGGCCTTGCGCATGGGCCGTCCACCGTGGGCTTGCGGCCAGGGCACGGTGACCCCGAGCGGGCTGGCGGGATCAGTGGCGGCCAGCAGGACCGGTGAGTCGGCCTTCCGGACTTGACGAAGTTGTTCCAGGGCCGCAGAGGTGGCGAATTGTGCCCCGCCGAGGCCTTCGACGGCGTAGACCTGCTGACAGCGTCCCGCGTCGTCCATCCTGCGCAACACCGTGAACAGCGAATGGAAACCGCCGGGCACCCGCTCGTTGGCCACTGCCGTGCGATCCACCAGTCCGTAGCGGTCGAGCATGGTCTGCGCCCACAGCAGCGCGCGATCCGGTGCGTTCGGCCGATTGACGGCCGACCAACGTCCCGGCATCGGGATCTGCGTGCGCGATCCTCGGGTGGACCGGGCAGTGCCACGGTGGTAGCGCCGAAGCGGCTCGAGCGAGTCATTGGTGACCATCGAACGCCACACCAGTCCCCACAGGCCCTGCTCGATCATCTCCGCGCCGACGTCCGGCAACCTGGTCACGAGATCGCGGAAGAACCAGCCACCGCCGGCGGACATGATCTCCCAGATCGCTGCCTCCGTTTCGCTGAGATCCTCGTGGTCGACAGGCGGAAGCAGGTCTTCGCGACCGGCCGGGACCAGAGTAATCAATGCGTCTCGAGCACCCAGGCGCCCCGCCCCGCACCAGATCACGTCACCGGCGGCCATCAGCAGGTCGATCTCATGTGGTTCGAAGCCAGCCACCCGCGCCGGCAGCAGATCCTGCTCCCACACCGTGGCGGCTGCGACGTAACCCGCGAGGCGGCTCAGGGCGGTCATGATCGCGGCCGGCCCACGCGCCGGGGTGGTGACCCCCTGCCACCGCGGCAGGAACGAACAGAGGCGCACTGCCGCAACCGGCTCCTGAGTTCCCCGCAGGATGGCCGAGGTGCGCCGACGAATACGTTGGAGCACCTCGGGGTCGACCCATTGCCCGTTGTCGCTTGCCGCCGCAAACCTGCCCCAGCGCAGAAGCCCTGCGGCTTTGCGGTCCTTGAGCAGGGAGTCCACGAGTCGCACGCCGAGCCCGAGTCGGTCGCAGACCTCGGCACTGGTGAACGGGCCGTGCGTGCGTGCGAAACGGCTCAGCAGGTCCCCGACCGGATCGGCCACCGGCTCCGTGAAAGCGGCGGGAACCTCCGGCGGCAGCACGACCCCGAGCGCGTCACGCAGCCGGGACATGTCCTCGACCGCCGCCAGGACCTCACGGCCGGCGACCCGGACCCAGAATGCGCGTCTAGTGGCGATCAGCGAGTCGATCAGAACGGTCTCGACGCCGCGGTCGGTCAGTTCGGAGCTGGTCTGGAAGCCCACGGAGCGCAGGAGGTCGGACAGAGCGTCCGCGGTCGTGATGCGCCCCGGGCGCTGCCACTGGAGGTCCGCGAGCACCTCGTCGATGGCCTCTTGCGGAATTATCGATCGCAGGTCTGCGTCGGAGAGCAGGTCGGCCAGCAGTGCATGGTCGAGTTCGAGCGCCGCGGCCTGCTGCCCGAGCGGGTTGTCCGCCTCGTACATGAAGACGGACACGTAGGAGAACATCTGGGTCTGCGCCATCGGGCTCGGGCTCAGAGTCTCGACCACCTCGACGCTCACGATGCCGTCGCGCAACCAGCCGAGCACTTCCCGCAACGCGGGCAGGTCGTAAACGTCGTCGAGGCACTCCCGGACGGCCTCCAGGACCATGGGGAAGCTCGGGTACGAGGAGGCGACGGTCAGCAACTGCGCGGAACGCTGCCGCTGTTGCCACAGCGGGGTGCGCTTGCCCGCAGCGTTGCGGGTGAGCAGCAGTGCCCGGCTGGAGCATTCGCGGAACTTGGCGGCGAACAAGGCGCTGCGGGTGATCTCCTGGCTCAGCTGCCGGGTGAGATCGTCGGGGTCCAGCAACAGGGCGTCGACGACGCTGCTCCACCATTGATCGTCCTGATCGGTGTCCAGCAGGCGCATGACCAAGCCGTCGTCGGTGGCCATGACGTTAGCGTCGATCCCGAGCCGCGCTGTGAGTTCGGCGGACACCAGCAGTGCCCACGGCGAGTTCACCCGGGCCCCCCAAGGAGCGTGCACGACCACCCGCCAGTCCCCGATCTCGTCGCGGAAGCGTTCCACGACGATCCGCCGGTCGGTCGGGAGAGTCCCGGTCGCCTCGATCTGCTCGCGCAGGTAACTCGACAGGTTCACATGCGCGAAGTCAGTGTCGCGTTGTGCCGATGGGACGCCGCTGGCCTCCGTCGCGCGCAGGTAGGCACCGATCGCGGTCCCCATCTCGTACGAGCGGCCTTGTGCGTCGGCGTGCCAGAAGGGGAGTTTTCCCGGCTTGCCGGGAGCGGGGGTGACCAGGACGCGGTCGTGGGTGATCTCCTCGACCCGCCACGACGACGCTCCGAGCGAGATGACGTCGTTGACCCGTGACTCGTACACCATCTCCTCGTCGAGTTCGCCGACGCGGGCGTCCTTGGTGCCCGCGATGAAGACGGGGAACAGTCCGCGGTCGGGGATCGTGCCGCCGGAGATCACCGCGGTGCGTTGCGCGCCTTGCCGTGCGTGCAGGCGGTTGCTTGTGCGGTCCCACACGATGCGTGGGCGCAACTGGGCGAAGTCGTCGCTGGGGTACCGGCCCGAGAGCATGTCCAGTACCGCGTCGAAGGCAGTGCGCGGCAGGTGCGCGTAGCCGGCGGCACGGCGCACCACGTCGAACAAGGCCTCCACATCCCAGTCCGCCATGGCCACCATGGCCACGATCTGCTGGCTGAGCACATCGAGCGGGTGACGGGGGACGCGGGTCGCTTCGATGCTGCCGCGTCGCATCTGCCCGACGGCGACCGTGGTGGCCAACAAGTCGCCACGGTGGGTCGGGAAGAAGACGCCCTTGCTCACCGCGTCGAGGCGGTGACCCGCCCGGCCGAGCCGCTGGAGCCCGGACGCGACCGAGGGCGGACAGCCGACCTGCACCATGAGGTCGATGCTGCCCATGTCGATTCCGAGTTCGAGGCTGCTTGTTGCGACCACCGATGGGAGCCGACCGGACTTCAGGGCGTCTTCGATCAGCGCCCGTTCGGACTTGCTCACCGAGCCGTGGTGGGCACGGGCCACGACCGGCGGCGCACTGTGGGCCACACCCGCGGCAGCCATGATCTGGGCGGGAACCGCGTCCGGTCCGGGTTCGTCCGCCGACAGTTCGTTAAGTCGGCTGCTCAGCCGCTCGCACACCCGGCGCGAGTTGGTGAACACGATAGTGGAGGTGTGTTCCTCGATGAGCCCCAGGATGGAGGACTCCACTGCCGGCCAGATGGATGCCCGCCGCGGCGTGCCGTCGACCGGATCGTCCAACGCAGTCATGTCGGCCAGCGGCACCTGGATCGCAAGGTCGACGTCCTTGGACAGAGCGGGATGGACGATGAGGACCTCGTGTCCGGGATGCAGGAACTCCGCGACCGTCTCGACCGGAGTCACCGTCGCCGACAGACCGATCCGCTGCGCCGGCCGCGCGGTGAGCAGGTCCAGGCGCTCGAGAGACAGGCTCAGATGCGATCCACGCTTGCTGCCGGCCACCGAGTGGATCTCGTCGATGATCACCGTCCGGACCCTCGACAGGAATGCTCCGGCCTTGGAGGTCAGTAATAGGAACAGCGACTCGGGTGTGGTGATGAGAATGTCCGGTGGGGTCCGGCTCATCCGCTGGCGTTCGGACGCCGGCGTGTCCGAGGTACGGATCGCGGTGCGGATCCGCGGGGGGTCGGCGCCCAGCGTTCTCGCCATTTGCTCGATCCCCGCCAGCGGAGACCGCAGGTTGCGGTCCACGTCGCCGGCCAGGGCACGCAGCGGCGAGACGTACAGCACGCTGCATCCGCCCTCGGCCTGGGCCCCGGGATGGAACAACCCGTCCAGGGCCCACAGGAAGGCGGCCAGAGTCTTGCCCGATCCGGTGGGGGAGACGACGAGCGTGTCCGTTCCTGATCCGATCGCGCGCCACGCCTCGAGCTGGACGGGGGTGGGGGCGGCGAAAGCCTGGTTGAACCAAAGCCGAGTGGCGTCGCTCATCCCGAGGTCTACCATCGCATCGTCGGCCACAACGCCATTGTGGTGTCCGTCGGCGAGGGTGCGCCAACGCCGCCGGGCGTCTCGTGGTGGCGGTCCGTGGCCGGGGCCCGCGGTGGCACACTGTCAGACATGCGCCTGACGGAGTTCTGGTCCCGGATGGAACACGTGCTCGGGCCGGAGTACTACGCCTCGTGGGCCAAGGATCACGTCCTGGCCCAGCTCGGTGGCCGCACCGTGGACCAAGCGCTGCGTGACGGAGACGACGCCAAGGCCGTGTGGCGAGCTGTGGTGGCCAACCTGCAACTGCCCGCGACTTTGCGCTGATTCTCCGGGCGTGTCGTCTTCCACATCGAACACGCGTTCGTTAGTCTTACCCACAGGTGGGGCGCAGAAGCACCACGATGTCGTACCCGCCGGGTAGCGTCGCACCAGACGTCGCCCGAGCGGCAAAGATCGGAAGGATCGCCCCATGACGCAGGACAACAAGAGCACCACCCCGCAGCGGGACAAGGCGCTGGAGCAGGCGCTGGCTCAGATCGACAAGCAATTCGGCAAGGGCTCCGTGATGCGCCTCGGTGACGAAGGGCGGGTCCCGATCGAAGTGATCCCCACCGGGGCGATCACGCTGGACCTGGCACTGGGGATCGGCGGGCTCCCGCGCGGACGGGTCATCGAGATCTATGGTCCGGAGTCCAGCGGTAAGACGACCGTGGCCCTGCACGCCATCGCGAATGCCCAGAAGGCAGGCGGGATCGCCGCGTTCATCGACGCCGAGCACGCACTCGACCCGGAGTACGCTGCCAAACTCGGAGTGGACATCGATGCTCTGCTGGTGAGTCAGCCGGACACCGGCGAGCAGGCGCTGGAGATCGCGGACATGCTCGTGCGGTCCAGTGCGATCGACATCATCGTGATCGACTCGGTGGCAGCCCTGGTGCCACGCGCGGAGATCGAGGGCGAGATGGGCGACAGTCACGTGGGCCTGCAGGCGCGACTCATGAGTCAGGCTCTGCGCAAGATGACCGGAGCCCTCAAAGGTACGGGCACGACAGCCGTCTTCATCAACCAGTTGCGCGAGAAGATCGGTGTGATGTTCGGATCCCCGGAGACGACGACGGGTGGCCGTGCGCTGAAGTTCTACTCCTCGGTGCGATTGGACGTGCGCAGGATCGAGACCCTCAAGGACGGTACCGATCCGGTCGGCAACCGCACTCGGGTCAAAGTCGTCAAGAACAAGGTCGCACCACCGTTCAAGCAGGCCGAGTTCGACATCTTGTACGGCATTGGGATCTCCCGAGAGGGCGGTTTGATCGACGTCGGCGTCGAACACGGTCTGGTACGCAAGTCGGGCGCTTGGTACACCTACGAGGGCGACCAGTTGGGGCAGGGCAAGGAGAACGCTCGCGCGTTCCTCATCGACAACCCTGATCTGGCCGACGAGTTGGAGAAGCGGCTCAAAGAGAAGCTCGGCATCGGTGCGCGGCTGGATATGCCCGCTGACGAGACGGTCGACCTGACAGCCGTTGCTGAGCCCGGGCCGCTCGATCTGTGAGTCTGGCGGACGAGCAGCAGTCCGATCCTCGTGAGGTCGGGCGGCTGATCGCGCTGCGACAGTTGGAGGTTAAGCCACGCACCGAACGGGAGTTGCACGCAACCCTGTGCAGTCGGGGAATTCCCGACGACGTGGCCGACGCCATCGTGGCGCGGTTCGTCGAGGTCGGCCTGCTGGACGACCTCGCCTACGCGAGGCTGTGGGTGGAGTCTAGGGTGAGGTCGCGCGGGCTAGGGGTCGCCGCGCTGCGGCGTGAACTGCGGACGCACAAGGTGCCGGAGCCGATCATCGACGAGGTTCTTTCGGACATCGATGCCCAGGACTGCCTGACAGCTGCTGTGGACCACGTCCGGGGGCGGGTGGCTCGGTGCGCCCTGCCGTTGTCGGTCAAGGACGAGCGGCGACTCATCGCCTTCTTGATGCGCCGTGGTCATGACTACGACACTGCGCACCGTGCACTCGGGGTGGCTGTGGACGAGGTCTCTGACGCCGCATCTCCCTGAGGCCGGGGGCTGAACGTAGGCTTGGAGCATCATGTCTCGAACCTATGAAGTCCGCACGTTCGGCTGCCAGATGAACGTCCACGACTCCGAGCGGCTCGCAGGACTGCTCGAGCAGGCGGGGTACCGCGCGGCCGATGGGGACGAGGCCCCGGACCTGATCGTGTTCAACACGTGCGCCGTGCGGGAGAACGCCGACAACCGTCTGTATGGAAACCTGGGTCACTTGCGGCCGATGAAGACGGCGAATCCGGGCCTGCAGATCGCCGTGGGCGGGTGTCTGGCGCAGAAGGACCGATCGACGATCGTGGAGAAGGCACCTTGGGTCGACGTGGTCTTCGGCACCCACAACATCGGATCCCTTCCCGATCTGCTGGACCGAGCGCGGGTTCGCAACGAGGCCCAAGTGGAGATCCTCGAGCAACTCGACGGTTTCCCATCGAACCTGCCGACCCGGCGGGAGTCGGCTTTCAGCGGCTGGGTCGCCATCAGCGTCGGATGTAACAACACCTGCACGTTCTGCATCGTGCCGTCACTGCGCGGAAAGGAGGAGGACCGGTCACCGGAGGACATCCTGGCCGAGGTGAGGTCACTGGTCGCCGACGGCGTGGTTGAGATCACGTTGCTGGGCCAGAACGTCAACGCCTACCGGTACGGCGGGCGGCACGGGTTCGCCGAGTTGCTGCGTGCATGTGGGCAGATCGAGGGCCTTCGCCGGGTGCGGTTCACCAGTCCCCATCCGCGCGACTTCACCGACGACGTGATCGACGCGATGGCCGCGACTCCCAATGTGATGCCGCAACTGCACATGCCGCTGCAGTCGGGCAGCGATGATGTTCTGCGCCGGATGCGGCGCAGTTACCGGGCCGCGCGATACCTGGGGATCCTCGACCGGGTCCGCGTCGCCATGCCTGACGCCGCAATCACCACCGACATCATCGTCGGATTTCCCGGCGAGACAGAACAGGACTTCCAGGCGACCCTCGAGGTGGTCGAGCGGTCCAGGTTCGCTGGTGCCTTCACCTTCCAGTACTCACCGCGGCCGGGGACGCCCGCGGCCGACTATCGGGATCAAGTGCCGCAGCAGGTGGTCCAGGAACGCTATGAGCGGCTCGTGCAACTCGTCGACGCGATCGCCTGGGAAGAGAACCGCTTGCTGGTGGGCCACGACGTCGAGGTGCTTGTCTCAGTGGGCGAGGGCAGGAAGGATCAGGCCACCCACCGCAGGACCGGTCGTGCTGCGGACGGCCGACTGGTGCACTTCCTGGACGCCGGGGACGTCGCCCGTCCCGGTGACCTGGTGACCACGACCATCACGTACGCGGCGCCCCACCACTTGGTCGCGGATGCCAGGATCCTCGCGGTCGAGCGGACTGCTGGCGCAGATGCCCACGCCGCAGCACAGGCCGAGCCCGAGCGGGTCGGGGTCATGCTGGGAGTGCCCACCGTCCGGTCCACCTAGCCACGAAGTACAAGACGCCGTATGGGTCCTCCTGGGCATCCAATTCGGCTGAGGTCACATCGGCAAGTGAACGTCCCAGCAGCACCCACGCCGGCGCCCCGGCCGCGCCAACCGCTTGGGCGAGGGCGAGGTCGAGTTCTGCGAGAGCCCGGGCGTCTGCGGTCCTGATGGCCGTCACCACGGATCGGTCGAAGGCCTGAGCCTGCGGATGGTGGTGTAGCGGCGCCTTCTCAGTGCGTGCTGCGCTGGCGTCACCCATGACCAACAGTGCGTCGAATCTGCACAGTGCCCCCGGTCGACTGTCGACGCCCACGACGTCGGCGGTCCGTCCGCCGAGCAGCCAGCGAGCGATGCCTTCTGCCAGCCCTACGGGCGGGCCAACTCCAACCTTGGTCCCGAATGAGTCCAGCGACCAGCCGCCGGGACTCGGCGGCGGCGTATCCGTGGGGACGAGCACTCCGATCGACGTGGCGTTCCGACAGGCCCACTCGACTGCCGCGCGGGCCGACGAGCGCAATGCTTCCAACTCGGGGGCGGCGCCGTTCGCGATCTCCGGCACCAGCATCGGCGGAATCGGCAGGAACGCGACGCGGACGTCGCGCGCGGTGGTCAGCTGTCCGCCGGCTTCTTGGTCACCGCATCCTTGACGAGGTTGGTCGCCTCTGTGGCCTTCTGCGTGACCGTGCTGCCAGTGGCTGCAACTTTGCTCACCGCGCCCGAGACCGCCTCGTCGACCAAAGCGGTCATTGCCGATGCCTTCCCGCCAGTCTTCTCGTCGATGGTGTTCGTCACCTTGTCGACCGCATCAGCCACCTTGTCGCCCTGCTCGTCGGCCAGGCCCTCCACCGTGGTACGGGCCTTGTCCAGCAGGTCGTCAGCAGTCTTCTTCATGTCGTCGAATGTGCCCACATCAACTCCCTGTCCGGACCAGCGATTTAGTGATTCAAGAATAGGGACGACAATCTAAGGGTGTCGAACGCACAGACAACGGACGCCGGCGAGCAGGTCGTGGCTGTGCTGGTCGGCCCGACGGCCGCGGGGAAGTCGGCTCTGGCGCTCGAGGCCGCGCAGCGTTCCGGCATGGAGATCGTCAACGCTGATGCCTTCTGCCTGTATCGGCGGATGGACATCGGTACCGCCAAACCGACACCAGAGGACCGCGCACGGGTGCCACACCATGTGATCGACACCCATGATGTGTCCGACGCGGTCGATGTCGCCTGGTACCAGCAGGCGGCCCGAGCGGCGGTTGTGGAGATCTGGCAGCGAGGCCGGACACCTCTGCTGACCGGCGGCTCGGGGCTATACGTGCACGGGGTTCTGGACGACCTTCAGTTCCCGGGTACGGACGCGGATGTGCGCAGCAGGTTGGAGGCGGAGTTGGAGCAGCTGGGTCCGGCCGAATTGCACAGACGCCTCGAATCCGTCGACCCCGCGGCCGCATCACACATCTTGGCCACCAACGGGCGTCGCATCGTCAGGGCTCTGGAGGTCAACGAGATCACGGGCCGGTCGTTCGTCGCGGTACTCGGTGACGTGCAGCCATGGTGCCGATCGGTACGGATCGGTTGGGATCCCGGCGTGGATGAGGTGGACCGGGCGATCGAGTCGCGGGTCGATGCGATGTGGGACGCCGGATTGGTCGACGAGGTGCTCGCGATCCGGCCGGAACTGGAGGCCAGCAGGACGGCGTCCCGGGCGGTGGGATATCGCCAGATTCTCGATGTCCTTGCCGCCGATCAGGATCCGGTCCTCGCCAAGGAGCCGACGGTGGCGGCCACCCGTCGCCTTGCTCGCAAGCAACGGGCCTGGTTTCGGCGAGACCCGAAGTTGCGCTGGGCGCAAAGTCCCTCGCAGGTCCACGAGATCCTTGGCAGGCTAGAGGCATGACCACCGATCGGTTGGCCTTCACGAAGGGGCATGGAACGGGCAACGATTTCGTGCTCATAGCGGATCCAGAAGGAATGCTGACGGTGACCCCCGAGGCGGTCCGGGCGATATGCGATCGGCGGTTCGGCATTGGAGGCGATGGTCTGATCAGGGTGGTTGCTGAGACCGGGCGGGACGTGTGGTTCATGGACTACCACAACGCCGACGGGTCGATCGGCGAGATGTGCGGCAACGGAGCACGGGTCTTCGCGGCCTTTCTGCGCGAACAGGCACTCGTGGGCTCAGAAGTCTTCACGATCGCGACCAGAGGAGGCGATCGGCAGGTGACGATGAGCGGTGACGCGATCAGTGTTGACATGGGCCGGCCCCGCAACGACCCGGCCGGCGTCACGGTGCGCAGCGGGGGCCATGGCTGGCCGGGTGAGGCGGTGTTCATGCCCAACCCGCACGCGGTGGTGTTCGTCGACGACCTCGGCGCGCCAGGTGGGCTGGCAGAGCCGCCCGACGTGCAGTCCTCGGCATTCCCGGACGGCGTGAATGTGGAGTTCGTCGTCGTGCACCGACCCGGTGAACATGTGGCCATGCGGGTCCACGAGCGCGGAGTCGGTGAGACGCAATCCTGCGGGACCGGGATCTGTGCCGTGGCGGACAGATCCTTCGAGGCGGCCGGGGTCACGGGACCGGCCACGATCCGGGTCGATGTTCCCGGCGGCAGCCTCACGGTCGAGCGGACCCCGCGGGGGAGTCTGGTGCTCACAGGACCCGCCGAACTGGTCGCGGACGGATTCCTGTCGACAGCACTGTCGGAGATGTTGTATGCCTGACGGTGATCTGCGCATCGAGGAGCAACTCGCCGACCGGGAGGCACTTCGCCGCATCCCGGGGCTGTCGACAGAGCTCGAGGACATCAGCGAGGTCGAGTACCGCCAGGTTCGTCTCGAGCGCGTCGTGCTCGTGGGCGTGTGGACCCAGGGCACAGCACTGGAGGCCGAGCGGTCGATGCAGGAACTGGCCCGGTTGGCGCAGACCGCCGGGTCGGTCGTTCTGGAGGGCGTGGCGCAGCGCCGACCGGTTCCTGACCCCGCAACCTATGTCGGCTCGGGCAAGGCGCGGGAGCTCGCCGACATCGTGCGGGCAACCGGTGCCGATACCGTCATCTGCGACGGGGAACTGACACCAGGTCAACTGCGCAAATTGGAAGCAGTCGTGGGAGTCAAGGTCGTCGACCGGACGTGGCTGATCCTGGACATCTTCGCCCAGCACGCCCGCAGCAAGGAGGGCAAGGCGCAGGTCGCACTTGCGCAGATGGAGTACATGCTCCCCCGTTTGCGCGGTTGGGGAGAAGCGCTGAGTCAACAGGGTGCCGGGATCGGGACCCGTGGTCCGGGCGAGACGAAGATCGAGACGGATCGCCGCCGCATCCGCGCACAGATGACGCGACTGCGCCGGCAGCTGCGGGGACTCGAGCGGGTCCGATCGTCGAAGGCGGCACGGCGACGCGACTCCGACGAGCCGGCGGTCGTGTTGGCCGGCTACACCAACGCGGGCAAGTCCAGCCTTCTCAATCGCCTCACCGGTGCCGGCCTGCTGGTCGACGACGCCTTGTTCGCGACACTGGATCCCACGGTGCGACGGGGCAGGACCCCCTCGGGCCGGCACTTCACGGTCACCGACACGGTCGGATTCGTCCGGCACCTCCCGCACGAGTTGGTCGAGGCCTTCAAGTCGACCTTGGAGGAAGTCGCTGCCGGAGACCTGCTCATCATCGTGCTCGACGGGACCGACCCCGACCCGATCGGACAGCTCCAGGCCGTACGCGAGGCCATGACCGACACACGCGATGCGCACGGCGCCGAGATGGTGGTGGTGAACAAGGCCGACATCGCTGATCCGGACACGCTGGCTCTGATCCGGCGCGATCTGCCACGGTCGTTGGAGGTCTCGGCCCGGACCGGTGCTGGACTCGACCAACTCCTGACCCGGCTCGACGTCGAACTGCCCGATCCCCGGGTGGTTGTCGATGCGGTTGTTCCTTTCGACCGCGGGGACCTGGTGTCACGGGTCTACGAGGTCGGCACACATGTGAAGGTCGAGCACCTGGAAGCAGGTACCTGGGTGCAGGCCAGGGTGCCTGCTGAACTCGGAGCCGCAATCGGCGCCGCGACGCAGTCACCGGATTCGACTGACTAGCGGTACCTGCTGACGTGGGCGGAGGTTGAACATCAACTCTGTGAACAACAGGACACGGGATTGTCGCACCACCAACCGCAGATACCGCGCAGCGAGTAGGCAATAGACACAACCCGGGCTGGGTTCGACCACCTCCCCGAGAAGCCTGCCAGAATCGACGGGTGACACCCACCACCCGCAATTTGCTGGACACAGTTGTCGCCGACCTCTCAGGATCGCAGCGCCCGGGTCAGCACCAGATGGTCGAACTGGTGGGTGACGCCTTGGAGAAGCATTCGACGGTGTTGATCCAAGCAGGTACCGGAACCGGAAAATCGGTGGGGTACTTGGTTCCCGCGGTCGCGCATTGCGCGCAGTCGGATCAGGCCACCTCCCGGGTCGTGGTGGCGACGGCGACTCTGGCATTGCAGCACCAGTTGGTCGAAAGGGATCTACCGCGAACCCTGGCAGCGCTGTCTGACGATCTGCCACGGGAGGTGCGGTTCGCCACGCTGAAGGGCCGCAGCAACTACCTATGCCTGGCTCGCGTGGACGGTGGTCAGGATGCTGATCAGGAGACCCTGGACCGCACCGTCCTGGAGGAGCAGGCCGCCCGCGTCACTGACTGGTCACGCGCGACCACTTCAGGTGACAGGGACGAACTCGAGGACATCTCCGGACTGGTGTGGTCGGCATACTCGGTCAATTCCCAGGAGTGCGCACGAGGATCCGGCTGCCCGTTCGTCGAGGACTGCTGGGCGGAGAAGGCGATCGCGCGAGCCCGCGCCGCGGACATCGTGGTCACCAATCACACCCTGCTGGCACTCAACGCAGTGCAGGAAGGGATCATCGGCGATCACGAGGCGGTCATCGTCGATGAGGCCCACTCCCTGCCGACGGCCTTGCAGCGGGCAGCCACCAACGAGTTGTCCATTGAGGCGATCAACCGTGCCGCGCGGCGGGTCAAGGCGACCGGAAGCAGCGACGAGGCCGAGCGGATGCAAGATGCGGCAGACGCCTTCGAATCCGCGCTGCTGGTCTGGGACGCTCCGGAGGGGCGCCGCCTTGCCGAACTCCCCGAGAGCGTCTCCCAGGTGCTGTCGACCATCCGGGAGGCGTGCGGGATCGCGGCCGCAGCGATCCGTCGCCACACTGACGCCGAGCCGAACGCCCGACAGCGCGCATTGGCAGGGGTCGATGAGGTGCACACCGCGGCCGGAGAGTTGCTGTCGCTGGATCAGGACCGGGTGATGTGGCGCAGGCGGGACAGGCTGGTCGTGCTACCCCTGGACGTCTCTCAGGTGGTCCGCGACCAGATCATCGGCGACCGGGCGGCCGTCTTCACATCGGCGACGCTGCAGGTCGGCGGGTCGTTCAACACCGTGGCCGAACAACTCGGTCTGCGCGCCGGCGAATGGATCGGTGAGGATGTCGGCAGCCCCTTCGCATATTCCGCTCAGGGGATCCTCTTCGTGCCGGACCGGCTGGCCCCACCCGGGCCGGACTGGCCGACTCCCGAGGCGCTGGACGTCGCCGGCGATCTCGTGGCGGCTGCCGGGGGCAGGGCACTGGTTCTGATGGCGTCCTGGAACGGTGTGGCCGCTATGGAGGCCGCTCTGACCGACTTGGTCCCCGGCCCCCTGCTGGTCCAGCGCAGGGGAGAGCCGACGGGGCCCGTGATCCGGGCGTTCGCGAGGCAGGACGACAGTGTGCTCGTCGGGACTCTCGGCCTGTGGCAGGGCGTGGACGTCCCAGGCTCAGCGTGCACGCTGGTGATCATCGACAAGTTGCCGTTCCCGCCGCCGAGCGATCCCGTCGTCAGCGCACGTCAGTCGGCAATCGACGCCCGTGGCGGCTCCGGATGGATGCAGGTGTCGCTTCCACAGGCCGCTGTGACTCTGGCTCAGGGTGCGGGCAGGCTCATCCGCACGGACTCGGATCGGGGAGTGGTCGCGATTTTGGACAGCCGACTGGCCAACCGTCGCTATGGCACGTATCTGCGGCGCAGTCTGCCGCCGTTCAGCTTCATGACAGACACAGCCAAGGTGTGCGAAGCGCTGCGACGACTGGACGCGGGCTACCGGGACTAGATGTGACGTCCGCAGACAACTAGACCCTGCGAAGCACCGCGACCACCTTGCCGAGCACCTGCGCGTGGTCGCCGTCGATCGGCTCGAAAGCCGGGTTGTGCGGCAACAGCAACAGGTGCCCGTCGCGGCGCTTGTACGTCTTGACCGTGGCCTCGTCATCCAGCAGGGCAGCGACGATGTCACCGTTGGTTGCGTCGGGCTGACGTCGTACCACGACCCAGTCCCCGTCGCAGATGGCCGCCTCGATCATCGAGTCGCCCACCACCTTCAACAGGAACAGTTCGCCGTCGCCGACCAGTTCTGCCGGCAAGGGGAAGACGGACTCCACGGCCTGCTCGGCCAGGATCGGCCCACCGGCGGCTATCCGCCCGACGAGTGGAACGTAGCGGGGCGTAGGGCGGTCGTCGCCGCTGTCCGTGGCATCGACGTCTTGTGTGTGCAGGATCTCCAGTGCCCTGGGCCGATTGGGATCGCGGCGGATGAAGCCCTTTCGCTCGAGGGCCTTGAGCTGGTAGTTGACGCTCGAGGGGCTGGTCAGGCCCACAACCTCACCGATCTCGCGAACCGACGGCGGATATCCCCGGGCCGCCACCGTGCGCCGGATCTCGTCGAGAATGATCCGCTGCCGTTCGGTCAGGCCATCCGCGCCGGTTCCACTTTCGGGCAGCTCGACCACTTCACCGTCTGCTGCCGAGTCGTGGACTCTCTCATCTGGTCGCCCCATGGTCTTCTCCCTTGTTCACGATCGACTGTCAACCGCTGCTGACACGATAGCGAGAAGCCATGACAAACTCAAACATGTGTTCGATTCCGGCGTGTCGTACCTGTGTGCTAGACATCGAACATGCGTTCATGGGAACGTGTGTACGACACAGCAATTGGAGGATTGTCATGGCTACCATCAGCGCTTCCCCCGAGTCGGTGGCTGGATCCCTGCGCGGAACGGTGACTTTGCCGGCGAGCCGGCCGTCGTGGTACCGGCCGAGGCCCGAACGTGCGGCCGGTGCCGGCGCGACGGTTTCGCCGGACGAAGCCGATACGCGGACCGCGAAGCGACTGTTGGCGGCGGGGATCGTTGTGTTCATGCTGGCGCTGGGCCTGTCGGGCTTGATGGCCAGCGCGGGCAGCCACATCGCAGCGGTGCTACCCGCACACGCTTCGACGGCGGCCGCCGCGGAGTCCGCGGCCATGCCCGCGTGGACGGTCTCAGCCGGGGACACGCTGTGGAGCATCGCGCGGGCGACGGACCCCGAAGCGGATCCGCGCGTGACCGTCGGAAGGCTGCGTGAGGTGAACGGGCTGTCCGACGAGCACGTCCTGCAGGTCGGTGAGGTGCTGCAGGTCCCAAGTCGGTGAGCCGGGAGTCGTCGATTCGGACCGTTGCCCCGACACAGTGCCCAAAGTGCTTGCGCGACAGGAATTGTGCGCATACGGTTGGGCACCACATGTAGTAGTTACACCGTTGTGATTCATCCACAGGTTGTGGTTGGTTCGGCACAACTTCTCCCCAGGAGGTGTGTGGTTCCATCCACAATCTGGGGACAAATCCTGGCCGATCAGCACGTTTGGAGCGATCATGCACTGCCCGTTCTGCCGCAGCGACGACTCCCGCGTCGTCGACAGTCGGTTGACCGACGACGGGTCAGCCGTACGTCGTCGGCGCCAATGTGGCGCGTGCGGTCGCAGGTTCACGACCATCGAGGTCGCCGCCCTGAACGTGGTCAAACGCTCGGGTGTGGTCGAACCGTTCCGGCGCGACAAGATCGTCAGCGGGGTTCGCAAGGCCTGTCAGGGGCGGCCGGTGACCGAGGATGAACTCGCCGTGCTGGCCCAGCAGGTCGAGGACGCACTGCGGGACTCGGGGTGCGCGGAGGTGCCTGCCCATGAGATCGGCCTGACGATCCTGGGACCCTTGCGGGACCTCGACGAGGTGGCCTACCTGCGCTTCGCGAGTGTGTACCGGGCGTTCGATTCGTTGGCGGATTTCGAGACCGAGATCGCGCTACTCAAAGCCAGCCGTGAGCAAACCGAGGGCGCGGCATCAGAGGTCCAAATCGATATCAGCGATGGGCACAAACGACCCGTCACAACTGTTGTCCATAAGGAGGGCACATGACCGAGCAGTCCGTTTCCAAGGGCCGAACTGCGGGTGTGAAGGGAGCCGAGGTGACCGTTGAAACCACCGGTCTGACGATCGAACGGCTGTACACGACACCCGGGGTTCACCCCTACGACGAGGTGGAATGGGAGCGCCGGGACGTCGTCCAGACCAACTGGAAGACCGACGAGGTCGTGTTCGAGCAGCGGGGCGTGGAGTTCCCGGCGTCCTGGTCGCTGAACGCCTCGACGATCGTCACCACGAAGTATTTCCGCGGCGCGCTGGGGACTGACCGGCGCGAATGGAGCCTCAAGCAACTCATCGATCGAGTGGTGCTGACCTACGTCAAGTCGGGCAAGCAGAACGGCTACTTCGCGACTGAGCAGGACGCGCAGATCTTCGAACACGAACTCACCTGGATGCTGATGAACCAGGTCTTCTCGTTCAACTCCCCGGTGTGGTTCAACGTAGGAACGAACGCACCACAGCAGGTGAGCGCCTGCTTCATCCTCGCCGTGGACGACACCATGGACTCCATCCTCAACTGGTACCGCGAGGAGGGGCTGATCTTCAAAGGTGGATCCGGGGCAGGTCTGAACATCTCCCGCATCCGCTCCAGCAAGGAGTTGCTGCGCTCGTCGGGCGGGACCGCCTCCGGCCCGGTCTCCTTCATGCGAGGCGCTGACGCATCGGCCGGCACCATCAAGTCCGGCGGGGCGACCCGGCGCGCGGCGAAGATGGTGGTGCTCGACGTGGATCACCCGGATGTGGAGGAGTTCATCGAGACGAAGGTCCGCGAGGAGGAGAAGATCCGGGTACTGCGCGACGCCGGCTTCGACATGGACCTCGGCGGCAGGGACATCAACAGCGTCCAGTACCAGAATGCCAACAACTCGGTGCGCGTCTCCGACGAGTTCATGCGGGCCGTCGAGTCCGGCGACGAGTTCGGGCTGCGGTCGCGGACCAACGGCGAGGTGATCGACACCGTTGATGCGAAGAAACTGTTCCGCAAGATGTCCGAGGCCGCGTGGGCATGCGCGGACCCTGGGATCCAGTACGACGACACCATCAATGACTGGCACACGAACCCCGAGACGGGCCGGATCACTGCCTCCAACCCGTGCTCGGAGTACATGTCGCTGGACAACAGTTCGTGCAACCTGGCCTCGCTGAACCTGCTGAAGTTCCTGCAGGACGACGGCTCGTTCGACGCCGAACGGTTCAGCAAGTCGGTCCAGCTGATCGTTACCGCGATGGACATCTCGATCTGCTTCGCCGACTTCCCGACCGAGGCGATCGGCGAGACCACCCGCGACTACCGTCAACTGGGGATCGGGTATGCGAACCTCGGGGCGCTGCTCATGGCCTGCGGATTGGCGTACGATTCCGACGCCGGCCGCGGGCTGGCGGCCTCGATCACCAGCCTGATGACCGGCGCTGCCTACAAACGCTCGGCCGAACTCGCCGGGGTCGTCGGTCCGTACAAGGGCTACGCGCGCAACGCTGCGGCGCATGCACGCGTGATGCGCAAGCATGCTGCGGCTACCGACACTGTGTGCACCGTGTCCGCGCTGGACGGCGACGTGCTGAACCTTGCGTCCCGGGTCTGGGACGAGGGCAACACGATCGGCGCCAAGCACGGGTGGCGCAACGCGCAGGCCAGCGTTCTGGCACCCACGGGGACCATCGGCTTCATGATGGACTGCGACACGACCGGCATCGAGCCGGACTTCTCGCTGGTCAAGTTCAAGAAGCTGGTCGGTGGTGGTTCGATGCAGATCGTCAACCAGACCATTCCGCGTGCGCTGCACAAACTCGGCTATGCCGAGGAGACCGTCGAGGCGATCGTGGAGTACATCGCCGCGAACGGCCACGTCGTCGATGCACCCGGGCTCAAGCCCGAGCATTACTCGGTGTTCGACTGCGCCATGGGTGAGCGTGCCATCAGCCCAATGGGGCACGTCCGGATGATGGCTGCGGTGCAGCCGTTCCTGTCCGGGGCGATCTCCAAGACGGTCAATATGCCAGAGTCGGCGTCGATCGAGGACGTGGAGGAGATCTACTTCCAGGGATGGAAGACCGGGCTGAAGGCATTGGCCATCTACCGGGACAACTGCAAGGTCGGCCAGCCGCTTTCGGACGGCAAGAACGAGAAGAAGGCCGCGCCGGCGGAGGTCATCACCGAGTACCGTCCCGTCCGCAAGCGGCTGCCCAAGGTACGTCCCAGCCAGACCATCTCGTTCAGCGTGGGTGGCGCCGAGGGTTACATGACCGCAGGGTCGTACCCCGACGACGGACTGGGGGAGGTGTTCCTGAAACTCGGCAAGCAGGGGTCGACGCTGGCTGGTGTGATGGACGCCTTCTCCATCGCCATCTCGATCGCACTGCAGTACGGCGTGCCGTTGGAGGCGTACGTTTCGAAATTCGTGAACATGCGCTTCGAGCCCTCCGGCATGACCGACGATCCCGACGTCCGGATGGCTCAGTCGATGATGGACTACATCTTCCGCCGGCTGGCTCTGGACCACCTGCCCTACGAGAAGCGGGCGGGCCTGGGGATCTTCACCGCCGACGAGCGGGCGGAACAACTCAACGAGTCGGCTGGTCACGCGTCGGTGTCGCCGACCGCGGTGTCCGAGGACGTCGAAGAGGAGTTGGTGGCCGAACACGAGTTCGGCGCAGCCAGCGTTCCCTCCTCGGTCCACTCCTCGGCGGAGTTGTTGGAGGCGATCACCGGCAAGACCGCGGATGCCCCGTTGTGCATGACCTGTGGGATCAAGATGCGCCCGGCGGGGTCGTGCTACGTGTGTGAAGGCTGCGGGTCGACCAGCGGCTGCAGCTGAGTGCAGAATGACACGCAATTGCAAGAGATTTGACAGGTGAATGAAAGTGAAATGACACGCATTTGAAAGTGTCGTGACACGGAAATGCAAGTGAGTCACGAGAAGGTCAGCCGACAGCAGAAGGCCCCCGACCACAACGGTCGGGGGCCTTCTGCTGTCGGTGGTTTAGAGGTCGGGGAAGGCGTCGAGGAATGCGGCCGTGACCCCGAGGTCGCGTTTGTTGCGGGGGTCTGGGGCGAGGTATCCGACGTTGACGGCGTAGCCGAGGGCGGGTTTGTCTCCGTCGCGGTGGCTGTGGGGGTGCCGGCCGTTGAGTGCGTCGTCCAGGATGCGCGCGAGGGTCTTGTTCAGTGGGCGGTCGCGGGTTTCGAGCACTTCGATGCGTTGCACGTCGCGTTGGCGGGCGCCGCGCAGTTCTCGGACTGTTGTTGTGAGGTAGACGTGGTCGTTCAGGGTGGTCGCTTTCAGGCCAATTGGGGCGAGGTGCTGATTGAGCCGGTGGCGGGCTTCGTGGAGCCGGTTCAGTGTCCAGCCGAGACCTTGCGCGATTGTTTCAGGCCCGCCGAGGTGGTCGGAGAGGGCCAGAACGGCGGCGAGGCGTTCCGCGTCGCAGTCAGCAGTGTCGATGCTTCCGGTGAGGTCTGGATCTGGGATTTCCGGTTGTTCGCTGGGTAGGGGCGCGGTGTTGAGAATGTCGGTGAGGGTCAGGTCGAGCAGGTCTGCGAGTTGGGTGAGGTGTCGCAGCGGAAGGTCGGCGCTGTACTCGTTGTCCCGGGTGATGCGGTAGATGATGTTGAAGGTGACGCCGCAGCGACGGGCGACTTCTCGGACGGACAGCCCGACGCGGGTGATGCCGGTAGCGACGAGCAGCCCGTTAACTTGGATTGACGTTTTCCCGTTGGCGAGTTTGGTGGCGCTCATCAGGTGTCCTTGCGGTAGTGGAGGACGATGAGGTCGTCGGGGTGCATCAGGGGTCGGCGCTGGTCGGTCTGACCTCGGGGCGCGGGAAGCGGGAATCCGAACTGCTGGGTGAGGTATCTGACAGTGAGATTGATCTGGCGTTGGCTGCCGGTGACAAGTCGCCCGCCGGTCAGTTCCGCGGCGACCTGCAGGGGGAATATCGCCGCATCCGGCACGGCGACCGGGGCCTCGCCCGGGATTGTGAGTGTGCTGCCGGTGAGGCGCGCATTCCGCATTGCGTAGATGGGGATTTGCAGGGCGGCGAGAACTGCGATGGCTGCGGTCTCTGGGTTGTGGAGTTTTGTCAGGCGGCGGTATTCGTGGTCGGTGATGGTGTGGCTGTCGGGGGATTCCCGCCACGCGTCCAGGCTTGACAGGGGCAGGCGCCATAGGACGCCGTTGCGGAACAGGGCGGCTTGCATGGCGCGCAGTGCGGTGATCGCGGCTGGGCGGGTTGGCCGGTTAAGCAGCGTGTGTGCCAGGGCGGCGATCTGCTCTCTGTCGGGGTCGGCGACGGCGCGCGTTTGCTCGTAGGCGGAGCAGTACAACTCGTCCAGGTGCGTGAACTCTCGGGATGTGAGGAGTTGGAGGTTCCAGTGGCGGAAGAGTCCGAACCCGACTGTGGCGATCACTGGCGGGAACGGCGACGGTTCTGAGCGCTCATCGGTGGGCGCCCGGTCGTCGGGGGTAGTAGTGAACGGCGGTTCGGTTTCCGGGTGGCACGGCCAGCCGAACCGGTCGGCGTCGTCCAGCAGGCCGCTGCGGTGCAGGGTGGTGCCGTGCCCGTCCTCGTAGGAGAACACCAGGTCAGCGCCGACCCGTTGGGCCAGGTCAATCGCGATCTGACGGATCGGTGGAACCAGGTAGTGGGCGTTCGTGACGATGATCTGCTTCGTTCCGCGTACTCGCAGCCGGGCGACGAGATGGTCACCGTCGTCTGCGATGTCCACGCGGATGGGCGGGTTGACCCGCCAGTCGACTCCGGTTGCGGCGAGCCCGTCGAAGATGAGGGATGCGCCGCGGCGGTCGTCGGGGCGGGCCGCCCACGCGAACTGGGACCCGTCGGGTGTTATGAGCCGAGCGGAACGTTCACCCGGCAAGTCAGGCGACGTTTGGTAGCAGCAGACGGAGGTCACACAGCCTCCCTCGCGACGTTGAGGATCTGGCTGTCCAGCACGGCAACCAAACCTTGCGCTGTCTGCCCGGTCAAGAACTCGTGGCTGGGTAGCAGGTCGCGGGCTGTCACAGCGATGCTGTTCCAGTTCCGCAGAATGCCGTGGGCGTACGCGTCGTCAATCCACAGCAACACGTCGTCGTCGGTGTCGGCCAGCCGCGGATCCAACTGGCGTGCCACCCCGACAACGTCTCTGCGGGGCAGGGGCTGGAACCCTGTGCGGTATCGGACGCGGGAGTTCAGGTCGGGCTGGGCCCGGATCACCTCGTCGGCCTGCCAGCCGCAAATCAGCATCGAGACGTTCGTTTGGGAGTCGTCGTGGAGATAGCGGAGTTCCTGCAGCCCGGCCCGGCGCAAATTCTGCACCTCGTCCACCACGATCAGTCCGCCGTGGTCTCTCAGCAGCGCCCTGGCCTCGTTCTCCATGTCATGTTTCGAGCCGACGCCGGGGGTGCCGGAAATCGCTTCGATGAGGACGCGGAGCAGTTCGGTGGGGGAGGGGCGTTCCGGGATTGCCACATACACCGTCGGGACGCCGTCGGCGATGGCCTGACCGATCAGGTAGGCGGCGGTTGTGGTCTTCCCGGTGCCGGGCGGGCCGTCCATCAACATGATCGCGTTTTGTTTCAACGCGAGCCGGAACCCGACGGTCGCGTTGCGCATGGTTGACGTTTCTGCGAGCGCTGCCGGAAGGTCGGGGGCTTGCCCGTTCGTGAGTAGGGGGGCAAGGCTCGTCATTCCGCACCCCCGTCGTTCAAAGGCTCATCAAGGATGTGGCCGAACATTTCCACGACGAGTGCCTGGTTCTTCCGCATCTGTTCGGCTTCCCGTTCCGACGTTGCCCCACCGCCGAACTCGGCCCGGTGCTTCTTGCGGGTCTTGTTGCGGTGCGGTTCCCGGCGTTCCCCAGCGGGTACCTGGTTGTCGGCCGTGTCGCCGAGCGCTTCGGCCTGCCGTACCCGCACGGACTCCCGTTCCGCGTTCCTGACCTTTGCGGTCATTGTCTGGCGGGCCCGGATGATCGCGGCTTGTTCGCTGCGCGGCAGCGACGCCTTCAGGTAGGCCCGCCCCACCCGCCGGTCGTCGTAGTAGCAGTCAATCCAGTCCGTCACGCCCGGCAGGAACCTGACTGTCAGGACTTTCCCCCGGCCGACGTAGTCGGCGGTGAACGCAGCCTGATACTCCCGGTTACGGAAGTAAATGCCGTTCTTCGTGACCGCGTGTTTGTGACTTGCGGTCGTCATCGCCAACGCCACCTCTTCGTCACCGACCCCCACAATGTCGGTGCCGTCGGACTCCTCCCACCGTTGCAGCGGCGACAGCCCGTCGGCGCCGGGCGTCGCGTTGTACCCGATCGCCCATTGCACAGCCCGCGCCTGCAGCGCCTCCACCGTCAACAGCCGGTCCTTGTCCTCCTGCTCGTACGTGTTCTCCGTGAACCGCAACCCGCCGTCGACAGCGGAGCCACCCTTGACGTAGCCGGGCAAGGTCGCCTCGCATTGCTGCTGGAACAGCCGGATGATGTTCTCCGCCGAGCCGTTCTGCCACGAATGCCCCGGCGTTGTCGGCAGCATCGCCACCCCAAGCATCGCCATTCCCTGAACAATCTGATCGGAAACGTTCTCCCCGCCGTTGTCACACAAGACACTCTCCGGCCGTCCACCAACCGGAACGTTCCCGCCCAGCCCGGTCTGCTGCAGCATCGCCGCCGCCATCAACCCGACCACGTCCGTAGCCCGGGTCCGATCGGCGCTCACACCAATGGCCACCACAACTCGGGTGCCCTTGTCCTTCAAGATGCTCACCCACGGGCGCACAAGATGACTGCCGCGCGGCACCACACACCGCACATCCGACTGTGTGTGATCCAACACCCACGTCTCATTGCGGCCCACCAGCGGATACGCCATCGTCGGCAGCAGCCGAATCAGAGCATCCTTCCCGTCCGCCAGCCCCGCTCGCAAAGCCGGAGAAAGCCGGTCCACATCCCGCACGAACTGCCGGTACGACCCCGCATACACCCCCTGGGCGACAGCCGCCTTGTGCGCGGCGCGCAAGGTCGGGTTATGCGCGAGAAGACGCAGCACCTCGTCCGGCAGGCCCTCAGGATCGCCTGTAGTCCTGCGCCCGTCGACAGTGGGGTCGTCGCCTTGACCGAGGCGACGGGACCACCGATACACCGTATGAACCGGAATCCCGTACAGGTCGCCCATCCTCCGGATCGTCGCCCAACCGACGGTTCCCTCCCGGTCGAGGATCATCTGTAGGGATGCGATGACCTGCGAACGGACCAGTGGGTCGATGCGTGCCATGTCACACCGCCCGCAGGTCGATGACGGCTGGTGTTCGGAGTGCCCGGATCGCCAGGGGGGTGTCTGCCAGCGGCAGCACGTTCAGGTCGGGGGTGATGAGCAGGCTTCGGCGTTCCTGTGTTGTGGTGACGACGCGCACTCCGGCGAACCCGTCGCCGAATATGTCGGCCCCTGCCTGTGCGTACCGGGTGGCCTGAATGACAGCGGAGGTTTCGTCGAGGTACCGGGCCGTCTTCAACTCGTCGATGAAGACGTCGCCGTCGGGGAGCAGCCACACCAGGTCTGCCCGCCCGTCGGTGAGGGTCACCTCCGCGCCGATGAACTCGGCGTGGGTGGGGCGCAGCAGCGACAGGTACTTGCACGCTGAGGTGAGAGCCAACGCGCGTACCCGCCGGGCGTTCAGTGACCGGCCGAGGCTTCTGCACTGATGCTCAACCATCCGGTCCACCTCGGTGACCGACACCACCTGCTGCGCGTCGGTGGTGAGCAGGTCACCGATAACCTGATGCGCGATGGTGCCCGCGGCGGCTGGCACACCACTGGGAACGTGGATGCGCCCTGTTGTCTTGTCCATCTGGAACCTCCTGTTGACTGGGACGGGCACACACATCGGCGCCCCAGAACCGACGAGACACATAAACTGCCAAGGATTGGCTGGTTAGAAGTTGAGTTGCGTCCATCTATCCGCCAATGGTTGGCTGTCTACTACGTCAGTGACGGTGTTCCGCGTGTCCGGTGCCGCACAGCGAGGGAGGTGGCGCGTGCCAGTCCGAACGTGCGCGACGAACGGATGCGGAAACATCGTGCGGCGCCGCGGCGTGCGCTGCACCGAATGCCGCCGGTACTTGCGGTCCGCCAACGAACTCGAGCGGCAAGGTAAGACCCCCGACATCAAACCCCTGCCACCCGACACGGTCGAACAGATCGTGGCGCTGATCGAAGAAGCGATCACGTTGCTGCGCGCAAACCCGAACAACACTGCCCTCGCGTTGCGCAGCCTGCACGCGGCGGTCAACAAGGCCGAGCCGTGGCGCACCCTGCGCGCCGAGATCCGACGGACCACCCAGACGCGTTGACTCACCCATGATGCATCCCGCTGAGAGTGTGCATCTGGACATCGTGCAGACACGGCTGCGGCCCACTATCCAGCAGCGAGCCACCGCGCACATCCGACATCAACAGTGGGTGGGGAAGGCAGAAGATGACCTCCTGCACCCACACCACCATCTCAGCGGCGGCCACAGCATCGTGAATGCCGAACGGCCAGTGCCACGTGTCGCCTCGCCCGACCAACTCGTGGCAGCCCGACGGGGCCACGAAACCGAACTCCCGCAGCCGATCCTGCTGCTCCCGGGTCAACCGCCCGTTCGCGGGCAACATGTCGTCACCCGGAACCTCCAGCATCAACAAGTTGTGCCCATAGTTAGCGACCGCGACCCACACGACCTCGTCCGGTACAGACGCGGCCGGCACAGTCTCCAACACGAAGAACTGGCCCGTTTCCAGCACCGTGATCGACGCCGCCAGTCCACGCGCGGCCGCCGCCCTGGATTCATCGGGTTCCCCCAACGGTGCCCATTCGCGATCCGACATCATGACCTCCCTCGCCGGGACGTCCATTAGACATCGAGACGGCCCCACCAGGGTGCTGCCCGGACAGGGCTGGGACGTCCCAACCGGCCAGGACACACCGTCGACGACCACCGAAAGTCGCTAGGTGGACTAGCACAGCGCGGATTCCGATTGCCAGCACCTGGGCGTTCCGAAACCCATTTCGTGCAGCAGGCGTGTCGCAGGGTCGAGGCACA
>JAWKJM010000006.1:0-257895 GCA_041393775.1 Candidatus Nanopelagicales bacterium
CTGCCGGCAAAGTGGATGGGCCGGCGGCTGGCTGGCCTGACACGTCAGCAGATGCAGATGAACTCGGACATGAGCACGCAGATGACCGAGCGGTTCAACATCGGCGGGGCGTTGCTCACCAAACTGTTCGGGCGCCCAGCCCAGGAGGACGCTGCATTCTCCGACAAGGCGGCGCGGGTCCGCGACATCGGAGTGCAGATCGCCATGGCGAACCGGTACTTCTTCACCGCGCTCACTTTGGTGGCCGCCTTGGCCACGGCCCTTGTGTACGGCTTGGGCGGCAACCTGGTCATCACCGGCGCCTTGAGCCTCGGCACCCTACTCGCGCTGACGGGCCTGCTGGCCCAGTTGTACGGACCGCTGACCGCGCTGAGCAATGTCCGAGTCGACGTGATGACGGCGCTGGTGAGTTTCGAGCGCGTTTTCGAGGTGCTGGACCTGCCACCGTTGATCACCGAGCGGGCGGGGGCGATCGATCTGCCGGCACGGCCGGTGAGCGTGCGGTTCCGGGACGTCGACTTCCACTACCCGTCACCGTCGGAGGTGTCGCTGGCCTCCTTGGAGGCTGTGGCCGTGGAGGAGGCGCGCAGCAGCGAGCAGATCCTGCACGGAGTCGATTTTGAGGTCCCGGCCGGGGCGATGGTGGCGCTGGTCGGACCCAGTGGTGCGGGCAAGACCACCATCACGGCTCTGGTCGCAAGGCTCTACGACGTGGACGGAGGAGCCGTGTTGCTCGACGGAGTCGACGTTCGCGACCTGCGCCTCGATTCCCTGCGAGCCACGGTGGGATACGTCACACAGGACGCGCACATGTTCCACGACACCATCGAGGCCAATCTGCGGTACGCGTCGCCCACCGCGTCCATGGAGCAGATATGGGCGGCTTGCGAGGACGCCCAGATCGCCGACTTGCTGCGGACCCTGCCCGACGGCTTGAACACGCTGGTGGGGGATCGGGGATACCGGTTGTCGGGCGGTGAGAAGCAGCGCCTGGCCATCGCGCGCCTGCTGTTGAAGCGTCCCGGGGTGGTCGTGCTGGACGAAGCCACGGCGCACCTCGACAGTGAGAACGAGCGTGCTGTGCAGAGGGCATTGTCCGCGGCACTCACCGGGCGTACCTCATTGGTGATCGCCCACCGACTGTCGACGGTCCGTGACGCCGACCTGATCCTCGTCGTGGAGGACGGTCGCATCGCCGAACGAGGTCGTCACGATGAGTTGCTCGCCCACGGCGGGTTGTACGCCAGGCACTACGAACAGTTCAGCCTCACGGCCTCACAGTGACCGCAAGGCGCCGCCATCCACGGCCACCAGCGAGCCGCTGATGTACGAGGCGGCTGGCGACAGCAGGAAAGCCGCCACGGCGCCGAACTCCGCCGGCTCTCCGTAACGGCGCAGCGGGATGGTCGCCTCCCGTCGCTTGCGGACCGATTCCGGATTGCCTTGCCTGGCGTCCTGGGCGAACACGTTGTCGGTCGCGATCCGTCCCGGCATGATGCCGTTCACCCGGAAGCCCTGTGGTCCGATCTCGTCGGCGAGATCCTTGATCATCATCGCCAGACCGGGTCGTAGCCCGTTCGACAGCGTCAGCCCCGGAATCGGTGAGCGCGCCGACGTCGACAGCACGAACACGATGCTGCCGCCAGTACCGGTGGGCTCGTGTTCTGCCGTGGTGGCCGAGACCGTCGCTCTGGCCATTCGCAGGCCGCCGAGGAAGATCGTCTCGAACGCTTGTCGCCAGGCGGATTCGGAGGCGCCCATGGGGGTTCCGGGCGGTGGGCTGCCGGCGCTGATAAGAGCCCCGTCAAGCCGACCGAAGCGACCCAGTGCGGCCGCGGTCGCGATCTCGGAGGTGGTCTCGGCGGCGAGATCGGCAGCGATCCCAACCGCGTGATCCGGTCCGAGGCTCTCCACGGCGGCGTCCAGGACCCCTTGGTCCCTGGCCACCAGCACCACGTTGGCACCCTCAGCCACTACTGTCTTCGCCGCAGCGAATCCGAGGCCCCGCGACGCCCCGGTCACGACGAAGCAGCGATCCTTCAGTCCCAGGTCCATGACCCCATGCTGCCTCAGCCCGAACCGGTTAGTGCATCCGCGGGCCGACGTGTCTCCTTGATCTCCCTCCTGATCAGGATCACGTAGCCGATCGGGAGCATGATCGCGAAGATGACCCATTGTCCCGCGTAACCGAGGTGCGGTCCGAGACCAGGACCCTCTACCGGAATCGGCTGCACACTGTCCGCCGGCTGGGACGATGTCGCCTGCAAGTAGGCGCGATAGCAGGTCGGTTCCGGGCACAGGGCTTCGGTGTTCAGCGACGTCGCCTCACCATTGCTCAGGATCCCCGCACCGCGTTTCACCTCGGACTCCTGCAGAACACCGGTCACGGTCACGGTGCCGGAGGGCGGCAAGGGGGCAACGGCGGTCTGCGCGTTGTCCCGGGTCGCCTCCATCCAGCCTCTGAGCACCAGGATCTCGGTGCCGTCCGCTGCACGCAAGGCCGAGACAACCCACAACCCGGCCACCTCATTGAGCGATCGGTTGCGGATCAGGACCGATTCCTGGTCGTACACGCCGGTGACGGTCACCGGGGTGTACTTCTGGTCGCGCTCGAGCGGTTGACCCGGGCCCAGCACTGCGCTCAGCGCCACGGGAGGCGTGGTCCCGGCCGCATCCGCCATGTTCTGCTCGGCCGCTCGCACCTCGTGCCGGCCGTACTGCCACTTCGCCGCCACGAAACACAAGGCGATCAAGGCCGGCAGCGCGAGCAACATCGCCAGCCACTTCGGCTGCCGGAGCACGGAGAGCGCATCGGACACTTACTCGTCCTCGAGGCGGAAACCGATCTTCATGGTCACCTGGAAGTGGTTGACGTCGCCGTCTCGTACATAGCCGCGGATGTCGGTGACTTCGAACCAGTCGATGTGCCGCAGTGTCTGCCCGGCCCGCTCCATGCCGTTCCTGATGGCCTGGTCCACGCTGTCCGGCGATGTCCCCACGATCTCGGTGAGCCGGTAGGTCCTGTTGCTCATATGCGCTCCGTTTTCCGCCCGACCGGTCGTCACGACAGGTTCTGCAGCTGATCGGTGATGTCTGTGCGTCCACCGTAAGCCAGATCGGTCGGGATGACCTTGCCCACCTGCACGGCATCGATGCACAGGACGGCATCGGTCGACGTGACGGTGACCGTGGATTCGCCGCCTTCGGCGCGGACGAACACCGAGTGCGACCCCGTGAGCACTTCCGCGGCCACCGGCTTCCCGTCCCCGATGGAGACATTGACGAATCCGGTGGTCTGGGCCGTGTACCGCAGCGCAACGGTGTGCGCCCACGCAATGAGCGGGTGCTCCAGCGCGATGGTCACGGCAGCGCCGGCGGGCACGGCATAGCAGCCGTCAGGACTCGGCAGGGCGGTCGCCCCGTCGATCTGTGCCGGGACCAGTTTGCCGCGGTTGTCGAGCAGTTGAAGTTCGTCGGTGCTCGTGGCGAAACCGGGCTGTTGAGGCAGCGGAGCCAGGAACCAGCTGGCCTGGTTGTACGGGTGCGTCACCGGTAGCAGCAGGAAATCAGGCACGTCCTGGTCGAGCAGCGGAGTCGTGGGATCGCTGGCGGCCAGGTCGGCGCGCGCGTTGCCCACCCAGCCCTCGGCGGGGTTCTTCGACCAGATCGCCGCGTAGGAAAGCGACGAGACGAGCATCAGGAAACCGGCGATCGCGGCGGCCGCCACAAGCGGCGCGCGAAGGCGTGGTCGACGGAGTACCGGAAGTTGCGAGGCGATCGTCGCGCCGACAGCGACGCTGATGCCGATCATGGCTGTGGCCACATAGCGGCCCGCCTGGACCACGGCCGGGTCACCTGCGGGGCCGAGGCGGCCCACAGCGAACGCTGTCAGATCCAGGGCCAGGTAGACGGCAGCGGCCCACCATGCCTTGCGCGCCACCCCCGGACGCCTGGTGCCGGCTATTACCAGCCCACCGCCGACCAGGATGCCCAGTCCGATGACCCACGCAGGAGGGTCGGCGTACGAGGCGCTGAAGTCGACCGGTGTCCAGCGCACGGGGCCGCCCACCAGGCCCACCCCGATGGTGTTGAAGACCGCGCTCGACAGCAGTTCCACGACCTGGCCGGGGCCCGTGGGCATCCGTGTGCGCCCCTCGGACACCTGCGAGAACCCGATCAGGTAGACGATCAGCACCACCGCCCAGCCGAGCCACAGCCGCCACCTGGTGGCCAGACTGCTGCGGGCTGCCGAGAAGAACCCTGGTCGCGGATCCACCAGAACCGTCACGAGGAACAACCAGGCGGGGATCAGCAGGCTCTTCTCGAAGAAGCCCAGAGCGGTCACCACCAGCCCGAAGGTGGTGATCAACGCGGGCATCGACCCGGTGGCGAGGTACCGGACGTGACTCACGGTCGCGAACAATGCGCACGACATCAGCGGAACCAGCGTCAAGGCGGCCGACCACCAGGTCAGTCCTGGAAGCATGATCGGGCTCAGCAGGAACACGGCCAATGCCGCCACGGTCGCAACACCGCGGCCCAGCAAAGTCGTGAAGGCTGCGACGGCGGCGACTACGAGCACGACCTCCCCGACGAGCATGCTCCATGCGACGAGGCCATAGTCCAAGCCGCCGAGTTCCTGCGTCAGCCACACCACCGCATATGTCAGTGGCATCACATGACCGTCATGGTTGTTGAACAGCAACTCTGTGGACAACCCGAGCCGCGCTGCCTGACCTTGCAGGATGAAGTCGTCCCAATAGAGCCAACCGCCCGCCATCACGACGGTCCACAGCACCAGGTGCAGGCCCACGACGACGGAAACGCCCGCCTCGAAAGTGCGCGATCGCTTGCGCACGCCGGGTGGTTCGACAGTTGCGGTGGTCATTGCGCCCCCGGGGAATGGCGGGTATGCCCAGGCGAGACTACCGTGGAACAGTGGCGAGGTCGAACGACGTCATCCCGATCACCGGGGCACAGGTCCCGCTCAGCGAGGACCAGCGTCTCCGGACCCGCCGCTACCTCATTTCGATGGCGATCCGGACCGTCTGCTTCGTCGGGGCAATCATCGCCAGCGGCTGGCTGCGATGGACGCTTGTGGCCGGTGCCGTGGTGCTGCCCTACATCGCCGTGGTGATGGCCAACGCCGGCCGCGGGCGCTCGGAGAAGGCGCCGCCCATGATCGTTCTCAACGAACAGCGTCAGATCGGCCCGCGCGCACACGAGTGAACGCCGGCTCATACGGCATCACTGCGACTGCTGAGGTTGAACCCATCGACGGACAACGCGGGCATCGCCGTCCGGGTGAACCAGTCGGCCCACTCCCGGGGCAGGCAGGCGGAGGTTTTCGTCGCATCCACCACCCGGTCCAGCAGATCGGGTACCGCGACGTTGAACCGGAAGTTCGGCAGCGCCGCCACGACCTCACCGTCACGCACCCGGTAGACACCGTCGCGGGTCAAGCCGGTAAGCAGCAGGTTCTGTGGGTCGACCTCCCGGATGTACCACAAGCAGTTCACGAGAACGCCATTATGGGTCCGGGCCAGGAGATCGGTCAGGTCGCCGTCGCCGGCGTTGTCGGTGAGGATGAGGTTGTCGGCGAGGTAGACGGGCTCGAGGCCGAACCGGGCGGCGGTGGGCCGGCTAGCACGCAGGCTCACAAGCCGGCCGTCCTCGATCAGGGACCGGCGCCGCAGTGGAAGACCGTTGTCGAAGACCGACTCCATGCTCGAGTTCGAGTCCACGACCACTCGATCAGAGGTGGCGAGCCCGGGATATTGCGGGTCGGCGGACAGCGTCATTGTGCGGCGGGTCAGTTGCTCACCCAGCCGGGTCCCGCCGCCGGCCCGCGCGAACACGTTGTGGCCTTCGGCGGCGTCCCGGCCGTTGGCCGACCAGGCCAGGTAGATCAGCAGATCGGCCACCGCCGAGGGGCTCAGGATCACCGGGTACCGACCCGGTTCGAGATCCTCGCGGACGTGCTGCCATTCGAGTCGGTCCTGTTCGGCCCGGGCGGCGGCATCGAAGTCGGTGGCGAGGGTGTTGGTGCCCCACCACGTGGAACCGCCCTCATCGCGCACAGAGGCCTCGAACCTGACCTCGTCCTGAACCTGCCGACGGCGGGTACCGGCAGTGGTCGCCAGGTATGTCGTGGTGGTGCCGAGTTCGGCGTACCCGAACTGGCGACCGGGCATCTCCAGGAACGTGCCCGCGGCTTCCAGGAGCCTGTCGGTGGTCCGGGGATCCAGTGCCTGGGGGTCGCTGGCGAAATCGTCTGACCGGCCACCGTCGGTCAGGGGTGCAGACTCGCTCACTGGCGCCCCCCGGGCGTCCTCGACGCTGCCCCTGGCAAGTACGGCGGCGTCCCCGGGCTCGCCGACCTCACTGGACCGGATCCCCACCCGGATGCCGTCACGACCGTGGTCGAACGCGATGACCGTGAGATTCGAGGTCTGGGTGTCGCCGTTGGTCGTCAGCGCCGAGTTCGCCCATCGGAGATTCTGTGTGTGCGCGCTCCGGTGGATGACACAACCGTGCTCGAGGTTCTCCAGGGCGGCGCTGACGAACTGCTCGGCGGTCACTGTCCGGCCTCCTCACGGGTGTTCAGGACATTCACCGACGAGAACACAGCTGTCGGGCAGCCGTGGGACACGGCAGCCACCTGACCGGGTTGACCCTTGCCGCAGTTGAACGCTCCGCCCAGCACGTAGGTCCGGGGCCCGCCCAGTGCCCGCAGGGAGCGCCAGAAGTCGAGCGTGTTCGCCTGGTAGGCCAGATCACGCACCTGCCCGTTCAGTCTGCCGTTGCGGATGCGGAAGAAGCGCTGTCCGGTGAACTGGAAGTTGAACCGCTGCATGTCGATCGACCACGACTTGTCGCCGACGACGTAGATGCCGTCGTCGACCCCCGCGATCAGCGCGGACGTGTCGGGTCCGTCCGGATCGGGTTGCAGGCTGACATTGGGCATCCGCTGGATCGGTACGTGTTGCGCGCTGTCGGCGTACGCGCACCCGTTGGAACGGTCGCCGGGTCCGGCCATCTGCCGATCGAGCTGGTACCCCACCAGCACGCCGTCACGCACCAGGTCCCATTGCTGAGCGGCGACCCCCTCGTCGTCCCAGCCCACCGTGGACAGGCCGTGGGCAACGGTCCTGTCTGCGGTTACGTTCATGAGCGGACTCCCGTACTGCAGGCGGTCGAGCATGTCGACGGTGGCGAAGGAGGTGCCCGCGTAGTTCGCCTCATAACCCAGGGCGCGGTCTTTCTCAGTGGCATGCCCCACCGACTCGTGAATGGTCAGCCACAGGTTGGAGGGGTCGATCACGAGGTCGTAGCGGCCAGGCTCGATGCCCGGCGCGGCGATCTTCTCGCCCAGCAGATCAGGCAGTTCGGCCAATTCCCGGGACCAGTCCCAGCCGGTCACCGAGTACTCCCAGCCCCGGCCGGCCGGCGGGGCCAGCGTGGACATGTCATCGAATCCCGACTCGGTGAGTCGGACGGCGGTGTACGCGGGGTACGTCCGGGCGCGTTGCTGCCAGATCCGGGAGCCGTCCAGACCAGCGAGGTAGGTGGATTCGAGTGCACACTCGACCGTGGCGCTGGTGTGGTCGACGCCGGAAAGCAGCTCACAGTTGTGGCGCAGAACGGCGACCGTGTCAGCCATGTCGACCGTGAACGGGTCGATGTCGTAATCCGAGACGTGAATGCCGTGGGCCACGGGCTCGTCGGCGAGCACGACGTCCGGCCCGGGCAGCGATGCGCAGCGCCGGGCCAGGTCGCAGGCTCTCATGGCGGCGACGCGCACGGAGTCGACCTCGAGCTGGCTGGTCGCGGCAAAGCCCCACGCCCCGTCCAGGACGACTCGCACGCCCACACCGAGGTCGCGATGGTCCACCGCTGTCTCCACCTCGAGATCCCGAACGTGGACCGTGCGGTTCTTGGTCTGATGCACACGCATGACCGCATAAGTCGCACCCTGGCGCGCGCACTCACCAAGCACCGCGTCCTCGAGGGGTGCCACGGCGATCGCCGCGAACTGGGGGTCGAGCCGGCTGCGGGCTCCGGGATCCAAGGTCACACCCGCATTCTGCCGGTAACCCGTGAGACGCTTGCAGTCGTGACGGTGATTCTCGATGCGCGTGTCCTCCCAGGACCGAATCCGGACATCCCGGGTCCCGCTGTCAGGCTGTCGCTGTCCGGGCCGTGGGAGGGCCGTCACGAGACCGTCGAAACCGTGCTGAGAGCCGCGGCCGCGGTTGGCTTCGACCTGACCGTCGGCGAGGTGGTGACCAGGCTCACCGACGAAGGCTACGTGGTCGCGTGGCCGGTGCAGGACCGCGCCGTGGCGGCCGCCCACCTGGAAACCGCGCGGGCGCTCCTGTACGAGGCTCCGCCGCCGATTCCGGGACTGACCGCGACCCAGCCTTTCGACATTCTGGACCCGGTGGTGCCGTGTGTGGCGATCAGCGGGACCAATGGCAAGACCACGACCACCCGGATCATCGCCCACTGTGCCCGGACCGCCGGTCTGTCGACCGCATGGTCGAGCACCGACGGGGTGTTCCGTGACGGCGAACTCGTGGAGTCCGGTGACTACAGCGGACCTGGGGGAGCCCGACGCGTTCTCGCCGAGCCGGGAGTCGAGTTCGCGGTGCTGGAGACCGCCCGCGGGGGATTGTTGCTGCGGGGGATGAGCGTGGGCCGGGTGGACGTCAGCGTCGTCACCAATGTGGCTGCGGATCACCTGGGCAGTCACGGGATCAACACGGTCGAACAACTGGCAATGGTCAAGGCGACGGTGGTCCGCATCGTTGATGCCGACGGATGGACCGTGCTCAACGCTGACGAGCCGCTCGTGCGTCACATGGCCGAGCAGAGCCCGGGGCAGACGTGGTTCTTCGGTCTGGATGCCGAACCGCAAGGCACCCGGTTCACCACGGTGAAGGAAGGGCGGGTTGTGGTCGAGGGCTCGTTGAACGCCGACCTCGGGGCGCTGGCGGAGATGCCGATCACCGTAGGTGGGCACGCGCGCTTCAACGTCCTCAACGTCCTCGCGGGCGCTTCGGCCGCGTTGGCCGCAGGCATTCCGCTCCCGGCTGTCCGGACGGCACTGCGAACGTTCCGTCCGGACCGCACCCTCTCGTCGGGACGTTTCAACTGCTGGTCGGTCGATTCCCGGTTGGTGATCCTCGACATGGCCCACAACCCGGACAGTCTGCGGGAACTGCTCACCACGGCGCGATCGCTGTCCGATCGGGCGAGGCTTTGGGTCGGGTTCGGCACGGCGGGCGATCGCAACGACGAGGTGCTGCAGGGGATGGGCTTCGTCGCCGCCGATCTGGCTGACCAGCCGTTTCCGCTGGACAAGCCCGCTTACCTGCGCGACCGTACGGCCGAGGAGATGAGGGCCCAGTTCATCGCTGGAATGGAGGTGGCGGGATCGTCGTCGACGGAATGCTTCAACAGCGAGTTACACGCGTTGCGCGAACTCGTACCGCGCAGTGCCGCCGGTGACATCGTGGTGATCACCGTGGCCGAACAACTGCCGGAACTGCAGGACTGGATCACGCAGCGACGCGGGTTCGAAGTGGACGCCGCCACGTGGGGGGGTTGAGGTCCGCACGCCGGTCGTTGGACCTCGTTTAGCCCGCGCTTGTGACGAAGTTGTGGGTGTCCGGGAGCCGGGTGTGACGTTGTTGCGGGGTCCACTCGTCGCTGGCGCTCAGTTTGTCACGAAGCCGGTCCTGGTAGGGCTTCGTCACAATCGGGCGCCGAGGGCGAGCCTTCGCAGCAACCAGGGCCGGGGGCGACCCTTCACCCGCAACCGGGCGCCGGGGGCGACCAAGCTCCCCGCGCACGCGACGAAGCGCTATGCCTGCCGGTGGGCCTCGGCCATCAAGGTGTCTGCCAGTGCCTGCATGTCCTCGCCCATCACCGCGAGCACGTCCCCCGGGTTGGCAAGGGACAGGGCGTGTTTGGTGGCTTCCACTTCGTCGAGGATGACCACCGTTTCACGGGTGCGGCCGTTGGGTTGCTGTTTCACACCCTGCTCGATCAAGGCGACCACCTCGCCCTCGTTGCGGCCGCGGCGCTTCTTGTCCTCGCGGATGACCACCACGTCGAAGAACTCCGCCGCCACCTTGCCCAGTTCGACGAGGTCATTGTCGCGGCGGTCACCGGCCGTACCGATCACTCCGATACAGCGGCGTCGTCCGATGTCCTGGTTGCTCTTCGCGAGGCCGTCGAGGTAGCCCAGCAGGAACTCACCGAGTGCGCGCAGACCCGCCGCGTTGTGCGCGTAGTCGATGAAGCCGTGGATGCCATTGACGTCGATGTAGTTCAGGCGGCCGGGTGCGGAGTCCCAGGTGGGCAGGAAGTTCGACAGGCCCGCCCGGATGTCATGTAGGTGGGCACCTTGGGCGAAGGCCGCCCCGGCCGCGGACATGGCGTTCATGACATTGAACCGGGCCTTCCCGTTGTAGGTGGCCGGCAGTCGGTCGCAGTATGTGAGCCGCATCGAACGCCTGCCTTGACGCAGGATGATGAACTCCCCGCGATCATCGGAGTCGAGCAGGACAGCGGTCCCGCCGCGTCGGCAGTGTGCCTCCGCGAGTTCCCGGCCTTGTGATCCCGGATCGTCCATGCTGACCCAGATCACCTCACCGCTGCACCGGCGCCGCATGTTTGCGACCAGCGGGTCATCGGCATTGAGCACCGCCGTCCCGCTGCGCGGCACCGCCTCCACGACGACCGACTTGACGTCCGCCAGTTGCTCCAAGGTGTGGATCCCCCCGATCCCGAGATGATCCGGTGCGACGTTCGTGACCACGGCCACGTCGCTGCGGTCGTAGCCGAGCCCCTCGCGCAGGATGCCGCCGCGGGCCACTTCCAGGACCGCGAAGTCGACGCGCGGGTTCTGCAGGACCATCCGGGCGCTCTTCGGCCCTGACGCATCGGCCTGGATGATCAGGCGTTGGTCGATGGTGATGCCATCGGTCGAGGTCATTCCGACCTTGCGTCCCATGCCTTTAAAGATCGCCGAGATCATCCGTGCAGTCGTGGTCTTACCGTTCGTCCCCGTGACCGCGATGATCGGTACCCTCGACGGGGCGCCGTTTGGAAACAGCCCGTCGATGACGGCCTTCGCCACGAACTGCGGTTCCCCGACGGTGGGGTGGGTATGCATGCGGAAACCCGGTGCGGCGTTGACCTCGCACATCCCGCCACCGGTTTCCCGGACCGGTTCTGCGATGTCGGGACAGATGAAGTCGATCCCGGCCACGTCCAGGCCCACGACCCGGGCAGCCTCCTCGGCGATCTCCACGTTGTCTGGGTGAGCGTCGTAGGTGCGATCGATCGAGATGCCGCCGGTGCTCATGTTGCCTGTGGCCGCCAGCAGGACCTGGGTTCCGGGGGCCGGAACGTCGGCCAGCGAATAGCCCTGAGATGCCAGCAGTTCCTCCGCGGCCGCGTTGATCTTGATGCGGGTGAGCACCTTCTCGTGGCCCACACCCCGGCGGGGGTCCGAGTTGACCATGTCCACGAGTTGGGTGACGGTGTGCTCACCGTCGCCGACGACATGAGCCGGTACTCGCTCGGCCACGGCGACCATGTGTCCGCCCACCACCAGGACGCGGTAGTCCTTGCCGGAGTAGTAAGTCTCCACGATCACGCGGCCGTTGCGGGACTGCTCCTTGGCGCCGGCGAAGGCGCGCTGGACCTCCTGAGCGTCGCGCAGATCCAGTTGCACGCCGCGGCCGTGGTTGCCGTCGGCGGGCTTGAGGACGACCGGGTACCCGATCCGCTCGGCCAGGCGTACGGCCTGTTCCACGGTGCGGCAGCTCTGAGAGTGCGGAACGGGCAGACCGGCCGCGCCCAACAGGCGGGCAGTCAATGCCTTGTCGGAAGCGATGTCGACTGCCAGTGCGCTGGTCTGGGAGGTCATGGTCGCGCGGATCCGGCGCTGGTGCACACCCTGCCCGAACTGCACGAGCGATCCGGAACTGAGCCGGATGTAGGGGATGTCGCGGCTCGCGGCCTCGTCCACGAGCGCCTGGGTCGACGGCCCGAAGGCGTATCGTTCGGCGTCGATGAGGAACCGTTCCAGTTCCTCATCGAAGTCGAAGCCGGGTTCCGGTGTCACGAGGTGGTTGACCAGTCGCACGGCCAGTTCCCCCGCGGCGACCCCGACTCGCTCGTCGAGGTAGCCGTAGATCACGTTGTACTGACCCGGTACATCAGCGGAGCGGGTCTTGCCCCGGCGGACTTCGTGGCCAGCCTCGGACTGCAGTTGCAGCGCCACATGCTCGGCCACGTGACCGAGCCAGGTGCCCTCCCGCAGCCGTTCGAGGAACCCGCCACGACGTCCGGTGGAACAGGAATGCTCACCCACCCCGGGCAGGACGTCGATCAACCGGTCCACGAACCCGGGGATCCGGGCACTGGGCCACTGTTCGAGTTCGCCGAGGTCCACCAGTAGATGGACGCACTGGTCGTACGACCACACGTTGGGACCCCGATAGACACGGGTGCGCAGAATCTCCAGCGAGCCTGTCGGAGTCTCGGTCATGTCTGCTCCTTAACTCGGGGGACGCAGTCGTCGGCGTTTGGCCGCCCGTTCGGCGTTCCGGTCGTGGACGCCCTCGGCATCCACCCGCTGGGTGGCGCGCCGGGTGGACACATGCTCAGAGGTGCGGCGGGCCGTTTGAGCCTGCTCGGTGGCGGTCCGGTACTCCAGCAGGGTCCGGTTGGCCAGATCGAACGTCGTGGCGTGGGGGAGGAAGTGGACCTGTGCGCCCGAGATCAGGATGGGTTCGGTGCCGCGGGCGGCGTAAGCATTTGTCACGGCGCGGTCGGCCTCGGCGATGAAGACCGCCCCCCGCCCGTAGACCTCCATCAGGGTCTCGTCGGTCACGATGGCCGAAGTGTCCTCATCGACCCCCATGCCGAGCAGATTGGGGTTGGCGGCGATCAGTCCGAGCAAGCGGCCGAAGCGGCCACGTTCGGCGAAGTGCTGGTCAACCACGACGTCGGGCAGCAGTCCCAGCCCCTGGGCCAGGCTGGCCATCCGCTGTTTGGGTGTCTCACCCGTGGCACCGAGGGCGACCATGTGCTCGCTGACCACGGATGCCCCGGCGCTGGTCCCACCGATCACGGCACCCGTCCGGTACATCTGCGTGACCTTGTCTCCGAGGGCGGTGCCGCGCAGGACGCCGGCCAGCCTGGCTTGGTTACCACCGGTGAAGAACACGCCGGTTGCCTGGTCCATGGACTTGGTTGTCACCCCCGCGTCGGCTTCCGCCCGGTTGATCGGACGCACCGACAGGACTTCGGCGGCCCCGAGTTCGTAGAACACCTTCTCGTAGAGGTCCGTGATCTCGTCTCCGAGCGAGGACGCGGTCGCGCACACGGCGATGGTCGCCTCCGACCCCCCAGCCAGGGTGATGAACCGTCGCAGAATCCGGCGATGGCCGAGTTTGTCCTCGGCACCGCCGATGATCATGAGTCGGCGTGGTGTCGGTCCGGTCACTTGTGCAAGGTTACGGGTTGGGGCGAGGGGATGGGACGACTGCCGCGCTGGCAGAATGCCCACATGGCGAGGACCCTGGTGCTCATGCGACATGCGAAGAGCGCGTACCCCGAGGGGGTCGGCGACCACGACCGGCCACTGAGTGCGCGAGGTCGTCGGGATGCGCCGGTCGCCGGGCACGTGCTTGCATATGTGGTACCGCAGGTGGACCTCGCGCTAGTCTCCACCGCGACCCGAGCCCAGCAGACGTGGGCGTTGGCTGCTGACAGCCTGGAGGTCGGGCAGGTCAAGGATGTGCCTGAGCTCTACCTGGCTTCGGCTGACGCCATGCTGCGACGCATCCGGGACGTCACCGCCAACAGCCTGCTGATCGTCTCCCACAACCCCGGCACGGAGATTCTTGCCGAGCAGTTGACGCGAGACACTTCGAGCCCTATGTACCGTCGCATGCGTACCAAGTTCCCCACCGCGGCGTTCGCCGTGTTGAACTGCGACCTCCCGTTCGGCAAGTGGGGATACGGAGGTGCCGAACTGGTGGCGTTCGAGAAGGGACGTGGCTGACGCTTCCCGGGCCTGGCGGTGCCTTGTTCGAACGGATCGGGTACGCAGACGTACTGCACGATCGACCCGGGGTCGGTGCGTCGGACGGACCGGCAGCACGAACTGACGTCGCGACTGGTTCGGGTTGGGGTTCAGGGCTCCAGTGGTTCCCCCGCATCCAGGCGCGAAGACGCCGGGCGGAAATCGCTCGGGTTAGAGAACGTGCACGAGGTTAGAGAAGCCACACGTGCGTTCACTAACCTCGTGCACGTTCTCTAACCTCGCGACCATTCTCTAACCTCGCGACCAACTCCTGCGCCACCGAGTACCCCAGCGGTTTCCGGACCAGACCGCTTTGGCCGACGGGCAGGCCGAACGCGCCCGAGGTTCCGACCCCCTGCCTGGAACGGCTTCGGTCGGCGCCCAGGACCGCCCGGGGGCCCGGAGGCTCTCAGCGACTCAGAGCCTCGACCTGCTCGCGGGTGATGCCCAGCAGATAGAGAACCGAGTCCAAGTACGGGGCGGTGACGGATGCATCCGCGGCCGCGGCGACCGCGGGCTTGGCGTTGAAAGCGACCCCGAGTCCAGCGGCAGCGAGCATGTCGAGGTCGTTGGCGCCGTCCCCGATCGCCACGGTCCGCGTCAATGCGAAGCCGAACTCCTCGGCGAATTCGCGCAGTGCCTCGGCTTTGCCGGCCCGGTCGACGATCGGGGGGATCACTGTGCCGGTCAGTCTTCCGTCGGCGATCTCCAGCCGGTTGGCCCGGTACCGGTGAACACCCAACTGCTCCGCCAGCGGTCCGACGATTTCCGAGAAACCCCCCGACACCAGTGCCAGCCGGTAGCCCAGCGAGATCAGGGTTCGGCACAAGGTGCGCGCGCCGGGCGTCAGGCGTACCGAGTCGCGGACCGTCTGGAGTGCGGCCTCCGGCGTGCCTGCCAGTGCTGCCACCCGCTCCTGCAGCGATTGCGCGAAATCCAGTTCCCCGGCCATGGCACGAGCCGTGACCGCGGCCACTGCGTCCTCACAGCCGGCTTCTCGGGCTAACAGGTCGATCACCTCGTCCTGGATAAGGGTGGAGTCGACGTCCATCACGACCAGACGTGCCCCTTGCCGGATGATCTCCGCGGACTGAACGGCGATGTCCACCCCGATCCCCGTGGACAAGCGCGCAAGGCCCTCCTTGAGGTCGGTGGCGGACAGGCCACTGACGGCCATCTCGATCGCGGTGACCGGATATTCGCCCGTGCGCACGATCCGCTCGATGTTCCCGCCGCGACCGGCCACTTCGGAGGCGATCCGCGCGACATCGGCCGCAGCGAGGTCGTGCGCCATCAGAACGACGATGGCTGTTGCCGCCCGCCGGCCGACGACATCGGCGCCGCCCCTGCTGACATCGAGTTCCATCTCCAGGCGCGAAGCCAGTTCTGCGATCTGGTCCACGGCATCGGTGTCCACGGCCACCGACAGGACGAGCCGTCCCTGCACGACGACCTGCTCGATGTCCCGGACGACCACAGTCTCGCCCAGTGCGCCCAGCAACTCGGCGGTGATGCCCGGGCGGTCCCATCCGGTGAAGGTCAAGGTCGAGTTCATGCCAGTTTCCGGCGGACACGTGCGGAGTCCGGGGCAGGGATCACGGACTGCGCGCAGTAGGCGGCGAGCGCGGCGTGGGCAGCCGCCTGGTTCACTGCGGCCAGTTCGGGCAGGCGTTGGCTGGCGGGCAGCGCTGAAACGGCGGTCCAGAGGCGCACAGCCCGTACCAGTAGCCCCCGGCGACGGGGGTCGGCATCCGGAGGCAGTGGGCGTGCGGTGGCGGTGCGCGGGGATGCTGAGAATGACGTACCCACCGCGCGGAGGGCGTGCTCGGCGGCGACCACAGCCTGTGCGAGGCCGGCATCCGCCGAATCCACATCGAGGTCGAGCGGCCGGGTCGGGTCGGTCACGAGCAGGTGCCACGTTCCATCCTCGGGCACCAGCATGTGCGCCGGAGCCCCCGCTGCTGCGTGCAGGATGACGGCCTCACCGGCAGCGACCGCGGCCTCGGTCGTGGCCTTGGGTCCTGGCAGCACCCCGACACCCAGATCGGTGCAGTAGGCGGTGACCGCCACCGTGGTGTGCCGCAGATGCGACACCGACGACAGCGCATCCACGCCCACGAGCGCCAGGATGTCGTCACCGCCCACGGTTCCTCGCCACCAGGGCGGGATCCAACTGGCCAGCTGGAAGGCCACGGGAACGACGGTCATGACTATCCAGCGTAGGGTTAACTCTCGTGTCGGACGTCATCAACCTTGTGGATGTCGCCGTGGTGCGGTCCGGCGAGAAGATCCTGGCGGATCTGCAGTGGGCGGTGGCTGAGGGCGAGAACTGGGTCGTGCTCGGTCCCAACGGCGCGGGGAAGACCACCGTGCTGCAGATCGCCGCGACCCTGATGCACCCCAGTGAGGGCATGGCTGAGATTCTCGACGAACGGATCGGGGCGGTCGACGTCTTCGACCTGCGACCACGGATAGGCCTGGCCAGTTCGGCGATGGCGGTCCGGGTCCCGGATTCCGAGCGCGTACGTGATGTCGTTATGACATCGGCCTGGGCGGTCATGGGGCGCTGGCGTGAGAACTACGACCACGCCGACGAAGAGCGTGCGGCACACCTGCTGGATCTGTGGGGGCTGGCCAGGCTGGCCGACCACCGTTTCGGGACGCTGAGCGAGGGCGAACGCAAGCGCACGCTGATCGCGCGCGCACTCATGGCAGATCCCGAACTCCTGCTGCTCGACGAGCCGGCTGCGGGTCTGGACATCGCCGGGCGTGAGGACCTGCTGAACCGCATCGATGCCCTCGCGGAGGATGACTACGCGCCCACGCTGGTGATGGTGACCCATCACGTGGAGGAGATCCCTCGAGCGACCTCACATGTGTTGCTGCTGCGCTCCGGACGTGCTGTGGCAGCAGGTCCTGTCGAGGAGGTCCTCACGTCCGCGAACGTGTCGGCAGCATTCGGGATCGAGGTGGAGGTCTCCCGTCATGGGACCCGTTGGTCGGCGCACGTGAGCACATGACGGGGCAGGGGGCCGTGCTGCTGTTCGCCGCGGCGGGTGTGCACGCCGCAGTCGGATCGGGCACCCTCATCACGTTCCCCACCCTGCTGGCCATGGGGATTCCGCCGGTCCTGGCCAACGGAACCAACTGCCTCGGTCTGGTGCCCGGAAGCATGACCGGCGCCTACGCTCACCGGGACGTCCTGCAAAGACGGGTCCTGCGGTGGGCGGTGATCGTAGCCCTGGCCGCCCTGGTCGGCGCGCTGCTCGTGCTGGTTCCGACGAGCGCGGTCTTCGCCGCTGCCGTCCCGTGGCTGATCCTGCTGGCCGTGGCACTCGTGGCTGTTCAACCGCTCGTGGTGAAACACCTGCCGCCGCCGGGCCGCCGGACGAGCGTGGTGGCCATGGGCGGTTCCGGGCTGTATGGCGGCTACTTCGGAGCCGGCCAAGGGATAGCGTTCCTGGCCGCCCTCTCGGCCAGCGGCGTCAAGTCCATCGACACTGCCAACGGGGCCAAGAACGTCCTTGCCGGAGTGGCCAATGCAGGTGCTGCCATCGTCGCTGGGCAGGTGCTCTGGTCCGCCGGGGCCATCCTGGCGGGCTCGTCACTTCTGGGGGGCTGGTTCGGAGACAGGATCACCCGTCGCATGCCTGCTTCCGCCCTGCGCAGCCTGATCGTCGCAGCGGGCGTCGTGGCCGCGTTCGTGAGGAAGCCCTGATGCCGGTCATCGGCGTCGAACAGATCGCCGACGAGCGCCTGAACCACTTCACGAAACTCACCGACATGCAGTTGCGCATGGTCAGCGAGCCGCGGGAAGGGATCTTCCTGGCGGAAGGGGAGAAGGTCATCCGCAGGGCGCTCGGGGCCGGGTTGGACATGGTCAGCGCCTTGATGGAACCCAAGTGGTGGCCGTCGCTACAACCCGAGGTGCCTGCCGATGTCCCGGTGTTCCTGGCGGCTCCGGAGATCCTCCGCCAGATCACCGGCTTCCGCTTGCACCGGGGGGCCCTGGCAACGTTCCGGCGCCCACCCATGCCGCCGGCCGCCGCGGTCCTGGCCGGTTGTACGAGCGCGATCCTGCTCGAGGATCTGGTCGATCACACCAACGTGGGTGCGGTCTTCCGTTCCGCGGCCGGGCTCGGTGTCGGCGCGGTGCTGGTCACCCGGCGCTGCGCGGATCCCTGGTATCGCCGAAGTGTGAAGACCTCCATGGGGGCCGTCTTCAGCACGGCGTGGACGACGGTGGAAGACGCTTCCCAGGCGGTCGACATCGCCCGCGGTTGCGGGATGACCACCATCGCCCTGGACCCTGGCGCACCGACCTCCATCCGCGACTGGACCCGTCGAGGTCCCACGATGCTGATGCTGGGGACGGAGGGACCGGGCCTGTCCGAATCCGCACGCCGCCTCGTCGACCAGTCGCTGAGCATCCCGATATCACACGATGTGGACTCGTTGAACGTCGCGATGGCGGCAACGATCGCAGCCTACGTATTGACGTCTTGAGCTTCGGCCTCGGCAGTGGTCTGGCCACCGAACGCTTCACCGTGGCGTGCTCGGTTCCAGAGGATGTAGAGGTAGAGCGGGACGCCGAGGATGATCAGCATCCACAGCCAGTAGATCTCCTGCACGCCACCGCCGTAGAACGCGAACACGGTGAATGCCAGAGCCAGGATGGCCACGGTCATGCGTCGTGCGAGGTGCGCCACCGGCACCTTGCCCTTATCGAGCAGCAGCCACTTGACCTCCGCTGCGGCGCTAAAGGCGTAGGACACCATGGTCGCCACGGCCGACACCAGGACGAGTTGGGCCACCGCCTCGCCGAGGCCGCCGCCAGAGAAGGACAACGAGAGGATTCCGGCGGCCAGCAGGCCACTTATGATCAGCCCGGTGCCCGGTGCGTGCTTCACATTGAGTTTGCCGAACATCTTGGGGGCCAGGCCGTCGAACTCGGCCGCCATCGGGATCTGGCCCGACAACAGCAAGAGCCCGTTCATCGCGCCGAGGCAGGAGATCACAGCGACCACCGCCACCGCGTTGCCGGCCCAGCCGCCGAACATGTTCTGTGCGGCGATCGAGAAGGCGGCGTCATTCGCAGCGAGTTCGTCATGCGGAACCGCGCCGAACACTGCGGTAGTGCTCAAGAGGTAAACGGCCGCCGCCGCAAGGGTTCCGATCACGGTCGCCCGGGGAATCGTCTTGTCGGGCTCGTGGACGTCACCGGCCGGGATAGTGGCCGCCTCGACACCGATGAACGAGAACAGTGTGTAGGCCATCACCGCGGTGATCACGTCCAGCGGGGGCAGTGATTGTGCGTTGAACGGGCCGAGATTCGAGGCGTCGAACGCGACAAATCCGAGCGTTCCGATCAGCAGCAGTGGGACGACTTTGAGGATCGTCAGCGTCAGTGACACCAGTCCGCCGGCGACCACGCCGCGGGTGTTGATGAACGTGAGGACCGCGATGACAGCGACCGCGACCACCGTGCTGAGGAGTTTGCTGTCGGTGACAGCAGGGATGAGGACGCCGAGGTAGACCACCAACGAGGAGGCGATCGCCCCGACCCCCACCCAGGCACCGACCCAATAGGTCCAGGCCGATTGGAATCCGATGAAGTCCCCGAATCCCTGCCGGGAGAACGCATATGGCCCGCCCACATCAGGGGTGCGCCGGGCCAGGGACGAGAACACCAGGGCCAGCATCAGGCTGCCGAACGCGGTGATGGCGAAGCCGAGCAGGCTGATCGGCCCGTATTGAGCAAGCCAGGTCGGCTGGGTGAAGATGCCTGCGCCGATGATCGTCCCGGTCACCAAGGCCGTGGCCGGCCACAGCGTCAGCCCTTTGGCCTGGGCCGGCGTCTCTTTCGCTTCGGTCTGCGACGTCATGTCTCAGGGCCTCCCGCCACAAGCCAACATCGGTGTCGGCATAGGTGGCACAGTAGACCATCGTGGCCGGGATTGTGTTGCTCAGACATGGCGAGACGCAGTGGAGCCGTTCGGGCAGGCACACCGGGCGCACCGACGTGCCACTGACCAGCGGCGGGCAGCGTGCTGCCTCCTCGTTGGCACCCCGACTGGCAGGCCATGATTTCGCGTTCGTGGCGTGCAGTCCGTTGCGGCGGGCCCGGGAGACGGCCCGGCTGGCGGGGCTGACACCCGACGCTTACCTCGACGACCTGCTGGAGTGGGACTATGGGGGCTTCGAGGGCCGGACCACCGACGAGATCCGTCTCGAGACCGGTGATCCGGACTGGGTGATCTGGGACGCCCACGTCCCGGCCGGCCAAACCCCCGGCGAGCAGCCGGAGGATGTCGCGCGGCGGTGCGCCGCGGTGCTGGGTCGTTGCCGGCCCTTTCTGGATTCCGGACGCGACGTCGCACTGGTCGCCCACGGACATCTCTTGCGCATCCTGACGGCGACCTGGTTGGGCCTCGAACCGCGATGTGGCCGGCTCTTCATGCTGCAGACGGGAAGAATCTCCTACCTGAGCTTCGAACGCTCACAACATGTGATCGACCTCTGGAACGCGGGGACATTCGAACCCACCGCCGGCGCTGCGCACAACACCTGACATGATTGCGTGTCGCATCGGCCCCATTTGTGCCACAGTGGGTCTACATCCTCAGGTTGGAGTGAGTCATGAGTTCGTATTTCAGGGCCGGCCGCGTGGCCGTAGCCGTTCTCGCCGGTGCCCTCGCGCTCAGCGCGTGCGGCGGCGATTCCACCACCTCGGACACCTCGCCCAGTGCGGCGACGTCTGTGACAGTCGACGACGCGCTTGCCGCGAAGGTGCCCGAGTCCGTCAAGTCGACGGGCAAGCTCACGTTCGGTACCGACGCCAGTTACGCACCCAGTGAGTTCTTCGCAGAGGACGGGACCACGATCGTCGGGTTCGACGTGGACCTGGGCAAGGCGATCGCCACCAAACTCGGGCTGGAGGGCGTGTTCGAGAACGCGAGTTTCGATGCGCTGATCGTTGGTGTCACCAACGGTAAGTGGCCGGCGTCGATGTCCTCCTTCACGATCAATCCCGATCGCCTCAAGCAGGTCAACATGATCAGTTACTTCGACGCCGGGACCGCCTGGGCCGTGCAGAGCGGCAACCCGAGCGGCATCTCGATCGACAACGCCTGTGGCAAGACGGTCGCCGTGCAGAAGGCGACCGTGCAGGTCCCGGACATCCAGGACCGTGACAAGACGTGCAAGCAGGATGGCAATCCCGGCATCAACATCCAGCAGTACGGTCTGCAGTCGGAGGCCACGACCGCGGTGGTGAGCGGTAAGGCCGACGCGATGCTGGCTGACTCGCCGGTTACCGCCTATGCCATCCAGCAGGCCTCGCAACTCGAGCAACTCGGTGACGTCTACGGGACCGCACCCTACGGGATCGTGGTTCCCAAGGATGAGACCGAATTCGCCGACGCGATTCAGGGTGCGGTCCAATCCCTTATCGACGACGGCACGTACATGCAGATCCTCGACCAGTGGGGCGTGGGCAACGGCGCCATCCCGACTTCTGAGGTCAACCCCGCGGTCGGCTAGTCGACCCAAAGCAGTTAGGCGCAGCGGATGAGCACGGTCAGCAACCCGGAAGAACCGCAGACCCGCGACAAGCCGCCGATCGAAGCCGTACCGGTGCGCCACCCCGGCCGTTGGGTCGGGGTGGCCATCGTGGCCGTCTTCGCGGCGATGTTCCTGCACAGCATCCTGACAAACCCCAACTGGGGCTGGTCGCTGATCCGGCAGTGGATCTTCGCACCGCCGATCATCAAGGGCGTCGGGGTGACCATCCTCCTGACGGTCCTGTCCATGGTCATCGGCTTGGTACTCGGCGTGCTGCTGGCGATCATGCGGCTTTCGCCCAATCCGGTGATGAGCGGAAGCGCGTGGGTGTTCGTGTGGGCGTTCCGCGGAACACCGGTGTACGTCCAGCTGTTCCTTTGGGCCAACATCATCGCGCTTTACACGACGGTGGGGCTCGGCATTCCGTTCGGTCCGGAGTTCTTCACTTTCGACACCAAGACCTTGATCCCGGCGTTCGTCGCGGCGCTGCTCGGACTGGGTCTCAACGAGGCCGCCTACATGGCTGAAATCGTGCGGGCCGGGATACTGAGTGTCGACGAGGGCCAGGAGGAGGCCGCCACGGCGATCGGCTTCAGCCGGTTGCAGACCTTGCGGCACATCGTGCTCCCGCAGGCCATGCGGGTGATCGTCCCGCCCACCGGCAACGAGACCATCTCCATGCTGAAGACGACCTCGTTGGTGATCGCCATCCCTTTGACGACTGAGCTGTTCTTCCAGGCCAGCGCCGTCGGCAACCGATTGTTCCAACCCTTCCCCATGGCCATCATGGCCAGCATCTGGTACCTGGCCCTGACCAGTGTGCTGATGGTGGGGCAGTACTACATCGAGCGCTACTACGGCAAGGGTGCGCAGCGGGACCTCCCGCTGACGCCCATCCAGAAGATCCGTCGTCGGCTCGGGATCGGAAGTGCACCGTGACCACCCCGTCGGAGAAGCCGATCAAGGTCCTGGCAGAGAACGTGCACAAGGCGTTCGGGCGCAATGAAGTGCTCAAGGGGATCGACATGGAGGTGCGAACCGGGGAGGTGGCCTGCATCGTGGGTCCCTCCGGTGGAGGCAAATCCACGTTCCTGCGGTGCATCAACCACTTGGAGAAGATCGACGCCGGGCGGCTGTCGGTCGACGGAGAACTCATCGGCTATCACCAGCGCTCCGGCAAGTTGTATGAGATGCGCGACAAGGAAGTCGCTGCGCAGCGCCGTTCCATCGGAATGGTGTTCCAGCGCTTCAACCTCTTCCCGCACAAGACCGCCGCCGAGAACGTGATGGCGGGCCCGGTGGTCGTGCGGGGAGACAACCGCAAGCAAGCCAAGGCGCGAGCGATCGAACTGCTCGGCAAGGTGGGTCTGGCGGACCGCGGTGACAGTTACCCCTCGCAGTTGTCCGGAGGCCAGCAGCAGCGGGTGGCCATCGCACGCGCACTGGCGATGGACCCGGACCTGATGCTCTTCGACGAACCGACCTCGGCGCTCGATCCCGAGTTGGTCGGGGAGGTGCTGGAAGTCATGCGGCAACTGGCCAAGAGCGGGATGACCATGGTGGTGGTAACCCACGAGATGGGCTTCGCGCGTGAGGCCGGTGACGTACTGGCATTCATCGACAAGGGCGTCGTGGCGGAGATCGGCGAGCCGAGGGAGATCCTGGCCAACCCCAAGAGCGCACGATTCCAGGACTTCTTGGGCAAAGTGCTCTAGGCTGCCGGGCGGCGTCATCCACGCGTAGCGTTCCGACACAATTGGGTCATGTCCGTCATTCTGATCGGCGATGGGTCCCTGGCAGGACGAGCCTGCAGGCAGTTGACCTCCGAAGGCCACGAAGTCAACCACTTGCGCCGCGCGGGCGATCAAGAACTGTCCTCGGCCCTCTCGGGACCGGTGGATGCCGTGGCGGTGCTGCTGCACGATGACACCTCGGCCATCCGCTACGTCCTGGCTGTCGAGCACCTGCGTCCGGGATTGCGGATCTACGTTGCCCTCTTCGATCGGACGGCCGCCGAACAACTGCGATCCGTCGTCCCCAAGGTCACGCCCATCTCGCCTGCTGACGCCGCACTTCCCACACTGATGGGCTCGATCATGGGTCACGATGTGGTCGCCGTCGGTCCGGTCGACACCAGCGGGCCGCGGCCGAGTTGCACGGCGATCCGTAGATCCCGCGGGGAACTGCAGGTGGCCGACTTCAACGTGCCGGACCGGATGCGCCGGGCGGGCCTCGTCGGCCGCATCCAGGGGCAGTTCCGCCCACACGATGGGAACTCCGCGATCCTGCTGTCGGGGCTGATCGGTCTGATCACCATCCTTGTGATAGACACCTTCCTGATCGTGGCGTTCAAGGGTGTGGGGTGGCTCACCGCCGCGTCCGAGGCGGTGGCGGTCCTGTCGACCGTGGGTCCGGCCCCGGACAGCGAGGGCTACCCGTGGTACCAGGTGTTCACGATCGTCGCCATGCTGGCGGCCATCATCTTCCTAGCGGTCTTCACCGCCGGCATGGTCGAGCATCTGCTGTCGGGACGCTATGTCGGTCTTCTGGGGCGGCGGGTGATGCCCAGGTCAGGGCACGTGATCGTGGTGGGACTCGGTCAGGTCGGGTTCCGGTTGTGCCAGGCGCTGCGGGAGCAGGGATTGGCGGTGATCGCGGTCGAACGCCTGGAAGCGTCGCCGAATCTGCCAAGCGCGCGGGCAGCTGACATCCCGGTCCTGATCGGGGACGGTTCGAACCGCAGGACGTTGCAGAAGTTGAACGTATCGAGGTGTCTGGCAGTGGTGGCGGTCGGCAGCAACGAGTTGGACAACATCTCGGTGTCCATCACGGCACGGGCCCTGGCCACGGGCGCGCCCGTGGTGGTCAGGGCGGGCCACCATGAGGCGATCGCCGAGACGGCGTCGCTGTTCAGCATCGCCTCCGTGGTTGACGTCGAGGGTCTGACGGTCAGCGCGGTCTCGGACTGGTACGCCGGCGACCGTCCGGCGTACCTCGCCGACGCCGGGCAGGACATCGCGGTCGTCGCCGATGACGGAGGCCTACGCACCCGGCCCAAGACGGTCGGCAGCCAGTGCGCGCACGTGCCGGCACAGGAGTGAGTCCCCTTCGCGCGGGTGCGTAACGCGGCCGTAATCCCTGCCTTCACCTGCTGCGGCCTGATTCAATGCGGGCATGACGGACACGCACGCCGAGTGCCGACTGGACGGACTCTTACTCGATGACGTGGTTGCCGTCGCGCGGCACGGGGCGCGGGTCCGGGTTGAGGACCACGTGATGGAGCGGGTGGCGCAGGGCCGGCGGGTGGTTGAGCGACTGGCCGGTTCCGAGCGTCCCGTGTACGGGATCTCTACCGGTTTCGGAGCGCTGGCGACCGTCTCGATACCCCCCGATCGTCGGGCCGCGCTGCAGGTCAGCCTCATCCGCAGTCATGCCGCCGGCACGGGAGACACCGTGCCCGCCGAAGTGGTACGGGCGATGATGCTCCTGCGCCTGAAGACTCTGAGCAGTGGCTCGTGCGGGGTCCGCCCTGTGCTCGTGGAGACGCTCACGGACATGCTCAATGCAGGTGTTGTGCCGGCAGTCCGCGAGTACGGCTCGCTGGGGTGCAGCGGTGATCTGGCACCGCTGTCGCATGTGGCGCTCGCTGCCATGGGGCAGGGGTGGGTCCTCTCGGCTGAGGGTCCTCGCCCATCCGCCGATGCACTCGATGCCGCGGGTATCGCGCCGATCGTGTTGCAGGAGAAGGAGGGACTGGCTCTCATCAACGGCACCGACGGCATGCTCGGGATGCTCGTCCTGGCGCTGGCGGACCTCGACCACCTCGTTCGCGTCGCCGACGTGACCACCGCTATGACCGTGGAGGCGCTGCTGGGCACAGACCGGGTCTTCGCGCCGGAACTGGCCGACCTGCGTCCGCATCCCGGGCAAGCGGCCTCGGCGGCGAACCTGCGCCGGCTCCTGGCGGATTCGCCGATAATGGCCAGTCATCGTGACGACATGGAGCACCTGGTGCAGGACGCATACTCGCTGCGATGCGCACCTCAGGTGACCGGGGGAGTGCGGGACACTATGGATCACGCCCGGCTCGTCGCACAGCGGGAGCTGGCATCGACGATCGACAACCCGGTGATACTTCCCGACGGCCGCGTCGAGTCCAACGGCAACTTCCATGGTGCGCCGGTCGCATACGCGCTGGACTTCCTCGCTGTCGTGGTCGCCGACCTGGCCTCGATCGCGGAACGCAGAACCGACCGCATGCTCGACCGCGGGCGTTCGCAGGGCCTGCCGGCATTCCTCGCCCATGAGACCGGTGTCGACTCGGGATACATGATCGCCCAGTACGCGAGCGCCGGGATCGTCTCCACGCTCAAACGACTCGCCACGCCCGCCAGCGTCGACTCGATCCCGAGTTCGGCCATGCAGGAGGACCATGTGTCCATGGGCTGGGCCGCCGCGCTGAAACTGCGTGCCGCCGTCGACGGGCTGCGCCGTGTGCTCGCCATCGAACTGCTGGTGGCCGGGCGCGCGCTGGACCTGCGACGACCATTGCTCCCTGCGCGGGGCACCGCTGCCGCTGTTGCCGCCTTGCGCGAGTCGGTCGCCGGACCGGGGCCCGACCCGGTGGTGTCCGAGCAGATCGAGCGGGTAGTCGGATTGGTCGGATCGGGACGAATCCTGTCGGCCGTGGAACAAGCGATCGGGACGCTGCAGTGAGGAGCACATCATGACGCACGAACTCGGCACGCCGGCCCCTGTCCGGGCGGCCCGGGGCAACCATCTCAGTGCGCAGGGCTGGCCGCAGGAGGCCGCGATGCGGATGCTGGCCAACAACCTCGATCCCGAGGTTGCCGAGGATCCGGACCGCCTGGTCGTGTACGGGGGCACCGGCCGGGCGGCGCGGGACTGGCCCAGCTTCCACGCCCTCATGCGTACTCTGTCCACGCTCAAGGACGACGAGACGATGCTCGTGCAGTCGGGACGTCCGGTCGGGGTGATGCGCACCCACGAGTGGGCTCCGCGGGCCCTGATCGCCAATTCGAATCTCGTGGGGGACTGGGCCACCTGGCCCGAGTTCCGGCGGCTCGAGGCACTGGGTCTGACGATGTATGGACAGATGACCGCGGGGTCATGGATCTACATCGGGACCCAGGGCATCCTGCAGGGTACGTACGAGACCTTCGCTGCGGTCGCGGACAAGCACTTCGGGGAGTCGCTGGCAGGGACGCTGACCCTCACGGCGGGTTGCGGCGGAATGGGCGGTGCGCAACCGTTGGCTGTCACATTGAACGGCGGGGCCTGCCTCATCGTCGACGTCGACGGGTCCCGGTTGGCTCGGCGTGTCAAGGACCGCTACCTGGACGAGTGGACCGACGACCTCGATGTGGCGCTCGAGGCAGCGCTGCGTGCCAAGAGCGAGCGGCGGGGCTGGAGCGTGGGTCTGGTGGGCAACGCTGCCCAGGTCGTCCCCGAGTTAATGCGACGCGGGGTACCGGTGGACATCGTCACCGACCAGACCTCGGCCCACGACCCGCTGTCCTACCTGCCGGTGGGGATCGCGTTCGAAGACTGGCACAGTGAGGCCGAACGCGATCCAGAGGGTTTCACGCTTCGTGCCCGGGAGTCCATGGCCGCACATGTCGAAGCCATGGTCGGCTTCATGGACGGCGGGGCCGAAGTCTTCGACTACGGCAACTCGATCCGCTCGGAGGCACTGCTGGGCGGCTTCGAGCGCGCGTTCGATTTCCCCGGGTTCGTTCCCGCCTACATCCGGCCGCTGTTCTGCGAGGGGAAGGGGCCCTTCCGCTGGGCAGCACTGTCCGGCGACCCCAAGGACATCGCGGCGACCGACCGGGCCGTTCTCGACCTGTTCCCCGAGAACGAAGCGCTCGGTCGCTGGATCCGGGCCGCCGAGCAGCGAGTGGCATTCCAGGGCTTGCCCGCCCGGATCTGCTGGTTGGGCTACGGCGAGCGGGACAAGGCCGGGGTCCGGTTCAACGAGATGGTGGCGTCGGGGGAGTTGTCCGCGCCGATCGTGATCGGACGTGACCACTTGGACTGCGGATCGGTCGCGTCGCCCTACCGCGAGACCGAGTCGATGTTGGATGGCAGCGACGCGATCGCGGACTGGCCGTTGCTGAATGCCATGGTCAACATCTCGTCCGGGGCGTCATGGGTGTCGATCCATCATGGTGGCGGTGTGGGAATGGGGCGGTCCATCCACGCCGGCCAGGTGTCTGTGGCCGACGGGTCTGCACTGGCGGCACAGAAACTGGAGCGCGTGCTGACCAACGACCCCGGCATGGGTGTGATCCGGCATGTCGACGCGGGCTACCCCTTGGCTGCCGAGGTGGCCGCGCGGGATGGCATACGGATCCCCATGAGCGAGGGCTGAGATGGGGAACATGCTGCTCGACAACATCGGGCAACTGGTCACCAACGCCGGGCAGGACGCTGACTCTCTGGGCGTCCTCAGCGACGCTGCCGTGGTGATCGCCGACGGCGAGATCGCCTGGATCGGACCCTCGTCGTCAGCCCCGGCGGCCGATGAGCGCCATGACTGCGGTGGCTCGGTGGTCCTTCCCGGGTTCGTCGACAGCCATTCGCACATCGTGTTCGCCGGTGACCGGTCACAGGAATTCGCTGCGCGGATGGCCGGTGAGGCCTACTCAGCCGGCGGCATCAAGTCGACCGTCGCGGCTACGAGGGCTGCCTCGGACAACGAACTGCGGGACCGGGTCGGGCATCTGACGGCGGAGTTGGTCCGCTCGGGCAGTACCACCTTCGAGATCAAGACCGGCTACGGGCTGACCGTGGTCGACGAGGCGCGTGGCGCGCGGGTGGCCGGGGAGTTCACCGATGACGTGACCTTCTTGGGGGCTCACGTCGTGCCCGGCGAGTACGCGGACGACCGCCGGGGCTACGTGGATCTGGTCCGCGGGCCGATGCTGGACGCCTGCATGGGCCATGTGCGCTGGGTGGATGCCTTCTGCGAGCGCGGTGCCTTCGACGCCGACGAGACGCGTACCGTTTTGCAGGCAGGGATCGATCGCGGCCTGGTCGCCCGCGTCCATGCCAACCAGCTCGGCCCCGGTCCGGGGGTATCGGTCGCCGTGGAACTGCAGGCGGCATCCGCTGACCATTGCACGCACTTGAGCGACTCCGACGTGGCCATGCTGGCTGACTGTGCGTCCGGCCCGGAGCCCACGGTTGCGACCTTGCTGCCCGGCGCTGAGTTCTCGACCCGGTCGCCGTATCCGGATGCCCGGCGACTGATCGATGCCGGAGCGATCGTCGCGCTGGCCACCGACTGCAACCCCGGTAGCAGCTACACCACTTCGATGCCGTTCTGCATCGCGCTCGCGGTCCGTGAGATGCGGATGACCGTGGAGGAGGCGATCCGGGCCGCCACCCTTGGTGGTGCGGCCGCATTGCGTCGCAACGACGTCGGCCGGATCGAGGTCGGCGCCCCGGCGGACCTGGTCCTGCTCGATGCACCGTCTTACGTCCACCTGGCCTATCGGCCGGGAGTGGACCTCATCCTCGGGGTCTGGCGGCGAGGTGAACTGCAGCCATGACGGCGGCCCTGCCCCACGATCCGCGCTGGCCGCGGGCGTCGCAGTGGCTGGATGAAGGCTCCCGGCGCTGGCGCGACCACCCGTCCGGCGTGCCCGACATAGGCATTCTGGGTGTCCCTGCCCACAAGACTTCCATCTCCACCACCCACGCCGACCGCACCCCTGCGGCGGTGCGTGCCGCGCTGGCGCGTTATGCGACTTGGGCGGAGTCCGTTGGGCGGGACTTACGGGAGTTGTGGGCGGTGGATCTCGGCGATGTCCCGGAGCCGGATTCCCCGCAGGGGGAGGCGCGGACGAGCGCTGTGGTTGATTCGTGGCCGGGGCGGTTGCTGGTCGCGCTCGGCGGCGACAACTCCTTGACCTTCGCAGTCGCGCAGGGTTCACGAGCCGGTGGGCTCGTCACGTTGGACGCGCACCACGACCTGCGAGACGGCATCTCCAACGGGTCGCCCGTGCGGCGGCTGGTCGAGGCCGGGATGGACGGATCGCGGATCGTTCAGATCGGAATCGGGGACTTCGCGAATTCCGCGGAGTACGCCGCCCGTGCCCGTGAGTTCGGGATCACCATCATCCCTCGCGATCAGGTCGAAGCCCGTGGCATGGCGGCGGTGATGGCCGACGCGTTCGAGATCGCTGGTGGCGCAGGCAGCATTCATGTGGATCTGGACGTCGACGTCTGCGACCGGTCCGTGGCACCCGCCTGCCCTGCTGCGGTGCCGGGCGGACTCTCCGCCTACCAACTGCGTCAGGCGGCGCGGGCGGCCGGACGGGACCCGAGAGTCGTGAGTGTCGATTTCGCCGAGGTCGACGCCTCCGCAGACAGCTCCGACCAACGTACGGTGCGGCTCGTCGCCTTGTGCGTGCTCGAGGTGGCCGCGGGCTTGCTGATCCGCGAATAGTGCCTGCGGCTGAAGGTGGCCTTGGGGGCCGGGTGCGGGCCGTCGGTGACGAAGTTGGGGGGTCGCACGATTCGTCACGAAGGTGCTGGCTGTCGGGCGCTTTGATCCCGCACCTTCGTCACAAAGCCCGCGGACACCAGGTCGCGGCCCGAGCAACTGCGGGACTTTGGACCCAGATGGTCACCTACTGGCAGGATTTGTCCAAAGTCCCGGCCGCAGCAGGGATTCGCGGCAACGCGCAAGGCGGAAGACCGGGCTATCGTCCAAGGGTGACGAATCGGCGGCACTGGCTGATCGTCGCCTCGTTGGACCACGCCAGGCGCGGCGTCGAGGCGGGGTTCGTCATGGCCAACCACGGCAGGCGAGGGCCTCTGGCACGGATGTCCACCGGTGACGGCGTCTTCATCTACTCCCCGAAGTACACCTACCCGGACGGCCAGCCCCTGCGCGCGATCACTGTCATCGGCCGGGTCACGGGCGACCAGCCCGAGCCGAGTGACGCGATCGCGGGCGGGTTCCAGCTCCGGGCCGATCTGCGTGAGATACCGCGGCTCGGGCTCGATGAAATCCGTGAGCATCTGCCAGTGTCGCGAATCCGCTTCGGGTTCCTTGAGCTCGACCCCGAGGACGCGCAAGCCATCCTGGCGATGGAACAGTCGCACGCCTAGCGTCCAAGGACCTTGGCGAAGAAGTGGGTCGCGTCGCGGTTCTGGTTGTATCGCTCGATCTCCCGGAAGCCGTTCCCGGCGTAGAAGCGAAGCGCCGCAGTCAGTGCCGAATTCGTGTCTAGGACCAGTCGGTGGTAACCCAGGTCGCGCGCAGTCCGCTCGACCTGCTCGAGCATCAGCGTGCCGAGGCCCTGTCCGCGGGCCGCCGGTGCCACCCACATCCGTTTGATCTCACCGATGCCGTCCTCCCACTTGCGCAGGCCCACGCATCCGATCGCATCCGCCCCGTCATTCACGATGAAGAAGGCGCCCCCGTGGTCGGGGAGGAACCCGTGAACGTCGGCAAGCCCACCGGACACCTCCAACTCGGTGAGGCCGGCGGCCTCGCGCACCTCCCGCACGTAGGCCTCGAGGTCCCGCTGGGCCCGGGGGCTACGGGGATCCTCGGCCTCGATCCTCGGACCGTCGGCGCACATGCCCCCATCCTAAGGGCGACATGACGAGGTCCGCCGTCACTGGTCGCGGTGCGGCAATCGAAGAATCCCGTCCAGCAGACAATGAAATCAGTGGCCGAAGCGACCTCGGAATGTCCATATCAGCACTGTTTGAGCCTTTTGGAGGTGTCGGAACAGGAGACTGTTTGCTAACGTGTGACGACACTGACCAAGCCGGAGCAGACATGACTGACACCGATCAGACCCGTGCAGGATCGCGCACCTTCCCGCCGAACGATCCTGCGACGTACCGAACCGTCCCCCCCTCTTCCACACCGCTGGATCCAGCGCGCATCGAGATGCTGATGGCTCAGGAGTGGGAGCGCTTCTCAGCCAGTACGGGGGGTTCCGCGGCCCATCATGAGCGGGCCAGCGGACCCCTGCCGCTGGGTGTCGCCTCATCCTTCCAGCACTGGGAACCGCACCCGATCGCGATCGAGTCGGCGAAGGGTGCATGGCTCACCGATGTGGACGGTCGCCGCCTGCTCGACCTCTCGATGGGCTTCGGAGCCATGCTCGTAGGACACCTGAACCCCACCGTGGTGGCGGCGGTGTCGAAGGCTCTCGAAACCGGCACCATGTTCGTCACTCCCTCGCCGTCCACGACGGAGGTCGCCGAACGCTTCCAGAAGCGGTTCGGCCTGGGTCAATTGAGATTCGCCAACTCTGGCACCGAGGCGACCATGTATGCCGTCAAAGCGGCGCGGGCATTCAGTGGCAAGCACGGAATCGTCAAGATCGAGGGCGGTTACCACGGCGGTTATGACGCGCTGTCCGTGTCGGTGAAGCCCGAGATCGCCGAGGCCGGGCCTGAAGAGCGGCCCACCCCGGTGATCCCGTTCGAAGTGGAGGCCGGCACGGTCCACGTCGTGCCCTACAACGACCTGGACCGGCTCGAGGAGATCCTCGCCGCCGATGCCGATGAGATCTCGGCGGTCGTGATGGAACCGGTGCTCGAGAACGTCTCGATCGTACTGCCGGATGCCGGCTACCTCGCGGGCGTGCGGGAGGCTTGTGACCGGCACGGTGTGCTGCTGGTCTTCGACGAGGTGAAGACGGGGCTGACCGCCGGATACGCGGGTGCGTCGCAGCGCCTGGGGGTGGTACCCGACCTGATCGCGCTCGCCAAGAGCATCGGCGGCGGTCTCCCGCTGGCAGCCTTCGGTGGGCGCGCAGACATCATGGAAGTGGTGTCGTCCGGACGCATGTGGCACTTCGGGACCTACAACGGCAACCCGCTTGTGATGGCTGCCGCGGCCGCTGTGGACCAGGTCTGCACGGTGGACGCGCTGGAGGCGGCGGAGCGCATCAACGACGATGCGTTGGAGGCGCTCGACGACGTCATCGCCCGATACGAACTCCCGGCGCACACCGTCGGGTTCGGCGTCAAAGGCGCTGTCACTTGGGCCACGACGCCAGTGCGCAACTACCGTGACTACAAGCGCACAGACTTCGAGGCGGCCGAACTCAGTTGGCTGTGGGGTGTCAACCGCGGCATCCTCACGCCACCCGGGCTCGACGAGCAGTGGCTGGTCTCCCTGGCCCACACACCCGACGACATGAAGTTGCTGGTGGGCGAGTTCGAGGAGTTGGCGCAGGCCCTGCGCGCCTGATCTTGCTTCGGGGCTCGCGGTAGCATCGTCGGGCCTATGACGCCGACTTGACAGCGCGGATCCGGGAACGGACGGTGGGGGTGGCCGGCGTCACCGAAAGGGCCAGGTTCGGGGGACTGGCGTTTCTGATGAACGGCAATCTGGCGATTGCGGCCAGCGGCGGTGGCGGGCTTCTGGTGCGGGTCGACCCTGACGAGTACGACGATTTGGCAAGTTCGGGGTTGACCGACGTCGCCGTCACGGGCGATCGCCCGATGCGTGGCTGGTTGCGGGTGGCTGGTGCCGAATTGGATGCGGAGACTCTGGCGGTGTGGGCCCACGTACGCTGGGTCGCTTCCGGCGAGAGTAGTTCCTCATGGACCGTGACGCCGGTTTCGGGCCAGGGAACGGCTTGTGTGACGAAGGTGTGGGGTGCGGACCCGCAGTGTGACGAAGGTGCGCGGTTTCGACGGCTCGGACGCCGCACCTTCGTCACACAACGCGGGCAGGAACCCCAACTTCGACACAACGATGTCCGCCGAGGGCGCTGGTGCTTATCCGGGTGCTGCAGCGAGCCTGCCGGCCGGCCGGTACGCACATGCGCCGTCCTCGGCCAGGGGATCGCCCGTGGAGGCATAGGCTCTCGCGCGCGATCCTCCGCACAGGTCGGCATACTCGCACCGTCCGCAGCGACCACCGAAGTGCGCGGCACGGATCTCGATGAGCGTCGGATTCTCGCGATAGATGGTCGCCAGGGGCGTCTCGCGAACCGAGCCTAGGCTCAATGGCAAGAAGCCGGCCGGATACACCTCTCCGTCGTGAGCGATGAAGATGATGCCTTTCCCGTCACGGGTGGAAGCGGTGTGCGCCGACGAGCGCTCTGCCGGCGCCCCGAGGAGTTGTTCGAGTTCACCACGCAGCCGGGTGTAGAGACTGTCGGTCGGTGCGGGATCGCCAGCGCGCCGTTGCTGGACGACCCTGCGGAAGAACGGCGCTTCAACGGTTCGGACGGTGAGGCCGTAGTGCGATGCGTCGTACAGGAAGTGGCACACCGATTCGTGTTCCTCGGCAGTGATCGCGCCGGTCACTTCGCCGCGGCCCACGTGCACCAGGAAGAACACCTCCCAGATGTGGGCCCCGTTGTCCGAGACGATCTTCGCTATCTCGGCGAGCTCATCGACGTTGTCGCGCATGACGGTCGTATTGATCTGGACCTTCAACCCGGCCCCCACCAGGGCACGGATGGCGGGAAGGGTCTGATCGAAGTGACCGGGGATGCCTCTGACACCGTCGTGGGTCGCGGCATTGGCACCGTCCAGGCTCAGGGAGACCGCTTTCACGCCACGAGCCACCATCTCAGCGATCGCGTCTTCGGTCAGCATGGGTGTCACGGAAGGGGACATGGCCACGGGGATGCCCAGCGCCGTGGCGTGGTCGACCAGTTCGAAGACGTCGGGGCGGAGCAGGCAGTCCCCGCCTGTGAAAACCAGGATCGGAAAAGGTCGGCCGAAGCCGGACACCTGGTCGATGAGATCCAGGCCCTCGTCATGGCTGAGCTCCCCGGGCAGCGCTCCTGGCGTGGCCGATGCACGGCAGTGCGCGCAGGCGAGTTGGCACGCCCGGGTCACCTCCCAGAACACCAGCATTGGCCGCTGTGAGTAGTCCACAGCGCGGGATCGGGTCATGTCGGTCACCGATGCACTCCTTTCGCGATTCGTTCAGCGGTGCCAGCCGACTGCGTGGCGCAACCAGCCAATCCAGAACCGCGATAGGCCGCTCCCGAGAGGTACAAGTCGCCGATGGCCCGGAGGTGCTCGTCGATGCGATCCAACCGTGCCGCGTGCCCGACGACATACTGCGGAATCGCACGTGGCCAGCGCTGCAGAAGGGCGTTGAAGGGGCGTGATCGGATTCCGAGCATCCCGGCCAGGTCACCGCGGATGCCATCGATGATCTGCTCGTCCGACATGGACAGCCATCGCGTGTCTCCCGATCGGCCGACCATGCATTTGATCAGAACGACGTCGTCGTTCACCAGGTGCGGCCATTTGCTGGTCAGCCAAGTACAGCCGACGACGAAGCGGCCTTCGACGGGTGGCACCAGGAACCCGGTACCCGGGGGCAGGTCCGGGATATCGCGGACATGGAAGGCCAGCGTTGCGTTGGCCACGTCGACGTAGGGGATTCCTCCCAGTTGATCGGACAGGTCAGCTGACACCGGCCCGAGCAGATCGGCTGCGACGTATGCAGGGACCGACAGGACCAAGTTTTCAGTCATGAACTCCCCTGCGTCGCTGCTGGCCCGCCATCCGCTGGTGGTGCGTTCGAGTGTCCTGATCGCGGCGCCCGTGATCAGGTTGTCGTCGCCGAGGTCGTTGGCCAGGGCCTGTACCAGTCGATGCAGGCCGCCCCTGATGGAGACCAGTGGCGCTGTCCTCTTGCCCGTTGGTTCGGGCGCCGCACTGCGCCGTGAGCGCATCGACAAGTACAGGCTGCGGCCGTCTGCGGCCATCGCCGTGATCTCGGGCACTGTGCTCTTGGCGCTGAGTCTGGCCGGATCACCCGCGTGGACGCCGCCCAGTAGCGGCTCCACGAGGCGGTGGTACACCTCTGATCCGAAACGAGGGCGCACAAGGTCCGCGACCGACGGGTCGCCCTGTGTGTTGCTGGCGGGAAGGAGTATGTCCATCCCCGCCCGCGCGACACCGCCAGGCGACAGCAGCCCGGAACGCAGGAGCGGCCAAAGCTTGTCAGGCAGGCCGAACGCAGCACCCGGTGGGATCGGCCGCAACCGGCCACGTGACCAGATGTACGAGCCTCCGGCCAGGGGTTCGATGATTTCGTGCTCGAGCCCGAGATCGTCGATGAGTGACCGGAGTTCCCCGGCTCGTGCCAGGAAAGCATCGGGTCCGGTATCGACCGGCAGGCCTTCGAGGGAGACTGTGTTGATCTTGCCGCCGACACGTGCAGCGGAATCGATCACCGTGATGGGCGCATCTGGTCCGAGGCGTCGGCGCAGGAAGTGCGCAACTGCCAGCCCACTGATCCCGGCTCCGACGATCAGGGTGGATGGAGGCATATGGTCCATTGTTCCACCGGCGCTGGCAGGGTAGGTGGCGGCGGTACGGGCTGGCGGCGGACCGCTGCCAGACTCGGCGGAGAGTCGATAGGGGACTCGACCTTTCATCAGATACGTACTTGCCCGACTTGGACCACGACATCGGGGATTCTTGGCCCGGTTCGGCTGAATGCCACCGACTGCTACCCATGGCCCAGCGGTCAAGCGTCGCGTCGGACCGGTGTGCCGCCGACCACCCGGCACATCTGCCGATGCTGTCCGCATAGCGCGGTCCTGGCCGAACGACCCGAGCGTCATGTGCGCCGGGGAGCAGCCCACGCGACACCCGTACAGGTCACAGATCGATCACCGAACCGGGTGCCCTACCGCAGCAGGACGACAACGGCGTTGGGCGGAGTAGCGTTGGGACATGGGGAGATGATGAACATGTCCAGCACTTCTAAGAGCGTTGTTGGCGCAGTGTCCTGCGGGCTGCTCCTGGGGGGCTTCGTCGCCGCACCGCCGGCGTCGGCGGCCGTTCCCTCCAACGACAACCGGGCCGATGCCACGCGTCTCGCGCTGCCCGCCGAAGTCACCGGTAGCCTCGTCGACGCCACGCTGGAACCGACGAACGACTCGAGCAACTGCGGGAGCACCGACGCGTCAGTCTGGTATCGGTTCAAAGCTCCCAAGCGTGGCGCCGTGATAATCCAATTGGACGCCGGCGGTGAGATGGACGCCACCGTGGACCTCTACCAGCAGGTCCGGTCGAAGCAGCGGTTCACCGATTGCAGCGAGACCAACAACAAGGGTGTTGCCACGATCGACACGGAAGGCCTCGAGGCCGGCGCTGACTACACCGTCCGCGTCGGCCGGCAGACGGGATCGGTCGCGGCCGGCTTCTCGCTGCGGGTTCTGGTCCCCAGTCCGCCCCCGGAGCCGCCCGGGAAGCCGCTGCCGGCGAAGGGGGTGAGGAACAGCGTTGATCGGTTGCTCAACCCCGGTGACGCGTACTGGACGCGTATGGAGGAAGGGCGGACGATGCGCTTGAGCCTGCGGGTGAACCAGTGCACCCGGCTCGACGTCTACGGACCGGGCACGTCCTCGTTCGGCGGCTCCATGTTGAAGAGCCTCGGTTGTGGGGGCTTCAGCCTGTTCACGCCGACCGAGACCGGGCGTTACTTCCTGGTCGTGCGTGCCGGACGCAGCCGGGACAAGCAGCCCTACCGACTGCGGGTTGCACCCGCGCGCAGGGATGACACCACACCCGGGATCTTCATCGGCAACAACGCGAAGGTGCGGGGACGCGTCAACGGCGGCATAGACTCGCGTGACCTGTACCGATTCGACGTGACCCGCCGGAGCACTCTGACACTGACGGTAACCGGTCGGCCGCTCCTGCGCCTTGTGCGTGATGACGGGCGACGCATCGGCCGTGGCGACTACATCGAGCGCAATGTGGCCCCCGGGCGCTACTACGTCGCTGTACAGGGCGAGGGCAAGTACACGCTCAAGCGCGTGTCTCGGACCATCACCAAGTCTGCTGTCACCTTCAACGGCCGCCGGAAGGCCACCACGCGCCCTGGCTCAACCACCCGCCTGAGCCTGCGGGTCCGGCCGTCGGTGAGTGGTCGGGGAGTCATGACCCTGGAGCGCCTCGATCCGATCGACGGCTGGCAGTTCCTGAGGCGCTATCGCGTGAACGTCACCGCGGGTTCGGCGACGGTTTCGTTCCGGCCGCCCAGCGTTGGCCGGTACCGGGTGACTGGCGACTACAAGGGCAGCAGGATTGCCGCCGCGTCATACGCGGGCACTGCGCGGCTGAAGGTCCAAGGACCCCTGGTCGACTGAGACCGGACGACTGACCCGCGTGTCAGAGTTGGGTGGGACGCGTTGTGGGTGACAAGCGTATGTCGCGAACGAGGGGGACGCCACGGCTCGCCCGCAAAGATTGCATGGTGCACGCCCTGGGCGCACGGTGATCTAGGATCTTGTGATGATGCCTGACTGCCGCGGGAACTGCCCGCAACCGCAGCCGCATCGGGTCATCCAATGGACAAGCCCAGACCGAGGGGTTCGGGTTCGGCGCGGCGGTTCGGGTTCGGCTCAGCGGTGGACAGAGGGCCTAACAGGAAGGCGGGAGCCTAACCCGAACCAAAAGGCCTAACCGGAACGCAGTTCGACATCAGCCCGAGCCGCCGGTGCGTGGGCGCCCACCGCCGAGGGTGGGGCGGGATCGACGCGCCCGACTTGGATGCCAAGCCAACGCACCGACAGGCGTGACTGTCGGGGCTGTACCGGTGGTCGATCGCTGCCCGACCCCGGTGGGACGTTTGGGCGGACTCTAGTGCGGCGAACACACCGACGCCCGGCGCACGCACCCCGTGCCGCACCTGCGCTTCGCGGCGCGGTGGGCCTTCTTCTTGGTGGAGCGGGTGGCCCAGCCGTAGCGACTGATGAAGTCGCCGTTCCAGCGCACGGCGACGGCGAGGCAGCCGTAGCGGACCCACGCGACCTTCTTACAGGTCTTCGGGTAGTCCGAGGCCCGCCGGCACTCCCACATGGCCCACTTGCCGGCCTTCCTCTTCGTCCGGTAGTTCCAGGATCGGCCCCAAGCGCCGTCGGAGGCGATGGCGATCGCCCCATACGTGCCGCTGGCCGCCACGGTCGATGTCGGCTTCGCCGGCGCGTCGGCGACGGCCACCGGCGCTATGAGCAGCCCCGCGGTCAGGGCTGAGGAGGTGAGAACAATAGCGGGGAATCGTGCGCTGTTCATGATGTTCCTCCTCGTGTGGCGACTCGCACAGGCGTACTTGCGACGCATAGGCGGTTTCGGCCGGTGGCGCGGTCGTGGTGGCGAAGTGGACACGCTTCCGGGGACAGCGCAGCGCCGATGTCCACCTGCGCCCTCGGGCACCTTCCACCAGGACTGCTGGGACGCGCCCGGGCGAACAGGGTGCCTCGACTTGAGCAACTCGTGAACGGCAGTGCCGGCAACCCGTCACAGCACAGCCGTGGCGTGGCCCGGGGCATGAATTGGAGCGGACTCGCAACTTGGCCCGCTTCGGTCGCGCAGCGCGTGGACATCTCACTCACCCCGAGCACTTCCCAGACTAGGCCGGGATGCCGGTCCCGGCGACGGACTCCCAGTGATTGGCGCAGTTACCGTGGTCGTATCGACACCGAACCGCAACATCGTCGCCTTCGCAGGGACAACCTACGTCAGCGTGTGCACACCAAGGTGGTAGAGGAACGCCGCGCGAGATGGCCCGCAGATCTGTAGCCACGTCATCTCGGACGGCACGATGGGGCTACAGTTACGATCGCCAACGTCGTCCGCCTCAAGGCCAGACAGTGATCCCGCGCGATAGGTAAGCGTCGGTCTTTGCATGGCCGCCCCTTCAGGCGGGAAAATGCCGGGCGGAAACCGCTCGCGTTAGAGATCGTGCACGAGGTTAGAGAAGCCACACGTGCATTCCCTAACCTCGTGCACGATCTCTAACCTCGCCGCCAACTCCTGCGGCCACCGAGTACCCGAGCCGTCTACGCCATAGATGAAAGCCCCCACGAAGATCATCTCGTGGGAGGAAAATGGTGTCCGAGGGGGGACTTGAACCCCCACGCCCGTTTTAAGGGCACTAGCACCTCAAGCTAGCGCGTCTGCCTATTCCGCCACCCGGACCGGTTGGGGCTCCAGACTATCAACTGCTCTGCAGCGGCGATCGGGCGATCACGTCGTAGGCCGGCCGGGGTCCGGTCGTCGATCGGACCAGCGTGATCTCGGCCGGCGTCCACGAAGGGGAGGTGAACGACGAAAGGACTCGGCTGGCGTGAACGATCTGCCGGGCGCCCACCGGCGTCCTCGAGCGGCCGATGGTGACGTGGGCTCTGAAGCGACGCTCCGCGCAGTGATGAACTCGCTGAACCGCGACCGCCAACTCGCCCAGCCAGGCCTTTCCTTCGACTCCGATCCACAGAACCGGCCCGAATCGCCCGCCGGCGGCCAAGCGGATCGGACCGGCGGGAATCGCAGGGATGGTCGCGAACCGGGCGGACTCCCGGCCGGGGTCTCGTTCGCCCAGGAAGGCCAGTGTGATGTGCCACCTCTTCGCTGGTTGCCAGTGGATGTCCTGGAATTCGCCCCTCAGTGGCTCGAGTGAACGGCCCAGCGCTTCGCTGACGGACTCCGGTAGCCAGATCGCCACAAAAAGCCTCTCGCTCACCCATCCACTGTCTCGCATGCCCGAGCAATGGCACAGTGAACACATGACTTCGGATGTGGCACGTGTCTGCTCGGAACTGATCAGCCTCGACACCTCGAACTACGGGGACGGGACGGGCCCGGGCGAGGCGTCAGCCGCGGAGTACGTCGAGGCATTCCTCAGGGGGGCAGGCCTGCAACCAGAACGGTTCAGCACCACGTCGGGGTCACGGCAGGTGGTGGTGTGCCGGATCGCAGGGGAGGATCCGCAGGCGCCGGCCTTGGTGGTCCACGCGCACCTGGACGTCGTGCCGGCCATTGCGGCGGACTGGTCCGTGCCGGCTTTCGAGGGCGCGATCCACGAGGGGATGGTCTGGGGGAGGGGCGCCGTCGACATGAAGGACATGGACGCCATGATCCTGACCGTGGTGCAGCAATGGCAGTTGCACGGGATCAAGCCCCGTCGCGACATCGTCCTGCTCTTCCTGCCCGACGAGGAGGCAGGTGGCCAACACGGCGCCCATTGGGTGGTCGACAATCGCCCTGAATTGCTGGAAGGGGTGACTGAAGGCATCGGTGAAGTCGGCGGCTTCTCGTTCGAACTGGCCAACCACCGTCGCCTCTACATGATCGAGACTGCGCAGAAGGGGCTCGCCTGGTTGCGGCTGAGCGCGACCGGGACTGCTACGCACGGCTCCTTGATCGCCAATGACAACGCGGTCACCCGGCTCGCCCGGACGATCGCCCGCATCGGTGAGCACGAGTTCCCGGTGCAACTTACGCCCACCGTCGAGCGGTTCCTGCGTGAGGTCTGCGACGCAGCCGACATCCCCTTCGACCGCAACGACCCTGAAGCCGCCTTAGCGCAACTCGGACCCTTCGCCCGGATGATCGGCGCGGTCATGCGCCATACGGCTAACCCGACCATGCTCGACGCCGGCTACAAGTCGAACGTGATCCCGGGACAGGCGCAAGCGACTGTCGATGCCAGGTTCCTCCCCGGCCTGGAAGAGGACTTCTTCGACCAGTTCGAGGAGTTGCTGGAACCCGGAGTGACCTTCGAGCCGGAGGTCAGGGATATCAGCCTGGAAACCACCTTCGACGGCGATCTCGTCTCGGGAATGACTAAGGCGCTTCTGGCTGAGGATCCGCAGGGGATACCTGTTCCATACACGCTGTCCGGGGGGACCGACGCGAAGGCGCTGTCACGGCTGGGGATCCGGTGCTTCGGTTTCGCGCCGCTTCAACTGCCCGCCGACCTCGACTTCACGGCACTGTTCCACGGGATCGACGAGCGGGTGCCGGTGGCATCGCTGGAGTTCGGCGTCAGGGTGCTGGACCGGTTCCTTCGCAACGCGTGAGGGTTGTCCGGTCCGGGTGACTCATGTCAGCAGACTGACTCCACCCGGTCCCACGAGCAGGCCCACAATGATCAAGACCACGCCCCACAACACCTGACTGCGCACGATCGCGACGATGCCGGAGACGACGAGTACGACCGCGATGATCCAAAGCAAGAAATCCATGTCACCACCTACCCGTGAATCGTGACTCTAGTCATCTCGCGCGTCGCCATCGAAGCGTCCCTGCGGAGACGCGTGGTGACGCCACAGAACCCGCGCAACCTGATCCCCGCCGATTGTGGGATCCAATCCTCATAGGCCCACCGTCAAGCAACTCGGTGGCGGCCGGTGTCAGGTCGCCACCGGTGGGGATGGTGCCAACCCCATCCAGTGCGAAGATGGCTCGTGCACTCGGTAGTCGCAGGAGTTGGCCGCGAGGTTAGAGAACGTTCACGAGGTTAGAGAATGTACGTGTGGCTCTCCTCACCTCGTGGACGTTTTCTGGTCCGAAGCCCGCTGGTGAGCTCGTTGCCGCGCGGAGTTGGCCGCGAGGTTAGAGGTTGTCCACGAGGCTAGAGAACACACGCGTGGTTTCTCTAACCTCGTGGACAACCTCTAACGCGGGCGATCTCTGCCGGGCGTTTCGCGCCTGAACAGGCGGCCGGCCACGGCCATCGACGACAACGCGAGCGGTTTCCGCCCGACATTTGCCCGCCTGAACTCCGCCGCGGCCACAACCAAGGCGCAGCCTTGAGCATGATGCATTCCCGCAGGCTGTTTGAGCCCAGCGGTGAAGGGCCAGTCCTAGGCGCCCGGCACTGCGTGGTTGGCGAGCATAACCCCGTCCGGGTCGACCTGCTCCCGCAACTGTGACAGTCGCACGAGGGCATCGTGACCGTAGGCGGTCTGCACATCCACGGCCTCGTCCATCAGGTTGAGGAAGGTGCGGCCGGTCTCCCAGGCGGCCAGCGCCGAACGCGCTCGTTCGCCGTCAGCACGCCCTGCCTCGGCCATCTCCGGCGTGGCCGCCACTGCGACGAAGAACCCGGCGTATGCCGCGTCGATCCGGTTGACCACGCCTCCACCGGGAACCGGCCGACTGGCCGCCCCGCCGAGTTGCCGCAACTCCGCTGCCAAAAGTGAGGTCTGCGCGGCCGGTCCGACGGCATCGATGAATGCCTGGATGCCGGCCTCGTCGAGGTCGAACAACAGGGTCCCGACGCCAACTGAGGGAGTGGGGCCGGGGGGGTCCATGTGCAGGGCCGTCAAGCCCTCTGCTGGCGTGCGCGTCCAAGTGTCCATCTCAGGGGTCAACTCCCGGAATCCGGCCAGCAGCGATGCGCCGGCATCGTCATCGCCGATGAACGCCCCGTCCACCACGACCAAGTGGCGGCCCTGCAGGAAGGGCGGCAGGTCCGGCAGTGGCGGGAACCTGAGTGCCCTCAGGGAGGTGGTCACCTCATCCGGAGCCTCCTGTGCCCACTTGACCCAATGCCGCAGCACTGGTTCGAGGTGTTGGATGTCCCAGAGCATGAGCCCTGCGTAGACGTCGGGGATCCGGTGCAGTTTCAACTCGATGCTGGTGATGACCCCGAAGTTGCCACCTCCGCCACGAAGAGCCCAGAACAACTCCTCGTGTTCGTCTGCGCTGGCACGGATGAGACTGCCGTCGGCCGTGACCAGTTCGACGGCCACCACATCGTTGGTGGCCAGGCCCTTTGCTCGTGCGTACCAACTCAGTCCGCCGCCGAGCAGGTAGCCGGCGACGCCGACGTCGGGTGACGATCCGTGTTGTGCAGCCAGCCCGTGCTGTGCCGCGGCCTCAACCACGGGCTGCCAGATCACGCCGCCACCGATGTGAGCGATGCGACGCTCAGGGTCAATGGCGACCTGCGCGAGTTCGTGGGTCCTGAGCAGTACGGCATTGCCGAGCTCGTGTTCGGCGAGCACGGCGGCAGCATGCCCGGTGGTTTGCGCAGCGACCTGCATTCCGAGCGCTGCGGCGGCCCCAACGATCGTCTGCACGTCCTCGACCGTACGGGGGATCCCGACTGCCGCAGGGCGCTGGTCAACCGCGACATTCCACGGCACTCTCGCGTCGTCATAGGCAGGGTCCCCCGGAACGACGATGATGTCGCCGCACCGCTCCCGCAGAACGGATGAATGTGGTGGCGCCCCGGCGGTGAGGTCCCGGGGGTCTTCGCTGGCCATGTGGTCTCCCTGGTTCGGATGCGGCCGCCCTGGCTGGGGGCCGTCTGCGGAACAGACTCGCGCAGGAACCCGACCCGGCACAATCCCTTTCGACCGGGTGGTTCCGTTCCCAGACCACAGCAAATGGCCCATCCCACATTCATGGGATGGGCAGCCTCAGACTGCCCAGGGCACACTGGTGCGGTGGATTTCTCCCTGATGAGGCAACGGGTCCTCCGCGATGTGGAAGTCATCGCGCATGCTGGGCTCGAAGTGGAGACGTTCTTCGCCGAGACGGTGGCTTCGGTAGAACGGGCGATCCCGCACACCGCGGCCTGCGTCGGAACTTTCGATCCCAGCACACTGCTGCTCACCGGCTCACACAAGTACGGCGATCTGCGTGGGCAGGACGAGCACGACCACGAATGGGGGATTGTCGAGTACGGGTGGGGAGATGAGACGGCATACTCCCACCTGATCCGGCAGGGTGTGAATGCAGTGGGGTTGCACGAGTCCACTCAGGGGAACCCGATGGGCTCGAAGCGGATGAGCGACTTCATGCGACCTAACTTCGGCTACGGAGACGAGGCGAGGGTCGTCATGCGCGACCGCGGCGAGGCCTGGGGCGGCCTGGCACTGTTCCGGAACGAGAGCGACGCGCCCTTCAACTCCGACGAGATCGAACTCCTGGACGCCCTGACACGGTTGCTGGCGGTTGGTGCCCGCGCCGGGCTATTGGTGGCCCTGGCGGCCAGCGGCGCCCAGCCGAGTGGTCCAGCCGTCATAATCGTGGGAGCGGACGACACGGTTCAACAGACCAGTGCCGGCGCGGACCACCGGCTGGCGGATCTCATGGCATCCGAAACCATCAGCCGACCCGACGGCGTGATCGCCGCGCTCGTGGCGTCAGCCAGGCGTTTCGCCGCAGGTGCTATCGACCGCCCGCCACGTTGCCGGGTGCGATCGCGCACGGGTGCGTGGCTGGTTCTGCACGCAACACCGCTCAGCATGAGAGGCGACTGCTGCGGCGACATCGTCGTGACCATCGATGAGGCCCGCCCTCCCGAAATCGTTCCGCTGGTGGTGGCGGCCTTCGATCTCACACCGCGAGAGAGGGCGGTGACGCAACTGGTCCTCCAAGGAGTCGACACCAAAGAGATGGCTGCGACGCTGCATGTCTCCGCCTACACCGTGCAGGATCACCTCAAGTCCATCTTCAGCAAGGCGGACGTGAGCAGTCGGCGCGAACTGATTGCGAGGATCTACTTCGACCAGTACGTCCCCCGGCTCGGGACCGACATCGGTCCGACGGGCTGGTTCGCCTTGCACGAGTAGACCGACCGACGCGTAGGCGCTGCCCTCGCTCCCGCCGTCGGGCTTGCTCCCTGTCACTCCCTGGCCTTGCGCCGCGATGAGGGGGCCACGCCGATGGTCTCGAGGGCATAACGCGCGGCCAGTTCGACACGCCGGTCAGGATCGATGGTAAGAGCCCGCAGCAACCGCTCGGACTCCCGCCCGGGGATCTCGGCAAGGGCGCTCGCCAGGCGCAACTTCTGGTTGGCGTCACCCGCTTCGACGGCCCGTCCCATCGCGTGATCGACCTCCGAGCGATAGCCGTGCTCGGCGACGAGGATGCCGAGCACCCGAGCGGCATCGCGGTCGTCCTCTCCCGCGATGATCAAGGCCACGAGAGCGGGGATCGCCTCAGGGAGGCCTCGCGTACCTGCGGACAGCGCGACCCGCCGCTCGACCCACGGATCGGAGTGGCCGAGCGCGGCCACGAGCGCGCCGAGTGAACGATCGGAGTTGATCTTCTCGAGCGCCTCGACAGCACGGCGGCGGCGATCGGTATCGCCGGAGTCGAGTGCCGCCTGCAGCAGCGGCACTGTCGCGTCGCCGGCTCGCGCGAGCGCCCAGAGCAACGCGCCGGCCACTCCTGGATCGGTTTCGGCCAGTGCCGCTTCGGCGAGCAAAGGCCCGTCGTGGCCGGCGAGATCGGACAGCGACAGCGCGAACCGCTGTCTGGCGGAGGCACCGTTCTGGTCGAGACCGCGCATCAACCCGAGAGTCTGCAGCACGTCGGTCCAGTCCGCGGGATCGCTGCGCTGCACCCGCTCCAGTGTTGCGAGCAGGTCCTGCTGCTGTGCGATGTGTGCCCGCGTCTGCTCGGCCAACTGCTCGACCACGGCCCCTGGTAGGAAGCCCGGCCCGTCGAGCACTGCTGCGATCTCCCTAAGGCTCAACCCGAGCGAGCGCAGCGCCTCGGCGTGGAACAGCCGCCGCAGATCGTCGTCGGTGTATTGCCGGTAGCCACCTGAGGTCCGCTGGCTGGGAGACACGACACCCATCCGGTCGTAGTGACGCAGCATCCGGGAACTGATCCCGGACTGCTCCGCCACTTCACCGATCAGCAAGCTGGTTCCCGACCAACGGCGCTCCACGGAGCGTGTGCACCCGCTTCGCTTCCTCGACGGCTGCGTCGAACGCCGTGTTCGGATCCTCGATCATGCGGGCCGTGGCCAACGCGTGGGTACGTACGTCGTCGTCGGCAGACGACATCGCGCGCCGGACCTCCGGCGCCGCAGCCTCGCCCAACTCGAGCATGGCCCGGCTGAGGCTGATCCGGACTTCGCGGGATCCCCGGCCGAACTGTGTGGCCAGCATCCCGGCCAGCCGGACCTCCTGGCCGGGTGGCACCACGCGCACCGCGGTCAGCCAGGCGGCCCGAGCTACCTCGTCCTCGTCGTCCTGCACCAAGTCCTGGCTCATCGCCGCCCACACTCGGGGCCCACCGATCTTCGAGAGCGTGTGAAGCGCTTGGCTTCGGGCTTGCGCCTGTTCCGAGGCGAGCTGGGGCAGCAACAGATCCACCACCGTGTCGCGGTCATGCCGGATCAGCGCCCACGTGAGCATGTCGCGGACGTAGAAGTCGGGCTCGACCGCGCAGCGCGCGATGAGGGGGCCAACCTGATGAGGCGCCGGGTTGGACCCGGCCCGCAGCGCTGCCGCCACCCGCACTGAGCTCCGCGATGCGCCCAGCGCCTCGGTCACATCCCGCCTCTTCTCCTGAACGGTCATCTCGACCACCTCCACCACTATGGGACACTTTGACATAGTGACAAGGTCAAGGTGTCCGGTGAGCGGGGAGTGCATCGTGCTACACGCCAATCTGGACTTGGGTGACGGGGGCTGCCGCGCCGGGGAGCGTAGAGACCACGGGTCGCGGTGGTTCTGGCATGACCGGGGGAAGGCTGTCATCGGCAGTGGTGACCGTCGTCCTGGCTGCTGGGCGGACACAGAGAATGAGCCGAAGGCGGGGACTCAAAGCGGAGACACTGGGCATGGACTCGGGCCGGCCACCGTGAAGGGCCATCTGACTGCTCGGTTGGTGGGCGATACTGGGTTCGAATGTGCTCGACAATCACAGCCCCCGGTTCTACTCGCGTGGGGGCAGATCTCGACCGGCAAGGATCGCCCCCGGGTGAAGGCGCTGCCTAGGCGTCGAAACGGTTCCCAGGCAGACCACCGCAGTCCGGCAATGTCGCGCTTACTCGGTACTTGTAGCGCTTGGCTGGTCTCTTGGAGCGCGGATATTTCAACTTGACTTCGAGGTCCCATGAACTCGCGGTACTGAATGACTGTCCCAGCCGTGGCGCCGTCATCCATATCGACTTGACTTGATTGCTGCTGAACGACTTCTTCACGGTCTCAGACCAGTTGCTCCACCACTGTGGTTGACCCGCCGTCCCTGCGGCGACGAATCTGTATTTGAAGTGGAAGCCCTTGATTCGGTCGCCTCGCGACCACATCTTGATGGACGCCTGCGTGACCTTGAATCTATCTTCCGAGATGCAACGGTACTTGTACTGGGGGACATTGTCGTTGTTGCGAGGCTTGTTGGTACCCGCCCCGTGAGTAGACGAATGGGGTCCCCCCGCAGAGGCTGCTCCCGGGGAGACAATTCCAGTTCCAGACACGCACGCCGCCACTCCAACAGCGACGACCCTCCCGCTCAATCCGAAGCGAAGTCTCTGGTGCATCATCTCCCCCCCATCAGGCTGAACCGTCTCCGTGCGCACCATCGCGCCGCCGACAGTCTATTGGCACCGTCGGGACAATTCCAAACGTGAAGGGGTCCGACCTGATGTCTGCACGAAGCCGGTCGGACGCGGTCGCAATGTGCCCCTGACCAGGGATTTTGCATGGTGGGCGATACTGGGTTCGAACCAGTGACCTCTTCCGTGTCAAGGAAGCGCGCTACCACTGCGCCAATCGCCCTGTTGTGTAGCGAGGTGGAGACGGGATTCGAACCCGTGTAGACGGCTTTGCAGGCCGTTGCCTCGCCTCTCGGCCACTCCACCAGAAGCCCCGTGGCCTCTCGAGCGGACGACGGGATTCGAACCCGCGACCCTCACCTTGGCAAGGTGATGCGCTACCAGCTGCGCTACGTCCGCGTTGTTATTGCCGGGGATCCACCCGGCTTGGACAAGCATAACTGAGGGGTACGCCACCGGGACAGGTGGGACACGGCAACCCATCGACAGGCAGTATGAACCGTGTCCTCCGCGCAGCCACAGGCCCGCTTCGGGGATCTGGTTGCGTCCGATCTCGTCGAGGTGACTGACGATCTGCGGGCAATCGAAGCCGGGGGGCGTTGGGCGGTCGCTATGGGATTCGAGGGCCGGACAGTCCTGGCGAACTTCCGCTCCTGGCAGCGCGCGAGGCCCGCACCAGCCGACTGGCAGCCGATCACCGGTGGATGGGCTTCGTCGCTCACACGTTCCGCATACCTGTCAGCGGTCGCCCGGATTCAGCAGGAGATAGGTCGCGGCTGGGTGTATCAGGTCAACCTGTGCCGGGTGCTCAGTGCGCCCTGCGATGCCGGGGGGCTCGAGGGCTTGTACGACCGGCTCACCGTGATGGGCGCCGATTTCGCGGGCCTGCTGAGCCTGCCTGAGCAGGGCGTCCATATCGCTTCGGCATCGCCCGAGCGCTTCCTGTCCCGGAACGGTCAGCGCATCACATCGAGTCCGATCAAGGGCACTGCGGCCCGTGCAGACGGTTTCCTGCCGAAGGACCGGGCGGAGAACATCATGATCGTGGATCTTGTGCGCAACGACCTGGGCCGTGTGGCACGGGTAGGAAGCGTGACTGTCGATGAACTGTTGGCCGTGCAGCCGTACCCGGGTCTGTTCCACCTGGTGAGTACTGTAGGCGCACTCGTACCTGCGGTGAGTTGGTCGCAGATCTTCAATGCCACATTCCCGCCGGGCAGCGTCACCGGAGCGCCCAAGAGCAGCGCCCTGCAGGTCATCGCGCAGGTCGAACCCTGTCCACGCGACTGGTACTGCGGCGCTTTCGGATGGATCGATGTCGATGCCCAGCGGGCTGAACTCGCTGTCGGGATCCGGACCTTCTGGCTGGACGCGGGAAGGCTGAAGTTCGGGACGGGGGCCGGCATCACATGGGGGAGCGACCCAGCGGGGGAGTGGGAGGAGACCGAGTTGAAGGCGCGGCGCCTCATAGCGATCGCAGCGGCTGATTCCATGGCAAAGTAGCGGCGTGTGGACTTGGGTCAATGGGGAACTGCGGGCGGGGGCACCAAGCGCGGTCAGCGTCATTGACCACGGGTTCACTGTCGGGGACGGGGTGTTCGAGACGCTCAAGACGCGTGGGGGAGTGCCGTTCGCCCTGACCCGCCACCTGCGCAGGCTCAACCGTTCAGCAGTCGGACTGGGGCTTCCGCCGATCGACGAGGCAGTCGTGCGAAGGGCTGTCGACGAGGTTGTGGCCGCGGAGCCATACGCGGTAGGGGTGCTGCGGATTACCTACACCTCGGGTCCGGGTCCCTTGGGCTCACACCGGGGTGACGCCGGGGCGACGTTGGCTTGCGTGAGCATGCAGGGGACGCTGTGGCCGGATCTGACGCGCATTGCAGTCAGTCGTTGGCCGCGCAACGACCGGTCACCGCTGGCCGGGCTGAAGACGACGTCATACGCGGAAAATGCCGTTTGCCTGGCGGAGGCCCAGGCAGCCGGCGCCAGTGAAGCGGTGCTCGGCAATCTTGCCGGGAACCTTTGCGAGGGAACGGGCAGCAACATCTTCGTCGTCCTCGATGGGCAGGCGTACACGCCGCCCCTCTCGGACGGCTGCCTCGCCGGCATCACGCGGGACCTGGTGTTGCAGTGGTGCGACGTGGTCGAACGCTCCCTGCCGTTGAGCGTTCTGGACACTGCCGACGAGGTCTTCCTCACCTCCAGCACCCGTGATGTGCATCCGGTGGATCGCATCGACGAGCGGGTTCTGCCGGCCCCAGGGCCGGTCACGCGGTCCGTGGCTGAGGCCTTCCGCCTGCGCAGCGCCGCTGATCCGGATCCGGCCTAGGGTTGTTGGCGCGGGGTACACGTGCGACGAAAGTGCTGTCCCGGGCTGCGGGTTCTGGTACCGCTCCCGGCCGCGCGTTCCGCGGGAACTGCCGGGCGAAATCGCTCGAGTTAGTGGTCCATGGCCGTGGCCGGCCGCCCGTACAGGCCGGAAATGCCGGGCGGAAATCGCTCGCGTTAGAGATCGTGCACGAGGTTAGAGAAGCCACACGTGCGTTCTCTAACCTCGCGAACCTTCTCTAACGTCGCGACCATTCTCTAACCTCGCGGCCCACTTCTGCGGCGACCGAGTACACCCCAGCCATTTTCGGACTAGAGAACGTGTACGAGGTTAGAGAAGCCACACGTGCATTCGCTAACCTCGCGGCCAACTCCTGCCGCTACCGAGTACACGAGCCGTGTACGCCCCGGGCTCGCCGATTCGCGTGGGGCCTTATGGGGGCCAGAAGACCTAACCAGAGCACGAAGTCCGAACCGGAACGTGACAACCTAACGGGAAACCCGGGGACCGGCCTCTCCCGGGGCCTGATTCGCACGCGGCCGCTGGGAATGGGCCCGGGTCAGTTGCTGAGCAAGGACTCGATCAGGGTGTCGAGGTCAAGGAAGTCAGACTCGGAGCCTGCCGGCACGACCTCATAGGAGCGACGCAGGAACTCGTCGATCTCGTCCGCGGGAGCTTCCAGCAAGGCCTGGCCGGAGGGCGAACGCAACGCGATGCAGACAAGGGGTTCACCGGCGATGGTGGTCGGCCAGCAAGTGACATCGCCATCCCCGGCGGGGCGGTCCGTGCCGCCCTGCAACAGGTCGCGGGCGAAGACCCATTCGACTTCGGTGTCGCCCGCGGAGAACGTGGCCGTCACGGAGAGGGGCTCATGGGCGGAGTACCCGAAAACTGCGGGAACCGGCATGCCCAGATCCGCTCCGATCACCAGATTCATGGTGATGTCGGCGGTGACGACCGTCGGGATGGGTCCTGTATGCATCTGTTCCTCCGTGGTACTGACGTCCATGGTGTGCCCTTTCGCGCCGCCGGATATGCGTTTTAGGCTGTGAAACGTGACACAGCAGCACCCTGAACTTCCCTGGAACCACAGGTTCCGGGCTTGGTTGCGCAAGAACTGGCTGCTGGACACCGCCTGGCGGATCACCGTATTCATCGTCGGGGTGACGCTGATGTCGGTCGGGGTGCTGTTGCTGGTTCTGCCGGGGCCGGGCTGGGCGATGATCGCTCTCGGCCTAATCGTGCTGGCCTCGGAGTACGTGTGGGCGCAACGACTGCTGCGCCCGGTCCGTTCCAAGCTGGCTGCGGCAAAGACTCTTGCCCAGGATCCGCGCAACCGGAACCAGGTACGAGTCGCCACCGCTGGAGCGTTCGTGCTGGCGGGGGTCGCGATCGGGGCCTACGTCTGGCGCTATGGGGTTTCCCTGGACGGCGTGCGGAGTGTATGGCCCCTGTGAGGTAGTCTTCTATGGAGTCCCGGGGCGATTGGCGCAGTGGTAGCGCGCTTCGTTCACACCGAAGAGGTCACTGGTTCGAACCCAGTATCGCCCACCATGCAAAATCCCTGGTCAGCCGGGGTTTGCCGCGTTTTGCGACCCCCGCATGCAAACACGTGCAAGGTGAGCCGGAGTCCGGCGTTGTTCTGCTCGCCGGTGTCGCGCAACTACCTCACGACGGTCGTGCCGCGTTCAGCGCCAGTCATGCCCACCGGGCTGTGAACAATCAGGGATTCGCTTGGACGGTGAGCGGGCCGTTCAGCGCGAGTGGGGCGTTCACGGGCACCAACTCCCACTTCGATTCCGTGTCGTAGCTGTTGACGCACCCGGAGTTCTTGGAGAAGAGACTCTGACTGTCGGACGATGCCGGTCGGTTGCCCCCGAATCTGTAGCCCTGGCTGTTCTCGCCGTACACCCTCAGTTGCGGGTTCGGCGGGAATGAGGACCAGCCCCACAACACCAGTGGGGTTCCTCCGCAGTCGTTGTCGGTGAAGTAGATCGTTCGATCCGAGAATCCGCCGTCCCATCGGTACTGCCACAGACCCCCGTCAACCTCACGCAAGAAGGAGTCTTGGTCGACGGCCACGAATCCACTGACCGGGTTCCCGTCGCCATCCTTGATGACGAATCCGCCCGGGGCCGGTGCACCGGGATCGCCCTTCGGGCCTTGGGCACCGCTGGAGTTCAGTTTCGACTTCACCTTGTCCGAGAGTCGCTTCTCGGAGATAGTGCCGGGCTTGATGTCCTTGCTCTTGATCGTGCCGTTCTTGATGTCCTTACTGGTGATCGTGCCGTTCTTGATATCAGCGCTGGTGATCAGTCTGGCGGCGGTCGCCGTGCCTGCCGCGGCAACGATCAACCCGACAACAATCAGAACGACGAATCCGGCACTGGACTTCAAGACCTGGCGCATGACGTTTCCCCTTCGACTCGATCGGCCCGCAACGCCACGCTACGCCGCCAGAGGCCCTGTCGTCGGGCGATGGCCGAGGCGGCGCGGACGTTCGACAGAGGTGCTGCCATTCGGTCGGTAGACGCCGCTGGGGACCCGGGCTTCCGGGCCGGCGGCTCCGGCCCGCCACGACGGGAGGGAACGGACCGGGCCTTCACGGGTTCGACAAGGCCCGCTATCTGCGCCGGGAGGCGCGGGTCCGCCAGGAAGGGACACCAGCCCCGGCACCCCGCCGCAGAGTTGGACACGCTGGTGATCGCCTGGGCGAGGGAGCATCGTCGTCACCACTGACTTGTCAGGAAGCGACGCCCCATTTTGAGGCCACTCCCCAATAGCCCGGCGTACTATGGGCCATGGACGGGGTGCCCGGCCCCTACGGGGGTCGGAGGACATGACCATGTTCCGCACAACACTGGCAGGCGTCGCAGCGGCAGGGATGCTGATTGCAGGAGTGGGCGCAGCGAACGCCGACGACACGAAGACGGACAACAGGTGCAACCACCAAGCAGTCTGGAGCCTCGTCGTACCGTTCCACGGCTTGGACGCCGGTTCCGCCTGGGGTGCCCTAATTGGTGGCGAACTGCAGGGAGTGGCAGGCGGGGTCTCCGACGGCGTTCACAGTTACAAGGACAACGGCCCGAAGAAGTAGCCGGCAGCGGGTACTGTACTGGCTCGGCACGGCCAACGCGGTCTAGGACGGTATTGCGTGCCTGCATCGGCAGCAGATTCAGTTGCCTCGGCTCTGCAGCCCCAACTCCAACAGGAAGACCGCCTCTGCGACCACCGAGTCACGCAGTTCCCCGACGTGGATGCTTTCGTTCGGCGCATGAATACGCGCCAGCGGGTCCTGTGCCCCAACGCCCAGAACCTCTAGTTGAGGCAGAGACTCCAGCAGGTTTGCCACGAATGGCACAGCGCCGCCCGCACCCTGTTCAGTCGACGGCTTGCCGTATGCGAAATCCATTGCCCTGGAGAACGCTTCGTAGCCCGGACCCCCCACCTCCACCGCGGAACCGTTGGCTGGTGGCCCAGGCTCGAATCCGACCGTGACCCCAAAGGGGGCGTTGTCCATCACGTGGCGCCGCAGCAACTCAGTGGCCTGCTCGGCGTCCACGCCGGCAGGGATCCGGACGCTGATCTTGGCGCGAGCACTCGGGATGATCGCGTTGGGGGCGGTGGCCACCTCCGGCGCGTCCAGACCAACGACGCTGACCGCGGGCTTGGAATACAGACGAGACGCGATGCTGCCCGTCCCGATCAAGGGCTGCTCGGGCAGGACATCGGCAACCGCACGGAAGTCATCTTCGGGGAAGTCCGCACCACCCCATTCGCTGCCGGGGATGCCTTCGATCGCGCAATCGCCCTGATCGTCCATCAGGGTCCCGAGCAGTTTGATCAGCACCATGAGCGCGTCGGGTGCGGGTCCGCCGAACATGCCGCTGTGACGGGGCTCGGCCAGGGTGTCGACCGTGACGACTCCTTCGATGATGCCGCGGAGTTGGGTGGTGAAGGTGGGCTGACCGATCTCGACGTTTCCCATGTCGCAGATGACGGCCACGTCGATGTCCGCGAAGACCTCCGGGTGGCTGGTCGGCCATTCCTCGAAATCGCCCCCGTATTCCTCCTCACCCTCCAGCAGGATGCGCAGGCTGACCGGGGGAGCACCCTCGAAGGCACGCAGTACCGCTAAATGGGTCACGACCCCCGACTTGTCATCGGCCGCGCCGCGGCCGTAGAGCCGGCCGTCCCGCTCGTCTAGCGCGAACGGCTCCGAGTCCCACTTGGCGGCGTCGCCGGCAGGCTGCACGTCGTAGTGGGAGTAGAGCAGGACGGTGGGGGAGCCGGGCGGGCCAGGGATGTCCGCACGCACAGTCGGCACGCCGCTGGAGGACTCGATCAACTGAGGATCGGCGCCGGCGTCGCGCAGTAGTTGCGCGACGGCTTGCGCGCACCGCACAACCTCTGACTGGTCGTAGCCCGGAAAGTTGATCGACGGAATACCGACCAGGTTCTCCAGATCGGAACGCACTTGGGGCATCAACTCGTCGATGCGCGCCTGCAACGATTGTGCCTGCTCGACGGGGATCTTCAGGGCCATGTTTGCAGACTAGAGCGACGGTCACCGCTCATGCCCGCCGGCGGGGGCGCCTTCGCAGCCCGCCCGCGGCGCTGATGTGGCTAGGCTTTCGGACATGCCAACTCTTTCCTCTCTGGCGCCAGTCCTCCCGGTCACCGACGTCCTGTCCGCTCTCGACAACTATGCGCTGCTGGGGTTCCGTGCCAAGCCGTACCAGCGCGCTGAGATCGTGGACGGCAGCCACCCGTCGGAGGTCCTCTACGGATTCGTCTTCCGGGACGGCCTGCAGTTGCACCTGTGCCAGGTTGCCGGGATCGATCCGCTCACCAACCTCAGTGAGGTGTACCTGTACGTCGATGATGCGCGGGACCTGCACGACCAATGGCGGGATTCGGGTGCGGTCGGTTCCTTCGTAGAGCCCACGGACACCGAGTACGGCCTGTGCGAAGGCGCCTACATGGATCCCGACGGGAACTCGCTGCGATATGGATCGTGGCTGCCCGGTTTCCCGAAACCGTCACAGACCTGAGTCGGCGGTATCCATGAACCACCAGAAGGCGACACTGAGCCGGTACCTCCAGAGCGGCCGCGAGGCGCTCCTGTGGAAGATGGAGGGGCTCTCCGAGTACGACGCGCGACGGCCGATGGTCCCGACGGGGACCAATCTCCTGGGGATCGTCAAGCACGTGGCCAGTGTGGAGGCCGGCTACCTGGGCGACTGTTTCGAACGTCCGTTCGAACAAAGGTTCCCGTGGTTCGACGAGTCCGCCGAGCCAAACGCCGACATGTGGGCGACCGCCGACGAGTCACGGCGCGACATCGTCGACTTGTACCACCGGGTCTGGGAGCACTCGGACGCAACAATCGCCGATCTGGACCTCGACGCACAGGGATCCGTACCGTGGTGGCCGGAGCCGCGACGCACAGTGACACTGCACCAGATCCTGGTTCACATGATTGCGGAGACGCACCGCCACGCAGGTCACGCCGACCTTGTCCGCGAACTCATCGACGGATCCACGGGTCTGCGGCCGGACAACTCGAATCTGCCGTCAGAGGACGCGCAGTGGTGGCGTGAGTATTGGCAACGCCTGGAGGACACCGCACGTCAAGTTGGCGGTCAGGATCCTCGATAGCAGCGGGGAGTGGACCGGAAGTCGGGAACCGCCGCTGGTCATGAAAATGTCATAATGTTGATTATCGGTCAACATGTGAGCTTGAGAGCGTTCCCGTCACCTTAGGTCTAGCCGAAAGCAGAAGGTCTGGTCCGAAAGGCTCGTGTACTCGTAGCTGCCGCGAGGTTGGTGAATGCACGTGTGGTTTCTCTAACCTCGTGCACGTTCTCTAGTCCGAAAATGGCTGGTGTACTCGGTCGCCGCAGAAGTGGGCCGCGAGGTTAGAGAATGGTCGCGAGGTTAGAGGTCGTGCACGAGGTTAGTGAACGCACGTGTGGCTTCTCTAACCTCGTGCACGTTCTCTAACGCGAACGATTTCCGCCCGGCATTTCCCCGCCTGAACGGGCGACTGGCAACGACCACGGATGGCCAACCGGATCCCGAACCCATATGTCGAACGCCGCCAAGCCGACCAAAGATCCGGATTAGGCTTTGGGCATGCGCCACGACGAGTATGTGAAACATGACGGGCTTGGTCTTGCGAAACTGATTAGTGAAGGTGAGGTTTCGGCCGCTGAGGTCCTGAAGGCAGCCATCGATAGGCGCAATGTGGTGAACCCTGCGATCAATGCGGTCGTCGAGTCGTGGGACGAACAGGCCCGGGCAGTCGCCGATGGCATGTCCGGGCCGTTCGGAGGTGTGCCGTTCCTCATCAAGGACATGGACGGGCACTTGGCCGGCCACCGTTGCACCTACTCGAGTCGATCGCTCGAGGACTGGGTGCCGGAACGCACCAGTGAACTCTTCCTGCGGTTTCAGAGAGCCGGCCTGAACATCTTCGGCAAGACCAACTGCCCTGAGTTCGGAATCATGGGCGTCAGCGAACCCGAACTGCGCGGCCCAGCCCGCAATCCGTGGAATCTGGACCACACCCCCGGCGGTTCCAGCGGGGGTTCCGCAGCAGCCGTGGCGGCTGGGATCGTGCCGCTGGCCCACGGGGGTGATGGTGGTGGTTCGCTGCGGATCCCGGCATCCAACTGCGGCATCTTCGGGCTCAAAACCAGCCGCGGCCTCGTTCCGCTCGGACCCGATGAGGCGGAGGGCTGGGACGGCCTCGTGGTCCGATTGCTGATGTCGAGATCCGTGCGTGATTCCGCTGCCGCCCTTGACGCGGTCCGAGGCTCTGACGCCGGGGCTCCCTACGCGGCGCCGGGGGGTCCCAAGTCCTACCTGACCGCGGCCAGTCGCAGGCCCGGCAAGCTGCGCGTCGGCTACTCGACCCGCAGCCTGTTCGGCCAGACCATGCACCCCGACGCGATCGAGGCCGTCGACAAGGCGGCGGCGCTTCTAGCCGACCTGGGACACGAAGTCATCGAGTACGACCTTCCGATAGATCCCACCAAGGGGGCTAAGGCCTACCTGACCATCGTCGCGGCGAACATTGCGAACGAGATCGACTGGACTGCCGAGGTGACAGGGCGCAAGCCCGATCCGCACAACTTCGAACGGTCGACCTGGTTCCTCAAGCAGGTGGGCGGGACGATCAGCGCGGCCGAGTTGAGCGCGGCCCGCGCCTGGGGATTGCAGAAGGGCCGCCAGTTCGCAGACTTGTTCGGTCCCGAGTTCGATGTGCACCTGACCGCGACGGTGGCGACTCCCCCAGTGAAGATCGGCGAACTCGCGCCCAGTCCTGTGGAACAGGTCGCCCTGTCGGTGCTGCAGCGAGTCGGTCCCGGGCCGATTCTGCGCAAGACGCTCGACGACCTCGCGGCGGACTCGCTGGCGGCCACTCCGCAAACCCAGATCTACAACCTGACGGGACAGCCGGCGGCCAGCATTCCGATGCACGTCACCCGCGACGGCCTCCCGGTCGGTGTTCAGATCGCATCCGCTCTGGGCAACGACGCGCTGCTGCTGCAATTGGCGACCCAGATCGAGGCGGCGCAACCCTGGGTGCACCTGCTCCCGACCTCTGGGGCGTTGTGACGCACCCCTACCTGGTAGCCGCTCCCCCGGTGGCCTTCGCGCACCGGGGCGGGGCACGGGAGGCGCCGGAGAATTCGTTGCGGGCGTTCCACCGGGCGGTCTCGCTCGGCTTCGAGTACATCGAGACCGACATCCGCGCCACGGCTGACGGCGTCCCCGTTGTGTTCCACGATCAATCATTACAGAGAGTGACCGACAGGGTGGGACGGATCCGGGACCTCCCCTTCTCCGAGGTGAAGAAGGCCCACATCGGCAACGCGGAACGCGTGCACTCACTGCGGGAGGTGCTGGACAAGTTTCCGCGGACTCGATTCAACATCGACATCAAGGAGGACAACGCCGTCGCGCCGATCCTGGAACTGCTGGGCGAATCCGACTTCCTCGATCGGATCTGTGTCGCGTCCTTCTCATGGGCCCGGCTGCGTGCCGTACGTGCGAAGTTCGGCCAGGCGGTGTGCACGAGTCTGGCGCCCCAGGAGATCAGCGCCCTGGTGAGTCGGAGCCGTTTGGGCCGGGTCTCGTTCGCATCCAGGCTGGCGCTCCCCAAGGGCCCGGCGTGTGTTCAGGTGCCTCGGCGTGCCTCGCGGGTACCGATCATCACCGCTTCGCTCGTCCGGCATGCACATGAGCGCGGATGGCCGGTCCACGCATGGACGATCAACGACCCGATGCAGATGAACGCGTTGCTGGACATCGGGGTGGATGGAATCGTCACCGACCGGCCGAGCGTCCTGCGGCAGGTGATAGATGGGCGGTCGCGGAGCAATGTAAGCGGTGTGTCAAACGCACCGGGTCGCGGCGCCCCCGGGGTGTCGGAGCCGCCATCCTGAGAGTGCAAAGCCCGTCGGTCGTTGTGATCAGCCTCACCTTGAGGTGTGGAACTGACGATTACGGGAATGAAGTGAACAAGCACGGCGTTGTGATATGCAGCACTGAGGAGAAAGAAGACAACATGAGTGAGGCCCTGCGCGGCACCCGGCTCGGAGCGACCAGTCTGGAGAACGACCGCGACGTCGAGTTCGCTCCTCGGATGACCGTCACCTATAACTGCCCTGCGGGCCACGTGATCAACATGCCGTTCTCCGCCGAGGCAGAGGTTCCCGTCGAATGGGAGTGCGCCTGCGGCGAGATGGCACTTCTGGTGGACGCGACGAAGCCGGAGCCCAAGCCGACCAAGCACGTCCGGACCCACTGGGACATGCTTCTCGAACGACGCACGATCGCCGACCTCGAGGAACTGCTCGAAGAGCGGCTGGCACTGCTGGACAGCGACGACGACTCAGGACGGCGCACAGCCTGACGGCTCAAGGACCAACACGAACGCCATGCGAAACCCCCCAGGGGCGCGCATGGCGTTCGTTTGTTCTCAGGTGATGGAAGCTTCGAAGATGCTCTCGATGGAGGACTCGAGAGCGGAGTTGAACTCGGAGTCACTCTGCTGGGCTGTGAGCCCCTCCGTCAGCGCGCGGGAGAAACTCGCCACCACGCCGTGTTGACGGGCCAGCCTCGCGTTGGCCTCCTCGCGAGAGTACCCCCCGGAAAGAGCCACCACGCGTAGCACGTTGGGGTGGGCCACCAGGTCGGCGTAGAAGTCGTCGACCTCGGGGAGTGTCAGTTTCAACATGATGTGCTGGTCGTCCTCGAGGCCGGCCAACCCTGCCAGCAGCGCCGGCTTCAGTAGCTGCTCAGCCTGGGCCTTGCTCGGTGAGTTGATGTCGATCTCCGGTTCCAGGATGGGCACGAGGCCGGTTTCCAGGATCCGCCGGCCGATTTCGAATTGCTGATCGACCACCGACTGCACACCGGTCGCGTCGCCGAGCTTGATCACCGATCGCATCTTGGTTCCGAAGACACCCTTGTCGACCGCCCTGGCCAGCAAGTCATCGAGCCCCGGCATCGGCTTCATGACCTGGGCGCCGTCGGCTTCCGCTGCTAGTCCCTTGTCGACCTTGAGGAATGGCGCGACGTTCTTGACGTTCCACAGGTAGTCGGCCGTCCCGCGGCCCTCGATCTCGCGGTCCATTGTCTGCTCGAACAGAATCGCCCCGAGGATCCTCTCCCCCGTGAACGCCGGACTGGTCATGATCCGGGTCCGCATGGCGTGTACGAGATTGAACATCTCCGCGTCGTTCGAGTAGCTGTCCTCCGGAATGCCGTACAACCTCAGCGCCTTCGGCGTGCTGCCGCCGCTCTGATCCAGAGCCGCGATGAAACCTTGAGCCTCTTTGACCTTCTTGAACTGAGCTGCGTCCATCGTGATCCATCTCCCGTCATCGAATGCCCTGCACATCCAGCATTGCACAGGACCACACATGACCTGGAACGAATCTGACGGCGGCAAGGCCCTCCATAGTCCGTAATGGTGGGTGACTGAATGGCGTAGGCAGCGAGGAGGGCTTGCCGCGGGGCCGCTGTTCGGATGTGACGCCGGCTGGGTGTGTTACGAAGTTGCAGGGGCCTGGCCGGCCCTGTTACGAAGGTGCGGGCGACACGCCGCGCGGATTCCGCACCTTCGTAACACGACGTCGTGACGACCCACAACTTCGTTACAGAGGCCGTTGCCGATCCGAAATCCCCGACCCCCGGACATCCTCCGAAGTCGGGCGACGTCACGAACACACCGCCGGCCCGCGCACGAGACTCTTGCACCGAGATCCGACCGCTTCGGTTCTGACTCGGGCCGGTCCCGCCAATCCACGCTCTTCGGACACCCCGCGCAGCAGGCCGTTGTCGAATGTCGCGGTCGGGGAATGCTCCCGTGAGAAAATTGCCGAACCTGCACGGACCCGCTGACCAGATTGCGACCCGGCGCTACCGCTTCCGTCGTGCCGAGATCGATGCCTTGGCCCGTTGAACACGTTCCCGAGCACCCCAGACTGTAACCCGCCACAAGGCCTCGGAGACGATCTTGCGGTTCATCTTGCTGTCGCCCACTTCGCGTTCCACGAATTCGATGGGCACTTCCACCACCCGCATCCCCTTGGCCAGCACGCGATACGCCAGGTCGACCTGGAAGATGTAGCCGGCGCTGCCAACTCCGTCGAGGTCGAGGGAGCGCAGTGTGGATGCCCGGAAGGCGCGGTAGCCGCCAGTCGCGTCCTGGAGCGGGATCCGCAGTGCCCGGCGGGTGTACCAGTTGCCGCCGCGGGAGAGCACCTCGCGCGACTTCGGCCAGTTGACGACCGTGCCACCGGGCACCCAGCGCGACCCGAGCACGAGGTCGGCGCTGCGTAGGGCATCGAGCAACAGCGGGAGTTGTTCGGGTTGGTGGCTGCCGTCGGCGTCCATCTCGACGACAACTTCGTATCCGTTGTCCAGTGCCCAGGAGAACCCCGCAAGATAGGCCGCTCCGAGGCCCTCCTTGCCCAGTCGGTGCATGACGTGCACCTGGTCGTCCTGGGCCGCCAACCCGTCGGCCACCCGCGCAGTGCCATCGGGGCTGTTGTCGTCCGCGACCAGGATTTCTGCCTCAGGGACGCTCGCACGCACCCGGCCAACGATTCCGGCAAGGTTGTCGACCTCGTTATAGGTGGGGATCACCACCAAGATCTTGCCGAGGTCGGCGAACGTCGTGGTCACGCTGGGAGCCTATCCTCAGGCAGCGGGCGCCGACGACGGACCCACAGTCCTGCGAGCACCGCGACGACCCCGATAATGCTCAGACCCGTGTCGATGATCCCCCCGAACCGGACGGCCGGCGTCAGGGTGTCGCGCAGTGCGACCCGCGTGTTGATCCAGCCCGACTGCAACTGCGGGAGCGTCCTTGCGTGGCCATCAGGAGTGATCACCGTAGTCACGCCGGTCGTCGCGGCCACGAGCACAGTGCGTCCGGTCTCTCGGGCCCGCAGCCGGCTGATATCGAACTGCTGCTCAGGCTGGGCGGTAGTCGCATATGTAGCGTTGTTGGTCTGGACGACCAAGGCCCGGCCGCCGGAGTTGATCCCGGTCCGGACGATGTCATCGCTGGAGATCTCGAAGCAGATCACGTCGGCGACCCTTGCCGGGCCGAGGTCCAGAACGCCGGGCCGGTCCCCGGCGATGAAGTCGCGCGGAACCCGATCGAATCGGGTGATGAACCGGGAGAGTAATGGCCGCAGCGGCAGGAACTCTCCGAACGGCACAGGATGCTGTTTGATGTACGAATCCGTGGGCCCGGATTCCGGGTCCCAGACCAGACCCACATTCGCCACCTGATCCGGATGCCCGGGCACCTCCTGGACCGTGCCAACCAGGATCGGAACACCTATCGACTCCGCTGAAGCTTGAACCAGCGCGCGGGCCTGGGAACGCGCCACTGGGTCGATGTCGGCGGCGTTCTCCGGCCAGATGACTGCATCCGGGGCGGGCTCGTCACCGAGTTGCACGGCGGCGGCGAGTTCGACCGTGGTGCGCTCGTGATTGGTCAGCACCGCCAGCGGTCGCCCCAGGAAATCGATGCCGGGGCGCGGGACATTGCCTTGGACGACCGCCAACTGGCTCGACTCCGGCGTGTGATCGCTGGCAGTTCGCGGATGCACGCCGACGCCCACCAGGACGATCAGCGCCAGACCACCCACGGCAAGCACTGCGCTGCGGCCACCGGCCGCGATGAGCAGCAGCAGGCAGCCGACCAGCCCCACCACCAGACTCAGCAGGGTCGCTCCCCCGAGTGTTACCCATCCGGTCAGGGGCGACTCGGGTTGTGAGAAGGCCAGTCGCCCCCAGCCCAAGCCCCCCCAGGGAAAGCGCGACCGCAGCCATTCTTGCAGCACCCAGATCGCGGGGACTGCGACGAACCACCATGGACGATCCTGCACGAGGCTGATGCACCACGCCATGCCTGCGAACCATCCCGAGATCACCAGGGCAAGGGCCAACCAGGCGTCCCAGCCGAGCACGCTGAGCCAATGGAGCAGTGGCAGGAAGAATGCCCAGCCGCACAACAGGCCGAGCAGGGCGGCCCGGCCCTGGGTCTGTCCTCGAACCGCCCAGATGAGCAATGCCACACCGAGCGGCGCCGTCCACCACCACCCGACGGGTGGGAACGCCACGAACTGCAGCACACCAGCGAGCACTGCGAGTGCCGCAGACCTCACCCGGGCTCCCCCGCACGCCACACTGACCGGACCTCGGGCAGTCGATCCCCCGGGGCCAGCGGGGGCAGTCCCGGTGTCGCGGCGCGGGGATCGGTCGACCAGTTGCTGACGCGCTCGTCAGGGGCTTCAACGACCAGATCAGTAACCGCCCACTGGACGAAAGTGGCTTGTGCGCCGACGTTCAGGACACCACGATCCGGATGACCGAGGATCCGCCAGGCGCCTCTGGTCAGCGCCGAGAAGGCGGCCCTCGGGCTCAGACGCTCTTGGGGCGCGACGTCGTACACCGCGGAGCGCACGGTCTCCCAGCCGCTCGGTTCGAGACGGTCCGGGACCAGAGCCGTCGGCACTCCGGCGGCGATGCGGGAGCGCAGCCGGCAAGGATCCCGGGGGACGACGGCCAGCGGCTGCTGGGCCGCGCGTTCCCAGGCTTGCGGCGCCCACCGGTCAGCGCGCGGGACTGGCGCACGCTCTGCGTGGAGGAATCCCTGATCGGGGTCCGGGTCATCGCTTCCGAGGTGCACGAAACCTGGAGCCAGCAGGTCGCCGCCGAGATCGACCACTCTGTCCACATCCGCGAGGTGGACCTGGGCCCCGGCGTCGGTGCCGATCCACGCGACGACGTCGTCGTCGATCAGCATCGCTGTCGCGAAGCGCTCCGACATGGAGTACACATGGCCGGCGACCAGCAGGGTTCTCACATCCGCAGTGTATTGAGCGATGCCCGGGATACTGACGGTCCGGCGCCATGCTCGGCTCCCCCACGGCCGCGGGCCAGCGCTGGGCGCGAGGGACACGATTGTGACGAAGTTGATGGCTCCTACCCCGTCGTGTTACGAAGGTGCGTGGTCCGCGGCCGTCCGACCGCGCACCTTCGTGACAATGCAGGGCCGACCCCCGCAACTTCGTCACAAAAGGCTCGTACGGATCTCCCGATCAGTTCGTGAGCGCCCGCCCGATCACGAGCCGCTGAATCTCATTGGTGCCCTCGACGATCTGCAGCACCTTGGCCTCCCGCATGTAACGCTCCACCGGGTAGTCCTCGACGTAACCGGCACCGCCCAACACCTGCACCGCGCTCGTGGTGACCGACATCGCCATGTCCGTGCAGAACAACTTCGCCATGGCCGCCTGCGTGGAGAACGGCTCGCCCCGGTCCCGGCGACCGGCCGCGTCGAGCAACAGTGCCCTGCCCGCTGCGATGCCGGTGGCCATGTCCGCCAGCGTGAAGGAGACCCCTTCGAACATGGCGATCGGCTTGTTGAACTGCTCCCGCTGCGTGGAGTACTCGACTGCGACATCCAGTGCCGCTTGCGCCAGACCGACGGCGCATGCCGCGATCCCCAGCCGTCCCGAGTCGAGGGCGTTCAGGGCGATCCGGAAGCCCGAGCCTTCAGGACCCAGTCGGCGAGCGGCAGGGACCCGGACCTCGTCCAGGATCACCTGTGCCGTCACCGATCCCCGCATCCCCATCTTGCGTTCGGGAGGCGCCGCCGAAACTCCGCTTGTGTCGCCTGGGACCAGGAACGCGGTGATGCCCGCAGTGCGGTCTGGCGAGGTGCGGGTCATGACTGTATAGAAATCAGCCACTCCCCCGTGCGTGATCCAGGCCTTCGTCCCATTGATCAGGTATTCGTCGCCGTCGGCCACCGCCGATGTGGTCAGCCCGGCGGCGTCCGAGCCGGATTGTGGCTCGGACAGGCAGTACGCACCGAGCAGATCGCCCCCCACCATGGCGGGCAACCAGGCGTCGCGTTGCTCGTCGGTGCCGGCCGTGGCCAGCGCATGACAGGACAAGGTGTGCACGCTGACACCGAGCGCCACCGTCAACCAGCGCCGTGCCAGCGATTCGAGGACCTGCAGGTAGTCGGTGTAGCCGACCTCCGCCCCGCCCCATCGCTGGGAGTAGGGCAGTCCCAGCAGCCCGGACCGCCCCAGTGTCCGGAAGACGTCGCGCGGAAACTGGGCTTCCCGTTCGGAGCGGTCGACGATGGGTTCGAGTTCCCGGCGGCCCAATTCCTCGGTCAGTTCGAGCAACTCGTTCATGCGACGACCACCATCTCGTGGGGGCGGTTGTTGCAGCTCACGTGTCCATCCTCCGTGCAGACGACGATGTCCTCGATCCGGGCACCGTGCGAACCGGCCCGGTAGACGCCCGGCTCGATGCTGAACGCCATACCGGGCTCCAACTGCCTGTCGTTGCCCGCCACGATGTACGGCTCCTCATGCGTCTCCAACCCGATACCGTGGCCCGTCCGGTGGATGAAGAACTCCGCCAGCCCCGCCTCGGCCAGGTGGTCCCGGGCGACCGCATCCACGGACTCGCACGTGATCCCGGGTCGCACGGACCGCACTGCTTCTGCCTGCGCCTCGCGCAGGATCTCGAACTCCTCGCGGATGCGGGCAGCGGGCTCCCCCAAACTGTACATTCGCGTCGAATCACTGCAGTAGCCGTCGGGCATGGACCCCCCGATGTCGACGACGACCGTGTCGCCGGACTCCAACGTGCGATCGGACAGTTCGTGGTGTGGGCTGGCGCCGTTGGGACCGGAAGCGACGATGACGAAGTCCACGGTTGCGTGACCGGCCTCCAGGATCGAGTCGGCGATGTCGGCGCCCACCTCGCGCTCCGTACGCCCGGGCCGCAGGAACTGTGAGACCTGCGCATGGACGTAGTCGATGGCGGCACCGGCATGGACCAATGATGCGACCTCGGACGCCGATTTGCGCATGCGCAACTCTTGTATCAGCGAACCGGCCGCCTGCTGATGGACGCCTGGCATGGCATCGCGCAGAGCAAGTACCTTGACCGCCCACATATGGTCATCGACGGCGACCTGAGTAGCCCCGGGGATCAGGGATGCTGTGAGCGAGAACGCATCGTCGGTCTCCTGCCAGGCCAGGACCTCCACGTCGAGTCCCGCCAGCGGGCTGGCAAGCGCGGCCGGAACCTCCAGCGCTGGAACGATGATGCGGCATTCGCCGGACGCCGGAACCACCAAGCACGTGAGCCGTTCCAGCGGAATCGCTTCGTACCCGGTCAGGTATCGAAGGTCCGGCCCAGGAGACACGAGCAGCGCATCCAGGCCAGCTGCCCGGACTGCCTCGGACGTGCGATTCAACCGGTCTTTGAGATCTGCGATATCCGAACTGCTCACGCCTGCGAGACTACTGCCTGTGCCAGGTCCTCTCATGCTGCTGGATACCGCCTCCTTGTACTTCCGTGCGTTCTTCGGGGTGCCCGATACCCGCAAGTCTGCCCACGCACCGCCGACGAACGCGGCCAGCGGCCTGCTGGACATGATCGCCCGGCTGATCAGGGAGCATCGACCGGGGGCTGTCATCGCTTGCTGGGACGACGACTGGCGCCCGCAGTTCCGGGTCGATCTGATCTCCAGTTACAAGGAGCATCGTGTTGCCACCGGCCAGCAGGGGGAAAAGGTGCCGGACGCCCTCCAAGAACAGATCCCGCTCATCGAGGCACTGCTGGTGGCGGTGGGAATCCCCCCGGTCGGGGTTGCCGGGCACGAGGCCGATGACGTAATCGGCACCTATGCCACGCAGTCGAAAGGGCCGGTCGACGTTGTAACCGGTGACCGGGACCTGTTCCAGCTGATCGATGACCGAAGGCGGGTGCGGGTGCTCTACACCGCACGCGGCATCGCCCGCCTAGAGATCGTGAACTCCGGCTACGTGGTCGACAAGTACGGTGTCCGACCCGATCAATACGCGGACATGGCAGCTCTACGTGGGGACCCGAGCGACGGTCTTCCCGGTGTCGCCGGTATCGGCGAAAAGACCGCTGCTTCGCTTCTGCGCAAGTACGAGGATCTGGCCGGGGTCCGGCACGCGGTCGAGATCGCGGATCCCGGTTTGTCGCCGCGACTGCTCGCCTCCCTACGCGCGGCCGACGACTACCTGGACCGTGCGCCGACGGTCGTGCAGGTCGCGACGCAGTTGCCGGTACCACCGGCCCCAGCCGGGTATGCGCAGCCCGACATGGAACTCCTGGATGCGATCGGCACCGAGTTCGGCATAGCCAGTTCGATCACCAGAATCGTGCAGGCCATCGCCGATCAGACCTCAGAGGAGTAGTCGACGACACCGCGCCGCAACTGGTCGGCTGCGGCGGCAGCCACCTCGCGCACAGGGTCGTTCGCCGGTGCCGCGCTGGCGACCTGGCCCAATGCGTCGATCACCTGCTTGCACCAGCGCACGAAGTCCCCGGCCGGCAGATCGCTGCCCGCGAGCACCGCCGACAACGACTTGCCGTTTGCCCACTGATACGCCGCCCAGCAGAAGCCGAGGTCGGGTTCCGGGGCAGGACTGACCTTGAACTCCGTCTCAAGGGCCTCGATCGACGCCCATATGTGCACCTGTTCGGCCAGGACGTCACGGACCCGGCCATGGGGCAACCGGGGTACCTGCTCCTCGTCCGTACGTGCCTGGAAGACCAAAGCGGCCACACAGGCTGCGAGTTCGGGCGGACTCAACTCCTGCCAGATGCCATTGCGCAAGCACTGCGCGATCACCAGCGACCGGTCTGTGTAGAGCCGGCCCAACATCCTTCCCGCGGTCGTCACCGTCAACTCCTCGCCATCGGCGTCGAGGTAGTCCAGTTCCACGAGGACCGCACACACTTGGTCGAACTGGCGAGCGATCGTGTTAGTGCGACCGTTGACCCGGCGGTTCAGGGACTCGTTCTCTCGCTGCAGTTTCGCTGCGCGCTCGGCCCAACGGGCATGCAACTCCCGGTCGTTGCACCCGTGGCAGGGGTGCTTGCGCAGCCGCGCGCGCAACCGTGCGATCTGCACGTCATTGGCGTTGTCGCGCACTCGTGGGGAGCGCACCTGGGTGTCCCTGCCAGACAACTCCCGTAGCCTCGCCGACAGCGCCTTGCGGGAGTTCGCGCTGCGCGGGTGGAAGTCCTGCGGGATCCTGATCCGGTCCACGACCACCACCGGGGCAGGGAAGTCCGTGGCGCTCAGACGGCGGACCTGCCGATCGACCGTGAGGACCTGCGGGCGGGGTTCCCCTGATGCGTCGAGTCCCGCATCCAGCACCACGGCCAGTCCTGAACGACGGCCGGTGGGGATTGGGATCACGTCACCAGGGGCGAGTCTTTCCAGTGATTGGGCGGCGTGCTGCCGGGTGAGCCGCGCAGACTCCCGCGACGTGCTCTTCTCCAACTGCGACAGTTCCTGGCGGATCGTCGCATACTCGCCGAAGTCGCCGAGATGGCAGTGCATCGACTCCTGGTATCCGGCGATCACCTGCTCGTTGCGTTTGATGGTGGCGGCCAGGCCCACCACGGACTGGTCGCTCTGATACTGGGCGAACGAGGTCTCGAGGATCTCCCGGGCGATCCGGCGTCCCACCCGCCGGACCAGATTCACCGCCATGTTGTACGTGGGGCGGAACGACGAGCGCAATGGATAGGTGCGGGTTGATGCGAGCCCGGCCAGGTGGGACGGCTGGACGCTCGGGCCCCACAGCACGACCGCGTGTCCTTCGACGTCGATCCCCCGGCGACCGGCGCGACCTGTGAGCTGGGTGTACTCCCCCGGTGTGATGTCGGCGTGCGTCTGCCCGTTCCACTTGACGAGTCGTTCCAGCACTACCGTGCGGGCGGGCATGTTGATCCCCAGCGCCAGCGTCTCGGTGGCGAAGACCACCTTGAGCAGGGCAGCCTGGAACAGTTCCTCGACAACCTCCTTGAAGATGGGCAGCATCCCTGCGTGGTGGGCTGCGATCCCTCGTTGCAGCGCATCCGAGAAGTCACTGAAGCCGACGGCGAGCAGATCCGCCTCCGGGATCACCGAGCAACGGTCGGTGACGACTTGGGCGATCCGATGGCGCTCGTCGGGCGAGGTCAGGCGTGCACCGCTGTCGGCCAGCAGACTCACCGCAGCCTCTGTGCCGGCACGCGAGAAGATGAAGTAGATCGCCGGCAACAGCTCGGAGACTTCGAGCCGGTCGACCACTTCGATGCGCGATGGGGTGCGCAACGGCCGGGGCCGTTTGCCCGCCTTACCCGGTCGCTGCCGCCCACTGCTGCGGGGGGTGCGCTGGCCTTCACGGCTGAGTCGCTGCAGTTCCGGGTTGACCTGCCGCTGATCGTCATCGGTGAACAGGTCGTAGAGCCTGCCGTTGACCATGACCTGCTGCCACAGCGGGACCGGCCGATGCTCCTCCAGCACGACCTGGGTGTCCCCGCGCACCGTCGCCATCCATGCCCCGAACTCCTCCACGTTGCTCACGGTCGCCGACAACGCCGCGATGGCCACGGACTCCGGCAGTTGGATGATCAGTTCCTCCCACACGGCGCCTCGTTCGCGGTCGGCCAGGTAGTGCACCTCGTCGAGAACAACGAAACCCAGGCCCGTGAGATCCGAAGATGCTTCGTAGACCATGTTGCGCAATACCTCGGTCGTCATCACGACGGTCGGGGCGTGGCCGTTGATCGAGACGTCGCCGGTCAGCAGTCCCACTTCTGTCTCACCGTAGAGGCCGACGAGGTCACGGTACTTCTGGTTCGACAGCGCCTTGATCGGAGTGGTGTAGAAGGCTTTGCGCCCAGTCGCTCGCGCGAGGTGGATAGCGTACTCCCCCACCACTGTCTTGCCACTGCCCGTCGGGGCGGCGACCAACACATCCCGCCCGGAATCCAGCGCCTCGCAGGCCTCGATCTGGAAGTCGTCGAGGGCGAAGTCGTACAGGTCCCGGAAGGCTGCCAGATGCTCGCTGGCCCGGGACCGTCTGCGGGCCGCCGAATACCGCTGTGCAGGCGTGGCCATACCTGAACACTACGGTGTCGTGCGGGTATTGCGGCGCTGCGTCGGCCCGCTGATATGCGCACGGGAACACGCCGGGGTAGTTGTCACCAAGGTGCGGGCATCAGGAAGCACTCTGTTACGAAGTTGGGCGCTACACGCCGGTCCCGCCCCGCACCTGCGTCACAACTCGTCTCCAGCGCCCTGCACCTTCGTCAGAAGGACGTGGTTGGGGCGACTGACGGTCATGTCTGGCGGGGCCTGTCGTCGCGCGGAGGGCATTGTGCCGCCGCTTCGGCCGGGGAAGGGCGAGGTCTGGGCGCCGGCGGACCCGGGGCTCGCGTGTTCCCTTCCGTCATCCGCAGCAGTAGCCGGCCGCGGCGTTCAGGCGGGGAAATACCGGGCGGAAACCGCTCGGGTTAGAGAACGTGCACGAGGTTAGAGAAGCCACGCGTGCGTTCACTAACCTCGTGCACGACCTCTAACCTCGCGACCATTCTCTAACCTCGCGGCCCACTCCTGCCGCTACCGAGTACACCAGCCATTTTCGGACTAGAGAACGGGCACGACGTTAGAGAAGCCACACGTGCGTTCTCTGACCTCGTGCGCATTCTCTAACCTCGCGGCCAACTCCTGCGGCTACCGAGTACCCCAGCCGCTTGCGGACCGTTCCGGTAGGTGTTCTGACCGCTTCTGGGCCCAATCCAAGCGGGGCTAACGCGAACGCCACCATGTCCAGGACGACCGGGAATCAAGCGCGCGGAGCGGACTTCCGGGCTTCCGGGCCGCGCGAGGTTAAGCCACCGGAGCGAACACCCGGAGCCCCCGCGACACCACACGGACGTCAACCGGCAGCGGGCCGACCCGCTCGCCGTCGGCGTACGCGGTCTGGCCCGGCGCCTCGACCCGGACCCTGGATCCGCGCATGGTCCGCACCGTCGGGTGGTTGACGTGGGTTCCTTTGAAGACGCTCGGAAAGATCCTCAGGAATGTCAACTTGCCGGTGCTCGCGAGGAATGTCAGATCCAACTGACCGTCGTCCAGAACTGCAGCTGGACACACCCGCATCCCCCCGCCGTACGACGGCCCATTGCCGAGCGCGAGCATCATCCCCGTCTCATGGCTCGTTGCGTCGTCCACGGTGATCGTGAACTCCACGGGTTTGAAGACACCGAGCTCGGCGACGGTCGCCACCAGATAGCGCGATTGACCCGAGGGCCACCTCATGGTGTTGGCCCGTTCAGTGACTTCCGAGTCGAAGCCGACACTCATCACCGCCAGGTAGGCGCGCTCGACCCCATCGGCGGCATTGATGACGGCGTAGTCGATGCTCCGGGTACGCCCATCGGCGATCACATCGGCGGCCGCCCCCGGATCACCCCTGGGAAGGTCAAGTGCCCGGGCTATGTCGTCGCCGGTACCCACCGGAATGATCCCCAACGCGGTGTTGGTGCCGTAAACGGCCTGCAGCGCCAAATGCACCGTGCCGTCGCCGCCACACGCGATCAAGGCATCGGTCCCGTCGGCCACGGCCTGCCTGGCCAACTGCAGGCTCTCCCGCTCATCGGCACCTTCGAGCACCGCGACCTTCGCGCCGCGTTCGCGAAGCCGGGCGACCGCGATGGGCGCGTTCTTGGCGCTGCGGCCCTTGCCGGAGGTCGGATTGATCAGGATCGCGGCGTTGAGCACGCGGATCAGGCTACCTGCGGTCGGAGTCCTCATCGTCGACCGACTCGGAAATCGGGGACAACTCGTCGTCGTCGAACGCGTGGTAGTCCGGCTCGGACGCATTGCGTCTGCGGCGCCGGTCGTTGAGGAGGCTGAAGACCACCGCGCTACCCACAAGGACCATTACAGGAGTGGCGAGCAACATCATCGTGATCGGGTCACCGGTCGGGGTGGCGACGGCGGCGAATACGAACACGCCGAAGATGATGTAGCGCCAGGCGCTGGCCAGGCGCTTTCCGCTCAGCACGCCCAGCATGTTGAGGCCCACGATGAACAACGGTGTCAGGAAACCGATCCCGAACACGATCACCATGCGCAAGAAGAACGACAGGTACCGATCCACGGGCAGGTAGTTGCCCACGTTCTGCGGCGTGAATCCCAGGAGGACCTCGAGCCCCTTCGGCATCAGAACGTAGGCCAGGGCCACACCTCCCAGGAACAGCGGGACGCTGATCGCCGCGAAGAAGTACACCCAGCGGCGCTCCTTCGGGTGCAGCCCGGGCGTGACGAACGCCCACAATTGATAGATCCATACCGGCGAGGCGAGGACCAAGCCGGCCATCACCGCGACCTTCACCTGCAACATGAAGGCATCTGTGACCCCGGAAACCACCAGCCGCACATCCCGGCCCTGGGAGGCCGCGGCGGCCACCACGTCCTGGATCGGCTGCGACAGCAGATCGAAGATGGGCTCGTAGTAGATCCAGCCGACCGCAGTGCCCACCGCGATTGCCAGCAGGCTGATCACGATCCGACGGCGCAACTCCCGCAGATGGTCCCGCAGGGGCATATGCGCGCGCGCATGGGTTGCGGGCGCTGACACGACTAAGGCTGGGTGGGCGTCTGCTTGCCCGCCTCGCCGGTCGCGGTGGTCTTGTCCGTCACCGGCGAGGGGTCGGGCTGGGTGGCCGTCGGCGCATCCACGGCCTTCGCGTCCTGCGACTTGTCATCCGAGGAGTCGGTGAGCCCCTTCGTCTCCGCCTTGAAGATGCGAAGGGAGCGGCCGAGCCCGCGGGCGGCGTCGGGCAGTCGACGCGCACCGAATAGAAGCACAAGGACGAGGATCAGAATCAGCCATTCGGAACCCCGAAGATTCGAGAACATGCATACAGACTACGACGTCAATCGGTGATCGGGATATGAGCGTGTTCGACGGGTTGGCCCGGCTGCGCAGATGACCGGGTGGTCACTGAGTCTCGGGCCCGCGCGAGTGCTCGGGATTGCTGCCACTCAGTTCGACCTGGCACACCCGCGCGAACCCTGTGTAACGAAGTTGCCGGGGCCAACCAGGGACTGTTACGAAGGTGCGCGGTCGCGACCAGGCGGACCCCGCACCCTCGTAACAGAACGCGGGACACGCCAGCAACGTCGTCACAATCGTCGCCGAAGAGCGGTAGGCAACTACTGCATCACCAGATGCGGCACGATCACGTCGTGGGTCTCAAGCCACAACGCGAGGTCCAGCACATCGTCGTACGAGATGGGCAAGCCTATGTGCGACTCCATCACCTCGCTGGGGACACGGTCGATGCAGACACCGGCGCTGGACAGCAGGGCTACCACTTCGTCATCCGCGGCCTTTTCGATCAGGTCGTGGCAGGTACCACAGCGGAAAGTGTATGTGGCCCAACCTGCGGCCTGTGCCACCGTGAGGCGCACTTCGGAGGGTGTGAGGTCGACGTCGCCACAGACTGGGCACGTTGCCTTAATCGTGGTCATGGTTGCTCGCCTCCTCCGGGTCTACTGAATGTGCCTTCGGCAGGAGACTGCTGAAAGTTGAGGCCGGTGTCCTGTTGTCGAGGGCATGGTCACTCTGTGTGACAACAGACTCCGCGGAGGTCAGGCGTCGAGGAGGTCGATCACGAAGATCAGGGTCTTGCCCGACAGCCGATGCCCACCACGCTCGCCATACGCCAGCGCCGGCGGGATGACCAACTGGCGCCGGCCGCCGACCCGCATGCCGGGAATGCCGTCCTGCCAGCCTTGGATCAGGCCGCGCAGCGGGAACTCGATCGGCTCCCCACGATCCCATGAGGCATCGAACTGCTCCCCGGTGTCGTACTCGACGCCCACGTAGTGCACGGTGACGGTGCCGCCTGGCTGGGCCTGGGCGCCGTCTCCGACCACCAGGTCGGTGATGACCAGCTCCGATGGAGCCGGGCCCTCTTGGAAATCGATCTCGGGTTTCTCACTCATGACGACACCTTCACTACATCGACGACGAATACCAGGGTGTCATTGGCTTCGATGCCCGATCCGGGCGGGGGGTTTGCGCCGTACGCCTGCTCCGGCGGGATGATCAGCAGAACCCGGGCACCCTGTTTGGCGCCCTGCAGCCCCTGCTGCCAACCCGGGATGACGCCCTTGATCGGGAACTCCAGTTCGCCCGTGGCCCATGAACTCTGGAACACCTGCCCCGTGCTCCATGCGGATCCGACGTACTGCACCGTCACCAGCGAGTTGGGCTTGATGGCCTTGCCGGTTCCTGGCTCGATCTCCTTGACCACCAGTTCCGAAGGCGCTTGCGCGGCGGTGTCTATGGAGATGGTGGGCTCCGAGCCCGGTTCACCTGACACAGTGACACCGTCGGTGGACAACACTGCGGAGGCGCTGGCAGCGGGGCTCGAAGGCGAGTCGGTGGTGCCCGCGTCGGACCCGCAACCGGCTACTGCCAGCACCGGCACGAGCAGCAGCGCTGCGAAAAGGGATCGGGACATGGACATCACCCTACGCAGTCACCGCTTGCGGCCTCGGCCTCGGGTCACATGGACGCGATCAGGCGCTCAACCCGCTCGTCGACGTTCTTGAACGGGTCCTTGCACAGCACAGTGCGCTGAGCCTGATCGTTGAGTTTCAGATGGACCCAGTCGACGGTGAAGTCGCGCCGCTTCTCCTGCGCGCGTTTGATGAAGTCCCCCCTCAGCTTGGCCCGCGTCGTCTGCGGCGGGATCGACTTGGCCTCGAAGACCTCGATGTCGCTGGAGACCCGCTCCACGAGGCCCTTCGCGGACAACAAGTAGAACAGTCCGCGCTTGCGGCTGATGTCGTGGTAGGCGAGGTCCAGTTGCGAGATGCGCGGGTCCGTCAGGTCCAGACCGTGCTTGGCCATGTACCGATCGATCAAGGTCCGTTTGATGGCCCAGTCGATCTCGGTGGCGACGTCCTGCATCCGGTTGAACTCGATGGCGTCCAGGGTCCGTGACCACAGGTCCACCACCCGGGAGGCGACGCTGTCCGGATCGGCGAGCATCCCACTGGTCCGGGCGAAGCCCTCCACCTTCGCCAAGTACTCCCGCTGCATGTCGAGGCCGCTGATGGATCTGCCATTCGCGAGCCGGACGGACCGGCGTCCGGTGGGATCCTGGCTGATGTCGCGGATGCTGCGGATCGGGTTCTCCAGGGTGAGGTCGCGCATCGGCAGCCCGGCCTCGAGCACGCGCAGCACCAGATCCGTGGCGCCCACCTTCAGCAATGTGGTGGTCTCGCTCATGTTGCTGTCACCGACGATGACGTGCAGACGACGGAAGCGCTCGGCATCGGCATGCGGCTCATCGCGGGTGTTGATGATCGGGCGACTGCGGGTGGTGGCGCTGCTCACCGATTCCCACACATGCTCGGCTCGCTGGCTCACCGCGTAGGTGGCACCTCGCGGCGTCTGCAGCACCTTCCCCGCTCCGCAGATCAGCTGCCGGGAGACGAGGAACGGGATCAGCACCTCCGCCAGCCGGAAGAACTCCCCCTGCCTGCCGACCAGGTAGTTCTCGTGGCATCCGTAGGAGTTTCCGGCGGAGTCGGTGTTGTTCTTGAACAGGTAGATGTCCCCGAGAATGCCCTCGCCGGCAAGCCGTTGTTCGGCATCGACTTGCAGACCCTCGAGGATGCGTTCGCCGGCTTTGTCGTGTGTCACCAGTTGCAGGAGGTCATCGCACTCGGCGGTGGCATATTCGGGATGAGAGCCGACATCCAGGTACAGGCGGGAGCCGTTGCGCAAGAAGACGTTGGAACTGCGTCCCCAGCTGACCACCCGGCGGAACAGGTACCGAGCCACCTCATCCGGGGAGAGCCGGCGCTGGCCCTGGAATGTGCACGTCACGCCGTACTCGGTCTCGATGCCGAAAATCCGCCGTGACATGTTCCTCAGCCCTACTTGCCGCTCAGAAGTCCGGACAGTTGGTCGCCGACCAGTCGCCGGAACGCTCGCCGGGGTCTGTTCCGGTCGAGGACCGCGACTTCGAGCTGGCCCTCTTCCAACGTGCGGGAACTCTGACCATCCTGCTGCGCCAAGGCCGCAACTGACATCTGCAGAGCCTCTTTCAGGGACAGGTCCGCGCGCCAGTGCTCCTGCATCTGAGTCGAGATCGCATCGGATGCCCCGCCCATCGCCACGAAACCGTGCTCGTCGCCGACTGAGCCGTCGAAGGTGAGCCGGTACATCTGGTCCGCCTGCTCGTCCGCACCGACCTCTGCGACGACGATCTCGACCTCGTAGGGTTTCTGGGCCTCCGTGAACACCGTTCCCAGCGTCTGGGCATACGCATTGGCCAGTCCCCGGCTCGTCACGTCTGCGCGGTCGTAGCTGAAGCCTCGCAGGTCTGCGTACCGCACCCCCGCGACCCGCAGGTTCTCGAACTCGTTGTACTTGCCCACCGCAGCGAAAGCGATCTTGTCGTAGATCTCACTGATCTTGTGCAGAGCGCGCGAGGGGTTCTCGGCGACGAACAGGATGCCCTCGTCGTACTGCGACACGATGACCGAACGTCCCCGTGCGATTCCTTTGCGCGCGTAGTCGGCCTTGTCCTTGATGATCTGCTCTGGCGAGACGTAGAAGGGCATCGTCATTATGAGCCCCCCGTGTCGTCGGCGACCGGTCCGTCAGGGCGCTGGAAGCGCTGCTGCACGACTTGGTCGACGAGAGTCTGCAATTCCGACTCCGGAAGCTTCCTGACTCCGCTGGAGTCCACCGAGTACACGATGGGGAAGATGCCACGGGTCATGTCGGGGCCACCGGTGGCCGAGTCGTCGTCCGCCGCGTCATACAGCGCCTGCAAGCACACCCGGACAGCCTCGCTGTCTCGCAGTTCGGGTCGGTACAGCTTCTTCAGCGAACCACGCGCGAACGGGCTTCCCGAGCCCACCGCGTAGTAGTCATGCTCCTCGTAGCGTCCGCCCGTGACGTCGTAGGAGAAGATCCGGCCGCGGTCGCCCGCTTGGTCGTAGCCGGCGAACAACGGCACTACCGCCAGTCCTTGCATCGCCATCCCCAGGTTGCCGCGGATGAACGACGCCAACCGGTTCGCCTTGCCCTCCAGGGACAAGGTGGCGCCCTCGATCTTCTCGAAGTGCTCGAGTTCGGTTTGGAACAACCGCACCATCTCGACGGCCAGACCGGCGGTTCCCGCGATCCCGACCACCGAGTACTCGTCGGCGGCGTACACCTTCTCGATGTCGCGCTGGGCGATCACGTTGCCCATGGTGGCCCGGCGGTCCCCGGCCATGACGACACCGGAGTCGAATTGGCAGGCCACGATCGTCGTGCCGTGCGGAGCCTCCAACGGTCGGGCATCATGACCGGCGCGATCGAACCACGAGGGGTCGTGCGCGGCCAGGAAGTCGACGAATGAGGAGCCCGGACGCATGAAGTGCGGGGGCAAACCGGAAGCCTGGGTCACTGGCCACCCTTCTGTACGAAACTGGCCACGAACTCCTCGGCGTTCTCCTCGAGAACGTCGTCGATCTCGTCGAGGATCGAATCGACATCGGCGTCGAGCTCCGCCTTGCGCGCTGACGCTGCCTCCAGTTCCTCGCCAACGACGTCCTCGGACTCCTTGGCGGTGCTCGGGCGTTGCTTGTGCTGCTGACCGTCTGCCATGACACACCTCCGTACTGAAGACACTAGCCGCAAGTACGCCGATCTGGCATCAACCACCTCGTGCGTGCGGTGCACAACTGCACAAGGTCGTCGCCGGGATAGCCTGAGAACGTGAGCGTCATCCGGATCATGGGCATCGAAACGGAGTACGGGGTCTCCTCCCCCGGGCATCCGCATGCGAACGCCATGCTCATGTCCAGTCAGGTGGTCACGGCCTACGACCGGGCGACCAACACCGAACGGCGCAGGCGGACACGGTGGGATTACGACGTCGAGACCCCGCTGCGGGACGCGCGCGGTTTCGACATGAGTCGCTCCGAGGCCGACTCCTCCCAACTCACCGACGACGACGTCGGTATGGCGAACGTGATCTTGACCAACGGCGCCCGCCTGTACGTCGACCACGCGCACCCGGAGTACTCGAGCCCGGAGGTGCTGACCCCTTTCGACGCCACTCTGTACGACCGCGCGGGTCAACGCATAATGGCGCGAGCAGCCCGGCTGGCGTCCGCTGAACCCGGCGCGCAGCAAATCCGGCTGTACAAGAACAACACCGACAACAAGGGCGCTTCCTACGGTTGTCACGAGAACTATCTGATGCCGCGAGCCACCCCTTTCCCGAGCATCGTCGAAACCATGATCCCCTTCTTCGTGAGCCGACAGGTGATCGCAGGGGCCGGCAGGGTGGGTATCGGCCAGGACGGCAAGACCAGCGGTTTCCAGATCACCTCCCGTGCGGACTTCTTCGAGGTCGAGGTGGGGCTGGAGACCACGCTCAAGCGCCCCCTCATCAACACCCGCGATGAGCCTCACGCCGACCCGCAACAGTATCGGCGGCTGCACGTGATCATCGGCGACGCGAATCTGAGCGAGTACGCGACCTACCTGAAGATGGGGATCACGTCGCTGGTCCTCAGCATGGTCGAGCAGGGGTGGGACTTCACCGCGTTCGCCCTGCATCGCCCGGTGCGTCAACTGCACGCGGTGTCGCACGATCCCGGGCTGACGTATGAGATCGAGACTGCCGACGGGCGGCGGCTGACCGCGGTCCAGCTCCAGGCCGAGTTCGTGGAGCAGGCGCGCAAGTTCGTCGACGACCGTTACGGCAGCGATGTCGACGCACCGACCGCCGACATCGTGCGGGAGTGGGAGACGACCGTCGATGCTCTGCGCCGCGACCCCTCGGAACTGGTGGCGTCGCTGGATTGGATCGCCAAGATGGCGCTGCTGGATGGTTACCGCCGCCGCGACGGTCTCGACTACGGTGATCCGCGGCTCGACCTCGTCGACCTGCAGTACTCCGACGTCGACCCGGACCGGGGCCTGTGGGCACGGCTCGAGAAGCACGGGCGGCTGCGCCGGTTGACCGGTGATGATGAGGAAGCCCATGCCGTGACCAGTCCGCCGGAGGACACGCGGGCGTACTTCCGGGGCGAGTGCTTGCGTCGGTACCCCAAGGACGTCACTGCCGCGAGTTGGGATTCGGTGATCTTCGACCTGCCCGGACGCTCGGCGCTGCAGCGAGTCCCGACTCTCGATCCGCTACGGGGGACGAAGAGCCATGTCGAAGGCTTGCTGGAGACCAGTCCGAGTGCTGTCGATCTGATCTCTTCCCTGCAGTCCATGGATGGCTAGCAGGGTCCCCGACCTGGCCGGAAGCGCCCCCGATGCGGTCACTGCTCCAGATGGGTGACCCGCCCTACGGGCCGATCGGGTGAATCTGGTGCAGGGCCGCTGCCCTGGACGTCGAGTGCCACTGTGTGCGCAGTTACACCGTCCTCCTCGGCGCCGCCGGCCTGATCGTCGGGCAAGCGGTGGTGGCGGGGACGCCTGCAGCCGCGGCCACTCCGATCGGAGCGGGCTTCCAGGCCACGGTGAGCGCCAGGAGCCACAGCAGCCTGAGCCTGAACATCAACGGCGTCAACAAGGCCCGTGTGAAGGTCAAGGGCAAGAGGTTCCGCAAGACGCTCAAGCGGTCGTCGGTGGTGCACCTGCCGACCGGCAAGTACCGCGTGCGGGCCTTCAACGTCAAGCGCGCCGGCACCTCGTACGTGCCCGACAACCGCAAGTTCACGGTCCGGGCGAAGGTCGGCAGTTCCTTCGTGGTGACCGTCGACTACGCCCCTGTCGGTCGGGTAGATACCGGGACCACGGCCCAGCCCGCGAGCCAGGTTCAGCAGTCCTCGGTGCCCTCCGGCCAGTTGGGCACGATGTTCAAACTCGTGAACGAGGCGCGCTCCCACACGCAACGCTGCGGAACGAAGACGATGCCGCCGACCTCACCGGTGACCTACAACGACGAGATCGCCAAAGCGGCCCAGGCGCACGCCGACGACATGGCGGCGAAGGACTACTTCGACCACGACTCGCTGGACGGCCGTTCGTTCTCACAGCGGATCCGGTCCACGGACTACAGCGGCTACCCCGCCGGGGAGAACATCGCCAGCGGGTTCCAGACCGCCGCGGACACTCTTGAGGGCTGGCTCGACAGCCCAGGCCACTGCGTGAACCTGATGGATCCGGAGTTCGACGAGATGGGCCTCGGATTCGCCAGCCGCCTGGACGCCGGGTCTACCGTGCCGGTCACCTACTGGGTGCAGGACTTCGGCTACAAGAACTGAGCCGGCCACACCAACCCCACACCGTTCAAGTCGAGTTCCGCGGTTTCCGTTGGTCCTCAGGTTCTGGCTAGTCATCCGCGGCGGTGGCGTTCAGGCAGGGAATGCCGGGCGGAAATCGCTCGCGTTGTCGTCCATGGCCGTGGCCGGCGGTGGCGTTCAGGCGGGAAATGCCGGGCGGAAATCGCTCGGGTTAGAGATTGTGCACGAGGTTAGAGAAGCCACACGTGCGTTCTCTAACCTCGTGCACAATCTCTAACCTCGCGACCATTCTCTAACCTCGCGGCCCGCTCCTACGGCGACCGAGTACACGAGCCATTTTCGGACTAGAGAAGGTGCACGTTCTCTAACCTCGCGGCCCGCTCCTGCGGAAACCGACCACAGGAGCGCACTTCGGACCAAGCCTACGGCGGCCCCGCCAGCGACCACGAACCGCCGTTGGCGAGGCTACAGGTACTGACCGGTGTTGGCGACGTTGTCGATCGTGCGGCCCGGCTCATCGCCTTGCTTGCCCTGGACGAGAGTGCGGATGAACACGATCCGCTCGCCCTTCTTGCCCGAGATGCGCGCCCAGTCGTCCGGGTTCGTGGTGTTGGGCAGGTCCTCGTTCTCCCGGAACTCGTCCACGCACGCCGACAACAGGTGCTGCAGCCGTATACCCTTCTGGCCGTGATCGAGGAAGTCCTTGATCGCGCTCTTCTTGGCCCGGGACACGATGTTCTCGAGCATGGCGCCGGAGTTGAAGTCCTTGAAGTACAGGACTTCCTTGTCTCCGTTGGCGTAGGTGACCTCCAGGAATCTGTTCTCCTCGGCCTCCGCGTACATCCGCTCGACCGTGCGCTGGATCATCGCTACCACTGTTGCCTCCGCGTTACCGCCGTGCTCGGACAGGTCATCGGAGTGCAATGGCAGGTTTGACGTCAAGTACTTGGCCATGATGTCAGCGGCGGCCTGCGCATCGGGCCGTTCGATCTTGATCTTCACATCGAGGCGGCCGGGACGCAGGATCGCTGGGTCGATCATGTCCTCGCGGTTGCTGGCACCGATCACGATGACGTTCTCAAGACCTTCGACGCCGTCGATCTCCGAGAGCAACTGCGGAACGATCGTGTTCTCGACGTCGCTGGACACCCCGGACCCACGGGTGCGGAACAAAGAGTCCATTTCGTCGAAGAACACGATGACCGGCATTCCCTCGCTGGCCTTCTCCCGCGCTCGCTGGAACACCAGTCGTATATGGCGCTCGGTCTCCCCCACATACTTGTTGAGCAGTTCCGGGCCTTTGATGTTCAAGAAGAACGACCGCCCCTGTTCGAGGCCTTCGCGGGCAGAGACCTTCTTGGCCAGGGAGTTGGCCACGGCCTTGGCGATGAGGGTTTTGCCGCATCCGGGTGGGCCGTAGAGCAGGATTCCCTTGGGCGCGCGCAACTCGTGCTCGCGGAAGAGATCCGCGTGCATGAACGGGAGTTCGACGGCGTCCCGGATCTGCTCGATCTGCGAACCCAGACCCCCGATGTCCACATAGTCGATGTCGGGGACCTCTTCGAGCACCAACTCCTCGACCTCGGCCTTGGGGATCCGCTCGACGGCGAAACCAGACCGGCTCTCCAGCAGCAGCGAATCACCGGCCCGCAGGCGCTGGGTCAGCAGCGGATCGGCCAGTCGCACCACCTGCTCCTCATCGGTGTGGGCGATCACCAGCGCCCTGGTGCCGCCGTCGAGGATCTCTTTGAGCATGACGATCTCGCCACGCTGCTCGAATCCGGCGACGTCCACGATGTTCAGCGCATCGTTGAGCAGCACTTCCTGGCCGGGCACCAAGTGCTCGACGTCGACGTTGGGCGTGGCCACCACGCGCATCTTGCGGCCGCCTGTGGAGATGTTGATGGAACCGTCGTCCAGCGTCTCGAGGTACACGCCGTACGCGCTCGGTGGTTCGGCGAGGCGATCCACCTCGGCCTTCAACGTCAGGATCTGCGAACGGGCTTCCCGCAGCGTCAGTGTCAGGCGTTCGTTGTTGGCCCGCTGCTTGGCCAATTCAGCACGGATCTGATCCATCTCGCCGCGCGCGTCATCGGTCATTCGTCGACCACCTCCGAAACTCTCGGACATGTCATCGACCCTATACGTCTTACGCGGGATTTCCACCCGTCGACTTGTCCGGTTCGGCCCCGGGGGCGCCCGCCGGGGAGTTGGGGCCGGTGTAGTCGGAGCCGTAGGCGCCCTTGGCCGGCCGGCTGCGCTTGGCAGGTGCCGTCACGCCCGGTGCCAGGCGCCTGCTGAAGATCAAGAAGCCCGTGTGGCCGACCATTCGATGGTCCGGGCGCACCGCCAGACCCTCCACGTGCCAACCGCGGACCATCGTCTCCGAGGACTTCGGCTCGGTCCATCCGCCATCGGCCCGCAACGTCTCCACCATGCGTGACAACTGGGTGGTGGTCGCAACGTATGCGCACAAGACACCTCCTGGGACCAGAGACCGCGCAATGGCGGGGAGCATGTCCCACGGGTTGAGCAGGTCGAGCACCACCCGGTCGAACGGTCCGTCAGGGGCTACCTGCTCCAACGCGCCGGTGTGCAGATCCCAGTTCGACGGAGTCCGACCGAAGTACTTCGTCACGTTGCGGTGCGCGATCTGTGCGAAGTCCGGGCGCTTCTCGACGGAGGTGACGTGCCCCGACTCGGTCACGGTCCGCACGAGCCAACAGGTCAGGGCCCCGGATCCAGCGCCCGCTTCCAGAACCCGGACCCCCGGACGGATGTCGCCGAAGCCCAGGATGAGTGCAGCGTCCTTCGGGTAGATGATGGTTGCCCCCCGGGGCATGGACATGACGAAATCGTGCAGCAGCGGACGCAGGGCGAGATAGATGGTGCCTTTGCTAGAGGTGACCACGGTCCCTTCGCTGGAGCCGATCAGGTCGTCGTGGTCGATGCCTCCCTTCTCGGTGTGGAACCTCTGACCTGCCATGAGCGTGATGGTGTGCATACGCCCCTTCGCATCGGTCAATTGGACTTGATCGCCTTGCGCGAACGGGGTTCCGGCCGGGGTTGTCGTCACAGTTGCCGAGGGTAACTGCAGGTAGTGTCGATGATGTGGGCGAAGGTGGGTTGCGGTTCCAGATCGGGGGTTTCCCCGTAAGCATGCCGTTGGGAGGCATCCTTGGCGTGCTGCTGATCGCCTACCTGTGGGCCCCGTCGTTCGCAGAGCCAGGAAGCAGCGGATTCGCGCTCGCGGGGGTGTTCGCCGTGCTGCTCTACGGCGGCGTGCTCGTGCACGAACTCGCCCACGCGTGGGCAGCGAAGTCGTTCGGCTACCCGGTGCAGGGCATCACCTTGTGGCTCTTGGGCGGATACACGGTGTACGAGCGGCGTCACAGCAAGCCATGGCCGGAACTGGTCATTTCGATCGTCGGGCCCCTGTCCACGCTGGCGGTGGGTGCGCTGTGCTGGCTGCTCGCGGGGATGACCAGCGGGTCGGTCGCCACGTTGCTCGGTGCCCTGGCATGGACCAATGGGCTGCTGGGGGTCCTCAACCTGTTGCCCGGCGCACCACTGGATGGTGGTGGTGTCGTGAAATCCCTCGTCTGGCGGCTCACGAACTCCGAACCGGCGGGTGCCCGGGCCGCCGGGGTGGCCGGTCTGGTGATCGCCGCCCTTCTGGCCACCGCAGCAGTCCTGTCCCTGCTTTCCGGATCGGGCGGTCTACTGCTGACCCTGGTGCTGGCGGTCTTCATCGGGTTCGGTGCCTATCAGTCGCTGCAGACCGCCAGTGCCGACACTGCAGTGGCCCGGGTCACGCAGCGGATTCCTCATCTGATCCGTCCAGTACTCGCGGTCAGTGAGCGTGAGGCGCTCGGCTCTGCGCTGGACCGATGGGATCAGCAGACCCAGGTTGCGGTGGTCACGGTCGATCTGCGTGGCAGACTCCTGGCGGCCTTGTCACTGCCGGCCGCGGACGCCGTCCCGGTTGACAAGCGCGACGGGGTCGGGATCGGTCCGTTCACAGTGGTTATACCCGACGAGCAGCGCGAGGACATCGACGCCGGGCCATCCGCACTGCTGCACGCGCTTGCCGCCAGTGAGCAGGCCGCGCTGTTCGTCACCGATAGTCAGGGCCGGCCACTGGGCGCGCTGCTGGCCTCCGACGTCAATACCGCGTTGGACCGTCCCTGAGCTGCCCGGTGTGGACAGACGCCCTGGAATGTCACACCCGCGTCCTAGGGTGACTGTGTGACCCCATCCAGACCGCCCGCTTCACCGCCAGCGACCGCCGCGCCGACCGGGATCCGCGAACGCGAGGTCAGTGGCAGGCAAGGGCATCCGCTGCTGGGTGCACTGTCGCCGAGCAGAGCCTCAGACTTCCTGACGTGCCCGTTGCTCTACCGATACCGGAGCATCGACCGGCTTCCAGAACGGCCGGGGCGGGCGGCGCTGCGGGGCACCCTGGTCCATGAGGTTCTCGACCGACTGTTCGCGCTGCCGGCGTCCAGTCGCGATGTCGCCACCGCCTGCGGCCTGGCCCCAGACGCTTTCTCGGACCTATTGACCAGTGACCCGGACGCGGCCTTCGCCCTGGTGGAGGATGCAGACTGGCCGGCCGATCATCCTCCGGAGATTCCGGCGACCGTGCGCGATCAGTTGCTCTCGGAGGCCGACGCGCTCATCCGAACGTACTTCGACATGGAGGATCCCACGTCGATCGACACCGTGGAGCGGGAACAACTCGTCGAGGCCTTCCTGTCCGAGGATCTGTTGTTGCGCGGCTACGTGGACCGGATGGATGAGACCGACGGTCAGTTGCGGGTCGTCGACTACAAGACCGGCCGTTCCCCGGCGGAACTGTGGGAACAATCGGCCATGTTCCAGCTTCGCTTCTACGCACTGGTGGTACAGCGCGCCACCGGGCGGGTCCCGCAACGTCTGCAGCTGCTCTACCTGGGCAACGGCGAGGTGCTCACCTATCATCCCGACGCCGAGGACCTCGAGCGCTTCGAACGCAAACTGCAGGCGTTGTGGAAGGCCATCACCCGTGCCGCGGACAACCAGGACTGGCGCCCGCGCCGGTCGAAAAAGTGCAGTTGGTGCTCACATCAGGGTCTGTGTCCCGAGTTCGGGGGAACGATCCCGCCGCTCCCCGCTGATCCGGGACCCGAGCTGTCACTTACGGTTGAACAGTGAACCCGAGCCCGGCCGCATCCGCAGCCGAACTGACCAAGGTGTACGGCGAGGGTGAGGCACAGGTTCTCGCTCTCGACAGTGTCGACATCGACATCGAACAGGGGCGTTTCACCGCCATCATGGGCCCTTCCGGGTCCGGAAAGTCCACCTTGATGCACTGCCTGGCTGGCCTGGATTCGGTGACGTCGGGGCGGGTCACGATCGGCGACGTCGACCTGACCGAGCTGAAGGACAAGGCGCTGACGGCGCTGCGGCGCGACCAGATTGGCTTCGTGTTCCAGAGTTACAACCTGATCCCCACGCTGACCGCGGAGGAGAACATCACCCTGCCGCTGGACATCGCCGGGACCAAACCCGACAAGCAGTGGCTCGAGCTCGTCATCGACACCGTCGGACTGCGCTCCCGGCTCGACCACAAACCCAGCGAACTCTCTGGCGGACAACAGCAGCGGGTGGCGTGCGCACGGGCCCTCGCCAGCCGTCCTGCGATCATCTTCGCCGATGAGCCCACCGGTAACCTCGACTCCCGAAGCGGCGCTGAGGTGCTGGGGTTCCTGCGTCGCAGCGTCGATGAGTTCGGACAGACCATCGTGATGGTGACCCACGACCCCAACGCGGCCTCCTACGCCCAACGGGTGGTGTTCCTGGCCGACGGCCGGATCGTTGACGAAATGGCAGACCCGACCCCCGAACGCGTTCTGGACCGGATGAAGCGCTTCGACATCGAGGGGAACCCCGCCACCGAACCTGCGGGCTGATGCTCCGCGCTGCCCTCCGCAACCTGTTAGCCCACAAATTGCGGTTGGCCCTGACCGGGCTGTCGATCGTCCTGGCAGTGGCATTCGTCGCCGGCACCTACGTATTCACCGATTCGCTGCGCGCCTCACTGGACACTTTGATCGCCCAGAACCAGCCGGACGTCATCGTGCAGCCGGTCAGCGCAGACTTCTCCCGCGACCTCCAGGCGGCCGGACAGCTCCCCACGGTGCCAACGACGTTGATCTCAGAGATGGAAGGCCTGCCCGGTGTGTCCGAGGTCGTCCCCGAGATCCAGGTGCCGAATGTGGTCGTGCTCGACCGGGATGGCAGACCCCTGGGCCAGCAGTCCAGCGGATTCGGCGGCGGGGTGTCCGTAGGTCAGAGTTGGATCGAACAGGATCGGCTGAATGCGAGTCAACTGGTTGCCGGTGAGGCCCCACAGGGCCCCGACGAAGTGGTGATCGACTCCTCGAGCGCGAAGCAACTCCAGGTCTCGCCCGGTGACTCCATGACGGTCCTGCTGCCCTCGGGCAAACGCCGCGAGTTCATGGTAAGCGGTGTTTCGGAACTGAAGAGCAGCGCACAGTTCGGAGTCGGTTTCGTCTTCTGGGACTTCGCCACAACTCAGAAGATGTTCCTGGCCGACGACCAGGCGAGCACGCTTGCGGTGCTGGCGGAACCCGCAGCGGCCCAGACCAGCGTCCGCGATCAGATCACTGCGCTCCTGCCGCCGGGCGTGACCGCGGTCACCGGCGAGGAACAGGCCAGTCAGATCTCCGCACAGTTGGACTCCGGGCTCGGCTTCCTCAACACATTCCTGCTCGTGTTCGCCGTCGTGTCGGTCTTCGTCGCGGCCTTCCTGATCTACAACACGTTTTCGATGCTGGTGGCACAGCGAACGCGGGAACTGGCACTGCTGCGTGCCATCGGTGCATCCCGGGGACAGGTCCTCCGGTCGATCCTGGCGGAGGCGCTGGGAGTCGCATTGGTGGCCAGCGGTGCGGGTCTGCTGATGGGAGCGGGGTTCGCCCGCGGTCTGCAAGCCCTGTTCCAGGCCGCCGGTGCTCCGTTCCCTTCGGGCTCGCTCGTCTTCGAACCCCGCACGATCGTCGTGGCCGTCGTGGTCGGACTGGTCATCACAATTGCCAGCGCCCTGCTGCCCGCCCGCCGGGCGTCGGTCATCCCGCCAGTGGCCGCCATGCGCGATGAGGCGACTGCGGTGCGTGGCCTGCAACGCCGCACCGTCCTCGGTGGCTTCCTCGTCGGCAGCGGCCTGGGACTGGCTGTGATGGCACCCCGCCTCGCGCAGAACGATGCCACTAGCGGCGCGATCATGGCCGGCGTCGCTGCCGGGGCCATCCTGGTCGCCGCTCTTGCCCTGGCCCCTGAACTAGCGCGGCCCGCGACGGGGCTGATCGGCTGGGCCTTCGCCGGCATCAGTGGGCGAATCGCCCGCGGCAACACCCGTCGCAACCCTCGCCGCACAGCCGCCACCTCCGGGGCCCTGACGATCGGCGTCTGCCTCATGGCGACGATCAGCGTCCTTGCCTCCAGCACGCAGGAGTCGCTTGCGGGCATCGTGGACGACGTGATCGGCGCCGATTTCGTGGTCATGGGCTACGGGTTCCAGCCGTTCCCGGGAGTTGTCGGCAAGGCCGTGGCAGCAACACCGGGGGTGGCCGAGACGGCCGTCGTACGGCAGGCACCGATGCGGGCGCCGGGCACGGGTGACAGCCTCGTGTCGGGGGTGGATCCGCGTGCCATCCACCAGGCTCTGTCGCTCACCGTGGACGCGGGCTCGTTCGATGACCTGAAGGCCGGTGACACGGCACTGGATAGCGACACGGCCCGTGAGATCGGCGCCGGGATCGGGACCACTGTCCGAGTGCTCTCCCTGGCGGGACCGGTCGACTTGCAGGTGGTGGCGCTGTACCAACCGGTGGGCGGATTCACCGGCTACGTGACCAACCTGCGAACAGTCAAGCAGTTGGGTGCCTCCGATCAGGACAGCGTGGTGTACGTGGTGAAGCAGCCTGACTATCCGGCCGAAGGGCTCCAGGCGGGACTGACCGCCGCCTTGGAGGCATACCCGAACGTGCAGGTGCTCGACCAGTCGGCGGTCAAGGCGAGCATCAGCGAGCAGATCGGGCAGTTGCTGAACTTCCTGTTCGCGCTGCTGGTGCTCGCCGTGCTGATCGCCCTGCTCGGGATCGTGAACACGCTGGCTCTCAGCGTGTTCGAACGCACCAGGGAGATCGGGCTGCTGCGGGCTGTGGGCATGTGGCGCGGTGGGATCCGGCGCACGATCCTGATCGAGGCGTTCATCATCGCTGTGTTCGGGGCCGTGCTCGGGATGCTGCTGGGAGTCGGCTTCGGCGCCCTGCTGCAACGGGTCCTGGCCGATCAGGGGATCGACCGGTTCGCCGTCAACGGCGCGCAGCTGGCGGCCTTCCTGCTGCTGGCGTCCTTGGGCGGCGTCTTGGCGGCGCTATGGCCCGCCTGGCGCGGTTCCCGGCTGCGGATCCTGGACGCCATCGCCACCGAGTGACGCTACGTCGAGCCCGACCAGGGAGTCCACGACGAGCAATCGGGAGTGGGCTGCCAGTTCCCCCACGGCCGGCCCGACCGCCACGACATGACACCCCGCCGCCAAGCCTGCCGCAACGCCCGTCGGACTGTCCTCGACCACCACACAGCGGGTCGGGTCCACCCCGAGCCGCTCACACGCGATCAGGTAGGGCTGCGGATCGGGCTTGGGACGGTCGACCTCGGTGGAACTGACGGTGACGTCCACCGACACGTCCACATTGGCCAGGAGCAGGTCCAGCAGAACCCGCCACGAGTTGCTCACGATGGCGGTAGGGACACCGGCTTGCTCGGCCGACTCCATCAGCTCACGCGCACCCGGCAGCCAGTGGGCGGGACGATTGGCGACCGCGTGCTCGATCTCGCTGACCAGGATGCGCGCCAGATGTCCGTCCTCACCACCGGTTCGGTTCGCCATGTGCGAGACGACCCGTTCGAGCGGACCGCCGATGCTCTGCGCCTGGTCCTGCGGCGTCCAGGTCTGGCCGAAGTACTCCATCGTCTTCGACTGCGCCAACTCCCACAGCAGTTCGCTGTCCAGGAGGGTCCCGTCGAGGTCGAAGAGCAACGCGTCAGGTTGCGTTGAAATAGCCGGCCTCCGGATGGTGGAAGATCAAAGCGGATGTCGACTGCTCAGGATCGAGCTGGAACTCCTCCGACAGTGTGACGCCGATCCTTTCGGGATGCAGGATCTCGCACAGCGGAACCTGCTGGCTCAGATCCGGGCACGCCGGGTACCCGAATGCGAACCGCTCCCCGCGGTATCCCTGTTTGAGAATCCCTGCAATGTCGGGGGAATCGCCGCCTTCGATGCCGAGTTCGGAACGGACCCGGGCGTGCCAGTACTCAGCGAGCGCTTCGGTGAGCTGGACCGACAGCCCGTGCAACTCCAAGTAGTCGCGGTACGCGTTGCGCTCGAAGAGTTCTGCGGTAGCCCGCTCGATGCGTGATCCCATGGTGACGATCTGCAGGCCGATCACGTCCTCGTCGGTGCGCAGGTAGTCGGCCAGGCAGAGGTGCCGTCCGCGCTTCTGGCGGGGGAAGTCGAATCGGGCCAACTGGCGCCCCGGCTCCTGCGGATCTCCGACGATGATCGCGTTCCCCTCGGCGTGGGCCGGCCAGTACCCGTAGATCACGGCGGCCTCGAGCAATCCTTCCTTGGCAACCCGGCTCAACCACGAGCGCAACCGCGGCCGGCCCTCGGTCTCGACGAGTTCCTCGTAGTCCGGCCCCGTCTTCCCGGGGCTCAGACCCCACTGCCCCCGGAACAGGGCACGCTCGTCCAAGTACGCGACGTAGTCCTTCAATGCGATCCCTTTGACGATCCGGTCGCCCCAGAACGGCGGGGTCGGCACGGGCGTGTCGCGGGCGACGTCTGAGACTGCGTCAGGGTCCTCCGCCGCCGTCAGGCGGGTGTTGCCGCTCACGCGTCGTCTGCGCCGTTCGGGAAGTGTCGCGCCGGGCTCACCGCGCTTAACGGCCATCACCGCGTCCATCAGCGCCAAGCCTTCGAAGGCGTCCTTCGCGTACCGGACTTCGCCGTCGTACAGATCCGCGAGATCCTGCTCGACGAACGCCCGCGTCAGAGCTGCGCCACCCAGCAGGACCGGCCACTGCCCCGACACTCCGCGGGTGTTCATCTCTTCCAGGTTCTCCCGCATGATCACGGTCGATTTCACCAGCAGCCCGGACATACCGATGGCGTCCGCGCCGGCTTCATCGGCGGCGCTCAGGATGGCGTTGATGGGCTGCTTGATCCCGATGTTGACTACGGAGTAGCCGTTGTTGCTCAAGATGATGTCGACGAGGTTCTTGCCGATGTCATGCACGTCACCCTTGACCGTAGCCAGCACAATGGTGCCCTTGCCGGATTCGTCCGTACGCTCCATGTGCGGTTCGAGATGTGCGACCGCGGACTTCATGACCTCCGCACTCTGCAGGACGAACGGCAACTGCATCTCGCCGGCGCCGAACAACTCCCCCACCGTGCGCATCCCCGGCAACAGCACATCATTGACGATGCCCAGCGCCGGCTGGTCGTTCAGCGCCTCGTCGAGGTCACCCTCCAGGCCCTTCGCCTCCCCGTCGATGATCCGGCGTTGCAGACGTTCCAGCAGCGGCAGTCCGGCCAGTTCGTCGGCGCGGTCGTCCGACACCCCCTTCGCGCCGGCGAAGACCTCCAGGAAGTGGGCCAGCGGATCGTAGGTGAGGGCGCCCTCGTTGTCGTATTCCCGCCGGTCGTACACCAGGTCCAGGGCCGCGTCGCGCTGCTCGTCGGTGATGCGGTTCATCGGCAGAATCTTCGAGGCATGCACGATGGCAGCGTCCAGGCCTGCCTCACGGCATTCGTGCAGGAAGACCGAGTTGAGCACTTGCCGGGCCGCCGGATTGAGCCCGAAGGAGACGTTCGAGACCCCCAGCACGGTGCTGACGTCGGGATACATCTGCTTCAAGCGCCGGATGGCCTCGATCGTCTCGATCCCGTCCCGCCGGGTCTCCTCCTGACCCGTCGCGATCGGGAACGTGAGGGTGTCCACCAAGATGTCGGAGACGTGTATACCATGGTTGCCCGTCAGATCCTCGATCAGGCGCTGGCCTACTCGCACTTTCCAGTCGGCGGTACGGGCCTGTCCCTCCTCGTCGATGGTGAGCGCCACCACCGCCGTACCATGTTGGCGCACCAAAGCCATGACCCGCTGGAACCTCGAATCGGGGGCGTCGCCGTCCTCGTAGTTGACCGAGTTGATGATCGCCCGTCCGCCCAGGTGTTCCAGGCCCGCCCGCAGCACGGCCGGCTCGGTCGAGTCCAGCATGATCGGCAGGGTCGTGGCGGTCGCCAACCGGGAACTGAATTCGGCCATGTCGTCGGTTCCGTCCCGACCGACGTAGTCGATGCACACGTCGAGCACATGGGCGCCGTCTCGCTCCTGGTCGCGAGCGATCTGTACGCACTCGTCCCAGTCTTGCGCCAACATCGCTTCCCGGAAGGCCTTGGACCCGTTGGCATTGGTGCGTTCCCCCACCGTCAGGAACGTGGCGTCCTGGCGAAGCGGCACGGAGTGGTACAGCGAACTGACCGACGCGGGGGAACTGGGCTGCCGGTCGACCCGCCCGTGGCCGTGGAGTCGCTCCACCACCTGCCGCAGGTGCTCGGGCGTCGTGCCGCAACACCCGCCGATCAGATTCAGGCCGTAGTCGGCCACGAACGTCTCGTGCGCATCGGCAAGTTCACCGGGTGTCAAGGGATACGCAGCCCCCTCCGGCGTCAACTGGGGCAAGCCCGCGTTGGGCATGCACGTGAGCATCACGTTGGCGTGGTTGCTCAGGTGCCGCAGGTGTTCGCTCATCTCCGCGGGACCGGTGGCGCAGTTGAGGCCGATGGCGTCGATGCCCAGCGGCTCGAGGGCGGTCAAGGCTGCACCGATCTCCGAACCCAGGAGCATGGTGCCGGTGGTCTCGACGGTGACGCTGACCATGATGGGTACACGCCGGCCCACCTCCCGCATCGCGCGGTGACCGGCCAGAACGGCCGCCTTCGCTTGCAGGAGGTCCTGGCTCGTCTCGATGAGCACCGCGTCCACGCCGCCGGTGAGCATCCCGATCATCTGCTCCGTGTACGCGTCGCGCAGCGTGACGAACGGTGCGTGGCCCAGCGTCGGCAGTTTGGTGCCCGGTCCCACGGAACCCAGGACGTATCGCTGATGGCCCTCCGACGACCAGTCCCGCGCGGATTCCACGGCGATGACGGCCCCGGCGTGGGCGAGCTCGCGGATACGGTGCTCGATGCCGTACTCGGCCAGGTTGGCGAAGTTGGCCCCGAACGTGTTGGTCTCCACGGCGTCCACGCCCACTTCGAAGAAGGCGTCGTGCAGCGACCGCACCACGTCCGGCCGTGTGACGTTGAGGACCTCGTTGCAGCCCTCGTGCCCCTCGAAGTCATCGAGGCCCAGGTTGTGGGCCTGCAACATGGTCCCAGTGGCGCCGTCGGCGATGACAACGCGGCGCGACAGCGCGGTCAGAAGGTCTTCAGGCATGGTGTGACCAGCCTAAGGTGCGCTCGTCCTTCCGGTGACCCCCCGGGCGGCGGCCCTGGTCATCGCCGGATCCTGGGACTCGTTCCCGTTAGGTTCCTGCGTTCTCGTTGGTCGTCCATGGCCGTGGCCGGCCGCGGCGTTCAGGCGGGGAAATGCCGGGCGGAAATCGCTCGGGTTAGAGAACGTGCACGAGGTTAGAGAAGCCACACGTGCGTTCTCTAACCTCGTGCACGATCTCTAACCTCGCGACCATTCTCTAACCTCGCGGCCCACTTCTGCTGGGACCGAGTACACCGGCCATTTTCGGACTAGAGAAGCCACGCGTGCGTTCACTGATCTCGTGCACGATCTCTGAACTCGCCGCCCACTCCTGCGGCCACCGATTACACGCGCCGTTTCGGACCAGGACTTCGGGTTCCGGTTGGGCCTACTAGCCGTCGATGGCCGAACGCGGGCACGAGAATCTAACGCGAACCCTTCGGCCCGGATCTGAACCACCGCCGCGCGAGGAGATGCCCCCCCTTGTGTGCCTCCGCGTTCCCGACCACACGTGCAGACCCGTCCGGACCACTCACCGATCCCTACGGGCACGCTCCCGATACCGTGCCGCCAGGGCGGTCGTGGAACTGTCCAGTGTCGGGTCCGGGCTATCGGAACTGAGAAGCGGTGCGATCTTCTTGGCCATCACCTTGCCCAGCTCGACCCCCCACTGGTCGAAGGAGTTGATCCCCCACACCACGCCCTGGGTGAAGACACTGTGCTCGTAGAGGGCCACGAGCCGCCCAAGCGTGCGTGGATCCAGCTTCTCGGCAACGATCGTTGACGAGGGCCGGTCACCGGGCATCACCTTGTGCGCGACGAGCTCCTCCGGCGTGCCGTCCGCGGCCACCTCCTCGGCCGTACGCCCGAAGGCCAGTACAGCCGACTGCGCCAGCGCGTTGGCCACGAGCAGGTCATGGTGGTCGGGGGCGTCCGTGGCCGGGAGCGGGTTCACCGGCTCGAGGAAGAACAGGAAGTCGCAGGCGATCGTCGAGGTGCCCTGATGGATCAACTGGTAAAACGAGTGCTGCCCGTTGGTGCCGGGTTCACCCCAGAAGATCGCACCGGTCTGGTAGTCGACCACTTGGCCGTCCAACCGCACGTGTTTGCCGTTCGACTCCATGGTCAACTGCTGCAAGTAGGCCGGGAAGCGGGTCAAGTACTGCTCGTAGGGCAGGACCGCACACGTGGGCAGGTTCAAGAAGTTCCGGTTCCACACCGCGAGCAGACCCATCAGCGCGGGCAGGTTCTCCCGGACGGGTGCGGTCCGGAAGTGCTCATCCATTTCGTGGAAGCCGGCCAGCATGTTGTTGAAGCTCTCGGGCCCGATGGCCAGCATGGTCGACAGCCCGATCGCCGAGTCCATCGAGTAGCGCCCGCCCACCCAGTCCCAGAAGCCGAACATCTGCGCTGTATCGATGCCGAACGCCTCCACCGCCTCACCGTTGGTGGACACCGCGACGAAGTGTTTGGCCACCGCCGACTCGTCGGTCAGCGCTCCCAGCAACCATCGCCGTGCCGCATGCGCGTTGTTCATGGTCTCCTGGGTCGTGAATGTCTTCGAGGCGACGATGAACAGCGTCTCGGCCGGGTTGAGGTCGATCACCGCCTCCACGAAGTCCGTACCGTCTACGTTCGACACGAACCGGAACGTCATGTCGCGGCGACAGTAGTGCTTGAGCGCCTCGTAGGCCATCACCGGCCCGAGATCCGAACCGCCGATCCCGATGTTGACGATGTTGCGGATGGGCTTGCCGGTGTGGCCGGTCCACTCCCCCGACCGGATTCTGTCGGCGAACGCTGCCATGCGGTCCAGGACCTCGTGCACATCAGCGACCACGTCCTGCCCGTCCACTACCAGGGTCGCGTCGCGGGGAAGCCGTAGCGCAGTGTGCAGAACGGCCCGGTCCTCGGTGGTGTTGATGTGCTGGCCGCTGAACATCCCGTCGCGCCGCCCGGCAAGGTCCACCTGCTCGGACAGAGCGATCAAGAGGTCCACGGTCTCGTCAGTCACTCGTTGCTTGGAGTAGTCCAGGGTCAACCCCGCACCCTCCACGACCATGCGGGAGCCGCGCTGCGGATCGGCGGCGAACAAGTCCCGTAGCGTTGCGGCCTGCGCCTTCGACAAGGCCTGCCAGGCGGGGGCGTCAGTGACGGACATCGTTCTCCTCCAAGGTTCACAGCGAGCGTTGCGGCGGTCCCTGTCCTACGTTCGACCTTAGTGACTACACCACCGGAACGTCCGGTGCTCGTGGCGCATGGAGGAACGGATGACAACGGATTCGCCGATGGAACTGGGTATGGTCGGGCTCGGCAGGATGGGCGCCAATATCGTGCGCCGCGTGATGAAGGACGGGCACAAGGCGGTGGTGTACGACGTGTCCGCCGACGCGGTGGCCGGACTCGAGGCTGATGGCGCCATCGGTTCCACCGCGCTGGCCGAGTTCGTGCAGATGATGCAGCGGCCACGAAACGTATGGATCATGGTTCCCGCAGGCGGAATCACCGAATCGGTCGTGACTGAACTTGCCGGGTTGCTCGAGCCCGGGGACGCGATCATCGACGGCGGGAACTCCTACTACCGCGATGACATCCGGCACGCGGCCAACCTCGCCGACAAGGGCATCCACTTCGTCGATTGCGGCACGTCCGGCGGGGTCTGGGGCCTGGAGCGCGGCTACTGCCTCATGATCGGCGGTCCCGACGAGGCCGTTTCCAGATTGCGTCCGATCTGGCGATCGGTGGCCCCTGGCGTGGGCGATATCGAGCGTACGCCGGGACGCACCGGTGAGTTCGCTCCCGAGGAGGAGGGCTGGCTGCATTGCGGTCCCAACGGTGCCGGCCACTTCGTGAAGATGGTCCACAACGGCATCGAGTACGGCATGATGGCCGCCTACGGCGAGGGCTTGAACATCCTCAGGAACGCCAACGAGGGCAACGTCACCCGGACTGCCGATGCTGAGACCGCGCCGATGGAGCACCCGGAGTTCTACCAGTACGACATCAACGTCGGGGCGGTCAGTGAGGTCTGGCGGCGGGGCTCCGTGATCGCATCCTGGCTGCTCGACCTCACCGCCATCGCATTGCAGGAGAGCCCGGACCTTGAGGAGTACAGCGGCCGGGTCTCGGACTCCGGCGAGGGCCGCTGGACCTCCATCGCCGCCATCGATGAGGGGGTCCCGGCCCCGGTGCTCACCTCGGCGCTGTACTCCCGGTTCGCCTCACAGGGCAACGACGTTTTCTCGAACAAGGTGCAGTCGGCAATGCGCAAGCAGTTCGGCGGCCACGACGAGAAGAAGGGTTAGCCATCCGCGACGCTCATGCAGGCCGGGCGGAGATCGCTCGTGTTAGTGGTCCATGGCCGTGGCCGGCCGCGGCGTTCAGGCGGGAAACTGCCGTGCGGAAACCGCTCGCGTTAGAGAACGTGCACGAGGTTAGAGAAGCCACACGTGCGTTCACTAACCTGGTGCACGATCTCTAACCTCGCGGCCAACTTCTGCGGCGACCGAGTACACCAGCCATTTCTAGACAAACCGGGCAACGCCTCCATCTGCTGGCCGCTCCCTGAGGACTTTCCGCGTTTCGGCCCTGACTTGGAGGGTTGTGCGAACACTGTGCCCGATTTGTCCGGTTTCTGTCTCCATCTTCTGGCCATCGCCGGGCGGTGCGGCCAGCAGATGGACGTCAGGCCACGCCCAGCAAGGCGTCGATCGCCCTGGACATCAGCCCCGGTCCCCCCGGATCGTCGCCGCCACGCAGCCTCTGCTCATCCGCCCACTGGTCGACGATCGCCAGCGCCTGCGGAGTGTCCAAGTCATCGCCCAAGGCTTCGGCCAGCGCTTGGACCGCCGCCTGCGAGGCCGGGCCGGTGGGCTGCGACAACGCGCTGCGCCAACGGTCCAGCCGCGCCTGGGCGGCCTTCAGCAGATCCGACGACCACGCCCAGTCCTCCCGGTAGGACTGTGACAGGATCGCCAGGCGGATCGCCATCGGATCAACGCCGGACTCGCGTAGTTGTGATACGAAGACCAGGTTCCCCCGTGACTTGCTCATCTTCTCACCCTCGAACGCGACCATCGGGGCATGCACGTACGCTCGCGCGAACGGCCATCCCTCGAGCACCTCAGCCTGTGCCGCACTCATCTCATGGTGCGGGAAGATCAGGTCCCGGCCACCGCCCTGCAGGTCGAAGGAAGGCCCCAGCAAATCCAGCGCGATCGACGCGCATTCGATGTGCCAGCCCGGGCGCCCGGGGCCCAGTTCGCTGTCCCAGCGGGGCTCCCCGGGCCGGGCCGCCTGCCACAACAGCGGATCGAGGGGATTGGCCTTGCCCTCGCGCTGCGGGTCTCCCCCGCGCTGGGCCGACATCGCCAGCATGTCCGGGTCCGCGAGATGACTCACGCTGCCGAACCGTGCCGCGGAGTCCACCGCGAAGTACAGGTCTTCCCCGACCAGGTAGCCGGCGCCGGCGTCCCGCAACTCCCGCGCACGCTCAGCCGCCAGCGCAATGGTCTCGACCGCGCCCACCAACTCGGTCGGGGGCAGGACACGCAGTGCGACCATGTCGTCGCGGAACCGCTGGATCTCGAACTGCGCGAGTTGCTGCCAGTCGACACCGTCGCGGTCGGCCCGCTCCAGCAGCGGGTCGTCGATGTCGGTGACATTCTGCACGTAGCGCACCGTGTGTCCGGTGGCGAGCCAGAAGCGGTGGATGATGTCGAAGACGACATACGTCGACGCGTGTCCGATGTGGGTTGCGTCGTACGGGGTGATCCCGCAGACGTACATCCGCGCCTCCGGCCCCGGGTTCAAAGGACGCAGAGTTGCTGCGGCGGTGTCGTAGGCCATGAGGTCCACAGCAAGGTCGGGCAGGGCGGGAATCGACTCGGCAGGCCAGGAACGCACCTCGCCAGCCTAGTCGCACGCGCCAACTGCGCATTCGTCAGATCAACGGCCAGGGCAGGGCGGGCCACTGCCCGCTCGGGACGGGGAAGCGACCGGAATGCAAAAGCGCGGAGGCTCGTTCGCGGGTCGCCACCACTTCGGCGGCGCTCAGCCACGGCTCGAGCTCCGACACGTTCGCGATGACCGACTCAAGAGCCGGCAGCAGTTGGTCCGGGATCGGGGAGCCGGCTTTGCCCCAGAGCACGGTTCGCAGTTTCGCTTCCTCGTGGAATGTGACGCCGTGGTCGATCCCAAAGAGTCCCGTCGGAGTGCGCAAGAGGTGGCCGCCCTTGCGATCCGCGTTGTTGGCGACCGCGTCGAAGAGGATCATCTGCATGGTCTGCTCGTCGACGCGGTGGGCGACCACCACGGGACCCGCGTCGGTCTGCGCGTCAACCACCGACACCCACCCGGAGGGGGTCCCGTCAGGTGGGAAGACCCCAAGATCCACGACGCCCTCGACCCAGCGCTGAACCATTCCCGGTCCAGCCGGGCCCTCGTCCCGCCAGGCCGTGGCGGGGACCAGCCCCCATCCGAACAATCCGTCGAGCACCGCGGCCGCCTTCTCGCGCCGGCTCAGTGTCCGGGATGGGAAGTCCCACAGGGGGCGCTCGCCCGCTTCCGGTTTGTAGACGACCCGCACTATGTCTGATCCGTCGCCGATGCTGCAAAGCAGAGCGTTGTTCGAGGAATCGGGCAGCCGTCCCAGCACCTGCAGGTGCCCGTCGCGCAGGAGCGACGCATCGCTCATGTCACGTGGCGGCGGTAACCGTTGGCGCGCGGGCAGATATGCCCGTCCGGGTCTATCGGCAGGTGGCAGAAGGGGCATTGCGGCCGACCCGCGGCGACCACCCGGCTGGTCCTCACCGAGAAGGCCAGGGCATCGGCAGGAGTAATGTGCACCCGCAGCGTGTCCGGACCGGGGCCCTCGTCGTCACCGATGTCCGGGACGTCATCGCTGTCGGACTCCCCGTGCGCCTCGATGATGACGGACTCGTCGGTCGGATCCCAGCCGATGCCCATGGACTGGATCCGGAACTCGGGTTCTATGGGCCGGTCCAACGGATCGGTGTCGATGGACTCCTCGTCCGGTTCCGTCGGCACGTCCACTCCGGATCGGCGGACCTGGTCGAGCAGTTCGACGACCTTCTCTGCCAGCACCGAGGCCTGTTCTTTCTCGCAGATCAACGACACGGGAATCCCGCCCTCGGACACCTGCAGGAAGAACGTCCGGTCGCCTGGCTCCCCCACCGTGCCGACGACGAACCGCCGCGGATGTGAGAAGGAGATGATCCGGCGGGCCACGGGCAAGACCCTACTGTGAAGACTCGCCGCCCACGACCGCGTCCGAGCCTTTCTCCTCGGGTTTACGCGCTAGGCGTATCGCCCCGGTGTCGTTGACCTTCTCCACGAAAGGTCGTTTGCCGCCGTAATGCACCACACTGACCGAGGCTGTGTCGACAATGATCCGCTGGAAGTGGTCCAGGTGGACGCCGAGGGCGTCGGCCAGGATCGCCTTGATGATGTCGCCATGGGTGACCACCCAGATGAAGTCGTCGGGACGCGCGCGAACCAGTTGCTGAACCCCATGGGTGGCGCGGTGCGCCATCTGGGCCATGGTCTCGCCCGCCGGGAACTGCGCGGCCGACGGCAGCCACTGCACCGTCTCCCAGGCCGGTTCCAGGGCCAGTTCGCTCAAGGCGGCCCCGCTCCAGTCGCCGTAGTCGCATTCGGCGAAGTGCTCGTCGATCTGCATCTGTGCCCGTGCCCCTGCGACCAGTTCAGCGGTCTGCTGGGCGCGGGCTTGCGGACTGGCCACCAAGAGGTCCAGTGGCACGTCCCGCAACCGCTCACCGAGAACCCGGGCCTGCTCCCGGCCCGCATCATCGAGTGCGGTGTCGCTGCGGCCTGCCAGAACACCTTGCGCATTCGCAACGGATCGGCCGTGCCGGATCAGCAGGACAGTGGTCATGTGGCTCACCCTAGGGCCCGTAGGGCACACTGCGAACGTGATCCGCGGCATGGGGTTGTATTTCAGCGGCCGGTTGGCCGGCGACGATGAATACCAGCGCGTGGCTGGCGAGATTCCCGGCGACGCCGCACATTTGCGCCAACAACTGGTGGACCTTTACCAGACCGCCCGCAAGGAGCCAGATCGGTTCGTGTGGATCGGCCTGTTCGAACCGTCGCGGGCGGAGTTGTCGCTGGTTCAGGGTGTCTTCGATCTGCCGGAACTCCAGGTCGAGGACGCGGCCAACCACCGACAACGGCCCAAGGTCGAACTCGGCGACCGTTCCGCGCTGGTGATCATGAAGATCCTCTCCTACTACGAACAGACTTCGGACGTCGAAACCGGCCAGATCTCCATCTTCCTGGGCGAGAACTTCGTCATCACGGTGCGATACGGACCGCTCGGTGACATCACCAGCATCCGGCGGCGCCTGGAGTCGACGCCAGAGTTGCTCGGGAACGGACCGACGGCCGTCGCGCACGCGATTATGGACGCCACCGTGGACGGCTACATCAGCGTCGCTGAGGAGGTCAACCGAGACATCGAGCAACTCGAGGAGTCGGTCTTCTCGACAGCGCGCACCGACGACGCGGAGATGATCTACCGGATCAAGCGCGAGAACCTGGAGATGCGCCGCGCGGTGACTCCCCTGATCGCTATTTCACACGCATTGGTGCGCAACAACGTCCCCGGGATCCCGGAGGCCCTGCAACCCTTCTTCCAGGACCTCGGTGACCATGTCCTGCGGGTCGCCGACCAGGCCGAGACCAACGACCAGTTGTTGATGACCCTGCTGATGGCCTCGACATCCCGGCAAGACCTCCAGCAGAACACCGACATGCGCCGGATCAGCGCCTACGTCGCCATCGCGGCCGTGCCGACGATGATCGCCGGGATCTACGGGATGAACTTCGACTTCATGCCCGAGCTGCACTGGCGCTTCGGGTACTTGGTGGTCCTGGTACTGATGGGAGGGGTGTGTCTGTCCCTGTACCGCGCCTTCAAGAACTCCGGTTGGCTATAGAGCGCCTTTGTGACGAAGTTGCGGGGGTCCGGACCCGGATTGTGACGAAGGTGCGCGGTCACGACGCCTCGGAGCCCGCACCTTCGTAACACAGCAAGGGAGGGGCCCCCAACTTCCTCACAATCGTGTCCCGACGGTGACCCAAAGGCACTCAGGTGGTGATGACCCCCGCACCCAACAGGCCGAAGACCAGCAGGCCCAGACCCACCCGGTAGATCACGAACGGCATGAACGAGCCGTGGGAGACGTACCGGATCAGCCACGCGATGACCGAGTATCCGACGACGAACGCGATGACCGTCGCGAGAATCGTGGGTCCCCAGGAGACGTTCTGCTCGTCGCCGATCTTCAACGCCTCATAGAACCCCGAGATCAGCACGGCGGGTATCGCCAACAGGAACGAATAGCGGGTCGCCGATGGTCGGTCGAAGCCCAGGACCCGGCCGGTGCTGATCGTCGCCCCGGAACGCGAGACCCCGGGAATCAGGGCCAGCGCCTGGCCGAAGCCGTAGATCAGCCCGGTGCGGGTGGTCAGGTCGTCGAGGGTCTTGTCCTGCCTGCCGAAACGGTCCGCCGCGCCGAGCACGAGACCGAACACGATCAGCACCGTCGCTACGAGCCACAGATTGCGCGCGGCGGTCTCGATCTGGTCGCTGAACAGGAAGCCGAAGACACCGATCGGAATCGTGCCGAAGATCACGTACCAGCCCATCCGGGCGTCGATGTTGCCCCGCAGCTCAGGGGTGTACAAAGACCGGGTCCAGGTACTGATGATCCGCCAGATGTCGCGACGGAAGTAGACGAGCACCGCCGTCTCCGTGCCCAGCTGGGTGACTGCCGTGAAGGCGGCGCCGGGGTCTCCCCAACCGGCGATGGTGCTGACGATCAGCACATGCGCGCTGCTGGAGACAGGCAGGAACTCCGTCAGGCCCTGGACGATCCCGAGAACCAGCGCCTGGAAGTACGTGATCACGCCAGGCCCGCGGCTTCCACCACCTCGGCCATCGTGCGCAGGGTTTCTAGGCGCTCCTCGAGGCTGCCCGCGTAGGTGGCGACAGTCAATGTCGTCACACCGGCGTCGGCGTAGGCGTGCAGTCGCTCCTTGACACGGTCGGGCGGACCGATCAGGGAGGTCTTGTCGATGAAGTCGAGTGGCACCGCTGCCATCGCCCCCATCTGGTCCTTGGCGAGGTACTTGTTCTGGATGTCGATCGCGGCCTCTTCGAAGCCCATCCGGGTCGCGAGCCGGTTGTAGAAGTTCTTGTCCCGGCTGCCCATCCCACCGATGTACAGCGCCGAGTAGGCCCGCACCGGCATCGCACACGCCTCGAGGTCATCGCCGAAAACGACCGGCACGGTCGGAACCACGTCGAAGCCGTCGAGGGTCTTGCCCGCCTTCGCCCGGCCGGTCTCAATACTGGCCAGCAACTCCGGGGCGAACTCCGGGTTGAAGAAGATCGCGAGCCAGCCGTCGAACAGCTCGCCGGTCAGTTCGAGGTTCTTCGGCCCGATCGCAGCCAGGTACATGGGGATGTACTCCCGCACCGGGTGCACGGTGAGGGTCAGAGCCTTGCCGGGGCCATCGGGCAGCGGAAGTGTGAAGAACTCGCCGTCGTACTGCAGACGTTCGCGGCGAAGGGCCTTGCGCACGATGTCCGCGTACTCGCGGGTGCGGGCCAGCGGCTTCGCGAACCGCACCCCGTGCCAGCCCTCTGAGACCTGGGGGCCCGACACCCCGAGCCCGAGCCGGAAGCGGCCCCCGGACAAGGTGTCCAGGGTGGCGGCGGTCATCGCGCAGTTCGCGGGACTGCGCCCGGGGATCTGGAACACCGCGCTGCCGACGTCGATCCGCTCGGTCTGGGCGGCCACCCATGCCAGCACCGTCGCAGCGTCCGAGCCGTACGCCTCCGCCGCCCACGCCACGGCATACCCTAGGCGGTCAGCCTCTTTGGCCAGCGCGAGATTGTCAGAGTCGTTACCGGCACCCCAGTACCCCAGATTCACACCAAGTCGCATGCTCGGAGCCTAACCCCGGCACCTGCGGAGCCTGCGCAGGACTCGGCCACTGGACGACTCCGATTTCCCCGCGATGACCACTGAGTGCCTCTGCTCGGATAGCGTTTGCACGTGGAGATTCGAGCGGTCGGCAAGAGTGGGCTTCAAGTAAGCCGGATCGGCCTGGGCACGATGACGTGGGGCCGGGACACCGACGAGCACGAAGCCGCCGAATTGCTCGATCTGTTCCTGAGTTCTGGCGGCACGCTCGTGGACACCGCCGACGTGTACGCGGATGGGGAGTCGGAGAAGATCCTGGGCCGGATGCTCGTCGACAACGACCGCCGCGACACGGTGGTCCTGGCAACCAAGGCTGTGTCCCGGCCGAACACCGAGCGACGCTTCGACGCCTCCCGCCGCCACCTCTTGGACAGTCTCAACGGGTCGCTGCGACGGCTCGGTGTCGACCACATCGACCTGTGGCAACTCCATGCCTGGGACCCGCTGACGCCCATCGAGGAGACCCTGAGCGCCGTGGACGCGGCTGTGGCGTCGGGCAAGGTGCGGTACGTCGGGATCAGCAACTACTCCGGCTGGCAGACCTCGCACGTCGCCACACTGCAAAGTGCGACACCCGGACGGGCTGTCCCGATCTGCTCGCAGGTCGAGTACTCGCTGCTGCAGCGGGGCGTGGAGCGCGAGGTGGTGCCCGCGCTCAGGGCGCACGGGATGGGCTTGCTGGCGTGGTCCTCGTTGGGCCGCGGAGTTTTGTCTGGGAAGTACCGCTCAGGAATCCCGGCCGAGTCGCGGGCAGGCAACCCGGTCTTCGCCAGTTTCGTGCAGCCCTACCTCACCGAATCCGCACGGCGGATCGCGGATGCCACTGCCACTGCCGCCGAAGGTCTGGGGGTCAGTCCGGCAGAAGTCGCGCTGGCCTGGGTGCGCGACCAGCCCGGGGTGACCGCAGCACTGGTCGGCACCCGGACATCGGCTCAGTTGCGTGTGGCGTTGGCCAGCGAGGAGTTGCAGATCCCCGACCAGATCGCCCAAGCACTCAGCGATGTGTCGGCGCCCGCAATGTCCTACCCGGAGTTCGGCTGGAACCAGCGCGGGTAGGGCGGTCCGGTCGCTCAATCAGCCCGACGCGGCCGCCAGCTCACGCAGCCCGGCCAGCGGGATCTCCGCCCACTGCGGCCTGTTGCGCGTCTCATACACGGCTTCGTAGGCGGCTTTGTCCACCAGATACGCGGTCAGCAGCGACTCATCGACGAGTCCGCCCTCATCGGCATAGCCGGCGAGGTAACTCACCGTGGATGCCTGGCGCCACTCGGCCAGTCCTGCCCGCGCCGCCGCATAGGCGAAGGAGCGGACCATCCCCGCCACATCACGCATCGGATGGTCCAAGGCAGCACGCTGGCCGGGTGACGCTCCGGGCTCCGCCTCGAAATCGATGATCCGCCAGCCGCCCTCGGTGTGCAGAGCCTGGCCGAGGTGCAGGTCTCCGTGCACCCTCTGGATCTCCAGGTGGTCGTACCTGCCCGGTGCGCTCACCAGAGTCGCAAGCCGCTCCCGCATCACTTCGAGTTGCGGGACCTGTTGCGCCGCCTCCGACAGCCTCGCCTGGAGCCGTCGCGAGATTGCAGCGGTGTCGTCCGGGCCCAGAGTCTCGGTCGGGAAGGCCCGCCGCAGGTCCCGGTGCACCCTGGCCGTGGTCCTTCCGAGTGCGCGGGCCTCCTCGCGGAAATCACCGCCTTGTCCAGCCAGTGCCCACCCGTCGACCGAATCCGAGAAGTAGTCCAGCATCACCGCGAGATGACCGTGCACCATCTGTTCGCCGTCGGGCCGCCGCCATCCACCCCAGAGCCATCCGTGCAATGACCCCACATCGGTGCATCCGACATCCCGCAGACGCGCATGGACCTCGACATCCGGGTTGGCTCCGGGTGTGAGCAAGCGGAACACCTTGACGAAGGTCGTTTCCCCGATCACACCCGATGTGTTGCTCTGCTCCACGGACAAGGCGCGGTAGCCGGTGCCAGGGCGATGTGGTGGAACCCAGTGGGCGCGAGGCCCGGATTCACCAGTCGCAATCTGTGCTCCTTCGTCCCCTGCCCTTGGCCGGAGCATCGCCAGCACAACCGGGCCATGGAGCATCCCGTCATGCATGAACCCGGCACTGGTCCGGCCGATGAGGCTTTCAGGGTGCACCTGTGCAGTGGTCAGAATCGGCACCTGGTACGTCTGTGGCGCGGCACCGGCCAGATGCACGGTCACGATGACATGTTCACCGCCCTCGACCCCGGGAATCGGATGCCGGGACGCCATGTACAGTTCCGTGATCCGGCGACCCTTGCCCGAGAACCAGCGCTGGTGCGGCAGCCATGGCGCCAGGACGTCCAGCACCTCGGCGTCGGTCGCGGTCACACGTGGAGTCTGCCGCAGTTGAGCCGGAATCGCCGAGTCGGCGCACCGGCGGCATGAGCCAACGGATTCGGCGCCCGGGTTCCGGTTAGGGTTTCGGGTTCCGGTTAGGGTTTCGGGTTCCGGTTAGACCTTTCTGCCCCCCAAAGGCCTAACCCGAACACGAGAACCGAACGCGGGCGCGAGAACCGAACGCGAACCCAGCGGCGCATTCTCGGTCGTGAGTCTGCGCACGACCCGGCACGCACTTCCCGAAATGGCTGGTCCAATCCGAGGCGTCCGGCCATGAAGGCCGACGAACAGGGCTACCGTGAAGTCGTGAGCACGCACGAGGTCACCAACCAGCCACCGGAACTGATCCACAACGCCTTCGGCGACGACACCGCCCTGCGGGAGGCGATCGCGACGTTCGGGGCGGATCCGGACGACGCCGGGCTCATGGAACTCGGGGCCATGGCCGGATCCCACCAGGCGCGGGAGTGGGGGCGACTGGCCAACGAGATCACTCCGGTCCTGCGCACTCATGACCGCTACGGCAACCGCATCGATGAGGTCGAGTTCCACCCCGCATGGCACGACCTCATGACGGTGGCGGTCTCCCACGGGCTGCACGCCGCAGCGTGGTCCGCCGACGACAAGGCCGCGCATGTGCGCCGGGCGGCCGGCTTCGTCACATGGTCGCAGGCCGAGGCGGGCCACGGCTGTCCGATCTCGATGACCTACGCGGCTGTTCCCGCTCTGCGGGTCGACCCGGCCGGCGCCGAGCAGTGGGAGCCGGGGCTGGCCAGCCGGGAGTACGACTTCGGCCTGAGGACCCCGGCGAGCAAGCGCGGATTGATCGCGGGCATGGCCATGACTGAGAAACAGGGCGGGTCGGACGTCCGCACCAACACCACTGTCGCCACCCCGGTCGGCGACGGTTACCTGCTGACCGGGCACAAATGGTTCTGTTCGGCACCCATGAGTGATGTGTTCCTGGTTCTGGCGCAGGCCCCCGGCGGACTCACCTGCTTCATCGTGCCGCGGGTATTGGCCGACGGCACCCGCAACGTCTTCGAGATCCAGCGGCTCAAGGACAAACTCGGCAACCGGTCCAATGCCTCCAGCGAAATCGAGTTCAACCGGACCTGGGCGCAACGGCTCGGCGACGAGGGCCGAGGCGTACGCACCATCGTGGAGATGGTGTCCGCGACCCGTTTGGACACGGTGCTCGGCTCGACCGCCTTGATGCGAAAGGCGTTGTCCGAGGCGGTGTGGCACGCGGAGCACCGTGAGGCATTCGGTGCCCGCCTGATCGACCAGCCACTGATGCGACAGGTGCTGGCCGACATGGCGCTGGAAGTGGAGGCGGCCACATGGCTGGGCATACGTTTGGCCCACGCCGTCGACTCGGCGGAGTCCGGGTCGAGTGAACAAGCGGCCCTACGCCGGATCGCGCTGCCGATGTCGAAGTACTACGTCTGCAAGCGGACGCCCGGCTTGACCTTCGAAGCGATGGAATGCCTCGGTGGAGTCGGCTATGTCGAGGAGACCGGAATGCCCCGCCTGTACCGGGAGGCACCTGTCAACTCCATTTGGGAGGGCTCGGGCAACGTCAACGCGCTGGATCTGCTGCGAGCGATCTCACGCAATCCGGAGAGCCTGGACGCCTATCTGCAAAACCTGGCCCCGGCCGCCGGTTGCGACGAAGCCTTTGACACCTTGCTGCGCGACGTGCTGAACGCATTGGCGCAGAATCCTGCCGGCGCCCAGGCACGCGCGCGCTGGCTGGCCGAGAAGATGGCACTGCTTCTCCAGGCCGCGATCCTGGTGCAGTACGCACCGTCGGTGGTCTCTGATGCCTTCATCGCCTCCCGCCTGCGGCAAGCCGAAGGAACCTACGGGGTCGTGGACTTGGGTGCACATGACGTCGACGCGATCTTGGCGCGCGCCGCTGTCGGTCGCTGAATCTCCGGTCACCAAGTTCAGGGCCGTCTGCAACCGGTCCCACACGATTGTGAGGAAGGTGCGCGGCCACCCACCCGGATTGTGTCGAAGGTGCGCGGTCGGGGGCGGCCGCGATGCTCAACAACGTGACAATGCCGATCCGGAACCAGCAACTTCGTCACACAAGGGGAGCAGTCATCGGCGCCGTTGACACGGTGGCTCCGGCCGGCCAGTGCGCCTTCAGCCGACACCAACCGGGCTCGACGAGCCGCGCGCGTCGCCCCCGAAGCCTGAATAGGGCAAGATCGGGGTCATGCCCGCGCTCATCGACGAGGTCCAGCGTTACGACGCCGACCCGGCCACGGTCTTCGACATGCTCGCTGACGAGGAGTTCATCATCCATAAGTGCAACCAGAGCGGGTCCTTGGAAGTCTCTGCGGGCGTTTGGGCCAATGGCGAGCAGGTCATCATCCACAATCGCCGTGTGCTGCCTGCAAAGCTGCCAGGATTCGTGAAGCGCTTCGTGGGCGAAACACTTCCACTCGATGAGACCCAGACGTGGGGTCCGGTGGCCGAGGACGGCTCCCGCAAAGCCGAATTCGTCGTCGACTTCGACGGTCAGCCCATCGCTTTCTCGGGAACCATCACTTTGCTCCCCAGGGGTGATCAGACCGAGGTGGAGACCAAGGGCGCGATCAAGTGCTCCGTCCCATTGGTGGGCGGCAAGATCGAGAGAGTCGCTGCAGAGTGGATCGCCAAGTACCTCAACAAGGAGCAGCGCGTCGGCGAGGAATGGCTCTTGGATCACCCCTGATCGCCAGCGAGTTCGGCGAGGGCAGCCAAGCGCGACAATGCCCGGAAGTACTTCTTCCGGTACCCGCCTTTGAGCATCTCGGGTGCGAAGATGTGCCCGAGCGACTCCCCCGCCGCGGCCACGGGGATGTCCTGGTCGTATAGGCGGTCGACCAACACCACCCAGCGCAGGGCGACGTCCTGGTGGGCGAGTTGATGCACGCCGGTCAGACCGACCATCGACACCCCGTCGACCAGCCGTGCGTAGCGGGACGGGTGCACTTTGGCCAGATGGTCCGACAGCCGGTCGAAGTCGTCCAAGGTGGCGTCCGGCGTGGCCGCCACCGCTTCTCCGACAGCATCGGGACGCCACGATGGTGGCGCCTTCGGGACACCGCGATGGCGGTAGTCCACGCCGTCGATACGGATCACGTCGAAGTGCGCCGCCAGGCCCTGGATCTCCCGTAAGAAGTCGTCGGCAGCGAAGCGCCCTTCCCCCAACGAGTCCGGCAGCGTGTTGGAGGTCGCTGCCAGGCGCACGCCCTTCTCGGTCAGCGCCATGAGCAGTGAACTCATCAGCACCGTGTCGCCGGGGTCGTCCAGCTCGAACTCGTCGATGCACACCAGCGCCATGTGCGAAAGTGCTTCGGCGGCACCTGCGAAACCCAGAGCGCCCACCAGATGGGTGTACTCGACGAACGTGCCGAACGCTTTCGGCCCCGGCGACGCGTGCCAGATCGCCGCGAGGAGGTGGGTCTTCCCCACCCCGAAACCGCCGTCGAAGTACAGCCCCGGTCGCATCTCGGCCGGGGCGGCCCTCCGCAACCATCCTTTGCGCCGTGGCGTGGAACCCGCGGTGACGAAGGCCCGCGCCGCAGCTACCGCGGCCGCTTGTCCCGGGTAGTAGGGATCCGGGACGTAGGAGTCGAAACTGACGGTGCCGAAGTGTGGAGGGGGGACCAGGCCCGCGACCAAGTCCGCTGCCTTGACCGCGGGAACGCGCTCGCACAGACTCTGGGGCACGCATGGGAATCTACCCGGCCGTCATGGGCGCCAACGCGCCTGACCCACATGGAAGGTGTTCATATAGGCAGATGGACGACGAACAGTTGTGGCGGTCGTATGCCTGGCCCCAGCAGTCGCTGCGGGTCAACTTCGTGACGAGTATCGACGGTCACATTCAGGGCCCCGACGGATTGTCGGGCACGCTAAGCAACCCTCATGACAGACGTCTGTTCCACATGCTGCGTGCAGGGTGCGACGCGGTGCTGGTAGGTGCCGGAACCGCTCGGCGGGAGAAGTACAGGCCGATTCAGGTCAAGGCCGAATGGTCGGGCCTTCGGTCCCAGACCCAGCCACCGGTGCTGATCATGGTGTCGGCGAGCGGCAATGTGCCCGACATCGAAGGGGCCGTGATCTCCGACGGGACAGATCTGCGGGAGATCAAAGACCGGTACCCCCGGATCCTGTGCGAGGGCGGTCCCCACCTTTTCACAGCACTGCTGGAGCAGGGCTTCGTGGACGAACTGGCATTGAGTGTCTCGGCGATGCTCGGCGGCGCGGGGCATTTGCTGACCGGGACCGTGACTGCCGGAGCGATTCCGAAGCACGCGCACACCGCCCCTGAAGGCATCTTCACGCTCTGGGACATCACATGATCGCGCCCATGTTGGCCAAGGCGGTCGGTGACCAAGTGCCTACCACGCCGGGCCTGCTTTTCGAACCAAAATGGGACGGCTTCCGTTGTCTCGTGTTCAGGGAGGGCAACGGGTGCGTCCTGCAGAGCCGCAAACAGGAGGACTTCTCATACCTGTTCCCGGAAGTCGTCGAAGCGTGCATGCGTCTGCCCGCCGGCACCACCCTGGACGGGGAGCTGGTGATCGTCGGTGACAAAGGCCTCGAGTTCGACCTCTTGAGCAACCGCATCCGGCCACGCTCCGAAGCCGGTGGCTGGAAGATCCGAGAACTGTCGCAAGACACGCCTGCGCAGTTCGTCGCGTTCGACCTTCTCCGTTGGGGCGGTGACGACATCTCCCAGCGCCCCTTCGCCGACCGGCGCCGAGTACTCGAGAGCATCGACCTGCCCACGCGTATGCACCTGACGCCGATCACCGAGGATCCGGATGTGGCCCGCGAGTGGTTCGCGATGTTCGAAGGTGCCGGACTCGACGGTGTCGTATGCAAGCCGTCGGACCAGCCCTACTCTCCCGGCAAACGGACAATGCTAAAGGTCAAACACGTACGCACCGCCGACGTGGTCGTCGCCGGGTGGCGGCCATACAAGAATGCTGCACCTGACGGGTCGCCCATGGTTGGAGCACTGCTGCTGGGGCTCTACGACAACGAAGGGACGCTGCACAACGTGGGTGCCGCAGGGGCCTTCAGCCGGGAGAACAGGGTCGCGCTCGCGCGCGAACTGGCCCCCATCGAGGTGGGTCCGGACGATGACCATCCGTGGAAATGGGAGGTCGAAGGTCAGCGCGTGCCGGGCATGCAATCACGCTGGACCGGCAAGAAGGACATGGGCTTCCACCCGCTGCAACCGGTCCTCGTCGCCGAGGTGAAGTACGACCACATGCAGGGCAACAGGTTCCGGCACGTGGCCTCGTTCGTGCGGTGGCGCCCCGACCGTGAACCGGGCAGTTGCACGTATGAACAACTCGAGCAGCCAGTTCGTTTCGACGTCGCAGCGGTGCTCGCCGGGCAGGTGCGGTGATGGCAGACGAGACGCACGTCGAGGTCGGCGGTCGGTCAGTGCGGGTGTCCCACCCGGACAAGATCTACTTTCCCGAGCCCGGCTACACCAAGTTGGACGTGGTGTCGTACTACGCCGCGGTGTCGGAGTTGATGCTGCCTTACCTGCGCGATCGCCCGACTGCTCTCGAACGCTGGCCGGACGGGGTGCTGCCGGGAGTGAAGATGGCCCAGCGCGGACGGCGGGTGAATGCGGGCGAGGCGTTCTACCAGAAGCGCATCCCGTCGCACGCGCCGGAATGGATCCATAGCGCTCAGATCGCATTCCCCTCGGGACGGACCGCAGACGAGATCACACCCACCGAACCGGCCGTCATCGCCTGGTGCGCCAATCTCGGCACCATCGTCTTCCACCCCTGGGCTGTGACCGCTCCCGATGTCGAACACCCCGACGAGTTGCGCCTCGACCTCGACCCGCAACCGGGTACCGAATTCGACGACGCGGTCGAGGCCGCCGCCGTGTTGCGCGAGATCCTCGACGAGCTCGGGATGCAGGGCTGGCCGAAGACGTCGGGTGGTCGGGGTCTCCACGTGTTCGTACCGATCGAACCTCGCTGGAACTTCATCGATGTACGGCATGCGGCGATCGGCATCGGCCGCGAGATGGCGCGACGCGCACCGGAACTGGTGACGGTCGAATGGTGGAAAGAGAACCGCGGCGAGCGGATCTTCCTGGACTACAACCAGAACGCCCGCGACCGCACGATCGCGAGCGCCTTCTCCGTACGGCCGCGGCCCAACGCCCCGGTGTCCACTCCCCTCACCTGGGACGAGGTTCCCGGGACCCAGCCGGGTGACTGGACGATAGCCACGGTCCCGCAGCGGGTGGCCGACATTGGCGACGTTCACGCCGATCGCTGGGGTCGGGCGTTCGATCTTCAGCCGGCGCTGGACCTGTACGACGGGGACGAGATGCCCTATCCCCCGGACTATCCGAAGATGCCCGGCGAACCGAAACGGGTGCAGCCGAGCCGGGCGCGGGACTGAGTCGTGCCTGTGCGACCTGTCTAGTCGGCACGTTCGGTGATGTTCGTGCAGTCTGTGCGGGTTCGTGCAGTTGGTTGGTGTTCCTCGCTGCCTGAGCGTCAACCAACTACCCCAACGACATCCAACGGGGCTAGCGGCGCTCTCGCTGCGCAGCAGAGTGGCCCGCGGACCGGATCACGGTGGGTTCGCTGCTTCACCCCTCCGGCAAGGTGTGAGGCTGACCAGCACGAGACCGCGCACCACTCGAAACACGCCACCTGCTCGTTGCTGGGCCGCATCCCATCACACTGCCCTGAGCCGATGTCCATGCGATTGGGGCAGAACTGGCTGCAGTACCTTGTCGCACAAGCGCACCGCTTCCCCCACAACATCTGCGCGATCGCCGACAGTGTGTACGTCACCAAGCATCGACCCTTTCGCAGGTCCTGCTGGGCGGTCCGCACGAATGACTGCCCCACCGCTCGTCGGCGCGGCACCCCGTCATCGGTGCTGCCATGTTCCAGGGCCGGCATCAACGCCCCTGTGAGACCACCCGGTCAGTTACCCCCCACCCACGGGATCGGGTACACGAACTGCCACCCGCCGGGGAAGTTCGGCATGGTCTCCATGTACTGGGGCCACCCCTCGAACGTCGTGACCTTGGGTAACTCCTCCTCCAACTGCTCGGCCACTTCCTCCGCAGCCTCGGCGGCCGCCTCCGCCACATCGGCGCCGGCCTCCGCCGCTTCGCCCACCGCAGCCACGCCGTCGGCCAGCGCCGGCAGGTCGGCCCCGCCGGTCACCACCGTCACAGCGACGATCACCGCGACGATGAGAACGGCGGCGAGGACCTCCAGCACAATTGCCCAAGGCCCCTGCTTGTCGAAGAATTGCTCGAAGGATGTGAGCATGTTGAAGGTGCAGGAACTCTTGTCAGGCCAAGTGATGGTTCCCTTGTAGCCGAACGTCTGGTTCTCGAACAGCACGACGGCCACCTGCCCGACACCCATCGTCGGCTGCGGAGATTTCGCACACGGGTTGCTGCCGGAACTTCCGTCGTACTTGTACGTATAGTTCACACCCGCCTCATCACCCTCCAGCGTGAAGCCGGTGGCGATGTTCGCCGCCGGGTCGCCCAGGACGGCCAGAAGCATGGTCTTGTCATCGAACGTGGCAGGCTGTGCGGACGCCGACGCGCCGGTCGACGAGTCGCCGTTGCTGAAGGTCAGTTGCAGGTTGCGTCCGGTGTCGTTGGCGAAGATGTAGCCGTAGCCCCACGCGCCCGCCGTCGACGAGGCGGTCTGGGACGTGGCCGAACCGGATGACGCTGACAATGAGGATGCCGACGACTTCTTCAGCCGTACCTTCGCACGGTAGACGTGCTGGCCCCAGGACACCTTCCGCTTCAGGGAGAAGCGGCCATCCTGCTTGACCTTCCTGATGGTCTTCCAGCGACCCTTGGTCTTCCGCACGATCCCGAAACGCCCGCCACCCTGCAGTTCCTGGATCAGAACGCTTCCGGCGGCACCTTGGCGGCGCACGACCCCCTTGAGCACGATGCGATCGCCGGCGGCGACACGGGAGTACTTCTTCTTGCTCAGTCGAAGGGTCACGCAGTCGTTCTTCGAGGACTTCTTCCCCTCTTTGGGAGAGGGGTCACAGGTCGCGGCTGTCAGATCCGCCGCACCGCCGACTGACGGTGCGACACCACCAGGTGAGTGCAGCGGGACCGCTGCCTGCGAGGGAAGCGACGTCAAGACGACCGCCACCGAGACCGGCACCGCAAGCGAGTACTTCAACCAACGCATCGAGATTCCCATGATCCGCTCCCTCGTTGGACGGTGAGGCTACTCGCACCACCCAAGACATTCCAGGTCCGAACGGGGGAACCCCCATCCCTTCTTCGTCGTTGCCGGCCTATTGGGTGCCGACCCCGACACGCTGAGCAGCGACCCGCTTGGTCGAGTGCGTTCGTTGGCGTTCGTGCAGTTGGCTGATGTTCGTCACTGTCCGAGCGTCAGCCAACTACCCGAACCCCATCAAACGCGACTACCCGCGCCAAGGCCGGCGGCTGACGCGGCACGCACGGGCCACAACCTCATCGGGGCCCACGTGCCGTGTCTACTTGCGCCGCTTGCCGATGAACTGCTTCACCTTGTCCTTGTTGGAAGGCTTCACCGAGATGTTGCCCAAGAACTGGACGATCACCCTCACCTTGCCCTGGCCTCCCACTCTGGACCACTTCTTGGGCAAGGAGATCTTGCGGCTACCGCTCTTGGGCAGGTTCACGGACTTGTAGCGCACCACGGCTTTGGTGTTCACCGCCCGCACACCGACGCGGCCGGTCTTCGGCCCTTTGGTAGTGACCTTGACCTTGAGCCGGATGCGCTTGCCAGGCTTGATCGTCGCCGGGGAGAGAAGCTTCGATTTGACCGAAGCGCCGAGTGGCTGAAGTGTCGTGAACTCCCGCGCGATCGGTGGCACCTGCGTGAACAGGGTGGTCGACAGCATGTTCGCGTACTGCAGCTGGCCCACCTCGTTCGGGTGGAGTCCGGCGCCGGTGCCGCCGCGGCCAGCCCGGCGAACGTGCCGGTCCGATTGGGACACCCCGATGTGGCCGTCTACGGCGGCGGACTCGCCGAGTGGCGCGCAGACCGCAGCCTGCCGCTGGAGCGGGGAGCCTGATCGTGGGACCACGGTTCTGGTCAGACCGCCTTGATGGCAGCCGCAGACGCCTCGGGATCGCGTCCGCTGGTGCGGATGATTCGGCCAGGGCAAGTGATTGGCACGGATTCGCCGGAATATCTTGTCGCACAGCGCACCCCTATCCCCCTCGTGACGCACACCGTCACCGGGTGAACATTCCGAAGATGCCGGGCGAACCGAAACGGGTGCAGCCGAGCCGAGCGCGGGACTGAATCAGGTCAACAGCAAGGCTAGACGGTCGTAGCACGAGGTGCGACACTGGGGGCATGTCCACAACCATCAGCCAGAGAGAACTTCGCAACTCCAGCGGTGACATCATGCGCCGATTGGAGGCTGGAGAGACGTTCATCGTGACCCGAGCGGGCAAGCCCGTTGGCGAACTGGGTCCCGTCCGACGCCAGCATTTCGTCAGTTCCCAGTTTGTGGCTGACGTATTCCATGGTGCGCCAAGTATCCACCCCGATCGGCTTCGGAGGGATCTCGACGCGGTCGCAGATCCTGGACTCGACCTCCGTGCCTGAGCAGCGTCCCGCGAGGGGAATACTCGACACGTCCGTTGTCATCGACCTTGAACGGATCGATCCGCGGACACTCCCTGTAGAGGTTGCGGTCACGGCCATCACCATGGCAGAACTCGCGGCCGGCCCCCACGCCACCACAGACCCCGCAGAGAAGGCTCGTCGCCAGGACCGCCTTCAACGCGCGGAGGCGGCCTTCGATGCCCTCGCGTTCGACACAGCCGCCGCCCGAGCCTACGGACTGATCTACGCGGCTGTGATGGCTCAGGGACGCAAAGCACGGGGTGCTCGGGCGGTAGATCTGCTCATTGCGGCTGTGGCGGCGGCGCGCGGCATCCCGCTGGTGACGCGCAACCCCGAGGACTTCACGGGGCTCGCGGGCATTGTCACCGTTATCGAGGTATAGGCACCAGGATCCGCTGGAGTCTGCTGCCACAACCACCATCGTGCGCGAGAAACCGATCATGGGTCTCCTTCACCGAATGTCGGGACGTGCAGCCCCATAGGCATAGACCGTCCACCACCACGCGCAGCCACTGACCCGTGAGACGAACCCGTCCCGCCGATACGCGGGGCTAGCAGTTTCCGGTGCCCCGCTTGCGTCGCGTGGATTTCGCGCAGGACATCACACAGGCGCGAGTCAATCCGGCACGTCGGCGAGTGCGGGCGCCGCTGCCAGCAGTCCCGCGCCGAGGCTGGCGGCCATAACCGCCACCAAGTCGGTCGGCCGGCGCCGGTCGGCACCTGGCTGCTCCTACCGGACCCGCCAGGTGCGTGTCCAGGTCTTGGTGAAGTGGTCGGGTGCGCTGGAGGCGATCCGCACCCGGATGCGGGTCTTGCGCGGTGTGTTTCGGGTCAGCACGACGACCCGCTTCTTCGTCGCCCTCACCGTCACGGTCTTGCGCGCCTTCTTCGGCAGCACCTTCACCGTGACGCGGGCCTGCTGACCCGAACCGACGGTGATCCTGCGCACCAGTCTGGTGCGCGCCGTGGCGTTGACCTTCCGCGTCTTCGCGCGGGCCTTCGCGTTCAGCGTGGCCCTGGGGCGGCCGTACAGGACATACGCGTGGCGGCGGTCGCCGACGAGCAGATCCGCGTAGCCGTCGCGGTTGATGTCTCCGGGCCCTGCCACCGGCTTGCGTGCGCCCTTGATGCGCAGTGCCCGGTTGCCGGGGTTGCTCAGGGCGACGGTGCGTGCGGTGCCGCCGAACACCAGGTACGCTCCACCGAAGGTTCCGAGCAGCAGGTCGTCATAGCCGTCGGCGTCGACGTCCCCGGTGCCGGCGAGTTCGTCGCCTACTTGTGCGAGGCCGTCGATGCGGAACCCGCGGCTGCCCAAAGATCGCAGGTCCAGGGGCCGGCCGTCACCGCCGAACACCACGTACACGGAACCGGCGCCATGGTCCTCGCCCCACGCACCGAGGAGCAGGTCGTCGACACCGTCGGCGTTGACGTCCCCGGCGCCGGCCACGGACACCCCGAGCTGGCCGTACCGCTGGGCGCCGTCAATGCGGAATCCCCGGTCACCGAGGTCGGCGAGGTCGACGTCGTCGGTGGGACCGCCCCACACCACGTAGACGGATCCGGAACCGTCGACGCCGTTGTGATCTGCGGCCATGGCCCCGAGCAGCAGGTCGTCGATCCCGTCCGCGTTGACATCCACCGCCCCGGCAACCGAGTCGCCGAGCCAGTCGTTGGGTGCCGCCCCGTCGATGCGGAACCCGCGGTCGCCGAGGGCGGCGAGGTCCAGCGGGTCCGTGCTCCCACCGAACACGACGTAGGCGGATCCGGAGCGTTCGCGGTCGTTGTTCTCCGCGTCTCGCGCGCCGAGGATGATGTCGTCGTACCCGTCGCGGTTGACGTCGCCGGCCCCGGCCACCGACCAGCCGAGGAGGTCCCCGGTGGCGGCCCCGTCGATGCGGAATCCCCGGGAGCCGAGATCGGCGAGGTCGACGTCGCCGGGGTCGGCGCCCCCGCGCACCACGTACGCGGCACCGCTGTGGAGCCGGCTGTTGTTGGTCGCGCCTGCCACGCCGATCACCAGGTCGTCGTAGCCGTCACCGTCGATGTCCCCGGCGCCATCCACCGATGAGGTGCCCCAGTCATCCTCGGGAGACGCCGTGGTGATGCGGAATCCCCGGTCGCCCAGGGCGGCGAGGTCGACCGGTCCGGTCCCGCCGCCGAAGACCACGTTCAAGGTGCCGGACTGCGCCTTGCCGTAGTAGACGGTGGGCGCTTCGCCCACGAGCAGGTCGTCGACACCGTCACCGTTGACGTCCCCGACCCGGGTCACCTCCCTGGCAGAATCGGGAACCGTGCCATCGATCCGGATGTCGAACGCGGTACGCATGGTGATATCCGCAAGGTCGGCTTGACCCGGTGGAGCGACCAGCAGCCCGGCGGCCAGCGCAGCCCCGACCGCTGGTGCCAGTCTGCTCACGCCTCGGTTCGCCATGATCCCTCCTACCGGACCCGCCATGTGCGGACCCAGGTGGTGGTCAAGTGGCCGGTGCCGTGCGAGACGATCCGCACCCGGACCCGGATCTTCTTCCGTAGCTTCTTCGGGGCCTTCTTGGTGCGCACCTCCACCCGGCGCTTGGTCTGCTTGACCTTCACCTTCTTGCCTGCCTTCTTCGGCTCCACGGTCACCGTCGTGCGGGCCGCCTGGCCCTCGCCCACGGTGATGCGCCGGACGATCCTGGTCCGGCCGGTGCGGCGGACCTTCTTCGCCTTCTTCCGGGCCGTGACCCGCAATGTCGTCGGTGGCCCGCCGAACGTGACGAACAGCCGCTTGGAGCGGTAGTTTATCAAGGCGATGAGGTCTGCGTGGCCGTCACCGTTCACGTCGCCGCCGGCGGCCTTCCACCCGGTCCCGTCGAGTCGGACCTTGCGGCCCCCGACTGTGGCGGGCGACGAACTGCCGAACACCATCCGGTCGTCCACACCGCGGGGCTCCGTCACGAGCAGGTCGTCGACTCCGTCGCCGTCGACATCTCCAGGCACGCCGGCCGCCAGCCCCGCCAGCGTCACCGCCCGCTCACCCGGATTCTGCAGGTCCAGCGCTCCCGTCCTCCCACCGAAGACCACGTACGAGGTGTATGCATTCCCAAAGCGTGCCTGCCACCCGAGGACCAGGTCGTCGACGCCGTCGCCGTTAACGTCCCCGGCGCCGGCCACGGACCTGAGGTAGACGTAGGGCGCGGCGCCGTCGATGCGGAACCCGCGATCGCCCAGGTCGGCCAGGTCCACGTCGGAAGTCGGCCCACCGAGCACAATGGTGGAGTCGGAAGCGTAAGGCACGCTACTGCTCGCACTCGGCGACTTGAAGACCAGGTCGTCGAAGCCGTCGCGGTTGATGTCCCCCGCAGCGGCTTGGATGGGCAGGTACGAGTTCGAGCCGTCGGTGTTGCTGATCCGGAAACCCCGACTTCCCAGTTCCGCCAGGTCCACAGTGGTGGAGCCGGGCCCACCGAGCACCACGTAGCGTGTCGTCGTTCCTGTGCCTTCGATGCTTATGGGGGCTCGCCAGATGCTGAGCAGGACGTCGTCGAACCCGTCGCCGTTGACATCGCCGGCCCTGTCCACCACGGTCCCGATGCGGTCGGATCCGGTGGCGCCGTCGATGCGGAACCCGCGATCCCCGAGGTCCGCCAGGTCGACCGTGTCGGTGTCCGGGCCCCCGAACACCACGTAGGCCGAGCCGGAGTACACCCGGTTGTTGTTCGCCGAGCCCGGTGCGCCGATCAGCACGTCGTCGTAGCCGTCGCCGTTGACGTCCCCGGCGGACGCAACACCGCTGCCGGTGTTGGTGTACTTGTCGGCGCCGTCGATACGGAACCCGCGGGAGCCCAGCGCCGTCACGTCGACCGGGTCGGTCCCGCCGCCGAAGACCACGTACGCCGCACCCGACCACACGCCCACGCCGTCGTCAGTGCCCGGCGTCCCCAGGACCATGTCGTCGAACCCGTCGCCGTTGACGTCCCCGGCCCCGGAGTACGTCACGGCCGGCGTCGAGTCCCAGACCGGGCCCACCGCATTGCCCACGCGGATCAGGAATCCGTCGTGCAACTCGGTATCCGGCACGTCGGCGAGTGCGGGCGCTGCTGCCAGCAGCCCCGCGCCGAGGCCGGCCGCCGCAGCCGTCGCGACCAAGGTGGTCAGGCATCGTCGGTTCGACATAACTCCTCCCCACAGCGCAGGAGGGGCCGCTGCCCCGTTCAGCGCCACCTCCAGGCTACGCCGGTCCGCTCCCTGCTGGGCGCCGGCAACCGGATCGTGACCTGTGCACCATCACACCGTGACGGGCCACGACGACCTTGGTGCTTCACGGCTGCATGCCCTGGCCGGTGAGTACACCCCTGTCGGGGTGGTGGAGGAGTAGTCTGAAGGTGTAGCCGGCGAGGGTTGGGGTCGGCACCCGTCGAGCGGATGCCTGGCTCCTTCCCCGGGGGGTGGGTCATGTTCATGACGAGGGCTTCGGTGGCGGTGTTGGCCGGGATCGCAGTGGCTGGCGCGACTCTGATGGCACCAGGGGTGGTCGCAGCGCCCACGCCGGGTCGCGCCGCAGCCTGGGGGAGCAACTTCGACGGAGAACTCGGGGACCGCAGTACGAAGTCTTCGCGTGTGCCGGTGGCAGTGGGCACCTCCGGCGTTCTGGCCGGTAGGACAGTCACAGGCGTCTCTGGCGGGTTTCGGTTCTCGTGTGCGGTGGCCGACGGGCGGGCGTACTGCTGGGGCACCAACTACGCGGGACAGTTGGGCAACAACAGCACCACCACCTCAAACGTGCCAGTGGCGGTGGACACCTCCGGGGTGCTGGCCGGCCGGACAGTCAGCGCCATTGCCGCCGGCGGCAACCATTTGTGTGCGTTGGCTGATGGCAGGGCCTACTGCTGGGGCGACAACCGCGAGGGCCAGTTGGGCAACAACAGCACCACCACCTTGAACGTGCCGGTAGCAGTGGACACCTCCGGGGTGCTGGCCGGCAAGACCGTCACCGCCATCGCCGCCGGCGATCGTCACACGTGTGCGGTGGCCGACGGCCAGATGTATTGCTGGGGCAACAACTACTACGGGCAGTTGGGCAACAACAGCACCACCACCTTGAACGTGCCGGTAGCAGTGGACACCTCCGGGGTGCTGGCCGGCAAGACCGTCACCGCCATCGCCGCCGGCGATCGTCACACGTGTGCGGTGGCCGACGGCCAGATGTATTGCTGGGGCTACAACTATGCCGGTCAATTGGGTGATCGCAGCTCCACGAATTCGACTGTACCGGTGGCGGTCGATACATCCGGGGTCCTGACCGGTAAGGCGGTCACTGCCATCGCCGCAGGGTTTCTGCACACGTGTGCGGTGGCCGACGGGCGGGCATACTGCTGGGGCAGCAACGACTACGGGCAGTTGGGCAACAACAGCCCTACGGGCTCGATCGGTTCCCCTGTCGTTTCCAGGATGCCGGTCGCGGTCGGGTCCGGGGTGCTGGCCGGCAAGACGGTCACTGAGATCACCGCTGGAGGCCGGTACTCGTGCGCGGTCGCTGACGGCCAAGCGTACTGCTGGGGCCGGAACGCACGCGGGCAGTTGGGCAACAGCAGCACCAAGAAGTCGAGGGTGCCGGTCGCAGTGAACACTGCGGGGGCGCTTCACCACACGTCGGTCGTCGCGATAGCGGCAGGACAGCACGCCCATACGTTGGCCATCGCGGTGCCCATGACTTCCGTTCCCAGCCCGCCGCCTGCGACAACCGGCATCAAGGTCGCGCTCAGGAAGCGCAAGGTGAAGACCACCTGGCAGCCACTGACTGCCGCGACCTCGTACCGCGTGCGGATCTCCAAACCGGGCGGCAAGAAGTACAAGAAGTGGCAGACCATTAGCACCCGGGTGTTCAAAGCCAAAGTCCGGAAGGGCAAGAAGTACCGCTTCCAAGTCGCCGCCGTTGGTGTCGGCGGGCGAGGGCCGACCACCACCAAACGGTTCAAAGCCAGGTGAGCCAGGCCGGGGCTGCACCCGACGGATTCGCCGGAATATCTTGTCGCACAGCGCACCCCACCCCCCCCCACACGACGCACACCGTCACCCCGTGAACACTTCGACGATGCCGGGTGAGCCGTTGAGGGTTCAGCCCTCACGCAAAGCCAGGTCAGAGTGGTAGTTCCTGGGTGCCTGGACGACGCATAGCGCGGACTCGCCGGAACACTTGTGGTTGCGCGTTTCGGTACGGCGAGACCGAGGTCCGACAGCGTGGGTGAAGGCCTCCGGACAACCTGTCAGATCTCAGCGCTGTGAGGCCAGCGTGCCGGTGATCGGGCGTATGCTGGAGGTGTAGCCGACGAGGGGCGGGTCGGCACCCGGCGCGTGGATGCCCGGCACCTTCCCTGGTGGGGGGTGTGTCATGTTCATCATCAAAACCCCGGTCGCGGTGGTGGCCGGGATGGCGCTGGCCGGGGCGATTCTGATGGCGCCGGGGGTGGTTGCCGCACCCACAATAGGTCGCGCCGCGGCCTGGGGCTACAACGTCGACGGGCAACTGGGTGACAACACCACCACCAACTCGAGCGTGCCGGTTGCGGTGAACACCGCCGGGGTGTTGGCCGGCAAGACGGTCAGCGCGATCACCGCCGGGCTCTCCCATTCGTGCGTGGTGGCCGACGGCCAGGCCTACTGCTGGGGCGACAACACCTTTGGGCAGTTGGGTGACAACTCCACCACCGACTCGAAGGTTCCGGTCGCGGTGAACACCGCCGGGGCCTTGGCTGGCAAGACGCTCAGCGCCATTAGCGCCGGACGCCACCACACGTGTACAGTGGCCGACGGCCAGGCCTACTGCTGGGGCTACAACGGCGGCGGAGAGTTGGGCAACAACTCCACCACTGACTCGAAGGTCCCGGTCGCGGTGAACACCGCCGGGGCACTGTCTGGCAAGACGGTCAGCACTATCTACGCTGGGGACTTCCACACGTGTGTCGTGGCCGACGGCCAGGCCTACTGCTGGGGCTACAACAACTACGGGGAGTTGGGTGACAACACCACCACCAACTCGAAGGTCCCGGTCGCGGTGAACACCGCCGGGGCTTTGGCCGGCAAGGCGGTCACCGAGATCACCGCCGGGTACTTCCACACGTGTGTCGTGGCCAGCGGCCAGGCATACTGCTGGGGCGCCAACAGTTCCGGGCAGTTGGGTGACAACACCACCACTGACTCGAAGGTCCCGGTCGCGGTGAACACCGCCGGGCCGCTCGCTGGCCGCATGGTCACCGCGATCACCGCCGGGTACTTCCACACGTGTGTCGTGGCTGAGCGTAGGGCCTCATGCTGGGGCGACAACACCTACGGGGAGTTGGGTGACAACTCCATCACCAACTCGAAAGTCCCGGTCGCAGCGAGCACCGCCGGGGTCTTGGCAAGCCGCACGGTCACCGAGATCACCGCCGGGGCGTACCACACGTGTGCGGCGGCAGACGGTAGGGCCTTCTGCTGGGGCGCCAACGGCGTCGGGCAACTGGGCAACAACGCGACCGCCAATTCATACGTGCCGATCGCGGTTGACACCACCGCACTGCTCAACGGGCAGACGGTCACAGCGATCACCGCCGGCGGATATCATTCGGCGGTCTTGGCGGCTGCCCCACCGCAACCACCTACGGCTGTGAATGGCGCGCCGGGGAACGCACAGGTGACAGTGGCGTGGAGCGCGCCCGCCGATGACGGCGGCTCCCCGGTCATCGACTACACGGTCACCACGATCCCCGGCGGTGCCACCTGCACCACCAGCAGCACCTCGTGCGTGGTGCCCGGGCTGACCAACGGCACCGCCTACACGTTCACCGTCATCGCCCGCAACGCCATCGGGACCTCGACACCATCGACACCCTCGGCGCCGGTCACCCCCACGGCCCCGGTGGCGCCGATCACCCCGGCGAAGCAGAAGCAGACAGCCTCGGTGAAGGTGCCCAAGAAGATCATGTACAAGGGCAAGACGGTACTGCTGAAGAAGGCGGTGCGGACCAACGCCGGACAGAAGGCCAAGTCCAAGATCACGGTGAAACCCAAGAAGAAGAAGTACGCCAAGGTCAAGACCACCAAAAAGGGCAAGGTCACCATCAAGACCCTCGGCAAGAAGAAACTGAAGGTCACGCTCAAACTCACGGCACCCGCGACCAGTCAATACACCGCCTACTCCTACACCAAGAAGTGGACGGTCACGAAGAAGAAGCGCTCCTAGACCCAGAGCGCCCGACGGGGCGCTTCCCGTTCGGGCAGTGCTCGGCAGTCCACAGCCTGTCGCGCCATCCATGTGGGACGCGACCGCCTACCGCGCACAGCAATAGACATCGATCAGTTCACACATGACCGCTTCACCGACACCAACTGGCAGAAGTCACGTGATCCACCACGCCCTGCCAAAGGCCCCCCATCAGTCAGCGGCCCAACAAGCTCGCCAGGATTCGCCGGAATATCTTGTCGCACAGCGCACCCCTATCCCCCCGTGACGGACACCGTCACCGGGTGAACACTCCGAAGATGCCGGGCGAGCCGAAACAGGTGCAGCCGAGCCGGAATACCGACCTGACCAGGGGAAGCAAACGCGGCACAAACGGTCGTGCTTGACCCACAGCGCAGATTCGTCGGACACCGCCAACGGACAGAGTCCACACTCTTCGAGCGCAGATCTGCCTTGTAGCGGGCGGAAGAGTATCCGACCCAAGTCCATGGGTGACTAAGGTGGCCAGGACCAGGCAAGTAGCCACCCGACGGAGGTCGTGACAGGCAGCGCCGATGGGTCCAAGTGCGGCGTGGACCAACGCCGTTCGCGGCGGTTGGGTTGGCGAAGCATGGCCTGACCGGGGACTGCGGCGGTGAGGTACTCGCTGAGTCAGCCCACCGACGGTGTCTGGATCGGGGGGTAGGTCGGGAACGGGATCGTCCCGATCCAGCGCTTCCTGAACGTCACGACCGCGTCCCCCTTCTCGCAGCGGACCCTTTCGATCTGCTTGCTGTTCGTCACCGGGTAGTACCCGCACCCGAAGCCCCTTGAGCGCCCCGTGCGCTTCCAACCCTTGGCCACCTTGCGTGCCTTCGCGCAACTGACATTCTCAGCCTTCAGACTCATGATCTTCTGCTTGCCGATCCCCGCACAGGACTTGGGTGCGGCCAAGGCAGTCGCGGGAACGACGGCGCCCCCAGCGATCAGACCGGCAGCGAACAACGCGCCCAGCATTGGTTTCATTGCCCAAGCATGAGTGCGTTGCGCGGAAGCTGTCAACCGGGTTCGACGGTCCGACAGGGGTGCAGTCGGGCCGTTTCCTGCCGTCGGATCGGGCTAGGCGTGATGGGTGCCGTCCAGGATCCCGCACTGTGGAGTGGTCACGGGAAGTCGGTACTTGTACCGCTTGGCAGATCTCTTAGAACGAGGGTATTTGAGTTTCACCTCGGCCTCCCACGCGGCGGTCGAACTGAACGACTGACCCAACCCAGGTGCGGTCAAAAACATCGACGCCACCCGATTGGCCTTGAACGACTTCTTCACGGGCTCCGACCAGTTGCTCCACCATTGGGGTTGGCCCTCTGTCCCCGCAGCAACCAGTCGGTACTTGAAGTGGAAACCCTTGATCCGGTCGCCCCGAGACCACATCTTGATCGTCGCCTGAGTGATCTTGAAGTCCGTGGTGTCGCCCACGCACCGATGTTTGTAGACAATGCTCCCGTCGTTGTTGGCGGGCTTGTTCATGCCCGCGCCATGAGTGGACGAACTCGGTGGTCCAGCTGCTGCGACGTGACCCGGGGCGACAATCCCGGTGCCCGACACGCACGCTGCCACTCCGACAGTGACGACCCTTCCGCGCAGCCCGAGGCTAAGTCTCTGGTCCATGGTCTACCACCATTCTGCCGAGATGGCCTTCGCCACCCGGCATTGACGAATTCGACTAGGCTACCCCGGGCACCCAGCGCATTTCCACCTTGTGCATGATGTGGTCACTTCTGGTCCCACTGCAGATTCGCCGGAATATCTTGTTGTACAGCGCACCCCTGTCCCCCTCGCAACGCACACCGTCGCCCGGTGAACACTCCGAAGATTCCGGGCGAGCCGAAACGGGTGCAGCCGAGCCGGAATACCGACCTGACCAGGGGAAATGCTGGCAAGGGCGGCGTGTCGAAGTAACGCACAGCGCCAATTCGCCTATCCCCAGATGTGGGCAGGGTGAAGGCTACGAGCGCAAACCGGCGTCGAGATCTCGGACGACCTCCTTGCGGTGCCGCGCCCAAGGGCCACAGTTGCCGACGTGCTCAGTGCTTCTTGGCGCGGACGACTTTGAGCCGGTAGGCCTTGCGCAGTGGCAGCAGAGTCGCGCTACCAGGGGCTTTCGCGCGTATCTTGCACACGCCGGGCTTGAGGCCCCTAGCAGACGCCTTCTTCTTCTTGACCTTGCAGGTCTTCTTCGTCAGGGTCTTCCATGCAAGGCGCTGGCCGGCAGTCGAGCGTCTAGGCAACTTCACAGGTTTGCCGACCGCGACCTTCTTCGCGACCTTGCCCGCGACGCCCTGTTTGGTGCGTCCAGTGGCCGGGGTTTGAGTGGTCGGAGTCTGAGTCGCCGGGGGCTGAGTCGAGGTCGGGACATCGGCGACTTGGACCGCTTCGGTCACAAACGTGAACTCCGCGTAGCCCGGGCGCTTCAGCGTGAGTCGCACCGCCAGGTCCTTGCCCGCGTCGGCAGCGGTGACTGTGTATGTCTGGGATTTCGCCCCCGCCAGGTCGTGCCCGTCACGCCGCCACTGGTAGTCGGTGACCCCGATTCCGGAGGGCCAGGTGCCTGCCTGGACTTCAAGCGTGCTGTTCGCCTTGGCATCACCGGTGATCTTAGGTGGGCTGCTGGGAGCGGGAGCGTCCTGGCACGACAGCACAATCTCGAGATCCAACTGTGGCGGAGGCACCGGCAACTGATCCGTCGAGCCGGAATCGCACCGTGCCGCCGACGCCGTCACCTTGTACCAACCGGGAATGACATCCCAGCCGAACTCGCCGAAGGAGCTCGTGACATCCGGGTTACGGCGGTTGCCGGGGGACATGATCGAGTCACCATCCGCGACGACTGCATACGGGCCGCCCTCCGCATCCGAACGCGACAGCGTGACGGTCGCGGCCGCTAGCGGTACCCCGTACTGGTTCACCACAGTGCCACTCGGGTCGATATATATGTCGAATCCGCGGTCGTCTTGGGTTCCGCCCGGGCAGGTGACCTTGATGTCGATGTGCGCGGCACCATGGTCCGGGTAGGCCTTGGGGATTGTGGCGCTATATGTGCCCGCCGGGCCTTCGGCCATGTCCCCCTCGTGCAGGATCCGAGAACCAAGACTCATTGCGTAGTACACCTGGGCGCCTTGACAGGCGTGCGTCGTCAGAGTCAGGTCCGCCAACCAGAACACGACCGGTTCCCCGTTGTCCGTCACGGCTACGTGCGTCAGTGTGGTGTTGCCGGGCAGCGGTTCCGGTGCGGCCAACACGATATCGGGCACCGTCGTTACTTCCCCGCCCAGGATCTGGAACTCGCCGTTGCCCGGGCGCAGCGGACTGTCCGCTGGCGGGAACACGGTGACCTCGTATGAGCCCGTCGGCAGTGCCGCGTACGAGTACTCACCTGAGGCCCCCGTCATGGTGTTGACGCAGTCGCCAGTCCCCGCCACGCAGGAGAACACCCAAGCGTCCGCCACGGCTTCACCGTTGCCATCGACGACCCGCCCCGCCGCGGACCCGTCCGGCAGGACGCCCGCGGTGAGGGACACATCACCGATTTTGGTCGTTTGGCGCTCAACAACGTCGAACTCAGTAGCAGTCGCCTCGTCCACCCCACCGACCCAAACCGGGATGTAGCCGTCCTTGGTCACACGAACCTTGTAGGCGCCGGGATCGCGGAAGGTGAAGAAGGTCCCATCCGGCCTGGATATCGGGATGAATCCAGGTAATTCGTACCCCTCCGAGTCGTAGATGTGCACGACGGCTCCCTCGAGCGGTGATCCTTCGGAGACCACACGTCCGGAAATCCCTCCAAAAGGGATCCCCGCGTCCCGGACCTCCATGTCGATGCCGGTGACCGCCGTGTCACCTACTACCACGCTCGTCGCGTCCTCAACCGTCGTCGCGTCCGGGTAGTAGACCGACCAGTAGTAGGGAGCCCCAGCTTCGAATCGGTACGTGCCCGCTGGAAGGGTCAAAGCCCAGGAACCCGATCCGTCCGTGTCAACGGGGTCACCGAATTGTTCCCAATGATCGCCGACGTAGGTGTAGGGCCAGACCCACCCCCCCTCCGATGCGGGTTCTCCGCCGGGCAGCGTGACCGTTCCTGAGACGGTCGTGTCTGCGGCCCGTGCCGTCACGGGCACGAGCACCCCCGCCACTGACAGCGTCAACGCGACAACAAACGACAATATCCGTCGAAGATTCATCGACAACTCCCCGTTGTGTCCGAAGCGGAGGCACCGCCCCTTCGGTCTACCTGACTCTAGTTGCAGTTGAACGGGGTGTGTCAAGTTGTTTGAACTCTCCGTGGGACCTCAGGTGAGACTGGCCCCGATGGACCGACACCCGATCGTCGGCAGTCATCGCCGCCAGAATGGAGTGCTTCTCACGCCAGCACCAGGCCCGCATCGATCGGTCTGGCGCGACTGCGAGGGCCGTGGTTTCCGACCCCGACCGATTCTGGATGCGTGAGTTCGACTGCACCGTTGCGTGGCCCACGACGACGTCTCTTCCCCGTTGCACGAAGAGGGTCCTACGACCAAGGAACGCACCGGGCGGACCGGTCGGGGCGGGAAGACCGACCGGGTCGACCCGTCCGAGCCGGTCGAACAGCGAGCGTTGGCATCGTGGCCCTGCTGGGTCTCTTCCCTGGTGCGAACCGCGAAGCACGGCGTCGTGCCCGCCGTCCCCTCACACCCAAGTCCAGCGACCCCGAAGCCGGTTCACCGTATTCCCAAGACCCCGCTGTTTTGATATGGTCGCTTTCGTCTTGGCTCTGAGCATCGAGAACGGGGGCTCACATGGGACGCTACACAGTCATGGGGTTCGCTCTAGCTGTGATCGCTGCCGGGCTGGTGGGCCCGCCGGCCCTGGCCAGCGTGCCGACCACGGTAGACACCCAGAGCGCACCCATCACAGCGTCCGAGCGCGCGGGGCAGCGCAAAGCCGTGGGCACTCTGAAGGTGAAAGTGCGCGGAACCGGTTCCTACACGGTGAAAGGCAAGGGCTTCCGCAAGACCAGACGGGTATCCAAGGCGTTCAAGGTCAAACCGGGAACGTACAGAGTCAAGGCACGACGAGGATCCGCGACTCCAGCCAAGGTGCGAATACGCAAGGGCAAGACCGTCCGGGTGACGGTGAAGTTCAAGAAGAAACGGAACAAGACCGTAGCCGGGGCAATCCAGCGGATCTCCACCACGAAGAACGGCACCCAGGCCAACGACCTCTCCGACCCCGCGAAGTGGTCCCCGCGCGGTGACCGCATAGCCTTCTATTCGCTTGCGTCGAACCTAGTGAACGGCGACACCAACGACGCCTTCGACCTTTTTGTCAAGAACCTGGCAAACGGGGCGGTTCAACGAGTAAACGTGGACAAGGACGGCCGACAGGCCAACGATGTCTTGAGACGCTCGAGCACTTCGTTTTCATGGTCTCCCGATGGCACCCGCATAGCCTTCGCCTCGAAGGCGTCCAATCTGGTACCCGGCGACACCAATCAGACATCGGACGTGTTCGTCAAAGACTTGGCAAGCGGGGCGATTCAACGAATCTCCACCGACAGCAACGGTAACGGTGCGACGAGCCCCTGCAGCGCTTGCGGATCGTACGACCCTGCGTGGTCGCCGGATGGCAGACGCATCGCCTTCTATTCGGGGGCGTCGAATCTGGTGCCAGGTGACACCAACGGCCGGGACGACATCTTCGTCAAAGACCTGGACGGTGGGGCGGTCACCCGTATCACCGACATCCGTGGAAGAGAAGCGGTGTATTACGCAGCAGAGCAGCCGGCCTGGTCTCCGGACGGAACCCGCATCGCTTTCCTGTCCAGGGCAGCGAACCTGGTGCCTGGCGACACCAACGGCAGTCCCGATATCTTCGTCAAGAACCTGGACAGTGGAGTAATCGACCGGATCAACACCGATAGCAACGGCAACGAAGCAGCGTTTCTCGAATCCGATTGGCCTGTGTGGTCTCCGGACGGGACCCGCATCGCTTTCCTGTCCAGGGCGGCCAACCTGGTGCCTGGGGACACCAACGGGCTCCAAGATGTGTTCGTCAAGGACCTGGCTACCGGGGCGATTCAACGGATCAACACCGACAAAGACGGACGAGTGGGCAACATGGACGTTGAGACTCTGGCCTGGTCCCCGAGCGGTGAACGCATCGCCTTCTCGTCCGCAGCATGGAACCTCCTGCCAGGCGACACCAACCGCGGCATACAACAGCATGTCTATGTGAAGGATCTCGCCACCGGAGCAATCCAGCGGGTCAGCACCGACAAACACGGCGTGCCATCTGCATGGGGGACATCGCTTGCCCCATCATGGTCCCCCGACGGCAGACGAATCAGTTTCTCCTCTGATGCGGCGGACTTGGTGCCCGGCGACACCAATGGCGAAGGCGACATATTCATCAAGACACTGCCCTAGGCGGCGCACACCCCGGACAGCAGGACAGGGAGCCAAACCGGCTCATCACAATCCGGGGTGTAAGCGGGGTCTGAATCCGACGGCATCTGGCAGGCAGCGGGCGCCAGCCGCGGCCGCCCGCGAGAACTGCACACCCTGCCCGGTGGTAGGTGCGGTGGAAACCGAGGGCGCGGCCCCCAATACCGACACGGCCAACACTGACACAAGCGACGCAAGCAGCCCGCGAATCCACACCGCAGCCATCGCCGTCCCGGCACCAAGCCGACCGCCTTGGCGGCCACCTCCTAGGTGGCCCAGTCTGCGACGGCCTCGACGACTTTGGTGACGCCTATGCGGGAAATATCGCGGCATTGACTGGAATACAGCAGCATCGTCGCTTCGCAAGCAGCCTGCCCCCTCGGCGCATCCTCCAAGGTCGGGCGCAGGCCGAAGACGAAACCGTCACACGCGGCGTTGCATAGCGGTCCGGATCCCCGCGGCACCACACGTAGAGCCGGTGGCGTCAGTTGGCCGTCCACCCTCGTCTTCTATGGCCGTAGCGCCAGCGGCGACGCGAAACTCCTAGCCCACCTCTACCTGGGGAAGTTCAGGGCCTCCGAACACGCCAGCGTCTCTTCCATGCGAATCAAGGGCGGCGTTCTCAAGGTCCACTGGGACACCTACAACGGCTGCTGCTTCGAACGCCAACGCTACTCGGCCAACATGAGATTACGCGACAAGAAGGTGACTCTGTGGAACCTCACGAGCGGACGGGTCACCCACCCATACCCGTGATACGAACCACCGGGATTGGACCACTAGACCAGGACGAGCCCGGCGCAGACCGATCGGGCCCCAAATGTCACCGGCCACGGTGAATTCGCCGGATATTTTGGCTCACAGCGCACCCCTCTCCCCCACAAGACGCACACCGTCAGCCCGTGAACACTGGCGAAGTTGCCCGGCGAACCGAAACGGGTGCAGCCGAGCCGAGCGCGGGACTGACGCGCGCCGTGCGATCCGTCCTGTCGGCGCGTTCGGTGGTGTTCGTGCAGAGTGTCGCGGTTCGCGGAGTTGGTTGGTGTTCCTTGCTGTCAGAGCGTCAACGAACTACACCAACGCCAACCACTGCCGGACCAACAACACGTGCATCACCCGGCACGACCCGCACCGCCCGCCGCGGCCGATGCACGACCGTCCCCGCAGCCCACGCCCGCGCGCCGCCGGGCATGACCCCCACGGCCCCAACACCCCCGACCGGCACGCCGCGACAACTTCCCGGACACCCACAACCGGTCGACCTCGAGGAACTCACCAGCCCCTGGGTCCACTGGTACAACACCCGACGGCTCATGCACCGACTCGGCCGCATCCCACCCGTCGAAGCCGAAGCCGCGTACTACGCTGCCAACAGCACCCTCCAAACGGAAGGGGCACACACATAACCAGGCGTGCATCGAAGCGGGGGCTTCATGAGTGGCCGCCCCGGGGTCGGATTGGTGGTCCAGACCCGGGCGCGCCGAGTCCGGAATCTGTGCGGGCGTTCCGACGAGACGGGAGACGATGATGCCGCAGGTGACCAGCCACGGGACACGGCTGTACTACGAGGACACCGGTGTGGGGCCGGTGATTCTGCTGAGCCACAGTTGGTGGTGCGACGGCGGGCAGTGGCCGCAGGTGCCGGCGCTGGTCGACGCCGGGTATCGGGTGCTGAATCTGGACAACCGCGGACACGGGCGGTCCGGCCCGCACCGGCAGCCGTTCACGATCTGGGACATGGCCGACGACCTGATCGCGGTGCTGAACGATGCTGGTGTTGACGAGGCGATCGTGGTCGGGCTGTCGATCGGGGGGATGGCCGGTATCCGGGCCGCCTTGCGGTACCCGGACCGGGTGCGCGCCCTGGTGCTGGCGGACACCGGCGCGGGGGCCCAGGGAATCGTCAACCGGGTGAAGATCACGGTACTGAGCCCGGCCTGGCGCACCCCGGCGCGGCGGTTGCTCGTCTCCCAGGTCGTCAACGTCCTGTTCGGGTCCACCGCGCGCCGGGACCAGCCCGATCTGGTGGCGACGTGGCGGGACCGGTTCCTGGCCCAGGACGCGGCCTCGATGATGACGATCGGGCACGCCCTGGTCCATCGGGACGACGTGACTGCTCGGCTCACCGAGATCCGGGTGCCAACGCTGGTCATCGTCGGCGAGCAGGACATCGACCCCGGCGTCGATGCCTCGGTCGCGCTGGCCGCGCGTATCCCAGGCGCCCAGTTCGTCGCCCTACCCGACACGGGACACCTCGCCGCCCTCGAGAAGCCTGACACATTCGGTGTGGCCCTGCTCCGATTCGTGGACACCCTGCCGCCACCGGCCAACTGACCACGGAGCGCGGATTCCGGAGCGTCCACCGGCCAGGCAGGGGCGGGGACCTGACCCGGACAATGAACGCACCACCGAGCCGCCGATCGGGGTGCAGCGGGTCCGCGATCGACGGGGAGGTTGGCGTTGACGAGTTGGCCCGATCTTGGGGTGCGGGGGGTTCCGGACTCCGCGCCGGCGGATGTGCTGGGACATCTGGGAGAAGCGGCGCTGAAGCCGAGGCGGTGCCTGGGACTGCGGGATGTCCAGGCGATCGGGGAACCCGCGCCACCGCCCAGCGAACCCCGCCTGATATCGGGCCGTGACCTGTCACTCCTCCACGCAGGATTCGCCGGAATATCCTGTCGCACAGCGCGCCTCACCCCCTCGTGACGCACACCGTCAGCCGGTGAACACTGGCGAAGATGCCCGGCCAACCGCTGAGGGTTCAGCCGAGCCGGGCGCGGGAATGACGCGGGAATGAGTGGTTGAACGCCTGTACGTTCCATCCTCCGTGATGTACATTCTCTACATGGCCACTGAAATGCCCGTTACCGAGGCTCGCGAGAGGTTCAGCGAAGTGGTGGAAACGTCGGCTAGTGAACCTGTCTTCTTGACCAAGCGCGGACAGCGAGAGGCGGTGGTCATCTCAACGTTGGAGTATGACCGACTCCTGCAGGCCCAAGAAGACGCCGAGGACCTGGCTGCGGCCGATGAGGCGATGGCCGAGATCATTGCGGGGGCCCCGACGATTCCCTGGTTGGAGGTCAAGGAGGACCTCGGCATCGGATGACGTACACCGTTGAGTTGTCCTCGGCCGCCGCTAAGTCACTAAAGAGGCTCGACGCACCTCATCGGCTTCGCATCGCAGGTGCCATCGAACTTCTCAGTGTCGAGCCGCGCCCACCGGGTGCCACGATGCTTCGAGGTGGCGAACGGGGTCGCTGGCGTGTTCGGGTGGGGGACCACAGAGTCGTTTACGCGATCGAGGACGACCGTCTCATAGTCCTAGTACTGCGGATCGCCCATCGCCGGGAGGTCTACGATCGCTGAAGGACGGCGCCTCGGAACGGGACACGCGGGATGGCACGAACGGATTCGCCGGAATATCGCTGTCGCACAGCGCACCCCGCTCCCCCTCGTAACGCACACCGTGAGCCGGTGAACACTGGCGAAGATGCCCGGCGAACCGTTGAGGGTTCAGCCTTCACGCAAAGCCAGCTCAGAGGGGTAGTTCCTGGGTACCTGGGCGACGCACAGCGCAGACTCGCCGGAATATCTGCGGTGGGCGGGTTCCTGGTGCCCTGGCAGGTGAGTACACCCCGTTCGTGGCCGAGGCCGCCGCTGACCTGAACTCTGTGCCGTCGACAACTACTGGGCCGTCCGACGCCGAGATCGTCGCGCTGCTGCTGATGGGCATCGGCGGCATAGTGCTCCCCCCGATCGCTCCTGCGATCGGCGTGACGATGATGGGCTCCACCCCGCGGTGGACGATCGGCCAGGTGCGCCGGTCGTGGGGGATCCTGTCCGTCGGCCTGCTCGCTGCGCTGGGACTCTTCGCACTGGCGACCATTTCGAACGCACCAGGGTGGGTGGGCCTCAGCGCCGCGCTGCTCCTGGTGATGATCGTGACGGTCGGGCCGGCCGCTGCGCTCTACGCAGGCAACCGTCCCCGACCCGGGCACGCCTGACCATCCCGTTCGAGCGGCAAGCACAGGGGGTCGGATGCATCGGCGAGCGTCGGGACACGGTGCCGACCCTTCCGTTGGATTCAACTGGCCCGCCGCAGGGTCGACGTCGCGCCTGCGACACGGTAGTCAGTGGAGGGGACCTGTGGCCCGCAGTCCACGTCCCCTCGGACGTGAAGAGCATCGACGGTCGGGACACGGCCGCGACTGAAAGGGCACCCAATAGACTGACGCCATGCGCACATCTGATCGAGTCGGGGGCTGGTACCTGCGAACCTCAGCCAAAGTCGCTCTCGCGATGGTCCTGCTGCTCGTGGTGATCTTCTTGGGCGCCCTCGTCCTGAACTAGCCCCGATGGCCGGCTCGAACCGCCTGCGAGCGGGCTCACCGCCAAACGATTTCCTGAGGGGTGCCGGCGATCCCCTGCGACGTGTACGCCATCGACGCCGCGGACGGTCGACGACAGCACAGACCTGCGGGGATTGCGCGTTTCGGACCGGCGAGAACGGTGGCCTCACGGGGTGAGTCGAGGCCGTGGGCTGGGCGCCAGATCATCGCCCGGCGTGGTTCAGGGCACCGGTCAGCGGGTGTATTCTGGAGTTGTAGCCGACGAGGGTGGCGTCGGCGCCCGACGCTGGATCGCCGGTGCCCCCTGAGGGGGTGCCTAATGCGAATCACATCGACATTGGCCGTTCTCACCGGGATCGCGCTAGGACTGTCCGGCGTGGAAACGCCGGCCACCGCCGCCCCCGACCCGTTCCAGCGCGGCGCTGCGATAGTCGTCGCCATGAAGGTTCCGGCCGGGCGGATCAAGGTCGTGCTGAGAGGCAACCGGCTCGGAAAGCGTGCCAGGGTCCAGGTGCGTGGTCTGACCGGCCCGGCCAAAGGCACGTCGCGGAAGGTCAAGGTCAAGAAGAGCCGAACGGTCAAACGACTTCCCGTCGGCCGCTACCGGGTCTCTGGTAAGCGAATTTCAGCCAAGGGGCGCACCGTCGAGGCCAAGCCGGTGCGGGTCCGGCTGACCAAGCGCCACGGGGCGGTTGCTCGCCTGCTGTACAAGAACGTTCACCAGTCGGATCTTGTCGATCTGGTCGCCCCCGGTCAGGTCTCCGGGCTCACGGTGACCGGGCGGTCGGTCACCTCGATCTCTCTAGCCTGGGCGAATCCCACAGACCCGGATCTGGTCGCTGTGATCATTCGTCGCGCGCCCGGCCCAGTAGCCCCGGCGACGGTCGCTGACGGCGCGGAGGTTGCGCTGACGGCTCCCACGGCCAACCGGCTGACCGATACGGGGCTGACCGCTGTCACCGTCTACTCCTACTCGGTATTCACCCGTGACATGGCAGGAAACACCGCCGCCCCGGTAACACTTACCAGCAGCACCATGGGGGCCATCGCCGCCGGCGACGCTCACACCTGCGCGATCACTGCCGGAGGCACCGTCAAATGCTGGGGATCCAACGACGACGGTCAACTCGGCGACGACACCAAGACCGATCGCACAGCACCGGTGCCTGTGAAAGGCCTAACTGGCGTCATCGCACTGGTTGCCGGGGAAGTGCACACCTGCGCTCTGCTCAGTGAGGGCCGCGTCGCCTGCTGGGGAGGGAACTTCTCCGGCCAGCTCGGTGACGGCACCAACACCATCCGCTACGTCCCGGTCACGGTGCCGGGGATCAGCACGGCAATCGGTATTGCCGCTGGCGGGGAGCAGACCTGCGCGCTCCTCCGGGGCGGGTCCGTCCGGTGCTGGGGCTGGAACGGTACCGGCCAACTCGGAGACGGAACCACCACGACACGGTATGCACCGGTCCCGGTCGCGGGAATCGAAAACGCCGTGGCCGTCAGCACCGGCTGGTTCCACTCCTGCGCACTGCTGGCCACCGGTGAGGTCCGGTGCTGGGGGGACAACAGCTCCGGGCAGATCGGCGACGGCACCACCAGTGCGCCCCGCCTCACAGCGACGGGTGTGGTGGGCATCACGAATGCGACGGCTATCACCGTCGGTGCAAATCACACCTGCGCCCTTCTCGACGACAGCACGGGCGTTTGTTGGGGAAGCAACGCGGTCGGGCAGATCGGTGACGGAACACGCGACACCAGCGATCGCCCGACCAGGGTGGCCGTGGCAGGACTCAGCGAGGGCGTGGCTATCGACGCAGGCTGGATGTACACCTGTGCAGTCCTCGGGGACGGCTCAGCGCGTTGCTGGGGAACCAACGGTCTCGGCCAACTCGGAGATGGCACAGACTCGACCCGCTACCTGCCGACCCTTGTGCCCTCCCTCGACAGGGTGGTGGGGATCGCTGCCGGGTACTGCCACACCTGCGCCCGCACAGCGGACAACGCGGTATCTTGCTGGGGCTGGAACGACCAAGGTCAACTCGGTGACGGCACCACCGCCCCCCGCAATGCGCCGGGTCCCGTCCTCGGACTGTGAAACCGGGGCGCCTGCGGTCCGGGATCCAGCCATCAGGCTGGCTTCTCGTTCGCCGCGAATGTGCTGGAGTGTCCGTGGTGGCTTGCACCCGCCTCGCCCCAACGGCCCGAGGGCTTCGTGATTGGGGTCAGTCGTTCGCATTCGCCGGAATATCTTGTCGTACAGCGCACCCCTGTCCCCCTGATGCCGCACACCGTCAGGCCGTGAACACTGGCGAAGATGCCCGGCCAGCCGAAACGCGTGCAGCCGAGCCGGGCGCGAGAGTGACGCGCGCTTGAGCGATCCGTCTTGTCGGCACGTTCGGTGATGTTCGTGCAATCTGTGCGCGTTCGTGCAGTTGGCTGGTGTTCCTCGCTGCCTGAGCGTCAACGAACTGCACCAACGTCAACCACAGTGAGCCGCACCAAACCGGCGGTGCATGGGGTGCGGCGGACCGGATCACGGTGGCTTTCAGTGCTGGCCCCTCCAGCAAGATGAGACTGATCCAGCATGGGACGGTCTGTCAATCGAAAGGTGCCACCGGCCAGTTGCCAAGCCGCATTCCGTCGCACCACCCTATGTCCACGCGATTGGGCCAGGATTCGCCGGAATATCTTGTCGCACATCGCACCACTCCCCCTCAGAACGCCAACCGTCAGCGGGTGAATAATGGCGAAGATGCCCGGCAAACCAAAGCGGGTGCAGCCGAACTGAAGCACCGATCTGACCCGGTGATGTAGGTCTAGCACGACGCAAGATGCAGGGCGCACGTGCGCGCGAAGCTGCGTTGCCGACTATCGCGGGACAGGTGCCCGCAAAGCCCCTGTCGGCGGCGAGCGGGAGGGTCAGGAGACCACCCGCGGGCGCTACCGACTGCGTCGAGGCCCGGACTCGTGCAAGGCTGGGAGCATGGAGCTCGCAGACACAGCTTCCAACACCGCGGTCTGGGATGCGGCAGTCCGCGACCTGCGACGGGCGCTCCCCTCATGGCAGACCCTCACTGGCCCAGCGGATCGGGCTGCTGAACGGCCTTCGTCGGCGCCTCGGAGAAGGCGCCGCGCGCTTCGTCGAGGAGTACCGTAGCGTTCACCCGGTCGACCCCCGGGGGCCGTGGGCGGTCGAACCGTGGGGGCTGCAGGTCGTGATGGCGCAGACGGCGCGGGTGCTGGAGCGTGTCCTGCGGAAAGTGGAAGCCGGGCACCCACCGGTGAAGCGCACGTGGATCCGCCGCCGTGACGACGGCCGGCTCGCTGTGCGGGTCTTCCCGATGACGTGGGACGAGAGGCTGTTGCTTAGCGACTACCGCGCGCAGGCCTGGCTGTCCCCCGAGGTCACGGTGGACGAGGTGATTGACGCGGCGCCGGCTACCTACGGTGACTCCCCGCGCCCGGGTGGTGTCACCTTGTTGCTCGCCGCAGGCAACGCCGCCAACCTACTGGTGTCCGACCTCCTGCACCTGATGTTCGAGCAGGGCTGCGTGGTGGCGGTCAAAATGAGTCCGGTGCTGGCCTTTCTGCGCCCCCACATGGAGACCGTTTTCGCCGACTTCATCTCCGGCGGCTGGCTGCGTTTCGTCGACGAGTCGCTGGAGGCCGGCTCCTACCTCGCCCACCACCCAGGCGTTGACCGTCTCCACATGACCGGATCCGCCGCCACCCACGACGCCCTCGTGTGGGGCACCGTCGATCAAGCCGAGCGCAAGCGTTCCGGTTCCCGCCTCCTCGACAAGCCCTTCACCGCCGAACTCGGCGGGGTCACCCCGGTGATTGTGGTACCGGGGCCGTGGTCGGCGGCGGACATCCGTCGGCAGGCCGACCTGATCACCTTCGCCAAACTCTTCAATTGCGGTCATATCTGCGGCGCCGCCCAGGTCCTGGTGCTGCCCGAGGGCTGGCCCCAGGGCGATGCACTCATCAACGAGGTACGGGCATTCATGCGCGGACTCGAGCCCCGGCCGCCGTACTACCCGGGTACCGCAGCGAAGGTGGCGAATGTTCTCTCAGGCCACGCCGAGGCCGAGGCACTTCAGGAGCAGAGTCGCAGGATCCTGGTCGAGAACGTGGATCCCGCGGCCGAGACGAGCATCTTCTCCGAGGAGGTGTTCAGCGACGTGCTGGCAGTCGTCCGACTGCCCGCCCGGAACCTGCGATCCTACCTCGACGGAGCCGTCGAATTCGTCAATGGACGACTCTACGGCGACCTATCGGCCAATGTGCTGGTCGACCCTGCCACTGCGAAGCGCGAAGCAGGCCTGCTCGACGCACTCATTGCCGGGTTGTCGACCGGCACGGTGGGAGTCAACGAGTGGGCCATCATGGGCTCAATACTCGGATCCGCTCCGTGGGGGGGTTTCCCGGGCAACACCCCCACGGACATCGGCAGCGGCATCGGCAAGGTGCTCAACCCCTTATGCCTGCCCATGCCGGAGAAGTCGGTTTTGACTGGGAACTTCCGTCCCCTCATGAAGCCGCCGCGCTCAGTGGAGAGCAGGACCGCCATGACGACCTACCGCAGGCTGCTGGAGTACCTCACCACCGACGACCCGCGCAGGATCCCGGGGGTCGCCCTGGCCGCCGCGCGGGGATGACGACCCGGCGCACATCACGTTGCAGGATGTTGGAGACCACGTGGTGTCGGAATCCCACATTCTCCACGGCGGGCCCTCCCGAACCGAGCGTGGCGTGGCGGCGCAACTGGCCGGGGTCGGGCGCTCACTCCGCGGAGACGGTCACCTCGATTACCACGGGAGAGACTCATCGTGTGCGGTCGGCGACGCCCGCGTCTGCGGTGCCGGTGGCCGTGGACACCGCTGGGGTGCGGGCGGGAAGACCATCACTGGGGTGGCAGCAGGCTACAACCACCCGGCGGTTCTTGCCGCCACTCCCGCACCCGCCTACGGACGTGGCGGGGGACGCCGGTGACGCGCAAGTCAGTCTGTCGCGGAGACCACCCGCCGATGATGGCGCCTCCCCCATCTCGTAGTACGTGGCCACAGTTGTTGCCGGCTCCACGTACGCCAGCAGCGGCACTTCCTTGGTCGTGTCCGGGCTGGTCAACGGGACCCCCTATTCGTACACGGGTACCCTGGAAAACGGGGTGGTGAGAATGCCCGATACAGCATTCCTCGACGACACCATTCAACGACTCTCATCGGGTCTGCCCACATGGCGCGCATGTGAACTCGACTCAAGGATCGCGCTCCTGCGGTCGCTGAGGCACCGACTCGGCCATGAGGCCGAGGCCATCGTGAGCGCAGCCAACACCGCCCAGGGCTACGCGCAAGACCAGCCCTGGCTCGGTCACCAGTGGTGGGCGCTATACCCGGCGCTCGGACAGGTGATGGCCTTGGAGCACGTCCTCAAGCGGGTTGCTGGAGGTAAGGACCCCGTGCCGCGGAAGGCGGTCCACACCCGGGATGACGGCCGGGTGGTGGTCGACGTCTTCCCGCCTGGTGTGGCCGACGCGGCCCTTTTCGCCCCGTGGCAGTACCGCGCGCAGGTGTGGCTCCGGCCCGGCACGAGCAGCGAGGAGGCGATGGCGGCCGCCGCGCGCGAGTACCGTGGGGCTGGCTTTCCCGATGCGGGGATCGCGGTCGTACTGGCGGCCGGAAACACCCCCAGCGGCCCCTTCTTGGACACGGTTCACACGCTGTACCAACTGGGCAGCGTCGCGGTGGTGAGACTCAACCCCGTGAACGAGTACTTGCTGCCCCACTTCGAGCGCATCTTCGCCGACTTCGTCGAGCACGACTGGGTGCGTTTCGTGACGGGGGGCGCCGACAACGGGGAGTACCTTGTCCACCACCCGGGGGTCGATCGGCTGCACATGACCGGTTCGGCCGCCGTGCACGACGCGATCGTGTGGGGCCGGGGTGCGCAGGCTGAGCAGGCCCGGGCCGCGGGCACGCCCCGGGTCGACAAGCCCTTCACCAGTGAACTCGGCGGTGTCAACCCGTGGATCGTCGTCCCGGGGCCTTGGAAGCACGCCGACGTGATGCACCACGCAGACCGTATCGTCGGCGCCAAGCTTTTCAACTGTGGGCACATCTGTGCCTCGCCGCAGGTCGTCATCGTGCCGGCGGGTTGGGCACGCGGCGACGACCTCGTGGACGAGATCCGGCGCCTGCTGGCTGAGTCCCCGCCGAGCACGCCCTACTACCCCGGCACAGATGCCAAGATCGCCCAGATCATGGCCGACCAGCCCCACGCCGAGGTGCTGCAGGGCGCGAACCGACGGGTGCTGATCCCCGATGCCGACCCCAGCGTCTCCTGCAACCTCTTCACCCACGAGGTCTTCGCCGACGCCCTGGGGATCGTGCGGCTGCCTGCCTCCAATGTGGAGGAGTACCTGGCCTGTGCCACCGCCTTCGCCAACGACATGCTGCCCGGCGATCTGTGCGCGACCCTGAGTATCGCCCCGAGAACCCGTCGGGAGCATCCGGCCGCCCTGGACAAGGCACTGGTGGACCTGCGGTATGGAGCGATCGGGGTCAACGAGTGGGGCGGCCTCAACTCGGGACTCGGTTCGACCACATGGGGTGGCTATCCGGGCAACACCCCCGAGAGCATCGGCAGTGGCACCGGCGTTATCGGCAACGCCTTCATGCTCAAGGACGTGGAGAAGAGCGTTCTCACCGCGGCGTTCCGCTCGATCGTCAAGCCGGTGGGGGTGGCCAGCCATCGCACCCTGGCCAACTTGATGCGCGGACTGTTCCTGGCCCGCGCCGAGGACGACCCACGGACCGTGCCATCAGCGCTGCTGGCGACGGTGCGCGGATGAGCCCGACACGACCGAGTCGGCGAACAGCTGCGGCCGGGCCTGATCGCAGACACGGCCGAGCTGCCCACGTCACGCGCGGTGCGGTGCGCCTGATTCGCGGCTTCGGCCCACGCGACGAAGCGGCCCCCGGCGTGCTCGGTAGCACCCGAAGGGACCATGCCGGGGGGTCAGAATGAGTCGAACCGCAGCGGATGGTCACCGACCATCCGTGTACCCAGGTCTTTGCGTGCTCTCGCAGTTCGGCAACACACGGATGTCACGGTTCGGGGCTGGACTGAACCGCACCGTCGCGCACCGGCGTCACCCGTGTCCGGATTCGCCTGATGATCACGCACGAGGGCCCGCGAATGATCAACACGCTCATTCGAACACGGTGTCATCGGGCGCGGACCGACGGCCACCATCCGGTGCAGAGTCAGGTAGCCGCGTGACGCCCCGCCTATGCCAGCCCGGACTACGCCGGTCCAAGCCCATGGGCGTATTCGCCGGAATATCTTGTTGTACAGCGCACCCCTGTCCCCCTCGCAACGCACACCGTCACCCCCTGAACACTCCGAAGATGCCCGGCGAACCGAAACAGGTGCAGCCCGGTAGGGCTCGGGAGTGACGCGCGCCTGTGCGATTCGTCTTGTCGGCACGTTCAGTGACGTTCGTGCAGTTTGCGCGGGCTCGTGCAGTTGTGTGGTGTTCCTCGCTGCTTGAACGTCAACGAACTACCCCGACGCCATCCAACGTGACTAGCCGCAGCAGCGCCGGCACGTACAGGACCGGATCGGTGATCGGATCCCGGGCCCGTAGCCCCCGACCCGGGTGTTCAGGCAGGCGGGCAACACGAGGGTCACGGTGTCCCGGTTCCAGGTGGCCGCGGTCGGCGAATCCAGACGCGGACCGGCCACGACCATCCGGTTCCGGGGCAAGTAGGCGCCCTTCTGCGAGCGGATCCAACGTGGTCCTCCCGGGCGGAGATGGCACTGGCCCAGCCGTTCGGTCGGGATCACCACGTCCGAGCTAATGTCTGCTTATGGTCGATGCTCGGCGTATGGATGACGACTCAGCGGTCGCACCGCTCGACCGGTCGATGCTGGAAGCGGTCAACGACACGCTCGTGACGGCCTTCATGGACGATTCGATGTTCGGGTGGGTGTTCCCCGACCCTGCTGCCCGGGCACGCGGCCTGCGTCGACTCAACCGGGTCCCTCTCGAGTACGGGCTGCGCTACGGCTACGTCCGGCAGTCCGACGAAGGCGGGTGCGTCGCGATCTGGATCCCACCTGGGGAGCCGATGTCCCTCGGGCGGATGGTCCGCTGCGGAATGCTCGGCGTGCCCTTCCGGACCGGACCGGGGCCCTTGGCCCGGTTCGGGGGTGCGAACGGGGTCATGGACAAGATCCACAAGCGTCACATGAGCGGACCTCATTGGGAGCTGCTGATCGTCGCAGTGGACCCTGCGCTGCAGGGTCGGGGGCGCGGCAGCGCACTGGTGCGGGACGGTCTGGCCCGGGCGGATATGGCGGGTCTGCCGTGCTACCTCAATACGAACACCCCCTCCAACCTGCCGTTCTACGAGCGGCTCGGGTTCACCGTTCTGGAGGAGGCATCGCTCGGCAAGGGAGGGCCGCCGGCGTGGGCGATGCGCCGGGAGGCCGTTCAGCGGCCCGAAGCCTGACGGTTTGCGGGGATTCCGACCCCTGGCGCTGAGCCCGGCGAACCAGAGGACTTGGCCGGGTTTGGGAAGGCATCGATCGGCGACGAGGCCGGCTGACTGGCGTTTGGTCGGGTCTGGTGCACGGACCCCCTAACCCGTCCGGGCAGATGGTGGCGCTACTGGCGAGGACCGCGCCGCGCAAAGACTGCGTTCTCCAGGTAGGCGCGCCCCTGACCATCCGGTTCAAAGGCAAGCGAGCCGAGAGTACGACACGACGACCTCGGCACGAACGGATTCGCCGGAATATCTTGTCGCACAGCGCACCCCTCTCCCCCTCACGACGCACACCGTCACCCCGTAGGCACTCCGAAGATGCCCGGCGAACCGAAACGGGTGCAGCCGAGCCGGGCGCGGGAGTGAATCCTTGCTGCTTGCAGTCCGTCCGGACCGGCGATCCGCGCCTCAGTCGGTGCGGTAGATGTCCGAACGTGGACCGACCGCCAGGACGGTGACAGTCATGTCTTCATCATCGATCCGGTACAGGACGCGATAGGTGCCGCGACGGGCACTGCGTCTGTCGCCCATGGGCGCCATGAGCTGCTTGCCCACCCGATGTGGGTTGTCCAGCAGCGGCCCCGTGATGAACTCATAGGCCGCAAACGCGATCGACTCGGGCAGCTTCTCGGCGAGTTGCCTGCGCGCCGTGGAGGTGATCAGGAGTCGGTAGCGAACGGCGGTCACTCCCGGTTCCGGCGCAACTCCATGGCCGCAGTCAGGTCGTCGGCCGACTCCATCCGGCCATCCGCGAGATCGGCCTCCGAAGAAGCCAGTTGTGCGATCAGGTCGGGATCAGCAAGAACTGCGATCGTCTCCTCCAGTCGCTGCAGATCATCAGGGGCAAGCAAGACCGCCGAGGGATGACCATGCACTGTGACGACCACTCGCTCGTGCTGAGTGCTCACTCTGCTGATCAACTCCGACAGGTGGGCCTTCACTTCCGCGAGTGACAGACTGGTCATAGTCATAAGTATGACCAGTCTGTGCGACCACTGACAACAGCGCATAGGGCAAACTCGCCGGAATATCTTGTCGCACATTGCACCCCTCTCCCCCCAGGACGCACACCGTCGGGCCGTGAACATTCCGAAGATGCCCGGCGAACCGGAAGGGGTGCAGCCGAGCCGGGCACGGGAAGGGTCGGTGGAGTTCCTGAGACGCGACCCAAGCAGAGATTACGCAGGGCTCGCGTTCGCCAAGGCCCTCATTGGGGGAGGCACCCGGGGCCAGCGATACCGATCACCTCGCCGGCGCCAAAGACGTGAACTACCCACTCGTTGGGGGCAAAATCGCACGCGACTGCGGGCTGGATCCAAGGTTATGAGCGCGCCAGACTCCAATTCACCGGGTTCAAAGTCAAGTGAACCCAGCCCAACACCACCTTCTTCCTTCACGGATCCGCCGGAAAATCTTGTCGCACAGTGCACCCCTGTACCTCTAGTCCGAAAATGGCCGGTGTACTCGGTCGCCGCAGAAGTGGGCGGCGAGGTCAGAGAATGGTCGCGAGGTTAGAGATCGTGCACGAGGTTAGTGAATGCACGTGTGGCTTCTCTAACCTCGTGCACGTTCTCTAACCCGAGCGAGTTCCGCCCGGCATTTCCCCGCCTGAACGCCGCGGGCCACGGCCATGGACCACTAACGCACACCATCAGCCCATGAATACTCCAAAGATGCCCGGCGAAACGGGTGCAGCCGAGCCGGAATACCGATCTGGCCAGGGGAAATGCTGCGTCTGACGGCGCGTCGGAGTAACGCACAGCGCATACTCGCCTCCACGTGGCGGATACATCCTAGAGTTGGGCGAGAGCCTCGTGAGGGACTGGATTCGCATCGAGGTTTCGGATCCGGTGTCGGCCGACAAAGGAAGGGGTCGCGGTGTTCGGGGAGACAAGACCGGACCTGACAGTGGAGACCCGAAAAGGCCTACCCGGCGACTTCGTGGAGCTTTCAGCCGGAGTCACGCACTACGAGGTCCAAGGCGACCCGGACGGTGAGACTGTCGTCCTGATTCACGGCAACGCCGCACCGTACGTGACCTGGGACGGGACTATCGGGGACTTGACCAAGGCCGGATTCCGGGTGCTCAGATACGACCTCTTCGGGCACGGGTTCTCCGACCGGCCGAACCTGCCCGCCTATGACCGTCACTTCTACAATGTCCAGCTCGCTGACCTGCTGAACCGGCTCGGCATCACGAGCCCTGTCCTCGTGGTGGGATCGTCTCAAGGGGGAAGCATCGGTGCCTGCTTCGCTTCCCAGCACCCAGGCAGGGTCAAGAAGCTTGCCCTGCTGGCACCATTCTTCGATGAGCTACCCGGCTCTCAGAGTCTGGTGTACCGGCTGCTCACGACCCCGCCGCTGGGCGAACTCGTCATGCGGCTGATCAGCGACCGCAAACTCACCGACCTCTCCGACGATGTCGTGGACGCCGACATCAGGTCCGCACTCGAACACGACGCCGTCCAACAGTTCCGCTTCCGGGGAAAGCACCGCGCCTTCCTGGCCAACCTCAGAGGCGACGCCCTGAAGGACGCGACCGGCTGCTACCAAGGCGTCAAGGAACAGGGCATTCCCGTCCTGCTGGCCTGGGGCACCTCGGATCAGAAGCTCCCCGCCGAGTCGATGCGCAGGCTGCGTGACCTGATACCCGACATCGAGTACCACGAACTCGAAGGTGCCGGACACCTGGCGCACTACGAGTACCCCGAGCGCGTCAACCCCATCCTGATCCGGTTCCTGACCAACTGACAGCCCTGCACCGCCGACGGTCTGGCCGTCAGCAGCGAGAGTACTCCGCCCGCCGGCCCAACAGGCGTTGGGAACGCGTTTGGGGGATTGACTACGGTCAGGAGTTCTCGGACTACTTCTGCGCGTGCCCGCACGCCAATCGAGGAGCGGAGCCACGAGATGGGCCAGCCACTGATCAATGAGGTGTTCCTCTAGTGCGATCCCACCACGGCGTTCGACCTGCTGGCCGACGTTCGGAACGAGGCGCGATGGAACAAGAGTGTCTCGGTGCCGGAACTGCGCAGCGATGGTCCCATCGGTGAAGGCTCAGAGTTCCGGATCGTGTTCATGCGGCAGGGAAATGACGTGACACTCGCGGAGTCCGACCGACCCAAAGGCGTGATAGTTGCAGCCTCCAACACGATGATGGACCTCGATACGTCTTACGACTTCACGGACACGCACGGTGGCACGAAACTGGTGGTCACGACCGACATCGGACCGAAGGGACTCGTGTCGGTCCTCTCACCACTACTTCGGCTTTACATGCGACATGCGCTGGCGAAGAAGTACGAGACCGTCAAGAAGGCATGCGAGGGCGAGTCCGACCCGCCTCAGGGCTGAACTATGCAGGCCCGGGGGGTGTCTGACGAGCCACACTGCTGCCTGGGTCGAAGCAACTTCGACACGTCCTCACCCCCGGGCGATCCACGGCGTCGTCTCCAGCGGATCAATCACCGGCTGCTGTCCGACGTGCGGGATCACGTGAAACGGCCGGACCTTCACGCGGGTCTGCGGCTTCCTGAATCCGAAACAGCGTAGTGGCAGGCTCACTCCGGTCGACAGACCCGCCCGGTCGATGGTGTACTTCCACCCACTGCAGGGCAAAGAGCACTTCTTGCCTGGCGGGCAATGCCGGAAGCCCTTGAGGGTGTACAACTGCGAGGATCGACCCCTCGTATTGGGAATGATCACGAAGGACCGACCCTTGCCGAAAGTGACCCGGCCACCGGTAGCACTGCGATACCGGCGCCATTCCCACCTCCACGATGCGTGGGTCACCTGGATGCGCAACCGCTTGGTGGAGTAGTCCACGGTCGCGCTGGTGATGTCGGAGATCTCAGGGCCGACGCTGATGTCACCCACCTCGTCGGCGATCGTGTACGAGTCGGCCTGAACGACCGACGGCAGCAGCGTCGATGCCACGGTTGCCGGTATCACCAACCACCTCATGGTCCCCTCCTTCGATGGCTGAGGCTACGTGCGAAGCCTCAAGAGCGTCAATACCGCAGCGTCTGGCGTGGACACGGGGACTCGGGGGCCAGAGACACGGCAGGCGAACGTGAGCCTCTACCACTGCATCGAAGGGATCAGGTGTCCGTGAAGCTTGATGGCCCCGCGCCGCTTGTCCGTGGGCTTCGGTCTTGTCGTCGGTGTCGCCGTGGCCGCGACTCCGACGAGTTGGACGTCAGCAGGACCACCAGTACCGGTTCGGGTCGCACCACGCAGGCACCCACGGTGCCGGAGATTTGACCGGCACCGGCGGCCACTTCACGGTCTTGATCATCGGGAAAGCAACGCTCTTCCGGGAGCGCGGAGCGCGGTCCGGAGCCAGGAACAACAACTGGTCGTCGCGAAGCCACACGGGCGACCACGCACCCATGCGACCGTCCTGTGGTCCGCCCCGCCAGCCGAGGCCGGTGACGAGGGTGGACACGTTCGCCAGTCGGTCGGTGCCGACATCGCGGACCAGGACGTTGTAACAGTTCAGATTCGCGAATGGCACGAGATCCGTCCTGCATCCCTTGCGTGCACCGAAGAGGAACGCGATCCGGTTCCCGGAGGGCGAGAACGTGTAGCCCTCGACCACCGGTGTCTGCGGAACCGTGGACTTCCGTGGGATGAGGGGCTCGAGCTTCCCTGAGGACAGGTGCTTGATGAACACCGTGCTGTCCGTGGATCGCCGATCACCCTTGGAGGAAGCGGTGGCGAAGCGGAACGCGACCTTCCTGCCCTTCGGCGCCCACTGAACCGCTGGTTCGTCACGGGGAGGCTCCCCAGTCATCTGCTTTCCGGTCGAGGTGGAGGACACCAGGGTGACCTTCCCCGTGTTGAGGTCCTTGACGAACACGTCGGTACCGCGCGACGGGTTCTTCCTCCCGTTGGTGTCTCCGGCGACCAGGTTGTCCGCCGTCGACCGGAAGGCCACCTTACGGGCATCCGGCGACCACACGGCACCCCACGCCGCCCTGTTCGCCGGATGGCCCTTCCCGCTCGTGCTCAGCACCGTCGTGGCTGCGGTTGCCGGGTCGGTCACGTACAGGGCTGGTCGGTCGATGCCCCGGTCCAAGGGATCGCTCGCGGACTCGAACAGCAGGCGCCGGCCATCCGGGGCGAGCCGCCACTTGGCGATGTGGGACCCGGCCGGCACGATCTCCCGAGTCTCCCCCGTCGACAGGGCCCTGAGTCGAATCGCGCAGAACTGGCTCAGGTATTGCCGGGCCGTGTCACACCCGAATAGGACGAGGTGATCATCGTCCTGCCATGCAACTGCGGTACCGGCGTGGAACCCCGTGCCGTCCGTATGCTCCGACGCCATGACGACGTCACCGGTGGTGAGGTCCTTCACATAGACGTCCGACTTCCTGTTGCCATCGGCCGGCACGAGAGCGGCGTCGCTCACGAATGCTATTCGCCGGGAGTCAGGCGACCAGGCGAGCCCGCTGACGGCGTCATCTGCGACCTTCGCGACGGCACCTGTGACCAAGTCGTGCACGAACAGGCCACTGGCCTCCCCCAGTGCCAGCAGGCCCGGATCACGGGATGTGAACGCGACCCGGGACTTGTCCGGTGACTGAACCCAGTCCCATCCGGTGGCGGGCTCGCCGTCGGGGCCGGTGGCCAGGGGGATTATCGGGCCCGGACGTGATGTCACGTCCCTCCGGTAGTGGAATCGGACGACTGTGCCGCTCTCCGCTTGGACCACGCGAATCCTTGCCGTCGAAGGTCGAGCACCTCGGATGGGTGCGGGCACAACAACGGTGCGGCCGGCGTGGACCCTGACCCTTCGTGAGGTGCCGACTCTGACGGTGTGCTGATCGACGGGGTCGAATATGTGGACCGCCGCCTTCCGGCCCAGAAGCCGACCGTCGACGACAATGCGGATCGCCACTTCACGGTCGGTTCTGGCCGCGACCGGTCCCGATCCCTGCGCCAGCAGCGCGACGGTCATCCCGGCGATCAACCCGACTCTGGCACCCATGGCACACCCCTGCGGCTCGAAGGCCATCACCAACGATGGTACGTCCAACCGGTGCCCGCTCCAGGACGGTTGACACGCGGCTGCCTGCCGCCCGCTACGACTCCCACCTACCTGTCAGGACTTGGGTGCAGAACCAACCCCGGGAACGAGTTCGCCTTTCGCCACGCTTCGAGGGCATCGTCTCCGACCTGATCCGACAGGACCTTGCGATCGCGCGGCGTCGCCTGGACGACCCGGGTCGGCAGCAGGACAATGGCACCGGGGACTGGAAGGGGGGTAGCCATGGAACCCGTCGTTTCGGTCGATTGGCTCGCCGACCACCTCGAAGACGACGGACTGCGCGTCCACGACGCGACGATCCATGCTGCCAGGGTGCTCGGACACGAGGAGATCCTCACTGCGCCCGTCGGATTATCGGTGAGCTGACAACTTCCGCGCGACGGCCGAGCGGCTGTTGCGTTTCCGGACCGAGAGGAGATTACCCGAGATGAAGATCGAACGCATTGAACTCTTCCATGTCGCTGTTCCACTGCCCAAACCCTTCTACCCCGCCTGGATTCCGGGGTACCCGCAGACGGCGAACCGCTTCACTCTCATGCGCTTGACCACTGACGAGGGCGTGCAGGGCTTGGCGGCAGGCATCGCCTTCGAGCGCGAGCGGGAGGGATTGGGCGGGCTCCTCGGCCCATATCTGATCGGTCTGGATCCCTTGGACATGCCGACCGTGCGCCAACGCATCCGGGAAGCCAGCTATTTGGGCTGGCGCAACTACTGGATCGAGGCGGCCGGCTTCGGGACGCCGAAGGACACCTGACGGTGTTCGACGGCCGCGCGGCGCTGATCGACCGTATATGCCTATTTATAGGTAGCCATAGGATTCTGCTATACAGTGCCATAATCCACTACAGTTGCTGGAATGGACGCAGTCAGCAACCCGTACTCGCCCGGGGCTGGGCGACCACCGGCCGCCCTCGTGGGCCGCGACGCTCAACTCCAGGCATGGGATGTCGCGCTGCGGCGAATCGAGGACGGCCGCGACGCCCAGTCGATCGTGCTCTATGGCCTGCGTGGTGTGGGCAAGACAGTACTGCTGTCGCGCATGGCACACATGGTGCGTGACCGGGAATGGCTGGTGGCCCGCGTTGAGGCCAGGTCGGGCCGGTCCGTGAGGGCCCTGGTGGGTGAGGCCTTCCACGACAGCCTGGTGGACCTCGCCCGGCCAGGAGTGACCCGGCGCATACTCAAAGCCCTCAAGACCGCACTCAGTTTCAAGGCGTCGTACGACTCGACCGGCACCTGGCGTTTCGGTCTGGACCTCGACACGGCTCCCGGCGGCGGCGCGGACACCGGGGCCTTGGAGGCCGATCTCGGGAAGTTGCTGCGTGACCTTGCGGGAGCCGCCGCTGAACGAAAGGTCGGCGTCGCGGTCCTGATCGACGAGGCGCAGGATCTGCCGATGGACGAACTCGTCGCCTTGTGCGCAATCATCCATTCGTGCAATCAGGCCGGAGACCGGCTCGTACTCGCCTTGGCCGGCCTGCCGAGCCTCCCACGCAGGCTCGCCGAGGCGAAGTCCTACGCCGAGCGACTGTTCGATTTCCATGAGGTGGGCGCGCTCGATCCCACGGCCGCGAGGGAAGCACTTGTCGACCCCGCGCGGGTCGAGGGCGTCGAATGGGATGAGGATGCGATCCGCCTGATCCTCACTGAGGCACAGGGATATCCCTACTTCTTGCAGCAGTACGGGCAGGATGTCTGGAATGCGGCCATCGCCAGTCCCCTCACCGTCACCGATGCGCGTGTCGGTATCGCCCGTGGTCAGATGTCCTTGGATTCGGGCTTCTTCAGGGTCAGATGGGACCGGGCAACGCCGGCGGAGCGAGCCTACCTGCGCGCGATGGCCGTCGACGGCGACAGGGCCAGCTTGACCGGCGACGTTGCGGCCCGCCTCGGACGCAAGGTGACCTCCCTCGGCCCCGCCCGGGCAAGTCTCATCGGTAAGGGCCTGATCTACTCCCCGGACCACGGCATGGTGGCGTACACGGTTCCCGTGATGGCCTCGTTCGTCCAGCGTCAACCTGATGAGCCGTGACCTGGAGTCGGGCACACGCCACAAATGGAACCCAGCCGGTCAGTTCCCTCCGACCCACGGGATCGGGTACACGAACTGCCAGCCGCCGGGGAAGGACGGCATGGTCCCCATGTTCTGCGGCCAGCCCTCGAAGGTCTGGACGTTGGGTAAGTCATCCTCCAAGGCCTGGGCCCCCTCCTCGGCGGCCTCTGCCGCTGATTCGGCCACGTCGCTGCCAGCCTCAACTCCCTCTGCCACGGCCGCGGTGCCGTCGGCGAGGTCCGGCAGGTCCGCACCGCCGGTGACTATTGTCACCGCGACGATGACCGCGATTATGAGGACGGCCGCGAGGACCTCCAGCACGATTGCCCAAGGCCCCTGCTTGTCGAAGAACTGCTCGAACGATGTGAGCATGTTGAAGGTGCACGGACTCTTGTCGGGCCAAGTGATCGTTCCCTTGTAGCCGAACGTCTGGTTCTCGAAGAGAACGACGGCGACCTGGCCCACCCCCATTGTCGGCTGCGGCGACTTGGCACAGGGGTTGCTGCCGGAACTCCCGTCGTACTTGTACGTGTGGTTTCGCCGGCCTCAGTGCCTTCGATGGTGAATCCGGTGGCGATGTTGGCCGCGGGGTCACCGAGCACGGCAAGGAGGATCTCCTGGTTGTTGAACGTCATCGGGCGCCGTCGACGCCGATGCTCCCGTCGACGAGTCCCCGTTGCTGAGGGTCAGTTGCAGATTCCGGCCGGTGTCGTTGGCGAAGACGTAGCCGTACCCCCAGGCGCCAGCGGTGGACGACGTCGTCTGCGACGTCACCGACTCGGTCGTGGCGGCCAGTGAAGATGCCTTGGACTTCTTCATCCGTACCTTGGCACGGTAGACGTGAGTCCCCCACGCCACCTTTCTCTTCAGCGAGAAGTGAGTGTCGTGCCTTCACCTTCTTGATGGTCTTCCAGCGGCCCTTGGTCTTCCGCACGATCCCGAGCCGTCCGCCACCCTGCAACTCCTGGATGAGGACCGTCCGCCGGGCATCCTGGCGGCGCACGACACCCTTCAGCACGATGCGATCACCGGCGGCGACGCGTGCCTGCCTCTTCTTGCCCAGATGCACAGTCACACAGTCGTGCTTCGACGACTTCTTGCCCGCCCGCGGAGAAGGATCGCAGGTGGCCGCTGAGAGTTGCGCCGCTCCGGCAGGCGATGGCGTAGCGCTCTGGCTCGCTTGCCGCGGGGTGGCCGCCTCTGAAGGGAGGGCCATCGCCATGACGGCCAGCGACATGGGCACAGCAAGTGAGTACTTCAACCAAGGCATGGAGATACGCGTGTCCGCTCACTCGACGGTCAGCGAGACTACTCGCATCGGCGGCGCTGGGGAAGGGACGATCAACCGCGCTTTGGTCCTCCTTTCAGGCATACGCCCAGCGGTCACGCACGACCGGCCACGGCGCTGGTCTGATCACGAGCCACTTCGACCGGCCATGGGATGCCCCAACACTGCACCTCCCGGCAAAGGTCGTCACCCCCGAGCACTGCTCGGCAGTGGGGACATACGGGTGGCGGCCGGGAACTACCGCCTCCTCAGCGCCGATGTCCGGCATCAGTCGCTCGAGTCACCACAACTGGCGCACTTGCCCTTCACGGCGGTCGAGCAACTGTCGCGCAAAGCGGTCCTCGGGGCGTGGAGCACCTCTGAGCGCGTGGATGGGCGCATCGGGGACAAGATTGGCGGCGGCTGTGTGACGAGGTGATGTCGGGCCGTGCTCTGGGTTTGGCCGACCTGCAACGGACGCCGGCCAACTACGCCGAGTCGGCACCATGCGGGGATTGGCCGCTAGCCGAACGGCCGGTTACGCCGAGACCGCGGGTCGGATTGGCCTCAAGGTCTTGGACTGCCGACCACGGACACCAACCTCGACGCAGCCTCTGACGACCCCCTCGGCGCCCATCGCACTCTCCAGTCCCCGCGGGTCCCAGGACTCCTGAGGGGCGCTCGGTTCAGCGGCTTGTCTGGTCGCGAGGGGGACCCTCCCCTCGGGGTGGTTCTCGCGTGGTTCGCAGGACAGTTGTGGATGGCAGATGTGGTTGTCCACAGGTGGTTTCGGGCGACTGGGTTTGTCACACCCTCGTACTAGCGTTCTAGACGAGGGGAGGTGGTCATGACGATCACGGCGCAGTCCGCGAGTCCGGCCACGCTGCTCGTCGATTTGCGCGCGGCGGTGGTCGCGTTGCTGGCCGCGGATCCGGCCGAGTGGTGCCTGGACGAACTGCAGGACGCGATCCCGCTCCTGCACGAGGTGGCTAACCAGACCGCGGCCGTGCAGGCCCGGGTGCTCGCCTCCTTCGATGCCCGCGGTGGCGCGCAGATCGCCGGGGCGCGCGGCACCAGCGACTGGCTCGCACAGACGGTGCGGATCCCGTCTGGTCATGCGGGCTGGTGGGTGCACACCGCCCGGGCACTACGCGACCAGCTCCCGGCAACCGCCGCGGCGTTGGCCGACGGGCAGATCAGCCTCGACCACGTCCGGGTGATCCGGGCGGCCCGCCGCCAGCTGGGCGAGGTCTTCGACCGGCTCGAGCAGCAGATCGCCGGGTTCGCGCGGGAACACTGCGTACGGGACCTGCGCGGGTTCCTGGACCTGCTCATCCAGAACTACACCCCCGACCCCGACCACGACACCGAAACCGCCCGCCAACGCCGCCGGGCCAACCTGTCCACCGGCCTGGACGGCTGGTGGCACCTGACCGGATTCCTCGACCCCGCCACCGGCGCGGCGCTGGCCGCCGCCCTGGACATCTACGCCGAACCCACCGGACCTCATGACGACCGGTCGGCCGGCACCCGGAACGCCGACGCCCTGGCCGAAATCGCCACCCGTGCCCTGGACACCGTCGACCGGCCCACCGGGATCGGCCACATCACCCTCACCCTCACCCCCGACCAACTCGCCACCGGGCTGGGGGTCCGCTGGCCGTGCGGGCTGCTGGCCTCCCGCACCGACGTGCGCACCGCGTCCTGCTCCGCCCACCTCACCTATCTGGTCGGCACCCCGGTCGACGACATCCACTGGAAACCGCTGGCAGTCGGGTTCGCCGAACGCTACGCCACCCGCGCCCAACGCGCCGCGCTGGCCGTCCGCGACGGGAACGGCTGCGTGCACCCGGGCTGCACCGTACCCGCCCACCGCTGCATCGCCCACCACATCCAGCACTGGGACCACGGCGGCCCCACCAACCTCAACAACCTCGTCCTCATCTGCGTCTACCACCACCGACGCATCCACCACGGACGCCTGAAAATCGCGCGCACGTCCGACGGACGATGCACCACCGCAAGCACCCGCGCACCACCATGACCGGCCGACGGGCCGCAGGTGCCGGCGCCGTCGAGTTGCCAGGGTTCCCCCGGTAGGTGCCGACGCCAGCCCTTGGAAGGCGCGTCCTAATCCTCTGTCACGTCGATCCTCCCCCAACCGGGCGCTGCATGTGCTCAGAAGGACCCTTGACGCGTCCCCGGGAGGCGGGCCCCCGGCCGCATATCGAGCAGTATGCTACCTTGTAGAACAAGGTACTGGAAGAGAAGCCATGGCTGAGAAGCAAATTCTGGACAGACTGCGTCGCGGCGCGATCGAACCTTGTGTGCTGGCACTTCTCAGCGAACAAAGCGCCTACGCCCACGACGTTGTGAGCGCGCTCGGGCGACAACCTGGACTCGTGATCAGCGAGGGCACTCTGTACCCGATGCTCTCGCGTCTTCGGCGGGAAGGTCTGGTAGCGACGGAATGGCGCGAGAGCCCTTCCGGTCCCCCCCGCCGCTACTACCGGCTCACGCAGTCGGGCCGGGCCGCCGTCGAGGACTTCCGATCCGCCTGGCAGACCTTCCGGACAGGTGTAGATGCGGTGCTCGCCGGTGACCTGGTCCTCTCCCCCTCGAAGCCCTCATCCATCACAGTGAAGGAAACACCATGATGACCCAGACCCAACCGTGGCGCGATGCGTATCTCGCCGGCCTGGAGCAGGCAGCTGTCACCCTCCCCCCGGCACGGCGCAGCGAACTGATCGCGCAGATCAGCGAGCACCTGGATGCTGAACTGGCCGGGGTTGACAGTCCGCAGGCCGCTGCCGCGGTCCTCGAGCGCCTCGGGGACCCGAATGACCTGGAAGTAGAGGCATCGGTCGATCTGCCGACACCTCAGCGTTCCACCGCGGCCGAGATCATCGCCCTGCTCTTGATGGGAATCGGCGCCTTCGCTCTACCGTTGACTGCGCCGGCCGTCGGCGTGCTGGTGATGTTGTCCACGTCACGCTGGAACCGCCGCGAGGTGCTCACCTCCGCGGGAATCGTGGGCGTCGGTGCCGTCGCCGTCATGATCCACGCTGCACTGGCCGCCAGCGGAGCCACCGGCTACGCGGCCGTCGTAGGGTCGGTCGCACTGCTGGCGATCATGGTCTTGGTGGGCCCGGTGGCCGCTGTGTACGCCGCCACCCGCCCCCGTCGGGCCTGATCGACCGCTCGCCGCCTGCTCAGACTCCCAGCGACCCGCGAGCCAGACGCTCGAAGAGCCGGTGCGGCATGAACCGCTTGGCGAAGGCACCGAGTCGTTCGTCTACCTTGCCCACTGAGACCCGCCGGGGCGGATTCTTCGCTGACAGGACGTGCTCGACAACAGACGCCACCTGCTCGGCAGTGATGCCGTTGCGTTCGTCGTCTTCCATGACGCCCACGGCAGAAGCATTCGCCCGGGCGTAAGGGCTGGCCGGCGAGGGGTCGTTGCGCCGGCGATTGTCCGTGAAACCCGTGGCGACGTTGCCCGGTTCCACGAGCGTCACCGAGATCCCGAAGGGCGAAACCTCATAGGCCAAGGCCTCCGCGAAGCCCTCGAGCGCGAACTTGCTGGCCGAGTAGTAGGCCTGAAAGGGCAGGCCCACAATTCCGCCGAGGGATCCCATCAGCACGATGCGACCCCGACCTTGATCCCGCATCACTGGCAGCACCTCACGCACTACGCGGACACTCCCCCAGAAGTTCGTCTCCAGTTGCGTCCTTGCCTGGTCGATCGGTGTCGTCTCCACCGGACCGGACAGACCCCAGCCCGCCGCAGTGACCACCGCATCCACTGCCGGATGTCCGGACAGACAGGCAGCGATCCCAGAAGCAACAGAATCATCGTCGTCCACATCCATGACCAATGGACTTGCGCCGCTGACCGAAGTTCCACTTCGACTGGCTCCCACGACTGTCCATCCCGCGGCGACGAGTTTGTCTGCACAGGCCCGGCCGATACCCGACGAGGCTCCGGTGACCAGACATGTGCCGTGCTTCATGCCCGCCAGCCTATTCTCGGCATTTCCCCCACGTGGCGCGGAGCGCGCCGCAGAATCAAGCGCTGCGGCAGGACCCCCGCCGGTTTGCGTTGGTCATCCGCTGCCGCGGCGGGCCGCCGGTTCAGGCGGTCGGGCGGAGATCGCTCGCGTTAGTGGTCCATGGCCGTGGCCGGCCGCGGCGGGCCGCCGGTTCAGGCGGTCGGGCGGAGATCGCTCGCGTTAGTGGTCCACGGCCGTGGCCGGCCGCGGCGTTCAGGCGGGGAAATGCCGGGCGGAAACCGCTCGGGTTAGAGAACGTGCACGAGGTTAGAGAAGCCACACGTGCGTTCACTAACCTCGTGTACGATCTCTAACCTCGCGACCATTCTCTAACCTCGCGGCCCACTTCTGCGGCAGCCCGAGTACACGAGCCATCTTCGGACTAGAGCCAACTCCTGCGAATACCGAGTAAACGAGCCCGTTTCCCGTTAGACCCGCAGTGCGACCCGAAGGCTAACCGGAACGCGGAAGCCCAACGGGAGCCAGTCCAACTGACCCACCGGACCCAACGAGGCGAACCGTCGGACCCAGCTAGCGCATGTCCCACCATCAGCCGGCACCACTACGCTCAGGGAGTGGCTGTAGCTGAGCTCGGTGAGGGACTGCTCGTCCGGCTTCTGAACGCGATGCAGTCCCGGATCAGGATCGCGATCGGCAGCGGCCTGCTTGTCGCGGACACACAGGGTGCCCTCCGACAGGTGGCGGCCGTGGGCGTGGGCGAAGAATGGAACCGCGTCCAGCTCGACGCCGGCGCCGGTCCCGTCCTGGAGGCGGTTTCGTCCGAGAAGGCGATTGTCGCGGATCCTTTCGACCTGCGCCGGCACCCGGACCTCGCCCGCCTCCTGAAGGTCACGTCGCCCGAGGCGCCGAAGGCCATCGTCGCATTCCCCAACGCATGGACGTCGGGGTCGCAACTGGTCACGGTCGTGTATCTCTCCGGCTCACCGGCCGACGAGGATCTCGAAGTGGTCGGCCGTTATGAACCCCTGCTGGCCTACGCCCTGGGCCTGCTGGACTACTGCGGGGAAGCCGAGGCGCAGGCGGAGCACATGGTCCGAATGGTGCAGATGCGTCAGTGGATCGAGCAGGCAAAAGGAATGATCATGACGCGCCGCTCGATGGGTCCGGATGACGCCTTCGCGGTGCTGGTCGAACACAGCCAAGCCTCCAATGTGAAGGTGCGAGAACTGTCGACGGCGCTCGTCGGACTGCTGGCGGGCGGTGCCAGTCCCAAGGTTTCGGAAGCGGCCTGGACCGCTGCTGAAGCACTCTGGCAGGACGTGGGCAGCGGCTGACGTCCACCCCCTGCAAACCAGCTGAAACATGCATTGTCAAATTCCTTACGGTGTCCAGAATCCTGGTGTAGCCTGTCACACATGACGGATCCCGCCTCGCTGCTGCGCCAGCACGGGTTGCAGGTGACCGCGCAACGCCTGGCCGTACTGCGGGCCGTCTCGAACCAGCCTCACATCACAGCCGACGGGGTCGCTGCGAACGCTCGCGGGGAGATCGGCGCCATCTCTCGCCAGTCGGTGTACGACGCCCTGACGATCATGGTCGAGAAGGGCCTGATCCGGCGCATCCAGCCCATCGGCTCCCCGGCGCGGTACGAGAACCGCGTGGGAGACAACCACCATCACCTCGTCTGTCGCTCCTGCGGCAACCTCGCAGACGTCGACTGCGCCGTGGACTACACCCCGTGCCTGATACCCAGCGACAGCCAGGGCTACGAGGTCGACGAGGCCGAAGTCATCTACTGGGGGCGTTGTCCCGACTGCGCCGCCGACCTGACCAGAGCAACAACCACCGCCGGAAAACAACACTAGGAGGAATCTTGTCCGACCCGACAATGGACAACGAGGGCGAATGCCCGGTCATCCATCATCGTCCGACTGGAATGACCAACCGGGAATGGTGGCCTGAGGCCATCGACCTCAGTGCCCTGCAGGCCAACCCGCGCGAACTCGACCCGATGGGCGAGGAGTTCGACTACGCCGAGGCCTTCCAGAGCATCAACTACGCGGCCCTCAAGCAGGACCTGCTGGATCTCATGACGGACTCGCAGGACTGGTGGCCCGCGGACTACGGCCACTATGGACCGCTCTTCATCCGGATGTCCTGGCACGCCGCCGGCACCTACCGGATCAGCGACGGCCGCGGAGGCGCTGGTGCCGGGGAGCAGCGTTTCGCACCCCTGAACAGCTGGCCGGACAACGCCAACCTCGACAAGGCCCGTCGCCTGCTGTGGCCGATCAAGAAGAAGTACGGCAAGAAGATCTCGTGGGCCGACCTTTTGGTCCTCACAGGCAACGTGGCGCTGGAATCCATGGGCTTCCAGACGCTCGGTTTCGCCGGTGGCCGCGAAGACGTATGGGAGCCGGAGCAGGTCAACTGGGGCAACGAGGCCGAATGGCTCGGCGATGAGCGCTACAGCGGCGAACGGGACCTCTCGAACCCCTTGGCCGCCGTCCAGATGGGGCTGATCTACGTCAACCCCGAGGGCCCGAACGGCAACCCGAGCGCTCTGGCGGCCGCGCAGGACATCCGCGAGACCTTTGCCCGAATGGCCATGAACGACGAGGAGACGGTCGCGCTCGTGGCCGGCGGCCACACGTTCGGCAAGACGCACGGCGCCGCAGTTCCGGAGGGCCACATCGGCGCCGAACCGGAAGCCGCTCCCCTGCAAGAGGTCGGGCTGGGCTGGAGCAACAGTTTCGGGACCGGCTCGGGCGACGACACCATCACCAGCGGGCTTGAAGGCGCCTGGACCCCGACCCCGATCAACTGGGACAACAGCTTCTTCGAGACGCTGTTCGGCTACGAATGGGATCTCCAGAAGAGTCCGGCCGGTGCCTGGCAGTGGGTTCCGACGGACCCGGCGGCTTCCACCGCTGTGCCCGACCCGCACGACCCGTCCAAGACCCACCCGCCGGTCATGCTCACCACCGACCTCGCGCTGCGTATGGACCCGATTTACGAACCCATCTCGCGCCGCTTCCTGGAGAACCCGCAGGAGTTCGCCGAAGCGTTCGCCCGGGCGTGGTTCAAACTGATCCACCGCGACATGGGACCGGTCTCGCGCTACCTGGGGCCGGAGGTTCCCTCGCAGACGTTCATCTGGCAGGACCCAGTGCCGCCGGTGACCGGCGAGTTGATCGACGACGCGGACATCGCAGCGCTCAAGGGCAAGATTCTGGATTCGGAACTGTCGATTTCGCAGTTGGTCTCCACCGCTTGGGCCTCGGCCTCGACGTTCCGCAACAGCGACAAGCGTGGTGGTGCCAACGGGGCGAGGGTACGTCTGGCCCCGCAGGTCGAGTGGGATGTCAACAACCCCGCTTCGCTGTCGCAGGTGCTCAGGGTTCTGGAAGGCATCCAGCAGGAGTTCAACGCCGGCCCGAAGCAGGTGTCCCTCGCGGACCTGATCGTGCTGGGCGGCTGTGCGGGGGTGGAGCGGGCCGCGCGCAACGCCGGTGTTGATATCCAGGTGCCGTTCACGCCCGGTCGCACGGACGCGTCGCAGGAGCAGACGGATATCGAGTCGTTCGCAGTCCTCGAGCCGTCTGTGGACGGTTTCCGCAACTACGTCGGCAAGGGCAACGACAGCCCGCCAGAGCACCAGTTCATCGACAAGGCGCAGCTGCTCACACTGACCGCACCGGAGATGACGGTCCTGGTCGGGGGCATGCGCGCCCTGAAGGCGAACTACGACGAGTCCGGCCTCGGGGTGTTCACCACACGGGAGGACACGCTGAGCAACGACTTCTTCGTGAACCTGCTGGACATGAACACCAAGTGGGAACCCACGACCGAGGAGGCGCAGACCTACGAGGGCAGGGATCGGGCGACCGGCGACCTGAAATGGACCGCCAGCCGTGTCGACCTCGTCTTCGGCTCGAACTCTCAGCTTCGGGCACTTGCTGAGGTGTACGCCGCTGATGACGCGCAGGAGAAGTTCGTGCGCGACTTCGTGGCCGCCTGGGACAAGGTCATGATGCTGGACCGGTTCGAACTGTCCTGATCGAACTGCAACGGCGCACCGGGCGGTTCCGACGGCGCGGTGCGCCGTTGCACGTCCGGCGCACCGTGCGCAGAGGACGGGGCTGTACGAGTGCCTTTGTTGCGAAGTTGGGGGTAATGAGGGCGTCGTGTTACGAAGGTGCGGGGTGGACGCGGGGCGTCGCCCACACCTTCGTAACGAGGCCCTCTGAGCCGCCCGCACTTTCGTAACAAGCACGGGTCACATCCGAAAGGTCGGCCTGCACAGCGACTCCAGCTAGATGTCCGCGTTCAGGGCCGCCAGGCTCTCGCCCAACAGCCGGGCCAGTCGGCTCACATCGGGGATCAGGCGCAGGTCGGCGATCAGCCCGATCACCACAGACCCGCGGTAAGAGAACATCGACACCCCCAGACCGACATCGCCGGTCCCCGGCACCCAGCCGATGATCCCCACCACATCGCCACCGCCCCCCGGTCGCCGGTGGCCGCCGTGAAACCCGCGTGGACGTCCTTACTGGTCAACGAGAGCAGCACCCGGGTCAGGGTGATGCCGTCGGCAATGCTGTGGTGCAACCTGAACAACACCGCGGAACCCGAGCCGAAGCCGTCTATGCAGTGGATCTGCCACATGGGGTGATCCGGGTCGAGTTCGACGTGAATCTCGCGTTAGTGGTCCATGGTCGTGGCCGGCCGCCCGTTCAGGCGGGAAAATGCCTGGCGGAATCGCTCGCGTTAGAGAACGTGCACCACGTTAGAGAAGCCACACGTGCATTCACTAACCTCGTGCACGATCTCTAACCTCGCGACCATTCTCTAACCTCGCGGCCCACTTCTGCTGGGACCGCGTACACCAGCCATTTTCGGACCAGAGAACGTGCACGAGGTTAGAGAAGCCACACGTGCGTTCTCTAACCTCGTGCACGATCTCTAACCTCGCGGCCAACTCCGAATTGGTCCGCGTTCCGGTTGGACCGTTCTGCCCCTTGTGACCCGAACGCGAACTTGCGGGCCGAACGCGAACACCAGAACCTGACGGGAGGCCGACGCGCACTACCAGGCCATCACGGGATCCGTTCCGTTCAAGACCAGGCTGACACCACCCCGCCGCATCCAACCCCACCTCATGGAATCGTGAGCCTGGTGTGCACTGGCTTGGTCGTGAAACCAACCAGTGGCCGGTGACGGCGACTAGAGTCCTTCCCAGGAACGACCAAGGAGACTAATGACCCCCGAGCAGGCCCAGTATTTCTCCCAGCGTTTCGAGGCTGTCGTGGCCAACGTCGAACGGTTCATCCAGGGCAAGGACGACGTCGTGCGACTCGCACTTGTCGCATTGCTCGCCGAGGGCCATGTGCTGATGGAGGACGTGCCCGGTACCGGCAAGACCTCGCTGGCGCGGTCGTTGTCGGCTTCTCTGGGGCTGACCGGCAGCCGGGTCCAGTTCACCCCTGACCTGCTGCCCTCCGACGTCACCGGGGTGACCGTGTTCCACCAGAGCAAGGACTCCTTCGAGTTCCACCCGGGACCGGTCTTTGCGAACGTCGTGCTCGCCGACGAGATCAACCGCGCCTCGCCGAAGACTCAGTCGGCGATGCTTGAGGTGATGGCCGAACGCACCGTCACCGTGGACGGCCGCAGCCACCAGGTGCCTCGCCCGTTCCTCGTGATCGCTACGCAGAACCCCGTGGACATGGACGGCACCTATCCGTTGCCGGAGGCCCAGCTCGACCGCTTCATGATGCGGATCTCGGTCGGCTACCCGGACCCGACCGCGGAAGTACAGATCCTGAAGAACTCCCACGAGGGCCGGCGCCTCGAGGATCTAAGGGCGGTGTCGAACATCGAAGAGGTCACTGGCATGATCAAGGCCGCCGCGACCATACACATCGCCGACAGCGTGCTCACCTACATCGTCGGGCTCATCACGTCGACCCGCAACTCGCCGGGGGCGCGGCTCGGTTCGAGTCCGCGCGGTGGTCTGGCCCTCATGGCCGCTTCCCGTGTGCGGGCGGCCTCCCGTGGCCGGCACTACGTGACCCCGGAGGATGTCGGCGCCCTGATCCAGCCTGTCCTCGCACACCGTCTGGTGCTGTCACCTGAGGCCATCGCCGGCGGCGCCACCGCCGAGCACGTCCTTGCCGAGGCCACCCGCGGGGTGCCGGTACCGCAAGCCTGACCCATGGCAAACACCACTGGAGAACCACTGGTCGTCAACACCGGCGACGACGAGCCGGAGTCGGTTCGCGAGATCTCGGTGCGGACCAAGGGCCTGTTGATCAGCGTGCCCATCCTGGTGGGCTTGGGCTTCCTGTTGGGCTACCCCGCGGTCGTCGCCCTTGCCGCGGCGCCACTTCTGGTGGTGGCGATCGGACTGTTCATGGTAGGACGCCGCCCGGGAGGCAACCTTCGGCGCGCGGTGGAACCCTCGCAACTGACCCGGGGAGAGACGGCCACGGCATTGATCACCAGCGTGAACACCCGGGTCACGCCCACCGGGGTGGTCGAAGCACTCGACCGCATCGGCGGGCAGCCGGTCGATCTGTTGATCCCGCCGGTGCCACCGCGGCGTGAAGTGACCGTCGACTATCGCTTCGTCCCGCTCAAGCGCGGCGAACTCCATCTCGGTCCGGTCACGCTCGAACGCCGGGACCCATGGGGGCTGTTCGTGCGCCGGGCCACGGCCTCCGCCGAGCTCACGGTTCTCGTGCACCCGCGCGTGCTGCCGGTGGAGATCACTCTGGCGGGCAACCGGATCGGACAGGAGGGCGGGACGGCCGACCGGGATGTGCTGGGGTCCAACCAGTTCCACACCCTGCGCGAGTACGTCGTCGGCGACGAGTTACGGCAGATCCACTGGCGCAGTTCCGCACGCGTGGGCAAGCTCATGGTCAAGCAACTCGTCGACAATCCGCTGCCCCGCGCCCTGGTCCTGCTCGACAACGACATCCGCTCCTACCGCAGTGCGGACGATTTCGAACAAGCGGTGGACGCCGCCGCCTCGATCGGAACCGCCATCGTGCGCGCCGGCTTGCCGGTTGCGCTGCGAACCACCGGTGAGGACGCCGCGGTGGAGATCCTGAGAGTGGAGGACCTGACCCGCCTGCTCGACGCCTTGGCGCTGAGCGACCCCCGGGTGCTCAAAGTGTCCCCGCCCGCACTGCGCCAGGTCCTGCTGGCCACCAGGTCGACTTCCTTCTTCCTGGTGACGGGGCTCAAGACGGGGCTGATCCCGAGCGCCATCGCAGCCCTGGGACTGGTCGGTGAAGGCACCGTAGTGCGCATTGGCCAGCCCGGCGGACTCTCCCGGCCGCGACGCGGACTGGTCTTCCGGGACGCCATGACCTGCGACGACCTGGTCCCCGCCGCCCAAGTGGTCACCACATGACCAGGGCGGACGTCGTCCGGCGCACCGTCGCCGTGGGCATTATGTGCATGGGTGCGTCGGCAGTGTTCATCCGGCTGTTCGGGTACACGCCGGTCTTCGTGCGCCTGTTCCCGGTGATCCTCCTGTGCTGTGTCGGATACGCGCTGGGGACCGCCGGCGGCCAGCGGGTGGCGCGCGGTCTCGGCGCGCTGGTCGGCCTGCTCACCACAGTCGTCGCCAGCATCGTCCTGGGTGCGATGACCATCCCGAACGAGGCCGGAAACATCGGGGTCTCCAGCTTCTTCGGGGGTCTGGTGGAGGGTTTCGGCATCATCATCCGAGCCGTCGTCCCCGCACCCGTCAACGCCGAGACGATCACCGCAGCCATCCTCCTGACGGCATACGGGACGCTGGTCGCCTGCCTACTCGTGACCACCTTCGTACCGGCCTCCAGTCTGGTCCCGGCCGTGGTGATCTTCGTCGTCGGGCTCATGCTCTCGGAGGGCTCCGCGCTGTCGCCGCTTCCATTCGCGGCGGTCTTCGTCGCCAGTGTCGTGGTCGCCCTGGCCCTGATGCCTGCGGCCAAACAGCAGAACAAGATCGAGGACGGCGCCGAGTTCGCGTCGGTGCAGACCGCCGCCCGCCCCGGGCGCCCCCTGCGTGTGGTGATGGTGACGCTGGCCGCGATCATGGTCGCAGTCACGGCGGCAGCCATCGGCCCCGCGGCTCAGATCGGCTCCATCCGACCCGCCTTCGACCCCCACCAGAAGGACAATTTCCGACCCGACACCGACCTCGACGGCGATGATGTCGTGTCCTTGGCGACGAAGTGGCAGACACTCCGGCGCAACGAGCCTTTCGATGTCTTCACCGTGACCGGACCGGACATCCCGAGGGCGGTCAACTGGGCCATCAACTCCAAGTTCGATGGAATCGCCTGGAGCAGCCTGACCACCTTCGACCAAGTCGGCGAGGGTGGCGTCCCCTACTCCGGGGCGAAGCCCAGGTTCACCATCGACGGCAGCACCGGGTTCGAGACTGGGAGCAGCATTCCGGGCCCGTGGCTGCCCGCGACGTACCGGCCGACCAATGTCTCCGGCACAACGGCGCGGGCGGACTCCGAAGCAACCCTTGTTGCCGCTGACGACAAGGGTGCCGACAAGACCTACTCCATCGACTTCCGCGCACTGGCGATGAAGTCCTTGGCGCCGCTGGAAACGGTTCGTGCGGTGAAACAGCCCGAGTACGGGACATTGCGCGAACTCCCCAGTGACTTCCCGCTGGAACTGCGGTACTTCGCGAACAGCGCGATGTCCACCGCCGCCACCCCCTACGACCAGTTGCAGGCGCTGGCAGACGCACTGTCATCCCCGCCGTTCCAGGAACAGGTGGACTCGATTCGCAACGCCCTCGACGCCCAGTCCCTGGCCGACATGGTCGTCAACACCAAGCGTGGGACCGAGGCACAGTATGCGACGGCCTTCGCGCTCATGGCGCGCAGCCAGGGGTTCCCCACCCGGCTGGTGGTCGGATACTCCACGAAGGGCAAGGGTCAGACCCGCACCATCAAGTCCACCGATGTCATCATCTACCCAGAGGTCCAACTGACCAAGATCGGCTGGGTGCCATTCGCCCCCGGACCGCGCGATACCGCCCGCGGCGTCCCGGTCATCCGCAAGTACACCGCCCCGAAGCCGGACAAGAAGCCGGATGAGCCGACCAAGGAGCCGACACCGAGCAAGAAGCCCACCCCCACTCCCAGCGAATCGCCGAAGGACGACCAGGAAGCGGCGCCGCGCAACTGGACCGCTCTGCTAGTCCCACTCCTGCTGGTGCTGCTGCTGCTCGGCTGGCCCGCTCTGGTTGCCTGGTGGCGGGGCAGGCGCAGTAAGCGACTGCGCACCGGGGATCCCGATCACGTGGTGGTGGGCGCATGGTCGTACGTCCGCAACGCGCGACGACGCCTCGGCCAGCCACTGGACACCGCAGCATCACCCGCGGCGTACTCGGCCGACCCGGTCGCGGAACCGAAACTGGCTGCACTGGCAGCCTTGGCTGAATCGGCCCTATATGCACCGGAGGTCCTGACCGACCCCGATGCGCAGCGCGCATGGAGCCTGGCCGAGGACGTGGTGCAGACCGCACTCAAACGTGCCGCATGGCCTCGCAAGTTGAGCTGGTGGCTGGTGCCGTTGCGGTCGTGACGGCCTGGCGGACCAGTCGCGGTCGACTTACCCTGGCACCATGCGCAGTTCACCGGCCGAGGACCACGGCGACTTCTCGAACAGCAAGTCCGAGGACCAGTGGCGGGCCGTGTTGTCCCCACAGGAGTACCGCGTCCTGCGGGAGGCCGGCACCGAGCCGGCGTTCACCGGCGAGTACACCGACACCGAGACCGAGGGCGTCTACACCTGCCGGGCATGCGGTTCAGAGTTGTTCCGCTCCCGCGAGAAGTTCCACTCCGGTTGCGGGTGGCCATCCTTCTTCTCACCGCTGGCCGGGGACCGGATCATCGAGATCGAAGACCGTTCACTGGGCATGGTGCGAACCGAAGTCCGGTGTGCCGCGTGCGGATCGCACCTCGGACACGTCTTCGCCGGTGAAGGGTACGGCACTCCCACCGACCTGCGCTACTGCATCAACTCCGTGTCCTTGAAACTCGAGCCCTCCGAGTAGCGCCCCTACGGCAGGCGCTCGAGCAACTCCGGCAACTCCCACCGGCGCCCGGTGTAGAAGGGGATCTCCTCGCGGACATGCAGCCGCGCGCGCGAGCCGCGCAGATGGCGCATCAGGTCCACGATCCGGTGCAGCTGCGCGGACTCGAACGCCAGCAGCCACTCGTAGTCGGACAAGGCGAACGTGGCCACCGTGTTCGCCCGCACATCCGGGTAGCCGCGCGCCATGCCGCCATGTTCGGCCAGTAGTTCCCGGCGCTCGTCATCAGCCAGCAGGTACCACTCGAAACTGCGCACGAACGGGTACACGCAGACGTAGTCGAGCGCCTGTTCGTCGGCCATGAACGCCGGGATGTGGGACTTGTTGAACTCGGCGGGCCGGTGCAACGCTTGCACCGACCACACGGGCCGCAGACTGTTCCCCAGTTCCGTGCCTCGTAAGGCGTGGTAGGCGGACTGCAGGGTCTCGCTGCGGTCACTGTGCCACCAGACCATCAGATCCGCGTCGGCCCGCAGTCCGCCCACGTCGTACCACCCTCGGGTCACCAGATCGCCGCCCACCGCGTCGAGCGCGGTCAGAGTTTCGGTGGCGAGGCCGACCCGGTCCTCCGCCAACCCGGGTACGGCTGTGAACACCGAGATCTGCATGTACCGGATGGTGTCGTTGATGCGGCGCGCTGCCGCTGCCTTCGTCTCAGCCATGTGCCCATTCTCGCCGCTCGGCCAACTGCGCCAGCATGGCACTGGTCGCGGCCTGTGCCGACCCGATGCAGGCAGGGATCCCGACGCCCTCGTACGCGGCCCCGCAAACCCCCAGTCCCGGGGTGTTCAGCAACCATTCCCGAGTGTCCGCGACCCGGGTCCGGTGACCCACCGCGTACTGCGGAAGCCCCTGGTCCCACCGGGTGACCATCTGGATGGCCGGCCGGCGGGGCAGCCCGATCATCGCAGAAATGTCGTCGGCCGCGGTCTGCGCGAGTTCGTCGTCCGACATCTGGGAGGTGATCGGGTCACCGGCCCTGCCCAATGAAGCCCGCAGGATGACCAGACCGTCCGGGGCGTTGCTGCGTGCCTGACGGGACACCCAGCTCCACTTCGAACTCGAATAGGTGACGGCCTTGATCGCCCGGCCCTCGACTGGCGGCACCAGGAACCCGCTGCCGTGCAGGAGCCGTGCCTCGTTCGCCGGGTACCCCAGTGTCACGACTGCGACGTCGGCGTACTCGATGCCCCGCAGTTCCTCGGCCGCCGACCCGTTGACCGGTTCGAGCAACTGCGCGGTCTGCGGCGCGGCGGTGGCGAACAGGATCGCGTCAGCGGTGTGGGTGACGTACTTGCCGCGGCCGTCTCCCACCACGACGTCCCAACGCGCTGCGCGTTTGCGGACCTGCTGGACGACGGCGCTGCGGTTCAAGTGCGCACCCCGGCGTTGGAGTTCCTCGACCAGGGCGCCGATGAGGCTTCCCACTCCCCCAGCCAGCCCGACGAACACCGGCCCCTTGCGCGGACCCACCGTCTTGCGCCCGTCTGCCAGGACCGAACTCGCGGCGTCCAGCACCGACTTGCGCTGGCTCGCGGCGCGGTACAGGGCGGGCACGGTCATCTGCAGGCTCAACGAGTCCGCACGCCCGGCGTACACGCCACCGAGCAGAGGCTCGACCAGGCGGTCGGTGACTTCCGAACCCAGCCGCGTGGTGACGTAGTCCCCCACCGAGATGTCACCGTGCAGGACGGTCCTGGGCAGGACGTGGTCGAGCGGGATCCGCAGCAGGCCGGGCAGTGACAGGATCCCGCTGGCCGCGAGTTTGCGCAGGTCCGTCGGCACGCCGGTCAGCAAACCCCGTGGGATCGTGCGCATCCGGCCCCGGCTGTAGATCGCGGCCTGTGTCGTGGCGGCGGGAACCGTCTCCAGGCCCAGGTCGCGGCACAGGTTGACGGCCTCGGGACGCGCGGCCAACAGCGACTCGGCCCCGCTGTCCATGGGGACGCCGCCGAAGTCGCGCACGCGGACTTTGCCACCGAACCGGTCAGCCGCCTCGAGTACCGTTACGGAGGCCCGTGGACCATGCGGTCCCTGAGTCAGGAACCAGGCCGCCGCGAGACCACTGATGCCGCCCCCGACAATGACCACGTGAGGCAAGGAGTCCATCACTGATCCCGCTGTCCGAACGGCTGTCCGTGCTGCTTGACGGCTCTGACGGCGGCAGTCACGAGTTCGGCCTTCGTGTCCGGGAGGACGCCATGACCGAGGTTGAAGACGTGCCCGCGCAGTCCCCGGCCACTTGCCAGGACCCGCTGCACCTGTGCGTCGATGGTCGGTTCGTCGGTCAGCAGCACGGCGGGATCCAAGTTGCCCTGCAGTGGCAGCCGGTCCCTGACCTCGGGGACGACGTCGGTGAGGTCGACCCGGAAGTCGATGCCGAGCACGTCGCACCCGGCCGACGCCATCTCACTGGCCAGATGGTTCGCGCCGACGGCGAAGTGCACCCGCGGGACTCCGAGATCGGCGACCTGCGCGAACACCGATTCGGTGTGCGGCAGCACATGTTCGCGATAGAGACGAGCGGGTAGCGCTCCGACCCAGGAATCGAACAGCTGCACCGCGCTGGCACCGGCCAGGATCTGCGAGCGCAGGAAGGCCGCGGCCAACTGCGCCAACCGGTCCAGCAACTGCGAGAACAGGCCCGGTTCGCGCAGCATCATGGCTTTGGTCTTGGGCAGGTCCCGGGAGGGTCCACCCTCGATCAGGTACGAGGCAACGGTGAACGGCGCACCGGCGAAACCGATCAGCGGTGTATCGTCCAACTGCGCGACCGCGTTGGCCACGGCTTGTGAGATCGCACTGAACATCGCGTCCTCCGGCTCCGGAAGACGGTGCAGATCGGCCCGGGACGTGAACGGGGCGGCCACGACGGGCCCCACTCCGGGAGTGATCACGACATCGATGCCGGCGGCCTTGAGCGGAACCACGATGTCGCTGAAGAAGATCGCCGCGTCCACGCCGTGCCGGCGCACTGGCTGCACGGTGATCTCCGCCGCCAATTGCGGATCGAGACAGGCGTCCAGCATCGCTGTGCCGGCCCGGGCCCGTCGGTATTCCGGCAGTGAGCGACCAGCTTGGCGCATGAACCACACCGGTGGCCGGTCCACGGGTAGCCCGCGCATCGCCCGTACCAGTCGGCTGTTGGCGGTGTCGGAAGTGAACCAGGGGTGATCGGCAGGCAGTGTCACCCTCTGATCGTGGCATGCATGGTCCCGCCACGACCGCAGCGACGCCTCCCAGGGCCAGACACGCTAGTGCGTCGCTGCGACGGTTCATCGCGGGATCGAACCTAGAGTAGAGCGGGTGAACGACGCCGCGGATGCCTTCGCCGCAGCGGTGGCTGCGGTCTCACAGGTCGACGTGCGCCCGGAGATCGAAGTGAGCGAAGCGCCGGCGCCTTCCCGATTGGCCCCCTACGCCTACGCGCTGACCGCGGAGATCGGTACCGATCCGGAGATCGGATCTGGCCGGTTCGTCCTGCTCCACGATCCGGGACGGCCCGCGGCGTGGGATTCCGATACTCGCCTGGTGGTGTACGTAGAGGCTGACATTGATCCCGAGATGGCCCAGGATCAGTTGCTCACAGATGTCGGATGGACCTGGTTGCAGGAGTGCCTGGTGGCATCGGAGGTCCCGTTCGCGGCACTGGGCGGCACTGTCACGGCCGTGCGGTCCACATCGTTCGAGTCCTTGTCGGCGCGCGGCCAAGAGACCAGCATCCAGATCCGCGGGTCCTGGTCCCCGGCCACACTCGACGATCTGCCAGCACACTACGCCGCCTGGATCGCATTGATGGAACTGTCGGCTGGGCTTCCCCCCTACTACCCGGGAGTCACTCAGATAGGTGAGATGTCCTGAGGAGGACGCGGACGGCTCAAGAAATCCGGTGCTGCCGTCGATGACCCTAGTACTACCTCGTCAGGAGGCCATCGTGAGTTCTGTTGTCGTGTTGCCCACGGCCGTTCGCCGGCAGACGAGGCAACCCCGCGTCGCCACACTTGTGGTGTGCGGGCAGCCGGACCGGTGTCAGCCCGTGGTTCACACCGCATCCGGTCTCGGCACCGACACTGAGGTCCTCGCTTCCGGAGCCGATGTGCGTGACTACGCCGACCGGCACGCTCCCCCCGACGCATGCCTGATTCTGACGCCGTTGCCGGACGGACCGGTGTTGCCGCTGATCCGGATGCTTCGTGCTCGCGGCTGGGAGCACGTCGTCGTTCTGAGCGGTAGGGCCGACGCCCGCGCAGTGCACGCCGCCTTGATCGCCGGCGTCCGCAGTGTGGTTGTCCATGGACCCGGGCAGGAGGTTCACGCGACTCCGCGGCAGGTGCGCGGCTCTGGGAAGTTGAGCCAGCGTGAGTTGCAGGTACTCGAGATGGTCGCCGGCGGACAGTCCAACCGGGCGGTCGGCGCAGCGCTGGGCCTGTCGGCGCTGACGGTCAAGTCCCACCTCGCACGCATCGCGCGCAAACTCGGGTCCGGAGACCGCGCCCAGATGGTGGCGACCGCGATTCGGTCGGGGTACATCGCCTGAGTCGGGTCCCCGGCACTCCTTGTGACGAAGTTGCGGTGCCAAGTCCGGGATTGTGACGAAGGTGAGCGGTCCGGACGCTCGAACCGCGCACCTTCGTCACACGGAGCCGGGTGGGGCAACAACTTCGTCACAATCATGTCCCCCGCGGCTCCCACTTTCGGCAACCGGGCGTGATCGCCGGGATACCCCGCTGGCGTCAATCCCACGTTCACCTGCAACTCCCGCGTAGGTTGACCGGGTGGGAGAACGCTTGCGGTTGATGTCGGAGCTCCCCACTGTTGTGGACTCCCCGGCCGCTCTGAGCCAGGTCGTCGACCTGCTTGCCGCAGGCACCGGTGTGATCGGTGTGGATGCTGAACGAGCGGGCAGTTACCGCTATTCGCAACGGGCGTATCTGGTGCAGTTGTACCGCCGGGGCGCCCCCGTCCTCCTCCTCGACCCGATCGGTCTCACCGACTTCACCGGCCTCGCCGCGGTGCTGGACACCGATGTCTGGGTGATGCAAGCAGCGCACAACGACCTCGATTGCCTCGCAGATCTGGGCTTGCGGCCGAGGGAGTTGTTCGACACCGAGATCGCCGCACAGCTGCTCGGTCTCGAGAAGGTCGGATTGGCCTCCCTGGTGGAATCCCAGCTCGGGTACGAAATGCGCAAATCGCACGGGCAGGCCGACTGGTCGAAACGGCCGTTGCGGCGCAGTTGGCTGGAGTATGCGGCGCTGGATGTCGAGGTGCTGCCGGACCTGCACGACGAGTTGGCAGAACGTCTGGCGGCAGCCCAGAAGACCGATTGGGCGCAGCAGGAGTTCGTCCACCAGATGCGCGACCGGATTCCTGTGGACCCGCACGAGCGCTGGCGCCGGACCAACACCGCCGGCCGGCTGCGCAGCGATGTTCAGCGGGGGGCGCTGCGGGAGTTGTGGAACCTGCGCGACACCCTCGCCCAGCAGCGCGACCTCTCCTGGCACCGGATTGTGCGAGACCAGGTCTTGGTGGAGATGGCCCGGCGACTGCCGACCTCCACCGACGCACTCGAGGCGATCCCCAATCTGCCCGGCAACGTCATGCAGCGCTCATCGCAGTGGCTGGCCGCGATCCAGCGCGGCGCTGCCGACCCCGCGAAACCGCTCGAGCGCGCTGAGGGACCTCCCGCCCGCTCACTCAAGGCCTGGGAACAAAGAGATCCGGCCGCCGCAGCTCGATGGGTCGCCGTACGTGGCGCGCTGAGCGACCGGGCCGACGAGTTGCAGGTGTGGACGCAGACTCTGCTCGCGCCCGACATCGTGGCGGAGATGGCGTGGAATCCCCCGGCCCACCCTGCCCGCCGGCTCGCAGAACTTGGGGCCAGGCCCTGGCAAGTGGACCACACCGCCGATCTGTTCGAGAGCCTCGGCGCCGCGGACCCAGCGTAGGCCAATTCCTACTCACGAGTAACATAGGCGTGACAGTGGGAAATCAAGGCCCGGAGGTCCGCATGCCGCAGGCAGGTCGCAACGTTGTTCTGGTCGATGGGGTACGCACCCCGTTCGGGAAGGCGGGCCCCAAGGGCATCTACGCCGAAACCCGGGCAGACGACCTGGTCGTGAGGGTCTTGCGCGAACTGCTGCGGCGTAACCCCTCCGTGCCGGCCGAGCGAATCGACGAGGTCGCGGTCGCGGCCACGACCCAGATCGGCGACCAGGGCCTGACCATCGGGCGCACAGCCGCGATGCTTGCGGGCCTGCCCAAGTCCGTGCCGGGATACTCGGTCGATCGGATGTGTGCCGGCGCGATGACCGCCGCCACCACCGTGGCCGCGAGTATCGGTGTCGGCGCTTACGACATCGCGCTGGCCGCCGGCGTGGAACACATGGGCCGCCATCCAATGGGCGAGGGTGTCGACCCCAACCCCCGCTTCCTCGCCGAGAAGATCGTCGATCCCGAGGCGCTCCAGATGGGCATGACGGCCGAGAACTTGCACGACCGGTTCCCGCACCTGACCAAGGAACGCAGCGACGCATACGCAGTGGCTTCCCAAGAGAAGACCGCCAAGGCGTACGCCGACGGCAAGATCCAGCCCGACCTCGTGCCCATGGCGATACGGTCGGCCGAGAAGGGATACGGCCTTGCCACCGCCGACGAACCGCCACGGCCCGGCACCTCCATGGAGTCGCTCGCCGGCTTGAAGACCCCCTTCCGCACCCATGGCCGGGTCACCGCGGGAAACGCCGCCGGGCTAAACGACGGTGCGACCGGTGCCATCCTGGCCGCGGAGGAGGTTGCCGACGAACTCGGCTTGAACAAGAAGTTGCGCCTCGTCTCCTTCGCCTTCGCGGGTGTCGAGCCCGAGGTGATGGGCTACGGTCCCGTTCCCAGCACCCAGAAGGCGCTGGCCAAGGCAGGCCTGAGCATCGACGACATCGGCCTGTTCGAGGTCAATGAGGCGTTCGCAGTGCAGGTGCTCAGTTTCCTGGACTTCTACGGCATCGCCGACGACGACCCCCGGGTCAACCCCATGGGCGGCGCGATCGCAGTAGGCCACCCGTTGGCGTCCAGCGGTATTCGGCTGATGAGTTACCTTGCCCGCGACTTCGTCGATCATCCAGAGGTCCGCTACGGGATCACAACCATGTGCATCGGTCTCGGTATGGGTGGAACCGTCATCTGGGAGAACCCCAACTACACGCAGGAGGCCTGATCATGCCCGAAAGCATCTCTTCTGAGGTCCCCACCTCCGACTCCGACGTCGCCATCGACGACTCGATCCAGTTCGCGGACGAGGTCGTCACGCACGCCAAGTTGCGGACCGTGGAAATGCCGCTCGGGGCCGGTACCGCCGCCCTGATCACGCTGGACAACGGGTTCGACCACACCAAGCCGAACACCTTCGGCCCCGGTGGCCTGCTGGAGCTCAAGGCAGCCATCGAGCAGGCCCAGAGCATTCCCGACCTATCGGCGATCTGCGTCACGGGCAAGCCGTTCATCTTCGCGGTCGGCGCTGACCTGACCGGTGTTCCCCGGCTCACCGACAGAGGCCAGGCCACGGCGATCGGGCACCTGGGCCACCAGGTCCTTGGCATGCTCGGCAGCTCCTCGGTCCCGACCTTCGCCTTCGTCAACGGTGCCGCGATGGGCGGCGGGGTGGAAGTCGGGCTCCACTGCGACTACCGGACCATCTCGTCGGGCGCCGCCGCATTCTCGCTGCCGGAGGTGTTCCTCGGCCTGATCCCCGGCTGGGGTGGCGCCTTCCTTCTGCCTAACCTGATCGGACCGGCGAAGGCCGCCAAGGTCATCATCGACAACCCCATGTCGCAGAACCGCCAGCTCAAGCCGGCACAGGTGCTGGAACTCGGCATCGTGGACGCCATGTTCGAACCGGCCGACTTCCTCGAGGAGTCCCTGCTGTGGGCAGCCAAGGTGCTCAACGGCGAGATCAAGGTCGAACGCCCGGACGTCGACCGAGGACCCGCGTGGGACGAGGCCGTGGCCAAGGTCCGTGCCGGAGTCGACGCGCGACTCAAGGGCGCTACTCCCGCTCCCTACCGCGCTCTGGACCTCATCGCACTGGCCAAGACCGCCAGCCGGGCCGAGGGCTTCGCCGCCGAGGACGAGGCACTGGCCGACCTCATCATGAACGACGACCTGCGCGCCGGCCTCTACTCCTTCGACCTGGTCCAGAAGCGCGCCAAGCGTCCGGTGGGCGCCCCCGACAAGAAGTTGGCGCGCCCGGTGACCAAGATCGGGGTCGTCGGTGCCGGTCTGATGGCCAGCCAGATGGCGCTGCTGTTCGCGCAGCGGCTGCAGGTGCCGGTGGTCATGACCGACCTGGACACCGAACGGGTGGACAAGGGCTTGAGCTACGCCCACGCCGAGATCGACAAGATGGCCGCGAAGGGGCGGTTCAACGGGGACAAGGCGAACCGGCTGAAGGCTCTGATCACCGGGTCCATCAGCAAGGAGGCCTTCGCCGACGCTGACTTCGTGATCGAGGCGGTCTTCGAGAACATGGCGGTCAAGCAGAAGGTCTTCGCCGAAGTCGAGGAGTTCGTGACGGACACCTGCGTCCTGGCCACGAACACGTCTTCGCTGTCGGTCACCGAGATGGCCAGCGGACTCAAACACCCCGAACGCGTAGTGGGTTTCCACTTCTTCAACCCGGTGGCCCTCATGCCACTGCTGGAGGTCGTGCGCGCCGAGAAGACCGACGATGAGACTCTGGCCACTGCCTTCGCGGTGGGCAAGTCCTTGAAGAAGTCCTCCGTGTTGGTCAAGGACGCGCCTGCCTTCGTAGTCAACCGCCTGTTGACCCGGTTCCTGGGCGAGGTGACCAAGTCGGTCGACGAGGGCACCCCCTTCGAGGTAGCGGACCGGGCGCTGGACCCACTGGGCCTGCCGATGTCGCCGTTCACCTTGCTGCAACTCGTCGGACCGGCGGTCGCGTTCCACGTGTCGGAGACCATGCACGAGGCATACCCGGACCGCTTCTACGTCTCGAGCAACCTGCAGAAGGTCGTGGCGGCCGGGAAGTCTGCGCTGTGGAAGTACGACAGCGGCACACCGGAGATCGATCCCGAGGTCGCGGCGCTGTTCGACCAAGGCGATGCGCCGCTCACTGAGGAGCAGGTACGTGATCGAGCCCTCACGGCCCTGGCAGAAGAAGTGCAATTGATGCTCGACGAGGACGTGGTCGCAGAGGCGCAGGACATCGACCTGTGCATGCTGCTCGGTGCCGGTTGGCCCTTCCACCTCGGTGGGATCACCCCGTATCTCGACCGGGCGGGCGTCAGTGAGCAGGTCAACGGCAAGCGCTTCCTGCCCGCCGGGGTAGCCAGCCTGCCGTAGTGCCGGGGGTGCGACTCCCACCCATTGTGACGAAGTTGCGGGGTCCGAGCCGGGATTGTCACGAAGGTGGGCGGTTCATCCAAGTTGGACCGCGCACCTTCGTGACACAAGCCGGCAGTCGCCACCAACTTCGTCACAATGCTGTCCGCCGGACCCTCACCGCATGGCCGTGACCAGTTCCTCCACACGGCTGGCACCCACCGGGGCGCTGTGGACGTAGCCCTGGATCTCGTCACAACCGAGTCGTCGCAGGATCTCGGCCTGGGCCGGTCGCTCCACCCCGGTCGCGATGACGTTGCGGCCGAGGTCGTGGGCCACGCGAATGACCGCCTCCACGATCACCTGGTCCTCCTGCGCACCGTCGAGTCGTTCGATGAAAGACCGGTCGATCTTGAGGTAGTCCGCGGCGAGCTCCTTCAGCGAGGTCAAGCCGGAGTGCCCTGCGCCGAAGCCGTCGATCCCGACATGGAACCCGAGGTTGCGCAGGTGTCGCAGAGCGGGCACCACCTCCTGCCACGCGCTCAGGGCTGGAGTGTCGCTGACTTCGAAGCACACCTGATCGACTGGCACACCGGTCTGCGCCATCGCCTGGGCGCAGGCGTGCGGGAATCCCGGGTCGGCCAATTGCGAAGGTGACAGGTTGAGGTGCACTCGCACGCTCAGACCGAGGTCTCGCCACTTCGCCATGTCCGCAGCCACGACCCGCAGCACTTCTCGCCCCAGGGCACCGATGAGTCCGGTCTGTTCGGCCACCGCAACGAAGGTCGCGGCATCGGTGGGCACCGCCGCAGGGATCCGGACAAGCGCTTCCAGTGCGCTCACCCCGGATCCATCGACGGCGACGATGGGTTGGTACTCCACCCGCACGGTCGAATCAGCAATGGCCTCCCGAAGGCACTCCCGGACCTGCAGACGGCCCCGGGCCACGGCTTCGAGCACCTCCTCGTAGACCTCGACCCGGTTGCGGCCCTTGTCCTTAGCGCGATACATAGCCAGGTCCGCCTGCCGAAGGAGGTCCTCGCTGGTGGCCCGCGGGTCGCTGGTCACGGTCACCCCCACCGACAGGCCGAGGCCCACGTCGCGGCCCTGGACGCTGAACGGTGCCTGGACGCTCTGGCACAGTCGCCCTGCGACCGCCAGAGCCTCGTCCCCGGATGCCAACTGCTCGGCGATCACCACGAACTCGTCGCCACCCAGGCGGGCCACCGTGTCTGTTGGACGCACGGCTTCACGCAATCGCTGTGCGATCGCGACCAGGACCTCATCGCCTGCTCGATGGCTCAGCGTGTCGTTGAGCGTCTTGAAACCGTCCACGTCGCAGAACATCACCGCCACCCGGCCGGTGCTGCCCCACAACCGCTCCAACGCCGCCTCCAGCTCAGCGACCAACGCGTACCGGTTGGGCAGACCCGTCAGTGCGTCATGCCGGGCCTGGTGCTTGAGGGTCTGCTCGGCCAGACGACGGGCGGTGATGTCTTCGAGGACCGCCAGCGAGAACGCGTCATCCTCGAATTCGCCACGGTCGTGAAGTACCGAGACGGTCAGCGACACCCAGATCGACCGGCCGCCGGCGGTGAGCATCTGCACTTCTTGCGGGGTACCCCGGCCATCGGCGCGGACCTGTCTGGTCCACGGCAGATCCTCCGGAACCGTGAATCCCTGCAGATCCTGGCCACGCAACTCGTCGACCGTCACACCGAGCAGGTCGCGCAGCGCCTGGTTCGCATCCAGGATGGGACCGATCTCGTCGCCCGCGAAAGCGAGTCGGGCCATGGGCACCGGAGAGAGATCGAAACTAAGCCGCATGATCCGGTCCCGCCGCCGATGGTCGGTCACGTCGAGAGCCACCATGCCGACCATCCGTGCCCCGGATTGCTCGAGGTCGACAGGGAACTTCGTCGTCATCAGCGTGCGCCGGTGGCCACGCCGCCCGATCCGGGTGACGAAGACTTGGGATCGGTTGGATCGCAGGACCTGCAGGTCCTCGCGCTGTGCCTGCGAGCCGGTCTGCGCACCCAGCACATCGGGCCACGAGTGCTTGACGATGTCTTCCTCTTCGACGCCCAGCAACTTCGCGAACATGGGGCTCGCCACGACGATGACGCCGTCGCCTTCGGGCGAGTAGTCGGTGACCGTGACCACCGCCCGACTGTTGCGCAGCAGGGCCGAGACGAAATCTCGATTGGCCAGCAGACCGTCGGTTCGGGGGCCCCGTCTCATCCACACCCCCGCGCCCACGAGAACGACCGAGACAGCCAACAGCACTGCCACCAGTGATAGGCCCGCCATGCGCTCAGAGTAATCACTCCATTACGCAGAGCCCATCATCTAGCCAGCGTGTCCAGCGGCTCCCGTCGGGGACCGTTACGAGGTTGCGGGGCAGGCGAGGGGCGTTGTGACGAAGATGGCCCCGACGCGCCGGAGGCACCTCGCACCTGGTGTCACTGCGTGGTGTCGCCGAGGCGCTGGACGTCCAACTGGTCCGAGGCGGCACTGATCCACCCGATCACCCGATGACCGATGTGCTGGGCGGTCAGGCCGATCTGTTCGAGCACTTCTGCGCGACTGGCGTGCTGGAGGAACTCCTGCGGGATGCCGATCGACCGGACATCGCTGCGACATCCACTCTCGCGCAGGGTGCCCGCCACAGCTGAACCCACGCCGCCCACAACACCGTTGTCCTCGATGGTGACGACAAGTCGGTGAGCGCTGCCCAGACCGACCAGAACCTCAGGCACAGGCTTGACCCAGCGGGGATCCACCACAGTGGCCCCGATCTCCTGTGCAGCGAGCCTGTTCGCCACCTCGATCCCGACGGCGGCCATGGAACCCACCGCGATGATCAAAACGTCGTTGTCGCCATGCTCGGCCAGGATGTCCACGCCTGCCTGGGAGCGCACGGCCGGGATGTCGTCGGGTACCGCACCTTTCGGGAAACGCACAACCGTGGGCGCGTCGTCCACCGTCACCGCCTCCCGCAAGCACTCGCGCAGACGAAAGCCGTCGCGTGGCGCGGCCAGTCGCAGGCCGGGCACGACTTGCAGGATCGACATGTCCCACATGCCGTTGTGACTGGCCCCGTCGTCCCCGGTCACGCCGGCCCTGTCCAAGACGATCGTCACTCCCGCCTTGTGCAGGGCGGCATCCATCAGCACCTGGTCGAAAGCGCGATTGAGGAAAGTGGCGTAGATCGCGACGACGGGATGGAGTCCGCCCATCGCCATTCCGACAGCCGAGGTGACGGCGTGCTGCTCGGCGATGCCGACGTCGAAGACCCGCTGCGGGTACTTGCGTTTCATCTGCGTGAGACCCGTGGGCCCGAGCATGGCAGCGGTCACCGCGACCACATCGGGACGACTGTCCGCCACAGCACAGATCTCGTCCGAGAACACCGACGTCCAAGACGGCCTCGATCGGGTCGTCGGGCGCCCGGTCACCGGATCGATCACGCCAACTCCGTGGAACCGGTCGGCTTCATCCTGCTCGGCGGGCGGGTAGCCACGGCCCTTCTGCGTCAACACGTGCACGAGGACGGGACCCGGGTACCCCTTGGCCCGTCGCAGGACCTGCTCGACGGCATCCCGGTCGTGCCCGGGCACCGGTCCCAGATACTTCAGCCCGAGGTCCTCGAACATCCCCTGTGGCGCCACGACATCCTTGACACCCTTCTTGAGTCCATGCAGGGTCTCGAAGGCGGGCCGTCCGACGACCGGAGTGCGGTCCAGGACGCGCCGGCCCCATTCCAGGAAGCGCTCGTATCCACGGGTGGTACGCAGCGTCGCAAGGTGATTGGCCAGCCCGCCCACCGTCGGGTCGTAACTGCGCTGGTTGTCGTTCACGACGATCACCATGCGGCGATCGGAACCCGCGATGTTGTTCAGGGCCTCCCAGGCCATACCACCGGTCAGTGCGCCGTCACCGATGACCGCTACGACGTGTTGTCTGTCCAGCAGCCCGCGGGCCTGCCACGCCTTGGCCAGACCATCGGCGTAGGACAGCACTGTGCTGGCATGCGAGTTCTCGATCCAGTCGTGCTCGCTCTCGGCGCGGCTGGGATACCCGGACAAGCCGCCGCGCTGTCGCAACGTGTCGAAGGCCGCTCGCCGGCCGGTCACGAGTTTGTGGACGTATGCCTGGTGCCCGGTATCCCAGAGCACCGCATCGCGCGGGGAGTCGAAGACCCGGTGCAGCGCCAGCGTGAGTTCCACCACCCCGAGGTTGGGCCCCAGATGACCACCCGTCCGCGACACCTTGGTGACCAGGAACTCTCGGATCTCGCGGGCCAGTTGCTCGAGTTGGGCCTCGTCGAGCCCGCGAAGGTCGGCGGGCGCGTTGATCTTGTCGAGCACGGACACCACTCAAGTGTAAGGCGCCGACGCCATCGCGCCGCGTGAAGCCGCGTCGGCGCCCGTCAGTTCGTTGGACAAGCGCTGCCGCGACCCGAGTTGCCACGCAGGCAGGCCTCAGCGCTTTGCGCGGTTGGACGATGTCCACCGCGTGAGTCCGCCGCGTTCAGGCCGGGAAATGTCGGGCGGAAATCGCTCGCGTTAGAGAACGTGCACGAGGTTAGAGAAGCCACACGTGCGTTCACTAACCTCGTGCACGATCTCTAACCTCGCGACCATTCTCTAACCTCGCGGCCAACTCCTGCCGCTACCGAGTACACCAGCCACTTTTCGGACGAGAGAACGTGCACGAGGTTAGAGAAGCCACACGTGCATTCTCTAACCTCGTGCACAATCTCTAACCTCGCGGCCCACTCCTGCCGCTACCGAGTACACGACCCGTTCTCACCCTCGGACCCCGCGGCAAGGTCACCCCGGCCCGGCGGCCCCGTCAGGGGTGCCCACCTCCGCGGAGTGACCCTCGGCGCCCGCACGAACCAGTCGATCGCGAACGGACGCCCAACGGCCCGTTGTCGCCCTAGAGTCGTGCCTTCCAGGAATGACCCCGCAGGGCCTGTCCCACGAGCACCACCTCGCGGTGGGTGCGGCCGAAATTCGCAGCCAACGACTCCAGTGCGACCAGGCCCGCGTCGATCTCAGCCTGGTCGAGGTGGTCGCGCAACTCCGAACGCAGGTTCCGGTAGACGTCCCGGGTCCCTGACAACGTGGCCTCACTGTGTCGTTCGGCAGCCATCGCAAGGATCAACGGGTGCTTGCGCAACGGTGACGTGCGGTACTCAGGGGGCAACCGGTCCAGCAGCCAGCCAACGGCGTGCTCCGCGAATCCCTCTCCCGCTGGGGGCAGTTCCGCGGGCCAGCCAGGGGGCCTGGCAGACGTCACGAATCCATCAGGGAACGCAGGACGTACTGCAGGATCCCACCATTGCGGTAGTAGTCGGCTTCACCCGGGGTGTCGATCCGCACCGGTGCGTCGAACTGCACGATCCCGGTCTCCGAGGTCGCAGTCACCTTGACCGTTTCGGGAATCCTGCCTTCGTTGAGGACCGTGATCCCCTCGACCGCGAACGTCTCGGTGCCGGTCAGGCCGAGGCTGTCGGCGTTCTGGCCCTCCGGGAACTGCAGTGGCAGGACGCCCATGCCGATGAGGTTCGAGCGATGGATGCGCTCGAACGACTCCGCTATCACGACCTTCACGCCGAGCAAGGAGGTGCCCTTCGCCGCCCAATCCCGAGACGACCCGGAACCGTATTCCTTCCCGGCCAGGATCACCAGCGGTATGCCCTGCGCGGCATAGTTCTGGGCAGCGTCGTAAATGGTGGTCTGCGGCGCCTCGTCGGCGGTGAAGTCCACGGTGAACCCGCCTTCGACCCCAGGCACCAACTGGTTGCGCAGACGGATGTTCGCGAAGGTGCCGCGGATCATCACCTCGTGGTTGCCACGACGCGACCCGTAGGAGTTGAAGTCCTTGAGCCCGACACCGTGATCCGCCAAGTAGCGCCCAGCCGGTGAGTCGGCCTTGATGGCACCTGCGGGAGAGATGTGGTCGGTCGTCACCGAGTCTCCGAGCTTGGCCAAGACGCGGGCCGCGTGAACATCCTGCACGTCCGGCGGTACCGCCTGCATCGACTCGAAGTACGGCGGCTTGCGCACATACGTGGACTCGGGATCCCAGGCGAACTGCGAGCCGGAGGGCGTGGGCAGGTTCTGCCAGGTCTGGTCGCCGACGAAGACGTCGGCGTACCGGCGGGCGAACATGTCCTCGTCGATGGCCTGCGCGATCACCTCCGACACCTCGGCGTCGGTCGGCCAGATGTCTCGCAGGTAGACCGGTTCGCCGTCGGTTCCGGTCCCCAGCGGTTCATTGACGATGTCGACGTCCATACGTCCGAGCAGCGAGTACGCCACCACCAGCGGCGGCGACGCCAGGTAGTTCATCTTCACATCCGGGTTGATCCGGCCCTCGAAATTGCGGTTGCCGGACAGGACCGCGGCCGCGGCGATGTCGTTGGACTGGATCGCGGCGCTGAGTTCGGTGGGCAGTGGCCCGGAGTTGCCGATGCAAGTGGTGCAGCCGTACCCGACCACGTCGAAGCCGAGCTTGTCGAGGTACGGCATCAAACCTGCTTTGTCGTAGTAATCGGTGACCACCTGCGAGCCCGGTGCGAGGGTCGTCTTCACCCACGGCTTTCGGGTCAGCCCCTTCTCGACGGCCTTCTTGGCCAGCAACGCTGCCGCCATCATCACCGACGGGTTCGAGGTGTTGGTGCACGACGTGATCGCGGCGATGACCACGGCGCCGTGCCCGATGGTCACCTGCTGACCCTCCAGCGTGAGGCTCGCCGTGGTGTCCGGGGCATCGGTGTATGCGGGAAGAGCGGTCGCGAACGCCGACGCAGCCTCTGACAGCACGATCCTGTCCTGCGGGCGCTTGGGGCCGGCCAGACTGGGTTCCACGTCGGCCAGGTCGAGTTCGAGGTACTCGGAGTAACTGGGCTCGTGATCTGCGTCATGCCACATGCCCTGCGCCTGCGCGTAGGCCTTCACCGTCGCGATCTGCTGCTCGCTTCGCCCTGTCATCCGCAGGTACCTCAAGGTCTCGTCATCGATCGGGAAGATTGCGACGGTGGAGCCGTATTCCGGGCTCATATTGCCGATGGTGGCGCGATTGGCCAGCGGGACGGCAGCGACACCTTCGCCGTAGAACTCCACGAACTTTCCAACCACGCCGTGCTTGCGGAGCATCTCCGTGATCGTGAGGACCAAGTCCGTTGCGGTGGCGCCTGCGGGCAGCTCACCGGAGAGCTTGAAGCCGACCACTCGCGGGATCAGCATGCTCACCGGCTGGCCCAGCATGGCTGCCTCCGCCTCGATGCCGCCGACTCCCCAGCCGAGCACGCCAAGACCGTTGACCATCGTCGTGTGCGAGTCGGTGCCGACGCAGGTGTCGGGGTAGGCCTGGCCGTTGCGCACCATCACGACGCGGGCCAGGTGTTCGATGTTCACCTGGTGGACGATGCCGGTGCCGGGCGGCACGACCCGGAACTCGTCGAATGCGGTCTGGCCCCACCGCAGGAACTGGTACCGCTCGAAGTTGCGCTCGTACTCCAGTGCCACGTTCAGGCTCAACGCCTGCGCACTGCCGAAGTAGTCGGCGATCACGCTGTGATCGATGACCAACTCGGCGGGCGCCAACGGGTTGATCCGGTCCGGATCCCCGCCCATGGCCGTGAACGCCTCCCGCATCGTCGCCAGGTCCACGACGCATGGGACCCCGGTGAAGTCCTGCATGATGACTCGTGCGGGGGTGAATTGAATCTCCTGGCTCGGGGCCGCCGAAGGGTCCCAGGCGGCGAGGGCGCGAATCTGATCGGCGGTGACGTTGGCGCCGTCCTCGGTGCGCAGGAGGTTCTCCAACAGCACGCGGTGGGTGAACGGCAGGTTAAGCTCGCCGAGTGCATCGAGACGGAAGATCTCGAACGACTCCTCCCCCACCTGCAACTGCGACTTCGCACCGAAACTGTCGAGGCTGGCCACGCAAATCTCCCATCGCTCATCCGATAGGCAACAGCCTAGTTGTTCGTCGACCATCGGCTCGACCGGCAGCGAGGGACACAGTACGCCGGTCCTCGTCAGGCGTGAGTTGCCCAGTCAGCACGAGGCTCAGAGGTACTCCTTGACCACCGCCCGGCAGGGCGTTCCCTCGACACCGCTGATCTTCAACGGAAACGCCTCCAGCCACAGACGACCGGAACCGAGGGCGGCAAGATTGACCAGGCCTTCGAGCAGCAGGACCCCTGACCGGCACAGGATCACGTTCACCTCGTAGTTGTTCGTTGTGCGTGACTCGACGCCGACGGAATCGATGGCCACCATGCGCACGCCCGACTCCTCGGCCAGCCAGCGTGCCGCCTGCACGGACAGTCCCGGACGACGCGCGGGATCCAGGCTCCCCGTCCGGATCACCTCCTCCATGTGTCCCGTGCGCAGGAGCAGGATGCGACCGTCCAAGTCTCGTCCGCACAGAGCATCGCGCAGATCGTCGAGTTCCACGTCGATGCCGCGTTCAGCGATGTCCACCAGCACCGCATCGCCTTCGAACCATGACAGGTCGTAGGTTTCGATCGTGGCTCCGCCCCGGATGAAGTAGCGCGGACCCTGCACGTGAGTCCCGGCCTGAGTCGGCGTCGAGAGGTGGTACACGTATTCCGGGTTGTCACCGCCGACGAAATTGAACGGCCCGGTGACCTCTACCGGGGCATCCCCGGGGAACGTGAATTCGTCCATCCACATCGATACATCGATCAATCGGTAGTCCATGGCAGAAGTCTGTCGGCGAATCACCGGTCGGCCGGTGTTTCAGGCCGAATGCCCTATCGTGCCCCGGCCATCGCTGAACCCGTCAAACCCAGACCCGCCTCTCCATCTGCTGGCCGCCGGCCGGGCTTTCGGCCAGCAGATGGAGAGTTTCCGCCGGACTTTTGCGACAAATCACCCACAATCCCTCCATCTGCAGGCCAACCGACGATCTGCACTTCCGGCATGCGCCACAGGATGGAGGGCGTCGGTCCGTCTCCTCGCGGTTCCGGCAGTCCGGGCAGCGGAACGACGCAGGTTTCGAGAGCGCGGTTCGCACCCTGACCCGCCGCGGTCCCGATGCGCATGACCCGACCAGGCTGGTGGTCGATTCGTCGAGTCCCGGATCGCCCGTGCCGCAACCTCAGTGGCGGCGCAGTCTCACCACTGTCTCAACGTGGGCCGTCCCCGGGAACACGTCGAACCCCTCGATGTGGTCGGGCACGTAGCCGGTAGCGGCGAAGAACTTGAGATCGCGCGCCAGAGTGCTTGGTTCGCACGAGACGTATATGACGGTGCGAGCCCGCGTGGCCGCGATCCCGGCCACGACCTCCCTGCCCGCGCCGGCCCGTGGCGGGTCGAGCACGACCACGTCGGCCGGCCGGGGTCTGCGTGCCCACTTGCGCACGTCCCGGGCCAGGACGTCGACGCGTGGATCCTGCCCGCCGTTACGCCGTGCGAACCCCGCCGCCGTGCGGTTCCCCTCCACAATCGTCACTGCAGCGGGGCTGCACCTGTCCAGCAGGAGCAGACCGAACAGTCCGACCCCGGCGAACAAGTCCAGGATCCGGTCCCCGGTACCGGCGCCGGACAGTTCGACGACCTGTGAAACCAATACTTCGGCGGCGTCCCGGTGGGACTGCCAGAACCCGTCGACGGCACACCGGAACTCCCGGCCGAGCACCAGATGGCTGTGCTCAGCAGGACCGGTCGCCACCACGTCGTCTCCAGTGCGCACGAGCACCGCGCGCCCGGCATCGCTGACGCTGGTGTGGATCGTGGCACCCGGTGGCCACGAGTCACCGAGCAGACCCGGCAGGTCCAGTCGCGGGTCGGCCTGACGACAGTCTGCAACGCCCACCACATCCCGCGAACGCACCCGGTGGAACCCCGCTGTCCCCCTGTCATCCACGTGCAGCGTGACCCGCGTCCGCCAACCGGTCTCGCGACCGAGGGACCGCACGGCGATCTTCTGTTCTATCCCCCCGAGCCGGGCAAGCGTCTCGGCCAGTACGTCCGCCTTGAGCTCGACCTGAACCGCTGGATCCACGTGCAACCAGGAGCACCCTCCACACAGACCCGGCCCGAACCACGGGCACGGGCTTGGCACCCGGCCAGGGCTAGGATCACCGAGCACTTCGAGGCCGTCGGCCCGCCAGAACCGGCTCTTCTGGTCGCCGTCGACGAGCGCGGCGCGGACCCGTTCCCCGGGCAGGCTGTACCCGACGAACACCACCCTGCCGTCGACCCGGCCCACGCAGGAACCCCCGTGGGCGGGTTTGTCGACATCCACGACCAGGTCGGTCATGACCTAGTCCGGGGTTTGAGCCGGTATGCCCCGTTGCAGCGCGCCGGGAGCTTCCGCTTCCACCTTGTCGGCCACCCGGTCGCTGGACTCCAGCTGCCACGGAACGCTGACCACCATGACCCCGGGGGTGAACAGCAAGCGGCTCTTGAGACGCAGAGCACTCTGATTGTGCAGCAAGTGCTCCCACCAGTGCCCGACGACGTACTCGGGCACGTAGACGGTCACCAGATCCCGGGGGCTCTCCCGCCGGAAATTGCGCACGTAATCCACGATCGGCTTCGTGATCTCCCGGTAGGGGCTCTCCAGCACCTTCAGGGTCACCGGGATCTGCCGGCGTTCCCACTCCTCGATGACGGCCTCGGAGTCGCCGGCCGAGACCTCCACCATGAGGGCCTCCAACGTCGACGGCCTGGTGGCACGGGCGTAGGACAGGGCCCGCAGGGTCGGCTTGTGGATCTTGGCCACCAGGACCACCGCGTGCACCCGAGCGGGCAGCAGGAAGCGTTCGTCGTCCTCCGGGGTGAGTTCGATGGACACCTTGTCGTAGTGCCTCTGGATCGACTTCATGACCATGAAGAGGGCGGGGATCGCGATGCACACGATCCAGGCGCCCCGGGTGAACTTCGTGGCCAGCACGATGGTCAGGACCGTGCCCGTCATGACGAAGCCGATCCCGTTCACGACCCGCCGCTGGATGTACGACCGGCGCACGACGGGATCGCGTTCCACACCGAGCAGTCGTGTCCAGTGCCGGATCATCCCCAACTGGCTCAGGGTGAAGCTGATGAAGACGCCCACGATGTACAACTGGATCAGCGCCGTCACGCTGGCCTTGAAGATGATGACCAGCACCATCGCCATGAAGGCCAGAGTGAGGATCCCGTTGCTGAACGCGAGGCGGTCACCCCGGTTGTGCAATTGACGCGGCAGGTAGTTGTCCTGGGCCAGGATCGACCCGAGCACCGGGAAACCGTTGAAGGCCGTGTTGGCCGCCAGCACCAGAATCAACGCCGTGACGGTGGAGACGTAGATGAACATCGCCGGGAAGTTGCTGAACACGGCCTGCGCGATCTGTGCGATCACCGTCTTCTGATCCTCGCCGGGCGGCAGCCCGATCAGGTCCGAGTCGAACTCGGTGACCTTCACCTTGGTGATCAGAGCCAGGACAGTCACCGACATGAACATCGTGATGCTCAACGCACCCAGCATGACCAAGGTGCTGGCCGCATTCGCGCTCTTCGGCTTGCGGAACGCCGGCACCCCGTTGGAGATCGCCTCGACGCCGGTGAGCGCCGTGCAACCCGAGGAGAACGCGCGCGCGAGCAGGAAGACCAGCGCCAACCCCGTGAAGGTCGCCTCCGGCTTGATCTCCCAGTTCGCGGACTGGGCGAGCAACTCATCGCCGGCGGCCAGTCGGATCACCGCCGTGATGATCATGGCGAAGATGCCGAAGATGAACGCGTAGGTGGGGATCGCGAACAGCGTTCCCGACTCCCTGACCCCGCGCAGGTTCAGCAACGTGATGAGCACGATCAGGCCGACGGTCAGCGACACGAGGTGCTGACCGAACCAAGGTATGGCCGAGGCGATATTGGCCGACGCCGCCGACGTGGACACCGCCACGGTCAGCACGTAGTCGACGAGCAGCGCGCTGGCCACCGTCAGGCCGGCGTTGGGCCCCAGGTTCTTGGTCGCCACTTCATAGTCGCCACCGCCGCTGGGATACGCATGGACGTTCTGCCGGTAGGAGGCCACCACGACCAGCAGGACCGCGACCACCGCGAGCGCGACATACGGCGAGTAGTGGAACAACGCCAGTCCGCCCAACGACAGCACGAGCAGGATCTCCTGTGTGGCGTACGAGACCGAGGACAGGGCGTCGGAGGCGAACACCGGCAGCGCGATGCGCTTGGGCAGCAGCGTGGAATGCAGCCGATCGCTGCGCTGGGCCCTGCCCAGCAGAAGCTCCTTGGGTGTGAGCACGTGTCGATCGTAGGACCCCGCCTAGCCGGGATGCGAGCAAGGAGGGGCTTAGTGCGCGCACCCGGAACCCTGCCGCAGTAGCGTTGTTGTGTGCACTACGTGGTGATGGGTTGCGGACGCGTGGGTTCCCGGCTTGCCAGGACCCTGGACGAGATCGGTCACTCGGTGGCCGTCATCGACCAGAACGCCGCCTCTTTCAGCAGATTGGGCTCAGCCTTCGAAGGACTCACCGTGCGCGGTATCGGCTTCGACAAGGACACGTTGCTGGCGGCCGGCATCGAACAGGCACAAGCTTTCGCGGCCGTGAGCAGCGGCGACAACTCCAATATCGTGGCCGCCCGGGTGGCCCGCGAGAAGTACGACGTCGAGCGGGTGGTCGCGCGCATCTACGACCCGCGGCGAGCCGCCATCTACGCCCGCCTCGGCATTCCGACGGTGGCCACCGTGGCGTGGAGCACCGAGCAGATGATGCGCCATCTGTTGCCCGACGAACCTGACCAGATGTGGACCGACGACACCGGCGCGGTGGTGATGCACCGGGTGAACCTCGAGCGCAGTTGGTACGGGCGCAGGGCTGAGGACCTCACGTTCGGGCTGCCCACCCGCGTGGCCATGATCTATCGCGAGGGCGGGGTTGTGGTGCCCACCGCCGACAGCGTGCTGCAGGAGGGCGACGACCCGGTCCTGCTGACCGCCAAGGAATCGGTGGACAGGGTCACTGCACACTGCGCGGGAAGGGCGGCTGACCCCGAATGAGAGTGGCCATCGCCGGAGCCGGCAAAGTCGGCAAGTCCATCGCCCGGGAACTCGTGGGCATCGGTCACGAGGTCCTGCTCATCGACCGGGATGCCGACCTGGTGGAGAAGTCGCGCATCGAGGGCGTCGAGATCATGAAGGCGGACGCGTGTGAAATGGCCTCGCTGGACCAAGTGGGGCTCGAGCAATGCCAGGTGGTGGTCGCTGCCACCGGCGACGACAAGGTCAATCTCGTGGTCTCCCTGTTGGCCAAGACCGAATACGGTGTCCCCCGCGTCGTGGCCCGCGTCAACCACCCCAAGAACGAGTGGCTCTTCGACGACATGTGGGGGGTCGACGTCGCGGTTTCCACCCCGCGACTGCTCAGCGCGCTGGTGGAGGAGGCGGTGGCCGTCGGCGACCTGGTTCGGCTGCTGACCTTCCGGCAGAGCAAGACGAATCTCGTGGAAATGACACTGCCCCACGACTCGCACGTCATCGGCATGGCGGTCGGGGACGTCGATTGGCCGGTGGACACCGCGCTGGTTGCGATCCTGCGCGAGGACCGAGTTATCGCGGCCAGCCAGGACGACCCGCTCGAGGTCGGCGATGAACTACTGTTCGTGGCCACCGAGGATCAGGAGAAGGCGCTGTCCCACCTTCTGCACTGAGTGCGGGTCGCACCCCACAGCGACGGATCGAGGCTCGATCCTCGGGTGCGTGATGGCACCTCGAGCGCCTTCTGTAACGAAGTTGCGGGGTAGGCGGCAGCATTGTTACGTAGGTGCGCGGTCAAGCCGCCGCTGACCGCGCACCTACGTAACACAACACGGGAATGGCCAGCACCTTCGTCACAATCGTGCCCGCTAGTTGCCGCGAGGAGTCAGCGCAGCGTCGAGCAGTGCTTCGGGCCCTTCACCGGGAGCCCTCCGAGGCGGCCGGTCCGGCCCGCGAGCGCCTGCCCCGCCGCCCACCCGGAGGCCTGCACGTCGCCGTAGGTGAGCACGCGCTGGCGCGCCGGAGCGTGCAGTGCGGCATAGGGCGAACCGGTCGCCACCCACACCTCCACCGCGCCCGGCGGGCTCGATTGGACCACGATCCTGGTCGGCCCCTGCCTCACCCCGGCCGCTCGCAGGCCCTTGCGCAAGCCGGTGGCCACCGGGCCCGATCCGATCACCGTCGCCCCCGACGCGGGCAGCGCCCTGCAGGAGCCAAGAACCGTGATTCCGGCGACAGCCGTTGAACGCGCAACCTTGCGCGACAGGGTCGATGAAGGCGGCTTCGGGAAATGAGGTCCCGAGGTGAGCAGACCTAGCCGGTCCTTGGCCGCCAGCACATGTTCCACCGCTTCACGGACACGGCGCTGCGGCAACCGGGATGTTCCGGCGGCTTGCCTGACCTGACTGACCGCGCGGTTCGGGTCGTTGGGCATGAGCAACACGTCAACGCCAGACGCCAGGACCTCCACGGCCAGGCGCGGACGGCTGGCCACGGCACCCATCCCCAGCGAGTCACTGACCACCAGACCGTCGAAGCCCATCTGCTTACGCAGGATGCCGGTCACGATCCGCTTGGAAACCGTGGCAGGACGCTTGGTGTAGGCGGGGACCGTCACGTGGGCGACCATGATCGCCGGGATGCCGGCGTCGATCGCGTCCTGGAACGGGGGCAGATCGATGCGCGCCATCTGCTTGCGGGAGTGGGTGACCCTGGCCGTTCCCAGGTGGCTGTCAGTGGCAGTGTCCCCATGGCCCGGGAAGTGCTTGGCGGTCGACAACACACCGGCAGCGTCGAACCCTGTCACCTGACCCGTCACCGCCTCCCCCACGATGCCCGCGAACGCACCGGGCGACCGCATGCCGATCACCGGATTGCTCGGCCGGACGTTCACATCAGCCACGGGCGCGAAGTCGATGTTTACGCCACCGGCCTTCAGCCAGCGTCCGGTGAGTCGGGCGACCTTCGCGGCTGCCGCTTGTCCTGAGGTCCGATCCCCTGCCACCGCGGCACCGAGGACCATGGCACCCGGCAGAGTCACCGGCATCCGCATCCGCCGGACCAGCGTGCCGTTCTCTTGGTCGGCCCCGATCAGGAGCGGGGGTAGGCCCAGTCGCTTGGCCTCGGACTGGGCTGCCCGGACCACTCGAGCCCACTGCCGGGCCGTGCCCGGCGCCATGATGATGAGCCCTCCGGGTTTGGTGGCGCGTACAACGGCCCTCGCGTCAGCGGGATCGAGGCTGTCGATAGACGGCATGATGAGCTGCCGGATCCGCTGCTTCGGGGTCAAACCGTCATAGGTCGACTGCACTGCCGTCGGGGAATCCACGGCAGGCCCGCTGGCGGCTTGCGCAACTGGCTCGCTGTTACCCGCGCCGCCGCACGCGCCGAGAGCACAGGCGAGCCCCGCTATCAGCAATCCACGCACCCGACCAGCCTACGGCGTGTTACCGAAACCCCGGACCGCGTGCCCGGCCTCGACGCTGATGTGTCTGGCACCGGTCGGGTCATCACTGGCCTGATCGCGAGTCCGTTGGCGTTGCTTGCCGTGTGCGGCCCGCAATAGGGTCGGCTCGAGACCCCGACCGGGAGTGTGCAATGCGCGACGAGAACATCAACCATGCCTTCTTGGACGCGGTCCTCGGCGGTCGACAGACGGACGTCTACTACCACTTCGGAGTCTCCAGCGACGCCGCCGTTCTGGAGGCGTTCAGGGACGTGCGAGCGGTGATCCTGGCCGGTTCGGGGGGCAGGATCCACGACTTCGCGAACACCTGGAGCCAGATCCACGGCGGCGCCCCGGTGATCTCCTTGCCCAAAGAGGAACGTTTCGTGACCCGCTATTGCGCGGGGGTGATATTCGCCTCGCACGGCATGGGTATGCCCAGCGCATCCATCGCTCTGCAGGAATTGATGCGGATGGTCTACTTCCTCAAGGCCGGCGACCTGGAGGAACTCGACAAGATCTTCTGGGCACGGGTGGGCACCAGCGGCGGGGTCGGGCTCGAGGGCGGAACCATCGTCGTCACGACGGAAGGCCTGATGGCCGATCTGAGACCGTACCGGGTGCTGAACGGCGGCATGGGCGAGTACTGGTTCGACGGCACATTCCCCGCCGACGTCGTGCAGTCGGTGATTGCCGCCAACGAAGGCAGTGGCCTGAACCTCGTGCCCGGCAAGTCTGTGGCGGGCAACGAGTTCTTCCTCGAGCAGTTCCGGCTCGACGGTGCGGTCTGCATGGAGACACCTGAGACGAAAATGGCATGGCTCGAGTGGATCCACGACAACGGTGTGCGCAACATCGAGATGGAAGGCGCCATGCTGGCCGGCTACCTCAACCACTGGGGGTTCCCCAAATTCGCCATGATCTGCTGCGCACTGTTGAACCGGCTCCACGGCGACCAGGTGACCGCAACCCCGGAGGAACTCCACCAGTACAGCGAGAATGCCGGTGCCGCATTGTTCAACTACCTGAAGTCCGAATTGGGTTAGCCTCGCTGCGCCTCGGACCCAGCACCGGAGAAGGCCGCGGAAAGGGCCGTGGTGCTGGATCCGGCTACTCGCAGCGGCGGGTGACCGGCTGGTCCGTGTTAGGCCCGCGTTCGCGTCTATCAGCCGTCCCGCGGCCGTGGCCGGCCGCCCGTTCAGGCGGGACAATGCCGGGCGAATCGCTCGCGTTAGTCATCCCGGGCCGTGGTCGGCCGCCCGTTCAGGCGGGACAATGCCGGGCGAATCGCTCGCGTTAGAGAACGTGCACGAGGTTAGAGAAGCCACACGTGCATTCTCTAACCTCGTGCACGTTCTCTAACCTCGCGGCCAACTCCCGCGGCTACCGAGTACACGAGCGGTTTTCGGACTAGTGAACCCGGAAACCGAACGGGAAAAGCCGCCGAGTGGGAACGATTCAGCGACTGCGGCCACCGCCACCGCAACAGACGGTGTAGCCGGTTGCGCACAAACGCTCGAACTCCTCGGCCCTGCGTTGTGCGGCACGGGAGGGCTTCGGCGACTCGGCCGGCGCGGGTGCGTCCTGCGTCGCCTTGGGATCAGTCACCGTTCTTGCACCGGCACCGTCACGACCTGCGGCCGCTGCGCGGCCCGCATGATCACAGCCGCGATCAGACCGAGAATGGCAGCGTCGTCAGCGATCCCCAGGGGACCAGCGATGATCTCTGGGATGAAGTCGAACGGTGAGATCACGTAGAGAAGCCCGGCGATGATCATGGCCACCTGGGTCTTCGAGAGTCGATTCATGTTCCTATTCTCAAAGATGTATCGATAATTGACAAGTCTGAGTCGCCGCTACTTCACAATCTCGCAGAATCCATACCGATTCCCGCGCTCCCATGCTGCGAGTCCCGGGACGTACCACGTCCGCAGCGAATACCGCTTCCGCGGCTTCTTCAACTTCATACACGCCTTCTGCGTCTTCTTGAGCATGCGCTTCGTGCCCGGATACGAGGTCGTGTACGAGTCCGGGATCCAGACCTGGTTGGTCAGTCGCACTGCATCGTGCTTCGTGCACTTGGTGCCACGCCACCCGCGGGGGTTCAGGCACACATACGGCTTGAGTCCGGCACCGCGGACCGAGCCGGTGCGCGCCTGCGCCGAACTCAGTTTCACGTTGCGGCTCTGGCCGAGGCAAGTCACCCAGCGCTCCCCCGCGTTCCACAGATCCGGAACCGGCAACTGCACGTTGAGCCGTGCCGAGCGCGGCAACGTGTAACTGGCTCTCGGGAACTTCGGCTTCGGTTTGGTCCAGACGTATGACACCGCGATGCCCTGACAGGCCCGGAAGGACCAGGCTTTCACGGCGCCGGAGAAGTACCCCTTGGCAGCGATCTCAGCCGGCACCTGCACCGTTCCCATCACCTCGCCGTTATGCGGGGTCGTGCAGTCGAAAGTGGTCGCGGAGAAGCCCGTCTGCACCCACTGATCGGCGGTGTAGTTCAAGCAACTGCCGACCGGCGGCGGGGCTGCTTGGGCGGGGCCGGCCATGCCCGCCGCGACCAGCCCGATCACGACCGCGGGAGGAATCTTCACCGGTCGTCAGCCGCCATCCAGGTGAACAGGCGGTCGACTCGTGCCGAAGTCCGTGCCACTGGACACAGCAGGTCGTAGTCGCGTTTGGTGTCCCACCATTGCGCGACCAGGATCTGTCCGCCCTGGACCGACGAAACCCGGCACATCCGCCGCGCATCGGAGTAGTCCGTATTCGACCACGGATGCCCGCCTGCTGTACGCCACTCCGGCAACCCATAGCGAACGTTTCCGATGATGTCGCGCCAGGGACTCGGTGAGGTGTAGAGACCCACATCCAGGCCCGCGTCCTTGTAGCCGCGCAGAACGCCATCGAGCACCGCCTTGTTGCGTTTGCGCTTGGAGGTCCAGGGCGCGACGGAGTAGGGCTCGACGTCGACCCACATGAACTTGGAATCGATTCCGACCTTGCCCATGGTGTCGAGATTGAACTGGGCCTGGGCGAAACCGGCGTTGCGTAGACGATTGCGCAACGTGGTCGCCGGCCACGGACCCTCGGAGCCGTACGCCTTCAGTTGCTTGCGCTTCGGGTAGGTCGTCATCGCGTAGGTGCCGACGTACATTCCGCGCTTGCGCGCCCAATTGACCTGTCGTGCCAGGCAAGGGTTCGGATAGAAGCCTGGTCCGTTCGTCATACCGAGAATCACGAACTTCGCGTGCTTCTTAGGCATGGGCAGACCCAAGGTGCGCCGCGACGGGATGCCCATGCCCTTGGGGCAGTTGGGCCACGAGGCATCGGCACCCTTGCGCGGGATCGGTACCGGTGCGTCGGTGGACACCGCCTGCACCGGCACCGGACTCACCAACGCCCCTGCCATCACGACAAGAGCGAGCAACCACTTCACGACGAACCTCCCGCTGTGTCTGTTTTTCGAGGGTAACCCAGCCGAACCACAACGCTGTCCCACCACCCATGACCCGGCTACGGTGGTTGACATGTACGCAGGGATTGAGACCGGAGGCACAAAAACCGTCTGCGCTGTCGGGTCCGATGGCTCGGTGGCGGCTCGCACGCAGTTCCCGACCGGGGACGATCCGGAGGTCCTGGCGGGGAAGTGCGCCGAGTTCTTCGCCGACCACGAGATCGAGTCAGTGGGCATCGGGACGTTCGGACCCTGCGATGTCGACCCTGACTCGCTCACCTACGGGCACATCCTCGAGACACCGAAACCCGGGTGGGCGCACGTGGACCTGCTGGGTCTGCTGCAGGCGAGAATCGCGGTCCCGATGACCCTGACCACAGACGTCAACGCGGCGGCCCTCGGCGAACTGCGGTACGGGAACGCCCAGGGCTACAACGACGTCGTCTACATCACCGTCGGCACCGGGATCGGTGGCGGCGTGGTCGCAGGGGGACGCCTGTCGCCGAACCGACAGCATCCCGAGATGGGGCACATGCTCCTGCCGCAGTCCGTGGGACCCGGTGTGTGCCCCTACCACGGGAACTGCTTCGAGGGACTGGCCGCCGGCCCGGGGATGCAGGCGCGCGCGGGCGTTCCCGCCCAAGACCTCGCCGACGATGACCCGGCCTGGGATGTTGAAGCGGACATCGTGACGGCCGGCCTGCACAACATCACCTTGGTGCTGGCACCGCAGTGCATCGTCATCGGCGGCGGGCTGGGCAGCCGCGACGCCCTGCATTCACGTCTGCCCGGGCGGCTCACACAATCGCTCAACGGGTACGTTCCGCTGCCCGCGCTGCGCAAACCCGGACTGGGTTCCGACGCCGGAGTGGTCGGCGCCCTCACGCTCGCCCAGGATCACAGCCAGGGCTGATGCCAGCCACCCCAGTGCCGGGTCATCGCAGCAGCTGAGGGCGGACCCCACGTGCCCGGCGAGTAGCTCTCGACGGGGGGCGGGGTGTCCAACAACGGCTGCACGATCCGCCACGTCTCCTCCACGGAGTCCTGCCGCGTGAAGTTCGACCGGTCCCCGTGCAGGGCAGCTGAGAGCAGTTCCTCGTACGGCGTACGCCCGGCCCCGCCCTCCTGGGCGAAGTCCATGTCCAAGTGGATCTCCCGGACACCGCCGTCGTTGGCCCGGCGCGCGTGCAGGATCATCGACGTCCCGGCGTCGGGTTCGATGCGCAGGACCAGCTGGTTGGGAGCCAGCCGGTGGGCGCCGGATGCGAACCGCACGGTCGGCGCCCGATGGAACACCAGACGGACCTCGGTCACCTTCTCGGGCAGGCACTTGCCGGCACGCAAGAAGAACGGAACCCCTGACCACCGCCAGTTGTCGATCTCGAGGCGCAACGCCACAAAGGTCTCCGTGGTGGAGTCATGGGCCACCCCGTCGACATCCAGATAACCGGCGTACTGCCCGCGCACGCAATGCTCGGGGGTCGCATCCGGCATCGACTGGAACACATCCCATTTGCGATCCGACACGACGTCGACTGCGCTACCGGAAGGCGGCTCCATGGCCACCATGCTCAACACCTGCATGAGGTGGTTCTGCACGACGTCACGCAGTGCTCCGACCGGATCGTAGAAGGAGCCGCGGTCGGCCACATCGAGATCCTCGGCCATGGTGATCTGGACACTGGACACGTACTTGCGGTTCCACAACGGCTCCAACATCGCGTTCGCGAATCGCATGTAGAGGATGTCCTCGACCGACATCTTCCCCAGGAAGTGATCGATCCGGTAGATCTGCGACTCGTCGAGGTACTCGTGCAGAGTGGCGTTGAGTTGCTGGGCGGAGGCCAGGTCATGACCGAACGGCTTCTCGACAACCACGCGGGCCGACGCCGTCAGACCCGCGTTGTGCAGTCCCCGGACCACCATTGAGAACAGGGAGGGCGGCACTTCCAGGTAGAACGTCGGGGCCTTGGCCTCCCCGATCGCCGCTCTGACGGCGTCGTACGTGGCGTCGTCGGCGAAGTCGCCGTACACGTAGGAGAGCCGGGCTGCGAAACGCCTGAACGCGTGGTCGTCGATCGTCTCGCCCGCGTCCAAGATGCACTGCCGAGCATGCTCCCGCAGGCGCTCGATCGTCCAGTCGTCGCCTGCCACTCCCACCACCGGGACGTTGAGGCGGCCGTCGACCTCCAGCAGATACAGGGACTTGAGAGTCATTCGCTTGGCCAGGTCGCCGGTGATCCCGAAGACCACGAGGGCATCAGAAGCGGTCATGCCGAGAATCCCCCTTCGAGCACGAGGTGTCTGGGCAATGCGTCGCGGGCTGTCCGTACCGACTCGATCCACATGGTCCGAGGCTATCCAGGCTGCGCCACCGGCGCCTCTCGGTGACACGAAGGTCACATGTACAAATGAATCCATGCAGGTCCGACGTGCTACCGCCGCAGACGTACCCGTGATTGTGCAGTACATACACGAGCTGGCCGAGTACGAGCGCGAGCCCGAAGCGGTCCAGATCACCTCCGAACAGTTGCAGGATGCCTTGTTCCGCGACGAACCCCACTTGTTCGCGCACGTGACCGAGATCGACGGCGAAGTCGTCGGGATGGCGATCTGGTTCCTCAATTTCTCCACCTGGGAAGGCACGCACGGGATCTACGTCGAGGACCTCTACGTGACACCGGATGCACGCGGCAGGGGCGCCGGCCGCGGCCTGCTCGCGGCGGTGGCCGGCGAATGCCTGCGCAGAGGGTTCGCACGACTCGAACTGGCGGTCCTCGACTGGAACCTGCCGGCGATCGCGTTCTACCGCAGCATCGGCGCCGTGGGCATGGACGAATGGACGGTGCAACGGGTCAGCGGGGATGCGCTGACGGCCCTCGGGGGCGCCGGCTCCTCATGAGTCGCCGGACCACGAATCGCGCGGCTCGCAACATTACTCATCGGTAATCGACCGAACGGTCCGTTACCCGTCGGTAGGGCTTGGCAGAGGGTCAACGGTGTGAACTGATGGAGGCGGAGGCCAATACAGACTCGTCACCGAAGGAAGCACATCATGAACCCACCCGTACCCCCCGCCGTCTTCGATCTCGGCACCGATGAACTCGCCACCAGCAGCACCCTCGAACACCTCGGCGACGGTGTCGAGCAGTTCGAGTCCGTTTCGGAGTAGCCAGACCCGGCGGCGCATCCGAACGCCGCTGTCATGAGCGCCCGCAGGCACGGCTCGCGTCTTCCCCCTCCCGCGAGCCGTCTGCGGGCGCACGTGGGTCAGCTCAGCCGGACCGTAGAGCCGCCCGCCTCACCCAGGGTTTGGCGAAGGTGTCCGCGAACCGGGCGAGCACCGGTCCGCTCACCGCCAACAGCAGCACGTACGTGGTCGTCAAGGCGCCCACCTCGGCGAAGCCGGCTGCAACGGCCAGCCCGGCGATGACGATGCTGAACTCCCCGCGCGCCACCAGGACGGTGCCCGCACGCATGCGACCGCGAGCGGCGGCCTTCTCCCGACCGGCGGCGTACCAGCCCGTGACCACCTTCGTCAGCAGCGTCACGCCTGCCAGCGCAAGCGCCTCGGGCAGGACATCGGGGATCGCGGATAGATCGGTTTGGGATGCGAAGGCCAGGAAGAACACCGCGGCGAACAGGTCCCGCAACGGCTCGAGGACCCGGCGAGCCCGGGCGGCAGCAGCGGGTGGGATCACCAGCCCGACCAGGAAGGCACCGACGGCCGAGGAGATCCCCATGATCTCCGCGACGCCGGCGACCAGCAGCGTCAGACCCAGCACGCGCAGCAGCACCTGCTCGTCGTCCTCGTGGTTGATCAGTCGTTCGGCCAGCCATTCGCCGCGCTGCGCCATGAGCAGGATCACGACCACGATGGCGATCGCCGCGAGCGATCCGACCGTCCCGGCGAGCACCCCACCGCCCACGAGCAGCACTCCCAGCAACGGCAGGAACGCGGCCATCGCGATGTCCTCGAGCACAAGCACCGACAGCACAGCCGGCGTTTCCCGGTTTCCCAGTCGGTTCAGGTCACCGAGTACCTTGGCCACGATTCCGGACGAGGAGACCCACGTGACGCCGGCCAGAGCGATCGCGGCAGGGACATCCCATCCGAGGAGCAGCCCCACGATCAGCCCCGGCGGAGCGTTGAGCGCGAAATCGACGACTCCGCTGGGCGCGTGCCGTTTCATCGAGCTGCTGAATTCCTCGGTGGAGAACTCCAGACCCAGCGCCAGGAGCAGCAACACGACACCAACAGACGCGGCGGCGTCGAGGAACGGACGCGCACTGGTCAGGGAGATCGGCCCATCATCGGCGACCAGCAGCCCGGCCATCAGGAACAAGGGGGCTGTGGACAGCCCGATGCGCAACGCAAGCGCTCCCGCTGCACCGAGCAGGATCAGCATGAATCCCAACTCGACCAGGAACGTTGCGTCGTGCCCCATGTCAGGTGCTGGCTTCCAGAATCCCGTGCACCTTTCGCACCCCTGATGCGGTCCCGATCGCAACAAGCACATCCCCGGCCAGCAGGAGTTGGTCCGGCGGAGGTGAGGTGATGACTTCCTCGCCGCGCACGATCGCGACGATGCTGGCGCCGGTCAATGTCCGGCAGTGTGTCTGCCCCAGCGTCTTCCCCACATAGGCCGAGGTCGACGGCAGCCGGATGGGTTCGGACTGCAGGCCGGGGATCTCACGGGTGAGCTCGGCCAGCTTCCGGGCGAACCGGGGGGCTCCAAGAATCTCCGCGATGACTTCGGCCTCGTCGGGTTCCAGCTCGAGCAGGCTGGTGCTGGCATCGGGGTCGTCGTCGGCGTACGACACGATCTCGGAGTTGCCGTCGCGGTAGACGATCACGCCTATCCGCTTCTGACTCCTGGTTTCCAGTTCGTAACGAATGCCGACGCCGGGCAGAAGCGTCTCTGATACGTCCATGGCCACATCGTGCCGCACCGGGGGTGGTTGCCGCCGAGCGGTGGCACGGCACACTGCGTACAGCCATCGGTGGTCACGATCGGGTGAAGCTCAAGTTGCCGGTTTGGCTTGCCGATGTGCGTTATGTCACAGTGGTTCGGTTGCGTCGTCAATCAGACCCCCGATAACGTCCAGCGACGTGGAGTATCGAATGCGACCAATTGCAGTTGCTGCAGTCCTGATGGTCGCCGCGGCAGGTCCGGCGGTGGCCGATACGCCCACCCCTGTCGACCCGTCGGCGACGCAAACGAAGGTGAAGCGGGCACCCACGCGCGTGAAAGGCTTCAAAGCCACGGTCCGGACCACTGTCGACGGCACGAAACACCGCAATCGGATGCGGATCATCGGCGGCACACCGCGCGAGGTCCGGGTTCAGTACAGCCCCGACGGATCGACCTGGGTGACCAAGAAGACCAAGACCACGGATCCCGACGGCCGGGTCAAGGTGACCATGAAGGTGGCCCCGGACCGTAACCGGTGGCGTGTGAAGGTGCCCGCCACCGCAGACCACCGCCGGGTCGCCTCACCGGTCAAGACCTTCGCGGTGCAGGCCGCCGAGACCGAATCAGCAGTACCCGCGCCGGCGCCCAGCTACCCGTCGATCACCGCCTCACAGGTCGCCGCGAACAAGGCGTACGCCCGGGTCTACATCCTCAACACCTACGGGTGGGGCGACGACCAATGGTTCGCGCTGGAGCAGTTGTGGACCCGCGAGTCCGGGTGGAACCACCTGGCCGTCAACCCATCATCGGGTGCCACCGGGATCCCGCAGGCCCTGCCGGGCAGCAAGATGGCCAGTGCAGGAGCCGACTGGAAGACCAACCCACAGACGCAGATCCGGTGGGGGGCCTCCTACATCAAGGACCGGTACGGCGATCCACTGGGCGCGTGGGCGCACTTCAAGTCGAAGAACTGGTACTGACGACTCCGGTCCGCGTCCGTGAGCGGTTGGGCACCTGCCCGTCTGTTCGCTCGCGACATGCCAGTCTCACCGATGCGTCACGCGGGCGACGGCATTGCTGGACGTGGTGACTGCGTCCCCGACGTAACTCACCCGCACCCGGGCGGCCTTGCGCGGCGTCACGAAGCGGAACTTCCCGCTCTTGCGGGCATAGGTGTGGCCGAGTCGACGCCACTTCCCGTTACGCAGCCCCGACACAGCCAGTGCGGCGCGTCCGGCGATCCCGTTGCTGGCCAGCACCGAACCGCGCACCTTCACCGAGGAGTTGACCGACCGTGCGGTCGTGATCGTCGTCGAGCTGCTCAGCGGTGTAACGGTGAAGCCGACGAGGAACTGGTTCCGGGTCAGCAGGACGCGGGTGGTGACCGTCGCGGTCCAGGTGCCGACGCTGTCGGCCGGACAGATCAGAAGGCTTCCGTTGTCGGCACCGGGTCCCCGGCCCTGGAATCCGATCGCGTCGAGACGCTGAGTGCCGCTGGGTGCGGCCACCACAGCGATCGTCCATCCGGCCCATGCCGGCACATCGGCTGCGACAGTGACCGGGGCTGTGGCGCATTCGTATCCGGCAAGCGCCACGTCACCGATGGACACCGACAGCCCGTCCACCCCGCCCGTGTCAGCATGTGCTGGCGAGCCGGTCAAGAGCATCCCCGCACAACTCAGGAACAGGATCCATCGCACAGCACATCAGACTAGCTATCGGGCGTGGCCGATCTACGGTTTCGGGCCCTGCTCTCGAACGGTGTTCACCGATTCCATCGCCTCGCGCAGTTCCTGGAGCCAGTCCGCCTCGTGCTGCCCGACCAGTCGTACGCACCAGGCCAGTGCCTCGGATCGGGAGCGTGCGACTCCCGCGTGCACCAGTGTGTCCAGGACGCGCCGATCATCCTGCTTGAGCCGGGTCATGACCGGCACACTCAGGCGGGTGAACAACCGCTCGGCCTGCCCGCACCGGGCACCCCACGCGACATTCTTGCCAGTCGCATGCTCGAGTTCGCGGGCGATACCGATCCGCTCCTCGCGGGTCTGTTCCCGAAAGCGGGCGATCCGGCCTTCAGCAGCCGTCTCGTCGGTGATGCCCTCGGCGGACAGCCGGCCCACGATCGTGATCTCTTCACGATCCACCACGACCGTGAAATCGTCGAACCAGTCGCCCAAGCGACCGGTCAGCCACTGCTCAATCTGTATTCTTGTAAGCATGTAATCATCATTACGGGAGAAGCCCGACCTGTCACGCCGCGTTCGCCAGGGGAAGAATCGCCGTGTGCGCACCAATCGCAACCGGATCGAGATCGATGGTGACGTGATCCGGCGATTCCCCGTCCACCTCGAGGATCAGCTTCAGCTGACCCAGGCGGCGGCCCGGCAAGAGGCGGCCAGGCAAGCGGGGTTGCCGGTACCGGCCATCATCGGGGTGGTGACTGGGGGCACCTCACCTCACCTGGTCATGGAGCGTGTCCGGGCGACCCCCGTGGTGGAGACGGACCTCGATCCCCGGGCCGAGCGCCATCTCGGTGCCGAACTCGCCCGCTTCGCCGCGCACATGCGGTCGGTGACGGCCTGGGCCGACCCCGACCCGGACCCCGACTGGGCGACGTTGTGGCAGGTCCTGGCCCGGGTGGCGCCTACCCCCGAGTGCCTGGCCGCTGCAGAGGTGGCCGCCGCCGTGCGCACGACACTGGTGCACGGAGACCTGAGCTGGGGCAACCTCCTGGTCGACACGCACGGCGGCCTGGTCGCGGTCATCGACTGGGACGCTGCTGCGCTGGCCGATCCGGCGATGGACTGGGCTGCGCTGGGCGCGAACCTCGCGCCCACGGTGGTTGCGGAGCTGCGCCGACTCACACCGGAGGCTGCGGAGTTGGACAGAAGGGCGCAGATCTACCTCGCCACCTGGCCTGTGCAGAACGCACTGTGGCGCGACGGCGACCACCCGTGGCTATCCGGGGGCCGCCCCCTCGCCGAACCGCGTCTGTGAGCGGTTCAGGGGGTGTTCGGCCCCGCGCGGGATGTCGTCCCATGCCCGGGGATCCTCCAGGGGCTCGATATGGATGCTCACGATCGTCTCCGGCAGTGCCGCCACGATCTCATCCTCGATGTCCTGCGCCAGGTCGTGCGCCTGCCGCACACTTCTGCTGCCCGGCACCAGCATGTGCAGGGACACGAACCTCTGCCGGCCGGAGGCACGGCTCTGCAGCGCATGGAAGTGCAGTTCAGCGGACTCGTGCTCGGTCAGGATCTCGACCACTTTGTCGATGTCCTCGTCGGACAACCGCCTGTCGAGCAGACCGGACACCGACTCACGCAGCAGGCCCCACCCGGTCCAGAGGATGTTCGCGCCCACCATCAAGGCGATCAGGGGGTCGAGCCTTATCCATCCCGTGACGGCTACGGCCGCCACCCCGATCACAACCCCCGCCGAGGTCCAGACGTCGGTCAGCAGATGCTTGCCGTCGGCGATCAGGACGATGGAACGATGTCGGCGACCCACTCGCAGCAGCACGAAAGCCACGACCCCGTTGAGGACCGAAGCCAGGACCGAGACGGCCAGACCGATCCCCACCTGCTCCAGGGGCTTGGGATTCAGCAGACGGTCCACGGCCGTGGCGATGATCGCCGCCGACGCCGCGAGGATGAGGAAGCCTTCGAACATCGCGGACAGATACTCGGCCTTGCCGTGTCCGAAGTGGTGCTCGGCGTCGGCCGGCCGGTTCGACGCCCGCAGAGCGAAGACCGCGACCAGGGCGGCCCCGATGTTCACGGTGGACTCTAGTGCGTCGGACAGCAGACCCACGGAATCCGTGAGTTGCCACGCCACCAGTTTGAGCGCCAGAACCACGAAGCCGGTCGCCAGGGAGAGCCAGGCGAAGCGCTCCAGGTACCGCCCAGTCATGCCTCGAGCCATCCCCGGAGAACACTGACCCCGACGCTGCTGGCCACCCGGGCGCGCAGCCCCCGGTCGGACGTCACCACGAGCACGTCCGTAAGCCTACGTGAACGCTCCACCACCGCATCATCGCCCGAGCCGGCGGCCCGCACGATCTGCACCAGAGCATCCAGGGGCTGGTCGCTGACAGCCCGGGCACGGCCTTCCAGGACGACCTCGACTTGTGCCAGGAGGACCGGTTCGCCGTCGAGTCGCACGACCCGGCCCGCGATCAGCTCGAGCCGGTCGATCAGGCGCTGCGCGGCACCGGCCCGGTCCTTCCACCAGCCGTCCGGGCGACTGCCCACGACATTGGCCGCGTCGACGACCAGAGCAACCCTGGGCAGCAACAGTTGCGGCAGCGTTGCCGCGAACCCGGGGTGGAGGTCCCGCATCGCGATCTCTGCCAGTGGCACCCATTCCAGCAAGACGCTCTCAGCGTGCTCGGCGACCTCCGGCAAGGCGTCGCAACTGGCCAGAACCGTGTCGTAGCGCCAGTCCGGGTGCTGAAAGCGATGGACCCCGTGCACCGTCACAAGTGACGGGTCGAGTGCGGTCTCTTCTTGCGCCTCCCGGAGGGCGCCGGCGACAACCGTCTCATGAGAGTCCCGGGCCCCTCCGGGGATCGCCCAAGTCCCACCCTCATGGGCCCACTTGGGGCGCAACTGCAGCAATCCACGGCCCTCGACCACCAAGAACAGGCCGGCGGCACCGTGCTTGCCCCAGTGGCGAGCACCACAAGCGCACTGAACCCAGCCGTTCCCGTCCAGTTCCACGCCGGCTACCGCAGGCCCGCCCGACAGGCCGGCAACGCCGCCTGCAAAGTGCTGGCCGCCTTGTCCGCGCCCGACTCGATGTCCGGCCCGGAGTGGATCTGTGCCAGGGCCTTGATACCGGCGACCGAACAGGTCTGCGCGTTGCGCAACTGGGCCTGCGACGCCTTCACCTGGGCCCTTGCGCGGCGCACACCGGCATCGGCGCGGCGGACTGCACGTTCGGCGGCGTTCTGGGCGGCTACCTGTCGTTTCACATCGGCATCCGCGGCCGCCAACTGCTTCTTGCTGAGATTCAACCGGTCGGTCAGCCCTGTGAGCCGGTCATTGGACGTCGACAACTGGGTGAGGAGTTGGTCATTGCGCTTCGTGAGATCGGTGTTCTCGGACCGGAGTTCTTCCGCCGTCGCCAATGCATCGGCCTCGGAGGCATGCGCGTCGTCCAGACGTGCCCGTAGCACAACATTGATTACCAGCAAGGTCACCAGCAGCACTGAGAGAACTGCTACAGCCGCGCGCCACCTGGGGGTTCGGTCTGGCTTGTCTGCAGAGCCTTCCGGCGGGGATTCCGTCATAAGCCGCCTCCACTGTCGTCCATGCTCACGGTATCCGTGTCAGCGCCGATTCCGTTCTCGCAACGCCACAGCGCCTGGACACTCATGTGACCGGTGTTGAAGTGCTCCTTCGAGGGCGACTGTGCAGTCCGGACGCCTGCGTCCTGCGCTGCCCGAAGATCCGGCGACAGGCATTGTGACGAAGCTGCGGGGTCATCACCTGGATTGTGAGCAAGTTGGGCGGTCGAGGCCCGCGCAACCGCGCACCTTCGTTACAGAGGACGTGGCTAGACCGCACCTTCCTCACAATCGCGTCTGGCAAGGATTGCGGCTACCCGATCAACCTCTGGCAGCGATTGACCAGATTGACCACTGCCGGTCCGAACGGAGCGAACGCCGGGTTCGAGGTCTGGCCGGCGCGGTAGCGGTACCAGATCTGCTGGGCGATTCCGGCGAGCCGGAAGAGTCCGTACACCTCGTAGAACAACCAGTCGGGCCGCGGCCGGCCGGCCAGCGCGCAATAGCGGTCGACGAACTCGGTACGGGTCGGCATCCCTGGGGCGCTGCTGGGCTGGCGCCTGAACGCCTGCATCTGCTCGTCGTCGTCGGCCTGCACCCAATAGGCCAAAGCCGAACCCAGGTCCATGAACGGGTCGCCGACCGTGGCCAGTTCCCAGTCCAGAACCGCCCGGATCTCCGACAGGTCATCCGGATCCAGAACGAGGTTGTCGAATCGCCAGTCGTTGTGGATGACACAGGCGCCGACGTCGTCGGGCTGTTCGGCGTCCAGCCACTTCATCACCGGCTCGGCGTCCGGCACGTCATCGGTCAGGGCCTGCCGATAGCGGCGTGACCAGCCCTCCACCTGCCGGCGGACGTAGCCCTCGCCCTTGTTGAACGCCCGGAGTCCCGGAACCGACGTGTCGACCTCGTGCAGGCTGACGAACGCGTTGATGAAGGTCTGCGCCATTGCCTCCACCGGGGCTCCGGCGGGCATCTCCTGGCGCAGAATCTCCCCACGCACGTACTCGCTGACGAACGCCGGGCGACCGATGGGCGAGTCCTCGTCGGCGACTGCAAGCACATGCGGAACCTTGTCGAACTGCGGCCGCAGAGCCGTCAGCAACCGGGCCTCGCGGACCATGTCATGAGCCGAGGCTGCCTTCCGCCCCGCTGGCGACGTGCGCAGCACGACGGCGTCATCGGCGCACTCGACCAGGAAGGTCAGATTGGACGCGCCGCCGGCGAACTGCCGGACCGTCCGGATCTCACCGAGTCCCGGCACCTCCCTGGCCAGCCAGGAACCGAATGCAGTGACATCGAACGCGTCCTGGTCGCGGACATGGGTCTCAACCATCGAGATGGGCCTTCAGTTCGAGTCGCCCGACATCACGCAGGTGGACCTCATCGGGACCGTCGGCCAGGCGCAGAGTGCGCAGCCCCGCCCACATCTCCGCCAGCGGCGTCGCCTGACTCACACCCGCGCCACCATAGGTCTGAATGGCTCGATCAACGACGTCCAGAGCCATCCGCGGCACCACCGCCTTGATCCCCGCGATCTGCTGACGGGCCGCCTTCGCCCCCTGGTTGTCGATGACCCAGGCCGTATGGAGCACGAGCAGGCGCGCCTGGTTGATCGCGAGTCGTGAACGTGCGATCCACTCCCGGACGACGCCTTGCGCCGCCAACGGGCGGTGGAACGCGACCCGCTCCAGTGCGCGGTCGCACATCATGTCCAGAGCTCTCTCTGCGATGCCGATCGCGCGCATGCAGTGGTGGACACGTCCTGGCCCCAGCCTGGCCTGCGCAATCGCGAAGCCCATTCCCTCGTCGGCGAGCAGGTTCGAGCGGGGCACGCGGACATCGGTGAACGAGATCTCGGCATGGCCCTGCTGCTCGGCGTAGCCGAAGACGTTCAGGTCCCGTTCCACCTTCACGCCCGGGGTGTCCATGGGCACCAGCACCATGCTCTGCTGCCGGTGCACATCTGCTTGCGGATCCGTCTTCCCCATGAGGATGAGAATCTTGCAGCGCGGGTCCATGGCGCCGGTGGTCCACCACTTGCGCCCGTTGATGACGTAGTCGTCGCCGTCGGTCGCGATGCTCGTCGTGATGTTCGTGGCATCCGAGGATGCCACCGCAGGTTCGGTCATCGCGAAACCACTGCGGATCTCGCCCTCGAGCAGCGGTTCGAGCCACTGCGCCTGCTGCTCCTCGGTGCCGAACATGTGCAGGACTTCCATGTTGCCGGTGTCCGGCGCGGAGCAGTTGAGGGCCTCCGGGGCCAGATGCGGGCTGCGGCCGGTGAGCTCGGCCAGTGGCGCATAGTCGGTGACGGACAGCCCGGAGACGTCGGGCAGGAAGAGGTTCCAGAGCCCTTTCCCACGAGCCTTGACCTTCAGATCCTGGACGACTTGCGGCAGGTCATGTGGGCGGCCCGCGTCAGCGAGTTGCCGCAACTGCCCGGCGTACACGGCTTCGGCCGGATACACGTCGGTCTCCATGAAGTCCGCCAGGAGGTCCAGATGTTGTTGCGCCTTTGCGCTCGGTTCGAAGTCCACGCCCCGATCCTACGCACGGCGGGCCGCTGCGAACCCCCGGATCAGCGAGCGCGGCCAACCGATCTTCGACAAGATGACGATAGTCGAGTTCTTCAGGAGGAGCCGTGTCAGACCCACGCATGGATTGGGCCGATGCAGTGATGTTCGGGGTGGAGGAGGACCCGATCCTGAGATCGGTCATCACTTTGGTCATCCTCCTCGACAGTGAACCCGACGAGGACGTCGTACGCAGTCGGATCGACCGGATGACCCGGGCGGTTCCGAAGTTGCGCCAGCGGGCTGTGGGAAACCCGTTCAGCCTGGCACCGCCGCGTTGGGAGATCGACCCCAACTTCGACGTGGACTACCACCTGCGGTGGATCAAGGTCCCGAATCCGGACGGCACCATGCGGCCAGTGTTCACGATCGCCGAGCAGATGGCCGAGGGCGATTTCGACCGGGCCAGGCCGCTGTGGGAAATGCTGCTGATCACCGGCCTGAAGGACGGCCAAGCTGCATTCATCACCAAGATCCACCACTCGGTGACCGATGGGGTCGGGGGCCTGCAGATGGCTGCGATGCTCTTCGACCTGGACCGCAAGGGCACCGATCTCGGACCGATGCCGGAAGCGCCGAAGGGAGTCGCGGCCAGCATCGCCGAAAGGATCCGGCAGGGAGTCTCATTCGAAGCCCGGACGACGGCCGGCGATTTCCGAAGCGTCATCGGCACCGGGACAGGTTTCGTCAAGGATGCGGTGACCGACCCGATGCGCATGGCAACCTCAGCCGCCGAGATGGCAGCGTCTTTGTCGCGCCTGCTCGCACCCGCTTCAGAGCCCCTGTCCGGTGTCTTCGGGGAGCGTTCGCTCTCGGTGTACTTCGACCTGATCGACATCCCCCTGGACGACCTCAAGAAGGCTGGAAAGGTGGGTCGCGGCACCCTCAACGACGCCTTCGTAGCAGGTGTGGCCGGTGGCTTGCGCCGCTACCACGACCGTCACGGCACGATTCCGGACGCCCTGCGCGTCAACATGCCGGTCAATCTGCGCAGTCCCGCGGATGCTGGCAAATCCGGCAATGCCTGGGTCCCTGCCCGATTCCCGGTTCCGATGAACGAGGCCGATCCGGCGAAGCGGATCCAGCAGTTGCACCCGGTCCTTCGGCAGGCACGCACCGAGCCGGCCGCCGTTCTCACCGACCAGGTCTTCCGGCTGCTCACCATGCTTCCACGCAGTATCGCCACGGTGGTGGCCGGTGGTCTGATGAAAGGAACCGACTTCGTCGCGACGAACGTCCCCGGGCCGCCCATCCCCGTCTTCTTCGCCGGCACCCAGATCCTGCGGATGCTTCCGTACGCGCCCAAGGCCGGTGCCGCGGTGAACTGCGCGCTCATGTCGTACAACGGGGTCGCCCAGGTGGGCGTCAACATCGACACGCTCGCCGTTCCCAACCCCGCGGAACTGGTGGATGACCTGCGGGCCGGCTTGGAGGAGATCGCAACTCTCGCGCGCCCTGCTGAGGCCGCGGCCGAGAAGGCACCCGCCAAGAATAGGCGCGCTGCCAAGAAGGCACCTGCCAAGAAGGCACCTGCCAAGAAGGCACCTGCCAAGAAGGCGGGTGCGAACAAGAAGCCCGCGGCGAAGCCGCCCTCGACCAGTCCCCACGAATAGCGGTCTACGCAGCCTGTTTCCAGGCTGGCCCGCCACTGTCTCGGGCTGGACACCGGTTCGAACCCGATGCCGGCCGATCAGGTCAGGTCGGCATCGCGCTTCCTTTGAGCGAGGTTAGAGGTTGTCCACGAGGTTAGAGAACGCACGCGTGGTTTCTCTAACCTCGTGGACAACCTCTAACCTCGCCGCATTGTCACGTTGTCGCCGGGCTGCCGACTTCGTCGCTGGACCCAGCCTTGTTGTTCAGCGCCACAGCCGCACAAGGTACGCTCGGCCAGCGCCAGGACGTTCCTCTGAGCCAAACGTGGTCGACACGCCCCGATCGGACAGATCGCGGTTCCGCAGGCCGTGACACGCCCTGAACATCGCTCAAGGTCCCGGCGGCAACTCCCGGCGCGTCCTCGCGCCGAGTTTGAAACGCGCCTTGAACTCCTCGACAAACACTGCCCGGATCGATTCGATGTCGCTGAGATCACCGGACACGAGGTACTTCTCCAAGACCGCCACCCATGCCCACCCCATGGCCGTGGTCATGCTCGCCGCGACCGTTCCGGAGATCACCAGGGCGGCGGGTTGCCCACCGGGCACAACCCGCAGCAGCGACGAGACCATCCACCTGCCCGCGGTGGTCGCCCCGCTGGACAGCATCAGCGATCCGACCAACGAGGCCAACTGGGCGGAGGCCAGGCGGCTGCCGTATGCGGCCGTCAGCCGGGCGATCATCCCGATCTGCAGCGGAATCAGGATCGCCGCGTCGGAAAACGGAATCGGGGTCGCGCCTGTGGCCAGGGCAGACGACGCGCTCGCTGCAATGATCTTCTTAGCAGCCTGTCTTTTACGCCCCCAGTCGAGCTGCTGGGCAGCCGACAGCGCCGCCACTGCGGCCTCGGGGATCGTGTCGAAGGTGGCATCGAGCAATTCCTGCAATCCGAAGACCACCGTCGCCAAGAACGGGTCCGGCTTGGCGTTGGTGAGAAAGACCCGGCCCTCGCCGGCCAGCGGCATTCCCAGACCCGCTATGAACCCGGCGAACTCGACGGCCTCGGCGTGGATCTGACCCGCAGCATTACAGGGCACCTGGGTGAGCACGAACAGCACCGGCAAGCCGAGGTCGTGCAGTCGGCGCACGAAGGCCATCTGGTGGTCCTCGAAACGCCGGTCGCTCCAGCGCAATGTGTACCAGGCAGCGTGGATCCGTTCGGAAGCATCGGCGGCCCGGGTCATGGCCACGATCTCCTCAAGGGCCTTCAGGATCCGCTCCCCCGCCTCCCCGGTCTCAAACCCGCGTGAATCGTAGATGCCCAGAACGCCGTTGGGATGGACGTAGTAGTCCAGACCGGTGGTGACCGGCCTGCCGGTCCCGGTGGCGGCGACGTCCTCTCCGAAGATCGCGTTCACCAACGTGCTCTTGCCGGTCCCGGTCTTGCCGAACATGGCCAGATTGAACCGCCCCAGCGCAGTGAGCGCCTGCGCGTACTCCTCGCGGTACAACCGCGTGATGTCGGCGCTGCCGAAGTCCTTCACAGCACCAGGCTATGGCCCGGCCGGACCCAAACCCTGCATCAGAAGGGCCACACCCAGTCCCGCACCTCGGGCAGGTCCTCCCCCCGCTCGCGGATGTACTGGCGATGGGCCAGTCGCCGGTCGACCATGTCCTGGCGCAGACCGGCCGCGCGCGAACCCAGGCCCTCGACCCGGTCGATCACGTCGATCACCAGGTGGAACCGGTCGATGTCGTTGATGACGCACATGTCGAAAGGCGTGGTGGTGGTGCCCTCCTCCTTGTAGCCACGCACGTGCAGGTTCTCGTGGCCGTTGCGCGAATAGGTCAGGCGATGGATCAACCAGGGGTACCCGTGGTAGTTGAAGATCACCGGCTTGTCGGTGGTGAAAAGGGCGTCGAACTCGGCGTCACGAAGCCCGTGCGGGTGCTCGGAATGCGGAAGCAGGCGCATCAGGTCGACCACATTGACGACCCGCACGCGAAGTTCCGGCACGTGCTCACGCAGGATCGCCGTCGCCGCCAGGATCTCCATCGTCGGCACGTCCCCCGCGCACGCCAGCACCACATCCGGCTCACCACCTCCGTCCGAACTGGCCCAGTCGAAGATCCCGATGCCGCGCGTGCAGTGCAGCCGCGCCTGTTCGGCGTCCAGCAGGCTCAGCACCGGCTGCTTGCCTGCGACCACCACGTTCACGTAGTCGCGGCTGTTCAGGCAGTGCTGCATGGTCGACAACAGCGTGTTGGTGTCCGGGGGCAGGTAAACACGGATGACATCGGGCTTCTTGTTCACCACATGGTCGATGAAACCCGGATCCTGATGGGAGAAGCCGTTGTGGTCCTGCCGCCACACGTGCGAGGTCAGCAGGTAGTTCAGGGACGCGATGGGCGCCCGCCAGCCGATGTCACGGGTCGTGTTGAGCCACTTGGCGTGCTGGTTGAACATCGAGTCGATGATGTGGATGAACGCCTCGTAGCAGGAGAAGAGCCCGTGGCGCCCAGTGAGCAAGTAGCCCTCAAGCCAGCCCTGACAAGTGTGTTCACTGAGGATCTCCATAACGCGGCCATCGCGACTCAGTTGGGAGTCCCACTCTTCGTCGAGGATCTCTGCTTCCCACGCCTTACCGGTCACATCCAGCACCGCCGACAACCGGTTCGAGTCAGTCTCGTCGGGGCCGAAGATCCGGAAGTTGCTCGACTGCAGATTCATGGCCATCACATCGCGCAGGAAACCACCGAGCACCCTGGTGGGCTCGTGGGTAGTGGTTGCGGGAGCTGTGACATCCACGCAGTAGTCGGTCCAGTCCGGCATCGACAGCCGCTTCAGTAATCGGCCGCCGTTCGCATGGGGCTGGTCAGACATCCGCTGGTGTCCGCGTGGCGCCATGTCACGCAGATCCTCCTGGGGGCAGCCGTTCTCGTCGAACAACTCTTCGGGCCGGTAGGACTTCAGCCATTTCTCCAGCAGGCGCGCGTGTTCGCGGTTGTTGTGGGTGTCGTGCAAAGGCACCTGGTGACTGCGCCAGGTCCCCTCGACCTGTTTGCCGTCGACCATCTCCGGACCGGTCCAGCCTTTCGGGCTGCGCAAGACGATCATCGGCCACTGGCCGCGTATGGTCTTTCCCTCTTCCCGGGCCGCGCGCTGGATCTCCGCTATCTCCGACATGGCGGTGTCCAAGGCCGCCGCCATCAGTTGGTGCATCTGGTCGGGATCGGAGCCTTCGACGAAGTGCGGCTTCCACCCCGAGCCGACCAGCAGCGAGGTGAGTTCCTCGTGCGGGATGCGCGCCAGGACGGTCGGATTGGCGATCTTGTAGCCGTTGAGGTGCAGGATGGGCAGCACGGCACCGTCCGTGACCGGGTTCAGGAACTTGTTCCCGTGCCACGACGTCGCGAGCGGACCGGTTTCCGCCTCACCGTCGCCGATCACGCACGCCACGACGAGGTCGGGGTTGTCGAAGGCCGCACCGAAGGCGTGCGACAGTGAATATCCGAGTTCGCCGCCCTCGTGGATCGAGCCGGGGGTCTCGGGAGCCACGTGCGACGGGATGCCACCGGGGAACGAGAACTGCTTGAACAGCGCCTGCATCCCGGCCTCGTCCTGCGCGATGTCCGGGTAGTACTGCGAGTAGGTACCCTCCAACCAGGCATTGGCGACCATCGCCGGACCGCCATGGCCAGGACCGGCGATGTAGATCATCTCGCTGCCGTCACGGTTGATGATCCGGTTCAAATGCGCGTAGATGAAGTTCAAGCCCGGTGTGGTTCCCCAGTGACCGAGCAGCCGGGGTTTGATGTCGTCGGGTTGCAGCGGCCGGCGCAGCAGCGGATTGTCCAACAGGTAGATCTGCCCCACCGACAGGTAGTTGGCTGCCCGGAACCAGCGGTCCAGCGCTTCGACCTCGGCGTCACCGAGGATGCCTGCTGAAACCTTCACTTTGCTTGATGACGGATTCGCGCGTTTGGTCTTGGACGCCATGCTCCAACACTGGCAAGGTCGCGACCGAATTGCCAGACCATGGATCCTTGGATTGTCGGCGGTTCGTGCGACCCTGACCGACCCGCGGCCGGCGGGCGGAACCGCCCTGACCCCCCGCCCGGCCGCTCGCGTACTGTGTCCGGGCGGGAACTGGTGGCATCGAGCAGGCCAGTGATCCCGCTACGCTTCGGGCGCACAGGCTGGGCAGGCCGTCGCAGGTGTGTTCAGATGGATACATGAGCGACAACGACGACATCGAGCGCTTGCTGCGCGAGATCGACGCCAGCACGAGTCCCCCGAGTGCCCAGCCACCGGCCCGACGACCCGAATCCAGCCCTGCAAAGGCTGAGAAGACCTCGAAGGGTGGCGGTACCGGGTTGGCGATCGCAGCGGTCATCGGCGTCGTCGGTCTGGTCCTCGGGACCGTCCTGGGTTTCCTGCCCTACATCAACGGCATCTCATTGGGCCTAGGTGGATTCCTCGGTGCCTATATCGCCTGGAGCCTCGGCCGCCGCTTCGGATAGTCGTCGAGCTGCGAACACCGGACGCAGCAACCGGTAGGTCACGTAGGCGCCGAAGAGGAACAAGGGCCAGCCCATGAGGATCTTGGCGGTACCCAGTGCCCCCACCCAGCCCGCCAGATACAAGGGCACCTGTACGAGGATCCGGCCGCCGAACACGAAGACCCACACCCACGTCGCGGCCGCAAAGATTCGCCGCAACTCCACATCCGAGCGCCAGCCGGTCGGATCTCCGGTGATCACGCCCACTACCACTCCCATCAACGGCCAGCGCACCGCCAGCGAGACGAGGAATGCCGAACCGTAGGCGACGTTGACGATCAAGCCCCATAAGAAGAAGTCCCGCGCCTGCCCCGTTCGTGAACTCACATACGCGGAGATCGCCACCCCCGCGAAACCGGCCAGCACCTGGGTCAGTGGCTGGCGCCGGAACAGCCGCCACACCAGGATCAGTCCGCCGGCCGCCAGGGCCGCGACCAAGGCCGGCTGCAGCACTCGGCCGTTGAACAGATACACCAGCACGAAGACGACCGATGGCAGCCCGGAGTCGAACATTCCCCGCCACCCGCCGATGGCGCGCTCGAGAAGCACCGCCTCGGGGTGCGCCTGCCCGTTACTCACCCGGCACTCGGGATCATCAGCTCGTACTCAGGATTGAAGATCACCTTACGGCCGTTACGGAACGCCACCCGCCCCCGCGCGCTGATCTGACGGCTGGGCACGATGCCGGTCAGCCGGCGCCTGCCCAACCACACGAGATGGACGATACCGGTCTGGTCAGAAATGTCCGCCTCGAAGGACTCGACCCCGCCGCTGGGATGCAACGTCACGCTGTGGACCGTGCCGGAGACCTCTACCACCTCACCGACCTCGGCATCGCACATCCGCACATGCGCACATTGCTGCCCGGTACTGGTCCGGGCGCGCCAGGTGCTCTCCGCAGTCACACCACCAGCCTAAGCGCGCCGGGCCGAATCGACACAATGGAGGGCATGACCCTCTGCGTGATGCTGCACGGCGCGGGGTCGACTGCACAGTTCATGCAGCGCACGTTCGGTCAGGCGGCCGGCCGTCGTGGATGGCGTTTCGTCGCACCGGACGTGCGCGGGGCCACGATGGCCGAGATGGTGGGCATCATCGAGGAGTGCTCCCCAGGTCCCGGCGATGTGGTCGGCGGGGTCTCGTTGGGCTCACACGCGGCCGCCGCGTTCGCGATCGAGCACGGATGGCGGGGCAGACTCTCCCTGGTCATGCCGGCCTGGACGGATCGACCCGCCGCGGTCGCCGCACTGACTGCCCACACAGCCGACGCTATCGCCGCCACCTCGGTGTCCGAGGTCATCGCAGGCATCGAGGAGCATGCACCCGCCGGCGATTGGATCCTGACGGAACTGCGGCAGGCCTGGGGGTCGATGCCGGCAGAGGAACTGACGAACGCCCTGCGAGTGGCCGCCGCCCAGCCCGCACCTACTGCCGCACAACTGGCGACGATCCGGGCGACCGCGCGGGTCGTGGGTCTGGACCAGGACCCCACGCACCCGTTGGCGGTCGCTGAGCGCTACGCGAAGGCGATTCCGGATGCGACGCTCGTCGTGCTCCCCCGCGACTTGAACGGCGCCGGGCCGTCTCTGCTCGCCGAAGCACTGTCCGAGGGCGCCGTGGCCCGAGTGTTGGACGGACCGCATCCCTCTTGAGCTTCTGTGGACGGCCACGAACTTCAGGGCGGCCCTGACTCTTCGGTCAGGTCACCGGAGGTCAACGCGTCTCGGTGATCTCCGGACCACGTTCGAAGGGCTCCATGTCCTCGTAAAGCTCCTCGCCCTCGTCGCCTTCCTCTTCCTCGACCTCGACCCCCTCCGGCGGGTTCAGACCGACCAGATCGCCCGGCGCCATCGGACGCTCGCCGCGATTGACAATGCATCCGGCCAGAATGTCCTCGAAGAACTCCCCCATCGCCGGGTTCGTGGCTGCCGTGCCCATGAACATCCCGCGGATGAACCACCGGTTGCCCTCTGCTCCTACGAACCGCGCGGCCTGCAGGCTCGGGTTGCCCTCGGGGTCCTGTGCCGGCACCTGACCGGCAAGCTCCGGCCCAAAGCGACCCTCCGACCGCGTGATCGTCCCACCTGCCTGCGTGATCTCGCTCTCGAGTTCGTCCATGACCTCCAGCCAGAAACCGCCTGACCGGGGAGCGGCGACAGCCATGAGTTGCAGAGCCGCGGCCTGCTCGTCAAGGACGACCACGGCCAAGGCGAAAGTGTCCGTCTCTTCGTTGTGGCCCTCGAGATGCAGTTGCATGTTGTCCACTATCGGGATCTGCAGCCCCCCGAGGTCCACCCTGGCAATGTCGTCGTCGGGCTTGTCCGCGATGTCGAAGGGACCCGAGTCCAGCGTTCCCTTCGCGGCGCTTGGGGCCGCTTCGGAGGTGTCCTGCTGCGCAGCGCTCTCATCGGCGACGGTCTCGCCGGTGGTCGCTGCTGGCTCGTCGCCGTGGTCGGCCGATCCGCCTCTGCGTCGTTTGAACACTGTCACTCCCTCGCGTTGGTCTGTACCACCGTAACGCGGCCGCCGGATTCACGGCACGCCCCGATGACCACCGGTCGAACCGAATCCACCGGTGTCGCGGGCCGAGCCCGGCAGCGAGTCCACCTCCACGATCCCCAGCGCCGGCACCTGCTGCACGACCAGTTGCGCGATGCGGTCACCGCGCTCGAATCGGACATCGTGCCCCCGGTCCAGATTGATCAGGCAGACCTGGATCTCGCCGCGGTACCCGGCGTCGATCGTGCCCGGCCCGTTGACGACCCCGATCCCGTGCTTAACGGCCAGTCCACTGCGTGGATGCACGAAGGCCGCGTAACCCGCGGGCAGCGCGATGGCGATCCCGGTCGGCAGCAGGGCCCGCTCACCGGGTCGCAGCACGGCCTCGATGCGGGTGTACAGGTCCAGACCGGCGTCTCCGGGATGAGCGTACGAGGGCAGCGGCAACCCGGGGTCGAGCCGCTGGACCAGCAGGTTCACGGATTCATCTCGAGGCCGGATCCGGGTGCGACCCGCTGCGCCGCTGCCGCCTGGACTTCCGCGGGCCGGCCGTTGTCGATGAAGTGCTGGAGGGGGACCTGCAGGAACAGTGCGCTGGCTGTGACCGCGACCGGCCCGTCCTCGCCGAGCTGACCCACTGCCCGTGTGTACACCTTGCGGCCGTCCTGTCCCACGATCTTGGCGTCGATGTGAAGCACCGAGCCGACAGGTACCGGACGACGGAAGTCGACCTCCAGCCGGGCGGTCACCGCCGGCACCAACAGCAGCCAGTTGAGAGCGCCCAACGCCTCGTCGAAGGCCGTCCCCAGGAGACCGCCATGGGCCAATCCCGGCGCACCTTGATGATCGTCGGTCACCTCGAAGACGGCGTGCACACTCGACTCCGCGGCGATGACTCGCATGTGCAGCCCCGCCGGGTGCTTGGCTCCGCAGCCGTAGCACCGCTCGTAGTGGCTGGGAATCTCCTGGCCGACCGTCACCGCCTGCGGATGCCGCTGGGGGACGGTCGCACCCGCAGGGGGGCTGGTCGGACTGTTCGGCCACGTCAAATCATCGACTCCCACACCCTGATCCTATGACCGGGGTGTGACGGGCTCAGCCCGGTCGGTGGACAATGACGACCATGAAGTACCGAGAGGCGATCCGCGCGCCGTGGTGGACCTACGGCGTGGTGGCCGGGCTGCTGGCACTGCTGTCCTTCACGTTCTCGGCTGTCATCACGGTGCCGTTCGGGATTGTGATGTTCGTCGTTCTGGCCGCGATCGCGGTGCCATTGATCTGGCGCAGGAGACTTCTGGTGTCGGTGGACGAGGACCGTCTGCGGGTGGGCCGACACGAACTGTCTCTCTCACAAATCGGCGAGGTGACTGCTTTGGACGAGGCTGAAGTCCGGATGATCGCCGGACCGCTGGCGGATACCAGAGCCCGGCTCATCTTGCGCAATCTTGCCTGCCGCACCGGCGTCAAGATCGAGTTGACCGCTGGTGAAACGCCGTACTGGCTGGTGAGTTCCCGACACCCCGACGAGTTGGCACGCGCTCTGTCGCACGCCTAGTCTGACGGTCTCATCGCCCGCCGGGTCCGATACCGGTCGCCGGACTCCGGCGGCGGGACAGCCCGGACACCGGTGAGCCGATCCGGGCCATTCGGGCGTGGGCGACGCGGTAGGCTCGCAGCACGACAACTGGAGGTTGAGTGAACCCGCGAGTAGTGACACCCCTGGTCTCCGCCGGCGCCGCTTGGGCGACCAAGAAGTCGATGAACAGCATCTATGCCAAACGGCATGAGGGCACCGTGCCGTCCCGTGACGACACCCAGGTGCCGTTCCGACAGGTGCTGCTCTGGACCTTGACCACCGCGATCGTGGTGGCACTGGTGGATGTTGCGATCCAGCAGGCGATAGCCCGCTGGTCGCAGTCCGAACAGCAGGAACTGACCGCTTGAGGCTCTAGCCGGCACACTCCGTGCAGATGTACACGCCGTTCTTCTCACTGGCCAACTGGCTGCGGTGGTGGACCAAGAAGCATGACGAGCATGTGAACTCGTCCTCCTGCTTGGGCACGACCTGTACCGTCAGTGCGACGTTGGACAAGTCGGCGCCGGGCAGTTCGAGGCTTTCCGCAATCTCGGTCTCGTCCTCGTCAACACCGCCCGTTGCGGTCTTGACACGGCCCTGCAGCTCCTCGAGGGAGTCCTCCGACATCTCTTCATCGGTCTTGCGAGGCGCGTCGTAATCGGTTGCCATGCCCTCTCCTGCTCATATCCGGCGATGTCTATCCCAACACCCGGGGAGGCGGTTTCATGCCCGCGGTGGGGTTCGAGCCGCGATACTGCCACATCGGTGCCTGCAATCCAACCCCGGGGTCGCGAAATCACCCGCTTGGGGACGTTTCATGGCTGTACACACCAACGATCGGAGCGGGCTGTGGCCGTCCGTGACCACGACCTGTGGGTGTCGAAACGGTCGCCGCCACTGCGACACGCCGTATGTGGACCCATTCGCTCGGCGTGTTGTCCCAGCGGGTCGACGTCGGCGCGCCCCCCCGGTGGATCCGCACGCGCGATTGCGCACCGTGATGTCCGTGCGCTGAGATAGGGGTATGCCCATGTACGCCCTTGGCGAACTCACACCGTCCATCGACCCCACCGCGTTCGTCCACCCCGACGCGGTGATCATCGGGAACGTCATTGTGGGCCCCGAATCGTCAATCTGGCCGACGGCTGTGCTGCGAGGCGACCACGGCGTCATCCGGGTCGGCGCCCGGACCTCGATCCAGGACGGGACGATCGTTCACTGCACCAGCACGCTCGACACCGTCATCGGCGATCGATGTGTCATTGGTCACAACGTCCACCTCGAGGGGTGCACCATCGAGGACGACTGCCTCATCGGCTCGGGTTCGGTGGTTCTGCACAGGGTGATCATCCGGCGTCATTCACTGGTGGGGGCGGCCGCGATGATCACCAACGGTACCGAGGTGCCGTCCGGATCCATGGCCCTCGGCGTGCCGGCGAAGATCAAGCCCGACGTGATCAAGCCGGGCGCCTTCGACGATTCGGTGGCCGTCTACGCACACAACGCAAAGTGGTACAACCAGGACCTGCGCCGGCTCGACTGAAGGCCCACATCGGGGCCCTCACCCTCAGGTGTTGCGGAGCTGCCGGGACACGCCGGCGCGGCCGCGTCGACTTCGTGACAGCGGCGGGGCTCGACACGATCTGGCGGTCGCCGCTAGCCGAGTCCAGTGCCCACCAAGCGGCCGAGCACGTATGTGACCGCCGCCGCCCCGCCACCGACCAGCAACTGTCGTGCGGCCGACCGGGTGACGCCTAGCCCGGACAGACGCCCGACCGTTCCTCCCACCAGGACCATGGCCAGTGCAGCCAACGTGACAGCCAATGCCAGTGCCGCAGTGCCACTGAGGAACAGATACGGGATCACCGGTACCACTGCCCCGACCGCGAACGCCCCGAAACTCGAGACCGCCACCCGCTTCGGGTCGCCGAGTTCGTCGGGGTCGAGCCCCAGTTCCTCCCGGGCGAGCGTGTCCAGGGCCGTCTCGGGGTCGGACATGATTCGTTGGGCCGTACGTCTCGCGGTCCCGGGGTCCAGACCCTTCGCCCGGTACAGCAGTTCGAGTTCACGCTGTTCCTCTTGCGGTTTCTCCTGCAGTTCCCGGGCTTCCAGCGCCAGTTCCCTGCGGAACAAGTCCGTCTGACTGGCCACGCTGACGTACTCACCGGCACCCATGGAGAAGGCGCCGGCCAGTAGCCCCGCCAGACCGGCGAACAGCACGGTGGAATTGGCCACCCCGGAACCTGCGAAACCCATCACCAGCGCGGTGTTGGAGACCAGCCCGTCGCTCACCCCGAAGATCGCCGCCCGCAACGCGCCCGACTTATCGGTCCGGTGCCACGGTTCCGCCTCGTTCAGCGTGGCACGGACGTCGGCGGGGGCCGCGTCCTGCGCTGTGAGCAGACCGTGCAGAATCCGTTCGTGCTCACGTTCGTCCTGGGCCATCCCGGGCAGGGCGTCAGGTTCGGCGTCGTACATGCCGGCGCCCTCACGCTCGGCCCGTTCGAGGTCCGAGATCACAGCCCCGATCCCCAACTGCTGGGCACGCTTGACAACCTGGGCATCGTCGGCGGACAACTCCCCCGGATCGTCCGGGATCGCAACGCCTGCCGAGTGCAGCAGAGCCATCCAGTGTGCGGCATGGCGGTCCTCCATCGAGGCGAGTTCGAGCAGTGCCTCACGCCGGTCTCCGTCGGTCAGGCTCGCCAACGCCCTGTACATGCGGCCCGAGGCGCGCTCCGCCGCCAGATACTGAAGATAATGATCCGGTTTGCTCATGCTCCCGCCCTTGCCAGGAGAAGCCGCAAAGGGTCGAACAGGGCCGGATTGGCCGCGATCGTCATCGCGTCGGTGGCCTGCCCACCCTCGAGACCACCAACGGTGATTCCTACCGCGTTGCAGATGGCTGTCGCCGCCGCCCGGTCCCACAAATGAGTTCCGCGCTCGAAGTAGGCGTCCAGGCGTCCCTGGGCGACCCAGCACATGTCCACCGCCGCGGCTCCGGCACGCCGCACGTCGCGAACCTCGGGCAGTATCTGCGCGAGCACCCGGCCCTGCTCTGATCGCACATGCGCTTCATACCCGAAACCGGTACCGACAAGTGCCCGGTCCAGCGACTGGCATCCCGAGGGCGCCATCGGGTTGCCGTTCATGTCAGCCATGGGCTGTTCCCCCGCGACCCCTCGCCACACGCTGCCCAGCGCGGGGGCGTGCACGACCCCGATCGTCGGTTCACCGTCGACGAGCACTCCCACGCTGACGGCCCACACAGGCAAGCCGTAGAGGTAGTTCACCGTGCCATCCAGGGGGTCGATCACCCAGGTGACACCTGTCGTGCCTTCACGTGCGCCGCCCTCTTCACCAAGAATCGCGTCGTCTGGCCGGGCGTCGCTGATCGCCCCCACCAGCAGCGCCTCGCTGTCGCGGTCCATCTGGGTCACGACGTCGGTCGCCGAACTCTTCGTGGACAACACCGACCGGTCGGCCCACGCATCCACCAACAGGTCCGCAGAGCGGCCTGCCGCGTCGGTGGCGAGTTGGAGCAGGAGATCGTTCATGCGCCCACCTCGCACAACGCCGGCCGGTCGCCCCGCGGGTTCGGGCAGCACCCGGCCGGGCAGGGACTCGGCAGGGCGTCCTTGAAGTCGGTGGCCACCCTGCGGCCGTCCCTGACCGCCCGCACACTGTCCGCCAGACCCTGCACAAACACCGGGTGGTCGCCGACGGTCGGAACCCGACGGTACTGCAGCCCGAGTTCGGCTGCCGTCCGGGCGGCTTCGGCATCGAGGTCCTGGACCACCTCCATGTGATCGCTCACGAACCCGATCGGCGCCACCACCACTTCGTCGACCCCAGACCCCGCGAGTTCGCGCAGCCGATCGTTGATGTCGGGCTCCAGCCAAGGCACGTGCGGTGGACCCGATCTGGATTGATAGACCAGCTCCCAGGGATACTCACGGCCGGTCAGCGCGGCCACCTCTGACATCAGGTGCGCGGCCAGAGCCATGTGCTGTGCGACGTACTGGCCACCCCCGGGCCCGGACGATTCGGCCATACCGACCGGTATCGAGTGCGTGGTGAACAGAACCCGGGACTCGGGCGCCGCTTGCGACAACGCGTTCGTCAGATGGTCGAGGTTGGCCCGCACAAAACCGGGCGTGTTGTAGTAGGCGGGGATCTTGCGGACCTCCATGCGCGCCGTCCCGATCGAGTCAGCCAGGTTCTCCCTATATTGCCGGCAGCCCGAGTAGGACGAGAAGGCGCTGGTGAACACTGCGATGGCAAGGGTGACTCCGGCTTCCTCCATCTCTTCGAAGGCGTCGGTGAGCCAGGGACTGCTGTTGCGGTTGCCCCAGAAGACGGTCAGTCCGTCGTCAGCGAGCACCCGTTGAAGAGCCTCCTGCAAGCTCCGGTTCTGCCCGTTGATGGGCGAGACTCCACCGCGGGCGTAGTAGTGCTCGGCCACCAGTTCCAAGCGCTCCTCGGGGACGTTGCGCCCAGCGGTCACCCTGCGTAGGAAAGGCATCACTTCGGTCGTCGATTCCGGGCCTCCGAATGAGACCAGCAGAACTGCATCCATGTCCCCATCGTGCCCACATGCGGTGCTGGCGCGCACATCCGCGTCTGATCCTCCTGTGAACCGCGCTGCTCCGCTAGGCCCTTGTCCTTGGTTCGCCGTGGCGGCGGCTCCGCGACGTCATATTGGCGAGAAGGCAAGATCCGGTCCCCGCGATGCCCGCGAACAGCGCGACGGCGATTACGACAACGGTGCGACATCGCTGCTGAACCACCGGTGCTGTTTCTGAGGGGCGCTCCCGGTGGGCTTCTCGGGTTCCGGTTAGACCTTCGGGTTCCGGTCAGACCTTTGCGCCACTCGAAGACCTAGTCCGAAAGTGGCTGGTGTACTCGGTAGCGGCAGGAGTTGGCCGCGAGGTTAGAGAACGTGCACGAGGTTAGAGAACGCACGTGTGGTTTCTCTAACCTCGTGCACGTTCTCTAACGCGAGCGATTTCCGCCCGGCATTCTCCCGCCTGGACGGGCGACCGGCCACGACCACGGATGACTAACGCGAGCGATCCCAGCCCGGCATCTTCCCGCCTGAACGGGCGACCGGCCACGACCACGGACGACTAACGCGAACCGGCAGCCCGAACGCGAACGCGAGAACCGAACGCGAACCGGTCCGTTTGCACGACTGGACCCGGGCACGCACTTCGGCGACGAGTAGATTTGCGGACGTGTTCGGCCCATACGGAAAGGTCCTGCGTACGAAAGGCGCACCGGCCTTCACCTCCGCAGGTCTGCTCGCACGACTTCCGATCTCCATGATCAGCCTGGGGATCGTCCTGCTCGAGACGTCCAAAGGGGTCTCCTACGGTGTGGCCGGCACCATCGCGGCCAGCTTCGCCGTCGCTGCGGCCATCGGGGGACCGATCGTCAGCGGGTTCGTGGACCGCCACGGTCAACACCGGGTTCTGCCACTGGCCGTCGCCGCCTACACGGTCTTCATGGTCGGGCTACTGGTCGCCCTGGACATGGGGCTTCCGCTGGCCGTCGTGATTCCGCTTGCTGCGGGTGCCGGAATGATGATGCCCAACCTGGGATCCTTGGTCCGGGCGCGGTGGGCCTACGTCCTGCCCGGGTCCGACGGAATCCACGTCGCGTACGCCTGGGAGAGCATCCTGGACGAGGTGGTCTTCGTGGTCGGGCCACCGCTGGCGACGGTGCTCGCCCTGCAGGTTCACCCGGCCGCAGCACTTGTCGCGTGTGTGGTTCTGGTCATCGCCGGCACCACGTGGCTCGTCCCGCAGCGGCGCACCGAACCTCCGCCACATCCTGTGACCAAACGCGTGGGGCGACCCGCGGTCTTGCACCCCGGCATGCCCTTCCTGTTCCTCACGTTCATCTGCGTCGGTGGGATATTCGGTTCATTCGAGGTAGTCACGGTCGCCTTCGCCCAAGAACAGGGCGCCGCCTCAGCCACGGGAGTGCTGCTGGCGGTATACGCGTTCGGATCGCTGCTGGCGGGTTTCACCTACGGGGCGCTGCCCTCGCCCCGCTATCACGGCAGGCGCATGACGTATCTGCTCACGCTCATGGCAGTGGTCACGCTCGGATTCCCGGTCGCAGGCAGCGTGATCGTTCTGGGTCCGGTTGCCTTCCTCGCGGGATTGTCCGTGTCACCGGTCCTGATCTCGGGAACCGCACTGGTCGAGCGCATCGTGCCCAGCGCCCAACTCACCGAGGGCATCACTTGGACCAGCACAGGCATGGCCCTCGGGCTGGCGATCGCCACACCCGGGTCCGGTGTGGTGATCGATGCCCACGGCGCTCACGCGGCCTATCTCGTGACCGCCAGTTGCGCGCTCGCGGCGTGTGCCATCGGTTGGCTGGGATGGCCGACGGTGCATAAGGCGGAACTACGCGCCTTGCAGATCATCGCTGCCAGGTCGCAGTCCACACCCACTTCTGCAGCGCAATGAGACACGCCGCGGCCAAACCGGGTGCGCAGGCGGCCATCTGCGACACTGAGTGGGCCATCAGTTGAGATTTGGGGGCTTTCACACATGCGGGAATTGCAGTTCGAGCGACTGTCCGAGGACGGCACACACTTCGTGCTCGTAGACAGCCGTGGCGTGCAGTACTCGCTGCTCGTCGACGAGTCCCTGGCCGCATCCGCGCGCCGTGGGCTTCAGCGCACGGCCGTGAAGACCGCGCCCGGGACGATCACCCCCCGCGACATCCAAGCGCTGATCCGCAAGGGTCTGAGCATCGACGCCGTCGCCGCCCAGACCGGGCTGACCATCGACTTCGTGCAGCGTTTCGCGGAGCCCGTGATGGCCGAGATGGATTTCGTCGTCCAGCGCGCACGCCGGCTCTTCATCTACGCCGCCGGGCAGCAGATCCCGGTCGAGGAACTCGTGGACCGGGCCTCCCGGCGCGCTGATGTCCCTGCTGAGGAGCTCGAGTGGTCCTGCCGCAAGACCGAGGACGCCACATGGCGCATCGAGGCCAGCGCAGCGGAGTCCGAGGTCCTGGCGCTGGTGTTCCGTGTCAGCGAGGGCACAGTCACCCCGGCCGATGCCAGCACCGCCGACCTGCTGCACCACAGCGGCCGAGTGGTCGATCTCCCCGACACCCCGTTGGTGTCACGGTCCCTGCCTCAGCACTGGGACGCCGAACACCCCGCCGCGAAGGCCGCGGCCCGCACCACCCGCCCCGAGCCTGCTCAGCCCGTGCTCAACGACGACCCCAGCCGGATCTTCTGAATTCCGTCGGGCGGTATCCCGGCGCCGGGTGAACCTTCTCAACACATGAGCGCGGCTCCGGCCCCAGAGTGCGCCTGAGCATCCCCGCGGCGCACGCGCCAAGACAGTACAACGAAACCGCACGCGCGAACCCACGTGCAACGAAGTTGAGGGGCCGGGACCCCGACTGTCACGAAGGTGCGCGGTCGCGACACCGCTGATCCCGCACCTTCGTCACACAACGGGAGTACGGGCCAGCACCTTCGTGACAATGGTGGCGGCCGCCCGCACCGCCAGCTACAGATCTGCGCCCTGATCGACGCTCAGCCCGAGGTCGCAGCAATCAACGACGCGGCGAAGTGAATGGCGGCGTGCATGACGTCGTCGCCGTCGGCCGCCCGCGAAACCCGTAGGCTCCAGTCATCCATCGCGATCGCACCGGTGTAACCGTGGTCGGCCTCGCACTGCGGGTCCCCGCAAGTCGCCGGTTCCAGGTCGATACGGCTCACAGTCCCCCAGTTGACCGTGAGGACCACCTCGGAGGGCAGATCACCTGGGCGGAAATGGGCGGGATTGTCCACGACGCGTTGCATGACGACGGGGCCGACCATCTGCAGCGGCACCGACTCCGTGGCCGACGTCGCCTGGACGTTGCCCTCGCGCTGCCCGTCGGAGTGTTCGTCCACATGAACCACCAGCAGGCGCGTGCTCGTCAGCAGCATCACGGTGATGTGGCGCCGGATCTCGTCGGCACGATCGAAGGTGGTCTCGTGCTGGACGATGAAGTCCTGCACGGCTTCGTTACTCAGCGCGTTGTCCAGGACGTCCTGCACCACATCCGGGTAGTACCCTGTGCGTTCGATTGCTTCGCGCAGACTGGGTCGGGCAGGTACCGGTGTCGCCATAGCAACCATCTTGACACTCTCCGCAACTCGACGGCAGGCACCGGTTGGATTTGGGTGTTCCGCGGAAGGTTCAGCCCGGCAGCCGCCTCGCTTCGAGATCGGCCCGGATGAGGGCAGGTCCGCACCAAGCGGCGGCCCCCACCACCGCGAGCCCACGCGCCGACACGATGATCGGGTTCAGTTCCAGGCGGGTTAGTTCTGGAAAGTCGTCGGCCAGCCGCCCGATCCGATGGATCAGCCCGGCGAGCAGCTCGACGTCGACCGGCGGCGAGTCGCGATACCCGAACAGCAGCGGTGCGGCCTTCGGCGCCCTGATCAGATCGTCCACGTCCCGGTCGGTCAACGGCGGGATCCGGTATCCGCGGTCCTCCAGCAGTTTCGGCACCGCACCTGCGATGCCGAACGAGACCACAGGACCGAACAGCGCATCCTCGCGCTTCTCCACAACGCAGGCGACGCCCATCGGCGCCTGTGCTTGGAGTATCAGTCGCTTCTGAGCCTCGGCGGGCAGAGTCGCGATCATCGACAGGTACGCGGTGCGCACGGCCGCCTCGTTCTCGAGATTCACGCGGACCCCTCCCAGATCCGGGCGGTGCACCAGACCCGGATGCGCGGTCTTCAGCACAATGGGGTAACCGATCTCGCGAGCCACCGAGACCGCTTGCGTCTCGCTGGACACAAGATGACAGTCCCATAGGTCGATGCCGTAGCAGCCCAGCAGGTCCTGCAGGTCCTTGCTCTCCACCGGCACGAGCGCCTGTTGACCGTGCGCCGCCACCGCCTTGTCCCGGATCCCGCGCATGACCCCTCGGGCGCGCTCCAACGAGATGTCGGGCAACTGGGGAATCGTGCCCCGCGGAGTCTCCAGCCATCGCGAGTAGTTGACCAGTGTCGACAGTGCCTTCACCGCAGGTTCGACCTCGTGGAAGACGGGGACCGAGCCACTGCCCGGGAGGCCGTGCGGGCCCTTCACCTCGATGACGCGCCGGTCGTGATCCTCGGCCATCAGGACCGCGAGCAAAGGTTTGGTCGAATGTTCGGCGAGGTCGCGCAATGAGTCGCGTATGCTCACACTCTCACCCCGGATCACTGGTACGTGCAGCACGATCACCGCATCAGCACCTGGATCCTCGACCGCGGCCTGCACCGCCGCCGTCATGGCGTCGACATCGGCGGTGTGCCCCAGCAGCACGGGCTCCCCGACCACGTCGAGACCGTTCGTCTCACACGCGTCCGCGGTGAGCACGCCCAGCGCATCGCTGTTGCCGACTATGGCGACCCTGCGCCCCTTCGCAAGCGGCTGGAAGTTGAGCAGGCTCGCGACATCGAACAACTCCGGCAACGAGTCCACCTGCATGACCCCGGCCTGTTCGAACATTGCATCGATCGCCTGGGACGGCAGCGCGGTCCGGCGGACCGTGTGGCCCAGTGGCAACGACTGGGTGCTGCGCCCCGAGCGCACTGCCACGATGGGTTTGCGGGCACCCAGGCGCCGCGCCACCCGCGCGAACTTGCGAGGGTTACCGATGCTCTCCAGGTACAGCAGGACCAGATTCGTGGCATCGTCGTCCTCCCAGTACTGCAGCAGGTCGTTGGCGGAGACGTCGACGCGGTTGCCCGCCGACACGAAGGTGGAGACCCCCAGCCCTCGATCGTTGGCGGTCATGAGCAGGGAAACCCCGAGCGCACCCGACTGGGCGAAGAAGCCGATCCGGCCACGGGGGACCTTCGTCGGGATCAAAGAGGCGTTGAGTTGCACATGAGGATCGGTGTTGATGATCCCCAGCGCATTCGGACCGATGATGCGCAGACCGTTGGCCCTGGCATGTTGGATGAGCCGGCGCTGCAACACCCGACCCTCGGGCCCGGCCTCCGCGAAGCCCGCCGAGACGACCACCGCGCCGAGCACCCCCGCCTTTCCGCAATCCGAAATCGCTGCCAGCACTTGCTCGGAGGGCACCGCGATCACGGCCAGATCGATCGGTGCCGGTGCACTCGACAAGGTCGGGAAGCACGGAATACCGGAGATCATTTCGGCGTCGGGATGGATCCCCACCAGTGGACCGGTGAAGCCGGCGGTCTTGAGGTTGTGCAGCAGCGCGTTTCCGACGGTCCCCTCACGGCGGCTCACGCCAACGAGCGCCACTGAACGCGGTGCCAGCAATGCCGCCACCGAGCGGGCTTCGGCACGGTGCTCACGAGCCTGCATTACCTCCCGGGAGTTCTCGGTCGGACCGATGTCGAAGTGCAGTTTGACGACACCTTCGTCCATCGCCTGGGTAGGTCGGTAGCCCGCCTCCTCGAACGTCGCCAGCATGCGCCGGTTCGTCGGCAAGACCTCGGCCACGAACCGCGAGACGCCCCGCTCCCGGGCGGCGCCGGCAAGATGCTCCAGCAGGATCGAGCCCAGCCCGCGGCCCTGATGCTGGTCACTGATGACGAACGCAACTTCCGCTTCGGCCCGGTCGATGCGGTCGAAGCGCCCGACCCCGATGATCTCGCCGGCGACCACGGCCACCAGGGCCACCCGGTCCACATAGTCGACTTGGGTGAACCGATCCAGGTCCTTCTCGGTCAGTCTCGGATACGGCGCGAAGAACCGGTAGTAGACGGTCTCGGCGGAAAGGGTTTCGTGGAAGGCCGCCAGCGCGTCGTGGTCCTCAGCGCGGATGGGGCGGATGTGACAGATGCGGCCGTCACGCAGGATGACGTCGGCTTCCCAGTGCTCCGGGTACTCCGCGGTCTCAGCGGGCGAGGTCATGGATACACGGTAGCGAGCGCGATGTGCGCGTGTCGGTCGTCCGAACTGTGGATGCGGCACCGCTATGCTCGGCGGGTCCGTGTAAAATCGTAAGAAGTTGCGGAGGGGAGATCTAATCCCTAGATTGTCTTCGGCCGATACTCCGGTCGTGGGACACCCGAACAGCCCACCGAAACGCTTTGGAGGTGCACGATGACCGCCGACTTGAATGTTCTGCGTCGCCGTCAGGAGTTGCTGTCGGCGCGCATCGCCAACACCCAGGATCCGTTCCTGCGCGAGAACCTGTCCGATGATTTGGCGAAGATCGTGGCCCAGATCGAGACCCTGCGGGATTCTGCCGCCTGAGTTCCCCACCGCGCCCGCCCCCTGCGCGGTTTTGTCGTTCCCCTGAGTGAGAATGAAGCCCATGGCCTCAGGAACGCTTATCCCCCCTGACGAGGGGCACGTCACCGACATCGACGTCTCCGTCGAGATGAAGTCCAGTTTCCTGACGTATGCCTATTCGGTGATCTACAGTCGTGCCCTGCCGGACGCCCGCGACGGACTGAAGCCGGTGCAGCGGCGGATCCTGTACCAGATGGGCCAGATGGGCCTGTTCAGCGACCGCGGGCATGTCAAGAGCGCGCGCGTCGTCGGCGAGGTGATGGGCCGTCTGCACCCGCACGGCGAGTCCGCCATCTACGACGCGCTGGTGCGGATGGCTCAACCGTTCTCGATGCGTCTGCCGTTCATCGACGGCCACGGAAACTTCGGATCGCCGGACGATGGCCCCGCCGCTATGCGCTACACGGAGTGCCGACTCGCGGCCGCAGCCCGGCCCATGCTCGAGGGCATCGACGAGGACGTCGTCGACTTCGTCCCCAACTATGACGGACGGGAGGTCCAGCCGGAGGTCCTGCCGGCCGCAGTTCCGGCCCTGCTGGTCAACGGCACCACCGGGATCGCGGTCGGGATGGCCACCAGTATGGCCCCGCACAACCTGGGTGAAGTGGTCGCGGCCGCACGCCATCTCCTGAAACACCCGAAGGCGTCGCTGGAGACGCTCATGCGCTACGTGCCGGGCCCGGATCTCCCCACCGGCGGCCAGATCATCGGCCTTTCCGGCATCCGGGAGGCCTACGAGAGCGGCCGGGGCGCGTTCAAGATCCGGGCGAGCGCGCAGGTGGAATCCTTGACGCCGCGCAGGCGTGGGATCGTAGTCACCGAATTGCCGTACAACGTCGGCGCCGAACGGATCATCGAGAAGGTCAAGGAACTTCACGACGCCAAGAAGATCACCGGCGTATCGGCCGTGACCGACCTCTCCGACGGCGAACAGGGCATCCGATTGGTCATCGAGGTGAAGAGCGGGTTCAACCCCGACGCAGTCCTCGCGGATCTCTACCGGCTGACCCCACTAGAGGACAACTTCACCATCAACGCCGTCTCTCTGGTGAACGGTTCGCCGAAGACGCTGGGCCTACGCGACCTGCTCCAGGTCTTCCTCGACCACCGCATAGTGGTGATCCGGCGCCGCAGCGCGTTCCGGCTCCAGAAGGCGCAGGACCGTCTCCACCTCGTGGATGGCCTCCTCATCGCGATCCTCGATATCGACGAGGTCATCCAGGTGATCCGCGGCAGCGATGACACCGCCGCCGCCCGGGAACGGCTCATGGAGATCTTCGACCTGAGCCTTGTCCAGACCAACTACATCCTCGAGATGCCCCTGCGCCGGCTCACGAAGTTCTCGCGGATCGAGCTCGAGTCCGAGCGCGACGACCTGCGCAGGACGATCACCGGTCTCGAGGAACTGCTGGCCAGCGACGAGGTGCTGCGCGACACCCTTGACACGGAGCTGGCTCAGGTGGCGGAGACCTACTCGACGCCGCGGCGCACCGTCCTGCTGGACTCGGCTGGACCGGTCATCGAGGCCACGGCCCTGGAGATCCCCGACGAGGAATGCCAGGTCCTGGTGTCCGTCACCGGTATGGCTGCTCGAACACCCACAGCGGACGTACCCGGCGCCGGAGCCAAGCGGGTGGCCCACGACGCCCTGCTCGCTGTGATCCCGGCAACCACCCGCGGCCGGGTGGCGGTGCTGACCTCCGACGGCCAAGTGGTGCCGCTGGAGGTGGTTGACCTGCCCACCCTGCCGCCCACGGCGGACTCACCCTCGCTGAAGGCCACGGTCGCCGTCAAGGACTTCCTGCACCTCCCTCCCGACGTGACGATCGCCGGAGTGGCTGGCTTCGGTTCGACGGTCATGCTGGTGACCGCCTTCGGGAAGGCCAAGCGGTTCGAGATCGAGCCCGGGAGCAGGCAGGCCCTGAGCCTGGATGCCAAGGACGCGCTGGTCGCCGCGTTCGTCTATGAGGCCGACGATGACGTGGTGTTCATGAGTTCGGCCGGACAGTTGTTGCGCGCGGCCGCCGACAGCGTCCCGGTACAGGGTTCCGGGGCCCGCGGAGTGGCCGGGATGAAACTCAAGAACGACGCTCGCGTCATAGCCGCTGGCCCGGGCCGACAGGGATCGCTGGTGGTCACCGTGGCCGGCTCGGGCGCAACGGTCAGCAGCCTCAAGGTCACCGAATTGGAGGCCTTCCCGCGCACCGGAAGAGACGGGGTCGGCGTGCGCTGCCACAGACTGCTTTCCGCGGAAGGCGCACTCATCGGCGGCTGGGTCGGTCGTTCCCCGTTGGCCTGCTCACCGGGCGGCAAACCACTGCCGCTGCCCGAGGTCGATGCCCGCCGGGACGCATCGGGCTCCGCGAGCCCGGCGGCCAAAGTCCTCATCGGGGCATCAGCCGGCACCCAATCAACTGCGGATGGCGTCCTTTTCACCTAGGGCGCGGGGTCGTCCGCTCCGACCAATCCGAAACCGTTCGTGTACTCGGTAGCGGCAGGAGTTGGCCGCGAGGTTAGAGAATGGTCGCGAGGTTAGAGATTGTGCACGAGGTTAGAGAACGCACGTGTGGCTTCTCTAACCTCGTGCACGTTCTCTAACCCGAGCGATTTCCGCCCGGCATTTCCCGTCTGAACGCCGCGGCCGGCCACGGCCATGGACCACTAACGCGAGCGATTTCCGCCCGGCATTTCCCGTCTGAACGCCGCGGCCACCCATGGCCGGGGACGCCTATCGCCGGCACCACTCACGGACGTCGGCCTTCGGTTAGACCTTCGGGTTCCGGTTAGACCTCTTGGCCATCTGTGGGCCCAACGAGAACGCCCGAGCCGAACGAGAACCCGTGGGCCGAACGAGAACCCGTGGGCCGAACGAGAACCGGCGAGCCAAACGGGGGCCCTAGGCACCTGACCTGACCGATACACCGATCTCTCGCTGTCGCCCACTGTGCAGCGCTGCAATCGCACACAGTCACAAATCCGCCTGCCGAAATCACGAGGTCTCACAGGCAGGGATCACTGCAAAGCGATAGCCCATCTTGGACCATCTGGGCAGCACCGCCCGAACTGCTGCCACGGTCTGCGGGTGCGTGTCGTGCATCAGAATGACCGCCCCGGGCTTGGTGGCTGCATGCAGTCTCTGGATGGTCCAGGAGAGGCTGTGCGGCGCCCAGTCCTCGATGTGTGCGGTCCACAAGACGGGCTGCAGGCCCGCGGCAAGGGATGCCCGCGCGACGCGCTCGTTGATCAGTCCGTAGGGCGGCCGCATACAGGGACTGGCCGCCGGGCCGATGACCCTACTTGTACGTCCCAACTCGCTCTTCACTCGTCTGGTCGGCACCGACGTCAGCCGTGGATGACTCCAGGTGTGGTTACCGACCGCGTGACCTTGCTTCCGCATCTTCCCCAGCAACTTGCGTTGGGATTGGGAACTGTTGCCCGTGACGAAGAACGTCGCATGCGCGTGGTACTTCTTCAGCGACTTGAGCAAGCCGCGGGTCAGGCCTGAGGGGCCGTCATCGAATGTCAGGAACAGGACCTTCTCCTGAGGGCGCTTGCCCACGGCTGCCCGGTACCACCCGGGTGGGTTTGGCAGCCCCTTCTTCATCTGGACCGGGCCGCTGCCCTTGTTCCACTGGACCGGATCATGCAACTGGGTCGTTGCGCTGAGGAGGCCGCTCGCGGTCGCCGCGGCCACGATGACCGTAGTTACGACATCCACCTGACCAGCGTCGCACAAGGGCTTGGGCTCCCGAGCGCCGGTGGCGATCGCGCATTGGTGCCTGAAACTGAACCACAGACGTCTGCGTGCACCCCGGTGCCCGGACCAATCCGAGTTCCGCCGTCTCGTGGACTTCGAAGGTGGGTTCACGTCGCCAATGGCAGGTATGGTGCCGCGTTCACCGACCAGTTGCCTGACCGGATCGGCAGTAAGCGGTGGATCTCGCCAAGCGAAACTGGGCCGACCTGGTTGACGCTGCCCCAAGCACTTCCACAACACCTGCACCACCGACGGGGTGCCTCAATGGCCGGTAGCCTGAGGACATGGCCCTGGAATCCACAATGGTGGCACTTGGTACTCGCATGCCTGACGCGGATCTGCCCGATCTCAATGGCAACCCGGTCGGCCTGCACGCATACGCGTCCGGGCTTCCGCTTCTGGTCGTCTTCTCGTGCAACCACTGCCCGTACGTGCGTCATCTCGAGGCATTGCTCGGTGAAGTGGTCAATGCCGTAGATGGCCTCCGCACCGTTGCCATCAACTCAAACGATGTCGAGAACTACCCCGATGACGCACCCGCTGGTATGCGTGAACAGATCTCCCGCGCCGGCTGGACGTTCCCATACTTGATCGACGAGAGCCAGGACGTCGCCAGAGCCTTCCGGGCCGCCTGCACACCGGACTTCTTCCTCTTCGGGGCCGACGGGAGGCTGGCCTACCGGGGGGCGTTCGACTACTCGACTCCTAAGAACGGCCAGCCCCTGACCGGCGAACTGCTGCGCGAAGCCATCGAGTTGGTGCTCGCGGGCGATCCCGTGCCCGAGCCGCACCGCCCGTCCATGGGGTGCGGGATCAAGTGGAAGCAGTCATGAGTCACAGCACCGACATGCTCATCGTCGGCGCGGGTCCGGTGGGACTCTATGCTGCCTACTACGCCGGTTTCCGCGGGTTCAGCACAGTCGTCTGCGACACCCTGCCCGAGATCGGCGGTCAGATTTCGGCGATGTACCCGGAGAAGATGATCTTCGACGTGGCGGGGTTCCCCGCAGTCCGCGGCCGGGACCTGGTAGACGGTCTGGCAGCCCAGGCCGGAGAATACGCACCGACCTACCTCTTGGGTGATCAAGCGGTGGATCTGCAGGAGCATGACGACGGCATCACCGTCACCACGGCAACTGGTATCCGGGTCCACGCCAAGGTCCTGCTCGTCACCGCCGGCATCGGCGCCTTCCGGCCTCGTCCGTTACCAGCCGCGGAGGGATTCACCGGTGACGGAATCGTCTTTTTCGTGCCGCGTCTGGATGCCCACGCCGACCAAGACGTCGTCATCGTCGGCGGCGGTGACTCCGCATTCGACTGGGCGTTGTCCCTGCACCCGATCGCCCGCAGCGTGACGGTGGTGCACCGCCGCGACGCCTTCCGAGCCCATGCCGGCACAGTCGACCGGGTGCGCGACCTCGGCGTACGGCTGGTGACCTCGAGCGAGGTGTCTGCCATCGAAGGTGACGGAACGGTGACGGGGGTTCGCGTTACGCACAAGCAAACGGGACAGGAATCACGCTTGCCGGCCGATACCGTCGTCGCGGCATTGGGGTTCATCGCCGCCATCGGGCCGTTGGCGCAGTGGGGACTCGAAGTCGAGAAGCGGCACATCGTCGTGGACACAACGATGGCCACGAACCGGCCCCGGATCTATGCCGCGGGCGACATCGCGACATACCCCGGCAAGGTGCCCTTGATCTCGGTCGGCTTCGGCGAGGCGGCGCTGGCGGTGAACAACGCGGCGCCCATAATCGACCCCACACACGGTGTCTTCCCCGGTCACTCGTCCGGGGAATCTCTGGCCTAGGTACGCTCAGGACCAATATGGATAACTCAGTCTTCGACGACGTGGTTGCTGGCAACGAGCGGTTCGCGGAGTCCTATCACGAACCGGGCATGTCGGGTCGCGCGGCCAAACACTTGGCCCTGATCACGTGCATGGATTCCCGGATCGACCCGTTGAGCGTGCTGGGCATGAAGTCCGGTGACATGAAGATCCTTCGCAACGCCGGAGCCCGAGTCACCGACGACGTGCTGCGCACGCTGGTCCTGGCCGCATACCTGCTGGATGTCAACCGGATCATCGTCATGCCCCACACTGACTGTCGCATGGCCAAGAGCACCGAAGCGGAGGTGCATCAGAGCATTCTGGACAGCACCGGGGTCGACACGCGCTCGCTGGAGTTCCGGACCATCGATGACCCTCTCGAGACGCTCAAGTCCGACGTCCAGCGGATCCGCTCGTACCCGTACATGCCCGGCAACGTGGTGGTCGCCGGCGGCATGTACGACGTGCACACCGGCAAACTGACCATCTACGACTCCTAGCCGGTCACGTTCTCAGACGTCGAGGAGGGTCCGGTCGAGTCCCTCGGACGACTCCACGATGAACCCCCGCCGGGGCGCGACTTCGCTACCCATCAGCAGGCCGAACACGTCGTTGGAGGCGGAGGCGTCCGAGACGGTGACCCTGCGCAGTTGGCGCTTGGCCGGATCCATCGTGGTCTCGCGCAACTGGCTGGCATCCATCTCGCCGAGCCCCTTGTAGCGCTGGACGGGGTCCTTGACCCGCAGCCCCTTCTTCTCCAGGTCCGCGACGAGTTTGTTCATCTCCTCGTCGGAGTAGGTGTACCGGATCTCGTTCTTCGCGCCCGGACGAACGATCTCGAGCCGGTGCAGCGGAGGAACCGCCGCAAACACCCGACCAGCGTCCAGCAACGGTGTCATGTACCGGTGGATCAGGGTCAATAGCAGGATCCGGATATGGGCGCCGTCCACATCGGCGTCGGTCATCAGGATGATCTTCCCGTAGCGGACCTGGTTGAGGTCGAAACTGCGTCCGGTGCCACCGCCGATGACCTGCAGGATCGACGAGCACTCGGCGTTCTTGAGCATGTCGGCCATCGAGGCCTTCTGCACGTTAAGGATCTTGCCCCGGATCGGCAGCAACGCCTGGAACTCCGAATTGCGCGCGGACTTCGCCGTGCCCAGAGCGCTGTCGCCCTCTACGATGAACAACTCGGTGTCGTCGGTGGTGTTACTGCGGCAGTCCGCGAGTTTGGCCGGCAACGCCGAGGACTCCAAAGCGTTCTTACGGCGCTGCACATCGCGGGTCTGCCGGGCCGCCAACCTCGCCCGCGCCGCACTGGCCACCTTCTCCAGCGCCGCCTTCGCATTGGCCTTCTCCCCCCGCGGCGGCTTGGTGAACCATGCAGTGAGGGTCTTGGCGACCACCCGGGACACGATCCCGGCCACCTGCGGCGTGCCGAGCACCTCCTTGGTCTGGCCCTCGAACTGCGGCTCGGCCAGACGCACCGTGACCACCGCCGTGAGTCCCTCGGTGATGTCGTCCTTGGTCACCGAGTCCTCACTGGCACGCAGGATCCGGGCGGCACGCAACTGCTCGTTCACGGTCTTCGTCAGCGCCCGCTCGAAACCGGCCACATGCGTTCCCCCCTTCGGCGTGGCGATCACGTTGACGAACGAACGGGTCACAGCGTCATAACCGTTGTCCCAGCGCATCGCGACCGACACGGTGCACGTACGCTCTACGTCCTGCGTGCTCAGATGCCCCTTGCCGTCCAGCACCGGCACATGTTCGGTGAAGTGCCCCTCTCCCTCCAGCCGGATGATCCCCGTCACCGGCTCGTCATCGGACAGGAAGTCCACGTACTCCGCGATCCCGCCCTTGAAGCGGAACGTCTCCTCGAGATGGTCGTGCTCGTGGCGCACGTCGCGAACCAGCAGCGACAGATCCGGCACCAGGAACGCGGTCTGCCGGGCCCGATCCCACAAGGCATTGCGGTCGAAGGTGGTGTCGTGTGTGAAGACCTGCGGGTCCGGCCAGAACCGGATCCTCGTGCCACTGCGCGTCTTGGGCACCGAGCCGCGCTGGTGCAGACCGGCTTTGCGGGTGAAATCGGCATCCGGGCCCTCACCGTCGAACACGCCCGGCACCCCGCGCCGGAACGACATGCCGTACGTCCTCCCACCGCGATCCACCTCGATGTCCAGCCGTGACGACAAGGCATTGACCACCGACGCGCCGACCCCGTGCAACCCGCCCGCGGCACCGTAGGAACCCCCACCGAACTTGCCGCCGGCGTGCAGTTTCGTCATCACCAGTTCGACGCCGGTCAGCCTGGACTTCTTCTGCGTGTCCACTGGGATCCCGCGGCCGTTGTCGGTCACCTCCACGCTGCCGTCTGGCGACAACGTCACCCTTACTGCGTTGCAGAACCCGGCCAGTGCCTCATCCACCGCGTTGTCGATGATCTCCCACACACAATGCATCAACCCACGCGAGTCCGTGGACCCGATATACATCCCAGGACGCTTGCGGACCGCATCCAGGCCTTCCAGCACAGTGAGCGCGTCAGCGGAGTAGGCGGTTTTCGTGGGCACCCATCCACAGTAGAGCCAGGTACTGACAACTCGGTGTAACCACCCTTGTGTGGGGAGTATTCGCTGGCGGCGAAACACCCGCATCTCTACATGCGGGAATCCCGTGGCCCTGCGACAGTGTTGAGTACGGTGTAGGCCAACGACCTAGAATGTGTGAAGGAGGAGGTGGTTCCAGTGGTATCAACTCTGTCCCCGAGCCCCCTGACGGCCAGTGATCGCTGCGACCGTTGCGGCGCACAGGCGTACGTACGCGTGACCCTGACCAAGGGCGGCGAACTTCTCTTCTGCGCACACCACGCCCGCAAGCACATGCCCGCCCTCGAGCCCCTGGTGGCGCACATCCAGGACGAGACGCACACCCTCGACGCGGACAAGTTCGACGACATCAACTAGAGACCTCTGCACCGACGGCGGACCCTGCCGCCGTCATTGTGACGAAGGTGCGCGCCAACCCGGTGGATTGTGACGAAGGTGCGCGGTTGCGAGCCTTGCGACCGCCCAACCACGTGACAATGCCGGGTGTGCCCCCGCACCTTCGTCACAGAACGCCTATCGTGACGTCGACCGACGGCCACAAGCAGCGGCCAAGGACTAGTGCCCCCTGAACTCAGGCGTGCGGCGCTCCCCGAACGCCTTGATTCCCTCCGCGAGATCCTGGCTGGTCCAGGCTCGTGCCACCGTCTCGTTGACTCGATGAGCAACCTCCGGCGGCAGGTGTGCGTCGGACAACTCCGCGAGTGCAGCTTTGGTCGCGGCGATGGTCAACGGCGCGTTGCGGATGATCTTGTCGGCCCACAGCCGCGCCGCCGGCTCCAGATCGGCAGCTTGGCCCACGATCTGCGTGATCGCACCGAGCTCGTAGGCAGTCTGCATGGTGATCGGCTCCGCGGTCAGGAACATACGGGCGACGACCTGCGCAGGAAGGCACGCCAGGAACCGCGCCACCCCGGACGGCGGGTATCCGACTCCGAGTCTGGCCGGAGTCACCGCCATCCGCGTGTCGGCGGTGGCCACGATCAGGTCGCAGCTGAGCACGAGCTCGCAGGCACCACCCCACACGTCGCCGCCCACCTCGGCGATCGTGGCGACCGGGAGCCGGCGGAAGTATTCGAGGAAGCCCTCCAGCGGATTGGCCCACGTGTGTTCGGTCACTTCTGAGGGAATCTCGGAGATGTCGTGCCCACTGGACCAGATCCCCTTTACCGGTTCAGCCCGTACGATCACCACCCGCACCCCCTCGACCACTGCCCTGGTCAGCAGCGCACGCGCATCCTCCAGCATCGGAGTGGTCAATCGGTTGCGGCTCGGCGGGTCGCAGAAGGTCATCCGCATGACGGTGCCGTCGGTCTGAGAAGTCCATTCGCTCACGCTGCCTGAGTCTAGAGCCCGCGGCGGTATCCCCACCCACGTGGAGCATGACGCAAGCGCCAGGGCTTCAAGGGATCACTGGTTCATGCCGAATAGGCAATCGTGGTCTGGTTCCAGTGGAAGTCTGTGTGGGCAGCGCTGTGGCAACTCGCCGCCTGCGCAGCCGCTCTCATGCTCCTCATCACGGTCGCACACCCGGCGACGGCCAAGAACCGCCGTGAACCGAAGCCGTTGTTCCCCGCGAATCGCGCTGTCCTGAACCTGCCGCAGTTCCAGTGGAGGCCGGTGTCGGGCGCCGTCACCTACCGCTTGGAGGTGGCAGTCGACCACAAGTTCACCAATATCGCCTACAGCGTCGATACCGCCGCCACCCGCTACATGGACACCACCGCCTGGCCGGCCGCCTCCTACTGGTGGCGCGTCAAAGTCATCGCCCCTTACGAGGGTTCCTACTCGAATGTCCGAAGCTTCACACGGCGCTGGCTCGGACCACACACTGGAGCAACCGACGTCGCGCGTCCGGACAACGTCGTGGTCGACGACTTCGCAGCCGAGCCAGGCATCCAAGTGCCGGGCAACGCGCTGAAGATAAGTTGGGATCCGGTGCCGGACGCGAGCTACTACGAGGTCCAGTTCGACGGCCAGGTAGACATGGTCTGCACCACGCCTCACACCGCTCTCACCCCCTACTCGAGCGGGTCCATCGGCGATGGCGACAAGAGCAACGTCTGCAACCCCAAGCTGGAGCAGGGGGTCCATTGGCTGCGGGTGCGCGCGGTGGACGTGACGGTGGCCGACGCGAAGATCTTCAGTCTGTGGTCCGACGAGGCCCGCAGCCTCGAGGCCGCCGTGCCGAGCCCGGTGGTGTTCACCCTGGGACCGAACCTCACCGGACCCGACGACGCGCAACCGGCAGCGCTCACCCGTCCGCGTAACGGCCTGGTCTTTCTGGACATGCCGACATTCGAATGGGAACCGGTTGCGTGGGCTAGCGAGTACGAACTCGTCCTTGCCCTCGACCAGGACTTCACCAACGTCATCGGGCGTTTCCGCACCACCAACACGCGGCTCATCCCCACGGGTCGGCTTCCGGAGAACACCGCAGTCCGCTCCTACTACTGGTTCGTACTGCCCTGCACGAAGGCCGACGGCAAGACCGTTTCGTGCTTGAACGAGAACCGGGCCGTGAACCGCCAAGGCAAGTTCCGATCCTTCAAGAAGCAGTCGGTGCTGGTCAAATCCAGGAAGACCGTGCGCCGCAAGACCCCCTGGGTGGAGTTCACCTGGGAGGCCTACACCACCACCATGACCCGATTCACCCGCCGGACTGGCACTGCGGGCTCATCAACGGGCGGCATCAAGTGGTACGAGATGCAGGTTCGGTCCAAAGGCGCGAGTTGGGACTCCGCCAGGACCATCAACACCGACCTGCCGGCGACGCTGCCGACGGACCTGCGCCTGGGAGGGCGTTTCCAGTGGCGGGTGCGTCCAGTCGACGAGACCGGTCAAGCCCGGCCGTGGAGCAACACCCGCTTTGTGCGAACCCGCAGCGCCGTGCCGGCCAACCCGGTGGCCCTCAAAGCCTTCCGGAGTCGCACCCGGGTGACGCTGCTGTGGCGCACGCCCAGGGCCCGATACTTCCCGGTCACCAGTTACTCGGTGTACTACTCCACCAACGGCAAGCGGTGGAAGCCGCTGACCAATGTCACCAAGCACCGAGCGGCCTTCAGGGTGCGTAAAGGCACGCCCTACTGGTTCATGGTGACGGCCAACAACTCCGCCGGCGAAAGCGCCCCCAGCCGGGTGTTCGTACGGCGATGAGAGAACGGGGAGTGTCGTGAGATCGAAGATGACCGGCGCATGGTTGGTCGTGATCGCCTTCGTCATGGCGTTGCTGCCCATGGTCGCCAACGCCGCGGGGCTGCCCGCGCCGGCACTGTTGAAACCGACCGCCAACACGACCGTCGACCAACCGGTGTTCACGTGGTCGGCCGTCGCGGGCGCCGACCACTACGAGATCGAGGTGGCCCTCGACGACCAGTTCGTGACTGTCACGGACCCGCCCCTCCCCCAGGATCCCGGCGAAGTCGGGGAGCCCCGGCCAGTGTTCGGCACGACGTACATCCCGAGGTTCACTTACTCGGCCAAGACCCACTACTGGCATGTGCGGGCGATCGGCCCGGACGAGACGGAGGGCCCGTGGAGCGCTTCGCGCGTCTTCACTCGCCGCTGGACGAATGAAGATGAACCTTCCGGCACTGAGCAGGAGACGCCTGCCTCCCGCGTGGATGACGTGCGACTTGTCACCGGAGGCACCAGCACCGCAGTCAACGACGTGGCCGTCACCTGGGATCCGGTACCTGGCGCCGCCTACTACCAGGTCCAGATCGGCTCGGGTAACAGCGATCATGGACTGACGTGCACGACCCCCCACAACATCCTGATGCCACCCTTCGCCGGGGGCTACGTGAGGCGGGCTCCCTTGGACACCTGCTCCTCGCTGTTGTCGCCGTATCACTCGTGGGTGGACGGGGCTGCGTGGGCCCAGTCCGGTCCCGGACAGATGGAGATCGAGACCCAGGACGGCGCACCAGGTGATCTGTGGTACGTCCGGTTCCTCAATGCAGGCGGGACAGACGTAGTGATAGACCCGTTCCTGACCGAAGTTGAAACGGCTGGTGGCGATCCAAGGACCGTGACGGTCTCGGGTCCAGTTCCCGGTGACCTGGCCGCGCAGGTCCAGTACTACGAACTGGGACTGCCGATCGACGCTGGCGGGACCTACTCGGTCCGCGTGCGCGCGGTGGACTTCACGGTCGATCCCGACTATCCGGCCATCACGACCTCGCCGGTCTATGGCATGTGGTCGGACGAGCCACGAGAGCCGGGTGAAGCACCGCCGACATTCACCTTCGACGTCACCGCGCCCCGGGCGGGCACCGGGTCTGCTGACGAGCCCGTGATCCCGGTTGACTTGAACATGTCCGACACCGATGTGCCGGTCCTGTCCTGGGAGCCGGTCCCCGACGCGGTCGCCTACGAGGTGACGATCGCCCTCGACCGGGATTTCACCAACCGAGTCGCCGAATACACCACCCGTAACACCGCCCTTGTGCCGCCTGAGACCTACGACGACAACGGCCCGGCGGGCACGTACTACTGGTTCGCGACGCCGTGCACGTCTGACGACGCCGCGAGCGAAATCTTCGAGTGCACCGTTCCCGATCGGAAGGCCATCAACAATCCGTCGTACGTGGGTAGGTTCAGCAAGCAGAGTGAGCCGGTTCAGAATCTGTCCCGCGCGCTGGCCGACGACCAAACGAATGTCCGGGTTGACTGGGGTGACGCTCTGACCGCCGCCCAGTCGGTCGACGACTCTTACACCCCAGGTGGCGTCGAGAAGTACCAGGTGCAGTTCACCGACGGCCCCTGGTCGCAGGCGTCGAGTTTCCTGACCGACAACCTGGCGTACAGCACGTCACTGGAACCGCTGCAGCCCGGCGACTACCGCTGGCGAGTGCGCCCCTTTGACGGGCAGGGCGTTGCGTTGGCCTGGGCATACGGTCCCGACTTCACCATCGCGGGCTCCGAGGACGAGCCCTCACCATCACCCTCGCCCACACCCACACCCACGCCCTCGGAGTCGCATTCGAGTCCTGGTCCGGTCACGTCGCCCGGCGCGACCCCGGTCTCCACCCCGGTCTACCAGGCACCAGCGCCTGCTCAGGGAACCGCTCAAGGCATCCCCCCTGATCCGCCCGGCAAGCCGACGGTCAGGCGGGCGACGAAGCGCAAACTGCGTGTGCACTGGCGGGCATCCGAGGAACTCGGCGAACCCGTGAGCGCCTACTTCGTCTACCGCTCGACCAACGGAACCGCGTTCAAGAAGGTGCGCACGACCACGTCGCAGACCGTCCGGGTCAAGGCGAAGCGCGGCCGCACTTACTTGTTCTACGTGGTCGCCGATTCGGAAGCGGGACGCAGCGAACCCAGCGGCACCCGCAAGTTCACAATGCCGCGCCGCCGCTAGGGGGTTGGCCCAGCACGATCCCGCGCGATTGTGACGAAGGTGCGTGCCCTGAACCGCGTTTGTCACGAAGGTGCCTGGGTCGCGAGCGCTCAGACCGCGCACCTTCGTAACACTGCGCCTGGGAGGCCACCAACTTCGTCACAAATCGTGCCGGCCGGCGCGCCGAAGAGGTGGGCCTGGTCGAACCGGATCAGTCCAGGTAGTCCCGCAGCACCTGACTGCGGGAGGGGTGACGCAGTTTGCTCATCGTCTTGGACTCGATCTGGCGGATCCGCTCCCGGGTGACGCCGTAGACCTTGCCGATCTCGTCGAGCGTCTTGGGCTGGCCGTCCGAAAGCCCGAATCGCATCCGCACAACACCTGCCTCACGCTCGGACAGAGTGTCGAGCACCGACTCCAACTGCTCCTGAAGCAGCGTGAAGGAGACGGCGTCCGCGGGCACGATCGCTTCGGAGTCCTCGATCAGGTCACCGAACTCGCTGTCGCCGTCCTCGCCGAGTGGCGTAGATAGCGAAATCGGCTCGCGACCGTACTTCTGAACCTCGACCACTTTGTCGGGGGTCATGTCCAGTTCGGCGGCCAGTTCTTCGGGAGTGGGTTCGCGACCGAGGTCCTGCAGCATCTGGCGCTGCACACGCGCCAGTTTGTTGATCACCTCGACCATGTGCACCGGAATCCGGATGGTCCGCGCCTGGTCGGCCATCGCGCGGGTGATCGCCTGCCGGATCCACCACGTCGCATACGTCGAGAACTTGTATCCCTTGGTGTAGTCGAACTTCTCCACCGCACGGATCAGGCCGAGGTTGCCCTCCTGAATCAGGTCCAGGAACAGCATTCCGCGTCCCGTGTAGCGCTTGGCGAGGCTGACCACCAAACGAAGGTTCGCCTCCAGCAAGTGGTTCTTGGCCCGACGGCCGTCCTCGGAGATCCACTCGAGCTTGATCCGGGTCTCGGTGTCCAAATCGGGGTTCTCGGCCAACTTCTCCTCGGCGAACAACCCGGCTTCGATCCGTTTCGCCAGTTCCACCTCCTGCTCTGCGTTGAGCAGCGGAACCTTCCCGATCTGCTTGAGGTAGTCCTTCACAGGGTCGGCGGTCGCGCCAGCCTGTGTCACCTGCGCCACGGGCTCATCGGACTCGTCGGTGTCGGACAAGGTGAAGGTGGCAGCACCCTTCTCCTCCTCGACCTCCTTCAGGTCCTTCTTCAACTCCGATTCCAGATCCTGCTCGAGCGCGGCGGCGTCGTTGAGTTCCTCTTCTGTCACACCATCGGCAGCGACCGTCTTCGCGGCGGTCTTCTTCGCTGCGGACTTGCGCGGGGAAGCCTTCTTGGCGGGCGCCTTCTTCGTGGCGGGTCCATTCTTCGCCGCCGCAGCCTTCTTCGCCGTCGCCGCCGGCTTCTTCGCAGGGGCCCTCTTCGCTGCGCTCTTCTTCGCAGGAGTCTTGGCAGCTGTCTTCTTGGCGGCGCCGTTGGCCGGCGCCTTCTTTGTCGTGGTCTTCGTGGCCGCTTTCGGCTTCGCCGCGGTGGCGGTCTTGCTGGGAACCTTCTTCGCCGTTGCCGGTTTGGCCTTGGTGGCCGTCTTCGACTTAACAGTCGGCACGTAACAACCTCTCGTCGAGGATCGGGTCTGTTGGGGCATTCGCAGTTCCGGTCGGACTGCGTACGTCTACTGCAACATTCTGGCACGCCCGCGGTATTCCAGAGGTAGATGCCCAGACTATGTCGACCGTGTCCTCAACTCCCGCTTGGTGGCGCGCACCGCGACCAGGGAGCCTTCATCCACGACGTCGGCGACCGACAGCGTGGTTCCGGGGTCCCCGTAGGGGGAAGTCACTTTCCGCCAGCCAGACGGTTGGGTAGCACGCTGTTTACCCAGCAGGGCCAGGAAGATCTTGGCCTTCGGCGCGCCGAAGCCTGGCAGCGCCATCAGCCGCTCCACCACCACCTGTGCCGACCCATCAGCCCAGATCGCGGTGCAGTCACCCCCATAGTCGCTCTCGACCGCCTCGGCCAGAGCGACGATCCGGCCGGCCATGCTGGCGGGGAATCGATGAACCGCCGGTTTCTCCTTCATGATCTCGGTCAAGCGATCGACCCCGAGCGACGCCACCGCACGGGGTTGCAGAGACTGCCAGCCCAGCCGTTCACAGATGCGGTACGGGCCGGCGAAGGCACGCTCCATGGGCTGTTGCTGATCAAGCAGCATCCCGACCAACAGCGCGAACGGGTCGGAATCGAGCAGGGCGTCGGCCGCCTCGTCCTGAGCGATCTGCATGTTCCGACAGTACGAGGTGTCCGCGACCCAGTCACAGCGAGCCACACCCGCGGGTGCATGCCATCACACTTCACGCGCTGCGCGGCTAATGTCCGCGCAGAACGTCCATAGGGATGTCCTTGGTCAGCGACGCCCACGTCGCTGGCGGCAGACCATGCTGCAGGGCGTCGGCCACCAATGGTGCCAGAGTATTGGTCTGGTCCAATTCCATGGCCCGATCGGCCGCAACCAGGGCCGCCGCCCCATCACCGTCTGCCCAGGACACGAGCGCCAGGGTCGCCGCCACCGGACCGGCGTGATCGTCAGGCAGATGGGTCACGGCGTACATCAGGCGCGTCCGCAGCCTGCTCAGCGGCACCGCGACGCGCTCGCCGGCGATGAGCAGCGCAAGCAGAGGATCGCGCACATGAACGTCCCGGCAGGCCGCGGCCACACATGCGACATCACGCGCGGTCAGATCGGAGGCGGCGGTCAGCACGTCGAAGGCCCGCGACTCCAGTAGGTCGCGGGTGTGCTCGTACTCCCCCACAAGAAGCGAAGGGTTCTGCAACTCCGTCACGACCGCTTGTGACAAGGCATCGTGTACCGGCAACACCCGGACGACCAGATCCTCCCGACGGTTGAGGCATGTCAGACCGGAGGCGACACATTCGGCCACGATCGGGTGATCCCGCAGACTCTCGAGTTCGATCCCGTCCTGAGGACAGCATTCCTCGCTCTCGCACAGCAGCGAGCAGATACGGCCATCGGTCACCACCATCACGTCCAGCACATCGAGGATCGGGGACAGCACTTCGGACATCCAGCAACCCGCCATCACCGCGGTGTCCGGCGCAACCGAATCTGCGAAGGCGATCAGCACCGCGCCGGTGGGCACTGGGTCGGGGATACCGCCCAGAACGCTCTGCAGCCAGCCCAGTTCCGGGCTTTCCGGCAGATCCACCCGCATGGACACGCTGAGTCCTTTGCCGGAGAGCAGCAAGAGGACCAGGGAGTCGCGTGGGGCGAAGCCGAGCAGATACGGGGTCGCAGCCACGGCGGCCTGCGGCGATGTGATCGATATGGACATGGCTCAACCCTCGGTCCGGCCGGCCCACACGCCAAGGACCTCCAGGAATCTGTGGACAGCGGTTGTGCTACCCCCAGACCCTCGTCCACATGCCTATCGCAACCCGTAGTCCGCTTGAGCGATCGCCTGGGCGGCCTGCTGCGCATCGAAGTCCTCTGAACCTTTGATGAGCGGGACGAAGCCGACGAGCATCCCGTCGGCAAGCACCTGCGCCTCCAGCCCGGCGGCCGAGTCCGCGTCCCAGATCGCCTCACGACCACCCGGCAGGACCACCCTGATCGCACAGTTCTGCAGCCCGGTCGGGTGCACATGCGCCATGACCCTGCGCTGTCGCAGCAATCCGACGATCTTCTCGGCCTCTGAGGGTTGCATGGAACTCCTGGCGGGGTGTGGTCGTCCGAAGTTGGGGCATTGTTGTCGGGCTACGGCCCATCTCCGGAATGTTTGATAGGAACAACGGTATGCGTACTCCTTTGGTCGCGCTCACGGTGCTGGCGCTTACTGCGACCGTGTCACCCGCGGTTGCCGACCCGGACCCGTCGCTGCTGTCGCAATCACCGACGGCCACTTCGAGCCAGACGCCCACGGCCACCGAGTCCACGACATCGGCAAGCCCCACTACCCCGTCCGACAGTCCGTCCGCCACTCCCTCCGGCACCCCCACCCCGGGACCCTACGGGATCCCGATGAAGCAGAACATCCGCGAGGATGCCTGGTGCCGACTGCTCATCCCGAACCACAAGGGGGACGCGGCCGAGGCGGACTCGATCATGGACGACAACACCGTCGACCTGGGTCAGTACGGCACCTACCACCTCACGCGCAACCCGGACTGGAAGCCACAGCGCACCCTGGATTCGTCGGGGAACGACCATGTCAACGGCCTGTATTGGGCCACTCCCCTGCTGTACACGGGTGCGCGCCGCGGCGACGACCGGATGGTCGGGCGATTCTTCGACCTCATCGGGGACTGGCTCGGCAAGCACAAGAAGAAGAAGACGCGGACCTGGTCGGTGACGCAGCCGATCATTGCCGGGGAACGCCTGTGGACGTTGACGTGCGCCTCGGACATCAGCGACGGCGCCCGGTTCGTCAAAGCCACCCGCAAGGAGGCCAAGACCCAGCTCAAGGCCTTCCGACTCGGCGGCGGCACGAACAACACGTCGATTCATTCGCAAGGATCGGCCCTGGCCGCCTTCTGCTACCTGGGTGACACCGCCCGGCGGGACAAGGCAGCCAACAATCTCAACCGGCTCGCCGACTACTTGATCCTCCCGGACGGCAGCGACCGGGAGGGGTCGCCGTGGTATGCGTACTACACCTTGCGGCTTCTGGAGAATCTTGCGCCGGTCTTCGACCGGTGCGGTGTGTCCTACGACCGGATATACAGCGCGACGAAACGCATGGACCATTTCCTGGCGACGGCCGTCGACCCGAACTTCTACCTCGCCATGCGGGGCGACACCCACCGTGCACGACTCGGTCCGAAGTGGTTCGCCCCGGACTCCGAGGCCCGGTGGGCTGCCACTCAGGGCGCGGAAGGACAACCGCCGTCGAAGTTGTACGAGGTCTTCTCGGGAGGCTACGCCTTCGGTCGTAACAGTTGGACCGACGTGGACGGTCACCGTCCGTCGTTCTACTCCGTGCGCGTTTCCAGACCTTACGTGACGGCCCACGTGCACAGCGATCTCGGATCTGTCACCTTCAACAGCTACGGCTCGGAGTTCGTGGGCGATCCAGGACCCTACCGTTACGACAACTCCGCGATCCGAAACTACATAGTGAGCCGGTCCGGGCACAGCGTGATCAGGGTCACCGAGAAGAAGCCCAAGAAAAAGAAGAAGTCGAAGAAGTCAGCGGCGGTCCGCGTGCCGACCGCTCAGAGGAAGCGCGTTGCCGCCGATGGTGCATACGACCGGACGTGCGTGCGCGATCGAACGTACGTCGCTGCCAGGATCAAACGGTGCGTGTACTACGACGCCGGGATAGACGCGCTTGTGGTCGTGGACAAGATCAAAGCCAAGAAGCGGATCAAGATCGACCAGCGCTGGCAGATTCCCAACGGGGTGAAGGTCGCTACCTACAAACGGGGCGCGAAACTGACCGCCGCAACCGCTGCCGCCCGCATGCGTTTCACCGGCGGCGGCAAGGTGCGCAAATACCGGCCCAATGGCCGGCGTCCGGATGGATGGTTCACCGCCGGTTACGGCGAACTCGTGAAGGGGACTGTGGTACAGCGAAGCGCCGTGGTCGCGAAAGGCAGGAAGCGCACTTGGGTCACCGTCGTTGCGGCCGGGAACAGCAGACCCAAGATCTCAATTGCGAACGGCACAGTCTCGGTGACGCGGGACACCACCACCGGGTTCACTCTGCCGTAGGACGAGCGCCTCGACTCGGTGATCTCTGACTGTTGGAGGAGGCGGGTCCGGACGTTTTCGCATGGCATTTCGTGCTGAACGGGGTGTTGATCGCAGCCTTTCCGCTGAACGACCCGTTCCGTGTGAACGCGACGAGCCCGGAGGGCGTGGGCTGACGTCGGACTTGCCCCAGGTTCAGCGCTAGGGTTTCGTGTTTCTAACCTCGTGCACGTTCTCTAGTCCGAAAATGGCTGGGGTACTCGGTAGCGACAGGAGTTGGCCGCGAGGTTAGAGAATGTGCACGAGGTTAGAGAACGCACGTGTGGCTTCACTAACCTCGTGCACGTTCTCTAACGCGAGCGATTTCGCCCGGCATTTCCCCGCCTGAACGGGCGGCCCGCCACGGCCCGGGATGACTAACGCGAGCGGTCTCTGCCGGCGTTTGCCCGCCAGAACGGGCGGCCGGCCACGGCCACGGACCACTAACGCCAGCGATCTCCGCCCGGGATCCTTCCCGCCTAACGCGCACCGGCGGCCGGCCCGCGGTAACGGCCTCCCCGGTCCAGGATCGCTGGACGCATCCCCCAGCGGACCGATTCGAGGCCATTCGACGGGGTTGTCGGACCGCTATCTGACGTCTTTGGCAGCCATCGTGGCCAGACCCATGAGCAATTGGACGGCGACATCGACGGGCACCGTGTTGACTTCCCCGTCAGGCGTCGCCGAGGGCGCTTGCGGAACGACCAGATTCTCAAGGTCGCCACTGATGTGGACGCCCATCGCCTCGATCTGAGCAGTCATCTCATGGGTACGCGCGTTCACCTGGTCCAGAGCCCAGTCAGGTGTCCGGATCGAATGCTCGTCGACGCCGGGCGCGCGACCATCCACGAGACCCCACAGCGCCCCGCGCCGGATCCATTGGTGGTACTGCTCCGCGGGCATCGCAAGGTTGCGTTCAAGCGTCACGAGCCACTGCCGGACCAGTGCCGCCTCCTCGTATGTCAAGGACCGGTTGGTCTTGGTGGTGACCCGTTCCAACGTGCCGGACTCCAGCCCGAGCAGTCCTTCGGTGTCCCGCAGGATGCGCAAGGGGTCGCCGGAATCCACCACGATCACCGCAACACGATCCGGCCCCACGATCCGCGCCCAGCGCCCCACGAGGGCCGCATAGTCAAACCTCCGCCAGAACGTCGAGTTCCTGCCCTCTAGCGTCTCCCGCAACCAGGCCTCGTAGGGCTTCACAACCCGCGACTTCGCATGCCGCAGCGGACCGGGCAAGGGTTTGGGCGCGCCGGACTTCAGCGACTGCTGCCACGAGCTGGGCAGGATCAGCGCCAAAGGCCGCAGCGTGAGCAGCACCCGGACCACGTCCGGTCCGCCGAGATCATCGACGATCTTGACGGCGAGCTCGGGGCTCGCGTCGGCGAACTGTTCACTGGAAACCATCGCACGGTCCTTGCGGCGGCCTACCCGCGCCGCGAACCTCTCCCACACCTCCGGTGGGACCGGCGGATCGGAGGGGTGCGCGGTCGTGGCGATCCCCAGAGCCGAGCATGAGGGCGTCCAATGGGAGAACTTCTTGCCCGGGTACAGGACACCCTGCCGCTTCATCGACGGTCGAGCCGCCGCCATCGACTGCTGCAGGGCGGTGGTACCGGTCTTCGGTGGCCCGATGTGGACGAGCACTTCTCCGGACCGGAGGAAAGGACTCACCCGGAAACCGGCCGCAACGGGAAACATACCTTCGTGCGGGGCTCAGGGACTTCCGGGCCATCCAAGTAGCTCTCCCACGGGTCTGCGGCGATGGCCCGTCCGTTGGCAGTGATCCATTCGATCACTGCATGGAAGGCATCCGGCAAATCGTCATAGGAGCCAACGTGCACGGTTGTCGCACAGTCCGCCTCCGGCAACTCGCCGCCCTCGACCCGACCCGTGGCTGCCATCCCCGCCGTCACTGGGACACCAGCCATCACCTCAAAGGCATCGCCGTCATCGCGGTACCTCGCGAACGGTGGCCCCTCTGGCCCCAGGCCCTGCTCTCCTAGGACCTCGAACAGTTCCGCGTACGCCACGCCGAGGAATGCCGGGATCGCTTCCCGGGTGACGCGCGAGCGGATGATCGCTGCGTCCTGGCGGGCTTGGTGCTCGACACTGACCTCGTACGTCATGGGTACCACTCTGCCAGTCGCAAGCCCGTGCAGGGCGCGCACCTCCACGAGGCCGGTGCAGCGAACTCATCTACTACTCGGGCTGAACAGATACCGCGATCGGCCGGACCCGGATGGTGGCCTCGCGGGCACGCGAACCGATCATGGGCGAGAGATAGGGGCTGTTCGCGTACTTGGCCCGATAGGCCTCGTCGATGCGGTCGTTGATCGGTCCGCGCACCGGCTCGAATTCAACCGGGTGCACTGTTCCCCCTGTCGCGATGCGCCCGTTCGGTTGGGCCAGGGCGGCCTGGTACCAACTCGAGTTGACGCCGTTGTAGGCCCGGACGTACAACTCCCCCTCGACGGCCACCGACCAGATCCACGTCGGGGTTCCGTATGTGACCCCGTCGGGACGAAGCGGCGAGATGTGCAGATCGTCTGCACTGGCGATGACAAGCAGTTGCTCCGTCGGCCAAGTCGTCACAGTTTGCCGCCGAACACAGGCATGATGCTGGCGTCGCCGTAGTCCTCAATCTTGTCGGTTTTCTTCAGGGACTCCATGTCCTGGTCGGAGATCACGAAGTCGACCTCGGCGTTGTTGCGCATGTGCTCGGGGTTGACGGTCTTGGGCAGCGGCAAGAGATCGAGTTGCAGGGTGTACCGGATCGACAACTGCGCGATCGTGACTGAGTACTTCTCGGCCATGGCGGCGACTTCCCGGTTCTTGAGGAGTTCGCCGTGCGCCACAGGTGAGTAGGCTTCCACGAGGATGCCTTGCTGCTGGGTGTGCTCGATGAGGTCGAACGGCGTGTTGCTGATGTGGGCCAGGATCTGGTTGACCATCGGCTTGACGCTGCAGTCCTGCAGGATGTTGTCGAGGTCCTCGCGCTCGAAATTCGAAACGCCGATTGCGCGGAGCTTGCCCGCCTCGTACGCCTCCTCCAGCGCGCGCCAGACCTCACGGTTCTCAGCCAAGTAGCGGTTGGGGTCGTGGTACTCCATCCACGGCTTCGGGCTGTGGATGATCATCAGGTCGATGTAGTCGAGTTTCAGCGCCTTCAGCGAAGCATCGACTCCGTCGGCGGCACCCTGGTAGGACTTGGCCTCGGCTGCGAGCTTGGTCGTGACGAAGACGTCCTGACGTGCCAGTCCGGCCTTCTTGATGCCCTCGCCGACCCCGCGCTCGTTCATGTACGCCTGGGCGGTGTCGATGTGACGGTAACCGACCTCGACAGCATCCTGGACTGCGCCCACCACGGCGGCATCGTCAATCATCCAGGTGCCAAGGCCGATCTTGGGGATCTCCACTCCGTTGGCCAAGGTGTAGTTCTCGTTCAGAATCATTGGTACTCCTCGTTGAATCGGGTCGGCCGGCAGGTGTTCTTGCCCACCGGGTTGTCGGGTTAGGGGGTTCGGTCCATGGACAGGGTCACCTTCACGTCACCGGGTCCAAGCGCGTCCTTCAGCTCGCCAGCAGTCACATCCTCGATGCGCCCGAGTCTGGTGAAGTTCCAGGAATTCGGTGCGTAGTAGATGACCAGGGCGTCGCCCTGGTACAGGATCAGGTCCCCGGGCTTCGTGGTGATCTGCTCGTCATTCCTCGGAAGATCCGTCCCCAATGGGCCGACCTTCTCCATCCCCTCGTAATCATGCATGTCGATCGTGAGGGGACCGTCCGCGAGCAACTCCTTCAGCGCCTCCACGGAGGAGTTGTCCGTCAGGGTCGCTGTCCACACGGTGTCGCCGACCGCCAGGTTCAGGGTATTGTCCTGCACGTCGTTCTCTCCTTTGTCATCCGTGGTCCGGGTGGTGATCACAGCCCCGGGAGTCGGGCTGGCAGTGTTCGCTGTGGACGGCGCAGTCTCGTCGACTCCACTGTTTGCCTCGCTCCCGGCCGAGCAGGCGGCCAGTGACGCCAGGACCGCCGACGCAGGCACGACGGCCCACATCCTTCTCAAGAGGGACAACGGCTTCATCCCCACCTTCGAAGAGACCGCCAAGCCATCTTGGCCATGCTGCTCAGATTCAACTCGCCGCCGTAGACGGGCATCATGCTGGCGTCGCCGTAGTCCTCAATCTTGTCGATGTTCTTCAGGGACTCCATGTCCTGGTCGGAGATCACGAAGTCGACCTCGGCGTTGTTGCGCATGTGCTCGGGATTCGTGGTCTTGGGCAGCGGCAGAAGGCCGAGTTGCAGGGTGTACCGGATCGACAACTGCGCGATCGTGACCCCGTACTTCTCAGCCATGGCGGCGACCTCGTCGTTCTTCAGCAACTGCCCGTGGGCGACCGGCGAGTACGCCTCAACGAGGAGGCCCTGCTGCTGGGTGTGCTCGATGAGGTCGAACGGCGTGTTGCTGATGTGGGCCAGGATCTGGTTGACCATCGGCTTGATGTCGCAGGCTTTCAGGATGTTGTCGAGGTCCTCGCGCTCGAAATTCGAAACGCCGATTGCGCGGAGCTTCCCGGCCTGGTACGCCCCTTCGAGGGCCCGCCAAGCCTCACGATTTCCCTCGAAGTAATGGTCATCGCCGTGGAACCTCCTCCAAGGCTTGGGGCTGTGGATGATCATCAGGTCGATGTAGTCCAGTTGCAGCGCCTTCAGTGAAGCATCGACTCCTTCGGCGGCGCTCCGGAAGGACTTGGCCTCGGCCGCGAGCTTGGTCGTGACGAAGACATCCTCGCGTGCCAGTCCGGTTCGCTTGATGCCCTCTCCGACGCCCTTCTCATTCCGATACGCATGGGCGGTGTCGATGTGGCGGTAGCCGATGTCGATCGCGGACCGGATGGCCGACACCGCATCGCCGTTGCTGACCATCCACGTCCCGAGGCCCAGCTTGGGTATCTCGACACCGTTGGACAGGACGTAATGCTCGTCCAGGATCATAGGTGTCCTCCCTGCCCGGGTCCGGTCACGCGCCGTAGTCCTCGTCGGTGACATGCTCGAGCCAGGTCGCCATCTGGCCGTTCTCGTCGGCCTCCTGGATAGCAATGTGGGACATGCAGCGCGTGGCCGTCGCCCCGTGCCAGTGCTCTTCGCCAGGTTCGATGAATACGACGTCGCCGGGGCGGATCTCATGGACTTCGCCTCCCCTGGTCCCGACCAGGCCGATGCCGTCGGTGACGTACAGGGTTTGGCCCTTGGGGTGAGTGTGCCAGGCGGTCCGGGCGCCCGGGGTGAAGCGCACATGGGCGCGGCCCACCGTTGCCTGGTCCTGGGGTTCGCCGATGCCATCGATGAACACCGATCCGGTGAACCACGCCTCGGGGCCCGGGAGACTCATCCCCCCGCTGGGAGTGAACTTCATTGCTCCATTCCTTCCTCATTCGACGCCCGCACGCTCGTTCAGGGCACTGCTCTGCGGCAATCGTGGATGGCCACAAGCGGACAATTGATATCCGGTTGACTTCAACAGTAGCACATAAACGGATATATGCAATCCACTTATGGACTAGAGTGACCCTATGGCTGACCAAGAACCAGTCCGTCCACTGCGCCGCGACGCCGCGGCCAACCGCGAGCGTCTCCTCGACGCGGCCAGTGAGCTATTCGCCGCGCGCGGACTGTCAGTGACCCTCAACGACATAGCGCATCACGCTGGAGTGGGCGTCGGGACCGCGTACCGGCGCTTCAACAACAAGGGGGAGATCATCGACGCCTTGTTCGAGCAGCAACTCCAACAGGTCGCCGCGGTGGCGCAGGACGCTCTTGCCGACCCCGACGCGTGGAACGGGCTGGTGACCTTTCTGCAGAAGGCCCTTGATATGCAGTTCGGCGACCGGGGTTTGAACCAGATCATGAACAACCCTGCCCTCGGGGACGTGAGGGTCGCAGACGCCCGCGACCGGATCGCCCCGTTGATCGAGGCCATTGTCGAACGAGCACGGCAGCAGGGCCGGGTGCGCCCCGATCTGGACCAGAGCGACCTGATCTTCGTCATGGTCGGCCTGTCAGCCATCATGGACAGCACACGCACGATCGCGCCGGATCTGTACCGGCGCTACCTGACCATGTTCCTCGATGGCATCCGCGCGGACACGACACGTCTGAGTCCGCTGCCGATTCGGGCGCTGACCGCTGACGAGACGCACACCGCCATGACCCAGCCGCGTCGACAGGGTCAAGGCTGAAGGGAGTTGCGAACGGAGGGACCTTGGTCTCGACGAGGGCGGGCGTCAGCACCAAGACTCGCCAGCACCTGAGCCTGTGAAGGCCCCCGACCACACACGTGGCGGAGGCCTTCACAGGCTCACCGGCAATCCTCTTTCCGTTCTCGCTCGTCACTGGATCAGCGAGTCGGCGTCCGTCGGCTCTCCGGCTCGCCGTCACTGCGTCTCAGCTGCAGAATGACTTCCTAATGAGAGTTCCTAATTGGGGGCCGCTCTAGACAACTGGTACTGTCGCGGCGGCTTGCCAATCGTCATTGACAAGGCAGAAGAGCGCCTCACCTCTTTGTCGTGAGTCGTCTCTCCACGAGGCAGGGAGGTCTTCGACTGGCATCGAGAGGAACGTCGCACCTCCCATAGTCACGCGCCACTCCGGTGCGCCGGAGACGACCTCGACGTGGAAGGCGCGGGGAAGTTTCCCGATCAAGACGTGGTCCGGGTTCACAGGTGTCATCCCCAGTTCGAGTGCCATCGGGTGTTCATCTGGGCTGGCTGCCACGAAAGGCCGGTGCGTGAGGCGGCCGGTCTGCGGGCACATGACGGTGTCTGCCCTGAAACCGCGATGCACCCCCTCCGTCATTTCGCAGCCACCACCGGACACCACGCGCTCAACAGCAGCCAGAGAATCAGTGATTCGCTAACGCGGCCCTCACAGCGGACGGCGACGCCGATAGCAACCATATGAATCTCTACCGTCCCCGCCCGTGCGAGCGTGGGTTCACGCTGGTGGAACTGCTGGTCGTGGTCCTGGTCCTGGTGGTGCTGGCCGCGGTCGCGGTCCCGATCTACCTGAACCAGGTGGACAAGGCGCGGGACGCGTCCACGAAGACCGGGGTTGCGACTGTCGCCCGGTTCGTCCTGTCCGGCCTGTCCGACGGGACCGTGTCCGGCGGTGACGGGACCGACACCGGCACGCTCACCTCCACTGGCGGGACGCTCGCGAAGAACGGTGTGACCGTGTACGTCGACTCGTCCGCGAAAACGTGGTGCGCGTCGAAAGTCACCCAGTCGGGCACATACTTCGTCGCGTCGCACGCGAAGCCGGCCGCGACCGAGGCGTCCGGGTATTGCACCTCAGCGGGCAGCCCCCCGCCGGTGTACGGGCAGAACCTGCTGACCGCCGCGCAGGCGAACCCGACCGCCACCGGCGCGTGGATGCAAGCCAACGTCACAGAGTCGCCGCCCGGCACGTACACCGCCGCCACAGTAGGCACGTGGCCCTACGTGTACACATATATACCGGTCATCCCAGGTCACACGTACACGCTGCGTGCCACGATCACCGCGAACAGCCTGACCGCGCGCGTGTACCTCTACTGGTACAACGGCAGCACGCGAATCGGTGGCGCGGGGGGCAACGGGATCGCCGCCGGAAGCAGCGGCGTATCGCAGGTCACCGCGACCGCGCCCGCAGGCGCGACCCGCATCCAGTTCATTGCATTCAACCCTTCGGCCCAAGCAACTTCGGTCGGGCAGGGCCCGTGGACGATCCGGAACGTCGGGTTCTGGGAGGGCGGCGCGGACGCGGCCTGACTGACTGCGGGGGCGGCGTTGCCGACACCGTGGTCCGGCGTTGTTGACAAACGCAAGCCCCAACCCGTCCCCCCTCGGATTGGCTCTTCTCCGTGCCCGGCGCCGGACGACCGGCAGGGTACCCGAAACACCCCCCGCCTCCTCTACTACACCCAGCCGCCGGTGAGGAGCGTCTACCCGAGGAGGAGCGTTGGGTGGGCTGTTCGTGGAACCCAGTGATCAGGGGGTTTGCAGTGGTCTTCCGGCACGAATCTCCTGGACGTGGGCTGGAAGTCCTCTGGAGTGCTCGATGCTGAGGTAGCCTTGCCCGACTGCGCTCAATGTCAACTCGCCGCGAGCGTGAGAGCAATCCCGATCCCGCCAGTGGCCAGTGCCAGGTAGAAGGGGGCGATTGACCATGACGTCCAGACCCTTCGGGGCGGGATGTAGCGGCGGTACCAACTGGGCAATCGTGACGAGTCGGGCCACTCCTCGCTGCAACCGCCGTCGGGAACGGGCGCTTCACCAGTGTTCAGGGAGAATCTGGTGAGTGGCTTGCCAGCGATCACGGCCTCGTAGAGACGGCGATAGCGCTTCTCTTCGCGCAAGTAGTTCGCATCCAGATAGGCAAAGGCGACCATCGCTCCAACCCCCAGGAACTGATTGAAACGCCTCGCTTCTTGATTGCCCTCCGGTCGCTGCTACGAAGCGCAGTCGGTCTGTCTGAATTCAACAGACGGGGGAACCTGCTACCGGAGCGTTCCCCCGCCGTGAGCGAGAACGAAACGCATCCTGCTCATACATCAAGACTATGTGACCAGCGCGTCATTTCCCCCGCTCAGCGCGGGCACGCGAACCGATCGCGGAAGCCCGCAGCGATTGTGCCTGTTTCACTGAGCGCTATCGGCGGGCGATCGCGGCCGCCAGCGGGCGCGGAGAATCACCCCCCTCGACAAGTTGCTCTCGCGGATTAGTGGCTGTTCCTCAGACAAACCGCCCGAAGATTGAGCGACTCGGCTTGTGATCTCTGCTGCCTGTCGCTAGACCACCCCCTCCGCGAGCGCTTCAGGAGCCGCGCCATTCGAGGCAATCAGGACTTTCCGACTGCATAGTGTTGGGACGTCGACCAATAGGATGGGGGAAATGTGCTGCTGGCCTACATTGACGAGTCATACTCCAAGTCGAAGTACTACATAGCCGCCCTCATTGTTCACGACCGGGATGTAATGGACCTGTCTGACCGCCTGGATGCCGTGGTTGCTGATGCAGTGAGGAGTTACCCAGGAGTACCTCGGTCGGCCGAACTTCACGGTCACGACCTGTTTCAAGCCAAGTGTGATTGGTCGGCCTTGGACAAGATGGTTCGCGCACGGATCGGGGTTTACGCGAAGGCATTCACAGCCATTTCTTCCTTTGATGTGGCTGTGATCATCAGAGGTTTGGATCGTGACCGCCAGAAGGCGCGGTATTCGAGTGTGGCGGATCCACACTCCGTTGTCTTGGAGCATCTCCTTGAGAGGGTGGATCAATACGCACGCGAGCACAATGAACGAGTTCTTGTCATCTCCGATGAGATCAAAGAGCAAGAAGCGCACAGGGGTGAGTTGCGCTTCTACCGCGAGTTCAGCACGAGCGGCTACCGAGCAAGGAAGATTTCCCACGTGGTTGACACCATCTACTTCGCCCCGTCGCGGGCTACTCGTTTGCTGCAGGCTGTGGACATGATTGCGTTCCTTCACCACCGGATCGAGACGCATACAACCGGTGCTGATGAGCGAGCGGTGCGGGCAAATGATGCTTTGTGGCAGAGGATCGCCCCGCGGGTGCATCACGTTCACTGCTGGATACCCTGACGCACAAAGGCCCCCAGCGACGCTGGGGGCCTAAGGCTCACGTACGTTTCCGTACTAGTCCAGTGTATCGGCAACCAAAGTCAATTGCACTTAGCCGCTGAACCTCGGAGTGTCTGCGGCTCCAACCTGATTACTTCAGAAAACCTGCCTCAGTAAGCACCTCTCTGAGTACCTTCGGGAGGATGCGGTACCGCCTGGCGATTTCAACGGCTGACAGCACCTCCCCGCTGTCGCGGGGACTGGGTAGGCGTTGCGCGGCCTGTCTGGGCGTCAGCCCAAGGTGGTAGAGACTAGTGGCGAGGAATGGGTTGTCAGGTTCGATGCCGACACTCCCCCAGGCTTTCTGCGCGGGTTGGCCTCCGATCCGCATCCACCACAGGGCGCAGTTCTTCGCGTGACGCCAATCCCCGGCGGGTTGCCCGGGGTCCCACAGGGAGGAATGACTTGACAAAGGCTTTGGGTGGTTCGCCGTTGGTCAGCCAAAGCACCGCGGCTGCGTCTTCCTCTGCCTGCTGCTGGTCGTAGATGGCGGATTCGGCGTACCAGGGGTCCTGATTTCCCGGGTTGTCCGCTGGTTTGCGTTGGGGGGTTGCCACGGTCGTGTTTCCTTCCGGCACACGCGACGAAACCGTGCGGGTTCGGCCATCGGACATCTGGTCCTTGTGGAACCTTGGTCCGCGTTGCCCCGCTAGTCTTGTGGCCGCCACCAACTCTCCAAAGTGGGTGACCACGAGCCCCTGGGGCTGGTGTTCGTCTCTCCCCGTTTCGGGCTGAGACGTTCCCAGCCCCAGGGGTGAGTGCTAGGGGCACTCTACCGCCGGTGAGTGACATTCTCCGGGCTGCGCTGCAGCCCTTTGAGTAGCGCTTGGTGA
>JAWKJM010000007.1:0-238199 GCA_041393775.1 Candidatus Nanopelagicales bacterium
CGACCTTGAGGCCGATTTGGGGGTGGACACCGTGAAGCAGGCGGAGGTGTTCGCTGCGGTTCGTGAGCGGTTCGGGGTGGAGCGTGATGAGAGCCTGCAGTTGCGTGATTTCCCGACCTTGACCCATGTGATCGGCTGGGTGCGTGACAAGACCGGCATCCAGCCGGTGGCCGCGGCTCCCGCGGCGCCGGCCGCCGCGGTGGCACCGACTGAGGCCTCTGCCGCGCCGGCGGACGAGGTGACCGCCACCGTGGTGGACATCGTGGCCGAGATGACCGGCTATCCGCCGGAGTTGCTGGACCTGGATCTTGACCTTGAGGCGGATCTGGGGGTGGACACCGTGAAGCAGGCGGAGGTGTTCGCTGCGGTTCGTGAGCGGTTCGGGGTGGAGCGCGACGAGAGCCTGCAGTTGCGTGATTTCCCGACCTTGACCCATGTGATCGGCTGGGTCCGTGACAAGACCGGCATCGTGGCTGCGGCGCCCGCCGTGCCCTCTGCTACTCCGGCCGCCGCGGTGGCGCAACCGGAGGCGGTGGCGCCGGTCGACGAGGTGACCGCCACGGTGGTGGACATCGTGGCCGAGATGACCGGCTATCCGCCGGAGTTGCTGGACCTGGACCTCGACCTGGAGGCGGATCTGGGGGTGGACACGGTCAAGCAGGCGGAGGTGTTCGCTGCGGTTCGTGAGCGGTTTGGGGTGGAGCGTGATGAGAGCCTGCAGTTGCGTGATTTCCCGACCCTCGCCCACGTGATCGGCTGGGTGCGTGACAAGACCGGTATCCAGCCGGTGGCCGCGGCCCCCGCCGCGCCGTCTGCGGCTCCAGCCACCGCCACGCCATCGGCCACCGCGCCGAAGTTCGTGGGCGATTTCGCCGCCGTCGACGACCTGCCTCGGCGGGTCCCGATGCCGGCGATGCGCCCGGCGCTGGCCTCATGCGTCCCGACCGGCGTGGAGCTCGACGCGGGTTCGCGCGTCCTCGTCGTACTCGACGAGGGCGGTGTGGGCGCGGCCTTGGTCAAGAAGTTGACCAAGCGCGGCGCGGAGGTCCTGGCGGTCGAGGCCGCCGCAGCCACCGACGACCTGCTGGCCCAGGTTGCCCGGTGGAGCACCGAACAGCCCCTCACCGGCGTCTACTGGCTGGCGTCCCTGGACGACGAGGGCCCGCTGGGTGATCTCGACCTCGCTGGCTGGCGCGAGGCCTTGCGCCGCCGCGTGGTCGCACTACACGCCCTGTTCCACCAGGTCATCGACGCCGAACCGTTCCTCGTCACCGGCTCCCGCCTCGGCGGGTTCCACGGCCACGACCCAGCCGGGGCGACCTCGCCGCTCGGGGGCGCCGTCGTCGGCTTCGCGAAGTCGTACAAGCGAGAGCGCCCAGACGTCCTGGTCAAGGCCGTGGACTTCCCCGCCGGCCGGAAAACCGCTGCACTGGCCGACGTCCTGATCGATGAGACGTTGGCCGACCCCGGCTGCGTCGAGATCGGACGCGCCGACGACGAACGCTGGGGCGTCGGCCTTGCCGAGGTCGCGTTCCCGCCGGTCGACTCCCCGGAACCAGGCGCGATGGAGTTGGGCACCGACTCGGTGTTCCTCATCACCGGCGCCGCAGGCAGCATCGTCTCGGCAATCACTGCGGATCTCGCCACACACTCCGGCGGCACGTTCCACCTGCTCGATCTGGCACCAGCGCCAGACCCCACGGACGCAGACCTTCAGCGCTACCTCGCCGACCCGAACTCGCTCAAGGGGACCATCGCCGAGCAGATCGCGGCGCGTGGCGAGAAGCCGACCCCGGTCCTGATCGAAAGAGAATTGGCCAGGTTCGAGCGGCTGGCGTCAGCGCTGTCCGCCATCGACGCGGTCACCAGCGCCGGCGGCACAGTCCACTACCACAGCGTTGATCTGCGCGACGGCCAGGCCGTGGCCATGGTCATGGATCAGATCCGCGAGGCGCATGGCCGGATTGACGTGCTGCTGCACGCCGCGGGCCTGGAGATCAGCAAGGGCTTGGCCAAGAAGGAGCGGGCGGAGTTCGAACTCGTCTTCGGTGTGAAGGCCGACGGCTGGTTCAACCTCATGAAGGCTGCCGACGACATGCCGATCGGCGCCACTGTCGCGTTCAGCTCGGTGGCCGGCCGGTTCGGCAATCCCGGACAAACCGACTACGCCGCGGCCAACAACCTGCTGTGCAGCATCGCCAGTGGCATGCGGCGCACCCGCCCGGACACCCGGGGCATCGCGCTGGACTGGACAGCGTGGGCAGGCATCGGCATGGCTACGCGCGGCTCGATCCCGAAGATCATGGAGAGCCTCGGCGTGCAGATGCTGCCCCCCGAGGCGGGTATCGCCTGGATCCGCCGAGAGCTCACCAGTGCCCCCGGCAGGGGCGAGGTCGTCGTCGCCGGCAGGTTGGGCAAGATGGCTGAGGAACTCGACGCTGCACCCGGCGTCGACCCGGACGCATTCGTGGAGGCCTGCGCCCAGGCCGGCCCGATGGTCGGGCAGGTGGTTCGGGCAAGTGTGAACGACGGCCTGGTCGTCAGCACCACACTGGACCCGAAGGAGCAGCCGTTCCTGAACGACCACCGTGGTGACCGAGTCACCGCCCTGCTGCCGGCTGTGATGGGCATCGAGGGCATGGTGGAGACCGCGCGTCTGCTGGCGCCGGACTGGGCCTTGGCGGCGGTCGAGGACGTGGACTTCCTGGCACCGCTGAAGTTCTACCGCGACGAGCCGCGCACTTTGACGATCAGCGCGCTGGTCCACCCCGACGGCGAGGCCTTGCTGGCCGAGTGCCGGGTCGAGGCCGAGCGCGAGTTGCCCGGATCGGACGCCCCGACCCGGACGACGCACTTCACGGGCAGGGTCCGGCTCACCCGGTCGGAGCCAGCGGCACAGCACGCGGACCCACCGGTGCGCGAGGGCGCAGAGGTCACCGCAGATGACGTCTACGCGGCGTACTTCCACGGCCCCGCCTACCAGGTGCTCGGCGCAGCGTGGCGCGACGGGGACCGCTCGGCCGCGCAGTTCGCCTCCGACCTGCCCGACAACCACACCCCGAGTGACCAGCCGACGCAGGCCGCCCCTCGCCTGATCGAGCTGTGCTTCCAGGCTGCCGGACTCTGGGAGATCGGTCGTGACGGGCGAATGGCCCTGCCCACGCACGTCACCCGTGCGGTCGTGCTGCCCGGGGCCGACGAGGCGACCGAGGGCCCCCTGACCGTCACGGCGCAACGGGGGCCAGAGGGCTTCGACTGCACCGTTACCGATCCCTCGGGCGCGGTCCTGGTCCGGCTGGAGGGCTACCGCACCGTTGAGTTGCCCCTGCCGCTGCCCGATGATGTTCAGGCACCCATCCGTGCGGTGATGGCGGACTGACACAGATGAGGGCACCGCGTGGGGGCAAGCAGGCACCGGAGGCAGAACGGATGGCGGTCGTGAACGTCGAAGTACCGGTGATGGTCGGGGCCTCCGGACTTGCGTGGGCACTGCCGGCCTGCCGAACGATCACCGGCGCCGGCCTGGCACCCGGATCCCTCGTGGAGAGCCCCGCGCTCGATGCCGCCTCGGGTGATGTGGCCTCCCGGACGGCCCGGGCGACCGCACTGAAGCTCGGTCAAGGCCGCCACAATGTCGGCCTTGAAGTGACAGTGGACCCGACCCCGGCGGCGTCCCCCGTCGATGCAGTGGTCGGCGCACGTATGGATGGGTGGGCGCTGGCCGACGAACTGCTGGGCGTCGACCTGACACGGTTGGGTGACGCTGAGCCCCCGGCCGCCTCGGGGCACGCCATCGAGGCGCGGCTGTTCGCGGCCGATGCGTCCGACGGGGCACAGCTGCTGCACCTGCGACCGCCGCAGGGTCCGGGGGTCCGAGTCGTCGAGCGCGCCGAGGTGGGCGCTGCCGTCGGATCGGGCGTCGTCCTGCGCATCGTCGCCCACGGCCATGACCGGACCACCGCGCTGGCCCGACTGCACCGTGCCCTGACCAGTTGTGCGGTCGTGGTCGCAAACAGCGCAACGAACCGCCCGGCGCTGCTCGCCGCCGTCGCCGCAGAGATAGCGGGCGCTCCTGGGCGCCCGCCAGCGTCCGATCCGGTCGCCGTCCTGGTCGCGGCAGTACGCGCCAGCGACTCCAAGCGCGACACCCAGCGGGCGGCCTTCCACGCGCGTGCCGCACGGGGCCGTCCGGAACCGGTGGACGCGGCCGGAGTGTCCGCCAACCTCAACTACGACGGCCAGCGGTACGCCCTGCAGGTGTTCCACACCGGGCCGCGCACTTACCGCATCGACGCGGGGGACGCCCTGGCCGAGGTGGCCATCGACAGGGTCAACGACTTCGAGTGGACGGTCACGGCCGCGGGCCGCGATCGCCAAGTCGTGATCACCTCACATGCAACCGGCTGCCTGCTCGAGCTCGACGGGATCGCCCACCGGGTCGACCGCGACGAGGGCACCGCCGTGCGCGCGCAGTGGCCGGGCCTCATCGTTTCGGTCGCCGTCTCACCAGGACAGGACGTGGCCGAGGGTGATCCCCTCGTCGTCAGCGAGGCGATGAAGATGGAGTCCACGCTGCGGGCGCCGTTCGCAGGGACGATCACGTCTGTGGAAGTGCTGCCCAATGAGCAGGTGCACTCCGGCGCCCCGCTGGTCTTGATCCGCCCGGCATCGAACGGGGAGGCGGCGAGTAACGTCGGACCGACCAAAGGCTCGCGGGTCAGCTTTGCCGGCATGGCCCTATCGGACACGTCTGGCCGCCCGCCCTTCGAGCGGGTCTACGCCGCCCTCAGTGGCTACCTGCTCGGCTACGAGCTCGACCCTGCGGCACTCTCAGCACTTCTGGACGAGCAGCGTTCGTTCGCCAACCGCACCAGCGCCGGCGACACCCGGCTGTTGGCGTCCGAGGACGAGTTCCTGGACTTGTTCGCCGACCTGGGCTTGCTCCGGCGGTCCGAGCGGGAGGGCGGTACCCCGTCCGAGATGGGTGTAACCACACCGCGCGAGCAGCTCCTGAGCTATATCCAGTGGCTGGACGCGGACCGCGCGGGCCTGCCGGTTCAGATGCGTCGCCGCCTGTCCAAGGTCCTGGCCCACTACGGCGTGTCCGACCTGCGTCGCAACCCGCAACTGGAGCAGGCCGTCGTCCTGCTGTTCGGATCCCAGGAGCGGCGCATGCAACTGGCCCGTGTGGTGACCGGCATCCTCGAGCGACGCCTGCGCTACCGCGACCTCATCCTGCCGTTCGTCGACGCCTCGACGCGGACCCGCTACGACCGCCTGACCGCTTCGACCCATGAGCAACTCGAATACGTGGCCGACCTCGCCCTCGATGCCCGGTTCCGGTTCATCGACGAGCCGGTGGTGGAGGCCGGACGCGCTCAGACGCAGGCCCGCATGGAGGCACACCTCGACGCCCTTGCCGAGGACCCCAACCGCCCCGAGCGTGCCGAGCGAATCACGGCCCTGGTGGAGGCCCCCCAGCCCATGCGCCAACTGCTCTTGCGCCGGCGTATGGCTAGCGCCGACAAGGGTCTGCAGGCCACACTCCTGGAGATCCGCGCAAGGCGTTGGTACCGGAACCGCCCGATCCGCGACCTGCAGGTCGTGGAGGTGGACGGGATCATGCTCTGCCACGCCGACTACGACTTCGAAGGGCGATCGATCCATCTGGTCCTGGCCTTCACGCCGCTGCAAGACGTCCGGACGGTGGGCGCGGCCGTCGCCCGCCACTTCGCCGACGTGGCCCCCGGCCGCCATCCGATCGTCGACCTCATGACGTGGCGGGCTGAGGGCCAGCCGAACGGCGATGACCTCTGCGCAGTGGTCGCCGACATGGTCTGCGACTGGGACGTGGGCCGACCGATCTGGCGCCTCGACGTGACCGTAACCAGTACTGCGGCCGACGTCGACCCGGAGAACCAGACCCAGTACTTCACGTTCCGCGCTGGTGAGGACGGCACGCTGGCCGAGGACCACTTCTACCGCAACCTCCACCCGATGCTGGCCAAGCGCCTCGAACTGTGGCGCCTGGGCAATTTCGACCTGACTCGCCTGCCGTCGCTGGAGGACGTGTACCTGTTCCACGGCGTGGCACGCGACAACCCCAAGGACCATCGCCTGTTCGCCCTGGCCGAGGTCCGCGACATGACCGTCGTTCCGGATCCGCGAGGCGGCGCCCCGGGCTACCCCAACCTGTGGCGGATGGGCCTCCAGGCGATCATCGCCATGCGCCAGGCCCGGGCCACGTTCCCGGAGACTGGCCGCCCGAAGGCCAACCGGATCACCCTGTTCGTGCGGCCACCCTGGACCGTGCCCCGGGAACACTGGTCGGACCTCGCCGAGATGATGATCCCGCTTGCTGGCGGCGCCGGCCTGGAGTTGGTGGTCCTGCGCACATCGATCCCGCAGCCCGACGGGACCCTGAAGCCCACCGTGCTCAATGTCGATGGCATCATCACTCGGGACATCACGATCTCCGAGGAGCCCGTCCGCGACGACATCGTGCGCCCGCTGACCCGCTACCGGCAGAAGGTGCTCACCGCGCAGCGGTTCGGGGTGCCCTACCCCTTCGAGATCCTGCGGATGTTCGCGCCGCGGCCCGGCATCGTGGGCAAGTTCCTTCCGGGGCATTTCGTGGAGCACGACCTTGACGAGACGGGCGAGGTCTTGGTCCCGGTCACGCGGGAGCCAGGCCTGAACACCTCCAATCTGGTCGTCGGGTTGCTCACCACCTACACCGTGACCTATCCCGAGGGCATGACTCGGGTGATCCTGCTGTCCGACCCCACCCGCGGGTTGGGCAACCTCGCCGAGCCGGAGTGCCGGATCGTGAACGCGGCGCTGGCCATGGCCGCCGACATGGGCATACCCGTCGAGTGGTTCGCGGTCTCCTCCGGTGCCCTGATCTCGATGGAGTCCGGCACGGAGAACATGGACTGGATCGCGCTCACCCTGCGCCGGATCATCGAGTTCACCCAGGGGGGCGGCGAGATCAACATCGTCGTGACAGGCATCAACGTCGGCGGCCAGCCCTACTGGAACGCCGAGGCCACGATGCTCATGCACACTCGCGGCATCCTCATCATGACCCCCGGCAGTTCGATGGTGCTCACCGGCAAGCAGGCGCTGGACTTCTCCGGTGGCGTTTCCGCCGACGATAACTTCGGCATCGGCGGCTACGAGCGGGTGATGGGGCCCAACGGCCAGGCGCAGTACTGGGCGCCGTCGCTGGCCGACGCCTGTGAGTTGCTGCTGCATCACTACGAGCACACGTACGTCATGCCCGGCGAGCGATTCCCGCGCAGGATCCTGACGTCCGACCCGCCCGACCGTGACGTGCGGCCCTTCCCGCATGCTGCGGTCCCGGACTGCGACTTCACCGTCGTGGGGGACGTCTTCTCCGCTGAGCACAACCCGGAGCGCAAGAAGCCCTTCGACGTGCGGTCGGTGATGCGGTCGGTGACCGATCAGGACAGCGAGCCACTGGAGCGCTGGGAGAACTGGCGCGGGGGCGAGAACTCCGTTGTCTGGGATGCCCGCGTCGGCGGGATCAGTGTCTGCATGCTCGGCGTGGAGTCACGGCCGATCGCGCGACGCGGGTTCGTGTCCGCCGACGGCCCACTGTCATGGACGTCGGGCACGCTCTTCCCGCAGGCGTCGCGAAAGACCGCCCGGGCGGTGACCGCCGCGAGCGGCAACCGCCCACTGGTCGTGCTGGCGAACCTGTCGGGCTTCGACGGGTCACCTGAGTCGATGCGGCACTGGCAACTGGAGTACGGCGCGGAGATCGGCCGGGCGGTGACCAACTTCAAGGGCCCGATCGTGTTCGTCGTGATCTCGCGATACCACGGTGGTGCGTTCGTCGTGTTCTCCAAGGCCCTGAACCCCCAGATGGAGGTGGCGGCGGTCGAGGGCTCGTATGCGTCGGTGATCGGGGGCGCCCCGGCCGCGGCGACGGTGTTCGCCCGCGAAGTCCGCGGACGTGTGAACTCCGATCCCCGCGTGGTCGCGGCCAAGAAGCGGCTGGCCGAGTCCTCCGGTGCCGGGGCGACCGAGCGGCGCGCGCGGTTGGCCGAGATCACCGAACAGGTGCGCTCGGAGAAGCTCGGCGAGGCCGCGGCCGAGTTCGACGCCGTGCACACGATCGACCGGGCCTTGGCCATGGGCTCGGTGGACCGGATCATCCCTGCGGCAGATCTTCGCCCCTACGTCATCGACGCCCTCGAGCGCGGGATGGCCAAGGAGCAGACCCTGGAGTAGTGCGGCACCGGCCGGGGCCCTACTCGACCAAGGGCCGACTCACCCACGAGTGGATGGGTTCGGCCTGCGCGAGGTCAGCTGAACCAGGCAGCACCTGCGGCGGCTCCGCCATGCCGGTGGCCGCCACGACGGTGAGCAGGAAGACGCCATCCCGGCGCCACCATCCCGGGAACCGTCCGGCCCCCGATGCCACGCTCAGGCGCTGCCAGCCCCCGTCGGCGCCGATGCTCGACGGTTCCTCCAGCACCACCTCGACCGTGCGGGTGTCCGCGCGCAGGCCGGTGCGCAGGACCTTCAGGGCGCTCTCTTTTGCCGACCAGATCAGGTTCGCTGCCGCATCGTGGCTGTCGGAGCCAGAGAAGGTCGCGACGATGTCGCGCTCAGCGGTCGTCAGAAAATCGCGGACGAACCCGTCGCTGCGCGGTTCGACGATCTCGAGGTCGACCCCGACGGCAGCGAGGTCCGGCCCAACGAGGCACACCGACCAGCCGGCCCGGTCGGTCAACGAGATGTCCAGACCGAGGGTCCGGCCGTCGACCTCCACGTAGGGCGCACCGGTCATCCGGTTGAGGACACCGATACGGCCAAGGTTGACCGGGTCGGCGGGCAGCCCGACCGCCGCTGCCACCGCGCATTTTCCGGCGTATCGGCGAAGCAGGTACTCGCTGCGGCGCTTGGTGAATCGCATCGCGGAGGCCCGTGCGGCCTCGGTCCCGGTCAACCATTGCTGATCCTCCGGCACCTGCGACTCGCCGCGAACCAGCCACTGCATCTGGTCAGGGTAGCCGACAACCCCGACTTCAGCCGCGGCTCGGTGGTGAGCTCGGCGCCTGCCGATCGCACTGCTCGACGACACCGGAGGGGATCTACGCGCAGTCGGTGAGCGAGGCGGGACGGGCAGCGAGGGACGGTGTCTTCGGGGCGTCGCCGGATTCGGACGGATCGCCGCCGGGCAGAAGAAGCCCTGGTCAGAGGAGGTGCCTCTCACCACGGCTGCGTGCGTACGCCGTGGACTCCGCAGTGGAAGCACCACGTCTAGTGTCTTGCGATGTGGGATGCGCCCGTCCGCCGGACAGGCATGCACCTTCGTCACAAAGGCGGTCGGATCTAGGCTGGGCCTTCAGCACCACCGGGGCTCCAGCGCCCGTCGGCCCAAATGGGCGAGGTTAGAGAACGTGCACGAGGTTAGAGAAGCCACGCGTGCGTTCTCTAACCTCGTGCACGTTCTCTAACCTCGCCGCAATGTCACGTTGGAGTCACCCCGGCGGTTTGGCCAGCGGTGCCCCAACCTCGCTCCCGTGGCTCTAATCAACTGCGGCCGGCGCGAGAGGTCGAGCCTGTTCCCATGGCGTGCCGCCCCGCGTCGGGGAGAATCGGGACATGGGCGACCCGGCCGCAGTGGTTCCCGATCCGCGACGATGGCGCATCCTCGGGGTCACGCTGGTCGTGGGGTTCATGACGCTGCTCGACGTCACGATCGTGAACGTCGCGCTTCCCTCGATCCAGGAAGGCCTGGACGCCTCCGCCGGCGCGGTGCAGTGGGTGGTGTCGGGGTACGCGCTCACGTTCGGGCTCACGCTGGTGATCGGTGGTCGGCTCGGGGACGTCCTAGGTCGCCGCCGGATCATGTCGATCGGGCTCATCGGCTTCGTCCTCGGATCGGCCGCGGTCGGATTCGCTCCGACCGCTGAGGTCGCCGTTGCGGCTCGCCTGCTGCAGGGGGCGGCAGCCGGACTGCTCACGCCGCAGAACTCGGGTCTGATCCAGGAGCTGTTCACCGGCCCGGAAAGGGGCCGTGCCTTCGGCGCCTTCGGTTTCATCGTCGGCGTCTCGTCCGCGATCGGGCCCGTCCTGGGTGGTCTGATCATCGCTGCTTTCGGGGCGGAGCACGGTTGGCGCTACATCTTCCTGATCAACGTGCCGATCGGGTTGGTCGCCCTGTTCTTCATCGTCCGGACGGTCCCTGGCCGCCGGGAGCCGCACAGAGATCAGCCGCTGGACCTCGACATCGGTGGGGCCGTCCTGCTCGGGCTTGCCGTGCTGGCGCTGCTGTATCCACTGATCGGGACCATCGGGCACTCGGAGTGGGTCTTCCTGCTCTACCTCTTGGTCCCCGTCCTGGCCTGGGCCTTCATCCGCAGGGAATTCACCGTCGCCGCGCGAGGTGGCGCCCCCTTGCTCGAGGTGGATCTGCTCCGGGGGACCCCGGGGTACGCGAGCGGACTCACGATCGGGCTCATCTACTTCACGGGCTTCACAGGAATGCTGCTGGTGATCAGTGTCTGCCTGCAGGAGCAGTTCGGGTTGTCACCCTTGACCGCCGGGCTGCTGGTCACACCATTCGCAGCGGGCTCGGCGGTGGCAGCGCCGGTGGCCGGGCGCATGGTCACAGGTGTCGGACGCCGCCTCACGGTGGGTGCTCTGACCGTGATGCTGGTCGGCACGGTGTTGCTGCTGATGGTCGTTCCAGCGCCCGGCTCGGCCAGGTGGGTTCCATTTGCCGTCGCGCTTCTCATAGCTGGTCTGGGTGGTGGGGCGGTGATCTCGCCGAACTTCACGCTCACGCTGGAGAACGTTCCCACCCGGATGGCCGGGGCCGCCGGTGGAGCGCTGCAGACCGGTCAGCGGATCGGGACTGCCATCGGAACCGCCCTGCTTGCCTCGGTCTACCGTGAGGCGCTGGACCGAGGGGCTTCCGCGCAACTGGCCCTGCGGATCTCCCTGGTGGTGGCTTTCGTGCTGCTGTCGGCCGCACTGTTCGTGGCGGTCCGTGACTCACGCAGCGACTGAGGCCGGCACGGGTCACCAGCACCGCCAATAAGGGGAGTCCCCGACCATACCGACCTCTGATCGCGGGCTCCTCCGTCTCGGCCGGGGCCTACCCATGAACGGTCGGCAATGAACCCGGCCCCCCGGTGGGTCTCACGCGCGCGTCAGCGGCTGTCGCCGAGATTCGCCGTGTTGGTTCAACCTTGAAGGTCGTGGTTTCCTGGCGAGCCGGCTCTTCCGGCAGCGCCGTCGGGTGTTGAGATTCGGTGGGTGGCGATGCGAGGGTGCGAGCGACGGCCGCGATTGCACGCGGGTTGCTCGCCAAGCCGTTGTGGGATCCGCTGATCCGGATGTGGCCCGCCCCGCGCTGCAAACTGTATCTCCAGTAGACGACCCCGTCGCCGAGCGAGACCACCGATGTCAGCGGAACGGCCGCGGGCAACGGCTCCGCGAGGGCGGCCTCGACGCGGCTGGCGCAGTCACCGCGCAAGCAGTCGTCGTCGAGCAGATTCGGGGAGTCCCTGCGAGCGAGCGCCTCGGCTATCCGCAGGACGTGCGTGCTGGCCCCGAACTGGTGGCTCAGCGGACTACCCAGAGTGATCACCTGGCTCACCAGTTCCGGATGGCGGGCGGCGACCAGGCGGGCGAGCGTGCCTCCCCTGCTGTGCCCGACGATGGCTACCGGTCCGGTCACCGATGCGATGTCGACCAGGCGCCGCTCAAGCAGCTCGATCATCTCGGTCGTGCAGCCGACGTTGGCGCGGATCCCGCTCGGGAACGTCCGGAACCCAAGCCGGCGCAGGTGCCGGGCCATCGGTCGAAGGGACCAGTCCCCGGCCATGAATCCGGGGACGAGCAGCACCGGCACGCCCGCCGGCGGTTGCTCGCGTGGCGACGGCGCGGACAGGACCACCCGCCACAAGGCCGCCCACTCGCGCATCGCCAGGAACGGGCGCGGCGTCCAAGGGGGCAGGGCGTCGATCGAGCCCGCCGCTTTCGCGGTAGCCGTGTTCATCGTGGACTCCTTTCCGTGCTCGTGGGTCCAACACGATGCACGAACTCTCCCCGCGTACTGCGCAACCCGTCGGTGCGGCGACCGTCGACCGTAGCCGGTGCGCAGACGTTGGTCACTGTACTTCCGTCCCCGGACGCGAAGAAGGAGGAGTCGGTATGGTGAGGCCGCGCATTCGGGGTGGGGTTCTTATCTGGAGGTAAGACAAAGCAGGTCGTGCCGCCCACCACGATGTGTGATGGGCGGCACGACGCCGGACAACCGGCAGCTTGAACTGCGGTCAGGCGGACGGGTCGATGAGGACCTTGGCGTCCGTCGGGTTGGTGCCGAGGCGGGCGAAGGCATCGGCGACGCCGTCGAATCCGACCCTGCCGGTGATGAGCTCGTTCGCCTGGAGCTCACCGGATGCCAGATGTTGCAGTGTCTCGGCGAACTCCTGCGGGGAGTAGTAGAGACTGAACCGGATGTCCAGCTCCTTCAGCACCCCGTGTGCCGGCTCGATGGTGTCGGGGTCCAGGTTGATCCCTGCCACCGAGATGCGCGAGCCCGCCGGGGCCCCCGCGATCATCTGCTGCAGCAGCCCGGGTGCGCCAGTGCACTCGAAGCCCACCGTCGGACGCAGGGGGAGTTGCCCGAACACCGCCGTTGGAGCGGCCATCCGCGCAGGGTCGTCGGTGGCCGCTGCCTGCATCCAGGCGGCGTACGGCGACTCCACAGCCGGGTCGACGACTACGTCGGCTCCCATCCGCTTGGCGAAGTCCCGACGCTCCTTCGACAGGTCGGCCGCGACGATCGGGCCGACTCCGCGCATCTTGAGCACGGCGATCACCGCCAGGCCGATCGGGCCGCAACCCATCACCAGCGGGACGTCGTCCCCCTCGGTGTCCACCCGGTTCACCGAGCGCAGCGCAACGGCCATCGGCTCGGTGAGTGCCGCGATGTCGGTCGGCAGTTCGTCCGGAACCGGGATCAGCAGCGCCTCGGACAGAATCATCCGCTCTGCGTAGGCGCCCGGCGTGTCGGTGCCGCCGAAGCCGATGAGTACCGGCTGCTGGCGCAGCAGCATCGGCATCGCGACCACGCGGGTGCCGACAGGGATCTGCTGCTGGGTCTCCGGTCCGTAGGACTCGACCTCGGCCACGTACTCATGTCCGAAGACGATCGGGCTGTTGAGGTCGATCATGTCGACGCCCAGCAGCGCCTGCGAGGCCCTGTTGAAGCCGTCACCGTGGGTGGCGCAGCTCTTGTCCGAGCCGCAGATGCCCGCGGCCAAAACCTTCACCACGACCTCCCCCGGGCCCGCGACGGGCTCGGGGATCTCCTGGACGCCGAGCGTGCCGTCCTGGAGGACGACCGCCCTCACTTGCCAGCCTTGTCGGTGAAGTCAGCAGCTCCGCCACCGATGTAGCAGACCTCGCCCAGACCCTGTGCCTCGCTCAGCGCGCTGGTCAGGTGGGCGATGAGTGCCGCGTCGAGGATGGAGTGGAAGGTGCCGTCCTCGTTGAAGTTGACGTTGGCTCCGGTGACGCGGAACAGTACGACGGTGTCCTCGGTGTTGTCGTCCGGAACCTTGAGCGTGTGCACGGACGCGCCGGGCTCGTAGAGGTAGGAGCCGGCGGTCTGCATCTGCTCGGGGTACTCCACGTAGTGCCAGGCGCCACTCATCGTGAATGCGTCGACCGCGCCGGTGTGGTAGTGCAACGGCAGTTGCACGCCCGGGGCGAAGGTGGCCAGGATGACCCACTCGCCGAGCTCGAGGTCGAGGCGCAGCGGCTTGTAGTGCACGCCCGGTCCGAGGGCGTCAGTGATCAGGGGGGAGTCGGTGGTGTCCACCGTCAACAGCTCGCCCTGGGGCAGGGCGATCACCGGCAGAACGGTACCCGAAAGCGTGGAGGCCTGGGTGGGGTGGATGGCGAGGGTCATCTTGAAGTCCTTCTTGGGGTTCGTTGAACTGGAAGTTGATCGATGCCCGGCGGGGCAGTCATGCGATGCGGGGTGATCATCTCCGCAACGCCTCTGATGTTGTCAGCGCCCGGGCAGTGAAGTCTTGACACTTCTGGACATCTGTTTGACACTTCGGGACATGGGAGTCATCCGGGCATCGGGACTGCTCGGATACCGCGAACTCGTGATGGAACTCGGCGCGAACCCGGACCCGTTGCTACGCGCCGCCGGCGTGCGGCCTCAGGATGCGGGCGACCATGAGGTGTTCATCAGCTATCGAAGTCTCGTCCAGGTCGTCGAGAGGGGCGCGGAGGTCACCGGCTGCCCCGACTTCGGCCGCCGACTGGGGGCGCGGCAGGGGATCGAGATCCTCGGTCCGGTGGGGGTCGCGGCCCGGACGGCAGCGACCATGGGGGAGGCGATGGAGATCTTCACCCGCTACCTGTCGGCGTACAGCCCGTCGATCGAGGTCGGGACTGAATCCCTGCCCGATGCGAGGCGGACCTTCTTCCATTTCCGGATAGTGGAGGCGGGGATTCCGAACCACAAGCAGACGGTCGAGCTCTCACTGGGGGTCGCGCTGGAGGTGTTCCGGTTCCTGCGCGGAGACGACTATTCCCCTCTGCTGGTGCACTTCACACATGCCCCGCTGACCGAGGAGCGGTCGTACCGGACCTACTTCGGGTGTAAACCGGTCTTCGGGCAGCGCCGTGCCGGATTCACGATGCGGACTTCTGATCTGGCGAAGCCGTTGGCGGGGGACAGTCAGGCCAATGAGGTGATCCGGCGGTACCTCGATGGGCTCATATCCTCCGAAGAAATCACCCTGGTGGCGCGGGTACGACGGCTGGTTCGCGAGTTGCTCCCCACCGGATCGGTCACCCTGAACTTCGTGGCGCGGCAACTCGCACTTCACGTCAAGACCTTTCAACGCCGGCTCGCTGCCGAAGGGACCACATTCGGGCAGGTCGTGGAGGACCTGCGTCGTGAGATGACCGAGCACTATCTGCGCGACACGGAACTCGGGCTGTCGCAGGTGGCACGCGAACTCGGCTACGCGGAACAGAGCGTTCTGTCCCGCTCCTGCCACCGGTGGTACGGGATGGCACCGACACGTCTTCGGGCACAACTGAGGGCCGGGCTGATCGCTGGGCGTACAACTGCGACTGCGGCAGTGAGCGGATAGTAGACGCGCCTGGGTGTAGTCGGGCTTGCCTACGCCAACACGCTGCGGGTGACGTCGAAGTTCCGATAGGTGAGTGGGCCGTCGCACAGCGCAGTCATCCTGGCGGCGAACTGCCCCGTCTCCGACCGGTCCGAATTCGCCATCGCCTCCTCATACGAGGGGAACTCGACGATCTGAATGTAGGAGTCGGGATGGTCGCGGTCCTGCGCCTGGATGTTGCGTGTCGAGGTCCGCACGCCTTCGGTATCGGCCAGCCACTGGTCGATCAGTGCGTTCATCTCGTCGATGCGACTGGTCTGGAACTCGATGATCTGGATGAAGGCCATGTCGTCTCCTCTCCGACTGCCCCCGGTTGAACAAACTACCACTGATCGGCCGTGAATGCTCGAACGCGTGTTCGAGGGAGGTTCGGATCGAGATCCGGGTGGCCGTGCCTTTGTCACGAAGTAGCGGGGGCCGGAAGGCGTGTCGCACGCACCTTCAGTACAGAACCCCGTGTGAACGGGCAACTTCATCACACTGACCAGGAAGCATCATGACTCGTCCGCCCGCACCTTCGGCATTCGGTCGCTTTCGCGCCCGTCCTCGCGTGCCCCGTGCTCCGACGGCGGGAGATGAAACCCGCGACGACCACAGACACCGTTTCCCGATGATGCGATGGCAGTGAGTCTTCTACCGGTCTGGCCACCGGGTGCTAGCGGCTCGATATCCGGCCCACTGCTCGGTCACGGATTCCCCTCATCATCTTCTGGGTCATGACGAAACTGACCACAGCAACCACTTCGACCATGGGCCGGGCGGCGGCGGTGTGGTACCAGTAGCGCTCACGCACGAGGAGTCGAGTGCGGTGCGAGGACTGCTGGACGAGCACGAAGGCCCAGGTGAAGTCGTAGGGAGCGGTGGGGTCGTCAGTTGTGACCTGGCCCGAGGCGGAGATTCCCCCTTGGACGACCAGCGCGTGTGGCGGTTCGACCACCGCGACGGTGAGCGCCACGTCGGGGTGCAGGCGGAAGTCATCGCCCAATGCGACGTCCTGCCACTCGGGCACGACCTCGTCGGTGCTCTGCATCCGGCAGCCCACGAGGTTCTCCAACCAGTCGTAGCTGTACAGCCCACCACGGCCCTGACCCATCTGGGCCAGCCAGGGCCATACCTGTTCGATCCCGGCTGGGATCGTGATGGCCCGAGTCGCCGTCAGGTCGGTCCGTGCCAGCAGTCCGTCCCCCGGCAGTTGGGCGGTCACCTCATCGGAGGTGGAGCCCCATCGCAGCTGCCGACGCCGCAGGACCAGTGCGTAGAAGGCGATCGAGGCCAGAGCGGACCCAGCGGCACCGACCACGACTCGTTTCACTTGTCCAGCCTGGCACAGTCCGGTCGCTCCCGGACGGCCACGGGACGGCGCCTGTCCCCGGCTTTCACACAGACTTTGGGCGGATTCGGTCACGTACTGACCGGATTTGACCAAAGTCCCCCAAGGGAGACTCGAGGGCGAGCGTTCCACACCCTCCGGGTCCGCAGTCGCGGTGTCCCGTGGCAGCCATGCTCGGTCAGCACAAATCGAGCCTGCGAAGGACGGCGTGGGTTCGGTAGACTCGAACCGGCGGTGGAGGGCAAGGAGGTCCGTCCATCAAGGTAGTGGTCATCTACAAATGGGCACGCGATGCATCCGCGGCGATGGTGCGCACGGACGGCGTGGTCGATTGGCGTGGCGCCAAGATGACTCCTGGTGAGGATGATCCAGCGGCGCTGGCTGTGGCCAAGTCCCTGGCTCAGACCTCTGGCGGAGAGGTCGTCGGGCTGACGATCGGTGACGGCGATGCCAGTTGGGTGCTGGCCCGAGGAGTGGTGCAGGCGTTCTCCGTCACCGATGCCGCAGACCTGCCCGACAATGCGACCACGGCCGCCATCCTTGCCCGGGCGGTGGGCCGGATCGGCGATGTGGACGCGGTCGTGATTGGAGACTCGAAGCAGGAATCCGGCGTCGCACCGGTCCTCGCTGGCCTGCTCGGCTGGACCGCAGTCCTGGCGGTCGTCAGCGCCACCGCGAGCGACGGGCGCCTGAGTGCGATCCGCCGCAGCGGGAGCGAGCAGGAGACGTTCAGTGTCGCACCGCCGGCGGTGATCGGGGTGGCGGCCGAGTCCGAGATGGCCACCGTCCCCGGGATGAAGGAACTCCTGGCGGCCCGCAAGCGGCCGCTGACCCAGTGGACCGTCGCCGACCTCGGGGTCGACGTTGCCGAAGCAGTGACTGTCCGCGACTCGCAGAAGCCCGATGTCACGTCGGCCCGGGTCTTTGAGGGTGGATCCGCGCAGGTGGCCGCACAGTTGCTCGCCGCTCTGCGCGCCGAGGGAGTGCTGTGATGCCTGAAGAACCAGGACGATGAGGATCGACTGCTGGGTCTTCGTGACCGAACACAGAGGTTGGGGCGGCATGCTGGCCGCCGTTCGCGGTCTGGGTGCCCGGCTCACGGCGGTCGTGGTAGGCCCGGACGACCTGGCCCGTGCGGTGGCGGCGACAGGACCCGACGAACTCCGCTGGGTCGGGCCCGGGGACGAAGTCCCCGCGGAGGCATTCGCGCCCGCGCTTGCTGCGGCAGCCGAACTCGCCCACCCCCGTGTCCTGGTGAGTACCACCGACCCGGCTGCCCGTGTCTTGCTGGGGGCCGCGTGCGCGCGACTCGGATCCGCCCTGATTCCCGGGATGATCGGTCTGGCGGCTGAAGGGGACGAGGTGGTCGTCCGGCGCTCGGCCATCGGCGGGGAGGTCATCGAGAGCTATGCGGCGGGTGGCTCGATAGCAGCGGTCTTCGTCGGTGACGACGTCGAGACCGTCACGAGCAACGCTATCGCGGCGACGACCAATGACCTGCCCGCCGCGGATATCTCGGTCGTGCGCGGGGCGTCCAGCGTGGTCGCCACCGGCGTGAACGACGCACCGCGAGTGGTGGCCTTCGGGCGCGGCGTGAAAGCAAGGAGCGACGTGGCGCTGATCGAGCAGTTGGCTGCGGCGCTCGACGCCGAGATCGCCTGTTCGATGCCCATCGCCGAGGACGTGCACTGGCTGGACAAGGCCCGGTACATCGGTCGTTCCGGTCAGCACATCGCCCCTCAGCTCTACCTCGCCGTCGGAATCGCGGGTTCTCCCCAGCACATGGAAGGCGTGCGCGACGCCAAGATCGTGGCCGCCATCAACATCGACCCCGGCGCGCCGGTCTTCCGGGTCGCCGACTACGGCGTGGTCGGTGACCTGTACGAAGTGGTCCCCGCCATCGTCGAAGAACTCGAGCACGGACAACCGTCAGGAGGAAGTCATGAGTGAACAATTCGATGCCCAGTACGACGTCGTGGTGATCGGTGGTGGCGGTTCCGGGTTGTCCGCCGCTGTGCAGGCGGCCAAGGACGGTCTGACCTGCGCGGTCCTGGAGAAGGAGGCCAAGACTGGAGGTAGTTCTTCGTTCGCGGAGGGCCATGCCGCTTTCGAGTCGGACGAACAGAGCAAGCGGGGGATCGAGGTCACCAAGGACCAGGCTTTCAACACCTATCTCGAGTACTCCCACTGGCGAGCCGATCCCGCGATCGTCTCGCGCTTCGTGGAGAACGCCGCGACCACGATCCAGAAACTGCGCGACGAGCACGGTGTCGTCTATGAAGATGTCACCATCACGGCGCCCGACCAGCCCGGTGAACTCGTCACGTGGCACCTGCCCGAGGGCGAGGTAGCACGAGTGATCGAGTTGCTGGAGGCCGACGCCCGCCAGCGCGGGGTCGACGTGTTCATGCAGACCTCCGCCACGGGAATCCTGCAGGGTGAGGGCGGGAAGGTCACCGGCGTGGTCGCGAAGGACAGCGACGGCCAAGAGGTCCGGTTGGGCGCGAAGGCTGTGGTAGTCGCCACCGGGGGCTTTGCCGGCAACCCGGACATGCTGGACAAGTACACCCGCTACGGCATCGGCAAGAAACTCATCAACATCGGGGGTCCGGGCAACACCGGCGACGGTGTCAGGATGATCCTGGAGGCCGGCGGGGTGGAGAATGCCTCGATCGGGACGCTGCTGCTTTTCCCGCTGATGCGTGACAAGGCGATCACCAGCCACACGAACGCGGCCGGGTTCCAGCCCTACTTCTGGGTCAACGCGGACGGCAAGCGGTTCACCAACGAGGTCGTCGGACTCAATTTCGGCCATGCCGGTGACCTAGAGGCGCGACAGCCCGGCGCCTTCTTCTGGTGCATTCTCGACCAGGCGCAGATCCGCCACCTCGTCGAGGACGGCAACGAGGTCGGTCTGGGGATCTACGTCCGTAACCACGAGAAGATGGTCAGGCTCCCCGCCGAACTTGAGGAGGACGTCGCCGCGCGCCGAGAGGACGTCGTCAAGGGCGACACCATCGAGGAGCTCGCCGGGAAGATGGGCGTCGAGCCGGCCGTTCTGGGGGCGGAGGTTGATGCGTACAACGCGTTGTGCGGCCAAGGTGTGGATACGCGTTTCCATAAGCCGGCGAAGTACCTGTTCGCGGTCGAGGAGGGCCCGTTCTTCGCCATCAGGATGGAGACCGGGATCATGATCACGATGGGGGCGATGAAGATCGATGACCGGATGCGTTGCCTCGACGAGAACCGCAATCCCATCCCCGGGCTTTACGCAGTCGGGTGCGATGCAGGTGGTCTGTGGGGCGAGTCTTACAGCCTGACCGTGCCTGGAACCGGCAACGGCTTCGCACTTACATCCGGTTGGCTGGCCGCGGACGAGATCGCGGAACAGATCAAGGCCGGCTCCCTGTAGTCGTGCTGTTGAGTGAACAGGGCGGTCTTTGTGACAAAGGTGCGTGCCTGCCCGGAGAGTGTGTCACGAAGTTGCGGGGTGGAGGCACCTGGCGACCCGCACCTTCGTCACAGACCGCCCTGCGCAGCCTCAACTTCGTCACAGACGCCCCGGGCCGGCCCACTGCCGACGGGTCGCGACCTCCCGGGGCCCGGCCGGTCCCAACCTCAGATCATGAACCCGTCTGGAAACGGGTAATGCCAAACGGACGGGCGCGCATGCCATGAGTGAGAACGAGGTCGACTTCGACGTCATCGTCATCGGCGCTGGGGTCGCCGGATCGGTGTGCGCGTACCAGTTGGCGCGGGCCGGCCATGAGGTGCTGCTGGTGGAACGGGGCGCCGAGGCGGGGTCGAAGAACCTCTCGGGCGGCGTGTTCTACTGCCGGGTGATGGAGCAGGTGTTCCCCGGATTCGTGGATCTGGCGCCGGTGGAAAGGCGGATCACCCGCAACTGCCTGAGCTTCCTCAACCCGACATCGTTTGTGAACCTGGACTACTGGGACACCCGACTGGCCGAGCCCGTCAACGCGGTCACGGTGCTGAGGGCCAAACTGGACGCCTGGCTGGCGGCGCGCTGCGAGGATGCCGGCGCGATCGTGATGCCGGGAGTCCGGGTCGACTCGCTGCTGCGCGAGGGCGAGCGGGTGGTGGGCATACGCGCCGGTGACGACGAGTTGCGCTCCCACGTGGTCGTCGCGGCCGACGGCGTCAATTCCTTCATCGCGCAGGGCGCCGGCATCCGCCCCAAGGAGCCGGCGAAGCACTTGGCTGTGGGAGTGAAGTCGGTGATCGGTCTGCCGCGAGCCGTGATCGAGGATCGTTTCCACCTGTCTGGGGACGAAGGCGCGGCGTACGCCTTCGTCGGCGATTGCACCGAGTCGGTGGCAGGTGGTGGCTTCCTCTATACCAACGTCGAATCCGTCTCGGTGGGCGTCGTGCTGCGGCTCGACGATCTCGCTGCCAAGGGTAAGAGCGCATCCCAGGTGCACAACCACTTCCTCGACCACCCGGCGATCGCCGCCCTGCTGAAGGGCGGGGAGTTGCTCGAGTACGGCACGCACCTCACCATCGAGGACGGACCGCGGATGGTCACCCATGATCTCGCCAGGCCCGGACTGTTGCTTGTCGGGGACGCCGCCGGATTCGCACTCAACACCGGCATGACGATCCGGGGGATGGACCTCGCCGCCGGCTCTGCCATCGCCGCCGCCACCACCGTCAAGCGGGCTCTGGCCCGCGGCGACTACTCCCAGGAGGTGATGGACGGCTACCGGGCCGAACTCGGTGCGGGCTTCGTCGGTGCCGACATGAGGACGTACGCGAGGGCGCCGGCATTCATGGAGGTCCCGCGGTTGTACGGCGACTACGGACCGCTGCTGGCAGAGGTTCTCCACGGCGTCTATGACCTCGATCTGACGCCGCGCAAGCACCTGCTGCGCACCGCGCGGGAAGCGTTCAGACGGTCGGAACTGCGGCTTCACCAGATCGTGCGAGACGGTGTGGCCGCCATGCGGGCATTGTGACGGAGGCTGACATGACCGAGTACGGAAGCGTCGCCGAACGGCTGGCGCTCAACGCCTATCTGTTGGACGAGGAGCGCAGCCATATCGAGGTGAACCAGGAGATCGCCCGCCGAACGGGCACAGCGGAGCTGCTAGTGCGGATCTGCCCTGCGCACGTTTACGCGGAGGAACCTGACGGAACGATCTCCGTGGCCTACGCGGCCTGCATGGAGTGTGGTACCTGCCTGGCCGTGGCGGCTCCCGGATCTCTGACCTGGCACTATCCCCGGGGTGGATTCGGAGTCGCCTTCCGGGAAGGCTGATCACCGGGGGGTCAGGAGGAACGGGCGGGGTTGGGCCAAACCTGAACAGTCAATTCCGTCCTGTCCCACTGGACCTGGGTGTGGGCTTCGCGTTCTGCCTCGATGTGGCAAGAAAGTCTAGGGCGAGAACGGCTCGTGTACTCGGTCGCGGTAGAAGTGGGCTCTAGTCCGAAAATGGTTGGTGTACTCGGTCGCCGCAGAAGTGGGCCGCGGGGTTAGAGATTGGTCGCGAGGTTAGAGATTGTGCACGAGGTTAGTGAATGCACGTGTGGCTTCTCTAACGTCGTGCACGTTCTCTAACGCGAGCGGTTTCGCCAGGCATCTTCCCGCCTGAACCATGGCCCGGGACGACTAACGCGAGCGGTTTCGCCAGGCATCTTCCCGCCTGAACCATGGCCCGGGACGACTAACGCGAGCGGTTTCCGCTCGGCATCTTCCCGCCTGCACGCCACTGCCGCGGATGACTAATCGGAACCCTGTCCCGAGATCAGCTCATGAGCGCGCCTGGCTGGTGCCACCGCACCCTCCGGGGGTAGGCTGCCACCTACCCGCCGATCATTGGCCCGGCATTGCTGCCGCCCGCCCGTCGCCAGCACCGGGAAGGCGCCCACTGAGCGTCGGGCAGGCAGAAGTACTCGGGTGCCGCGAGAGAGGCAGCACATGGACAAGACGCTCTACATCGACAAGGACGGCAGGCCGCAACTCGGAAGGGTCGCACGGCCTGGAACAATGTGGCGGACCCTCACGCGGCTGCTGAGCGGAGTCTGCGTGGGTGTCGTAGGGGTTGGGGTGCTTGCCGTTCCCTCGCAGGGCAGGGACACCGCAGGCGGCGATGGGGCGCTGACCGCGCGCCGAGCCGCTTTCAAGCCTCCCAAGCCGGGCCCGTGGCACTTCATAGATCCCTTCAAGGACTCCAGCGGCACCTTCAAGGTGAAGGCAGGCAAGCGCGGGAAGCCGTCCAAGGTGACGAACGTGCGCTTCGACATACTCGCGCAGGACAACGGCTACTTCTGCCCGGCTCCGGGCCAGACGGTGAAGATCAAGGGCAGGTTCAAACTGCGCAAGGCGATCAAGTACAACAAAGGCGACCTCTCCGGATCACCGTGGATGCTGGCTGCCAAGGACGCCCCGTACAGTACCGACCATCCGAACCTCGTGGGGATGCGGCCGGTGGAGACCACGGCCAAGGTCGGGTCCGACACGCGCTTCGTTCAGCTCGCGATGTACTTCGTTCAGGACCGGCGGAACAAGCCGCACTCCGTGAGCGTCGGGATGCGGTTGGCGCCACCCGGGAGCAAGGACCTCTCGGATGGCTGGTGCATCTTCGAAGGCGACGGCAAGCCCGGCAAGGCGTAGCCAGCGGTTCAGCCCGGGAGGTGGGACAGGGAAGCGCGATGAGGGACGCAGAGGTACAACCTGAGACCAAAGGTGTCACGGTGGAGTTGGTCGCATCGGTTGACCTCGGTCCCGAGATCGAGGGGATGGCGGGTCTGCAACTCCGAACCCGAAAGGTGACCATCGAGCCCGGAGGCGTCTTCGGCCCAGTCCACGATCACAAGGGCAGACCGGGCACCGTCTACATACTGCAGGGAACGATCACTGACCATCGCGATGGAGTCGCGACCGATTATGGCCCCGGACTGGGCTGGCCTGAGGACAGGAACACCACCCACTGGTTGGAGAACCGGGGAACGATCCCCGCTGTGGAGATCTCGGTCGACATTGTCAAGCAGGCATAGCCCCGGTCGGGCCTCTGGGAATACGTGCCATCGCAGATCGAACGCAAATGTGGTCAGGTGGGGGAGTGGCCGCGCACCCACCCAGCGGTTGTCACAAGTGACAGGAAGTGGTCCGGCGCGCTGGATCCGCTGTGCTCAACTTGCTGGGGCGTTCATCTGCGCCATCGCAGCGGCCATGTCCATGACGCCCCAATGGGCAACGGCCTTGTCGTCGCGGAACTCAATGATGTCGATGACGCTCCACTCCACTCGGTTGCCGCTCGCAGGCAACCTCATGAACTCGCCCTGCTGGGTACCGCTGAACGTCACGCGGGCCACAACCATGTCGCCGTCCTGCAGGAGCTCGTGCACCGCGGCCCTGAAGTTAGGGAAGGCCGCGATCATGATCTTGAACAACCGCCGGGGCGTGTCCCGGGTGTTGTCCATCCCAGGGATGGCCTCGTGCTCGACGAAATTGCCATAACGCGGTCGATCAGGGCGTCGACGTCTGCGTCGCCGGTCATGGAGTCGAACATGTCTTGCGCTAGGGCCTTGTTGTCGGACATCGCGCTGTCCCTTCGATTGTTTGATGCACGTGTACCTAAGGGTTAGGTTCACCTAACCCTTAGGTACACGTGACCCCGTGCCCGAACAAGGGTGCGACGAGGAGGACTTACCAGGTGCGACTCGACGCCGGTGATCGCCGGACCTGCCCGCCCCGGACCTCACGACGACTCGGTCTGCACGGCGGAGTCCGCAGTGGAACCGTGCGCGGAATCCCTACCGCCGGACAATGCGCCCGCGAGCACCGTCACGATCAAGCCCAGCAGCGCAGGCCAGCCGAACTCGAGGTCTCTTGTGACGATCAACGCGATGATGGCCACCACGGCGACCGCCAGTCCGATGACCGCCCGGGCAGGCTCGCGGCCCATCATCAACGCACCCGCCGGCCCTGCCACCAGAAGAGCCAGCACGACCGCGGTCCGTTCGCTGCCAGGAGCCAGTGCGGCGATGACCACCGCGATGGCCACCCCACCGACCGGGAGTGACCACCGCGGGCTCGCCACATCATCGGGGTCTGCTGCCAGGGTGGCGACGAGGTTGCCGATCGGGGCGGCCATCATCATTGAGATCACCAGCATCGCCAAGAACAGTCCGCCTGGGATCAAATCGACGTTGGCGGGCAGGACGAAGAACTGCAGGGACGGCGCGAAGAAGGAGCCGCCGTAGAACAGCGCCATCCCCGCGAGCAGGACGACCACGAGACCGGCGGTGACGATCACCCCGACCACCCGGGAGCGTGGAGATGCCTCGGAGGCGAAGACGCGAGTCGCCGGGTCATTGAGCCCGATCACGAGTGCGCCTGCGGCGAGGAACAGCAGGCCGACCCCAGGAATGCCAGGACTGGAGACCACGGGGGAGGCAAGGTCGCTAAGGGTGCCAAGGAACAGCGCCAACGCCACTACGATCACCGTCACGACCACCAGGGCCCAGAACAGCCACGCACCGAGACGACCGGCTCCACGCAGCCCGCCGATCAGCCCGATCAGCAGACCGGCAAGTCCCACCGCCACGATCGCCATCACCTGGTTCACCCGGCCGAGCAGTGACAGTGTCTGGCCGGCCGCGATCAGCAGCAAGGTGGTCAGGCCGAGGGCCGCCACCATGCTCGGCCAACCGCGCGGGGTGACAGGCCTGGAGGTAGCCGTGACAGCCAGGAGCGGGACCACCGTGATCAGGGCCAGCAACGCGGCGCCCAGCAGATTCACCCCGCCCAGGGTGGCCCACGCCGATGCCACGATCGCGTAGGGGACGGTGGTACTGAACAGCGCCAGAGGTCCGATCCGAAGCGGGCGGTCGGGTCGCGCCGCACTCGCGGCCACAACCGCGCCCAGCATGAAGCCCGCTGAGATCCCGAGGGTTACTTGCACGATCATGGCCGTCACCTGCTCTCGTTCGCGCAATTGGTCGGTGCCGGAATCCCGGCGAAGCGATCGTTCATCCATTGGAAGACGTGCGGGCTGGCCGTACGGGACGTAAGCACCACCGTGTAGTGGGTGTCGTCGGGGTAGGTGGCGTAGTAGACCTGATCGCCCCACGCGCAACTGTTCATGACCTGGGCATGGGAGAACTGCGGGACGATCGTGACGTCTTCGAGTCCCTGTGTGATGACCGCGGGCTGCGTGAACGGTGTGCCCCCGGGCATGCTCATGGCGAGGGCCTTGACGATGCCGGGGTCCAGGGGCTGCTGCAACATGTCGGCCAGCGGGATGTCCTCCACCCGCTTGGACAGATCATCGCCGCAGTACTGGTCGAGCAGTGGCAAGCGCTTCTTGCCCTCCTCGGTCAACACATTGTCGAGGTTCACAAGGTCGGGGTAGCTGTCGGCATAGGACTTCACGATCAGCAACAGGAACATGTTCTGCGCGGTACTGGTCGGATTCGAGGCGATGAGGTTGATGGCTCCGGGGATCGGGGCAACCACTCCCAACGCCATGGCGATGCCGCCCTTGATGTCGAGTTCGGGGGCGTATTCCGGGGCGAGTTCGAGGGTCGACAGTGCCGCGCTGCCCCCTTGCGAACTTCCATAAACCCCGACTTTGTTCGTGTCGATCGGGGTCGAGCCGGTCGTTGGATCCTGCACGGCCACCGCGCGTATGGCGTCCAGTGCGCCGCGGGCCTCCAAGGGGCCGACGAGGTAGGAGTTCGGTCCTGGTGCCCCCATTCCTGAGTAGTCGGTGGCCACAACCGCCCAACCCTGCTCGGCCGTCGGCTTCAGGAACCGCGCGAAGTGCGAGTAACCGGGAGTGTTCGGTTCGAAGGGAGACTGACTCATTCCGCAGGCGCGCCCGATCCCGGTCGTCCCGTGTGTGTAACTGACAAGGGGCCAGCCACTTGGCGGGGGTGGCTTGTCCGGTACGACGTACAGACCGGTGACCGGTATGTCGTTGCCCTGCAGATCGGTTGAGTGGTACATGATCCGATAAGTCTTCACCCCGTCGGGTCCACCCTGAACGGTCTCCGCCTTGATCAGGTCGCCCGGTTCGCCGTCGGGCAGGGAAGCGGCATCGACGTCGTAGAAGGGTGCGACCGCCGGGCTCTTCGTGATGAAGGTGTCGGCCGGCTCCGCATCCTCGATACTGGCCGCTGTCACGTCCACCAAGTAGGGCGGCGGCGCGGTGGCGAGCAACGCCGCGCCCAGGACGACGGGAACGGCGATGGCGGCTGCAAATCGGCTGCCGCGGTTCATATGACCCTCCTTGCCGGGTGGCGCTCACGGTAGTCGAGTGATCGAGCGGCATGCGCGTCGTGCGGATGTGGGTGATCTAGGTCTAGGTGACCCCCCTATCGGCGCACACGATCGTCCGTGACTTCGGCCTCGGAGGGTCAGTGCAGTCGTTGCCGGGTTTGGCGTAGCACTTACCGCGGCAGAGGACCGGGAGGGCCCATTTCGTCCCAACTGCCCAGTCCAGGCCCGGTCGCGGGGGCTGGTTGTAGTGCTCACCTGAGTTGTTGACGGCGTGGCGGCTTGAACAGGTCGTGTACTTGGTGGCCGCAGGATTTGGCGGTTCTCTAGTCCGAAAATGGCTCGTGTGCTCGGTCGCCGCAGAAGTTGGCCGCGAGGTTAGAGAATGGTCGCGAGGTTAGAGATCGTGCACGAGGTTAGTGAACGCACGTGTGGCTTCTCTAACCTCGTGCACGTTCTCTAACCCGAGCGATCTCCGCCCGGCATTTCCCCGCATGAACGCCGCGGCCGGCCACGGCCATGGACCACTAACGCCAGCGATCTCCGCCCGGCATTTTTCCGCTTGAACCGGCCGCCCAGGCAACACCATCGTGGCTGCCGAGAACACCTAGTTCCGGGTCTTGATGTAGGCGTACTTGTTCGCGAGGGTGCCGTCCCAGCCGGTGTCGTCGAAGTAGTTCCCGCCGGGTGCGATGTCGACGGCTCCCTCACCGCAGGTCACCGCCTGGAAGCCGACCTTCTTCGGCTTGCCGATCTTCTTCAGTGGCACCTGCCACTCGAGAGCCTTCTTCCGATCCTTCACCTTGGTCTTCGCAACGTCAGGTGTGTACGAGTTGTTGGCCGTCTTGGAGAGTCCTCCGGATTCGTCGAGGCGGTACTCGGGATCGGACCTCTTGCTGCCCTTGGTGTTGAGGCGCAGGGTGGTGTTAGGCACTTCCGTCTTGCCGCGGTGTGTCACCTTGATGACCAGCGTGTTGCCCTGGACGGTCGCTTCCACCGCTCTGATGTCACAGCGCTTGTAGACCTCGGCCGGGTAGAGCGACCCCTTGTCCTTGGGGTCCTTGACCGTCTTGGTCGCGGCGTCCGCAGTGCCGGCGCTCGCGATGAGGGCGAAACCCGCCAGAACGGCGGTGAGTGCGTACTTGCTTGACATGTCAGTCTCCCTGTCCGCGGCAATTGGGGGCCAGTCAACCAGGACGGACAGGCTGGCACAAGGGACGAACAGTCGAGATGACGAGATCTGGGCATGCTGGTGCATGCAATCTCGCCGCGCTGCACAGGCAGTTCGCCGCCAGGGCCCAACAGCCCGTACTGCGCGAAGGGGTAGTCGGAGGCGGCGTACCCGAGACCGCATCCCAGGTCGCGCTCACGCAGTCGGGACTGGAGTGGGAGTGCATGCAGGTCTCATTGTCATCGACCGCGGGATCACTCGGACGTTCACCACAGCCGGCGGCAAGGGCTTTCCGCTTACCATCCTCACGAGGCCCGGCAGCTGCTGACAGCACGACGGGAGAAGCGGCTCATGGGTCCGTCGGGTCGCCCCGGGCGACTCAGCAGGATCGGGTCACGCACTGGCGGCGGCGCCGAACCAGGTCGGCAGACATCTGAGAAGGTCCCGCTGGTCATCGCCGGTCCAGGCCACATGGCCGTCGGGACGCAGCAACACCGCGGGCACGTCCAACTCGTCGCTGGTGTCGATGACGTGGGCCACCCGGTCCGTCCATCCCTCGACGTAGAGGTCACCGGTCTGGTCGAGCAGAAGTCCGCGTCCTGTGTGCATCAGCTCGTACAGCCGGCCTTTTGACAGCCGGATGTCACGCAGACGTCTGCCGACCAGTCCTTTGGCGTCACCGAAGTCGTAGCGGACCCCGATGCCGCTGACCTTCTCTATCAGGAACCGGCTGACGTCCTCGAAGACCAGCAGTTCGTTCAGCAGTCGGCGCACGGCCTGAGGCCCGGGCTCCGGAGAGATCAGCTCCGACTGGGCTCGCGTGACGTTCAACACGTCGGCGGCGACTGGATGGCGCTCGGCGTGGTAGGTGTCCAGCAGTCCCTCAGGTGCCCAGCCGTTCACTTCGGCGGCGAGCTTCCAGCCCAGGTTGAACGCATCCTGAACGCCGAGGTTGAGCCCCTGTCCTCCAAGGGGCGGGTGGACGTGCGCCGCATCGCCGGCCAGGAAGACCCGGCCGCTGCGGTATCGCTCGGCCAGCCGGGTCGCGTCGGTGAACCGCGACAGCCAGCGCGGGGAGTGGACCCCGAAGTCGGTACCCGCGTAGGCCCGAAGCTGCGCCTTGAACTCCTCCAGGCTCGGCGGGGTGGCGCGGTCCTCGGTCACGGTCGCCGCTGGCACGACGGCACGGTGCAGTCCATTGCCCGCAGGGCCGATGCCGAAACCCTTGTGAGTCTTGCGAACCTCGCCCGCCACTGCCTCCAGTTCATCGGGCGGAGTCGTCACCTCGACCTCGCCGAGCAGCCATTCCGTCTGGGCGGCCTCTCCGGGGAAACCGATGCCCAGTTGCCTTCGCACAAGACTGCGCCCACCGTCACAGCCGACCAGCCAGCGCGAGTGAAGTACCGCGCCGTCGGCCAGTTCGACCGTCACTGCGTCGTCGTCCTGTGTCACGCCTGTCACTTCCTGACCGCGGCGGATCTGCGCTCCGACTTCCGCGGCCCGATCGGCCAGGAGACGGTCGGTCACCGGCTGCTGGATGCCGAGGATGTAACCGTGCGCGGTGTCCAGATCGACTGACGGCGTTTCGATGCCGGCAAAGCGGCGGATGCCGTCGGGATACCGCTGACCGTGTGCAAGGAACCGGTCCAACAGCCCGCGTTGATCCATGATCTCGATGCTGCGCGGGTGCAAGCCCAGGGAGCGGACCTGTTGGCTCGGCTCCGACTGCTTCTCCAGCACTAGGACGTCCACGTCGTGCAACCGCAGTTCGCTGGCCAGCATCATCCCTGTGGGGCCGCCCCCGCTGACGATCACGTCGAACATGAGACCTCCGGCTCAACTCTCGGTCGGCGCGACGGTGCCGGTCGACCGTTGGACGAGGTGGCGGTCGACCATTCTGCTGTGCGACGAGGGGATGCCGCAAGCCCTCATTGCTCCCTGTGGCGGGGGTGCTTCACCGCGGCGGTCTTTGTGACGAAGGTGCGTGGATGTCCCGGGCTTCGTGACGAAGTCGCGGGGTCTGAAGGCCGTGGAGCCCCCAACTTCGTAACAGACCGCCCTGTGGACCCTCAACGTCGTCACAAACGCCGCGTACAGCACCGATGAGTCGTCGTCCGACCAGCGGGGTCCATACCGCAGCTGAGGCCCAGCATGTGACGGTTGTCGAAGATCCGTACTCGCAGGACGGACCTGCGAGTCCGAAAGGCGAGTACTCGAACTCGACTTCGAAGCGGTGGTCCTTGACGGTGGCGGAGAAGTCACGAATCCCGGACCCGAATGGAAGGTCCTGGACCGTGAAGCCTGCCGCCGGACTGCGTGTCGACCGTGATCCGTGGCCTTTCCGGCGAGTACGCCCCCAAGACAATCCCCGGATCGTGGAGCTGGACCAAACCAACGATGCGATCGCGACGAGCGTCCCGGTCAGCGCCGCAGCGACAACGCCGTTTGACAATTCGTGGGCAATCGCGTGACCGGGCCCAAGACAGCACTAGCCCTGTTCTCAGGCTGAACGACACAGTTGTCGACACTGTCTCCCGGACCAGCGACACCCGCGGAACGAACTCCTTCAGGGTCCGCCTGTGGTCGGGAGAAGGCCGGGTCACACGATGGGTCAGTTTTGGGGTAGCGGGTCGACAGTAGGTGTCCAGCCCGGGTGCCGGAAGAGGTAGCCGGCCCGGTGCCGCCAGGTCCGGGCCCCGCCCAGGTCGCGTCCTATGGCAGCCCACTCGTGCAGGGCCACCCGCACCGGGTGAAAGGTGTTGATGTTCTTGGTCAAGCCGTAGCGCACCCGCTCGTCCTCGGCCTCGAACGTGTTCAGCAGGCGGTCCCAGATGATCAGGATGCCGCCGTAGTTCTTGTCGAGGTATGCGGCGTTGGAGCCGTGATGAACCCGGTGGTGCGAGGGTGTGTTGAACACGAACTCGATCGGCGCCCAGAGCTTGTCGACTCGCTCTGTGTGGATGAAGAACTGGTACAGCAGGCTGATGGACTGCTGCAGGATGATCATCCAGGGCGAGAATCCGAGGACTGCCAGTGGCAGCCAGTACGGCAAGGCCGTCATCGGTACCCATGGCTGCCGCAAAGCCGTGGACAGGTTGAAGTACTCGCTCGAGTGATGCACAACGTGGCTGGCCCAGAAAACGCGGATCGTGTGATGGGTGCGGTGGTACCAGTAGAAGGCCAAGTCGTCGAGGAAGAAGAGTGCCAGCCAGGTGAGCGGGTTGTTCGCCGGAAGGTGGATCGGCGAGACGGAGTAGAGTGCGGCGTACACTGCGATCACGACGAGTTTCCACCCGAGGTTGATCGCCACGTTGCCCAGTCCCATCGAGATGCTGGTCGCCGAGTCGCGGAGTTCATATCCCAACTCGTCGTCATCCGGTCGCAGGTAGTACGACGCCGCCTCGATGGCGAGCAGCAGGACGAATACGGGGATCGCTGCCTGGATGAGGTCGAACATGTGGGGCTCCTGCGGTGTCTCGACTGGCTCAGCGGTGGGCCAGTAGTTGCTCTGCTAGATGGCGGGCGGTGTCGGGATCGCGGTCCGCGATCGCGCGGGCCAGTGTCTGGTGGGCGTCGCGATCCGCGAATTCTTCGAGCAGACCTGCGAGATGCTCGTGGCCGATGGCGAAGATCCCGGCACTCAGGGTGTTGAGCCCGAGCCGGTAGCCCAGGTTGTCGGCACCATCGACCACGGCGGTCCAGAAGACCAGGTCGACGGCCGTGAGTTCGGGGACGGGGGACTGCTGCGCCGGGTAGGCCTCCGCGGCGGCTAGCACCTTGGCCACCTGGTCGGGCTTGGCCCGGATCGCGCAAAGGCGAGCAGCGTCCGCACCCACCGACGCCCTCATTTCCAGCAGGTCGTCGAGCACTTTGGTCGACGGCACCGCCCCGCTGGTCGCAAGCGCCACGAGGGCATCCAGCCCGGCGTGTTGATGCCAGTCGAGAACCCGCGTGCGCCCGCCCTGCGAGATCGACACCAGGCCCGTCTGCTGGAGCCTTTTGAGCGCCTCCCGGACCGCGTGCCGATTGACTGCGAACGCCTCGGCCAGTTCACGCTCCGAAGGCAGGGCCTGCTCAGCAGCGAGCCGGCCACTGAGAATTTCGTCGGTGAGAGCGGCGAACACGGCCTCACTGACCGCGGCCCGGGCGATCGGCGTGAACGGCATGTGAAGAACCTAGGAGGCTTCACGGCACTTGTCAACTTGTTGGACCAGTAGTGCCACCGCGTCTTCGACTTTGGTCGGATGTGGTCACCCAATGACCGGATGTGACCAAGGTCCCCGTGGTTGCGCCTGGGTGTCCCGCGCGTTCCGGGTGGCACAATCCAGAAGGCCGTCGGACAGCGCCCTGGGGCGGTGGTCGACGAGTGGATCCGTGACTCCCACGTTGATAACGTCGAACCTGGGTCTTCCCAAACCGAGCGCAGACGGCGTGACTGGAGGGACGGTCAGCCGGATCGCCTCCCCGGATGCACGTCGGGGAAGGAAGCCGTGAGGTCTATGGCGGTCGAGCTGGATCTGGGGCACGTCGTCGACGAGATCCGGCATCACCATCCCTGTGTGGCAATGGCCATCGGGGTGGTGACTCCCGAGGGTTCGCAAGTGGCGGTGAGTGGTCCTGCAGACATCGGGAGCCGTGAAGCGGCAACTGCGCAGACCGCATTCCGCGTGGCTTCGATCACCAAGACCTTCACCGCGGTCGGGCTGATCCAGCTCTGGGAGCAAGGGCTGGTGGACCTCGATGCTCCGGCGGAGAACTACCTGCAAACCATCCGCCTGGGCGGGAAGATGTCGAACCCGGTGACCGTTCGGCAACTGTTGACCCATACGTCGGGCCTGCCCGAGACCCTTTCGGTCCGCGGCCTCGTGCGGCCCGATTTCGGGGAGAGCTGCGCGCCCACCGAGGCGGCGCCGACTCTGGCTGAGTTCTACGGGCGACGCCTGGACACGGTGACCGACCCTGGGACCACGTTCTGCTACACGAATCACGGACCGGCCCTGATAGGGCAGATCCTCGAAGACGTCACCGGGCAGGCGCTGGAGGACTACCTGGTCGCCCACGTGTTCGCGCCGTGGGGCATGACCGGCAGCGACCTTTCCCAATCCCGCAGGCCACGGGCAGGCAGAGCCACGGGGTACCGGCTGACCTCTCGGGGGCCCAAAGCTGTGGCCGTGCGTGACATGGTCACGGCCGGTGCGGCGGCGGCGTGGTCCACCCCCGCCGACATGGTCCACTATCTGGAGGCTCTGCTCGGCGGAGGGCGGAATGAGCACGGCGCGGCCCTCCACCCGGACACGCTCGACTTCATGTTCGCCCCGCACTACCAACCCGATCCCCGGATCCCCGGCATGGGACTCGGCTTCATGCGGGGCGAGGTCGATGGCCACAAGGTGGTGGAACATCAAGGGATCATTCCTGGTTTCGACTCCCATCTGATCCTGGCCCCAGATGACGGAGCCGGTGTCTTCGCCGTGACGACCGGGGCACGGCTCGCGATGTTCTGGCTACAGGCTGAGACCTCCCGGTTGTTGCGCCGCCTGATCGGGGCTGGCCCGGACATCGTCCCCACCGATGTTCCCCAACGCCCAGACGTGTGGCCGGAGCTCTGCGGGCGCTATTGGGTGCCAGGCACATTTCGCGACCTCCGGTTGCGCTCCATCGTGGGTGCAGGCGTGCAGGTCCGCGTTCGCGGCGGGCGCCTCGTGCTCGGTACCCTCAACCCCGTCCCCACGTTGTTCAAGGGCGTCGAACTGCTTCCCGGCAGCACCGAAGATCCGTACTGCTTGCGATTCGATCTCACGGGCTTGGGGTTGGGGACCGGTGGAGTGGTCTTCGATCCCGACTCCAGTTCGGGTGACACCGCGATGCACCTGGAGTTGATGCCACTGACCGCGTACCGGCGGTCCCGGCGTGAGCTGCGGAAGCGGTGGCCGGGGGGTGCCAGGTGAACGATTCCAGTGGCCGTTGTCTGGGGTTGGGGGTGTTGTGCGGAGAGTCGATATTCACCTCGGCATCCGATCGCGCCGGGGTGTCAGCGATCGCGGTGACGGTGCTAGGCGCCGGAGCCGAGAGGTCGCGGTCGCTGTGGCGCCGCCTGGGTCCACCGGCCGGGCCCCTGACCGGGAACTGCGGTCTCATTCGCCAACCACATGGCGTCGATCGCGCGGTCAACCTGTCGCATGGGCAGGTTGACCCACTGGTGAGGATGAGGAACTCGGCCGGGGTCGCCTATGAGGGTGGGGCATCGGCGTGAAGACCCTTCGGCAGTTGCTGCCTGCCGCCACCGGGGTGGCCATCGTTGCCGGTCTGACGCTCTTCCTGCTCGATCGTGGCTCGGCCCTGGGGCCGTGGCTGCTCGCGGTGCTGCTGTTCGCGCACGGGTGGGTGCATTTGATGTTCTTCTTCCCGGCTCCCGACCCGTCGCGACGGGAGCCCGGGTCCCCGCGCTACCCCTTCGTGATGGCCGACTCCTGGCTCATCGGCCGAGCCGGTCTCGAGGAAGCGCGTGTGCGTGTTGCGGGCTTCATGTTCGTTGGCGTTACCTTCGCAGGGTTCGTGCTGGCGGCGCTCGCCACGGTGGGCTGGCTGGTGCCCGCCGGGTGGTGGGGCACCTTGGTCCTGGGAGCGTCGGTCCTGTCGACCTGCACGCTGCTGATGTTCGTCTCGCCACTGCTGCTGCTCGGGTTCGGGATCAACGCGGCTCTGGCATGGCTGGTCCTGTCCTCGGCGTGGGCGCCCGGGGGAGGTGGCGGCGCATGACTCCGACTGGCAGCAGCATCGCCGTGCTGGCGACCAGGCGCGGACCCCCCGACGTTCTCGAGGTGCGGTCGCGGGGGGTGCCGCGACCGGCCCTTGGGACGTCGTAGTGCGGGTTCTGACGTGCACCGTCGTTCTCCCTGATGTGCAGGCCAGGTACGGCAAGACGCGATTCCCGCCCAAAGTGCCGTTCGTGCCCGGCTACTCCGTGGTCGGTGACGTGACGGACGTTAGTCATCCAAGGCCGCGGCCGTTCGGCGGGAAGATGCCGGCCCGGGATCGCTCGCGTTGGTCATCCATGGCCGTGGCCGGCCCCCTTTCAGGCGGGGAAATGCCGGGCGAAATCGCTCGGGTTAGAGAACGTGCACGAGGTTAGAGAAGCCACACGTGCGTTCACTAACCTGGTGCACATTCTCTAACCTCGCGGCCAACTCCTGCCGCTACCGAGTACACCAGCCATTTTCGGACCAGAGAGGGTGCACGAGGTTGGAGAAGTCACACGTGCGTTATCTAACCTCGCGGCCCACTTCTGCGGCGACCGAGCGCACGAGTCGATTTCGGACTGGCTCGGCGGCGTAGGGACCCGGGCTAGGCCTTGACCATGGTCGGAGGATACGCGGAACATGTGCGGGTGCCGGCACGCCGACTGGTCCCAGTACCGTCCAAGGTTGATCCTGCCTAGGCGGTCCTCACGACGATCGTCCCGACCGTTCGGACGACTCACGTGTGACAAGCCGTGGGCCCCCGGCTGGAGCGGCCGCCTTGTTCGGTGTGAACTGGCCGACGAAGGCGCTGGCCTTCCGAACTCACGCTTTGCTCGGGTGGTCCCGGCGGTACTAGGGTGAAGGGAGCCGTTGACTGGAGACACCGTGTCACCGAACGAGCAGAACACGCCGGAGGCGCCGGCGAGGCGTCGCGCTCGAGTGGTCCGATGAAGGCGATCGTTCACCACCGCTACGGGCCCCCGCGAGAGGTGCTCGGGCTCGAAGACGTGGCGGTCCCCGCGGTCGGGGAGCACGACGTGCTCGTGCGTGTGCGGGCCGCAGCGGTCAACTGGGCGGACTGGGCACTCACGCTGGGTCTGCCGTACATGTTGCGCCTGCCATACGGCCTGCGCGCGCCACGCGAGGGCATCCGGGGCACCGATGTGGCTGGCACGGTGGAGCAGGTCGGTGCGGCCGTGTCCGACCTTCGCCCCGGCGACGATGTCTTCGGCTGGTGCACCGGCGCCTTCGCGCAGTACGCCGTGACCGCTGCCGACCACCTCGTGACCAAGCCCTCGACGCTGGCCTTCGGGGCCGCCGCAGGCGTGCCTATGGCAGGGATGGTGGCGCTTCAAGCGATGCGCGACATCGCGGACGTGCAGCCCGGCACGCGGGTGCTTGTCAACGGCGCATCGGGCGGCATCGGCACGTTCACGGTTCAGATCGCCAAGGCCATGGGCGCCGACGTGACCGGAGTGTCCCGCACCGACCACCTGGGTTTGGTCAGGTCTATAGGCGCCGACCACGTGATCGACTACAAGCGGGCAGACTTCACCGAGTCCGGCGAACGCTACGACGTCATCCTCGACATAGCGGACAACAAGACCCTGTCCGCCCGCCGTCGGGCACTCACGGAGCACGGCACCCTGATCCCGAACAACGGCACCGGAAACCGTTGGACCGCCAGTCTCGGCCGCATCCTCAAGGCGCGGGCTGTCTCCCCGTTCGTGAGCCAGACCCTGCGGCCGTTCCTGTCCTTGCCCAAGCGCACCGACCTGATGGTTCTCAGAGAACTGATCGAGGCAGGCGACGTCACACCGGTCTTGGACCGGACCTATCCGTTGGCTGAGACCGCGGACGCCGTGGACTACGTCGGAGGGGGTCACACGTGCGGCAAGGTCACCATCGCGGTCTAGGAGGTCGGCGATGCACTGACTGCCGAGCCAAGGAGCGAACGTGGAGCCAGTGAGGATCATCCTGTCTGGGCTGTGGGTCGCGCTGATGCTCACATACTTGCTCGGCGACGTTCTGCGTGTCTTCGCCGGCGATTTCACCGCAGGGAAGATGGACGGCCGGGAAGGGGCCTGGTGGGTGTGGGTCCTAGCGGCCGTGGTCATGCTGGTGCCCATCGCCATGGTGGTGCTCTCCCTGACGCTGCCGTACCCGTCGGTCCGATGGGTGGGCATAGTCGCGGCAGTCTTCCTCGTGATCTTTAACCTGGTCGGTCTGCCGTACCCGTCGGTGTACGACAACTTCCTCATCGTCGTCGGATTCGTGTTCAACGCGTTGATCGTCTGGTACTCGTGGACCTGGACGCCATGAGTTCCGCAGACAAGCCTTTGCGCCCTGTTCGAGTCTTTCGAACGTCTCCAGCCCATCCCTTGGGACACTGGGCGATCTTGTCGGGCCGGCTTGAGCGGCGGATTGTCCGGTCTCGTCGCCGGATATGGTGTCGGGGAGCCTAGCCCTTGCGCCCCGGAGGTCGACGATGAGTGAAGAGTCCGTGCCGAGCATGCGCCGGCTTCCGGTCTGGGGCTATGTCCTGCTGGTCGTCGGCTACCTCGCGGTCATCCAGACGATTCCGAGGTTCTTCAAGCCCGCGGACGCCGACTACGCGAAGTTCGACACCATCGAGGCCATCACTCATGGACTGTGGGTCACCGTCGGGCTCGGTGCACTAGTGGTCCTGGTCGCCCTCGCTGTGCTTCGCTGGTGGCGGCCGGTGTTCGTGGAGCCCGTCCAGTCGAGGCTGCCGCGGTGGACGTGGGTGTTCCCCGGCGTCATGTTGTTCGCCGTCTTCGCGGGCACGGCGTACTCGCGTCTAGCTGACAAAGGTGCGGCGTTCACGATCGCGCTGCTGGTAGGGGCGCTTTTCGTCGGAGTGAGTGAGGAGGGCATCTTCCGTGGCATCGGCGTGGTCACCTTCCGCCAAGCCGGTTATAGCGAGGGCATGGTCGCGCTGTGGACTTGCGTGTTGTTCGGGCTGGCGCACGCCACCAACATCTTCTCCGAGGGCGTGGGCGCTCTCCCGCAGGTACTGGTCACGTCGCTCGCGGGGTACTTCTTCTACGTGACCCGTCGGGTTTCTGGCGGGCTGTGGGTGCCGATCGTCCTTCACGGACTGTGGGACTTCGGCATCTTCACGGGCCTGATCGGTGACGAGATCTATGTCGGCGCCGCCGTTTTCATGCTCGCGGACATCGTGCTGGCCATCGTGGCGATAGTGACCATCCGCAAGGTTTTTCCGCGTCGTAGCGCGCCCGTGCCTTCGTGACCCGGGGTTCACAGCGACTTTGGTCAGATCTGGTCACCCACTGACCATATGTGACCAAAGTCCCCGTCGGGCCACCAGCGGAGACCGCACATCAGACGATCTCGAAGACTAGGGTGTGGGGATGACTCGCGGCCTCCACCTCAAGCGCACCGGCACAGCGGTTGCCCTGCTGGCGGCGAGCCTGCTTCTTGCCTCGTGCGCAGGCGCATCAACCACCACGCAGTCAGCGGGCGCAAGTCCCTCGGAGTCATTCTCGGCACCCCCGGGTGGGGAGCGCACCGGGGCGGTCGCGACGAGCGCCCCGAGCGGCCAGTCGTTCTCGTTCAAGGCGCAGGCCGGCGATGACGGCGGGGTCGACTTCGCGGCATATGACGAGTCCATGGACTTCGCGCTCGGTGCGATCAGTGAGTACTGGATCGAGACGCTCCCCGATGAGTTCGGGGCCGATTGGGTGCAACCGGACGAATTCATCGCCTACTACCCTCCGGAGGAACAGGGGCCGGACTGCGGCGGTGAACCGGTCGGCGCCGAGAACGCTGTGTACTGCTACCAGGGTGACAGCGACTACATCGCCTGGGACGAGCCCGGCCTGATGCTCCCCTTCTACGAACAGTTCGGCGACATGGCCGACGCGGTCATCCTCGCCCACGAGTTCGGTCACGGCGCGCAGGCCCGGCTCGGACTCAGCGACCAGTTCCCCCTGACCATCGAGTCCGAACTGCAAGCCGACTGCTTCGCAGGCGCCTGGGCTGCCTGGGCCGACGAACAGGGCCTGCTCGGTCAGGACGCCGCGAACCAGGCAGCGGATGCGGTGGTCTCCGTGGCCGACCCGGAGGGCGTGCCGTGGAACGATCCGCAAGCGCACGGCACTGCCGACGAACGTCTCACAGCGTTCGCCGATGGCGTCGACGGTGGGGCCACTGGGTGCTATGACTACTACGCTCCGGGGTTCTCGGACAGCTGAGCGCCGGGCTGCGGGCCTGAACACAGTCACGGGGTCTTCGGGAAGCCTGCGGCGTTACATGCGTCGTTCGGGTCTGCCAGTGTGGTGTTCATACCTCAAAGTTGGGGGTCGCCATGCCTGAGCCATTGGTCCCAGGGGTGCTGGAGTTGCGGGTCCACGGCGTGTCCGGAACCCCGCCGCACGAGATGCTGGGCGTCCCTGCCTCGGACGTGGGTCAAGTGGCCGGTGACCGGCTCACCGGCTTGTACCGATGCCGAAAAGGCACTCCGTACGGCGTGACCTTGCCATCCTTCGCAGCCGTCGAAGCGTACTCGTGGGGAGCGCTGACGTCAGGGGCCGCAGGATTCCTCGGGTGGGTGCGACGAGCAGCCTGGCTGACGCTGTTGCCTTTCGCCCTCGGAAATCTCTCGTACTGGGCCCGGCCGGAGCTCGATGTCGATACCGGGACCCGCAAGGCCACCGCCATGGTCGTGCGAGTCGCGTGTCTGCTGCTGACCCTGCTGCTGATCGCCGGCTTGTGCCTGGTCGGCATCGACTTGGTGGCGTGGCAGTGCTTCCGGGGCGGGGCGATGGTGTGCCCTTCGCTGCCGTCAGTCCTGCAGTTCCTGGACCGACCCCCCTGGGACAGCACGACCCGGCGTGTGCTGGCCGGATCCTTGTTGCCGCTGTCGGCGCTGGGCGGGCTGTGGTTCCTGTCCCGGCAATCGATGGCCCGGTACGAGGAGGTGGTTCCGCAGCCGGTGGCGCAGCCCCAGAAGTCGCAGATTCTGAGCCGGCGCAGGATGTGGAACGGCAACGACCGGACCCATCGTCTGCAACGGCTACATCTTGCGGCCGGCGCAGCAGTCGTCGTGGTGTCGGGCTCTTTCCCGCTGGCCGATCTTGGCGGGACCTCCCACGAGCGGGGCTTGGCGCTGATCGGCCTGCTCGCGGCGCTGGTGGTGCTCCTGGCGACCGTCGCCGTCGCGATGAGCTATCAGGACGGGATCGACTTCCCAGGCAGGCTCGAGGAGGCAGGACGGGGAAGGAAGGCGGCCAGCCACGCGGCCCGGTTCGTGGGCTGGGGCGTTGTGGTGCTGCTTGCGGCATACGGCTATCTGCTCTTCACAGCCACCACGGACGAGAGTTCAGATCAAGCCGGCCCGCTACGTGGCCACAACCTGATCGTCGGCGTGCTCCTGTTCGTGCTGCTGGCGTGCGTGGCTTGGCTGGTCTTCGCCTCAGACCGGCCGTGGGTCGCCCTGCTCATCCCGCTCGCGCTACTCGGGATCTCGCTCGGGGTCTTCCGACGGTGGTGGTGGCCCGTGGCAGGGTTGACGCTCGCGGTGGTGGTGCTCGGCCTGTGGATTCAGCATCGCCGTTCGGATCCCGAGGCGGACAAGCCACGGGCCTGGCATGGCGCGGGGGCGGCCGTGATCCTGGGGGCGGCGGTGTGGATCGCGGCGATCTTCACCACCTCGACCACGGTGCTGGCCGCCGACTGGTTCAACGGCGGCGGGCAATCGGTGGCTGATCTGCAGGCAGGCTTCCGTGAGGATGCTTCGCCAGGTGCTCGTGCCGCGCAGTTGCAGACGGACCAGCCGCTGCTCGCCGCCAGCGGCCCGGTCGCGATCGAGCGCGCCGCGGTCAGTATCGACGCAAAGGGCGTGGTCACCGTGTGGTCGGGAACGCTGTCGGTGGACGCCCTGGCGGCGGCCCGTGCGGTCGAGGGAGTCAGTCATCAGGTGCCCGGTCTGGACCTGGCCGCGGGCAGGGTCCTCGTGATGGATCCGCCGGTGAGACTGCTCGACAGTTGCGTCAGCGCCGGCAGCGTCTCCGGGGAGACTCCGATTTGTTCCGACCGGGCCTTCGGGGGATCGGACACTGTTGGCACGTCCGGTGAGTATGTGGCTTCCGGGACGCTGACGCCGCAGGGACCCGTCCAAATCCGGGCGACCGAGCCGGGCGGTGTGCATGTCGGGGTGGTGAAGGTGCCACAGGAACCATTGATCGTGCCGCAAGTCCTCGTCTGGTTGGCACTGGCGATGCCAGCGTGGCTGCTGGCCACCATCGTCACGTCGTTGTTGTGCTTCCTGTACTTCCGGCGCCGGGCCCGGGCTGCTGTTGTCGAGCAGACCATGTTCGATGCCGTCGTCGGAGTGTTTCGGCGGGGGAGCACGAAGGCGAGGCTCACAGCCGGATTCACCCATCGCGCGGAGCGTCTCCTCGGCCTCTTCGGTGCGATCACGTCGGTCACGGCGGTGGCGGTGATGATCGGCGCTTCGACCGGATCGCCGCCGTGGCAGGGGTACGAGCCACTGCGGAGTGTGGCGGTCATCGGTCTCTGGACGGCCCTCGGTGTGTCAGCCGGACTGATCGCGGTGGCGGCCCGGCTGCAGAAGTCGGAAGGTGCTCGACGGGCAGTCGGGGTGCTCTGGGACCTCAGCACGTTCTGGCCCCGGGTCGCCCACCCACTCGGTCCGCCCTGCTATGCGGAGAGGGTCGTGCCGGAGATCACCTCCAGGATCGGTTGGGCGTCCGGCCTGGGAGCGAACGTCGTCCTCTCAGGACACAGCCAGGGCTCACTGATCGCAGTGGCGGCGGTAGCGCAGTTGGGTGACGACGAGGTTGAGAAACTGCGTGTGGTGACCTACGGCTCGCAGTTGCGAACCTGGTATGGGCGCATCTTCCCGGGAGTCCTTGGACCCGCAGTCATCGGGAACCACCCATTGACCCACCGGGCAGGTTTCGGCAGTGCCGCCCCGGACGCGCCGGATACCGGTGGGCCGGATGACCCCGCACCCCCAGGGTTCCCCGTCGCTCCAGGGAGTCTGGCCGCCCGGCTGGCCATCGGGTCGGTCGCACCGCATTGGGTCAATCTCTTCCGGCGCACAGATCCGATCGGATTCCGCGTGTTCTCGGACCAGCAGTGTCGTGTCGACCGGTACGTCAGCGAGTACTCGCCCGGGTCCGCCGGTGACCCGGCTCCAAGCCTTCAGACCCACAGCCGCTACCAGTTCGCGGACGAATATCAGGGGGTCGTGGAGAACTGGTACCGGGAGCCCGGTTACTCGCACGGCGACGTGGGCAAGGTCTGCCGGATCGACTTCCTCGTTCCGGACTGAGGCTGGCTGCCGATCTACCGGCGTGCCGCCCGATCCAGTCGCAGGAGTTGCCAAGAAGCAACCGCCGCTGGCGTCCAGCACGGGCAGGACGAGAACTTGGAACAGTTCCCGGTGCGGGTGCTTGGACAACTGGGGCCGACCGGCCGGTGGCGGAGGAATGAGGGCATGGGAAGTCCTTCACTGTGGTTGCGCCGCCCTCCGTCCACACGCCAAGGGCATGGAGACGGGCTACTGCTTGTCCGGAGGGTCGATGCGCAACGAATCCGCAATCCGCCGGTGACCGCCTGGAGTTCTATACGATCGAACTGTCAGTTACGGCCCACAGGAGGCGAGGATGGACACTCAGGACCAAACCTACGCAGCACGGCTGGACATCGACTACCCGGAGAAACTCGATCGCGTATCCAGCGTCTTCCGCTTCATATGGATCATCCCGATCGCGATAGTGATCGCCGCGCTGATGTCCAACGCCACGTCGACGTGGACAGTCGTCAACGAGTCCGGCGACACCGTGTCTCAGGTGACTCAAACCGGCGGTGGGATCGTTGGGGGGCTGTTCGCGGCCACCCTGCTCATGATCCTGTTCCGGCAGCGCTATCCGCGCTGGTGGTTCGACTTCGCCCGGGAGTTGTACCGGTTCTCGACGCGGGTGGGCGCCTACGCGGCGTTGGTCACCGATCAGTACCCGTCCACTGAGGACGAGCAGGCCGTCCACCTGGAACTGGACTACCCCGACGCCAAGCAGGACCTCAACCGATGGCTGCCGCTGGTGAAGTGGTTCCTGGCCATCCCGCACTACTTCGTCCTCTTCTTCCTGGGGATCGCCGCGTTGTTCTCCGTTGTGATCGCCTGGTTCGCCATCCTGTTCACCGGTAGGTACCCGAAGGGTCTCTTCGACTTCGTGGTGGGTGTGATGCGCTGGAGCCTGCGCGTCCAGGCCTACGTCGGACTGCTCCTGACCGACAAGTACCCGCCATTCAGCCTGCGGTAGCGCGCGACTGCGGAAGTTCGGGGCGCCGGCCGACTTCTCGCGAGCGAGACGGGCTTCACCGGGGTGTCGGGCGGCCTTTGTGACGATGTTGCGGCGCTGTCGGGCCGGGTTGTAACGAAGGTGCGCGCTCAGACCGACCTGCGGGGCCATCTTCGTAGCAAACCGCCTGGTGGGCTCGCAACTTCGTCACAAGAAGGGCCCGACTAGGCCGGGGCCTGAGCCTGCGGGGCGGCCGGTCGCACCTGCAAGCAGGTCCCGGCGCCCGATGCGGTGGATCGCTTCGTCCGTCCGCGAATCCAGCGCTGCACCGGACCGTGAGTGATTGCCTTCGTCATGAGATCGCATCTCACTCCGGCTCGTTATCGTGGTCGCCGCCGATCACGAACGGGGTGACGACACCCTCGTACATGAGGTGCGCGACCAGTCCCTGGGTGGCGTGCGGGAGGTTGTGGCAATGGTCCATCCATATCCCGGGGTTGTCTGCGAGGAACGCGAGCTCAAACGTCTGGCCGTGGCCGACCTCGAGCGAGTCGACCCACCAGGGACTGCCCGTGGCCGCCACGCCGTCGCGTGACAGCACCAGCATGTGGTGGCCGTGCAGATGCATGGGGTGGACTTGTCCGCTGTTGTTCGTGATGGTGAACACGGCGACATCGCCCTCGCTGACCATGTACATCGGCACGTCCGGGTACATCTTGCCGTTGATGGTCCACCACAGGCCGGGCTTGCCGTCCAGGAGTCCCGGGCGCCGGCCGATGTCGTAGCGGAAGTGCCGGGAGGCCGATTGCGGGTCGAAGCCGATCTTCGGTGCGGGGACGCCGTAGGAAAGGAAGTCGACCTGCTGCTGCGGTGCGGGCGCGGTGGGCGCCTGGTCGTCGCCGATGGCCAGCGAGGCACCCGCGACCTGGACCCGCACGCCGCCCTTCTCGGGGACGCGCACCCGGAGGTCGGCCCGGCCCCCCGCGGTGACGAGCACGGACTGGTCCCTGATGAGGCCTGGCTCGTTGAGGTCACGCCCGTCGACGGCCACGACCCGGAACGGTGCTCCGGACACCCAGACCGGAATGGCCCCGTTGTCGGTGTTGATGACCCGCACCCGCACCGTCTCGCCGGGGCGTGCCGAGACGGGACTGTCCCCAGCCCGGCCGTTGATCGTGCGGACCCCGTCGTACGTGTGCACAGCCGCAATGGCGTCGATTCCGTCATGCGTAACCGCCGGCTTCACGACCAGCACGCCGAACAAGCCCCCGAGGACCTGCTCGTGGGACACCTGATGCGAGTGGTACCAATACGTGCCGACGTCCTGCGCCACGAACCGATAGGTGTAGTCGCCGCCCGGTGGGATGGCGTCCTGGGTCACGCCGGCCACCCCGTCGGCCGCATTGGGGACGTCCACCCCGTGCCAGTGGACGGTCATCCCATCCGTCACGTTCTGGTTGTGGACGCGGACTTCGACCAGTTGCCCGACAGTGGCCTCCAGGGCGGGTCCCGGCGAGGTGCCGTTGAAGGCGTAGCCCGTGATCTGCCGGCCGTCGGCGAGTTGCACTGTGCCCTGGCTTGCGGTCAGTTCGAAGACCACGTCTGCCGCCCGCTCCGAGTCGGCGACCAGGCTGGTGACGCTGACCGACGGCCCGTCGTTCATGTGGTGGGTCATCGGCGCCCCGCCGGTGTCGATGGTCCCCATCGACGTGACTGCGTACGCGGAGGACAGCCGACTGGTGAACCAGTAGCCCGCGACGACTGCCAGGAGAACCAGTGCCAGCGCCAGCGGCACGACCTTGCGCCAGGACGGCAACGGGCCCTGGAAAGCCTCGTCCGGTTCCTCGGTGTCCTGCAGCTGCGGAGTCGTCACTGATTCGTCGATCGACTACGCGAACAGGGTCTGGGTGGGAGCAGTCCGCGCGGTCACGGCCGGCCCTCGCGCCAGGTGGGCGGCGACCACCCAAACAAGCACCTCGTACGCCTTGCGCATGATCGAAACCCCTCTCGGCAAGGGCGCCGCTTGCGGCATCGGCCACCCATCTGACACGAGGCTCACGCGTCCATGTCCCGGGTGTCATGGGCGGTGTCCCGGGTGATTCCGGGAAATCACACCGCGGCCTTCCCCTTCGTGAATTCGCTTCGCCACCGCTGAGTGACACCGAGTCTCGCGACGGCCGGGTTCAAAGGGTCTTGGAGCCGATCTGCAGGACCGCTGCGAGCGAGGTGTCGTCGCGACTTGCGGACGTGGGGCGTCCGGTGGCCGCGTCACGACGGACAGGATTCCCGTCACCAGCAGGTCTGGCCCCGACCTGGCGACCGGCCCAAGGCCCTCGCGTCCACGGGTGCTCTGGTCCATGGTCTCGAGGTCGCCGTTCTACAGTGGGACATCTTCGCGTACCGATGGGAGCACCATGCCAGAGAAGATGAATGCCCAGCAACACGCGATCCGCGGGGTGATCCGGGGTCTTGGGATGCTCCCCGAACGTGCCCAGCGCCTGATCGCCGGCAAGCCGGTGGAGATCGACGGGCAGCGGTTGCTCACCGAGGTGCAGATGGCTCTGAGGCTGGTCAACGCGATACCGGGTTCGAGTTTTGAAGACCTGCCCTTGGACCAGGCTCGTGCACAGATCGATGAGGAGGCGTTGATCTTCGGCGCCTCCGAGACGGTGGATGTCGTCGAGGACATCCGGATCCCCACCCGGGATGGATCGATCCCGGGGCGTGTCTACATCGGCTCCGCCAACCACGAGCCCCGCGGTTCGGTGGTGTACTTCCACGGCGGCGGCTGGGTCGTCGGGAGTCTGGTCTCCGTGGATTCGGTGTGCCGTTTCCTGGCGGCATCCACGGACCTGGTGATCGTGGCGGCCGACTACCGGCTGGCGCCCGAGCACCCGTTCCCGGCCGCGGTGGACGACGCCGTGGACTCCTATCGCTGGCTGCGGTCGCACCCGGAATGGGGAGCAACGGTGGCGGTGGCAGGGGACAGCGCGGGTGGCAATCTCTCTGCCGTCGTATGTGCCGAGACGCTCGCCGATGAGGCCGGCCCTCCGGACTTCCAGTTGCTGTTCTTCCCCGTCACCGACACGAGCACCAAGCACCGTTCGTACGAACTGTTCTCCGATGGCTTCTTCCTCACCGAGAAGCAGATGGACTGGTACATCGGTCACTATCTGCCCGATCCGGCGGACAGGCTGGACCCCCGGGCCTCACCGTTGCTCGGGGATCCGACCGGTCATCCGCCGGCCCACGTTGCGGTCTCGGGCTTCGACGTCCTGCGTGACGAGGGCCTCGCCTACGCGCAGAGACTGCGCGCCGCAGGCGTTCCCACGACTGTGCAGTTCGTGGAGGGCCACGTCCACGCGTTCGTCAACGCCACGGGGGTCGGCAAGTGGAGCAAGCGGGCCTTGGCTGAAGCGGTCCGGGCGCTGTCGGACGGAATGCGACGCGCCCGCGAAGACTCGTGAACGGTGTGGACCCGGGGTCGGGCGAGGTAGCGGCCACTTGTTCGTGCACCGGGCCGCCACGATTGTGACGAAGCTGGCGGCCGCGCCCGTGTCGTGTTACGAAGGTGCGGGGTCTGGCCGGTCGCGACCGCGCACCTTCGCAACAATCCAGGGTTGGGCCCCGCAGCTTCGTCACACAAGGTGCGCGCGGGTCGCCAGAACCACGAGTGTCCGACCAGGGAGGCCAACCCGCCCTGGCTAGCCCCCGGCGACCTGCTGGAACATCCAGATCCCCAGGCCGATTCCCACAAGGATCGCGATCAGTTGCACGATGGCCAACGCGGCTTTCCAGGTGGCCGTGGATGGCGGTTGACTCATGACCGATCCTCCAGAACCCGTTGCTTGGCGACCCGGAATTCCTCGTCGCTGAGCGCGCCGGTCCGGTGTAGGAGGCTCAAGCGCTCCAATGCCTCCGGAAGCGAGTCGTCGGGCTGTGGAGCCGGCGGCCCCGTGGCTGCTGGCCCGACCGAAAGGATTGGCGGCCGGGCCGATCTGTCAGGGGCGTCCGCCCAGAACAGCTGCCTCGCGACACCGGAACTGGCTAGTGCCAACAGCGGCAGTCCGCCCATTGCGACGAACACCACTCCGCAGATGATCCAGCCCCAGACCAAGCCCTGCGATCCGTCCGGCGGATTGAGCCCATACTCCCAGAAGTTCCAGCCAAGACTGAGGAACAACGCCGACCAGGCCAGCAGGGTCAACCGTGGCCCCGGGAGTTTCGACGAGGTGACGGCGTACATCCAAAGCCCGATGAGCCCACCGATGATCCCGAGCGGTAGAAGTGCTGCCGTGCCTTCCGGACATGGCTGCGCGATGACGTAGGGACCGCCGGAGGCGCACGAGCCGCCGATGTCCATCACTGCCCGCATGCTCAAGAAGACCAGGGTGAGGCCGGTGGACACGATGATCAGACCGAGGAACATCACCAGGATTCGGCGCAGGCTCACGGCATCCATGGGTCACATGATGCCCTGAGTGGATCGCGTCATATCTTGCGCAACGCCAGCGAGATCCAACTCCGCGTCCTGCCTGCCGGCTCACAACCCCGCTGGCGCGAAGTTGACGCGACCAGGCGGGCGGCTCGCGGGACTGCACCAGTTCGCACACGGTTCGTGTGCTGCGGAGTTGGCTGTTCTCTAGTCCGAAGATGGCTGGTGCACTCGGTCGCCGCAGAAGTGGGCCGCGAGGTTAGAGAATGGTCGCGAGGTTAGAGAACGTGCACGAGGTTAGTGAACGCACGTGTGGCTTCTCTAACCTCGTGCACGTTCTCTAACGCGAGCGATTTCCGCCCGGCATTTTCCCGCCTGAACGGGTGGCCGGCCACGGCCCGGGACGGCCACCTGCGCCTGCGCGTAGAAGAAGGGATCGGACGCAGACTGCGGATCCCGGGCTGCTTTGATGCGCGCCAGCCACAGGTCGCAGTCACCGCAGGCGGGCCCGAACGTCCGTTTGGCTCCCACCCCGGAAGTCGAACTGGCCGGTGCTCAGGATGACCTCCTCGCCGTCAGCGAGCATCAGGACCTCCACCGTGTGACGGCCAACCTTCTGGTTGCATTGGATGTATGCGTACGACGCGGTGAAGTTCTCGGAGTAGATCCGGCCCCACATCCAGTAGTCGATCACGCTCTGGAACGGGAAGTCCAGCCAGTTGTGGTCGTGATAGCCGATGCCCGTGACCCGGTGGGTCTGCGCACCATCCCGGATCGTCCCCTCGACGGCGGCGCGTGCGAACGGGATCACCCAGCCGAAGGAGCCCAGATCGCCGAAATGCGAAAGACCCGTCCCGGGTTTCCAGCCGTTGACCTGTGCCCGATAGGTGAGTCGGCAGGCGAGATCCGGCTCTTCCACGACGATCTCGTATCCGGGAAGCTCACCCGGCTTGTGCTCGACCCGCAGTGTGTTGCCGCCGATGGTGACTTCGGCTTTGTCCCGGGCGGCCGAGAAACTCGACGTGGGGTGGGGAAGGATTTCTGGACCCCGTGGCCGTCCGGCCTGAGCAGCACCACCTCGATGCCCGTCTTCCCCTTCCGTCCCGGATTGGTGTTGGAGGCGTGGAAGAAGACCACGATCGTATGCCCGCTGTCCAGGTGAGCGTCGAAATGCCACCATTCGTAGAGACCCCGCTTGCCCATGTCGATAGGGAGTCCGTCGTCAGCCGGCTGCAGCACTTCGATGTGGGACCCCTGCCGGCCGGGCCGGTCCGACCTTCGATGACCGCAGTCAGATCGGCCATGCGCGACTCGTCAAGTGGAGGCAGTCTCCGGCCTCCGTTGCACTCAAAAGCCTGTTTGAGGGCTTGATCGAATTCTCCCACTTCCGGGACTCTCGGGTCAGCGTCACGCGCACGTGGCTGCAGGGAGGGCAGCCGTCTGACGAGTGTGTCCGGGGCCGGCACTTAGTGTCAGCGCCGGCACCCGCACGTGCTACTGGTCAGTCCGGCCACACCCCTGTCCCGAACAGGTGGTACGTCGGGTCGAAGCCGACCCGGCTGTTGAGTTCGAGGATGATGGCCGGGACCATCGCCTGGACGATGTACTCGTAGTCGTCGGGCGTGCCGACTAGTCGTTGGAGGGCGAGGATCCTGCTGTCTCCTTGGCGCTCGATCTTCAAGGTCAGAAGGTCGCTGCCGCCGGGGTCCTGAACACGGGCTGTCCCGCTGCCCAGTTCATGCTGCTTGGCCCGCATCCAGGCGCGCACCCTGCCCGCCAGTTCCAGGGAGATGTCGACGGTGGACATCGCGCCGATCCCATGCCAACCGATCCGGGCGACCTGCTGGTTCTCGCGCAGCACCATCGTGCCGTGCAGGCTCTGCTTGATGCTCAGCCACATGGACTGCAAATCCCAGACCTGGGCGCTGCGTCCCCCCGGCGCCCAGGAGCCCTGAACGACCCAGCCGACCTGCGTGCCGGCCCCATCTAGCACCGGCCAGTGGTTGCCGGCTTGTACGACATAGCGCAGGAGTCCGGACCGCAGGCCCAGGCCGTCCGCCGCCGGTGGTTCCGGCCACGTGGGCGCGTCTTCAGCGGCCTGCCCTGCGTCGGCGACAGCTTCGGTCCACCGCTGGCCGTCCCAGTAGCGCAACTCGTGCCGACCGCTGGGATCGGGCAGCCAGGAAGCGTCAACCATGGATGCACCTTACGATGTCGCGCGCGTCTTCACTCCTCCCCGGAGTGGGGGAACGCCGGGTGAAGATCCACCGGGTTCGCGTCGGGCATCCGCGTCCGGGGCCGATCGCGGCGTTCAGGAGGGAGAATGCCGGGCGGAAACCGCTCGGGTTAGAGATCGTGCACGAGGTTAGAGAAGCCACACGTGCGTTCTCTAACCTCGTGCACGATCTCTAACCTCGCGACCATTCTCTAACCTCGCAGCCCACTTCTGCGGCGACCGAGTACACGAGCCATGATCTCTAACCTCGCGGCCAACTCCCGTGGCCACCGAGGACACGAGCCATCGACGGTCTGGGCCCGCAGGTCGGCGCCGGGATCACGCTGGAAGGTATGCGGCCAGTGCCTCGAGTAGGGCGGGACGATCCCCGAACGGCAGCGCGATCAGAGTGTCGACGCCGCAGTCCGCGTAGGCGGTCAACTGACCCTCCAGCGTGGCTGGCGTGGCGGGGATGGCCGCCAGGTCGATCAACTCGGGGGTCAGCGCGGCGGCCGCGGCCAGTTTGTCGCCAGCCAGGAAGGCCTGCTGGCAGGCGCTGGCCGCGTCACCAAGTCCGTACCGGCCTGCAAGCTCGACGTAGAAGTTCTTGTCCTTCGCGCCCATCGCCCCGAAGTAGAAGGTCAGGATCGGGCGGAGCAGGTCGCGTGCGGCTTCGGTGGTTTCAGCCAGTGCGATGGGGACGTTGGGTGCGATGTTGACGTCCTCCCGCCGGCGTCCGGCAGCGGCGATGCCGTCCAGGAGGGGCCGGTTGAGCATGTCGGCGTACTGCGGGCTGTAGAAGGCCGGCAGCCAGCCGTCGGCGATCTGCCCGCATTGATGGACGGTCTTCTCGCCCATCACACCGAGGTAGATGGGGATGGTGTCCTGCACCGGGCGGCCGATCATCTTCAGGGGCTTACCGAGGCCGAGCCCGCCGGCCAGGTTGGGCAACTGCCAGTGCTTTCCCTCGTACTGCACCGGCGCATGGGACCACGCGAGCCGCACGATATCGATGTACTCCCGAGTGCGTCCCAGCGGCGAGACGAAGGGGACGCCGTACCATCCCTCGGAGACCTGTGGCCCGGACAGGCCCAGGCCCAGCATCACACGGCCGCCTGAGAGTTGATCGAGGGTCGAGGCCGCCGATGCCGCTGTCGTCGGCTGGCGTGCGGGTATCTGCATGATCGCGGCTCCCAGCCGGATGCGCTGCGTCGCGCCGGCCAGCATCCCCAGCACTGCGGTGGCGTCCTGGCCCCAGGTCTCCGCGACCCACGCGCTGTGGAAGCCGAGGTCGTCGGCCAACTGCGCGAGGCGGATCTGCTCGTCGAGCCGAATCCAGGGTGCATATGCCAATGAAACGGCCAGGTCCATCGCTACCTCCAACTGTCCGACCCGCCGGAGGTCCGGCGAGGTGTGATAACCCGAGTCTGTCAGGCCAGCCGTGCTCGCCGCCGCGATTCCGGGCTCCGGCTTCGATTACCCGCAGGTACGCCTGACGCCTGGCCCTCAACGCGCGCGGCTCTGCCGTTGTTCAGTCGCGGTGCTGAATGACGTTGACGACGTTGCCGTCCGGAGCCCGCACCAAGAACCTGCGCACGCCCCAGCTCTCCGTGGTGAGCGGGTGCACGATCTCGTAGCCGGATTCGCGCGCTTCCTGGTAGGCGCCCTCGACGTCATCGGTGTGGATAGAAATGACGGAGTCTTCGCGTGCGGTCGCGTCGCCGGTGACCAATTGTACCCGCGCGCCTGTGTCCGGTGAGGTGTAGCGCGCCACCCAGCCCATGTTGAACTCCTCGGTCGTCAGCCCCAAGTAGCGGGTGTAGAAGTCCTTGGCCCGATCGACGTCATCCACATGGAGATTGGGCATTATTCGCAGGGCCCGCATGTCGTTCTCCTATCTGTTCGACCGACGCCGAGTCGCCAAGGGCGGCGTCCGGTGTCTTTGTCACGAAGGTGCGCCGTCCAGATGGTGGTTTGTGACGAAGGTGCTGGGTCCACCGGGCGTTGCGCCCGCACCTTCGATACAAAAGGCCCGGCGCCGCCCGCACCTTCGTAACACAGGTGGCTCCATCGTGCGACTGGTGCGCGGGGCGCGGCACCGCCGACGAGCCGGATCGACTCCGGGCAGCCCGTTGCCGATTCATGTCATGGAGTCTTCCTGATGCCCGCCGTTGATCGAGTCCCACCGGAGCGTCGGTGCGGGCAGTTCGAACTGCAGGTCCGGTGCGGGAACTGCTTCACCCTGACTGATCCCCAGCGGCACAACGCCGGCCCACACCGGCTCGTCGAGATCCTCGGGGTCATCCTCCGGAGGGCTGTCGCTGACCTTCACGGACCACTCGGACAGCGGCAGGGCGACCACGAGTGTGGCGGCGAGTTCCTTGCGGGTCGGCGCACGCAGCACCTCCCAGCGGCCGGGCAGCAGATGCTCGGTGAGAAGCCGGAGACCTTCGGCGGCGTCGGGTACCGGTTGCGCCGAACCAAGGACCATGGCGCTGCGGTAGTGCATCGAGGAGTTGAATGCGCTGCGGGCCAGAACCATGCCGTCCAGCAGTGTCACGGTCGCACAAACCTGTGCACCCGCGGCCATGAGCCGCATGAGCCGGCTGCCCGTCGACCCGTGCAGCAGTAGTTGATCTTCGTGCCTCGCACACGCCATTGGCACGACGTACGGCTGGTCATCGTCGACGATGCCGACGTGGGCCACGAACGCCGCATCGAGGATGGCGTGCAGGGTTGCGACATCGGTGCGCGCCTTCTCCGGCAGTCGACGGACCCGGGTGCGTTCGGTCATGTCTGGAGACTACGAGGCGAGCCAGTCCATGCGCAGCGCCGTGTGGGATGCCCGTCGCAAGTGATCGGCGGCCCGATTGCAGCCCGGCCCAGACGTGAGGACCCGGTGAGTTATGGGCGCCACCCGGGGACGGGCAAGCGGTGCCGGTGACACGACTCGACAAACCAGACGTGGGTCGCTGCCCAGGCCGATGACCGATGGTGATGACCGGGGGGACGCCTTCCGACGGCACCCTGGTGCTGACACAGGGATGCCCAGCAGCCCAGAATCGACTCGTGCGCCATGAGGATGAGGCCAGGGCCTCGGTTGTCAGCGCCTTGAGGTCGACGCTGTTCGTCACTCTGCAGACCGACGTGGTGCAGCCGGTGTCGGGGGCGTTGGCGGTCCAGGACTACACCGCCACCGTGAACGTGGCATGGTCGCCCGACGAGGGGCCGGACGTCGATCTGGCCGCGCTGTCAGCGTTGGCCGACACTGATGTCCAGGGGTACTTGCCGGAACTGGACCACCTGCTGCCCGACACATTGGTGTTGCCGGTCGGCGAGGGTACTTTCACGACGGCGGATCTGTGGGCACCGACGTGCTGGGACGAGCTTGCGGGTAGGGGCCACGATGCCGCCCTGGTCGGCGGGGCGCTGCTGGGAGAGGCGTTCAACCTGGCGGAACTGCAGGCCGCGTTCGAGATCGGGCTCGGACGAGCCGTCATCGTCAACAGTATGGAAGTCGTCCCAGAGTGGCGCGGGGCCAAGTACGGCCTGCTCGCCCTGGAACTGGGCGTCCGGGAGCTGGGGAAGTGCGCAGATGTGGCCGCCCTCTTCCCGATGGAGCCGAATCTCGAGGATCTGGAGGCGCGAGAGGCTGCGGCCCGGGGCTTGTCGGATTACTGGGGGCAGGCAGGTTTTGTCGACTTCAACGGGATCATGGTCAAGCCGCTAACGTCCGGGGAGTCGGCCGTCTGAGTCCGGTCGCCGGAAGCATCCCGGTGCTTGGGCATCTGTCCATTCACCTGTGACGACTGGCGTCCTAGTGTCACAATGGGTCGGGGCCCTTAATCCGGGAGGAAGTGTGATGGCACGCAAGAAGACACGCACGCCGGCATGGCGCGAGACGGGGGCCCGGAAAGGCACCTACCGATCGGTCTTCGTCTTCGACCCGGAGCGCATCAAGCATCCGAGCAGCGGCTGGGTGGACATGTTCAAGGCGGAGTTCGGCATGACCGACGCCGACTTCGCCACACCGCTTACGCAGGGCGACGGCCCGGTGAAGTTGCCCGCCCGCTCCGAGTTCGACCCGGAGCACCGGGCGGCCATCGAGGCGATCGTGGGCGCCGAGAACGTCGCCGACGACGACTACAGCCGCGTTCGCTACGGGCATGGCAAGACCTTGGACGAGAACCTGGCGCTTCGGCACGGCACCATCACCGCTGTGCCGGATCTGGTCGTGCATCCGCGCGACAAGGACGACGTCGTCGCGATCGTCGGGTACTGCGCGTCTGAGAAGATCCCGCTGGTTCCCTACGGCGCCGGCTCCGGGGTCGTGCTCGGCACCCGGGCGGATCGCGGCGGGATCGTGCTGGTCATGCGTACACACATGAACAAGGTGCTCGCCGTGAGTGAACTCAACCAGACGGCCGTCGTCCAACCGGGTCTGCTGGGTCCCGCCTTCGAGGACCAGCTCAACCACGCTCCGGAGCGCTTCGGGACCAGCCGGGCCTACACGTGCGGCTACTTCCCGCAGTCGTTCGAACTGGCATCGGTGGGCGGTTGGATCGCGGCCCTGGGGACCGGACAGGCGTCCACGTACTACGGTGACGCCTACGACCTCGTCATCAGCCAGGAGTACGTCACGCCGGCCGGAGTGATCAAGACCAAGGACTTCCCGGCCTCCGCGACCGGACCGAAGGTCAACGACATCCTCAAGGGCAGCGAGGGGACGTTCGGCGTCCTGGTCGAGCTCACACTGAAGATCTTCCGCTACCAGCCGGAGAACACACAGCGCTTCGCCTTCATGCTGCCGAGCTGGGAGGCGTCCGTGGCCATGACCCGCGACATCGTGCAAGGCGAGTTCGGGATGCCGGCGGTCCTGCGCATTTCGGATCCGGAAGAGACCGAGCGGGGCCTTGCGCTCAAGGGGTTCGACGCCGGTCCCGCGAACGCCTTCCTCAATGCGCGCGGGTTCAAGGCCGGCAAGCGTTGCCTGTTCGTGGGGACCGCCGAGGGCGAGCAGGGATTCGCCAAACACGTGGCCTCGCAGGTCAAGAAGATCGCCCGCGAGCACGGCGGGATGACCTTGACCAGCTTCGCCACCAAGCAGTGGGAACATGGCCGCTACTCCGACGCCTACATCCGTGAGGACATCCTCGACTTCGGGATGATCATCGACACCCTGGAGACCTCGGTCACGTGGGAGAACATCGATGAGGTCTACGCCGGTGTGCGCAACTTCGTGAAGAGCCGGCCGGGAACGGTGTGTATGACACACGCGTCGCACTTCTACCCGCAGGGGACGAACCTCTACTTCATCCTCGTGTTGCGCCCCAGGGACGCCGACGAGTACTTCGCCTTCCGCAAGGGGATCATCGACAAGATCGTGGCGAGCGGCGGCTCGACCAGTCATCACCACGGAGTGGGCAATCTCTTCGCGCCGTGGCTCGAGGGCTACCTCGGCAGGACCGAGATGGATGTCCTCAGGGCGCTCAAGGCGCACTTCGATCCCGACGGGATCATGAACCCGGGCAACACGCTGGGGCTGTCAGGGGATGGTGCCAGATGAACCGTGATGGCCTGATCCTGGCCATCGACGCCGGGACCCAATCGATCCGCGCGGCACTGGTCGACCTCACCGGGAACATCCACCACCTGGTCAAGACCCCGATCGAGCCCTACTTCTCCGATCAGCCGGGATGGGCCGAGCAGCAGCCGGACTACTACTGGCAGATGCTGTGTGAGACCACACGGCAACTGCTCGCCCTCGACGGTGTCGCACCCGACGAGATCTTCGGCGTCACACTGACCACGCAGAGAGTGACGATGATCAATCTGGACAGGGACGGACAACCCTTGCGGCCGGCCATCGTCTGGCTCGACCAGCGCAAGGCCGATATGGGCCGGGTCCTGCCGAGTTTCTCGACACCTCTGCTCAAGGCCAGTCGGTTGTACCCGTTGGTCGAGTACGCGACCCAGTACTGCCGCTCCAACTGGATCCAGCAGAACCAGCCCGAGATCTGGGAGCGCACCCATAAGTTCGTCTTCCTGTCCGGCTATTTCACTTACAGACTCACCGGAGAGTTCCGCGACTCCGCAGGCAACATCGTCGGGACCATTCCGTTCGACGTGAAGAAGTCGGACTGGGCCGGACGATTCGACCCGAAGTGGTTGATGTTCCCCATGGAGCGCGAGAAACTGCCCGATCTTGTCAAGCCCACCGAATCGCTGGGCCACATCACTGAGGAGGCCGCCGAACAGACCGGCATCCCGAGCGGGTTGCCGTTCATCGCGGCGTCGAACGACAAGGCCTGCGACATCATCGGGTCCGGCTGCTTGACCCCGGAAACCGCCTGCATCAGTTTCGGCACTACGGCCACGATCAACACTCAGAACGAGAAGTACGTCGAACTGCGCACGATGCTGCCGCCCTATCCGTCGGCGATTCCGGATGAGTACTACAGCGAGGTTGCCGTCGTGCGCGGACTCTGGATGGTGTCGTGGTTCAAGGAGGAGTTCGGCCTGCAAGAACGGCTGATGGCGGCGGAGTCCGGAGAGGCTCCCGAGGACCTGCTCGAGGAACTCGTGCGGGACGTCCCGGCAGGCTCCGCGGGCTTGGTATGCCAGCCCTACTGGACCCCCGGCCCCGATCTGGAACCGTATGCGAAGGGGGCCGTGTTCGGCTTCGGTGACATCCACACCCGGGCGTATCTATATCGTGCGATCCTGGAGGGAATCGTCTTCGCTCTCAAACAGGGGGCGGGGCTCACCGAGCGGAAGAACGGTGTGCCCATCACCGAAGTGCGCGCCACCGGCGGCGGCTCGCGCAGCGACTCCATCATGCAGATGACCGCGGACATCTTCGACCTGCCGTCGTGCCGTCCCCACACGCCCGAGACCTCGGTCGTCGGGGCCGCGATGGACGCGGCCGTCGGCCTGGGAGCCTTCCCGGACGTGGCTGCTGCCGCCAAGGACATGACCAGGATCGGTGACGAGTTCACGCCCGACCCCGTCAACCGGGACCTCTACCACGAACTGTACGAGCGCGTTTACGCCAAGACCTACGGTCAGTTGCGGCCGCTGTACGAGGAGATCCAGAAGATCACCGGGTACCCGAAGTTGTGACAGGGATTCCCGGCCCGGTCTTGCGCAGTGTTCGGCCGGGAGTGACCCGCCGACCGTCATGAGACGTCGCCGTGGTCCCGGTCACCGGACGCCTGCCTCCATCTGCTGGCCGAGGCAGCCACGCACGGCCCGCACATGGAGGCGAGAATCACCCAATAGCGGCAAATCGGGCGGGTCTTCCTCCATCTCGTGGCCGCTCGGGGGCAGGGCAAGGGAATCCGGCCACCAGATGGAGGCGGGCAGTGGTTGACGCTGAGCACTCGACCAGCGCCGGAGCCAGTCGGGGGACTACTCCTGGGCGGTCATCGTGACGCTGTTCGCTGCCTTGCAGCCGGGAACCTTGGTCGCGCGCGCGTAGTAGTGATTGCCTGGTTCGAGTCCCGGGTTTCCCATGTTCCACTGGTAGCCGTCGTTGTTGGCCTGGGCGATGTCCGACGCGACGCGCTGGTCGGTGCGAGGTTGAGGCGAGGAGCCCAACTGCTGGAAGAGCACGATCTTGCGCCCGTCCTTGCACCGGAGCTTGCGGCTCTTGACGTACCCGTAGAAACTACGCGACTCGGGCAGGATGACCACCTTGGTCTTGGCCGGCTTGGCCGCATTGGCTGCCGGTGCGAAGCCGACGAGCGCGGTGACAGACACTGCGAGAATGGCGATGGAGGAGTGGATTGTGGTGGCCTTCATGAGTGGCTCCCTGATTGGTAAGGCATACCTACGCAGTTATGCTGCGTCCACCCCGGGGATCTGTCTACGGCCCGATGGTGCCGGATCCGCGACACCCCGGCAGGACCGCCATTTGATTGGCGTGTCGGGCGGATCGACGACAGGTGTGACCCGCCCGATAGTGTCGGTCGCAGGGAGGGAACATGAGCGATCTGATGAGTTACGAACTCAACGACGGCGTTGCCACGTTGACCCTGGACAACGGGAAGGTCAACGCGGTCTCGCCGGATGTGATCACGGCCTTCCACTCGGCGCTCGACCGGGCCGAGGCGGACCAGGCCATCGTGGTCATCACGGGAAAGCCCGGCATCCTGTCCGGAGGCTACGACCTCAAGGTCATGCAGTCCGGTGTACAGAACGCGATCGACCTGGTGACCGCCGGGTCCCAGTTGGCCCGTCGGATGCTGTCCCACCCGTTCCCGATCATCGTGGCCTGCCCCGGGCATGCGGTCGCTGAGGGGGCGTTCCTGCTCCTGTCCGCCGACTACCGGATCGGCGTGGACGGCCCGTACCGGATCGGCCTGAACGAGGTTCAGATCGGGATGACCATGCACCATGTGGGTATCGAAGTCGCCCGCGACCGCCTGCGGAAGTCGTACTTCAACCGTGCAGTGATCAACGCCGAGATCTTCGCGCCGCATGAGGCGTTGCGGGCCGGTTTCCTCGACACGGTTGTCGCGGAGGACCAACTCATGCCGGCAGCCAAAGCCACTGCCGAGCAGATGAAGAAGTTGAACATGACTGCACATGCGAACACAAAATTGAAGGCGAGGGCACAGTTGCTGACCACCCTCGAAGCGTCCATCGAATTGGACAAGAAGCCACTCTGGTAGGCCCCCCGCGCGGCCACGATTGTGACGACGTCGGCGCCCGTCCTGGCGCTGTGCTACGGGTTTGGCCCCCGCGACTCTGTCACACGAGGGCGACCCCGCAAGGCGTTGTCATCACACGTCCCCGGGGCCGTAGTCACGGCGTCCGAAGCGGTAGCACGGCATGCCCCGCACCCTCACCGGCGACAGCGAGCACCTCGTCGAAACCCTCGCGCATGCAGTCCATCATCTCGTCGGGGTCGGGCACGGCGCCGGTGTCGATGTTGTAGCTGACGTAGCACCTGCCGCAGTAGGACATCAAAGTGATGTTCAGGGCCGCGCCGATCGTGGGGCCGAATCCGTAGAAGTGCGTGACCCTCGCGCCGGTGAGGTACAGGGGAACCGGCAGCCCCGGCACATTGCTGGCCAGGAAGTCGATGTGCTTGAGCATGCCTCCGATGTAGGCACGCGGGAACAGGTTGAGGGTGCCGGCGATCGCGTTGGTGAACGGCAGCGATCGGTCGTGCTTCACCGCCTCGGTGCGGCGGTGGGTCTGCGCCATGCGCTCTCGGGGGTCGGGGATGCCGGCCGGGAGTTTGAAGCGCATGAGGGTGATGCGGTTGCCGCCGATGGGGTCGTCGCTCTTGCGGATGCTGACCGGCATGGTCACCCGCAACTCATCGACTTCGGACCCGTGGCGTTCATGATAGATACGCAGTCCGGCGGTGACGGCGGACAGGAAAGCGTCGTTGTGGGTCGCATCCGCGGCGTGCGCGGCGAGCAGGAAGTCCGCGAGCTGGAATTCGAGTACGTCGTAGTGCCACCCCAGATGCCGCTCGGTCATCACGGGCGAGAGCGTGTCGGACACCGGTTCCACGAACTTGGCGATCGACTGACCGGTCGCCAGCGTTTCGGAGACCACCTTGCGGGGGTGACGCAGTGCCTGTGCGACATCTCCAGCCGCGGACGTCACCCGGCGCTTGGAGAAGTCGTACAGCCGTGACCAGTTGTGGCCTAGTGCGTCCCGGGCAAGGTCCAGGGCACCCAGCGTCTCGCCTTGGGGCGCCTCCGGCATGGGTCCCAGATCCCCCGGATCCGGTTCGGTGTCGAACAGCAACCGGGCTATGTCCATGCCTCCCACGCCGTCAGTCAACGAATGATGCAGTTTCATGACCAGGGCCGACTGCCCGTCCTCCAGGCCCTCGATGAGGGTGAACTCCCACAGCGGTCGGTCGCGGTCGAACCCGGCCATTCCGGTCTTGCGGGCGAACTCCAGCACCGACGCCAGTGTCTTCGGCTCGGCCGCTTCGAAACGCCGCATGTGCCACGTCAGATCGAAATCCGGATCGACGACCCATCGCGGCGTGGCAAGGCGCAAAGGCGGGATCACGACCCGGTGCCGGAAGCCGGGTGTCTGCCTGGTGCTGCGTTCAAGGCGTTCCGGCAGGGCCTCCCAGTCGGGGCTGCCGTCGAGGAGCAAAACCACCACGACCGTCGATCGCAGCAGCGGGTCCTCCTCCATGTACCAGGAGAAAGCGTCCGTGTCCTTCATGTGGACTTCGACTCGGTCATTCATGGCGAACACCTCCATTGTCGACGCTGCCCCTCGGGGGAGAGGCTTGTCAACCCGGGCGGTCCACGGGGGCCGAAGCGGCCCACGGTGCGTCAGGTTGCGCCTGTTCGTGTGCCCCGGGTAGACGTCCGCACCGGGTTCGGTCGAACCCCCGGCGAAGGTCAGTGTGACGAAGTTGATGGCCGTCCGATCGTCGTGTTACGAAGGTGCGCGGTCTGAGCCGGTGCGACCGCGCACCTTCGTAACAATCCGGGCTGGCGCCCCGCAACTTCTTCACAGAGGGTCGGACGGGACATCAGTGCGGAATCCTCACGTGCGCTTCTTCTTGTGCCGGGGCTTGCGTTGACCGCCCTGGACGGACAACTCAATCAGCTTCCCGGAGATCCGGGTCTTGCGAAGCCGCGACCAGGTATCGGCCGGCAACTCAGCTGGCAGTTCCACCAGAGAATGGTCGCCGCGGATGTCGATGTGGCCGAAGTCCTGCCGGTTCAGTCCACCCTCGTTGGCCAGAGCCCCGACGATCTGCCGCGGTTCGACCTTCTGGCGGCGTCCGACGTTTATCCGGTAGGTCGCCATGGGGACGTCGGTGCGCCCGCGCGGTCGGCGGGGTGATTGCGCCTCACCGCGCGGCGAGACCCGGTCGGAACGGGACGAGCGCTGAGGCGGTCGCTCCGGCTCGGGGTCCAACAGGAGCGGAGTGCCACCCTGCAGGATCACCGCCAAGGCCGCGGCGACGTCCCCCTCGGCAACGTCGTTCTCTCGCACGTAGTGCCCCACGACGTCCCGGAAGAATCCCACTTCGTCGGAACCCAGCGCCTGCGTGATCGAGTCGTCGAAACGGGCCAGCCGGGTGCTGTTGATGTCTTCGGCGGTCGGCAACTGCATCGCGGTCAGCGGTTGCCGGGTCGCCTTCTCGATGGCCTTGAGCAGGTATCGTTCCCGCGGGGTCACGAACGAGATCGCCTCGCCGCTGCGCCCCGCGCGCCCGGTACGGCCGATGCGGTGGACATACGACTCGGTATCGGTGGGGATGTCGAAGTTGACGACGTGGCTGATCCGGTCGACATCGAGGCCACGGGCCGCCACGTCCGTGGCCACCAGGATGTCGAGTTCCCCTGACTTGAGTTGGTTCACCGTGCGTTCGCGCTGCACCTGCGGGACGTCGCCGTTGATGGCCCTCGCGGAGAAGCCGCGAGCGCGCAACTTCTCCGCGAGGGTCTCCGTCTCGTTCTTCGTGCGGACGAACACGATCATGCCCTCGAAGTTCTCGACCTCCAGAATGCGTGTCAGTGCATCGACCTTCTGCGGGTACGAGACCACGAGATAGCGCTGGGTGGTGTTTGCCGAGGTCGTGGTCTTGTTCGTGACCGTGATCTCAGCCGGGTCGTTGAGGTACTTCTTGGACAGGCGCCGGATCGGAGCCGGCATGGTTGCCGAGAACAGGGCCACCTGCTTGTCTGCGGGCGTTTCGGCCAGGATGGTCTCGACATCATCCGCGAAGCCCATGTTGAGCATCTCGTCGGCCTCATCGAGCACCAGAAACCGCAGTTCCGACAGATCGAGAGTCCCCTTGTCCAGGTGATCCATGATCCGCCCCGGTGTGCCGACCACGACGTGCACGCCCCGCCGCAGAGCGCTGAGTTGGACCCCGTATCCCTGGCCGCCGTACACGGGCAGCAGTCTGACGCCGTGCATCCGGGCGGCATAGCGCTCGAACGCTTCGGACACCTGCAGTGCGAGTTCGCGGGTCGGCGCCAGCACCAGAGCTTGGGGATTCCGCTGGGCCAACGTCAGCCGATCCAGAATGGGTAGGGCGAAGGCCGCGGTCTTCCCGGTTCCGGTCTGGGCCAGCCCGACCACATCGCGGCCGTCCAGAAGCAGCGGGATGGTGGCCGCTTGGATTGGTGATGGTGTTTCATAGCCGACTTCGTTCAGCGTCCTCAAGAGAGCATCGCTGAGCCCCAAGTCGATGAATGCTGGAACCGGCTGCTCGGTCTGCTCGTCGTGGGTCACAGGATGCCTCTCTGGTCGGTGCCTGGATCGAGGGGCGATCTGGCGCGGCGACCCCGGCGCGGCGCTGCTCGAGCGTCCTCTCGACCCTACTCTCCGGCCTGGTCGGTCGTCCCACGCGTCGTCAGCCGGATCCTGCCTGGACGAGTGCGGCGAGGGGTGTGTGCAGATCGGCCAGGGCTTGGAGGTCGACCTCCCGGCCGGACTCCACCAGTGCCTTGATGTCGTCGATCACGTCCCAGATGTTGACCGCCATGCCGGCCAGCACACGGCCCTGCCCCACCCAGAATGCAACGAACTCGCCGCTGTCCGGGTCACCCCGGAAGACCACTTGGTCGTATCCTCCGGGCTCGACATGACCCGCGTACTCCATTCCGAGGTCGTACTGATCGGTGTAGAAGTAGGGAGTCCGGTCGTAGACCGCCTCGATGCCGAGCATGGACCGGGCAGCCACCGTCGGCTGGTTGAGCGCATTCGCCCAGTGCTCCACCCGGATGCGCTTGTTCAGTCGGGGGTGGAACGCGCTGGCGACGTCACCGGCGGCGAAGATGTCCGGGTCGGATGTCCGGAGGTGCTCGTCGACCACGATGCCGTTGTCCACCGGGAGACCGGCCGACTCGGCCAGTTGCACGTTCGGGGTGATGCCTACGCCGATCAGCACGAGGTCCGCGGGGATGATGCTGTTGTCGGAGAGGCGCACACCGGTCACCGTGCCGTTCTCGCCGACCAGTTCCGCCACATTGACACCCAGGCGCAGGTCCACGCCGTTGCGGGTGTGTAGATCGGCGAACACCTGCGCGACCTCGTCGCCCAGCACCCGCTGCAGGGGCAAGTCCGCCGACTCCAGGACTGTGACATCGACACCTGCGTGGCGGGCGGCCGCGGCTACTTCCAGACCGATCCAGCCGCCGCCGATGATAGCGACGCGCCCGCCGCGTTCCAAGGCTGCGCGAATGCGCTCACTGTCTGGCAGCCGGCGCAGGTACGCGATCCCGTCGAGGTCACTTCCGGGGATGGCCAGGGTCCGTGGTGATGAGCCGGTGGCCAGGAGTAGTTTGTCGTACCCGACGCGGGCGCCACCGGACAACACAACCTCGTGGGCGGCACGATCGATGGCGGAGGCCGTGGCCCCCAGCCGCAGGTCCACGTTGTGCTCGGAGTACCAGTCATCATTGTGGACGAAGACCTTCTCGCGTTCGCTCTCCCCGCGGAGGAACTCCTTGGACAGCGGCGGTCTCTCGTAGGGTCGGTCTGCCTCGTCGCCGATGAGCGTGATCGCTGCGTCGAACCCCTCCGCGCGCAGCGCCTCAGCCGCCTTTGCACCGGCGAGGCCGGCTCCCACGATGACCATGCGCGACGGGTTGCTCATTCTCACGACTCCTCGATTGGTCCAGAGGTTGATGGTTTCACGGGTCGGCTGTCCGCGCCACGGTCGCCCGGCGTTGATGTCCGAACGACTGGGGTCCGTCCCCTCGAGCCGCACGAAGCCCGGTGTGACGACGTTGTGGGGGTCCGGACCGGACTGTTACGAAGGTGCGGGGTCGCGCCGGCTCGGACCACCCACCTTCGTAACGCGACGGAGTAGTGGCAAGCACCTTCGTCACAATCGTGTCCACCGTCGGCTTCAACGGGTGGTCGTCAGCCCTGTGGATTGACACGAACAAGGGCTCGGCGGAAACCGGTTCCCCAGCGGCCGGCTAGTCCGTCTGAGAGGCGCGCCCGCCGTCAGGCGTTCCGGCCTCGCCGTGTTCATAGATGGACACGGCCTGGTCCACAGCGTCCAGCAACTCCAGGCCCGCTTCGGCGGCAGTGCGTGCCTGTGAGATCCGTTCGGCCCAGGTGGCCGTGTACGTCGGCCCCACCTTGACCATTTGGTGCACGACGGTGTTGCGGCGCTCGGCCCACTCGAGGACGCGCTGCGCGAGCTCGCTGAAGGTGTCCGGATCCATCGACCGCGAGAGTTGTGCCAGTTGCCCGAGGCTGTTCATCGCCACCTGGTCCTTGTGCATCCCCAGCAAGTCCTCGAGGCGATCGCTGATCATCGAATCCAGCACGGCCACCGCTTCGATGTAGTAGCCGGCCGCCATTGCCGTCGCAACATGCTCCCGGGCGGCTCTGTGCAACTGCGCCCGCAGTTCCTGATCGTCGCGACGGGGGGAGCGGATGGACTTCGGCACTGTTGCAGGCTAAACCCGGGTGCGGCTGGGGAACGGACGGGGCCGACAGGGACCGCTTCAAGGGCGCACAATGGTTATGTGGCACTCGGTGGGAGTGGACATGGCCTTGGAGAGAGAGGTCGCGATGAATGAGAACCCCGACACGCGCAGGCAACGGGCGGCGGAAGCCCTGGCGGCGCTGGGAATGCACCGATCCGATCACCAACGACTCAGCGTCCAGTGCGCTCGCAGTCACCACCTGGCGGGCGTGTATGAGACCGACGCCGGTTTGGTCTATGCCGCGATCGAAGGCCCACACGCGCACGGGTCCCGGGACCGGGTGGACACCGCACACCATGGAGGTCCGCGCGGCACCGAATATGCAGACATGCTCGCGGGGGATGCGATGAGTGATGACGGTCTGCCTGCCTGGTGCGACTGCGGATCGCACACCCTGTCCCGGGCAGGTTTGCTCAGCGAGGTGGAGTCCGGGTCGCGAACGGTCCACATCCCCTAGGCGACCCATGGGATTCACGAATCGCGACGATGCGGGCAATCGCCTCGCCGTTGCCGTAGAGCGGTTCCGCGGGGCGGACGTCGTTGTGCTCGGGCTGCCGCGAGGCGGTGTCCCTGTGGCGGCCCGAGTCGCGGCGGCTTTGGACGCTCCGCTGGACGTGATCGTGGTGCGCAAACTCGGTATGCCGGGTCAGCCCGAACTGGCGATGGGGGCCGTCGGCGAGGACGGCGTGATGGTGCTCAACGATGATGTCCTCTCGCGCGGCCGGGTCAACGCCGCGCAGTTGTCCGCAGTGCAGGCGCGGGAACGCGAGGAGGTCATCCAACGGGCACGACGGTTCCGCGGCGAGAACCGGCGGATTCCGCTCGAGGGTCGCACCGCAGTGATCGTGGACGACGGACTCGCCACAGGTGCCACCGCCCGGGCCGCCTGCGCGGTCGCCCGGGCCCACGGGGCGGCCAGGGTGATCCTGGCAGTTCCGGTCGGGGCTGCGGACACGGTCGCCGCGCTGCAGGATGTGGCCGACGAGGTCGTATGTCTTAGCACGCCCGCGCACTTCTGGGCGGTGGGGCAGGAGTACGAGGACTTCAGCCAGGTCCCGGACGCCGACGTAGTGCGCCTTCTGGCAGGTGGGGCCTGATCGATTCTCGGTCGCGCCTACCAGGGCTGCTTTGTGCGGCGCCGGCGTTTGGTGGTGAGCAGGGCCCTTCAGTGTCGGTCAGGTGCCCACGTAACGGTCAGACATCCGCGGCGTTCAGGGCGGGCGGCTCAGGCGCGGAAGTGCCGGGCGGAGATCGCTCGCGTTAGTCCTCCTGGGCCGTGGCCTGCCGCCCGTTCAGGCGGGGAAATGCCGGGCGGAAATCGCTCGGGTTAGAGAACGTGCACGAGGTTAGAGAAGCCACACGTGCGTTCACTAACCTCGTGCACGATCTCTAACCTCGCCGCCAACCCCTGCGGCTACCGAGTCTTCGGACTAGACCCCCGGGGTACCCGGGGTTGGACTATCAGGGCACGGGCGCGGGGCATTCAGCGCTCCTCCGGGGCCGGTGCGATCTCCGCGGCCCAGGCGCCGTGTTCGGCGTCGGCCCAGCGCCGATCGACGAATCCCGTGCGCAGACCCCCCCTTGCTCCAGGGTCCATCCAGGCCATCCACATGTGTCCGGCGGCAACCACCGCCACTGCAGCGGCTTGCATGTCGTGGACGAAGGTTGCCCCCGTGCGCACGGTGTCGGTGAAGAATCCGAAGAAGTGCAGCATCAGTCCGGTGCCGAACAGGATCAGCACCGCACCCGCCACGAAGGCTGAGTTGAGTTTCTGCCCGGCGTTGAACTTCCCTACCGGAATCCGGCCAGTGCGCCGGTCCCGCGAACGCAGCCAGTTCCAGTCGTCGGGCACGAAACGGTTGAGCCGTCGGACATCATCGCGGAATGGCTGCGAGACAAACGCCCCGAGCAGCAGCGGGAGCGGCAGCAGCAGGCCAGTGATGAAGTGGATCCGGGCGACCAGGTCGCGATGTCCGACCAAGGTGCTGAGGGTGGCGAAGTAGAGCATCGCCGCGGTCAGCATGCATATCCCGAACAGCGTCGCGAGGCTGAAGTGGATCCATCGTTCGCCCTGGCTGAACCGCCGCAGGGCATCAGGCGGTCGGGGCATCCGTCCTCCCGTTCGACTGTCCAACCCATGCATCGACGTCGTAGCCCCGCTGCTCCCAGAAGCCGGGCACGGCTGCATCAGTCACCGTGATGCTGTCGAGCCACTTGATGGATTTGTAGAAGTACATCGGGGCGACGTACAGCCGCACGGGTCCGCCGTGGCTGTCCGAGATCTCCGACCCGTCCATCGAGGTGGCGATCAGAACGTCTGAGCGCAGTGCCTGGTCGAGGCTGAGTGATTCGGTATAGACGCCGTCCCCGGACCCGAACTGCACCGCGCGGGCACCGCCGTCGAGCCCGAAGTGGTGGAGGACGTCGCGAACAAGGACACCGGACCACCGCACATCGTTGACGCGCCACCCGGTGACACACTGCACGTCCTTCTGGAGTTGCGTCTGCGGCAGATCCTGCAAATCTGCGAAGGACAGGACTCCGGGGCGTCTCACCAAGCCGTCCACGCGAAGACCGTACGCTTCCGGCGCAGTCGGGGGAACCTTGCCGGCCACGGAGTAGATCCGGAAGTGCCCACTGCCGGGGACCAGACCGGACAGACCGGTGGGATCGTTCTCAGCCAGCGTGCTCAGGGCGGTGTTCACCTTGCTGCCCACGGCGATTCCGAGGGCCGCCAGCCCCAACATGCCCAGCACGATCCGGCGTCCGACCGGGGATCCGACGGTGGGGCTGTCCGGCATGGGGCAACTGTAGATCTGATCGCGCGCGGTGCACAGCGGTCAGCCTCGCATCTCGTCCACGGGGGCCCCGAGTGGTCTTCGCTGCTGAACCGCGGCCGCGGACTCCACAGTCGCCTCGGGGGTCCTGGTCCTCGGACACGCCGGAAGTGAGCCAGAACACAGTTGTAGAGATTGATTCGTGGGGTACATTAGGTGAACGAGAGGTGAACGAAAGACTGGTCACCACGAGGAGGTACCACGCGATGAAGTCGATTCGTAATTGCGCCGCCGCTTTGCTGTTCCTGGACTGCGTCCCCCGCGTCTACTGGGCAGAGGTGGTCAGCGAGCGCTCCAAGCACGCTTGATCGTCACCGAGACCTGCGCCCCCGTGTTTCAGGGCGCAGGTGGTGTCGATCGCGGTCCGGAACCGGACAACGGGTACCGCTTGACGGTGCCGCTGCCGGATTGGGGACAATGTCCGGGTGAAACACGAAGAGAACACACATGCAGCCGCCGACGGCGCGGAAATCTACCAACAGGTCTGGCGGCCGGACACCGACCCTCGCGGGGTCGTGGTGCTCATCCACGGCCTCGGCGAGCACTCGGGCCGCTACGGCAACCTCGCGCAACGCTTCACTGAGGCGGGTTTCGCCGTCTTCGCCCTCGATCTTCGTGGACATGGGCATTCCAGTGGCGGTCGTGGGGATCTCCGGATCGCCGATGCCGTCTCCGACGTGGGCGAACTGGTCGACCGTGCCAAGACCGAGTACCCCGACCTGCCGGTCGTCGTGTACGGCCACTCGCTCGGCGGGCTGATCACCATGACGTACACCGTTCTGCGTCGCCCTGAGATCGCCGCCCAGGTCGCCTCCGCGCCCGCGTTGGACAGCGAGTTGCGGGAGCAGAAGGTCAAGTTCACACTCGCGAATCTCCTCGGGGGTCTACTGCCCAGCGTCGCCATCCCGACCGGGCTGGACCCTGAGGGTGTCAGCCGGGATCCCGAAGTTGTGGCCGCGTACAAAGCGGACCCGCTCGTCCACGACAAGGGCTCGTTCGCCTTGGCCAAGCAGACCTTCTCCACGATGGACAAGATGATGGAGCAGACGGAATTCCCCGTTCCGCTACTGATCATTCACGGCACTGCCGACCGGCTGACGGTCCCCAGCGCGAGCAAGGTCTTCAAGGATCGGGTGAGCGGGGACATCACCCTCATCGAGTACGAGGGTATGTACCACGAACCGCACAACGAGCCGGAGCAGGAAGCGGTCTTCGCTGACGTCCTGACCTGGTTGGAGCCTCGTCTCTTCTCGTGAACCGTCGCCCTGAGACCGGGCTTCCGGCCTCGACGGCGCGGGCGATTCCCGAGGTGGAGTTGCGCGTGATCGCCGATGAGCCCGAGTCTCTGGCGGGCAAGTCATGTCGTCCGATCCGGTGGGCCGGGCACTAGGCTGGCCCCTGTGCGAGTCAGCGTCGTCATTCTGCCCGACGCGCGGTGGTCGCAGGCACGCGCCAAGTGGCTTGATGCGCAACGCCGTGGCTTCTCGACGGCATGGACCTATGACCATCTCTCATGGCGGTCCCTGCGTGACGGCTCCTGGTTGGGGACTGTCCCGCTGTTCGGCGCCGTCGCCGAACTGACGACGACCCTTCGGTTCGGGACGCTGGTGACCAGTCCGAACTTCCGTCACCCGGCCGTTCTGGCCAAGGACGCGATGACTCTGGACGACCTGAGCGATGGCAGATTCGATCTCGGCATCGGCGCTGGTGGCACGGGGTTCGATGCGGCGGTTCTGGGAGCCGACCCACTGGAACCCGCCCAGCGGGCCGCACGATTCGAGGAGTTCGTTGTCGCCCTGGACCACCTTCTTCGCGAACCCGCCGCATCCCACACCGGCGACTACTTCACGGTCCACGACTCCCGGACCTACCCGGGGTGCGTCCAGCGGCCCAGGGTCCCGTTCACCATCGCGGCGGCAGGCCCGAAAGCGCTGCGGGTCGCGGCCCGGTACGGGCAGCGGTGGGTCACGTTCGGGCCGGTGGTCGCAAACTCCGGTCCCGAGGACTGGTACCGAGTCGTGGCCGAGCAGTCCTCGCGGCTCGACGCCGAGTGTGAACTGATCGGCCGCGATCCGGGAACCATCCGGAGATTGGTGCTGGTCGGGCTGGAGCTGGATTGGCCGCAATCGTCGGTGGGTGCCTGGGACGAGTTCAGCGGGCGGGTCGCGCGGATGGGCTTCACCGACGTCGGCATCCACTGGCCACGACCTGAGGATCCTGCGCTGCCCGGCCCTCCGGTGAGCGTCTTCGACGAGATCAGCAGCCGATTGACTTGATATCGGACTGCGCGGCCCGCCGGGCAGGAGTCGCTCGTGCGAGGATGCGCTCATGGGTGTTGAGATCGAGCGGAAGTTCCTGGTCGTGGGTGACGCGTGGAGGTCGGAGGTCACGCAGGCGACCCACATCGTGCAGGGCTATCTGGCCTCGACACCGAGCCTGACGTTGCGGGTACGGATTCGCGGTGACCAGGCCTATCTCACGATCAAGGGCAGCAGTCACGGCATCTGCCGCAGCGAGTACGAGTACGAGGTTCCGCTTGCCGATGCGGAGGCGATGCTGGCCGAACTGGCGCAGGGTCCGGTCATCGACAAGGTGCGGCACATCGTCCCGATCGCCGGCCACAGCTGGGAGGTAGACGTGTTCGCCGGGGACAACGCCGGCCTGGTCATGGCCGAGGTGGAACTGGCCTCCGACGCCGAGGACGTCCACCTGCCCGCCTGGGCGGGAGAGGAAGTCTCCGACGACAGCAGGTACTACAACGTGAACCTGGCGGCGAACCCGTTCAGCCGCTGGGCCGACTGAGCGCAGGCTCTAGCGAGGGATCCCAGGCCGGCCGCTGACTCGGTCCGGCTAGCGCTCATCGTTACGCTCGACTGGGAACACTGGCTGTAGATCATTCGGCGTTCTGGACTTGATGCCCGCGTCACTATGCAAAATGATCCTGGCCCGGCGTCGATGCTCTCCCACGGCCAGTCCGCGGAGAGCGCGATCGTTTTGCATTCTGACGCACTGAACGTCGGTCACATCCCCCGGATCGTGGCGGTCGTGGCCATCCGGAGTCAGTTCTCGCGGTCGCCGGCAAGAGCGTCGCCGATGTCGGGTAGCGGTTCCCCGCGGGCGAACTGGGAGGCAGCGGCAACCGTCTGGGAGATGCTGTGCCAAACGTGGCCTGGTCCCAGTTCGTCGGCGAACCCCGCCCGCGCGAGCACCACCCTTGCCGGATAGTGCAGGCGTGCGATGAACAGTTCGACGCCCTCGCGCCGCAACTCGTTGAGCAGTGCCGTCAACATCTCGACGGTGGTCGTGTCCATCTGCCCGGTCGCCTCGAGGTCGAGAACCAGAGCCTTGACGTCGACTGCGTCGTCGAGTTGTTCAAGGATGCGTGCGTGCGTGGTCGCGCAGTTGGCCCAGAAGAGGGGCGCGTCGAGCCGCAGGATCAGCACTGCGTCGACCGGAGTGCGCTCAGGATGCTTCTTGACGGCACCCCAGCCGGCCTTCTCGCCCGGGATCCTGCCCAACGCATCTACGTGTACCCGGCTGGAGCGGTAGACCAGGCCGAGCAGAGACAGCGCCACGGCCGCCAACAGGCCGTAGAGCGGCCCGAACAGCAGTACCCCACCGAGCCCGGCCAGGGAGGACACGAAGTCATTGCGACGGACCCGCCGGTAGCGACGCAGATCCGAGACGTCGAGCAGGAACCACACGCTGATCACGACGATGCAGGACAGGATGACCCGCGGTACCCCTTCGAGCAGGCCCGTCAGCGTCATGAGGAACACCAGGGTGACCATCGCTGCCACGAGCCCACTGACCTGGGTTCTCGCTCCGCTCTTGACCGCCGTGCTGGTGCGGCTGAGGCTCCCGCAGACGCTCATACCGCCCGACAGGCCCGCGCCGACATTGGCCAAGCCCGTGCCCAGGAACTCCGAGTCCGCGTTGATCCGGTAGCCGCCTTGGCTGGCGAAGATGCGCGCGGCCGACAGCCCTTCACCGACCCCGGCGACCGCAACGGCGAGACCGCCCAGGACAACCGGGGCGAGGTCGGCACCGGCGAGCGTCGGGACGGTGATCGTCGGCAGTCCGCGCGGGACGGAACCCAGCACCTCGACCCCGTGCTGGCGTGGGTCCCAGACCCGCGCCATGACGACACCGGCGGCCATCAGGATCAGTGCCCATGGGATTCGGGGCCACCGGGCGCTGCCGACGAACAGGATGGTGAGGCCCACCACCCCGATCGCCAGAGTCTCCGGGTTCGTTTCCCCGACCTGGCCCAGCGTGCTGACCACCCGCTGGACGAAGTGGGGTTGACCCGGGGGGAGTCCCAAGATGTGGGGCAACTCGCCGGCGAGGACCGTCAGGCCAAGGCCGAAGCTGAACCCGACGATGACCGGGCGCGAGATGAAATCAGTGACCCAGCCCAGCCGTAGAACGCCGAACAGGGCCAGCCACAAGCCGGCGGCGACGGCCACCCCGGCCGTCAGCGCGATAGCCCGTTTGATGTCCGTGGTGCCGCCGATCCCGGCGATCACGGCGCCGGACATGAGGGCCACGGTCGACGTGGGTCCGATGGCCAGTTGCCGTGACGACCCGAAAAGCGCGTAGAGCAGTAGAGCGGCGGGTAGCGCGTACAACCCCACTTGCACCGGAACCACCGCGACGGCGGAATAGCCCATCGCCGTCGGGATCGCCACTGCTGCGACTGCGACTCCGGCCGCGGCGTCGACGGCCAGCCAACTGCGGTGGTAGTGCGGCAGCCAGGAGAGGATTGGGACGATGCGGCCGACCCGTCCCGCGCTCACAGCGATCCCTGCGGTCGTTCCAGGGTCACCGGCGGGCCGCCTGAACGCCAAGTCGACGCAGCCATCGCTATGCCAGAACCAGATAGGAGACCACGACAACAGTCACGAGGCTGATCGCGACCAGGGGGATCCCGAACTTCACGAATGAAGCCATGCTGTATCGCCCGGGCTGCATCACCATGAGGTTCGACTGGTGGCTGAAGGGATTGATGAACGTGAAGGAAATACACGTGCCGATCAGCGCGAGCACGAGCACCGGGTTCACCTCGAACTCCGCGGCCAGGGTCAATCCGATTGGTGTGAGTATCGACGCCGCGGCAGCGTTGGTTGTGATGTTGGTCAGGATGGCCGTCGACACGGCGAGGGTGATGACGACTGCGATCACACTGCCTGCCGACACCGTGGTGATGGCCGCCGAGATCTTGTCCGCGATGCCGCTGTCCACCACGATTGCGCCCAGGCCCACTGAACCCGCCAGGATGAACAGGACGTTCCAGTCCAACGCTCTGGCAGCAGCCCGCGGGGTCAGGACGCCAGTCACCACCATGAGGACCGCGCCAGAGAAGGCAGCCACCTCTACAGCGGCAAGCCCCAACGTCGCGGCCACGATCACGCCGACCAGGATCGATAGGGCTATCCAGGTCCGGCGAGGCTGTGGAACCTTGCCCGCGGCATTCTGCCAAAGGCCGAGGTCGGAGTGCCCATAGATCGCCGACGGGCTCTCAGTGGTGAGATAGACCGTGTCTCCGGCCCTGACGCGCGCCTCCTGCAGCGGCTCATTGGTGCGCGCTGCAACCACATCGACGTCGCCATGGGATTCCAGATCACCGATGGTCCCTGGCTCACCCGGGGCGATGGATGCGGTGTACAGGCGCTGCTCGGCCAACCCGAAACGGGGACTGCCCCAAAGCGCCGTCACACCCTCCTCGGTGGCATCGAAGATCAGGGTGTCGCCGGCGGCCAGTGGCTCATCGGCTGCCACGACGTCGAGTCTTCGCCGGATGCCGATCAGGGTGTAGTGCTGGGTGCTGGCGATCCCGAGACTGTCCGCTTGCCGCCCGATCCCGATCGCGCCGGAAGCCACAGGCAACTCCACCCGCCAGTCCTTGGCGCCTTCGGGGGCATCCTTAGACGCGCGGAACGCCCGGGGGGAAGCGAACAGCAGCCAGAGCCAGCCGACGACTGCGACCGGCAGGGCAATTACGGCGAAGGAGAACATCCCGACGTCGACTCCGGAACCAGCGGCGATGCCGGCGATGAGCAGGTTCGAACTGGTTCCCACCAGAGTGGTCGAACCGGCGAGCGTGGTCACATGGGCGATCGGCAGCAGGACCTGTCGGGCGGGGATCGCCCTCGTCTGCTGGAGTTCCTTGGCAACCGGGATCAACATGGCGACGATCGGGGTCGTGTTCATCAGAGCCGAGGTGACTCCGACCGGAACGATCAGTCGTGCCAGAGTCTGTCGCGCGCTGCTGACCGTGGACAACAGTCGCCAGGTCACCCGTGAAACGACCCCGGTGTGGATGACCCCTTTGGCGATGACCAGCATCGCCGCCACGGTGATGACACCCCCGTTGCTCAAGCCCGCGAACAGAGCCGAGGGCTCGGCGATGCCGGTCAGCGCAGCGACGGCCAGACCACACGCGATGGCCAGCACCGGCGGCACTTTGCCGGAGGCCATCGCTACCAGGGTCAGGACCACGATGGCAGCTGCGAAGTAGATCATGAAAACCTTCCGGCCGCGGTTCTCCGCGAGATTACCGCAGGTGGACCGGAGATTGACGGAAGATGAACGGGGAGCGACCGACTCGGCAGTGCGGTGTCACACCGCACTGCGGGCAGCGTCCTCCGACAGACGCTGGGCCAAGTAGATGGGCAGCACCGAGATCACCACCAGCGCTGCGGCCACCACGTTGACGATGGGCGCCTGCTGCGGTCGGAACAGGTTGTTGAAGATCCACAGAGGTAGCGTCTGGATTCCCGGGCCCGCCGTGAAGGTGGTCACGATGATCTCGTCGAACGACAGGCCGAACGCGAGCAGTGCGCCCGCGATCAGGGCCGGACGCATGTTCGGGAACACGACGTGGCGGAAGGTGAATGCGCGCGTCGCGCCCAGGTCCATCGAGGCCTCGACGATGTCGCCGCCGAGGCGGCGCAAGCGGGCGGATGCGTTGTTGAACACCACCACGATGCAGAATGTGCCGTGCGCCACGATCAGCGTCGTGAAGGTCAGCCCGCCCAGGAACGACGTGAACATCGTGTTCAGCGCCAGACCGGTCACGATGCCCGGCAGGGCGATGGGCAGGACGACCAGCAGCGAGATGGAGTTGTGACCGAAGAATCGTGAACCTGACAGGGCGAAGGCGACCAGCGTGCCGAGCACAAGGGCGATCATGGTGGCCGCTGTCGCGACGATCAAGGACGTGACCACGGCATCTCGGACGCCTTCGTTGGCGATGGCCTTGCTCCACCAGTCGAGGGTGAACCCGGGTGGTGGCCATGCGAACGTGAGGCTGGTGTTGAAGGAGTTGATGAGGATGACCAGCAGTGGAATGTAGATCCATGCGAGGACTAGAGCGAACACTGCCCCCAGCAACCACCGCATGCCCCGTGTGGACGTCATCTCGGCTCCTTCACAGGTTCTCCAAGGCGCCCGTGCGTCGCACCGCCGTGAGGTAGCCGATCATGATCACCACGGTCATGCTCGCCACGGCCGCGGCGAACGGAAGGTCGGTGGAGAAGCTTTGGTACACCACGTTGCCCAGCATCTGGGCCTTGCCCCCGACCAGTTGCACGGTGATGTAGTCCCCGAGGCTCAGCGAGAAGGTGAAGATCGATCCCGCCACGATCGATGGGAACACCAGTGGCAGCAGGACGCTGCGGAAGGTGCGCGACGACGAGGCCCCGAGATCGGATGAGGCATCGAGCAGGGACTGCGGGATGTTCTGCATGCCCACGTAGACGGGCAGGATCATGTAGGGCAGCCACAAGTAGGTCAGCACGACCACCACCGCGATCCAGCCGAAGCCCGGGCTGGTCCCGAAGGTCGACACGAGAACACCCCCTTCAGGACTGAACATCACTCGCCACGCGTAGACCTTCACCAGATATGAGGCCCACAGGGGCGTCAGCATCAGCGCGATCATCACCGGCTGCCAGCGCACTGAGGCGATGCGGGCCATGAAGAAGGCGACCGGCACGGCAAGCAGCAGGCAGATCACTGTGACCGCGACGGCGACCCCCAATGTGCGCAGCGCCACTGTGACGTACGCGGGATCCGTGAAGATCCGCTGGAAGTTCTCCAGCGTGAAACTGCGGACCAGCGATCCAGTGAACGAGTCGGTGGTCCAGAACGCGGTGATGAACAGCATCACCAAGGGCACGACGTACAGCAGCATCAGCCACGTCATCGGCAATGCCAGAAGGCCCGCGATGCGCACCCCGCCATGGCGGTGGACGTAGCGCTGCCACCGCCTGATCGGCCCGATCGCCGCTGTGGTCACAGCACCTCCCATAGTGAGCCGCCCTTTGCCGGCGGGAGTGGACCGCCGGCAAAGGGCGTGCGTCTAGCTCGAACGCAGACTCGTCCAGGCGGACACCCAGTCCTTGTAGGGAACGCAGGTGGTGTCGGTACGGCCGTCCAGACACTGCTCGGTCGGCGTCGTCCAGTAGTAGACGTTGGTCCAGTAGTCCTCCGTCTGGGCGTGGAACACGTCGCAGTGATCCTTGTTCTCCGTCAGGTCGCAGGACTTCTCGTTGGCCGGTGCCTCGCCGAAGTACTCGGCGATCTCGGCGTTCACCTCCGGCGACACGATGTAGTTGAGCCACTCGTAGGAGCAGTTGATGTTGGGTGTGTTCTTGGCCACCATCCAGGTGTCCGACCAGCCGGTGGCGCCCTCGCTCGGCTTGGTGGCTCCGACCTTGTCACCATCGGCATTGGCCGTGTTGGCGGTCAGCTGCCACCCCTGGCCTTGCACGATGGATCCCGTCGCCAGTCCGTTCGCCTGCTTGGCGTAGTCCGCCCAGTACTCCCCGACGAGAGGCTTCTGCTGCTCGAGCAGCGCGATCGCGGCGTCGAACTGGGTCTTGTCGAGCGAATACGGGTTGGTGATCCCCAGGTCGGGCTGAGTGGCCATCAGGTACACAGCGGCATCGGCGATGTAGATCGCGTCGTCGTAGGGCGACACCTTGCCCTTCAGCGGGGAGTCCGCCTCCCACATATCCTTCCAGGAGGTGGGCTCGGTCGGCTGCGATTTCTTGTTGTACAGCAGGAGGTTCGCTCCGCGGCCATGCGGGATGCCGTAGTTGACCCCGTCGACAGTGTTCCACTGCTTGTCCTTCAAGCCGGGGAAGATGTCGGCGTAGTTGGGCACCAGGTCCGTGTTGACCGGCTGCACGAGGTCGCCGTATACGAGGCGCAGAGATGCGTCACCGGACGCCGAAATGACGTCGTAGCCGCCCTTCTTGAACAGGTCGAAGGCTTCGTTCGACGTCCCGAACGTCTTGACGTCGACCTGGCATCCAGTCTGCTTCTCGAACGGTGTCACCCAGTCCACAGCAGGATCGGTGGACCCATCCTCGGCATAGCCGGGCCATGCCAGAACGCTGAGTTTCCCTTCGCCCTCACCCACCGGCCCGGCGAATGCCGAGGCAGAGGGGGCTGCCGGTGACGCTTCTGAGGACCCACTGTCCGAACTGCACCCCGCAAGGGCGAGTCCGGCGACGGTGAGTCCCGCGCCCATCTTCATCCATTTGTTGAACCGCACCTATCTCCTCCTACAGTTGTGTGACACCGTGACCGGAGGCCCCGCTCACGGACCTCTATGACGTTGCGTGCTCCACGGGGTACTCGGTGGCCTCGTCCCACAGGACGGTGACCCGGTCTCCGATGGCGACGACCTGCTCGGCGTTCTGGCGGTTGGGGAGCTGAGCGGTCAGGATGTCGCCGCTGTCCAGCTCCACGATGTACCGGGTGCCCGAACCCAGGTAGACGATGTTGGACACGCTTCCGGATACCGCCGTCTCGCCGGGGCCCGCGACCGTGTCGGCCGTACGCAGATGCAGCTTCTCCGGGCGCAGGCTGTACATCCCGCTGCGGCCGAGGACGCGCTGGGCGGCCTCGCCCGTCAGCAGATTCGTCGTTCCGACGAAACCGGCCACGAACTCAGTGGCGGGCCTCTCATAGATCTCGGCCGGGGTTCCGACCTGCTCGATCTCACCGGCGTTGAACACCGCCACGCGATCGGACATCGTCAGTGCCTCTTCCTGATCGTGGGTGACGAAGATGAACGTGATGCCTACTTCGCGCTGGATGTCCTTCAACTCGATCTGCATCTGTTCGCGCAGTTTCAGGTCCAGGGCGCCCAGCGGCTCGTCGAGCAGCAGCACCCGTGGATGGTTCACCAGAGCGCGAGCCAGCGCGACCCGCTGCCGCTGGCCACCGGACAACTGCTTGGGGGTGCGCTTCTCGAAGCCGTCGAGTCGCACGCTTGCCAGTGCGTCGGCGGCGCGTCGGCGGCGCTCCTGCTTGTCCACCTTCTTCACTTTCAGCCCGTACTCGACGTTCTCGGCCACCGTCATGTGGGGGAAGAGGGCATAGTCCTGGAACACGGTGTTGACGTCCCGGTCGAACGGTGGCATCCGGGAGACATCCGCGCCGCCGAGTTCGATGGTTCCATCGGTCGGCAACTCGAAGCCCGCGATCATCCGCAGGACGGTGGTCTTGCCCGACCCGGATGGCCCCAGCAGCGTCAGGAACTCGCTGTCGTAGACATCGAGGTCGATACCGGCGACGGCGACGACTCCGCCGGCGAACTCCTTGCGAACAGCCCGCAACCGAACCGCAGGGTCAGCCGCGTCGGACATGGGTTCACCAATTCTGCCGGAATCCTGGCGTCAGGATCGAATGTTCGAGCTTTGTTCGGGAGCGTAGCGCACGGTTGTGTCATCTTCACCCGAACTCGCCGGTAGTTGTCCACAGCCACATTCGGTGCGGCTTCGGCCAACCCTCATGGTCCCGGCCGAGGAGGTTCGAGAACCCGTCCCGGGCGACTTTGGTCAGATTTGGTCAGTAGTTGACCATATGTGTCCGAAGTCGCGCAGGTGCGGGCAAGCCGTGGACGCCGGGTGAACGGCGCGCGTAACGTCTGCCTCGTGACCAACGACTTCGCGGACAAGAGTTTCTGGCTCGGCGCCGACCCGTACGAGCCGGGGCCTGCACTGGCCGGTGACATTGATCTCGACGTGGCGATCGTGGGTGCTGGGTTCACCGGGATGAGCACCGCGTACCACCTGCATCGGGCCGTTCCGTCGCTGCGGATCGCCGTGCTCGAAGCCGATGTCGTGGGCTACGGGGCGAGCGGTCGCAACGCCGGATTCTCCATGACGAAGATCGGCATGATGCACTCGTACACGGCGATGCGATTCGGCAAGTCCAAAGCGCGGGAGGCGCACCTCTACGCCGATCGGGCGGTCACTTTGCTCAAGACTCTTGTGGAAGAGCTCGACCTGGACTGCGACTACGAGCACAGCGGCTTCCTGTGGGTCGCCACGTCGGACAAGCACTCCAAGCGGCTGCTCAAGGAGATCGCACTGGTGCACCGCCTGGGGCTGACGGGCATCAATCTGATCGACCATGCGGATCTCGTCGGCCGTGTCAACAGCCCCCTATACAGGGGTCCGGCATGGTGGGAGCCGAACACAGGGATCCTCAACCCCGCCAAACTGTCCCGCGGATGGCGCAGGGTGCTCGACGCGGCGCAGGTGCCGGTCTACGAGCGGACCCCGGTCCGTTCCATCGAGTCCGCGGGCGGTCGCCAACGGCTGTCCACACCCACAGGCACGGTGACCGCGAGCAAGGTGGTACTCGCGACGAATGCATGGTCCCACCAGTTCCCGCCGATGGCCAAGAAGCAAGTTCCCGTCTGGACCTACGTCGTGCTGACCGAGCCGCTGGCCGATGCGCAACTCGACTCGATCGGGTGGCGTGGCCGGGAGGGCGTTGAGGACTTCCGGGATCTCGTGCACTACTACCGGCTCACCGCGGACAACCGCCTGCTGATGGGCGGACGTGACATTTCGCTCGGCGACGGCCGGGGCATGGACTTCGACAGCAGTCCTTCGACCTGGGAGCACCTGCGCAACGACATGCGTGCGATCTTCCCGGGACTGGGAGATGTGCGGTTCTCCCACGCCTGGGGAGGCCCGGTCTCAGCGACTCTGGACATGTTCCCGGCGATCGGATACGCAGGGAGCAGGGATGTCATCTATTCGATCGGGTGCGTGGGCCACGGTGTGTCGACAACGCATCTGAACGGTCAGACCATCACTGATCTCGTGCTGGAACGCGACACCGAGCTCACCGACGTGTTCTTCGTGGACCGCAAAGTGGTCCCGTTTCCGCCCGGCGGGCTCGGGCACGGTGTCGCCGGCCGGATCGCGGACTTCCTCAGGTGGGAGGACCGCCGCCTCGACGTCCTCAGCTGAAGCGCAGGTCGTCGGGTTGCCGCCGGTGTGCGGTGCGGCAGCCGACCTGTTCGGGTGACAAGGATGTTGAGCCGGTAGTCGTGAGTTCCCTTTGTGACGAAGGTGTGGGGGTTTCTGGCCGGTTGTCACGTTGTTGGGCGGTCCGCCGGGCCGCGATCCCGCACCTTCGTCACGGCAGGGCGAATGAGCCCGCACCTTCGTCACAATCGAGCGTACGGAGGCCCGCTCAGCGTGGTGAGGATCGCCCGCTGTCATCGAGAGGCTCATCTCGCATACCTGCGAGGCCGTCCTGACAGGTATTCTGGCCGGCGGAGGATTTCGCAATGAGCTGGAAAAGGTACGTCGCAATCGGCGACTCCTTCACCGAGGGCATCGGGGATCCGCGTCCGAACGGGCGTGATCGGGGATGGGCTGACCGCGTCGCGGAGGCGCTGGCGTCAGAGGAGCCGGAACTCGCGTACGCGAATCTCGCCATCCGGGGGCGGTTGTTGGCGGCCATGGTCGACGAGCAGGTTCCGATTGCGGTCGGACTCGACCCGGATCTCGTCACCTTCGCGGGGGGAGTCAACGACGCCCTGCGGCGTCACTGGGACCTCACCGCGATGGCGCAGGCCCTCACCGACGCCATGGATGCATTGAGCCGGACCCGCGCCCAGGTCGTCATAGTCACGTACGGGCGGCCGTCGAACCGTTCGAAGCTGATGGGGGCTGTGGAAGGCCGGCTCGAGCAGTACCGGGAGGTCACCTACGACATCGCCGGACGACACGACTGCACCGTTGTGGATTTCTGGGATCATCAGATCTTCGACGACCCGCGGTTCTGGTCGGAGGACCGCCTGCATCTGAACCCGGTCGGACACGAGCGGGTCGCCATGGCGGTACTGGAGGAATTGGGTCGTCCTGCCGGTGACTGGCTGCGTCCGCTCCCCGCTGTGCGGGCGCCATCGACGATGGTCAGGATCGGCCGCGACGTGACGTGGGCAGGCAAGCACCTGGCGCCGTGGCTCGGTCGACGCGTGACCGGACGCAGCTCCGGCGACGGGGTGACGCCCAAGCGACCCGCGCTCGAACGAGTCAGTAGTTGACGACGTAGAGGCCGGCCGCAGCGACCGCGCCCAGAAGTGGCCCGACGATCGGCACCCACGCGTAGCCCCAGTCGATCTTCTCCTTGCCGTGCAGCGGCAACAGCGCGTACGCGATCCGAGGGCCGAGATCCCGCGCAGGGTTGATCGCGTACCCGGTCGCTCCGCCCAGGCCTGCGCCGATCGCGATGACGGCGAAGGCGACACCGGCATATCCGAGGCCGATGTTGCCCAGGTTGGGTGCCTGCCCCTCGACCGCCGGTTGCCATGGTGCTTGCTGGATGACCCAATAGACCAGAACGAAGGTGGCAATCGCCTCACTCACCACGTTCCAGCCGAGGGAACGCACTCCGGGTTTGGTGTAGAAGATGCTTCCGGTCGTATGAGGCTCGTCGTGGTCGTCGAACTGCTTCTTGTAGAGGACGTAGACGAGCAACGCACCGACGATCGCGCCCGAGAACTCCCCGAGCAGATAGAAGGGGACCTGCGACCAGGGCGTGGTGTCGGTGAGCGCCAGGGCGAGGGTCACTGCGGGGTTCAGATGCGCCCCGGATTCCCACGCGACGCTTGCCCCGACGAAGACCGCCATCCCCCAGCCGAAAGCGGTGAGACTCCAGTTCGCCGACCCGAAGCCGAGACTCTTGGGCAGGCTCCCGAGGGCACCGATGCCGCAGCCGATGAGCACCAGGATTCCTGTGCCGATGAATTCATTGACGGTGATTGCGCGAAACATCTCGAGAGTGGACACCCTGTGATTCCTAGCAGGCGCGACGTGGCGCTTGCGCGCTCAGCCGATCGAGCTGATGCCCGACTCGCGGCCACGGGAGGGTGACTCCGGACGGGAACTCGGCGCTATTCCGCTACCCGCAACCGAAGTCGAGCCGGGAAGATGGCTCGGGCGAGCACGGCTCGTGAACGGCGTAGAGTGTGCCCATGCTGGCCGCACTGCCACCTGTGCCACCTTGCGAACTACCGCTGGGCGCCGTGCACCGGGTCAATCCAGCACGGCACCAGCAAGTCGTGATCGCCCGTGGAAGAAACAAGCGTTCCAGTTATGGCACCGTGTCTCGCTGGGAGTATCGGGCCGGCTGCTGGCACAAGGTCGATCAGGCGCCTTCCCGCAACGGTGCCCGGGGATGGCACCGCAGGCCGTGGGACTGGAGTTATCTGTCCCCGATCGGCCAGTTCGGTCTCACCGACGCCGGCGGCCGCCTGCGCAAGCCCTCAGGCACCAAGCTCCCGTACCATCAATCGCGATCAGGGTTCCAGGGCCCCGCCGGCGGTGAATGGGTTTTTGACTACGTCGTGGCGGTCAACTTCAACCGGGTGCCCGGTCGCTCACCGCTGGACTTGGAGCGACCCAACCCGCACATCAAGGACGGAGGGATCTGGCTGCACGTGGCTGGCCGCGGGGCCACCCGGGGATGCATCTCCGTGCGCCGCGCACAGATGCGCAAGACGCTCAGGTGGCTGGACCCTTCCAAGCGGCCGGTGATCGTGATGGGCCCGCGTGGGATCCTGCGCCGCTAGTCTCGCCGTTGGCGAGGAGTGCGCGGGACGGGCGCCGCGGCCGGCCGTCGTCTGAAGGTCCGCCGCACAATCCAGGTTTGTCTACGCGGGGATGGGCTCGACCCGCGGGACATCGTCCGGGTTGCCGGCGGCCACGGCGGTGCCGGCGGTCAGCGAGGCCGCGCCATAGAGGACCAGTGACTCCAGGTACAGCACGAGCAGCATCGCGATGGGGGCTGCGAACGCGCCGTACTGCGGTTTGCTCACAGACCACCCGATGATGAAGGACAACAGATACTTGAGGATCTCGATCCCCACTGCCCCCACCGCTGTTCCGGTCAGGCGGGCATTGCGGGCCGGCCGGATCCCGCCCATGTGCCCGAGTATGAGCCAGACCACGAGGGCATTGATCCCAATGGACAGAACCCCGGTGAGGATGAGCAGCAGCCATGTCCATGCCCGGCTGTCGAGGCCCAGTGCGCGCTCGACCGGGCCGACGAAGTTGGAGATCACCACTGACGGCACGAAGGACAGCCCGATCAGCGGCGCCAGCAGAAGCATCCAGGCCAGAAGCCGGGCGCGCGCCACCACGAAGTTCCGTGGGTCTTTGGGTGCTCCGTAGATGAGGTGCATCGAACTGCTCAGAGCAACCATGGCTCCGCTGCTGGAATAGAGCAGGACGATTAGGCCGAGCACGGATGTCGTCTGTGCGACCTGCGCCAAGGTCTGCGTCGAGAAGCCCTGATCGCCGATCAGGCCCGGGAAAGCGTTGGAGACCCTCCGGGTGACGGTGTCGGCGAGTTCCTCGCCACCGATGAGGGCCGCCAGACCGAAGGCGAACACGAGCATCGCGAACACCGAGAGGAACAAGTAGTAGGTGGTTCCGGCGGCCAGCAGGGAGGCCTTGGCATCGCTGAAGCGCAGGAAGGCCCGATAGCCGGCCCCCGCTGCGCTACTACGGCCGTCCACCTTGGCCAGTGTGTCGGCGAGTTGTTGGGGCGGGGGATCGAGAACACCGCCCGGGATCGGCGGCGGGATCGCAGCAATAGTCGGTGAGGGCGTTGCGTGGGTCACCGAGGCCTCCCATGGATGCCGGACGACAGTCCTCTGCCCGGATCGCGTCGAGTCAAACCCCTGAGGCGCGAAGGCTCCTATCCGTGTCCGCGATGACGCCCTTGATGCGCGAACCCGGCGTACGGTGAAGCATGCGCGCAGCGGTTCTGGTCTGTCTGTCCGGTTTGTTGCTGGCCGGTTGCTCGGACCAGGCCATGGTCCCGGCCCAAACGCCCAGCGCGACCGCAGTCGCGGACGCGCACGACCCGGGCCATCGGTCAGCAGCGAGTCCGATGAGTCTACGGGCTGGTGAGCGTGTGGTCACCGTGGGAGTTCCGCGGGACTTCGCGCCGCAAGCACCGGCGGGGGCCACGGACGAGTACCGCTGCTTCCTGGCCGACCCGGGGCTGAGGCGGGCCACGATGATCACCGGGGCCGAATTCGTCCCCGGGAACCCGGCCATCGTCCATCATTCGATCCTGTACGCCGTGTACCCGGCACAAGTGGCTGCTGCCCAGGCCCTGGACGCTCAGGATCAGCAGGCCGGATACGAGTGCTTCGGGGGATCCGGGCTGCCCGCCCGGGGCGGCGATGCACTGTCCGCACTGGATCAGTCCGACTGGATCACCGCATGGGCTCCCGGCGGAGAGGCCACCGAGATGCCGGCCGGATACGGGATGAAGTTGCCGGCGGGTGGGCGGATCATCATCCAGATGCACTACAACCTCAGATCCACCCAGGGCACCGACTCCACGACCGTGCGACTGCGGGTTTCGAACAAGGACCTCAAACCGCTGACGACATCGTTGCTGCCCGCGCCGGTGGAACTGCCCTGTGCACCCGGGGAGTCCGGGAGGCTGTGCAACCGCACGGATGCCGTCGACGATGTGATCAGTAGGTTCGGGGTGGGCAGCGGAGCCACGATCGCCGGGCTGCAACTGTTGTGCGGAGGCGATCCGGAGCATCCGAAGGCTGGCTCCGTGCAGACCTGCGACCGCCCGGTGACGGCGCCGGCGAAGGTGTTCGCGGTGGCCGGTCACATGCATCTGCTGGGCAGGCAGATAAGGGTGACCTTGAACCCCGGAGAGCGCGGCGAGAAGGTACTCCTGGACGTTCCCAACTGGGACTTCGACAAGCAGGGGGCGGTCCCGTTGGCCGCGCCGGTGGCCATCGGACCCGGCGACACGCTGCGGGTCCGGTGCCGGCACGACGCCTCGCTGCGATCGCAACTGCCTGCGTTGCAGGGGACCGAGCCCCGCTACGTCGTATGGGGCGAGGGGACGACCGACGAGATGTGCCTGGCGATCCTGCTCACCGGGTGAACCCCTCGGCGCAGGTCGCGCCCCCTACGATCGAGGCATGCAGATAAGCACCTACTCCGATGATGCTCTGGGCGTTCACGATGCAGTTGCCTTGCGCGAGGCGCTGACGAACGGGGATGTGAGTCCCTCGGAGGTGCGGGAAGCAGCCGTCAACAGGGCGCGGGCGGCCGAACCGTTGAACGCGGTCGTCACCTGGCTCGACCAGGATGAGCCGCACGATGGCCGTTTCGCGGGGGTTCCGACCTTCGTGAAGGACAATGAAGATCTTGAGGGTTACCCCACCACTTTCGGATCCCGCGCCACAACTCGTCGTCCAGCGCAGAGTTCCTCCCGTTTCGTGCGGCATTGGGAACAACTCGGCTTCGCCACGCTCGGCAAGTCGGCGTTGCCGGAATTCGGCCTCACTGCGACCACCGAACCGCTGGAACACGGGCCCACCCGCAATCCCTGGAACCTCGAGTACAGCTGCGGCGGTTCGTCCGGGGGATCAGCAGCCCTGGTGGCGGCCGGGGTCGTGCCGATCACACACGCGAACGACGGCGGTGGCTCGATCCGCATCCCCGCCTCCTGTTGCGGGCTGGTCGGGCTGAAACCGTCGCGGGGCAGGCTCGTCGACGTCGAGGCGATGGATCAGTTGCCGGTCAAGATCGTGACTCAGGGGGTCCTGACCCGGACGGTGCGTGACACGGTGGAGTTCTACCGTGCGATGTCCCAGATCCACCCCGTCGATCATCTGCCGCCCATCGACGCCACCGGTCGTCCGGGAACCCTGCGGGTGGGAGTCTTCACCGAAGGAATCGGCGGACTCCCGGTCGATCCGCAGGTCCGGGTCGCGGTGGAGGACGCCGCGAAACTGTGTGAGAGTCTCGGGCATCGGGTCGACTACGTCGGGAACCCCTTCGACGACCAGATCGCCCAAGACTTCCTGCGTTACTGGGGAATGCTCGCCTTCACCCTGCAGCGCCTCGGCTCGACGATGTTCGGCAAGGACTACGAGCCCAAAGAACTGGAACCGTTCAGCATCTTCTTGTCCAAGTACTTCTCATCCATCGCCGTGGGCCTGCCCGGCTCGCTGCGGCGCCTGCGCCGGTTCGGTGCGGCCTACGAGTCGGTCTTCGAGGGTTTCGACGTGCTGCTGTCGCCGGTGCTGGGCAGCCCGCCGGCGCCGATCGGATATCTGGGCCCTGATGTGGAGCCGCGTGAGCACCTGGTGCGGCTACTGCGCTACGCGTCGTTCACCGCTCTGCAGAACATCGCGGGCGCCCCTGCCATCACGTTGCCCACCGCGACCTCTGCCGAGGGTCTTCCGATCGGCGTGCAATTCGCGGGTGCGGTCGGCCAGGAGCAAGTCCTACTGGATCTTGCGGCTTCGATCGAAGAAGCCCAGCCCTGGCTTCGCCTTGACCACTCCGTGACCGGCGCATAAGGCGTAGATTTGGGGAGTAGGGGACAGAGCATTCCCCTGGGCCGCGACCCAAGGAGTGAGTATGACAACCGCGTCGATGAGCGTCCAGGACGCCCTCTGGCTGACGATGGACCGACCCAACAACCTGATGGTGGTCGACGGTTCGCTGGTCCTGCGGGGAACACCGGAGGTCGACGACGTTCTCGAGATCTTCGCGGACGCGGTCGCCCGTTTCCCGGTGCTGGCGCGCAAGGCAGTCAAGTCCGGCCTGGGCTGGGCGTGGCAGGACGACCCTGGCTTCAAGATCGAGGATCACCTCACCGTGGTGGAACTCGAGGACGGTAAGGGCCTGCCGGATCTCCAGCAGTTCATGGCCGAACAGCGGTCGCAGCCGTTGTCCAAGGACCGACCGCTGTGGCAGGGCTACTTGCTGACAAATCTCACGTTGGAGGACGGCAGCCCGGGCGCGGCGATGTTGCTGCGCTTCCACCACTCCATCGCAGACGGGGTTAGGCTCACACAGGTCCTGCTCGGATTGTGCGACGCCGCCGAGGGGACGGTCGGGGCGGTGGTAGCCCGCAGCGGAGTCCAGTCAGCCGAGGCGACGAGCCCCCCGGAGGAGATCGGACGGGTCGCGTACCACGCCGCCGGCGGGGTGGCGCATGCGGTCGAGTCCGGAGTGGAGGACATCGCCGTCGAGGCCGCCCATGCGGTGCGAAACCCGTTCTCGGCCCTGGCACACCTGCCCGGACGGGCCTTCGATGTCGCGAAGGCGGGGGCGCACCAGGTGGAGGAAGGGCTTTCCGCGATACGGCACCCCGACCGCCTGCTGGACGCGCTCGAGGTGCTGGGAGCGGAGTCCCACCGCAGCCTCAACGACCTGTCCTCGGTGACCAAGATCGCCCTGACCAGCACCGACGAGACGGTCTGGAGCGGACATCCGGGTGAAACGAAGGCTCTGGCGTGGTCTTCGGCCGTTCCGCTGGAGGACATCAAGGAGCTCGGCCGCAGTTCCGGGGCAACGGTCAATGACGTGCTGCTGGCCGCGATCTCCGGCGGCCTACAGCGCTTCCTGGCCGAGAACGGGGGCGCACTGCGGGAAGTCGCGTGGATGGTGCCGGTCAACCTGAAACCGTTCGAGGACAACCTTCCCCCCGATCTGGGAAACTACTTCGCGCTGGTCTTCCTGCCGATGCCCTTGGACGAGTCCGACCCGAAGACCCGCCTCGAGCAGATGCATCAGCGGATGAAACGGATCAAGAACTCCGACGAGGCAGTCCTGACCTTCGGCCTGCAGCGGGTCGTGTCGATGTCGCCCGGGCAGATCGCGTTCTTCCTCACGAACTTCTTCGCGAACAAGGCGGTCGGGGTGCTCACCAATGTTCCCGGCCCGACCGGCCTGTTGCGGTTCGGGGGCGTGGACGTCGACCAGGTGGTCGGCTTCGCACCCTGCTCCGGTAACCAGCCGATGACTGCCACGATCTTCAGCTACAACGGCGGGGTGACCATCGGCTTCGCCACGGATGCCGGTCTGCTGCCGAACCCGGCGGACCTTGTCGATTACGTGATGGAGGATCTGCGCCGCATGCGTGAAGAGACCGCCTAGGAGCGACCCGGGCGGCTCACGGCAGGGGCATCGAGTTCCAGCATTCCGGTGTCCTTGCTGCTCATCCGGACGGACCCGTCGCTGCCGGGTGTGCTCCTGTGCCCGGGGGCGGTCTGCGAGACTGACCCAATGATGCTTCCGACCGGTGGGACGGCCGGCGGTGCTCCCTCGTTGGCGATCCCATTCTGGCTGTGGGCCGTGACCGTGGGCATCGTCGTCCTGCTGATCACCTTCGAATTCGTGCAGGCGACCCGGAACCCGCACGAGGTGCACGTCAAGGAAGCGGGCGTGCAATCGGTGATCTACGTGGGGATCGCCATCGCCTACGGGGCGTTCTTCAGTTGGTGGAGTGCCGACCAGATCCCGCCTGCCGGCGGGTCCTACGGGTTGGAGTACTTCGCAGGATGGCTCATCGAGAAGAGCCTCTCGGTGGACAACCTGTTCGTATTCGTGATCATCATGACGTCTTTCGCCGTCCCGAAGATCTATCAGCAGAAGGTGCTCATGGCGGGCATCGCCGGGGCACTTGTCCTCCGGACGATCTTCATCTTCATCGGTGCTGCCGCCTTGGAGTACTTCGCGTTCACCTACGTGATCTTCGGGGCATTCCTGCTGTACACCGCAGTGAGTCTGGCCCGCCACCGCGACGACGAACCGGAGTTCAACGAGGGCAAGGTGGTGCGCCTGGCCAAACGCTTCCTGCCCTTCACCGATGAATACGACGGTCCGCATCTGCACACGCGCGTCAACGGCAAGCTCTTCGGCACTCCGCTGCTGATGGTGATGATCGCGATCTTCGCGACGGACATCATCTTCGCCCTCGACTCGATCCCCGCCGTGTACGGCGTGACCAACGAGCCTTTCATCGTCTTCGCGGCCAACGCATTCGCCCTGCTCGGGCTACGTGCGCTGTACTTCCTGGTGGCCGGTCTGCTGGACAGGCTGGTGTATCTGTCGTTGGGCCTGGCGGTGATCCTCGCCTTCATCGGTGTCAAGTTGATCCTGGTGTTCTTCGACATCCATATCGACATCTGGGCCTCACTCGGCTTCATCATCGGGGTATTGATCATCACGACCGTCGCCTCGCTGCTCAAGGTCCGCAAGGATCCGTCCGCGAGCGCTCACGCCGGCGCGATCCCGGGGTTCGAGGCCAAGAAGAGTGACAAGGGCGGCAAGCCCGAGAAGAGTTCCTGATCGCAGCGGTGACTTCGTGAGAGGTTGGGCGCTTCGTGAGCGTTTCGACGTGTGTCAACCTCTAGTCCGAAAATGGCTGGTGTGCTCGGTAGCGGTAGGAGTTGGCCGCGAGGTTAGAGAATGGTCGCGAGGTTAGAGATTGTGCACGAGGTTAGTGAACGCACATGTGGCTTCTCTAACTTCGTGCACGTTCTCTAACCCGAGCGGTTTCCGCCGGGCGTTTTCCCGCCTGAACGGGCGGCCGGCCACCGCCATGGACCACTAACGCGAGCGATTTCGCCCGGCATCTTCCCGCCTGAACGGGCGGCAGGCACGGCCCAGGAGGACTAACGAGGAGCCCAACCTCTCACCAACCGACGAAAACCGGGCCGCGGGGCGCATGAGCCTCGCACCTTCGTGACAGTCGCCGTCAGAACGCCCGGATCAACGCGGCGGTGGCCGCCCCCACCACCACCACGACCAGGAATGGTGCGCGCAGCAGCAGGGCCACCGCGGCTGCAGCCACCGCCGCGACCCGGGCGTCCACGACCAGCGCCGTGCCCTGCCCGAAGGTGACCACAGCCAGAAGTGCCGATAGCAGCGCGATGGGGAACATCCCCACCATCTGGGACACCAGCGGCTTGTCCAGCACGCGCTCGGGAACGACGAACCCCAGCGCCTTGAGCAGATAGCAGGCGAGGCTGCCCAGCAGCACGGCCGCCCACATCATCGGGATCGCCTCAGGAACAGCAGTGGGACCAGCGCCGCGCACAGGACCGGCAGTCCGGCGGAGAGGACCGGGGTCAGTGCGAGTCCCACGCAGGCCGAGATGACGGCCACCGCCAGGAGCCGACGGCTGGTGATCTGCGGCCACAACAGGGCCAGGAAGGCAGCGGGCACAGCGGCGTCCAATCCCCATCGGGTCGGGTCTCCGATGCTTTCGGCACCCAGGGCTCCGGCGAGGGTCCCGATGTTCCACAGGACGAACACCGCAGCGCCGGTCGACCAGAACGCCAGCCCCGGGCGGGGAACGGGGCGGTCGTAGTGGGCCAGGGCCATGGCTGTGGACTCGTCGATGGTCAGTTGGGCGGCGGGCACCGAGAGCAGTGGGCCCGGTTGCAGGATCTGGCGGATCCGGAGTCCGTAGAACAAGTTGCGCATCCCCAGCAGTGCGCTACTGGCGACGGCTGCGATCCCCGACCCGCCACCTGCGAGCACGGAGATCATCGCGAACTGTGACGCGCCAGTGAACATGAGGGCGCTCAGGGCGACCGTCTGCCACACAGATAGCCCGGACGTGACTGACAGGGCGCCGAAGGAGATGCCGTACGCCCCGGTGGTCAGCCCGATCGTCGCCGCCTCGATCACCACTCCCCGAGGAGTGTCGTCAGGCGTTTGCGTACCACTCACGGACACCTCGGGTGTTGTTCAGCAGGAGCACCAGGATGCTGAGGACGATCATGGGCAAGCCGGATCCCGGGAAGAGGGTAGCCCAGTACCGGTCACTGACCGGGGCGTCGAAGAACTGCTGCCCGCGGCCGGGGAGCAGCCACACGATCCATGCGGCCACCGACGAGCGCACCTGCAGCACTGCGACCACGTAGGCGGGGACCCCGGAAGCGTCACGGTGCCGGGCCGGGCTCTGGTGGGTTGCATGTGCGGCAGTATGGCAGTGCCCAGGTACCGTGGAAGACATGGCGGGTGCTCTCACGGCAGGTGTTGCGGCCCTGCTGGGTGTGTCGTCGCTGGTGGGAGGCTGGTCGCCTCTGCCGGGCCCCAGGACCGCGGCAGAGGTTGCCTCTGACTACGCCGCCGGCCCGCGGCAGAGTGCTTCGGATGCCGACTACTACCTCGTGGATGCCTCGGGGAACTGGTCCGCCCCTCGGTGCATCGGCAATGGCCGCAGCGGGGCCCGTGTGCAGCCCGTGTTCGTCTACCGCAAGGGCTACCCGAACCGATTCCCGCGTTTCCGCACGGTTCTGCAGAGGTCCACCGCACTTACCACCGGGATCTTCGAGCGCTCGTCCGGCGCACTCCGTACCGTGCGCTGGGTGCATGACAGTGCCTGCAAGCCGGTGATCTGGCAGGTTTCGGTGCCCGTGTCGGTGAGCCACAACTTGGTGAATCTGCGCCGGTACCTGACAGACCGGTACCCGCGGTTCCGACGTTCGAACCGGGTCTACAGCCTCTGGGTGGACTCGACCACCAGCCCGAGCTGGTCGGGTCTCGGCGGTGACCGGTGGTCGGCGACCTGGAGTTCCTCGTGGGGTTTCGTGTGGGTCGACGCCCACGAGTTGGTGCATGCGTTGGGTGCGGTCAGCGCCTCCGCCCCGCATTCAACGGGCAAGGGCCACTGCTACGACGCCTACGATGTCATGTGCTACTCCGATGGCGGCGTGCGTTGGCGTAAGGCCACCATGTGCCCGTCCCCCTCGTCGGTCTACCGCCTCGACTGCGGCGATGACGACTACTTCGCGGTTCGCCCCAAGAAGGGATCGTGGCTCGCCCGCCATCCGGGGGCGAACGTCGCTAACTCGCGGTTCGTGGCACGGGTCAAGGCCAGGCCGCTCCCCGTCGAACCTGCCGCGCCGACGAACGTCCTGCGAGACGGGTACGCCGTGATCTGGGACTCCGTGCCGGGTGTGCGCTACGACGTCGGCACGATGCCCGGCAGGGGCTCCATCCGCTGGATCGCCACGGACGTCACTTCGGGAGGGATGGTCCTCAATGATGTCGACTGGGACACGAAGGTGTTCGTGAGGGCCGTCAGCGATGCCGGCTACTCGGCCCCGGTCCGCGCCGCGTTCCGTTGAGTTTGCGCGTGGCGGGAGGCATCCGGACCGCTGCACGTGCATTACCGTGAAACGGTGAAAAGACTGGTTCTTGGCCTGCTGGGGGCTCTGCTGGCGCTCATCGGACTTGGCCTGCTGGGGGGCGGTTCGGTTCTGCTGGCCATCTTCGGCACGGACAATCAAGCGCAGATCCCGATCGGCAGACTCACGGCGGATTCGGGCCGGGCGGTGGTGGTGACCGATTTCCAGATCAGCAGCTCCACCCCCTTGCCGGTCGACGAATCGTGGTTCGACCTCGAACTCGAGGTCACCGGCAAGAAGCCACTCTTTGTGGGTGTTGCACCTAAGTCCGCTTCCTTGGACTACCTGCAGGGCGTGCCATACGAGTTGGTCACAGGATTCGACAGTTCCAGCGACACCCTGAACTCGACCACCATCCCGGGTGACCGGGTTCCACCGGACCCGACCGCGCAGGCCATCTGGTCCGACCAGCAATCCGGGCGTGCGAATTCCGTGGCCTGGCCGGTGTCCGACAACGACACCACACTGGTGGTGATGAATGCGGACGCGGCATCCGGGGTGAGTGCCAGTGTGGCAGTCCGGGCGACCGTGGGCTGGGCGAGCCCCTTGGCCATCGGACTGATGATCGCGGGCCTGGTGTTGATGGTGGTGGCGATCTTCGTTCTGGTCCTGGCGTTCCGCGCGGGGTCCGGCGATGACGTGACGCACACCGGGGCGCCCACCCCCGTGGCCTAGGCTGACGTGCGTGGAGGTCCAGCAGACTGAGGTACAAAGTGCGAGGGTGGTCACACTGCCTAACGTGCTGTCGGCACTTCGCCTGCTGGGTGTTCCCCTGTTCCTCTGGCTGATCCTGGTGCCAGAGGCCGACGGCTGGGCTGTCGTGCTCCTGGCGGTGGCGGGCTTCACCGACTGGCTCGACGGCTATCTGGCGCGCAGGTGGCATCAGATCACCCGTGTGGGACAACTGCTGGATCCGATCGCAGACCGTCTGTACATCCTGGCCACCTTGGTGGGTCTGCTCATTCGTGGCATCGTGCCGTGGTGGTTCGTCGTGGCACTGGTGTCGCGTGACCTCATCCTCGGCATTGCGCTTGCCATGCTCAAGCGCCGCGGGGTCACGGGCCTGCCGGTGCACTTCCTGGGTAAGGCGGCCACGTTCTGCCTGCTCTACGCATTCCCCCTGCTGCTGCTCGGGGACGCCACTGGCTGGCCGGCCGACGTGGCCCGGGTCGCGGGGTGGGCCTTCGCCGTGTGGGGAACCGCGCTCTACTGGTGGGCGGCGGTGCTGTACCTCGGACAGGCCCGCAGGATCATGGCGGCGACCTCGTGAGGTCACACCTGCCTGAGAACCTGCTCGACCGGTTGATCGCAGAGGCTGAGGACGACGACTACGCCTTGGCGCGGCAGGAGCACCCAGCGGCGCCGAACGCCCGACGGGTGCTCGCAGCGGGGGCGGTCTTCGCCGTCATCGGCTTGCTGTTCACCGCCGCGTTCTGGCAGCGCCAGACCGTCCAGCCAGCGGCACAGGACAGGCGCGAAGCGCTCATCGAACGGGTCTCGGACTACTCCGGGCGCGCAGAAGCCTCCCAGCAGCAGGCCGAGGAACTGCGAGCCTCCGTGTCGCAACTGCAGCAACTGGCCTCCAGTGGTCTGGGCCCGGGCTTCGCCGAGCAGCTCCAGGCACTCGAGATCGCCACCGGGTTCGTGGCGCTGAAGGGGCCAGGAGCGGTGCTCAGCATGGCTGACGCAGAGCCGCCACTTCCCCGCGGCGTCGAGCCGGACGAGGCCAAGGTGCTCGATATCGATATGCAGACAGCGGTGAACGGCCTGTGGGAGGCCGGAGCTGAGGCCATCGCCATCAACGGCATCCGGCTCACCTCACTGACCGCGATCCGGACCGCCGGTGAGGCGATTCTGGTCGACTACAAGCCCTTGGAGCCGCCCTATGAGGTCGTGGCGATCGGGCCCTCGGACCTCGCAGAGACGTTCAGCGGCTCGGATACGTATGCGGAGTTGGAGCAACTGCGCACCGACTACGGAATACAGTCGGAAGTGACGGGGGAGGACGGGTTGACCGTGCCGGCATCCACATCGAACCTGCCGACGAGAGCCGAAGTGGTGAAAGGTGGCGTCCAGTGATCGCTTTGATCGGGCTGATCGTGGGGATCGTACTCGGTGTGATCTTCTCCCCGGATGTGCCGACCTGGATGGACGCCTACCTGCCGGTTGCCGTGATCGCCGGTCTGGACGCGGTCTCCGGGGCGCTTCGTTCGATGCTCGACGGGAACTTCTCGGACCGCGTCTTCGTCGTCTCCTTCGTCGGCAACGTGGCCGTGGCGTCGGCCCTGGTCTGGCTCGGTGACCAGCTCGGAGTCGGAGCTCAGATGTCCACCGGCGTGGTGGTCGTGCTGGCCATGCGCATCTTCGCCAACGCCGCTGCCATCCGGCGCAAGGTCTTCAAAGCATGAAGGGCCGGCAGTGGGGCGTGGCGATCGTCTCCGTGCTGATCGGGGTGGGCGCGGTCGCTGTGGTTCGTGGACAGAACACCAACGAGTTCCTCGCCACCGCACGCGAACCGGACCTCGTCCGCCTGCTCGACGACCTCCAGTCACGCCAGATCCGCCTGGACGGCGAAATCATCCGGCTGCAGGCCGCCGAGCAGCGGCTGCGGTCGGGAACGTCGGCGGAGGCCCTGCAGGAGACCCAGAAACGAGCCAACGCGCTGCGGGTGTTGGCCGGAACGACTCCGGTCAAAGGACCGGGGGTACGGATCCGCGTGGACGGGCAGGATGCGTTCTACGCCTCCGACCTGCTGAACACGGTTCAGGAACTGCGCGACGCCGGCGCCGAGGCGATGGACGTCAACGGGGTGCGGGTCGTGGTGGACACCTGGTTCGCGGACTCCGGGGACGGGATCTCTGTGAGCGGGACCGTGATCACCACGCCCTACGTGATCCAGGCGATCGGCGGCGCCAGCACCATGGCGACGGCCATGCGCATCCCCGGGGGAGTGGCGGACACCGTCAAGTCGCAGGATGGTTCGATCGTCATCACAGAACTCGAAAAGGTAGAGATCGTCAGCACGGTAAACCTGACCGAGCCGGACCCAAACGTGACGCTGACCGACTAATCTGCGGATATGACACCTGATGACCTGCGCTTCACCCGCGAACATGAGTGGATCCTGACCTTGGAGAACGGGAATCTGCGCGTAGGGATCACCGATTTCGCGCAGGACGCCCTCGGTGACGTGGTCTTCGTCGCCCTGCCAGAGGTGGGAACCACCGTCGGCGCCGGGGATGCCTGCGGCGAGGTCGAATCCACCAAGAGTGTCTCGGAGATCTACGCCCCAGTGGCAGGGACGGTTGTGGCCCGAAATGACGCCGTTGAGACAGCGCCGGAGACGGTCAACACGGACCCCTACGAGGGCGGCTGGCTCTTCGTGCTCGAGCCGGAGGACAGCGAGGCTGTCGAGTCTCTGCTCAGTGCGGAGGACTATCGCGCATTGACTCAGGAAATCTAGACTAACCACACCAGGTCTCACCCTAGGCTTAAGGTAGAGTCTTGTCCTCGCTTGGGCGTCGATCGTAAGGAGCACACCTTGATCAACGAATGTCTGCGGTGTGGAAGGCCGCTCGAGCAGGAGGACCGCTTCTGCTCGGCCTGCGGCACCCCGCGCCCGCGCGAGGACAGCGGTGACCCCACCGGGGTGGCAGCGCCCGACGTCAAGGACACCGGCCCGGTCCCCATCGTCGAGGGCATGTCGGGACTCAGTCGCGGGATGAGCGTGATCGTCGTGCAGCGTGGTCCGGAGATCGGTCAACGATTCGAGTTGTCCGGGGAGCGCCTGACGGTCGGACGCGCCGCTGAGTCGGACGTCATGCTCGATGATGTGACGGTGAGCCGCAACCACGCGGAGTTCGTTTCCGGAGACGATGGTTGGTCCGTGGTCGACATGGGCTCCCTGAACGGGACGTATGTCAATCGTGCCTCGATCGAAAGGCATCGGCTCATCTCGGGGGATCTGATCCAGATCGGCAAGTTCCGCCTGCAGTTCCTGCATGCCGATGAGGACCACCTGTCGGAATGACCACGCACTTGATGGGCATTGGGGAGACCGTCGCCTCGTTGCGCAAGGACTTCCCGGAGATCAGCGTCAGCAAGGTCCGCTTCCTGGAGGCCGAGGGCCTGGTGGTACCCCTGCGCACTCCGTCGGGATACCGCAAGTTCTCCCCGGCGCACGTCGAGCGGATACGCTACGTCCTGCGGATGCAGCGTGACCACTTCCTGCCGTTGCGCGTGATCGCCGAGCATCTCGATGCCGTGGACAGGGGGCTCACCCCGCCGGAACCGACCAGCGTCGCCCCCCGCACGGAGGTCCCGGAGGCCACACCCCCCGACCTGGGCAGCTTGGACACCGGGGTGAGACTGCACGCGTCCGAGTTGTCCCGCGAATCCGGGCTCGACGCCGCGGAACTGGAGCAGGCGATCGAACAGGGGCTGCTGCCCGCCGGCCCCGAATTCAGCCTCAACGATGTGGAAACCGCACGTGCCCTGGCCGGCCTCGGCAGTTGTGGCCTGCCGGTTCGCAACACCCGCCCGGTGGCGCTGGCGGTCAAGCGCGAACTCGATCTGTACACCACGGTCCTCGGTGGCAAGCGGCGCGGGGAGGATGACGACGAGTATCAGCAACGGGCCCAGAGCCTGGCCGCGGCTCTGATCCGTGCACATGTCGCGCTTCTGCGGTCGCAACTCTAGATTCGCGCCCCCGAGCGATCCCAGGACGGGGCGTAGAGTGAGCATGTGCGAGCCGTAGACGTTGTCGGAGTACGTGTGGAGATGCCCTCCAATCAACCGATCGTGCTGCTGCGCGACAGTGAGTCCGAGAAGTTCCTGCCCATCTGGATCGGCGCGGTGGAGGCAACCGCGATCGCGTTCGCCCAGCAGGGGGTGCACCCGGAGCGCCCGCTCACCCATGATCTGCTGCGAGACGTGATCGCCGCCCTGGGGCGCTCGTTGACACGTGTGGACATAACCGATCTGCGCGACGGGATCTTCTTCGCCGAGTTGGTTTTCGACGACGGCGTGCGCGTCTCGGCCCGGCCGTCGGACGCGATCGCGCTGGCGTTGCGGATGTCTACGCCGCTGTTCGCCGCCGAGCAGGTCCTGGATGAGGCTGGGATCGAGATGCCGGCCGAGGAAGAGGAAGCGGAGGCCGAAGTCGAGGCATTTCGAGAGTTTCTGGACCAGGTCACGCCGGAAGACTTCGAAGGCGGGAGCCCGCAATGACTGAATCTCTACTTGAGGTTGAGATATTTGATCGCAATCGGTGGGCGTGTCGGTCGCGCCGGACCCGGTGAGGACTCTACGTTTGTGGGTATCGCCAGATCGGTCATCGCACCGGGACAGTCGTGGACAGTCGAGGAGTAAGCCATGAGTGAGGCAGTCGCCAATTCGCCTGCGGGTGTCCAGGTGGAACAGCAGGAACTGTTCGCTGACGACCGGCAGGTCCCCGACGACGTCGGATACCGCGCCCCCGTCGTGGCCAGACTCGTGGGAATCACCTACCGACAGCTGGACTACTGGGCCCGGACGGGACTCGTCGAACCGAGTCTCCGCACGGCCAAGGGGTCGGGATCGCAACGTCTGTACAAGTTCCGTGACATCGTCACGCTCAAGATCGTGAAGCGTCTCTTGGAGACCGGCGTGACGCTGCAGCAGATCCGTACCGCGCTCGACCATTTGCGGGGGACCGGTGTCACCGACCTGTCCCAGATCACGCTCATGAGCGACGGGGCCAGCGTCTACGAATGTCGCAGCGCCGAAGAGGTGATCGACCTCGTGCGCGGCGGACAGGGGGTCTTCGGGATCGCCGTCGGTGCGGTCTGGCGTGAGGTGGAGAGCGATCTGGCCGTATTGCCGGCCGAGCGCGCCGACGGCAGTGTCACGGCGGTGGACAACGAGTTGGCGCGCCGGCGCGCCCGCAAGATTGGATGATCCGACGTTCTCTGAACGACACATCGGTCCCGATCCCGCGGACCTCATGCAGATGCTTGACACCCTCGGCTTCCCGTCGGTGGACGCGCTGATCGAAACGCTGATTCCCTCCGGCATCAGGACCGACCGTCCGCTGGAGTTGCCCGCCCCGGTCGATGAGCCGACTAGCCTGAGGTTGCTGCGAGAACTCGCCGCCCAGAATCAGCCGCGACGGTCCATGATCGGTCTCGGCTACCACACCACGATCACACCCGCGGTCGTGTCCCGCAATGTCCTGCAGAACCCGGCGTGGTACACCGCGTACACGCCCTACCAGCCTGAGATCTCGCAGGGCAGGCTGGAGGGTCTGCTGACTTTCCAGACTCTGGTCGCCGATCTTTGCGGACTGCCAGTGGCCAACGCCTCCCTGCTGGATGAACCGACGGCCGCGGCCGAAGCCATGGCATTGGCGCACCGCACCGGCCACGGCGACACGTTCCTGGTGGACTCCGATCTGCACCCGCAGACGCTGGCGGTGCTGGCCACGCGGGCCGAGCCCCTCGGGATCACCCTCGACGTCCGGGATCTGGGCGCACAGGACATCCCGCCATGCTTCGGAGCCCTCGTGGGATACCCGACCAGTAGCGGTGCTGTGCGCGATCTGACAGAACTGGCCGGTGCCGTCAGAGACGTCGGCGGGTTGCTCGTGGTGTCCGCGGACCCGCTGGCCATGGTGAGCCTGCGGCCACCGGGGGCGATGGGCGCGGATGTGGTGGTCGGCTCCGCCCAGCGCTTCGGGGTGCCGATGGGGTTCGGCGGACCGCACGCCGCCTTCATGGCTGTACGGACCGGTCTGGAGCGCCAACTGCCCGGCCGGATGGTCGGGGTCAGCGTGGACGCCGCCGGCGAGCGGGCCCTGCGACTTGCTCTGCAGACCCGCGAACAGCACATCCGGCGCGATCGGGCCACCTCGAACATCTGCACTTCACAGGTCCTGCTGGCGCTGGTCAGCGCCTTCTATGCCCAGTACCACGGACCGGACGGGCTCCTGCGTATCGCGCGAAGGGTGCATGACCACGCATCTGTGCTCGCCCAGTCATTACGGGAGCAGGGTCTGGAACCCTGGCACGAGACCTTCTTCGACACCGTTGTGGTCAGCCATGACAATCCTGCCGACGTCGTGGCACGCTGCGCACAGCGTGGTATCGATGTGCGGCTGCTGGAAGGCGCGGTGGGAATCACCTGCGATGAGGCGACCACCGACGCCGAAGTCGACATCGTGCTCGAGTGCTTCGATGCCAGGAGGATGCCCGGACGGGCCGGGGTTCTTGAGGGACTCGAGCGCACCGGAGCCCTGTTGGAGTACCCGCAGTTCCACGAGTACCACAACGAGACCGCGATGATGCGGTACCTGCGCCGGCTGGCCGACCAGGACCTGGCGCTGGACCGCACGATGATCCCCTTGGGCTCGTGCACGATGAAACTCAACGCAGCGACCGAGATGGAGGCCATGACGTGGCCGGAGTTCGCGGATCTGCATCCGTTCGCGCCGCTGCCGGAGTCCGCCGGCACGCGTCGGATGATCGCCGACGTCGAGGCCTGGCTAGCTGCTGTCACCGGGTACGACCGGGTCAGCGTGCAGCCCAACGCCGGCTCGCAAGGGGAGTTCGCAGGCCTTCTGGCGATCCGGGGATACCATCGCTCCCGCGGTGAGGACCAACGGACAGTGTGCCTGGTGCCCAGCAGTGCCCACGGCACCAATGCCGCAAGTGCGGTTATGGCCGGACTCAAGGTCGTCGTGGTGAAGTGCACAGAGGCCGGTGACGTGGACCTGGCCGACGTCCGCGCCAAGATCGCGGAGCACGGCCCCCGATTGGCCGCCATCATGCTCACTTACCCCTCCACCCATGGCGTCTTCGAAGCCGGGCTCCGCGACATCTGCGATGCGGTCCACGACGCCGGCGGCCAGGTCTACGTCGACGGTGCCAACATGAACGCGCTGTTGGGGCTCGTCCGCCTGCCCGAGGTCGGTGCGGACGTATCGCACCTCAACCTGCACAAGACGTTCTGCATACCCCACGGGGGAGGTGGCCCAGGGGTGGGGCCAGTGGCTGTCAAATCCCACCTGGCGCCCTTCCTGCCCGGGCATCCGTTGGTACCGCAAGCGGGACCCAAGGATCAGGGACCGGTGTCCGGGGCCCCGTGGGGAAGTGCTGGAGTCCTGATGATCCCGTGGGTCTACTTGCGATTGATGGGTGCCGAGGGCCTGACCCGCGCGACCCAGGTGGCGATCGTGTCGGCCAACTACATCGCAACCAGGCTGGCCGATTACTTCCCGTTGCTGTACTCCGGCGGCGGTCTTGTCGCCCACGAGTGCCTGTTGGACCTGCGAGGGATCACGAAGGCGACAGGGGTGACCGTGGACGACGTCGCCAAACGGCTAATCGACTACGGATTCCATGCACCCACTATGTCGTTCCCCGTCGCGGGGACCTTGATGGTGGAGCCGACGGAGAGCGAGGACCTGCGTGAACTCGACCGGTTCTGTGAGGCGATGATCGCGATCCGGGGCGAGATAGACCAGATCGCCGAGGGACACATTGCGCTGGAGGACAGTGTCCTGCGCAACGCCCCGCACACCGCCGCCAGCCTGGTCGGCGAATGGCAGCGGCCCTATGCGCGCTCCCTGGCGGTGTTCCCCGCCGGCAAACAAGGCAAGTACTGGCCGCCGGTCGGCCGGATCGACAACGCATTCGGTGACCGGAACCTTCACTGCACCTGCGATCCGGTGAGCGACTACTCGTAGTCCGCAGCGTTGTTACGCTCTGGGATCGTGGCCAGATCCGAGGCGTTCGATATCGGCAGTGCGGTCATCATCGCTGTGATCATCGCGGGTTTCTGCCGCAATCGTGGCTGGTCCTCGGCCATCCCGCTGCTGCTGGCCGGCATCGCCGTCGGTCTGGCGCCGTTCGGTCCCATAGGTGTATCCGACCCCGAGGTCGTGTTGGTCGCCATCCTGGCCCCTCTGGTATTCGGAGAGGCGCTCACGAGTTCCATAGTGGATCTGCGTCGCGTGAGCCGGCCGGTGATGCTGCTCGCTGTCGGCCTCGTGGTCTTCGGTGCGCTCGTGGTCGGTTTCATCGCGCAAACGGTGATCCCCGGTATCTGGGTCTCCATGGCTTTCGCTCTCGGCGCGATCCTCGGTCCGACCGACGCGGTTGCGGTCTCTGCGACCGCGCGCAGGGTCGGTTTGCCGCGGCGACTGGTGAACATCCTGGAGGGGGAGAGCCTGGTCAACGACGGCGCCGCGCTAACGCTGCTGAGGGTGTTCTCGCTGGCCGCTGCCGCCGGCAGCGTCACCGCGGCAGAAGGTGCCCTCATCCTGGCAACCTCGGTGATCGGCGGGGTGCTGGTGGGAGTGATCGGCGGACTGCTGCTGATGATGGTCGTCAGACGTCCTGACACGACAGTCGCCAACGGGATGATCCTGCTGGCCCCGTTGCCGCTGTACCTGGGTGCCGAGGCGATCGAGGGTTCCGGGATTCTGGCGGTCGTGGTGGCCGCCCTGGTGGTTGCGCACGGCACATCGAGTGCGGTGACGTATACAGGCAGGCTGCAATCGACCAGCCTGTGGCTGACGATCACCTTCATCCTGCAGTCGGCGGCCTTTTTCCTCGTGGGCTTGGAGATGCCCGCGGTGCTGTCTGTGATGCCTGCCGCACAGCTGAGAACCTTGGCGATCGCCGTTCCCGCCATCTTCCTGGCGCTGGTCGCCGCGCGGATCGTGTTCGTCTACTTCATGGCCTTGGCCGCGGGCAGGATCTCCGGGCAGCGGGAATGGCTGCTCCTGGCGTGGGCGGGCACCCGTGGCCCGGTTTCGGCACTCGCCGCCTTCACCCTGCCGGTGACCACCAGTGCGGGCACCGTGATTCCCAACCGGAACCTGGTCATCAGCATCACCTTCGGGGTGGTTCTGATCTCGTTGCTGCTGGCGCCCAGCGTCGGCATGCTGGCGAGGACCCTCAACCTCAGCCGCGACGACGACACCGCCGTCAAACGACGCGTCCACGTGGCACTCGCCCGCTCGGCACTCAACCGGCTCGAGGAGATCGAGGATTCATCCGAACGCACCGGCGAACCCATCCCTGCCGAGGTGTTCGACCGACTCCGGGGCGGTGCCGAACAGCGACTCGAGCGCGCCGCCCGGCTGTCAGAGCGCGACACGGATTCAGTGCACCGGAGCATGGCGAGCGTGCGGGAGATCGCGGTGGAGATGATGCGCGCCGAGCAGGAGGAGTTGTTCCGGCAGCGCGACCGGGAGGGACTGCCCGACGAGATCTTGCGTGAGATGCAGCAGGAGATCGACGTGCGGATCCGAGCCCTCGGTGAATGAGGCTAGGTCCGGCCCTCCGTCTCCTGGGCCTCGGTGAGCAACTCCAACTGATCGTGCGCCCCCGGGGTCTGCATCCACGTCGCATGCAGAACGGGTAGCCCCAGAGCGCGCAGATGTCCGACCACGCGGACGTCGTCGTCCACAACCGCTGCGAGGTCGTATTCGGCCGCGATCCGCTCGATTACCTCCGCTTTGTAGAAGCGCGCCGGTCGGCGGTCGCGGTTGGGTCGCATGTGGAGTTCGCCTGCGGGTAGACCATGGCGCGCAAGCCATTCCCGGGTGTCCTTGCGACACCAGTTGGGACGCCCGGTCACGTAAACGATCCTGGCCGATGTCGCCGCTTCCAGAAGGGCCTGGCGGCCTTCGTCGAGGACGGGGTCGTCCACCGCAGTGGCGAAGAAGCGACGCCAGTTCTTGGGGCGCTCGTCGAGGTAGTGCAGGCGGTGGCGGACGTCGGCGAGTACCCCATCGATGTCGAACACGGTCACAACCACCCCCCGACCGTATCCGGCGGCGTCGCGCAGTGGAATGTCGTAGGCGGGATCGGATTCCGCTCGGCCGATGGGCTGCCCGGCCGGTGGTCGAAAGGGCCGCTCGCTGCGGTCGGGCCTCCCGGTTCGGCTTTCGGGTTCTGGTTCGGCTTTGGGTTTCTGGTTCGACCCCATCGGATGGTATTTGGCCGAACGCGGACCGTCGGGCCGAACGCGGACCGTCGGGCGGTCGAAAGGGCCGCTCGCTGGGGTCGGGCCTCCGGGTTCGGCTTTCGGGTTCTGGTTCGGCTTTGGGTTTCTGGTTCGACCCATCGGATGGTATTTGGCCGAACGCGGACCGCCGGGCCGAACGCGGACCGCCGGGCCGAACGCGGACCGCCGGGCCGGAACACGAACCAGAACGCGGGGCCTCAGGTCTGAGCGCCGGCGATGCCGAATCAATGTCCGGTCGGTGAATCCACGGTCGTGACTGTGACAAAGCGCGCATGCCCATCTCGGCTGGAGAAGCCGCCGCCGCCCGGTCACTAGACTGAGGGCAGATGAAACGCTGGCGGAAGGCAAGCAGGTGTCGGTAGATGTGATCGTGTCGGGTGAACCACGTTCCGTGTCGGTGGGGACCACTGCCGCCGATCTGCTCGGATCCGATCGTGCAATTCTGGTCGCCCGGGTCAACGGGGCATTGCGCGACCTCGATTACTCAGTGCAACCAGGTGACCGGATCGAACCGGTGACTGCAGAGGACCCCGAGGGTCTGGCAGTGTTGCGCCACTCAACCGCGCACGTGCTGGCGCAGGCGGTCCAGGATCTCTTCCCCGAGGCGAAGCTGGGCATCGGGCCCCCGGTCAAAGACGGCTTCTATTACGACTTCAGCGTGGCTGAGCCCTTCCACCCCGACGATCTGGGACGCATCGAGAAGCGGATGATCGAGATCCTGAAGAGCGGCCAGTCGTTCCACCGTCGGGTGGTCACGGACGGTGAGGCTCATCGGGAGCTGGCCACCGAGCCGTTCAAACTCGAACTGATCGGGAAGAAGGGCGGAAACAGCGACGAGATCATGGAGACCGGCGGTGCCGAACTCACGGTGTACGACAACGTGGACCGCAGGGGCGCCGTCTGCTGGTCCGACCTGTGCCGCGGCCCGCATGTCCCGAACACGAAGTACATCGCCCCCAACGCCATCAAGTTGATGCGTACGGCCGCGGTCTACTGGTTGTCCGACGAGCGGAACCCGCAACTGCAGCGCATCTATGGAACGGCCTGGCCGGACAAGCAGGGTCTCAAGGACTACCTCCACTTCTTGGAGGAGGCCGCGCGCAGGGACCACCGCAAACTGGGTTCGGAACTTGACCTGTTCTCGTTCCCGGAGGAGATCGGCTCCGGTCTGGCGGTCTTCCACCCCAAGGGTGGCATGGTCCGCTCCGTGATGGAGGACTACTCGCGCCAGCGCCACATCGACGCCGGATACGAGTTCGTCAACAGCCCGCATGTGACCAAGGCCGCCCTGTTCGACAAGTCGGGCCACCTCGACTGGTACGCCGAGAGCATGTACCCGCCGATGGAGATGGACTCGGCGCAGTACTACCTCAAGCCGATGAACTGCCCCATGCACAACCTCATCTACTCCGCCCGCGGACGCTCCTACCGGGAACTGCCGCTGCGACTGTTCGAGTTCGGAACCGTGTACCGCTACGAGAAGTCCGGGGTCGTGCAGGGGTTGACGCGTGCCCGCGGATTCACACAGGACGACGCGCACATTTACTGCACGAAGGAGCAGATGCCCGCCGAGTTGGACAGTCTGTTGACGTTCGTGCTCGACCTGCTGAAGGATTACGGATTGACCGACTTCTATCTGGAGTTGTCGACCCGGGACCCCGCGAAGTGCGTCGGGACCGACGAGGAGTGGGCAGAGGCCACCCAGACCTTGTACGAGGCCGCCTCGGCACAGAATCTGGATCTCGTGATCGACGAGGGCGGAGCCGCCTTCTACGGCCCCAAGATCTCAGTGCAGGCAAAGGATGCGATCGGTCGCACATGGCAGATGTCCACGATCCAGGTCGACTTCCAACTGCCGCAAAGGTTCGACCTCGAGTACCAAGGTTCTGATGGCGGCCGGGAGCGGCCCATCATGATCCACCGGGCGCTGTTCGGATCCATCGAACGCTTCTTCGCCGTTTTGCTCGAGCACTACGCCGGGGCGTTCCCTCCGTGGCTGGCTCCCGTGACCGTCATGGGGATCCCGGTCGCCGACCAGCACATCGAATACCTGCAGGACGCAGTCGAGCAGTTGCGGGCGGCGGGAATCCGCGCGGAGGTGGACACCAGTTCTGACCGGATGCCCAAGAAGATCCGCAACGCACAGAAGCAGAAGGTTCCGTACATGTGGATCGCCGGCGACGACGACATCGCGGCAGGAGCGGTGAGCTTCCGATACCGCGACGGTGCGCAGCGCAACGGGATTCCGCTGGCGGAGGCCATCGCGGAGGTGGTCGCCGCAGTCGCCGAGAAACGACAGGTCTGATGTCCGGGGCATCGGCGTGGGATCGGCTGTGGACCCCACACCGGATTGCGTACATCAAGGGGGAGAACCGCCCGGACCACCAGAACGCCGGCAACGACTGCCCCTTCTGCCGGGTGCCGGGGCACACAGATGCGGAGTCGCTGATCGTGCACCGCGGCGACTCGGTATACGTCGTGCTGAACCTGTACCCGTACAACCCGGGCCACATGCTGGTGTGTCCCTACCGGCATGTACCCGACTACACCCAACTGACGGACGAGGAGTTGGTCGAGTCGGCCGAACTCACCCAGGCGGCGATGACCGCCATGCGCGCAGTCGCTTCTCCCCAGGGGTTCAACATAGGGATGAACCAGGGCCCGATCGGTGGAGCAGGAATCGCCGGGCATCTGCATCAGCATGTCGTTCCGCGCTGGGGCGGTGACACCAACTTCATCACCGTTGTGGGGGGGACCAAGACCATGCCGAGCCTGCTCGAGGAGACCCGGGACCTGGTGGCCGACGCCTGGCCAGGGTAGCCGCGCGGCTCGATATCGCCCAGTCCGGGCGGGCTCCTGTCCCGGTCCGATCCGGGGCGCATTCGACGGCTCACCGGGTCGCGGTGCGCATGGACCGGGGTTGGGACGACCGGAACTGGCGCAGGATGCGGCGTTTCGGGTCGGGGTTCGCCCTCCGGGTTAGTTGTTGGCGGCCGTGGCGCCGCGACGATCGGGCGGCAAGATGACCGGGGAAATCGCTCGCGCTGTTCGTCCATGGCCGCGGTCGCCGCGGCGTTCAGGCGGGGAAACCCCGGGCGAAATCGCTCGCGTTAGTCGTCCATGGCCGTGGCCGGCCGCCCGTTCAGGCCGGAGAATGCCAGGTGAGAGCGCTCGCGTTAGAGAACGTCCACGAGGTTAGAGAAGCCACGCGTGTATTCACTAACCTGGTGCACGATCTCTAACCTCGCGACCATTCTCTAACCTCGCGGCCCGCTCCTGCGGCGACCGAGTACACGAGCCGTTTCGGACTAGAGAACGTGTGGTCGACTCCGCGGCTACCGATCGGACGAGCCGTCTCGGACTCGCCCCACGCGTCCCCCCTAGGCGTCGTGGCTAGTTTGGGCCGAAGGCGAACGCGACGTCCCTATTCGCCCACCAGCAGCGACCCCAACCGCGGCCGTGGGGTGGCCAGGGCCGCCGCGACGCGTCCAGGTTCGAGCCGGGACAGCAATCCGGCACCCGTGACCTCGATGAGGGATTCGATGGCGACCTGTTCGGTGTCGGTCCCGGAGACGGCAAGTGCGCGCCCGGGCGCCAAGCCGTCCGCGCCGGCGGCCAGCAGCACGGATCCTGTGTCATCACCGGGCAGGACCGTACTCACCGCTGGGATCGAACGGGCAGGAAGCGCGCGGGCGAGCCAGTTGACTCCCGCCCGGCTACGGGTGTCCACGGTGACCGCAGGGCAGAGCATCCCTGACCGGACAGCGTCGATCGACGTCAAGCCCACCGTGTCAGCCTCATCCAGCACTTGGTTGCGCTCGACCTCGACAGCGTCGGTGAAGTCCTCGCGAGCCGCCTGCGTCGGACCGTCAGGGAACCACTGTTCACCGGTCACCGCGTCGAGTACCCCGACGACGCGCTCATCGTCATCGAGCAGGGGCAACGTGTACGGCAGGATGTCTTCTTCCAGGACGCGGGTGGCGATCGCAGCCGCCTCGTTGACGTCGAGCGACACTGGCTCGAGGTCGTGCACGGCGACTAAACGGGCCTTGCCCGCCTCGGCCAGCATCTGCCAGTACTCCAGGAACGTGCCGTCCATGCCCCGCTTCGCGCTGACGAGGTGGACGCCGGCATCGGCGGCCTCACAGATGGAATGCACCGCCGCCGGCGGAAGATCCGCGGGCATGAACACGCCGGTAGCGGCCGGGGTCGCATCCCGCAGTTGGCGCGTGAACCAGCGTCCCACGCCGTCGTGGAGTCCGAAGACGAGTACGACGGGGGGCGCGGCGGACGCATGAGAGGACACGGCCTGACTAATAGCATGAGTCAGTGTCACCACGCTGCTCCGGAGGGAATACCGCATGTTGAACCAGACCAATGTGCGATCAGCCCTGACCAAAGTGGTGGAGCCAGTGGCGCGCGGCCTACTCAAGGTCGGGCTGTCCCCGGACGCCGTCACAGTGATCGGAACCGTCGGTGTCAGCGGAGCCGCCGCGTACTTCTTCCCGCGTGGTGATTTCGTCCCCGGGGTTCTGATCATGGTCTTGTTCGTGTTCTCCGACATGCTGGACGGGACCATGGCGCGGCTGCAGAACCGCACCGGGGTGTGGGGTGCGTTTCTGGACTCCACCATGGACCGGATTGCTGACGGGGTCATCTTCGGTTCCGTGCTGGTGTGGGCCGTCCGCTCGCAGTCCCTGTGGGTGCAGGTTGCGGCATTCACGTGTCTCGTCGGCGGATTCGTGATCTCGTACGCCAGGGCACGTGCCGAAAGCGTTGGCCTCGACTGCAAGGTCGGTATCGCCGAACGGACCGAGCGGCTGCTGATCCTGCTGATCCCGGCGTTCTTCTACGGCCTCGGGATCCCGTACCTGTTGCCTGCCGCCTTGTTCGTGCTGGCGGTTCTGGTGGTCATCACTGTTTGGCAACGCCTCGCCCACGTCTACCGGCAGGCGAACGCATGAAACTGCAGGACGAGGTCACGTACTGGGCCTACGCCACCGGCTGGCGGATCGTAAGGGCACTTCCGGAGAAGCAGGCGTACGCCATGTTCAATCAGGTCGCCGATCAGGTCTGGCGCAGGCACGGCAAGGGGGTCAGACAACTCGAGAAGAATCTTCGAAGGGTGCTGCCGGATGCCTCCGAGGCCGACATCCGGGAGGTCTCGCACGAGGGGATGAGGTCCTACCTGCGCTATTGGTGCGACGCTTTCCGGCTGCCCTCCTGGACTCCCGAACAGATAACTCATCGGCACCGTGCGGTCAACGCCCACTACTTGCAGGACGCTCTGGACGGGGGGAAGGGGGCGGTGTTCGCCGTGCCGCATGCCGGCAACTACGACTTGACCGGTGCCTGGGCGAGCATCCATTTCGCCCAGGTCATCAGTGTGGCCGAGCGGCTCAAGCCCGAGCGCCTGTATGAGGAGTTCCTGGAGTTCCGGCGCACCCTGGGGATGAAGATCCTGCCCCACGCCGGCGCCGAGGGCGTCTTCGAGCAACTCGTGGAACTGGTGCGCGACAACGGCCTGCTCGCGCTCTTGGCCGACCGCGACATGAGCCGGCACGGCGTGCAGGTGAACTTTTTCGGCGAACCCGCCAAGATGCCACTCGGTCCGGCTGCGATCTCGCTGTTGACGGGTGCGCCGTTGCTGACGACCGCGTTGTACTACAAAGGTCCGCGGGCATACGTGCACGTGTTCCCGGCCATCGAACCACCGGCCGGCGACTGGACCGGGTACTCCCGTTTCGACGACGACTTTGTCGCTGCGGTCTCGGTCTACACGCAGTCCATGGCCGACCGTCTCGCGGAGGGGATCGCCACCCATCCGGGGAATTGGCACATGCTGCAACCGGTGTTCCTGGCCGACCTCGATCCCCGGCGGGCCAAGTGAAGGTCGGGGTGGTCTGTCCGTACGACTGGACCTCGCCCGGAGGAGTCAAGGCACACGTGCACGACCAGGCCGTGACCCTGCGGTCGTTCGGACACGATGTGAGCGTCCTGGCTCCGGTCGACGACGACGACTACCCTCTGGAGCCGTTCGTGGTGGACGGCGGCAAACCGGTGTCCGTGCCGTACAACGGGTCCGTGGCGAAGGTGAACTTCGGTCCGGTGTCGGCGACTCGCGTGCGGCGATGGATCAAGGAGGGCGACTTCGATGTCCTGCACGTGCACGAACCCGCATCCCCGACGCTGAGCCTGTTGGCGTGCTGGGCGGCCCGCGGACCCATGGTCGCGACCTGGCACAGTTCCCAGACCAGGTCCCGGGCCCTGTCTGCCGCCTACTACCTGATGCAGACCGCTATGGAGAAGATCTCGGCGCGGATCGCGGTGAGCGAGGCCGCTCGGCAGACCCTGGTCAGGCACTTGGGGGGCGACGCCGTGCTGATCCCCAACGGCGTCGACTGCGCGCGCTACGAGGGGGCACAGGCACTGCCTGGTTACCCCCGAGCGGGTCCGACGCTGTTCTTCATCGGTCGTATCGACGAACCACGCAAGGGTCTGCAGGTCCTCCTGGCATCCCTGCCGGGTATCCGGGCGGCCCATCCGGACGTGGAGGTGCTCGTCGCCGGGCCAGGTGATCCCGAGGACGCCTTGGCCGATGTAGCCCCCGACCTGCGCAAACACGTGCGCTTCATGGGTCTGATCAGTGAGCAGGACAAGGTGGCGGCATTCGCCAGTGCTGACCTCTACGTTGCGCCTAACACGGGAGGCGAGAGTTTCGGCATCGTCCTGCTCGAGTCCATGGCCGCCGGAACGGCGGTGGTCGCCAGCGATCTGGAGGCCTTCGCGAGAGTTCTCGAGGACGGCCGGGCGGGGGCGATGTTCGTCAGCGAGGACCCGGACTCCCTGGCCAGGACCGTCAACGCCCTACTGGCCGACCCAGCGCGGCGACGAGGACTCGTCGATGCCGGTCACGGCAGGGCGCGGCAGTTCGACTGGAAGGTGGTGGCTCGCGAGATCGAGCAGGTGTACCAGAGCGTCACGGCGTCGGGGGAGAAGGTCGAGAACGACATCCGCGGCCAGTTCGTGGGCCGGCTCGCGCGGCCACGGGAAGAAACCTGATGGATCTCGCCTGGGCGTTGCTCGTCATCGCTTTGATCGCGCTCGTGACCCTGTACTTGTCGCAGACCGCAGCCCGTCTGGACCGCCTTCATCACCGCGTCGACACGTCCCGGGCAGCGTTGCAGGGCCAGTTCCAGGAGCGCGCAAACGAGGTTCTTTCGCTGGCGAGTTCGGGGCGCCTGGATCCGGCCACGAGCGTTCTTCTCGCCGACGCCGCAGACGCGGCGCTGGCCCGGGCCCGGGAGACGGGAGCGGATTTCGACCCGGCTCGTTGCGTCGCCGAGAGTTCCTTGACGAACGCGCTGGATGCCTCCATGAGCCCGGAACTGGTCGGTGACATCATTGAGCAGTCCGACGGCGAACGGATCCTGGCCGATCTGGGGGCCGCCGTGCAGAAGGCGGCATGGTCGCGCCGGTTCCACAACGACGCCGTCCGGTCGTGTGTGGCAGTGCGCAGGCAGCGCACCGTGCGACTGTTCAGACTGGCCGGTTCCGCGCCGCTGCCACGCACTGTGGAACTCGACGACGAGGTTCCATCCGCCCTCCGTAGTAGGTGAGCGGGTGAATCGCGCCTACCATTGGCATAGACCTGAAAGGAAGTCCCGATGACTGACCCCACGCACGTGACTGGTTCTGCCCGCGTGAAGCGCGGCATGGCCGAGATGCTCAAAGGCGGCGTGATCATGGACGTGGTGACCGCCGATCAAGCCAAGATCGCCGAGGACGCCGGCGCGGTTGCCGTTATGGCACTCGAGCGGGTACCGGCAGACATCCGCGCTCAAGGCGGAGTGGCACGGATGAGCGATCCGGACCTCATCGACGGGATCATCGATGCGGTTTCCATCCCGGTGATGGCGAAGGCCCGGATCGGGCACTTCGTGGAGGCCCAGATCCTGCAAGCGCTCGGCGTCGACTACGTCGACGAGTCGGAAGTCCTCACACCCGCCGATTACGCGCATCACATCGACAAGTGGCAGTTCACAGTGCCTTTCGTCTGCGGCGCCACCAACTTGGGGGAAGCGTTGCGCCGGATCACCGAGGGTGCCGCGATGATCCGCAGCAAGGGGGAGGCGGGCACTGGCGACGTGTCCAACGCCACGACCCACATGCGCACCATCCGCGATGAGATGAAGCGGCTGGCGAATCTGCCTGAGGACGAGTTGTACCTGGCCGCCAAAGACCTGCAGGCCCCATACGAACTCGTGGCCGAGGTCGCCCGCACCAGCGGGTTGCCAGTGGTCATGTTCACCGCCGGCGGCATCGCCACCCCCGCGGACGCGGCGATGATGATGCAGCTGGGCGCCGACGGCGTGTTCGTCGGCAGCGGGATCTTCAAGTCCGGCAACCCGGCCGAACGGGCGGCGGCCATCGTGGCGGCGACGACCCACTACGACGACCCGGACATCCTGGCCAAGGTCTCACGCGGGCTCGGTGAGGCGATGGTGGGGATCAACGTCGAGGAGATTCCGGAGCCGCATCGACTCGCCGAACGCGGCTGGTGACGGCCACGATCGGGGTTCTCGCCCTGCAGGGTGATGTTCGCGAACACGCCCGCATGCTCGATGACTGCGGTGCGCAGGCGGTCAAGGTTCGCACGCCGAAGGACCTGGCGGCCGTGGCGGGACTCATCATCCCGGGTGGGGAGTCCACGACCATCGGCATGTTGATCAGGCGCAACGAGTTGGAAGCGCCCCTACGAGCCGCCTTCGCTGCCGGTATGCCGGTTCTGGGTACCTGCGCCGGGATGATCCTGCTGGCCTCGGAGGTGCTCGACGGGCGGGCAGACCAGTTGTGCCTGGGTGCGATCGACATAACCGTGCGCCGGAACGCTTTCGGGCGGCAGGTGGACTCGTTCGAGGCCGCGGTGTCCATCCCGGCGTTGCCCGGCCCACCGGTGGCCGCGGTCTTCATCCGGGCGCCATGGGTGGAGAGGGTGGGTCCCGAAGTGGAAGTACTCGCGACGGTGGAAGCTTCCGAAAGCGCCGATAGAATCGTGGCGGTACGGCAAGGCAACGCGATGGCGACCTCGTTCCACCCCGAGGTGACCGACGATCATCGTTTCCACGCGCAACTTGTGAGCACGGTTCTGGAGGATGCATGAGCGGCCATTCCAAATGGGCGACGACCAAGCACAAGAAGGCTGCGATCGACGCGAAGCGCGGAAAGCTGTTCGCGAAACTGATCAAGAACATCGAGGTGGCCGCGCGCACGGGCGGCGGGGACCCGGACGGCAACCCCACCCTGTATGACGCGATCCAGAAGGCGCGCAAGAACTCCGTGCCGCTGGACAACATCGATCGAGCGGTCAAGCGTGGTTCGGGTGCGGAGTCGGGCGGCTCCAACTGGGAAACGATCATGTACGAGGGGTACGGCCCCCAAGGTGTGGCCGTCCTGGTCGAGTGCCTGACCGACAACCGCAACCGGGCAGCGGGGGAAGTGCGGGTCGCGATGAGCCGGAACGGGGGGTCGATGGCCGATCCGGGTTCGGTCTCGTACTTGTTCGCCCGCAAGGGTGTGGTGTTGGTGCCGTCCGGGGGACTGGCCGAGGACGACGTGCTGGACGCGGTGCTGGAGTCCGGGGCCGAGGAGGTCAACGACCTCGGTGGGACCTTCGAAGTGATCTGCGAACCCACCGATCTGGTGGCTGTCCGAACCTCGTTGCAGGATGCCGGCCTGGACTACGATTCCGCCGAGGCCTCGTTCGTGCCCAGCGTCACGGTGCCGCTCGACGCCGAGGGGGCCGCCAAGATCTTCCGGCTGCTCGAGGCGCTCGAGGACAGTGACGACGTCCAGAACGTGTACGCGAACTTCGACGTCTCCGACGAGGTCATGGCCGAGGTCGGCGACTGACAGTCGGTCATGTCGGCGTCGGCGATGGGTGGCGTTCGTGGTGAGTGGTTGTTCGACCTGGAGTGATGTCCGTCGAGAAGCGAGCCCCGCGCCTTGTGACGAAGTTGCGGGGTGCAGACCCGGATTGTGACGAAGGTGCGCGGTATCGATTGGGCGGATCGCGCACCTTTGTCACAACGTCTCGGGTGGGCAAGCACCTTTGTCACAATCGTGTCCCGCGCCGACCCAGCCAGGATTCCAGCGTGGCGACGGAGTCCACGATGAACGCGGATTGCGGTTCTGAAAGGTGGTGCCGATCGCGCACGTCGCGTCGAAGGGGCGCGCAACTTCCCAATGCGGGGATAGCGTAGTGGCACGTGTCCACAAGGAGGAACCGTGGCAAAGAGTCATGCCAAGACGAGTGCAGCCCCGAAGGCAGCTAAGAAGGCCCCAGCGGAGAAGGCACCGGTGAAGCAGACCACTGCCAAGGAGTCCATCGCTAAGGAACGGGCCAAGAAGGCGCCGACGAAGAAGACGCCAGCCAAGAAAGCGCCAGCCAAGAAGGCGCCGACGAAGAAGACGCCAGCCAAGAAGGCGCCGACCAAAAAGACGCCAGCCAAGCAAGCACCGGCGGCCACGGAAGCGAAGACAAGACCTGTGAAGCGGGCCGCCAAGCAGCCGAGTCCGTTGCGTGGCAAGCACGCCACCACCGACGCGAAACGGCTGTCCGGCTGGGATTTCGCCACCTGGCGGATGTCCACCGACGATCCCGTGATGCGGTCCACCATGATCGGGCTGATGGTGCTGGATTCCAGCCCGGACTGGGACGTTCTCCAGGCACGGTTCGAGCGCGCGACTCGGATGGCTCCGATCCTTCGCTCGACCGTGGTGGAGGGCCCGATCGGTCTGCAGACCCCCCGGCTGGTCGTGGATCCGAACTTCGACCTGTCCTTTCACATGCGCCGCTTCAGCATGCCCAGAGGTTCCACCTGGGCCGACGTGCTCGAGGACGCTCGCCGGCAGAGCATGGCCGACTTCGACCGCGACCGGCCGCTATGGCGGGCGACTGTTCTCGAAGGCCTTCCCGGTGGGCGAGCCGCCTTCATCCTCAAACTGCACCATGCCATCGCCGATGGCCAAGGGGCCGTGCAACTGGCCGCGGCTCTGTTCGACTTCGCGCCCGAGGGCTCTGACCTCGGGCCGATGCCGCCGGCCCCCACCCCGGCCGTGCTGGACACCACGGGGTTCCTGGAAGCCGTCATCCGTAACAACGTCGGGTGGGTGGCACGCACCGCCCAGGATGCGATCAACGGGCTGGGTCCGCTGACGATGGCGGCGGTGAAGAACCCGGGTCAGCTGGTGAGCCGGGTGAGGGCGACGGCCGAGTCGGTGGTGCGCTTCACGCGGGTACCCTTCGGCCCGCTGTCGCCGATCATGCAGCAGCGCAGCATCAACTACCACTTCGACACCATCGACATCGATTTCGGTGCCTACCGGGCTGAGGCGAAACGGCGCAACCACAGCGTCAACGACCTCTTTCTCGCCGCTATCAGTGTCGGCATGCACCGCTACCACGAGCGGATGGGCCGTCCCGTGAACGAACTGCGCATGAACATGCCGATCTCGTTGCGCACCGAGGGGGCCGATGCGGCCAACGCGGTCACCATCGCCCGGTTCGAGATCCCTATCTCCAACGTCGTCGAAGATGTGTTGGAGATCGCTGCGCAGACGGTTCGCAGCTGGCGCTCCGAGCCTGCCCTCAAACTTGCCGACAATCTCGCCGAATTCTCGCGCTTCCTGCCGCCCGAACTTCTGTCGGCCGCTGCCCAGACCTCCGATCTCACGGCCTCGAACGTGCCCGGAGTGCCTGTCCAAGTGTGGCTGGCCGGAGCCGGGGTCGAGCGGATGTACCCGCTCGTGGCGACCATCGGCGCCGCGATCAATGTCACGATGCTGACCTACAACGGCGTGGCCAGCGTGGGGATCAGCACCGACGACGCTGCGGTCGACGATCGCGACGAATTGGTACGCAGTCTGCGGTACGGCTTCCGGCAGGTGATCGGGTCGCCGGTGATCGCCGGAAACCCTTTGACGATACGGCGTCGCCAAAACTGATCCCGCGTGTCGTCCACACGCCTCACTGCCTCAGCGGCGAACAACGGGTAGGCTGCCGTACAAATGTACGATCTTTCGGAGGCCGCATGCGGGTACTGGCAGTCGATCCTGGGCTGACCCGCTGCGGCGTGGCCGTCGTCGAGTCGGGATTCGACGGGAAGGCCCACGCATTGCTGGTGGACGTCGTGCGTACCGACCCGGCTGTGGAGCACGCGGTACGGCTGCAATCCGTCTTCGACGCGGTGAGGACCCACTTGATGGACTCGCGCGCGGAGGTCCTGGTCGTGGAGCGGGTATTCAGCCAGAACAACGTACGATCGGCCATGGGAACGGCGCAGGCTGCGGCGGTGTGCATGCTCGCGGCCAGCCAACTCGGTCTGCCGGTGCACCAGCACACGCCCACCGAGGTGAAGGCTGCTGTGACGGGGTCGGGCAAGGCGGACAAGCGGCAGGTCGCGTTCATGGTGGGCCGGATCCTGGGATTGCACGAACTGCCCAAACCCGCAGATGCCACCGACGCGTTGGCCCTGGGCATCTGCCATGTGTGGAGGTCCCGCACGGGGATCGGAACAGGAGTCGGCACGTGATTGCGCAGGTGCGAGGACGCGTAGCATTTCGGGGATCGGATGAGGTGGTTGTCGATGTGGGCGGCGTCGGCCTGAGCGTGGTCGTCACTGCTCGCACTGCAGCAGATCTCGAGACCGGGGCGGAATGCCTGCTGACCACGCACCTGGTCGTACGGGAGGACAGTCTGACCCTCTTCGGTTTCGCCGACGCGAGCGAGCGGGAGGTCTTCCGGACAGTACAGACGGTCTCCGGGATCGGTCCGCGACTGGCCATGACGATGCTCGCCACGTTGACCGCGGACCAGATCCGGCAGGCCATCGCCACCGAGGACGTGAATGCGCTGATCGCGGTGCCCGGACTCGGCAGGAAGAGCGCGGCGAGGATCCTGGTCGACCTCAAAGACAGGCTCGGAGTCGCCAGCGCGGCACCGGGGCCGCAAACCCCGAGCGGTGCGTCGTGGCGGGTCCAGGTGAGCGCCGCACTCACCGGCCTGGGCTGGTCTGCGCAGGAGGCGCAGGGGGCGGTGAGCAGTGTCGCCGGTCGCGCCGACGCCGCAGACCTCGGCGTCCCGGAAGCCCTGCGGCTGGCACTGCAGATGCTTGACCACACGCAGGCGGTGAGCCCGTGAACGACCCTGTGGTCTCACCTGGTGCCGACGATACCGAGCGCATGGTCGAAGGGGCGCTGCGGCCGACCTCGTTGCGCGATTTCATCGGGCAGGACCGGGTCAAGGACCAACTGCGCCTGGTCCTGTCGGCAGCGACCGCCCGCGAGCACGTCGCCGATCACGTGCTGCTCAGCGGCCCGCCCGGGCTCGGCAAGACGACCCTGGCGATGATCATCGCCGCGGAACTGGGCAAGGCGCTGCGCCTCACCAGTGGTCCGGCGATCACGCACGCCGGTGATCTGGCCTCCATCCTGACGGCATTGCAGCCAGGCGACGTTCTGTTCATCGACGAGATCCATCGACTGTCCCGGCCCGCCGAGGAGATGCTCTACATGGCGATGGAGGACTTCCGGGTGGACGTCGTGGTGGGCAAGGGGCCGGGGGCGACGTCGATCCCGTTGGACCTGGCGCCGTTCACCCTGGTCGGTGCCACGACCCGCTCGGGTCTGCTGCCGGGGCCGCTGCGGGACCGCTTCGGGTTCACCGCACACATGGACTTCTACGAACCCGGGGATCTGCAACAGATCGTGGAACGGTCGGCGGGCCTGATGGGCATTGCGACCGATGCGCAGGCCTTGCAGGTGATCGCGGGGCGGTCGCGCGGAACCCCTCGTATCGCCAACCGATTGTTACGCCGGGTGCGTGACTACGCCCAGATCCACGGCGACTCGCGCGTGGACGTCGCATCCACCGAAGCGGCCTTGGCGCTGTTCGAGGTGGATGCCAGCGGGCTCGACCGATTGGACCGGGCCGTCCTCAACGCGCTCGTGCAGAACTTCGGCGGCGGCCCGGTCGGGTTGTCCACCCTGGCGGTGGCCGTCGGGGAGGAATCGGAAACGGTCGAGACGGTCTGCGAACCCTTCCTTCTGCGCTCCGGTTTCCTGGCGCGCACGCCACGCGGGCGTATCGCCACGGGCAAGGCCTACTCCCATCTGGGCCACCCGCTTCCGGCCGGAACCGACCAGTTGGCCCTGACCGACCAGAGGGATCTGCTCTCCAATGGGTAGGATCGGGCAGTGGAAATCCTGATACTGGCGCTTCCGCTGGTTCTGCTCGCAGGCATGTGGTTCACGATGATCCGTCCCCTGCGAATTCGCCAGCGGGAGGCGACCGCCGCGCAGATGGCGGTCCATACCGGGTCACAGATCATGACGACTGCTGGCATCTACGGGAAGGTCACCTGGGTGGAGGACCAGACGATCGGACTCGAGATCAGTGACGGGGTGGTCGTGAAGTATGCGCGCGCCGCAGTGGCGAACGTGTTGGACGACGAGGGGTAAGAGTTGGCTGCGATAGCACGACCGAAGCCGTGGCGCCCGCTACTGGCCCTACTGATCATCATCGTCGGGCTCGGTGTGTGGGCTCTGTGGCCGGGGACCTCGCACGTGCCCAAACTGGGCCTGGACCTGCAGGGCGGTACCCAGGTGATCCTGGTGCCCAAGCAGGCAGAAGGCAGTGCGGACATAACACAGGAACAACTGCAGCAGACCGTGGAGATCATCCGGCAGCGCGTCAACGGCTTCGGTGTCGCCGAGGCCGACGTGGCCATTCAGGGCTCGGGCAATGACGCCGCCTTGGTGGTTTCAGTGCCAGGGATCAACCAGCGGCAGATCGCCGAGCAGTTGAGCCAGACCGCGCTGCTGGACTTCCGCCCGGTGTCGGCCATCGTCGACCCCGGCAAGATCGATCCGTCGACTCTGCAACCGGCCGACACCGGTACCACGAAGAAGAACAAGAAGAAGAACTCCGCCAGCGGGGAGGCGACCTTCGCGGAGACCACTCCCAGCCCGACAGCCACCGACGCGACCCCCGAGGCCAGTGCGAGCCCTGACACGTCGACGCAGGACTCGAACGCCCTCGTCCCGCCGGTGGAGGGCGACAGCGAGAACGACCCGGCGCTGCAGGATGCTCTGCTCAACCTCGATTGCACAGATGCTGCCAGCCGACAGGGCGGGAAGCCGGACAACCCGGAGAAATGGATCGTCACCTGTGACCGGGAGGGCACGGCCAAGTACCTGCTTGAGCCGGCCTTCATCAAGGGCACCTCGATCACGAACGCGTCAGCGGAGCTGGCACAGGGCGGTGCGGGCTGGGTCGTGAACCTCGAGTTCGACAGTGAGGGCGCTGACGCACTCTCCGAGATCTCGAACAAGCTGGTTTCACTGCAGCCGCCGAAGAACCAGTTCGGGATCGTCCTGGACGGCCTGGTGGTGTCCTCCCCTTACTTCCAGCAGCCCATCAACGACGGCCGGGCCCAGATCAGCGGCAGCTTCACCCCCGAAGAGGCCAAGAACCTCGCACAAGTCCTGAAGTTCGGGGCACTGCCACTGACCCTCGACATCGCTTCTGTCGAGACGGTAACCCCCACGCTGGGTTCGGACTACCTCAAGGTGGGCCTGCTCGCCGGAGCGCTGGGCCTGGGACTGGTTGTGGTGTACCTGCTGGTGTACTACCGGGCACTGGGTCTGGTGGCGGTGGCCTCGCTGGTCATCGCAGCCTTCCTGACGTTCTTCATCTTCGTCATCCTCGGGCGTCATTTGGGACTTGCGCTGACGCTAGCGGGGGTGGCCGGTGCGATCGTCGCAATCGGTATCACTGCAGACTCGTTCGTGGTCTATTTCGAACGGATCCGCGATGAGATCCGGGAGGGACGCAGTCTGCGGGCGGCCTGTGACGCAGGGTGGATACGCGCGCGGAACACCATCTTGGCCGCGGACTTCATCTCCTTGCTGGCCGCTGCGATCCTGTACTACCTGTCGGTCGGGGCGGTTCGCGGTTTCGCGTTCGTCCTCGGGTTGACGACACTGATCGACGTGTTCGTCGCCTTCATGTTCACGCGGCCGATGGTCTCACTGTTAGCACGCAACAGGTGGTTCACCAGCGGCCACCCGCTGACGGGCCTGGATCCCAAGCACCTCGGTGTCAAGCAGCCCGCTGAACGACCGGCCACGCGCAAGAACGACAAGGTGGAGGTCTGATGTCCAGGCTCGGTCAACTCGGAGCGCGGCTGTACCGCGGTGAGGTGTCCTACGACATCGTCGGGCGGCGCAAGCGCTGGTACACGATCTCGGCGGTGTTCGTGCTTCTCGCGCTGGTGGGCATCTTCGGCCGGGGCCTGAACCTCGGCATCGAGTTCAAGGGCGGGGCCGAGTTCCTGGTCCCGAGTCAGTCCTGTTCCATCCAGGACGTGCGAACCGCCATCGGTAGCGCCGACGTCGAGGTGGCCGCTGTCACGGAGGTCGGTTCCTCCAACATCCGAGCGCAGACGCCCAGCGTCCCGCAGGAGCAGAACGCCGCCGTGGTGAACGCGCTCGCCGACACCTGCTCGGTGCCCGCTGAGGAGATATCCAGCCGTGATGTCGGGCCGACGTGGGGTGGGGAGATCACGCGGCAGGCCTTGATCGCGCTGGTCGTCTTCCTCGTCGCTGTCGTGGTCTTCTTGTCCGTCTACTTTCAGTGGCAGATGGCTGTGGCCGCGCTCGTCGCGCTGATACACGATCTGCTCATAACCGCGGGCATCTACGCGCTCGTGGGTTTCGAAGTCACGCCGGCGACCGTGATCGGGTTGCTGACGATCCTGGGCTACTCCTTGTACGACACGGTCGTGGTCTTCGACAAGGTGAAGGAGAACACCCAAGGCGTGACAGGGCAGAGTCGCTACAGTTACAGCGAACTTGCCAACCTGGCACTGAACCAGACCTTGATCCGGTCCATCAACACCAGTGTCGTGGCGCTGTTGCCGGTGGCGGCGATCTTGTTCGTCGGAGCCGGGCTGTTGGGCGCCGGAACGCTGAAGGATCTCGCCTTGGTGCTGTTCATCGGAATGGCTGCGGGCACGTATTCGTCGATCTTCGTCGCGACTCCGGTGCTGTGCCAGATCAAAGAACGCGATCCCGCCATGAAGGCGCTGAAGATGCGTGTGTCCAAGCGGCGGGCGGCACGTGGAGAGGGCGCCCCGACCGATTCCGCGGGTTCCGGCAAGAGCGACAAGACCCCAGTGGCGACTGCGGCCGGTGGTGTGGCGGCGAGTCCAGATCGTCCGCATCGCACTCACCGGGAAGGTGGCGCTGCGCGGGTGCAGCCGAAGCGGTCGAGCCGTTCGAAGCGGCGCCACTGACCGCCGTTGGGCAATGTCGTGCGATGTCCGTAGACTCGCGTGCATACGCAAGGTGGTGACCTAGTGGCTCGGGAGACGACCCAGACCCCAGGCACCGACGACAAGTCGGCGCCGGTCTCCGGCGCGAGCCGCGTACAGGATGTGCCCCGGCGAAGGCAGTTGCTCTCGCGATTGACCGGAAGCAACCGCAGTTCGATACCCGAGCTCGAACCGCTTCTGCGGACGATGCGGCAATTCCACCCGAAAGCCAACCGGCAGGTGGTCGAGCGGGCCTATGTGATGGCGGCCCACCTGCACTCCGATCAGGCACGACGAAGCGGCGAGCCCTACATCACCCATCCGCTGGCCGTGGCCACCATCCTGGCCGAGCTCGGCATGACCCCCACCACGTTGGCCGCGGCATTGTTGCACGACACCGTGGAGGACACCGAGTACCCGCTCGACCGGCTGCGGGAGGACTTCGGGGACGAGGTCGCGCGGCTGGTCGACGGTGTGACCAAACTCGACAAGGTCCAGTACGGGGAGGCGTCGGCGTCGGAGACGGTCCGCAAGATGGTCGTCGCGATGGCCCGCGACATCAGGGTCCTGGTAATCAAACTCGCGGACCGCCTGCACAACATGCGGACCATCGGATGGTTGCCCGAGAACAAGCAGCAGAAGAAGGCCCGCGAGACGCTCGAAATCTATGCGCCGCTGGCTCATCGCCTCGGGATGAACACCATCAAGTGGGAGCTGGAGGATCTCGCTTTCGCGACCCTGTATCCGAAGATGTACGACGAGATCGTGCGACTGGTCGGGCAGCGAGCACCGTCCCGCGACGAGTACCTCGGGCGCGTGCTAAACCTCATCGATGAGGAGTTGAAGACCAATCGGATCCGGGCGAAGGTCAACGGCCGTCCGAAGCATTACTACAGCGTCTACCAGAAGATGATCGTGCGCGGCCGCGACTTCGCCGACATCTACGATCTGGTCGGTGTTCGGATCCTGGTCGATACCATTTCGGACTGCTACGGGGTACTCGGACTGCTGCACGCGAAATGGAGTCCGGTGCCCGGCCGGTTCAAGGACTACATCGCCAGCCCCCGCTATGGGGTTTACCGGTCACTGCACACCACGGTGATCGGACCTGAGGGCAAGCCGGTGGAGGTGCAGATCCGCACCCAGGAGATGCACCAGCAGGCTGAGTACGGCGTGGCCGCGCACTGGCGGTACAAGCAGGGACGCAGTGGCGTAGATGACGGGCCCGATGAGTTCGCGTGGCTGCGCCAGCTGCTCGAGTGGCAGCGCGAGACCGAGGACCCCGACGAGTTCCTCGACAGTCTGCGCTACGAACTGGGTACCGGGGAGTTGTTCGTCTTCACGCCCAAGGGGGATGTCATCTCGCTGCCGGTCGGCGCCACACCGGTCGATTTCGCCTATTCGGTGCACACGGAGGTGGGTCACCGCACCATCGGTGCGCGGGTCAACGGCAAGTTGGTGCCCTTGGAGTCGAAGTTGGACAACGGCGACACGGTGGAGATCTTCACGTCGAAGACTCAGGGCCAAGGTCCGTCCCGGGACTGGCTGAGCTTCGTCGCCTCGCCGAGGGCACGCAGCAAGATCAGGGCCTGGTTCTCGCGGGAGCGGCGAGAAGAGGCCGTGGAGCACGGGAAGGACGCGCTGCTGAGGGAGTTGCGGCGCCGGTCGCTTCCGATGCAACGCTTGCTGAACACCCCCGACCTGCTCAGCATCGCGGCTTACTACCGCATGCCCGACGTGAGCGCCTTGTACGCCGCGATCGGGGAGAGCCGACTCGACGCCGCGGTTGTCGTCGACCGGCTCATCGCCGGGCGAGGCGGGACGGAGGCCGCTGCCGACGACACCGAAGAGGAGATGCCGCCGCCGTCGGTGCGCTCCGGGCCTACCGGGGATCCCGGGGTCGTCGTGGCCGATTTGGAGGACGTCTGGGTGCGGCTGTCCAAGTGCTGCACGCCGGTGCCCGGTGACGACATCGTCGGTTTCGTCACACGCGGAAACGGGGTGTCCGTGCACCGCAAGGACTGTGTGAACTACCCGGAACTGGCCCAGCAGCCGGATCGTCTGGTCGAGGTCACTTGGCGGCCCAGTGCGGAGTCGGTGTTCCTGGTGAACATCCAGGTCGAGGCCTTGGACCGGGCCGGACTGCTGTCCGACGTGGCGCGAGTGCTGTCAGACCACCACGTGAACATCCTGTCGGCATCCTCGACCACCAACCGCGACCGGATCGCCATCTCTCGATTCACCTTCGAAATGGCCGATCCGGCGCACCTGGGAGCAGTGCTCAAGGGCGTGCGCGCGGTGGAGGGAGTATTCGAGGCCAGGCGGGTGTAGAAACCCCGTGGGGTGTATTTCAGCACCCGCGCGAACCCTATGTTACAGACATGATGTTGGTGTCGGGAATCTGGGTTTCGGGCCGTGACCGTGTTTGTTACCGACCACCGTGTGGTGTGTCTTGCCTTCGATCTGTCCGGTTCGGGGCACTGGTTCCCGGCGTGGCGTGAGCCGGTCGGGGTCCGTGACCTCATAGGAGCTTTGCTCAGGCACCATGTCTGTTCTGTCCGGTGCCCCGACCGACGCGCCGTCCCGGTATCACCTACGAGGAAGGCAGTTCCAGAATGGCAAATCACAAGCGGGTCGTCTACGGCGGTGTGGACACCCATCAGGACACTCACGTGGCCGCGGCGCTGGACGCGCAGGGCCGGCTGCTAGGAACACAGGCGTTCCCGACCAGCCCGCTGGGGCTCACCGCCCTGCACGTGTGGCTGGCCGGGCATGGGCAGATCGAGTGTGTCGGGGTGGAAGGCACCGGATCCTACGGCGCCGGGCTGACCCGTACCCTGCACGCCGCCGGGGTCCGGGTAGTGGAGGTCAACCGGCCCAACCGGCAACTGCGCCGGGCACGCGGCAAATCCGACCCGATCGACGCCGAGGCCGCCGCCCGCGCCGCGCTGGGCGGGCAGGCCAGCGCCACCCCGAAAACCCGCGACGGGATCGTGGAAGCCATCCGGGTACTCAAGGTCGCCCTGGACGGCACCCGCAAACAGATGACCCAACTGGCAGAACGCATCCACCACCTGCTGCTCACCGCCCCCGACCCGCTGCGCACCCAGCTGGGCGGGCTGACCAAGACCCAGCGCATCACCCGCTGCGCCGGGCTGCGCCCCGGCACCGACCTGACCGACCCGGTGCGGGCCACCAAACACGCCCTGCGCACCCTGGCCGGGCAGTACCAGCACCTAGCCGGTGACCACCGCGACCTCACCACCCAACTCGACACCCTCACCCGTACCGCCAACCCAGCCCTGCGCGCGGCCTACGGCGTCGGCCCGGACACCGCCGCGGCCCTGCTGGTCACCGCCGGGGACAACCCGCACCGGCTGACCAGCGAAGCCGGGTTCGCCGCGCTGTGCGGGGCCTCACCCATCCCCGCCTCCAGCGGCAAAACCCAGGCCATGCGCCTCAACCGCGGCGGGAACCGGCACGCCAACGCCGCCCTGCACCGGATCGTGCTGGTCCGCCTGGCCCACGACCCCACCACCCAGCACTACCGCGACCGGCGCACCAGCGAACTGAGCACCACCGCCGCGGTCCAGCGCTGCCTCAAACGCTACGTCGCCCGCGAAATGTACCGGCTCCTCACCAACCCCCCGCCCGTGCTCCCCACCAACGACCTGCGCGACCTACGCACCACCAGCGGCCTGACCCAGACCGCCATCGCCCACCACCTGAACACCACCCCCGCAGTCATCAGCCGCATCGAACGCGGGAAAACCTACGACCCGCACCTGATCACCGCCTACCGGCACCTACTCCAACAAGCCAAACCAGCCGCTTGACATCAATAGGAGCATCGAAGGTGTGGGGTCCGACCCGGGATTGTCACAATGGTGCGTGGTCGCGACGGCCCGGACCCCGCACCTTCGTAACAATGCGCGAAGCGGACCGCCAACTTCGTCACAATCGTGAGCGCCGGCGGCACGCGCGACCACTACAGGGTGGACAGGCTCTGTTCGGCCGACTCCAGCATCAGTCGCTGCTGGTTGAGGTTCTGCTGGGCGGCGGCAACCTTGGATTCGTCACCGGAGGCCCGGGCGGCCGCCAACTGCGCCTCCAGTTTGGCCACCGACGCCCGGTAGGCGTCGACGAGCCCCTGGGCACGGTCGCGGATTTCCGGGTTGGTGCGCCGCCACAGGGCTGACTCGGCCGAGCGAATGGCGTCGTCGACTGCACGCATCCGGGTGTCGATCTTGCGCATATCCGCCCGCGGGACGTGACCGATGTCGGACCACTTGCCCTGGATGTCCCGGAAGGCGCGGCGGGCCGCTTTCGCGTCCTTGACCGGCACCAGCGACTCGGCCTCGGCCAGCAGAGCCTTCTTGGCAGACAGGTTCTGCTTCTGTTCAGCGTCGCGGGCGTCGTAGGTCTGTTTGCGGGCGCTGAAGAACTTCTCCTGCGCTGCACGGAAGCGCTGCCAGAGAGCGTCATCGTCCTTCTTGCCCGCGAAACCGGCCTTCTTCCACTTGTCCATGAGATCGCGGAAGGCCGCAGCCGTGGTCTGCCAATCGGTCGAGTCCGCGAGCGCCTCGGCCTGATCCGCGAGTTCGCCCTTGGCTGCTACCGCTGCCGCGCGCTTGCGATCCTGCTCCTCCCGGTGCACCTTGCGGGCCTTGTCGAAGGTGCGGCGGGCGTTGCGGAATCGCTCCCACAGCGCATCCGTGGCCTCGCGCTGCTCGGCGGATGGCTTGGCTAACCCCTTCCACTGATCGACGAGTTCCCGGAAGCGTTCGGAGCCCTGTTTCCACGCCGTGGACTCCGCTAGCTGTTCGGCCTCCACAACGATCCGTTCGCGGGTCTGCTGGGACTGCTCACGGGCAGCCTTGCGCTCCTCGTCGAGGATCTGCGCACGGATGTTGGAGAGGACCTCGAGCTGTCCGATGCGCGCCATGAGCAGGGAGATGTCGCCGATGAAGCTGGGTTCTTCAAGAGCCTGCCGGGCCTTGCTGGCGACTGCGAGGGCCTCCCGGGGAGTGCACTTGTTGTCGGCGAGTCGGGTCGCGGTCAGCTCCAGCGATTGACTCAGCTCGTTGTATTTGACGGCGTAGTAGTGCAGCGCGGCCGTGGCGTCCCCCGCGGCGTACTGACCCACAACGCGCTCGTTCCCGTCGGGCAACCGCAAGTACACAGTGCCGTCCTCTTCAACGCGGCCGAACGATTCGGCTGGCGCGGGTCCTGGCCGGTGGGCTGTGCCGGGGGTGGGGCGCGGGCCCGGCCGGGGGGCGGACTCGCCGGGTGTCTGCGGTGCCGGCTCGGCGGATGCCTCCTGAACAGGCTCGGCCTCGGGCTCAACGCTGGCCTGCGGTGCGTCGGTGCCCGGCGCGGTTGTGGGTTCAGCCGTCTCGTCGGAAGCGGACTGCGGCGCGGGTCCGGGGCCGGATTCCGGGGCGGGAGCTGCTTCGTGCTCAGTCATGGTTCTAGCTTCCGATCGAGGCGGTCTTGATGACGATGGGCTGTGCGGGTGGTCCATCAGTCGCATCCGATGATCCTGCCTGGACACCACCGGCCGCAACGTACTTGACAACGTCGAGTCCGCCGGTGACCTTCCCCACGATGGTGTAGTTCGGCGGCAGCGTGGTGTTCTTGTATACGAAGAAGACCTGGGTGCTCGCGGTGTCGGCCCCACGGTTGGCCATGGCGACAGCACCCGTCGGGTAGTTGTTCTTACCGTCGGCCGGCAGGTTCTCGTCGGGCACCGTGAACCCGACGTCGCCGGTGCCGTCTGCGCCCGGTGCTCCGCACTGGAGCACGTAGATACCGGCGGTCGTCAGGCGGTGACAGTAGTTTCCGCTGTAGTAACCCTCCTCCGTGAGGAAGGCCAGGGCGTTGACGTTTTTGGGAGCGGCGTCGGCATCCAGCGAAACTGTGATCCGCCCGCAGTTGGTGTTCAAGACCCATTTCGCAGTCCCTGTGAGGTGCTGGTCGGCCGGCTTCTTCCAGGTCCGGCCGTCCTGACGTGGCTCGCCAGGCTCGGCGCAACTCACCCCGGCGGGCGTCGCAACCGGGCCCGGGGTCGCCTCGGCGGAGGGTGACGCGCTGGCGTCGGCCTCTTCAGTGGCCTCGGCTCCTGCTGTTTGGGTCGAATCCGGCCACGCGGACCAGGCGATCGCACCGGCGACGATAGCGCCGGCGGCGACGATCCCGATGGTCTGGTTGCGCCGGGTCCGCCTGCGGCGCTCCTCGCGACGCTTCTCCTGCCGCTGCGCCTTCGCGCGCGCGAGTTCGCGCCGGCGCTTGTCGCTGGCCATCGTTGTCCCTCCGGTCGCCCTGGACTCCCCGCTCACCCGCTCAGGGCGGCTAGACGAGTCTACGTGGCGCCGCAATCCGGCCGGTCCCCAAGTCACGGATAGGCTTGTGTGTGTGTTGATCGCAGGATTTCCGGCAGGCCCGTGGGGTACGAACTGCTACGTCGTGGCCACAGGAACGGGTATGGAGTGCGTGGTCATCGACCCCGGCAAGGACGCGATGACCGGTGTGGATGAGGTTGTGCGCGAGCACCGCCTGCAGCCGGTCGCGGTGCTGGTCACCCACGGCCATCTCGACCACATGTGGTCGGTCACGCCGGTGTGTGAAGCGCGTGACATCCCCGCATATATCCACCCGGCGGACCGTCATCTGCTGGCCGACCCGATGGCCGGGATCTCCGGGGACACCCGACTGATGTTCGAGCAGATGACCGGCGGCCGGCTGACGTTCAGCGAGCCGGACGACGTGCGCGCCCTGGTCGACAGCGAGCAGATGGACATCGCCGGCCTGCAGTTCACGGTGCGGCACGCGCCTGGGCACACACCGGGCTCGACCGTGTTCATCACCGACGCCAGCGGTGACGTTCCTCCGATCATGTACGCCGGCGATCTGTTGTTCGCCGGATCCATCGGACGCACTGACCTGCCCGGCGGGGACACCGCCCAGATGATGGCCTCGCTGTCGTCGGTGGTCCTGCCGCAGCCGCAGGAAATGGTCGTGCTGCCAGGACACGGGCCGCAGACGACGATCGGTGACGAGTTGGCCGGCAACCCCTTCCTCGACCAGGCGCGGGACATGCGGTTGACTCGGCCACCGGGGCGTGGCTTGTGAGTCAGTTGCAGGCCCCGCGCGGGGTGCCCGAGTACCTGCCACCGGACTCAGCCGATTTCCTCGCTGTTCGCGATGCGCTGGGCCGGGCCGCGCAACTGGCCGGATACGGGTACATCGAGCTGCCGGTGTTCGAAGACACCGCCGTCTTCGTGCGTGGCGTGGGGGAGTCGACCGACGTCGTGAGCAAGGAGATGTACACCTTCACCGATCGTGGCGATCGCTCGCTGTCGCTGCGTCCGGAGGGCACCGCGGGGGTGATGCGCTCGGTGCTCGAACACGGCCTGCAGCGCGGGCCGCTGCCGGTGAAGCTCTGGTACGCCGGACCGTTCTTCCGTGCGGAACGCCCGCAGCAGGGTCGTTATCGCCAGTTGCAGCAAGTCGGTGTCGAAGCCATCGGGGTCGACGACCCCCTGCTGGACGCCGAGGTGATCGCGATCGCCGATGAGGGCTACCGCAGCCTCGGGCTGCGCGGATACCGGCTGTACCTGTCGTCGATCGGCTGTCAGAAGTGCCGGCCCGCGTACCGCCGCGTGCTACAGGAGTTCCTTTCCGGTCTGCCACTGGACGAAGCGACCGCACAGCGGGCCGAGATCAACCCCTTGCGGGTGCTCGATGACAAGCGGCCACAGGTCCAGGAGTTGCTCAAGGACGCGCCGCTGCCGCCGGATCACCTGTGCGACGACTGCCGGGAGCATTTCACCCGCGTTCAGCAGGCGCTCACCGGGCTCGGGGTGCGATTCACGCTCAATCCCAGGCTGGTGCGTGGTCTGGACTACTACACGCGCACCACGTTCGAGTTCGACCATCCCGCGCTGGGAGCCCAGTCGGGGATCGGCGGGGGCGGGCGCTACGACGGACTGATGGAATCCTTGGGAGGACCGGGTATGAGCGGGATCGGCTACGGTCTTGGCACCGATCGCACGTTGCTGGCCTGCCAGGCCGAAGGCCTGCGTCCGGGGGCCGGACGGCCGGTGCAGGCCTTCCTGGTGCCGCTGGGTGAGGCCGCCCGCGACGCTGTCAGCGAACTGGCCGGACGCCTTCGGGCAGCCGGGATCGGCACCGACATGGCCTACGGCGGCCGGGGACTGAAGGGTGCCATGAAGGCCGCCGACAAGTCAGGCGCCAGATGGGCCATCATCATCGGGGAGAAGGAACTGGAGCAGGGTTCGGTCCAGCTCAAGGATCTGGAATCCGGTGATCAGAAGAGCGTCCCCGCTGACGCGCTGGTGGGTCAAGTACTGACGGGAGAGACAACGTGATCAGAACGCATGCCGGGACCCTGCGCGCATCCGACGCCGGCCAGGAGGTCCTGCTGGCCGGCTGGGTGGGCCGGCGGCGTGACCACGGGGGCGTTGCGTTCATCGACCTCCGGGACGCCTCGGGCATTGTGCAGGTGGTCGTGCGCGACGAGGCCGCTCACGGACTGCGGGCCGAGTACTGCATCAAGGTCACCGGCGCGGTACGGGTGCGCCCCGCAGGCAACGAGAACCCCGAGCTTCCGACCGGTGAGATCGAGGTGGTGGCCGAACACGTGGAGGTTCTCTCGACGGCGGCACCGTTGCCGTTCCCGGTGGATGAGCACGTCGAGGTAGGTGAGGACACCCGCCTGCGCCACCGCTACCTGGACCTGCGCCGACCCAAGCAGGCCGAAGCCCTGCGCATGCGCTCGAAAGTCAACCAGTTGGCCCGCGACGTGCTGCTGCAGCGTGAGTTCGTCGAGGTCGAAACGCCCACCCTGACTCGTTCTACGCCCGAGGGTGCCCGCGACTTCCTGGTGCCGGTGCGCCTGCAACCGGGTCACTGGTACGCGCTGCCGCAGTCGCCGCAGTTGTTCAAGCAGTTGCTCATGGTTGCCGGACTCGAGAAGTACTTCCAGATCGCCCGCTGCTACCGCGACGAGGACTTCCGTGCGGATCGGCAACCGGAGTTCACCCAACTCGACATCGAGATGTCCTTCGTCGAGCAGGATGACGTCATCGAGGTCGGGGAGGCCGTGATCCGGTCACTGTGGTCCGGGGTTGTGGGTTACGAGATCGGTGAGATCCCGCGCATGACCTACGAGGAGGCGATGCGCCGGTTCGGCTCCGACAAGCCCGACCTGCGATTCGGGGTGGAACTGACCGAACTCACGGACTTCTTCAAAGAGACGCCGTTCCGGGTGTTCCAGGCACCGTACGTCGGGGCCGTGGTGATGCCAGGCGGCGGCAGCCAAGCGCGGCGTGCCTTCGACGCGTGGCAGGAGTGGGCCCGGCAGCGCGGCGCGAAGGGGCTGGCATACGTCACGGTGGGCGAGGACGGAACCCTGGGCGGACCGGTGGCCAAGAACATCTCGGACTCCGAACGCAACGGCCTGGTGCGCGCTGTGGACGCGGCGGAGGGTGACTGCATCTTCTTCGCCGCCGGCAAGCCCTCAGAGGCGCGCGCGCTGCTGGCCGCCACTCGCGACGAGATCGCGCGGCGTCTGGGGCTGATCGACGAGTCGCAGTGGTCCTTCGTCTGGATCATGGATGCGCCGATGTTCGAGGAGGTCGACCTGGACGACGGCAGTGTCGCCTGGACGCCGGTGCATCACCCTTTCACCTCCCCGAACGCCGAGTCGCTGGCAACCTTCGACACGGATCCGGGATCCGCGCTCGCGTGGGCCTACGACCTGGTCTGCAACGGCAACGAGATCGGCGGTGGCTCCATACGTATCCACCAGCAGGACGTGCAGCGCCGTGCCTTCGCGGTCCTGGGGATCAGCGAGGACGAGGCCGAAGAGAAGTTCGGATTCCTGCTGGAGGCATTCAAGTACGGCCCGCCCCCGCACGGCGGGATCGCGTTCGGCTGGGACCGGATCGTGATGCTGCTGGCGCGCGCGCACTCGCTGCGCGACGTCATCGCCTTCCCCAAAACGGGTGCCGGACAGGACCCCTTGACCGGAGCGCCCACGACGATCACCGCCGAACAGCGCGCGGAGGCCGGCGTCGACTTCGACCCCGAGGACGAAGCCGAGTAGGACCGGGATGGATCTGTTCGACCAGAACGCGCCCGCGGAACCGCTGGCCGCCCGTGTGCGCCCGGCTGCGGTCGATGAGGTGATCGGTCAGGCCCACCTGCTCGGACCGACCTCTCCCTTGAAGGCGCTGCTGAGCGACCCGGAGGCGGCCACCAGCATCGTGTTGTGGGGGCCGCCCGGGACGGGCAAGACGACCCTGGCCCGGCTTGCCGCAGAGGTGTCCGGACGGCGGTTCGTGTCGCTGGCCGCAGTCAGCGCCGGCGTCAAGGACGTCCGAATGGCGATCGAGCAGGCACGGGAGATCGGACGTACCCAGGGCGAGCGGACGATCCTGTTCATCGACGAGGTGCACCGCTTCTCGAAGACGCAGCAGGACGTGCTGCTGCCGGCGGTCGAGCACGGCTGGGTGACCCTGATCGCTGCCACCACCGAGAACCCCAGCATCAGCCTGGTCAGCCCCCTGCTGTCGCGCTCGATGTTGCTGGTGCTGGCCCCGCTGACCGACGACGAGATCCGCGCGGTGGTGGATCGGGCCCTGACACATCCCGACGGACTGCCCGGGGTGAGTCTCAGCGATGAGGCGGCGGAGTTGATCGTGCGATTCGCCGGTGGTGATGCGCGGCGGGCGCTGACGGCTCTGGAGACCGCGGTCGGTGCCGGCCCTGACATCTCCGCCGACGTGGTGCGGGAGATCATCCCGCAGGTCGCCAACCGCTACGACCGCGATGGGGACATGCACTACGACATCACCAGTGCCTTGATCAAGAGCGTGCGCGGAAGCGACGTGGATGCGGCACTGCACTACCTGGCGCGACTCGTGGCCGGCGGGGAGGATCCGCGGTTCATCGCCCGTCGACTGGTGATCCTGGCCAGCGAGGACGTCGGTCTCGCGGATCCGAGTGCGCTGCCGCTGGCGATCGCCGGGCTGCAGGCGGTGCAATTCGTGGGCTGGCCGGAGGCCCGGATCACCCTCGGTCACGTGGTGATCCACCTGTGCCTGAGCCCGAAGAGCAACGCCGCGTATGTGGCCATCAACGAGGCGTTGGAGGACGTGCAGGCGGGCCGGATCAGCCCGGTGCCCACGATGCTGCGTGATGCCAGCCTCAAGTCGTCGCGGGCCACTGGCGCAGGCAGGGGCTACCGTTATCCGCACGACGAGGGCGGATTCGTGCCGGTGCGCTACGTCGAAGCACCGATCGTGGACCGCCGGTACTACCGGCCCACTGAACACGGTGCAGAGGCGCGCGCGGCCGCTGCGCTGGAGCGGCTGCGCGCCGCGTTCGCCGAGGAGCCAGGGGAGTAGCCGGCGCAAGCAGGCAGGGGCGCGGTGCGATTCAATCCGTGCCTGACGCCGACCGCCGCCTACACTGGGCCGATGAGTCGAATCTTCTGGGTGGGTGTGGGTGCCGCGGGAGGCATCGTCGTCTACCGCAAGGCAACGCAGACGATCGAGGGTGTGCGTGAGCGCACTCTGCGCGAGAACCTGACCAAGGTCGCACGTACCGCCTCGAACGTGGCCGCATCCGCGCGGTATCTGGCAGCGCTGTCAGCCGAGGATTCCCAAGAAGGGGTGGTCGACATCCGGCGGGCCTCTTCCTCCCGCGCCGCCGGTAGGTAGCCCCGCCTCACCTGCAACTAGGCTGACCCCTATGGAGTCTGCCGAAATCCGCCGACGCTTCCTTGCGTTCTTCGAGGAACGGGGGCACACCGTGGTCCCCAGCGCGTCGCTGTTGCTCAACGACCCCACCCTGCTGTTCGTCAACGCAGGCATGGTTCCGTTCAAGCCCTATTTCCTCGGCGAGGCGGTGCCGCCGTACGACCGCGCCACGAGCGTGCAGAAGGTCGTGCGAACCCTCGACATCGAAGAGGTCGGCAAGACCACACGGCACGCGTCGTTCTTCCAGATGTGCGGGAACTTCTCCTTCGGCGACTACTTCAAAGAGGGCGCCATCCCGATGGCCTGGGATCTGCTCACGATGCCGGTCGCCGAGGGCGGGTACGGATTCCCGGAGGACCGGTTGTGGGTCACCGTGTACGAGGACGACGACGAGGCGGCGCGGTTGTGGCAGGAGATCGTCGGGCTGCCCGAGGAACGCATCCAGCGCCGGGGAATGACCGACAACTTCTGGTCCATGGGCGTGCCCGGCCCCTGCGGTCCGTGCAGCGAGATCTACTACGACCGCGGCCCCGACTACGGCCGCGCCGGCGGGCCGATAGCCGACGAGGAACGCTACCTCGAGGTCTGGAACCTGGTCTTCATGCAGTTCGAGCGTGGCGAGGGACCCGGCAAGGAGGGTTTCCCGATCCTGGGCGAGCTGCCCAAGAAGAGCATCGACACCGGTCTCGGTCTCGAGCGGATGGCGGCGATCCTGCAGGGCGTCGACAACATCTACGAGATCGACACCACCCGTGCGACGATCGACACCGCCGTGGAGATCACCGGCCGGCCCTACGGTCGCGACCACTCCGACGACGTGGCGCTTCGAGTCGTCGCCGACCACGCCCGCACCTGCGCGTTCTTGATCTCCGACGGCGTGCTGCCCGGCAACGAGGGTCGCGGGTACGTCCTGCGCAGGCTGTTGCGCCGGGTGGTGTTCAACATGCGCCTGCTCGGCGCGCATGAACCCGCGATGGGCGCCCTGATCCGCAGCGTGATCTCGGCGATGTCCCCGCAATATCCGAGTCTGCTCAAAGATGCCGGTCGCATCGAGACCATCGCCGTCGGCGAGGAGGAGGCGTTCCGGCAGACGCTGCGCAGCGGAACATCGGTGTTCGACACCGCGGTGGCTGCCACCAAATCCCGAGGTGCCGCGACCCTGTCAGGGTCCGACGCGTTCGCGCTGCACGACACCTACGGGTTCCCCATCGACCTCACGCTCGAACTCGCCGCCGAGCAGGGCCTCGAGGTCGACCGTGACGGTTTCGCCGCGCTGATGACCGAACAGCGCCAGCGCGCCAAAGCCGACGCCGTGGCGCGCAAGGCCGGAGTCACCCCGCTGACCGCCTACCGGGAGGTCATGGAGGCGGCGGGACGCACGCAGTTCACCGGTTACGACGAGTGGGAGTCCGACGGCCGGATCAAGGGTCTGCTGCACGACGGCCAGAGCGTCACGGCCGCCAAGTCCGGCGAGACGGTGGAGGTGGTCCTCGATCGCAGCCCCTTCTATGCCGAGGCGGGAGGGCAACTCGGTGACCACGGTCTCATCCGGCTCGATGACGGGACCACCTTGCGGGTCGACGACGTGCAGACCCCGGTGCCCGGCCTGTGGGTGCACCGCGCGACGGTACTGGAGGGCGAGGCCGCGGTGGGTGCGTCAGCGGTCGGCGCGGTGGACGTCGAACGCCGGCGAGCCATCTCCCGGGCCCACACCGCGACCCACATGATCCACAAGGCGTTCCGCGAGATGCTGGGTGAGACCGCCACCCAGATGGGTTCGGAGAACGCGCCGGGTCGCTTGCGGTTCGACTTCCCGTTCCCCAAGGCTGTTCCCGACTCCGTGCTGCGCGACGCCGAGGCCAGGGTGAACGCGCTGCTGCTCGAGGACATGACGGTCTCCGCGCGCTGGATGACGCAGGCACAGGCTTTGGAGATGGGCGCCATGGCCCTGTTCGGCGAGAAGTACGGCGACACCGTGCGCGTGGTGTCGGTGGGGGACTGGGCGCATGAGTTGTGCGGTGGCACCCACGCTCACCGATCAGGACAGCTCGGAGTGGTCTCGTTCATCTCGGAGGGTTCCATCGGCTCCGGAGTCCGCCGGGTCGAGGCGCTCGTCGGGTCAGATGCGTACTCATATCTGGCGCGCGAGCATCTGTTGGTGACCGCCCTGAGCACGATGCTCAAGAGTCCGCGAGAAGACCTCGTGGACCGTGTCGGAGCCACCGTCGAGAAGTTGAAGAACGCCGAGCGGGAGATCACCCGTCTGCGTCACGAGGCCATGATGTCGAACATCGACTCGATCATCGGCGAGGGACGGATGGTGGGCCGGGTCCGCCTGTGGACTATGCAGGCCCCTGCCGGTACCGATGCCAAGGCATTGCGGGAGATCGCGCTCACCGGCGTGCGCAACGCGCCGAGTGACGCGCCGGCGGCAGTGCTGGCGGCCGCGGTCGCGGACGGCCGTGTGTCTATGATCGCGACGGTCAACTCCGCGGCCCAGGACGCAGGCCTGTTCGCCAATGAGTTGCTCGCCCGCGCACTCCCGGCCGTCGAGGGTCGCGGTGGCGGTAAGAAGGACGCGGCGCAAGGCGGGGGCAGCAAGGCCGACGGTGTCCCGGAGGCGTTCGCGGGTGCCGAGGCTTTCGTGCGCGGGCTGCCGGGATAGTGCGTCCTGGAGTACGACTGGCCGTCGATGTCGGCTCGGTGCGGATCGGTGTCGCCCGCAGTGATCCCACCGGGACGCTGGCGGTTCCGGAGCGGACCCTGGATGCCCGGAAGGCATGGCTGGACGACCTGCTCGACATCGTGACCGAGTACGAGCCGATCGAGATTCTGGTGGGACTGCCGGTGTCGCTCGACGGCCGCGAGCACGCTGCCGCCGAGCGGGTCCGCGTGGTTACTGGCAGAATCGCGGAGATGGTCGCAGTGCCCGTCCGGCTCGTGGACGAGCGAATGACCACTTCGGTGGCCCACACTCAACTGCGGAACGCCGGCATGACAACACGGAAGGGGCGCGCAGTGGTCGATCAAGCTGCCGCCGTCGTCATGCTGCAGGGGGCGCTGGAAACGGAACGTGCCACAGGGCAGGCGCCTGGGGTGCGGGTGGATGAGAACGGATGAGCGAACTCGGCTTGCACATGGAGGTCGAACCTCCCCGGCGGCGTGATCCGGAGAAGCGCGGGCGCGGGGCGGTGGTCCTGGCTGTGTTGGTCTTCGTGTTCGTGCTGCTGGGAATCGGTGCGCTGTTCCTGAGGTACCAGGTGTTCCCGGGTACCGGCGATGACTACTCGGGCGCAGGTGGCAAAGAGGTCATCGTCCAGGTGCATGAGGGTCAGACGATCTCGGACATCGGTGTCACGCTCAAGGAGGAGGGCGTGGTCGCCAGCGCCAGGTCATTCGTCGATGCGGCTGCGCGGAACGACCAGTCGCAGTCGATCGGGCCCGGCTACTACCGGCTTGCGGAGCGGATGAGCGGTGAAGCAGCGCTGAACGCGATGCTCGATCCCGACAGTCTGGTCGTCACCCGGGTCGTGATCCCCGAAGGGCTGCGGCTCGATCAAGTCGTCAAGCGGCTGTCCAAGGCCACTGACATTCCATCAGCAAAGTTCCGTTCCGTGCTGAAGGACGCCGACAAACTGGGCCTGCCGAAGTTCGCGAAGGGCAACCCCGAAGGCTTCCTGTTCCCGGCCACGTACGAGTTCGCACCCCGCGCGTCGGCGCGCGACATGATCAAGGCGTTGCTGGCCCGGTACAACGAGGCGGCCCAGGAACTGGACTTCGTCAAGGCGTCGAAGAAGACGGGCTACTCGCCCTACAAGGTCATGGTGATCGCCAGTCTCGTGCAGGCAGAAGGGCATCCGGACGACTACGGCAAGGTTTCGCGTGTGATCTACAACCGCCTGGCCGCGGGGATGCCGCTGCAGTTGGATGCGACTGTGAACTACGCACTGAGGAAGTCGGACATCAATCTGTCGCACCGGCAACTGGCCACCCGTTCGCCGTACAACACGTATAAGCGCAAGGGCCTGCCGCCGACCCCGATCAACCAGCCGGGGGAGGCCGCCATGCAGGCCGCGTTGACGCCGGAGAAGGGGGACTGGCTGTACTTCGTGGCGGTTAACCCGGATACCGGCGAGACCAAGTTCACCGACAACTACGACGAGTTCCTGAAGTTCAAGGCCGAGTTCGAGAAGTACATCTCGGAGAACCCGTGATCCGACGGGCGGCCGTTGTGGGATCCCCCATCGCCCACAGTCTGTCGCCGGCATTGCACACTGCTGCGTACCGGGCTCTGGGCCTGGATTGGCAGTACACGGCCATCGAGGTCACCCCGCAGCGGTTGCCGGACTTCGTGGACAGCCTCGATGCGACCTGGGCCGGGCTCTCCTTGACCATGCCGTTGAAGGTGGCCGTGCTCGACCTGGCGCGCGAGGTGGATCCCAGCGCCGCCACCACCGTCTCGGCCAACACGCTGCTGCTGCCGGGCAGGCAGGCGTTCAACACGGACGTGCTCGGTCTGGCGGTGGCCTTGCAGCGGGCTGGGTTCAGCGAGGGTCCCGGGTTCTCTGCAACAGTCATTGGTGCCGGGGCCACAGCCCGGTCGGCCATCGCCTCGATGCAGCAGTTGGGCGCCCGTGAGGTGCACGTGATGGCCCGCCGCCCCGAAGCCGCAACCGAAACGAGACGGGTGGGGGAAAAGGTCGGAGTCCCGGTCGAGATCCATGCGTTCACCGACGTCGGCTTGCTTGGGGCACCGGTCGTGGTCTCGACGGTGCCGGCAGGAGTGGCTGACGTCTTCACCGGTGGCCTCCCCGGCGTTCCCGGATGGTTGCTGGACGTGGTGTACGCCCCATGGCCCACGGCACTGGCCCGGGCGTGGGCAGCGGCGGGAGGGACTCCGGTTTCCGGATTGGAGATGTTGCTGGCACAGGCGGAGCGGCAGGTCGAACTCATGACGGGCAGACCGGCGCCGACGTCGGCCATGCGCACGGTGTTGCCGGACGTGCGCTCGTGACACCCGTTCGCGCGTTTGCGTTAGGGTTTCGGGTTCCCGTCGGATATCCGTGGGGTTCGGGCGGGGAAATGCCGGGTGGAGATCGCTCGGGTTAGTCACCCATGGCCGGGGCTGGGCGCCCGTTCAGGCGGGGAAATGCCGGGCGGAGACCGCTCGCGTTAGAGGTTGTCCACGAGGTTAGAGAAGCCACACGTGTGTTCTCTAACCTCGTGGACAACCTCTAACCTCGCGGCCACACGCCCATTTTCGGACTAGAGAACGTGCACGTTCTCTAACCTCGCGGCCAACTCCGGCGGCTACTGCAGCACGCGAGCCGTCTTCGGGTCTGGGCTCTGGTCGGTGAATCGGCCGAACGCGAACGCCCGAGCCGAAGGCTGTGCCCGGCGATTCGGCCACGTTGAGTGGCGATCCGGCCCCATGACCTACGCAGCGTGACGGTTATCGGCCATACTCGAAGCAGCACCCTTGGAAAGGACTAGTTGATGGCTGACATTGAGGTTCCCCACCCCGGTGCCTCCGATATCGTCGGTCGTTTGCTCAGCGACGCCCTGAGTGAACACCCGGATGTCCAGTGGCTGGGGCTGGTCTCCGAGGACGGTTTCGCGATCGCGTCCGAGGGTGCCCCGGCCGTCAACGACGACGCCGTCGCGGCCGGAGCGGTCCGGATGATGACCCACGTGCGTCAGATGTCAAAAGCCCTTGGGCAGGCGAACACGTCCCAGATCTTCCTCGAAGGTGACGACAGCGGAATCTGCGTGATCGACAAGGACCCCTGGGTGCTGGTCGTCGTCGGGGCGCCGGGGGTGCCCATCGGCCTGCTGCGGTACGAGGCGCGCGAGATCGCCGAGGCGTTCCCCATGGGTCAGCGACCCGCCCTTCCGGCGACCGGATCCGAAGAGGGTGACCAGGAGCCGGACTCGGACTGGGCGGTGGTGACAACCGGCTCCTTCGTGCCCCACGAGCAGTCCTCCGGCGAATCGACGGAGGACGTTGTGACGGCAGCCGAGGCCGCCGAGGTGACGCAACTCGACGGGGAGCCGGAGATCCGCTGGGCGGACGAGCCCACCGTTGCCGATCCCGGGTTCCCCGGGCTGGTGCTGGAGGACGACGTGATGGCACAGGCGTCGGACATCTTCGGCGGGACCCAGCCGGAATCGGTCGAGGAACTCGAGATGCCGTCAGTGGATCCAGACGACTTCTCCGACTGGTCCATGGATACCGCGCCGGCACCGCGGTCCGACGACCTCTTCGATCTGGCGCCCCCCGCACCGGATGCCCCGGTCTCGTTCGAGATGCCGGCGCCGAGCGGGTTCGACATTGCGGAATCGGGTGAGTCGGCGCTGCCGGGCGAGTTCGAGACGTTGCCACCCCCAGCTGGTTTCGCGGTGGACGACCTCTCCGATCTGGCACCCCCCGCTGGCCCGGTCATCGATCTGCCGCCACCCACCGGGCAAGCGTTCGAATTGCCACCGCCGGAGTGATCCCGCATGCTGCTGACCGGCGATCTCGAAGCCTTCCGGGTCCAGGAACTTCTGGGCCTGGTGGGTCGCAAGTCCGGTCAATGGCTGGTCAGTCTTGAGGGCGGCCCCCGTGGTCACGCAGCCTTCATCGGATTGCGTGATCGGCACGTGGTCTGCATCTCGGCGGATTCGACACGTCAGGATCTGGCCAGACGGCTGGTGATCGAGGGCGCCGTCGGGACCAACGGGTTGGCGGAAGCATTGCGCCGGGCCAGTGACGACCGACTTGGGTTGGTGCGGGCACTGGTCGATAGCGACAAGGTGGACCCCGCAGTCATCCCCGCCACCGTGCAGGCCCATGTGGTCAGCAGTCTCGCCGCGCTCACCCACTGGCGCACTGGGACGTTCAGCGTCGACGTGGCGGAGTCCCTGCCCGACGATGTCACGGTGTCGTTCCCGCTCGCGGATCTCAGCGCGGAGGTCACGGCGTTGCTGCGTCGTTGGCGACCGGCCAGCGACGCCCTCGGGGGTCAGACCACGGTCATGGCGCCGTATCCGGGGGAGGTGCCCGACCGGTTGCGTGGGCTGCATTCACTGATCGACGGGCATCGCAGCGTCGGGGAACTCATCGAGGCCTCCGGACACGGCGATGTCGGCACGGTCGTCGATCTGGCGGACCTGGTCGATGCTCACTGTGCAGTCCCTCTGACCGGGGCGATGGGAGCGCTGGAACAACGCCTGGCCATGTTGACCGCGATGGAGGCTCCGACGAAGCAGCCGCAGCCCTCCGGGCCGAACTTGGCTGTCATCCCGGGTGGTCGTCAGCAGCAACCGGCTGCTGAGACCGAGGATCTGCTCAGCACCATCATCCGAGGGGTGCGTGGGGTATGAAACAACTCGGCGACATCCTCGTCTCGCAAGGCTTGATCAGCACCGAGCAGTTGGAGAAGGCGCTGCTCGAACAACGCAGTGTCGGTCATTCCTTGGGCAGGGTGCTGATCGACCTCGGCATGCTGACGGAGTCGAAGGTCGTGCAGGCTCTGGCCTCGCAGATCGGCATGAAGTTCGTGGACCTCACGGAGGTGACCCTGGACGGAGCGGCGCTGACGAAGGTGGCCGGCTCAGTGTGCAGGCGTCACAGCGCGATCCCGATCGGATTCGAGAGCGGTCGCCTGGTTGTCGCCATGAGCGACCCGGCCAACGTGTTCGCGATCGACGACATCCGCTCGGCCAGCGGCATGACGGTTCAGCCGGTGGTCGCCACCCGGACGGACGTGCAGGCCGCCTTGGACCGGCACTACCGCGCGGACGGGGAGCTGGATGAACTGACGACCGCGCTCGATGCCGATGAGGAGGAAGAGAGCCTGGCCTCCATCAAGGAGGTGGTGGAGGACGCCCCCATCGTCAGGTTCGTCAACCTGTTGATCACTCAGGGCATCCAGGATCGTGCCTCGGACATCCACCTGGAACCGACCGAGTTCGACGTCCGGGTGAGGTTCCGCATCGACGGGGTCCTGCACGAAGTCATGCGTTCGCCCAAGTCCATCCAGTCCGGGGTGATCAGTCGATTGAAGATCATGTCGGACATCAACATCGCCGAACGCAGGATCCCCCAGGACGGACGACTGAGTGTCACGACGAACGGTCAGAAGGTCGACCTGCGGGTGGCGACGCTGCCGACGGTGTGGGGCGAGAAGTTGGTGCTGCGGATCCTGGATAACTCGACCGCGATGCTGGACCTGGCCGATCTCGGCTTCCGGGACAGCAATTACGAGCGCTTCTCCGCGAGTTTCGGCAAGCCCTACGGCATGATCCTGGTGGTCGGGCCGACCGGGTCGGGCAAGTCCACGACCCTGTACGCCACGGTAAACATCCTCAACCGGCCCGAGGTCAACATCATCACTGTCGAAGACCCGGTGGAGTATCGGTTGCCGGGAGTCAACCAGGTGCAGACGCACGCCAAAGCCGGGTTGACTTTCGCAGCGGCCTTGCGCTCGATCCTGCGTTCGGATCCGGACATCGTGCTGATCGGGGAGATTCGTGATCACGAGACCGCGCGGATCGCCGTGGAGTCGGCGCTGACCGGTCACCTGGTGCTCAGCACGCTGCACACCAACGACGCCCCGAGCGCAATCACCCGGCTCATCGAGATGGGCATTGAGCCCTTCCTGGTGGGTTCTGCGGTGGACTGTGTACTCGCCCAGCGGCTCGCTCGCCGGCTGTGCCCCAAGTGCAAGCAGCCGTATCAGCCGTCAGAGGCGACCCTGAGGGCGGTCGGGATCGCGGTTGAGCCCGGCCACGAGGTCCCGCGGATCTACCGGGCCGTGGGATGTTCTGTGTGTTCTCGCACCGGATACAAGGGTCGGGTGGCGCTGCACGAGGTGTTGCCGATGACTGAACGGATCGAGCAACTGACCGTCGAGCGCGCATCCTCGGCGACTATCGCCGCGGCGGCGCGCGAGGAGGGCATGCAGACACTGCGCGCAGATGGTCTGGCGAAGGTCCTCGCGGGTGTGACGAGTCTGGACGAGGTGCTGCGGGTGGTCGTCTGAGGCGCGGTCCCGCCCTTGTGACGGAGTTGCGAGGTCCAGACATGGGTTGTTACGAAGGTGCGGGGTCAGGCCGGGGCGGACCGCGCACCTTCTAACACGGCGCAGAACGGACCACCAACTTCGTCACAATCGCAACGGCCGCCAGAACCATATGCACGCAGCGACCGCTCAAGAAATAACGGGTGGGTGCCGACACCGTCCATAGTCGCCGCGGAAGGAATCCCGATGTCGGTACAGAGTGCCCCACCCCCGACGGCGCCCGCTCGCCCCACCACCGAGCAACAGGTCCGGCGGACTGACATCAGCCTGGTCAAGGCGCTCGAAGCCATGCTCGCCGTCGATGCCAGCGACCTGCACTTGACCGCCGGCGCCCCACCCACGGTCCGTGTGGCCGGCGATCTGCGACCCCTGCCGGGTGCGCCGGTCATGGACGCCTCCTCACTCCAGCGGGTGCTCTACGCGATGCTCACCCAGCAACAGCGCGAGACCTTCGAGGAACGACTGGAACTGGACTTCTCCTACGCACTTCCAGCCCGGGCCCGATTCCGCGTCAACATGTACAGGCAGCGGGAATCGGTGGGCGCGGCGTTCCGGGTGATCCCGTTCGAGATCAAGAGCCTCGAGTCCCTGGGCATCCCGCCTGTCGTGTCCACATTCGCGGGTCTCCCGCGCGGGTTCGTGCTGGTGACCGGTCCCACCGGCTCGGGCAAGAGCACCACCCTGGCCTCGCTGATTGACATCGCCAACACGCAACGGCACGACCACATCATGACGGTCGAGGATCCGATCGAGTTCCTTCACCGACATCGCAGTTGCCTGGTGAACCAGCGCGAGGTGGGCTCTGACACGCATTCGTTCTCAGAGGCGCTCAAGCACGTCCTGCGCCAGGATCCGGACATCATCCTGGTCGGGGAGATGCGGGATCTGGAAACCATCCAGGTCGCGCTCACCGCGGCCGAGACCGGGCACCTCGTCTTCGCGACGCTGCACACCCAGGACGCGGCGCAGACCGTGGACCGGATGATCGACGTGTTCCCGCCCCATCAGCAACAACAGATCCGGCAGCAACTGGCGGGGACCCTGCAGGGCATCGTCTGTCAGACGCTGTGCAGGACCGCCGACGGCAACAGCCGGGTGGTTGCCGCCGAAGTGCTGGTAGCAACGCCGGCCATCCGCAACCTGATCCGGGAAGGCAAGACCCACCAGATCTACTCGGCGATGCAGGCAGGGGCGCAGTTCGGCATGCAGACACTGGACCAGAACCTGGCTGAGTTGGTGCGCTTGCACCGCATTTCGTTCGACGAGGGCCTCGAGAACTGCCAGCACACCGAGGACTTCATGCGCCTGACCGGGAGGAGTCGATGAGTCTGGCCACGTTCGACTACCAGGTGCGCGATCGCGCCGGCAAGGTCATCCGCGGCCGGATCGAGGCCGAATCCCCGTCGGTGGTGGCGACCAAACTCAAGGGGATGGGATATGCGCCCATCGCCATCACCCAGGCGAATGTGGGACTGCACACCGAGATCAAGATCCCCGGATTCGGTGACCGCGTCAAACTGAAGGACCTCGCGGTCTCGGCGCGACAGTTCGCCACCATGATCAACTCCGGGTTGTCGCTGTTGCGCGCCCTGTCGATTCTCAGCGAGCAGACCGAGAACAAGCGGTTGGCCGAGGTCTACGGGTCGGTGAGGCTGGCGGTCGAGCAGGGCTCCTCGTTGTCGCAGGCGCTGGCACAGCACCCCAAGGTGTTCCCGCCGATCATGGTGAACATGACTCGCGCGGGCGAGACTGGCGGTTTCCTCGACCAAGTGCTGAACCAGCTCGCGGACAACTTCGAGGCGGAGGTGAAACTGCGCTCAACGGTCAAGTCCGCCATGACCTATCCGGTGGTTGTGTTCGCTTTTGCATTGCTCTCCCTGACTGCCATGCTGCTGTTCATCGTGCCGGTCTTCGCGAACCTGTTCGCCGGACTGGGCGGAACGTTGCCGTTGCCGACGCGAGTGCTGGTGACGTTGTCCAACGTCCTGAAGACTTTTATGCCGGTGCTGTTGTTGCTTGGGCTGGCCGGATTCCTCCTATGGCGCAGATACAAGAACGAACCGCGCGTGCGTAATGTCGTAGACCCTGCGAAACTGCGGATGCCCGTCTTCGGGACCTTGTTCCAGAAGATCGCGCTATCCCGGTTCACCCGCAACCTGGGCACGATGATCCACGCCGGTGTCCCGATCCTGCAGTCGCTGGACATCGTCGCCGACACCACCGGCAACATCGTGATCGCCAGGGCGGTGCACGACGTCGAGGTGTCGGTGCGGCAGGGCGAGTCGCTGGCCGGTCCGTTGCTGAACCACCCTGTGTTCCCGCCCATGGTCGTCCAGATGATGGCGGTCGGCGAGGACACCGGCGCACTCGACCAGATGCTGCACAAGATCTCCGACTTCTACGACGCCGAGGTGAAGTCGACCACTGAAGCTCTGACATCGTTGATCGAACCGCTGATGATCGCGGTGGTCGGTGCCATCGTCGGCGCGATGATCATCGCGTTGTACATGCCGATCTTCAAGGTGTTCGACCTGATCGAGTAGTTGTTGTCTGTACATCAGCCGTGGGGTAGATCCGGGCAGCCGTGCGGGCTCTCGTTCCTGGCACCGCGAGATCGCCCCGGAAGTGCTCGTCAGGGGATCGATCGAGTGACAATGGCTACGCAGCGTACTCGAATTCCCCGGCGCCACCGCCGGCCGCGGATCTGTGCCCGGAAGCATAGATTCCGCGATTTTCACGGTCTTGACAGCCCAAGTGGCACCCGATCCGCGTACTCTGTTTGCCGCGACCCCGAGCCAACCCCCACTGTCATCTGACAAACCAACCAGTGGGACGGGGCCGACGTTTCGAGGAAGGGGATGGCGATGACGGCCAGCAGGAACACCGACAGTGTCAGCAGTGCGGATTCCCGTCGGCGATCGGGAGTCCGCCACCGGGGCCTGGCGTCCGCGCTGGCAGTGGGGATTCCGGTCGTGGCCTTGGTCGCGCCGCCGCTTGAGTCGCAGCCTGACTCGACGCCGCTGGAACAGGTACAGGCACTGGTCCAGCCCGCCGTGGTCTACGAGGAGATCACCTGGACGGGATACGTGTACGACAGGCACAACGATGGGTACTTCACGCAGGACCCGTTCACCGTGTCGTACCAGTGCACGGGATTCGTGGTGAACCCGGACGGATACATCGGCACCGCCGGCCACTGCGTCGACTACGACCGGACGGTCAAGAACGCGATCCTGAGCCAGGTGGTCGATTGGGCCTACGACAACGACTACTACGCGCAGACGCCTTCCAAGGAGACGATCGCGACATTCGCGCGGCACTGGCGGATCGATGGTCAGGCCCGCAATGGTCGGCCCGACCAGAACGTCGCGGTGGCATACGGCGTCAGTGTGTCCGGTGAACCGACCGGAAAGGCGCTGCCAGCGCGGGTAGCCGGTGTTCGCTCGGCGGACCAGGGCGATGTCGCCTTGCTGAAGATCGACGCGAAGAACCTGACTGCCGTCCCCTTGTCGGACAACACGGACACCGGCGTCGGTACCGAGATCGTGTCGGTGGGGTATCCCGCATCCGTGGACCTGGTCACCGATGTGAACTTCAACCCCAGTTTCAAGGAGGGCTCGATCAGTGCGGAGAAGACCATCGAGAGCGGCCTGCTGCCGGTCTATGAGATCAGCGCGGCCGTATCCGGTGGCATGAGCGGTGGACCGACGACTGAGCTCAACGGTGAGGTGATCGGGGTCAACAGCTTCGGGATCTCCGGCGAGACGCAATCGTTCAACTTCGTGCAACCCTCGCAGACGCTCCAAGAACTGTTGCGCGCCGAGGGGGTGGAGAACAACCTCGGTGAGGTCACCGATCGGTACCGTGCTGGCCTGCAGGCGTACTTCGCCGGTGACCGGGATGCGGCCATCGAGGACTTCGAACAGGTCCTGCAGGTCGTCCCCACCCACCAGCTCGCGCAGGAGTACCTGCAGAAATCGCAGGAGCTCCCGGAGTCGAGCGGAATCACCCGCTTCCTGTGGATCGGGTTGCTCATTGCCGGACTGCTCATCCTGATCGTGGGCGTGATCGTGCTCGTGGTGCTTCTTTCCCGCCGGAAGAAGACCTCGGCACCCGCCGGTGGTGCTGTGCCTGCCCAGACTGCCCCGCCAGCCGCTGCGCCCACGCCCCCGGAGCAGCCCGCTACCGCGCCGGCCAGCGAAGAGCCTCCCGCGTCTGAGGAATCCGGGGAAGGGGACGCGCCACGCTTCTGCTCGAACTGCGGCAAACCCCACGACGCGGATGCCCACTTCTGCCCTCACTGCGGGCACGATCTGACGTAGGCACGGGCACATGGTCGGGTGGACGGTCCCAACTCACGCGGCGTAGTCGAACGCGTCTGGAGGCTTCGTCCGGTACGTGCGGCCGGCCGGACTGGTCCATTCGAGTTCGTTGCGGCCGAGGTTCGTCACGGTCCAACCAGTCTGATGCTTGATCCGATGGTGTCGCCTGCACAAGCAGTGGAGATTGTCATCGGTGGTCGCTCCCAACGGGAACGGAACCAAGTGGTCGAGATCGCACCGTGCGGCCGGAACGCCGCACCCGGGGAAGCGGCAGTGCTGGTCGCGGGCCCGCACTGTTCGTGCCAGTGCCGGTGAGATCCGGTACCGGCCCGGGGTGCTGTTGATGATCCGTCCATCCGGGGTGCCGAGCCATGCGAACCAGGTGGGGTCGGCTTCACACGCCAGCCTCCAGGCCACCGACCACGGAAGCGGCGATCCGTTGACCGACGCACCTCGGCCGCTGGCGGGCAGCACGACGTTGACGGTGGTGGTCACCTGCGTGCGTTCATCCAGCAGGTCCGCCACGGCGTCGGCACGCCTCTGATCCAGACTGCGGTCGTCATCGGGCGTCTTGTTGTCGCGGGCGAGCCTGTCGATCGCCGAGAAGAACGCCTCTGCCAGCTCAGTGGGCAAGTAGCCGTGCAGATCGCTCATCCCGTCGCGGTCGGGGACCACCTCGATGTAACGCTTCTCGAACGCGGTCTTGCGGGCTGTGTCGTCACCGCTGTCGGGCAGTCGCGACAGCAGCCATCTGCGCAGTTCGTGGGCCGTGTGCGTGGCCGCGTGCGCGATGGCATCGGACTCGAATTGCTCTTGGACGTCCGATGTCGGCAGCAGCGTGGCGATCATCTTCGCGCGACTGAGGTCGATGCGGCCGTCTTTGAGTGCGGTGATGAGTGGGTCCCGGGTGCAGATCAGGAAGGCATCGTCGTACAGCCGGCCCGCCGAACGCATCGAGATGCGCAGCAAGGTGGCGACCTCGGCGCGAACCGCGTCCATGGCCGCTGAGGACCTGTCAGCCGGGACCGCGCAGTGCAGCGCGAACACCGCCACCAGGCGATCGGCCTGGGCCGCCCGCATCGCCTGTTCGCTGTCGCCCACTTCAGTGACGAGTGCGTCTAGATCAACTTCTGTTCGCATGGTCAATGCTAACCCTGGGGTCGGACATCTGTTCGAATTGTCCACAAGGCGACTGTGCCTGTGTGCCGAGACACGCGTAGCGTTGGGGCGTGCACCTCTACTTGGTCCGACACGGCCAGAGTCACGTGAATCTCGGCGACCTCACTGTCGAGCACCGGGACGATCCCTTGACGGACCTGGGGCGGGAGCAGGCCGTTCGGGCAGGGGAGTGGATCAAGGACAACATCCACGTGACCGACTTCCTCGCGAGCAGCGTGGCCCGGACGATGCAGACTGCGCAGATCATCGGGCAAGCCTTGGGGCGGCCTCCGGAATTCAAGGACGGGTTACGGGAGATCGGGACCTGCCGCCCGGACGGTACCCCTATCCCGGCAGCGGAGTTCGAACCGTTCACCCCCGAGTTGTGGGGGACCTTGGACCCCTACACCCCGGTCACGGCGACCGGTGAGAGTTGGATGCAGTTCCGCTCCCGGGTCGGGGCGTTCGTGGAGACCCTGGTGCCGGCTGCCCGGCGCAACCGGATGGGTGATCCCGTCGAAGCGCCGAGCGATCCCCGCCGGATCCTCATCGTCGCCCATGCCGGCGTCATCGAGGCGATGTTCGAGTACATCTTCGAGAAAGGCCCGTGGAGCGTGGTCGCGGTAGAGACCCACCACACCGGGGTCACCCACATCGAGCACCGTCCACAGCAGAACCGTCCCGACTGGTGGTTGCACTACCACAACCTGACGCATCACCTGACCGATGAGATGCGGACGTAGTCAGTTCCAACTCGCTGGGTGCGCTGGCCTGGAGCGGGTACGGGCCGCCGTCGGCGCTGGTCTGCCCGGGTTTGCCGTTAGGTTCTCGCGTTCCGGTTAGGACTTCCGGTTCCCGTTAGGCCGATTAGCCTCCCATAGGCCTAACGGGAAGCCGCGAGGCTAACGTGAAGCCGCGAGGCTAACGGGAAGCCGCGAGGCTATCGGGAAGCCGCGAGGCTAACGGGAACCATCCGGTCCGGGGCCTGACCGTTGCATCGTTTGATGCTGTCCACGGGAGCCCACCAGCGGCACAAGGCGTACCGCAAGGCCCAGAGACACCCACTCCATGACATGACGGGGCCGGTGCCTCGTCGCCCATTCGTACCAACCGCTGCTCGATCGGACGAAGGTAGCCTCACCCGGTCCGGATTCACCCTTTCGGGTGATACGTGCCCGTTCGTGGGCTGAACGGGTGAAACCACGACGCGGCGAATTGGATCTCGACCCCTCGACTGCCCGATGCCAACTCTGTCATTGCAATTGGGGCGCTGCCCCGCATACGAAGGAGAACAGAGATGTTTGCACGCCTACTGGCGGCGCGGGAGAAGGAAGAGGGCTTCACCCTCATAGAGCTCCTCGTCGTGATCATCATCATCGGGATTCTGGCGGCCATCGCCATCCCGGTGTTCCTGAACCAGCGCAAGAAAGCTTGGGACGGAGCAGTGAAGTCTGATCTCCGGAACGCGGCCACGGCACAAGAGACCGTCTTGACCGAGACCGGGAGTTACACCGACTCTGTGCCCACGTTGGTGAACGCCGGGTTCAAGTACTCGGCCGGCTCGAACTACTACGGGAATCCAACAGCCAGCATCACGGCAACGTACAGCACTGGAACGTGGTACTGCATGGTGGGACAGTCCGCTTCAGGGACATACTTCACCTACGGATCGACTACCGGTCTGCTCACCCAAACCACTGCGACCTGCCCGAGTCAGGTAGCAACTCCCTGACCACTAACGCGAAAGATGACAAGGGCCCCGGTTCTCTGGGGTCCTTGTCACGTGCGGAGTCAAGCCTGCCGCCCATTCGGTCGATGATCCATCTGTGGGATTCCGGACCTGTACATCCGGTCTGCGCACTAGGTGGCGCGGGCCCTGCTCGGCGCGTCCCTCAGCTCCCGCAGACGCAGGTTTCACCCTCGTCGAAGTTGTCGTGGCCATGGCCATCGCCACCACGATCTTGACGGCTTTCGCTTATGCGACGACCACGACCCTTCACGCCATGCGAATCGCGCGCTTGAATCAACAGGCCGCCGATCTCGTCACTCAGCAACTGGAGAAGATGCGAGATGTCCCGTTCGGGTCCTTGGCGCATGCTTCAGGTGGTGTCGCCGGGGATCCACACGTCGCGTCGTGCTCCGGGGATCCGTGTTATCCCAGTGTGCCCGACGACGGCGAACCACAGGAGACGTTGGTGTTGGTTGCAGGTGGAGTACTGAACCCCCAGATCTCCACCGTCGCGGTCAACAACACGACATACACGCTGTACACGTACGTCACCACCCCCGCGGACAACGAAGTTGGTGAGGAGAACCGCCGGGTGACAGTCATCGCCGAGTGGTCGGCGTACGGGCGGACCTGGAGCAAGACCGAGAGCAGTGTCGTCACACAGACGCAGCGGGGCCTGCCGCTTCCCGAATTCAAACTGACGCCGGTCGGGCCCTCGACAGTCACGGTGAACCCTGGTGTGACCGCGGCCTTCGGATTCCAGTTGAGCAACCAAGGCGCGCCCGACCAGTGGAACATCACAGCGGACCTGCCCGACTACTCGATTGTCCTCGACGACGGGGATGACGTGTACAACCCCGCCACCGACACCACCCCCATGTCCGATCACAACGGCGATGGCACGGTCGACTCCGGACGGCTGGAGCCTAAGCAGTCGCTTGTGTTCTGGGTGCTGCGACCGGTGCCGGCCGACGCCCCGAATTCCACCACAGACTTCGGCACCACCGCTCAGGCGGTGTCCCAGGAGGGCGGCGGTGCCGCGACTGTCCAGTCAACTCTCGTCGTCACCAACGCAGTGATCACGGCGTCCCCAACGCCGACCACGAGCCCTTCGGCCAGTCCGACACCGACCCCTTCCGAGAGCCCGGGCACATGCGCTGCCACCAACCCGCAGCCGACTCCCTCGACGGTTGCCGGCTACAACCGGAAGGCCTACGTCCTGCACAATTCCGGCTCGACATCCTGGCCGTCGTTCCCGCTTCCGGGTTCGGACCCGATTCCCGGTTCCACTGCGATGGCCCCGATGTACCTCGACATGAATGGTGTCAGCATCCCCTCCGATCGGGACCTTCCCGTTTACAGCACGGATCTGGTCCCGTCGGGGACCCCGGGCCGACTGCTCTACCCGGGAGGCAGTTTCACGTCGTCCGCCTCCCAGGTGCTGGATTTCCGGACCCAGAACCCGAACCGCGACTACAGCGGAACGATGGTGCTCAGGCTGTGGGTGCGGCCGGCGGTGAGCGGCGAGCCCGTAAGCCTGGCGGCACGGGTCTACAAACGCAAGACCAACGGCAACCAGGCGACCACTGCGCTGGGAACAGTCGCCACCGTCTCGATCGACCCGTTCACCTGCAGCGGGTTCCAGGAGGTCTGGTTCAGTTTCGCCCTCGGATCGTGGTCCACCGGCAATAACACCGTTCTCGGCGTGCGCCTGTGGAACACCGGTTCCGGCAAGGTGGCGCTGGCATACGACCACGGCTCCTTCCCGGCGACCTTCACGGTGGTGGAGCGATGAAACTGCGCGAAGACTCCGGCATCACACTGGTGGAGGTGCTCGTCACCACCGCGATGATCGGGGTGGCGTCCTCCCTGATGCTTTCCGGCCTAACTGACGCCATCGGCGTGATGACCCGTGCCGACGACACCAATCGCGGCCTCTTCGACGCGAAAGTCGTGCTCGACCGGCTCGCGCGAGATGTCCGTCAGGGCAGGGCCGTGGTGTGCGACGGCGGCTTGGCGCAACTGGATGACCCGTCGTCAGCGGATCCGTTGTGTGCCTCACATCTGCAACTTTGGATTGACTACGACTCTGACTACGCCCAAGACCCGGATGAGGTCGTCACCTGGCGCCTCGCCCGCAGTGCGGACGGTGAGCACTACGACGTCATCCGGTATCAAGGCGCCTCCGACACGGTTGGCCGCATTCAAGCGACTTCTCTGATCGTCAGGACGCTGTTCACATATGACACACCCACGCCGGCGGCGGCCTCGACCGTGACACTCACGATGCAGTACGACGCTCTGGTGGGCCGTGGCACAGAACTCAAGGTTGCCAAGGTGACCACGAAACTGCGGAACAAGGCGGGCTGACCCATGAACCTTCATGCCCTGAAACGCGATGACGGCGTCGGAATGGTCGTGGTGATCGCACTGAGCGCTTTCATCTTCGGACTGATCGTGACCGGTGCCATGATGACAACCAACTCGCTGGCGCTGTCCAGGCACCGCAGCGACTTCGAGGCAGCGCTGTCCGCGGCCGAGTCCGGCATCGATCAGACGTTGGGACAGTTGCAGGCGGCCTACGATCTGTACGGATCGGACTTCCCGGTGCCCGCAATGGCCTCGAGTGCCGTCCCAGACCCCTCCTGCGAGGGCTCCCCCGTCGAGCAGCCCGCCGACTTCGACTCTGCCGAGGCGGAGAAGTCCTGGGCGACCGCTGCGATCGACGCACTGGCCGCCGACCCAGGGTGCCTTACGGAGACCGAGTCCGGTCAGTTCATCGTCCTCAAACCCTCCACCCCGCTGGTGGATGGCCGGTATCCCGGATTCGGCCGGGTCTACGCCATGGGCTGGGCACCTGATCGGACCGCGGAAGACGCATCTTCGCGGCTGGTGAAAGTGGAGTACGTGTTCCTTCCCTACACCCCGCAGCAGGCGATCCTCACATCCGGCAACCTGTCGCTATCGTCGAGCACGTTCGTCAGCACGGCAGCGGGTTACGACGCCAGCCTGGCCGGTGTGCACTCGAACGGGACGATATCCACGGTCGGCAACCCGACGGTCTACGGCCCGGTGACCAGCGTGGGCACGTCGTCGGCGACCAGCAATCGGTTCTACGCCAACCCCGGTGGCTCCGTGACGACGGCGCCCACAGTCACCGTCCCGCGCGTGAGCGCCCGCTCGTTCTACTTCAACGCTCCCAACTCCGATGCGGTCGCGGTCTCGAGTCGCTGGTTCGACCTGTGCCCGGACGGCACCGTCAAAGCCTGGTCGAGTGGGGGTCCGTGTTCGGGGGCGCCCAACGCAACCGCGGACTCCATCGGGTGGGCCTACACCGGCGGCACGCGCACGTGGGTGGCGGGGCGCAACTCAGTGTCAGGGGTGTTCTACATCCACGAGGGCAACGTGGATGTCGGCACGGGCAACGCCAGCATCCCCTACATCACTGTCATCGCCAGCTCCAGGAACGCCAACGACTGCGCCACCAAGCAGTACGGGAACATCAGGTGGGATCACTACGAGATGGAGAACCCTGCATTCCGGAACCTGTTCCTGTACGCAGACGCCGACATCGAGACGTTCAGCAACTTCACAGCCGGCAACTCGGGCTCGGACGGGTCCGCCGTCAGCAGCGGGATGTTCGTTGCAGGGGATCAGATCAGCATGCAGACCTCCAGCCAGGGCGCGGTGGGCTCGGTGATCGCTGCGGACCGGTGCACCACCAGCCCCATGGTGACGAGCAACGAGGTCAAGAACCCCGCGGTGTACTTCGATCCTGAGGGCGACTCGCCGTTCACCGACATCATCAACACGACGCTGTGGCTGGAGTACGACGCCTCGTGATCGTTCCACAATGCTGATCGTCGAATCCCCCGAAGCACTAGGCTGACACGGGTGTCGGACGCCGCTCTGGTCGCTGCCTTGTTCGTCTTCGGCTTGATCATCGGGTCGTTCCTGAACGTGGTGATCTGGCGCGTGCCGCGCGGTGAGAGCCTGAACCATCCGGGCTCGCACTGCCCCCGCTGCGGCAACTCCATCCGGCCCTGGGACAACATCCCGGTCGTGTCATGGGTGATTCTGCGTGGCAGGTGCCGGGACTGTCATGAGGCGATCTCGGTGCGCTATCCGCTCGTCGAACTCGTCACGGGCGCGGCCTTCGCAGTGACCGGCTGGCTCGTCGGCCCATCCCTGCTCCTGCTGCCGATGCTCTGGTTCGTGGCCGCGTGCATCGCGCTGGCCATGATCGACATAGACGTGCGCAAACTGCCGAACGCGATCGTCCTCACCAGCTGGCTGGTGGTCGGCGGGGGAATGCTGCTCACAGCCGCCGTGGACGGCCTCTGGGGCGACCTGGGCAGGGCGATCCTCGCCGGTGGAGTCATGGGTGCCTGCTATCTCCTGCTGGCCGTCCTGTTCCCGGCGGGCATGGGCATGGGCGACGTCAAGCTCGCTGTGCTTCTCGGCTTGGCCCTCGGCTGGTTCGGATGGCAGCAGGTGCTGGTGGGCTTCTTCGGCGGTTTCGTGCTGGGCGCAGTGTGGGGTCTTCTACTGATGGCATTCCGAGGCGCGGGTCGCAAGACTGCGCTGGCGTTCGGGCCGTTCATGATCGCGGGCGCTGCCGTAGCGCTCATCTGGGGCGACCGTCTGGCGTCCTGGTACTCCAATGCGTTGCTCTGAATCGCCAACCTGAGCAGATGCGCTCAAGTTTCACCCGCAACGCGGCGATGAGAGACATAGGTTCCGCGTAGGGAGTGACCGTGTCAAAGGTGGGCGTTGGTCTCGACATCGGCTCGAGTGGCGTGCGCCTCGCAGCCATTCGCCGAAGCCGTCGCGGCCCGGTGCTGGTGGCCTATGGCCATGCGGCGCTCCGGCCAGAGGAGAATCCGCTGGAATACGTGGATCCGGACGCGCTCACCGAGAGTGTGAAGCGGCTGTTGAAGCAGGAGTCAGTACCCCAGGGTTCGGTGTGTATCGGGCTGTCGGATCAGCGGATCGTTGCACGGCAAGTCGAGATTCCCTGGATCCCGGCCGATGAGTTCGCCACTGCACTTCCGCTGCTCACGACCGATCTAATGCCGATGCCGGTGGAGGACTCGGTCCTGGACTTCTTGCCTTCCGAGGAGTTCGTCGACGACAAAGGAGGCCGGAACCTCCGGGGGCTCCTGGTGGCCGCGAACGCGTCATTCGTGGAGTCGATCGTGGAGGCGGTGGAGGCGGGCGGGCTCCGCGTGGACCGAGTGGACTTCGGTCCGCTGGGCGCGCTGCGCGCCGCCTGCGACCCGGCGCCGGCCACCGTGGAGGCCGTATTGGATCTGGGTCACAGTGGTACGTCGCTGGTCGTCCATGAGGGAAGCCGACCCACCTTCGTCCGTGTCATGTCCCAGGGAGGCCAAGCGGTCACGGAGGGATTGGCCAAAGAACTGGGCATGACCAGCGAACAGGCTGAAGCCTGGAAACTCGCCGTGGGACGTCTCTGGGGTCGTATGTCTGCGGCCGATCAGCAGCGCACCCACCGGGCGCTGGACGCCTCGGTGCTTCCCTTGATCGACGAGATCCGATCAAGCCTCACCTTTCAGCGGACGAACACCGGGATCCGGGTCTCGAAGATCCTGCTCACCGGCGGCGGGGCGGCGCAGTTCGGGCTGGACTTCCAGTTGCGACAGACACTGCAGGTCGAGGTCGAGCGGGCCACTCCCGTTCAGAGGCTTGCCGCCGTATCGATCAAGAACTATCCGGAGGGGATGGCGGGTTCGGAGACTGAGACGGCCAGCGCGATCGGATTGGCATTGGCGGTGGCAGCATGACGATCAGTGAGTCCGAGCAGAGCACTATTGAGGCACAGCAAGGGCCTCCACAGGTTGCGGCCGTGCTGCCGCCGGAACCCCTCGCTGAGTTCATGAGTGGCGGATTCCCCTCTGCGAACCTCATGCCCCCGGCCATCGTGCTGGCGCGTGAGGTGAGCAAGGCGAAGAAGCGCGCCGGGCTGATGCTCGCCTGCGTCTTTGCAGTGCTCGCACTTCTCGTCGTCTACATCGTGATTCAGCAGCGAGCCGCCGACAAGGCTGCAGCGCAGGCGCAGGTCCGGCTGGATGCGGCTGTTTCGGAAAAGCAGCAGTACGCATACGTGCCCGCGGTCTACGAGGCGGTCTCGACCGCACGCGAGGAGTTGGCAACCGCGATGGGACAAGAGGTGCAGGTGACCCGGCTGCTCGGCGGTCTGGCGGCAATGCAGCCGCCGGGGCTCTCGCTGAACACGATGGCTGTTACCGCCGGGCCGGCCACCGATCAGACGCTCGACAGTGAGCAGACGGTGCTCCCCGGTGTGGGACAGGTGGCGTTCAGCGGCGAGGCACAGAGCATGCAGAGTATCGCCGACTGGCTGGAGCGGGTTCGTGACAACGCCGACTATGCATCGCCGATCCTCAACGAGGTCACAACGACCGAGGACGACCTGTACGGATTCGACGCGGCTGCCGAGCTCACGGATCAGGCCTTGTCGGGACGATTCGTGGAGGCAAGCCAATGACTTCCACTCCACGCTTTTGGCTCATCAGCGGCATCCTCGCCTCGCTGGTGCTGGCGGTCATCGGATGGAACTTCCTCGTGTCGCCGCGCATGGAAGCGGTGGCGCAAACGCGTGCAGACACTGAGGAGTTGAACGTACAGACCGAGCGAACCATGGCGCAAGTGAGGCAGTTGCGGGCGCAGGCCGAAGACCTGCCCGCGCAGATCCGGACACTCGAGCGCATGCAGCGCCGCATCCCCTCGTCGGTCAACGTGCCGGCGTTGCTGCGAGAGGTGCAGCGGGCGGCGAAGGGGCACGGTGTGGTCATCGACTCGCTGACTCCTGGCCAGATCACCGTCTTCACTGCCACTGGGGAGAACGCGCCGGACGCGACCTCCACGTCGTCGGACGATCCCAATGCCACACCTGACGCAACAGCAGCGCCAAAGCCCACGCCAGAGGCAACTGACCTGGGACAGGGGTCGTTGCCCAAAGGTGTGGGCCTGTCCTACGTGCCGATAACGATCACCGCCACAGGTGACTTCCCGTCCGTGCGTGCCTTCACCAGCGACATCGAACAACTCAAGCGTGCCTACCTCATCACCGGGTTGGACTTGGCCAGAGGGACCGATGTCAAAACCGGCCGTGACCTGTCCGTCACGCTGGAGACCCGCGTCTTCGTGGCCAATGACAGGCTCCGCAATCTCCCGGACAAGGCACTCGACGCAGTAGGGAGCTCGTGATGTCACCCCAGGCAGCCACACATCCGAACGACCGGCGACCGATTGTGATTCTGCTAGCCACACTCGGGATCGTCGTCCTGCTCGCAGTGCTGTACCTCTTGCTGAAATCCAGCGGTGAGTCCGCCGATGACCAGTCAGTTCCTCGCAGTCCCATGCCGGGGCAAGTGGTGGACGAGAGCTTCGATGTGGAAGGCGGGGCGGTGTCGGTGGACGAGGGCGGTCAGGTGCTCGTCGCATCGACGACTGGCCGCGATCCGTTCGAACCGCTTGATGACTCCACGAACGCTGACTCGAGCAAGGCGTCAACGTCGAGCAGTGACACCAAATCGAGCAATCCGACCACGAAGAGCACAGCCTCTCCGAAACCGACCTCAGAACCGAAACCGTCGAACGCGACCACTTCACCGGCATCCAAGTCCACTGGTGCGAGCACGGACAACAAGGTCGCGTCGACCGAGCCACAACCCATCGAGCCCGAGCCGATCGACACCGGCAAGGACTCCCAGGATGCCGTCCTGGTCAAGCTCGTGGACATCCGGGAGGACTCGGTGATCGCGCGCGTCGACGGCGAACGCACGACCCTGTACCTCAATGAACCGGGCAAAGATGCGGTCATCTACGTCGCGCCACTGGGCGGGGGCTGCGCATGGATGGGCCGCACCGACACCGAGATCCGGGTGAGCGTGTGCAAGGGCAAGGCCGAACGCGTCTAGCCCGGCGTGCCACGATGGGGGCATGCTCAGGTGGTTGACCGCAGGGGAGTCCCATGGCCCGGCGCTGACAGCAATCGTCGAAGGAATACCTGCCGATGTTGCTGTCGCGACCGACGATGTGGCGGCGGCCCTGGCGCGCCGGCGGCTGGGGTACGGGCGCGGCGCGCGACAGAAGTTCGAGGCCGACGCCGTGCAACTGCTTGCCGGCATTCGGCACGGCCGGACGCAGGGCGGCCCGATCGCGATCCAGGTAGGCAACTCCGAGTGGCCCAAGTGGGAACAGGTCATGGCCGCGGACCCCGTTGCCGAAGAGGTGCTCGCCAAGCAGGCCCGCAACGCGCCGCTGACCCGACCACGGCCGGGGCACGCCGATCTGGTCGGGATGCAGAAGTACGGCTTCGATGACGCCCGGCCGGTGCTGGAGAGGGCAAGTGCGCGCGAGACCGCTGCCAGGGTTGCCCTCGGTGCGGTCGCGAAGGCACTGCTGGAGCAGGCGGCCGGGGTCCAGGTCTTCAGCCACGTCGTGCGGATCGGCAGCGTGGTGAACGACGCCGGGCCCCCCACGTCCGCGGACCTGGCGGCGATCGACGCGGATCCGGTGCGTTGCGCCGCCCCGGCCGTCGGACAGGCGATGGTCGCCGAGATCGACGCCGCCAAGTCCGACGCCGACACGCTCGGCGGAGTGGTCGAGGTCATCGCCGAGGGCCTGCCACCGGGATTGGGCAGTTACGTCCACTCCGATCGCCGGATCGACGCCCGGCTGGCGGCCGCCCTGATGGGGATTCAGGCGATCAAGGGTGTGGAGATCGGCGACGGATTCGGGCTGGCCGCGATCCGCGGGTCCGCGGCCCAGGACGAGATCCTGCTGGTCGACGGCGAGATCACGCGACGGACCGGCCACAGCGGGGGCACGGAGGGCGGGATGACCACGGGGGAGCCGCTGCGGGTCCGGGCGGCGATGAAGCCCATCAGCACGATCCCCCGAGCCTTACGGACCATCGACGTGGCGACCGGGGAACCTGCCACCGCGATCAACCAGCGCTCCGATGCCTGCGCGGTCCCGGCCGCAGGGGTGATCGCCGAGGCGATGGTGGCGCTGGTGCTGGCCGACGCATTGCTGGAGAAGACCGGTGGCGACAGTCTGGGCGAAGTGCGTCGCAACCTCACCTCCTACTTGGACACGCTGCATTGAGCGCGCGACTGGCGCTGATCGGGGCGCCTGGCGCAGGCAAGTCGGCAGTGGCCCGGGAGCTGGGGCACCGCTGGAAGTGCCGGGTGCTGGACAGCGACGAGGAGTACCAGTCGCGCCACGGGCACCCGGTGGCTGAGGCGGTCATCAGCGACGAGGCCGCGTTCCGGCGGGCGGAGGCCGACATCGTGGTAGAGGCCCTGCTGGAGCCCGGCGCCGTAGTCAGTGTCGGCAGTGGAGCGGTCGGTGCCGCAGCCGTCGTCGACGCGCTGCAGTCGGTACCCACCGTATGGCTGGAGGTCGGCTTGGCGGACGCCGCGCGCCGCACGGGCCTGTCCGGTGCCCGGCCGGTGTCACTGGGCAACGTCCGTGGCCAGCTGCATGACATGCTCGTCGAACGGGCGAAGGCGTACCGGCGGCTCGCTGACTTCACTGTGGTCACTGACGGCCGAGAAGTAGCGTCAGTGTGCCAGGACATCGTGGATTGGGAGGCGCAGCAGTGACCGAGACCATCATGGTCAACGGGGCCCAGCCGTATCCGGTGGTGATCGGTAACGGCCTGTTCGAACACGTCGTGGCCAGCATCCCGGCATCGGCCACGAGGGTGGCAGTCGTGCACCCACGGGCCCTGCGTGCGACGGGTGAGCAACTGCGCGAGGACCTCGCACAGCGCGCCACCGCGATCTCGATCGAGATCCCCGACGCAGAGGAGGCGAAGAGCGTCGAGGTACTCAACTACTGCTGGTCGGTGCTGGGCGAGAACGGCTTCACGCGTTCGGACGCGCTGGTGGCGGTAGGCGGCGGCACCACCACCGACCTGGCCGGCTTCGTGGCGGCCACCTGGCTGCGCGGTGTGCCCATCGTGCAAGTACCCACCACGCTGCTCGGCATGGTTGACGCTGCCGTGGGCGGCAAGACCGGGATCAACACCGCCAGTGGGAAGAACCTGGTCGGGGCGTTCCATGAGCCGGCGGCGGTCATCTGCGATGTGGACACGCTGCAGGAATTGCCCAGGGCCGAGATGATGTCCGGGCTCGCCGAGGTCATCAAGACCGGCTTCATCGCAGACCCCGTGATCCTCGACCTGGTCGAGCGCGACCCGGACGCGGCGCTGGATCCCTCGTCGCGCGCCCTGCGGGAGGCGATCAGCCGCTCCATCCGGGTCAAGGCCGACGTCGTGGCCGGCGACCTCAAGGAAGCCATAGGCGTGAAGTTGGGCCGCGAGGTCCTCAACTACGGACACACGCTCGGCCATGCCATCGAACTCAACGAACGGTACCGCTGGCGGCACGGCCCGGCGATCTCGGTGGGCATGGTCTACGTGGCCGAACTCGCCCGCCTGGCCGGTCGCCTCGATGACGCTGTCGTGGACCGGCACCGCGACGTCTTGGGCTCGGTCGGGCTTCCGACGTCGTACGAGGGGGCGTTCGGGCCGTTGCTGCGAGCGATGCAGCGCGACAAGAAGACCAGGGGTGACACCCTGCGATTCGTCATACTGTCCGATGTGGCCCATCCTGAAATGCTCATCGGACCAGATCCGGCACTGGTCGCGGCAGCCTACGCGCAGGTCCAGTCGTGAAGGTACTGGTGCTCAACGGCCCGAACCTGTCCCGCCTGGGAACCCGCGAGCCTGCCATCTACGGCGCCCTGACCTGGGACCAGGTCTGTGACCGGATCGCCGAGAGCGCACGAGACCGTGGCGTTGACGCCGACATACGGCAGACCGACAGCGAGGCGGAACTGATCGGGTGGTTGCACGAGGCCGCCGACGACGCGACCCCGGTGGTGCTGAACCCAGCTGCGTTCACGCATTACAGCTACGGGGTGCGTGACGCGGCCGCCCAGTTGACCGCCCCCCTGATCGAAGTGCACCTGTCCAACCCTGCCGCCCGGGAGGAGTTCCGGCACACGTCGGTGATCTCCGGTGTCGCCACCGGGACGATCGCAGGTTTCGGGGTGACGTCCTATCTGCTGGCACTGGATGCGCTGCTGGCGCTCGACGGGTCCCCATGATCGACTATGCCGCGCGGCGCGACCGGCTGCGGGAGCGGATGGCGGCCGGCCAGTGCCCGGCCCTCCTCATCACCAATCTGCCCGACGTGCGCTACCTCTGCGGGTTCTCGGGGTCGAATGCGGCCCTGCTCGTATTGACGGACGGACAGATCCTGGCCACGGACGGCCGCTACGTCGTGCAGGCGGAGCACGAGGCACCCGGGGTGGACCTGGCCATCACTCGCCGGCTGGTGCCCGATCTGCTCGGTGCGGCCGTCGAACGGGGACTCGAATGGGTCGGCTTCGATGCGGTCCAGATGAGTGTGGCCGCCTGGCGCAGTGCGGCAGTCGACGAGCCGGAAGTCACGCTGCAGGCCGTCGACTTGGACGTCTCCGGGCTGCGCGAGGTGAAGGACGACGTGGAGTTGGATGCGCTCAGGCAGGCATGCGCCATCAGCACGCGGGCGCTGGCGCAGATGGCCGCAGAAGTGCAGGTCGGTATGACCGAACTCGAGATCGCCCGGCGGCTCGAGTTGTTCATGGGTCGTGAGGGTGCCGCCGACCGCTCGTTCGACAGCATCGTGGCCGGCGGTCCGCACAGCGCGATTCCACACCACCAGCCCACGCAGCGGCCCATCGAGGCCGGCGACCTCCTCAAGATCGACTTCGGTGCGCTGTATGGCGGCTATCACGCCGATTGCACCCGGACGTTCATCGTGGCCGCGGAGCCGCAGGCGTGGCAGGCGGAGATCCACGGTGTGGTCGCCGCCGCGCAACGGGCCGGGATGGACGCCGTCCGGCCCGGAATGCTCGGCCAGGAGGTGGACCAGGCCGCCCGGCGGGTGATCGAGGATGCGGGGTTCGGCCAGTTCTACGGCCACGGCCTCGGCCACGGTGTGGGACTGGAGATCCATGAGGTGCCGTTCCTGGGGCCGACGTCGATGAATACAGTGGAAGCGAGGGTTCCACTGACCGTGGAGCCCGGGATCTACCTACCCGACCGGGGTGGGGTGCGCATCGAAGACACAGTGATCGTGTTCGACGACGGCGTCGAGATCCTCACGGATTTCCCTCGTGAGCTCACGAGGGTCGGATAGGAAGACATCGCCTTGGCAACGACGAACGACCTTAAGAACGGCTTGGTGCTCAACCTGGATGGGCAGTTGTGGTCCGTGGTGGAGTTCCAGCACGTCAAGCCCGGCAAGGGTGGCGCCTTTGTGCGGACCAAGCTCAAGAACGTGCTGTCGGGCAAGGTCGTCGACAAGACGTTCAACGCCGGCGTCAAGGTCGAGACCGCCAACGTTGACAAACGCGCCATGACCTACCTGTACTCCGACGGCAGCGACTACATCTTCATGGATGCCACGACCTACGACCAGATCCCGGTGTCCGAAGCGGTCGTGGGTGACGGGGTGAAGTACCTGCTGGAGAACCAGGAGGCGACGGTCGCGCTGCACGAGGGCACGCCGCTGTACGTGGAGTTGCCGGCCAACGTCGAACTCGTCATCGAGTACACCGAACCCGGCCTGCAGGGCGATCGCTCCACGGGTGGCACGAAACTGGCTCGCCTGGAGACCGGTGCCGAGGTTCAGGTGCCGTTGTTCCTGGAGACCGGCGAGAAGATCAAGGTGGACACCCGCGACGGCTCCTACCTGGGTCGCGTGACCGGTTAGTGGCGGCCCGCACGAAGGCTCGCCGACGGGCTGTGGAGGTGCTCTACGAGAGTGACCTTCGCGGTGCGCCGGTGTCCGAAGCGCTCGCCTCCTTGGATTCGCGCACGCAAGCCGCGATCAATGCCTATACGGAGCAGATCGTCGTGGGTGTCGATGCGCATCGGCAGCAGATCGACGAGACGGTGTCCACGTACGCGCAGGGGTGGACGCTGGAGCGGATGCCGGCGGTGGACCGTGCCATCCTGCGGGTGGGCACCTGGGAGTTGCTGTGGGGTGATGTCCCGGAGGCCGTCGCGCTGGCCGAAGCGGTCGGGCTTGCCAACGAACTTTCGACCGACGAGTCCGGCAAGTACGTCAACGGCGTCCTGGCCCGCATCCGGTCAGTCAAGTCCCGGATGGTGCTGGAGTAGTCCACCGCGAAGCGGCCAGTCCTCCATCCTCTGGCATCCTCTGGCCATCACCTGAAGCACACTTCCGGCAATGCCCGCTTTGCCGCCCGTTCTGCCCGATTTGCGGCTTGTCACCCGGCGGTGCGGGAGAGATCCTGCCAGAGGATGGAGGCGAGGCCGTCCGAAGGTCAGCGGCGGTGGCGTGTGACCTGCGCATTGGTGCCCTCGGTGGGATTCGAACCCACACTGGCGGGATTTTGAGACCCGTGACTCTGCCGGTTGGTCTACGAGGGCGTGCGGGAACCATGGTAGCGGCGCCTCGTAGGCTGAGTGACGACGGCAGGCGGCTGCGGCGGGAGGAGTACCGGTGAGCGGGTCGGATCGGGATCGCTTGACGGTGATGGTCGCCGAGGACGAAGCGCTGATCCGGATGGACCTGGTGGAGACGCTCGAGGAACTGGGCTTCGCCGTCGTGGGTTCAGTGGCCGATGGCAGCGCCGCCGTGGAGCTGGCGACCAGAAGCCGTCCACAGGTGGCCTTGCTCGACATCAAGATGCCTGACATGGACGGTCTGGCGGTGGCATCCAAGATCATCGCGATGAAGTCCACCGCGGTGGTGATGCTCAGCGCCTTCAGCCAGCCCGAACTGATCCAGCGCGCGGTCGCGGCCGGCGCCATGGGGTACCTGGTCAAGCCGTTCAAACCTGAGGAGCTCAGGGCGTCCCTGACGATCGCGTGGCAGCGGTACAGCCAGTTGCGCGACGAACAGGACCGGGCCAGGGATCTGGAGCAGAGCCTCGCCGACCGCAAGACCATCGAGCGTGCGAGGGGTCACGTGCAGGAGAAACTCGGGATCTCGGAGCTGGAGGCCTACACCTGGTTGCGCAAGGCGGCCATGGATCAGCGGCGGACCCTGGCGGAAGTGGCCCGGATGACACTGGACGCGGCGGCGGGGGAGTCCGACCCGACCTGAAGCCCGCGTAACATGCCCGAAATCTGCATCACGGATGTGCAACATCTGGCGGGGGTCGTTTGTACGGAAGGCAAGAGTCCGTAAGGTAATCACATTCGGCGCGACGGTCGTGCCGACAGAACAACTCACAGACAAAGGGGTACAGATGTCCCGACCGACTATCCTGCGGTCACTTGTGGTGGTGGGTGCCGCGAGCCTGGCGTTGGCTGGATGTAGCAGCGACTCCGGTTCCGGCGATTCCTCCGCGAGCCCGACCACAGAGTCTTCCGCCGCCCAGGGTGACGGCACCCTGAAGATCGGCACCTTGTTGCCGCAGACGGGTTCGCTCGCCTTCCTCGGACCGCCTGAGTTTGCGGGCGTCGACCTTGCCGCCGAAGAGATCAATGCGGCTGGGGGCGTGAACGGCCAGAAGATCGACACAATCGTCGGTGACTCTGGAGACACCTCCACCAACATCGCATCGCAGACGGTGGACCGGCAGCTGTCGCAGGGCGTGGACGCCATCATCGGCGCCGCATCCAGCGCCGTGTCGCTGACCGTGATCGACAAGATCACCAGCGCGGGGGTACAGCAGGTCTCGCCGGCGAACACCTCCCCGGAGTTCTCGACCTACCCGGACAAGGGTCTCTACGCGCGCACGGCGCCGCCGGACACCTTCCAGGGCCAGGTCCTCGGGGACCTGGTAGCCGGTGACGGGCACAACAGTGCCGCGATCCTGGCTCTCGACGACGCCTACGGCACCGGCCTGGCGGACAACGTCGAGAAGGCCTACACCGCCGCGGGTGGCACGGTGTCGTCCAAGCAGATCTACGACCCCAAGGCACCCTCTTTCGAGGCCGAGGTGTCCGAGGCCAAGGCATCGAACCCGGAGGCGATCGTCCTGATCGGCTTCGACGAGTCCAGCAAGATCGTCCAGGAGATGGTCAAGCAGGGGATCGGCCCGAACAAGGTCCCGCTGTACCTGGTGGACGGCAACCTGTCGAACAGTCTGTACAAGGACCTGCCGAAGGGCACCATGGACGGGACTCAGGGGACGCTTCCCGGCGCTGAGGCCACCACCGAGTTCCGCGACGCCCTGCTTGAGGTCGACCCGAAGCTCAAGGACTTCTCGTACGCGCCGGAGTCCTACGACGCAGTCATGCTGATCGCGCTGGCCGCTCAGGCCGCCGGCAACGACAGCGGCACGGCGATCGGCGACAACATCAAGCAGGTCTCGGCTGACGGCGAGAAGTGCACGACGTACGCCGACTGCCTGGCGCTGCTGCAGGACGGCAAGGACATCGACTACGACGGTCAGTCGGGTCCGATCGACCTGAACGACGTGGGTGACCCGAGCAAGGCGATCATGGGCATCTACACCTACGGAAACGACAACACCTACACCCGGACTGGCTCCCAGGAGGGTGACGTTCCGGACGCATCGCAGGGCTAGTCCTTACGGTCCAGATCTGGTGCCCGCTCCCCAAGGGGGGCGGGCACCAGTGCGTTGGAGGGCTGAATCAGTTCGCGTTGCGCCGACTTCGGTCCCAACAGGTCACCTAGTGACGCGATACGACCAAAGTCCCCGGCTCCCTGGCAGCCGTCGGGTCCGGACGCGCGGACTCAGGCCTTGGCCAGCGTCCCCAAGTACAACTCCACGACCTTCGGGTCGTTGGCCAGAGCGCGACCGGTGCCGGTGTAGGCGTTCCGGCCCTGGTCCAGGACGTAGGCGCGGTCACAGATCTGCAGGCAGCGACGGGCGTTCTGCTCGACCATGATGACAGTCACGCCGGTCTTGTTGATGGCCTTGACGGCAACGAACGCCTCATCGGTCAGCGAGGGGGAGAGGCCGGCCGACGGCTCGTCGAGGAGCAGCACCTTCGGGTCCATCATCATGGCGCGGGCCATAGCGACCATCTGCCGTTCGCCACCGGACAGTGACCCTGCCCGCTGCTTGCGGCGCTCGGCGAGCGCCGGGAACAGGTCGGCCACGTGATCGAAGCGTTCCTGGAAGGTTTTCGGAGCTTGGAACGCCCCCATCTGCAGGTTCTCCTCGATGGTCAAGGAGGGGAACACGTTGTTGTTCTGAGGGACGAAGCCGATCCCCATGCTGACCAGCTTGTCGGCCCGCTTGTTGGTGATGTCCTTGCCATCGAAGATGACGTCGCCGCTGCGCACCTTCACCAAGCCGAACAGCGATTTCAGCAGGGTGGACTTGCCGGCACCATTGGGACCGATGATCCCGACCAGCTCGCCGGACTGGGCGTAGAGGTCGCATCCGTTGAGGATGTTGACCCCGGGGAAGTAGCCCGCGATCACCTCGTCGATGCGCACGAGTGATCCCTCGGCACCTTGGAGGTGCTCAGCGCGGCCTTCGACCGTGGTGCCGGCCATCTACGCCTCCTCGTGGTGGGCGGTCAGAGCCTCACCGCTGTCGGTCAGCGGCTTGTCGTGGTGAGTGCCGAGGTACGCATCGATCACAGCCTCGTTGCTCATGACGTCGTGCGGCGGGCCTTCTGCGATGACCTGGCCCTGGCTCATGACGATGACCCAGTCGCTGATATCGCGCACCATGTCCATGTCGTGCTCGACGAACAGCACCGTGGTGCCTCGGTCCCGGACCTGCCTGACATGGTCGAGCAGGCTCTGAGTGAGAGCAGGATTGACCCCTGCCATCGGTTCATCGAGCATGATCATGTCGGGCTCCACCATCAGGGCCCGCGCCATCTCGAGCAGTTTGCGTTGCCCGCCGGACAAGGATCCGGCCAGATCGTCCTGCTTCTCAGCAAGGTTGAAACTCTCCAGCAGCAGCAGCGCCCGCTCGGTGATCTCGTCCTCCTGGGAGCGCCACAAGAAGGGAAGGATGGACGCGAACAGCTTCTCACCGCGCTGGTGCTGTGCCCCGAGCCGCATGTTCTCCATCACAGTCAGCCTGCTGAGTGCCTTGGTGAGCTGGAACGTGCGCACCATGCCGATCTTGGCCACTTTGTGCGGCCGTACACCCGCCAACTGCCTGCCCTCGAAGGTCCATGAGCCGGTGTTGGGGCGGTCGAAGCCGGTGAGCAGGTTGAAGAAGGTGGTCTTGCCGGCCCCGTTCGGGCCGATCAGTGCCGTGATCGTCCCGCGCTGGATCTCCACGTGGCTAACGTCGACCGCCGTCAGGCCACCGAAGTGGCGCATGACGTCGTCGGCGATCAGGATCGGGTCCGGCTTGGCGACCCCCGGCTCCTGGGGAACGTCCCTGAGGGCTTCGATGAGGTACTTCAGGTCATCGGGCATCAAGACTCAACTCCTTCTTGTCGCCGAGGATCCCCTGTGGTCGGTAGATCATCAAGAGCATGAGGCTGATGCCGAGGATCCAGTACCGGATCTGTCCCACCTGATCGTTGCGGATGAAGTCGATGGTGCCGCTGGACACGGCGTTGGACAGGGTCCCGTCGATCAGCACCAGCCCGAACCAGAACACGACCGAACCGACGATGGGCCCCAGCACCCGCGCCGCACCGCCGAGGATCAGTACCGCGTAGGCGAAGAAGGTCAGATCGGTGCTGTAGTAGTCCGGCTGGATCGACTGGAACGCGATCGCGGCGATGAAGCCGCCGAAACAGCCCATCACGCCGCCGATGATGAGGGCCTGCATCTTGTAGGCGTAGACGCTCTTGCCCAGGGACCGGACAGCGTCCTCGTCCTCCCGGATGGCCTTGATGACCCGGCCCCAGGGAGAGCGCATCAGCATGAAGACCAGCACGGACATGATCACCACGAGGATCCAGCCGATCGTGACGATCCACATGTCGTTCTCGCTGAAGGACACCGGGCCGATGGTCACAGAGGACGAGTACGGGTTGTACTTGTAGAAGTCGTCGGCGAAGCGGTTGATGCCGTCGGAGCCGCCGAAGATCGGGTCCAGGCTCACCGAACGGAACGTGAGACGCAGGATTTCGGCGGCGGCGATGGTCACGATCGCCAGGTAGTCCGCCCGTAGTCGCAGGGTCGGTATTCCGAGTAACAGTGCCAGTACGACGGCCGCCGCGATGCCGACGAGCAGGCCGACCCACAGGCTCCAGCCGAGCATCGCGATCGACACCCCGAGTCCGTACGCGGCCACGGCGAGGAATCCGGACTGGCCGAAGTTCAGCAGGCCGGTGTAGCCGAACTGGACGTTCAGGCCGATCGCGGCGAGGGCGAAGATGACCGCCTGGATGCCGATCCCTTGCGTGATGGCCTGACTGAAGACGTTTCCCCAATCCATGTGTCAGCCCACTCTCTCGCTGCGCCCGAGAATCCCTTGCGGTCTGATCATGAGGATGATGATCAGCACTGCCAAGGCTCCCACATTCTTCAGTTCCGACGGGATGATCAGGGTGGACAGTTGAATCATCGTCCCCACAATGATCGAACCCAGGATGGCGCCGGTCGCAGTTCCCAGGCCACCGAGGGTAACGCCCGCGAAGATCAGCAGCAGCAGGTTGAAACCCTCGATCCAGCTCACGCCGTTCGAGAGGCTGTAGATGACGCCAGCCAGCGCGGCGAGGGCGGCACCGGCCATCCAGATGATCGAGACCACCCGGTTCACATCGATCCCGGATGCGGAGGCCAACGGCGGGTTGTCCGCAATGGCTCGCGAGGCTTTGCCGATGCGGGTCAGCCGCAGCCAGGCGACGGTGCCGGCCAACATCACGATGGCTATCCCGGCTCCGATGAGCGCTTTGGGAGTGGCGTCGATCGGACCGATCGCGATGCCGGCCTGTCCGTTGAAGGATGCGTACTGGCGGGTGCTGCCGCCGAAGATGAACAAGTACACGTAGCGCAAGAAGATGCCGAGTCCGATCGAGATGACGAGCATGGCGATCAAGCCCGTGCCACGCTTGCGCAACCACCGCCAGAAGAGACGGTCCTGCAGGTATCCGAACAGTGCGCCGGCCAGCACCGCACCTGCCCCGGCGATGAGGAACGGAAGGCCCAGCAGGTTGTTGAAGAAGTAGGCGACCAGCGCGCCGAAGGTCACGAGTTCACCGTGCGAGAAGTTCGTCAGGCCGGTGGTGCCGAAGATGAGGCTCAGCCCCACTGCCGCCAGCGCGATCGTGAGGCCGAAGACCACGCCACCGAACCCGAGTTGCAGGGCTTGGTCCCACTTGCTCTCGGTCGTGGTATTCGCCTCGCCAGTCGGGAACAGCACCGATTTGGACTGACCCTTCCCGACGATCACGGTGGCACTGGTCCGGTCGGGATTGGTGAGCGCGACGCCCTCCGGCAGTGTGGCGGTGTCGAGGAGCACAGTGTAGGTACCCGGACCGGGGACTTCGACCTTCCACTTGCCCTTGTCATCGGTGGTCACGGTCTGCGCGAAGCCTTCTTCGTCGGAGACGTTGATGGTGACGTTGGGGACGCCCTCCGGACCTGTTTTGATGACACCGCTGATGGTCTCCCCGGCAGCCGACGCCGCAGATGCCCCGCCCACGAGTGTCCATAGGGCCAAGGCGACCGCGCTGAGCAGCAGCAGCAGTCGTCGCACGCGCACACCTCTTCTTCCATCGGTCGGTAAACGGTACCGTCGTTTCGAACAGTCAACCCGAGAAACTGGGAAGCCCGGCACATGATAGGCGGTGTGTCGGACCAGGCTGATCACCGCGGGTATTGCGCATCGTCCCGTCTCGATATCCTGGAAGGTGAGGAGGACGCATGGACATCACCGTCCGAGACGTCACGATGGATAATCTCGACCAGGTCGCGCCGGTTTGGGAACAAGCGTGGAGATCGGCGGGCCGGCGCCGCACGGACATGCCGTTGGCGCTGTCGATGGACAGGCTGCGGCGCCGTGTGGAAGTGGCCGCGGGCGGCGGCTACCGGTTCCTGGCGGCTTGGCTGGGCGATGTCCTGGTGGGTATCGCCACCGTTTCATTGACCGACGGGGGCCCGATGATGGATGCGCCCGGCGTCCACATCCACGTCCTGCACGTGTCCGAGGAGCAGCGCAACTCAGGGGTGGGTACGGCTTTGGTAACCGAGGTCACCGACTGGGCGGCGGAACTCGGCTCCGAGCAGGTGGTGGTCGATGTGCCACCGGCCTCCCGGGACGTACAGCGGTGGTATGCGCGCCTGGGATTCGGCCCCTACCTGCAGCGACGGGTCGCCTCCACCGCGGCCATCAGGCGTTCCCTGGGCCTCGAGCCCTCGCTACGGGGTATCCGTGGGAACGGACGGACGAACTCGGTCAGCGCAGCGCGTCGCGCAGCAGGCAGGTGAGCCTGCCCGTGGCAATGCGGCGGCCCTCGTCGTCGTGCACCGGGAGGATGTACGAAGCAAGGGTGCGCCCCTCCTGAACCGCTTCGGCCCTAGTCGTCACGAAGCCTGCTGACGCGCTGCGGTGGTGCGACACGCTCAGTTCGATCCCCATCGAGAGCTTCCCGGGCGCGGACAGGGCGGCAGCGATGGAACCCACTGATTCGACGAGGACCGCAGTGGCCCCGCCGTGCAGGATCCCGTAGGGCTGGGTGTTGCCGGCCACCGGCATCCTGCCCACGACCACCCCGTCATCCAGGCTGACCTCGATCCCCATGGATTCGGCCAGTGCCCCCACCCCGTAGGTCTTGAGGTGGTCGGGCCAGTTGTTCTCACTCACCGCATCACCGTATCGGCTGGCCGGTGGCGGGCCAGAAACACCCGTCGGGACTCGCCCGATCAGGCGATTCATGTGTGACGAAGTTGCGGGTTCCGAGCCAGGAGTGTGACGAAGGTGCGCGGTCGTGGCCCTCGCGACCGCGCACCTTCGTCACACACCAGGGGGTGTGCAGCCACCTTCGTCACAATCGTGTCCGCGCGAAGCGGCGGGCTCAGGCTTCAAGGACTTGTCGTACGCACCGCCTAGACTCGGACCCGATGAATGATTCCTCCACCGTCGGCGGCCGTCTGCTGCTCCTCGACGGTCACTCGCTGGCGTACCGGGCCTTCTACGCGCTTCCCGTGGAGAACTTCAGCACCACGACCGGCCAGCCCACGAACGCGGTGTTCGGATTCACCTCTATGCTCATCAACACCTTGCGGGATGAGAATCCCACCCACATCGCGGTGGCGTTCGACGTGTCGCGCAAGACCTTTCGCAGCGACGCCTTCCCGGAGTACAAGGCGAACCGCGCCAAGTCACCCAGCGAGTTCGCGGGTCAGGTGGACCTCATCCGGACCGTTCTGGAGGCGATGTCGATCCCCGCGGTCTCGGTCGACGGCTACGAGGCGGATGACGTGATGGCCACCATCGCCGAAGAGGCGAAGGCCGCCGGTATGGAGGTCCTGGTGCTGACCGGCGACCGGGATTGCTTCCAACTGGTGGACGAATCATGCACCGTTCTGTACCCCAAGCGCGGCGTCTCGGACCTGTCGCGGATGGATCCAGCCGCCGTCGAACAGCGCTACGGGCTCACACCTGCGCAGTACCCCGACTTCGCGGCACTGCGCGGGGATCCGTCGGACAACCTTCCCAACATCCCGGGCGTGGGGGAGAAGACCGCCGCCAAGTGGATCACCCAGTTCGGTTCCCTGGACGAACTGGTGACCCACGTGGATCAGGTTCCAGGCAAGGCCGGTAATGCTCTGCGCGAGCATCTGGGGCAGGTCATCACCAACCGGCAGTTGACCGCGCTCGTCACCGACGTGCCGCTCGAGGTCGGCGTCGCCGAGTTGGAGCGCGTCCCGATGTCCCGGGAACGGGTGCACGAGATCTTCGACAGTCTGCAGTTCCGCGTGCTGCGGGAACGCCTCTTCGAGACGCTCGGGGAGTCGGTCGAGCACCAGGCGGCCAGTGCTCGTAAGCCCGTGCAGATCGCCGACGACGCCGATTCCTGGCTCATCGCCCATACCGGCGGCGGACCGTATGGGGTCCACATCCTCGGTACCTGGGGGGCGGGGACCGGTCAGATCGACCGGATGGCGATCGCGGCACCGGACCAGACCGGCGCGGTGTTCGACGCTCTCGGAGGTCCGTTACTGGACTGGCTGGCGGACCCGGCCATCGGCAAGGTGCTCCACGACGCCAAAGGTCCGTTGCTGGCGGCCAAGGCGCTCGGGGTGGATGTCCGCGGTGTGATCGGGGACATCAGTCTTGAGGCATACCTTCTGCTGCCGGGACAGCGTTCGTTCGCACTGTCGGATCTCACGGCACGATTCCTGCACCGGGATCTGGTTGAACCCACCGGCACCGATCAACTCACCGTGGACGGACTCGACGACACGTCACTGCAGGAACTGGCCGACGGGGCCGGCGCAGTGCTGGAACTGCACCACGTGCTGCTCGAACAACTCGGCCCGGTCGGTGCCGCGCTGCTCAACGATGTGGAGATGCCCCTCGAAGCGGTTCTGGTCGACATGGAGCACGCCGGGATCGCGGTGGATCTGCAGCGACTGCATGCGCTGCGGGACGACTTCGATGCCCAGATCGCGCTGGTGACCGAAGAGGCCCATGCGCTGGCGGGGCGCGAGTTCAACCTGGGCTCGCCCAAGCAGCTGCAGGAGATTCTCTTCGCCGAGCGTGGCTTGCCCAAGACCAAGCGGATAAAGACCGGTTACACCACTGACGCCGAGGCTCTCAGTTCATTGTTCGCGCGTACTCAGGATCCCTTGCTTGAGTGCCTGTTGATCTGGCGGGACAAGAGCAAGCTGCGCCAGACGGTGGCCGGCCTGATACCGCTGGCGGACCGGAACAGTCGTATCCACACCACCTACAGCCAGATCGTGGCCACGACCGGCCGGCTGTCCAGCACCGATCCCAACCTGCAGAACATCCCGGTGCGCACCGCGGAGGGTCGCCAGATCCGGGCCGCGTTCGTGGTGGGCGCCGGATACGACTGCCTGCTCACCGCCGACTACAGCCAGATCGAGATGCGGCTCATGGCGCATCTGAGCCAGGACGCCGGGCTGATCGAGGCGTTCCGCAGCGGCGAGGACCTGCACAACACGGTGGCTTCGAAGGTGTTCGGGGTGCCGGTGGACACCGTCGACGCGGAGCAGCGGCGGCGGATCAAGGCGATGTCCTACGGCCTGGCGTACGGCCTGTCCTCGTATGGACTGTCGCAGCAACTCGGGATCGCGAGGGAAGAGGCCGCCGCCCTCATGGATGACTATTTCGACCGGTTCGGCGGAGTGCGCGACTACTTGCACGAGGTGGTCGAACGGGCGCGGGTGGACGGCTACACCCAGACACTCTGGGGTCGCAGACGCTACCTCCCGGATCTGACCAGCGACAATCGGCAGCGCCGCGAGATGGCCGAGCGGATGGCGCTGAACGCTCCTGTCCAAGGAAGCGCGGCGGATCTCGTCAAGGTGGCCATGCTGCACGTCGCCGACGCTCTCGAGCGGGCCGGGCTCGCGACGCGGATGCTGCTGCAGGTCCACGACGAGCTGGTGCTGGAGGTGGGCTCGGGCGAACAGGCAACTGCTACCGAACTCGTCGTTGAGGCGATGACGTCGGTGCGGGAGCTCGACGTACCGCTCGAAGTCTCGGTGGGCGTTGGTGCCGACTGGGACTCAGCCGCTCACTGAGACCTCGTCGACGACTGGGATGTCGCGTTCGACGATCAGGCGCCAGACCCCGATCGCGGCTACCGTCGCGACGACTGCCAGCATCAGCAGCGCCACCTGGCCCACTGTCGTGTGCCACAGCGCGACCAGGCCGATCAGTAGCGCGCAGCCCGCCCAGATGATCGGAATCAAGCTGCGGTCCCTGATGGCGACCAGCCCGAACACCACGAACTGCAGCAGGGCGCCGCAGGCCCCGATCAGGGCGAACAGCGGCAGCAGCCGGGCCATACCGGCGTACTCAGGCCCGGCGATCACCGACACCACGAGGTCGGGTGCCAACCAGATGGCGAGGGTGCAGACGGCTCCGATCCCGGCGACCACGGCCAGCCCCACCAGCGTGGTGCGCCCCCGTCGGGCATCCACCATGCGCGCGTAGGCCATCACCGCCACGAACTGAGGCAGCCAGGTCACCACCTTCGCGACGATGATCCCCACCGCATACTGCCCGGCCTCGTCCGGCGTCAGGAACACCCGGCCGAGCACGATGTCCAGGTTCGTCAGCGCGAACAGCGCGAGCATCGCGTAGGTCGCGGCCGGGATTTCGCGCAGCATCGTCGAGTGTCGAGCGTGCCCGCCGCGGAACTGTCCCCGAACCAGCAACCAGCAGATCAAAGCCCCCAGTGCCGATCCCGCGGCCAATCCCAACATGCCGGCCGTGAATGTAGCCAGTGCGACGAGCAGGGCGATGGTCACCAGTGCCTTGGGAACGCCCACCGCGAGGTACACCGAGGCCAGTTTGGCGTGCAATTCCTGTCCCTGAGCGATACCCAGCGCTCCACCCATGACGGTCAGCGGGAAGAAGGTCAATGCCAGCAGGATGTACGTCGCCGGGGAGTCCAGGCGCAACGCCAACCCGATCAGGGGCGAGACCAGCAACCAGAAGGCCGCGGTCAAAGCGGCGGCCTGCAGCGTCGTGCGCCAGGCGGCAGCGGTCTCGTCACGGCGATGACCGGGATCGACGGCCACGATATGGCGAGCGGTCACGGCCTGGGTTGCCAGGGCAACGGTGTTCCCGATCAGCAGGAGCGCCAGAAGGGCGCTGAAGGCGCCGAACTGGGCTGGCGACAGCGTGCGTGCGGCCACCAGCGTCTGGGCGTACGCCAGCACCTGGCCGACACCCAGTGCGACGGCCACCAACAGGCCGCCACCGACGAGCTTCCGGCCGGTCGACGTGTCGTCGGTACCCATCCACCCTCCCGGATGCCACCCTAGGCGAGTGCCCCCGGTCTGGAAGCGACACGCGCTGCTCGGCTGGTCGTGTCTGTTGACGCTGATGGTGCTGGCACCAACGCTGGCGCCGGGTTACACACTGCACCTCGACATGGTCTTCGTTCCGCACCAGACGCTGCTGCCCTGGAACCTCGGGATCGGCGGCGGGCTACCCCGATCAGTGCCGCAGGACGCGGTCGTCTCGCTGATCGCAGGGCCGTTGCCGGGCCAGGTCCTGCAGAAGGCGGTGCTGGTCGCCAGTCTCATCCTCGCGGCGATCGGCGCGGGCCGACTCGCCGGCGACACCCTGGCACTGCGACTGCCCGCCGCATCCATCTACCTGTGGTCGGCCTATGCTGCTGCGCGTCTGCTGATGGGTCACTGGGGCCTGCTGTGGGCGTTCGCGCTGCTGCCATGGGTTCTGCTTGCCGCCCATGAGGCGCGCCGGACCGGTCGGTGGCGATCCGTGGCAGTGTTGTGCGGAGCGGGTGCTTTGGTGCCCACCGGCGGTGTGGTGCTCGGGCTGGCGGCCGTGCCACTGGTCGTCGGTATCGGAAGTGCGGTGCGACTGCGCGGCCGGTTGGCGGCGGTTGCGGTGGTCCTGCTGTTCAACGCCCCCTGGTGGCTGCCGGCGCTGCGCAGCCCCGTGGTGGGGGTTTCGGACCCAATGGGTCTCGTCGTGTTCGGGGCGCGCGCAGACGGTCCCGGAGGCGTCCTTCTGAGCGTGCTCGGCGGTGGCGGGGTCTGGAACTCTCAGGCGACGCTCGGCTCGCGCACCACGTGGGTTGCGACGTCGGCCGTGGTGGTCCTGGTCCTGCTGGCCGGCCTGGGCTGGCGAGACCGGCTGGCCGAGCAGCGCCCCGAAACCGTCTGGCTGACAGTCCTTGCTGTCGGCGGGGTCACGTGGGCCTGGTTGTCCGGGGTGGCCGCCCGTCAAGGCTGGGCGCAGGAACTGGTTTCGTCCGTGCCTGGTGGCGGTCTGCTACGGGATGGCCAGAAATGGTCCCTGTTCTGGGTGCTCCTCCTGGCCGTGTGCGCACCGCGTGGTCTGCACTGGCTCAGCAGGCGGGCCGATCGGTCGTTGCGCGTCTTCCTGGCGGCGGCGCTGGCGCTATTGCCGCTGGCGGCGCTGCCCGATCTGGCGTGGGGCGGGTTCGGCCGGCTCCGGACCACGCAGTACCCGTCGGCATGGGGGCAGCTGCGCGACCGACTCGCCGCTGACGCCAGACACGGAGACGTGGTCACGTTGCCATGGGCCGCGTTCCGCCGTTACGGCTGGAACCGTGACACGGTGGTGCTCGACCCCCTGCCGAGGTACTTGACCCGGACAGTCGTGTGGAACGACGACCTGCCGGTGACCGTGTCTGGGGAACTGGCCGAGGTCGGTGGGGACGATCCACGATCCGCCGCGGTGTCCGCGGCGATCGACAGCGGCCGGCCGCTGGCGCCGGTGCTGGCATCGCTGGGCATCCGTTGGGTGGTTGTGGAGACCGACCAGCCCGCGGCCACCCGCCCGCCGAACCTCGTCGGAATGGCGCAGACGTGGAACGGTCCTGGTCTGCAACTGCTCGAAGTGACCTCCGGGACCGAGGTGTACCGGCCCCGGGACAATCTGGTCGCGGTGATCGATCTGGTCGCGCTGGCCATGCTCGCGGGGCTCGGAGTCGCAGCGGTGGCCCGGGATCGCGATCGCGGGCCAGCCGACCTGGCATGAAGGCCCAGACGCGCACGGATCCCCATCGAAATCAGGATCCTTGTCGACTCGACCCCCGCCTGGGCTGTGTCAGGGAAGGAACTGGACGGGACACCGCCTCCATCCTCTGGCCGATGGCTGAAGTGCAGATCATCGGTTGGCCACCGGATGGAGGAACTGCGGGCGATTTGTCCGAGATGTGCTACGAGACTCCTCCATCTGCTGGCCGAGGACCTCATCGGTGGCCAGCAGATGGAGGGGAGATGGTGGTCGGCGCTGTCGCGCGTTCCGCGAGGAGGGCGCCCAAGGCGGGTGCGACAGGTCTACGAATGCCCCGGCCCGGCCTCGGGATCGGGCGCGCCACCGCGACTTGAGCGAGCACCCGATCAGCCGCGGGGCCGATGATCGCCAGATGTGACCGGATTGTGTCCCGGTACCCGTGCGATGCGGGTCGGGAACGTGCTAGCGTCGACGAGATTCGTTCAACAGGAGGCTTTCGATGGGTGGTCCCGCAGGTGCAATCATCGCAGCAGTGGTCGGTGCGGTCCTTGCAATTGGTGCCGCGTTCGGCATCGTGAGTTCTCAGACCGCGACACCGGCCCCGGTCGACAAGCCGTTCATCGTTTACGGCGACGCCTGATCCGTCGGCGCGCCATGCGCCTGGTGCTCTACGTGACCTGACGGTGCCGGTACTACAGACACCTCGCCATTGGTACTTCCGCCGGCGACTTCAGTCAGCACATCAGCGAATTCCTTGGTCGTGGCAGCCCATGTGAAGTACTCGGCTCGCTGCTGGGCCGCCTGACCCATTTCGTTGCGGGTGGTCTCCTGACTGAGCAGGTGACCAAGCGCCTGCGCGAACTGCTCCACACCACCATCGACCAGCACCCCGGTGCGTCCGTCGACGATGGATTCGGCCACACCTCCGGCATCGCGGTAGGCCACCGTCGGCACGGAATGGGTCGCAGCCTCCATGACCACGATCCCCCAGCCCTCCTTCAGCGACGGCAGTGCCAGCAGCCATGCCGACGCGTAGACCCGGTGTTTGGTCTTCTCGTCCACGAAACCCAGGAAGTCCACCATGTCCGACACGGCCAGGGTGTCCGCCACCCGGCGCAGCCGTGGTGACCACCAGCCGTCACCCACCACCGATATCCGCAGGTCCGGGTGATCGCGGCGCAGGATGGCAGCGGCGCGCAGGACGTGTTCCACGCGCTTGTGCGGGACGAGGCGGCCCACCACGGCGATGTGGGGGTGCGGGGATCGGCCGACGTCAAGGCCAGGCGCCTGCTCGATGCCGTTGTGGATCACCCGCACCCGGTGCGCGGACACACCCAGCTGGTCGAGTTCGTCGCGGGTCTTGTGCGAGACCGCCACATATGTGCAGTCCCGGTAGAGGCGCGGCGCGAGGACCGATTCGATCCACCAGCCGATGCGGGACCGGAGACGGTCGTAGACCACCGGCCACTGCTCCCGGTGGACGTGGTGCACCAGAACGACCACGGGTGTCTCCCCGGCGACCGCTCGCGACATGAACGGGATCCCGTTCTGGACATCGACGATGGCGTCGAGCCGCCCGAACTCACGGCGTCGCACTCGGCGTACCGCCTCACCGTAGACACCGAGTTTGGTGCCGGCCCGCACGAAGTGGACGCCGTCGACGGTCTCGCGTGGGAGAGCCCCCTCGTACATAGCGCAGAACACGGTGACGTGATGCCCGGCGGCCGCCAGCGAACGGGCCACGTTCTCCACGTAGACCTCGGAGCCTCCGCCTTCGGGGTGCCTGGTGTCGCGCCAATTGAGGAACAACAAGCGCAGCACCTTGCTGGTGGTCATCGGAAGCCTCCTTGTCCGTGACACGGTACCCCCGATCGCCCCACGGATCAGCGCGCTTGGCTTAGGTTCTAACGGTGAGTCCCATTCGCCCGGATGCCGGAACCCGGCTGCGCTCGATGGCGACGTGGGCGCGGGCGGGCAGGTTGTTCCGTGATTTCCAGGTGGAGCAGACCGACCCGGACCGCTTCTACACCACGATGGCCAGGGATTCGGTAGAGCAGTTGGAGTGCCTGACCGACCTGAACGACGCGCATGTGCTGGATGTGGGTGGTGGTCCCGGGTACTGGGCCGATGCGTTCGCGGCCGCCGGCGCGCGGTACACGCCACTGGACGCCGATGCCGGGGAACTGGCACTGCACGGCCGGGTGCCGTTGCCGGGCACGGTGATCGGTGACGGGCAGGCCCTGCCCTTCCGCGATGGCGCCTTCGACCTCGTGTACTCCAGCAACGTGGGTGAGCACGTGCCGGCGCCATGGACGATGGGCGACGAGATGATCAGGGTCTGCCGGCCCGGCGGGCTCGTCTTCTACTCCTACACCCTGTGGTACGGACCCTGGGGCGGGCACGAGACCGCGCCATGGCACTACCTCGGCGGTGATCATGCGGCACGAAGGTACGCACGGGTGATGGGCCACCCGCCAAAGAACCTGTACGGCGAATCGCTGTTCCCGGTGTCGATGGCCCAAGGCATGCGCTGGGCACGCAGCCGTGAGGACGCCGAGGTCGTGGACATCATCCCCAGGTACCTGCCGGCGGCGTTCTACTGGCTCCGATCGGTCCCCGTGATCCGGGAGGTTCTGACCTGGAACGTGGCACTCATACTGAGGAAGCGATGACCCTCCTCGACGACACCTCCCGGGCAGCGCCGCAGACGCCGGCCAGACAGGCCCCACCGGCGTGGCGGGTCCGCGTGACCGCCGTGTGCCTGGCGCTGGTGACACTGGCCTTCCTGCAGGATCCCGGTCGGGTGGCCGCCGACACGAAACTCGATCTGACCGTCAATCCGTGGGGTTTCTTGGCCAGGTCCCTGCATCTGTGGGATCCGCAGGGGTTCTTCGGGCAACTGCAGAACCAGGCCTACGGCTATTTGTGGCCGATGGGCCCGTTCTTCGGCCTCGGGCAGAGCCTCGGCGTGCCCGACTGGGTGGTGCAGCGGCTGTGGTGGTCCCTGATCCTGGTCACCGCCTTCCTCGGGATGTACTTGCTGGTGCGTGCTTTGCGGGTCGGATCCGGCTGGCCGCAGATCCTGGCAGGGCTCGCGTACGCCTTGGCCGTGCGGCCGCAGTCGGCGATCGGGGCGATCTCGGTCGAGGTGTGGCCGATGGCGCTCGCCCCGTGGGTTCTGCTGCCGCTGGTCCGGGGGGCCTCCCGGGGCAATCCGGCTCGCGCCGCGGCGTTGTCGGCTGTGGCGGTGATGCTGGCCGGGGGAGTGAACGCCGTGGCCACCGGTGCGGTGCTGCCATTGGCCGCTTGGTGGCTGCTCACCCGGCAACCAGGTCCCCGGCGCCGGCAGTTGATCCGCTGGTGGGCAGGTTTGACCTTCCTGGCCATCTTGTGGTGGTTACTGCCGCTGGTGGTCCTGGGAAGGTACTCGCCGCCTTTCCTGGACTGGATCGAGTCGTCGCAGTTCACCACATCGATCACCGACCCGACCACCGTCCTGCGCGGAGCGGACCACTGGTTGGCCTACCTGGGCAGTGCCTCTGCGTGGAAGGCGGGCTGGATGCTCGCGACGAATCCGGTGCTCGTTGTGGCGACCGGGGCGGTCGCGGCTGCCGGGGTGGCCGGACTGGCTATGCGGTCACTGCCGCACCGCACCTTCTTGGTCGGGGCCGCGGTCGCGGGAGTGGTCCTGGTGACGGCCGGACACACCGGAGTCTTCAGCGGCCTGGGCAGTGAGCAAATCCAGACCTTCCTGGACGGGGCGGGCTCGCCCCTGCGCAATGTGCACAAGTTCGACCTCGTGGTGCGGATCCCGCTCATCGTGGGCATGTGCCACCTGCTGTCGGCGGTCTGGCCGACGGGTTCCCGCCCGAGATGGAAGCCCCTGCTCACCACGGCACTTCTGGCCGCACTGGTTCTGTCCTGGTGGCCGGCGCTGTCCGGTCAGCTGGAGCGCGGCCGTTCATACATGTCGGTGGCCGAGCACTGGCGGGAGGCGTCGGTCTGGCTGAACACGCAGGCTGACCCAGGCCGGGCGCTGATCGTGCCCGGGGCATCCTTCGGCCAGTACGTGTGGGGCAGAACCCAGGATGAGCCACTTCAGGCTTTCGGTGGGTATCCCTGGGGTGTCAGGGACGCGGTGCCGCTGTCCAGCGCCGGCAACATCCGGATGTTGGACTTGGTCGAAGCCCGGCTCGAGTCGGGTCAGGGAAGTCCCGGACTGTCGCAGTACCTAGATCGCATGGGCGTGCGGTACTTGGTGGTTCGCAACGACCTTGCCGCTAGCGCGCAGGCCCCGATGCCGATCCGGGTCCACCAAGCCCTCAACAGCAGCGCAGGGATGCGGCGAGTGGCCTGGTTCGGCCCGGTCGTGGAGCGTCCGATCAGCGGCGAGGTGATCGCCGACGAGGGCCTTCGGGTGAGCTACCCAGCGGTGGAGATCTACCAGGTGGATGCCAGCAACACGGCCACCGACCCCCGGGTGCTGCTGCGTCCGGCCAACACCGCCATCGAAGTCCAGGGCGGCCCCGAGGCGTTGTTGTCCATGGCCGATGTCGGCGCGCTGGGAAACCGGCCGACGATTCTGTCAGGGGACCCCGACGCCGGGGCCCTCACGCCGGCTAGCGGGGTGGTCACCGACACCGACCGTCGCCGGGAGATCACGTTCGGCTACATGCGCGACAACGAGTCACCCACAATGACCGAGAACCAGCAGTACGTGCAGTCGCGGGCGGTGCACGACTACCGGGTGTTCGGCGAGGAAGGCACGACGGTTGCGACCCCCGGGCTCGAATTCGATGCGAGTAGTTCCGCCTCCGACGTCGATGCCACCTGGCGCCAGCCGCGCGGTGCCACACCGGCTGCGGCAATGGACGGTGCGATGGATACCGCGTGGCGGCCGGGCGCGCTCAACGAGGAGGGCTCCTACTGGGAGGTCCGGTACCCCGAGCCCGTGGACCTCGGCGACACTCTCGAGATCGCTTTGCTGAACCGGGGCACCAAGAGTGAATCCACCATCCCGCTCGAGATCACCACGGACAACGGGACGACGTCGGTCGACGCACGCGACTTCGCAGGCTGGCAGACGATGTCGATCTCGGCGGGACCGACATCGTTCGTCAGGATCGGGGTCGCCGATGTGTTCCGGCCCCCGCTGCTAGGGATCCGGGAAGTCAGGCTGCCCGGTGAAGGAGCCAGCGAACTGCAGTTGCCGGCCGGCGTGTCCGGGGACGCGGTGCTGCTGACCGCACGACCCGGCGATGCAAGTGAGTGCGTGCCCCGCGACGACCGCATGATCTGTTCGGACGGACTCGGCCGCTTCTCGCAGGACCGGCCCGGACTGTTGAGGGTGGTGGATCTCCCGTCCGAGTTGACCACGCAACCGCGGGTCGTCGTGATTCCCAGGGACACAGCGACGGTGACGTCCGCCATCGAGCAGGTGGCGGGAGCGCGCGTCGAGACGACCTCCACCCGAACGTCGGCAGTGGCCGGTTCCGGTCTGTCGGCCTTCGACCGCCGCCTCGGAACCGCATGGCAAGCAGCGCCCGATGACAAACAGCCTGCGATCACCATCAGGCTTCCCGAGACCCGGACTCTGCGGGGGATCAGACTCGTCAACCGCCCGGGCTTGAACGCCTCGTTCCCGCTGGAACTGCAGGTGCAGGCCGGTACCAGGACCGCAAGTGGATTCACGGACAACCGGGGCCTGTTCAGGTTCGACCCCGTCGACACCGACACCATCACGATCCGGATCCTGTCCGCCAACCAGGTCCGGTCGCGGTCCGAACTCGGCGAAACGAGTCTGCCCGTCGGCGTTTCCGAGATCGGCCTGATCGGCGCCGATGACCTGCGCGAGGAACTGCCACCGGACGCGGTCGTGGCGCTGCAGTGCGGCATGGGACCGGACATCGAGGTGGACGGCGCCGTGGTCGCACGCACATCGGTAACCGCCCGGGTCGAGCAGTTGGTCGACGGAGACGCCCTTGCGGCGCAGCCGTGCAGTGGTCCGGTCACTCTGCCCGCCGGCCGGCACCAGGTGGCCGTTCGCAGCAGCGAGGCGTTCCAGCCGGTGGTGGCGGCGTTCGCACCCGAGGACTTCTTCGGACCGAGCGGTCGTGCCCAGTCCCCGCAGGTCACGCGCTGGGACGCGACCGCGCGCACTGTGCAGGTCAGGGCGGACGAGCAGCCCCGGGTCCTGGAGGTGGCGGAGAACTTCAATCCGGGCTGGCAGGCGGCAATGGCCGGCCAACAGTTGGAACCGATCCGGGTCGACGGGTGGAAGCAGGCGTTCGTGGTGCCTGCCGGGGCGAGCGGCGATGTGGACATCACGTTCGCGCCCGACCATGGCTACCGATGGGGTCTGCTCGTCGGGTTGATCGCGGCGTTGAGCGTCGTCGCGGTGGCGCTGCGGCCGCCCCGGCTGGGTGTCAAGCCGGCGGTGGGGTCGCGCGACCTGCCCCGGGTGACTACCGCGATCATCGGCGCAGGGGTTCTCCTGACGCTCGGTCCGTGGGGTCTGCTCGCCTTCGTGGTGGCGTTGCTGGCCGTGCGCCGGCTGCCCTGGGCCGTGGTCGCCTTCACAGCGGTGATGACGGCCGTTCTGCTGGCCGCGGTGGCCGGGATCAGACCTGCGGCTGCCGTTGTGGTTCTGCAGGGCTGTGCGCTCGCGGCTGCTTGGGCCGCTGTTCTGTGGGCGGGCTGGCCGCGTCGCCTCGCCGGCCCCAGCGGCGCGCCGAGTGCGCGTAGCGCTGGGCCGGGCGCTCTATGAGGACGAAACTGACGTGGGCCAGTGCCACGGTTCCCACGACGGTCATCGGCCACAGCAGCCAGAACCAGCCGCTGAACCCGGGGATGCCGAAGATGTGCGAACCGGTCTCGAGGACGAACAGATGCCACAGGAAGATGCCATACGAGATCGTCCCCAGGTAGACCATCAGCGGTGAGGCCAGCAGCCGGCGCCATGCGCCCCAGCCATCCGTGCCGAGGAAGCCCGGCAGGACGAAACTCGCGGCCGCGCCGAGGTACAGGTAGTGGCGCACGAGAGCCTGTGAGGCCGATCCCTCCCCGAATGTGTAAGGTCCCGCGATCGGGGTGGTCGCAAGCAGGAAGAACCCGGCGGCCAGCAGCAGGCAGGTGCCGACATCGTCGGCCAGCGCGTTGAGCCGGCGCATCCACATCGGTGGATCGGGCAGGCGCAGCCGGTTGTGCACCAATGCGCACAGCATGCCCACCGCGAACCAGTCCAGGAAGCCGGGCAGCCACATGTTGACGACCGCCAGGCTGTGCAGCGGCGACAGGGTTCGCAGCCCCAGCCAGAGGAATGCGATCACCGCGCATGCCCCCAGGACCCATAGCTGCCGGCGCACGCTGGCGTCCACATCGCCGCGGTGTCGTCTGCCCACGAACCAGGCGATGGCGGGCAGTGCGAGGTAGAAGGTCACCTCGGTGGCCAGGGACCAGGTCTGCGTCAGTCCGTTGATCAGCAGCCGCGGCCAGTAGATCTGCGTCAGCGTCAGGTGCGAGATCCAGTGCTTCGGATGCACTTCGATGCCTGGCATCACCGCCAGCACCACGACGACGAGCAGCAGATATGCAGGCAGGATCCGCCATAGCCGGCGCCGGAAGTATGTCCTGATGCTCGGCCAACTGGTACCGCGCAGCGCCGCGTTGGACCACGGTCGGTACAGCAGGAAGCCGGAGAGGAGGAAGAAGACGGTCACCCCGATGTCCAGGCGGGAGAACGCGTGGCCCCACGCCGTCACCACGACCACCCCGCTGAAGTACGCCACGTGCGTGGTGACGACCACGAGGGCCGCGATGGCGCGATAGCCGTCCAGAGTGGTGAACCGATGTGGCACGACTGCATCGATCCGGAACAGATCGGACAGGCGGCGCATGGCTACGGACACCTGGCAAGACTACTTCTTCGGGCGTGTCCGTCGAACAGGCTGCAAAGGGCACGTCAAATCCGATAGCGTCAGCATGCTGGTGTTGGCCAACGATGGAGGCGTGATGAAGCGAGTGGTGGGTCTGATCCTGCTGGCGCTGGGTGTGGCAATGCTTGTGCTTGCTCCTTTGCTCAGGTTTTATGTCTTGCCGAGCGCGGCCAAGACACCCGTGGACCAGTATTCGGAGTCGACCTCGAATGTGGTCTTCGAGCAGAAGCTGAACCCGCAGAAGGTCGCTGAGGGGGACAAGGACCCCTACGACCGCAACGTGGAGGCCACGCAGTTCGTCTATGTCCGTGGTGACGTGCCCGCTGCCGAGCAGCCCGAGGCGAAGTCACAGGACCTGGGGGTCTTCGACTACTTCCAGCGGGTCACCGACAACGCCACGGGCGACTTGATCGACGCGAGCACGGCGCGGTACGCCTTCAACCGGGTCTCTTCCGAGCTCGTGGACTGCTGCGGGGCCAGCGTCAACGATGAGCCAGCCAACATGTCCGGTTCGATCCTTCCGGTGAAGTTCCCCTTCGACGTCCAGCAGCAGGACTACCAGGTCTTCAACACGAGTATTTTGAGCGGCGCCACGTTCAGCTACCAGGGACAGGAGGAGAAGTTCGGCATCAACACGTACGTGTTCAAGAACGAGGTACCCCCGACGAAGGTGGGGACCCTCGAGGTGCCGACGGCCGCGCTCCCCGACGAGAAGGCAAGCGCTGAGGGCAACACGGTCCTCGACGAGATGTACTCCGTGGTCAACACCTACTGGGTGGACCCGGTGACCGGTCAGATCGTGGCGGGAGAATCCACTGAGGACTCCACGTTCGACCTCGACGGCGTTGTGCAACTGGTCAAGGCCAAGTACACCGGCACCAACGGGACTCAGGAGGGCGCCGACGACATCGCCGCCCAGGCGAACCAGATCAAGATGGTGGGCAGCACGGCTCCGCTGGTGCTGCTCGTGCTCGGCATCATCCTGCTCGTGATCGGGCTGCTCATGCTGCGCGGCGGCAACGAGAGTGAGGACACCGGTGAGAAGGACGAGGATCTCGTGCCCGCAGGCAGCGCATCCTCGTCCGACACCGCCACTCAGGTGCTTGACGACGCCGGCAAGGGGCCGGACGACGCGTAGTCGGCTCTCATCCGCGTGACAAGGGGCGGTCGGCCTGCAAGGGCCGGCCGCCCCTTCGCTATGCTGGTCCGGGGCCAGAGCGGCCTCCGCAGCGTCGTGCCGTGAAACCCGGACCGAGTGGTTCTCACACCCGTGGCTCGCCGTGGTGACCTACGAACAGACCGGCTATTAACACTTCATGACTGAAAACCCCGAGATCTCTGCTGTACCAACTTCCTCCCCGGCCCACGTGGCCGTCAACGACATCGGCGACACCGAGGCTCTGCTGGCCGCGATCGACGAGACGATCAAGGACTTCAATGACGGCGACATCGTCGAAGGCGTCATCGTCAAGGTCGACCGTGACGAGGTCCTCCTCGACATCGGATACAAGACCGAAGGCGTCATCCCCGCCCGCGAACTGAGCATCAAGCACGACATCGACCCCTCGCAGGTGGTCGAGGTCGGTGACCGGGTCGAGGCCCTGGTCCTTCAGAAAGAGGACAAGGACGGACGGCTGATGCTGTCCAAGAAGCGTGCCCAGTACGAGCGCGCGTGGGGCGACATCGAGAAGGTCAAGGAAGCCGACGGCGTGGTCACCGGCACTGTGATCGAGGTCGTCAAGGGCGGTCTGATCGTCGACATCGGACTGCGCGGCTTCCTGCCGGCCTCCCTGGTCGACATGCGCCGGGTCCGTGACCTCCAGCCCTTCGTCGGGCAGGAACTCGAGTCCAAGATCATTGAACTGGACAAGAACCGGAACAACGTCGTGCTCTCGCGCCGGGCGTTCCTGGAGCAGACCCAGTCCGTGGTGCGCACCGGCTTCCTGAACCAGCTCCAGAAGGGTCAGGTCCGCACGGGTGTCGTGTCGAGCATCGTCAACTTCGGTGCGTTCGTGGACCTCGGCGGCGTCGACGGTCTGGTGCACGTGTCCGAGTTGTCGTGGAAGCACATCGACCATCCGCAGGAAGTCGTCGAGGTCGGCCAAGAGGTCACCGTCGAGGTGCTCGACGTGGACATGGACCGCGAGCGCGTGTCGCTGTCGCTGAAGGCTACCCAGGAGGACCCCTGGCAGCACTTCGCGCGTACCCACGCGATTGGCCAGGTCGTGCCGGGACGGGTCACCAAACTGGTGCCCTTCGGCTCGTTCGTGCGCGTGGCCGAGGGCATCGAGGGGCTGGTTCACATCTCCGAGTTGGCCGAGCGTCACGTGGAGATCCCGGAGCAGATCGTGCAGGTCAACGACGAGATCTTCGTGAAGGTGATCGACATCGATCTCGACCGCCGCCGGATCTCGCTGTCGCTGAAGCAGGCCAACGAGGACGCCGGCGCGGAGACCACCGACGAGTTTGACCCGTACCTGTACGGGATGCCGGCCTCGTACGACGAGCACGGCGCCTACATCGGGCCGGAGGGTTTCGACCCGGTCAGCGGCGAATGGAAGGCCGGTTTCGAGGACCAGCGCACCGAGTGGGAACAGCAGTACCAGGAGGCCTACCAGCGCTGGCAGCAGCACAAGGAGCAGATCACCGAGGCCAAGAAGGCCGACGAGGAGGCCGAGGCAGGCGGGGACTACACCGCTGCTGCCGCCGAGCCGTCGGGTTCTCTGGACGAGGACGCCAACGAGGCCTTGGCCGCATTGCGGGAGAAGTTGCAGAGCGAGGGGTAAGCCGACATGAATGCCGGCAGTCGCGACGGGCTGCCGGCATTCGTATGCCAGAGTGTCCTCGATGACCACTGCGGCCAGTGACCTCGGGCTGGATACTGAGCGGACGCAGCCAGGACGTCCGGGCCGGATCCGCTCCTTGGACGGTCTGCGGGCGGTGGCTGTGCTGGCCGTCATGCTCTTCCACACAGCCTCGGCCCCCCTGGCCGGCGGCTACCTCGGAGTCGACCTCTTCTTCGTCCTGAGCGGCTTCCTCATCGCCGGGATCCTTCTGGACGAGTCCCGGACGTCCGGTGGGATCTCGCTCGGAGACTTCTGGCTGCGGCGCGCCCGCAGGCTGGCTCCCGCGCTGCTCGTGCTGCTGGTCGCGATCTCAGTGGCCCGGATCGCGGTTCCGCACGCCGATGCCGGCACATGGCGTCCGGAGATTCTGGCGGCGCTGACGTACACGACGAACTGGTACCAGATCGCCAGCGGATCGGACTACTTCGCGCAGTTCGCGCTGCAGTCCCCGCTATTACACACCTGGTCGTTGGCCATCGAGGAGCAGTTCTATCTCGCGTTCGCCGTGCTCATGGTTCTGCTGTGCACGCGTCTGACGCGTCGTCGGCTGATGCAGGTGTTGATCGTGCTGGCCCTGGTCTCGGCGGGATGGATGGCGCTACGCGCCGGTTCCGACCCCGCGTGGGCCTACTACAGCACTGGGACCAGGGTGCAGGCTCTGCTCGTCGGTGCCGTGCTGGCGATCGCGGTCCGGTCGCCGTTGTCCAGTGGCGACATCCACTCCCGCGCGCGGCGTACAGCGGGCTGGGTTTCCGGTTCGGCCATCCTGGTGGCGCTGGCCGCACCGATCCCGAACGCCGTGATGCTGCGCGGGGGATTCCTGATCGTCGCAGTTCTCGCCTCCGTTCTGATCTGGGCGCTGCTCGGCTCGGGGGTCTTGACGACGGTGCTGTCGTGGCGGCCACTGGTCGCCCTAGGGGTCATCTCCTACGGCGTCTACCTGTGGCACTGGCCCATCTTCCTCATGTTGGGAACGGATCGGGAGGGCAGCCTCGCGATGCAATTCTGGGCGATCGTGCTGACCGTGGCGGTGGCGTCGCTGTCCTACGTGCTGGTCGAGAAGCCCCTACGCATCGGGCGGTTCACCGAATGGCCCGCCCATCGCCAGTGGGGTGTGTACGCCATCGCGGCGGCGGTGGTGGCGGCTTCCACCCTCCTCCCCGCGCGAACGCCTGCGTCGGATTCGCAGATCACCTGGCCACAGGCCTCCGAGGTTCCGCAGCGGATCATGGTGGGAGGAGACTCCACTGTGCTCGCCTTGTGGAAGCACTTCCCCCACGACGAGTACCCGGACGCGGTCGTGGACGGACCGCTTTCGCTGGGATGCGGCATCGTGGACGTGCCGTACGTGCGTCAGGCAGTGGTGCAGGACCCGGAGAAGTGCAAGAACTGGCGGGATGTCTGGCGCCAGAAGGTCGCCGAGATGTCCCCGGACGTGGCGGTGATCGGCAGTACTGTCTGGGACTCGTTCGACCGGTCGATCGCAGGTGCGACGTATGCCCCGGGCACTGCCGAGTTCGACCGCGCCTTCCTCGACGGCTTCCGGCAGGCGATCGACATCGCCGGGAGTTCCGGACGGATCCCCGTGTACGTCATGGGACAGCCGTGCATGGCCGGCGAGGTCGATGAGATCCTCAACGACCCGCAGAGATCCGCAAAGATCGATGCCCTCATCAGGTCGGAGGTGAGTGCCATGCCGAACACCCACTTCATCGACACCCGTGCATTCACGTGCACGTCCGATGGGACGGCGGTGGACGCCGCGGGCGCCGAGCCGCTGCGGGAGGACGGGGTGCACTGGGGTCAGCACGGTGCGGACGTCTTCTGGTCGACCGCCCTTTCGCAGATCGTCGCCGATCGCGGGGGCACGACCGGCGAATGACGGCTCCCCGAGCCAGCGCGGTTGTTGAGCAAGAGGGAGGTTGACCGCCGCCCTCCATCCTCTGGCCAACACCTGAAGTCCAGTTCCCATGTCGGCCACCAGATGGAGGAATTCTGGGCGATTTGTCCCAGAAGTCCCACAGCAGCCCTCCATCTCGTGGCTGCCGGTGAGGATGTCGGCCACGAGATGGAGGCGAACGGGCCGTGGTGGCTCGGGTGGACCCACCCGGGCCACGTGGGAGTCGGACTTCGACCGAACCAGATGATGACACGATCCGCGTGGGGGACGCTCTGTCCTGCCCTGCGACGTCCGAACGAACTGATACGGTCGGGACATTGCCCGGAACATCCGACGAGGACCTGGGGGAGGAAGAGATGCACTCTGTGGTCGCTTATATCGACGCGGGCACGGGTTCGTACCTGCTCACGGCCATTGCTGGTGGCTTCGCCGCCATCTGGTTCTTCCTGCGTGGCAAGCTGGACCGCCTGCTTGGCCGCACCCGCAAGGAGGGTCCGGTGGACGAGGAGGGCGTGTCCGCGGCGAAGCCGGCCGGCGAGGCAACGTCGCGCACGGCAACTGAGACGCCCCCGCCGAAGCCCGAGTGACTGCGGGGTCGGGCAGTTACCGCGACCCGGAGAACGCTGCCGTCGCCCTCGGCGACCGTTGGTATCGCGTGGCCGGACCCGCATCCGCAGGCGCCCTCTCACGGTTGCGTGACTCGGAGGTCTATGAATCGCTGGTGGCCGACGGGTCGCTCGTCCGCTTCGAGGAGTCGGCTCCGGACACGGCGCACAAGGTGCTGGAGGCCCATGCTCGCAATGGCGGACGCTCCGCGCCGGGTGGTTCACGGGTGTTCGATGTGGAATCCGTGGGCAGCATCACCTACCCCTGGGAATGGCCGGATGCCCTTCTGCGTTCGGCAGGTCTGCACACGCTCGACGTGCGAGACCGCCTGCTGGCTGTCGGGCTGGATCTCAAGGACGCCTCGGCGTTCAATGTCCAATTCCGGGGGATGCAACCGGTGTTCATGGATGTCGGATCGGTCGAGGAATGGCGCCCCAACCCCTCGTGGAACGCGACCCGTCAGTACGTCGAGCATTTCATCAACCCGTTGGCAGTGGGTTCCGGTAAGACTCTGACGGCTGCCGACGCCTGGGAGTTGTCCCGTCGCAAAGGGCTGCGATCGGACGTCGCCCGGGCCATGATGCCTCGCCGCCAGCGGTGGCGGCCATCCCTCTGGGTGCTGCAGGCGTCCACGCGACCCGTTGCCGGCCATGCGCCGGTCGAGACGAAATACGCCGAGCAGGCCCGCCAACACCCCGAGCGCGCGCTGAGGGCCACCCGCTCACTGACGGGCCGCCTGCGCAAGCAGACCGTCGCCGTATCGGGCGGATCCCATTCCTCCACGTGGAGCGACTACGGTGACCGTGCCCACTACACGTCCGAGGAACTGCTGCGCAAACTGGAACTCTCTGTCGAGTTCGTCAACGAAGATGCCCGGAGCGGCCTCGTCCTCGACATCGGCGGCAACGACGGCTTGGTGGCCGCAGAACTGGTCGAGAAGGCAGACGCCACCGTACTCGTACTGGACCCCGATGCGGGGGCCCTCGATGTCCTTAGCCAGCGCATCGCGGGAGAACCCGCTCTGCGCCGTCGGATAACCCCCGTCCAGGCAGATGTCACCAACCTCACTCCGGCTTCCGGATTGCTCGATACCGAGTTCGCTGCATTCACGCAGCGCATGGCTCCGACGGCCGTTCTGTGTCAGGCCGTCCTCCACCACATCGTCATCACACAAGGCGTGCCCATGAGGCTGGCGGTCCAAGCCCTGGCCAGGTTCCGGGCGCCACTGCTCGTGGAGTTCGCGACCGACGAGGACGACAAGGCTGCGCTGCTCCTGCGCCAGATCCCCAATTGGAGCGGGGACTACTCCACACCGGCGCTGCTCGAGGCGCTCGAGGTTCACTTTCACGATGTTGCGGTTGTGGGGCGGACCTCGTCGACGAGGGTCGTCGTGTCGACGGGGCGTCCGAGGTCCGGATGAAGGATCGGCTCCGTCAGCTCCTCGGTGAGCGGCGCAACTGTTCCCCGCTCGAGATCGCGGCGTGGATCGTATCCCTGCTGCTCCTGACCACTGTGGTCAGGACGAACGAGGTTCTGGCCGCCGACTCCTTCTTCTTCGTCGCGCACGGCACCTCCCCGAGAGTGCTCATCCTGCTCTGGATCGCTGTCATCGTCGTGGTGCTGTTCCTGCTGACGGCTGTGGTATTCGCCAGCGCGAAGTTCCTTCCGCCGTGGGCCTTCGACGCCGTCGCCTCCGGTCTTACCTTCCTCGCAGCGGCGTTCCTGCTCGGAAATGCCTTCGGCTGGTTGATCGGCATCGTGGCCGGCGCGGTGTTCACGCTGGTCGCACGGCGGATCATCTTCGGCAAGGTCCTGCTGGTGATCGCGGCGGTGACCGCGATGTTCCCGCTGTTCACGGCGGGCGCGACGAGCGGCAACGAGTTCGCGGCCCGCCAGGTCGACTACGGTGCCACCCAGAACCGGCCCAGCGTCCTGTGGATCCTGCCGGACCGGGCCCAGTACCAGATGTTCTTCGATGCCAAAGGCCGGGTCCGGCCCGAGTTCCCGAACCTGCGGAAGTTGCAGCAGACGTCCACGACGTACACGCGCGCCTACTCGACCGCGAACGGCACGGAGTTGTCGGTTCCTTCCATGCTCAATGGTGTCGCAAAGATTCCCCTTGAATCCGAGAAGACGCAGGAACTACAGCGGTCTCCTGGACTCGCTTCCTGGCTGGCACCCGTATACGACGTGGTCGTCGACTCCCCGGTCTTCACCGATCTGTGCACCTCGTCACAGTGCTCCCAATCCAGGCTCCAGGACGACTCGGCGACGAAGCGTCTCGGCTTGTTCATCGCCGATGTGACCGCGGTGGCCGGTAACACGATGAACCCGGCGATCGCCTCCAAGTTCCCCCCTTTGGAAGGCCGCTGGCGCGGCTTCTGGCAGTCACAACCCACGGCCACGCAACAGACCGCCGGACCGCAGACCTGGGTTACCGGGCTCGGAGGTGGACAACCTCCCGAATTCGTCCTCTGGCACACCCTTGCGACCCACGACCCGTACGACCGTGATTTCGAGGGCAAGACGTTGTTCGACACATGGCTGCCCGCCGAGGTGAGCACTTGGTACAACCCGAACGGATCCACTCCGACGGAACTGTCCGAGCGCCTCAACCGCCGCCTCTACCTTGCCGGCGGAGTGGACTTCGACCGTCAACTCGGTGACGTAATGGACCGGCTGGAATCCGAGGGCAGGCTGGACCAGACCATGGTGATCATCAACAGCGACCACGGACGCGCGTTCACACGAACCGGCGACAGCCGGATCGGCGACGATCCGACCATGGTCTGGAACGAGGTCGCACACGTGCCGCTACTCGTGAAGTACGCGGGACAGTCCGCGCCGGAGCGGGTGACGGAACCACGGTCCACCGCCCAGATCGCCAAGACCATCCTGGACGCGGCCGGGGTGGCCGTGGAGGACGGACCGGCGCTGGCGCCAGACCTCGCAAGTCCACCCGCGGAGGGGCCCTACTTCGTAGTGGATCTCGGACGCGAACAGCCCCAGTTGGAGCAGATGCCCGCCGCACTGCCCACCATCGACGGCTGGAAGCAGCAGGATCTGGACGCAGTCGGCGCTGACTTCCCCCTGGCGCTGACAGATCCCGATCTCATCCCGGGCGAGCCACTGGGTGGCGGGTGGAACCAGTTCACCCCGAGCCGGCTCGCGCCCGTGGAAGGGGATTCCTTGCTGCAGTTGCTGGGCATTCGGGACAGGGCGGGCCAGTGCACCACTGACCGCCGCGCGGTCGTGACTCTCCGGGGGGTGCTGGTGGCCCAAGTGGTGTGGGACGAGACTGCCCAGGCGCCGGAGGTCGGCACTCGCGGCTGGGCGGTGCTTCCGAAAGCGGACAGCAGTGAGTACTCCTTCTGGTGCAGCTGAGCCAGGCGGGCGCAGAGAGGCCCAGGCGGGAAGTCCGCGGACGGCAGCCGGATGATGGTCACGCGGCGGCCGATGCCGGGGCTGGCATCGGTACGGTGCTGACATGACCGAAAGGTCGGCGGACCGCCGAGCTATCCCACCTGGCCGGCGGTCGTGGTGGTTGGCGATCCCAGCGCTGATCGCGTGCCTGGTGGTCCTGCGTTCGGTCATCGGCTGGCGCGGCTACTTCCTCGGCGACGACTTCGCCATCCGCTACCGGGCCGCCAGCCAGCCGTGGTCGCTGGACTACGCCTTCGAACCGTACAACGACCACGTGAGCCCCATCGGCTACAGCCTCGAGTGGGTCCTGCAGGCACTGTTCCCCGGTTCATACACCGCCGTGGTCGTCGCCACATCCGTCCTGCTGGCGCTCACGCTGGGGTTCAGCGCTGCGCTGATGTGGGTACTGACCGGTCGGGTGCGTGCAGCGGTGCTGGCCTGCGTGACGGTGGGGCTGGGGCTGTTCACCTTCGAGGTGGGGACGTGGTGGTGCACGACTGTCTACTCGATGACTTACCTCGCCTTCACCGCGGCAGCACTCTGGGCACTCGCGCGCGCCGTGCGGCGAGGCGGTCCCTGGTGGCCGGCGCTGGTTGCCTATGTCGCAGCTGCCCTTTCGGACAGCAAGGGATTCCTCTCGATCCTGCTGCTCTTCGGCCTTGCGGCGGGGGTCGCGATCCTGCCCGATGGGCCCCTTGGTGTCCGGGGTGCCTGGCGGTCACTACGCGGGTTGTGGCTGGCGAGCGGGGTGGTCTCGCTGGGGATGGCGGGGCTTTCCGCCCTGTCCACCAGCGGAGTGCAGGGAGACCCGTCCGTGGGCCGGGCGGCACGGATGATGTGGGATCTGTGGGTCATCAATATCGCGCCGGCGGTTCTCGGCGGGCCCTGGTGGTGGTTCGAGGTGCCGAATGTGTCGTGGCCGGCGGTGCGCGTGCTTCCCGCGCCGCCCGGATTCATCGGCGTCATGTGCCTAGTGGCCTGCGCGGTCGCCCTGGTCGCCATCGTGCGCAGGCGTCCCCAGGTTTCGGGCTTCGTGCCGTGGGCCCTTCTCTACGCTCTTGCCGCCACGGCACTGCCGGTCCTCGGCCGCTCCGGGACGAATCTGGCCAGCCCGGCCTACCGCTACACCTTCGACCTCGTGCTGCCGGTCACGATCCTGTTGTGCCTGGGTCTGGTGCCCATCTGGTGGCAGGAAGGCGGCAGGAGGGCGCGTGCGTGGATCGTGGCCGGGGCACTGGCCGTGTCGATGGTGGCGTCCACCGTGGTGCCCGCCGCCGCCTGGGGGCGCAACGAGGCGCGGGACTACATGGGCAGGGCGGTGCTGGGTTTCGCCGACATCCCGCCGGATCAGACGGTGATCGCGCAGCGGGTGCCCGAGGATCTCGTTCCCGGGCTGCTGTGGCAGTACGCCAATACGCGGGCGGTCATGTCCCCGCAGCCCGGAGCACCGGTGTTCAGCGATACGACGAGGGGAACTCTCTACGGCTTCGCCGACGACGGCTCGGTCGAGGTGCAGGACGTCGAGGGGCCGACGTCCCCCGAAGGCCCCGATCGGGACTGCGGCTACGCGGTCACCTCCACGCCCCGGACGATTCCCCTGGACGGGCGCTTGATCGAGTGGAGCTACCTGGCGCGGGTGGCCTACTTCAGCCAGACGGACACTGTGTTGAACATGGCCGTCGGGGGGCAGATCAACACCGTCGACCTGCCTGCGTCCGGCCTCGATGCGGTGTACTTCCCGGTGTCCGGGCCCGGTGAAGAAGTGCTCGTCTCGGTCGGGACGCCGGGGGTCACGGTATGCGTCACGGAGGTCAGGATCGGAAACCGCATCAGTCCGCGGACCGGAGCGGTGGTGCCTTTCGAACCCAGGGGCTTCGGCTAGTGGGCGACGAACGAGCAGACGGGGCGGCACTGTCCACGGCGGCAGCAGGTGATGCATCCCGCGGGCTCGCCTACAACCCGGCTCTGGACGGCTTGCGGGCGATCGCGGTGCTGGCCGTGATGCTGTACCACGGGGGATCCTCCTGGCTCGGCGGCGGATTCCTCGGGGTGGACGTGTTCTTCGTGCTCTCCGGCTTCCTGATCACCACCCTGCTCCTGCAGGAGCAGGAGCGAACCGGACGGCTGGACCTGCCGGCATTCTGGGGCCGGCGGGCGCGACGGTTGCTGCCCGCCCTGCTGCTCGTGTTGCTGGCGGTGGTCGCCTACGGAGCGTTCCTTTCCGGCGAGGCGGCGACAGCCATTCGCGGAGATGCCGTGGCCACGTTGTTCTATGTGAGCAACTGGTGGTTCATCGCGGGTGGCAACTCCTATTTCGCCCAGTTCCAGGATCCCTCGCCGCTCACGCACACGTGGAGACTGGCGATCGAGGAGCAGTGGTACCTGCTGCTGCCGCTCGTGCTGGTGCTGTTGCTGCCGCGGATGCGCTCTCGGCGGGTGTTGGCGACCGGCTTCGCCGCCCTGGCGGCGGTCTCGGCGGTGGAGATGGCCTGGCTCGCCGATCCGGCCTCGGACGCGTCGCGCGTCTACTACGGCACGGACACGCGCCTGCAGTCCCTACTGGTGGGAGCCACTCTCGCAGTCGTCCTCACCCCGCGTGTGCTGGAGCAAATGCGGGTGCCGGCACGTTGGCTGGGCCCCTTGGCACTGGCATTAGTCATCGCGCTCATGGTGGTGATCTCGGACCGGACGGTGTGGCTGTACGAGGGCGGCTTCCTGGTGTTCGCGCTGGTGTCCGCAGCCCTGCTGGTCACGGTCCAAGCACACCCGGACGGCATGGTCGGGCGGGTTCTCTCGATCCCCCCGGTCGTGTGGGTCGGCCGGATCTCCTACGGCCTCTATCTGTGGCACTGGCCGGTCTATGTCGTGCTCAGCCCGGACCGAACCGGCCTTGCGGGCTGGGGACTGCTGCTCCTACGGGTCGCCGTAACATTTGGGGCCGCAACGCTGTCGTACTACCTCGTCGAGATGCCCGTTCGTCGCGGCGCTCTGAACCGACTGCCACGGCCGCAGCGCATCGCCGTCGCACTGGGTACCCCGGTGGCGGTGCTCGGACTGCTTGGGGTGACCGCGGCGACGGCGCAACCACCCGCGCAGGACTCGCTGGAGGCGATCCGGGACAGTGCCACCCGATCCGCTTCGCCGCATGCGAGCCCGACCAGTGGACCCGTGGAGGACGTGAGGGCAGTGCTGGTCGGCGACTCCGTGGCTTTGTCGCTCTATGCCGCGTTTGAGCCCGACGAGGTCCCCGGCCTGTCCGTGCTGCCCGGCACGGAGTTCGGGTGCGGTCTGGTTCCCTTCGAAGTGGCGCTGAACGGCGCCAAACTGCCGATCCGCGACGAGTGTGCCAAGTGGAGCATGGAGCGGGCCGGCCGGATCTCGGCCTCCGGGGCCAACCTGGGGGTGATGTTCGTCGGGCCGTGGGAGCAGTACGACCGGTGGATCGGCGGAGAACGGGTCCCTTACACGGATCCGCGGTGGCACGAGGCGACCGTGGCCGACTATGAGAAGGTCTTGGGCGAACTGGCGGCGGCCACCCCTCGTCAGGCGCTGGTCCTGGACACCTGCCACGGTGCTCCCGACCTGGATCTGCCTGATGCGGTCCTGTTCCAGGCGGGCCGCTATCCGGCCGTTGTGAACGATCGCGCCCGGGCAACAGCCGTCAATGAGGCGGCCCGTGAAGCGGTGAAGCGCTCCGGTCTGGATGTCACCGTGATCGATCCGAATCCCTACCTGTGTCCGGGTGGCTACCAGTCCGAGCTCGACGGGGTTCCGCTGCACACCGACGGCGTGCATTTCACCGAGGAAGGCGCCCGCCTGTACTGGACCTGGCTCGGACCGCGACTGCTCAAGGCCGGCCGCACAGAAGCGGCCACGCCTTCCGTACCTGCTGGCTGAGATCTTCCAAGTCGCCGGAGTTGTCGATGACCACGTCGGCAACCGCCAGCCGCTGCTCACGCACGGCCTGGGCCGCGATGCGCGCTCGGGCATCCTCCTGCGGCATCCCCCGTGCCACCAGGCGCTGCACCCGCAGTTCGTCGGGAGCGTCCACGACGACCACGAGGTCGTATGCCTTCTGCATGCCGAGTTCCACGAGCAACGGCACGTCGTGCACGAGGACCGCGTCATCCGGGATCTGGGCGATCAGTTCGGCCGTGCGGGCAGCGATCTTCGGATGGAGGATGCCGTTCAGGGTGGCTCGGGCCTGCGGATCGGCGAAGGCCACGTCCGCGAGCCCGGCTCGGTCGAGCGAACCGTCGGGGTTGAGGATCGCCTGGCCGAACGTCTCTGCGAGTTCGGCCAGGCCCTGGGAGCCCGGTTCGACGACTTCGCGGGCGATGGCGTCCGCGTCGACGACGTGCGCGCCCAGGTCCGCCAGCATCGCCGATACCGTCGACTTGCCGGATCCGATCCCGCCGGTGAGCCCGATGCGCCGCATGGGTTCGAGCGTAGTGAGGTGGTGACGTCTATCGTTACGGGACTTTGGTCATATCGCGTCACTAGGTGACCAGATACGCCCAAAGTCGACCGAGCGGCGGGGGAGTCCCGTGGGCAAACCTGTGGCCGCGCCTGTCAGACCCCCGGCGTAGCGTTGAACCATGACGCGCCCCGTGACTGACTTGCAGCGCACCGTGGCGCCGTTCGAGGTGGTCAGCGAGTACGAACCGGCCGGTGACCAGCCCGAGGCCATCGATGAGATCGCGCGGCGGATCCGGGCAGGCGCCCAGGACGTGGTCCTGCTCGGTGCCACCGGCACCGGCAAGAGCGCGACCACCGCCTGGATCGTCGAGAAGCTGCAGCGTCCGACCCTCGTCATGGCTCCCAACAAGACGCTTGCCGCGCAGTTGGCCAACGAGTTCCGGGAACTGATGCCGCACAACGCGGTGGAGTACTTCGTCAGTTACTACGACTACTACCAGCCCGAGGCGTACATACCCCAGACCGACACCTTCATCGAGAAGGACTCCTCGATCAACCAGGAAGTGGAGCGGCTGCGGCACAGCGCCACGAACAGTCTGCTCACCCGCCGGGACGTGATCGTGGTGGCCACGGTGAGTGCGATCTACGGCCTCGGCACGCCGCAGGAGTACGTCGACCGGATGGTCCGGCTGCGGGTGGGGGATGAAGTGGACCGCGACTCCATGCTGCGCCGGCTGGTCCAGATCCAGTACGCCCGCAACGACCTGTCCTTCACCCGCGGTACCTTCCGTGTCCGCGGTGACACGGTGGAGGTCTTCCCGATGTACGAGGAGCACCCGGTGCGCATCGAGTTCTTCGGCGACGAGGTGGAACGGCTGATGACCCTGCACCCGGTGACCGGCGAGGTGCTCACTGAGGACACCGAACTGTACGTGTTCCCAGCGACGCATTATGTCGCGGGTCCCGAGCGGATGAACCGGGCGATCTCCGGCATCGAGGAGGAGTTGCAGCAGCGGTTGAGCGAACTCGAACGCGCCAACCATCTACTGGAGTCGCAACGGTTGCGGATGCGGACCCAGTACGACGTGGAGATGATGCAGCAGGTCGGCTTCTGCAACGGGATCGAGAACTACTCGCGCCACATCGACGGCCGCGCTCCTGGCTCGGCCCCGAATTGCCTGCTCGACTACTTCCCCGAGGACTTCCTGCTGGTGATCGACGAGTCCCATGTGACCGTGCCTCAGATCGGCGGCATGTACGAGGGGGACATGAGCCGCAAGCGCAATCTCGTCGAGCACGGGTTCCGGCTGCCGAGTGCCATGGACAACCGGCCGTTGCGCTGGGAGGAATTCGTCGAGCGGATCGGGCAGACGATCTACCTGTCAGCGACGCCGGGGCCGTACGAATTGAGCAAGGTGAGCGGCGACGTGGTCGAACAGGTCATCCGTCCCACGGGCCTTGTGGACCCGGAGATCCTTGTCAAACCCACCCGCGGGCAGATCGACGATCTGATGGCCGAGATCCATGCCCGCGCCGAGCGCGACGAGCGGGTCCTGGTGACGACACTGACGAAGAAGATGGCCGAGGATCTCACGGACTACCTGCTGGAGAACGGCGTGCGGGTGCGCTACCTCCACTCCGAGGTCGACACCCTGCGCCGAGTGGAGTTGCTCCGGGAACTGCGGCTCGGGGAGTATGACGTGCTTGTCGGGATCAATCTTCTGCGCGAGGGCCTGGACCTGCCCGAGGTCAGCCTGGTGAGCATCCTGGACGCGGACAAGGAGGGCTTCCTGAGGTCCGAGCGCAGCCTGATCCAGACGATCGGGCGGGCGGCGCGCAACGTCTCCGGCCAGGTCCACATGTACGCGGACACGATCACGGCATCGATGCGCACTGCGATCGATGAGACGAACCGCCGCCGCGCCAAGCAGATCGCCTACAACGAGGAAATGGGACTGGATCCGCAACCGATCCGCAAGAAGATCGCCGACATCACCGACTTGATCGCCCGTGAGGACGCCGACACCCGGGAGTTGATGGCGGGATCCGGCAGGGGGCTGAGCCGGGGCGTGGGTCCGAAGGCCGCGGCCGCCGAAGTCGGTCGTCACGCAGCGGCCCTGGCCGGGATGCCCGCTCAGGATCTCAATGATCTGATAGAACAACTGACGCAGGCCATGCACAACGCCGCCGAGGAGTTGCAGTTCGAGGTGGCCGCACGTTACCGCGACGAGGTTGCGGAACTGAAGAAGGAGTTGCGGGGTATGCAGGACGCGAATTCGTGACCGTTCCCGGGTGGCTCTGGGCCGCCACCATCGCCCTGTTCCTGGTGCTCTTCACCATCGACTTCCTGATGGTCGGCCGGCGTCCCCATGTTCCGAAGACTCCTGAACTGCTGCGATGGCTCGCCCTGTTCGTGGGGTCCGCCATCGCCTTCGGACTCTTCCTGGGCTGGCGTTTCGGTCCCGATATCGGCGTGCAGTTCTTCGCCGGCTGGCTCACTGAGTACTCGCTGAGCGTGGACAACCTCTTCGTTTTCGTGCTGATCATGGCGAGGTTCTACGTGCCGCGGCACCTGCAGCAGTACGTGCTGATGTGGGGCATCATCATCGCCTTGATCCTGCGGGGAATCTTCATCGCCCTCGGGGCGGCGGTCCTCGCCACGTTCTCCTGGGTGTTCTACCTCTTCGGGATCTTCCTGATCCTCACCGCGGTCCGGCTGGCGACTCACGGTGAGGACACCGACGAGGAGTACAAGGAGAACGTCGTCGTGCGTACGGTCGCCCGGCTGGTCCCGGTCGCCCAGGAGTTCGACGGGACCAGACTGCGCACGGTCGTCAGCGGCAAGCGGATGTTCACGCCGATGCTGGTGGTGCTGATCGCGATCGGGACCACCGATGTCCTCTTCGCCCTCGACAGCATTCCCGCCATCTTCGGTCTGACCAAGATCCCGTTCATCGTGTTTACCGCCAACGTGTTCGCCCTGATGGGGCTGCGGCAGTTGTACTTCCTCCTGGGGAATCTGCTGGATCGCCTCGTGTTCCTCGGGATCGGGTTGGCAGCGGTGCTGGGGTTCATCGGGGTGAAGCTGCTCCTGACCGCCGCGCATGAGAACACCGTCTTCTTCCTCAACGGCGGCGAGCCGTTCGACGTACCCGAGATTTCGAACTGGCTGAGCCTGGCCGTGATCGTGGTCATCCTGGCGGTCACGGTCGTCGCCAGTCTGATCCACGAGAAGTACTTCGCTGAGTCGGATTCCAGTTCATAGTGCCTTGAAGGCGGGGATTGAACAGGTCAAGGCCGCTTCTGCTGAACAACCCCCAGCGTGGGCTGGAGTTGGGACCGGTTTGCCGGTTGTACGCTGTGACCCACGGCATGGTCGACGCCGGCCCGGTGTCACAAAGCAGGATCACGTCCTGCGCGTCTGCCTCGATCCGCCACGCGATCTCATCGATGGCTTCGGGCCCGCCCGGTGGACTTTGGACACATCCGGTCACCTAGTGACGCGATATGACCAAAGTCCAGGCAACAGCAGGCGTCACCACCCGCGGGCTTCCCAGGCACCCAACGAGGGCCGCTCGGTTCCCACCGTCGTGTCGTAGCCGTGGCCGGGATACACCCAGGTCTCGTCGGGCAGGACGTCGAAGATCCTGGTCTTCACCCCTTGGAACAGCGTGTCGAAGTCCTCCGGCCGCCAGGTCTTGCCGACGCCGCCGGGAAACAGGCAGTCCCCGGTGAACAGGTGGGGCTCGCCCATCGGGTCGTCGTACAGCAACGCGATCGAACCGGGCGTGTGACCGACGAGATGGATCACCGTGAGCAGGTTCCGGCCGACACTGATCGTGTCACCGTCGGTCACGGTACGGTCCACCAGATCGCCCAGGGCCGGGGCGTCGACCTCGTGGGCGATGCTCGTCGCTCCGGTCGCTGCCCGGACCTGCGCCAGGGCACCCCAGTGGTCGGGATGATTGTGGGTGGTGACGATGGTCGCCAGGCCATCGGATCCGACGAGGTCCAGGATGCGTTCCGGCTCCGCAGCCGCATCGATCAACATCTGCTCGCCGGTCGTCCGGCAACGCAGGAGGTAACTGTTGTTGTCCATGGGCCCGACCGCCAGTTTGGAGATGGTGAGCATCCCCAGCTCGTGGACCTGCGCGGGCCCCCCCGTATGGGTCTTCCCGGTGTAGCTCATAGCCGTCAACCTACTCCCGGACGCTGCTGGGCAACACCGGGTCCGCACTGCGACCGCCCTGCCTGCAGCCCGGTCCGGTCTCCCATGTGCGTTGTCGCACCCGGTAGTTAGCCTTGTGAGGTGCAGGACAAACTCATCGTGCGGGGAGCCCGCGAGCACAACCTCAAGGACATCCATGTGGAACTCCCGCGCGATGCCCTGATCGTGTTCACCGGCCTGTCGGGGTCGGGCAAGTCCAGTCTGGCGTTCGACACGATCTTCGCCGAGGGACAACGACGCTATGTCGAATCCCTGTCGGCCTACGCCCGGCAGTTCCTGGGCCAGCTCGACAAGCCGGACGTGGACTTCATCGAGGGTCTCAGCCCTGCCGTTTCCATCGATCAGAAGTCCACGAACCGCAACCCGCGCTCAACAGTCGGCACCATCACCGAGGTGTACGACTACCTCCGCTTGCTCTACGCCCGGATCGGCGTGCCCCATTGCCCGAGGTGCGGGAAACCCGTGTCACGGCAGACGCCGCAGCAGATCGTGGACCAGATCCTGCAGATGCCGCAGGGGACCCGTTTCCAGGTACTGGCGCCGATAGTGCGCGAGCGCAAGGGGGAGTTCGCCGACCTTTTCCGGTCCTTGCAGACTCAAGGATTCGCACGGGCGGAGGTGGACGGCAAGACCTATCCGCTCGACGCGGTCCCCAAGCTGCGGAAACAGGTGAAGCATTCGATCTCCGTGGTGGTGGACCGGCTCGTCGTCAAACCGTCGGGCAAGCGGCGGCTGACCGACACCGTGGAGACCGCTCTGCGACTCGGTGGCGGTGTCGTGGTCGTCGACCACGTGGATCTTGACGAGGACGACGCGGACCGGCAGGTGACCTTCAGCGAGCACTTGGCATGCCTGGACGACGGGCTGAGTTTCGAGGAACTGGAGCCCCGGAGTTTCTCGTTCAACTCGCCCTTCGGAGCCTGCGCCGAGTGCAGTGGTCTCGGGACCCGGATGGAGGTCGATCCGGAACTGGTGATCCCGGACCCCGGCTTGAGCCTGGAGGATGGCGCGCTTGCTCCGATGAGCAGCGGCAGTTCGGCGGAGTACTTCCAGCGCCTCATGGAGGCGCTGGCCGAGGAACTGCACTTCGACATGCGCACGCCCTACGAGGATCTTGGCGAGGACATCCAGCACGTGCTTCTGCACGGGCGCGGTGAGCAGGTCGTCGTCCGGTACCGCAACCGGTACGGCCGCGAGCGCACCTACGCAACCGGCTGGGAGGGGGTGGTTCCCTACATCGAACGCCGCCACGCGAACGCCGAGTCGGATTCGTTGCGGGAGCGGTTCGCCGGGTACATGCGTGACATCCCGTGCCCGGCATGTCATGGTGCCCGCCTGAAACCGTTGAGCCTGGCGGTAACGATCGGGGGCAAGAACATCGCGGAGGTGGCTGCTCTGCCGATCGCCGATTGTGCGGCCTTCCTCGATGACGTCGAGTTGGACGACCGGGAGGCGCAGATCGCAGCGAGAGTGCTCAAGGAGGTCAACGCCCGGCTGCGGTTCCTCATCGACGTGGGTCTGCATTACCTGACGCTGGACCGCGCTGCAGGCACGCTGGCCGGCGGGGAGGCGCAACGGATCCGGCTGGCCACCCAGATCGGCAGTGGGCTGGTCGGGGTGCTCTACGTGCTCGACGAGCCCAGTATCGGTCTGCACCAGCGGGACAACCACAGACTGATCGAAACCCTGATCCGTCTGCGCGACCTGGGGAACACGTTGATCGTCGTGGAGCACGACGAGGACACCATCCGGGCCAGCGATTGGGTCGTGGACATCGGCCCGGCCGCCGGCGAACACGGCGGCCAGGTGGTCGTGTCCGGGCCTCTGAAGTCGCTGTTGAGGAGCAAGGACTCACTCACGGGGGCCTATCTGGCCGGCCGGCGCAGCATCGCAGTGCCGCCGATCCGGCGCCCGGTCGACGCCGAGCGGGTGCTGACCGTCCACAACGCCAGGGAGCACAACCTCCAGGACGTCACGGTGGACTTTCCGCTCGGCGTGCTGGTCGCCGTGACCGGCGTGTCCGGCTCCGGCAAGTCGACGTTGGTGAACGACGTGCTCTACACGGTTCTGGCGCGCGAACTGCATGCTGCGCGCCGGGTCCCGGGCCGGCACCGGACCGTGACGGGCGTGGAGCTGCTGGACAAGGTGGTGCACGTCGATCAGGGACCCATCGGCCGAACGCCGCGGTCCAACCCCGCGACGTACACGGGCGTCTTCGACCACATCCGCCGGCTCTTCGCAGAGACCGAGGAGGCCAAGATCCGTGGTTACGCTCCCGGGCGGTTCTCGTTCAATGTCAAGGGCGGCCGCTGCGAGGCATGCACCGGTGACGGGACGTTGCGGATCGAGATGAACTTCCTGCCGGACGTCTACGTCCCCTGCGCGGAGTGCCACGGAGCGCGGTACAACCGCGAGACCCTGGAGGTGCACTACAAGGGCAAGACCATCGCAGGGGTCCTCGACATGCCCATCGAGGAGGCATCCGAGTTCTTCGCTGCCATCCCGGCCATCAACCGGCACCTGAAGACGCTGGTGGACGTGGGGCTGGGGTATGTCCGACTGGGCCAACCCGCTCCGACGCTGTCGGGCGGGGAAGCGCAGCGGGTCAAACTGGCCAGCGAGCTGCAGCGTCGGTCAACGGGTCGAACGGTCTACGTATTGGACGAGCCCACCACCGGCCTGCACTTCGAGGATGTCAGCCGGTTGCTCGGGGTCCTGCACTCCTTGGTCGACAAGGGAAACACGGTCATTGTGATCGAGCACAACCTCGATGTGGTCAAGACGGTCGACTGGATCATCGACATGGGTCCCGAGGGTGGGAGTGGGGGCGGCACCGTGGTGGCTCAGGGCCCTCCCGAGCTCCTCGCGCAGACGCCGCACAGCTACACCGGCGAGTTCCTCGCCCCCATGCTGCGGTGAGTCGATGCCGGCTTGCACGGCGATCCCGGGCGGATCCCATAGGCTGAATGGGATTGGAGTTGCCATGTCTGAGATTGCGCGCAGAAACGTTCTTGCAGCCGGTGCGCTGGGAGTCGCCGGAGTCGCTCTGGTGGGCTGTTCCTCCGGCGGTGACACCGCCACCGAGACGCCTACGGACCAAGGGGGCGAGCAGACGATGCCGGCATCCCCGGCAACCAGCGGGGAGGGACTGGTCGCGGTGGCCGACGTGCCGCTCGAAGGCGGTGTCATCGTGGATTCCGGCCAGACCAAGGTGGTGGTGACGCAGCCCACACAGGACGACTTCGTGGGCCTCAGCGCTGTCTGTACGCATCAGGGGTGCCTGGTCAACGAGGTCACCGACCAACGGATCGTGTGCCCGTGTCACGGGTCCCAGTTCTCGATCACCGACGGCTCGGTCCTGCAGGGCCCGGCGACCAGCCCGTTGCCCCCGGTGGCCGTGAAGGTCGACGGCGACCAGGTCGTTCTGGGCTGACCCATTCCCGTGCCTGTACACGACGAGGATTCCCTCGCTGCGCGGCTACCCACGATCCTGGGTGGTGTGTTGGCGACACTTGCGATCGTCGTCGGTGGTTTGTGGGTCAGTGGTAAGGCCGGTCTTCCGTCCCCCCAGGCGGTACTGTCCCTGGCGGTGCCGCACTCGGGACCGATCCTGACCGGGCGTGTGTATGCCATCGGTGATTCGGTATTGCTGGGTGCGCGAACGTGTTTGTCCGGCACCGACATCAGGATCCACGCCCGCGAGAACCGGCGGATGGTGGATGGTGCCCGGCGGGTGGAGATCCGTGCGAGAAACGGCAAACTGCCGCCGCGGGTCCTGGTGGCGCTGGGAACCAACGGCCCGTTCGGTTTCAAGGCGCTGGATCGAGTGATGCGCGCTGCAGGACCCGACCGTTCGGTCTACTGGGTCACCGTCGAACTGCCGGATATCGATCGCTACGCCTATGAGAACAGGGCGAACCAGCGGCTTCGGGCGATGCCCGGACGCTGGCCCAACGCCCACGTCATCGACTGGAACGCCAGCGTGCTGCCCGAGGGCCTCTACCCAGACGGGATCCACCTGAATCCGGCGGGATGTCAGGCGTACGCGAATCTGCTGCTTCAGGGCGTCACCAAGGGCTAGTCCCGCCCTTCAGGAATCCGGTGCACGGGGCCGGGTGCTGGATTCCGGGTTCTGCGAGGACTGGCGGTCGAGGTTCGCGTGCGGCCATGGGTGGTCCGAAGGGCTGGTCCAAACTGCTCGTGTGCTTGGCAGCCGCAGGAGTTTGGCCGCGAGGTTAGAGAACGTGCACGAGGTTAGAGAACGCACGTGTGGCTTCTCTAACGCCGTGCACGTCCTCTAACGCGAGCGATCTCCGCCCGGCATTTCCCCGCCTGAACGCCGCGGCCGGCCACGCACGGGGTCTCCAGTCCGAAAATGGCTCGTGTACTCGGTCGCCGCAGAAGTGGGCCGCGAGGTTAGAGAATGGTCGCGAGGTTAGAGATTGTGCACGAGGTTAGTGAACGCACGTGTGGCTTCTCTAACTTCGTGCACGTTCTCTAACGCGAGCGGTTTCCGCCGGGCGTTTCCCGTCTGAAGGGGCGGCCGGCCACGGCCATGGAGAACTAACGCGAGCGATTTCCGCCCGGCATCTTCTCGCCTGACCGCCGCGGAGACGAACCCAACCGGAGAGGTCCCCGCCACCCGGTCACCGAGGCGCGGTTCCGACGCCGTTCTCGCGCATCAGGCTGCGCAGCGCCTCAGCGATCATGCGGCCGCGCACTTCGTATCCGCCCGGCGTGAGATGGATGCGGTCCGAGGCGAGCAGGCGGGGGTGCTTGCGGATGAACGAGTCCCACCGCAGAACCGCCAGTTGGGTGCGCTTCTTGTCCAGTCTGCTGAGCATCCGGTTGACCTTGCCGTACGCCGACGAGCGCCACACCGACACCCACAGCACCGGACGATCACCGGCCCGCTTGAGGACGGTCTTGACGTGGCGCCGCATGGTCCGGGGATCGGGGCTGTCATTGGTGCCGAGCGCGACCACCCAGGCCTTCGCCTTGTGGCCGGCTGCGAGCCGGCTGATGCCGGTGGGGGTGTTGCGCCCGACCTGGGCGTCGACAGTGATCCGGCGGAAGTCCGAGCGCAATGACCTTTTGATGGCCGCCGAGGAGCCCACCGTCAGCGAGTCGCCCTCGACGAAGACCTTGCCGGTAGGTGTCGGCGCAGCAGCCATCGTGGCGGGAGCCGACATGGCCACTCCCGCGACCGCTATCGCCGCAGCCATGAGCTGAACTCGCACGAACTCGTCCTATCTGTCTTAGCCTGGGTGATGTGGCAGACCCTGTGTCATACCGTCCGCCTGCGGGCAGCATCCCGCCCCTACCAGGTGTCTATCGTTTCAGAGATCCCGACACGCGTGTCATCTATGTGGGAAAGGCCACAAATCTCCGGAGTCGGTTGTCGAGCTACTTCCAGAGTCCTAAGGGGATGCATCCGCGCACGGCCGCGATGGTGCAGACAGCCTCTTCGGTGGACTGGGTGGTCGTCGAATCCGAGACCGAGGCGCTGCAACTGGAGTACCAGTGGATCAAGCACTATGCCCCCCGGTTCAACGTGAAGTACCGCGACGACAAGTCCTACCCGTACCTCGCGATCACGCTGAACGAGGAGTTCCCGCGGGTGATGGTGATGCGCGGTGAGAAGCGGAAAGGGGTGAAGTACTTCGGCCCGTACGCACAGGCGTGGGCGATTCGTGAAACGGTCGATCAGGTCCTGCGGGTGTTCCCGGTGCGCACCTGCAGCAATGGAGTATTCCACCGTTCCGCGCAGATGGGGCGGCCCTGTCTGCTGGGCTACATCGGCAAGTGCAGCGCCCCCTGTGTCGGGCGGATCTCGGAACCGGAGCACCGGAAACTCGCGCTGGACCTGGTGTCGTTCCTGGGCAACGGCACCGACCGCTTCACCAAGGACCTCGAGGCGCGGATGCGCGAGGCGGCCGCGGAGCAGGACTACGAAACCGCTGCGCGCTTGCGGGATGATCTGGGTGCGCTGCGACGGGCGATGGAACGCAGTGCCCTGGTTCTGCCCGCGGACACTAACGCGGACCTCGTCGGGCACATCGAGGACGACCTCGAAGCGGCTTTCCAGGTCTTCCACGTCAGGGGAGGCCGTGTGCGCGGACAGCATGCTTTCGTACTTGAGAAAGTAGCCGACGAATCGCCGACCGAACTGATGACCGGGGTCATGCAGCAGTTGTACGGCGACGACGAGGCGGACATCCCTGCCGAGGTGCTGGTGACCGAACTGCCAGAACCCGCGGTGGGTCCGTGGCTGAGCCAGCGAGCGGGGCGACGCGTGGCCGTGAGGACCCCTCAGCGCGGCCACAAGCGGGCTCTGCTGGAAACGGTCACGGCCAACGCGAAGCAGACCCTGCAGTCGCACAAACTGCGGCGGGCCGGCGACCTCAGTGTCAGGGCTGCCGCGCTCGAGGAGATCGGTGACGCTCTGCAGATGTCGCAGGCGCCGCTGCGCATCGAGTGCATCGACATCTCCAATCTGCAGGGCAGCGACGTAGTGGCGTCCATGGTGGTGTTCGAGGACGGCCTGCCGCGCAAGTCCGATTACCGGCGGTTCGCGATCAGGGGTGTTGCCGGTCAGGACGACGTGGCCAGTGTCGCGGAAGTGGTGCGACGCCGGTTCACCCGGTACCTGGCCGAGCGAGCCGAAGCCACCGACATCGAATTCGGCCCATCGGGGGGAGCCAATGACGAGCGCAAGGCCTTCCGCTACCCACCGCAGCTGCTGCTGATCGACGGCGGCAGACCGCAGGTGGCTGCCGCCGAGACGGCGCTGCGGGAACTGGGGATCGACGACTTGGCCGTGGCCGGATTGGCCAAGCGGCTCGAGGAGGTGTGGGTGCCCGGCAGTGACGATCCGGTGATCCTGTCCCGGCGCAGCCAAGGCCTGTACCTGCTGCAGCGGATACGTGACGAAGCGCACCGGTTCGCGATCACCTATCACCGCCAGAAGCGCAGCCGGCGGCTGTCCACCAGTGTCGTCGAAGACATTCCCGGCGTGGGACCGAACCGCCGCAAGGCGCTCATGCGGGCCTTCGGATCGTTGTCCCGGCTGCGCAGGGCCACCGTGGAGGAACTCGCAGCGGTCCCCGGGATCAGCGCGGACCTCGCTGTGACGATCCAGGCGCAACTGGCCTCGGAGCAGGTTGCCCCCACGATCAATGTGACCACCGGCGAGATCATTGGCCAAGATGGGCCTGGGAGGTCTTCATGAACAGCGACGAGTTCGAGGTGCTCATCGTGACGGGGATGTCCGGGGCCGGACGCAGTACTGCGGCGCGGGCCCTGGAGGATGCCGGCTGGTTCGTGGTCGACAACCTGCCCCCCTCCCTGCTGCAGGCCACGATCGATCTCCTCGAACCGCGTACCGACGTCCAACGGCTTGCTGTCGTGGTCGATGTGCGGGGCGGGCCGTTGTTCTCCACGTTGGTGTCGGTCGCCCAAGCATTGCGCGAGGCACATGCCAATGTGGGGATCCTGTTCCTCGAGGCGTCGGAGGAAGTCCTGGTCCGTCGCTTCGAGTCGTCGCGCAGGCCGCATCCGTTGCAGGAGGACGGAACCCTGCTAGACGCGCTGCGGGAGGAGCGCGTGATGCTGCAGGAATTCCGCGCGGGTGCCGACATGGTCGTGGACACCTCGACCCGGTCGGTGCACGACCTGCGCCGGGTGATCGAGGCGAACTACCGCGGTGCGGGTCCGGCGACCATCCGGGTCTCAGTCTTGAGTTTCGGCTTCAAATATGGGATTCCGGTCGACGCGGACATGATCGCAGATGTCCGCTTTCTGCCCAATCCGTTCTGGGTGCCGGATCTGCGTGAGCAAACCGGCCGGGACACCGAGGTCAGTGACTACGTCCTGAGCCGAGAGGGTGCGCTGGAGGTTCTGGAGCACTATGCGGGCATCGTCGATCTGGTCGCCGAAGGGTATGTGCGGGAGGGCAAGCGCTACGTGACGATCGGGATCGGTTGCACGGGGGGCAAGCACCGCAGCGTGGCCATGGTGGAGCGGCTTGCGAGGATCCTGACCGACCATGGACACCAAGTGGTGGTGCAGCACAGGGATTTGGGGCGGGAATGAATCCTTGGGCGCAGGCGCCGAACTGGACCACCGGACCGTCGGTGGTCGCATTGGGCGGGGGACATGGGCTGGCGGCAAGTCTGCGGGCACTGCGCCGGGTGACGGATTCGGTGACTGCCGTCGTGGGCGTCTCCGACGATGGCGGGTCATCCGGGCGGATTCGCCGGGAGTTGGGGTTGATGCCGCCTGGTGACCTTCGGATGGCGCTGGCGGCCCTGTGCGGAGATGACACCTGGGGCAGGACCTGGTCACGGGTTCTGCAGCACAGGTTCGAGGGCGCGGGCGAACTGGCTGGCCACGCGGTGGGCAACCTCCTCATCTCCGCGCTATGGGAGGAGACCGACGACGTCGTGGCGGGCCTCGACTGGGTCGCGGCCCTGCTCAAGGCGCAGGGGCGGGTGCTGCCGGTGGCTTGTGAACCGGTCGACCTCATCGCGCAGGTACGTGGTCTCGGCGGCCGGGATGTTGTCACCACCCTTCGCGGGCAGGTGGATATCGCAACCACCGCCGGGGAGGTGCTGTCCCTGCAGATCGACCCGCCAGACCCGTCGCCATGTGAGCCGGTGCTGGAGGCGATCGGCTCCGCCGAGATGGTCGTCCTGGGGCCCGGCAGCTGGTTCACATCCGTGCTGCCACATCTGTACGTCGGACCCGTTCACGATGCGATCGTCGCCACCGCCGCCACCAGGGTCCTGGTCGTCAACGTGGCCCCGCAGGAGGGCGAGACCAGCGGTTTCACCCCGGCGATGTACCTGCGCAGCCTGGCTGGGACCTTCCCGGACATCCGCCTGGATGCGGTGATCGTGGATCCGACGTCTGTGCACGACGAGCCACTCCTGCGTGCCGCGTGTGCCGACTTGGGGGCGGAGACAGTGATCGAGGAGGTGCGCCAGAGCGGCACGGTGCACGACGCCCTGCTGCTGGCGTCGGTGTTCCAGCGCCTCCTGGGCTGAATGACTTGGTGGTCGTCGTGGTTCGGTGCGGCACCCGATCGCCCGTGTGACGAAGTTGCGGTGCCAGGCGGTAGTTCTGTCACGAAGGTGCGGGGTGCGTTGGGCGTGTCGTGCGCGACTTCGTCACACCGGCGTGTGCGCGGCGGCAACTTCGTGGCGTAGCCGGTCGACGGCCCACCACGGAGCAAATGCACCGTGCCACCGGCACCCCGGGCGATCTGGACATTTCGATGCGGCGCCTTGACGCCGCGTGTGAGAATCGGCCCATGGCCATGACTGCAGCCGTGAAGGACGAACTCAACCAACTCGAGATCACCCGACCGTGCTGCCGGAAGGCCGAGACATCGGCGATGCTGCGGTTCGGGGGCGCTCTGCACATCGTGAGCGGCAAGATCGTCGTCGAGGCGGAGTTCGACACCGGCGCTGCGGCGCGTCGGCTGCGCACGAACCTCGCTGAGATCTTCGGCCAGCAGGCGGATTTCGCAGTGGTCCACAAAGGTGGGTTGCGCAAGGGAACTCGCTACATGGTGCGGGTGGTCTCAGGTGGCGAACAGCTCGCGCGGCAAGCGGGGATGGTCGATGCCTCGGGCCGGCCGGTGCGCGGACTCCCACCGCACGTGGTCACGGCCGGCATCTGCGATGCGGAGGCCGCCTGGCGCGGAGCCTTCCTCGCCCATGGTTCGCTGACCGAACCTGGCCGCTCCTCAGCCCTGGAGATCACCTGCCCGGGGCCGGAATCCGCTCTCGCCCTGGTTGGCGCGGCCCGCCGGATGGGTATCCCCGCGAAGAGCCGGGAGGTGCGCGGCGTCGAACGGGTGGTGATCCGCGACGGGGACGCGATCAGCCAGATGCTGGCCCGGATGGGCGCGCACGCGTCGGTGCTGGTGTGGGAGGAGCGTCGTACTCGCCGTGAGGTCCGGGCCACCGCCAACCGGCTGGCCAACTTCGACGATGCGAACCTGCGGCGGTCCGCACGGGCGGCCGTCGCGGCCAGCGCGCGAGTCGAAAGGGCGCTGGAGATCCTCGGCGACGACGTCCCCGAACACCTGGCAGCGGCCGGGAACCTGCGAATGGAACACCGGCAGGCATCCTTGGAGGAATTGGGTGCGCTGGCCAACCCGCCGATGACCAAGGACGCCATTGCCGGGCGGATCCGCCGACTGCTGGGCCTGGCTGACCGACGTGCGCGGGAGTTGGGCATCCCCGATACCGAGGTCGGCATTGCCGCCGATGACGAACTGGTTTGACGAGCGATAGGCTTTGATTACTCGACCAAAGGAGTAATCAGTGACCATTCGCGTCGGCATCAACGGATTCGGACGTATCGGGCGCAACTTCTACCGCGCCGTGCAAGCCCTCGGGGACTCGCAGACCGCCTTCGGCAATGAGCCGATCGAGATCGTGGCCGTCAACGACCTGACCGACAACGCCACACTTGCGCATCTGCTGAAATACGACAGCGTGCTGGGCCGCCTGCCCGGCACCGTCACCTCCACCGACACTGAGATCCTTGTCGACGGTGTGGCGATGAAGTCCATGGGAGAGCGCGAACCCACCGCACTGGGCTGGGGCGACCTGGGTGTGGACTACGTCATCGAGTCGACCGGACACTTCACGAAGGGCGAGGACGCCCGCAAGCACATGGACGCCGGTGCCAAGAAGGTCATCATCTCCGCACCCGCCAAGGGTGAGGACGCCACCTTCGTGATGGGTGTCAACCACACCGACTACAACCCGGCCACCGACAACGTCGTGTCGAACGCCTCCTGCACCACCAACTGCCTGGCACCGATGGCCAAGGTTCTGCTGGACAGTTTCGGCATCGAGAACGGTCTGATGACCACGATCCACGCCTATACCAATGACCAGGTGATCCTCGACTTCCCGCACAAGGACCTGCGTCGTGCCCGCGCCGGCGCGATCAACATGATCCCGACCACCACGGGCGCCGCGAAGGCGATCTCGCTGGTGATCCCGGAGTTGAAGGGCAAACTGGACGGTTACGCGATGCGGGTCCCGGTGCCGACAGGCTCGGCCACCGACCTCACCCTCAACATGGGGAAGGCCGCCTCGAAGGAGGAGATCAATGCCGCGATGAAGGCGGCTGCGGAAGGCCCGTTGGCCGGCATTCTGCAGTACACCGAGGACGCGATCGTGTCCTCGGACATCGTGACCGACCCGGCGAGCTGCATCTTCGATGCGTCGCTGACCATCTCGCAGGGTACGTCGGCGAAGGTCCTGGGCTGGTACGACAACGAGTGGGGTTACTCCAACCGCCTCGTCGACCTCGTCCGCTACATGGCCTCCGTCGACTGATGCACACGCTGGGCGATCTGGAACTGTCGGACGCGTCGGTACTGGTACGCCTGGATCTCAACGTCCCGCTGGCCGACGGCCAGATCACCGACGACGGGCGGATCCGGGCTGCCGTGCCGACATTGAAGGAACTGCTGGCGGCCGGCGCGAAGCCGGTTGTGGTCGCTCACCTGGGCAGGCCGAAGGGTGAGGTCAAGCCCGAGCTGTCGCTGGCACCGGTGGCCACCCGCATGGCGGAGCTGTTGGGCGTGCCCGTCGACCTCGCCCCGGCCGGGGAGTTCCTGCCGGGGGCCGGAGGCCGGGTGGTCCTGCTCGAGAACATCCGGTTCGATCCCCGCGAGGCCAGCAAGGATCCAGCGCAGCGTGAGGCTCTGGCCGCCGATCTCGCACGCGGGATGGACGCCTACGTCAGTGATGGATTCGGGGTGCTCCACAGGGAACAGGCCAGCGTCACCGACGTCGCCAAACTGCTTCCCAACGCCGCCGGCCGGCTGGTCGAGAAGGAGATCCGGTCGTTCGCCGCGGTGCTGCAGGATCCGGCTCGGCCCTACACCGTTGTCCTGGGCGGGTCGAAGGTCTCCGACAAGCTCGGTGTCATCGACAACCTGCTGCAGTCCGTCAACCGCTTGATCATCGGCGGGGGCATGTGCTTCACCTTCCTCGCCGCGCAGGGTCACAGCATCGGTGACTCACTGTTCGAGGCCGACTGGGTCGACAGGTGCGGCGAGATCCTGGCGGCCGCTGCTGAGCGTGGTGTCGACGTGATGCTGCCGACGGACGTTGTGATCGCCCAGGACATCGACCCGGACGCCGAGACCCGGACCGTCAGCGTCGGTCAAGGGATTCCGGCGGGGTGGAAGGGTCTGGACATCGGACCCGAAACGGCCGCCGCATACTCCCAAGCCATCCTCGAGTCGGCGACTGTGGTCTGGAATGGGCCGATGGGTGTCTTCGAGGTTGCTCCGTTCGCGGCCGGGACCAAGGCCGTCGCAGAGGCGCTGGCGGCCACGGACGGCTTCACTGTGGTCGGTGGGGGAGACTCTGCGGCAGCGGTTCGCCTATTGGATGTCGACGCCGACGCCATCGACCACATTTCGACAGGGGGCGGTGCCAGTCTCGAACTGCTGGAAGGCAAGACACTGCCCGGAATCGCCGTACTGGAGGACTCATGAGCCGCAAGCCGCTGATGGCGGGCAACTGGAAGATGCACTTGAACCATCTCGAGGCCATCGCACTCGTGCAGAAGATCGCTTTTCTGCTCAATGACGACGACTTCGCCGCGTGCGATGCAGCCGTCATCCCGCCGTTCACGGACTTGCGCAGCGTCCAGACCCTCGTGGAGGGTGACAAACTCAAGATCCAGTACGGTGCGCAGGACCTGTCGGAGCATGCGGCAGGCGCCTACACGGGGGAAGTCGCCGGACACATGCTGGCCAAACTGGGCTGCACGTATGTGACGGTCGGCCACAGCGAGCGTCGCACCTACCACCACGAGACCGACGAAGTGGTCAACACCAAGGCGAAGGCTGCCCTGGAGAACGGCCTGACCCCGATCGTCTGCGTGGGTGAGCACTTGGAGGTCCGGCAGGCGGGCAACCACGTGGAGCACGTCAGCCGCCAGCTCGTCGGAAGCCTGGCCGGGCTGACCGAGGAACAGATGCTCTGCGTGGTGATCGCGTACGAGCCCGTGTGGGCGATCGGCACCGGCGAGGTCGCCTCCCCGGAGGATGCCCAGGAAGTGTGCCAGATGATCCGCGAGTGGATCGTCGAACACTACGGCGAAGGTGTCGGCGAACAGGCCCGCATACTGTACGGAGGGTCGGTCAAGTCGACCAACATCGCGGGCATCATGGCCAAGCCCGACGTGGACGGCGCCTTGATCGGCGGGGCCAGCCTGGACGCGGACGAATTCGCCACGATTGTGCGGTACCGCCTGCACCCTCAGGTCGGGGTCTGAGGTTAGTCTGGTAGTCGACGCGCCAGAAGGAAGGGTATTGAGGTGGTTCTTGCACTTGAAGTTCTACTGCTGATCACCAGTGTCCTGCTGATCTCTCTGGTGCTGCTGCACAAAGGCAAGGGAGGCGGCTTGTCCGATCTGTTCGGCGGCGGCGTCAGCACTTCACTCGGCGGCTCCAGTGTCGCAGAGCGCAACCTCGACCGGGTGACGGTGGGAGTCGGCCTGATCTGGGCGGCGACCATCCTCGCACTCGGACTGATCTCCAGGTCCTGAACGGAAGGGTTCACCGTGGCAGGTGGTAGTGCGATTCGTGGCAGTCGCGTCGGGGCGGGTCCGATGGGTGAGGCTGAGCGGGGGGAGGCGGCGCCGCGCAAGCAGATCTCCTTCTACTGCTCGAACGGGCACGAGAGCCGGCCCAGCTTCTCGCAGGACGCAGCGCCACCAGCGGAGTGGGACTGTCCACGGTGCGGCCTCCCGGCGGGGACCGATCAGGACAATCCGCCTGCTCCACCCAGGGTCGAGCCCTACAAGACGCACCTGGCATACGTCAAGGAACGGCGGTCCGGCGGTGAGGCCGATGCGTTGCTCGACGAGGCGATGAAGAACCTGCCCGAGGTCTGAGGCGACCAGCGTTCGGTCCTTGCGTTTGTCATCCTGCGGCTGTGGCCGGCCGCCGATGAGGCGGGAGATGCGGGGCGGAGTTCCGCTCGCGTTAGTCATCCCGGGCCGTGGCGGGCCGCCCGTTCAGGCGGAAAAATGCCGGGCGGAAATCGCTCGGGTTAGAGAACGTGCACGAGGTTAGAGAAGCCACACGTGCGTTCTCTAACCTCGTGCACAATCTCTAACCTGGCGGCCAACTCCTGTCGGTTACCGAGTACACGAGCCGTTTTCGGACTAGAGTCCGGTCTCCTGGTCAGGGATTGGACCGGTGCCCACCACTAGCGAATCGCCCAACCGCTCAGCAAGCGGCCTCAGACTGAGTCCACCAGCAGGACGGCTCAGCGGTAACGTCGCAGCCCCGCGGGCAGGTGCGTGGCCGCCGCTTCATCGATCGCAAGTACGGTGAGCGAACGACCGTGCACCCCGGCTGCGGGGACCGCCAGCGGGCCGGGATCGTTGACGAGCAGCCCGACTGCATCGGCCTTGCCAGGACCGGAGGCGATCAGGATGACCTCCTCGGCGGTATTGATCGCCGGGTAGGACATGGAGATCCGCACGGGTGGTGGCTTGGGGGAGTCCGTCACCGCGAAGGCTGACCGACTCTCCCGCAGCCCCGGGTGTTCGGGGAACAGGGATGCAACATGCCCGTCTTCGCCCATGCCCAGGATGCTCACGCAGAACGCCGGGCACGGATCCGCAAACCTGGCCATCTCCGCCGCGTAGGCGTCCGCGGCGACCGCCACGTCCGGGTATTCGTCGCTGGTGGGCATGGCATGGATGTTGGCCACCGGCAGATCGACGGCGTCAAAGAGGGCCGCCCGGGCCATCGTGTCGTTGCGCTGCTCGTCACCGAAGGGGAGGAATCGCTCGTCCGACCACCAGATGTGGGTCCGGCTCCAATCGATGCCGGCGTCCTTCGCCAGACTCGCCAAGGCTCCGTGGCCACCACGGCCGCCCGTGACGCAGACATGGGCGGCCGTGCCCTGGGACAGAGTGCGCACGATAGCCGCCGCCATCCTAGTGGCGACCGCTTCTGAAACGGCTGCTGCGTCAGGGTGAACGCTGATCTGGATTGAGGTCATGACTCAGGCCCTGCGGTGGCCTTGGCCCGTCTCGTTCGGCGCCTGGAGGCGGGGGTTGGCAGCCGCACGGCGGCCAGCGCGTCGGCGTACGTCTCATCGGGGTCGAGACGCCGCAGTTCCTCGCCGATCAGGTCACGCAAATCACGTCGCGGCAGCGGCACGTCATGCGGGGTGATCCCGGGTCGTGTCAGGCGTCCGGTTCGGCCGTTCGGTCTGGAGAGTTCGATGGGTCCCTCGTGGGTGTGGATGACGACATCGGTGATGCCCGGCCCCCGGCTGCGGTGACTGTTCACCGGGACCTGCAGGCAACTGTGCAGCCAGGCTTCCAGCAGGGCCCCGGACGGGTTCGACCGCTCGCAACTGACGTCCACGCTGGTGATCGATGCGAACGGTTGGTCAAGAGCCGCAGCGAGCAACGAACGCCAGACCGTCGTGCGGGTCCAGGCCAGGTCGGTGTCGCCGGCTACGTAACTCTTCTGTCGTTCCAGGAGTTCGTGCATGGGGTGCCGGTTGGATGCCGCGTCGGTGATGCGTCGCTGGGCCATCGCGCCGATCGGATCCTCGGACGGCACTGTGGGACAGTCGGTCGGCCACCACACGACCACGGGGGTGTCGGGCAGCAGCAGGGGCAGTGCGACGGACGCGGCATGGTTGGCGAGATCCCCGCGCAGCCGCAACCTGACCGTCTCTCCGGGCCCCATCGTGTCACCGACATCGATGTTCGCATCGAGTTGCGGGTCGACGCGGCCGGGCCGCGGGATCACCGTGATGACCCGGCAGGGATGCTCCATGGCCGAGTACGCCGCCGCGCGGGTGGCATCGGACTGATTCTCCTCGTCCGTCACGATGATCATGGTCAGCACCATGCCCGTCGCGGTGGCGCCAATGCGGTGACGTTCGGCGTTGATCGTCCGGACGATCTCACCAGCCGAGGTCTTCTCCAAGCGAGTGGTCATGGCCGCCGCCAGACACGTCCGTCGCGCGCGAGCATCTCGTCGGCGCTCTTCGGCCCCCAGGTGCCCGGTTCGTACTGCTCGGGTTTGCCTTGGCCCGCCCAGAGGTCCAGGACTGGGTCCAGGATCCGCCACGACATCTCGACCTCTTCGTGGCGCGGGAACAGCGGGGGATCCCCGAGCAGGACGTCGAGGATCAACCGCTCGTAGGCCTCCGGGCTCGCCTCTGTGAAGGAGTCGCCATACATGAAGTCCATGGTCACGTCCCTGACCTCCATCTGGGTCCCGGGAACCTTGGAGCCGAACTTCATGGTGATCCCCTCGTCGGGCTGTACCCGGATCACCAGGGTGTTCGATCCCAGTTCCTCGGTGTCCGTGGTGGCGAACGGCAGGTGGGGCGCCCGCTTGAACACCACTGCGATCTCGGAGACCCGCCGGCCTAGCCGCTTGCCGGTTCTCAAGTAGAAGGGCACGCCTGCCCATCGCCGGGTATCAACGTGCAACGCGATGGCCGCATACGTTTCGGTGGTGGAGGTCTTGGGAATGTTCTTCTCTTGCATGTAGCCAATGACCTCCTCCCCGCCCTGCCACCCGGGACCGTATTGGCCGCGAGCGGTGTGAGCTTGCAGATCGTCGGGCAGGACGATCGAGGCCAGGACCTTCTCCTTCTCGATCCGGACATGCTCGGCGGAGAAGGAGACGGGTTCCTCCATCGCAGTCAGCGCCATCAGCTGCAGCAAGTGGTTCTGCAGCACGTCCCGGGCGGCTCCGATCCCGTCGTAGTAGCCCGCGCGGCTGCCGATGCCGATGTCCTCGGCCATAGTGATCTGGACGTGGTCGATGTAGTTGCTGTTCCAGATGGGTTCGAACAGCGTGTTGGCGAACCGCAGGGCCAGCAAGTTCTGGACGGTCTCCTTGCCCAAGTAGTGGTCGATCCGGAAGATGGATCCACTGGGGAACACGTCATCGAGGACCTGGTTGAGTTCTTGGGCACTGACCAGGTCGTGACCGAACGGCTTCTCCACGATCACCCGCCGCCATCCCCCGCGCGTGTCCGAGGCCAACCCGGACCGCTTCAACTGCTGAACGACCAGCGGGAACATGCCGGGTGGGATCGACAGGTAGAACGCGGTGTTTCCGCCGGTTCCGCGTTCGTTGGCCAGATCGGTGACGGTGGCGGCGAGCGCGTCGAAAGCTGTGTCGTCGGTGAAATCGCCGGCGACGAACCGGAACCCCGTCACCAACTGGTTCCAGACGTCCTCCCGGAACTCAGTGCGCGAGTACTGCATCACCGCGTCGTGGACCTCCCTCTCGAAGTCCTGATCGGTGTAATCGCGGCGCGCGAACCCCACGAGGGCGAACGACGGCGGGAGGACGCCGCGGTTGGCCAGGTCGTACACCGCCGGCATTAACTTCTTGCGGGAGAGATCGCCGGTCACGCCGAAGATCACCAACGCGCAGGGGCCCGCAACCCGGGGGAGTCGTCGATCGACCGGGCTACGTAGCGGATTGGCGCTGGTGAACTCGGGCTGCCTCATGAACCACCCCGATCCTTGGCCAACGCATGCCTGACGGTGTCCAGCAGTTCCACCCAAGCATCCTTGAACTTCTCCACGCCCTCGTTCTCCAACTGCTGGCAGACCGCGTCCATGTCTACGCCCACCGCAGCGAGGTCGTCGAAGACCTGCTGACTGCTGGGTCCGGCGCCGCCCAAGGTGTCACCCGCGAGTCTGCCGTGGTCGGCCACGGCCCTCAAGGTGGGCTCCGGCATGGTGTTGACACACCCGGGTCCGGCCAAGCCGACCACGTACATGTCGTCGGGGAACGCCGGATCCTTGACGCTGGTCGAGGCCCACAGGGGGCGTTGCGCAGGGGCGCCGGCTGCTTCGAGGTTCGCCCACCGAGGGGTGCTGCGGAATTCCTGGTAGACCTGCCATGCGAGCCTGGCGTTGGCCAGTCCCGCTTTGCCGCGCAGTGCCGCAGCCGCGTGCGAACCGTTCTTGTCCAGAAGATCGTCGACCGCAGTGTCGACGCGGCTCACGAAGAACGATGCCACCGAATGGACATCCGCCACCGAATGCCCGGCAGCGAGTCGGCGCTCCAGACCGCTGGCCCAGGCGTCCAGAACCTGTCGATATCGGTCAACACTGAAGATCAACGTGACATTGATGCTTATCCCTTCGGAGATGGCTTGGGTGATCGCGGGGAGTCCCTCAACGGTGCCCGGGATCTTGATCAACAGATTCGGCCGGTCCACCTCACTCCACAGTGCCCGTGCTTGCTCGAAGGTGGGCTCGGTTTCGCGGGCGAGCCGCGGATCCACCTCGATGGAGACCCGGCCATCGACCCCGTTGGTCCGCGCGGACACGTCGGCCAGCAGGTCGCACGCATTCCTGACGTCCTGCGTCGTCATCTCACGCACCGCGAAGTCGGCGTCGGCCTGCCCATCGGCGAGGCTTGCCACCTGGGTCGCGTAAGCGTCCGCTCCGTGCGAGATCGCCTTGCCGAAGATGGACGGATTGGTCGTGACTCCCACCACATGGTCATCGGCAATGAGCCGGGCCAAACCCCCGGTGGTGAGCCGGCTGCGGTCGAGGTCGTCGAGCCAGATCGAAACCCCCAGTGCGGACAGTTCTGCGAGCCGGTCAGTCGTCATGTGATCCTCCTCGTTGTGTCGACGGTACCCAGGATCTGCCACCGTCGCCGTCTGACGGGATAGCGCCGCAGGTGTCTGGACGGGTTGCGCGGGGTTCCCGGTTCTGCGCCTGCCCGGTCTGGAGCCGGAGTCCTGGCGGCATGGGACGGGACCGGCTGAAGAATCTTGACCGGGTTGCCGTTAGGTTCGCGCGTTCCGGTTAGGGTTTCGGTTTCGGGTTAGACACTCTGAGCGCCAACGAGCCGAACGCGGACGCGGGAGCCGAACGCGGACACGGGAGCCGAACCCGCCCCGTCAGAACTGGGCCAGACTGTCCCGCGCTGCCGCGACAACGGCATCGGCGGTGATTCCGAACTCCTCGAACAACTTCTGGAACGCTGCAGAGGCTCCGAAGTGTTCGAGGCTGACGCAACGACCCTCAGTGCCGACGTACTTGTACCAGGGCATCGCCCGACCGGCCTCCACGGAGACCCGTGCCCTCACCGCGGCCGGCAGCACCGATTCCCGGTACTCGGCGGACTGCTCATCGAACCATTCGGTACACGGCATCGACACCACTCGCGTCGGCACGCCTTGGGTCTGCAGCGTCGTCCGTGCCTCGAGTGCTAGCTGCACCTCCGATCCGGTGCCGATCAGGATCACCTGCGGCTCGCCGCCTTCGGCATCGGCGAGGACGTATCCACCGCGCGCGGCGTCGGCCACGGAGTCGGCGGGCAGGGTCGGCACGTTCTGCCGGGTCAGGGCCAGGGCCGCTGGACGCCGGTTGCGCAGGACCTGCAGCCAGCACGCGGCTGTCTCGTTGGGATCGGCGGGTCGGACGACATCGAGGCCGGGGATGGCCCGAAGTGCCGTGAGGTGCTCGACGGGCTGGTGGGTCGGCCCGTCCTCGCCGAGGCCGATCGAGTCATGGGTCCAGACGTAGGTGACGGGAGCCTGCATCAACGCGGCAATCCGCACAGCGCCGCGCATGTAGTCGGAGAACACCAAGAAGGTGCCGCCGAACGGCCGGGTCAGACCGCCGAGTGCGATGCCGTTGAGGATCGCTCCCATGGCGTGCTCCCGGATACCGAAATGCAGGATCCTTCCGTAGGGGGTCTTCCCGGGCGCTTGTGACGTCGCGGGCAGGAACGAGCCCCCGCCCTCGATGGTGGTCAGGTTACTCTCGGCCAGGTCCGCCGAACCACCCCAGAGTTCCGGCATCACCTCGGCGATGGCATTGATCACTGCGCCGGAGGCCTTGCGGGTCGCCATCGGCTTGGCCGGGTCGAACTCGGGCACCGCGTCGGCGATTCGGTCCGGCAGTTGTCGCGCGAGGAGCCGGTCGAGTAACGGCAACTTGTCCGCGTGCTCGGAACGCCACCGCTGGAAACGCTGGTTCCATTCGGCGTGGGTCTGTGCTCCGCGGGCCTTGACTTCGCGGGCACGCTCGAGGACTTCCGGATCCACGAAGAAGTCCTGGTGGGGATCCATGCCCATGACGGTCTTGGTCTCGGCGACCTCCTCGGCGCCCAGAGCCGAACCATGCGCGGCGCCGGTGTTCTGGGCATCGGGGGCGGGCCAGGCGATGATGGTGCGCAAGGAGATGATCGAAGGCCTGCCGTGCTCGTCCATGGCGTTCTGCATCGCCGTGGCCAGGGACTGGATGTCAACATCGCCATCGACGCCGAGGTCGACGTGCTGGGTGTGCCATCCGTAGGCCGCGTGCCGGGCCAGAACGTCCTCGCTGAAGGACACCTCCGTGTTTCCCTCGATGGAGATGTGGTTGTCGTCGTAGATCACGATGAGGTTGCCGAGTCGTTGGTGACCGGCGAGGCTCGCGGCCTCCGACGTGATGCCTTCTTGCATGCAACCGTCTCCGGCGAAGACCCACACGTGATGGTCGAACGGGCTGCGTCCCGGTTCTTCCACCGGGTCGAACAGACCGCGTACGTAACGGGCGTCCATCGCCATCCCGACGGCGGTGGCGTACCCCTGGCCCAGTGGCCCGGTGGTCGTCTCGATGCCGACGGTGTGTCCGTACTCGGGATGGCCTGGTGTGCGACTGCCCCAGGTGCGGAAGGACTCGATGTCGGACAGTTCCAGGCCGTACCCGCTCAGATACAACTGGATGTACTGGGTCAGGCTGGTGTGCCCGTTGGACAGAACGAACCGGTCGCGGCCGAGCCAGGCCGGATCGGCCGGATCATGACGCAGGAAGCGTTGGTACAAGAGGTATGCGGCAGGCGCGAGGCTCATGGCGGTTCCGGGGTGCCCGTTGCCGACTTTCTGCACGGCATCCATCGCGAGCGCCCTGACCGTGTTCACGGCCTTCTCGTCCAGTTCGGTCCATTCGACAGTCAACTGCATGTCCTTTCACTGTGCCCGAGGCCTGAGCGTATCGGCTCTCGCACTCCCAAGACACGCAGAGACATCAGCTCAGGGCTGTGCGCACCAAGGCGCCGGTCTGGGCGCAGACCCTTTCGATCCTCTCCATTCCCCCAGGCAGGACCCCCATACCGAGGAATCCGTGGATCTGGTCGTCGAGGCACACGTGCCCGGCGCGGCCGCCCGCCTCGCGCAGTCGTCGTGCGTAGGCCATGCCCTCGTCGCGCAGCGGATCGAAGCCGGCCGTCCAGATCAGCGCGGGCGGGAGTCCGGACAGGTCCTTGGCAAGCAGCGGCGACGCGCGGGGGTCGTCGACAATGGCTGGATCGGGCAAGTAGTGGCTGCGATACCAGCGCATGTCTGCTTTGGTGAGCATGAATCCTTCGCCGAAGGTGTCGACTGACGGGGAGGTCATCCGCAGGTCGGTGGCGGGGTAGACGAGGGATTGGGCCACCGGGCTCGGTCCGTCGTTCCGGGTCTGCAGGCACACCGCGGCGGCGAGGTTGCCGCCGGCGCTGTCGCCCATCACCGCGACCGCGCCCGGGATCCCGGAGAACTCCCCGGGATGGTCGTGCACGTATCGGAACGCGGCGACGGCATCGTCCAGCGGTGCGGGAAACGGATGCTCCGGGGCCCTGCGATAGTGGACGGAGACCACGACGCAACCGGAGTGCCGGGCCAGCATACGGCAGGTGCCGTCGTGGGTCCGCAGATCGCCCACCACCCAGCCCCCACCGTGGTAGTAGATGATGACCGGGGCCGGACCGATCGTCCGATGATCGCGGTAGACGCGTACGGGTAGGGCGGACTCCGGCCCCGGGATCAACCGCTCGCTTACACTGATGCCTTGCGCCTCAGGCATCACCATCCGGGTCGATCGAGCCATCCCAGCCCTGCGTTTGGCGATGTCGTGGGCTTCGCTGCCGGTCAGGTCCACTCGTTCCAGGCTGCGCAGGATGAGGTTCACAGCTGGATCGACCGTGCGACCGTCGATCTGCGGCGGCGGACCCGCCACGCGCTCGATCGCCCGCTCCGGCATCGCCAGCAGTCGGCGCAGAGCGCGATTGGCGGCCGTGAGGCGGAATTCGGTGTGCACCCGTACACCGTCTCATTGGCCAGTCTGACTCAATTCCTGGACTGCCGGCGTCGACGCTTGCTGCACACCCGGGACCGCGGCCGGGGCGTTCCCGCCGTTGCCTCAGAGAAGTACCCAGGAATCGCGTCGATGCGGCCTCCCCGGACCCATGATGGCGACAGGTCCGAGTACACCGTCTCTGCCCGGCCGGTCTTGTGGCGGCGGGTCGGCACGATACGCTGCTCAGGTGGCTGGCACGCACGTCGAATCGGGCTCCCGGGTCCGCACCAGCACCTGGCGTGCCTATTTGGCGTTGACCAAGCCGCGGATCATCGAGTTGCTCCTTGTCACCACCGTGCCCGCGATGGTTCTGGCTGCCCGCGGGCTGCCGTCCGTGACGACACTGGTGGCCACGCTCGTCGGGGGTTCGTTGGCCGCTGCCGGCGCGAATGCCATGAACAGCGTGTATGACCGCGACATCGACTCGATCATGAAACGCACGAGCACCCGGCCCATGGTCACCGGGCAGATCAGCCCGATGGCGGGCTGGACGTTCGGCAGTGCCTTGAGCGCGATCTCGGTGATTTGGCTGGCCCTGACGACCAATCTGCTGGCCGCTGGCCTGGCCGGCCTGGCGATCTTCCTGTACGTCGTCGGGTACACCATGGTGCTCAAACGACGCACTTCTCAGAACATCGTCTGGGGCGGCGCTGCCGGCTGCTTCCCGGTGCTCATCGGCTGGGCGGCAGTGACCGGACACCTGTCCTGGGCGCCCTGGGTGCTCTTCGCGGTGATCTTCCTGTGGACGCCTCCCCACTACTGGCCGCTCTCCCTGCGATTCCGGGAGGACTACGGCAACGCGGGGGTTCCCATGCTCCCCGTTGTCGCTGACACCGCCAAGGTCGCCAACCAGATCTTGTGGTACTCGATTGCCACGGTGGTCGCATCGCTGGCTCTCGTGCCGGTGGCGTCGATGGGCTGGATCTACAGCGCGAGTGCTCTGCTGCTCGGCGCCGTGTTCGTCTGGGAGGCCTTTACTCTGCGGCGGCGCACCCAGCGCGGTGAGGATCCCCGCCCGATGCGCTTGTTCCACTGGTCCATCACCTATCTGGCGCTGCTGTTCCTGTTCGTGGCACTCGATCCGCTGCTTCTGGGCTGATGCTGCCGCGGGTCGCGTACGTCACACACGCCGGTTCGGCTGCTCAGGATCCGGACCTCCCGCTGGCCCTGGCCGCTTTCGAGCGGCATGGACTGGATGGCCGTGCCTGCGCCTGGGATGGCGAGGTCGACTGGGCCGATTTCGACCTGGTCCTCGTCCGGTCGGCGTGGGACTACTGCGAGCGACGGCAGGAGTTCCTGCGCTGGGCGCGCTCAGTGGAGCAGGAGACGGTACTGGCGAACCCGGCCCTCACCCTGGCCCGCAACACCGACAAGACCTACCTGCGCGACCTGGCCGGGCGTGGCATCCCCACGATCGACACGGTGTGGTTCGAACCCGGGGACCGCGCGTCTGACTGCCGCCGGATGCTCGATGAGCGGGGGTGGTCGCGGCTCGTGGTGAAGGCCAACATCGGCGACGGTGCCCGAGACACGCAGCTGGTGCAGTCCGCCCCAGAAGCGATCGCGCTGGCCGAGCGTCTGGTCAGCTGCGGCCGGGTTGCGATGATCCAGCCCTACCTGCCGGACGAGGAGCGGGCCGGTGAGGTCTCTGTGATCGTGCTGGGCGGTGCCATCTCGCATGCGGTCAGCCGGATCCCGACTCTGACCGCGAGGGGGACCGGACAGGCCCACGGGCTCGTGCAGGTCTCCGACGAGCTCGTCGATGTCGTGGAACGGACCATGGCGATCGCCGCCTCCGGCGAGCACCTGTTGTACGCCCGCGTGGATCTCGTGCCGCATGCCGGACAGTGGCTGCTGATAGAACTCGAGGCGACCGAACCGTGCCTGTTCCTGAACATGGATCCGGATGCGCCCCACCGCCTGGCGCGAGCAGTGCGGAATGCCGTTACGCAGGGCGCCTGGCAGTGGGACTCTGCCTCAGGCTGAGGCTCAGTCGCAACCGCCAGACCGACACCCAGACCAGACAAGCGCCCAGCAGGTGGAAGGTCACGAGCACCCACGGCAGTCCGGTGAAGTACTGCAGGTAGCCGATCCCGGCCTGCAGGACTGAGAAGGCGACCACCCACCAGGCCCGACGCCGGGCAGTAGCGGTCGCGCTGTCGTCCACGTGCAGAAGCGCCAGCATTCCGAGCAGCAAGCCGATGAACAGCAGGACGATGTCCGCGTGCAACCAACTCACCAGGCGCGGGTCCAGATCCAGCCGGACGGTGGCCGCATCGCCGGCGTGCGGACCCGAACCCGTCACCACGGTTCCCATCACGACTACCAGCGAGGTCACCACGATCAGGGCGTTGCCTAGATACCGGGTGGCGGGCCGCACGATCGGCACGCCCGGCGGGTCGGCGGTCTCGCCGGCGAACTGGACCAGAGCGACACACGCGGCGATCACTGCCATGGACAGCAGCAAGTGGCTGGCCACGGCCATCGGGTGCAGGTCGACGAGGACCGTGATGCCACCGAGGACCGCCTGCGCCACTGTGCCCAGGAGGGGGACGGTCGCCAGGGCGAACACCCACGGCCGCTTCACGCCGGTCCGCCGTTTCCACACGATTGCGCCACCGATGGCTGCGACCGCCAGAACCATCAGGATCCCGGTCAGGGTGCGGTTGCCGAATTCGACGTATTTGTGCCAGGTCTCGGTCTGCGAAGAGGTCGGGGTGATCGAGCCGTCCACGCATTCCGGCCAGGTGGGGCAGCCAAGGCCCGAGCCTGTCACCCGGACGACACCGCCGGTGATCACGATCCCGACCTGGGCGATCAGATTGGCCCAGAAGACGCGCCGCAGCCACAGTGGGCACTGCCCCTGCAACGGCAGTGCAACCGAACCCGGAGCCGTGTCAACTGCCACACCACGAGGGTACGTGGGCGTGTGCGAAGGCCCAGGAGCGGGGAGTCAGGACTCCCAGCGGAAGAACCGGTGCGCCAGCAGGCTCCCGGCCACCGCCCAGCCGACCAGGACCGCCAGCGGTGACCAGGCCGGCGCCGTGGAACTCATCGCCTCCACCAGGGCGCCGGTGGGCAGCCACTGCGTGAAACCTGCCCACGGCAGCGAATCCGAAGGGATCGCAAGCCCGCCGCCGAACATGAGCAGTAGGAACAAGGCGTTGGCCACCGCCAATGTCGCCTCCGCCCGCAGGGCGCCCGCGATGAGCAGCGCCCAGGCTGTGAACCCCCATACCGCGAGCAGGACGCCGAGCGCCGCCTGGGCCAGGCGAGCGGGATCCGACGGTAGCCATCCGGAGGCGAACCACGTGATCACCGTCAGGATCAGGATTTGCCCAGAGATGACCAGCAGGCTCACTAGCGTCCTTGCCAGCAGGAAGCCCCGAACACCCAGAGGCGACAGCCCGAGCATGCGCAGCACCCCGTAGCGGCGGTCGAACCCGGTGCTGATCGCCTGGGACGTGAATGCGGTCGCCAGCACGCCCAGGCTGGCCGCCGAGACCAGCGCCTGGCCGGGTGTGCGATCCGCGCCCAACGGGGTCTTGAGTGCCAGCAGCAGCACGGCGACCGGGATCACCAAGGTCAGCAACAGGTTCTCGCCGTTGCGGAGAACGTTGCGGGTGTCGAACAGGGCTTGACCCCAGATTCGCCGGGACGCGGGGGCCACCGGACTGCCCGCGCGCATGTCCAGACTCACCATGCCGCACCGCCGGTCATGTCGAGGTACGCCTCTTCCAGCGTGCGCACAACAGTCACTTCCTGCCGTCCACCGCCGTGACCGGCCACCCATGACTTGATCGCGCTCATCTGCGCGACATCGACGTCCCCGGTCACCCGGTACCTGCCGGGCTCCACTTCCACGACCGCGAACCCGTCGCCAAGAACTCGCTGCAAGGACGACAGGTCGAGGTGACGGGCGCACGTGAACCACACCGGTGCCTGATCGATGAGGTCGGCCGGTGCCGCATCGGCGATCACCTGCCCGTGGTGGACAATCGCGATCTGATCGGCCCGGGTCCCCGCCTCGTCGGGTTGATGAGTAGTCAAAAGGGTCGTGACGCCCTGCTCCCTGACCTCGTCGAGCAGGGTCCAGAACACCCGTCGTGCCGCGGGGTCCATCCCCGTCGTGGGTTCGTCCAGGACCAGCAGACGCGGCCTGCCGACCAGCGCGACTGCGAGTTTGACGCGTTGCTGCTCACCGCCGGACAGTCGCCGGTAGGACCGGTCCAGATGGTTCAGGCCAAGCTTGTCCAGAAGGCCGGTCACCGGCAGCGGGTCGGCATAGAACGCGGCGAAGTGCCGCACGATCGCCGAGGGTGTCGCTGCGACGGGTAGCCCACCGTCCTGGAGCAGGACGCCGACCGAGTTGCGCAATGCGGGGTCCGCCGGATGTCTGCCCAGCACCTCGACCGATCCGCAGGCCGCGGTTCGCAGGCCCAGCAGAACCCCGAGGGTGGTGGTCTTGCCGGCGCCGTTCGGGCCGAGTAGGACGCAGGTGGAACCCTCGGGTACTTGCAGCGTGAGACCATCCACCGCGCGCTTTTTGCCGTAATCCACGACCAGGCCCTGGATGTCGACGGCGAACACGGCTCAATGGTAGGCAGAGGCCCTCGACGGGCTCGCATGGCTCATCCCCACACTCGAGAGTCAGCGCTTACTTGCGCCAGGTTGGAGAGTGTTTCACCGCGTTGGTTGCCCGGGCCGTGCCGCGGCGTTCAGGCGGGCAAATGCCGGGCGAAATCGCTCGCGTTAGTCGTCCATGGCCGTGGTCGGCCGCCCGTTGAGGCGGGCAAATGCCGGGCGGAAACCGCTGGCGTTAGAGAACGTGCACGAGGTTAGAGAAGCCACACGTGCGTTCACTAACCTCGTGCACGATCTCTAACCTCGCGACCATTCTCTAACCTCGCGGCCCACTTCGGCGGCGAGCGGGTACCGACCCGTTGCCGGACCAGAGGTTCCACACGTGGTTTCCCGAACCTAACCTCGCCGCGGTTTCACGTTGGGCTCCGGGGTTTCGTCAGTCGTGCCCCACCCCGTGTTGCCAATATCGGCCACCGGTAGGACGCGCGTCAGACACGAGATCGGACTGATCAGTGGTCTCCCAGCGGAACGGGGTCGCGGAGAACCTCGCGACCGGATATCGACCCCCTCCTTTCCCACAGCAGGGAATTACGCAACAATGGGGTTGTGAAAAGCGAGTCCGCCGGTCGTGAGCGGGTTGCGCGATCCCTGCTCACAGATGGACCCGCAACCGCTGCCGAACTGTCCGTGCGTCTGGGGATCACCGCTGCGGGTGTGCGCAAGCACCTTGACACACTCGAGGACGAGGGTGATGTGGTGTTCGGGGACCGCCCGGCGTTCGGCCCTCGTCCCGGACCCCGGCGGGGGAGGCCGGCGAAGATCTACTCCTTGACTGACTCCGGCCGGCGCCGGTTCGAGCAGGCCTACGACGACCTCGCGATGAGCGCTATGCGGTTCATGGGACAGGTCCAGCCCGACGCCCTCGATGAGTTCGCGACCCGTCGCGCGGCCGAACTCGAGCAGCGCTACCGGCCGCAACTCGAGCAGTTGACCGAACCGGTCGAACGGGCTGAGCGGCTCGCCGAGTTGCTGAGCGCGGATGGCTACGCCGCATCGGTCGAAGCAGGCCCGACCTCGGTCTTGCAGGTCTGTCAGCACAACTGCCCGGTCTCGGCGGTTGCCCACGAGTTCCCGCAGTTGTGTGACGCCGAGGCGGCGGCATTCGGCCGCCTGCTCGGCACGAACGTCACCAGGCTGGCCACCATCGCCCACGGCGACGGGGTCTGCACGTGTCTGGTCTCCCCATCCGTGGCACACGCCACCACCGAAAGGATCACCTCATGAGCGATGTCGATCAGTTGGCCGACCTCGGCCGCTACGAGTACGGGTGGAGTGACCCGGACGCCGCCGGAGCGATCGCCAAGCGGGGCCTGAGTGAAGAGGTCGTCCGTGAGATCTCCGCATTGAAGAACGAGCCGGACTGGATGCTCGAGATGCGGCTCAAGGGATTGCGCCTCTTCGAGAAGAAGCCGCTGCCCACCTGGGGCGCGGACCTGTCGACGATCGATTTCGACTCCATCAAGTACTTCGTGCGGTCTACTGAGAAACAGGCGACCACCTGGGACGAGCTTCCCAGTGACATCAAGAACACCTACGACCGGCTCGGTATCCCGGAGGCGGAGAAGCAGCGCCTGATCGCCGGCGTCGCGGCGCAGTACGAGAGTGAAGTGGTCTATCACAAGATCCGCGAGGACCTCGAGGAACAAGGCGTCATCTTCCTGGACACGGACACGGGTCTGCGGGAGCACGAGGATCTGTTCCGGGAGCATTTCGCGTCGGTGATCCCGGCCGGCGACAACAAGTTCTCGGCGCTCAACACCGCGGTGTGGTCCGGCGGATCATTCATCTACGTGCCCAAGGGGGTCCATGTCGAGATCCCGCTGCAGGCCTACTTCCGGATCAACACCGAGAACATGGGTCAGTTCGAGCGCACGCTGATCATCGTCGACGAAGGCGCATACGTGCACTACGTCGAAGGCTGTACCGCGCCGATCTACTCGACCGACTCGCTGCACTCTGCGGTCGTCGAGATCATCGTCAAGAAGGACGCCCGCTGCCGCTACACGACCATCCAGAACTGGTCGACGAATGTCTACAACCTGGTCACCAAGCGGGCGATCGCTCAGCAAGGGGCCACGATGGAGTGGATCGACGGAAACCTCGGTTCCAAGGTCACCATGAAGTACCCCGCGGTGTGGCTGATGGGCGAGCACGCGAAGGGCGAGACGCTGTCCGTGGCATTCGCCGGCGAGAACCAGCACCAGGACGCCGGGGCGAAGATGGTGCACGCCGCGCCGAACACGTCGTCGACGATCGTCTCGAAGTCGGTGGCCCGTGGTGGCGGACGGACCTCCTACCGGGGGCTGATCCAGGTCAATCCGGGTGCCAAAGGTGCCAAGTCCACCGTCAAGTGCGACGCCCTGCTCGTCGACGAGGTGAGCCGCTCGGACACCTATCCTTACAACGACATCCGCGAGGACGACGTGTCGATGGGTCATGAGGCCACGGTCTCCAAGATCGGCGCGGATCAACTGTTCTACCTGATGTCCCGGGGGCTCACCGAGGACGAGGCCATGGCGATGATCGTGCGCGGGTTCGTCGAACCCATCGCACGCGAGTTGCCGATGGAGTACGCCTTGGAGTTGAACCGGTTGATCGAACTGCAGATGGAAGGGGCGGTCGGCTGATGGGCGAGGTTTCGATGTCGGGCCTGCGTTCCTACGAACTCGCCGACTTCCCGCAGCCGACCGGCAGGGAAGAGGTATGGCGCTTCGCGCCACGAACCGCGCTCAAGGGTCTGCTCGACGACGCCGGTTCCGACGGCCATCTGGAGTGGGACACCACGCTGCCGGCGGGGGTCACGCTGACCGAGATCAGTTCCGAGGATGCGCGATTGCGTGCAGCCAGCGCCCCGGTGGACCGGATCTCGGCGCTGGCGGCCAAACACAGCGGCGGTGCGATGCTTCTCGAGATCCCCGCCGACTCCGATCACCCTGAGCCGATCCTGCTGGACCTGCAGGGCACCGGACCCGAGCCGGTGGTGTGGGGTCAGGTTCTCGTAGAAGTCGGACACAACGCGCGCGCCACCGTGGTTCTGCGGCACAGCGGCTCGGCGCAATACGCGGGCAACGTGTCCGTGGTCGTCAAAGACAATGCGTCCCTGGAGTTCGTATCGGTGCAGAATTGGTCGGACGACTCGGTGCATGCCGGGCACCTTGCTGCCCTAGTGGGCCGCGACAGTCGTTTGCGCACGGTTGTGGTGACGCTCGGGGGAGCGGCCGTGAGACTGGTGCAGACCGTCGACTACGCCGCCCCCGGCGGTGACGTCGATGTACGCGGACTGTACTTCGCGGACGCCGGCCAGCGTTTTGAGCACCGATCGTTCGTCAACCACGACGAACCCCACTGCAGCAGCAACGTCGTCTTCAAGGGTGCACTGCAGGGAGAAGGTGCTCGCAGTGTCTGGGTCGGCGATGTCCTGATCCAGCCGAGCGCCGTGGGCACCCAGACCTATGAGGTGAACCGGAACCTGCTGCTCGACGACGGCCCCCGTGCCGACTCGATCCCCAACCTCGAGATCCTCACCGGGGACGTGGCCGGTGCCGGGCACGCGAGCGCAACTGGGCGCTTCGACGAGGAGCAGGTCTTCTATCTAAGATCTCGCGGCATCACCGAGCAGGAGGCGCGCCGACTGGTCGTGCTGGGCTTCTTCGCCGATGTCCTCGACGGGATCGAGGTGCCCATGATTCGCACCGAGTTGATGCGCGCAGTGGAGGCCGAACTCGGCTACCAGGCGGACGGCACCTGATGGGCCACGTATCAGTGCGCCTGAACGATCTGCGGGAGGGACAACCGCGACGGGTCGTGGTGGACGGAGTCCCGATCACGGTTGTGAAGACCAGCGGCGAGGTGTTCGCGGTCAACGACGTCTGTTCGCACGCCGAGGTGTCCTTGTCGGAAGGGGAGGTCTCGGACTGCACGATAGAGTGCTGGCTGCACGGATCCCGCTTCGATCTGCGCACCGGCGAACCGTCCGGACCCCCGGCTTTCGAAGCCATCGCCACATACCCCGTACACATTGAAGGCCAAGGCGATGAAGCGGTTGTGCTCGTCGCCGTTCCCGAGGAGGCACGATGACCGAGTTGAAGATCCAGGACCTGCACGTCGAGGTGGAGTCCGATGGTGGCGCCAAGGAGATACTCAGGGGGGTCGACCTCACGGTCGATTCCGGCCAGACGCACGCCATTATGGGGCCGAATGGTTCCGGCAAGTCCACGCTGGCGTACGCGCTGGCGGGTCACCCTGCGTACACCGTGACCGGGGGTTCGGTGACGATGGACGGCCAGGACGTACTTGCCATGAGCGTGGACGAGCGCGCCCGCGCCGGGCTGTTCCTCGCGATGCAGTACCCCGTGGAAGTGCCCGGCGTGTCGGTGTCCAATTTCCTGCGTAGCGCTGTCACCGCCGTGCGTGGGGAGGCTCCCGCGCTGCGCACGTGGCTCAAGGAGATGCGCGGGGCGATGTCGGACCTGCACGTGGATCCCTCGTTCGCCGAACGCAGCGTGAATGAGGGCTTCTCCGGCGGCGAACGCAAGCGCCACGAGATCCTGCAGATGGAGTTGCTCCGCCCCCGGTTCGCTGTGCTGGACGAAACCGATTCCGGCCTCGACGTCGATGCCCTGAAGGTGGTGTCCGACGGCGTCAACCGGGTGCGCGCGGATGGCCAGATCGGCGTCGTGCTGATCACCCACACCATCCGACTGCTGCGCCAGATCCCGGTGGAGTTCGTGCATGTGATGTCGCAGGGCCGCATCGTCGCCGACGGTGGCCCGGAACTCGCCGAGCGGATCGAGGTCGACGGGTACGAGCAGTTCGCAGGAGCGGGTGTACCCGGATGAGCCCGCTGGACGTCAGCACGCTGCGCAAGGATTTTCCCATCCTTGAGCGGACGGTGCGGGGCGGGCGTCCGCTGGTCTACCTCGACTCCGGGGCCACATCCCAGAAGCCGCGAGCGGTCCTCGACGCGGAGCGGGAGTTCTACGAGCGGCACAACGCCGCGGTTCACCGCGGTGCGCACCTGTTGGCTGAGGAGGCGACGGATGCCTATGAGCGGGCGCGGGCGACGATCAGCGCGTTCGTGGGCGGCGCCGCCGAGGAGTTGGTCTTCACCCGTAACGCCACGGAGGCGCTGAATCTGGTCGCCTACGCGTTCACGAACGCGACTGCTGCCGGCTCGCCACCGGAGTTCGTGCTCGGTCCCGGGGACGAGATCCTCATCACGGAGATGGAGCATCACGCGAATCTGGTGCCTTGGCAGCAGGTGGCGATGCGGACCGGCGCGACTCTGCGGTGGTTCGGGGTGACCGACGACGGTCGTCTGGACGTCGACCCTGGACTGATCACCGAGCGCACACGCGTGGTGGCGCTGACCCATCAATCCAACGTTCTCGGCACCATCAATCCCGTTGCCGAAGTCGCCGGGCTGGCACATGAAGCCGGTGCTCTGGTGGTCGCGGATGCCTGTCAGTCGGTTCCGCACATGCCGGTGGACGTCCACGCCCTGGGTGCGGACTTCGTCGCGTTCAGCGGCCACAAGATGCTCGGGCCGACCGGCGTCGGGTGCCTCTGGGCCCGCGCTGACCTGCTGATGAAGATGCCGCCCATGCTCACCGGCGGATCGATGATCGAGCAGGTGTTCATGGACCACTCGACATTCGCAGCACCTCCACAACGGTTCGAGGCCGGTGTCCCGAACATCGCGCAGGCTGTGGGGCTCGGCGCCGCCTGTGAGTATCTGACTGAAGTCGGCCTAGATGTTATCCACGACCATGAGGTCCACCTGGCGGGTCTTGCGCTGCAAGGGTTGGCGGAGATGCCGCAGATCCGGATCGTCGGACCCACCGACCTGGTCGACCGCGGGGGAGCGGTGTCGTTCGTCGCGGAGGGTGTGCACTCCCACGACCTCGGCCAGGTGCTCGACGATGCCGGCGTGGCGGTGCGAGTGGGACACCATTGTGCATGGCCCCTGCACCGGCGTTACGGGATCGCAGCCACCAGTCGGGCGACGTTCTATTTGTACAACGACGAGGACGACGTCGCGGCGCTGCTGGAGGCAGTGCGACGGGCGCTGGAGTTCTTCGGATGAATCTAGAGACGCTGTACCAGGAGATCATCCTGGACCACTACCGGAACCCCCGCGGCAAAGGTCTGCGGGAACCCTATGGCGCCGAGGTGCACCATGTGAACCCGACCTGTGGCGACGAGATCACCCTCCGGGTGGACGTGGTGGACGGGGTGGTCAGGGACATCTCCTACGACGCCGTTGGCTGCTCGATCTCACAGGCCTCGAGTTCAGTCATGTACGAACAACTCGTCGGTCAGCCGCTGGACAAAGTGTGGCCGATCCACGAGGCGTTCCTGGAACTGGTACAAGGACGGGGCAAGGTCGAGCCCGACGAGGACGTACTCGGTGATGGGATCGCTTTCGCCGGGGTGGCTTCGTACCCAGCACGCGTCAAATGTGCGCTGCTGGGGTGGATGGCCTTCAAGGACGCAACGCTGCAGGCACTGGGAAAGGACTTTCAATGAGCGTCACCGAGGAAGAACTCACCGAGCGCATGCGCGACGTGGTCGATCCCGAGTTGGGGATCAACGTGGTCGATCTCGGCCTCGTCTACGGCGTGCATGTCGATGATGACGAGATCGCCACGATCGACATGACCCTCACCTCCGCGGCATGTCCGCTCACCGACGAGATCGAGGACCAGACCCGGGTCGCCCTGTCGCAGGTGGTCAAGGATTTCCGGATCAACTGGGTCTGGATGCCACCCTGGGGCCCGGACAAGATCACCGACGAGGGCCGGGAGATGCTGCGAGCGTTGGGCTTCAACGTCTGAGGCGGTCCGAATGGGCAGGTTGATCTACTCGGCCATCACGTCTTTGGACGGTTATGTCGAGGACGCGGGCGGCGAGTTCGGATGGGCAGCCCCCGATGGCGAGGTACACGCCTTCGTCAACGACCTCATACGCCCGGTGGGAACCTACCTGTACGGGCGGCAGATGTATGAAGTCATGCAGGTGTGGGAGCAGCCCGCACCTTTCGCGGACGGCTCGCCGGTGACGGCGGACTTCGCCGAGATCTGGACGGCCGCGGACAAGGTCGTGTACTCCACGACGCTGGCGCAGCCTGCCACACCGCGCACACGGGTGGAGCGGGTCTTCGAGCCAGACGCGGTCCGGCGGCTGAAGCTGGCCGCCGAACGTGACATCGCCATTGGCGGCGCCAACCTCGCTGCCCAGGCCATCCGCGCCGGCGTCGTGGACGAGTTCCAGTTGTTCCTCACCCCGATCGTGGTTGGCGCTGGCAAGTCAGCGCTGCCCCCTGATGTCCGGCTGGAACTCGATCTGGTCGACCACCGGCGCTTCGGGAATGGTGTGGTCTTCGTCCGCTACCGCGTGATGGACTAGCTGTTCGGATCCACCGGCACGCTTGTGACGGAGTTGCGGTCGCCCGGAACCGGTGTGTCACGTTGTTGGGTGGTCCCGCCCGTCGTGACCGCGCACCTTCGTCACAAACCGCCTGGCCACCCCGCACCTTCGTCACAATCACTTGCCGGGCCACCGGATGTCATCGCCCGGGTACTGGGTGACGTCAACCGGCGGCCCGGGCCTGACGCGGTGCTGCGGAGGCACCGCCTCACGCCCGCCTGACTGAGGGTGGTCCGCGGTTCGGAGTGATGTGGGGGACGCCATGGGTGTCCATGGTGATGGTGTATCGGCTGTCGTGGAGATCGTGATGGCATCGCGAGCAAAGTAGGGCCAAATTCGACAGATTCGTCAAACCGCCGTTCTTCCAGTGGATGATGTGGTGGGCCTGGCAATAGCGGGGGGCGCGCCCGCAGCGGATGCATCCGCGGTCACGGGCGATCAGGGCGGCCCACTGGGCGGCGTTGGCGATCCGGGCACTGCGCCCCAGCGCCAGCGGGACGAACGTGTCGGCCCGGATGACGCCGAGGATCACCGAGCAGACTGCGGTGCAGGACAGCAGGTCGAAGGTGGCAGGGGTCAGAGCGATGTCGTCGGTCAAGTGGGCGCCCTGCCCATCGGGGAGTTGGTCGATGTCGACAAGGATGCTGACTGCGTTGGTCCCCAACGGTTTGGAGTTGGCAATGGTGGCGTCGGCGATGTCGGTCAGGGCGTCTGCGCGGCGCTGGTTGGCTGTGGTGGTGTCGTGACTGTCGCGCGGGGCGGTGAATGCGGCCAGGGCGTTGGCTACCGCGGCACCGGAGATTTCGTCGAGCAGGCCTTCGAGGCGCCACATACCGTTGGCCCGGGCGGTGATCCGCAGGCTGCGTTTGCCCCGCTGGACGGCGTAGTCCAGGTCGCCGCGGTCGCCGTCGGTTTCAGCATCTGCGACGACTCGGAGGATACGCCCGACCTCTGTGGGGTCGGTCTGGGTGGCGAGTTGGACCACGGCCGGTTCGAGATCCTTGAACTCTGAGATGGTCTCGGCGTGGCTGGTGATGGCATGCACATGGGCTCCGGAGAGGTCTCCCTCCCGGAATGCCTCGGCGACGACCGGCAGATCCCTCAAGGCGGCCGCGGTCATGACGATGGCGGAGCCCACCGCGGTGGCCGAGCCGGTCGCGGCGGCGACCAGGGTGCCCGTCGTTCCGGCGTGCAGGACCTGGGCGTCGCCATGCCGGTCCGCGGACCCAGCTAGGTCGCACAGGTAGGCGTCGAGCCGGTTGCGTTGGCGGGCCGCGGCCGTGATCGCCGCGGCGCGTTCTTCTGCGCACAGGAACTCCGGATCGGGCAGGGCGTCGATCGCCGTGGACACCTCGACCAGCGCCAGTGGAGGATCGGTGGGGAGTTCGGCGCGGATCCGGGCACGGCGGCGCGCGCCGCGGGACACCTCGAAGAATGTCTCCACTGCCCACACCTCCGCTCGTGACAGGACTGCGATCTCTGACGATGTCGAGTCGGGGCAAGAGCCTCCGCGACGCGCTCCACGAGCTGACGAGCCGGATCAACCAACTGTCTGCAACGCTATCCGGGGGGTACGACATTCTGCCTCTGCTGTTATCCACACCCCCAGCACGAGGACCGGAGGAGCCGGCAACGTCATCGATTGGCCTCCCCAAGGTCGACACGCACCGCCCATCCGCATCACTGCCTTCCGGAGCCAGTCGCGTACGGAGAACCCGCGTTTGCCACAGTGAGAGGTGTGATCCAGGCCCTCGATGTCGAGTTGCGTGCAGGTGCGCGGTTGCTGCTCGAGGGTGCCAGTCTGCGGGTGGGGGATGGAGATCGAGTCGGGCTGGTGGGTCGCAACGGTGCGGGTAAGACCACGCTCATGAAGGTCCTGGCCGGTCTCGGGCAACCTGTAGCCGGCAGCGTCAGCCACGGCACCGTCGGCTACCTCCCTCAGGATCCTGCCGCTGCGGACCCGGAGCAGTCCGCCCTCGCCCGGATCCTGAGTGCCCGGGGGCTGGACGCTGCCGTGTCGCGGATGCAGCGTCATGCGCTCAAGATGGAAGACCCGGAGCAGATGGAACAGGCCATGCGGCGCTATGCGAGCGCCGAGGCAGATTTCTTGGCCCAGGGCGGATACGCTGCCGAATCCGAGGCGCTGGCGGTGGCCGACGGCTTGGGATTGCCACCTGAGCAACTGGCACGACCGCTGGGCACGCTTTCCGGGGGGCAGCGCCGCCGGGTCGAACTGGCCCGAATCCTGTTCTCGGGCGGGGGAGTGCTGCTGCTGGATGAACCCACCAACCACCTCGATGCCGATTCGATCGCCTGGCTTCGCGGCTACCTGCGTTCCTACAGCGGTGGCCTCGTCGTGATCTCGCACGACGTCGATCTGCTGCGCGATGTCATCAACCGGGTGGCGCATCTCGACGCAGTGCGCTGTTCGTTGGACGTGTACAACATGGGCTGGGACGCCTACCAGCAGCAAGTGGAGGTCGATTCCCGGCGCAGGCGCAGGGAACAGGCGAACGCCAGCAAGCAGGCCGACGCGCTGCGGAGCCAGGCCGAGCGCATGCGCGCCAAAGCCACGAAAGCGCGCCAGGCGCAGAGCATGCTCCGCCGCGCGGACGCCTTGTTGGCCGAAGTGGAACCTGAGCGGCGCCACGAGCGGGCGGCGTCCCTGCGCTTCCCCAAGCCGCAACCATGCGGGCGCGTGCCTCTGACCGCTCAGGGATTGTCCAAGTCGTACGGGTCGCAAGAGATCTTCATGGATGTGGATCTCGCGATCGACCGGGGTGCCCGGGTGGTCGTCCTCGGGCTGAACGGCGCCGGCAAGACCACGCTGTTGCGGATGCTGGCTGGCGACCTCGAGTCCGACACCGGCGAGGTCCAGCCCGGTCACGGGCTCGTGGTGGGGTACTACGCACAGGAGCACGAGACTCTCGACCGGGATCGCAGCGTTCTGGAGAATCTGAGCTCCCAGGCCCCCGCTCTCACCGAGACGGAGACCAGATCCGTGCTCGGCAGATTCATGTTCAGCGGCGACACGGTGTTCCAGGCGGCAGGCACGCTCAGCGGTGGTGAGAAGACCCGACTGGCCCTGGCCTGCCTGGTCGTCTCGGGGGCCAATGTGTTGCTGCTCGACGAACCGACGAACAACCTGGACCCGGCCTCCCGCGCAGAGATCCTGTCGGCACTGCGCGAGTACGAAGGGGCGGTGGTGCTCGTGACCCACGATCCCGGAGCCGTCGACGCACTCACGCCGCAGCGGGTACTGCTCCTCCCCGACGGGGTAGAGGACCTCTGGGATGAGCAATATCTGGACCTGGTATCGCTCGCCTAAATGGATACGATGCGTAGCGTAAGGCTGGACCGCTGACGCAAGGAACGGCGCATGAATGCGTTGGAGAAGGGCCGTAGGATCACCGGGGCTCAGCGACAGGCTCTCACCAGCACGTGAGCCAGTACGGCCAAGGGGCGAGTATCCGCTCCCTGGCAGCCGAAACCGGCCGCTCCTACGGGTTCATCCACCGCCTGCTCACCGAGTCCGAGACCACGCTGCGGGGTCGCGGCGCAGCCAGCCAGTAGTCTCGGCCCGAGACCCTGTCTCCGGACATGGGCGCAGGGCAGCGACCCGGGAATCTTTGACACCGGGGGATGGTTGGCGCTGTGGGGAGCCAATCAGCTGCCCGGATCTGGGGCGACGATGTCGATGATGCGCTCGCATATGGCGATGCGTTCGTTCTCACGCGACAAGAGCGTGGTGGAACACAAACTCGCCCCGGGGACGGTGCGCCGGATCCTGGGATACTCCACGAACTACCGCTGGCTGATCATCGGCTTCCTCGCGCTACTGGTGGTCGACTCGCTGCTGGTGGTGGCACAACCGTTGCTCTTCCGCCGGATCGTGGACGACGGGATCACCCCGGGCAACGCAGCCGTCGTGACGGTGTCGGCGCTTCTGGTGGCGGGACTGGCGGTGGTGGACGCGATCGTCGGCCTGGTCAGCAGATGGCAGTCGGCGCGAATCGGAGAGGGTCTCATCTACGACCTGCGCAGTGAGGTGTACTCGCATGTGCAGCGTCAACCGATCGCGTTCTTCACGCGGACGCAGACAGGCGCCCTCGTCTCGCGGTTGAACAACGATGTCATCGGTGCCCAGCAGGCGTTCACGTCCACGCTCTCTGGGGTGCTGGGCAACGTGATCAGTCTGGTGATCGTCTTGGTCACCATGTTCGCGCTGTCCTGGCAGATCACCCTGGCATCGCTGGTGCTGGTCCCGTTCTTCCTC
>JAWKJM010000008.1:0-238108 GCA_041393775.1 Candidatus Nanopelagicales bacterium
GTGCCGTCCGTGAGGCGCTGCAGGAGGAGTTGGCCGGTCTCGTGGCGCAGCAGCTGTCGGTGCGCGACGAGGTCGCGGTCGCGACCCTGGCACACCAGCAACTGGCCTCCGAACTCGCGGCCGCACAGGAGTCGCTGACGGCCGACGAGCAGATCGTGACTGAAGCGTGCGCCGAACACGAGTCTGTGGCCGCGCGGAGGTCGGCGTTGGGTGCCGTGCGGGACGCCCTGAAGGCCGTCGCGGACGCCCGGATCGATGCTCGCCACTGCAGCGTCGCCGAATCGAATGCCAAGGCAGTCCTCTCCGAGACTTTGGCCAGCGTCGGGTTCTCCGAGGTTGCAGCCGCAGAGGAGGCAATCCTGGACGAGGCGCAGTACTGCAGCCTGAAGGAAGCGGTCGAGTTGTGGGATCGACAGACTGCGGAGACTGCCGCAGCGCTCCGCGAACTGGAAGCGGTCGATCTCGAGGTCTGCGTCGATATGGAAGCTCAGCGGGCTGCCGCGGAGTCCGCGCGGGTGCTGTCGCGAGAGGCCGATGGCCTGGTGAGCCGGCTAGCCGACCGGCTGGAGCGGGGGATGCCTAGTCGGGAGGTGGTGCTGCGCCGACTCACCGAGCTGGAGACGGTGCGCGAGCAGACCGAGCAGGTGATCCGGATGGCCGACTACGCGACCGCGACGCGCAACGAGGTGACGCACAAGATCCGCCTTTCGTCGTTCGTCCTAATGCGGCGGTTCGAGGATGTCGTGAACGCTGCCAACGACCGGCTGGACACGATCTCCGAGGGCCGCTACCAACTGGTCGTGGAAACTCACGGCCTGGATGCCCGCTCGCAAGCGGGCTTGGATGTGCGCGTCTACGACGGGAGGTCGGACACCCACCGCTCGACCAAGTCGCTGAGCGGCGGTGAGCGGTTCTACGTCTCCCTGGCGCTGGCGCTCGGTCTGGCCGACGTGGTGAGAAGTGAGTCCGGTGGCGTCGAGTTGGGGACCTTGTTCATCGACGAGGGCTTCGGATCGCTGGACTCGGAGGTGCTGGAGGAGGTGATGGACATGCTCGAGCAGGTGCGGGTAGGAGAAGATCGAGTGATCGGCCTGATCAGTCATGTGGAGGTCCTCAAACAACGCATCGACCCGCGGATCAGTGTGCGGCGCGATCCGGAGCGACCAGGGGTGAGCACGGCGCAGGTCCATCTGTGAAGCCGCCCACCTCGCTGGACGAGGTGATTCTCGAGGTGGTCGGCGCGATCCCTCGCGGCGCGCTTGCAGCATATGGGGATGTCTGCGAGGTGGTTCGTGAACTGGGCTTCGCCTGCACGCCCCGTCGTGTGGCCCGCACCATGTCCGCCTACGGGGGACAGCCGGGTGTCGCCTGGTGGCGGGTCGTCCAGGCGACGGGCACATTGGCCGAACCCGTGGCGGCTGCGGCAGCCAGCCACCTGCTGGCCGAAGGTGTCGAGGTGCGCGGGCGACTGGTCCCACTGGCTGACAGAAGGTGGTCTCCGACGCCGGCCGATGTGGCATCCATAGCCGCCCGGCTCGATCCCGGCGGGCCCGGCGACCAGGTGAGACGATGAGCGGGTGATTGAGGTGTCGCCGGAGCGCTTCGAGCAACTCGTGGCTGCGGCGGTCGACGAGATCCCGGCGGATCTGGCCCGGCACATCGAGAATGTCGCCATCGTCATCGAGGACGACCCGCCCCGGGACCAGCCACACCTGCTCGGGCTCTACGAGGGAATCCCGCTGACCAGTCGGGGCTCGTGGTATGTGGCTGCGATGCCCGATCGCATTCGCATCTTCCGGTTGCCGATTCTGCGAATGTGCCAGACCCAGGCGCAGGTGGTGCGGGAGGTGCACATCACGGTGATCCACGAGATCGCACACCATTTTGGGATAAGTGACGCAACTTTGCGCCGACTGGGCGCCTATTAGTTGCCAAAAATGCAAGAGCGACTACGATAAGTCATATGAGTGATGAATTGCGAGCTGTCTTGGAAGATGTGGCGGCGGGAAAAGTGACTGCTGAAGAAGCCTCAGTGCGGATCCAGGCGCTGAATCAGGAACCCGCTGCCGGGGATGTTGTTGTGGAACCGGTGCGCAGGATCGTCGTCAAGGCCGGCGCCGTTCGTCTGCGGATCACCGGGGACCCGAGCGTCGCCGAAGCCGTGGCCGATGGCCCGCACACCATGAAGCGCGACGGTGATGCACTGCTGATCGACACGAACACCACCGCCGGTGACTACGCGGTGGAACCTCCCCGCTCCGCGTTCATGACCTGGGTCGGCCAGATGGTCAATCGGGTTGGTGCGACGTTGGATCTGCGGGTCAATCCCAACCTCCCGATCCAGGTGCTCCTGGTCGGTGGTCCGCTGGAGATGTCAGGGATGCTGGCGGGGGCTTCCGTGGGCGTCGAGGCCGGTGCCGCCCAGATCTCGGGGCGTGGTCCTCTGCTGTTCGATGTGGCCAGCGGCAGCGGCAAGGTCGACTGGACGTTCACAGGGCAATCCCGCGTCCGAGCTGACATGGGCTCGGTCACCGTCACCGTGCGCCCCGACTCGGATGTCGTCGTGACGGCCGATACCTCGCTGGGTCAGGCACTGGTCAAGTCTCACACCGGCAATTTGAAGGCGTCGCAGGATGGATCGACCCCCAGCACCACCGTCGGAAACGGGACCGGCACCCTGACGGTCAGTTCCCGGATGGGCGCCGCGCAGGTGACGATCGCGTGACGGAACACCACACCCCTCCTGCCGCGTGTCCGGTCTGCAGGCAGCGGTTGCTGACCACCCGGTTGAGTTGCCCCTCATGCCACACCGAGATCTCGGGCACGTTCGAACAATGCCGATTCTGCCAACTCACCAGCGAGGACCAGGTGTTGCTCGAAGTGTTCCTGCGCTCGCGCGGGAACCTTCGCGATGTGCAGGCGCATCTCGGGGTCTCGTACCCCACCGCCCGGCAGCGCTTCCACGAATTGCTGGGGCGACTCGGACTCGACGAGCCGGCGACCGATCCCAACGAGGTGATCCAGGAGCTGGCTGCGGGCAGGATCAGCGTGGACGAAGCCCAGACGATGCTGGAGCGGCGCGGCTGACGGCCAGGTCAAGACCGGCCTTCGCGCTCAGCCCGTTCCTGCGCCTCCCGCTCGCGCATCTCGTCCAGGGTCGGCGCGGAACCACCGAATCTCGCCGGCCACCACCAGGCACCCGGTTCGGGTTTCGGCTGATAGGCCTCGATCATCTGCTCGTACAAAGTGATCATGGACGAGCGCAGCCGCGCCGTCGCCTCTATGGGGTCGTCGTCGGAGGTCACGGTCAGGGGTTCACCGACATTCAGTGCCACCACCGTGCCCCGTGTCATCTCCCGCTTGCGCCCCTTGGTCCACAGACGTTGGCCGCCGAAGGTGATCATCGGGACGATCGGCACGGACGCCTCGGCAGCCATCCGGACCGCGCCCGTTTTGAAATCCTTCACCTCAAACGACTGGCTGATCGTCGCCTCTGGGAAGACGCCCACGATTTCGCCGCGTCGCAACCAGTCGATGGCGTGGTCCAGCGACGCGGCCCCGGCCGCCCGATCCACCGGGATGTGATGCATGGAGCGCATGAGCGGACCTGAGACCCGATGGTCGAACGTCGACCTCTTGGCCATGAACCGGACCAGCCGTTCCGATGGCCGGGCGGCGTAGCCGCAGAAGATGAAGTCCAGGTAGGACACGTGGTTGCTGGCCAGCACCGCCCCGCCGCTGCGGGGGATGTTCTGCCCGCCGGTGAGCGAGAAGTGGATGTTGAATGCACGGAACATCGCGTACGCAGAAGCGATGATCGGGGGGTAGGTGATGTCGCGCACAGACGCAACGCTAGTTCACTTGGTGTGGGCGGTGTCCCGGGATAGCCCGAACAGGTGAGCCTGGATCCAGGCGCGGGTCGGCTGTTGGCGACGGCTCCATTTGTCTGATCGCGCCTGTGCCTTGGCTCGTTTGCCCGGCGAGCCCTCGTACCGGAAGTGCGACCACGGGGAACCGGGACGAGCTACGCGGATCGCGCCGACCCAGGCGATCGGGATGAACAGCAGCGCGAAGGTGGCCATCCAGAACTTCCCCTTGAGCAGGGCGATGACGATCGGCGCCAGCCAGAAGGTGACGAACGAGATGCCCGAGGCCACTGTCAACCAGAATCCTTCCGTCTGGTTGGCCGGCGGTCTGTTGGGTGCCACGATCAGCAGCGCACAGAACATGACCACGGCGGACAGCGTGATCGCGTCGGCGGACAGGCGTCCTTCGTTCTCCCAGTACACGTCGTCGAGGTGCAGCACCATCGCGAACTCGTCCAGGACCAGAGCTGCACCCATTCCGAACATGAGGCCGGCGATCTGGCGCCATATGCCGTCGGCGCTCGAGCCCAGCGCGAGGACGCCCCCGAGCAGCAGGATGATCAGTCCCGGCACCACGTGGTGGATGTGCGTTCCGCCGGCGTTGACGTTCCGGAAGGGCCCCCTACCAGCCCGGATCATGCGAGTGATCATCCGGGTAACGAGGAACGTGAGAAGAAACGCCAGCAGTGCGAACAGCATCGGCTGGCGACCCGGTTCGAGGATCTCGCGGGAGTACCAACCGAACATGCACCAACCATAGGGGAGTCAGTGTGAACGGTGAATGAACCTCGATCATCACATGCACGATTCGCGTAGATTGTGACCTGTGCCGTCGTATAAGCGCGCCAGGAGACTGTGATGGCTGACGCACCGGAAGCCAAGTTGGCGCTGGCTCGCGACACCCGAACCCCGGGCAAGACCCTGGCGAAATTGGCGAACCACAAGAACTGGCCTGTGCGCGCCGACGTCGCGAGCAACCCCCGGGCGCCGGCCAAGACGCTGAGCAAGCTGTCCGAGGACAAGCGCTGGGAGGTGCGCACCGAGGTTGCCTTGAACCGGAACACGACGGGCAAAGTGCTGGAGGCGCTCGCCGACGATGACGACAAGCGTGTGCGCACCGCCGTGGCCCTGAACCCCAAAGCCACCGCGCAGGCGCTGCGAAGGCTTTCGAAGGACAAGTCGGTGGTCGTCCGCTTGCGGGTCGCGGAGAATCGCAGCGCGCCAGGCAACGTCGTGCGGCGGCTCGCTGCCGATGAAGACCGCGACGTTCGCCGGGCAGCTGGGGAGAACCATCAGATCCCCAAGAAGGTGAAGTAGGCCGCATGGCCAGCGTGGGGCCGACCTGGCCATGAAGTTGTCCGAGATGACCATGGCACAGGTCGCCGCCCTGGCCTGGACAGTGCGGCCGGAGCCCGTGCTGGGGCCGCCGTTCCCGTCGCCGGTGATCGCCGATCCGACGTATCTGCCGCCCTCGCAGACCCCGGACGGCGACTGGCGCTTGTGGGCGCACACGCTGCTGGGCGTGTACGCCTACCGCAGCGACGACGGGTTGAACTGGGAGCGGCTCGGGGTGGTTGCCCGTAATGCCCTGCGGGCACACATCGTCAACGGCGCCGGCGCCGTCGACTACCGGCTGAGTTACGAGAAGACGCGGATGTTCATCCCCATCGGGCTGCCGTGGCGATCCCGGATCGAGTCGCGTGCCTCGGTAGATCTGCGCCACTGGAGTCAACCCCGGCAACTGCTGTCCCCAAGCCTGTCCTGGCATGTGTCGGGCAGCAGTCGCAGCGTGTCGAACCCCTGTCTCGTGCCGTTGCCGGACGGGCGGTGGCGGCTCTACTACTCGGCTGGCCTGACCCAACTGACCGACTGCGGGTTTCCGGAACCGACCTACATCGGCACCGCTGACGGTCCGGGCCCCGACGGTCCCTTCGAGACCCTGCACGAACCGCTGCTGGGACCCGGAGACGGCCCTGCCAGCTTGTGTGCCGGTGCGATCAAGGTCGTATCTGTGGCCGACGGCTGGGTCGGGTTCCAGAACGCGATCACCTGGGACGGTCAGCACTCCGGTTCGCAGATCTGGGTGCTCGGCAGCGCGGATGGAATCGACTGGGAGGTGATGGGGTCTGAGCCGGCGCTGGCCCCGACCGGGTCCGGCTGGATGGCGACCCACGTCTACGCGCTGGATGTGCGCGATGCACCCGGCGGTCCGCAGATGTACTTCAACGCCCGAGACGGGTATCACTGGTCGAAAGGACGTGAACGGATCGGAGTTGCGACGCCGGTGCCGGTTTGAGTGCCCCCGAGGCGATTCGAACGCCTGCGCATGGCTCCGGAGGCCACTGCTCTATCCCCTGAGCTACGGGGGCCCAAGGTAGTTCCAGCCTAGCAACGACCGGGTTGCACGGTCCGGACCGGATCGGGCAGTACCGTCGAGGGGTGCGCTTGACGGTGATCGCGTGTGCAGCCCTTCTGGCAGGCTGCGGGCAACTGGCGCCGACGACACATCCGACCGCGCTGCCGGGCCCGGTGCCCGCGGGCGAGCCGACCGCGCCGATCACGGTGGTGGGCCAGCAGTGGGACGTCTGTACAGGTAAGCAGCGCAGGCAGTACCCGCCCGTCCTGGACGAGCCGGCGCCCAACTACTACGCGGGGCCGTGGTGCCAGAGCGCCGAAGGCGGCACCCGGTTCATGTGGATCTACGCCGAGCCGCTGTTCACCGGCGAGACCCCCGAACAGATCCGCAGCTACGTCAACCGTGACGCGAGTCTGCTGGTGCGCGGGTTGCGCACGACCGGCTATCAGCCGGTCCGAGCAGGAGCCCGTAGCGAGGACATCTTCTATGAGGCACGCCGACCTGGCTCGCCGAACCTGGTCACGATCTCCGTGCTCGGCGACGATCCGCCCCCCGAGGGGACCTCCTATGACGGCGACAATCCGTTGCGGGTGAAAGTCGCCGTCCGCAAGGCCAGGCCGGACGACACGCCGAGCCCGAGTGCCGGCGGAAGCCCCTCGCCCGGCCCGAGCCGCAGCACCAGTGCGAGCCCCTAGGCTTGGGCTATGACTCCCGATGCACTTGCTGCAGCGATCACTGCGGCACTGGTCCAGGTGCCCGACGTCAACGGCATCGACGCGAAGGTCCAGGTCGAACGGCCCAAGAACCGTGACCACGGGGACTATTCGACCAACGTGGCGCTGGTTCTGGCCAAGCGGGCCGGGATGCCACCACGGGACCTGGCCGCGAAGATCGTGGCGGCACTGCAGGACAACACCGCCATCGAAAGCCTGGAGATCGCGGGTCCCGGCTTCATCAACATCCGGCTTGCCGCGGATTCACAGGGTGAGATAGCCCGGGCGATCGTCGAAACCGGCAGTTCCTACGGCCACATCGACGCCCTTTCGGGGACTGCGATCAACCTCGAGTTCATATCGGCCAATCCCACGGGCCCGTTGCACCTCGGCCACACCCGCTGGGCCGCCGTCGGAGACGCCATGGCCCGCGTGCTCTCAGCAGCGGGGGCGGCGGTGACCCGCGAGTTCTACATCAACGACCGAGGCGTCCAGATGGACAAGTTCGGGCAGTCGCTGGAGGCGTCTGCGCTCGGGGTCCCGGTGCCGGAAGGCGGCTACCAGGGTGGCTACATCCACGACCTCGCCCGCGCCATTGCGGAGGCCGACCCGGGAATCGTCGATCTGCCGCCTGATGAGCGGTGGGTGGCGTTCCGGGAAGCGGGGTACGCACTGCAACTGCAGCAGCAGAAGGATGTGCTCGACAACTTCCGAACGCACTTCGACGTGTGGTACTCCGAGCGTTCGCTGCACGAGTCCGGGGCCGTCGATCGAGGCATGGCCAAACTGCGTGAACAGGGGCACGTCTTCGAAAGCGAGGGCGCTGTCTGGCTGCGGACCAGCGACTTCGACGACGACAAGGACCGGGTCTTGATCAAGGCCGATGGTGAACTGACCTACTTCGCTTCGGACACCGCCTACTACGTCGACAAGCGTGACCGCGGATTCGACATCTGCATCTACCTGCTCGGCGCCGACCACCACGGCTACGTCAACCGCCTCCGGGCGGTGAGTGCATGTGCCGGCGACGACCCCGACTACAACATCGAGATCCTGATCGGCCAGCTGGTGAAGATGTTCAAGGGGGGCGAGGAGGTCCGGCTGAGCAAACGTGCCGGCGCCATCGTCACCCTGGAAGACCTCGTGGACGAGGTCGGCGTGGACGCCGCGCGGTACACGCTGATCCGCTACCCTGCGGATTCGCCGCTCACCATGGATCTCGACCTGCTCGTTCAGCGCACCAACGAGAATCCCGTGTACTACGTGCAGTACGCCCACGCCCGGATCTCCTCGGTGTTGCGCAACGCCGCCGATCTGGGAATCGACTGGCAGGCGGGCCAGTTTGAACCGGGACTGCTGGACCACGAGCGGGAGTCCGCGCTGCTGGGGGCGCTGGCCGAGTTCCCCCGGGTCATCGCGACGGCTGCAGAGTTGCGCGAGCCGCACCGGGTCTCGCGATACCTGGAAGAGGTCGCCACCGCCTACCACAAGTTCTACGACTCCTGCCGCGTCCTGCCCCGTGCCGATGAGGACCTTGCCGCGCTGCACGTGGCGAGGCTCTGGCTGTGTGCTGCCGCCCGTCAGGTGGTGGCGAACGGGCTGGACCTGTGCGGGGTGGCCGCGCCGGAGCGTATGTAGTGATCCTGGGGCGCAGTGCTGCCCGGACTCCACCGTTAGGCTTCCTGCATGCCCGCACACCCCGCCGGACCCCGGCATGAAGACATCCTCCACGGCGCCAACGTGGGGGAGCCGCCAGCGGACGTGAATGCGTTGGACGAGGCGGTGTGGCCTATGGGGGCACGCCGTCGGGATGGTGTCCTGGAGATCGCCGGGGTGCCTGTCGGCCGAGCCGTCCTCGACTACGGGTCGCCAGTCTTCATCCTCGATGAACAACACTTCCGGACCTCGGCCCGCAACTACATCTCGGCCTACACGCATGCAGAGGTCTACTACGCCGCCAAGGCGTTCTTCAGCGGCCGAGTGGCCCGGTGGGCGGACGAGGAGGGCCTTCGAATCGACGTCTGCACGCTGGGGGAGATGGAGATCGCCCTGCGTGCGGGGGTGGCCGGTGACCGGTTGCTGTTCCACGGCAACAACAAGAGCGAATACGAACTGCGGCGAGCACTCGATGCCGGCGTCGGCCGGATCGTGGTCGACTCGTTCCAGGAGATCGAGCGACTGTCGGCCCTAGCCGCCGAGTTGGGTGTTCGCCCGAAGTTGCTAGTGCGGGTCACGGTCGGGGTGGAGGCCCACACCCATGAGTTCATCGCCACCGCCCACGAGGACCAGAAGTTCGGACTCGCGCTCGCGGGCGGTGTTGCCGCGGCGGCGGCGGAGGCGGTCCTGGCTGATCCGCATCTGGATCTGGTGGGGCTGCACAGTCACATCGGGTCGCAGATCTTCGATTCCTCCGGCTTCGAGGTGGCGGCGCATCGCATGGCGGGTCTCGTCGCACAGTTGGTGAGCGACGGTCACGCCATCGGCGAGCTCAATCTAGGTGGCGGAATGGGTATCGCCTACACCTGTGACGACGACCCGCCGCAGGTCGCCGACATGGCCAAGCAGTTGCAGTCGATCGTCGCGCGGGAGTGCGAACTCGCCGGGGTGCCGGTGCCGCGGCTGGCGGTCGAACCTGGCCGGGCCATCGTCGGCACTGCCGGGATTACGGTCTATGAGGTGGGGACTGTGAAGCCGGTGGACCTGGGTGGGCGCGCGCGGTTGTACGTCTCGGTGGACGGGGGTATGAGCGACAACATCCGCACGGCGTTGTATGGAGCGGACTACACCGTGGTCCTGGCCAACCGTGAGTCGACGGCTGAGCCCGTGCTCAGTCGGGTCGTGGGCAAGCATTGTGAGAGCGGTGACGTCGTGGTGCGGGACGCATGGCTGCCAGCTGATGTGGCGCCGGGGGATCTCCTGGCCGTAGCCGCCACCGGTGCCTACTGCCGAAGCATGGCAAGCAACTACAACTACCTGCCGCGCCCTGCCGTGGTGGCTGCCGCGGCCGGCGCGTGCTCGGTGGTCCTGCGGCGGGAGACCCTCGAGGACATGTTCGCCTCGGATGCAGGGCTGGGCTGACCGCACGGATCGCGGGGACCCGGGTTGAAACCCGTCCGTTGCGTCCTCATGGGTCCGCGCGGACCTTCTGTGACGAAGTTGTGGGCTATCTGCCGTGATTGTTACGAAAGTGCGCGGTCGCGACGGCTCTGGCCACGCACCTTCGTAACACTGCGGGAGGAGGGGCACCAACTTCGTCACAACTGTGGGTCGTGGGCGATCTGGACCGCGTAGCCGTGGGTCGTGGGTGAACTGGACCGCACCCCCCACCTGTCCTGCGAGGTCTTCTGAAAGGGGCAGGCCCGCCGTGGGAGACTGTCAGCGTGTCTGATTCTGTGCGCATCGCGCTGCTCGGTGGTGGAACGGTCGGCTCCCAGGTGGCCCGCCAGCTCACGGAGTTCGCCGACGACCTGCAGGCGCGGGTGGGCGCGCCCCTGGAACTTGTGCAGGTGGCGGTGCGTGACACTTCCAGGCCGCGACCCGGTATCGCCCCGGACCTGCTCACCGATGATCCCTTCTCGGTGGTCAAGCGCGAGGACGTCGACATCGTCGTGGAGGTCATGGGCGGGCTTGTGCCCACGCAAGAGTTGCTCGAGACGGCTCTGCGCAACGGCGCCAGCGTGATCACGGCGAACAAGGCGCTTCTCAGCGAGCATGGCGCGACGTTGCATGAGATCGCCTACGACAGTGGCGTGGACCTGTTCTATGAAGCCGCTGTCGCGGGTGCGATCCCGCTTCTGCGGCCCCTGCGGGAATCCCTGGCCGGCGACCAGGTGCGCAAGGTCCTCGGCATCGTCAACGGCACCACGAACTTCATCCTGACCAAGATGGACGAAGAGGGCGCGGACTACGAGGATGTGCTGGCGCAGGCTCAGCGACTCGGCTACGCCGAAGCAGATCCGACCGCCGACGTCGAAGGCCACGACGCTGCGGCCAAGGCCGCGATCCTGGCCACGCTGGCTTTCCACTCCAGCGTGACGCTGTCCGATGTGTACTGCGAGGGGATCAGCAACGTGACCCTGCGCGACGTGGAGGCCGCCAGGGACCTCGGGTTCGTAATCAAACTACTGGCGGTGGCCGAGCGCACCCAGGACGGAGCGGGCGTGGTGACCCGGGTCCATCCCGCGATGGTGCATCGTTCACACCCGCTGGCCAGCGTCCGCGACGCGTTCAACGCCGTCTTCGTGGAGGCTGAATCGGCGGGCCAGATGATGTTCTACGGCAGGGGGGCCGGGGGAGAACCCACGGCAAGTGCCGTTCTCGGCGACCTCGTGACCGCCGCTCGCAACCGCCGCACCGGGGCCGCGGGCCAGGCCCAGTCGGTCTACGCCGGGCTGAGGCCGCGACCGATCGGCGAGGCGATCACCCGGTACACCGTCCATCTCGATGTGGCCGACCGGCCCGGCGTACTGGCTCAGATCGCCACCTGTTTCGGTCACCACGATGTGTCGATCCAGACCGTGCGCCAGGACGCCGACGACTCCACCGGCGGGGCATCGCTGTTGATCCGGACCCACGCGGCGACCGAAGCCGACCTCGATTCGACTGTGGAAGCCCTGCGCGACCTCGACAGTGTCAACGAGGTGGTCGCCGTCATGCGGGTGGAGGGCGAGGAATGAGCGCACACGTGTGGCGGGGGATCATCGAGGAGTACCGCGACCGTCTGCCGGTGACTCCTGAGACTCCGGTGATCTCACTGCGTGAAGGTGGCACCCCGTTGGTGCGGGCGAACCGGATCAGCGAAGCGACCGGCTGCGAGGTCTTCCTCAAGGTCGAGGGTGTCAACCCCACCGGTTCCTTCAAGGACCGGGGGATGACGATGGCGATCTCCATGGCCGCCCAGGAGGGTGCCAAGGCTGTGATCTGTGCCTCCACCGGGAACACCAGCGCCAGTGCCGCCGCATACGCGGTTCGCGCCGACATGGTCTGCGCGGTGCTGGTCCCGGCGGGCAAGATCGCCATGGGCAAACTTGCGCAGGCGTTGGTCCACGGCGCTCGCCTGCTGCAGGTCGACGGCAACTTCGACGACTGTCTGAACTTGGCGCGCGACTTGTCCGAGGAGTACCCGGTGGCGCTGGTCAACAGCGTCAACCCGGCCCGGATCGAAGGCCAGAAGACCGCCAGCTTCGAGATCGTCGATCAGCTCGGTGCAGCCCCCGACATCCACTGCCTGCCGGTGGGTAATGCCGGCAACATCACCGCCTACTGGAAGGGGTACCGGGAGTACGGGGCCTCGCCGCGGATGTGGGGTTTCCAGGCCGCTGGCGCCGCTCCGATCGTGCGGGGTGAGCGGGTGCGCAACCCGACCACCATCGCGACCGCGATCAGGATCGGCAACCCTGCCTCGTGGGAGCAGGCCGAGGCCGCCCGGGACGACTCCGGCGGTGTGATCGAGATGGTGACCGACCGCCAGATCCTCAGCGCCTACAAACTTCTGGCTGCAGGCGAGGGAGTCTTCGTGGAGCCTGCCTCCGCGGCCGGGATCGCAGGGTTGCTGGCCAAATCCGAGGCGGGCGAGCTCGACGCCGGCCAGACGATCGTGTGCACTGTGACCGGCAACGGCCTCAAAGATCCGCAGTGGGCGATCGCCGGGGCACCGCAGCCGGTGAGGATCGCCGTCGACGCGCAGGCGGCTGCTGAAGAACTCGGCCTGATCTGATGCGCGTGGTGGTGGAGGCCCCCGCCACGTCGGCGAATCTGGGGTCCGGCTTCGACTGCCTGGGGCTGGCGCTCGAATTGCGCGACCGGGTCACGTTCGAACTCGCCGACCATACCTCCGTCACCGTCACTGGCGAGGGTGCCGGCGAGGTGAACCGGGGCCCGGACCACCTGATCCTGTCCACTGTTCGCAGGGCGTTCGAGGCGTGCGGTTCACCGGTGCCCGACGTGTCGGTGACTTGTGAGAACCGAGTGCCGCATGGTCGCGGTCTGGGCAGTTCGTCAGCGGCCATCGTCACGGGACTGGCCGCGGCGCGCGCACTCGGTGCGGAGATGAGCGATGAGGAGTTGCTCGCGCTGGCGACCGTGATCGAAGGTCATCCGGACAACGTGGCACCCGCTCTGCTGGGCGGCCTGACCGTCGCGTGGATGCAGTCCGGGATCGGCCGGGCGGTACGGCTGCAGCCGGCGGCCGGACTCGAAGTTACTCTCGCGATCCCGGATGAACGCCTGCCCACCGCGACTGCGCGGACACTGCTGCCGCAGGCGATCCCGTTCACCGACGCCGTCCACGCGCTGGGTCGTTCCGCGCTGGCCGTGGCTGCTTTCAGCGACCATCCGGAACTCCTGTTGGCGGCAACCGAGGACCGGATCCATCAGGATTACCGGCGCTCGGCCTATCCCGGTTCCTGGGAACTGGTGCAGGAACTGCGTGAACAGTCGGTCGCGGCCGCGATTTCGGGCGCTGGCCCGAGCGTCATCGCCTTCTCCTCGGATGTGCAGGTCCCGCCTAACTGGCGCACGATCGTCGTCCCGGTGGCCGATGAAGGTGTGCGGGTCACCTGACCTCGCGGGGCACCTTGCCCGTCAGTTTCAGGATCCGGCACATCATGCGGTGGCCGCCGTCAGAGGCCGGCCCGAACATGAGCGGACACCCGCCCTCGAACACCATGACCGACCCATCGTGGCCCACATCTGCGGCCTCCGCGGAGACGCTGCCGGGGCCGAACGACCGGTGCATCCAGGCGTACTTGATCCCGAGGTCCACGATCTCGCGCATCGTGTCCGGGGCGTACTGAGCGCTGGTGGCGATGACAACCGCGTCCACGCCGCCCGGGATCGCCGACAGGTTGGGATAGGCGGGGTCGCCCTCCACGGTCTGCGCGTTCGGATTGACCGCGAAGACCGTGTAGCCCCGATCTCTGAGTCGGGTGTACACCGCATTGCTGCCGTGTCCTTCCGGCTTCTGGGACACACCTGTGACCGCGATCCGTTTCTGCTGCAGGAACTCGGCAGCCGCATCGGCAATCTTCATCACCGGACCTCCTGTCCGTCGTCTCCCAGGCTACGCCGCGGCAGTCGGTGGCTGAAGACTATGAAGGTCGTTGTTCGGCTTTCAGTAACAAGGGTGTTACAGTAGTGGCAGCCAGGGCGTTAATACTCGTGGCGATCACGGGGCCAGGTTTCTTCGGCCCGAACTTCCCACTTTGACGCCCATCGGCAATACCTTGTCCGATGTGAACGGTTTCTACATGGCTGTTCACCTTGTTGGGCGATCTCGCCCCGACGTCCATGAAAGGACGTGTCAGTTGACTGACACCACCATCGAAGAACAACCCGCCAGCAAGCGGCGCCCCGGATTGTCCGGCATGCTTCTCGCCGACCTGCGGAAGATGGCCTCTGATCAGGGGGTCTCCGGTGCTTCCGGTATGCGCAAGAGCGAGCTGATCGCTGTGCTGGGCGGGTCCGCGCCGAAATCCCGTGCCCAGGAGCCCCAGACCGGGTCCACCGAGCGTGACGAGCAGACGTCGCCTCCCCAGGCCAGTGATCAGACCGACCAACGCCCTTCGCAGCAAGAAGCCGCTGAACAGCAGGAGCGGGGCCGAGGCGACGCCGAGCAGCCGCAGCAGGGACGCCGTGACGGTGCCAACCGTGAGCAGAACCGCGACGCGAACCGCGAGGGCGGCAACCAGAACCGCGAAGGCGGGAACCAGAACCGCGAAGGCGGGAACCAGAACCGCGAAGGCGGCGGCCGCAACCGGCGACGCCGGGGCCGGGACCGCAATCGTGACCGCGACAACCGTCCGCGCCGCGACGACACCGAGCCGGAAGTCGGCGAGGATGAGGTGCTCGTGCCCGTCGCCGGCATCCTTGACGTCCTGGACAACTACGCGTTCCTGCGCACGACCGGATACCTGCCCGGTCAGACAGACGCGTACTTGAGCCTGGGACTGGTCAAGAAGTACGCGCTGCGCAAGGGCGACCATGTGATCGGTGCGATACGCCCGCAGCGTGAGAACGAGAACTCGCGGCAGAAGTACAACCCGTTGGTGCGTATCGAGAAGATCAACGGGCTGGACCCGGAGAAGTCGCGTGAGCGCAAGGACTTCGGCAAACTCACCCCGCTGTACCCGCAGGAGCGTCTGCGCCTCGAGGGTGAGAGCCACAACATGACGACCAGGATCATCGACCTGGTGGCCCCGATCGGCAAGGGTCAACGAGGCTTGATCGTCTCGCCGCCCAAGGCCGGCAAGACGATGGTGCTGCAGCGCATCGCCAATGCCATCACGACCAACAACCCCGAGGTCCATCTGATGGTCGTCCTCGTTGACGAGCGGCCCGAAGAGGTCACCGACATGAAGCGCTCGGTGAAGGGCGAGGTCATCGCCTCCACCTTCGACCGGCCCGCGGAGGACCACACGACGGTTGCCGAACTGGCTATCGAGCGCGCCAAGCGCCTCGTGGAGATGGGGCAGGACGTGGTCGTTCTGCTCGACTCGATGACACGGCTCGGGCGTGCCTACAACCTGGCTGCTCCCGCCTCCGGCCGGATCCTCTCCGGTGGTGTCGATTCTGCGGCGCTGTACCCGCCGAAGAAGTTCTTTGGTGCTGCACGCAACATCGAGGAGGGCGGCTCCTTGACGATCATCGCCACGGCGCTGGTCGAAACCGGCTCTCGTATGGACGAGGTCATCTTCGAGGAGTTCAAGGGCACCGGGAACATGGAGCTCAAACTCGACCGGCGGCTCGCGGACAAGCGGGTCTTCCCGGCGGTGGACGTGGATGCGTCCGGTACCCGCAAGGAAGAACTGCTGATGAGCACCGAGGAGCTCAAGATCGTCTGGAAGCTGCGCCGCGTGCTGCACGCCTTGGACACGCTCCAGGGGATCGAGCTGCTGCTGAGCAAGTTGCGCGAGACCCAGAACAACTACGAGTTCCTGCGACAGGTGCAGCAGACCACGCCGGCTGGGCTGGAAGCTGAAGTGCCCGACGGCATGGGCGAACTCTAGGTCCGGCGGCACGTCGTCCACGGGGTCGGCGGCCCTCTCTTCACGTGGGGTGCGGGCTGCCGCTCCTGCTGAACGAGACTCAGTGATACCAGGTGGCGAGAACTGACTTCGCTGGTTGCCCTTGGGTTCCGGTTAGGACTTCGCATTCTGGTTGGGCCCTTGTGCGACCCACCGACCTAACGCGAAACCGGCTCGTGTACTCGGTCGCCGCAGGAGTTGGCCGCGAGGTTAGAGGTTGTCCACGAGGTTAGAGAACACACGCGTGGTTTCTCTAACCTCGTGCACGTTCTCTAACGCGAGCGATTTCCGCCGGGCGTTTTCCCGCCTGAATCGGCGGCCATGGACGACTAACGCGAGCGATCTCAGACCGACTGCCTGGACGACGCAAATGACCAACGCGAAACCGCCTGACCGTTTCATCTCCTGATCCGTTGCCGCTGGCGCCTGTCCGCAACTCGCACCCGCAATCCCCCCGATTGCGCGTCTGCGCAGGCTTTGGCCCCGCGGGTCCAGGGGGGAATAGACGCCTGGACCGACGACGTTACACTCGAAGCACGCCCCGGTTCACGCTGCGAAATTTCGGCGACCCGGGACCATCAAAGGAGAATCATGAAGCCCGACATCCACCCCGAGTACGTCGAGACCACGGTCACGTGCTCGTGTGGCAACCAGTTCACCACGCGCAGCACCGCCAAGAGCGGTCAGATCCACGCGGAAGTGTGCAACCAGTGCCACCCCTTCTACACCGGAAAACAGAAGATTCTGGACACCGGTGGCCGCGTCGCGAAGTTCGAGAAGCGCTTCGGCAAGTCGACCGCCAAGTAGGTGTTCGAACGCGTATCAGCACTCGTCGACGAACTGCACGGGCTAGAGGCTGAACTCGCCGACCCGGCGTTGCACTCGGATCCCACCAAGGCCCGCTCGGTCGGGAAGCGGCACGCGCAGTTGCGTCCGATCGTCGAGTTGTACGAGCAGTGGCTGACCCTGGGCGGTGACGAACAGGCAGCCCGGGAACTCGCCGAATCAGATGTTGCGTTCGCGGAGGAGGCGGACCAGATCGCAACTGAGCGTGAGCAGGTGGCAGAACGCCTCAGCGAGATGCTGGTGCCGCGCGATGCCCTCGACGACTCCGACGCGATCCTGGAAATCAAGGCTGGTGAGGGCGGCGACGAATCCGCCCTGTTCGCCGGCGACCTCGTGCGCATGTACGACCGCTATGCGCAAGCTCGCGGCTGGCGTGTCGAAGTCATCGACATGGAGGAGACCAACCTCGGCGGGGTCAAGGACGCGACGATCTCGATCAAGGCAAAGGGCCAGACGCCGATCGACGACATGCCGTTCGCCCGCTTGAAGTTCGAGGCCGGCGTTCATCGGGTGCAACGGGTCCCGGTCACGGAATCACAGGGTCGCATCCACACCTCGGCGGCCGGCGTGCTCGTGTTCCCGGAGACCGAGGACGTCGAGATCACCATCGACCCCAACGACCTGCGGATCGACGTCTACCGCTCCTCGGGTCCCGGGGGCCAGAGCGTCAATACGACAGACTCCGCTGTGCGCATCACGCACGTCCCGACAGGCGTAGTGGTCTCATGCCAGAACGAGAAGTCGCAACTGCAGAACAAGGAGCAGGCTTTGCGGATCCTGCGGGCCCGGCTGGTCGCCCTGGCCGAGGAGGAGAAGGCGGCGGAGGCGTCGGCCACTCGCAAGGAGCAAGTACGAACCGTGGACCGGTCCGAGCGCATCCGCACCTACAACTTCCCCGAGAACCGGATCTCCGACCACCGGACCGGTTTCAAGGCCTACAATCTCGACGCCGTGCTGGCAGGCGAGCTCGACCCGATCATCCAGAGCTGTGTCGACGCCGATCTCGCGCAGCGGTTGGAGTCGGCGGACTCGGTGTGAGTCTGCTGCGCGATGTCGCCGAACAGTTGCGGGCCGCAGGGGTCGGGTCGCCGCAGGCGGACGCCCGCCAACTGATCGAGCACGTCAGCGGCCGGCGCACTCCGGACCCGGTACTCACTGCCGGGCAGGCCGCGACCCTGCGCACGCTGGTCGACGCCCGGTGCCGGCGGGTGCCGCTGCAGCATCTGACCGGCTCCGCCGGGTTCCGCTACCTCGACCTCGAGGTGGGCCCCGGTGTGTTCGTACCCCGGCCCGAGACCGAAGTGCTCGTCGACATAGCGCTGCAGACGGAATTCGGCACCGCGGTGGACCTTTGCACCGGCAGTGCCGCAATTGCCCTGAGCCTAGCGACCGAAACGGGGGCTCGGGTGACTGGCGTCGAGATCGACCCGCTGGCATTGCAGTGGGCCCGGCGCAACGCCGGCGACCGGGTCGAGTTGGTCCATGCCGATGTCTGCGGTGCCGATCTGAGCGATCTCGGGCCTGTCGACCTGGTGGTGAGCAATCCGCCGTACATCCCCGATGCGATGGTCCCTCGAGATGTCGAGGTCGCGCTGCACGATCCGCCGATCGCCCTGTTCGGCGGCCAGGACGGACTCGATGTCGTGCGTTGTGTTGTGAAGCAGGCGCTGCGGTTGTTGCGGCCGGGCGGGCGACTACTGATCGAACACGGGGAACTGCAGGGTGCCGAGGTCAGGGCCTTGTTGGGTGGCTTCCACGAAGTGCGGACCTGGCCGGACCTGACCGGTCGTCCGCGCGTCAGTGGGGGAGTGCGGCCCTAGCCTCGTCGTGAAGTGGCCAGCAGATCGCGTGATGCAGCGGTCAGGTCAGGCACGCGGACGGCCCCGGGGTCTAGTCCGAGGACGGCTCGTGTTCTCGGGTAGCCGCAGGAGTTGGCCGCGAGGTTAGAGGTTGTGCACGAGGTTAGAGAACGCACGTGTGGCTTCTCTAACCTCGTGCACGATCTCTAACGCGAGCGATCTCCGCGCGGCAGTTTCGCCGCCCACACGGTGGCTGGCCACGGCCATGGACGACTAACGCGAGCGATCTCGGCGCGGCATTTCGCCGCGTCCCCGAGGGATGAACCGGAACCCCGGTCATCGTCGGCGTGCCGCTAGGCCAGCCGGGCCGCGATGTCCTCGGCCGGGATCGCGCCGGCCCGTACGACGTCCACACCGTGCCGCAGATCCACCACCGTGGAGGCGGGCCCACCGGGCAACTCCCCGCCATCGAGGCCGATGGAGACCGATGTCGTGTCGCAGTCGGCAAGTCGCGTAGCAGGCGGTCCGCCGGCGACATGCGCTCCGGTCGCGGCGATAGGGCCGACCGCGGCCACGAGTTCGAGCATCCAGGGATGGGCAGGCATGCGGATCGCGACCGCGTCACCGACTCCGGCCGACCAGGCCAGCGACAGTTGCGGCCTGCCGATCAGTGTCAGCGGTCCGGGCCAGAAGTTGCGGGCCAGGATCTCGGCATCGCGGGGGACCCGGCCCCAGAGGGCGTGCAGGGTCGTGCGGCGGTCGATGAACACTGGTACCGCCGAACCCTCGGGCACCCCGCGCGCCTCGCGCAGCCTCTGCAGGCCGGGTCCGGAGAAGGCATCGGTGATGACCGCGTAGTGGTAGTCGGCCGGTGCTATCACCAGCCGTCCTGAGCGCATCGCGGTGACTGCGGCACGGGTGCCGGCGGCGCGCAACACCTGCTCGTCACCCGGGTAACCACGCATCACAGTGGCGATTGTGTCAGCAGGCCCGGCGCCTCGCGCTGACGCTGGTCGGAGATGGCCGCCTACCGGTTGATGTTGCCGGGAGCGCGGAGTGCACCGACTCCGCGCGGCACGCCGGAGCCTGTCGTACCCCCGCGTACACTGACCAGTGGACCGTTCTGTCAGGAGCAAACATGACCAAAGTCCCATTCTGGGGTCCCGATTTCGCCATGCTGGAAGCTGAGGACCCGGAGATCGCGGGGATTCTGCTCAGCGAACTCGACCGCGCGCGCAGCGGTCTGCAACTGATCGCGAGCGAGAACTTCACCAGCCCGGCGGTGCTGGCGGCACTCGGATCCACGCTGAGCAACAAGTACGCGGAGGGGTACCCGGGTCGTCGGTACTACGGGGGCTGCGCCGAGGTGGACAAGGCCGAGAACATCGGGATCTCGCGGGCCAGGGAGTTGTTCGGCGCGGGTCATGCGAACCTGCAGCCGCACTCCGGCGCATCGGCGAACATCGCGGTCTACGGCGCCTTCTTGAAGCCCGGCGACCGGGTCCTCGCGATGAGTCTTCCGCACGGCGGTCACCTGACCCACGGCACGAAGGTCTCGTTCTCCGGCAAGTGGTTCGACGCGGTGCACTACGGCGTGGACAGGGACACCGAAGACATCGACTACGACCAGGTTCGCGACCTCGCCCGCGAGCACCGTCCGCAGATGATCATCTGCGGTGGTTCGGCCATTCCGCGGCTCATCGACTTCGCGGCGTTCCGTGAGATCAGCGACGAGGTCGGAGCGATTCTCATGGTGGACGCCGCCCACTTCATCGGTCTGGTCGCAGGTGGTGCGATCCCGAGCCCGGTTCCCTACGCCGATGTCGTGACGCTGACCACCCACAAGGTGCTGCGGGGCCCGCGTGGCGGGATGATCCTCGCCAAGCAGGAGCACGCGGCCGCCATCGACAAGGCCGTGTTCCCGATGATGCAGGGCGGTCCTCTCATGCACTCGGTGGCGGCGAAGGCGGTGGCGCTGAAGGAGGCCTCGACGCCGGCATACCAGCAGTACGCGCGTGACGTGATCGAGAACGCCAAGGCGCTGACGGCCGGCCTCGAAGCCGAGGGGATGCGCGCTGTGACCGGCGGCACCGACACCCATCTGGCCCTGCTCGACCTGCAACCGCTGGGGGTGACCGGCGCGGAGGCCGAGCAGCGCTGCGACGCCGCGGGCATCGTGCTGAACAAGAACGCCATACCCTTCGACCCGCAACCGCCGAGTGTGGCCAGCGGCATCCGGGTCGGTTCGCCCAGCGTGACGACCCAGGGCATGGGGGTGACTCAGATGAAGGAGATCGCCGGTCTCATCGCCCAGGCGGTGCGCGATCCTCAGGCCAGCTCGCAGGTGCGCAGCGCCGTCGACGGTTTGGTCCACGAGTTCCCGGCCTATCCGTTCAGCTGAGCACAGGTCGTGCGCGAGTACCTGGTCTGCTTCCTCGTAGCGGCTGCTGTCACGTATCTCGTGACGCCACCGGTGCGCACTCTGGCGATCCGCGCCAGAGCGATGGCTGAGGTCCGCGACCGCGACATCCATGCCCGACCGACCCCACGGTGGGGCGGTCTGGCCATGTATGCGGGCTTCTTGGCGGGGATGTTGATGGCCAGCCAGTTGCCGCAACTCAGCGTGGTGTTCGGCAGCAACCGGCAGCCGCTGGCGCTGATAGTGGGATCGACGATCATCGTCGGTCTCGGTCTGCTTGACGACCGCTTCGGCTTGGATGCGCCGACCAAGTTCGCCGGGCAGGTGGTGGCGGCGGGCTCGATGGCGTTCCTCGGTATCCAGATGGTGTGGCTGCCGATCGGCGGGACATTGGTGCTCGATCCGCTGACCAGCGTGGTTCTGACGGTCTTGTTCGTGGTGCTGACCATCAACGCGGTGAACTTCGTGGACGGGCTGGACGGCTTGGCGGCGGGCATCGTGGCGATCGCAGCAGCAGCGTTCTTCGTATATGCGTTCCTGTTGTCGGTCGAGTTCGGATTCGACCGAGCGACCCTGGCGGCCCTGATCTGCGCGCTACTGGCAGGGATATGCGTCGGTTTCCTGCCGCACAACCTGAACCCGGCGAAGTTGTTCATGGGCGACACGGGATCCATGCTGATCGGCCTGCTGCTGGCTGCGAGTGCGATCACCTTGTCGGGCCGGGTGGACCCCAGCGCGGTGCGCGGCGAACTGCTGCTGCCGGCGATCCTTCCGCTGCTACTGCCACTGGCGGTTATCGCAGTGCCGCTCATCGACGTGGGCATGGCGGTGATCCGTCGGACCCGTCGGGGCAGGAGCCCGTTCGCCCCGGACAAGGAGCACCTGCACCACCGCCTGATCGAACTCGGCCATTCGCAGCGGCGCGCCGTCAGCCTGATGCATGCCTGGACGGCACTCATCGCGTTCTCCGCGGTGGCCGTGGCCCTGATCCCGTGGCCGTTGGCGATGGTCGTCTTCCTGATCGGGCTCGGGGGGCTGGCCCTGCTGGTGTCCCGGCCGGCCTCGGTGTCCCGGCGCTCCTGAAGAGTCCCGTCGCGTGAGCGTCCCACCCCCACCTGACGAGCCGCGGTTGTGACGAAGTTGGTGGCGGTCCCCTTCTTGTGTGACGAAGGTGCGCGGTTCGAGCGCCCGCGACTCGGCACCTTCGTCACAATGCGCGTTCAGCCCCCGCAACTTCGTCACAAAGAACCTGCTCGGGCGTTGAACGACCCACCAAGTGGTCGCCGACACCGGTGCGGCACCCCGGCTCCGATTCCGTCTACAGTGAAGGGACCATGAGCCACGACTCCCCGGTTCCCCAACGATCCATCCTGCGGCCCGTGCTGGGCACCCTCGGTGTCGGCGTCGCGGGGATGGTGTGGGGTGCGATTGCGGCCGGGATGCCCGGTTTCCTCGCGGGCTTGCTGGCCACCATCGTGGTCGTCCTGTTCTTCGCCCTGGGCCAGTTGGCAGTCCGGCGGGTTCTGGCCAATAATCCGGCGCTGGGCCTCAATGCCGCGCTCGGTGTCTACCTCGGACAAGTCGTGGTCCTGTTCATCCTGCTGGCGGCGCTGCGTGACGCGACGTTCTTCGATCCAAAGGTCTTCTCGGGCACGATCGTGGCGTGTGCGCTGGTGTGGACGGCACTGATCGTGATGGATCTGTCGAAGCGGCCACCGGCCTATGTCGAGCCCGAGTCGACCCTGGGTCTCAGCGACGATCCGGAGGTCATCGAGCGACTTCGCAAGCCGGGCACGGGAACGTAAGGGTCGTGCAATTTCGTGGCGGCGGTGACTGGTAGGTTGAGCACGATCATGAAATCTCCACAGACCCCCGTCGATCGTGAGACGCCCAACCTCGCGTGGTCGGTGATGAACAACCTGATTGCCGGGATTCTGGTGTACGGCGTGCTCGGTTATGTGATCGGATTGCTCATCGGGCAGGCGTCGGCGGGGTTGGCCGTCGGAGCGGTGTTCGGGATCGTCGCCAGTACGTATCTGATCTTCTTCCGCCTGCGGCACTCGGATGGCGGTCCCAACTCACAGCGGGAGGCGTAGTGCTGGGCGCAGTGGTACCGATGTCCGAGGTCGAGCCGGGTTGCCACCTCAACTCCGGGTGTGGATTTCCCGCCCCGGATGCCTCGATCTTCGACTTCGAACCATACTTCGGCAACTTCACCAAGCCGATCTTCCTGCTGCTGCTCGGTTCTCTGATCATCATCGTTTTCTTCCTGATCGCCTTCCGCAACGCCAAGATCGTGCCGACGAAGATGCAGAGTCTCGGCGAGATGGGGTACCTGTTCGTCCGCGACGGGATCAGCCGCGAAGTGATCGGCAAGGACGGCGACCGTTTCGTGCCGCTGCTCTTCTCGCTGTTCTTCTTCGTCTGGATCGGCAACCTGTGGGGGATCATCCCCGGCGCGCAGTTCCCGGTCAACTCGCGGTTCGCGTTCCCCGTGGGCTTGGCGATCACTGTGTGGCTGATCTACATGTACCTCGGCATGCGCCACCAAGGGCCTCTGAAGTTCTTCACGAACATGATGTTCCCGCCCGGGATGCCCAAGGCGATCTACGTGATCCTGGCCCCGATCGAGTTGATCTCCAATGTGCTCGTGCGTCCGGTCACCCTCTCGATCCGGTTGTTCGCCAACATGTTCGCCGGGCACCTGTTGCTGACGGTGTTCACCGTGGCCACCTTCTACTTGGCCAGCCTGTCGTTCGTGGGGATTCTGGGCTCGGCCACGTCGTTCTTGATGACCGTCATTTTCACCGCCTTCGAGGCCCTGATCCAGGCCCTGCAGGCGTACATCTTCACGCTGTTGACCGCGGTGTACATCGCTGGATCACTGCACGCCGAGCACTAACCGACACAACAAATGGACGTACCCTCAGCGAAATGAGGGTCCGAGAGGAGAAGGAACCGACATGGTGGACCTGGTTGCCGAGTTGACCGGCTCAGTGGGAAGCATCGGATACGGCCTGGCCGCAATCGGCCCCGGCATCGGTATCGGAGTCATCTTCGGTAATGGTGTGCAGGCGATTGCACGCCAGCCGGAGGCTTACGGTGTGATCCGGCAGAACATGCTGCTGGGATTCGCGCTTGCCGAGGCGTTGGCGCTGCTGGGCTTCGTGGCCCCGTTCGTCTTCGGTACGTGAGGTAGCCATGACTTGGCTGCTTGCTGCCGAGGAAGGCGGAAGCAACGTCCTGCAGATCCCGTGGTTCGAGTTCGTCATCGGACTGGTGGCGTTCTTCATCGTCTTCGGCATCCTGGCGAAGTTCGCCCTGCCGTCGATCAGGAAGACGCTCGAAGAGCGTGCGGACGCGATCGAGGGCGGCATCAAACGGGCCGAAGAAGCGCAGGAAGAGGCCCAGCGCACCCTGGAGCAGTACCAGGAGCAGATGGCTGCTGCCCGCGCCGAGGTCGCCGAGATCCGTCAGCAGACCGAGGCCGAACGGGCTTCGGTGATGGAGGAGGCGCGCAAGGCCGCGGAGTCGCAGGCTGCCCAGATCGCAGCCAACGCCACAGCTCAGATCGAGGCGGAGAAGGCCAAGGCGCTTGCGGAACTGCGCAAGTCCATGGGCGGCGTGGCCACCGATCTCGCCGGCCGGATCGTCGGGGAGTCCCTGACCGATGACGCACGCGCGGCCGGCGTCGTCGACCGCTTCATCGCTGAACTCGAGCAGGCCACCGGCGAGCGGGGGCAGAACTGATGATCGGGGCCAGTCGCACGTCCATGGCAGCGCTAAGAGAGGCCGTTGACGCGCGCTTCGACGGCGCTGACTCGGCTGCCCTGGCCGCCGACGGGCAGTCCGTCCTGTCCTTCGCGGGTCTGCTCGGTCGTGAACGGACACTGCGCCAGACGTTGGCTGATCCGGCCATGGCCGCCGATGCCAAGCGGGGGCTCCTACAGCGACTGCTCGACGGCAAAGTCGACGGCACCGCCTTCGAGTTGATTGCCGAAACCGTCGGCTTGCGGTGGTCCACCGACCCCGACATGGTCGACGCGATGTCCGAGGCGGGCGAAAGCCTGCTGCTGATGTCCGCGGAGAAGGACGGTCGCCTCGACCGGGTGGAAGAGGAGATCTTCCGCTTCGGCCGGGTCATCGATTCTCACTCCGATCTGCAGATGGCCCTGACCAATCCCGCCGTGGACGCCGCGAGCAAGGCGGCGATCACCGGCCAGTTGCTCGACGACAAGGCCGATGCGCTGACGATCCGGCTCCTGCAGACGGTGACCACCGAGTTGCACGGGCGTCCGGTCCAGGGCGCAGTCGCGGAGTTGAGCGCTCTGGCCGCACGGCGCCGGGGCCGGGTGGTGGCCGAGGTGCGTGCCGCCAAGCCGCTGTCCGCCGAGCAGTCCGAGCGGCTCGTGGCCGCGCTCGCGCGCATCCACCACCGTGACGTCCAGCTGAACGTCACCGTCGACCCGTCCGTCGTGGGCGGCCTGCAGGTGCAGGTCGGCGACGAAGTGGTCGATGGATCCCTGTCCACCCGTATCGAGGCGGCACGACGCCGGCTCACCCACTGACGAAGAACTAGCACGAGAGGCACTGATCATGACCGAACTTTCGATCTCGCCGGAGGAGATCCGCGCTGCGATCGAGGCCAACGTCTCCTCGTACAGCCCCGAGAACGCCCGCGAGGAGGTCGGCCGTGTCGTCGAGACCGGTGACGGCATCGCGCGTGTCGAGGGACTGCACTCGGCGATGACCAACGAACTACTGGAGTTCGAAGGTGGTCTGCTCGGACTGGCACTGAACCTCGACGTCCGTGAGATCGGTGTGGTGCTGCTCGGTGACGGCAGCGATATCGAAGAGGGTCAGACCGTCCGGCGCACCGGCCGGGTCCTGTCCGTTCCGGTTGGCGACGGTTTCCTTGGCCGAGTGGTGGACCCGTTGGGCAACCCGATCGACGGTCTCGGCGACATCACGGCCGAGACCGACCGTGCGCTGGAACTGCAGGCGCCCACGGTTGTGGAGCGGCAGCCGGTGAAAGAGCCCATGAACACCGGGTTGAAGGCCGTCGACGCCATGACCGCGATCGGCCGCGGACAGCGCCAGTTGATCATCGGCGACCGTCAGACCGGCAAGACCGCCGTTGCCCTGGACACGATCCTGAACCAGAAGGAGAACTGGGAGTCGGGCGACCCGACGAAGCAGGTCAAGTGCGTCTACGTCGCCATCGGCCAGAAGGGTTCGACGATTGCGGCGGTCCGCGGTGCCCTTGAGGAGTACGGCGCGCTGGAGTACACCACGGTCGTGGCCGCACCGGCCTCCGACTCGGCAGGCTTCAAGTACCTCGCCCCTTACACCGGTTCTGCCATCGGCCAGCACTGGATGTACAACGGCCAGCACGTGCTGATCGTTTTCGACGACCTTTCGAAGCAGGCGGAGGCATACCGCGCCGTCTCGCTGCTGCTGCGACGTCCGCCGGGTCGCGAGGCCTACCCCGGCGACGTCTTCTACTTGCACTCCCGCCTGCTCGAGCGCTGCGCGAAGCTCTCCGACGACATGGGCGGCGGATCGATGACCGGGCTGCCGATCATCGAGACCAAGGCCAACGACGTTTCGGCCTACATCCCCACCAACGTCATCTCGATCACCGACGGGCAGTGCTTCCTGGAGTCCGACCTGTTCAACTCCGGCGTCCGCCCGGCTATCAACGTCGGTATCTCGGTGTCCCGGGTCGGTGGTTCCGCCCAGCCCAAAGCCATGAAGAAGGTGGCCGGCTCCCTGCGGCTCGACCTGGCCCAGTTCCGCGAGCTCGAAGCGTTCGCCGCTTTCGGCTCGGACCTGGACAAGGCCTCGAAGGCCCAGTTGGAACGCGGTTCACGACTCGTGGAACTGCTCAAGCAGCCGCAGTACGCACCGTTCTCCATGGAGCGGGAAGTGGTGTCGGTATGGGCGGGGACCACCGGCCAGATGGACGACGTGCCGCTCGAGGACATCAGGCGTTTCGAGACCGAGTTGCTCGACAACATTGAGCACGAACACGGCGGGATCTACGCGACCATCCGCGAGACGGCGGATCTGTCCGACGACACGGTGGGGGCGTTGGAGAAAGCGGTCGACAAGTTCAAACGGACGTTCATGACCAGTGAGGGACACCTCCTGGTCAAGGATGTCCCCGTCGACGCGTTGCCGGAAGAGGACATCCAGATCGCCCAGGTGACCCGTCAGGTGCGCGGCTGAATCATGGGTGCTCAACAACGCATCTTCCGTCGCCGGATCCGCTCGGTCCAGTCGACCAAGAAGATCACGCGCGCCATGGAACTGATCGCGTCGTCGCGCATCGTCAAGGCGCAGGCCCAGGTCCAGGCGACCGAACCGTACGCCCTGGAACTCATCCGGGCCGTGGGCCTGGCCGCCTCGCACACCAAGGGCAACCACCCGCTAACGGCCCAGGCCCGGCTGCAGAAGCGGGCGGCAATGCTGCTGGTGACCGCCGACCGCGGCCTGGCGGGGGCATACTCGGTCAACGCCATCAAGGAGGGCGAGGCACTGATCGAGCTGATGCACGGCGAGCGCAACATGGAAGTGGTGCCGTTCATCGTGGGCCGCAAGGGTCTGGCCTACTACAACTTCCGCGAGCGCGAGGTCGCCGACAGTTGGACCGGGTTCACCGACAGTCCGACCTATGAGGACGCGAAGCCGATCGCGAAAGCACTGCTGGACCGGTTCCTTCTGCGGACCGAGGACGGCGGTGCCGACGAGATCCATATCGTGTTCACCCGCTACTGGAACCGGGGCCGCCAAGAGGTCCAGGTACTGCGCATGCTGCCGCTGGAGGTCGTCGAGGAGGTCGTCGACACCTCCACCTCGCACATCACCGGTGGTGACAACGTCGGTGGCACGCCGGTCTGGCCGCTCTACGACTTCGAGCCCAGCCCCGAAGAGGTCCTGGACGCGTTGTTGCCCAAGTACGTCGAGTACTTGGTTTACGCGGCACTTCTGCAAGCGTCGGCCTCCGAGCACGCCGCCCGGCAGCGGGCCATGAAGTCGGCTACCGACAACGCCGACGAACTGATGAAGACCCTTACCCGCCAAGCCAACCAGGCCCGCCAGGCCGAGATCACCCAGGAAATCAGCGAGATCGTCGGCGGGGCCGACGCGCTGGCCTCCGCTACAGCAGGGAGCTGAAACAGATGACCGCGACCCAAGACACGATCACCGGAGTCGGCCGCGTTGCCCGCGTCACCGGCCCGGTCGTCGACGTGGAGTTCCCGGCCGAGCAGATGCCGGAGTTGTTCAACGCGCTGCACGTCGATGTCACGTTCGATGCCGGCGAGGGTGACATCGAGCACCGGACGCTGACCCTCGAGGTCGCCCAGCACATCGGCGACAACATGGTCAGGGCCATCTCCATGCAGCCCACCGACGGTGTGGTCCGTGGTGCCGAGGTGCGCGACACCGGCGCGGCGATCAGCGTGCCCGTCGGCGACGTCACGCTCGGCCACGTCTGGAACACTCTCGGCAAGCCGCTGGACGTCGAGGAGTCGTCGCTGCAGATCACCGAACGCCGCGGCATCCACGCACCGGCGCCGAGTTTCGACCAGTTGGAGTCGAAGACCGAGGTCTTCTGGACCGGGATCAAGGTCATCGACCTGCTGACCCCGTACGTCAAGGGCGGCAAGATCGGCCTGTTCGGTGGTGCCGGTGTCGGCAAGACGGTGCTGATCCAGGAGATGATCTACCGGGTCGCCGAGAACTTCAGCGGTGTGTCGGTGTTCGCCGGAGTGGGTGAGCGCACCCGCGAGGGCAACGACCTCTTCCTGGAGATGAGCGAGTCCGGCGTCATCGACAAGACCGCTCTGGTGTTCGGGCAGATGGACGAGCCGCCGGGCACCCGGCTGCGCGTGGCGCTGACCGCGCTGACGATGGCGGAGTACTTCCGGGACGTGCAGAAACAGGACGTTCTGCTGTTCATCGACAACATCTTCCGGTTCACCCAGGCGGGTTCCGAGGTGTCCACGCTGCTCGGCCGGATGCCCTCGGCGGTCGGTTACCAGCCGACCTTGGCAGACGAGATGGGACAGTTGCAGGAGCGGATCACCTCCACGCGTGGCCACTCGATCACCTCGCTGCAGGCGATCTACGTGCCCGCCGATGACCTGACCGACCCGGCGCCGGCGACCACGTTCGCCCACCTGGACGCGACGACCACCCTGAGCCGGCCCATTTCCGAGATCGGCATCTACCCGGCGGTGGACCCGCTGGACTCCACGTCCCGGATCCTCGACCCGCGCGTGGTCGGTGACGAGCATTACGAGGTGGCCGCCCGTACCAAGGAGATCCTGCAGCGCTACAAGGACCTCCAGGACATCATCGCGATCCTCGGTATCGACGAACTCTCCGAAGAGGACAAGGTGCTCGTGAACCGGGCGCGGCGCATCCAGCGGTTCCTGAGCCAGAACATGTTCGTGGCCGAGGCCTTCACCAGCCAGCCGGGCTCGTTCGTGCCCGTCGAGGAGACGATCGCCTCGTTCAAGGCACTCGCCGCCGGCGAGTACGACCACATCCCGGAGCAGGCGTTCTTCATGTGCGGTGGCATCGAGGACGTCGAGCGCAACGCCGCGAAGCTGGCCAAGTAGCCATGGCGGTCCTCTCGGTCGCGATGGTCTCGACCTTGCGCAACGTGTGGGAGGGCGAGGCCAGCCTCGTCGTACTGCGGACCCTCGACGGCGAGACGGGGATCATGCCCGGTCACTCGCCGTTGATGGGGATGCTCGCCGACGGCCCAGTCCTGATCAGGCCGACCGAAGGCGAGGACCTGCGGGCCTACATCCACGAAGGTTTCGTCACCGTGGACGGTGACCGAGTGATTCTCCTGGCCGAAGCGGTGGAACTCGCCGCGGAGATCGACCAGCGTACGGCCGAGCAGGAACTGGAACAGGCTCGCGCGCACGGCACCGAGACCGAGGTGCGCAAGGCTGAGGGCCGCCTGCAGGTCGCCGTCGGTCCGCACCATTAGGTCATCTTCGCGCCGCCTCCCTTCTGTGACGAAGGTGCGGGCTGCCTGAGCGTTGTGTTACGAAGGTGCGCGGTTTCGACCCGGCCAACCCCGCACCTTCGTAACAACCCTGCGGTCGGGCCCGCAACTTCCTCACACTGTCCCTTGCCATCCCCGCTGCCGCATCACCCGAGCGATCATCTCGATGGTGTCGTGCATGTGGCGGAAGTGCCAGTTGGTGAGCACAAGGCACTCCCACCCGTGCTCCGCGTACGCGTTGCGCGTCTGCGCGTCCTGATGGCGCTGCCGCTGTGAGTCATGGTGAATCCCGTCGTATTCGATCACCAGCGTGAATTCGGGCCAGACGAGATCGCCGCAGCCGAGCCAGATGCCCTCCTCGATGATGTCCATGTTGATCCGAGGCGCTGGCAGCCCGCTCGAGTGCAGTTGCACGCGCAACAGCGACTCCCGCACCGAGCGGCTGTCCGGATCCGCGAGCATGAGCGCCTCCCGCAGGGTCGCAACCCCGCGGGTTCCTGGAGCGATCTGCAGATCGCCCACGCTCACAAGTCCACGACGCAGCATGACATCGGTGACCGCCACGAGATCGGGCATGGTGAGTACGGCTCCTAGATCCAACCAAGTGCGCGCATGGTCCGTTACAGCGAAGCCACCGGCCCGCAGGGTGCACCCGGTCAGGTCTCGCTGGTGCCAGGCAACCGCCTTGCGACGCCCGCGGTTGACGGCTCTCGGCACTGTCACGTGAAGCGGTCGTCCGTCGGGCCACGGGGTCGGCAGCCCCAGCAGTTGCGCCGCAGTGGTGTGGGAGAACGCCGCACCCGGTGGCAGGGTAAGGGCCACCGCCGCGACATCGTCGAGCCAGGTGGCGGCCTGCGCGGCGGTCCGCACGCCACGGGTCGGGGTGCGCAGGCTGGCACGGCGCGTCTGGGAGTAGGTGAGTTCAGGGGTTCCGTTCTTGGTGACGAGGAAGGGCACGCAACAAGCCTGGGGCCCCGGCGGGCCGGAGAACAGTGGCGTCACCGCATCTGTGGACGGTCCGGTGCCGGCATCGGACTTGTGGACCGCTGGTGCGGGAGCGAAGGGCTGTGTGCGGCATCAGCAGACCCTTGTCACGAAGTTGAGGTACCCGGGGCAGGGTTGTGACGAAGGTGCGGGGTCTGCGTCTGCCGGACCCAGCACCTTCGTAACAACCCCGCGGCTGGGCCCCCAACTTCGTCACAGTCGCCGGGCCGCGGCCTGTTACCGCTGCCCGCCCGGCACCCAGAGCACGTCTCCACCCGGATTGGCAACCCGGCTCAGGATGAACAAGAGGTCCGAGAGCCGGTTGAGGTAGTGGGTCGTCAACGGGTTCATCGTGTCCCCATGCTCGCCCCATGCGGCCCATGCGGCCCGTTCCGCCCGCCGGGTGACCGTGCGGGCCACGTTGAGCAGGGCCGAGGCCTTCGTGCCGCCCGGCAGGATGAACGACCGCAGATTCTCGAGATCCGCGTTGAACTCGTCGCATTCGGCTTCCAGCCGGTCGATGTAGTCCTGCGTCACGCGCAGCGCCGGGCCCTCGCCGCCGACCGGGGTGGACAGGTCTGCACCGAGGTCGAACAGTTCGTTCTGGATGCGGCTCAATACCGCCCCGATCGGCTCCGGTGGCTCGCCCAATGCAAGAACCACGCCGATGGCACAGTTCGCCTCGTCAACATCGGCATATGCCTGCAGCCGCAGGTCGGTCTTCGTCGTGCGGCTGAAATCGCCCAATGAGGTGGACCCGTCGTCGCCGGTGCGGGTGTAGATACGCGTCAGGTTCACCATGGTTCCGACCCTAGGGCACAATGGCGGGCATGGTGGAGATCCCCGAAATCAGTTTCACGTCGAGGGTGGCGACCATGGCCTCGATGGCCAGCATTGGGATGTCCTACCAGCCGGGCCTGCTGCCGCGCAGCGTGGGCGATCAAGCGATACTGACCGGTCTGACCAGTGCCATCAACTACGGTCTGGTGGCGGTCACCGGATCTGCAGTGGAAGGGCTGGCGGCCGCGGTGGTCGGCCATGAACGGATGCAGCGCCCCGGCGTTGCAGCCGTTGCGGAAGGGGTCGCGAATGCCGGCGCGGCCGGAGCGGGACTGGTGGTCTGGCGGTTGCTGCCGCGCCGCGAGGCCGAACCGGTGAAGCGGGCTACTCTGCGCAGCGCCGGGTGGGTCACCGCCGTCACAGGTGTCACGGGTCTGCTCGCCTCCGGAGTCCTCGGTGCCGCAGAGGTATTGCAGGCGCGCCGGGGCTGGAGCTACCGCCGGATCGTCGGCCCTGGCACCTTCGCTCTGGCCACGGCGGCCGCCGTGGGGCTCACGGCCCGCAACCGACGCGATTCCAGGCGCGATGTACTGCCCCCGCCCGTCGATCCGTTCCCCTTGTCGAGCCAGGCGCACGCCTATGAACAGCGGCAGTCGGCGAAGTACGAGAAGGCCCCGTCACTTGCGCGTTCTCTGGTGTTCGGGATCGGGGTGAGCGCGGGTCTGCAGGGGGCAGCCTTCGTCGAGTCCTTGGCCGCCGACGGGATCGCTCACGTCATCAAACGGGGTGCCCCCTCGATGGCTCCGTTCGCGAACTGGGCCGGGCATTCCGTGAGCCTCGGGGTGGTCGGCGCCGGTCTGGTCGCGGGGCTGGAGTACGTCAACCGGCAGGCCGATGCCGGTGGCGCGGCGATCGAGGCCGCCTACCACAAGCAGCCTACGATGCTGACGGTCTCCGGTGGACCGGGCTCCCAGATCCCGTTCGACACGTTGAGCCGGGAGGGGCGGCGGGTCGTCAACATGGCCTTGCCCGCCGCTGAGATCGCTGAGGTCACCGGCGAGCCCGCGATGGACCCGATCCGCGCCTTCGCCGGGATCGCCTCCGCCGAACTGGTCGATGAGCGGGTGGACATCCTGATGCGTGAGCTCGAGGACATGGGCGCCTTCGAGCGCAAGATTCTGTGCTTCTGCTCACCGACCGGCACCGGGTATCTCAACTACGTGATGATGGAAACCCTCGAGTACCTCACCGGTGGCGACTGCGCCACGTTCGCATTGCAGTACTCACTGCGCCCGTCGTTCATCTCGCTGGACCGGGTGGCGATGGGTCGTGAGCAGAATCGCGCGATGCTGCACGCGCTCACGTGGCGGCTTCGGGCCATGCCCGAGGCCAAGCGGCCGAGGCTGTACCTGTTCGGCGAGTCCCTGGGTGCGCACACGATGCAGGACGCGTTCCTGCACGAGGGAACGAAGGGGTTCATCCGGGCCGGCGTCGATCGGGCATTGTTCATCGGGACCCCCGCCGCCAGTGGCTGGGCTCGCAGGTGGCGGGAGAATCCCGACAAGTCCGATCCGGACGGCCGTGTCGTGGAGGTGGCCGGCTTCGAGGAATTCCAGGCCCTTCCGCACGCGGCGCGGGATGCGGCCCGGATCTTCCTGGTCAGCCATCATGAGGACCCGATCGTGAAGTTCGAACCGGAACTGGCCGTCGAACGCCCGGCGTGGCTACAGGAGCCCCGCGAAACCGGGGTCCCGCGTGGGATGCGGTGGCGTCCGGTCGGAACCTTCCTCAACGTGGGCGTCGACCTGAAGAACAGCACGGACGTCGTCCCCGGGGTGTTCGTGGCACGCGGTCACGACTATCGCGCGGATCTGGCCCGGTTCACATCACTGGCGTTCGACCTGCCCACGGATCCGAACACCATGCTCAATATCGAGCGTGCGCTGCGTGCCCGCGAACTCGAATGGGCGACGGACCGGGTGCAGGCCGAGCAGCTCCAGCGTGCGACGGAGGCGCTGCAGCGCCAGTTGAATCAGTGGGGGATAGCAGACATCTCGGGATCCATGACGGCTCCTACCGCCTAGTCCGGTGACCCTCGACACCGGAGTACTCGCGCTGTTGATCATCGTCAACATCCTGAATCACTCCCCCTACATCGCCCAGCGCTGGTACGTCCCCACGGGGATCGTGGGCAGCATCCTGATCGTGTGGATCGGCTATCGCGCGGGCGTGAGCCTGACCGACATCGGGCTCGGGCCGGGAAGCTGGGTCACCGGTCTGATCTGGTCGGCCGGCTGCATCGCCTTGGTCACGGCGGTCTATGTGATCGGTGGGTCCATGACGTTCACCCGCCGCTTCCTGGCCGACGACCGGGCTGTACTCGGCCCTCGGACGCTGGCCTACAAGACGTTGGTCAATGTCCCGCTGGGCACCGTCTTGTTCGAGGAGCTGGCGTTTCGAGGGGTCGGACTCGCTTTGCTGGACCAATGGCTGGGGATCTGGCAGGCGGTGCTGGTCTCCAGCGTGCTGTTCGGCTTCTGGCACATCCTGCCCAGTCTGGTGATGCACGATGCGAACGCTGCGGTGGGCGACCTGCTCGGCGGCGGCATTTGGGGAAGGATCCAGTCGGTGCTGTTCACGGTCGCAGGGACCGCGGTGGCCGGGCTGGTGTTCGCGGGCCTGCGCATCTACTCGGGATCACTGTTGACGCCGATGGCACTGCACTGGGCGATCAACGGACTGGGGTTCATCGCCGCGAGTTGGGTACACCGGCGGGCCGGCCGCATGTAGGTCCGCGGCCGCACTTTCGTCACAATGATGCTGCGAGGGCCTTGTGTGACGAAGTTGTGGGGGTCGATCGGGGTTTGTGAGGAAGGTGCGCGGTCGGGTCCGGCCGGACCCCGCACCTTCGTAACAACCGGGGGAGCGTGTCCGCACCTTCGTCACAATGGGGGCGTGTCGTGGCCGTCGACCTCGAGCGGGGCGGCGTGCCGACGGCCGTGGGGCGCGCGGGGCAATGATCGGAAAGTCCGGAAGGCGCAAACCGGGGCGTTTGTACCGTGGCGGGGCGCGGCGCGACGTATTCTGGACCGGTGACATTCGAGGTGGTCGGCGGGAATCGGTTGTCCGGAACCGTGAGGGTACCAGGGGCCAAGAACAGCATCCTCAAGTTGATGGCGGCCGCGCTTCTCGCCCAGGGGGAGACGACACTCACCGAGGTCCCGGACATCCTCGACGTGACGATCATGGCCGAATTGCTGCGTCGGCTCGGCTGCGATGTCCAGCACGACCCGGCGGCAGGCACTGTGCGGATCGACTCACCGGCCACCCCCGGCCACCAGGCCGACTACGACCTCGTCCGCAAGATGCGGGCGTCGATCTGTGTGCTCGGCCCGCTGGTGGCACGAGTGGGAGAGGCCGATGTCGCCCTGCCCGGGGGCGACGCGATCGGATCACGTGGACTCGACATGCACGTGAACGGTCTGACCCGGCTCGGAGCAGAGGTTTCCAGCGAGCATGGCTTCCTCATGGCCAAAGCCGCCCAGTTGCACGGGGCATCGATCTGGCTGGACTTCCCGAGTGTCGGGGCCACCGAGAACCTGTTGATGGCCGCGGTCCTGGCGAAAGGGACCACGGTGATCGACAACGCCGCACGCGAACCGGAAATCGTCGACATCTGCAACATGCTCGTCGAGATGGGTGCACAGATCGACGGCATCGGGTCCTCCACTTTGGAGATCGAGGGCGTCGAGTCACTGCGTCCGGTCATACACCGCACCGTCCCGGACCGGATAGTCGCCGGCACCTGGGCGATCGCCGCTGTCATGACCCAAGGCGACATCACCATCGACCAGGGCAACTCGAAACATCTGGAGATCGCCCTGGACAAGATGGTTTCGGCCGGCGCCATGGTGGAACTGCTGCCGGAGGGGTTCCGGGTCAGCATGGACCGACGGCCCAAGGCGGTCGACATCGTCACGTTGCCGTACCCCGGCTTCGCAACGGACCTGCAGCCGCAGTTCATCGCCCTCAACGCCATCGCCGAAGGGGCCGCGATGGTGACCGAGAACCTCTTTGAGGCCAGGTTCCGCTTCGTCCACGAGTTGAGCCGGCTCGGTGCGGATGTCCACACCGACGGTCATCACGCACTGGTCCGGGGGCGATCACACCTCTCCGGTGCCCCCGTGGAGGCCACTGACGTGCGCGCCGGGGCCGGGTTGGTTCTCGCCGGACTGGTCGCGCAGGGAACAACCACGGTGCACGAGGTGCACCACATCGACCGTGGCTACGCGGGTTTCGTCGAGTCGCTGCAGGACCTCGGCGCGGACATCAAACGTCTCCCCGACTGAGCAGTTCCAGGGCGCGGTCGCGGTCGGACTCCCAGACCATCAACCGCGGGCCGTCGGTCGTGCGCACGAGGTTCACCCGCAGTCCCGCGTCCTCGAGCATGTGCCGCTGCATCTCAGCGCGGATGTAGTCCTCCGCACCGGCCACCGGCACCATCAGCCCGTAGTCGCCGGAACCGCCCGGCCGGGAGTCCCTTGCCACCAGTGAACCGCCGGTTCCGAACGCCCAGCGCAGCAGCAGGATCATCACGGCCATGATCGCTAGGGCGACCAGCGGACCGAAGATGTACGAGTACGTGGACCAAGCCGGCACGCCCTCAATTGTGCGCCCCTGCGGCCGGAGTCGCATCCTGCGGCGGCTAGCCTCGAAACATGAAAATCGGAGTGGTGGGCGCCGGTCTGATGGGCGCGGGGATTGCGCAGGTTTCGGCCGTTGCCGGACATGACGTGGTGTTGCAGGACGTCAGCGACGGGGCCGCCGGTCGCGGTCGCGACGGTATCGCGATGTCATTGGCCAAATTCGCCGAGAAGGGCAAGATCAGCGTCGAGGATTCCGCGGCCGCGCTTGAGCGCGTGCACACGACCACCGACCTCGACGCCATGAGCGAGGTCGAGATCGTCGTGGAGGCAGTGTTCGAGAAGATCGAGATCAAGTCGGAGATCTTCGAGCGACTGGACCGGATCTGTGGCGATGGCACACTCCTGGCCACGAACACCTCGGCCATTCCGATCACAACCATCGCGGCCGTCACTTCGCGGCCCGAGCAGGTGGTGGGAACGCACTTCTTCTCCCCGGTTCCGCTGATGAAACTGTGCGAATTGGTGCGTGGGTACAAGACAGCGGACGAGTCTCTGGACCGGGCCCGAGCCTTCGCGGAGGGCATCGGCAAGACCGTGGTCGTGGTGAACCGGGATGTGGCCGGGTTCGTGACCACCCGCTTGATCACGGCCCTTTCGATGGAGGCGATCGCATTGGTCGAGTCCGGGGTCGCGACCGCGGAAGACGTCGATGTCGCGTGCCGCCTCGGCTTCGGTCATGCGATGGGCCCGCTGGAGACCGCCGACATGACCGGGGTCGACATCATCCTGAACGCGACGTCCAACATCTACACGGACACCCAGGACGAGAAGTTCAACCCGCCGGAGGTGTTGCGCCGGATGGTGGTGGCTGGGGACCTGGGCCGCAAGTCTGGCAAGGGCTTCTACGACTACTCGTGAACAACAACCCCGCGGGGACCGTCCGGACGGTGTCACCGGGCCGGATCTCCACGCTCGTGTACGCGGCGCTGAGCCTGCTGGCCATCGCGGCCGCGGCAACAGCGAAGGGTTACGCCGACACTCTGGCCGAGTTCGTCTTCGTGGTCCTCGTATCCGCCGCCGGCCTGGTAGTCGCCCATCTCTGGTCGGCGGTGTTGGCCAGGCGATTGATCGATCCTGCCTCGCTGACCAGGGCGCGGCTCAGCCACGAGGCCGTGACCAGTTCGACGATGGCCCTCCCAGGGGTTCTGATGGCGGTGGTGGCCTGGCTGAGCCATCTGGTGTCTGGCCGGATCGAAACGTCGGTCACGGTGGCAATGGGCGTCCTGGTGGTGGTGTTGTTCGCCTACACGTGGGCCGGCACGACGCGCGGGGCGAGCCGTCTGTCCGGACTGCTGTGGGCGCTCGGGACCGCGGGCGTCGGGGCGCTCATGATCGTCTTCAAGGTCCTGGTCTGATGCGGCTGGTGGTGGCCGAGTGCCAGGTCGACTATGTCGGCCGATTGAGCGCACACCTGCCGATGGCCCGGCGGCTGCTGTTGCTCAAGGCCGACGGTTCGGTCTCGGTGCACGCGGACGACCGCGCCTACAAGCCTTTGAACTGGATGAGCCCACCGTGCGCGATGCAGGAGATCGACGACGACGAGCACACTGTGTGGGAAGTCACGAACAAGGCCGGCGAGAAGTTGATCATCCGGCTGGGCGTGATCGAACACGACTGGTCCGGCCAGTTTGGACAGGACCCGGGCCTGGTCAAGGACGGGGTCGAGGCCCACCTGCAGGAGTTGTTGGCAGAACAGGTGAAGACCTTCGGTGATGGCTGGGTCCTGGTCCGCCGGGAGTACCCGACCGCTATCGGCCCGGTCGACCTGCTGTGCCGGGACGCCGACGGGGCAGCAGTCGCAGTCGAGGTCAAGCGCCGGGGCGAGATCGACGGCGTGGAACAGTTGACCCGGTACCTCGAGTTGCTCAACCGCGACCCGCTGCTGGCGCCGGTGGCCGGTGTACTCGCCGCCCAGGAGATCAAGCCGCAGGCGCGGACGTTGGCGCAAGATCGCGGGATCCGGTGCGTGGAGGTCGACTATGATCTGTTGCGCGGGTATGAGGATGTCGAATCCCGGTTGTTCTAGCCCTGGTGGCCGACGTTGTGACGAAGTTGTCGGCCCACACCCCGCTTTGTGACGAAGGTGTGGGGTTCAGCCCGGCCGGACCCCACACCTTCGTCACAACTCTTCCCGTTGGAGGACAACTTCGTCACAGCGACGCCGCTCGCGGCTAGAGATCGATAGCCCAATGCGTGAATGAGCGCTCCACGGTCATTCCGAGGTGCGTGTAGACCTCTAGCGCCGCGGCGTTGGAGTCCGTCGACAACCGTACGTGGGGGTGACCTGCGGCGGCGGCGCGGTCCCGGGCTGCCCTGAGCAGTTCCCGGGCCAGCCCCTGCCGGCGGTGGTCGGCCGCGACGGCCAGTTTGTCCACCCAGATCTCGCCGGCCTCGATGAGGAAGGCTGCAGCAACCACTTCGTCCCCTGCCCTGATCACCAGCAGGTCGTCGGGTTCGAAACCAGGGCGCTCGACTGTGGCCGACCGCCAGTGCTCGCGGCTCTCCGGTCGCCTGTCGGCGTGTTCGGCGAAGGCCGCCTCGAACAGGTCGAGCGCTGCGTCGACTTCGCCGGCTCTGGCCGGTCCGGCGCTGTGTGCTCCGGCCTCGGAAGGCACGGCGAGCACCCACGAGGTGTAGCGCGGCGTGTAGCCGTGCGCGATGAACCAGGCCACCACGTCGCTGCGGACATCGTCGATCGTCTGGCCGATTCGCTGCGCCCCGAGTGAGGCCGCCCGCCACTGCGACCATCGAAGTATCCAGTCGCCGATGCCCTGGCGCCGGGCCGACGGGTGGACGTCCGCCCAGCGTTTGCGGGGGTCCCAGAGCATGGCCCAACCCACGATCCGGCTGTTCTGAACGATCACCACCGCGTCTCGCTCGCGGTCGATTCGGGCCAAGTCGCTCACGACATCCGCGCTCTCCAGCATGATCTCGCCGGTGTCAGCGAGTTCGCACTCGTTGACCATGCAGACCACGGCTTCGATGTCCTCGTCAGCAAGAGGTCTCGCGTGCCACACCCACCTATTGTCCCGCAGGTCTGCTTTGCCAGACTTAGGGGCATGGCTGAGAAAACGGTGGCAATCGTCGGGGTGGGTACGGTCGGATCGCAGGTGGCGGAACTGGCCAGACAGGCTGGCTGGACAGTGATCGGCATCGAGAAGAGTGAGGCCGGTGCGACCGGTGCCTCCGAACGCACAGGCGTGGCCGTGACCACTGCCCTGACCGACGCCCACGAGGCCTCGATCGTGATCGAATGCCTGCCCGAGTCGCGCGACATCAAGCACGCCGTGTTCGCTGACATCGGCGCGACCGCAGCCGCCGACGCCGTACTGGTGACCACTGCCACCGCTCTGTCGGTGACCGACTTGGCGCTGAGCAGTGGCCGGCCCAACCGGGTCGTCGGCCTGTCCATGCCCCATGACCCCGCGCGCACCCACGTCGAGTTGGTTCGTCCCGACTTCGCCGACAACGACGCGGTCGAGGCGATCGAGGGTTTCCTGGCCGACATCGGCCGCGAGGCCACCGTGGTCCGGTCCAAGCCGGGCTACATCGCCGACGGATTGCTGTTCGGCTACCTCAACCACGCCGTGACGATGTACGAGGCGGGCTATGCCAGTCGCGACGACATCGACGCCGCGATGCGGTTCGGATGCGGGTACCCGATCGGACCGCTGGCCCTGCTCGACAAGATCGGCATCGACACCGCCTATGACGTGCTGGACGCGCTGTACGCGACCACCGGCCGGCGCCTGCACGCGCCGGCGCCGATCCTCAAGCAGATGATCGCTGCCGGTCGCACCGGTGAGAAGACCGGCCGGGGCTTCTACGATCACTCCGGCGGCGCCGACCAAGACGCGTCGGCGGCGACGTCGGGCGACCTGCGCCCCGTGTCGTCGGTTGGGGTTGTGGGGACCGGGACCATGGCCAGCGGCATCGTCGAGGTCTTCGCCAAGAGTGGTTACGACGTGGTGTTCGTGGCCCGCAGCGACGAGAAGGTGGCCGGGGTCCGGGCGGCGATCACCAAGTCGCTGGACAAGGCGGTCGCCAAGGGCAAGATGACCGAGGAGGTCCGCGACGAGGTGCTCGGCCGCATCACCGGGGACACCGGCCGTGAGGCTCTGGCTGAGGTCGACCTCGTGGTGGAAGCCATCGTGGAGGACCTCGACGTCAAACTGGATCTCTTCCGCGACCTCGACCGGGTCTGCAAGCCGGGTGCGATCCTGGCCACGACCACGTCCTCCTTGCCGGTGGTCGAGATGGCCGCGGTGACCAGTCGCCCCCAGGATGTCGTCGGGATGCACTTCTTCAACCCTGCGCCGATCATGAAGCTGGTCGAGGTGGTCAGCCCGCTGACCACGGCCACGGATGTCACGGACACCGTCGTCGACTTGTGCGCCAAGGTTGGCAAGCATGCCGTGAAATGCGGCGACCGGGCGGGGTTCATCGTCAATGCCTTGCTCTTCCCGTATCTGAATGACGCCGTGCTGCTGCTGGAGTCGCACTACGCGACGGCTGACCAGATCGATACCGTCATGACCAAGGGTGCGGGTCTTCCGCTCGGTCCGTTCGCCCTTCTGGATGTCGTGGGCAACGATGTGTCGTTGGCGATCGAGCAGACGCTGAACGCCGAGTTCCGGATGCCCGAACTCGCGCCGGCACGCCTGCTCGAACAGATGGTGGAAGCGGGATACCTGGGCCGCAAGACCGGCCGGGGCTTCCGCACATACCGCTGAGGCGGGCACCTACCCTGGCGGTATGGGTCGCCGGAACCGACGTCGCGAGGACGAGGTGCGCCCCCTGTCCGGTGGCTACGCCAGTCGCCGCACGGAGGGCGACTTCATCGTCCAGAACGTCTCGGGGGCCCAAGCCGTCAAGCCCTACGTCTGCCCGGGGTGCAACCAGCGGATCGCGGTCGGGACCTCCCATGTGGTCGTGTGGTCACAACACCGCGGCCCGGATGACCGCCGGCACTGGCACAGTCCGTGCTGGTCGCGCGCCCGTCACTCGATGTGAGTGCCGATGGCGGTGGGCCGCTCGATCGTGCGTCCCACGGTGCAGAGGCGATCATGGGAACGCTGGATCGCCGCGGGCAGGGCGATGCGCGCCCGGTCCCCGTCGGAACCCTCGGGAAATCTCAACCTGAAGGTGACCGTTAGGTCTGCCAGTACGTTCCCGTCGACAGCGTCCTTGACCGACTCGGCATCCGCGACGATCACGAATTCGTCTGGTTCGGCGCGGCGCGACGTCAGGTAGTCGACGTCCATGCCGGTGCACCCCGCCAGAGCCACGAGCAGCAGTTCCACCGGGGAGAAATCGTCCTCACCTTCCCCGAAGTGCAGTTGTGCGCCTGCGAGATTGGTCGCAATGTAGGAACCGAGTTGGTCACGGGTGACGGTCACGCTGGTCATCGGCACAACCTAACAGTCACAGGGTTCCGTGACTCACCGTAGCCGTCGGTGCCGAGATCGCTTCACCGAGCCCGGGTGGGTAACTTGGGTTCGGATTTGGAGGGGTTCGTGGAGGAAGCGGTCTACCGGACGATTCTGGATCAGATGGAGGACGGGGTCTACTTCGTCGACCGCGACCGGCGCATCACCTACTGGAACTCCGGTGCCGAGCACATTACGGGATACTCCGCCGACGAGGTTCTCCAGCACTCCTGTTCCGAGGGGATCCTGCGCCATGTCAGCGAGAAGGGCCGACAACTGTGTATCAGCGGGTGCCCTCTGTCCGCCGTGAGACGGACGGGAAGCCACGCACGGCACAGGTCTACCTCCACCACAAGCAGGGGCACCGGGTCCCTGTCCTGGTGAAGGGCAGCGCCATCCGGGACTCACAGGGCGACGTCGTGGGATCGGTCGAGGTGTTCCACCGCCGGCCGTCCACCCGTTTCGCGCAGATCACGCAGCGGGAGCGTGATGAAGATGCCTACATCGATCCGCTGACCGACTTGGGCAACCGCCGGTTCGGGGAGGCGCACATCCAACCGGTGCTGGCGGCCGTCGCGGCAGGGGCGACCACGCTGGGCTTGGTGTTCATCGACATCGACCACTTCAAGGCCATCAACGACACCCATGGCCATCGAACCGGAGACGCCGTTCTGCGCATGGTGGGGCAGAGTCTGGCAAACGGACTCCGGAACTCGGATTGGCCGATCCGGTGGGGAGGCGAGGAGTTCCTGGCCGTCCTGCCGGGCATCCGGCCCGAAGGTCTCGAGGTAGCCGCGGAGCGGCTGCGGATGCTGGTCGAGCACTCCTGGATCCAGGTCGGCGATCAGCGGGTGAGTGTGACGATCTCATCGGGGCTGGTGATGGTGGATCCGGACGAGGATCTCGAGCATGCACTCGACCGTGCGGACCGGCTGATGTACCAGAGCAAGGCCGCGGGCCGCAATCTGTGCTCGTCCGACAGCGGCGTGCTCCTGCGGACAGCCCGGACACCGGTCCTGGATATGGGCATGCCGGGTGGTCCACGGACTGTGTGATCAGACAGCTACGAGGGTCGCCGAGGCGGGCATCCACGAGTCGGTCAGCGCAGTTCGCCCCGGCTCCCGGAGTACCGTGAAGGCATGGCGTCGGTGATCGAAATGCAGGGTGTGGTCAAACGGTTCGGCAGTACCGTGGCGCTGGACGGACTGGATCTGGAGGTCGAGGCCGGGGAGGTGCACTCCTTCCTGGGGCCCAACGGCGCGGGGAAGACGACGACCCTTCGGATTCTGCTCGGCCTGCTGAGCGTCGATGCCGGGACGACCAGCCTGCTCGGCGGCGATCCTTGGGCAGATGCAGTGGACCTACACAAGAAAATCGCATACGTGCCCGGCGAGGTGAGCCTGTGGCCACAGTTGTCCGGCGGCGAGGTGATCGACCTGCTGGGCAGGTTGCGCGGAGGACTCGACGCGCAGCGGCGTGATCGGTACATCGAGATGTTCGAACTCGATCCGCGGAAGAAGTCCCGGACGTACTCCAAGGGCAACCGGCAGAAAGTGGCCCTGATCTCGGCGCTGGCAAGCGACGTACCATTGCTGCTGCTGGACGAGCCCACGGCCGGTCTTGACCCCTTGATGGAGGCTCGATTCCGGGACTGCGTGCATGAGTTCCGCGGCAATGGCGGGACCGTCCTTCTGAGCAGTCACATCCTCAGCGAGGCCGAGGCGCTGTCCGACCGGGTCACCATCATCCGCAACGGCAGGGCGATGGAGAGCGGCACCCTGGCCCAGTTGCGCCACCTTGCACGGACGAAGGTGACGGCATCGGTCTCCTCGGCGTCGATCGAGTTCGCGGACATCCCCGGGATTCACGCGCTGAGCGTGGACGATCACACTGTGACCTGCGAAGTGGACGAGGACGGCATGGCGCCTTTGCTGGCCAGGCTGTCGGATGCGGGAGTCTATTCGCTGACCAGCGCCCAGCCGACGCTGGAGGAGGTCTTCCTGCGTCACTACAAGAGCGAGGATCCCGCGCATGTCTGAGGGCCTGGCCGGTACCTGGCCGCTGGTCCGGCTCGCACTGCGCCGCGACCGGTTCCTGCTGACCGCCTGGATATTGGGCTTCGCCGTGATGGCTGGGGTGTCCGCGAGTGCCACCGTCGGTTTGTATCCCGACGAGGCGCAGCGTGTACAGGCCGCCGAGTTGGTGAACGCGACATCGGCGCTGGTCGCGCTGTACGGGCCCATCTACGACCCCACCTCGCTTGGAGCGCTGTCGCTGTTCAAACTGACCGCTTTCGGGGCTGCCATCGTGGCGTTGCTCATGGTGTTCGTCGTGGTGCGACACACTCGGGCCGAGGAGGAATCTGGGCGTCTGGAACTCCTGGGCTCCGTGGCCCTGGGCCGGGTCGCCCCGCTGGCGGCGGCGTTGATCGTGGCGTTCGGAGGCTCCCTCGTGCTGGGTCTGGCCAGTGCCGTGGCGCTCATCGCGGCTGGCCTGGCGGTCCAGGGTTCGTTCGCGTTCGGCATGGGCTGGGCGTTCACCGGCATCGCGTTCGCCGCTCTGGCCGGCGTGTGCGCGCAGGTGACCACCGGCGCGCGAGCGGCGCGGGGGCTCGCGTTGATCGCGATTGCGGGCTCGTACGGCTTACGTGCGGTGGGTGACATCGCATCCGGTGGTCCGAACTGGCTGTCCTGGCTGTCGCCGATCGGATGGATGCAACAGGTGCGGGCCTACGCCGGCGACCGTTGGTGGGTGCTGCTGTTGCCTACGGCGATGGCGATGGTCTGCGTACCGCTCGCCGTTGTGCTGCGGAACCGCCGAGACCTCGATGCTGGGTTGCTCCAGGACCGTCCTGGACCCGCCGCCGGCACGATCGACTCGGTGTTCGGACTCGCGTGGCGCCTGCAGCGCAACGTCCTGCTCGCTTGGTCGCTGGGCTTCGCCGCGTTCGGATTCCTGCTCGGTTCGATATCGGATTCGGTCACCGGGTTCCTGGACTCCCCGCAGGCAGCGGAGTACCTCCAGAAACTCGGTGGGGCAGAAGCGCTCAATGACGCGTTCCTGGCCGCGGAGGTGAGTATCGCCGGTGTCATCGTCGCCGGTTTCGGGATCGAGGCCGCCACTAGGATGCGTTCCGAGGAGTCCGGCGGTCACACGGAGTTGCTGCTGTCCACTCCTGTTTCACGCGCCCGGTGGGCCAGCAGTCACATGCTGATCGCACTACTGGGAGTTGCCTGGATCATGGCAGTGACGGGGTTGGCGATCGGTCTTGGTGCGACCCTGGCCACCGGTGACGGCGGCCGGATCACGTCGATGCTGGCGGCCGCGTTCGCCCGGGTGCCCGCCGCGTGGGTGCTGACGGCTCTGGTCATGTTGATATTCGGCTGGCTACCGCGGGCGGTGGCGGTGATCTGGGGGGTGTTCGCGCTCGCCGTGGTGATCGGCGAGTTCGGGCCGTTGTGGGACGCCCCGCAGTGGCTGATGGACATGTCCCCATTCGTCCACTCCCCGGGTCTGCCGAGCCCTGACGCCAGCTTCGGCGCGGTACTGCCGCTGATTCTGGTGTCAGTTGGGCTACTGACGGCGGGGTTTGTGGGCTGGCAGCGCCGGGATCTGCACGCCTGAGAGGGACACCGACCACGGTGTTCCGGGACCGGCACGGGCTCAGGGCACGAGACTTGCTTCGGCGTCCCGGGGCGCGCTTGCGCTCCGCCGCAGCCCATTAGGCTGACGGGGTGGAGCGGATCACGGCGAACGCGGTACTGCCGGCGCGCCGTGATCCCGTGGCTCTCCGAACCTCCGACGGATTGAACCTCGTGGCGGAGCTGGCGCTTCCGGAGGGTGGCGATCCGGTCGGTTGCATCGTGTGTGTGCATCCACTGCCCACCCACGGCGGCATGATGGACTCTCACTTGTTCCGCAAAGCGGCTTGGCGGCTTCCTGCACTCGCGGGAATCGCCGTGATGCGGTTCAACACCCGTGGCACTAGCAGCACCGCCGGTACTTCGGACGGGCAGTTCGATGCCGCGTCCGCGGAGGGCCTGGACCTGCTGGCCGCAGTCGAGTACGTACAGGCCCGGCAGTTGCCCAACATCTGGCTTGTCGGATGGAGCTTCGGAACAGATGTGGTGCTTCGGCACGGCCTGCTGCAGCCAGTGGTCGGCGCGATACTGCTGAGTCCGCCCTTGCGCTACTCGCAGGACAGCGATCTGCAGCGATGGGACCGGGACGGCCGGCCGCTGGTCGTCATGGTTCCCGAATTCGACGACTTCCTGCCCCCGGACCTGGCCACCGATCACTTCGGTGAGGTCTCACAGGCCCAACTCCTGCCCGTGCCAGGCGCGAAACACCTGTGGGTCGGAGAGAAGTACACGAGCATTGTCTTGGACCAGATCACCAGTTCGGTCACCGGCCGACCAACCAACCTGCCGTCTGAATGGGATGGCCCGATGAGTAAATGGAGCGACCTATGAGTCAACTCGAGGGGAAGAAGGCGATCGTCACGGGCGCGTCGCGCGGGATCGGCAGGCACATCGCGGTCGAGTACGCGCGCCAGGGAGCGGATGTGGCCCTCGTCGCGCGCTCGCAGGACCTCTTGACCGAAGTCGCTGGCGAAGTCGATCGGGCCGGCCGCAAGGCGGTGGTCAGGGCCGCCGACGTCACCGACGCAGAGCAGATCGCGGCCGCCGTCGACGAGGCGGTGTCCGAACTCGGCGGCGTGGACGTCGTCGTGAACAACGCCGGCGGCAACTCGTTCTCCTCGCCGCTGGTGGGAATGCGCTTCAGCGGGTGGCAGAAGACGCAACGCCTCAATGTCGAGTCGGCGGTTCACGTCCTGCAGGCGGTGGGTCCGGTCCTGCTCGGTCAGAAGTCGGGTTCGGTGATCAACATGGCCAGCGTCGCCGGGCTGGGTGGTGCGCCTTTGATGAGTCACTATGGGGCGGCGAAGGCGGCGATCATCTCGTTGACGCGCAGCCTCGCCGTCGAGTGGGCGTGGGCGGGGGTGCGTGTGAACACGCTGCTGCCCGGCTGGATCGAGACGGACTTGACCCAGTTCCTGCGTGACGCACCCGACGGTGGTGCCGGGGCGCTGGCGCGCGTGCCCATGCAGCGCTGGGGCCAGCCGGCCGAGATCGCCGCCGGTGCCGTCTTCCTCGCCTCTGACGCTTCGTCGTTCATGACCGGCCAGGAACTCGTGCTCGACGGCGGCCTCACCGTCATGCCGTAGGCGCGGGTTGCATCTCGCGGGGGGCCGTTCGGAACCCATTGGGTTCTGGGCTCCGGTTTGGACCTTGGAGTTCCGGTTCGGCTCGGACCAGCGCCTAACGCCCTGGTCCGAAAACGGCTCGTGGACTCGGTCGCCGCAGAAGTGGGCCGCGAGGTTAGAGAATGTTCGCGAGGTTAGAGGTCGTGCACGAGGTTAGTGAATGCACGTGTGGCTTCTCTGGTCCGAAAATGGTAGCCGCAGGAGTTGGCCGCGAGGTTAGAGGTTGTCCACGAGGTTAGAGAACACACGTGTGGCTTCTCTAACCTCGTGCACGTTCTCTAACGCGAGCGATCTCTGCCGGGCGTTTTCCCGCCTGAACGGGCGGCCGGCCCTGGCCATGGACCACTAACGTGGTGCACGTTCCCTGGTCCGAAAACGGCTCGTGGACTCGGTCGCCAGAGAATGTTCACGAGGTTAGAGGTCGTGCACGAGGTTAGTGAATGCACGTGTGGCTTCTCTAACGTGGTGCACGTTCTCTAACGCGAGCGATCTGCGCCCGGCATTTCCCGCCAGAATGGGCGGCCGGCCACGGCCGCGGATGACTAACTCGAGCGATTTCCGCCCGGCGTTTCCCCCCGAACGCCGCGGCCGGCCACGGCCGCGGATGACTAACGCGAGCGATTTCCGCCCGGCGTTTCCTCCCGAACGCCGCGGCCGGCCACCCCAGGGAACCGAACGCGGACCCCGCGAATCTGACGCCCGCCGACGGGTCCTACGTCAATCTTCGGTCGACCGGGAATGGCCCCATCATGTCCGTTTGGGTCGCCCCCGGGTTGCCCCGCCGGATGACCATTGGTAACCCTTGAGGTATGGGTACTGGAATCGACAAGATACGCAGCGGGATCGAAACGCTCGACGAGAAGCTGGCGGGGCTTGATGTGAAGGTGGAGGCCGCCGACGGTGCCCTGCTCGAGACTGAGCAGGTCATCGAAGGTGCCCAGAAGGTCCTCGCAAAAGCGGACGACACGCTAGAGGTCGCCGAGCGGGGGGTGCGAGCGGGTCGGCGGATTCTGCCCAAAGCCGCGCTGGGCATCGCCATCGCCGGCGTGGCGGTCGCGGCAGCCATCGCCATCCGCCGTTCGCGGGCCGGTCGGGCCGCAGCTCAGGCAGACGTTCTGGAACAGCAGGAGTCCCCGCAGCGACCCGGGCTCGAACCGACGATGGAGGATGTCGCACAGGCGGCCGGAGCCGTGGACGCCAGCGACCTAGCCGATGCGGCGGATGCCGTTGAGGGCGAACGCGGATGACCCAGGTCGTGCTGTTGCACGCATTCCCGGTGAACCGTCACCTGTGGGACGCTCAGGTGGAGTACTTGACGAAAGCCGGCTTCAAAGTCACGGCACCGGACCTCGTCGGCTTCGGTGAGTCGAGAACCCCTCAGGAGCCCTCCCTGGCGCAGATGGCCGAACAGGCACTGCAGCACGTGAGCCGACCGGCGTACTTCGCGGGCTTGTCCATGGGCGGCTACATCCTCATGGAGATCCTCCGGCAGGCTCCGGAACTGGTGGACGGTGCCATCTTCGTGGACACCAAGGTGACTGCGGACGACAGCGCGGCACGGGAGCAGCGGCTGCGCGTCGCAGACGAGGTGCTCGCTGCTGGTCATACCCGCGATCTCGCCCAGGCGATGCTGCCCAAGTTGCTGGGTGCGACCACGCTGTCACAGCGCCCGGACGTCGTCGCCACGGTTCGCGGATGGATCGAGCAGGCGCCGCCGGAGGCGGTGGCGTCGGCTCAACGGGCGATGGCCGGTCGCCCGGACTCGACCCCGACATTGCGCAGTTACGAGGGCCCGGCAGTGGTGGTGTGGGGCTCCCAGGACCTGGTGTCACCGCAGCCTGATCAGGAGGTAATGCTCGCAGCCATGCCGCAAGCGGTCGGACGGGAGATCCCGGATGCTGGGCACTTGAGTGCGGTGGAGGCGCCGGACGCGGTCAACGACGTGTTCCTGGAGGTCCTCACCGACTGGACGGACTGAACCGTGCCCGCTCTGGTGGTCACCGACCGGCTGACGATCACCAAAGGCACGACGGCGATTCTGGAGGGGGTGTCGCTGGGGCTGTCCGACGGCGACCGGATCGGGGTGGTCGGCCGCAACGGTTCCGGCAAGTCGACCCTGCTGCGGGCGCTGGCCGGCCAGGAGCACCCGGACACGGGGCGGGTCACCGCTACCGGCGGCGCGACCGTTCGATTGGTGACCCAGCTCGACACCTTGTCCACGGGGACAGTCCAGGAACTTGTCGTCGGTCCGGGCCCGGTTCACCAGTGGGCCTCCGACCCGAGGATCCGGGATGTCGTAGAGGGCCTGCTCGATCCGCAGTGGCTGCAACAGCCGACCGAGTCGCTCAGCGGGGGTCAGTCCCGGCGGGTGGCGCTGGCCGCGGCGCTTGTGGCGCAGCCGGATGTGCTGCTGCTCGACGAACCCACGAACCATCTTGACATCGAGGCGGTCCGGTGGCTGGCCGAGTACCTGGAGGCCTGGCCCAGGGGCCGTCGCGCGCTGCTGGTGGTGACCCATGACAGGTGGTTCCTGGACGCGGTGACCACGCGGACCTGGGAGGTCGGTGGCGGTGCCGTGGACCAGTACGAGGGTGGGTACGCCGCCTACGTTCTGGCCAAGGCCGAGCGCGAGCAGCAACAGCAGATGATCCAGGCCCGGCGCCGTAACTTGCTGCGCAAGGAGTTGGCGTGGTTGCGCCGCGGTCCGCCCGCCAGGACGTCCAAACCGAAGTTCCGCCAGGACGCAGCCCTGGAACTGATCGCCGACGAACCACCCCCGCGAGACCAGCTCAGTCTGCAGCGGGTCAGCGTGAACCGGCTCGGCAAGCAGGTGCTCGATCTGACCGACGTCACCGTAAGGCCGGCACCCGGGGCGCCGACGGTGCTGCGGGATGTGACGTGGGGGATCGGGCCCGGCGACAGGGTCGGCCTGCTCGGGCCCAACGGCGCCGGCAAGACGACCCTGCTGCGCCTTCTGGTGGGGCAGCTGGCACCTGAGGCCGGGCGCCTCAAGCGGGGCAAGACCGTCGTGCCGGCCGTCGTCGACCAGAGGCTGCCGGTGGTCGATCCGCAATTGCGGGTTCTGCCCTGGCTGCAAGAGGTCGGCAATCATGTGGAGGTGGCCGACGGGCATGAACTCACGCCTTCACAACTGCTCGAGCAGTTCGGTTTCGGCGGCGACGCGCCCTGGAAACGCCTGGGCGACTTGTCGGGTGGGGAGTTGCGGCGGCTGCATCTGCTGCGCACCTTCCTGTCCGGCGCGAACGTGCTCATGCTCGATGAACCCACGAACGACCTGGACACCGAGACGTTGACCGTTTTGGAGGACGTGCTGGACGCCTGGCCGGGAAGCCTGATCGTGGTGTCGCACGACCGCTACTTCCTGGAGCGGGTGTGCGATGACGTGTGGGCGCTGGAGGCGGGTCGGCTGCGGCATCTGCCCGGGGGCGTGGATGAGTACCTCGCCCGCACCCGCCCGGTCGCGGCTGGCGCCGGGAAGCCGGCCGGCGGTGATACCCGCGCCGTCCGCAGGGAGTTGGCCCGTCTGGAGCGGGAGTTGGACAAGGCACACACGGCGGTGGACCGGATCCATGCCGCGATGGCCGACGCCGCGACCGACCCGGAACGCCTGGTTGACCTCGGCGGGCAGCTCAGGGTTGCCGAAACCGCCCTGTCGGAGGCTGAAGAACGGTGGCTCGAGGTCGCGGAATCGGCCGAGTGACTGCCCTATGGTGTAGACCATGAGCAGTCAAGCGGTGAAGCGGCCCGCAAGCGTGTCCCTGGTCGTGTTCCTGACGTGGTTGGTCGCGATCGTGACCATCATCGGCGGGGTGGTGCTGCTGTTCGCCAGCGACTCGGCTCTGGCCGAGGCCGGGGTCTCGTCGAGCAGCGCCAACTTGCAGGGATGGATCGGCATCGTCCTAGGACTCGTGATCGCCCTGTTCGCGTCGGCGTTGGGGCACGGCAGCGGTTTCGCCCGCCTCATGATCAGCCTGCTGATGGTGTTCCGCTTCGTGCTCGGCGTCTTCGGGATCGTTGCACTGTGGGGGACCGGACATTTCTGGGGGATCCTGCTCATGACCGTGTTCGCGGCGCTGATCCTCTATCTGCTGTGGAATGCCCGGGCCGCAGCCTTCTTCGCGCGCAGCTAGTCGAGTCGCCCCGCGGCCGAAGCACACTCAGCGGCTGACGACCTTGTCCGGTTTGACCCTGACCACCACGCGCACGTTGTCGGTGCCGTCGTCAGCCGGGTAGCGCTCCCAGCCCTGGTAGGTGCCGGCGAACTTGTCGATGAGTTCCCGGCCGCCCTCAGTGGTCATCTCCACATGGCCCCGGACCTCCACGTAGGAGTAGGGCTGATCGCTGTCGTACACCAGGACCGTGCAGCGGGGATCGCGCACGAGGTTCGTGTGCTTGCGCCTGCCCTCGACGGTCGAGACGAGCAAGTCGTCTCCGTCGCGCTCGTACCAAACGACGCTGCTCTGAGGCTGTCCGTCCGGCTCGATCGTCGAGATGATGGCGAACTGCTTGGGCTTGTCCAGCAGGGCTCGGGCCTTGTCGCTGAACATCAGGTGTTGCGGAACCGATTGATCTCGGTCTGGAACTTCGCACGCTTCTCGGGGTCGCTGACTCCGAGACCCTCCTCCGGGGCCAGGCAGAGCACGCCGACCTTCCCCTGATGCTGATTGCGGTGCACCTCGTAGGCCGCCTGCCCGGTCTGGTCGAGCGGGAACGCCTTGCTAAGGGTCGGGTGGATCATCCCTTTGTCGATCAGCCGGTTGGCCTCGAACGACTCCTTGTAGTTGGCGAAGTGCGAGCCGATGATGCGCTTCAGGTTCATCCACAGGTAGCGGTTGTCGTACTCATGCATGTAGCCCGAGGTCGATGCGCAGGTGACGATCGTGCCACCCTTCTTGGCCACGTAGACACTAGCGCCGAACGTCTCCCGGCCGGGGTGTTCGTAGACGATGTCGACGTCCTCGCCGCCGGTGAGCTCGCGGATCTTCTTTCCGAGCCGCTGCCATTCCTTGGGGTTCTGGGTGTGCTCGTCCTTCCAGAATTGGTAGCCCTCCTCGTTGCGGTCGATGATGTACTCCGCACCCATCCGCCGGCAGATCTCTGCCTTCTCGGGACTGGACACCACACAGACCGGGATCGCGCCCCCGTTCAACGCGTACTGCGTGGCGTAGGAGCCCAGCCCGCCTGACGCGCCCCAGATCAAGACGACGTCGCCCTGCTTCATGCCGGCGCCGTTGCGGGAGACGAGTTGGCGGTAAGCGGTCGAGTTGACCAGTCCTGGTGCCGCTGCTTCCTCCCAGGTCAGATGCGCGGGTTTGGGCATCAACTGGTTCGACTTGACCAGCGCGATCTGCGCCAGGCCGCCGAAGTTCGTCTCGAAGCCCCAGATCCGCTGCTCCGGGTCCATCATCGTGTCGTTGTGCCCGGCCGGGTTCTCCAGCTCGACGCTGAGGCAGTGCGCGACCACCTGGTCGCCCGGATTCCAGGCGTTCACACCGGGCCCGGTGCGCAGCACGACGCCGGACAGGTCGGAACCGATGATGTGGTACGGCAGGTCGTGGCGCTTGGCTAGTGGATGGGTGCGTCCATAGCGCTCCAAGAAGCCGAACGTGGGCAGCGGTTCGAAGATGGACGTCCACACGGTGTTGTAGTTGATGGATGAGGCCATGACCGCGACCAGCGCTTCACCGGGGCCGAGTTCCGGGACGGGCACATCGTCGAGGTGGAGTGACTTGCGCGGATCCTTCTCGCGGGTGGACAGACCGGCGAACATGTCCACGTCTTCCTTGTGGACGGTGATCGCCCGGTAGGAATCCGGGATCTCAATGTGCGCAAACTCGCCGGCGTCTGCATCGCTGAGGATGGCATCGAGGATGTTCTGCATTCGCATCTCCCATTCGTGAACCTAGTTGCACGCTAACGGGTGGTGCGGCAGCGGTAGGGGGCGGGTTGGTCCGTGACCGCAGGTGTTGAGAGTGCTCGACGTCCGATGGTGCGCACTCACGCCGACATGCCGGCGTGTCCGGTCAACTTCGCGGCAATGGCGGCCGGGTGACAGGCCTTCGGGCGGCCCACCGCAGCACTCAGTGGTCTTCGCCAGGCTCCACCAGCTCGATGAGGACTCCGCCGCAGTCCTTCGGATGGGCGAAGTTGACGCGGGAGCCCGCCGTGCCGCGCTTGGGCGCCTCATACAGCATGCGCACGCCGGCCTCGCGCAACTCGTCGGCGGCGACCTCGATGTCGGACACCCGGTAGGCGACCTGCTGGATACCCTCGCCGCTGCGCGCCAGGAACTTGCCGATGGGGGAGTCCTCGGACAGCGGAGCCAGCAACTGTATGCAGGAGCCGCTGTCGCCGACCGCCATCATGGCCTCGCGCACGCCCTGCTCCTCGTTGGTCTCCTCGTGCACCAGCTCCATGCCGAAGGCGTCCTGATAGAACGCGATAGCCTGGTCCAGGTCACGCACGGCCAGTCCTACATGGTCGATAGCAGTCACAAAACCCATGGCGTTATCGTGGCACTAGGCGTTGTTCCACTGATTCAGGAGGTCTGGTATGGCCGGAAACGTGATTGTCGCAGGAGCTCGCACCCCGATGGGGCGCCTGCTCGGATCGCTCAAGGGCTTCTCGGCCGCGGACCTCGGTGGCGTGGCCATCAAGGCGGCGCTCGAACGCTCCGGGGTGACACCGGACCAGGTCGACTACGTGATCATGGGTCACGTCCTGCAGGCCGGCGGCGGGCAGATCACCGCCCGCCAGGCAGCGGTGAAGGCCGGAATCGCCATGGACGTCCCCGCCCTGACGGTCAACAAGGTGTGCCTGTCCGGCCTGGACGCCATCGCTCTGGCCGATCAGTTGATCCGTGCCGGCGAGTTCGAGATCGTAGTGGCCGGTGGCATGGAGTCCATGACCAACGCACCGCACATGTTGATGGGGTCGCGCGAGGGCGTCAAGTACGGCGACTGGAAGGCGATCGACTCGATGGCCTTCGACGGTCTGACCTGCGCCTTCGACCAATGCGCGATGGGTGAGTCGACGGAGAGCTACAACTCCCAGTACCCCAACGTCACCCGCGAACGCCAGGACGCATTCGCCGCCCGTTCGCACCAACTCGCCGCTATTGCGGAGAAGAACGGTGCCTTCGCCGAGGAGATCGTTGCTGTGGAGATCCCGCAGCGCAAGGGCGACCCGGTGGTGTTCTCGGTCGATGAAGGAGTGCGTCCGGACACGACCGCCGACGGGCTCGGCAAGTTGCGCCCGGCGTTCACCAAGGACGGCAGCATCACCGCCGGTAACGCCTCGCAGATCTCCGACGGCGCCGCTGCGGTGGTTGTCATGTCCAAGGCCAAGGCTGAGGAACTCGGACTGACCTGGTTGGCCGAGATCGGTGCCCACGGAGTCGTCGCGGGTCCGGATGCGTCACTGCAGCTGCAGCCGGCCAACTCGATCAAAGCCGCCTGTGTCAAAGAAGGCATCGAGGTGTCCGATCTCGATCTGCTGGAGATCAACGAGGCGTTCGCCGCGGTGGGGCTGGCCTCGACCGACGCACTGGGAGTCTCCGAGGACATCGTCAACGTCAACGGTGGCGCGATCGCGCTGGGTCACCCGCTGGGGATGTCCGGAGCGCGGCTCGTGCTCTCCCTCGCGCTCGAACTCAAGCGTCGTGGCGGCGGGGTCGGTGCTGCCGGACTATGCGGCGGCGGCGGCCAGGGAGACGCGCTGATCGTCCGCGTCCCGTAAGTGCACCTCGTCGATCGTGCGCGTGCAGGGGACACTCGTGCGATCGCTCGGCTGCTCACCCTGGTCGAGAGCGAATCCCCGCAGTTGCGGGAGATCAGTTCCGATCTGATGCAGCATGTCGGGCATGCCCACATCGTGGGGATCACCGGGGCGCCCGGGGTCGGCAAGTCGACGACTACGGCCGCCCTGATCCGGGCGTTGCGTCTGACCGGCAAGCGGGTGGCGGTGCTGGCCGTCGATCCGAGTTCGCCTTTCTCGGGCGGTGCATTGCTCGGTGACCGGGTGCGGATGCAGGAACACGCTACGGACGAGGGTGTCTTCATCCGTTCCATGGCCTCGCGGGGCCACTTGGGTGGCCTGTCCGCGAGCACGCCGCAGGCCTTGCGGGTGCTGGATGCGTGCGGCTTCGACGTGGTCCTTGTGGAAACTGTCGGCGTGGGCCAGTCCGAGGTCGAGATCATCGGCCAGTCCGACACGGTCCTGGTTCTGCTGGCACCCGGGATGGGAGACTCGGTCCAGGTGGCCAAGGCCGGGATCCTCGAGATCGCCGACATCTTCGTGGTGAACAAGGCCGATCGGGACGGGGTCTCCGCGACCATCCGTGAGTTGCGGGCGATGGTGGCACTGGGCAAACGTTCGGCGGACGACTGGAAGCCCGCGATCGTGAGGACGGTGGCCACGAGTGCCGAAGGGATCGAAGATCTGCTGGCCGCCATCGATCACCACCGCGAGTGGGCGCAGCACTCCGGAGATCTTCGGCAAAGGCGTTTGCGCCGTTTGATGAGTGAGATAGCGGCTCTCGCACTGGATCGGGTCCGCGATCGACTCGGTGATCCTGGCCAGCTCGCCGAGAGCGTGCTCGCTGGGGAGTTGGACCCCTACGGCGCCGCGGCGATCCTCACGGAGGGTCTGTAGGCGGGTTTGGCTGGCGACCGCACACGAAGAAGATGTGCCGGGCCGCCGACGGGCACGATTGTGCCGAAGTTGTTGGCCGCCCCCGGCCTTGTGTTACGAAAGTGCTCGGTCCGGGTCGTCGTGACCGCGTACCTTCGTGACAATGCAGGTCTCGCCGCCGCACCTTCGTCACACAAGCGCCTCCCAGGCCTGTTGCCCGGTGTTTGGTGAGGGTCGGCACTCGTTCAACCATCGACGGAGTATCTGACCAGGGCGCGCGGTGTCTAGTACCGGGGCAGGGCCAGACTTCTGATCTTTCCCATCCCGGACCTTGATGCTGCTCGCACCTGGACGGACTGCGCACCCGCGGTCACGCTGAAGATCGCTCGTGGTCGTCTGACCACCGACCACGCGGTGGCATTCTTGCCCTTGGCCTTCAGACGCACCAAGTAGGAGGTGGCGCGCTTGGTGGGCCGCCAGACCACTGTTGCCCGGTGCTTGTGCACTCTGACGCGCAATCCGGTGACCCGTCCCGGGGCCAGCGGGCCGGCCTTCGGTCGTGCCGGGACAGACCCCGGCGACGTCGCCCCGAACCCACTGATGTTCGCAGCGCGAACGGTGACGCTGTAGTCGGTCTTCGAGTCCAAGCGGCGGATCACGCACTTGAGAGCGGCTTGCGTCCGGCAGGTCTTTCCGCCTGGCCATGCTGTCGCCACGTACTCGCTGATCCTGTGACCGCCGTCGTCGAGCGGTTCCTTCCAGGTGACCCTGAGTGCCGACGGCTTCGGCGACAAGGTGACGTTGCGTGGCGCCGAAGGGGTCGCCCCCGGCTTCACGGATCGGGAGGGTGCCGACGCTGGACTGCTACCCGCTTGAGAGCGGGCGATGACGCTGACCGTGTACGCCTTCCCGTTGTGAAGCCCCGAGATCGTGCAGGCCAAGGACGTGGTCGAGCAACTGCGACTGCCTGGCGAAGCCGTGGCCATGTACTCGGAGACGTCGTCGCTGGCGGATGCGGCCCAGGTGACGTCGATCGCGCGGTCCGCGGCGGTGACGCGAACGTTGTCCACTGGCGCCGGCACGGAAGCCGAAGCGGTGGTCCGAGCACTTGCGGACGCCATGCCGCGCCCGATGCGGTTCTCAGCGGTCACCGTGAACTGATACGTCTTGCCGTTGTCGAGGCCCGGCAAAGTGCAGGTCAGCGCCTCGGTGGTGCACGTGGCTGACCCTGGCGTGGCGGTGACCGTGTACGACGTGATCGGGGCGCCGCCGTTGTCTGCGGGGTGCTGCCACGAGACGGCAGCACTGCGATTGCCGCCGACCGCCGATACCTGGCGTGGGGGACCGGGCACGTCCAGGACCGTGATGTCCTGAACCGCCGGCTTCGTGAACCCGACCAAGGCCTCCGCCGTGGAGTTGCCGTTGGGCGTCGAAAGGCGGTAGTCGCCGGGCGGGATCTGGACAGAGAAGTGGCCGTCCGGACCGGTCGTGGTGGATGGGTGGTAGGTGGTTTCCGAGGTGCGGGTAGCTGTCACGGTCGCTGAGGCGACGCCCGTCCCGGCGCGGGTGCGAACCGTTCCCGACAACGTTGCAGGCTGCAGCATCTCCAAGGTCAGGAGCCGGGTGTCGCAGACGTCTGTGCCCGCTGGGTCACAGCCGGGATTCGATCCAAGTGTGATGATCCCGGCTGACTCCGGCGCGTACTGACGTGGCCAGTACTGGGTTGCGAACCCGCTGCGGGCTATCCGTACCCGGTAGCGGCCGAACGGCACACCTGTGGCCTGGTAGAACGCCGATGTCGACGGGTCGCCGTATGCCTGCAGCGTCACCACCTGATTGGTACCCAGGTTCTCCGCGACGATCTGCGCCCCCGCCAGATCCACCGAATGACCTGCCAGGTAGCGACCCGTCACGAACGCGCCGAGTATCCCGGACTCAGTGGCCTGTGCGGGCGACACCAGGGCACCGCCGGCGGTGAGGGCCGCGATGCTCAGAGCGGCCAGGGTACGTGTGAACAGGGCGGTCATGAGGCGTCAATCTGTGAGTTCGGGTTGGTGGGATCCTGCGGGGCTTCCGGGCCGATCGGGCTGGTCGAAGTCGACGCGGTCTGCTTCTGAACCGTGCCGGAGGTGCTCGGGGTAGACACCGGATTGACCGCCGAGACAGGGGCCGGGGCAGTGCCCGGGTCGACCGGGGAGGTCCTGGTGTCGGTGTCCGCCGTTCGCGTCTGTGCCCGTGCGTAGCGAGCCGCCGCGGACATGTTGGTCTTCGTGGCCGACACCATCACCGAGTAGGTGTGAGCGTTGGTCAGGCGTGCGCCCCCACTGGCTTGTCCCATGAGATCGATCTTGACCGTGCTGGGCGGCTGTGCGGGGGGTGCTGCGACGTTCTGTGGATAGAGTGCGCGGCCCGCCAGAGTTATCCCCACACCCAGGACCGCCGCGCCGGCGCACGCTGCCAGGATCCGCCGATTGAAGTTCCGCTTGGGTGGTGGCGGTGCCTCACAACCGAGGATCCGGATCCTGGCGCTGGAATTGTGCCCGGCTCCGCTCGGCTGTACATGCGTCATCGCGGACCCCCCAAGCACGGCGACAGTGAACTTCCCCGAGAGTAACCCACCGATAGTCTGGGTCAGCGGGAGGTTGTGGATATGCCGGTGATGGTCGGATACGACGGTTCCGAGGTGTCGGAGCGCGCCTTGCAGTTCGGTGCGGAAGAAGCCAGCATGCGCGGATTGCCCCTTGAAATCATCGCCGTCTGGGAGCAGCCGACAGTCGATCTGGGAATGGGTGCCGGTGCCGCAGTCGACCCGGCCATGAGTGAGGTGGTCGCCGATCAGGCCTCCGGTCTCGCGAACCATGCCGCGGAGAATCTCCAGGGGTCGGCATTGGAAGTCTCAGCTATTGCGCTACCCGGCCCTGCCGCGGCGGCGCTCGTGGATCGCGGCAAGGATGCGGATCTGCTGGTGGTGGGCTCACATGGACGTGGCGCTGTGGCCGACTTCCTGCTGGGGGGTGTCTCCCGGCAAGTCGCCACGCATGCCCGCTGTCCGACGATCATCGTGCGTGCGGGCGGTGAACCGAGGGTGGTGGTCGGAATCGACGGGTCTGCACAGGCCGGTCGGGCACTGGACTTCGCATTCGATGAAGCAAGCCGGCGTGGGTGGCCGCTGCGCGTGGTGCACGCCTGGGACGTTGCCGTGATCGGATTCGACGTGGACTCCACCACCTACCCCGAGGGCGGGATCCTCGACGACGTCGAAGGTGCCGAAACCAGGCTCGGAGCCCAGGTGCTGTCGGGACATGTCGCGACGTACCCGGACGTCGAGGTGGAGGTTCGGATTGTGCGCGGCGCCGCTGGCAGGGTGCTCGTGGACGCCGGTGAGGATGCGTCCTTGCTTGTGGTGGGATCCCGCGGGCGTGGGGGTTTCACCTCGTTGCTGCTGGGCTCGGTGAGCCACAAGGTGATCCACCACGCGTCATGCAGCGTCGCCGTCGTGCATTGAGGCGGGCTGATGGACTCGGTCGATAATCTCGTGCGCGCGCAGCGGTGGCCCTCGACGGGTTCTCACCGACGATGGTGGGCGAATTCGCCGGAGTCCGCCATGCCGGGCGGCCACCTGCGGCTGCGTGGGGCGCTGACGGAGGTCATTGTGACGAACTTGGTGGGTCATCCCCGCATTTTGTTACGAAGGTGCGCAGTCCGCGCAGTCGCGACCGCGCACCTTCGTCACAATCAGGGATCGGACCTCCGCAACTCCGTCACACGAGGTTGCTGCTGGTGCCGGTCTGGCCTTCAGGGTGCGCCGACATGTCCACACGTGCGTTCCATTCAAGGTTGGGCGTCTGGCGGGTGAACACGACGGTTGAGCCGCAACCCGTCGCGAGGCGGACTCCGGTCGTCGGAGATCGGTCGTGGTCGCACCCGTGCCCGCTGCGGCCCGCGACAACCCCGGGGGATGTGATGCGTTGAGTCTGCTCCTGCAGGTACTGCCGCTGGCCATCGGTGCGGCGATCAGTCCGACCTTCTTGGCCATGCAGGTCGTCGTGCTCACCAGCGGCGCGTCCGGGGCGCTGCGGCGTGGTTGGGCGCTTGCGGTCGGCAGCATGAGCGGCTTGCTGCTGATCAGTTTCGGCGGCCTGTCCCTGCTTTCCGGCTTGCCCGACGTGCAGACCGGCAAGGCCTCCTATCCGGAAGCGGCCATCCTGATCATCGGCGGACTGGCTCTGCTGATCATCGGTGCCGTGACGATTCGACGGCCGCCCGCGCCGATCCAGAATCAACCCGGGGAGGGCATCATGGCGAAGGTCGTCGATGCCCGCCCGCCCGTTCTGTTCGGGATCGGCTTCCTGCGCCTGATCGTGAATGCGACCACGTTGGCCCTCTACATCCCTGCGCTGCATGTCATCACGCAGTCCTCCAATGGCAACGTGGTCAAGGCGCTGGTGTTCGTGGTTCTGTTCGCCATCACCGAGATCGCGGTGGTCGGACCCGTGCTCGCGGTGACACTGCTCGGGGAGCGCGCCAAGCCGGTGCTCACCGGCATCCACGAAGCCATCCAAAGGCATTCGAAGCAACTGACTGTGACAACCTGCCTCGGCTTCGGTCTTCTCCTGCTCGCGCTGGGTGTGCAGGCACTGCTGCAGGTCGCCTAGGGGATCGACATCGTGTCGGGCGCGGCTCAAGGGTCCGCGTTCTGCTTCCGCGGCCGTGGCCGGCCGCGGCATTCAGGCGGGAGATGCCGGCCGGAAACCGCTTGGGTTAGTCGTCCATGGCCGTGGTCGGCCTCGGCGTTCAGGTGAGGAAATGCCGGGCGGAAACCGCTCGGGTTAGAGAACGTGCACGAGGTTAGAGAAGCCACACGTGCGTTCTCTAACCTCGTGCACGTTCTCTAACCTCGCGACCATTCTCTAACCTCGCGGCCCGCACATGTGGCGACAGGGTACACGAGCCGTTTTCGGACTAGGGCGCGTTCCGCCCGTGAGTGGCGTCAGAACCGAACGGGGACCGCAGAACGAACCGAACGACGGGCCACAGCCCGCGCCTTGAGTCGTTCGGCTGAAGCCGTCCGCTAGGCTTCGGGGTCGCGGTCGGCGACTTGGGCGAGCACCGCTTTGCCGAGTTCGTCCAGGGTCGAACGCAAACCCTCCAGGAACACCGGCAGGTCACGGACGGTGTCGTAGTCGGCGGTGACCCCGAAGTTGATGGTGCCGTTGTAGGACACGATGGCGGTGGAGATGCGAATCCCCGGCCCAAGTGGCACGAACGGGATCAGCGTGCTCAGTTGCCGGCCGAGCAGGTACAGCGGGTTCTGTGGTCCCGGGACGTTCGTCGTGACCGTGTCGAAGGCACGCAGGTTGATCTGGCCCGCGACTCGGCCGGCCGCGGCGAACAGCATCGGCGGCACGAAGTCGGCCAGGCCGATGATCGAGTCGACGGTCAGCGGGGCGCCGCTCCTCTTCACGCGGTCCATCTGCCTGGTCATGGCGTGCAACCGGTCGACGGGGTCCTCCACGCCAATCGGCAACTGCGCGAACATGGCAGACACCTCGTTGCCACCGCTGGTGTCGCCGGGGGCGCGCGTCGATACCGGGATCATGGACTGGATCTGCAGCGGTCGGGTGTCGATCTCGCGCGATTCCAGCAGTGCCCGGAAGCCTCCGGTCACCGCGGTGAGGATCACGTCGTTGACCGTTCCGCCGAATGCGTTCTTGACGGCCTTTATCGTGGCGAGGTCACCTTCGACCCAGCCCCAGCGACGGTGCGGACCGATCGGGCCACCGAGAGTGCTCTCGGTGCTCAGCAGTCGCCCGCCGACCGACTTGCTCCCGACGGTGCGGATCGCCACGTGCTCCGCGAGTTCCCTGGGGTTGGCCACCCGGCTGACGATCCGGCCGAGGTGCTCGCCGGGGCGCCTCACGGAATCGATCATCGCGTCCGTGACGAGCCCCACCGTTCCCGGGCTGGGCTCCGGCGCCCAACTGCTCGGCGGGTTGTCGCGGCCGTCCGGATCTGGGTCCAGGATCACTTCCATGATGTCGTGGCCGGACAGGCCGTCGATCATCGCGTGGTGGGCCTTGTTGATCAATGCCCAACGCCGGTTCGCGAGGCCTTCCACAAGCCAGATCTCCCACAGCGGGCGCTCCAGATCCACCCGTTGTGACAGCAGTCGGCTGGCCAGACGCTCCAGTTGCTCGGCCTTGCCAGGTTTGGGTACTGCGGTGTGCCGGACGTGGAACTCGAGTTCGAAGTTGTCGTCGTCGACCCAGACCGGCTGTCCGATGTGCAGCGGCACCGACTGGATCTTCTGTCGGTAGCGAGGAACCTGATCGAGTCGCGAGTCGAGGTACTCACAAAGTTGCTCATACGTCGGAGCGGGGCCCTCGAACACCATGAGCCCACCGATGTGCATGGGTTGACCGTCGCGTTCCAGCAACAGAAAGGTGGTATCCAGCGGACTCAGGCGATCGGGCATCGAACCTCCTTGACTGCGCCCAGAGTAGTTCACGGGTGCGACTGGCCCGTCGCGAGCGCCTCTGTCGGGTCACTCAGGCGAGCGCGGCGGCGGAGACGACCTCGGGGTTCGTGTCGAGCCACTGAAGGATCGTGCCCGCGGTTATCTCGGGCTCCTGCATCTGCGGCACGTGGCCGGCCCCCTCGATGAGGTGGAAAGTCCATTCCGGTCGGCGGGCCGCCGTGGCATGCGCGGACCGGGCGGAGACGACACGGTCGCGGCCGCCGTGGATCAGCAACACCGGCATCGAGAGGTCGCGCAGGCGTCGGACGTAATTGCGTCCCTGACTCATCAGCACTACCGACCGCGCGGCCTCCACCAGATGGCGGGCCGTGCCGCGGAACTGACGACGGACCTCGGCCTGCGCGATCGCGGCATCCCAGGCCTCGCGAGGAAGCCGGGCCGGGTCGACCGAGACGACCCGGAACATGCGCGCCACCTGGGCTTCTGTGGAGGCCAGTCGGGTCCACAGGCCGACGATCAGCGCGCCGACGCCCGGTGTCGAGAGCACGGCGAACTCCAGGACCATACGCAGATCACCGACCATGAAGCCGGCTGCTGGCAAGGCCGGCGCAATCAGGACCACACCGGCGGCCGTCGAAGGTGCCGAGGTCGCCTGTACCACGCAGAGCAACCCGCCCATCGAATTGCCCATGAGCACCGCGGGGGAACCGGTCACTTCGGTGAGGAAACGGTGGATCACATGCTGGTTTGCGTGCACGCTCGTGGATCGCCGACCCGCCTCGGTGAGCCCGTGCCCGGGCAGATCCAGCGCCACCACTCGACAACGGTCGGTCAGGTGCGGGGCGATCAGATCCCAGTTGAGTGCCGAGCCGCCGAGCCCATGGACGCACACGATCAGGGGGCCGTCGTCGGGTCCGCCGTAGTCGCGGTAGTGGGTGGGTCCGTCGATGTCGACCCAGTGGGATGTGCCGGCTCGGGCGGTGGTGGAGACACTCACAGCACTAACCTACGCGGGCCGGAATCGCCACTCGCTGCCGGACCACCGCGCGAGATCGGCCCCGCTGTCAGTTGCGATCGGGGGGCCGTCGGGTGGTGGGGTGGTCCGGGTAGGCCCGTGCCGGCGTTGCGGCCCACGACGCTCATGTCGACGCGGCCCGGAGCACGTACAAGAGATCGATTGCATGGCGGCCCTCACGCTCGCCGGCGAGTTCGTACTTGGTCCTGGGCCGTGCCGTGATCCGGGCCCCGTCGTGGACCTTCTCGAGCAGGGGTTCACCGGCGAGAACCTGTCGCATGGCGTCTGCGTACTCACGGTCGTCCGTGGCTAGGTGCAGCACTCCGCCGGTCTCCAGCGTCCGGACCACCGCATCGGCGAACTCCCTGCGTACCAGGCGCCGCTTGTTGTGTCGGGCTTTCGGCCACGGGTCGGGGAAGAAGACCAGGACCTCGCGCAGGCTGTCTTGAGCCGCGCGCCGGGTCAGGAAATCCAACGCGTCGGCGTGCAGGACGCGCAGGTTGGTCAGGCCCGTCCTCTGGATCAGGATCAGGGTGCGGGCGATTCCCTTGGTATGGACGTCCGCGGCGATATAGTCGCGGTCGGGGTTGGCCGCTGCCAGTTCGATGGCCGTGTCCCCGAGGCCGGACCCGATCTCCAGCGTCCGTGGTGCGACCCGACCGAACTCGTCGTCGAGGTCCAGCGGGTCGGAGGTCTGCGCGAGGTCGAGCCCGGGGCCTAGCGTTTCGAGGGCTTCGCGCTGATTGGGTGACAAGCGCCCGCGGCGGGCGTGGTAGCTGCGGATGGCTTCGACCACGGCGAACACGCTACCGCTAGACTTGGATCGGCCCCGCCGGTGCGGGTGCCTCCTTGGTGGGTGTAGCTCAGCTGGTAGAGCGCCGCGTTGTGGTCGCGGATGTCGCGGGTTCAAGTCCCGTCACTCACCCCAAACGGGTCAGGTGTGAACTTGCGACCAAGGGGCCACCCTTGGTCGCGGTTCGCGCCTGGCCCATTTTCTTCGCCTCGGCGGCCCAGCTCAGGGCGTCGGCGTGGAGGCCGGAGAGGCTCAGTCCGTCATACGGGTTCCGGTAGCCGACGCGCACGTCGTTGTCCTCGTCGATGTAGATCGCCCTGAACAGTGCTTGGTTGCACAGTCGGCGGTTCGCGTCGTCGGCGTGCTCGTACAGGTCGGCTGCGTTGGACAGCAGTTTCAGCGAGTCGTCGAGGTTCGCCCGCGCGTCGGCATAGTGGCCGTGGTGAGCGGTGATCCGGTGCTCGATGGTCTCCAACGACGCGGTGATCCGGTCCTGCTCCTTCTTGAGCAGGTCGAGCGGGATGGCTCCGGCGTAGTGGGCTTGCAGCAACTTCTGCTGCTCGCCTTCGAGTTGGGTTCTCCGGGACGCGAGGTCGGCAAGTTCGGCGGCTCCTTCGGCCATCATCTCGTCGAACCGGGCATGGATCATCGCCGAGACCGCCTGCGTCGTCTCGGGATCGAGCTGCACCTTGGCATAGAAGCGCTCGATGAGCCGTTCGACCTGCTCGATGAGCATCGCCTGCCGGGTGCAGTCGCCTCTGCCACCATGCCTGCTCGCGCACACGAAGTACGGGTAGATCGTGCCCTGGCTGCTCTTGGCGTTGCACACCAGTAGCCGCGAGCCGCACTGGCCGCAGAACACCGTCCCCTTCAAGTAGTGCTCGTGGACTTGCGTTGCATCTGCTGCCGAGCGGTGCGTGCCGAGCACGGTCTGCACCTGGTCCCACACCTCGTTGGGGACGATGGCCTCGTGCGCTCCGGCATAGGTCACGCCCTGGTAGCGGACGCTGCCCTTGTAGTACGGGTTCGTCAGCATCCGATGCACCGACGACTTCCCGATGGGTCGGGACGGTCGCCGCGGCGACGCCGCTGTCGTGAGCCCGCGCGCTACGAGCTCCTGGTGAAGCTGGCTCGTCGTCCAGTCGCCGGATGCGAACACCTGGAACGCCCACCGCACCAACGGGGCTCGCTCCTCGTCGATCTCGACGGTGCGTACTTCCCGCCCGAACTCGTCGCGCACGCCGACGTTGCGGTAGCCGATGGGTGCCTTCGTCACGGTGCCGCCCTGCGCGGCCTTCTGCGACAGACCCTTGACGACCTCGGTGGCGAGGTTGCGGGAGTAGAACTCCGCGATCGAGGACATGATGCCGTGCAGCAGCATCCCGGACGGGGTCTCGTCGATGTTCTCCGTGGCCGACACCAGCGTGACGCCGGCGTCCTTGAGGGCGAGGTGGATGGTCACGTCGTCGGCTCGGTTGCGGGCGAGCCGGTCGACCTTGTGGACGATGCAGTAGTTCGTCTTGTGCTTCGCGACGTACTGGATCATCCGCATCAGTTCGGGCCGGTCGGCCTTGCGCGCGGACTCGCCCGCGTCGACGAACTCCTCGATGATCGTTGCTCCGAGCTGGTCGGCCTTGCGCTGGTTCGCCTCGCGCTGGGCCGGGATCGAGAAGCCCTCCGCCTGGCCGCCCTTCTCCGCCTGCTCCTTCGTGGAGACCCGTAGGTAGGAGACGGCGAATGATCCGGGGAACGGGGTGGGCGCTACGAGGCTGTCTATCGCGGTTCGGTCCGCGTCGATGATCGTCATGGCTCTTCTCCACAGTCACTGGTCCTGCCGACGCGGACTTGTGAGAGCGGATGTTGATCGTGAGAAGAGCCCGAAGGCTGTAGGACTAGGCCGAGTCGGCCACGTTTACTTTGCCTCGCCGTGGCGGCGAAGCGCTAGGACCACAACATCCGCCATCCGCGACGGATGCCTCCATTCTACGACGACGCGCTCGCGGAGGCACGAGGGCGCTTCGGTCGCGTCGATCCCTCCGAACGGCACGCTCCCGACTGTTGGAGCGCCAGGCGGATCAGCAGCTCGCAGAGCTTGTCCAGGTCGGGCGGCTCGTGGAACTCGGCGCGGATCGTCAGCTCGCGCTCGCTCTGTTGACGCTGCCCGGTCTTCCGTTCATAGCGGCGCGCCACGATTCACACCTCGCCCGTCTCCGGGTCGATGCCCGCGAAGAAGGCATCCTCTGCTTCCTGGCGCGCATCCACCATGTCGATCACGAACCGAACGAAGTCTTCGTCGCGATCCGTGATCGGTGAGTCCTCGATGGGCTGAGTGGGGTCTTCACCGGGCCAGCTCGTCTGGCGAGTCGGGCGGTCTCGGTCGAGCCGCGTACCGCAGGCCGACACCCAATCACGAAGGCGGGCACGGGCATCGGCGAAGTCGCGGTGCCAGCCGAGCGGTGCCGACCCATTCTGCTCGGGGTCGTATGCGCACAGCCAGTGCAGGTGCAGCGCCGACAGTTCCCAGAGGAGCTCGGGGTGACGGTGCCAGTAGGGCGGAACGACGCTGGCCGGAAGTCCGTAGGTGTGGCGAAGCCAGTCCACCCAACGGTTCAGTTCGAGCAACTCGGCTTCGAGATCGTTGGCGGTCAGCAGATTCCAGTTGACCGGATGCGGCGGCTCGGGCACGTCGAAACGCGGGGACGCGAGACCTGCCTCGGGTGGCATGTCGTCGTGCTCAGGGTGGAACTGATCGCTCATGGCGGGATCGCTCACATTCCGATGGCAGCCGCGGTGGACGGCGCGGCCTGCTGAGGTCCGGTGAACGCCGCGGCGTCTCGGCCGGAAGTGCGTTCGCTGCGATCCACCTCGTAGCGGGTGCGGGCGAGGTCGTGTCCGATGCGCGTCGCGATGAACTCCTCGCCCTCGTACCGCTGGCCGTTGCGCTCGTAGGAGTAGTCGCGCACCCGTCCGTCGGCGATGATGTTGTCGCCCTTGGCGAGCCGCTCGGCTCCCTGCTCGGCAGCACCGCGATACGCAATGAGGTCGTGGAACGTCGTCTCCAGTTGCGTGAAGGAGTTGTCGGGCTCCTTGCGGTAATGCTCGATGCCGACCTTCATGTAGAGCCGTGCGTCGCCGCGGTCGGTGTAGCTGAGCTGCGGGTCCGAGGCGACAAAGCCGGAGATGGACTGGTGGGTACGAATGGCCATGATGGCGTCCTCCTGAACTCGGGCGACCAGCCGTGTGTGGCCGCTGTGTCAGGCAGGTGCGCTTCGGCACCCAGACGCAGCGTCAGGTGACGGGGCGGTGGCGCAGCAGTGTTTCGAGTTCGTCGCGGTCGCTGCGGAGTTGCGCGGCATCGGGGCGAGTCGGCCAGGCGCGGAGGTCGGTGACGATGGGCGGCGCGGAGCGCAGCATCGCAATGCCGGTGCCGAATGGCAGGGTGCGGATGCGGTCTGGCGGCAGGATCGGGACGCGGCGGATGGAGCGCTGGTTGGAGCGGGTGCCGTGGTCGCCGAGGGTCACGCTGTCGGTGTATTCGTCTCGCTCGCCGATGAGGGTGGAGAGGTCTTGGAGGTCGCGGCTGTTCGATGCGCCGCCGAGGATGATCTTGACGATGCTGGCGTCCCAGATCGCGCCGGCCTGGTGTTCGCTCCATCGGTCGCGTGCTTGGGCGAGGGACTGCAAGACCGGCATGGTCGTGATCCCGGTGCCGCCGCCTTCGGCCATGAGCGTCGGCAAGGATGGCAGCGGGGCGAGGTTCCCGATCTCGTCGAGCGCGAGCAGCAGCGGTGGGTCTAGCCGCGCTCCGGGTGAGCGGGCAGCGAGTCGGCGGGCGGTTTCGATGAGGTCTTCGACGAACGCTGCGACCAGCGATGCGGAGGCTCCGGCTCCGGCTCCGGTGGCGAGGAGGTAGAGGGTGCCTTGTTCGGTGAGGAAGGTCTCGGGGTCGAAGTGCTCGTGCGGGCCTGGCGTGACGGCATCGAGCACGCGCGGGTCGGCCAGTGCGGCCAGTGCGAGGGAGACGCCTTGCCAGATGCTGTCGCGGGTCTTGGGGTCGGCGTCGATCATCGCGGCCAGGGAGTCGTCCCAGCCCATCGCCGCGTTCGGGTGTGAGTTGAGGATGGCGACGGCTTCGGACGCGGCGCTGGGGTCGAGGGTCCATCTGAACAGCTCGGCTGGCTGGCGGCCGTCGAGCGCGGCGGCATGCAGCAGGCTTTGGAGTGCGGTGCGGGTTTTGCCTTCCCAGAACCCGCCGGACTCGACCCCTCCGGCGCTGAGTCCTGTGGCGGCTGCGAGGCCGTTAGCGCGGATCATCGCGGTCAGCGGATCGTCACAGCCGCGAATGGGCGACCAGCGCAGCCCGGCGGGGATGCCTTCGGCGAGGTGTTGCGGGTCGAACACCGCGACCGGTCCGCCCCTGCGGCGTCGGGCGCGGAGGGTCGCGGTGAGGTTGTCGGGCCTGGTGCTGGTGGTGACGACCGCTCCGGGTGCGTCGAGGATCGCGTTGATGACGACATGTAGGCCCTTGCCTGAGCGGGGTGGGCCGATCAGCAGGATCGAGTCTTCGACAGATGCCCAGACCTCCGTCCCGCGACTGGCACCGAGGAGGTAGCCGACATCCTGCGGGGCTGGTGATTCCAAGGAGGGGCGCAGTGTGGCCGCGCGGTGCAGCAGTGCCTTCGCGGATGCTGCGGTCTTGACTTCATGGCTGGTCGCGATCCCGGCAAGGCGGTGCGGGTCGGTCTCGGTCTTCCGCGTGTGGCGGCGCAGCACGATCCACACCCAGACGATCCCGGTGGCGAGTCCGCCGAGCAGTGCCGCGCTGACGAGCCAGTAGGCGACCGGGTTGAGACCGTCGGCACCGAGCGCGGTTGCCGGGTCGCCGGGGTTGAACAGCACGGCGAGTCCCGCCGCTGCGCCGGCGTCTGGCTGGGGTGTGCCGGTGAGGAACGCGGCGACACTGCCACCGGCGCGGAGAACGAGGGCGATCCCGAACATGCCGATCAGCCCAATGAGGGCGGCATTGGTGAGTTCGTCGCCCATGCCCCCGGCCTGCCGCTGGTTCATGTCAGCCGCCGCACCGCGAGCGTGCCCGAGATGCGCCCGAACAGGATCACCTCGTGTGTGCCGTCGGGTAGGTCGTCGAGGTCGATGAGCGTCCGGGCTTCGCCGGTCCCGGTAGCGTCGGTGTGGGAGACGATCGTCGCGACAGCGACATCCTCGCCAGGCACGAACCCGCCCGCGGTGACCTCAGCCAAGCGCGGCACCCGTCGGGCGTGGCGACTTCGACGAGTTTCCGGCGCAGGGGTCTCGGACGGTGCGACTGCGCGTCGGGGTTTGCGGGTGCGGAGGATGTCGGTGAAGACGCTGCCGTCGTTCTCGCGCACCTCGACTCGGACTGCGATGGTGCGGTCGTTGGTGATGGCATCCATGAGCGGCCCGAACGTCGCGCGCGTCCAGTCGCCCGCGTCCGGCGACGCGAACGGTGTTCCATCGACCGTGGCGGTGAGGGTGCCGTCTGCAGCGACGGTGACGAGGACGTGCGGCAGCTCGACGGGAGCCGTGGCATCGTCTTCGTTCGGGGTGGATCGGCGCGGGCCGGTGAGGTTCATCGGTGTCCTCCTGCGGCGCGGCTGCTGGTGTCGAACAGGGCGAGTTCGTCGGGGTGGAGTTGGTGCTGGCAGACGAAGCTCCTGGCCTTGATCCGCCACAGCCCTTGGCCGACGCCAAGGTTCGGCAAGAGCTGCTGCTCCGTGCCGGTCAGACCGAGGGCGGTCGCGGTCGGTCCGAGCTGGTCGGACTCCTGCCGGTACACGATCCGCGTTTCCGCGTTCGCGAGTAGTGAGTTCGCCAGGGAGCGCATGGCTGAGCCTTGGTCGCCCACGTTGTCGAGGTCGGTGAGCTTGTGGAAGATCAGCATGTTCGCGATCCCGTAGTGCCGCGCGAGTCGCCAGTGCGCATCCATCCGCCGCAGCAGCGCTGGATGGGACATGAGCCGCCAGGCCTCGTCGTAGATCACCCACCGCTGTCCACCGTTCGGGTCGAGCAGCGCGGACTCCATCCACGCCGACGAGCACGTCATCAACACCGAAATGAGCGTCGAGTTCTCGGTGACGCGCGAGAGGTCGAGCGAGATCATCGGCAGCGACGGGTCGAACGCGACCGTCGAAGGCCCGTCGAACAGTCCGGCCAGGTCGCCGGCCACGAGACGGCGCAGCGCGTGGCCGACGAGCCTGCCGTCCTCGGCCAACCGGCCGTCGGCATCCGCGCTCGGGGCGAGGATGCGGTCAACGACCATCGGCAGGATCGGCACATCGTTCTCCCGCACGGTCTGGGTCAGGGCGATGTCGATCGCGGTGTGCTCCAACGGCGACAATCCCCGCGCGAGCACGGTCTCCGCGAGTGCGCCGATCAGGTCACGCCGTCGGGCTGCGACAGTGGACGCCCATTGCTCATCCGAGAGACCGCTGGGCCGGTGGCCTTCATCGAGCGGATTCAGGCGAGTGTTGAGTCCGTGACCGAGGACGATGGCACGTCCACCGACGGCGTTGGCGACGGCGGTGTGTTCGCCCTTCGGGTCGCCGGGCACGTATACGCGCCGTCCGAACGGTAGCGAGCGCGTGTAGAGGGACTTGGCCAGCGATGACTTGCCGGAGCCGACGATCCCGGCCAGCACCACGTTGGGTGCGGTGATGATGCCGCGTGCGTAGAGCACCCACGGGTCGTAGACGAAACTCCCGCCCGAGTAGAGGTCTTGGCCGACGAACACGCCATCGGCGCCGAGACCGCCCTCGGCGACGAACGGGTACGCACCCGCCAGCGTCGCCGACGTGTCCTGATGCCGCGTCAGATGGAACCGGCCCGGAGTGCGCAGCCGCGCAGCGCCGGACTCGCCTGCCTTCGGCAGGTAGACCGTCGCGCGGCGCTCGGCACGCTCCTCCTCGGCCTTTGCCTTCGCGGCGGCGAGCGCGGTCCTTCGCTGCTCGGCGTGGAGTCGGGCCTCGGCCTTGCGGCGCTGCTTGCGGAGCTTCCGCCGCTCCTTCGACGGTGCCACCAGGACAGCGGTATGCAGCCGCGCGCGATCCTCGGTCACCGCACCAGCCCCCGCGACTGCTTGACCGCCGTGATCTTGGCCGGCTCGAACCACGACCCATCCCGCTTCGGGGTCGGCGGGTCGGCTCGCTTCGGAGCGCCCGGCGACGAGTACGACACCAGAAGCTCCGGCCCCGGCTGCACCGGAGCCGGTTCGACCAGCTCGGCATCCTGGGGCTCGGCCTCTGGTTCGGTGTAGCGGCGCAGCAGCGAGACGTAGCCGATATGCGGGTTGACGACCAGCGCGTAGTCGCCCGAGAGCGCAACCCGATCGTTGGTGCCCTCGCCGGGCTTGTCGTAGACATACCCGTTCTCCAGCGCGGCCTGCGTGGTCTCGTCGCCGTAGTCCCACTGCGCGAGGAAGTCCACCGCATCCACGTGTCCCAGCTCGCCCAGGATGTGCAACGGCCGGTCGGCCTCCTCGCCCTGGAGGAACACCACGCTGACCCACCGCGACGGCATGACCTCCTCGACGGCGGGCTCGGGGTGCCAGGCGATCCGCCCCGCGGCGATGAAGCCTTCCGCGAGCCGGTCGTGGGCCCGGTCGACGAGGTTCGCGGCCTGACGCAACTCTTCCGCAGCAGCGAGCGCCTCCCGCACGCCTGCCTCGTGGCTTCCGGCGTCGTTGAACGCGTGCGCGGCCTTGCGCTCGTGAACATCGGCGATCTGGTCGAGCGCCTGCCGCAGCGAGCGCATGCCCGAGGACAGATCACCGATCACCCCGTACATCTCGGCGGGCTGATCGAAGCCCCGGCTCGCGTGCGCGAGGCCGCGCAAGGCTTCGGACGCCTCGGCGGCGTCGGCAGTCGAATCGAAGAACGTAGGCATGGTGACCTCCTGGTGCCGTATGACGGGGAGGTGCGCACCAGCGAACGGAAAATGTCGGTGGTGCGGCCTAGCGTTGTAGTCGACACGAGGGCAAACGAGGCAGGAGCCCGACAGAGTGAGCGCAAGTCAGTACCGAGGACAGCTTGACCGCAAGCGCAAACAGCGGATCGACGCGGACAAGAAGGCGGGTGAGTACCGGTCGAAGGAGTCCTCGAAGCGAGCCGATGCCGCCAAGGCGCGGCAGGCTGCCGCAAAGACGACGAGCAGTTCCACCCGCAGCAGCAAGTTGCGGGACGCCGAGCGCCGCGAGAAGGAAGCGGAGACTGCGGGCAAGGAGGCCAGCCGCTGGCAGACCCGGGCAGCCGGCTACGCGAAGGACGAGGCCGCGCTACAGACCAAGCTCTCCCGTGCCGAACAGTCGGAGGCCGATGCCGCCGAGAGACGCCGAAAGAGCGAGCAGCAGCGTGCCGACCGGCGGGCGGCGGCTGAACGTGCCCAGCTTGAATCGCGGATCAGCGGTGCCGAGGTAGCCGTCAGTCACGCGCTGCGTCAGCTCCCAGCGCCCAAGCCGGAGAAGCTCCGAGTGCTCATGCTGGGTGCTTCGGCCGAAGGTGACCTCCGCGTTGGAAGGGAGCAGAAGCGCATCCGGGCAGCGGTCGAGTCGGCTTTGCACCGTGACCAGATCGAACTCGATGTGCGGCCAGCAGCAACTACGGCTGACCTACTGGACGGCATCACGAAGTTCCGTCCTCACGTGGTCCACTTCTCGGGCCACAGCAACGACGACCTGATCGTCTTTGAGGATGAAGCAGACGAACCCCACGAGGGAGTGATCGTGACGGCGCTAGCCTTCGCACGCGCGATCAGCGCAACCGACGATCCTCCGCTCCTCGTCCTGCTGAACTCGTGTCGCTCCGCAGCCCAGATCGACGACCTGGTGGCTCGAGTCGTGCCGTTCGCGATCGGGATGGCCGACAGCATCGAAGACGCCGATGCGATCAACTACGCCGCACAGTTCTACGCGGCAGTCGCAAACGGGCAGTCCATCATCTCTTCGCATCTGTCGGGACAGGCTGCGCTCGAACTCGCGGGACTGGAAAGCGCTGACCTGCCGACCCTTGCTTGGGCACCCGATGTCGATCCATCAGCCACGATCCTCGTCAGCCCTGAAGGCTGAACTCAGACCCGCCGGCAGAGCGGGAGCGCGGCGGCGGTGAAGGCGGCGGCTTGCTGGCCGACGAGCAGCCGCGTCTCACAGGAGGCTTGGATCGCGGCCTGCTCGATCGCGGCGACGGCGGCATCGAGCTCTTCGCCGGTGGGCGCAGAGACGGCGATGAGGCCGGTGTAGCGGAGGATGCCGTGGCCGGCGGTGAGGTCGGCTTCTTGCTGGAGCACGTCGTGATACTCGGCGGTCTGCGAGGCGTCCTCGATCTGGCCGATCTTCGCGCGCTGGGCCTGGTCGGAGATGTGCTCGACCTTCTTCTTGCGGATGTCGCGAGCAGCGGCATCGGAGCGCATCGGGGTGCAGATCAGCGAGAACGACCGCTGGATGCCGGTGGACAGCAGCACGGGCGACAGGAATCCCGGATAGACGAGCGACCTGGGCCACTCGCTGACCCAGAGCACCGCGTGGTGGGCGGAGTCGGTGCGCAGCTTGCCCCAGGTCTCGGTGACCGCAACCGGCCCTGCGGTCGCGAGGGACTGGCCGAGCCTGCCGTGCCGTTCCAGCGTGGCGGCGATCGCTGGGTCGTAGGCGGAACGCAGCATCACCGCGATGTGCCCTGGTGTCAGCCATCCCGACGGCGAGAGGTCGGCGGAGCGAAGCGCCGCGATGAGAGTGTTCATCTCTTGGCGCAGCACGGCGGCAGCACCGCGCATCCCGGCGCCCGCGGTCCTGATCTGCCGAGCGCTGGTCTTCATGTCCAGTGACAGCGAGAGGGTGGTGGCGTGGCGTTCGCCGGCGGGTCCGGCACGGTCGATGAGTTCTGCGTAGGTGTCGGCCGCCCATGATCCGTCCGGGGTGCCGTGGGTGGCCCACCATTCGGCCAGTCCGGTGCCGGAGTCCGGCAGAGTCCGCTCCAAGACCTGAAGAGTCGCGATCCGCCCGGAGCGGCAGACGGTGGCCAGCACCCGGCCCCAGGAGCTGACGCGGCGTTCCTGCTCGCCGGGATCGAGGAGCACGAACGCGGGATGGGTGACCTCGCACACCACGGTCAACGTGGCGGCGTGGGGGTCGTGGATCATCCCCGCTCCGGTGTCGGGGTCGGTGTACTCGCGCAGTCGCGCCATGTCGCCGGGCAGTGCGAGGGTGCCGACGGGGCGCGGGACGACGATCCTGCGCCGGTACAGCAGTTGTCCGCCGGTGGTACGCCACAGCCACCAGCAGGCGATGGGCAGCCACTCCACGATCGGCCGGCCCGCGATCGGTATCCAAGTCAGCGCGGCGGCGAGTACCCAGATCGGGGCACTGTAGGCGAGCAGCATCCCACCTCCGGCGTAGAACGCGCCGATGAGTGTGGCTCCGCCGATGGCGAGTGTGATGAGCTGGGTCAGCGACAGGCCGAGGAGGACGCCGCGGCGGGTGAGGCGGGAGAACTTCACCGGCACGAGTTCACCCGCAGTGGGCCGGTCCTGGTTCGTGCTGCTCATCATCTACTCCTTTGGTGGGCGTGGCGCGGGCGGCGGGGGCTGCTTCGGCGGCGGTGACGGGTCGGTGCTCGGCGGTCGTGGTGCCGAGATTGACGGCGGTGCCGCAGGTGAGGCGGCGGGCGGTGGCGTTGTCTGCGCGGCTGCGTCGGCGGCGTGCTCGCCCTGGGTTCCCAGCGCCGTTCCGGCCTTCGGCCCGGCGGTCGCGGCACCCTTGGCGACACTCGCCCCGACCACCACCCCTGCGGCCACGGGGCCGGCCGCGGCCGCGCCGCCCCCGCCTGCGGCGGCACCTCCACCACCCGCGGCGGGTGCCGGTGCCGGGGTCTTCGGCGGTGGCGGTGTGCTACTTCCTCCACCGGAGCCTCCGCCCGCGTTCCCGCCGCCACTGCTGCTCCCGTCGAGCACCTTCTTCCGATCGCCGCCTCCTTGCGGCTTGGTCGGGACGGGGATCGGGCGGTTGAGTGCGCTCTTGGCGTCCTGCTCGGAGCCGATCGCGTGGTACATGTCGAACCCGACGAACGCGATGAACTTGTACGTGAGATACGGGGCGAACGCGGCCATCGCCATCAGCACGATCCCCGCGATGGGATCGCTGACCGAGGCGAGGTCGGCGTCGATCGGTGCGGAGACCTGGGTGATCGCGACGAGGAACATCACGACGAGCACGAGCTTGGAGCAGATCAGCGCGACGACGAACATCGCCCACTTCCCGATCCACCCCCGCGAGGCGTCCCACGAGGCACCGCTGAACGCGAGCGGCGCGAACACGACCGCCACCAGCAGGAGCGCTTTCCGGACGAGGAGGGACAGCCACACGATCGCGGCGGCGGTGATCGCGAGGCCAGCCATGAAGATCGTGATGATGGCGCCGACACCGGGAGCGGCGATGTTGATGCCGACCAGCCCTGCGGCGAGGAGGGCGATCTTGTCGCCCATCGACTCGGTGGTCTCTCCGGCGGCTTGCACGATCCCGATGCACAGTTGATCGACGACTTCCAGCAGCAGTGCCGTGAGCGTGATGACGACAAACGATCCGAGGACGGACTTCGCCAGGCCGAGCGCGGCGCGGGTCAGGGCGGTGGGGTCGCGGCGGATCAGCCCGGTGATGAGTTGGAGGCAGAAGAAGATCAGCATCACGAAGACGGCGATGCCGAACAGCAGGTTGTAGACGGCGATGTAGCCGGGCTTGGTGACATCCACCAGCGTCGTGGTGTCGAAGACCGACCAGACCGCCTCGAACAGCCACCCGGCGGCGGCACCCATCGCCTGCGCGAGCCAGTCGAACGGGGCCGCGACCAACGACGCGGCTCCTTCGCCGACGGCATCGCACACCGAGGAGATCACGGGAACGTCGCACACGCCCATCACGAACACCAGCTCTCGACGACGATGGGGCGGGTCAGACGGACTGGCCGACGTTCCAGAAGAAGTTGATGAGCGTCACGCTCGAGCCGCAGATCACCGCAGCGCCGCAGGAGACGAGGACGCCGATCTTCCCGCGCGAGGCGAGGTGTGGGTTGGAGGAGTTCGCGCCGAAGCCCCACACGATCGCGGACACGATCAGCGCGAGCACGGACAGGATGAGGCCGATGGTCATCACCGCGCCGACGATGGTGCGCAGTTGGTTGATCCCCGGCAGGCCGTTGGTGTTGGGGTCGATGTTGATGTCCATTGGCACCAGCAGCGGCGCGGACATGACGTTGGCGAGCAGATCGAACACGGTAGGTCTCCTTGGCGACGGGCGGCCCGCCCACGAACTCGCAGACGGGGTACACGCGACAGGTGCGCGCTCGTCGCCGTCCCTGTCGGTGGCCGCCCGTAGCCTTGGAGTATCTGTGCGTCGCTCGCCCGCACGGGACCGCCGGACGAGAGGTGCAAGGAACATGAGTCAGTACGGGGTGGATTACCTCCAGCGGTTGCGTGCCGCTGTTGAGAAGTTCGAGGAAGCGTTCGACGCCTGGATGAGCACTCAGGTTGAGTCGGATCACATGTCGGCGCGCGGCCTCTTTCCTACTGTGTGGACAAAGGAAGGCCAGGACCAGAGCGAGGTTCAACGGCTCGAACTCGGTGTCGCGGAGGCTGCTGGCCTGGCGGCGAGCGCTGTGTCAGTGACCGGTGCCTACATTGGGATCGCTGGTCTCGGAGCGATCGACCCGATCTCTAACTGGTCATTTATGTCTGCGCCCAAGGCCCCCATCGCGCCTCGGGATATTCGGACTACGACCGCCAACGTCAAGGGCAGGCTCGACGCGATGATCGTCGACGCCGAGTCACGTACCGACTCTGACCTTCCGACCTTCGCTCCCGCACAGTTTCACCCCGTGGTCTGGGCTGGTGCTTCCGCCCATTGGACGACGCATCAGTACCGAGTTGCAGTTCGTGAAGCAGCCGAAGGCCTCACGGTCCACTGGAAGGAACGTCTCGGCCGGAACGATGTCGATGACACGGTCTTCTGGCAGCAGACGTTATCGTCGGGCGCTCCTGAACCGGGCAAGCCGAAGCTCACCTGGCCGGGAGGGTCGGATGACAAGACGGTGAAGAGCATGCGCGGCGGTCTTGAACCGCTCGCTAAGGCCCTCAACGCGCTGGCCACTGGTCTGAACCTCACGGTCCGCAACGTGACGACGCACACGCGCACCGAACTGTCCGAGCAGGAAGCGATGGAGCGCCTCGCGGCATACAGTTACCTCGCGCGCCTGCTCGACCAGTGCGAGACAGCGAGCGCCGACGCGGAGGAATCAGACCGATGACCGCGAAGCCGCAGCTACAAACTTGAACCGACTGTGAGTAGCCAGTTCATCCAGGCCACGCCGCCTCCGGCGAGGACGGCCGCGCCGACGGAGACGAGGACACCGATGCGGCCTTTGCTGGCGGTCGCGTAGTTTCCGTGGGCCGTCGCGATCGCCCAGACGATCGCGGAGACGATGAGCATGAGGACGGCCACGATCAGGACGAACGTCAGGAGCGCGCCGACCACGGCGCGGAGGTCGCCGATGCCGCCGAGTCCGTCGAAGTCGGGGAACACGTCCATGACGACTCAGCTCCCTACCGGCAGGGTCCGATGATGGAGATGACGGAATAGCCCCGGCCAGGACTGGCCGGGGCTATGTGTGAAGAGGGAGAGGTCCATGCCCGGCAGGTGCGCCGGGCGGCCCAGGGTCAGGTCAGGTCAGCGACGAGGGCGCGGACGCGGTTCTCGATGTCGTCGCGGATCGTGCGCACGGCGTCGAGTCCTTGCCCGGCAGGATCGTCGAGCTGCCAGTCCTCGTAGCGCTTGCCGGGGAAGATCGGGCAGGTATCCCCGCACCCCATCGTGATCACCACATCCGAGGTCTTCACCGCGTCGGGGGTGAGCAGCTTCGGGCGTTCGGCGGTGATGTCGATCCCGACCTCGCGCATAGCTTCGACTACGGCGGGGTTGAGCTGGTCGGCGGGTTCGGAGCCGGCGGAACGGACCTCGATGCGACCCGCCGCCATGCGATTGAGGTAGGCGGCGGCCATCTGCGATCGTCCGGCGTTGTGGACGCAGACGAACAAGACCATCGGGAGCTGCGGGGTGGTCATGATGCCTCGGTTTCTGTCTGGTAGGGGTTGGTGTGGAACCAGCTTCTGGCGGTCCAGAGGGAGACGTAGACGAGGCCGACGAGGACGGGCACCTCGATCAGCGGGCCGACGACCCCGGCGAGGGCTTGGCCGCTGGTGGCGCCGAAGGTGCCGATGGCGACGGCGATGGCGAGCTCGAAGTTGTTGCCTGCCGCGGTGAACGCCAGCGTGGTCGAGCGGGCGTAGCCGAGGCCCAGTGCCTTGCCGAGCAGGAGGCCCGCGAACCACATGAGCGCGAAGTAGACCAGCAGCGGCAGAGCGATCCGGGCGACGTCGAGCGGGTTGGAGGTGATGGCGTCGCCTTGGAGGGCGAACAGCAGCACGATCGTGAACAGCAGCCCATACAGCGCCCACGGCCCGATCTTCGGGATGAAGCGCTCTTCGTACCAGGCCCGGCCGCGGCGTTTCTCGCCGATCCAGCGGGTCGCGAACCCCGCGACCAGGGGCACGCCGAGGAAGACGAGGACGTTGAGGGCGATCTGCCCGACCGAGACGTCCAGGCCTTGGGTGTCGAGGCCGAGCCAGCCGGGGAGGATGGTGAGGTAGAACCAGCCGAGCACCGAGAACATCACGACTTGGAATACGGAGTTGATCGCGACCAGCACGGCGGTGGCTTCCCGGTCGCCGCATGCGAGGTCGTTCCAGATCACGACCATCGCGATGCAGCGGGCCAGGCCGACGATGATGAGGCCCGTGCGGTATTCGGGCAGGTCCGGTAGGAAGAGCCAGGCGAGGGCGAACATGACCGCCGGGCCGAGCAGCCAATTCAGCAGCAGAGACGAGACGAGGAGGCGCTTGTCTCCGGTGACGGCGGCGATCTTGTCGTAGCGGACTTTCGCCAGCACCGGGTACATCATCACCAGCAGTCCCAGGCCGATCGGCACCGAGATCCCGCCGACCTCCATCCGAGCAAGCAGGTCCGAGAGGGCGGGCACGAACCGGCCCAGGAGGAGACCCGCGATCATGGCCAGGCCGATCCAGGCCGGCAGCCACTTGTCCAACGTGGACAGGCGCTTCGCGGCCGGGGCCTGCGTCGGGGTCGCGATGCTGGTGATGTTCTGGGGTGCGGGCATCGTGCTGCTCAGTCTCCTCGTCAGCTCGGGATCAGTTGGCAGGCTTGGTGGCGCGGACGATCGCGGCGTGCATCCCGTCGGCGGCCTCGTGGGTGAACTCCACGCTCGCATCCGCGAAACCACCCTTGGCGAGCCCGTCGAGGTACTCGGTCTTGGAGAGGGCTCCGGCGATGCAGCCGACGTAGGAGCCGCGCTCGGCCCGCTGCTCGGGGGTGAGGCGGTCTTCGGCGACGACATCGGAGACCCCGATCCGCCCACCGGGGGTGAGGACGCGGAACATCTCGGCGAGCACCGCCGGCTTGTCGGTGGACAGGTTGATGACGCAGTTGGAGATCACCACATCCACCGACCCATCGGGCAGCGGCACGTCCTCGATGGTGCCCTTGAGGAACTCGACGTTCTCCGCCCCGGCTTCGGTCTTGTTCTTCTCGGCCAACGCGAGCATCTCGTCGGTCATGTCCACGCCGTAGGCGAACCCGGTCGGGCCGACCCTGCGGGCCGACAAGAGGACGTCGATGCCGCCGCCGGAGCCGAGGTCGAGCACCCGCTCACCCTCATGCAGCTCAGCGACCGCGGTCGGGTTGCCGCAGCCGAGGCTCGCCTCGATCGCTTCGAGGGGCAGGCCGGCGGCGGTCGCCTCGTCATAGAGGCCCGCGCCGAAGCTGCGCTCGGTCGGAGCACAACACGAACCCGAATCGGCCTCCTCCACGGCGGGCGTGCTGGTGCAGCACGAGCCCGCGGGGGTCTCCTCAGCCAGCAAGTCGGCGTTGCGGGTGCCGCGGGTCACGGCGGTCGCGGCCTGCGCGTAGCGGGCGCGGACCTGCTCGCGCAGCTCGGTGTTCTCACTCATGGCGCGCTCCATTCGGTCGGGTGGACTCGTCATCTACGTATTGATGTTCGTCGATGCATCGACAGTTGTCAATGCGTGGCGTAGGATCAGGGCCATGACGACTTCGCTGCCACTGATCGCCGCCGATGCGGGTGGGTGCTGTGCTCCGGTCACGGGCGGGGTGCTCGCGGTCGAGGATGCCCAGCGGTTGGCGCGGATGTTCAAGGCGCTCGGTGACCCGACCCGGGTCCGGTTGTTGTCGATGATCGCGGCGCAGTCCGGCGGGGAGGCGTGCGTGTGCGACCTGACCGAACCGGTCGGGCTCTCCCAGCCCACGGTCTCGCATCACATGAAGCAGCTCGTCGACGCCGGCCTGGTCACCCGCGAGCAGCGCGGCAAGTGGGCCTATTACGCAATCGTGCCCGAGATCCTGTCCATGCTCAGCAGCGCCCTCGACCCGCAGGCCCTGACCGACGGTGGCCCTGCCTCGTCGTGCTGAGACGGGTTCAGCGCGGCAGGGTCGCGTAACGGTTCCAGGAGGCTCCGGCGAGACCGGCCCAGCGGGTCGCGGTGCCGATGCTGACGCCGATCAGTGAGGCGAACACCGCCGGTGGTGTGGTCGAGGCCAGATGCAGCAGGGCGGTGTTCCGGCTTGCTCTGGAAGTCACCCCGAGCTGGTGCATCCGGCGTAGGAGCGAGGCGGGATGCAAGTGGGTGCCGGCGTTCTTGCCGGTGAACAGCCACCGGGAATCAGCCAGCCTGCTCGCCGCCCCGAATGGCTTGGCGACCGGCAAGGCGGTCACCAGCGCATCCAGCGGCGGGATGAGCAACACCGGCTCGGAGCCCAGACGCAGGTAGGTTTCACCATCGCGGACCTCGATGTCACTGGTGATCAGGGCGGTGATCTTCGCGACCGGCTGGGCGTAGAGCAGGATCAGACAGGCTGCGGCACGGTCTTCGATGCTGGCGCTACCGGGCTCGTGTAGCAGCCGGCGAACCAGGGCGAGCTGTTCTTCGGGGTCGACGTCGTGGGCCGGGTCTTTCGCCGGAACCGGCTCAGGGAGCCAGACGTGCCGGAGGTAGCCGCCTCGTTTGAGCCAGCGGACGAACCCGAGGCGGCGGCTCCGGTCGGTGGTAATCCAGGCGTCAAGGTGGTCTTGCGGACAGTCATCGAGGTCGTAGCCGCTGGAGCTGAGATGGTCGAGGAACGCGCGGGCAGTGTCGATGTCGCCCCGGCAGCGGGCGGCCGCGTTCGGCGCGATCCGGTCGTGCCGGTCGGTCTTGGCGCGGCCGACGACGTGCCAGCGGGCGTAGCGGGTGAGCACGCCGCGCATCTCGGGATCGCTCACCTCGGCGACGACGTCTGCGGCGTATCGGTGCAGTCGGGCGGCGTTCTCATCACGAGGCGGCAGGGTGCCCGCGGCGACGAGCATCGCGCGCAGATAGGTCACCGAGAACATCTGTGGCCGCGCATCGAGCGCGTCGTGACTGAGGTCGACCTGGCCGCGGGCGATCGAGGTCAGCAGACGCAAGGATGCCAGATCGTGCCAGTTGGTCAGCAGCGATCGGGGTCGTTCGAGCTCGGTGAGGGCGTCGCGGACGGGTTTCAGTTCTGGCCGGATCACCCCGTCCGGGCCGGTGAGAGCGGCGTCGATCTGCTGGGCTGCTTGGCAAGCGAAACAGCGTGGTCGGCCGTGATTCGTCGTGCGTCGCCCGAGAGCCTGCTGCCCGCAGATAGAGCAGTCGATCACGGGCGCTTGGTAGCAGGTCGGGCAGACGTCCGGGCTGGTCGCGGTGGCTTTCAAGGCGACTCGTTTGAGCCTGCCGCAGACGCCGCAGACCCGGCACGGGTTCCGATAGCAGCGACCGCAGAGGTTCGCCGCGCCGGGTCGCTTCCCGCCAGCTCTGGTCGCCAGCGGGCCGATCATGCCGCACTCGTCGCAGGCATCCTCAGGGTGATGGTCGCGGGCATAGCAGGTCACGCAGACCGCGCCGCCGTCGTCGGTGCGGGCGTTGACCCTGCGCTGGCGTCCGCATCCGGTGCAGGTCTCGATCGGTGACCGGTGAGCGCGGCAGGCGCGGCACTCACCCCGATCCAGCGTGTGGTTCCAGCGCAGAGACTTCAGCCGGCCGCAGCGAAAGCAGATGCCCTGGACGATCGTGTTCGCCACCGGCGCCGGTCATTCGTCCGCAGGGGTGATGACCGCTCGGGTCGGGCGGTTCTTGCTCCCGCCCGTCGGCGGTTTGACCGCACCCGCGGTGCCGGTCTTGCGGCCCCGCCGCGACGCCGACTCGACGTAGGGCTCGATCAGGTCGGCCGGTGTGCAGCCGAATATGTCGCAGAGCGCGGCGAGGAACTGCATGTTCAGCCGCTCGGGTTGGCCGACCACGATCCGGTAGACCTGGGTGGAGGTCATCACCACGCCCCGGTCGGCCAGCAGCGGCACCAGATCGGTCGTGACCTGCATGCCGTGTTCGTTCATCACCTTGCGTAGGTGCCAGTGATAGGCGACGGTCTTCGTCATCGTGATCCTCCCTCGATCGCTGTCGGTGGGGTGAACGCGCCGTCGAGAGCGCGGCGCAGGGTGCGGTTGCGGTAGTCACCGGAGACCCCGGTGTAGAGGGCGGTGGTCGAGCCCCAGCGGTGCCCGACCTGCTGCTGGACGAACAACGGGTCGTAGCCGTCCTCGATCAGATGCGTCACATACGAGTGCCGCAAGCAGTGCGGGTGCAGCAACGGGTCCAGGCCGAGATCATCGCGCCACTCGGCGAACCGGTCGTCGATGTGCTTGAGCCGGATGCGCCCTTGTCGCTCGGTCGGCCACAGGATCGTCTTGTCGGCAAGGTCGAACCGAGGCCGAACCTCGCTCACGTACTCCTCGATCACCGGCCGGGTCCACCCGAACACGGCCAGCACCGCCCGGCGGCGCGGCTGCGAGCCGCGCATCGCTTTGCCCCAGCGGACGTTGCAGACCCCGAACCGGCCGAACTCCCAGCCCTGCGGGTTGCGGGTGAAGTCCGGCAGATCGAGCATCGCTGCCTCGCGCCGACGCAACCCGAACGCATAGATCATCTTGAACAGCGTGGCGTCGCGGAACAACGTCAGCCATCCCTTGCGCTTGGAGGAGCGGGCCTGATCCACCAGGTCATCGGCGTAGTCGAAGAACATCTGCAGCTCATCCCGCGAGAGCGGTCGCACGTCCGGCCGTGCCTCGTGGTCGCTGGTATGGATGACCGTGTTCCACTCGTGGCAGACCTGCACCGGATGCGTGTCGAACAGATCGACGCAGCGATCGACCCAGCCGTAGCGGTGATCGACCAGGTAGTCGCAGAACAGCGCCACGGAGTTCTGATAGGCCCGCACCGTCGACACAGACAGCGGCCGCGGTCCGGAGACGAGCGAGGTTGTCCATTCCTCCACGTCAGCCGGTGACCACTCCCACGGCGGGGCGTTGCAGAAGTCCGCGAACCGGCGTACCTGCGAGGCCCTGGTCTTGATGGTTTGCACCGCGAGCATCCGCGAGGTCTGCTGTGCCGACCAGCCCGCCACCATCTCATCGAAGAACTGCTCCGCCGGCCGCAAAAGCGACACGTTGCCAGACGACAAGACCCCCGTGCCGGGTACCTGATCGTCTGAGAACACCATGCCACGACCTTACATTAAATGTAAGAATCATGCATCAGATGTAAGATGAGTAGCGAAACCCCTGGTCAGGCGGCGGTGACGCTGCTAGGTTGGAGACGGCTTTGGTTCCGCGGAACAGCGTGATTCCGGCTTACATCTAAGGTACGAATCTTACATTAGATGTAACTTCGGACCTTATGCCTTGACGGTGAGGTGGAGGTGGTCGTAGTGGCCGCCGGTGATGGAGGCGGGGTCGTGCATGCCTCCGCCGTTGTATGGCCGCCAGCCCTCGGCGTCGCGGGCGACGGACCAGATTTGGCCTTGCCAGATCAGGTACTCGACGCCGAGCACGTCGGCGTTGTCCTTCATCCAGTTGGTGACCTTCCAGCCGGCGTCGAGTTGTGCCGGGGTGGGTCGCTGGCCGATGCGGTTGCCGAAGGTGATGTCGCAAGCCCTGCCGAGGGGATGCTCGGACTTGGTGCCGGGGCGTGGTGAGTAGCAGCCCCAGCCGGTGTCGGGGAACGCTGCGAGGGTCTGCTGGTAGAGGTGGAGCATGCGGGCGGTGATCTTGCCCGAGCTGGTGGGATCGTCGACGAGCCGGTCGGGGTCTCCATCGACGCCGGTCGGCGTGCCCGCAGTGGTGTTGTTGCAGGCGGCGGGTGATCCGCTGGTCGCTGTCGGCAGGTTCGCAGCCCCGTGCTCATTGAGCCAGGCGGCGGCGTCGATGGCTTCCCCGTTCGTGCCGCCGGGCCGGACCTCGAAGTGCAGATGTGCGCCGGTGCTCATGCCCGAGGAGCCGACATCGCCGATGTGCTGCCCTGCGTTCACGCGGTCACCGGGACGGACGTGGATGCCGCTCTGCCACATGTGCGCGTAGGCCGTGGCGACGGTCTGGCCGTCGATGGTGTGCTCGATGACGATGAGGCCGCCGTACCCACCGGAGAACTCCGCGACGGTCACGGTGCCATCCGCGGCGGCGAGGATCGGCGTGCCGTCGGGCGCGGCGAAGTCGGTGCCGGTGTGCATCTTCCGTTCGCCCGTGATCGGGTGCACTCGCATCCCGAACGGCGAGGTCAGCACCCAGGTGCCCTCGGGCAGCGGGAACACCACCCGCGACGACAAGGCCGCCGGGCCGCCCGCGCCGCTAGCGGCACCGCCGCCTGTGGTGAGGGCGGCGAGGATGCTGTCGGCGACGGGCGCGTAGTTGCGGTAGCGGTCGGGGAAGGCGGAGACCTCGACGGCTTGGGCGGCTTCGCCAGGGTCCATCTGTTGCCAGCCGGGGATGTCGAGCAGCCCGCGCGGCGAGGGGTAGTTCGGGCCGGTCGGCCCGCCGAAGAACGCCTGCGCCTGATAGTTCGGGTCCATCAACTCGGCGACGGTGCCCCACCCGGATTGGGGGCGCATCTGGAACAGGCCGAGGGAGTCGTGGTCGCCGCCGTTGCCGTCGTTCGGGTAGTTCGCCGAGTCGGGGTAGGTGCCGGTGTTGGTGAGCATCCGCAGCGTGGACTCGGTGAGCGCGGCCATCAGCGCGATCTTGATTCCCGGCCTGCCCACGTTGGTGATGCCGTTGCCGACCGTGATGATCGTGGCCGCGTGCGTGAGCTGCTGACGATTCAGCGTGAAGGTCTCGTCGTTCGCGGTGGTCACGGTGAGCGCGTCCGGGATCGGTCCGAGGTTCACGCTCCCGGCAGGTGTGGCGCAGTACGCAGCGGCGGGGTTCATCAGCACCCCGATCCCGAGGAGCGTGGCGGCGGGGGCGAAGAACAGCAGTGCCAGCGCTGCGATGGTGGCTTTGCGGAACACGACGCCAGCCCTTCAGCGCAGCGGGTTGTCGAGCTGCGAGAGCCGCAGCAGATGACAGGTCGGGTAGGTCGGGGCGCAGACGACGAACACGGTGAACGCGACCGGATGCTCGCTGGTGACCGGTTGCCCGTTCCAGACCCCGGCACGGTAGCGGGTGCCCTCGATCGTGACGGCCGTCGTTCCTGCCGCGAGCTGCCCCGGCTGGGCCTGCGCTGCCGCGTCGGCCCAGCCGTCGGGGACGTACGCGGCCTCGATGGTGAGGTGTTGGCGGGTGGCGTATTGCCGCAGCTCGATCCAGGCGTCTCGGGTCGGCAGGTAGACGGCTACGTCGGAGGCCAGCCCCGCCTGTTCGTCCCCGCTGGGGTCACCGACCGCGAGGATCGTCGGGCTGTAGTCCAGCGGCCACAGCCCCGAGGCGGTGTCCCACGCGAACAGCGTGGACGCGACGCCGCGAGCGAAGGTCTCGGGGTCTACCGAACGCGGAACCGCTGGAACCCGTGGTGTCCGGGGCGTGCTCGGTGCCACGGTCGGCGGTGCCGTCGTGGTCGGGCCAGGCTCCGGGCCGGGATCGGTGCTGGTGCTGGTGCGGGGGCCGGTGAGGAGTCCGTAGACGCCGACACTGGCGAGGAGCAGCAGGACGATGCCGGCGGCGATGAGGGCGACGAGTCGGCGGCGGTTCCGGGGATCGGTGGGTGCAGGGCTCATGCCGAGCAGGTGCACATCCGACACCCATGCCAGCGGTCAGAGCGCGCGGAGTCGTGGCCGCTCCACCGCGTCTTCGCGTGCGGCACGGAGGGCGTCGGCGAACCGGACGGTGCCGTCGGTGGTGGTGAGGAAGTTCTCGAACTGCTCGTCGGTTAACTCGGCGGCGAGTGTGTCGGCGTCGTAGTGGGTCCACCAGTTGGTGAGCTCGCCCCAGGTCTGCACGAACGCGCGAAGCGGGTAGCGGACGGGTTGGCCGTCGCCGGTGACGAGCGGCAACGGCTTGGGTGGGGTGCGCTTGCCCTTCTTGATCGACTTCGCCTGGGCCACGGCTGCTTCGGCGCGAGCGTGCATCTCTGCCTCGCGCCGCTCCCGCGCAGCGGTGTCGGCATCGCGGATCGCTTGATAGATCGGATGCACCGCGTCACCGGCCTCGATCCGACCCAACCCGGCGGCGGCCTCGGCGCGCAGAGTCTCTGGCAGAGCAGGGTTGCCAGCGATGTCTTCGAGGTAGCCGATCTTCTCCAGCGTCGTGTGCGACGCGCCACCCGGAATCATCGCCGCCGCCTGCTCCCGGGCCTTCCCAAGCGGCCCGCTCGACGGTGGTGCAAATTTTGCACCACCGTCGTTTCCTGGCTGGTTCTCGCTGCTGAACTGGGTCGCGCTCTTGCGACGGGCGGCGTCTTCGGCCATGACCTGCTTGATCTCGCGGTAGAGGCCGGCGGCTTCGAGCTGGGTGTAGGGCTTGTGGAGCATGTTGTCGTCCTGCTCGGCGAGGAGCTGCCCGAGCCGGTCGGACAGGCCGCTGCGCACCCACACGTTGACGGTGCGCCAGCCGAGCTTCTTGATCGCGGCCAGGCGTCGTGCCCCGCACACCAGTACGCCGTCGATCGTGATGGTGAGTGGTTGCAGCAATCCGTCGCGCCCGATGGATGCCGCGAGGGCGTCGATGTCGCCGAGGTCGGCGCGGTGCCGGGTGCCGACGAGGATCGACTCGACGGTGCGGTCGAGCTGGATGCTGCCGATCTGTGGCTCGGTCACGACGACTCACCGCCTCCACCACTCGGAGCGGCCAGAGCGAGCGCGAGGATCAGATCGTCGTCGCGGAGCAGTAGGTCGAGCGTTTCGCCCAGCAGCAGCCGGAGCAGGATGCCGCGACCGCTGCTGGTGGCGACGTAGGCCGGGTGCGGGTTCCCGAGCAGCGCCTTCAGCAGTGCGGCCCAGGAGCGGCGCGGGAGGTCGAGCAGTGCCCGCGCGTGCCGGTCGCGGCGCAGCGTCTCGTAGGCGGACTGGCGGGTGCCGGCTTTCGTCAACGCCCCGCAGACGTGCTCGACCGCGGCCCGTGCGGTGTCGGCGGGCCAGTCGAGCAGGCACAGCATCGCGATGGCGTCCTCGGCCGCCGATCCAGCGGACATGCACGCTTGCGCTGACCCGAGACTGTCGCGCGGTTCCGGTTCGAGGTCGCTGGGACGCAGGTCGGTGGTGTGGAACGCGGGATGGTAGTCGGCCAGCGCGGTGTCGCGTTCGGAGAATCGTTCGGGGTCGTGGAACGCCGAGACGTGGGCGCGGCGGGCCTGGTGCACCGAGCAGAGCAATCCTTGGGCGCGTTCCTCGTAGACGCAGGTGATTCGCACGGCGTGGGTGATGATCGCCCACGGATCGTTGGCTTCACGGGTCGAGCGGTACTGCATCGCGTCGAACGCTGCCGTCACCGCTTCCCAGGTGTCGAGCCTGTGTTTCCTCGCGAGAGCGCGGTACTTGTCGGCGGCGAACTCCATCAGGTCGCGGGCCACCGGGTCGTGAACCCAGGCATCCTCGCCGCCCTCGGCGAGGCGATGGAGCAGGGCGCGCAGGCCCTCGCCGGTGGTGAAGTCCTCAGCCCCGAGGGCCGTCGGCAGCTCGGTGCTGGTGCGGGTTGGTGTGGTCATGGTGTCGGCACCTCCTGGCAGGCAGGTGCGCACTCGCTCCCACGAGCGGGTCCTGCATGCCGATGCCGTCGCAGCCATGACCTGTCACCACCGTCAACTCATCGAGACCCCGGAGCGGGACACCTGCGAGGCAGGTGCGGTGCTGCGCCCGAACGCCGAGATCGGCGGCAGCCGCCGGGCGCGATCCCCGAGACGACGAACGCCGGCCCCGATGGGGGTGCGGGTGCGGCGTGCGAGCTCGGCCTGGAAGTCGAGGCCACGACCTGCTGCGTGCGCCGAGTGCCGGGCGATCAGGTCGGTGGGGCGCACCCACTCCACGCCTCGCCCGCGAACGAGCGTGTGCTGCTTGTCGTCGCGGGCGACCGGCGCGGCCCGCACCGCCTCCGGCGTACTCGTCGCTTCGACGGGCTCGGGGCGCTCCCGCGTCTCCTCGGGCACCAGCCGTGCCGGATCGGGCTTGGCGGGGTCGCGGTGCTGCGGGTTCTCAGTGGTGTTCATGGGGTCGTCTCCTCCCGCTCGTCGGCGGTGTCGCTGGTGTCAGTGAGGTGCGCGACGGCGAACCAGCGGCCCACGGTCGAGGGATGCACCCCGAGTTCGCGGGCGATCCGCTTGTTCGACCAGCCCGCCTCCCGCAGCTCCCACCCCAGCGCCCTCCGATCCGCCACACCCTCATCGCGACGGTTGGCCTCCATCTCGCCAGGCGGCAGCGCAGGCATCGAATCCGCGGTGTTCGTCGAGAACGAGTCGGCAGTGGCGGGTTCCGCATGGGGGTCGGTGGTGCGGGTGAGAATCACGGTCAGGTGCGTGATGGCCAGCAGCACGACGGGCGGCACCGCGGCGACCGAGGCCGCGAGCATCCTTGGCACGTCGGCGTCTGCGGCGACGACAGCATGAATGGCGTTCGCCGTCACCGAGGCGAGTGCTCCGCCGACCAGCAGCGCCCACGGATACCAGGCCGAGCGGTGCCCGGCGAGGGCGACGACGGCGACCGTGGCGACGACGATGATGCCGTCCACGATCAGTGGCCACGCCCACGCCTGCCCCGACCCGATCCCGGAGCGAGCGGCCAGATCGGCCAGCGACGTGAACGACAGCCAGAACGCCCCGGCGGCGATGAACACCGTCCCCGCGACCGCCGTCATGGCAGCCCAGCGCCGCCCTCCCGATTCACGCCTCACAGCCCAGCCCTCCCCAAGGCTGCGGACGGTGGGCTCGCCGTGCGACCGAACCACCGACCCGCGCCCTGGCTCCGCCGATCTGACGGGGCCTCGGGCGCGGGCTGGGTGGCGCGGTAGGCGGAGCGCACGGCCGTGGTGATCTCGCGATCGCCCAGACCTGCCGACTGTGCCGCCGCGCCCAAGGCGTCGAGGGCATCGGTGGGTGAGACGCCGTTCTCGGCGAGGCGGCAGGCGGCCCAGAAGAGGCCCCGGTTCCGCTCGCCCTCGCCCCGCCCGGCAACCCACGCCGCCAACCGCTTCCCATCAACAGCGACCGAGGTGCCGCCGGCGCGTGGCGGGGCGACGGGGCGCGGGTCGAGGAAGTCCCGCAGACGGGCCGCGTCCACCGAGCTAACCGAGTGCGCGGCGATGTCGGCGACCTCGTAGCGGCGGACGTGGCCGTCGATGATTCGTCGGGAGGGCGGAGCGATGATGTAGCCGCCGTCGCCCCGGAAATCGACACCCGCGGTGGCTGCCTGCCACGACCGCTGCTCGCTGCCTAGTGTCGCCGGGAAGTAGACGTGCACGCCACCGGTCGGTGTGCGCACCAGCAGACCCGCTCCATCGACGAGCCCCGCGTCGGAGGCGCGCTGGAACGCCGCCCGGCCATCGTGGGTGCCGTGGACATCGACATCGACGACGACAACGCCCGATACCGCTCCCGTCGGGATGCCGATGTTCGCGTATGGTGTGCGCGACCACCACGCGGCAACCTGTTCCGGGTCGCTGCTCGCGTCGAGGAACCCACGGCGGGTCAGCGGACGCTTCCCCTCGACGACGCACGGGAACACTGGCACGCCAGCCGCCGCGAGACTCCGCGCCGCCAGTGCCAGGCTCGGTGAACCATCCACGCGGATGAGCGCGGCGAGGACATCGAATGGCTCGGGCATCACAGCCCCCGACCTGCCAGCTCGGGCACAGGCGCAGCGCGCGGCCGATCAGCCTCCACCGAGGGCGCTGCCGTGCGGGAGGTGCGCGGGTTGGGCGTGTCGCGGTCGAGGCCGGGCGGGGTGCCGTCGCCGACTTGGAGCGTGTCGAGCTGGTCGAGGATCGCCAGCGCGGTTTTCCGCACTCGCTCGCCGGTGGCCTGCACCACCTGGACGGGCTCTTGGCCGTCCACGCGGGCGGCCCAGGTCGAGACGTACGGGATCGTGTACCCGGCGGTGTCCATGCCGTGCGCGGCACCGATCATCAGCGCGACGGACTCGGCTTCGACCTCGCGGATGCCGCGATGCTGCCGCGCCTCCTCGTCGTCGGGATCGTGCATCACAACATGCGCGAGCTCGTGCGCGAGGGTCTTGACCTGCGCGGCAGGGTCCATGTTCTCCCGCACCGCGACGGTGCGCGCCTCGTAGTCCGTGAGGCCGTTCGCACCGGAGATCATCCCCTCGTGCGGCACTCGCAGCACCTTGAACCCCGCCCCGCGAATCTGCCCGGCCAACCCATCCCACAGCCCCGAAGGTGCTTCGCCTTCCAACAGCTTCGGAGCCGGCGGGACCGGCAGCGGTTCGCCGTCGGTCTGCGAGGCGTCCCACACGTAGGCCGGCCGCGCGCCGACCATCCGCGAGCGCACGACCTCGTTGACCTCGTGCTTCTCTCGCGGCCCCAAGCGACGCCAGGAGTTCGGATCGGCAGGATTGGATGAGGCGAACCGGCCCGTCACCGGCGCGAAGATCATGTAGCCCGGCTGACCCTTCATCACCTGCCGCCCAAGCCCTTGCCACTGCCGGTACCCGGCGACCAGGGTGGGGAAGGGTTCAGGCACCCGGCCTGCCTCGAACGCGGCCTCGTGCTGCACCCAGATCAGCATCGTGTTGTTGAACGACCGCGACCTGAACCGTGCCGCGAAGGCGAGCGCCTGCCGCCAGTCATCACCCGAGACCAGCGACTCGACCGCGCCAGTCAGCTTCTCGTGCAGCTCGTCGAGCTTCGCCTCTCGCGCCGCGCGGGCGTCCTCGTTCGATGCCATGCTCCGGTCTCCACTTCGGCGGGCCGCGCCAAGGTTGCGCGCGGCGGTACACCTGACAGGTAGGCGCGAACACCCGTGCCCGAACCGTGAGCTGGACATCGTTCACCCCCTTGAGGCAGCCCGAGCCGAGACCGGAACCGAGCATTGAGCATGCTCAAAATGTCCCGGAGTCCTGTTCTAACACTGACCGTTGAGCATGCGCAAGCCTTGATTTGTGCATGCTCAACGAGTACGGTTGAGTATGCACAACCACCCTTCGGGTGGACTACATCGATGCCTTGCCCGTCGCGAAGGGAAGGGGGTCACCGCCATGACCGAAGACGAGAGTCAGGCTGCGGCCGAAGACCTCGCCAAACGTCTGCGGCTCCTGATGGACGTCGCCGTCGCCGAGTCCGGCACCGAGCCGACCTACTCGCAGATCGCCGACTACCTCCAAGAGCGAGGCACCAACCTGTCGCGGTCGCGCTGGACGTACATGGTCAACGGCCACCGCTACGTCCAAGACCCCGCCGTGTTCGAGGGTCTCGCGGAGTTCTTCGACGTGGACGCCGCGTTCCTGCTCGGTGAGGACGGTGCTGCCACTCCGGAGAAGGTCTCTGCGCAGCTCGACCTGGTTCGGTCCATGCGTGCCGCGAAGGTGAAGTCCTACGCTGCCCGCACTCTCGGCGATATCTCGCCGAAAGCACTCCACGCCATCACCAAGTTCCTGGACGAGGAAATGACACACATGCCCGAGCACTGACCGGTACCGCGCGACGGAGCCGCCACCGGTCCCTGCTCCCTACAGAGAAGGGGCGAACCGTGAACATCGAACAGACCGTATCGGCGGCCGTTGCGGGCCTTGAGCTCGGCAACACCTTCGCCCTTGACGATCTCCTCCACACCGTCCAAGACCGGCGGCACCGTAGGCTCCGCGTCGTCGAACTCGCCGGCCTCGACACCCACGATGGCCTCTGCGCGCTCTGGCTCTCCACCGATGCCGAAGACGTCGTACTTCACGCCCGCAGCGACTCCGCGCTGCATCGCCAGCAGTTCGTGCTTCACGAGCTCGCCCACGTGATCCTTGGCCACGGCGAAGGCGATGACTGCACCGTCGACGAGGCGCTGCTGCCCAATATCCCGCCGTACACCAGAGGTCGCCTGCTCAGGCGGCAAGACCTCGACAGCGAAACCGAGATCGCCGCCGAGTCCCTCGCCGACCGGCTCGCCGCAGGCATCCGAGGATCGGTGTTCGCAGAGTCCAGATACTCGGAGATATTTGGATGATCCAGACGCTCGTCGCAACGCTCATGTGGGCGCTCGTGGCGAGCCTGCTCATCTTCCGCCGCAAACGCACCGACCGAAGCATCACCTACGCCGCCCTCACCATCGCCATCGCGATGACGCTCAACGTGGATGCCGCCTACAGCGCGGTCGATCGACTGCTCGGTGGCACCAACCTCGCCACCCTGATCGCGGACGCGCTCCTGATGACCGGGCTGTTCTTCCTCGGCCGCGGCGTCATGAAGACCGGCGAGTACCCGCCCAGGCTCGTCCGAGCCGCCGTCAGCATCCCCGTCCTGCTTGTCGCGCTGCTCGCGATCACCGCATCGTTCCTGCTCATCGACCGCGGCACCACTACCACACGATTCATGATCGACCTCGGCGCACAGCCAGCGGCGGCGGTCTACTCGATCATCAACTTCACCTACTGCCTCGTCATTGTCGTGGCGATGCTCGTCCTCGCCATAAGGCAGTACCGGCACAGCACCGGAATCCAGCACCTCCCCGCGGCACTGTTGAGCCTGGGGTCGGCGTTCGGCGTCGCGCTCTGCCTCGCCGTGATCGTCATGGACATCGCCCACGCCACCGGCCACCTCGACCTCATGCACACTGTCCAGTCCGCCTACGATCCGCTCTCCGTCCTGACCTTCGTGTTCCTCTGTGCCGGGTTCGCGATCCAGCCTGCCGTCCGTCGCGCTCAGCACCACGCCCGGCAGAGGCAGACGGTCGCCCTCACAGCGCAGCTGGAGTCGCTTTGGCACCAGGCGACGCGCGCACGGCCCGGGCTGAGCCAGGCCGACCCCCTCGCCGCCAGTAGCGAAGACCCCGAAGGGCACCTCCACCGAGTGATCGTCGAAATCCGCGACGCGATGATCGACCCCCGCATCACCTTCGACATCAGCACCGACGACCGCGACCTGCTCGAACGCGCCGAGAGCCACCTCGTCGGAAGCGACAGCGCCCTCGCGACGACCCCGCCCGTTCCCTACGTCGAGGAGCGGGAGTCGTGATAGGCCGCATCGCTCTCGGCGCTGGGGCCGCGGCGGCAGCGGCTGCCGGCGTCGGCTGGGCCATCGCGCGGCGGCTCACCGCACCCGTCGGCCCACGAATATTCGACCTCACCGTTCGAGGCGTCGAGCACGCCGACGACGGCGACCTGATCGTGCTCGACCGCACCGACCAGGCCACCGCGCCAGGCATCTACAATCTCTGGTTCGAGCACGGCGGCTGGGCGCAGCTCTCCGCAGATACCGTCGATCGAGGACCCACCCGCGTCGCTCGCAGGATCACGGGCACCACATCGGGTTTCACTCCGAAGACCGGCGATTGCGCCTCCTGGAGCGGCATCTACTACGCCACCCCAGCCGACGCCGGACTCCACACACGCGACATCACCATCACGACCCCCGCAGGACCATGCCCGGCCTGGCGCATCGACGGCGACCTCGCGATCTGGGCCATCCACATCCACGGCCTCGGCAGCACCCGCGCCGGCACCCTCCGCGGCGTCCTCGCCGCAACCGAACTCGGCTACACCTCCCTCGTCGTCAGCTACCGCAACACAGCAGAAGGGCCGCGAGTTGGCACCGGCCGGACGACCTTCGGCTACGCAGAGACGAGCGACGTTGACGAGGCCATCGGATACGCCGTCCGACGCGGAGCGCAGCAGATTGTCCTGTTCGGCTGGTCGATGGGTGCCGCTGTCGCTCTCCAACTCGCCGACCACCCGCGACATCAGGGACTGATCGCCGCGCTCGTACTCGACTCCCCAGTCCTCAACTGGACCGAAGTCATCAAGTCCAACTGCGCCCGCAGCGGATGGCCCTCAGTAGCCGGGCACCTCGCGATCCCGTGGCTCACCCTCGGCCCACTGGCACGCACAGTCGGCCTGCTGGGACGCATCCCACTTCCCACCTTCGACTGGACATCCCGAGCCGTAGAGCTCGACACGCCGACCCTGATCCTCCACGGCACCCGAGACGACTCCGTGCCGATCCGGCTCTCACAAGCACTCCGAAACGCTTGCCCGGACCTCGTCGAGCTTGAGACCTTCGATGCCGGCCACACCCTCTGCTGGAACAGCGATCTGGACCGCTGGCAGAACACAGTGACCGCCTGGCTCAAGGTGCGCATCCCACGCTGATCGGCAGAACGCAGCGGCCACTCTCGAAACCCGTCTCGTTCGGCCAGGCCCGGAGAAACCCAACTCAAGCCGTACCTCAGCCGGTATCATCGTAGGTGTTGGCCTGCCTGGGCCATTGAGCGAGGAAGGACCAACGTGGCTGAGCCGTGGCTGTCCGCAGACGACATCGCCGCCCACCTCGGGGTCACCAAAGACACCGTCTACACCTGGATCGCCGAGAAGGCCATGCCCGCCCACAAGGTCGGACGCCTCTGGAAGTTCCAAGCGAGCGAGATCGACGACTGGGTGCGTGCGGGTGCGGCGGCCAGTGACCAAGAGCTCCCCGTAGCCCATCCCGGTGTCGGTGGTCGCTCCTACGCTCATGACAACGACGAGCACGGGGAGGGGTGAAGATGAACCTGAAAGACGCCCAGCGCTTGGTGAAGTCCAAGCAACGCGTTGCGGACCACGGCGAGGTGTTCACGCCGGCGTGGATAGTCGAGGACATGCTCGACCTTGTTAAGCACGAGTCTGAGCGGATCGACTCCCGCGTGCTCGAACCCGCCTGCGGCTCGGGCAACTTCCTCATCTCCGTCCTGGCTCGCAAGCTCGCCACGGTCGAGCTTCGGCACGGCAAGAGCGAGTTCGAGAAGCGCCACTACGCATTGTTCGCGCTGATGTGCACGTACGGCATCGAACTGCTCGCAGACAACGCCGAAGAGTGCCGTCACAATCTCGCCGAGGTGTTCAACACGTTCTTGGGTATCGGCAACGATGACCAGTGGGCACGAGCGGCCCGCGCGGTTCTCACCGTGAACATCGTCCAGGGCGATGCCTTGACCATGACCGTGCCAAGCGGCCAGCCGATCACCTTTCCTGAGTGGGGCTACCTCGGCAAAGGCAAGTTCCAGAGGCGCGACTTTCGCTACGACGACCTCACTCAGCGCGCCTCGTACGAGGGAACCCTATTCGGCGAGCTCGATGACGAGGACCTGTTCGTCCCCGCGCAGACTTACCCGACGATGACCGTCATTCAGATCGCCGAGGCCGCCGCGTGACCCTTGCACCTTTCACTCTCCGAGGGCACAACCCGGATGTCTTGACCTGCATCGCGAACCTCTCCAACGATGAGGTCTTCACCCCGCCGGAGTTCGCGAACCAGATGCTCGACACGCTTGCCGCCGCGTGGGCAGACGCCAACGACGGCGCCGACATCTGGGCCAACCCCGATGTCACGTTCCTCGATCCGTTCACCAAGTCTGGTGTGTTCCTCCGCGAGATCGTGCGCCGACTCACCGACGGCCTGATCCTGACGATCCCCGACCTCACCGAACGCGTCGATCACATCCTCACCCACCAAGTGTTCGGCATCGGGATCACCCAGCTCACGGCGCTGCTCGCGCGCCGGAGCGTCTACTGCTCGAAGTTCGCCAACGGCCCGCACTCGATCGCTAGGTCATTCACGACCGAGGACGGCAACATCTGGTTCGAGCGCACCGAGCACACCTGGGGCGGCGGGAAGCGGGAGTTCCGTGCTGATCCACTGACCAGCGAGGAAGTCGCCGTCTATACCAACCGCAAGTGCATCTACTGCGGCGCAGGCGAGGATGACTACGCCCGTGGTGACGACCTTGAGACTCACGCCTACGCCTTCATCCACACCGACGACATCAAAGCCCGCATCGCGGAGCTGTTCGGAGACACCATGCAGTTCGACGTCATCATCGGCAACCCGCCCTACCAGCTCAGCGACGGCGGTCATGGGACCAGCGCCGCCCCGATCTATCAACTCTTCGTAGAGCAGGCCAAGAAACTCGACCCGCGTTTCTTGTCCATGGTCGTTCCCTCGCGTTGGTTTGCGGGAGGAAAAGGCCTCGATGAGTTCAGGGAGTCAATGCTGACCGACAGCCGCGTGCGGGCAATCAACGATTACCTGAGCGCTTCGGACGTGTTCCCAGGCGTCGGACTAAAGGGCGGGGTGTGCTACTTCCTCTGGGATCGCGACCACCCCGGACTCTGCGAGGTCACCACCCACTTCAAGGATTGGCCGACGACCACGGCCACTCGCTCTTTGCTCGAACCGGGCGCGGATGTCTTCATCCGGTTCAACGAGGCTCTGTCAATCTTGCGCAAGGTGATTGCCGTCGAGACCGGGCAGGAGCACTCGCTGGCACTGCCGGAGAGCAAGCGCTTCGAAAGGCTGGTCAGCTCCCGTAAGCCCTTTGGATTTGAGACCACGTTCAAGGGCAGAGCGTCAAAGGCGCCTGGCGACGTGCTCATCTACCAGAACGGTGGGACTGGGTATGTGGACCGAGCATCGATCCCTTCGGGCGCTCACCTCATCGATGGCTGGAAGGTTTACGTTGGCCGCGCCGCGCCCGGCACGGGAAATAAGGACACCTATCCCCATCGGATCATCAGCACTCCCTTCCTTGGCGAGAGCGGGAGCATCTCCTCCGAGACGTACCTCTGCATCGGAACCTTCGATACACGAGGAGAGGCGGAGAGCGCGCTGTCGTACCTCCGCTGCCGTCTGACGCGCTTTCTCATCCTCCTTCACAAGCCCTCGCAAGACACCACGCGGAAGGTCTATGCCTTCGTTCCGACCCAGGATTGGACGCGAGACTGGAACGATCATGATCTTTACGAGAAGTACGGACTCTCGGAAGACGAGATCGACTTCGTCGAGCGGATCGTTCGCCCGATGGAGGCGGACGAGTGAAGCGGGAGATTGACGAACTCCTCCCCAAGAAGCCCGAGGCGCGACTGCGAATCTACGCATGGTCGCCGAACGACCCACCAGTCGGCTACGCGGGGCTTCTCAAGGTGGGCCAGACGACGAAGGCGGATGTGAACGCGCGCATCCGCGAGTCTCAGGGGCAGATGCAGCAGGCATACACGCTGCACGTTGATGAGCTCGCCGAACGAGGCGACGGGACGGTGTTTCGCGACTCAGATGTGCGCCAACGGCTGATCGACAAGGGCTTCGAGAACCCGATCTTCGGCTCAGCGCGAGAGTGGATGTGGTGCACCCCAGACGATGTGCGCACGGCGATCACTGAGCTTCGCACAGGCGTGAAGCTCAGTGGAACCCATCATGAGAAGTTTCCGATGCGCCCGGAGCAAGCCAGCGCCGTGGACAAGGCCGAGGGCTACTACAAGTCCATCTGGGCCGAGGACTCTCACGCGGTGCCACGGTTCCTGTGGAACGCCAAGATGCGCTTCGGGAAGACCTTCGCCTCCTACCAACTCGCGAAGCGGCTCGGCGCCAAACGCATCCTCGTGGTCACCTTCAAGCCCGCAGTGGAGGACGCCTGGCAGACCGACCTGGAGTCTCACGCCGACTTCGACGGCTGGCAGTACCTCTCCTCGGCCACCGGGGGCAGCCCAGATGAGGCGGACAAGACTCGGCCACTGGTCTACTTCGGATCGTTCCAGGACCTGCTCGGGCGAGATCGGAAGACCGGCCTCATCAAGGCGAAGAACGAGTGGGTCCACACCACCAACTGGGACCTCGTCATCTTCGATGAATACCACTTCGGTGCGTGGCGAGAGTCCGCCAAGGAGCTGTTCGAGGGCGAGGACGAGAAAGTCAAGCAGAAGGAACTGGCCGCGGAGTACAACGACGGCCTCGTGGCCTTCGACGAGGAGCTTGACGAACTCGGCAACGACGAGGACGACTTCCTGCCGATCACCACCCGCGCCTACCTGTACCTGTCGGGCACGCCATTCAAGGCGCTGGCAACCGGTGAGTTCATCGAGGAGCAAATCTTCAACTGGACCTACACCGATGAGCAGCGCGCCAAGGCCGAGTACGCCGTCGCGCAACCGGACGCCTGGAACCCGTACGGGTCGCTCCCGGAGATGCGTCTGTTCACGTACCAGATGCCTGACGAGTTGATTGCCGTTGCGAATCAGGGAGAGTTCGACGAGTTCGACCTCAACGAGTTCTTCGAGGCAAAGGGCATCGGTAAGGACGCCGAGTTCACCCACAAGACCGACGTGCAGAAGTGGCTCGATCTCGTCCGCGGCGCTCACCTTCCCACCCAGGTCGACGCGATGCGGATGGGCACCCGCCCGCCATTCCCGTACTCCGATGTCCGACTCCTGCCGTACCTTCAGCACTCGTTCTGGTTCCTGCCCAACGTTGCTGCCTGCGAGGCAATGTCGAACCTGCTCGCGGAGAAGCAGAACGTGTTCTGGCACGACTACAAGGTCCTCGTCGTCGCGGGTCCCGGCGCGGGCATCGGGCTGGATGCTCTCCCGCCAGTGCGGGCGGCGATCGGCGACGGCCACGACACCAAGACGATCACCCTGTCGTGCGGCAAGCTCACCACGGGCGTCACCGTCAAGCAGTGGTCCTCGATCCTGATGTTGCGCAACCTCAACTCACCCGAGACCTACTTTCAGGCAGCGTTCCGCGTACAGTCACCGTGGTCGATCAAGAATCCCGACGGAGACAACCCGAGCGCCGAAGCAGTCCTCAAGCCTGTGTGCTTCGTGTTCGACTTCGCGCCCACTCGCGCGCTGCGTCAGATCGCCGACTACGGCGCCGGTCTCTCGCCGGAGACGCCGAACCCTGAGCAAGCCGTCGAGGAGCTCGTGAAGTTCCTGCCCGTGTTGGCGTACGACGGGTCGAATATGACCCAGGTCGATGCCGGCGGCATCCTCGACATCGCCATGTCGGGCACCTCCGCGACCCTCCTGGCCCGCAAGTGGGAGTCCGCAATCCTCGTCAACGTCGACAACGACACCCTGCGCAAGATCATGAACAACCCCGACGCCCTCAACGCCGTCATGAACATCGAAGGCTTCCGCGCGCTCGGCAGCGACATTTTCGAGACCGTCGTGAACAAGAGCGACGCCGTGAAGAAGGCGAAGAAGGAGAAGGGCGACGACATTACTCCGGCGGAGAAGAAGGAGTTGACGGAGGAGGAGAAGGAGTACAAGTCCAAGCGGACGCAGATTCAGGAGAAGCTGGTCAAGTTCGCCACCCGCGTCCCTGCGTTCATGTACCTGACCGACTTCCGTGAGAACACTCTTACCGACGTCATCACCAAGCTCGAACCCGGCTTGTTCCGCACCGTCACCGGACTGACCGTCGAGGACTTCCACCTCCTCGTGAATCTCGGCGTCTTTAACGCCACCCATATGAACCAGGCCGTCTTCGCCTTCCGCCGCTACGAGGACTCCTCCTTGTCCTACACCGGCATCGAGTCCCACAAGGGCCTGCGCCGCTACGGCCTCTACGACACCGTCGTCGCCGTCAACGACGAGACCGCAGTCTGACCACCCGTCAGCCCGAATCGAGAGAGCCGCATGTACTTCTAGACCCCGTGCAGCATCGAGGAGATGCTCACCGCCATCCGCAAGCGCGAGTATCTGATGCCAGCTATCCATCGTGAATTTGTCTGAGGCACGGATACCCCGTCGGCTCCTTCCTGCTCTGGAACTTCAAGCCCGACCGCGCAGTCGTACACGTTCTACGAGTTCCTGACGAACTACCGCGAGCGCGACAACCTTACGCGGACAAGACAACGGTTCCCTCCGGGCAGCAAGACCCTTCAGCCGATTGGTCAGAGGTACCGGCAGATCGACTCGGGTGTGCAGACCTCCGGCGGCGTCTGTGCTGCGTTCGCGCGTAGGTCGGCGACGCTGGTACGGAGCAGGCGGAGCTGCTCGAGCTGCTCGTCGATCTCGACCAGTCGCCGGTCGAGAAGGTCTCGAACATGACCGCACGGCGACCCGCCCGCGTCACGTACTTCGAGGATCTCGGCGGTTTGCGCGAGAGTGAGCCCTGCTGCGCGGGCCCGGTCGATGAATTCGAGCCGCTGCACCGCCTCGTCGCCGTAGTTGCGGTACCCAGCCGGGGTGCGCTCCGGCGGTTGGAGCAGCCCGCGCTCCTCGTAGTACCGCAGCGTGGACGCCCTCGTCTTCGCCTTCCCCGCGAGTTCCCCGATCCGCATCGTCACCTCCGCCACCGACTTGACCTTCAAGCATACTTTAAGGTCCATTCTTTCAGGAGTGGCCGCACGAGTGGCCGGTTCGAACTGGAGGAGGCATCGTGACATGGCACACGGAGGTTGATCTCGTGGTGATCGGGACGGGCGGGGCGGCGATGTCCGCAGCGATCCACGCGCGCCTCGAGGGGGCCAGCGTGGTCGCCATCGAATCGGGAACCCTCGGCGGTACCTGCGTGAACGTGGGTTGTGTGCCGTCCAAGACGCTTCTCGCGGCCGCGCACACCCGGCACTCCGCCCTCACGAACCGGTTCTCAGGCGTCCCCAGCTCTGCTGGGATGGTCGATCTCAGCGCGCTCATCGAGCAGAAGGATGATCTGGTTGGGATGCTCCGCCAGACCAAGTACGCCGACATCGCCGCTGCCTACGGGTTTGACATCCTCCCGGGCACTGCAACGTTCACAGACGCTGGAACCCTGCTCGTGGATGGACGACCGGTGCGCGCGAAGTCGTATCTGGTCGCCACCGGCGCCGAGCCGCACGTGCCGGCAATCCCCGGGCTTGAGCAGGTCGATTATCTCACGTCGACCACAGCGATGGAACTGACGGAACTGCCCGCGTCGCTCGTGGTGATCGGCGGTGGCTTCGTCGGCCTGGAACAGGCGCAGCTGTTCGCCCGGCTCGGAGTAGAGGTCACCGTCATCGGTCGGCTCGCCCCGCACGCTGAACCGGAACTGTCGTCCGAGCTCCGCAAGGCCTTCCTGGCCGAGGGGATTAGTGTCATCGGCGACCGCGCAGCCACGATCACCCAGCACGAGGGCCTGGTCCAGGTGACGACCCGCAACGGGAAGGACGCGACCGGTGAACGTGTCCTCGTTGCCACCGGTCGCACCCCGCGCACCGAAGGGCTCAACCTTCCCGCTGCGGGTATCGCGACCGACGAGCGCGGCTTCGTCATCGTAGACGAGCAGCAGCGGACCACGAACCCGGCTGTGTTCGCCGCCGGTGACGTCACTGACGTGCCCCAGTACGTGTACGTCGCCGCGAGGACCGGGAAGATCGCCGCGCACAACGCCCTGGGTCACGACGAGCGAGTCGACTTCACCGGGTTGCCGTCTGTGCTGTTCACCTCACCCCAACTGGCCTCCGCCGGGGTCACCGAAGCCGACGCCATCGCCGCCGGATACCGGTGCGCCTGCCGATTCCTACGACTTTCCGACGTGCCCAGGGCCATCGCCAACCACGACACCCGCGGCGGCATCAAGGTCGTCGCCGACGCCGACACCGGCAAAGTCCTCGGTATCCACGCCCTTGCCGACACCGCTGGGGAGATGATGCTCGCCGCAACCTACGCCATCACCGCCGGATTCACCGTCACCCAACTCGCCGACACCTGGACCCCCTACCTCACCATGGCCGAGGGCATCCGCCTCACCGCGAACCTCTTCCGCAACGAACTCCCCACCTCCTGCTGCGCCTGACACAAGAGCCGGGCCCAGCGATGTGGTGATCCAAGTGATATCCGCGACGCCTTCAACACCGGCACCGACCGCGTGATCGACGCCTACGCGGTCAGCGTGGGCTCAGTTGAGGCAGCGGCGCCGAGCACGTCGTCTGGGCCGCTCACACGCGGAGCGCACCGGGACACTCAGCCGCCAGGTAGCAACCACAGCACGCTGCCATCTACGCAGTCGGCTACGAGTTCAGAGGCCGAAGGCACCACCACTGACGAGGATGAAGATGCCCAGGCCGATGAGCACGATCGGGAACAGGATGTGTTCCCAGCGTTCCAGGAGTTCGGCGATCGGTCGGCGGGTGGCGACGAACTTGCCCAGGCCGACGAGGGCGGCGACCAGGGCGAGGAACACGATGCAGTACGCCACCACGGCCGCTGGGCCCACGCTGAGGAAGACCGGGACGTAGACGCCGATGTTGTCCCCGCCGTTGGCGAAGGTCACCCCGGCCACCGTCCACACCCCAACCTTCTTGCCCTCGACCTTTGCCTCATCGTCATCGTCGGCACCGCGGTTGCGCCAGGCTTGCCACGCAGCCCAAAGTCCCAACCCCAGCGGAATGAGTCCGAAGTAGGGGATGACCTCCGGCGGCAGGAACGCTCCCGCCCCGAGCGTCACCAGCACGGAAGCGCCCAGGATGCCAGCGAACCCGAGGTACTGTCCGACCAGGATTCGGGCGGTGGTCCCGCGCCGGCCCGCGCCTCGGGCGAAGAACAAGGAGAGCACGATGATGTCATCGATGTTCGTGGCGATGAATAGGCCGATCGCCTGCAGGACGGAGGACAGGATCATGCGCCCACCGCCGCGTTACAGCCGCCTGGCGACCCAGCGGTTCCGGCAGCCGCGTGCCGTTGATACTCTGCGACCATCATTGTCCGTTCCTGGTGTGGTTTGGGCCTCGGAGGTAAAGCAGTACGCCCAGGGCGACGCCGAAACCGAGGATGACGTCGGCAAGGTTGCCGATGAACAGGTTGCCGTAGGCGAGGAAGTCGGTGACATGACCGCGGCCGAATCCGGGAGGGGCGAACAGCCGGTCCAGGAGGTTGCCGACTGCGCCGCCCCACACCAGGCCGATCGCGACCGCCCACCCGGCCGATGGAGCGCGCGCGGCGGCGATGAGCAGGGCGATGGACGCCGCGGTCGCGATGACGGTGAGCAGCCACGTTGAATCGGACCCTAAGGACATGACGGTGCCGGGGTTGAACGCGAGCTGTAAGCCGAGCCAGTCTCCCAAGAGCGGGATTGCGGTCATCCTCGCTGAGCTGAGCTGAGCGAGGGCGAGTGCCTTGCTGCCTTGGTCGATCAGCACCGCGCCGGCGGCGACGGCGCACGCGAGCAGGAACCAGCGGAGCCGGACGCGCGCCGCCGCCGGGCCGGCAGAACTCGCTTCCACGGCATCCGCTTTTCCCGGGGAGGGAGCGGAGCCGTCAAGGGGATCGGTCATGCCTTCGTGCGCCGCGCCGCGCGGAGCCCGTTGAGGATGACGACGACTTCAGCGACCTCGTGTACAAGCACGACCGCGGCGAGCCCGAGGACTCCGGTGATCGCGAGCGGCAGCAGCGCCACGATGATCGCGATCGACAACACGACGTTCTGGTTGATGATGTTGCGGCCGCGGCGGGCGTGGGCGAGGGCCTGTGGGATGAGGCGCAGGTCGTGGCCGGTGAACGCGACGTCGGCCGACTCGATCGCAGCATCGGCGCCCTTGGCTCCCATAGCGATCCCCACATCCGCGGCCGCCAGCGCGGGAGCGTCGTTGATGCCGTCCCCGATCATGGCAGTGGGCTGAGACTTCGACAACTTCGCGACGGCGGTGGCCTTGTCCTCGGGGCGCAGCTCGGCGCGCACGTCCCTGATGCCGGCCTGGTCGGCCAGCGCTGCGGCGGTGCGGGCGTTGTCGCCGGTGAGCATCGTCACCCCGATCCCGCGGCGGTTCAGCGTGGCGATGACCTCGGGAACCTCTGGGCGCAGTTCGTCACGCACCCCGATCGCCCCGGCCGGCTGGTCGCCTCGGTGCACGATGACGACGGTCATCCCCTCGGACTCCATCGCCCGCACCTGGTCGGCCAGTGATCCGGCATCCAGCCAGCGGGGGCTACCGACGGCGAGACGGGCACTACCGAGCGTGCCGGTGATGCCGCGCCCGGCGGTCTCGGTGACGTCGTGCGCGGTCGGGGCGTCGGGGACGGCCTTCGTGATCGCGGCGGCCAGCGGGTGCGTGCTGTGACCTTCCAGGCTCGCCGCCCACGCCAGCACCTCATTCTCGGTCGCGCCGGTGGTGACGACGCGGGTCACCGTGGGCTCGTTGCGGGTCAGCGTGCCGGTCTTGTCGACGGCGAGGTGGCGGATGCCGCCGAACCGCTCGAACGCGGCCCCGGACTTCACGACCACACCGAACTTCGACGCCGCGCCGATCGCGGAAACAACGGTGACCGGGACGGCGATCGCCAGCGCGCACGGCGAGGCTGCGACCAGCACCACCAGAGCGCGGGTGATCCACAGCTCAGGGTCGCCGCTCAACAGCGACCCAAGCACGCCGACCAGCACGGCGAGGATCATCACGCCGGGCACCAGCGGGCGGGCGATCCGGTCGGCCAGGCGGGCACGGTCGCCCTTCTCGGCCTGCGCCTGCTCGACCAGCTCCACGATGGTGGTGAGCGAGTTGTCGGTGCCGGCGGCGGTGGCCTCGACCTCGAGCACGCCGGTGGTGTTGATTGACCCGGCCGAGACGTCGGTGCCCGGTTCGACCTCGACCGGGATCGATTCACCCGTGATCGCGGACGTGTCCAGGCTGCTTCGCCCGGCCCGCACGGTGCCGTCGGTGGCGATCCGTTCGCCCGGCCGGACCACCAGGACATCCCCGACGCGCAGCTCCTTCGCCTCGACCTCGGCGGTGGCGTCGCCGCGCTTGACGAGTGCGGTGTCGGGCACGAGCTTCAACAGCGCCCGCAACCCTGCGCGGGCGCGGTCCATCGCCTTGTCCTCCAGCGCCTCCGCAATGGAGTACAGGAATGCCAGCGCGGCGGCCTCCTCGACGTAGCCGAGGATCACCGCGCCGGTCGCGCTGATCGTCATCAGCAGCCCGATGCCGAACTTGCCCTTGGTGAACAGCTTGCGCAGCGCGCCCGGCACGAACGTGTAAGCGCCCAGCAGCAGGCCGATCCAGAACAGCACCAGGCCCGCGGTCTCCGCGCCGGTCCACTCGCACACCAGGCCGGCGGCGAACGCGACGCCGGAGGCGATCGGGATCAGAACGCTCGGGCTCCGATACCACGGCCGGTCATCGTCATCATCGTGGTCGTCGAGGTCGACGTGCTCGACCTGCGAACCTGTGACCGCGCTCACGCCCGCACCTCCCCCGCCTGGCAACCCTCGACCCCGCAGTCCGGGTCCATGCACGGCACGCTCTCGTCGACCGCAAGCGTGACATCCACCAGCGCCGTCAGCGCGCGGGCCAGGTGCGGGTCTGCCACCTCGTAGCGGGTCTGTCGGCCCTCGGGCTCGGCCACCACGATCCCGCACCCGCGCAGGCATGTCAGATGGTTCGACACGTTCGAGCGCGACAACCCCAGCTCGCGGGACAGCACCGCCGGGTAGCTCGGCCCGGCCAGCAGGGTCAGCAGAATGCGGGAGCGGGTCGGGTCGGCCATAGCTCGGCCGAGCCGGTTCATCACGTCGAGTCGATCGGAAATAGTCAGCATACGATGACTATACACTGTACGATGTATATTCGGCGCCAGGTGTCCTCACGAGCGGCGAGTCAGTTGACAGCTCCCTACCAGCGAGCGTGGCGAAGTGCTCGAAGATCCGTCGTGGAGAATATGTCCCGTTCCTCGGTGCCGGCGTCCCGCTCGATTACGGTCGACGACTACTTGGCCGCCGCATGCCTGCTGCCGAACCTTCAGTTGCTGGGTGGGGCCGCCAACATCGAGAAGCAGGATGGACTGCCTGCGGAGTGGATGGACACCGCCTTCCCGAGCGAGAACAAGCGAGCTACGTACCTTGCCGAGGACGACCTCGACGGCCTTCCGCTCGACTTGGCCGACTTCACCTCGTTCTTCGAGCAGCGCAAGCAGCGAGTCCGGGTCCGCCTGCTCGCCGCTCTGGGAACGACACCGGGAGCACCGGAGGACGCCGCTCTCGCGTAGCCCACGTTCACGCGGCGAGCAGTGACAGCGCGGACACAGCCTGGAGGGGTAGCACTCCGTTGCCGAGGGCGGTGATCTGTTGATTCTGCGTCAGGTCGCCGCTATCGGTGACCCATCCAGTCGGCAGGCCCATGAGCCATTCGACGAATGCCGGTGCTGGGCGGGGGCCGTCGGCGTCGTTCAGGAGGGCTGGCGCTTGCGCGGGTCGCCCGGTGATGTGTTCCCAACGAGTGATGGCGTCGGCGTAGCGTCCCCATCGCTGAACAGTCCGTCGATCAGCGACCACAGCGTCTCCGATTCGGCTCTCCTGTTCGATGAGCCACCCGGTCCGTGGAGGGCGAAGTCGATGATCTGGTGCGACAGCGCAATCGTCCCTCGTCTCGCTCGCACCTGGTCGAGAGTCTCTCCACCGCGCGATGAGTCCGTCGCCAGCGGGGTGCGGAACAGTGCGCCGGGCGAGGGCGAAGATGCGGAAGCGTTGGTGAGGAGCGCCGACAAGGGAAGCCGGTAAGCCGATCCATCCTGCATCCAGCCGCAAGTCGGCCAGATCGCCGAGAACGGCGCCGAGAGCCCGAAGAGGTCGAGTTGCGTAGTCTCCCAGATGCCACGGGTCGGGTTCCACGTTGCGAAGGGTTGCGCCGTCGGGGGATGCATCGCCTGGGTTGCGTCGGTCATGGTTATCTCCTTCTGCGGATGGCCGCGTCGCGGGTGAGGACAGCAGCCCGCGGACGTTCTCGATGACGACCCATTCGGGCTGGAGCGCGTCGATGGCTACGGCCATGTGCGCCCAGAGACCCGAGCGCGTACCCGGAGCAAGGCCGGCGCGCTTGCCTACCGTGGAAACGTCTTGGCACGGGAATCCGCCGATGAGGATGTCCACGGGCTCGACCTGACTCCAGTCGATGGCCGTGATGTCGCCAAGATTCGGAGCTTCGGGCCAGTGGTGCGAGAAGACGCGGGCGACGGGCGCGTTGAGTTCGGAGAACCACACGGTCGTGGCGTTGAATACGTGCTCGACGGCGAGGTCGAGGCCGCCGTAGCCGCTGAACAGCGACCCGATCCTGAGTCGTGGTTCGCCGCTGATGTCGAGGTCGTGCATAAAGTCTGCTCCGGTGAAGGTCGTCCCCGGCATCCGTGCCTCGTTGAGCACTGATGCCGAGCTGGCCAACTGTCAGGTGCACAACTCCGGCACGCCCGCAGCTCGTCGAGCCACGCGAGCGACACCGCCCGACGCCCCCATCTCCGGCCTTCGCTCTGACCGCCATCCGAGGTCACACGCGTCTTGCAGGTCGAGGTTGATCCGGGCATTACCGCCGTAGAAGTCACCGGGTGCGGATGCTCACCTGCCCGGCAGGAGCGGAGGTGAGCATGACGGTTTCGATGCGCGTGATGTCGGCGGGTGATGGCTACAAGTACCTGCTCAAGACGGTCGTGGCCGCCGACGGCAACCGGCCGCTCTCGACGCCGCTCACTCGTTACTACATGGAGGAGGGCACCCCGCCTGGTCGCTGGCTTGGCGCGGGTGTAGCGGCCCTCGGCAAGGGCGAGATTCAGGTGGGCGACCGAGTATCAGGAGACCAGCTCCAGCTCCTGATGGGCACGGGCTGTGATCCAATCACCGGCGACAAACTCGGCTTGGGCTTCGCGACGTACAAGAGCCAGAACGAGCGGATCGAGGCACGGATCGCAGGCCTTGAGTCGACGATGACACCTGGGGCCAAGGGTGAGGCTGTCGCGCAGATAGTTGCCGAGGAGACTGCCCGCAGCACACGCCGTGCGGTGGCGGGTTTCGACTTCACCTTCTCGATCCCGAAGTCCGCGAGCGTGTTGTGGGCGGTTGCCGACGCCGGGGTCCAAGCGCTGATCGCGGAGGCGCATCATCGAGCGGTTGCGGAGGTGGTTGCGTTCATGGAGCGCGAGGTTGCAGCCACACGCACGGGTGCAACCGCCGGTGACGGCGCGGTTGCACAGGTCGATGTCACCGGGCTCATCGCAACCGCCTTCGATCACTTCGACTCCCGCGCCGGCGACCCCCACCTCCACACGCACGTCGTCATCAGCAACAAGGCCAAGACCGTCCTCGATGGGAAATGGCGATCGCTCGACGGCAGACCGATGCACGCCGCCGTCGTCGCGCTCTCCGAACTGCACGAAGCTGCGTTCGCCGACCACATGACGCGCACCTTCGGCGTCTCGTGGGAGGCCCGCGAGATGGGGCGGGACCGGAACCCAGCGTGGGCTATCACCGGCGTGCCGGAGGAACTGGTCGCGGAGTTCTCCACCCGCGCTCGCCACATCGACGCCGAGAAGAACCGGCTCATCGCCGAGTACGTTGCCCAGCACGGACACCAACCATCGAACGCGACGATCCTCAAACTGCGAGCCCAGGCCACGCTGGCTACGAGGCCTGAGAAGCAGGTCCGATCCTTGGCTGACCTGACCGCTGAGTGGCGGGATCGCGCGTCCAAGACCCTCGATCGGGACGCGACGACGTGGGCACGCGAGATGACCGACAACGACAAACCGCTCCTGCTGCGCGCCGACGACGTGCCGCTCGACGTGATCGGCGAGATTGGGCGTTCAGTCGTCGAGGTGGTCGGCGAGAAGCGCTCGACCTGGCGACGGTGGAATCTCATGGCCGAGGCATCCCGGCAGACAATGGGTTGGCGATTCGCCACCATGCAGGATCGGGAAGCCATCGTCGCGATGGTCACCGACGCCGCCGAGCTCGTCTCGCTTCGGTTGACCCCGCCCGAACTCGCGGCCTCGCCGGTCGTGTTCCGTCGGCCTGACGGCACCTCAGTGTTCCGTCCGAAGAGCTCTACCGTGTTCACCTCCGAGTCCCAGCTTGCTGCCGAGGACAGACTCCTCGAACGAGCTGCCAACCTGGCCGGGCCGACGGTGCCGCTTGCCACGGCCGAGAAGATCACCGCCAGACCCGACGCGGACGGCCTGATGCTCGGCGACGACCAAGCCGACGCCTTGGCCCGCATCGCGGTGTCGGGACGGGTGCTCGACGTGCTTGTCGGTCCCGCCGGGGCGGGCAAGACCACCGCCATGAATGCGCTCCGTCGCGCTTGGGAAGCCGAGCACGGCCCCGGCTCGGTCGTCGGCCTGGCCCCGTCAGCGGTTGCCGCCCAGGTCCTCGCCGACGATCTCGGGATCGAGACTGAGAACACGGCGAAGTGGTGGCAGAACCACCTCCTCCACGGCACCACCTTCGAGGCGGGTCAGCTCGTCGTCATCGACGAAGCCTCCCTCGCCGGCACCCTGTCACTGGACCGCATCACCCACCTCGCCCAGGAAGCGGGCGCGAAGGTGCTGCTGGTCGGCGACTACGCCCAACTGCAATCCGTGGACGCCGGCGGCGCTTTCGCAATGATCGCCAGAGACCGGGCCGACACCCCCGAACTGGTCGACGTCCACCGCTTCACCCATACCTGGGAGAAGACCGCCTCACTCGAGCTACGTCACGGACGCACGGCGGCTATCGACACCTACCTCGCCCACGAGCGCATCACCGACGGCGACTCCGAGGCCATGACCGACGCCGCCTACAACGCCTGGCGCGCCGACCGCGACGCCGGACTCGTCTCGGTGCTGATCGCCGAAACCCACGAAGACGTGACCACGCTGAACCGTCGCGCCCGCGCCGACCTGATCCTCAACAAGACGCTGAACCCCGACCGCGAAGTCGAGCTGCGCGACGGCACCGCCGCAGGCGTCGGCGACACCATCATCACGCGACAGAACAAGCGCGAACTGCGCACCCTGGCCGGGCGGGACTGGGTGCGCAACGGCGACATCTGGACCATCACCGCCGTCGGCGACGACGGGACCATCACCATCGCACGCGACTACGGAACCGGCACCGTTGTTCGCGACGACGGCACCAGCAGGGCTCGGAAGCGAAGGAGCAGGTTCGGCGGCAGCATCGTCCTCCCAGCCTCGTACGTGGCCGAGCATGTCGATCTCGGCTACGCAGTCACCGCCTACCGAGCGCAAGGCGTCACGACCGACACCGCACACGTGTTGGTCGAACCGACCTCGACGAGAGAGACCTTCTACGTCGCGATGACCCGAGGACGGCGCTCGAACCACGCTTACGTGACTCTCGACCGCGCAGACGACCATGCCCAGCCGCACCCTGGTGACGACCCGCATGCCACCGCGCGAAGCGTGCTCTACGGCGTTCTACGGCACAGCGGAGCCGAACTCTCGGCGCACGAGACCGTCGTGGCCGAACAGGAACAGTGGGGCTCGATCGCCCAGCTCGCCGCCGAGTACGAGACCATCGCCGCCGCAGCCCAACACGACCGCTGGGCAACCCTCATCCGCGGCTCCGGACTCACCGACGAACAGGCCGAGAACGCCATCGAGTCCGAAGCGTTCGGCCCGCTCACGGCCGAACTCCGACGCGCCGAGGCCAACCATCACAACGTCGACGCACTGCTGCCACGCCTCGTCGCAGCGCGCGGGTTCGACGACGCCGACGACATCGCCGCCGTACTCCACTACCGGGTCGAACGGGCGACCGCCCGGCCCGCAGGCTCGGGCAGGACTCGCAAGCCACCGCGACTCATCGCCGGCCTCATCCCACAGGCGCACGGAGTCATCGACCCCGAGATGTACGCGGCGCTCGACGAGCGAGAGGAGCTGATCGAGGCGCGCGCCGATGCCGCGCTCGAAGCTGCGCTCGCCGAGAACGCGCCGTGGACGGACGCTCTTGGAGCGCAGCCGAACGACCGGCGACGAGCCGCCACCTGGCGCAAGGCCGCCCGCGCGGTCGCCGCCTACCGAGACCGCTACCGCATCACCGACGACGCACCTCTCGGTGCTCCGCCCGAGTCGGCCGCCCAGAAGATCGACGCCGCGCGAGCGCGATCCGCCTACGAAGGAATGCGCAGACAAGTTGGGGGCGTGGAGAGCATGATCGCCTCCGCCACTTCAGTGCAGCGCGATGCACCTAGGAGTCTCTGACCTCGCCATCGAGACCCGACCGTCGAAGGTCGACGAGCTTGCTCGGTGTCGGTGCGTCGCCTCCGCCGACCTGGAGGAGCGTGGGACCATTGAGGCGTCATGACAACTACTCACTAGGCGCAGCACTCTGGTCGGTCGCCTGAGAACAGGGACGCTCGGTGACGACCACCACTCAGAGACCCAAGAAGATACCGCCGTTCCCCACGGAGATGGTCAAGGGCGTGTGTGATGTGCTCGCGCAGACGGACTTTCCTGGCCTCACAGGTTCAGAGATCGACTCCCTTCTTCGCATGGTTCGAGTCGATCAGCGGGAGACTGGCGCGAACAAGCGCGAGAGTCTGTACGTCACTCTGCACAATGTTCAGGCCCGACAGCAGGCAGGCAACGTTGTCGGTGCCTTCATCGCCAGGGCCATGAGTCCAGGCAGGTACGTGACTCAGCCGAACCGGTTCAACGATCTGCGCGATCGGCTCAATGAGTTCCTCGTGTTCTATGGCTATTCGATCAACGAGACCGGCAAGCTCGTGACGGGGAAGAAGGCATCCACAATCGAGGAAGGGGCAGCGCTCGCGGGGCGTCTTCAGACCGAGCTGAAGCGTCGCGGCTGTCACTCCGAACTGCTCCGCTATTGCGATGAGGAACTTGTCAATCGCTCGCTGTTCCACGCGATGTCTGAGGCGTCGAAGAGCATCCCGGCCAGGGTCCGGGCGATAACAGGGCTCGCCGGCGACGGCGCAACGCTCTACGACGGGGTGTTCGGCACCAATCGCGAACGACCCATCTGGTCGATCAATGGTCACGGATCGGAATCCGAGATCAGTGCGCACCGAGGATTTAAGAACCTGCTGGTAGGCATCCACGGGCACTTTCGAAACCCGCGAGCGCACTCCAACAGAATCCTGATTGACGAAGAGCTCGCTGACTTCTACGACGCCTTCTCCCTCTTCTCCTATGTCCATCGTCAACTCGACGCCGTGAAGCGGCTGACCAGCGAGGAGCCAACGCCATGACTGACTCCGCGACACTGCGGCTCTGGGACGACAACCCTAGCCTCGACGACTTCCTCGGATTTGACGCTGTCGTCGACCCAATCGTGAAGGCGATCGGTACGGCCAACGTCGATCCGCTCGCGATCGGCGTTCACAGCCCCTGGGGCGGCGGCAAGTCCACGGTGCTCAATCTTCTAGAGAGTCGCTTGGAAGCCGCGGGGCGGTACGTCGTCATACGAACGGACCCTTGGCAGTACGACAACCACGATGACGTACGCGGCTCACTGATTGCCGAAGTGCTCGACCAACTTGGGGCCGCATTCCAAGCGGATAGCACCGTGAAGGATCGCGTCGCGGACCTCCTGAAGCGCATCAGCTGGACCCGCGTTGGGCTCGCCCTTGGCAAGGGCGCCCTCACCATGCAGTGGAAACCGGACGAGTTGATTGACGCGTTCACCCCGAAGGCACGCTCGGATGACAAGTCCATGAGCGGATTCAAGGACTCCTTCGGCAAGCTCATAGGCGGGCTACCAGACGTTGATCGAGTAGTCGTGATGGTTGACGATCTGGACCGTTGCCTGCCTCCTGCCGTCATGGCAACACTCGAAGGAATCAAGCTGTTCCTCGCTGTGCCCAAGATGGTGTTCGTCGTGGCTGCCGACCAAGAGATGGTCCGGGACTCCATCGCGGTCAGCCTCGGCGAGACCAACCGCAGCGGGGCTTTTGCCACCCGCTATCTAGAGAAGATCGTTCAACTTCCAGTGACCCTACCGAGGTTGGCAACAGCCGACGCCGAGGCATACATCGGCCTGCTGCTCACTCAAACCGAGGGAGCAACCCCAGACGAGATCGAAGCACTCGCAAACCACTGTTCCAGTCGCCGTCAACTGGGTCTATCGCCGCTGCTGGGAGACCTTGGCAAGCTAAGCCCGAAGCCGAGCGAGGAGAGCCTGAGCTTGGCTGCCCAGTTGGCCGAAGGGCTGTCCGCCGACCGATTGGCCAACCCTCGTCAAATCAAGCGCTTCCTCAACGCCTTCGGGGTGCGGTCGATGGTGGCTCACTCCCGGAAGGTCTCCATCGCTCCCGCAGTTCTCATGAAGATGTTGCTACTGGAGGACCTCCACCGATCCTCCTTCGAGACGTTGGCCGCAACTCCGAGACCTGAGAGGACTGCGCTACTTACCGCATGGGAAGGGTGGGCGCACGGTGAGGACGGTGTGACCCGCCCAGACAAAATCGGCGAAGACACCCACCACTGGGCGGCGAGCGAACCATCGCTCGCGGAGCTTGACCTAAGCCTCTACCTGGACCTCGCCGCATCGCTCCTAAACGTCCGCGCTGGCGAGGACACAAGTGACACAGTGATCCGTCTCGTCACGGACCTCCTTGGCACGGGTACCGCAGCTCGCGAAGCAGCACTCGTCGAGCTGACTGCGCTCGGTGAAGCCGAACAGCGAGCAGCGATGGAGCTGAGCCTCAGGCAAGGCCGACGACTCGACGACCTCGACGTCTTGTTCGAGATGACAATCCAGTGGGCCGACAAGACACCCAGCCTCGTCGAACTCGTCATCGAGGCCGCCGGCGAACTACTCCGTCGGCTGACCACGGGAACGGTAGTCAACATGAACGGCGCCACACTGAAAGCTCAGTACCAGCCGATCCTCCAACGACTTGCCACCGAAGACGGCATAGACGACATGGTGGCACAAGCGGCCAAGATGGAGATAAAGAGCACCAATGGGCACTAATGGAGCGTTTGGCGGGAGTGGCGCCGCCGCTTGGGATCAGGTACGTGACGAATGGACCTCATTGGGGGGCCAGTCCACTGATGCACCGAGTAATGACGCCCCGGGAATCGATGGCGACCCGGCTTACGACGCACTCCTCTCTGCAATCGCTGGAGCTCTGATTGGCGAGGACCCCGATGCGCGCCGTCCCTCTGTCCCGTCGTTCGCACTGTCGGATACCCTGCCGCGTCGCGGTGGTGGCCGAGGAGGCGGCGGGGGCTCGTCAGGCGGCGGGGGTGCTTCAGGAGGTGGCGGCTCATCGGGTGGTGGGCGCCGGGTCACGGCACAGGCAGCTCGGGGCGGCAGCGCTATCGGTGCCGCAACGGCGTACCGAGATCGCGACTCCGCAACGCTCGCTGGCTACGGACTGACGTTGGAGGAGTTGGACGCGCTGTCACCGCGAATGCGGTGCGCGCGGATTCTCGATGTCGCGATCGGGCAGGCCGGGCACCCAGATGAGCAAGCGATGCGCCAGGCGTCTCTGGAACAGATCAAAGTCCTGCTCGCAAGCGGCCCCGAGTCCAGCAATCTCTCAGGGCTTGAGGCGATCCGCAACTTCATAGGTGAACTGACCGTCCGACTCGGTTTGATAGAACTACGAGACCAGATACTCGCTAACTCCGTTACGGCAAAGCAGGCGCACCAGCACGAAACAGGACTTCGACAGTGGGTCAAAGCCAAGGTCAACAAGCTCGACCTCGGCAGCTACGGCACCGTCACGACGCGAGACTTCCACCAAGTCGCACGCCAGATGAGCGCCGACGTGCTGCGACTCCTGAAAGGCGAGCGATCGTGACAGCATGCGGGGCCTATGTCGTTAGGGCTCAAGGCGACAAGAAGTCACGGCTCCAGGGATACGACACCCTCAAGTGGCCAACCGCGCCCGGCCACACGAAGTCCGTCGTGTCAGACCTCGCTTGGAACCTCGCACCTCTGCAAGACGTTGCCCCCGCAGTGGCGGACCTTGTCCACATCGCCGCCGGCGCATACATGGCCGATCGCAGCACCAGGCGCGGAGCCCGCTTCAGCCGAGACATCGCGCTCCACGTTACGGTCGTGGCCCCAGAACTGTGGACCGAGGAGCTCCTCGACACGACCTCGGAGCTTCTAGGCTGGCTTACCGGCGACACCTGGAACCTAACCGTGGCCGGAGGAGCCGAGGTCGACTTCGAGGAGACCCTGAAGGTCGGCGAGAACGGCTCGGTTGCGCTCTTGAGCGGCGGGCTGGACTCGTTCCTCGGTGCGATCCAACTGCTGATGTCGGGCGCCGAGACGATCTTCGTTGGGCACAAGGACAGCGCCACGTCGATCCGCGGTGCGCAGTCCACTGTCGGAACCTGGCTGGGCCAGTCTTTCGCTCCTGCACCGTCCTACACGCGAGTCCAACTCGCACAAGCAATCAGGCGCCGTGAGCCGAGCAGTCGCAGCAGGGCCTTCATGTTTCTGAGCCTGGGCGTCGCTGTCGCGAGCAGCCTTGGTTCACGGAGCTTGATTATCCCCGAGAACGGCTACACAGGAATCAATCTGCCACTGAGACCCAATCGAGGCGGCGCCTTGTCAACCCGCTCCACCCATCCCGAGACGTTCAGGCGCGTCGCAGAGATTCTGACCGCACTGAACATCGACGTCACCGTCACGAACCCGTTCGAATGGATGACGAAGGGCGAAATGATGCAGAGCATCCGTGGCCTCCGCCCACCGTCCGGCTGGCAGGAGACTGCAGCCGCCACGCTCTCGTGTAGCAAGCTCGGCGGCAACTGGTTCGGAGGATCGCCCAATCTCAACTGCGGTCTCTGCGTGCCTTGCATGGTGCGCCGCGCAACGTTCATCAAGGCCGAGGTTCCGGACAAGACTCAGTACCTCTGTCACGCGATATCCGGAACCCACCTCGCCGAACTCATTGACGCCCGACGGGGCGATATCGAGGCCGTCCGATATGCAATCGAGGCTGGAGCGGACGCGGACGCAATCGACTCCGGAACCTGGCCACCCGACTACGATCTCGATCGCGTTGAGGGCCTTGTTCAGCGGGGACTGGATGAGCTCGCGATGTTGGAGCTCCCATGAGCAATCGCCAAGACCGACTCCCGACTCTGGACTGCCATGCCCACGTCGCACCAGACGTGACTCACAGCCAACTCGCCACTCTCGGTCACTCTCACGTCTTCGCGGTTACCCGCAGTCTCTCCGAGGCACGACTTGTCATGAACCGCGACGACCGCGGTCTTACCTGGGGTATCGGCGTCCACCCAGCGGTCGCGACTGCGCGTGCGGAGTACAACCCAGAAGTGTTTCGTCAGCTCCTTCCTCGGTTTGCGCTTGTGGGAGAGGTCGGTCTGGACCGTCGCGGCGCTCGCGACGAGCAAGAGCAAATACTCAGTGACGTCCTCGACGCCTGCGACGGCAAGCCAGTCATGATCTCCATCCACTCCACCGGGCGCACACGCGAAGTCCTCGACCTGGTGAAGCAACGCGCCCATCCCGGCGTCATTCTCCACTGGTTTCTTGGTACGTCTAGCGAGTTGACTGAGGCAATGAGACTTGGGACCTACTTCTCGGTGAACAGCGCGATGAGTGACGCTCTGCTAACTGCTATGCCTCGTGACCGAGTGCTGCCCGAGACCGACTTCCCGGCACGGCAGGTACGTGCGCGGACACCCGGTGAGACGACCGCATTGGAGAAACGCCTTGCTACCCTGTGGCGGGCTTCGAACCAGGAAACTCGCCATCAGCTTTGGACGAATCTGAAGCGCCTCGCTGTCGTGACCGGCGCTATCGACGTAGTGTCCGAGTCGCTAGCCGACACCCTTCTGACCGTCTGAGGCGAGGGCCTACCGGGGCTCCACTACCGCAGGGTCGGAGTCGTGACAGCGCCCTCCGCGCGCTCCCGGCGCTCAACGAAGCCGCCACCTCTCAGCACGCCGCAGGGGCTGAAGGCTTCCCACATGCGGGTCGCGCCCGGGCCCTTCGGAGCCTTCCAAATGTCGACACCTCGGCGTACCCTGGAAGGCGAGGCGGATTTCTCCTTACCTTTGGGCCGCTCGCGGCAGACCTTCGGGTCACTCTCCACGCACCGTCTCGACAATGACTCGCGTGTTGAGAGGAGCCCATCATGATCCGCCTACTGTGGACAGCCAGCGCCGAGGTTCGCTACTTCCTGCGCCGCTACATGCCGAGCAATGTCCTGCTCGACCTGATCCGCACCCGGAAGGGACTGAAGTGGGGCGTGCCAGCGATGCTTCTTGCCGGCCCCTACCTGGCCGTCGCCTTCTGGTGCACCACGCTCATCGAGAGTGGCGGCCCGGGGTGGCTCCACCTCGTAGTCCTGCTCTGCATCTGGAACGCTCTCAAGATGCTGGCCATCGGCCCTGTGAGCGTCGTTCTCCTCACGAAAGCTCGCGCCCGTGCGTACCGCGCGCAGCGGCAGGAACGCTCCGATATGACACTGCGCGAACTCACTCGAAGCCCTCGCTGAGTTCAAGTGCCAGGCGGCCTGTGCCGACCCGGCGCGCTACAGCGTGCGCGTCGGAGCAGGCGAAGGTGGGCGGACCTGCTCCATGTCGAGTCGCTCTCGTGACACCTGGCCTGGTCCAACCAGACTCGCGAGGTCCGAAGTATCCGCCACCAGGGACGCTATGCCATCGCGCAGCAAACGATGCGGCCCAACGCTCGCGGCACTCGTGACCGGGCCAGGGACGGCTCCGACACGTCGGCCGAGTTCGGCGGCTCGCTGGGCAACCACAAGTGAACCTGACCGACCGCCTGCCTCGACGATGACCGTCGCAGAGGACAGCGCAGCCATCAGCCGGGCGCGGGCGATGAACCGGTGCCGAGACGGAACGGCGCCGGGCGGAACCTCGCTTGCAAGAAGACCGACATCAGCGACGCGATCAAGCAGGTCGCGATGGCCGACGGGGTACGGACGATCGACTCCGTTGGCGAGGATGGCGATCGTGTCGCCACCCGCCGCGAGGGCTGCCAGATGTGACGCGCCTTCGATCCCGTAGGCGCCTCCCGCAACGACAACTCGTTCGTCTGCGGCAACGGAACTGGCGAGTTCCCGAGCTACGTAGTCGCCGTAGGACGTGCATGCCCGAGCGCCGGCGATCGTGACGAAATCGCTCATCGGACGGGAGAGGAAGAATGACGCGCCGCGAGTCCACAGCAGGTAGGGCGCAACTTCACCAAGATCGTCGACGGCGGTAGGCCAGTCGCTATCGCCTGGGACGAGTGCTCGAACTCCCGATTGCTGCACCTGGTCGATACGCGCGGCGAGTTCCTTCGCGTCTGGCACGCTGAGGTGGTCGCGCCAGACCTGCGCGTCCACAGGGCTCAGCCCGACTACTGCACCGTCGTGTTCAGCGAGCCAAAGCGTTTCAACTGCGCCGAGCCGGGCCAAGATGCGTCCTGTCACCGGGTCATTGGGCTCGACGAGCATCGACAGCACCATCCTCGCAGTGCGCTCATCGCTCGCGACATCACTCAAGCTGGCCATCATCGGTTCCTCTCGGCGCTCGTTACCGACGAGGTGCGCCGAGAGCTACCGACGGATCAGCAAATCGGAACCGCAGCTACGAGTCATCGCTCGCCTCGTCCACGATGAGTCCAGCCTCGACCAGCGCCGCACGTACGGCCTTACGATCCACGCCTATCCGGCGACCGATCGCGCGCATCGAGACGCCCGCTCGGGCGAGTCGCACCGCCTCCGCCTTCTCGTCGATCCCCAGCCCCGGGCGGCGGCTAGGCACGTTGCGGCGACGCAGGTGCGCGAACACCGTGGCGCGATGGATGCCATACCTCGCGGCGAGTGCCTTGACGCTCATCCCTGCCAGGTAGTCGCCGACGAGCGCGTCCACCTCAGCGGCGGTGAGGAAAGTTTGAGCCGTCTCGACAGTCCTCACAACGGGGCCACGATCGTCCTTCGGAGCGGTATCCTGGGGGCGTCGAGAGACCTCGTAGACCCCACGGTCTAGGCGGTTGACCAGGGTCTTTGTCTTGGGGGCGGAGTTGCCGAACGTACTACTCAGGCACCCCAGTGCGGAACCCCGGGGTGTCTCCCGGGGTTTTCGTGTTCGTGACCGCGCCACTGGCCGGGGCGTGGCGGGCAGCCGCACTCGTGTGACGAAGTTGCACGGTCCGAGCGTCGATTGTCACGTTGTTGGGCGGTCCGACGGCCGGAGACCCCGCACCTTCGTCACAATCCGGGTGAGCGGGCCGCACCTTCGTCACAATGTCCCGGCGGGCCCGCGCTACGGCAACAGCGTGGGCTCCTCCCAGATGTTGATGTCGCTGTCGCGCGCATATCGGTCGATCTGGGCCAGTTCCTCCTCGCTGAACTCGAGGTTGGCAACCGCGCCGATCGTGTCGCGCAACTGTTCCACACTGCTGGCTCCCACCAGCGTGGAGGTGACGCGTGAGTCGCGCAGTGTCCAGGCCACCGCCATCTGCGCGACCGTTTGACCGCGAGCATCCGCGATCGCTTTGAGTCCCTTGATCGACGACACGTATTCCTTGGTCAACCAGTCGGGGTTGAGGGACTTGTCGGCGGCGGCGCGGGAACCCTCGGGCACCCCGTCGAGATAGCGGGTGGTCAGCATGCCCTGCGCCAAGGGGCTGAAGCCGATGCAGCCGGCACCGACTTCGGCCAGGGTGTCGAGCAGACCGTCCTCGATCCAGCGGTTGAACATCGAATACGAGGGCTGGTGGATGAGCAGCGGCGTGCCGAGGTCGGCCAGGATCTCAGCGGCGCGCGCCGTGCGGGTGGGGGAGTAGGACGAGATGCCCACGTACAAGGCCTTGCCCTGGTGAACGGCGGAGGCGAGCGCCCCCATCGTCTCCTCGAGCGGCGTGTCCGGGTCGGCGCGGTGACTGTAGAAGACGTCCACGTAGTCGAGGCCGAGTCGTTCCAGACTCTGGTCAAGGCTGGCCAGAAGGTACTTACGGGAGCCGAGGAACCCGTACGGCCCGGGCCACATGTCCCAGCCGGCCTTGCTGGAAATGATCAACTCGTCACGCAGATTCCGGAAGTCCTCCCGCAGGATCCGGCCGACATTGATCTCGGCGCTGCCGTAGGGGGGTCCGTAGTTGTTGGCGAGGTCGAAGTGGGTGATCCCGGCATCGAACGCCGTCCGCATGATGGCGCGCTGGGTCGAAAGAGGTGTGTCATCGCCGAAGTTGTGCCAGAACCCCAACGAGATCGCGGGCAGGGTCAGGCCGCTGTCTCCGCAGCGGCGTTGCGGCATTCTGCCGTCGTAGCGTTCAGGATCGGCGAGATAGGTGTCAAGAATGGCCATAGTCAGAATCTGCCACTCGCCAAATGGTTGATGCAGTCCGGATCTCCAGTGTCCTGTCCACCAGTCCTGCGAAACCGGCCAGCAAGTGCCAGGCTCGTGGCATGAGGCAAGCCAGCTCGTGGCGCAGCAGCCGATCCGTCCTGTCGGCGATGTCGGCCGGGTCCGTGCTGTCGTTCCTGAGCGCTCTCTCGGTGGCCAGCGCCGCGTCTTTCGCGTCCGCCGGCTCCATCTTGTCGATCGGGTCGTCGGGGTCCATCTTGTCGATCGGGTCGTCGGGGTCCATCTTGTCGGTCGGGTCGTCGGGAAGCATCCTGCGGGTGGGTGGACGCTGAGTCCGTCAGGTCTCCGTCGGCGTCGGCAGCATGACCGCTTGGCGGTAGTAGGCGAGTTCCGCGATCGAGTCGAGCGTGTCGCCCAGGGCCCGGTGATTCCCGGTCTTCGCCGGCGATGCGTAGTAGGTCTTGGGATACCAGCGGCGGACCAGTTCCTTGAGCGATGAGACGTCGACCACCCGGTAGTGCAGATGAGCGTCGAGGTCCGGCATGAACTTGGCTAGGAAGCCCCGGTCGACGTAGATGCTGGAGCCGCACAGGGGCGCTTTGCGCGACGTCGGGACGTGCGAGCGCACATAGTCCAGCACGAGGGTCTGCGCCTCATCGACATCGATCCCGCCCGGGATCTCCGGAAGCAGGCCTGATTCCGTGTGCATCTTCTGGACGATCGCGGGCATATGGGACATCGCGGCATCCGAAGGCTTGATCACGCATGACACACCGTCGTCCAACGGCGTGAGATCGGCTTCGGTCACCACACAGGCGATCTCCACCAGTTCGTCGTGATCGAGGTCGAGCCCGGTCATCTCGCAGTCGAGCCAGACCAATCGGTCGCTGGAAGTCGTCGGCACCTTGCCAGCCTAGTCAGGGGTGAACGGCCTGGGCCCGGCACCGGCCGCCGGAGTCACTTCGTCGACGCGCGTTTTGTCGGGGCGCCAGTAGGCGGCGGTCACTATCGGCCGTCCAATCTGACCGATTCATCTGGCTGGGCTCAGCCTGTCGGGGGTTGGACGGCTGGCGGGGCTTCTCGCTGTCGACTTGAGGTGGACGCGCGCTCAGGTTCGCCGAACACCGCCAAGGCCGAGGGGTGAGGAGGCTTCGAAGACAATGGGAATCCCGGGTTCCGGTTGGACTGCTGGCCGCGCACTGCCTCGTCCGCAAGCGGCTCGTGTACTCGGTCGCGGCAGGAGTTGGCGGCGAGGTTAGAGAACGTGCACCAGGTTAGTGAACGCACGTGTGGCTTCTCTATCCTGGTGCACGTTCTCTAACGCGAGCGATTCCGCCGGGCATTTCCCGCCTGAACGCCGCGGCGGGCCACGGCCATGGAGAACTAACGCGAGCGGTTTCCGCCGGCATTTTCCCGCCTGAACGCCACGGCCCACCCGGCCATGGACGACTAACGCGAACCGTGGTGCCTAACACGAACATTGGGACCGAACGGGAACGCGCGGATCGAACGCGAACCAGCGCCCGCCGGCGGCTGCTCAGACTGGTAGCCCGCATCGCCACCAACTCCAGGACCGCCCGGTCTATGTCCCGCCCGATCCTTGCGCCGACTGGAGACTCGCCAACCCGCCGCCGCGCTGTACCTGCAAGGTGGGCAGGCTCGACCCCGAGTCTGCGCAAGACCCGGCATCCAGCACCTTCTCGCATCTGCACCCGCCTGAACAAATGACGAGCCTAAGGCCGGAACGGCCAGTCGTCGGGGAGTGCTTCGGGGTCGGCCCTTACAGGCGTGAATGACTCCGGTTGCGTCGTCTGTTCTGCCACCGGAGAGAACGGCACATCCGTGGCCGCGGAGGCGACCTCCTCCGACACCGGCGCGAACGGCACGTCCGCGGATGTCGTGGCCACGGGATGCAGACGGCGCCAGGCGACGGCACCCACGGCGGCCGTGATGACTGCCAGCAGCCCCCAGGCAGCCAATTGACTGGCGGTGCCGCCGGAGTCGTCGGAACCGGGCATCGTGTACACGTATGCGACCCGGCCCGCCGCTCCCTCGGGGGCGCCGTACGGCAACGCATCCTCGGCGCGGTCTTCGCTAGCTGCCAGGTAGGCCTTGGCGAATGCGGGATCCTTGGAACTCTTCACGACCCCGGCCAGGACCTCGGCGGTGCCCTTCTCCTGCAGGTCGTTCGCTCCGGTGGCCAGTTGATCGACTCCAGCCACGGCCTGGTTGACACCGGTGTTCACCTCATCGAGCGCTCCGCCGACGGCCGCGGTTCCGTCGGCCTGCTGCTGGGTGCCGTCAGCGAGTTGCCCCGAACCCTCGGCCAGGTCCGCGGACCCGGACGCCAGATCCCGTGCGCCCTTGGACAGATCGCTGGCTCCGTCCGCCAGTTCACCCAGACCATCGGACAAGTCCTGGGTGCCACTGGTGAGTTCGTCGGCGCCCCCCGTGGATTCGGCTGCGCCGTTCGACAGTTTGACCAGCCCGTCGATCGTCGCGGTCAGGCCGTCGGTAAGGGCGGTGAGGCCCTCGTAGACCCCGGGCGAGTCCGTGTTGCCACTGACCAGAGCCAAGGAGATCTGGGTCAGCCCGGCGTCGATCGCGGCCAGTGCTGCGGTGATGCCCTTGAGCGAAAGGGCGATGACCCCCACGGCGGCAGCTTGCGCAGCGGTCCGTGTCGCTTGGGCTCCAACGCCCGTACCCACATCGGTGGCGGTCTGCCGGGCTCGGCCTGCATCCGTGACCGCCTGTTGGAGGACCGTGCATTGGGCTGCAGTCAGGACGGGGGCGTCGACGCAGGCCTGCTGGTACACGAGCCCGGCCTGGGTCTCGGCACTGGCCGCCAGAAGGGCTGCCTGTGCGCTGGACGCGGCAAGGTCGCCGAGCTTCGCGGCGATGTCCTTGAGCGTGCCCGACACCTTGGCAGAACCGGCCTGGGTGAGTCCCGCGACCTGGGTCGTGGCGCGGACCGCTTCGATCAGCGAACTCGCCTGCGTCGGTGGGAACGGCCCGGCGGAGGCGGTCGGATCTCCGATGACGTCGCGCAGTCGCAGGATCGCCTGCCCGAGTTGGTCGGCGCTGTCGCGCGCACTCGGCAGGGCTGTCGGCTTGAGCAGTTCTTGCAGTCCGTCGTAGAGGCTCAGCAGTCCCTCGCTGAGTTGTGCGGCCCCCTTCTCGAGGGACTTGGCGCCGTCGTAGGCGGACTTCGTGCCTTTGGCGGCGTCCTTCTGGCCTTTGGCCAACTTGTTCGCACCCTTCGCGGCATCGCGCTGCCCGGATGCCAATTCCTGAGCACCTCTTGCCAGCGCCTGGGACCCGGGGACGAGGATGTTGTTCACCTCCCGGGACAGGGTCGAGGTCCCCCTCCCGAGTTGCTGCAGCCCGCGGTTCAGGTCCCGGGCACCTTGTGCGAGCGCGACCGCTGACTTGTCCAACTGCACCAGGCCGTCGGCGAGTTCGGTGTTGCCGCGGACGCTGGCCGCGAGCAGGTCGGTGCTGAATCCCAGCACCGGGGACTGCGTCGATTGCACGGGCATGACCTGCATGGACAGTCCGGGTACGGCCAGCGGATCCCCGCTCACCAGCATCTGAACGCTTTGCTGGTAGTTCCCCATCGGCGGGTACAGCACAAGATTCCAGGTCAACTGGGTACGACCGTCGGAGGTGGTACTGCGGATCGCCTTCGGTGCCTGCAGAAGCACCAGGGACTTGGGCACGGTGACGACCACGGTGCCCACGAAGGGCGCGAACACCGGCTGCTTGTCCACGGTCCACCGGCCCGATGCGTCGCGGTAGCGGATCGTCTCCTTCTTCGCGGTGGTGTTGGTGACGGTGTAGACGACCCGCATCTGTCCGTTGGTGTGCTCGACCGCGTCGGGCGCGAGAACGGACGGACCCTGCCGGTATTCCGCGTGCAGGGCCACGGGCAAGGGCTTGTCGAACGCGGCTCGGGTGGTGACTGTCGTCTCGCCGCTGCCGCCGACGTCGAGCAGGACTGCGTCACCATCGGTCGCCGGAGCGCCTCGGCGATCGGTGTACTCCACCTCCGTGGTCGACGACGGATCACGTATCTGTCCGGCCGGGTAGTCCCGTGCCACGACCCGGCTGTACAAAGTCGCGTCGACGGGCAGCCCGGAGGCGTCGACCTGGGTGACCACGAGTTCCTCGTTCACGAGAGCAGGTTCCGGTTGTGCCGCGAGCGCGGGCGACGTCGACAGGACTGCGGCGACCCCGACGGCGACCACTGCCGTCAGGTGTCGTCGACGCATCAGGGACTCCCGACTCGAATCGGCTCGGGCTCCTGCGCCCGATCACGATCCATCGTGGCGCGTCGATCAGGGAAAAGGTTGTCGAACACGCTGATTACGAGGATCGTGACGACCGCGGGCAGCAGTGCGGCTGCCAGCAGGGAGCCGAGCGACGCGCCCGTTCCGCTGACCAGATATGTGACCGCCAGGGCGACGGACCCGAGCACCATGGGCAGAGCCACCGATCGTCCGACGACCAGCACGGCGAGCAGGGCGGTGCCGACGATGGCCCAAGCGGTGACCGGCGCGCTCGGTGTGCTGACTGGTGGTACGAGTGCTGTGATGATCGAGACCACGATCAGTGCCAGCAGGACACCTGCCGTGTAGCCCGCTGCCCGGATGACGAAGGTGCCGCGGCCGCCGCCCACGGCGCGTGGCAGCAGCGCGAGCACGGCGCCGAGCACTGCGCTCATCGCCACCGCGGTGGACGCCGCATCGGGGATGATCGACAGTCGGGATGTGAGCAGCCAGGACAGGCCGACCCCGAGTACCGCGCCCAGCACCGGTGCGGGTCGGTACAGAGCCAGTGGCGTACGGCCCGACTTGGGCTGGGACGGCTGCGCGGATGCAGCATCCAGGGCCCGCGGATCGCCCTCCACGTGCAACTCGGGCAGCAGCCGGTCCAGCCATCCCGGCAGCCACCATGTCCCCTTCTGGGCGAGGACCATGATCGCGGGCACGAGCAGGCACCGCACGATCGTCGCGTCCACCGCGACCGCCGTGGCCAGTCCGATCCCGAACATCTTGACGGTCGCGTTGTCCGACAGCAAGAAACTGCCGAAGACCACGACCATGATCAGGGCGGCGGCGGTCACGAGTCGGCCGGTGTCGGCCAGCCCGCGGCGTACCGCGGTGGTCATGTCGCCGGTGCGTTCCCAGTGTTCCCGGAACGCGGTCAGGAGGAAGACTTCGTAGTCCATGGACAGGCCGAAGAGGACCGCGAACATCATCATCGGCACGTAAGACTCGATGGGGACCGGCCCCCCGAGTCCGATGAGGATGGCCCCCCAGCCCCATTGGAAGACCATCGTCACGACCCCGTAGGCGGCGGCGATGGAGATGAGGTTCATGCAGGCGGCCTTGAACGGGATGAGCAAGGACCGGTACGCCAGCATCAGAAGCAGGAACGACAGGCTCACAACACCCGCGATGAAGAAGGGGGTACGCGAGGCGATGATCTCCGAGAAGTCGGTGGTGGCTGCGGTGACGCCACCGAGGTGTGCTCCCATCCCGGATCCGGCCACCGCCGCCGGGAAGGTGTTGTCGCGCAATTGGTGAACCAGCGCTTCGGTGCGTGGATCGGCTGGACCCCACTGCGGGACCACCCGCACGATCGCAACGCCGCCGTCGGGGCTAACGACCGGAGCATCGGCCGAGACGACACCCGGGGCCGCTGCCAGTTGCTCCTGCAGGTTCAGCAGCCGGGGGTCCTGCGTGCGCGGGTCGGTCCCGCTCCCGGTTTTCGCGCCCTTGGGCGCTTCGGCGATGGCATACATCTGGGCGACCACCGCCAACGGTCCGTTCTCGCCGGGCCCGAAGCCGTCGCGGACCAGGTCGTAAGCCTGCCGGGCGGTGGTCTCCTCGGGCAGGATCCCGGCGTCGCTGTGCCCCAGGGTCAGGGTCACGGTGGGTGCGGCCAGGGTGAGCATGATGACGGTTGACGCGATCGCGTAGCGCCACGGCTTGCTCGTGACGGCATCGGCCAGGCGTCCCCAGCCGGTGTGGTCGAGGTCGTCGTCGGTCTGGGTCTTCAGCGGCTTCTTCGGCATGACCCGGTGCTTCATCACGCCGAGAATCGCCGGCACGAGCGTGATCGAGGCGAGCACTGCTATCGCCACCACGATCGCGGCTGCATAGCCCAGCCAGGCCAGGAAGGAGATGCCCGTGAGTACGAGCCCGCAGACGGCCGCGATCAGCGTGCTGCCGGCGAAGACCATGCCTGCCCCGGCCGTACCGGCGGTGCGTCCCACCGCATCCGGCACCTCGAAGCCTTGGTTCAGCAGCGTTCGATGCCGGGTCAGCAGGAACAGGGCGTAGTCGATACCGACTCCGAGGCCCAGCATGGTGCCCAGGGTCGGGGCCACGTCCGGAATGAACACGAGGCTGCTCAAAAGGCCCACCAGCGCGAGCCCCAGGCCCACGGAGAACAAGGCACTGGCCAGCGGCACGAAGGTCGCTCCCCATCTGCGCAGCGTCAAGAACAGGATGATGATTGCGGACAGCAGGCCGAGTGCTTCACTTTGGCGCGTCTCCGGCTGGGAAACCTGTCGGCCCAGGAAGCCTCCGAGGGCCACGTGCACGTCTGGACCTGCGACTGTCTGAGCCGTGTCCAGCAGGGTCTGGCCCACCGCGGTGTCAGTCGCGAAACGCTCGTTGATCGTGACGGAGACGATCGCGGTGTGCCCGTCGGCGCTCACTAGATCCACGCGATCCGCCGGTGCTTCGACGGCCGTGACTTGGGGGATCGCCTCGACCTCTGCCGCAACGTCGGACACCACTCGCTCGCCCTCCGGGGCTGCGAAGTCCAGTCCCGGATCGTGCAGCACTACGGGCAGGGCCTCGGCTGACGTTCCCGGGAAAGCGCGGTTCAGCAGATCCTGCGCAACTGAGGAATCTGTACCCTTCAGGATGAACGAGTCGGCCGACTCGCCTCCGAACAGGCGGTTGGACCCCATGATGAGGAAGGCGACGAGGAACCAGATCCCGATCACGCGCCACCCGTTGTCCGCGCATCGGCGCCCGAGGCGGTACAGGAACTCGGTCATCGCTTGCTGACCGGTGGTTGCACGCGGCAAGGATAGTCGTCGGTCGGTGCTCCTGTCCCGGCTCCGGAGGCAGCGACTGCCCGGCAAGGCCGCCGGTCCCTGGCTCCACGCGCCAGGAGGGTTCCGGTGCCCGGCCCGTGCATCCCGCACTGCGGCCCAGATTCGTTCTGGATCGTAGGCGGCCTCCTGCGAGGTGAGGGGGTACACCGTGACGGACTTCTTCAGCGAAGACCGGAGCTGCGGTTGTCCCCAGATCTTGTCGGTCGCCGTCACTTGTCACACCCCCGCACTAGTGTTCGAGAGGAAGGCAGCATCGCCGGGGCACGCGGCACCGGCGACTGGCTCGCACAGATGGTGCGGATCCCCAGTAGTCATGCGGGCTGCTGGGTGCACACCGCCCGGGCGCAGGGCAGATCAGCCTGGACCACGTCCGGGCGGCCGCCGCCAATTGGGCGACACCTCCGACCTCGTGGAGGAGCAGGTTGCCGCATTCGCGAGGACCCATTGTGTACGCGACCTGCGCGGGTTCCTGGACCTGCTCATCCAGTACGACAACCCCCGACCCCGACCACGACACCGAACAGGCCCGGCAACGCCGCCGGGCGATCCATGACCTCCCCGCTTGGCCGAGCCTGCCGGAACGCCGTACTCGAGATGCAGCCAGGGCGGTGGCGCCCCAGGCGGACGTGACATTCTGAGACAACGACGATTGGGGCATCGCATGGAATCCACCTGTTTCGAAGTGACCACCGAAGGCAAGGTCGCCCACATCCGGCTCAACCGGCCTGATGCGCTGAACACGATGATCCCGGCGTTCTGGTCGGACTTGCCGAAGACCGTCGGCGACCTCAGTGACTCCGGCGAGGTCCGGGCGATCGTCATCTCGTCGACCGGCAAGCACTTCAGTGCTGGGATGGATCTTTCGGTGTTCACCGGCAGCGGCTTGTCAATGGACGGCGAGCCGGGACGGCGCAACGCCGCCCTGTCGTTGCTTGTTAAGCGGTTGCAGGACAGTTTCACGTCGCTGGAGCGCGCGCGGGTGCCGGTCCTGGCCGCCATCCAGGGCGGCTGCATCGGTGGGGCCGTGGACATGGTCTGCGCGGCGGACATGCGCTACGCGAGCGCAGATGCCTACTTCGTGGTGCAGGAGACGAACATCGGGATGACCGCCGACGTCGGCACGCTGCAACGGTTGCCCAAACTGATCCCGGACGGCGTCGCTCGGGAACTCGTCTACACCGGACGCCGGATGAGTGCTGGCCGTGCCGCGGAGGTCGGCCTGGTCAACCAAGTCTTCGAGGACCATGAATCGCTGGTGGCGGGGGTGCTCGAGATCGCCGCCGAGATCGCGTCGCACAGCCCGCTGACGATCTGGGGCGCGAAGGAGGCCTTGGTGTATGCGCGCGACCACGCGGTGAACGACTCGCTACATCAGATCGCCACTTGGCAGAGCGGCGCGTTCCAGCCGACGGACATGATGGAGGCTTTCGCCGCGAAGGGCGAGAAGCGCGTGCCGGTGTACGAGGACCTGCCTCCCGCGCCGTCGGGAATCTGACCCGAGAGGGGACTTTGGTCAGATCAGGTCACCAGGTGACGCCCTGCGTCCGAAGTCCCGCGGCGGCCATCATCCCCGTATCAGCCCGGCGACGTGATCGGCGATGGCAAGGCATGCGGTGAGTCCGGGCGATTCGATCCCGAACAGGTTGATCAGGCCCGGCGCACCGTGGTCAGTTGGGCCCTGGATCAGGAAGTCCCGCGGGGGTTGTCCGGGGCCCTGCAGTTTCGGTCGGATTCCCGCGTAGCCGGGGTGCAGAGCGCCGTCCGCCAGTGCAGGCCAGTACGAACGGATCGCGCCGTAGAAGGCCTCCGCACGGGCCTGGTCGACCGAGTAGTCCTCCCGGGTGACCCACTCGACGTCGGGCCCGAATCTCATGCCGCCGGCGAGGTCGAGAGTCAGATGCACGCCCAGCCCCGCCTGGCCCGGCACGGGATAGACCAGATGCGAGAAGCCAGGGTTCCCGGTTGCTGTGAAGTAGTTCCCTTTGGCCAAGTGCATCCGCGGCACGTCGATGCAACCCAGGTCACGGGCGAGCGCGACCGCTCCGAGACCGGCCGCATTGATCACCCAACGGGCGCCTATCTCAGTCTGGTCCCGGCCCCCCAGCCGGACCACGAATCCCTCGCCTCTGGCGCCGCCGCCGAGGGCTGGGCTGTTCAGGACCACGCCTGCCCCCGCGCGTTCGGCGTCACGTTGCAGACTGCGCATCAGGGCGTGACTGTCGACGATCCCGGTGGTCGGTGACAGCAGCCCTGCCTGGGCGTCGATGGCCGGTTCCATCCGGGCGATGTCGGCACGATTGAGCCAAGTGAGTTCCACCCCGTTGGCCGCCGCCGTGGATCGGATGAGTGGCAGCCGGGCAACCTCGTGCTCGCCGGTCGCCACGACGAGTTTGCCGCAACGTCGGTACGGCACGCCGTGGCGGGCGCAGTAGTCGTACAGCGCCTCCTTGCCCCGTTTGCACAGCGTTGCCTTGAGCGAGGCCGGTGGGTAGTAGATCCCTGCGTGAATCACCTCGCTGTTGCGGGAACTGATCCCGGTGCCGGTCTGGTCGGCCGACTCGACGAGCATCACCTCGCGGCCGCTGCCTGCCAGTCCGCGCGCAACGGCCAGGCCCACCACGCCGCCACCTACGACGAGGCACTCGATGTGCTCCACGGATAACAGTCTGCACGCCGATCGTGTCGCACCCCTCCGTGAGTGCGGTCAGCCCGGAATGCTGCGTCAGTTTGCAAAATGATAGAGACCGGCGAGTCGCGGCTCCCCACAGCAGGTGCTGGCATGGTGTGATCATTTTGCATTTTGACGCGCGGATCGCTGGGCAGTCGGGCGTGTGCTCGGGTGGCCTTGGACAAAGCCCGGCGGGGCGACCACGGGAAACCAGCGGGACCACTCACGCATCATCTCTGAGGGGCTATCGGTACGGACCGCCAGGCGACAGAACGACGGACTCACGTCGCGAGCCTCATCGCCGGGCCAGTACCGTCAGTCGCGTGAAGGTTGCTTGGACTGTCGGCGCGGTTGTGCTGCTGGCGCTGCCCGGATGCTCATCGTCGGACAGTCCCACCCCCGAGATCGCGGCAACGACCGTGTCGGCCGACGCGGAGGCCTCGATGATCGGACCCATCATGGTCGAGTCGTCCCAGGACGAGGTCGAGGCGACCGTCGGGCGCGACATCGTGTTCAACGTCGGCGACGATCCCGGCCAGTGGGAGATCACCACCGACAACGAGGCGGTCGTCTCCGTGGTGGCAGGCGGTGAACGTGACGGCGCCACCTTCAACCCTGGGGCGCAGGCGCTCAGCGTCGGCAAGGCCACAATCACGCTGACCGATGCCAATGGAGAGGACGATCTGGTCTTCAAGATCACCGTGACGCAGTAGCTACCGGTTCGATGCAGCGCTGCAAGGGCCGAGGTGGCGTCCGCGGGTGCGCAGCGCCATGGCAGGATGGTGACGCTTTCACGTGAGGGGTAACCACATGCGTCGTTCGTTCCTGCTTTCCGCGGCCATCCCGGCCGTCGCGGCCATGGCGTTGGCTGGATGTGCCAGCGAGGCGGACACCACCGCCAGCAGTGCGTCACCGTCGCCGTCGACCAGCCAGGACTGCTCCCCGGAGACCATGCAGACGCTGACTCCGGGCACGCTGACGATCGGTACGGACACTCCGGCGTACCCGCCGTACTTCGAGGATGACGACCCCACCAACGGCAAGGGATTCGAATCGGCGGTGGCCTACGCAGTCGCCGACCAGTTGGGCTTCAGCAACGACCAGGTCACCTGGGTGACAGTCCCGTTCAACAAGTCGTACGCGCCGGGCGACAAAGACTTCGACTTCGACATCAACCAGATCTCGATCACGGCGAAGCGTCAGAAGGCGGTGGACTTCTCCGACGGTTACTACACCGTCAACCAGGCCGTCGTGGCGCTCAAGGACTCGCCGATCGCGGACGCCACGACGCTGACCGAACTGCGCGAGTCCAAACTCGGCGCCCAGGTCGGCACCACCAGCCTCGATTTCATCACCAACGACATCCAGCCCACTCAGGAACCACTGGTGTACAACGACACCAACGATGCGAAGAGCGCACTGGAGGCCGGACAGATCGACGGGATCGTCGTCGACCTGCCAACCGCCTACTATGTGACGGCCGTCGAGTTCGACAACGCGAAGATCGTTGGTCAGTTCCCCGCCCAGGACGGCGACGAGCAGTTCGGACTGCTGATGGCCAAGGGCAGCCCGCTGGTGACCTGCGTGAACCAGGCACTGACCGCGCTGAAGGACTCCGGGGAACTGCAGAGCATCCAGGACGAGTGGCTGGTGGGTAAGGACGCACCCTACTTCACCGAGTAGCCATGACCACTCCCGCGGAGGCGCCGCTGGAAGCGCCCACCATCCCGTACGTCGACCCGGTCCGCCGGGCGCGAGCACGGGCACGAGGGCGCCGCGACGGTCTCATCGCGAGCGTGTCCACCGTGGTGGTCTTCGCGATCCTCGCCTACCTGATCACCTCCTCACCGGGGTGGCCGAAGGTTCAGGAGACTTTCTTCAACGTCGATGAGGCGATCTCCGCCTGGCCGTCCCTGATCAAGGCTTTCGTGCTGAACATCAAGATCTTCCTGGTCGCCGAGTTCTTCATCCTGATCTTGTCGCTGCTGATCGCCCTCGGTCGTGGCCTGCGCGCACCGGTGGCCCTGCCAGTACGGATCCTGTCCACGGTCTACGTGGACTTCTTCCGTGGTGTGCCGACCATCCTCGTCATCCTGCTGCTCGGTTTCGGGGTGCCGGCGCTGCAACTCAAGGGTGTGACCAACTCGCCGGTGGTGTGGGGGACGGTCGCACTGATCCTCAGTTACACGGCATATGTCGCGGAGGTCTACCGCGCCGGCATCGAATCGATCCATCCCTCCCAACGCGCGGCGGCCCGGTCCCTCGGGCTCAGTTCGGTGCAGACCACCCGGTACGTGGTGCTCCCGCAGGCAGTGCGCCGCGTCGTCCCACCTTTGCTCAACGACTTCATCGCGTTGCAGAAGGAGACGGCTCTGGTCTCGTTGCTGGGTCCGATCGAGGTCTTGCGATCGGCTCAGATCGACGCATCGGCCAACTTCAACTACACGGCGTACGTCGTGGCTGCCCTGCTGTTTGTAGCGATCACGTTGCCGCTGACCAGGTTCACCGACTGGTTGCAGCGCCGCGACACCCGGCGCCGGATGGCCGGTGCGATGTGACGTTCCTGGTCGTCAACGACGTGCACAAGGGCTTTGGTCACCTACCCGTGCTCAAAGGGATCAACCTCGAGGTGGACTTGCACGAGGTCGTAGTGCTCATCGGGGCGTCGGGATCGGGGAAGTCCACGCTCCTGCGCTGCATCAACGGACTGGAGGCGGTTGACGCCGGCGAGGTCCGCATCGGTGATCTTGAGGTCACGGCCCCCGATGTGGATCTCGACGCGGTTCGGCAACGGGTGGGGATCGTGTTCCAGCAGTTCAACCTGTTCCCCCACATGAGCGTCATCGACAACGTCACCCTGGCTCCGCGGAAGGTGCAGGGCCAGTCCCGATCGAGGGCGCAGGATGCCGCCCGCGAACTCCTCGCCCGGTTCGGCCTCGCTGACAAGGCCGACGACTACCCGGACCGGCTGTCCGGCGGCCAGCAGCAACGGGTGGCGATCGTGCGGGCCTTGGCGATGAAGCCTGAGGTGATGCTCTTCGACGAGGTCACGTCGGCGCTCGACCCGCTACTGGTCGGGGAAGTCCTCGATGTCATCCGCGAACTGAAGCAGGAGGGGATGACCATCGTGATGGCCACCCACGAGATGGGATTCGCCCAGGAGGTGGCAGACCGCGTGTGCTTTCTCGACGGGGGCACCGTGTTGGAGGAGGCGCCGCCCGCGCTGCTGTTCGGAAGCCCGCAACATGCGACGACGCGCAGCTTCCTGGCGCGAGTCGCGAGGATCTAGTCGAGCTGTGCCATGGTGGGCCGGCCCTCCCATGAGCGGGTCTTTGTTACGAAATTGATGGCGGACTGGTGGCGTTGTGACGAAGGTGGGCGCGAAACGCCCGGCGAACCCAGCACCTTCGTGGCAAACCGCGCGGAGAGACAGCAACATCGTCACAGAGACGGCGGGCGCAGGGCCCACGCGCTCAGTCGCTGGACCGCTGCGCGGGCTCCTCGCCGAGATACTCCGTGCGGTACCGCTCCACCGCGAGACTGAGTGTGGGGTACATGTTCTCCTCGCCGATGATCGCGGCGACCCCGTGGTCCTGCATCGGGGTCAGGACGTCGTTCTTGACCCGGGCCAACCACAGGTCGATGCCGTCCTCGGTCAGGGTCTCGTGCAACTCCGACAGGACGCTCAAAGCGGTGGTGTCCAGTTCGACGTTGGCCTCCATGTTCAAGATGACCACCGTGGTGTCAGGTTGCAGAGCGCCGGTGACCTTGTAGTAGAAGTCGTAGGCGTTCATGAAGAACAGCGGGGCGTCATAGCGGAATGCGACCAGCCCGGGAAGCGTGGTCGGTGAGGGGTAGTCGTCGATGTCGTGCATGCCGGCGACGTTCGGCACGAAACCGAGAACGCCGTCGTGCGGCCGGGCCAGCCTGGCCATGAACTCGGTGATTGACAACGCGATCGAGATGATCACGCCGGGCAGGATTCCGAACACCACGACGCTGATCGCGCAGGCGGCCGCGATCCCGAATTCCGACGTGCGGAAACGCAGCAGGGCCCGCCATTCGCCGGGGCGCACCAGTGTCAGCGCCGCGTAGACGATCACTCCGGCCAGGGCGGCCACCGGAACTGCGGCGATGGCGCCGGGAACCAGCAGCGGTCCGGCGATGATCACGGCGATGACGAACACTGAGTAGAAACGGGTCGTGGACCCGGACGCAAACGCCAGGGCGGTGCGTGACGAGGAGGCGGACATCGGATAACCCCCCACGACACCCGTGGCAAGTTGCGCCGCGGCCAGCGCCCGCATCTCGGACGGGGAGTCCGGACGTTGTTTGCCGGCGAAGGCGCGGGAGGTGATCATGACATCGGTGAAGGACACCACCGCGATGCTCAGCGCCGGGATGAGCAGAGCGGCGACCGCCTCCAGCGTAATGCCCGACACGTCCAGGATCGGCAGTTCTAGGCTCACCGGTCCGACCTTCGGAATGTCCAGGAAGATCCCCACGACGGTCGCCACGATTAGACCGATCAGCGGTCCGGGTACCCTCGCGGACACGCGTTTGAGGCCGAACGCGACGACGACGACCAGTGCGGCGATGCCGAGGGTCTGCCAGTTGGGCGCCTGCCACTGCGATCTGAACAGGCCGGTGATCGTGTCGGTGTTCAGTCCGTAGCCGAGGATCTTGTCGAGCTGGGAGATGATCATCAGCACTGCCACGCCGGTCAGATAGCCGGTGAGGATGGGGTGGGACAACAGGTCGGCGAGGAAGGACGCGCGCAGTATCCAGCCGATCCCGAGGATGATCCCGACCAGCGCCGACGTCACGGCCAGCGCCGTGGTCCATGGCAGGCCGTACGCCGACGCGACAGGAGTGACGGCGGCGGCGGCCATCAGGGCGACAGCCGACTCGGGTCCCAGCGACATGTAGGGGTTCCGGCCCAGCAGCATGTAGGCGATCAACGGCACCACCGCGATGCTGAGGCTAACGGAAGGGGAGACCCCGGCCAAGGATCCGTATGCCATCGCCTGCGGGATCACGTAGGCGCCCACCGAGACGCCGGCCACGATGTTTCGCACGGAGAACACCTCCATGCGACGGGTGTCCGTCGTGGCGGCTGCACCGGCTGGGTGCCTCCGGCGGAATTTCACTCCCGAAGAGTAGCGTTCATCCGTCTGTCAACGTAAGTTCATGCGTAGTTCAGGTGGCTGCGCCTACCTGAGCCGGACCGCGGCGGCGTAGAAGTAGTGGTCCGACTGCCATTTCGGCTGCTTCTTCTGCATGAGTTTCTTGCCGTCGATCCGCTTCCACACCGCTTTCGCGTTGCGGGTCAGCACCAGGTCGATGCGGGTGGGAATCTCCGGGTCCCCGGAGTCGAGCCGCTTACTGCTCTTCAGCGTTCCGGTCTGGCAGCAGGTCGCACCCTTGGCCTTACCGAACTTGCCGCCGGCCTGCTTCCACGAATCCTTGAAGTAACTCTTCGTGAGCTTCCTGTAGGTCGGGCTGTAGTAGCCGTTCGCGTCGCTGTTGAGGTCGCCGGCCAGGATCACCCGGCCCTCGCTCTGCTTGGACTTGCTCTTGGCGATCTTCAGCAATTCCTTGCCTTGTGCGACCTGGATCTTGGAGGGCCAGTTCTTGGGGCCGTACTTGCCCTTCTTGCCATCCTGGGACTCGACCTCCAAGTGGGATGTGAGCACCGTGACGGCCTTGCCGCGGTAGGTGAACCCGGCAGAGGCCCAGCCGCGCTGGAAGGACAGTTTGGCGCCCGCCACCGTGAAGACCTGCTGCTTCTTGAAGTTGCCGTTGTCGTGCACTCCGGTGAAGGCGAGGTCAGTACTGGCGGTGTTGTACAAAATCGCATCCCGGTCCTTCAAACGGACCTGGCAGCGCAGAGCGCCGGTTTCGTCGACCGGGAACAGTTTGTCGCAGCCGGACTGCTTCGGATTGAAGTAGGGAATCCCGATGGTCGACGAGTAGCCGATGTCGGCGTTAGGGGACAGGCTTGCCAGTTGGAAGTTCATGCCTTCGTTGGCCAGAGCATCCTGCAGGATCTGCAGGTAGTCGTAACTGGGCTTGTTGACGCCGCTGTTGCTTGTGAACAACCACTCGGTCAACTCGTTCAGAGTGATGATGTCCGGGTTCTGCTTCTTCACCGTCTTGGCGATCCACTTCGCCCGCAGCGGGAAGTCGGTCTTGATTGCCGTGTCGTAGACCTTAGCGGCTGCGGGGAGGAACTCGACGATGTTGGCCGCCTTGTTGATGGCGTCCGACAGGGAACCTCCGAGGTAGAGGTTGAGCGTCATGACTTTGAGCGCGTTGTCGGGGGCCGGCTTGGCAGCTACGGCCGCGGACGCGGGGTTCATGGTGAGCACTGAGGCCCCGATCAGTGCTGCCGTACAAGCGGTGGCGGCCGTCGTTCGGGTTCTGCTCATGGGTGACTCCTCGTCGTTGGTCCGGTGGCCCAATCTACGGTTGGCGCCAGGACAGTGTCGACCGAAGTGATCGACCCGTTACCGCCCGCGGGTCGTGCGTGACGCAGGCGCCGGTCATCGGTTCCGTCTCACCGGGTTCGCACTGGCGGGCCTGTCGGACGGGTGCTAGACCTTGCGCCGCCATCTCGTGGTGGACGCGGGGGCGGGCCCGAGGTAGGCAGGCTGCCGCCTCCTCGTGCACTCACTTGGCGTTGGGGTGACCTGACCCGGTTCCCGCATTCTGGTTGGGACTTCGCGTTCTGGCTGGAGTTCTGGCCGCCCATTGCCCGAACGCGAATCGGCGGGCCTAACGCGGACACGAGAACCTAACGCGAACGGCTTGTTCTCGGTCGCCGCAGGAGAGGGCCGCGAGGTTAGAGAATGGTCGCGAGGTTAGAGATTGTGCACGAGGTTAGAGAATGCACGTGTGGCTTCTCTAACCTCGTGCACGTTCTCTAACCCGAGCGGTTTCGGCCCGGTGTTTGCCCACCTCAACGGGCGGCCGGCCCCGGCCATGGACCACTAACGCGAGCCTGAACCGGCGCTGCGCCACTGAAGGTATCCCCGACCCCGGGTCGAGCCCCCGCAACACCCGGATCATCCGGCCCCAGTCATGAAGTGGTGAGGCTACGTGTGTAAGTACGGCGTGATGTCATGCAGCACGCGGACGTCCTCGATCGTCGACGGCACCGGTTCGTCCCGGCCGTCCGCGATGCCGCGCATAGTACGGCGCAGGATCTTGCCCGAACGGGTCTTGGGCAGACCTGGCACCACAACGACCTCTTTCATCGCGGCGACCGGTCCGACGACCTCCCGCACCAGGGCCACCACCTCGCGGCTGATCTGGTCCGGTTCGGTGTCGACGCCCGACTTGAGGACGACGAACGCCCGCGGGGTCTGTCCCTTCATCGCGTCGTGCACACCGATCACGGCGCACTCGGCCACTGCTGGGTGCGTGGCGATCGCGGCCTCGATGGAACCGGTGGACAGGCGGTGGCCGGCCACGTTGATGACGTCGTCGGTGCGCCCCATGACGTAGAGGTATCCGTCCTCGTCGACGTAGCCGCCGTCACCGGTGGTGTAGTAGCCCGGGAACGCCGAGAGGTAACCGTCGATGTAGCGCTGGTCGGCGTGCCACAGCGTCGGGAGGGTTCCGGGCGGCAGCGGCAACTTGATCACGATGCTGCCCTCGGTGCCGGCAGGCAACTGTTCGCCCTGGCCGTCGAGGATGCGCACGTCGTAGCCGGGAACGGCGACCGAGGGTGAGCCCTCCTTCAGCGGCAAGGGCTCCAGTCCGCGCGGGTTCGCCGCGATCGGCCAGCCAGTCTCGGTCTGCCACCAGTTGTCCACCACGGGAACTCCCAGCACCCTCGTCGACCACTGGTAGGTGTCGGGGTCGAGTCGCTCCCCGGCTAGGAACAAGGCCTCCAGGCCGGAGATGTCGTGATCGGCGATGAGGCTTCCTTCCGGGTCCTCCTTGCGGATCGCGCGGATGGCGGTGGGGGCTGTGAACAGCGCCTTCACGCCATGCTGTGCGATCACCCGCCAGAACGCCGCGGCATCGGGAGTGCCGACCGGCTTGCCCTCGTAGACGACCGTGGTCGCCCCCACCAGCAGCGGTGCGTAGACGATGTACGAGTGGCCGACCACCCAGCCCACATCCGAGGCGGCCCACCAGGTGTCACCCACGCCGATGTCGTAGATGTTGGCCATCGACCAGGCCAGGGCCACCGCGTGGCCGCCGTTGTCACGCACGACGCCCTTGGGTTTGCCGGTGGTTCCGGATGTGTAGAGGATGTACAGGGGTTCGGTCGCGCCCACATCGGTGCAGCCGACGGGGGAAGCAGAATCGGTCAGTTCCCGCCAGTCGTGGTCGCGCTCGCCCATGTCCGCACGCAATTGCGGTCGCTGAAGGATGACGCAGGCATCCGGGCTGTGCGAGGACTGCAACAGAGCGTCGTCCAGGAGTGGCTTGTACGCCACGATCCGGTTCGGCTCGATCCCGCACGACGCGGAGAGGATCACCTTCGGCTGCGCGTCATCGATCCGGGCCGCGAGTTCGTGGGCGGCGAATCCGCCGAATACCACCGAGTGGATCGCGCCGACGCGGGCGCAGGCGAGCATGGCGATCACGGCCTCCGGGATCATCGGCATCGACAACACGACCCGATCGCCCTTGCCCACGCCGAGTTGGGCCAGCACACCTGCGAAAGTGGAGACCTCCTGGAGGAGTTCGGCGTAGGTGAGCGTCTCCATCGTGTCGGTCACCGGGCTCACGTAGTGCAACGCGGGTTGATCGCCGCGACCTGCCTCGACATGCCGGTCGACCGCGTTGAAGCAGGTGTTCAGCACCCCGTCCGGGAACCATCGGTAAAGGGGAGCGGCGCTGTCGTCACATACGATCGTCGGCTCTTGGACCCACTCGATGGCCTGCGCCGCGTCGGCCCAGAAGCCGTCGGGGTCGTAGAGGCTGCGTTGGTAGGTCTCGCGGTATCCCATGTGTCCTCCAGGTTCGGCTTCCTGCCAGTCTGCCCAAGGAATGCGAGCTGCGTCGCGGCGACGACACAGCAGTTGGACGAACGGCCGGTCGGGGTGGATGAGCGGCGAGACTGCTTCTCCGCGGTGGCTTCGTCGTGAGTGACGAGGCGTTGTGGCGATCCGCGGCCGGGCGGTCGGCTCGAGTTTCCTCTTGCCTCGGTCGTGGCCCTCGCTGCCTCGGTGATTACAGTCCCGCTCTGAAGGGACGTCAGTCCGGCAGGCGATCGCTGACATTCCGCAGCGAGAGAGTGCGGTGGGCGGCTTGTGCCACGACCGCGTCCTTCGCATCCCGGCGGCGCAGCGCGTCGAGCAATGCCGCGTGCTCGTCGATGATGTGTTGGTGATTGGCCGGGTCCTGGAAGTACAGGCCCCGGTATGCCTCGGTGGAGTCCCACAAGCCCGCCAGGATGCGGGTGAGTCGGGGCATCCCGGCAGCCTCGAACACGGCGAAATGGAATGAGCGGTTGGCCGCGCCGATCCGTGCCAGGTCGCCGGTGGACAGCGCCGACTCCACGTCGTCGGCGATCCGCACGATGCGCTCAATGTCAGCCTCGCTGAGGTGGCGGCAGGCCCGCGTGATGGCCTCGGCTTCCAGGATCTCTCGCAGTCGGTAGACCTCCCGCATGTCCTCGGCCCGGAGTCGGGCCACGAAGTATCCGCGGTTGGGCTCGTGGACCACGAGGCCTTCGGCCTGGAGTTGCGCCAGCGCCTCACGAAGCGGGATCCGGCTGATCCCGTATCGCGCAGCCAGCGATTCCTGAACGATCTTCTGGCCGGCCCGCAGCTCGCCTGAGAGCAGATCGATGCGGATGTCTGCAGCGGCGCGGGTCGAACGCGGCGTGGGCATCAGCGGAATGCCGGCATCCCGGTCAGGGCCTGCCCGATCACCAACGTGTGCATCTCGTTGGTGCCTTCGTAGGTGAAGACCGATTCGAGATTGTTCATGTGGCGGATGACCGGATACTCAAGCGTGATCCCGTTGCCACCCAGAACGCTTCGGCACTCGCGGGCTACGGCCAGAGCCTCACGCGCGTTGTTGAGCTTGCCGAGGCTCACCTGCTCCGCGGTGATGTGGTGGTCGTCTTTGAGCCGACCTAGGTGCAGCGCGAGGAGCATGCCCTTGCCGAGTTCCAGTGTCATGTCGGCCAACTTCTTCTGGGTGAGCTGATACCCGGCAATTGGCTTGTCGAACTGCACCCGGTCGACGCTGTAGGCGATGGTGGTTTCAAGGCAGTCGCGGGCAGCGCCGACGGCTCCGAAGGCGATCCCGAACCGCGCCTCGTTCAGGCACGATAGTGGTCCCCGCACGCCTTTGGCCCCGGGCAGGATGGCGTCATCGGGCAGACGCACATCCTGCAGCACCAGTTCGCTGGTCACGGATGCCCGCAGTGACATCTTCTTACGGATCTCGTTGGCGGTGAAACCGGGTGTGTCGGTGGGTACGACGAAGCCGCGGATCCCCTCGTCGGTCTGGGCCCACACCACCGCGACGTCGGCGACGTTGCCGTTCGTGATCCACATCTTGGACCCGTTGATCACCCAGTCGCCGCCCTCGCGCCGGGCGTAGGTGCGCATGCCCGATGGGTTGGAACCGAAGTCAGCCTCGGTGAGTCCGAAACACCCGATCGACCGACCGGCGGCCATCTCCGGCAGCCAGCGCTGTTTCTGTTCCTCGGATCCGAAGTGATGGATGGCGAACATGGCCAGCGATCCCTGGACGCTGACCAGCGACCGGATCCCGGAGTCGCCGGCTTCCAGTTCGGTACACGCCAGGCCGTAGGCCACCGCGGAGGTGCCGGCGCACCCGTACCCCTCCAGATGCATGCCCAGTACCCCGAGTTCGCCGAGTTCGGCCGCGAGTTCGCGAGCGGGCAACGTGCCGGCGTCGAACCAGTCGCCGATGTGCGGCTTGATCCGGCGTTCCACGTAGTCGCGGACGACATCGCGCATCGCACGCTCCTCCTCGGAGAGCAGCGAGTCGATGGCGAACAGGTCGAGGGGAGCGGTGGGCATGGAGCCTCCCGGGATTGGTATGAGGAAAGTGTATACAGAAGTTTCCGGGTGGTGGGGTCAAGCGGTCCTGGCCATGCGGTCGCCACCGCCGATCGGGTTTCGGGACGGCCGTCGCCGCGCTTGTCCGACCTCCTCGCCGTCGGGGCACATCTCGCAAGTGTCGCGTCGCTCATCGGTGGGGGACTCTCTCGATATCTCCTGCACCGAGCGTTTGTGACGAAGTTGAGGGGCCACGGAGCGGTTTGTGACGAACTTGCGGACTTCCGGGTGCATCAACCCCGCACCTTCGTGGCAAAGCCGCTGAACAGGCCGCACCTTCGTTGCAGTAGTCGCTGTGCGGGCGCAGCGACTACTGCACTAGCGGTGTCTTGCGCGATGCGGACCGTGCGTTGCTGCCGTCAGGGCAGAACCACGCCGATGCTGCCGCGCCTCGTCGAGCCGGATCGCTGCGACCACCGTCAGCATGAAGAGCACGAAGAGTATGACTTGTGGACTGATGACCATGACGACCTCCTTGCCTAGTGAGGTTGTCGACCTGTTGCTCCCAATGCATGAGGGGCGGTGCGACGCGGCCGTCAGGTCCAGCGCCGCTGGAGACGCTCAGACAGCGGCAGGAAGACCCGTCGGGGTGTGTGGCGCATCGCCAGTGCCAGGGCACGATAGGCGGCACCCGGCAGGCTGATCCCATGACCTGCGCGCAGGTCCTTCATCGCTGCTTCCACCACGTCGTCGGCGTCCAACCAGAACGCAGCGGGTGCATGCGCGTCGACGCCGGCGCGTTCCTGGAACTCGGTCGGGACCAACCCGGGGGTCAGTGCCATGAGCCGAACGCCGGTGCCGGAGAGTTGTTCGCGAAGACCCTCAGTGAAAGATGTCACCCAGGCCTTGCTCGCCGCGTAGGTCGGTGCCAGCGGATCCGGGGCGAAAGAGGCCACCGAGGAGACGTTGATGATCTCTCCCTTTGAGCGCGCAAGCATGGGTCCAAGCGCTGTATGGGTAAGGCGCATCACGGCTCGGACGTTGACCATGATCAAGCGGTCCTCGTCGGCGAGTTCATGATCCACGAAGTCGCCTGCATAGAGCCCGAAGCCGGCGTTGTTCACCAGCAGGTCGACAGGAGCGTCCGGATCGGCGAGGCGGCGCTCGACCAGATGGCAATCGCGGGTCTTGGACAGGTCGGCGCGGATCGTCTCGACCGCTACTCCGGTCTCCCGCCGCAGATCCGCGGCGACGGCGTCGAGGCGTGACCGGGTCCGGGCCACCAGCACGAGGTCGAAGCCCTCTCGTGCCATGTGCTGGGCGAAACTGAGGCCGATGCCGGAGGTGCCTCCGGTGATGAGTGCTGTGGGCATGGCTTCAGCGTTTCAGACTCAGGGCGCCAGCGACAGGGGCGAACCGACGATGCGATCGGCAGGCCTGCCGCTGGGGCCGGATGCATGTTCTGAATGCGCTGTTCACACGAAGTCGTCCCAAGGCGCGTTCGTCTCGCAGTGCGCCCATGTGTACAACGGCCATCCACATCTCGCGCCGCGTCGATCGCCGGAGCTAGCCTGGGATCGAGAGGTGATTGCGATGAGTGACAGGAGCTCAAACGCCGGAGCTGCCGGTGGCGGCGCCCTCTATGGGCTGGGGATATTCGGGGCCTGGGTCTACTTCTGGCAGCAGGCGGACTCGTTCTGGGAATACGTCTGGGCCGTCTTCGAAGGGATCTTCTGGCCTGCCTTCATGGTCTACCAGGTCTTCAAGACGCTGTACGGGTGAGCGTGACTGACCCCGCGGTTTTGCATCCCTTCATCGCGAGGTCGACAGACACCACTGCCAACGCTGTCGGCGTGGCAGTTCAGAGCGGCTGGGCAGGGTGGTCACCTGCCCAGCCGCTCTGACTACGGCTGCGGAGGCGCTTGCGGCGCCGAGTCCGGCGCGGACTCCGACAACTGGGCGTTGCCCGGTGGCGCCGGTGGCTGCACAGCCGAGGTCGTATCGGAGTCGGCCTTCACATCGGTGTTCTCCGCAGCCCTCGGAGCAGGTGGGACCGCCCCCGGGTCCGGCGCGTCCGCTACGACGACGGCAGACGACCCGAGGGACAGCGATGGAGCCGACGCGGCGAAACTCGGTCCGGCCACGGCCCACGCGGTTCCGCCGATGACAGTGGCAGTTGCCAGGCCCACGAAACCCAGTCGCCGCACCGGGTGCGCCGATGAACCGGCTCGAGGACCAGATGCCCCGTCGTTCGCAGGTGCACGCATTCTCTTGGATGGCTTCATGGCTGTCAGCCCGCCAAGCAGGTGGCGATGGCCGTGATGGTCTTGGCTGCTCCATCCGTGCTGTGATAGGCGACGATCCAGCCGTTGCCACTCTGGAATGAGCTCACATTGAACACCAGGAAACTGCTGGTCGTGCCGCCGCCGCTGACGACCTGGGTGCCCGCTGGGCAGGCTACTGAGGTCGTTGCGTTTGCGTTGGCGGCGATGGCGACTGTATTGGTGACGATCTGAGTCGGTCCGAGTTCACGCGCTCGCACGGCGGCGTCGGCGATCTTGGCCGAGGTGACCGCATTCGTGGCGATCTTGTCGGCTGTGACCGCTTGATCGGCGATCTTCGTGGTGGTCACGGCGTTGTCGGCGATGGTCGGGCTCGGGTAGTTGCCGGTCAGGTCGCCGCCGGCGGGACCGACCGGGTTCGCCGTCTCCGCGGAGAGTACGGAGAGCCCGGGCGCCCGTTTGGTGATCGCCTTGTTCGCCTGGATCTTCGCGATCGTCCTGACCTTCTTCTTGGAGACCGACTGGGCGGTGGGTCCAGAGTCTGCTGCTGCCGTTCCGACGGCGAGGCCGGCGACTGCGAGCACGGCGACGACCCGTGCGGGTGACGGTCGGAGTTTCGAGGATTTGCTGAACATTGTTTTGTCCTCCACTGCTTGTGCGCCTGCCGGGGGCTAGCAGACAGCCGACAACGTACGCCTGAAACCAAGGTTTGGCTATCCTTCGGAGGGACGAACCCGCTGGTCCCTATCGCCACCCGCTGGCCTTCGGGGACTTTGGGCGGATCAGGTCACCCACTGGTCGAATGAGTCCAAAGTCCCCAGAGTTGGAGGGCAATCAGACCTTCCGAGCGCGGGGCCGTCCATGCGCGATCCCTCCCACCCCACCGGCGCATCCGGCATACTGCCTGCCATGAAGCCCGTACGTGTCGGCGTGGCCGGAGCCGGCCACTGGGCCGCCGATTTCCACGCCCCGATGATGGCCTCGAGCGCGGACACTGCACTGTCCGCGGTCTACGGCAGGCGCTTCGAGGCCGCGGCGGGCATCGCCGACGAGCACGGCGCAATTGCGACCGATGACTTCGAAGAGTTCCTCCGGCACTGCGACGCGGTCGCGTTCGCCCTGCCGCCGGATGTTCAGTGCCGTCTGGCGCCGATCGCTGCACGGGCAGGCAAACCGCTGCTTCTGGAGAAGCCACTCGCCTTGACTCTGGACGACGCGAAGGCGATGGTCGCTGAGATCGATGCGGCGGGAGTCCCCACCCAAATGGTTCTCAGCAAGCGGTACTCGTCGCGCATCCGGGACTTCCTGGCCGAGGTGCGTGACTTCCCGGTTCACGGCGCGAGGACGTCCTTCATCTCAGGAGCGTTCCTGACGAACAGTCCGTTCGCGACGCCGTGGCGTCTGGAACACGGCGCAGTGCTCGATGTCGGGCCGCACGTTCTGGATCTGCTGGATGCGGTTGCCGGGCCCATCGAGCAGATCTCGTTCACCGGCGACCCTCTCGATTGCGTGGCGGTGACCACAGTGCACGCCGGGGGGGCTGTGGGCCAGGCCTACATCTCGTCGGTGGTTCCGGGCAATGTGTGGGACTGTGCGGTGTTCGGGCCGGAGGGCGTGCTGGCAGTTCCCGATGCCGATGACGCCGAACGCGAGGAGATCAAGCGCACGATCGCCAAGGAGTTCGCGGAAACCGTGCGGACGGGCCGGTCCCACGACCTCGACGTCCACCGCGGACTGTACTTGCAGGAACTGATCCAGGGCTGAGCCGGCGAGTCTCCAGATTCTGCCGGCCCCCGATGTGGCGGTTGGCCCCGAGCGATCTGCCCGCTGGCGTGCTGTCACTCGGATTCGCCAGACTCACCGCGATCTTGATCTCGACAAAGACCCACCTCACGCGAGTAGGCTGCTGCAATGCGCGCATCAATGATTGTGATCGGCGTCAGTGCAATGGTCGCCGCTGCTTCTGTGTCCGGATGTTCCTCGAACCTGGACATCGACAAACTTGAGACCACCGTTGCCGACGGGATGAAGACGCAGTTGAATCTGTCCGACACCCCGACGGTGACGTGCCCGGACTCGGTTCCGATCGAAGCGGGGAACGTCTTCACCTGCACCGCTGAGCTGAACGGCGACAGCGTTGAGGTCAAGGTCACCCAGCAAGACGATCAGGGCAACGTTACCTGGGAGACAGTGCAACCTTCCGACGCGGCGACGCCGTGACGAACTGGCGTCCCCGGATAGCCGCTGCGTGACGCACTAGTCGGAGGTCGAACCTAGGGCAGGTCCATCGCCGGGCGGCCGCACCGACCCTTGTGTGACGAAGTTGCGGGGGTCGAACCGTGGATTGTGACGAAGGTGCGCGGTCGCGACCGGCCGAACCGAGCACCTTCGTAACACAGCCGGGGACGAGCCAGCACATTCGTCACAATCCCGGCCGCCGGCGGTGCGATCGGGACGTCAGAGGTGGCGCCGGGCGACGGGAGCGGTCGGTACCTCCCGCGAGTCGCCCCGTAGCTGAGACATCTGTGGTCGGCGCGGGCATGACCTACCCTGAACCGGGTTGACCGCTGCTGACTTCGACGCATTTGGAGGCGCCATGAACGCACCGCACCCGGCGGACATCCACGACCTGATCCGGGTACACGGGGCGCGTGTGAACAACTTGAAGAGTGTTGACGTCGAGATTCCGAAACGGCGCGTCACCGTGTTCACCGGCATCTCCGGATCGGGCAAGAGCTCCCTGGTGTTCGGCACCATCGCCGCAGAATCGCAGCGTCTGATAAACGAGACCTACAGCACGTTCGTGCAGGGATTCATGCCAAGCCTCGCCCGGCCGGATGTCGATGTGCTCGACGGGCTGACCACAGCGATCATCGTCGACCAGGAACGTATCGGCGCCAACGCCCGCTCCACGGTCGGCACGGCCACTGACGCCAACGCGATGCTGCGGATCGTGTTCAGCCGGCTCGGGCAGCCCCACATCGGTTCGTCGCAGGCCTTCTCGTTCAACGTCGCGTCGGTGTCCGGGGCGGGTGCAGTCACGTTCGAGCGTGGTGGGAAGACGGTCAAGGAGCGCCGGAGCTTCGCGGTCACCGGCGGCATGTGCATGCGTTGCGAGGGCCGCGGCTCAGTCACCGATATCGACGTAGCGGCTTTGTACGACGACAGCCTCTCGCTGAACGAGGGGGCGCTGACCATCCCGGGCTACAGCATGGACGGCTGGTACGGCCGCATCTATCGCGGGTGCGGCTTCTTCGACCCCGACAAACCCATCCGTTCGTTCACCGAGCAGGAACTCGACGACCTGCTGCACAAAGAGCCGACCAAGATCAAGGTCGAGGGCATCAACCTGACCTACGAGGGACTGATCCCGAAGATCCAGAAGTCGTTCCTGTCCAAAGACGTCGACACCCTGCAGCCGCACATCCGGGCGTTCGTGGAGCGAGCCGTGACGTTCGCCGCATGTCCGCAGTGTGGGGGTACGCGGCTGAGCGAGGCGGCACGGTCGTCGAAGATCGGGGGCATCAGCATCGCGGACGCATGTGCCATGCAGATCAGCGATCTGGCGCAATGGGTGCGTGGGCTTGAAGAGCCATCGGTCGCACCGTTGCTGGAATCGCTTCGCCAGACCCTGGATTCGTTCGTGGAGATCGGGCTGGGCTACCTGTCCTTGGACCGGGCCTCGGGTACCTTGTCCGGCGGCGAGGCGCAGCGGGTGAAGATGATCCGTCATCTCGGTTCATCCCTGACTGACGTCACCTACGTCTTCGATGAGCCCACCGTTGGACTGCATCCCCATGACATCGCGCGGATGAACGGCCTGCTGCTACGGCTGCGAGACAAAGGGAACACAGTGCTCGTGGTCGAACACAAGCCGGAGGTCATCGCCATCGCCGACCACGTGGTCGACCTCGGACCCGGCGCCGGCACCGCGGGCGGGACGATCTGCTTCGAGGGGGCGGTGGAGGGACTGCGGGCCAGTGACACGCTGACCGGACATCATCTGGATGATCGTGCCCGGTTGAAGCCGTCCGTGCGCCAGCGGTCGGATGTTCTCGAGGTTCGCGGCGCGACTGAGCACAACTTGCAGGACGTCGACGTCGACATCCCGCTCGGCGTGCTCGTGGTGATCACCGGGGTAGCTGGATCCGGCAAGAGTTCGCTGATCCAAGGCTCGGTGGCGGGCCGCGAAGGCGTGGTGTCGATAGATCAGGGCGCTATACGCGGATCGCGGCGAAGCAACCCGGCGACGTACACCGGTTTGCTCGACCCCATCCGCAAGGCCTTCGCGAAGGTCAACGGCGTGAAGCCGGGCCTGTTCAGCGCGAACTCCGAAGGCGCCTGTCCGACCTGCAACGGCGCCGGCGTGATCTACACGGACCTGGCCATGATGGCGGGCGTGGCGACGGTCTGCGAGGAGTGTGAGGGCAAGCGGTTCCAGGCGGCCGTCCTGGAGTACACGTTCGGAGGCCGCAATATCGCGGAGGTGCTGGCGATGTCGGTCACCGACGCCGAGGAGTTCTTCGGCAAGGGGCAGGCGCGCACACCGGCGGCCCACAAGATCCTCGACCGGCTTGCCGACGTCGGGCTCGGCTACATCAGCCTCGGCCAGCCGTTGACCACCTTGTCCGGCGGCGAGCGGCAGCGGCTGAAACTGGCCACTCACATGTCCGAGATGGGCGGCGTCTACGTACTCGACGAGCCGACCAGCGGTCTGCACCTCGCCGACGTCGAACAGTTGCTCGGCCTGCTCGACCGGCTCGTCGACTCAGGTAAGTCGGTCATCGTCATCGAGCACCATCAGGCCGTCATGGCGCATGCCGACTGGATCATCGACCTCGGTCCCGGCGCCGGCCATGACGGCGGGCGGGTCGTCTTCGAGGGCGCGCCGGCCGATCTGGTCGCCGGCCGGTCCACCCTCACCGGTGAGCACCTCGCGGCGTACGTGCGGGCTGAGGTGCGGCCATGAGTGGGAGCCGACCGCCTCTGTCACGTAATTGCGACGTTCCAAGCCGGATTGTCACGAAGGTGAGCGTTCCGGGAGCGATGAACCGCGCACCGTCCTAACAACGTCCTTGGGACGCTCGCAACGTCGTAACAATGGCTACGAACTCGGCGGCGGCCCACCGCGGGCATACGAACAGCGGGTACGCCCCGCACGACAAGGGCGCAACCGTCAGCGATACGCGGCCGTGACCGGCTGCCCGTTCAGGGAAGATTCCGGGCGGAAATCGCTCGGGTTAGTGGTCCATGGCCGTGGCCGGCCGCGGCGTTCAGGTGGGGAAATGCCGGGCGGAAACCGCTCGGGTTAGAGAACGTGCACGAGGTTAGAGAAGCCACACGTGCATTCACTAACCTCGTGCACGATCTCTAACCTCGCGACCATTCTCTAACCTCGCGGCCAACTTCTGCGGCGACCGAGCACACGAGCCATTTTCGGACTAGAGAACGTGCACGAGGTTAGAGAAACCACACGTGTCGTCCCTAACCTCGCGACCGTTCTCAAACCTCGCGGCCAACTTCTGCGGTCGCCGAGCACACGAGCCCTCTTCGGATCGGCGCGACAAGCCGAATCGCGATGTACTGATTGACTGCTCGGCGTGAACCGATTCACGCCACTGCGCGTGCCGTTGTGGTGGGAGAACGCCTTCTGGGTCACGGTCGACGAAGCCCTGTTCCTCCAGGTCCGACCCGCGAGGACGACGATCGCGGGAGTTCCGATGATCAGGACCGGTGTCCACCGCATGAGGTAGTGCACGCTCACCGACCGCCGGCTGGCCGGGCGTTCGCTGGTGGCTTCAGCCTCGCCCAACGAAAGTGCGGCCTGACCGAGCGTAGCCCGGTCGGAGCGCAGCAGCGGCACCACCAGGAATACCAGTAGTCCGATCGCCCACGGGATGGCACGCATGAGGCTGTCATCGGCAGTGACCTCGCGACCTTGCGACGCCTTGACCAACAGAACAAGCACATCGACGATGATCAGTGAGATCACGACCATGGTCACGTCCAGTGCCGCGGCGAAGAGTCGGCGCCGGATGCTCGGCGGTGCCAGATCGGTCCTCGGCTGTCGGTCGTGGTACGGCATGAGTCGCGAGATCAGGATTCCGATGCTCCAGCCGATCAGCGCGCCGAAGGAGTTGGTGATCAGGTCGTCAACCTCCGCGACCCGATACGGGCACGGATGAAGCCCCCACAACCCGCTGCCCGTGTTGTCTGCGAGGAGCAGTGAGGTTGCCAGACTCACGACGAGCGCGATCCCCGCGCGTCGGCGCCACCAGGAATCCCAAGGGGCGGAGAACGCCAACGTTGAAGGCCACTTGCAAGAAGGTGCTGCTGGTGAGCACACCCCCGACCCCGGCCGTCGAATACACGTTGAGGACCTCGCCGGAGGACTGCCCCGGCGTCGGCCGCCAATAGTCGAAGCGGCCGCGTTCGGTGCAGAATGCTGCAGGTGCCTCGGGCAAGCGAAAGGCAGTGAATGCGACAGCGCCGACGCGTACAGACCGGTGGCCAACGCCAACACCGTCGGCGCCGGCGCGGGGTAGCAGCATCGGCGGTACGGCCATGCGAACAGCGGGCTGATGATGACCGGTGCGACGACCAAGCAGAGCAGGACCGACAGCCCTGCTTCCAGGATCCACATGTTCACCTCCTCCCCTCGAACCGCCGGTCGCAGGCGATCGGGGGTGGGGCCGAGGCTGATCGAGCCACGGCGCGATGGACGGAAGCAACTCGATGCGTGACGGTCGTGCGCTTCGTCCGAAGCTGATGGCCTGCCCCTCAGCGATATAGGGGATTGCGCAGGTGGTGCTCGGCGAGCCGTGGCACAGTGGTTACGAAACGCATGTTCTCGAATGTCGAAAGGCCCAGCATGAAGATGACCGAACGGGTCCGTTCGCGGTTGGCCGCGCGGTCCTTGGCAACCGTTGGAGCAGTGACGGTGTGCGCGGGCGCGCTGGGGGCCGCACCAGTCGCCGCCGAGGATCTCAACACGATCACCTCATTCGATGGCACGACGATCACCTTCTACTGGTTCCCGGCGGTCGGACTGGCCCCGGGGGAGAAGGCGCCCACAGTGCTGCAAGGCCCGGGGTTCGGGGGCAAGGCGCAGAGCAATCCCGACGCGACCAGCGGCGGCTCCATCCCCGGCGTGGGCGATCTGCGGCGTGCCGGTTACAACGTTCTGACCTGGAACCCTCGCGGTATCTCCCCGTCGGGCGGGAAGGCGCAACTGAACAATCCGGACTATGAGGGCCGCGATGTCTCGGCGCTGATCTCCTGGGTGTCCGAACGTTCGGAAGCGCAACTCGACGCCGCCGGTGACCCCCGGGTGGGAATGACCGGCGGCTCCTACGGCGGCGGGATCCAGTTCTCGACCGCGGCCATCGACCACCGCATCGACGCGATCGTGCCCGTCATCGCCTGGCACTCCTTGGAGACCAGCCTGTACAAAGCCGAGACGATCAAGTCTGCCTGGGTGAACGCGCTGCTGGTCGGGGCCACCCGCCCGGGCAACACGTTCAGCCCGTCGATCCTCAAAGGCCGAGTCCAGGCGCGCAAGGGCACTACCTTCAGCCCCGAGGTCGTGGACTTCGCGAAGGCTGCCGGACCGGCGCGAGTGCTGTCGCAGGTGAGCGCTCCGACGTTGATCCTGCAGGGCACCGTCGACAACTTGTTCCCGCCGTCGGAGGCGATCGAGAACTACAAGGTGCTGAAGACCAACGGCGTCCCGGTGAAGATGGTGTGGTTCTGCGGCGGTCATGGGGTCTGCCTGACCAAGGGTGGTTCGTCTCAGTTGCCGTTGGAGCAGACGTGGCTGTGGTTGGACAAGTATCTCAAGGGCAACACCTCCGTCGATACCGGTCCGGGCTTCACCTGGATCGACCAGCGCGGCAAGTTCCGCAGCGACACGGTCTACCCCAAGCCCGATGGCAAGTTGCGGGCCAAGGGCAAAGGCACGCTGAAACTGAAGAAGAAGGGCGGGTCGGGACCGTACACGGGCGAGTTGCCGTCCTCGATCTCACCTACGTTCTCGCTCGTGCTGCGGCCGACCATCCCCGCCCCGGCCAAGCGGGCGGTCGACGTGACGGTACGCACCAAGAAGGCGGCCACGGTCGTGGGAACCCCGAAGCTGCGTTTGACGTACAAGGGCACGTCGAGGAACAAGAAGGTCAGGGTCCTCGCGCAATTGGTGGACAACCACAAGGTGGTCGGCAACCAGATCACCCCGTTCCCGCTGAAACTCAACGGCAGGAAACACTCGGCGACGGTTCCGCTGGAGGCGATCAGCGTGTCCCTGCGCAAGGGCCAGCGGTTAAAGTTGCAGATCGTCGCCCAGAGCAGTGCCTACAACACCTTCCCCAAGGGCGGGGAAGTCAAGTTCTCGCGAATCAAGCTCGCACTTCCGACAGTGAAGGGCTGACCCCTCCATCTGCTGGCCGGCGGACGTGGTCCCGGCCAGCAGATGGAGGAGCGCGAAGCCGCGAATCCCCACAAACCGGGCAGCGCGCCTCCATGTCGTGGCCTAAACCATAGGTCGGCTTCTGGTCACGGCCAGCAGATGGAGGCGAAGGGTGCCATAGGCCGGGCAGGATGAAGCCATGGCCGTGACCGATGTCTGGATTCAGCACCCAACCCTCAGGTTCCTCCGGCAGGACTCCTTCGCGCAGGTGCTGCGTTGGACGGGGCAGTCCGTGCCGGACGAAGAACTGTCCATCGATCTCACCGTGGCGATGATGGACGAAGGCGATGTGGACCGCGCTTTCATCTGCGCCTGGTATGACGCGTCCGGCCCGATCGTGGGCAATGACGAAGTGGCTGGTTTCGTCGCCGCTCACCCCGACCGACTCGTGGGAGTCGCGTCCGTCGACCTGCGTGATCCGGTCGCTGCTGTCCGTGAGTTGCGCCGCGCCGTCCGCGATCTGGGTTTCAGGGCACTACGGATCATGCCCTGGATCTGGGGCCTGCCACCCAACCACCGGCTCTACTACCCGCTCTACGCGGAATGTGTCGAGCTGGGGATCCCGTTCATGACCCAGGTCGGCCACACGGGCCCAACCCGCAGTTCCGAGCCGGGCCGACCGATCCCCTACCTCGATGACGTCGCGCTGGACTTCCCGGACCTCACCATCGTCGCCGGGCACATCGGCTACCCCTGGACCACGGAGATGATCGCACTTGCCACCAAGTACCCCAACGTCCACATCGACACCTCGGCCTATGCGGCGCACCGGTACCCGAAAGAACTCGTCGAGTACATGCGGGGCCATGGCCGGCGCAAGGTTCTGTTCGGCAGTGACTACCCGATGCTCACCGCGGGGAAGGCGCTGCGGCACTTGGATCTACTCGAACTCGATCAGGAAGCCACCGACCTGTTCCTGCACGGAAACGCCGACCGGCTGTTCCCGCGGTAGTCCGCCCCGAGCCGCCGGTTCATCTACGGGGTCGGGCCAGTCGCGTAGAGAGCCGCGATCGTGTCCGCGTGCGTCTCCCGGATCTGGTTGCGCTTGAGCTTCATGGTCGGGGTCAACTCGCCGGCCTCCATCGACAACTCCTCCGGTAGCACTGCGACCTTCTTGATCTGCTCGAAACGGGCCAGGTCGGCGTTGACCAGTGCCACCTGCTCATCGATGTACCGGATCAGTGCAGGGTCGGCGGCCAGGGCGGCAACGTCGTCGAACTCGATCCCGAGATCGGCCGCCACGCCTTGCGCGTTGTCCGGGTCCAACGTGAGCAGAGCACAGATGTAGGCCTTGCCGTCACCGATCGCGACCGCCTCCCCGACGCCCTTGATCCGTTTGAGTCGCGCCTCGAGCAACTGCGGGGCCACGTACTTCCCGCCACTGGTCTTGAAGAGGTCCTTCTTGCGGTCGGTGATGTGCAGGAAGCCGTCGTCATCCAGATGCCCCACGTCCCCGGTGTGCAGCCAGCCGTCAGCGTCGAGCAGCTCGGACGTGAGTTCCGGGCTGTTGAAGTATCCAGGTGTCATGGTCGGCCCCTTGCCCAGGATCTCGCCGTCGGGGGCGAACTGAATCTGCACGCACGAGATCGGCTTGCCGACCGTGCCCGATCGGGGCAGACCTTGCGGCGCGATGGACATGACGGCGGTGGACTCCGTGGATCCGTACACGTCGTGGATCGGCAGTCCCAGCGAGGCGAAGAAGTCGGCGGTGGCAGGGTTCATAGGCGCGGACCCGCTCAAGCACAGCCGGACCTCATCAAGGCCCAGCGCATCTTTGATCTTGGAGATGACGAGTCGGTTGGCCAGGGTGCGGCGCACGCCGCCGGTCTTCTCGCCTGCGGCGATGTCGGCCTGGAGGCCGGCCAGTTCAGTGGCCAGGGCCCATTGCGCCAACTTCGCCTTGACACCGGTCGCCTCGCCGAGCCGGGCCCGCAGGGCGGCTTCGAACTTCTCCCACACCCTGGGCACGGCCAGGAAGACGGTCGGGTGCGCCACCGGGAGGTAGTCGCGCAACTTCGTCACGTCGTCGCACATAAAGACCTCGACCCCTGCCTTTGACTGCAGTCCCAGCGTCATGATGTGTTCGGCGATGTGACACAGAGGCAGATAAGACACCGACCTCTCCTGCAGATCGCGCACCAGGGAGAAATCCGCACGCACCGAATCCAGAACCGCGTTCCAGCCGCGATGCGTGACCTGCACACCCTTCGGTTCCCCGGTCGTTCCGGAGGTGTAGCACAGCATCACCAGATCGTCCGGCCGTGCGTCGTCGATGCGTTGTTCGAGTTCCTCGGAGTCAACCGAATCGCCGAGTGCCAAGAACTCATCCCACGACAACGTCCACTCCGGATCGCGTCCGGCCACGTCGTCCATGACCACGAGCTTGCGGGCGTAGTCGAGATTCGGGCGCTGAGCGGCGAACTTGTCGTGCTGCTCGCGGCTGTCCGTGATCACGACCGTCGCCTCGCAGTGGTTGGCGACCCAGGCCACCTGCTCGGCGGTGTTGGTCACGTAGATGGGAGTCGGCACGGCCCCTGCGGCGAGGATTCCGAGATCGGCGATCAGCCATTCCGGGCGGTTGTTCGCGACCATCGCCACGGTCTCACCAGGTCCGACGCCCAGCGCGATCAGCGCCTTGCCCACCCGGTACACCTCGTCGCGGTACTTCGCCCATGTCAACGTGGTCAACGCATCGGGCTCGCCCCCATGTAGTGCGGGCTGGTCCGGCGCGGTTGTCGCCCACTTCTGGAGGTCCTTGACCATCGTGTCGTTCTCGCTCATGTTCCTTCGCCCCTCACGCAGCGCCCGGCACCCGGTCGCCCGATCCAAGTGGGACGTGTGGGGCGGTCCGGTGTCAAGCCGTTCCCAGGATTCGTTGTTGCGGCGATCGCCTCCATCTCGTGGCCGCGGAGTCCGCGGTTGGCCGCAGGATGGAGGGCCGGGAGGTTACCAATCACCACAAATCAGGCAGAAAGCCTCCATCCTCTGGCCGCAACCCGAAGCCGACTTCCGGCTGCGGCCAGAGGATGGAGGGGCGGCCGGGTTGATGGGCGGCAACGTGGCAAGGTCGAGTATGTGACCGACACGGCTTTGGGCGACCTCTTACTGCTGCCGGGCGAGCCCGAGGAGGTCCTGGAACGGTTCGCGCAGTGGGCGGCCGACACCGGGCGGCCGCTGTACCCCGCGCAGGAAGAGGCCCTGCTCGAGCTCGCCGCCGGGTCACACGTGGTGCTGGCCACCCCCACCGGCTCCGGAAAGAGTCTGGTGGCCCTCGGCGGCATGGTGCTGGCGATGGCTCGAGGTCGCCGCTCGTACTACACCGCGCCGATCAAGGCATTGGTTTCGGAGAAGTTCTTCGACCTGTGCGAGGCGCTCGGCCCGGCGCGGGTGGGGATGCTGACCGGGGACGCCGCGGTCAACCCGGAGGCGCCGGTGATCTGTGCGACGGCGGAGGTCCTGGCCAACCAGTCGTTGCGCACCGGTCCGTCGGTCGACATCGGCATGGTCTGCATGGATGAGTTCCACTACTACGGCGACCGAGACCGCGGGTGGGCGTGGCAGGTGCCGCTGATCGAGTTGACCGGGTCCCAGTTCCTGCTGATGTCCGCGACGCTGGGCGACATGACCCGGATCCGCGGGGACCTCACCCGCCGGACAGGTCGGCCCGCGGCACTTGTGGCCGGGGGCGAACGGCCGGTGCCGCTGAACTTCGAGTACGTGACCACGCCGATCCACCAGACGATCGAGGTTCTGCTGAACCACGACCGGGCACCCGTCTACATCGTCCACCCGACGCAGTCGGCCGCGCTGGAACGCGCGCAGGCGCTGATGAGCCTGAACGTGTGCGACCGACAGGAGAAGCGCGAGATAGGCGAGCAACTGCAGGGGTTCCGGTTCACGGCCGGGTTCGGCCGCACGCTGAGCCGGTTGATCCGGCATGGCATCGGGGTCCACCATGCGGGAATGCTGCCGCGCTACCGGCGCCTGGTCGAGCGCCTGACCCGGCGAGGGCTCCTCAAGGTGGTGTGCGGAACGGACACCCTAGGCGTGGGCATCGATGTGCCGATCCGGACGGTGTTGATCACCTCGCTGGTGAAGTTCGACGGCCGCCGGATGCGGGTGCTGCGGGCGCGGGAGTTCCATCAGATCGCCGGTCGCGCGGGTCGTCCCGGCTTCGACACCAGCGGCTTCGTGGTGGTGCAGGCCCCGGAGCACGAGATCGAGAATGAGCGTCTGCTCGCGCGCGCAGGGGATGACCCGAAGAAGCGCCGCCGCATCGTGCGCAAGAAGGCGCCGGAGGGTGTGCCGACATGGAACCGTGCCACGTTCGACCGGCTCGTGCCCGCGGAGCCCGAGCCGCTGGAGTCCCACTTCGACATCACCCACGCGATGGTGTTCAACGTGGCCCACCGTTCCGACGATCCTCGAGCGGCTCTGCTCAACCTGCTGACGGACAACGATGAGGACCCGGCGGCGAAGGAGGCGCTGGTCGAACGGTCGGAGGCGATAGCGGCGTCCTTGGTGGCCGCCGGCGTGCTCACCGAGGATCTGCACGTGACCGACCAGGTGGCCGACGATTTCGCGCTGAACCAGCCACTCTCCACGTTCGCCCTGGCCGCCATGGAACTGCTTGACCGGAGTTCCGAGGCGTACGCGGTCGACGTGCTGTCGGTCCTGGAGTCGACGCTGGAGAACCCCCGGCAGGTCCTTTACGCGCAGCAGTCGCGGGCGCGTGCGGAGGCGGTCGCGGCGATGAAGGCGGAGGGGATCGAGTACGAGGAACGCGTGGAACTGGTCGAGGAGATCACCTGGCCGCAACCGCTGGCCGACCTTCTTGACACTGCGTACGACATCTACGCACAGGGGCACCCGTGGGTCACCGAGTACGAGGTGAAGCCCAAGTCAGTGGCTCGCGAGATGTACGAGATGGCGATGACGTTCGCCGAGTACGTAAGCGCCTATCGGCTGGCGTCGTCGGAGGGTCTGCTGCTGCGCTACTTGGCGGATGCCTATAAGGCGCTGCAGCGTACGGTGCCGGAGGGGTTGCGCACCGACGAGCTCGACGATCTCACCGCGTGGCTGGGGGAGTTGGTACGACAAGTCGACTCCAGCCTGCTTGACGAGTGGGAGCGTCTGATCAACCCGGACGCGCCGGTGGAGGCCGAGGCGGTCGACGCGGGTCCACCGCCGGTGACCGCCAACGTGCGGGCCTTCCGGGTGATGGTCCGCAACGCCATGTTCCGGCGTGTGGAGTTGGCCGCGCTCGGACAGTGGGACGAGTTGGCCGAACTGGACGCTGGCGCGGGGTGGGACGCGCAGCGCTGGCAGGCGGCTATGGACGACTACTTCACCGAGCACGAGACGATCGGAACCGGTGCCGCTGCCCGTGGGCCGCAGTTCCTGCAGATCGAGCAACTGCCGGGAAAGTGGACGGTGCGACAGGTCTTCGAAGATCCCGACGACGACCGGGACTGGCGCATCGAAGCGGAGGTGGACCTTGCTGCCAGCGATTCCGAAGGGGTGGCGGTGATCCGTCTGCTCGACGTGGGTGGATTCTGAGTGCCACGTGCCGCGTCAACCGCACCCGGGCCACAGGTCCACTTGCAGCGAATGCTCGAGGTTGGCGATGGTCGCGAGGTCCGGGACGACCTTGCCGTTGATCAATCGCGACAGGCTGGTGGGGTCTATTCCGGCGGGCCCGGCGACCGCTCGCAGTGACAGTCCCCGATCCCGCATGACCGATGCGAGGCGTTCCACGAGACGGGCAGTCACCGTCACATAGGGCTGCGCGTCGTCGCGGAACGGTCCCTCGGGCCAACGGCCGTCCTCAGTGATGAACGTTGCAGGCGGGCGGTAGGAACGCGAAGCCATGCACCGCAGTGTGGCACGCCTCTCTGCCGGCAGGCGGCGAGACCGCTGCCGGCCTCCCACCAGAAGGCCCAACCTCTCACGAAGTCGTACTGGTGCCACGTCTCAGCAGTCACTGCGTGGGCGCCGCCCGCTTCACGACGAAGGTAGGTGGCACTCGCAGCGTCTGGCCGACCACGCAGTACCTCTCGGTGGAGCGTGCCAGCCTGTCCAGTCTGTCGTCGTCGGCCTCGGTGTCGATCTCCACGGTCACTGTCAAGTCGGTGCAGCCGACCGGGCCCTCGCGCGAGATGCCGAGGGTCCCCCGGGCGTCGAAAAGCCATCGGCCCGGATGCTCACCGATCGGTACCCGAGGCTCATGCTGGTGGCGATGCTACGAAACGTCGCACCGGCGCAGGCAAGCAGCGCTTCCAGCAGCATGTCGCCGGAACAAGCGTCACTGCCGTCACCGCCCGTGGCCGAGTGCAGACCGGCCCGAACCGGTCCCGCCCAGGTCTCGACGGTGCAGGTGATTCCCTCATCACGGAAGTCACCGTGCGCAGACACTGGGGTCATGGCTGCGGCAGGTTCGGACCTGTACCGCTGTTTCAGCGGTGTCTGCGCGGCCCGCAAGACCGAAGCATCCATCTTGGCTCCTCACTGAGTCGAGAGGGTGCCGGCTGACACCGGCATCCCACGATGGTGCCAGTCCAGGGCCCGCCTGCGCGACAGCCAGAGGCCCGGCGTCGGCTGCAGCGCGCGTGATCTCCGAGGCCGCCGGCAACTGCGAGGTGCTCCGATGACGCTGTACGCGAATGAGGGCGCCCGGTGGGAGGCGCAAGTCCCCGTGTTGGCGACGGGCGCGCACGACCACGGGCGGGTCACCAAGACTGCGATCACGCACCGAAGCGACGCTGCAGGTCGGCGTATGGGATCGCACCGTCGAGGAATCCGAGCGTTCCCGAGTCGAGTAGTTCCCGGCCGGCGCGCTCCAACATGCTGAGCACAGCCCGAGCCAGACTGCCGCCGAGACTGACCCGCTTGACGCCGAGCGAGAAGAGGGTCGGCGTGTCGATCGCGTTCGCCAGCCCGGCCACGATGTTGAGCGGACCCGGGATTTCCGCGGCGAGCCGGCGGATGGTGTCCGCCTCGACGACACCCGGCACGAAGACGCAGTCGGCCCCCGCTTCGACGTACCGAACTGCTCGCTCGACGGTTTCAGCGAAGGCGTCGCCACTCGTGGCGGCGAAGTAGGTGTCCGTGCGGGCGTTCAGCACGAACGTGCCCCTCGGCGCCGCGGCCCGCGCGGCGGCCAGGCGTTCGACGGCGTCGTCGATGCCGAACAGCCCGCCCTCGAAGGCGTCCTCGATGTTGCCACCGACAGCCCCGAGCCGCGCAGCCCGGGCCACAGTCCGGCCGACCTCCTCCGCTGTGTCCCCGTACCCGGCTTCGAGGTCCGCAGTCACGGGCACGCCTACAGCGGCCACGATGCGACCGACGTGGTCGAGCATCGTGTCGCGGTCCAGCGCCCCTCCGTCCGGGACTCCGTCGGACCAGGCGATGCCCGCGCTCGTGGTGGCGATGGCGGGGAAACCTACCTGCTCGAGGATGCGGGCCGACCCGGCGTCCCAGGCGTTGGGGAGTACGAAGCCGGGCCCGGTATGCAGGGCGAGGAGAGTGGCTGCCTTGTCGGGAGAAAGTCTATTGGTCACGGTTCACCTCGTTGGAATACAACGATCGCCGAAGGCCTCCGGCGTCGGTGCGGGCCGGGCCGCGCCCCCGGCGTCTGTGGTTGCCTCGTTGCACCACACCAAGTCGGCCTGCCCGGTGGTCACGACATCCATCGTCGGTGATCTCGCCTCTCCCGACAACCCCATGGATTGTCGGTGGCGCCGGGCCCATAGTCGTGGCCGGCCGCGGCGTTCAGGCGGGGAAATGCCGGGCGGAATCCGCTCGGGTTAGAGAACGTGCACGAGGTTGGTCGAGTCCGCGGCCGTGACCGGCCGCCCCTTCAGGCGGGGAAATGCCGGGCGGAAACCGCTCGGGTTAGAGAACGTGCACGAGGTTAGAGAAGCCACACGTGCGTTCACTAACCTCGTGCACGATCTCTAACCTCGCGACCATTCTCTAACCTCGCGGCGCACTTCTGCGGCGACCGGGTACACCAGCCATTTTCGGACTAGAGAAGCCACACGTGCATTCGCTAACCTCGTGCACGTTCTCTAACCTCGCGGGCAACTCCCGCGGCTACCGAGTGCACGAGCCGTCTTCGGACTAGGGCCCACCCGTTCGCGTTCGGCTCGCCGTTTCACGTTCGGCCGATGAATGGTGTCCGGGCCTAACCGGAACCCGAAGGTCGAACCGGAACCCCGGACCCAAGGACGAAGTGGCCGCGGCATGTCCCAGAGGCTGCCGCAGGCGACCTCGTCACCGGGCCCCGCGCCGACCCTCGGAGCGGGGCGTCTCATCGATGTCGCTGAAGAGTTCGGCCACGCCTTGGTAGGTCTCCAACAGGCTTGCCACGGAGGCGGCAGTGGCCTTCATGTCCTGGCGCGGCGCGCAGACCCACCTGGACCGCATGCTAGGGCTGGCCCACCTCGGCGGGGTGGGCATCATCACCCGCGACCGGGACTCCGGCGAGGTCCGGGTTGGCAAGGACGGCGAGCCCACCGTGCAAGACGCCGTGTCCGAGCGGGACCGCTCCCACATGCGCCAAGGGATCGCCGGTGCTGCTCGCATCCTCGAGGCCGCGGGCGCGACGTCGATGTTCACCGGTCACCAAGCCGGCATCACCTGGAACAGGGATAGCGGGGAGCCTGTCGAGCGGTTCCTCACGCGGGCCGACGCCGCCGGCTATGACCCGGGTCGGTGCGCCATGGCCGCATTGCACATCATGGGCACGGCTCGCATGGGAGGGTCCCCCGAGACCAGCGCGACGGATCCCGACGGCGCCACCTGGGAGGTCGGAAAACCTCGTAGTGGCCGACGCCTCATCGTTCCCTGTGTCGTGGGGGTCAACCCGATGGTCTCAGTCGAGGCGATGGGGGTGATGAACGCGCGGCGGCTGGCCGCTCGCCTGTAGAGGCCGGGTCCGGTCGGTCACTCTCGGCCCTTGCGGGCCGCCCCTCGAGAGGGCTCGCGGACCTGCAGGATGTGGCCCGCTACGTGACGCTGCGACCGATCCCATTCGGGCTTGGCAAATTCCTGTCGCCCTGAGCGACCAAAATTCACCATGCCCGCAATCACCAGCCACCAGGAGTCTCGGCGATCTGCATCCTCTGCGACGTCTGCGCCAGAATCTGGATGTGGCTCGGTGGGGGTTGCGAGCCCCCGCTGCCGTGACCGCACACAGTTGGAAGGACATAGGTCGATGAGCAAGAAGTCCAAGAAGGACAAGAAGTCCACAGCGGCGCCTGCAGCCAAGCCCAAGATGAAGACCAAGGAGTACGAGAAGGAGATGCGCCGCCTGCAGGGCGAGTTGGTAGCCATGCAGGAGTGGGTCAAGGCCAGCGGAGCCAAGATCTGCATCGTGTTCGAGGGCCTGGACTCAGCAGGAAAGGGCGGAACGATCCGGCGGATCACGGAGCGGACAAGCCCGCGGGTGTTCAAGCACATCGCCTTGCCGGCTCCGACCGAGCGCGAGAAGTCACAGATGTACATCCAGCGCTACATCGCCCATTTCCCGGCGGCCGGCGAAGTCGCCATCTTCGACCGCAGTTGGTACAACCGGGCCGGCGTCGAGCCGGTCATGGGCTACTGCACCCCGGAGCAGACCGAGCGGTTCCTGGCCATGACCCCTGCGGTCGAGAAGGCGATGGTCGACAATGGGATCATCCTGATCAAGTACTGGCTCAACGTCAGCGTCGCGGAGCAGACCCGGCGGCTCAACAACCGCATCGAGGATCCGCGCAAGATCTGGAAGTTGTCACCCACGGACCTGAAGTCCTACAGCCGCCACTTCGAGTACTGCAGGGCCCGCGACGCCATGTTCGCGGCCACTGATACCGCATGGGCACCGTGGTTCGTCGTGGACAACGATGACAAGAAGCGCGGCCGGCTCAACATCATCTCCCACTTGCTCAGCCAGGTCCCGTATGCCCCGCTGCCACCCCAGGACGTCAAGATGCCGAAGAAGCCCGCCGCGCACGGCTACGTCGAGCCGGACGCGCCCCTGCACCGGATCCCGACACCCTTCTAGGAGCAGTCGGCGCCGCTGTCGGTCGGGGTGCCTCCTGCCCTGCTCGCCTACTACGCTCGTTGTGTTGCCTGGTAAGGGACCGGGGTTCGACAAGCTCTCTGGGGGCAGGCCCGGCAGTTGTCAGGCAAGGAAGGGCGAGTGCGTCATGCCAACGCACCACGGCATCAGTCGCTCGGGACGGGCCTCCGCGTCGTCGCTGCTCACCCGTGACCAGCGACGCGTGCTCGCAGGCGTCTGCATCGTGGTGGGTGCGTCCACCACGGTCCCTGCCAGCTACAACTTCGTCGTCGTCCCGATGCTGGAGGGTCTTGGCGCGAGCGAGACCCAGAACTCCATCTTGCGGGAGTTGCCCAGCATCGCGGGGCTGCTGGTCATCTTCCTCGCCGGAACCCTGGGTCAGCGCTGGGGTGAGCGTCGCTTCATCACCAGATGCGGGATCCTCTTCACCGTCGGCAACGCCGCAGTCTTGGTGGCTCCCGTCATGGCAGTCGCTGTGGCGGGCCTGGTGCTCGAGAGCATCGGCGCCACGGGATTCATCGTGGTGGGGCTCGCCCTCCTGAGTGCGCGGGTGTCGGACGAGCGTGCGCGTGCGTCCGCGTTCTCCACGTACGGGACGGTCGGTCCCATCGTCTACCTCGTCGTGCCGTTGCTGGCAGGAGCGCTGCTCGATTTCGGCAACTGGCGGCTCGTGGCGGCAGTCTGGGCTCTCAGCGGCCTCGTCATACTCGTGGCGTCGCGCACCTACCTGCCTGCGGCAGAAGGCCCACGCGAGTCGCGAGAGTTGTTGACTCCCGCACTGGCCGGGGTGCTGATGGCAGCAGCCGTCCAGACCTTGAACGCCCTGAACAGGGACGGACTTCTCTCGGTCAGCGCGATGGTGAGGCTGGGCATCGTGGCGCTCGGATCAGCCGCCCTGTTCTGGGCTCTGCGGCATGTGGAATCCCCATCGCTGTCGCTGGCAGCGCTGGGACAGGGCGGGATGTACCTCCTGCTGATCATCGTCATTCTCATGTCCTTCGCGAACCTGTGGTTCTACATGACCGTCGGACTCCAGTACCTGTACGGCCTCAACGCCTTCGAGACTGCGCTGGCGCTGCTGCCGGCTCAGGCGGCCGCAATCGCTGGAGCCGTAATAACCCGCTGGCTGCTCAGAAGACGGGGGATCACCGTCGCCGGGTCGGTCATGCTCCTGGGGCTCGCCATGAGCCTGTTGCTCAGTGCCCTGATCAGTTCAGGATCGCCGCTATGGGTCCCGCTCGTTCTGACCTGCTTCTACGCCGTCACTTCCGTCGGGGCGGGCATCCCGCTCACCAACGCCGTCATGGACCTGGCTCCCCAGGGCGAGGAGGGAAGTGCATCTGCCTTCCGGAGTGCCGCGGGCAACATCGGCGGTGCTGTCGGCGTGATCGTGATGACCACGATCGTCTTCGGCGCTTTCTCCGCCTCGCTGGCGAGCGCGCTCGAGGACGAAGGTCTGAACTCGCAGCAGTCGGTTCAGATCGCCGAGACCATCCGCGACGGCGTGACGTCCGAAGATGTCGCGGCGAACTACGCGGTTCCGCTTCAGCAGGTCGAACAGATCGCCGACGCGCAGCGCGAAGCCATGATCGACGGCCTGCGTGCACACGGAGTCAGTGGCGCGGCCTTCACCGGCGTCTGCCTGGTGATCTTCGTCTGGTCCCGACGGAAACAGGAGCAGGATTCCGTCGGCTCGGTGGCGGCGGCTGACACGAAATAGCCGGTGCGGGAAGCCGACAGATCAAGTCCAGGATTTCCCTGCGGAGTCAGTTAGGGCCAGTGCCCACCCCCGACGGCATCGCTCCCGCCGACATTCTCATCGCGTTTGTCAGACCCCTGCTCTACAACTGCAGTGGAGGGAGACGAGTGACGATGAGTGGAACGAGGATGTCGAGGCGGATGCGTGTCGGACGCAACGTCTGGCGGTCGGATTGGGATCAGGCGGGGTTCGTTCTCGGACGACTCGGGGGCAAGACGGCACTCATCGCCATTGGGGACCACGAGCAGCGCGGGACGAGAACAGGTCACCATCTCGATGTGACTGGTGGCCTGAAACCCCCCAAGACCGACGTCAGCCTCACGGCGGATCGGCCATGAGCATCGTCGAGATGCTCCTGTGCACCCCCTTCTTCATCGGCGCGATCATCCTGGTCGTGTCGGGTTGGGAGGCGCTGTTGGACGCCAGAAAGGCGGTGGCCGAGCAGCGCGAGTACCGCAGGTGCGCGTTGGGCAGGGCGAAGGAGGCGCGCGATGCAGTGGCTCGATGAGGCCTACATGATCGGATTCCTGGGCGTCCTCGCGGTGGGAATCCTTCTCTACGTGGTGACTGGGGCGATGTACCTGTACGCGATGGTCGCTGGATCTGTGAATGTCCTGCGCATTCGACGTCTGGAAGGTCCCCAGACCCGGGACCTCGGGAACACTGGCACAAGCATCGGCGACTACGAGTACCAGGCCGGGCAATCCCAAGTCCGTGCAGAAATCGCCGAGTGGGGAGCGTGGGATGCTCAGCGTGGTGTCTATGTCGTGGAGGTCCCTGAGCCGGAGCGCAAGTCGTATGACCCAGACCCCGTCCGCTACTACGTCTGGGTGAAGCCTCCGTATGTGGCTGCCGCGATCAAGGCCGCTCCCTTCACCACGGTGGCCGCTGCTCTGTTGCTGAGTTTCGCGCTGGGCTCGATCATGTGGGGGGGTCTGCACTTCGGGTTCTCCGCCGGCGGACTGTCCCAAGCCGTTTGGGACAAGTACCACGTGACGGTGGACGAGGATCTGCCCAGTGACCCAGGCGTCGGCGAGGTATTCGAGGACGTGACCGTCCTCGTGCCTCGGCCCTCGTTCGAGCAACAGGGCTACGGGGAACCCGTGCATGGCTGCCGGGTCGATGCCGGTGGTGGGATCGAGAACTTGGTCGTGGCCTGCCCCGACGAGTACGGAGAGATGCACCGACTGTTTCCCGCGTCCAACCGGCCCAAGGAGTGGTTCCCGTGATCTCCGAACATGATGCGATTCAGAAGGCACGGCCCAGTCTGGGACCGTACTACGGCTGGGTCCTGCTGCTCGGCGGTGCTGCGTACGGCCTCGTGATGATCGGCGACGCGGACGACTACTACCGTCGGGGACCCTCGGGCCCGGGCTTGGCGGTTCTGGCGTGGATCCTGGGGATGTCCCTGTGGCCGATCGTCTCGGGATTCATCCAGCCGGACTTCCTCAACCCCAGCCTCAAGCGGATCGGTCCCGATCAGATGCCCAATGTGCGGGTGCGGCAGATCCCCAACCCCGACGTGCGCGAGCGCTTGCGACTGCGGCACGAGGCGGTCAAGGAGGAGTACGGGGAGTACCTGAGTGACATCTCGCAGATCATCGAGATGCCGCTGCTCGCCGACGAGTCCTGTGAGGACACGCATGCTTTCGTGGCCTATCTGGTGACGTGCGAGGACGCGTCGAGGGGAACGGACCTGGAGTACGAGCGAGCGGTAGACGGGCTGGAGATCCGCTGGCGAGCCGCTGTGAATTACGCGCGCAAGAAGAAGTGGACGACCTTGCCGCCGGCGGATCAGAAAGCCATCCGGCGGGCGAAGGCACTTCTGGACCGTGCCCTGGACCCGACAGCAACGCCACCGGAACGGCAAGCCAGTCTGCAGAAGGCCCTCGACCTGTTGGAGACCGTAGTGCACGTTCCCGCTCAAGCGCTCGCCGGCATCGCCGCCGAGGTGCAACGCATGGCTATCGACCCAGGGAACTGATGCCCGGACGGACTCCTGACTTCCACTATTCCTGGGAGCCTCGAGTCATCGCCACGCTGGTTGCGACCTGCGGGATCCTCGCCACGTCTTGGTCCCAGCATCTCGGGTGTCGCGGGCGCAGCGAAAGCGATGAGAGGCGGCCGCGGTCGGGCAGTCGCATGTCAGCTAGCGGCGGGGGAGTCGTTGGCCGCCATCGGTGCCCTCCAGTTGCCCGCAGCCGCTTGATCGACGAGTTGCGGCTCTTCGTCCATGGATGATCGCTGGCGATGCGCCTGCCAGTTGCGCCAGGTTCGACATTCCTGGGTGCCGACGCCCAGGTTGCATGTAGGCCGAGCGGCGCCCAAACGGCAGAGGTCATCACCGCCCGGTACCCGGGTCACTTCCCGCCGAGACCCGCCTTCCGGGCCTTGATGACCGCCGACGAGCGGTCGGCCACCTGCAGTTTGGCGAAGATGTTCGAGACGTGGTTCCGCACCGTCTTGAGGCTGATCATTAGGTCGTGCGCGATGGCGGCGTTGCCCTTGCCGGCCGCGACCAAGTCGAGCACTTCGCGCTCACGTTCGGTGAGTCCGGTGAAGGCGGAGTTCGGCGTGCGGTCGCCGCGGGCGAAATGGTCGATGACACGCCCGGCGACCTCAGGTCCGAAGATCGCCTCACCCGCCGCGACCGATCGGATCGCTCGGACGATCTCGTCCTGTTCGGCCCCTTTGAGCAGATATCCTCGAGCCCCTGCACGCATGGCCGCGAACACGGACTCGTCGTCTTCGAACATCGTCAACACCACGACTGCTGGCCCGTCCGCTTGGGTCAGTCGGCGGGTGGCCTCGATGCCGTCCAGGCCAGGCATCCGCAGGTCCATCAGGATCACATCGGGAGACAATTCCCGTGCGAGTTCGACGGCTCGTATCCCGTTGTCAGCCTCCCCCACGAGCTCGATGCCGTCCACTTCGGCCAGCATGACTTCGAGTCCGCGCCGAAAGGCCGGATGATCGTCGGCAACGAGAAGCCGAGTCATGCTCCCTCCACATCCGCATCATGCTCCGCGAGTCCCAGCGGAAGCACGGCACGCACAAGCAGACCGCCTTCCGGACGACGTGTCATCGTGCAGGTGCCGCCGAGTTCCGCGGCCCGCTCGCGCATCGACGTCCACCCCACCCCGCTGCCCGCCGTGTCGCTTCGCTCCCCAGGACCGTTCCCGTTGTCCGCGACGGTCAACTCCAACTGGCCATTCACGTACAGATCCACACGACAGCGCGTGGCACCGGCGTGCTGGACGACATTGGCCATCGCTTCCGACGCGATCCGGAACGCCGCGACTTCGACGGCGGCTGGAAGCGCAGGCATCGGTTCGGGCCCGGACACCTCGATGACCACCTCGCCGGAGAGGGCGGCGGCGCGCTGGTCGATCGCCGCAAGCAGTCCTACCTCGTCGGTTGCGGGCGGGCGCAGGTCGTCGACGACTCGACGTACCTCCGCGATCGATTCCCGTGCATGCTCACGTGCCTCATCCAGCAAGAGATTCCGTTCCGCGTCGCTGTCGCGGGCCTGCGCCGCGTTGAGCGTGAGCACGATCGCCGCGAGCGACGGGCCGACCCCGTCGTGCAGGTCCCTGCGCAGCCGGCGGCGTTCCTCCTCTCGGCCGATCACGATCCGGGAACGCGACTCGCGCACCTCTTCGGCCTGCTGCTCTGAGCTGACGAGCAGAGCGGCGTACCTGGCAAGGTCCTGCAAAAGGGAGCGGTCAGCGGGGGAAAGGCGGCGCCCGGCCGGGACCTGGACCGCGAGGTCACCGAGCCGCTCGCCCCGGTGGACCAGGGGGGTGCGTTCCACCCCCTCGGCGTGGTCCACCCCCTCGGTGTCCACCCAGACCTGAGGGACGCGCAGTGCCTGCGCCACGGCGTCCGTGACTGCCTCGAGTACCCCACCGGGATCGGCTGACTCTGCCCGGTCGGCCAACAGGCGCAGGGCCGCGCCGGGCTGGGACCGATAGCCGTAGACCCACCGCTCGACCCGCTGGATGAGCCAGGCGTGCGCCGGGTTCACAGACACGGCGACGATCGCGACCGCCAGCAGCCCCCCGAGACGGCCATTGCCACCTAGCCAGTCGGCAGCCAACAGCACCCCGGCGTACAGCGTCAGGACGCCGAGCACCAGCACTCCGTAGGTGAGCGTGCGGCTCAGGACGAGTCGGATGTCGAATAGTTGATAGCGCAGGATTCCGACTGTGATGGTGACCGGAAGCGCGATGCTGATCCCTGTGAGGGTGGCATTGGTGAGCCACTCGACGCCGCCGAGCACGAAGTAGTCCGCCCACAGCAGCAGCAGTCCGGCCGGGACCGCGAGGGCACCCCACACCAGCCAGAGCAACTGCAGTCGCGTCCGGCCCGATGAACGCTGCAGTCGGCTGCGGACGGCGAAGCCGGAGCCGAAGAAGAGCAGTACCACCAGGGCGAGACCGACCACTCCGAGCAGTCCCGACACAGGCTGCGGGAGCCACGGCAGCGGTGGTTCGGCACCGTTGTGTTCCTGTGCGAAGGTGTCGCGATCACCGGCAGCCCCGATGAGGAACAGCACCGCACCCACCAGCCCGCTGCGCACCCAAAGCCCCCACCGCCGGGACAGCACATGCCCGTCGGGCAGCAGGTAGGCGATCAGTACAAGCCACAGGAACAGGAAGATCCAACTGCCTTGGGTGAGTTGATCGAAGATCAGAGTGACCCTGCTCCCACCGGTGAACTCGGATCCACCGAGCAGTAATCCGACGGAAAGCCCTTGTGCAACGAGCAACCAGCCGATCCGCTGCTGGCCACTGCGGCGAACGACGAGCAGTCCGAGCGTGACCGGGATCGCTGTCGCGATCACGACGGCTGCGTAGAACATGCCCTCAGTGTCGCGCCGATCAGTGGCCGAGTCACCCGTCCCGGGAACGATTCCCGAGTCGTCCGGGACACCGCACCCTTGTGCTTGGGTCGCCCTGCTGGAGAGGTTCGCGTTGCGGGCGAAAGGCGCCCGCGATCAGACGGAAGGAGCGGGTCATGCCGCTGAGTAGGTTCGAGAGGTTCGCACCCTGGACAGGCGTCATCGCGGGTCTTGCGTGGATCGGGCAAGGGGTCTTGCTCAGGCTTGATACGCAGGACAGTCCTGGGATGTCGAACACAGCAGTCATCCACGACCACCTGACCCAGAACTACGGTGGCGTCGGCTGCCTGGTCGTCATGGGCATCGCCCTCGTGTTCTTCGCCACCGCACTGCGCGCTCACCTGCGCTCCGGTGAAGCGCGGGAGGCGACGTACTCCAACGCGGCGTACGGCGGCGTGTTGCTCGCCGCGGCAGGACTGTCGCAGATGGTGATGTGGAACTGGGGCTTGATCAACGGTGCCGCCGACGCGAAGGATGACGCGGCGCTGCACGTCCTGAGTTTCGTGGGTTACTTCGGCTTCGCCGGCATGGGTATCGGACTGGCCACAATGCTCATCGCGACCGGCCTTGCTGGGATCGCGAACACAGTGCTGCCACGCTGGTTCGCGATCACGACGCTGGTGATGGGAGTGCTCAGCGCGCTGGGCGCGGCAGGTATCCCGCCAGGCGGACTGGTCAACTACCTGCTGCTGCCCTTCTGGTTGATGGGCACCGGAATCATCGTGGCTAGGAGGCAGAAGGCGCCGGCGGTCTCCAAGGTGGGGGTCGCCGCTGGAGCAGGCTAGGCCGCGTCCGTGTGGGCGCGCGAGGTGAGTGGTCCCGACTGTCCGGGCCACTCACCTCGTGAAGTCGCCCGGAGTCCGGCAAGGCAGTGGGCCGAATCGGGCAGTGATTTGGGCCGACTGGTCACGTCAGCCTGGTGAGCATCGCGACATCAAAGGTCCTCGGTCAGCGACGGCTGGCGCCACGGGCGATCTCTGGTCGCGACGGACGTCCCGGAGGGGCTATCAGACCAGAAGTGATGCTGCGCCGTGCGACAACCGGGCGGGCATGGGCGATCGGTGGTTGTTCGGCAAGTCGCGTGGCCGGTTGCGGGATGGTCGACTTACGATGTGTGGAATCTGTCACTGAGGGACCTCTGATGCGCAGCGTGACCTACTCGATGGCTGTGTCGCTGGACGGCTACGTCGTCGGGCCGGACGGCTCCTTGGACTGGGGCGCGCCCGACGAGGAGCTCTTCAACCTCGCCACTGACGAGGTACGCAACGCCGGCGTCCACCTGCTCGGGCGACGACTGTACGAGACGATGCTGTATTGGGAGACCACCGACCAGAATCCGGCGCTTGACTACTCAACGCGTGAATTCGCCGCGACTTGGAGGACGCTCCCGAAGGTGGTGTTCTCGACCTCGTTGTCAGCCGTGCAGGGAAACGCCCGCTTGGCATCCGGCGGTCTGGCGGAGGAGATCGAACGTTTGCAGGCGGACGCTGCTGGGGGTGACATCGCGATCGGCGGCGCGACTCTTGCCGCCGCGGCGGCGGAGTTGGGACTGATCGACGAGTACCGGGTCAGGGTCTTCCCGGTGCTGGTCGGGGGTGGCCGTCCCTTCTTTCCTCACCGCGAGCACCGGGTGAAGCTCGAACTCGTCGAGTCTCGCACGTTCGGCTCGGGAGTCGTCTACCTCCGCTACCGCGTGGCCCGCTAGCCGATCCGTCTGCCGAGCGCCAGCAGGCACACGCAAAGGAACACAAGCGCCGGACGCGCAGGCGGCGATTGCGCTAGCCCTGAATCCACCGGTGTGGGGTTGAAGAGCCGGTCCTCGCCGAAGATCGGGTGTCCAGGTCCAAACTCGCAAGAACTCCAGGCATCCCGCAGATACCTGGTGTGGGTTGCGTTCAGCGTCCCCCACCATCGGACTAGACGATCTCGATTCGTACTCGTCCTAGAACGGCTCTTGTATTCGGTCGCCGCAGAGGGTTGCCCGCGAGGTTAGAGAACGTGCACGAGGTTAGGGAATGCACGTGTGGCTTCTCTAACCTCGTGCACGTTCTCTAACGCGAGCGAATTTCGCCCGGCATTTCCCCGCCTGAACGCCGCGGCCGGCGACGGCCATGGCCCACTAGCGCGAGCGTTTCCCGTCTGAACGCCGCGACCGGTCACGGCCTAGGGCGACACCGGTTCCAGTGACGTCCTCGGTGGATTCGGGCTCGCGGCACTCTCTGGGCGTGCTTGGGGTGGCCGGGGCCTGTCCTATGCAACTGCTGCCGTCCACGAATGGAGAACGCTGCCCCAAGTGCCCCGGAGGGCTGCCGCTGATCGCCACGGGGTGCGTCAGCATTGTCGCTGCGTCGACGATGGCCACGCAGATCCTCTGGATGTCCAAATTACCGCTTCGGGGGTAGGGGGAGGTCAGACGACCACCTCTGAGGTCTGATCGCGCCTCCGGTGCACTACCCTCGACTTCTCGGGTGAGGAGCGATCATGCGGATTGCGGCGATGGGTGGTGCGGGGATTCTCTCGGTGAGTGTGCTCCTGATCGGATGCGGTGGGCAGGAACAGAGCAAGGGCGTTGATGAGACGGCGGCGAGCGCGGCGGCAGCGGCACCGTCGAAGGTGGCGGCCGAGGACGCGTGTGGGTTGCTGAGCGCCGACGAGATCAATCAGGTCCTCGGGACTCAGTTCACTGACGGCGAGGAGTCCACCGACGATTCCAGGCAGATCGTGACCTGCAAATTCACGATGACCGACTCGAACACTGGAGTCGAACTACCGGTTGCGATTGTGAACGTCGGAGTGTCACTCATTGACGGCCAGGAGTCCTATGACACCAACTTCGACCTGGCCCCCGCATACTTCGGCAACGACCCGGAGCCGACCGAAGTGCCTGGCGCCACGAAGGCGTACATCGTCACCAATGCGGAGACGGATTCCCCGGTGATCGGCATGCTTGTGGGTGATCGCTTTGTGACGCTGCAGATCGGCGTGGAGGGTGCCACGAACGAACAGGCTACCGAGCTTGCTTCCTTGGCGGCGGCTCGTAGTACATGACGCCGGAGCCGTCCTCGCTTCGATCGAGGCAATCTCCGTGCGCAGGTGGCGCGTTGCGGTCACCCGCCACTGCGGAAGATGAGGGTCTTCTCGTTGTCCTTGGCCACGAGCAGGTACTGCTGGGCAATGGGTCCGGCGCCCAGGGGGTTCTGGCCGCGGACCTGCACCCTATAGAACGCGGTGGCCTTCGGAATCGTGAACGCCCACGATTTCGGCTGGGCGGTCTTCGTGTCGATCCAGCCCCCGGACTTGACCTGCATGAACTGGCCGGGCTTCTTCGCAGTGTCTCCCGGCGAGAGAGCCTTGAAGGACACCTTCTCCAGTCTCACGAGGAAGGAGGATGCGCGCGTACCCCCGGACCATTTGAGGCCTAGGTTGAAGCCCTGCACGGAATCCGCATCGTTGCGCCTGACTGTGATTCTGAGTTTGCGGACCGCGGCGGGCGGCTCACCTATCGGTGCGGGGGTGGAAACCGGGCTGACGTAGGACGTCGGAAGATCCGCTGGAGGTGAGGTGAGCGGGGAGGGCATACAGCCAGTGGCTGGGTCGCAGAGGACGGTGTCGTCGGTAGCCAGGGCCATCGCCGGTGCGTTCCCACCCACCATGGTGATGGCGCTGAAGCCGGTCACCAGACGAAGTGCGAGGTTCATGGCGGTTCTCCTCGCCTACGGCTTCATCCGCGTGCCCACGGCGTCGATCGTGACGGGGATGCCGACGATCTTCCCAGTGGTGTCGTAGAACGTCGCGGTCGCGACCTGCACAGTCTTCTTGCCCTTCATCCGTCCGGTGCCCGCCACGACCTGACTGCCAACGTACGCCCCGTCCTTGGTGAAGAAGCGCTGGAAGCGGAACCGGATGGACTTCTTGGATGCCGACCAAACCCCTGCGCCGTTCGTGTAAGCGTCGGCGCCCAGTAGCGCCGAGGCCGCCCCGGCCAGCGAACTGACTGCATCAGTGATGGTGCCACCCTCGTGCAGCGTCACGAGTGAGGGGAACGCCGGCACGTCGATCGTTCCGTTCGGACCCTGCACCGGGCGAGGATCGACCATCATGCGCCATGTTCCGACAGCCCGGCTCGAAACGTTGTCCTTGGTGTTGCTCACAGCGCTGGCCGCCGGTGGCGCAAGCGCACCGCTGGTGACGAGCGTAGCCGCCAGGGTCGTGGCCGAGAGACCGACAATACGATTCATCACTACCTCCGAAATCGTCCTCCTGCGGGCATTCCGCCGGGGTGATCCCACCTTCGTCCGTCGCGGGTGCCCACCGCTTCGGGGATTTCCCTAGTTCTCTTGACATTGCTAGGTTCTGCGTATGCTCATCGGTCGCGGCGAGCACCTGGAACGCATCGACGCGATGCTCCGCGCCGCGCGGGAGGGGCGGCCGTCCGCGGTGCGTCTGGTCGGCGGTCCGGGCATGGGCAAGACCGCGCTGCTGGATGAGGCCGCGGAGAGCGCTCAGAGTGCGGGTCTGCGAGTGGCCCGGTTCGTGGCCCTGGAGCCGGAACAACGAACCCCGGGAGCCGCACTAGGGGTACTCCTACGACACCTCGGCTCGCCCAATCTCCCGAGTACCCAGTCCGCGCTCCTCCAGGCACTGTCGGCTGCCTCAGCCGATGGACCCCTACTGCTGCTGCTTGACGACGTCCATTGGCTCGATGCTCAAACGGTGGCATCGGTGTCGTTCGCCATCAGGAGATTGCTGGTCGATCCCGTTGCGGTTCTGATGGCTGGCCGGCCGCAAATCGACCGCGTGGCCGTTCTGGAGCCGATCCCGAGGTTGGACGTTCCACCTCTGACTGATGAGCAAGGCGTCCAGATGCTTCACGAGGTGGCGCCCCAGATCCCGAGAGTCACGGCTGAGGCTGTGGCGCGGTCCTTGGCGGGCGTCCCGCTGGCCCTGAGCGAGGTGACTCATCTGCTTCCAGAGGACGTGCTGCTGGGACGGGCACCCGTCCCAGATCCCCTTCCTGTCAGCACGGCTGTGCAGGACCGCTACGCAGAGGGTTTCGCCGCACTTGACGAGCGGGCCCGCTGGTCTGCCGTGTTGCTGGCCGTCGACCTGACTGGGGAAGCCCTTGTGATCGATGATGCGATGCAGGCGGCGGGTCTCTCGCGGGCCGACCTGCATGCCGGCGAAGCGGCGGGACTTGTGCGTCTGTCGCCGACGCCGGAGTTCGTCCATCCGCTGGCCCGAGCAGCCGTTCATTCGGCTGCCTCCGCCGCCGAGGTGAGGAAGGCCAATCGCATCCTCGCGATGGTCACTGCCGCTCTCGGTCGCGATGAATCATTGCGGCACAGGGCCGCCTCGGCCGCAGCCCCGGACCTCGGACTGGCATCCGACCTCGAGGACTACGCACGCCGCCTTGCCGTCCATCCCGCCTCACGAGCAGCAGCGGGCGAGGCCGCGCTACTGGCGGCGCAGTTCGCCGGTGACCCGGCGCAGCGTACCCGTTTGCGGCTTGCGGCGGCCTCATACGCGGGTGCCAGCCGTGCTCGGGGGATCGTCGAGGAACTCCTCGCCGGCGATCTCACTGACGACGATCGAGCACGGTGTCTGCTGATCCTCGTGGAGCACGACGACGACTCCATCGGTCAGGGGATGTTCCGCAGGTCGTCGGCGCGATCGGCGGACGCAGCATCCCAGTTGGACGCACTGGACCGCCTGCGGCTGAGTTCGGACGTGGCCGTCCAGGTCGACAACTGGCGGGCCTGGCTGGCCATGGAGACGCTTGACCGCTCGTCGTTGCTGAGCGCAGTTCGGCGGCTCGAGGCCCGGGCATCGCCGGATGACGGCTGGGAGGCGTTGGTCGCACGTGGACAGGCGCTGACCTTCCTGGGCGATCACCGACGGGCGGTCGACGTGCTGCGGCGGGCCGTCTTCCTGACGGATCAGGTGGATCCCGCCTCGCTACGTCCCGACCAGTTGATCTCCTGGTCGGTCGCTCCCGGTTGGCTGATGGACGACGACCGCTACCACGCACAACGGTTCCGGCGGATGGAACAGCTGCTGCGAGCCACAGGTGAGCCGGAGAACGTGGTGTCCGCGGCCTTCTTCCGCTCTGAGCGCGCTCGCCGGGAAGGGGAGTGGGGACGCGCGGAGTCTTTGCTACGTGAGGCGCTGGAGTTGTCCGGCCTCATCGGTAGCCCCGATTTCACCAGCGCCGCGCGCCTCGCTTGTCTGATGGCGTACCAGGGTCGCAAGGCAGAAGTCGACGAACTGCTGGAATCGGCCGCTCAGCACAGCACAGGGTGGTCCCGATGGAACAGTTACTGGTTCCTGCAGGCACGCGGTGCTCTCACTCTCACCCTGGGCGACCCGCAGCAGGCGATCGCGGTGCTGGCGCCGTTCCGGGATCTCCCCTTCGCCGGTAGAGGGTCCCGCGACCATGTCGCCGCGGGTCTGACCGAACTGGCTGAGGCGCTGGTGGCGACCGGCGCACGCAGTGAGGCCGCGCACGTCGCCGAGCAACTGGCGCAGCGTTTGGACGGGGTCGTCGATCCCTACGGGTTGGCACTGGTCAGCCGATCACGGGGACTGGCGCAGGGCTCCGAGGCATTGCTGCGTGAGGCGGTCGAGCACATGCACCGCACAACCGAAGTGTTCGAGACCGCCCGGTCGTACCTGCTTCTCGGGGAGCATCTGCGACGTGCGCGGCAACCCAAGTCGGCACGTGAGTGGTTGCATCGCGCGCTGACGGGATTCCAGGAGGTGTCGGCGGTTCCTTGGGTCGAGCGGACCAGTCAGGACCTCGCCGCGGCTGGAGACCGTCCTGTCGGCAGGCCCCGGGAGGTTTCCGAACTGACGCCTCAGGAGACCCGGGTCGCGCTGGCCGTCGCCGACGGCCTCACCAACGCCGAGGTTGCCCAGCAGTTGTTCCTGTCGGTGAAGACCGTTGAGTTCCATCTTGGACGGGTGTTCAGGAAGCTCGACGTCCGATCGCGAGGAGGTCTGGGGAAGGTGCTTGTCGAGCAGGGACTGGGCTAGTGCGGCGCCCGACGCGCTCGAGGCGCGTTTCGCAGCCGGTATCAACTGCCGCGAGTGGGAGTTGCGATCGCGTCTAGCAGCCCGGTGTCATCGGAGCCAGTCCGTTGAGGACGTCCCCCAATCGTCACCGAGGACTGTCGGAGTTGGCTGCTGGCCCCGTATCCAATGACGAGGCGCGAGTGGTCGGGTTCGTCGATCCTCACATCCCATGAGTTGTACTTGTCCACATCCCTGTCGGCCCGTGGGGCGTGCCACTGCCGCCCGCCATGTGCGTCGGCTCTCCCTGGCTGTTGGGATTGTCCGCTAGCGCCGCAACGACAGACCTTGTTCGGCGGGCCTTCACGGCTGCCTTTCGCACCCACAGAACGCTCTTTGAGCGCGAGATCGAGGCTGTGGCAGTTCCTCCGTCCGACCCGCTCAGGGTGTTGCCCGAGTGCCCACCCCCGGCTGGGCTTGGTGAATTTCTGTCGCTCTCAGCGACGAATTTTCACCAAGCTTGCGACCCAACCCGTTGATCCTCGTCCTGGTCCCGACCATCGCACTGAATACTTCCGACTGCTGCGACGGCCGCGTCCTCCGTGGCCGTCGGGCGGACGGCGGATCGGACCGGGTGGTCGCAGACGGTCCGAAGGCACGCTTGAGAAGTTCGACGGCTGAGTGTCGAACCTACGGGGCCCAAGGGTTTGGTGCGGCCGGACGTTCAGCGCTGGCGGAACCGGGCCTTCAGGTTCTTCGGTAGCGTCTTGGCGGCGAAGCGCAACTGTTGGGCGAGCGAACCGTAGGCGACGTCGTGGATCAGCTCCCGTGTCTCTTCGCGGTAGGGCGGGACGATCAGCTCGAACGTGCCACCGGCCCCTCGCTCGAAGAATCCGCGCGGGTTGGAGAACTCGCGGAAGCCCTCCTCGCCGTGATGGCGTCCCATGCCGCTGGCGCCGACGCCGCCGAAGCCCATCGAGGGAAGGGCGGCCTGGATCGCGACCGCGTTCACCGCCACTCCGCCGGACTGGGTGTGTTGCGTGATCTCGTCGATGAACGCACGATCGTCGGAGAAGACGTAGAGCCCGAGCGGCCGGTCGCCGGCGTTGACCCGATCGATCACATCCTGTGTCGTCCGGTAGGTCTTGATAGGCAGGATCGGCCCGAAGACCTCCTGCTGCATCAGAGGGAGGTCGTCGGAGGGATCCACGATCACGAAGAACGGCATGAGCCGGTTTCCCTCGGACGGGCTGTGGCCGATCTGGATGACCTGTGCCCCGGAGTCCCGCGCCTGATCGACCAGTTCGGTGAGACGGGCGACGTGGCGGTCGTTGACGATCCCGCAGGATCCTGCCGCATTGTCGGCACCGAATGCCTCATGCATGTGGGCGACCAGCGCATCGCGGAACTCCGAGAGGCTCTCCTCCGGGACCAGGCAGTGGTCCGAGGTGACGCACACCTGACCGCGTTTGAGGGCTTTGACGCCCGCGATCACCGAGATTGTGGTCGGGTCGGTGATCTTGTCGCGTCCGACGATGGTCGCGTTCCGGCCGCCCAGTTCCAGGGTCACTGGGACGAGGTTGGCCGCCGCGGAGCGCATGACTTCGCGCCCAGCATTCGCGCCGCCGGTGTACACCAGATGGTCCCAGGGCTTCGTGGCGAAGTACTTGGCGAACTCGACATCCCCGGTCACGACGGCCACCTGGTCGTCGTCGAAGGACTCCGCGATCATCTCGGTGAGCAACTGCCCGCACGCAGGCGTCGACTCGGACGGCTTGATGATGACCCGGTTGCCGGCGCCGAGCGCGTCGAGCGTGGGCCCGAGGGCGATGTCGAACGGGAAGTTCCAGGTCGCCATGTTGCCGATCACACCTTTGGGCTGGTACTTGATGTAGGCCTTGGAGTTGCCCTGTGTGACGGGGTTGACGGCCTTGCGGACCGGCTTCATCCAGCCGCGCACATGGGCGATGTTGAACTGTGCCCGCTGGATCACGCCGATGATGTCGAACAGATCACCTTCGGTGTGTGCGCTTCCGCCGAGATCGGAATCGAGGGCGGCGAGTATCCGCGCGCGGTTGCGCAGCAGCATGTCGGGCACGCGTTCCATGAGTTCCCTGCGCTGTTTCGCGCTGGGGTTGGGATTGCGGCGGAACCCTTCCCGCTGTGAGTGGAAGATGCGATCGAGTCGCTGCTGCGGGCTCTCCTGCGTCGACTTCTGTGATGTCTGCGTGTCGGACTGGGTGAGCATCGGATCCCCCTCGGTGCAGTGGTTCCATCTCGACGCTAACCCGCGGGGCGCGTGTCCGCAGGAAGTTCGACAAGAAGGCGCCTGGAGGCAGGGACTTCCTTCCGGTCCGGCCCGTCGGGCCCGCCTGATCCTCTTCGTCCTGTCGTCCGGACAGGCGGAACGGAAGGACCGCGACGGACTTACCAGTCGTCATTGGATGGGCCGGCCTTGGCTCGTGTGAGGGTCAGTGCGGGCGAGCCGGAAGACCGTGTGGGGATACGACGTCGGTTCACAGCAGGGGCACGAAGGCCACCGCCAACAGGTCGGTGACCCGCGGCCGAGCCTCCGCGGGCTCGACCAGGACGAGGCGTTGACGCCGGTGGCCGAGCGGCATGATCAAACGTCCGCCCGGGTTGCGCAACTGCGACACCAGGGCGGCGGGGATGTCGCGCGAAGCGGCCGCGACGACGATGCCGTCGAAGGGTGCCCGCTCAGGCATTCCCTGGCGTCCGTCGCCGGTCGTCACGTGCACCTGCGCGTAGCCGAGGCGGGATAGCGTGGCTTGGGCGCGCTCGGCTAGCCCCGATCTGATCTCCACCCCGGACACCTGGAGGCCACATTCTGCGAGCACTGCTGCCTGATATCCGCACCCTGTGCCCACGTCGAGCACGGCGCTGCCGGGCGGCAGCCGCAGCATCTGGATCGTGTACGCAACGACGAACGGCTGCGACACCGTCTGACCTGCGCCGATCGGCAGGGGCCTGTCCTCCCAGGCATAGGGCTTCTGGTCGGGCGGCACGAACTCGTCCCGGGGGACCGTCGACATGGCCGCCAGCACCCGGGGGTCGCTGATCCCCTGTCGGCGTAGCGCAGCGACCAACTCGGACGCGGTCACACCATCCAGGGTAGGCGGGGCAGCGGCGGGTCCCGGGGCGTGGCTCGCATGCGCGGCCGGTGGGATGTCTGGGCAGTGCCCGGCAGGGCCGATCGCGCCGCACAGTGGCCGGCCTCCCCTGCGTTCACAGTCTTATCGCAACAGTTGCCGAACCGCCCGGCACACCTCCATCGCCCTTCCGCAAATGCGCGCCCGGAGGGATTCGAACCCCCAACCGACCGGGTAGAAACCGGTTGCTCTATCCGTTGAGCTACGGGCGCCGGGTGCTGAGGAACGGTGGGTGCTGGAGCCCGCAACTCAGCGGTTGTCGCATTTCCAAGTCTGCCAGAGACGTCGATCCGAATAGCCGAGGGCGATCAGCGGCGACCCAACCCGTATCCTCTTGCAGTGCGTCGCTTCTCATGCCCCCAATGCTCGGCGCGAGTCTTCTTCGACGATCAGACGTGTCTGAACTGCCGGACCGAGGTTGCCTACAACCCCGGCACCGACGAAATGGGTCTCGCGCTCAATACCTGTTCCCACCGCTTCGACTGGCTGTGCAACTGGGCTGCCACTGACGGCAGCAGCCAATGTGCTTCCTGCGCACTCGACAAGACGGTCGACGGGCGGATCGATCAGGTCACACAGTTCCAGGTCGCCAAGCGCCGGGTGTATCGGCAATTGCGGCTCATCGACGTCGATCCGGACTTCGCGGACCCGCCGCTGCGGTTCGACTTGCGACAGGGTACGGCCGACAGCCCGGTCACCATCGGTCACGCGGACGGGCTGGTCACGCTGGACACCGCCGAGGCCGACCCATCCCGGCGAGAAGAGGTCCGCACGAAGCTCGGAGAGCCGTACCGTACGCCGCTCGGACACGTGCGCCACGAGACCGGCCATTGGCATTGGCAGGCTTACGTCTTCTCCGACCGGATGCGCCTCGATCAGTTCCGGGAGCTGTTCGGCGATGAGCGGGTGGACTACGCCGCCGCACTGCGTGGCCACTACGACGGCATCGACGACGGCTCGTGGCGGGACACGTATCTGAGCTACTACGCGACAGCACACCCCTGGGAGGACTACGCCGAGTCGTTCGCTCACGTCCTGCACATGTCCGACATGGTCGAGACCGCGGTCGCGGAGGGATTCATCACCGGTGAGTTCCGCAGCCTCACCGACATCGTCGAACGATGGCAGCCGCTGACCGTGAGTCTCAACGAGATGGCGCGCTCAATGGGAACTCCGGAGCCGTACCCGTTCGCGCCGTCATCCACCGCCTTGCGAAAGATGATGTTCGTCTTCGACGTCATCAACTCCTCGCGCGGCGCGCGCAGGGCGAGTTCCTGACCGCAGTAGGCTGGCCCGATGATCCGAGCCCTCCGCCTGCTGGCACCCACGGTCGCTCTCCTGTTCGTCGCCTCGGCGTGTTCGTCGGGCAGTGACGAACAGTCAGCCGCATCACCTGCGACCCTGCCGGCACAGACCACGCAGGCGCTGGAGTCGCAATTGACCAAGACCATGGAGCGTAACGACGTACCGGGCGGTGTCGTTGAAGTCTGCGTGCCCGGCTACGAGAACTGGGCGACGGCCCAGGGTGTGGCCAACATCGAGACTGGCGAACCGATGGCCACGGACATGGTCTGGCCCCTTCGCAGCATCACCAAGTCGTTCACCGTCACCTTGCTGCTGCAGTTGGTTGATGAAGGCAGACTAAGCCTCGACGACACCATCGACCAGTGGGTGCCAGGGGTCCCCAACGGCGATGAGATCACGCTGGGGCAACTTGCGGAGATGTCCAGCGGCGTGCCGGAGTACACCAATCAGGCGTGGTTCGACGCCTACATCGCGGACCCACAACGGGACTTCACCGCACAGGAACTCATCGACTACGCGCTCGAGGACCCTGCGCAATTCGAGCCGGGCACGAAGCATGTTTACGTCAACACGTCGACCGTGCTCCTCGGTGAGGTGGTCTCGCAGGAGTACGGCAAGCCGTTGGGTGAGGTGGTCTCCGAGCAGATCCTCGTACCACTCGGGCTGGACCAGACGACCTATCCGGAGACTGTCGACGACTGGAGCGGCCCGCACCCGACCGGCTACCAGCCCAACGCGGACGGGGAACTCGAGGCCCAGGACAACAACTTCAGCGTCTTCGCCGGAGCCGGTGCGATGACCTCGACGATGTCGGACTTGTGCACGTGGGGTGACGCGCTGGGGGAGGGTACGTTGCTCAAGCCGGAGACCCAGCAGGCCCGGCTCGACGGTACCTCGTTGGACGAAGGGCCCGAGTACGACATCTACGGCGAAGGCATCGGCACTCTGAACGGTTGGGTGGGGCACACCGGTGAGGGTTTCGGCTACACCGTGCTGGTGATGCACGATCCCGACTCGGGAGCCACGGTCGCCGTCGGAATGAACATCTCGAACAAGGGCAAACACGTGCCCACGAGGTACTTCCGCAAGATCGCGCCGATCGTGGAATCGGTGCCGCCAGCGGGGAGTTGACGCAGGCGCGCGGCTGGTCCCGAGGGGTGGTTTGGCCTGACGGCTAGGGCTCGGGTTGCCGTTAGGTTTCAGCGTTCCCGTTAGGAGTGCAGATTCCGATTCGACCCATTGGCTGCCCAGGGGCCTAACGCGAACCGGTGGGCCTAACTGTTGCGGGTCAGCACGTTGTTGACAGGCTGAGCCGGCTGATGGGTGTCTGTCCGCCGATGCCGTAGTGCTTGCGTTCTAGGTTGTAGTAGTCCAGCCAGATCGGCAAGGCCTGGGTGCGTTGGTCGTTGTCGAGGTAGGGCTGGGCGTAGGCCCAGCCCAGGGCCAGGGTGCGGTGGAATCGTTCGACTTTGCCGTTCTGCCAGGGGCAGTAGGCCTTGATCGTGCGGTGTGTGACCCCGAGCGCGGCCACCGCGTCAGCGAAGTCGTGGCTGACGGTGTAGGACTTGTGGTTGTCGGTGAGGATCTCGCTGATCCTCACCCCGTGTTCGGCGAACCAGGCGCCCGCGCGTAGCAGGAACCCGGCGGCGGTGACGCCTTTCTCGTCGGGCAGCACCTCGGCGTAGGCGACCCGGGAGTGATCGTCGACGGCGGTGTGGATGTAGTCGAACCCGACCCGGTGGTTGCGGTCACCGCCGTGACGGGTGTGAAATCCGTGCAGCCGCCACCCGCCGCCGTCGGGGATCCGGCCGAGTTTCTTGACGTCGATGTGCAGCAAATCCCCCGGATGCGCCCGTTCGTAGCGGTGGCTGGTGACCGGCCCGCCGCGGATCCGCTGCCCGGTCACCGGGTCGATATCGGACAGCGCTGGCATGGCGTAGCGGGCCAGGATCCGGCTGACCGTGCGCGGTGACGCCCCGGTGCGCTCGGCGATCCAGTCCCGGCCCTGGCGCCGGCGCTGGCGCAGCCGCACCACCTGCCGTTCCACCGGTCGCGGTGTCCGGGTGCCATGAACTCGCGGGGCACTGGACCGATCCTGCAGACCGGGCTCGCCGAACTGCCGATACCGGTTGATCCACTTATGGGCGGTCTGCCGCGAGATGCCCATCTCCTTGGCCACATGACTGACCGGCCGGCCCTGCCGGCACACACGATCAACCAGGATTCGGCGCCCAGCAGCATTCAACGGCGCGTTACGGTGACTCACGAGGACCTCCATTGTTCTAGGTGTTCTGAACACCACCGAGATCAGCGGAGGTCCTCCCAACTTTCAACCCGACACGCTGTCAACAACCTCATGACCCACAACACCTAACGCGAGCGCGGGAACCTAACGAGAACCGGTGGGCGCTCGGTCGGTGCGGGTTGGCCGCGAGGTTAGAGAATGGTCGCGAGGTTAGAGAAGGTGCACGAGGTTAGTGAACACACGTGTGGCTTCTCTAACCTCGTGCACGTTCTCTAACCCGAGCGGTTTCCGCCCGGCATTTGCCCGCCTGAACGGGCGGCCGGCCACGGCCATGGACGACTAACGCGAGCGATCTCCGCCCGCGTTTCCCCGCCTGAACCGGCGGCCAGCACAGCAATCGATGACCAACGCGAACCGGCTTCGACCTGGACCTGTCTCATGCACATGCTGTCTCCGCCGGTGAACAAGCGCAGGGTCCCCGTCGCACCTACCCGATGTCGCGCCGGAAGGTTGTGAGACGCCCGATCAGGACCAGCACGATCGCATAACCCAGCAGCGTGAGAGTCCCTTGCCACGGCTCCAGTAGTTCGGCCAAGCCGGAACTGACATACAGGCTCGAACCGGCGATCGCTTCACCCGCGGCGCCTGGCAGGAACTTGCTGAGCACCTCCGTGGCGTCGAACTGTGCCAGTAGCAGTCGCAGCAACGGCTCGACGAACTGGGTGAACGCCAGCAGCACGACGATGGCGGCAACCTGGTTGGTCAGCACAGATCCGAAACCGACACCGACCAATGCCCACAGCGTGAGGGCCAGAACACTGAGCAGCAGCGTCCGTTGGACTGACGCATCGCTGAGCAATGTGGGCTCGCCCATGATTGCCAGCGTCGGCGCGCCACCCAGCACCGAGCCGACTACGCCAGCGATCGCCACTACCGCGGCGAATGGTATGACGGCCACGAGTTTGGCCCCTAGCACCAAGCTGCGCCGGGGTTCGGCCAGCAGCGTCGGTGTGATGGTGCCGTGACGGAACTCCCCGGTGACGCTCAACGCACCCAGAACCGCCGGGAAGATGTAGCCGAGAGCGACCGCCAGTGTGTACACCGAGGTCGCGATGGCCATCGGGTCGAGGATCGTGTCCCCGAACCCTCCGGTCGCCGCCGGTGCATCCTGCGCGGCACGCATGCCCTGCACCAGGGAGAACGCCATGATCGCGCCCATGACCGCCACATAGGCGAGCATCGCGATCGCCGTCAGCCACCACGTCCGGGTGGTTGCGACCTTGCGGTACTCCGTGCGGAGAGCGGCGATCATCGGGCCTCTCCTGCATCCGGATCAGCCGTCAGTTGCAGGAACAGAGTCTCGAGACTGGTGCCGGCGGGGGACAGTTGATGTAGCCGGAGACCATGCGCAGATGCCGCGTCACCGACCTCCGGGCAGTCGTGATCGAAGACCGTGGCCGTCGTCGGGTTGTCGAAGCGGGTCTGCGGGCCCCAGCCCCGCTCCGCCACCAGTGCCGCGAGGCCCTCGGCGTCTGGTGAGATGACCCGCACCGCGGGCCGTGCCATGGCCTCGAGGGCGGTCAACGGGCATGCCTGCATCAAGCGCCCGCGGGCGATGATGACGACATCGTCCACTGTCTGCTCCACCTCGGACAGCACGTGGCTCGAAACCAGGACTGTTCGCCCCTGCCCGGCGAGGTAGCGCAGGAACTGCCGCAACCACGCAATGCCCTCCGGGTCCAGGCCGTTCGCGGGCTCGTCCAGCAGGAGCACTTGTGGATCGCCGAGCAGGGTTGAGGCCAGGGACAGCCTCTGACGCATCCCCATCGAGAACCCGCCGGCCCGCCGGTTCGCCGCCTCGGTGAGACCGACTGTTGCCAACACCTCGTCGCAGCGGTCGTCACCGACCCCGATCTGGGGTGCGTACACACGCAAGTGGTCGCGAGCCGTGCGTCCCGGGTGGATGGACGCCGACTCGAGATCCGCGCCGACGTGGCGCGCGGGCTGGGTGAACTCCGAGTACTTGCGGCCCCCGATCGTGGCGGTCCCGGTATCCGGTGTCGCCAACCCCAGCATCATGCGCAGCGTGGTTGTCTTGCCCGCGCCGTTGGGTCCGAGGAATCCGGTGACCCGACCCGGAGTGACGGTGAAACTGAGGTCATCCACCGCATGGATGCTTCCGAACCGCTTCGACAGACCCATCACCTCGATCACGCCGTCGTCGGGCCTGAAGGGGTTCGCGTCCGCCACGTTTCAACCCTGCCAGACGCGGCGGGGGCCATGTCGATCGGCTTGTGCCTTCATACGGCGCAGTGGTGGGGTGATTCCCGACTCAGGGCAGCGGATGCGCGCGGTGCCCCTTGCTGAGCAGTCGGTCCAGCAACAGGAACATGAAGCCGAAAACCAGCCCCATGATCACGATCACCACGATGTTTGCCGCCACGCCCGCGTATCCGCCGAACTCCAGGCCGGGAATCAGTGGTGACGGGTCGTTGACGTCGATGAATGGATACGGGTACCAGTGCTGCGGTTCGCCGAGTTGGGTCGCGGGCGCATCCGGCGGGGGAGTGGTCAGCAGCAGTCCCCGCAGCAGCGTGTACACCAGCCACACACTGGGGATCGCGAGCATGCTGAAGACGGTCCGGACCAGGAAGCGGGGTCGCGGCCCGAACAGCAGGAAGCCAAGAACCGTGGCCCACGGCGAGATGTAGTGGTAGCCGATGTTGGTGTAGACGCCCAGGCCGACCGGATGTGCGTCGGGTGCCAGCACGATCGCGTACACCAGCCCGGTGATGGTGATCATGACCAGGCTGCTCATCCGCAGCCAGCGGAAGACGTGACCGTCGCGCTGCGGATCGGCCACCAGCGACCAGTTCATGCAGAACGTGAGGATGTTGCTCCACACCGTGAAGTAGCTCAGCGTGAAAATGAGCCCGTTGAGCGCCCCGCCATTGCCCTCCTGGGTCATGGCGATGCCGCAACTGACGAGGAACGACAACGTCCCGATGCTGGCCACGATCGCCCAGTAGACGCGTGCGACCCCGACCCACGAGCCGGCGGGCGCCACCGTCGACGTGCCTGCCTGGGTGACTGTCATTGCGCCAGGATGCCGCAGGGCTGGCTTGTTTCGCGCGGTCGGCCGCGCCGACGGCCTAGGCTGCGGAGGCCTGCGCCAAGGTCAGCACCGACATCGCCAGGACCAGTCCGGCGAACCCGATACCCAGGTTGCGCTCGGACCAGCGGTTTGACCAGCGGGCCGCCACCGCGCTGCTGATCAGGACGAACACCGCCACGATCACGGTTGCCTGCAGGTCCAGGGCCTCGCCCGCGCGGGGGATCAGCGCCACCGCCGAGTTCAGTGTGATCACCAGCAGGGCGGTGGCGGTGGCCAGGTACATGCTCATGCCCATGACCAGAGCCAGGGCAGGTACGACCAGGAACCCGCCGCCGACGCCGAAGAAGCCGGTGAACAGCCCGACCATGGCCGCCGTCGGCACGATCAGCCACCAGGATCGACGGTGGCGATCGGGGTGCGGTTCACCACCGTGCTTGGCCGTGCGTAGGGCTTTGCGCAGCATCAACGAGCCCGCCACGATCAGGACGATCGCGAAACCCCACAACTGGAAGTGGTCGTCGACGGCCAATGCCAGTTTCGACCCGGCAAGCGCCCCCACGATGCCCAGTGCACTGAACACCACACCCTCGCGCCAGGCGACCCGGCCGGCTCTGGCATGCGGGATCAGGCCGCCGATGGCGCCGATGCCCACGACCACCAGCGAGGTCGTGCCCGCCTCGTCGGTCGGGATCCCGGCCGCCACCAGCAGCGGGATCGCCAGGATCCCGCCGCCGCCACCGAACAATCCCAGCGACAGGCCTAGGGCCATGCCGATCAGGACGAACTCGAGGATCTCCACGACGGGGGGTCAGGCGATTCGGCCGGGCCGCCCCCGACGATCAGCGACCTGACCGCCGGCGGACTCCCAGGCACGCATCCCGCCGGACAGGTTGAACGCCTCGTAGCCCTGTTTGCGCAACATCGAGGTCACCGATCGCGAGCGGTTGCCCGAACGGCACACGACCACGATGTCCTTGTCCTTCTTGAGCCGGTTGATCCTCTGGGAGACCTGGCTGGTGGGGATGTGGACAGCCTGCGGTGCGTGACCCGCGTTCCACTCGCCGGTCTCCCGTACATCGACGAGTTGTGCGCCGGAGCGCACCCATTCGCGTGCGTCCGAGGCGGACACCGACGGCACTTTGAATCGATCGAACAGTCCCATGTCAGTCCTAATCCGTGTACGCGTCGCCGAGCATCATCGCGTGCTCGTCGCGCACGATGCTGAGCCCGGTAGCGGCAGCCGCACTGAACTGGTCGTCGACGGCGACGACTGGAACGCCGGCGCGGACCAGCAAGGACGCGGCCACCATGGCGCGGAAACCGCTGCCACACGACACCCACACCGTCGGATCGGCGCCCGCATGCTTGGCCGCATCCGACCAGGCCTTGACCTGGCCGATGTTCTGCGGCAGATCGTGCAACGGAACGTGCCGGGAGCCGGCGACGTGTCCTTCCTGCCATTCGGTCTTGCGCCGGGCATCGAGCAGGATCACCTTCGGATCGTCGGCCAACGCCTTGGCCAGTTCCGGGAAGTCGGCGCGCTGCACGGTGCCGATGTCCTGTGGACCACGTGCCCAGGTGCGGGGTTCGCCCACGTTCTGCGCGGCGGGCCGGTCGATGCCGATCCGCACCATGGAGCGCTGGAACTGCGTGATCTGCTCCTGGGTGGCGCCCAGCAGCGTGATCGGGGTGCCCCACGGGATCAGCCACCCCAGGTAGGTGATCGCGTTCCCCTCGAGGTCGAAGCTGAGGCTGCCGGCGAGGTGTTCGGCGGCCCAGAGTTTGCGCTGGCGCAGGTCCACCACCCACTCGCCGGCCTCGATCCGCCGCCGCAGTTCGTCCGGATCGGCCAGGTCCGCCGGGGAGAGGTCGATCTCTCGGGCGCCCTGCTCGTTTGCCGGGCCCATGTGCTTGTAGTAGGCGGGGAAGGCGTCGAGGCCCTCGAGCAGCTCGGTGACGAACTCGTGCTCATCGAGTAGTGCCGCCGGGTTGGTGGCCGCCTGGTGACCGATGGTCGACTCCAGGCCGACGGTCGCCGTGGCGCTGCAGAAGGAGCCGAACCCGTGGGTGGGCATGACCGCTGCGCCGTCCGCGACGTCGCTGACCAGTTTGCGCACGGACTTCCACTGGGCGTGAGCCAGACCCTCGGTGGCCTCCGGGCCGATCAGGTCCGGGCGGCCGACACTGCCGAACAGCAGCGATCCGCCGGTGAAGACTGCCTTGTCCTCGCCGTCGATGCTGACGGCGTAGGAGACGTGGTGCGGGGTGTGCCCGGGGGTGTGCATGACGCGCCAGGTCATGTCGCCGGACTCGAAACTGTCACCGTCGCCCATCTCGAGGGCTTCGAAGTCGTAGTCGTGGCCGACCGGCACTACGTAGGCCGCGCCCAGTTCCTCGGCAAGCACGAGGCCGCCGGATACGTAGTCGTTGTGCACGTGTGTCTCGATGACGTGGGTCACCGTCCAGTCGTGGTCGCCAAGTGCTGCGTGCACACGGTCGATGTCGCGTTGCGGGTCGACCACGACGGCGGTCTTGCCCAGGCCGACCACGTAGGACCGGTCGCCGAGTTCGGGGGTCTCGAGGATGATGATCTCGGGGTTGGTCATGTCTAGCGGGTCCTTTCGGCGGGTTGTCCGGTCTCGATGGGGAATCCTTGGCGTTGCCACATCTCCGTGCCACCGGCCACGTTGATGCTTTCGATGCCCTGGCGTGCAAGCCACATGACGACTTGGCCCGAGCGGTTGCCTGTGCGGCACAGGATGTAGGCGGGGTTGTCACCGGCGAACTCGTCCTTGCGCAGTGGGACCAGCGACATCGGGATCCATTCGGCCCCGGGCACGTGGCCCGCGTCGAACTCCCACTTCTCGCGGACGTCGATCATGCGCGCAGTGCCGGTATCGTGCAGTTCTTTCAGGTCGGTGACGGAGATCTGTTCGATCACAGTTGATCCTTTCGGTGCTCAGGCGAGAGCGAGGAAGAGTTTCTCGAGGTCGGCGAGGTTCCTCCCGCCGCCCGGGGTCGGATGCGTGACACATTCACGCAGGCTGCTGGCCACGACCGCGAAGCCGGCCTTGTCGAGTGCCTTCGACACTGCTGCCAGTTGGGGGACGACATCGCGGCAGTCGCGGCCCTCCTCGAGCATGCGGATGACACCGGCCAGTTGGCCTTCAGCGCGGCGCAGCCGGTTGACGATCGAGGCCACATCGGCTTCACCCACGACGACCTTGTCATCCGGACTCACCGGCACTGGCATCGCTTCTCCACGGGGAAGCCGGCGAGGACCTGCGCCTTGTGGTTGCCGCAACCGGCGTAGGTGACCTTGTTGCAGGTGTTGCAGAGGGCGGGGCTGCACATTGTGGTTTTCTCCAAGAGGCTCTGGTCATATACCCATGGGGGTATCTGGTCTGGAATCGAATATACCCCAGGGGGTATGCTTGTGCAAGACCCTATGGAATCGAAACGAAGGAGATCCCGTGACATACGGACAGGAAGTCCAGGACGAACTGCGTCCCCAGACCCGCGAACTGCGCCGGATGATCCCGGAGGTCTACAAGGGATTCGCGGCGTTGCACGGTGCCGCCTTCACTGAGGGCGTCCTGGATGCCAAGACCAAGGAGCTGATCGCGCTGGCCATCTCCGTGAGCACCCAGTGCGACGGCTGCATCTCATCGCACGCCAGGGCGGCTGCCAAGCACGGCGCGACCCTCGAAGAAGCCGCTGAGGCGATCGGCGTGACTCTGCTCATGGGCGGCGGACCGGCGTCGATCTACGCACCGCGGGCATACTCGGCCTTCCAGGAGTTCTACGCGCAGTTCCACCCCGAGGCCGCCGAGTAGCGCAGGAAGGCTGCTGTCCACATCTGTCGCGCGTCGTCCACAGATCCGTCTCAGGTCGGTTCGGGCCGCTGCGGCGGTAGCATGCTCGATCCATGTATCAGAACACGCTCACGCTCGTCGGCACCATGGCTACCGATGTCGTCGCCGCCTCCACCGACGAGGGGGTGCGGCTCGCACGTTTCCGGTTGATGCTAACGCGTCGCCATAGGGACCGCGTGAGCAAGAGTTACGTCAATGCCGACCCGACTTTCGTGTCGGTCGTGTGCTGGCGGCGGCTCGCCGAGAACGTGCTGGCCAGTCTGCGGCGCGGTGATCCGGTCATCGTCACCGGGAGGCTGAACGTGCGCATCATCGACCGCGACAACCGGCCACGGACAGTGGTGGAGATCGACGCATCGGCGGTGGGTCCGGACCTCAACCGGGTCGAGGCGTCACCGGCGCGAAGTGAGCAGGGGACTGCTGCGTAGGCCGGCACCGGTCGTCACGCGGCCAGTCGTCCTCGCGATTGCGACGAAGGTGCGGGCGCAACCACGGGCCGTGTGACGAAGGTGCGCGGTCAGGTGCGGCTGGACCCAGCAACTTCGTCACAATGCGGCCTGGAGCGCCGTAACTTCGTAACACAACTCCGGAAGCGGGGCCCAGCACTCCCGGACCTACACCATCGCGGCCGACGACACGTCCGGGTGCAGTTTCATGAACTCGATCATCGTCGGCGCATAGTCCGCGAACGCCGGGCAGGTCAGGCCGGTGTCCCGAAGGTCGGTTTCGGTGTTGGTCGTGTCGTAGACGGTGGGGTGCGACAGGTAGGCCAGCGACTCCTCGGGGAAGCCCACGAGCTTCTCGACGCCGGGCAGCCCCACCATGACCTGGGTGAACCGCAGCGGGACCCGCAGCCAGACGATCTCCTTGTGGAGCAGTCCGCCGAAGGTCTCAACGACCTCCCGGATGGACGGCGGATTGGGATCGCTGAGCGCATAGGTCTTGCCGATCGCGACGTCCATCGTGCTCAGTTGGTCTATGGCACCGACCACGAAGTCGCGGGGCACCAGGCACATCTTGATCTTGTCGGGATCGGTCACGTTGGGGAAGGCCGCGTACTTGGGCTGCTTCATGAGGAACTGGGCCAGGAAGTACGGCCCGTCGTACTTCTGGGTGTCACCGGTCGTCGAGTCGCCGACGACGATGCCGGGACGGTAGATGGTGGCCGGAAGACCGTCGGCCATCGCCGCCCTGACCAAGCGCTCGGCCTCGAACTTCGTGTGCTCGTAGTGGTTGAGGAAACTCTGTCCGGTGTCCAGTTCGTCCTCGTAATACTGGGCGGGATGGCTGCCGCTGACGTAGCAGGTGCTCACATACTGCAGCCGTTCGAGGTTCGAGGCTGAACGGCACAGGTCGATCACGTGCTTCGTGCCCTCGACGTTGACGTGGTAGGCCAACTCCGCGGGGACCGCCAGGTCGTACACGGCGGCGAGGTGGAAAACCTCTGTGATGTCGTCGATCGGAGCGTCCAGGCCGAGACCCGGCTGGGTGATGTCGCCCATGACGAGTTCGACGCGCTGCGCCAGTGCCGGGTGCTCCTCGGTCTGCTCCGCCAATCGTTTCGTGGCTAACGGCATGAACCGCTCCTGCACGACGCAGACCGCCTTCGCGCCCGCACGCTTCTCAAGGACGAGCGGGAGCAGTGCGGAACCGAGGAAGCCGGGGTAGCCGGTGAACAGGACTGTGTTCATGGCCCCAGTCTGCTATATCGCGGCCGTCGGGTCTCGGTCGCTGTGGCGGACCGCATGGAGACGACCGACAGCGCCGTCGGGTTCGGGGTTGAAGCCAATGAGCATCGAGGGCCGGTTCTGATCCCTGGTCGTCCCGAGTGGTGTCCGCCCACCCACGCCGCGGACGAGCCGGACGGTCTCGTCTTGCTGAACTCAGACTGCCGGCGTTGTCGGACCGTCGCTGGGCGGCCGACGCGGGCTCGCCAGTGCTGGCAGGACGGTGCTCCCAGACCTCTCACTGAGGCGGAGGCCGGGATCACCGAGGGCATGAGCAGACGTCAGGGTAGTTCCGGCGCAGGCTGTCGTTAGGCTTCTGCGTTCCGGTTAGGACTTCACGTTCGGGTTAGACCGTTTGGCCGCTCATGGGCCGAACGGGAACCGGTGGGCCGAACGGGAATCGGTGGGCCGAACGGGAATCGGTGGGCCGAACGGGAACCGGTGGGCCGAACGGGAACTGGAACCGGCGAGCCGGGCCCGCCCGCCGCAGAACCCGAAGCGTCGGCCCTGAGTCTCAACAGACCGGGGTCCGGCACCCGGATAACCTCCGGGCATCTACCCCTGCGTCGGACATCTACTCCGGGGAAACGACGTGGCAAGCGCCGCAGGGTGCGCATGATCACCGGGCCCACGGGGACGGTCGAGGCACCCACCGGGCGCCCGACACGCAACGCGTGCTTGTGCCGAAAGGCCCCGGAAGTCCGGCAGCATCGCGGCAACTAACCTGGGCGGGTGGCCGAATTCATTTTCACCTTGTACAAAGCCCGCAAAGCACACGGCGACAAGGTCATTCTCGACGATGTCACCTTGTCCTTCCTGCCGGGCGCCAAGATCGGCGTGGTCGGACCCAACGGTGCCGGTAAGTCGACGTTGCTCAAGATCATGGCCGGAACCGAGAACGTGTCCAACGGCGACGCCAAACTCTCCCCGGGCTACACCGTGGGGATTCTCGAGCAGGAACCCAAACTCGACGAGTCCCTCAACGTTCTGCAGAACGTGGAGACCGGTGTCGCTGAGACCAAGGCGCTGATGGCCGAGTTCAACAAGATCTCCGAGGCGCTGGCCGACCCGGAGGCCGACTACGACACGTTGCTCGCGGAGATGGGCAGGCTCCAAGAGGAACTCGACCGCCGCAACGCCTGGGACCTCGACGTCCAGCTCGAACAGGCGATGGACGCACTTCGGTGCCCGCCGAGCGACGCGGACGTGTCAGTGCTCTCGGGTGGCGAGCGGCGCCGGGTCGCCCTGTGTGCGCTCCTGCTTCGCCAGCCCGACCTGCTCCTGCTCGACGAGCCCACCAACCATCTCGACGCTGAGAGTGTGCAGTGGCTCGAGCAGCATCTGGAGAAGTACCCGGGGACCGTTGTGGCGATCACCCACGACCGGTACTTCCTGGACAACGTCGCCGAGTGGATCCTCGAGATGGACCGCGGCCGGTGCTATCCGTACGAGGGCAACTACTCCACATACCTGGAGACGAAGGCGTCGCGTTTGAAAGTGGAGGGCGCCAAGGACGCAAAGATGCGCAAGCGGCTGACCGACGAACTCGACTGGGTGCGTTCGAACCCGAAGGCGAGGCAGGCCAAGTCCAAGTCGCGCTTGAACCGGTACGAGGAGATGGCCGCGGAGGCCGAGCGCACCCGCAAACTCGACTTCGAGGAGATCCAGATTCCGCCGGGCCCGCGTCTGGGGAACGTGGTTGTGGTGGCCGAGCACCTCGAGAAGGGGTTCGGGGACCGATTGCTGATCGACGATCTCGACTTCGACCTTCCCCGCAACGGCATCGTCGGCGTCATCGGTCCCAACGGGGTCGGCAAGACGACGCTGTTCAAGATGATCGTCGAAGCGGCTGGCGGACCCAGTGACGAGAAACCTGATGCGGGCGGACTGCGGGTGGGCGAGACGGTGCTGCTGTCCTACGTCGACCAGAGCCGTGCCGGCCTGGACGCGAGCAAGACGGTGTGGGAAGTGGTGTCCGACGGGCTGGACTACATCAACGTCGGCAAGGTCGAGGTGCCGTCGCGCGCCTACGTGTCGGCATTCGGATTCAAGGGGCCGGATCAGCAGAAGCCCGCCAGGGTCCTGTCCGGCGGCGAACGCAACCGGCTGAACCTCGCGCTGACTCTGAAGATGGGCGGTAACGTGCTGCTGCTCGACGAGCCCACCAACGACCTCGACGTCGAGACGCTGGGCAGCCTCGAGAACGCACTGCTGGACTTTCCGGGCTGTGCGGTCATCACGTCGCACGACCGGTGGTTCCTGGACCGGGTCGCCACGCACATCCTGGCGTATGAGGGCGACTCGAAGTGGTTCTGGTTCGAGGGCAACTTCGAGGGCTATGAGAAGAACAAGATCGAACGCCTCGGGCCGGAGGCCGCCCGCCCGCACCGCGCCACCTACCGTCGGCTGACCCGCGGATGAAATACGTCGCGACAATCGCGCTGCGCTGGTCCGACATGGATGCGCTCGGCCATATCAACAACAGTGAGTACTTGCGGTACTTCGAACAGGCACGCATCGAGTTCCTCGCTGATGCCTCGGCCGCCGGTGTGCCGCGGGAGGCCGGTCTGCTGGTCGCCCGGCACGAGGTCGACTACCGCAAACCGATGCCGTACCGGCGTACGCCCGTTGATGTGCCCACGTGGATCGCCAAGATCGGCACCACGTCGTTCACGTTCGTCCACGAGGTGCAGGCCGACGACCTGGTCTACGCCCGGGCGAAGACGGTGATCGTGTGCATCGATGACGATCACCGGCCGACCCCGGTGCCGGTTGCGTTGCGCACGCACCTCGAGAAGTTCGCCGGCTGAGGTTCGCGGACGAACCTTGTGTGACGAAGGTGTGAGGTCCAACCCCGGATTGTCACGAAGGTGCGCGGTTCCGACCGCTCGAACCGCGCACCTTCGTCACACATCGGGAGAAGGCCCAGCAACTTCGTCACAACAGTGGCGGTGGGCCGATCACCGCGAGACGGCGGTCTGATCCGCCCCAGTGAGGGACCGCGCCGCCTCGGCCTCGCGGGCCAGCCCGTGGATCATCGGCGGGAACACGAAGGCGTGGAACGGCGCCACAGACCACCAGTAGGTGTGGCCGGCCAGGCCATGGGGATGGAAAACCGCCCGCTGCACCAGGAGTGTCTGATCTGGGCCGCGGGCGTGGAGACGCCATTCGAGCCACGCCCGGCCAGGTAGTTTCATCTCGGCGCGCAACCGCAGCAGCACAGGAGGTTGATGGGCCTCGACCCGCCAGAAATCCAGTTCATCGCCGACCCGGGTGCGGTCCGGGTCCCGACGCCCGCGCCGCAGGCCCACCCCTCCGACAGCTAGGTCCATCAGTCCCCGGATGCGCCACATCCAATTCGCGCTGTACCACCCGTGCCGGCCCCCGATCCCCTCGACGGCGTCCCAGACCCGCGTGATGTCTGCGGCCACGACACGCTCACGCACATCGGAGTACAAAGTGCCGCCGGACCACGACGGGTCTTCTGGAAGCGGGTCGCTGGGTGCGCCGGCCACCGACGCGCTCGACCATCGCGTGGCCACTTCCGCATCCTGAACCCGCTGGATCGCAAGCCGAACGGCCTCCCGGAAGGGCAACAGACCCTCCGGCGGATCGGGCACGATCGAGGCGATCTCGTGGTCGCCGGCGACCACTTCCGCCTTCAATGATTCGACCAGAGGTCGCGCAACGCTGTTGGGCACGGGAGTGACCAGGCCGACCCAATGACTCGATAGCCCCGGGGACAGGACGTTCACCGGGAGAATGACTCTTCGTGGCAATCCGGCGACAGAGGCGAAACCCTGCATCATGCCGGCGTAGGTCGTGACGTCCGGACCGCCGATGTCGAATGACCGATTGATCTCGCCCGGGGCTTCCATGGCGCCGGTTAGGTAGTAGAGCACGTCGCGCACAGCGATCGGCTGGGTGCGCGTCTTCACCCAGCGGGGTGTGATCATCACCGGCAGTCGCTCGGTGAGATAGCGCAGCATCTCGAACGACGCCGAACCCGAGCCGATGATGACCCCTGCCCGCAACTCGATGGTCGGCACCCCGCTCTGACGCAGAATTCTGCCCACCTCCGCACGGCTGCGCAGGTGCGGGGACAACCTCTGTTCGGCAACGTCGGGGATCATCCCGCCGAGGTAGACGATGCGGGCGACCCCCGCCCGTTCGGCCTCCTGTCCGAAGACGGTCGCCATGTTTCGTTCCTGGCGCTCGAACCCGTGTCCTGCGGTCAGTGAGTGCATCAAGTAGTAGGCACCCTCGACGCCCGCCATCGCGGCAGCCACCGATCGCGCCTCGGCGGCGTCGCCTGCGAAGATCTCCACACGGTCGTGCCACGAGCGTTCCTCGAGCCGGTCGGGATGGCGCACGAGCACCCTGATCTGGTGCCCGCGCTCCAGCAACTGCGGGATGAGGCGGCCGCCGATGTACCCGGTGGCACCGGTGACGAGCAAGCGCATGGCTCGAGTCTGGCCGAGGTCTTGCCGGACCGCATCTGCGCGACCGAGCCGGATCCCCCATTCACACCGGGGGATCGAGCAGCAGACCCTTCACCGGCTCCGTCGGCTGATTGACCATCGAGTTGGCGGCCATGACCAAGTAGTCCCACATCCGGGCGTCCAATTCGGCGGGCAGTTCCCGGTTGTCGAGCGCGTCTCGCATGTGCCCGAGCCAGATGTCCCGGTGATGCTCGGTGATCGCGAACGGTGCATGACGCATCCGCAGGCGAGGGTGCCCACGTTCCTGCGAGTAGGTCGTGGGCCCGCCCCAGTACTGTTCGAGGAACATCCGCAGGCGGCGCTCGGCAGGGCCGAGATCTGCTTCCGGGTACATGGGGCGCAGGCCGGGATCGTCGGCCACGCCGGAGTAGAAGTCGGCTACCAGGTCGTGGAAGAACTTCTCGCCACCGAACTCCTCGTAGGGCGTCGTCATAGCTACCAGGCTAGTCGCCGGTCGGGTCGGCGCGGTGCACGCGTCACGCGCAACGGGTCTTGGTGTTCACCAGGCAGGCCCACGGGCGTGGCAAAGATCTGTCGCTCAGACCGACGAATCTTTGCCATGCCCAGCGAGTTGGCGCAGCGCGCGGGATCCCGCGCACCCACCAGCCCGGGTCGCGCGTGACATGCCGCTCACGGGGCCACCGGCGGTGTTGCGTCGAAAGCCAGGACTCACTCAGGCGGCGGTGGTCCCGGGGCGGGCGGGAAGGGCCGCACGACCACCGGGACCCGAACCCCCGCCCGGTCGAAGGCCTCCTTGACCCGGGCCCGGATCGCACGTGTCAACGGAATCTGTTTCTCCGGCGCCGCCTTGGCGATGATCTTGATGAAGACGGCCTCGCCGCTGACGCTCTCGACCCCGGCATACGTCGGTCTGCCGAGCAACATCTCGTCGTACTGCGGGTCGCCGTACATGTCTTCGGACACCGCCTCGACGGCTTCCCGGACCTTGTCCAGGTTCTCGTCGTAGGCCACGGGGATGTCGACGGCGGCCAGCACCCACCCCTGCGACTGGTTGGCGACGCGCAGGATCTCGCCATTGCGCACGTACCAGACCACCCCGGACAGATCGCGCAGACGGGTGATCCGCAAGGTCACGTCCTCGACCACCCCCACCGCGTCGCCGAGGTCGACGAGATCACCGACTCCGTACTGGTCCTCGAACACGAGGAAGATTCCGGAGAGATAGTCCTTGACGAGGCTCTGGGCGCCGAAGCCGAGCGCTACTCCGAGCACGCCGGCGCTGGCCAGCAGGGGCGCCACATCGATGCCCAGGATCGGCAGGATCAGAAGCAGCGAGATGATAACGACGGTCAGCGTGAAGATCGATCGCAGCAATGTGCCGATGGCTTCTGCGCGCTGTTGCCGGCGCTGGCTCATCAAGACCTCGCTGAGTTCCTGGGTGCGCTCCGCCCGCCGGGTCTCTCCGAGGCGTTCGCGGCGGCCCTGGGCGGCCATCCTCTTGATGACGCGGTTCAGGATCCGGATCGACAGCCACCGGATCACCACCGCGAGGATCACGATGATCAGGATCTGCAAGGGTGCCCCCTGCAGGAACTCCCAGAACGTCTCGTCTTTGGACACCACCCCATTGTGCGGATGGACTCGCATTGTGTGTCCAGTCTGGTCAGAATTGAGTCATGGCAGACGCAGAGAGGTCCCCGGATCGACCCGCCTCAGGACCGGCCCGGGAAGAGCACGTTTACGGCAAGCCGCCGGGCACGGGGGATTGGAAGCGCATCAGCCGGCTGACCGCCTTGGGTGTCGTCATCGTCTACACCGTGCTGTTCTTCCTCATGAACCGGGACACCATCGAGGTGAGCCTGGTCGTCACCACTGCGAGCATCCCCTTGGTGTGGGTGCTGGTGGGCAGTTTCCTGCTCGGTGTGGTGGCCACGTACTTGATCGGGTACTTGCGCAGACGGCGCCGGCCGCAAGGCGAAGGCTGACGCATGGCGCTGCATGACCTGTCGGCGCTTGAGCAGGCGGAAGCCATCAAGTCCGGTGAACTCACCGCCGTGGAGCTCACGCAGCACTACCTGCGACGCAGTGAGGCGGTCACGGGTGCGTTCGTGGTGCTGACCCCGGACCTGGCGCTGGCGCAAGCGCGAGCAGCGGATGCGGCGGTCGCCGACGGCTCAGCGGTGGGGGACCTCCTCGGAGTCGTCTGCCCTGTGAAGGACTTGAACTTCATGGTGGGCGCGAACGCCCGCATGGGTTCGGCGGCCCTTGACCTCCACTCGTACGAGGACGACTACGTCGTGCAGGCCATGCGCGAGGCCGGGCTGGTGTTCACCGGAAAGACGACCACCCCCGAGTTCGGTCTTCCCTGCTACACCGAACCCGAACCGGAGGTCAGCGCCCCCGCCCGCTGCGTGTGGGACGCCGCACGCACGGCGGGCGGTTCGTCGGGCGGTGCGGCGGTGGCGGTGGCCTCGGGTCTGGCGCCGATCGCGCAGGGATCAGACGGAGGGGGCTCGGTGCGGATACCGGCATCCGCCAACGGGCTCGTGGGTATCAAGCCGTCACGGGGCAGGGTGAGCAACGGTCCGTTGCGCGACCCGGTGGGGGACCTCGTCACCGGCGGTCCACTGGCCAGGACGGTCGCGGACGCGGCGGCGTTGCTGGATGTGATGTCGGTGCCGTTCCCCGGCGACCCCCACTACGCGCCGCCGCCTGCTTCCAGCTTTCTGCAGGCCGCCCGCACCCCGGTGGGATCGCTGCGGATCGGCTTCTTCAGCGAACCGATCATCACCAACGTACCCGTGGACCCGCGCAGTCGTGAGGCGGTGGAGCAGACAGCCTCACGACTGGCCGAGCTAGGCCACATGGTTGAACAGATTCCGAGACCTTTCGGCCCCGAGTTGGTCCCGCAGTTCGAGGCTCTGTGGTACACGCTGGCCGCGCTCACCCCGGTGATGCCCGAGGACGAGGCCAAACTGCAACCGATGACCTCGTACCTGCGGAGCCTGGGGTTGGGGGTCACGGGTCTGCAACTGGCCATGGCCGTCTCGCTGCTCAGGATCCAGACCCGGGCCACCCTGGCCGCCTGGAAGGACTTCGACGTGGTCCTCACACCCACCGTCAACGGTCCGGCACCGCTGGTGGACGACATCGTCGACCTCGACGACCCCGCCCAGGACTTCGAGAACCAGAAGCGATGGGCCGCGTACACGGCGGCGTTCAACATGACCGGACAGCCAGCCGTCAGCGTGCCCATGCACTGGACGCCCGACGGCCTGCCGATCGGTGTCCAACTCGTCGGGCACATGTATGCGGAGGAGACTTTGATCCGACTCGCCGCCCAACTCGAACAAGCCCATCCCTGGCATGACCGCAAACCGGCCGCGTGGTGACCGCCCGAGATCGTCTAGCAACGTCCTGCGGGGTCGCCACCGAGTACTTCGACCTCTCCGGGACCCTGCGGGTGGTGCCTGAAGGCACTGTCAAGCGGACCTTGACCGCACTGGGCGTCGATGCCGACTCCGACGACGAGTACGACGCCGCGCTCGAAAGGCGCCGCTGGAACCATTGGGAGCAGATGCTGCCCCCGTTGTGGGTCGTGCGCGAGCAGGACACGAATGGGCCGTGGGTCCACCACCCCGACGGGCGGCCACCGCTGATCTGGGTCGAGTTGGAAACCGGTGGACGCCGTTACGACTTGCCGTGCGAACCCGTGGAGTCGCACAAGCACAACGGCCGGCGCCTCACAGAGTCACGGATCCTGCTGCCACCGGACCTGCCGCTGGGCTGGCATCGGCTGTGGATCCAGCAGGATGACGGCGACCGCTACGACAATGCGTTGGTCGTCGCCCCCCGGCGCCTGCCGGAAGCACCCCGGGGCTGGGGTCTGGCCGTCCAGCTGTACTCCGTGCGCTCGCACCGGTCCTGGGGGCTCGGCGATCTCGAGGACCTCGCGGATCTGGGAGTCTGGGCCGCCGACGAACTCGGTGCCGATTTCGTCCTCGTCAACCCGTTGCACGCGGCGGCTCTGGTCACTCCGATGGAGAACTCGCCGTACCTGCCCTCGACCCGTAGATTCGGCCATCCCATCTACATTCGTCCGGAGAAGATCGAGGAGTTCGCCTACCTCGGCCGTGAGGACGCGCGGGAGGTGGCCGATCTGGCCGACGCACTGCGGCTGCGCAACGAGGCCGGCGACCTGATCGATCGCGATGCAGTCTGGATGGGTAAACGGCGGGCCTTGGAGAAGGTGTTCGAGGTTCCCCGGTCACCGGCCAGGCGGGTGGCCTTCGCCGCCTTCGTCGCCGAGGAGGGCGAGGACCTGCAGGCATACGCGACCTGGTGTGCGCTGTCCGAGCGCTTCGGTCCGCGGTGGGACGAGTGGCCCGAGACCGCGGCCGACGTCGTCCCGGATCCGCACCGGGTCGAGTTCTACGCGTGGCTGCAGTGGATCTTCGACGAGCAGCTCGATCACGTCCAGCGCGAACTCCTGCGCGCGGGCATGAAGATTGGGGTCATCCAGGACCTCGCGATCGGGGTGCACCCGTTCGGTGCCGACACCTGGGCGATGGGAGACCTGCTGACCAGCGGTTTCCGGGTGGGGGCGCCGCCGGACATGTTCAGCCCTGCGGGCCAGGACTGGTGGCAACCGCCATGGAACCCGGTGACCCTGGCAAGAGCGGAGTACAAGCCGTTCCGCGACATCCTGCGGTTCGTGATGCGGCATGCCGGCGGTCTGCGCATCGACCATGTGATCGGCATGTTCCGTCTGTGGTGGATACCGCCGGGCGCGAGTGCGGTGGACGGGACCTATGTGCGCTACGACCATCAGGCGCTGATCGACATCCTGTGCCTGGAGGCCGCCCGAGCCGGCGTGACCTTGATCGGTGAAGACCTCGGGACCGTGGAGCCATGGGCGCGCGATGTGCTGTCCGACCACGGGATCCTGGGCACCACCGTGCTGCTCTTCGAACGCGAAGGCGACACCATCCACGACCCCAACGGCTGGCGCACCGAGTGTCTTGCGTCTGTGACCGTCCACGATCTGCCCCCGACGGCGCAGTACCTGGCGGGGTCGCACATCCGGCTGTGGGAAGAACTCGGCCTGCTGGACCGGCCGGTCGAACAAGCTCAGGCAGAGCACGACCGGGAGGTCAGTACCTGGATCGAGGTCCTTCGCGCCGAGGGGCTGCTCTCACCGACGGCGAACCCGACCCCGACCCAGATCACGATCGCGATGCACCGGCTCATGTCCCGCGCCCCGAGCCGTCTGCTGTGCCTATCCCTGGTCGACGGGGTGGGGGAGTTGCGCACGCAGAACCAGCCCGGGACGGACACCGAGTACCCCAACTGGCGGCTGCCACTGACCGATGCTGAGGGCAAGCCGGTGCTGATCGAGGATCTGCCCGGGTCGGACCTGTTGCGCTCCCTGGTGCGGTCCTTGTCCCGGTAGGGGGTCGATCCGACCACCCTTGATACGCAAGTGCGGGGTCGTGGTGCGCACTTTCGTGACAGGGGTGCTGGCACCTTCGCAACAAAGACCCTGCGGCGGCTATGGCTGACCTTCGTTACGAAGGTGCGGGGTCGGTAGGCGGCTTGCATCGAAGGTGTGGAGGCAGAGCGGGGCCTGGTGCTCACGTTCGTGACAGAACCCCTCGGGGCGCCGGCAACTTCGTAACATAGTCCCTCCGTCACCGGCCTACCCCGCGTCGCGGTGCTGGCAGCGCAGTGACCGCAGGACGCCGTCACGGCCCTCGGCCAGAATGCGCCGTGCGCCGTGCGGGATGTCCACCACTCCGTTGAGCACGGCGTCGGTGCGTTCGACGGTGGCGGTCTCGACCAGTGCGTGCGGGTAGAGACCCAGGGTGATCTCCTGCGCGATCTCATTGGTGCGTTCGCGCCACACCTTCGGCAGTGCCTCGAAGTACTGATCGATGTGGGGTCGCAGGAGCTCGCGGTGCTCGGGCATCGCGATTCCGGCGATGGTTGCCGAAAGCGTGTGGTTGGGCAGGGAAGTGTCGTGCAGACACGCCTCCCATGCCGCGGCCTTCGCCTCCGCGGTCGGGATGGCTGCGCGACAGGTGGCGGCCTTGAGTCGCCCGGCAGCTGTGTCGTCGCGAGCCAGTTCGGCGTCGATCTGAACAGTGCCGGCCTTGGCCAGCGAGACCAGGTGGCTCAGGATCGTCCACCGCAGGTCGGTGTCCACCCGCAGCCCTTCCACGGACTGGGTGCCGTCCAGCAGACCGGCGAGAAGGCCGAGGTGTTCGGGGGAGTCGGCAAATCCGATCAGCCCGCGCGCGAAGGCCAACTGGTGGTCGCTGCCCGGCTCGGCCTCATGCATCAGTCCGTCCAGCAAGCCCGCCATCCGCGCGGTGTAGACCGGCCGCTTCTCGGGATCGGCGTACAGGGCCACCGCACTGTCGGCCTGGCGCAGCACTTGCTGGACCATTCCGACCTCGGTCTCGTCGGCGATCCCGCTGGCCAAGGCGTCCAGGAAGGCGCCCGTACTCATCTCCGCGTCGCGGGTCATGTCCCAGACCGCCCCCCACAGCAGGGCGCGTGCCAGGGGGCTGGACACCATCCCGAAATTGGAGGTGACTGTCTGCAGGCTGTACTCGTCGAGGCGGATCTTCGCGAACGTGAGGTCGTCGTCATTGAGCAGCAGGAGGTCCGGCCGGCGTCGCCTCGACAAGGCGGGTACCGGGGTCCGCGCCCCCATGACATCGACCTCGACCTGCTCGGTGCGCTCGAGGACCTTGTCACCCACCGCGTACAGCCCGATCGCGATGCGGTGGTCGCGCAGTGTGGGCGCGACCCCTTCCGGCAGCGCCGGCGGGCTCTGCAGTACAGCCACCTCGTCGAGCGACCCGTCCGGGTTCAGCGAGATCTCAGCGCGTAGCAGGTTCACCCCGGAGGTCTGCAGCCATTGCCGGGTCCAGTCGCCGAGGTCGCGGCCGCTGGCGTCGGCGAGCGCGGTCAACAGGTCGTTCAGCGACGTGTTGGACCAGGCGTATTGGGCGAAGTACGCGCGCAGGCCCTTGAGGAAGTCATCCTCACCGACGAAGGCCACCAACTGCCGCAGCGCCGACGCCCCCTTCGCGTAGGTGATCCCGTCGAAGTTGACGTACACGGCTTCGAGGTCGACCATGTCGGCGGCGATCGGATGAGTCGTCGGCAGTTGGTCCTGGCGGTAGGCCCAGGCCTTGCGCTGGTTCGCGAACGTGGCCCAGGCGTCCTGAAAACGGGTCGCCTTGGTGTTGGCGAAATGGCTGGCCCATTCGGCGAAGGACTCGTTGAGCCACAGGTCATCCCACCACCGCATGGTCACCAGATCGCCGAACCACATATGGGCCATTTCGTGCAGGATGGTGTTCGCCCGGTTCTCGTAGGCGGCGTCGGTGACTCGGGAGCGGAAGATGTAGTCCTCCCGGAACGTGACGCAGCCCGCGTTCTCCATCGCGCCGGCGTTGAACTCCGGCACGAACAACTGGTCGTACTTCTCGAACGCGTAGGGCATCTCGAACGCTTCTTCGAAGAACGCGAAACCCTGCCGCGTGATCAAGAGGATGTCCTCGACGTCGAGGTACTCGGCCAGCGATTTGCGGCAGAAGACGCCGAGCGGGTAGTCACCGTTGGGGCCCGAGTAGACGTCCCGGACCACGTGATACGGCCCGGCCACCAGAGCCGTGATGTAGGTCGAGATGGGTTTGGTTGCGGGGAACTCCCACCGGTTCACGCCGGCGCGCACCGTGGTCGGTTCCGGCGTTGTCGCGTTCGAAGTGACGACCCAGTGGCTCGGGCCCTCGACCGTCAGTTGCCAGGTCGCCTTCAAGTCCGGCTGCTCGAAGCAGGCGTAGACGCGACGGGAGTCGGCGACCTCGAACTGCGTGTACAGGTACACCTCGTCGTCCACCGGATCGACGAAGCGGTGAAGACCCTCCCCGGTGGTCATGTACTCGCAGTTCGCGACCACCTCGACAGTGTTGCTGGAATCGAGGTCGGGCAGTTGGATGCGTGAGTCCACGAAGTGGGTCGCGGGGTCCAGTTCGCGGCCGTTGAGCGTAATGCTTTCGACGCTGGGCGCGATCAGGTCCAGCCATGTTGTCGAACCCGCGACCGTGCTGTGGAAGGAGACCGTCGTCGTGCTGCGGTAGGTGCGTTCCGTGCCGCTGAGGTCGAGTTCGACGGCGTAGGAGACGTCGGTGATGAAGGCGGACCGGCTTGCAGCTTCGTCGCGGGTAAGGTTCTTTCCTGGCATGTCTGCCATCCTGCCCGATTCGGTGCGGCCGATACCGACCGCCTCTCGCTTGTCACGCAGGAGCCGACGGTCGGCCGCGGCAGACTGTCGCACCCACTAAGGTGCCAACCGTGGACCTGCAAGATCAGATGAAGGAACTCGTCGCGCAAGAAGCCTCCAAACGTGTCGAGTCCGGGATGATCCTCGGTCTGGGCTCGGGCTCGACCGCCGCGCTTCTGATCCAGGACCTGGGACGGCGCTGGGAGGCCGGGGAGATCACCGACATCAAGGGGGTGCCGACCTCGTTCCAATCGTCGCAGTTGGCCCAGCAATACGGGATCCCGCTCATCACCTTGAACGAGATCGACCACATCGATCTGGCGATCGACGGTGCGGACGAAGTGGATCCAGCGAGGAACTTGATCAAGGGAGGCGGCGCCTGTCAGACCAGGGAGAAACTGGTCGACAGCCGCGCGGACCGATTCGTCGTGGTGGTCGACGAGACGAAACTCAGCGAGGTGCTGGGGTCCGGTTTCGCCTTGCCTGTGGAGGTGGTCCCGGACGCCTATCGACAGGTGATGACCGCGCTCGAGCGCCTCGGTGGGGCCCCGAACTTGCGAATGGCGGTGCGCAAGGCCGGGCCGGTGGTGACCGATCAGGGGAATCTGGTGGTGGACGCCAAATTCGACGCGATCGACGACCCGGCGGATCTGGAGATGCGGATCAACAACATCCCGGGTGTGCTCGAGAACGGGTTGTTCGTCCAGATGGCGCACGAGGTACTGGTCGGTCACGTGGATGGCGACAGGGCCTGGGTCGACTCCCTGTAGGGGTGGCGCGGGTAGCCTCGTTCACATGTCGTGGGTGTGGATCGTGCTGGGGGCACTACTGATCGTGCTGGTCGGATCGCTGTTGTTCGGCTTTTTCTACTGGCGGCCGCGCGCGCAAAGACGCGTCACCGAAGCCACACAGGCCATTGCTCAGGAGATGCACGGAAGGCCGCCGTTGCTGATCGCTCCGGCGCAGTGTCGTGAGGTGGACGTTCGTGACGGCGCTGGACTGCGCGGGCTCGGGGTACTGGCACTCACCGAACAGGCCGTGCTGTATTCGGGCGGTGGCCGTGTGGTCATCCTGCAGCGCGACGGCCTGCGCCTGCAGGCCAAGGGGACCAGCCTCGAGTTTCAGTCCACAGTGCCACCCGCCCGGCTGGTGGTCACCCTCCCCGACACGGCCTCCTGGCAACAGCACTTGGCCGCCTGACCTGCGGCATCTCCGCGCGACTCTGCCGATCGGGAGCATTTCACCGCCCGTGGGCACCACCGGACTGCCCGGGAAACCGGTTGATCAGCGATCCGTGCGTCAGTATGCAAAATGATCGGGCCTTCGCGATGCCGGTCGTGGGGGAGCGTGGCCGATTGACGCCGATCGTTTTGCATTGTGACGCGGTCTCGGCTGCTGCCACATCACGCCTGAGACGCGTCGACGGGGACGAAGTGCCGTGCAGCGCTACGTGCGGGGCGAGATGCAGCAGATGGATGACTGGAGGGCCCGTCGTCGGCAGACTGCACTGGACGCCGTCGGGCTCCCCGGGAGCGGGGATTGCCCGATGGTCGGCAAACGCCTACGGTCGGAGAATGTCCGACGAATTCGACGCGGCCGTTGCCCGCGTTTCCGAACTGACCACCGACCCCGGCAATGACGTCAAACTGAGTCTGTACGCCTTGTACAAACAAGCGACACAAGGTGATGTGCAAGGGAAGCGGCCAGGTTTCACCAACCCCGTCGGTCGGGCCAAGTACGACGCATGGGCTGCGCTGTCGGGACTGACCGCGGAGCAGGCACAAGCGCAGTACGTCGAGACCGTCGACCAGTTGTAGTGCGCTGGGACGCGAGCGGCTACGACGATCGGTTCGGTTTCGTCACCGAATACGGGACCGAGTTGCTGGAATTGCTCGAGGTCGAACCGCCGGCGGCCCTGCTGGACGTCGGTTGCGGAACCGGGACGCACGCGGCCGTGATGGCGGGTCGCGGTTTCGACGTACTCGGCGTCGATCAGGATGCCGGAATGATCGCTCGCGCTGCGCGGCTGCATCCACAAGTCCGGTTCGTCACCGAGGATGTCCAGACCATGAAGCTGGACAGGACCTTCGACGCGGCGATCAGCAACGCCGCATTGCATTGGATGACCGACCAGGCGGCGGCCCTGCGGTCCATCCGGGCGGCCCTTAACCCGGGGGCCCAGTTCGTCGCCGAGATGGGTGGCAAGGACAACGTGGCGACGATCGACGGCGCACTGACGGAAGCCGTCTCACAGCTCGGACTGACGCCGCCACCGATCCGCAAGTTCTTCCCCAGCGTCGGGGAGCAAGCCGCGTTGCTGGAGTCCGCGGGTTTCGCCATCACCTACATGAAGTGGTTCCCGCGGCCAACCCGGCTGGCCGCCGACCAGACACCGGCAGCCTGGACCCGACTCTTCCGGGCGGACGTCTGGGCCACCGTTCCGCCCTCGTTGCACGTCGAGTTAGCGGCTCGGGTGGACGCAGCCAGTGAAGGACTGCGCGACGAGCAAGGATGGTTCATCGACTACCACCGGCTGCGGTTCAGTGCAGTCGCTGTGTAGGTCGGTTCGTCCGTGCGGTGGTGCATTCGTTCGGTTGAGGTGAGCGAACATCCGAATGTCTTGTGCCGCCCACGGCGCTGGAGCTGTGGTCACCAATTGCGCGCCAAGTGACGTGCCGCCAGCATTCCGAAGACGGCGGCGGGTCCGATCGTGGATCCCGGCCCTGGGTAGGTACGGCCCATCACGGAGGCGGAGTTGTTGCCCGCCGCGTAGAGTCCCTCGATCACCGTTCCGTCCGCCCGCATGGCCCGGCCGTGCGCATCCGTGACGACGCCGCCTTTGGTCCCGAGGTCGCCGATGACGACCTTGATCGCGGTGAAGGGTCGTTTCTCCAGAGGTCCGAGGTTGGGGTTCGGGTGCACGGTGGGGTCGCTGTAGTAGCGGTCGTAGGCGGAGTTGCCACGACCGAAATCCCCGTCGACACCGCAGCGCGCGAAGGCGTTGAAGCGGTCCACGGTGGCCTTCAAGCGGTGCGGATCCACCCCCATCCCTTGAGCTACCTCTGCCAGGCTCCTGCCCTTGATCCAGATCCCCTCCTGCTTCATGGCCTTGTTCGCTCGGGGGTCCATGGTGAAGGTGCGGAAGTAGCGATGGGCGTGCCGGGCATCGGCCAGCAGCCAGTAGGGACCCTGCTTGTCGTGCGTGAGCATCCGGTGGCCGAGGTCGACGTACGACTCGGACTCGTTGGCGAAGCGGTCACCATTGGCGTCGACCAGGATCGAGTAGGGCATTGAGCGCTCCCCAACGAGGAACATCGGCATGCCCTCTGAAGCAGGTGCAGTCGACGCCCCCCACCAGGCGTCGTCCATCAGTTCCAGTGCAGCGCCGGCGGATGATGCGATCTCGATCGGGCGGCCCAGATTGCCGGGACTGCCCGAGGGGGTGCCGTCGATGCCGTGGTGTTCCCGGCGCCACTGCTTGTTGGCTTCGAACCCGCCGCCGGCGAGCATGACGCCGCGGGTCGCTCCGATGGAGACCGGGCGGCCATCCCGGGACACTCGCACGCCCGCGACTCGGTCCCCGTCGAAGACGAGTTCCTCCAGCGGGCTGTCGAGCCACAAGGGGACGTTCCGCTCGACGACCACGGCCTTCAGGAACGAGGTGGCCAGTGCGTTGCCGATGCCCACGAGCCGCTTGCCCGTCACCACGCCGCGGGCCGCGCGGAACACGAACCTGGCGCCGCGGGCGAAACCGCTGGGTGTGGACCACGCCCGCCCGAGCAGCCAAACGTCATCGGTCTTGGCCGGAATCGGCATCGCGCTGCGCAAGGTGCCCCACCAGTCGCCGATGGTCTTGGAGTCCAGTGGTTCGACCTCGATTGCCCGGCCGATCTTGCCGCCCGGCAGTTCGGGGTAGTAGTCGGGGTAGTCGGCCGCGCGGGCGAAGACCATCCCGAAGCGCTCGGCGGTGATCACGAAGTCCTCGACACCGTCGACGAAGGCCTGCTTGCGGGCGTCGTCCGAGGCCCGTCCCACGTGACCGATCGTCGCGTTCATGTATTCCAGTGCCTCCTCGCGCGAGTCACCTACGTCCTCGCGCTTCATGAGGGGATTGTTCGGCAGCCACATCCCGCCGCCGGACATCGCGGTGGAGCCGCCCCACTTGTCGGTGCTCTCCACCATCACCACCGACAGGCCCTCGTCGAGCGCGCCCATCGCGGTGGCGAAGGCCGCTGCGCCGGAACCCACCACCACCACATCGAAGTTCTCGTCGAACGCCACCTGATCCATGGCTTCCTCCATTCAACCGGACAACACTTCCGGTTCTATGCTCCATCGGCCTTCCCGGAACTGCGACGGGGGCGGCGATGTCCCCGGAGGGGCTGTGATGGGATCAGAATCGTGGAGGAGACGGCCACTCGGGTCGAAAGCGTGCTCGACAGGGGCGCCCTGGAACTGTTCAGCATTGGTTCTGGACCCGGCGTGGTCCTGGTGCAGGGTGGCGGTACGGATGCCAGCGTGTACCGGCGGCTGGCCACACGGCTGGCGTCGAGGTTCACCGTTCACTCCTACAACCGCCGCGGCCGCGGGCGCAGTGCTCCCCGTCCCGACGACTACGGGCTGGACACGGAGATCGCCGATCTCAGGTCGGTGTTGACCCAGACGGGCTCGGCCCGGGTGATCGGGCACAGTGTGGGCGGCTACTTCGCACTGGCCGCCGCCCGCGCCGTCCCTGCGATCACTCGCTTGGCGCTGTTCGACCCGGCGGTCAGCGTGGACGGGGCGTTCCCGCGCGATTTCCTGCCGGAGTTCGAGCGGCTGGTTGCCGCTGGAGAGACGGTGGACGCGATGGTGGTGGTGGGTCGGGGTCTGAACGGATCGAACCTGCCCGGTTGGCTAGGGCGCGCGGCGGTGCGGGCGATGCTGCTGACCCCGCCGGGGCGCACCTTGGGCCGTCTGCTTCCGACGGTTCCTGCCGAGACCCGTCTGGCACTGCAGGGTGATGGCCCTGCAAACCAATGGGCCACGGTGTCGGCGACGACTCGCTTCTACATCGGGGAGCGCAGCCCCGACTACTACCTGCCGATGGCCCGAAAACTGCAGGCCGTCATGCCCGACGCGTCGGTCGAGATCATCCCGAGGCTGGGCCACGATGCGGTCGCCCGGGCCGGTGCCAAACTGGTCGAGTCACTGGGTCACTTCCTCGCCGACGACTGAGCCCTGGTTCTGCAACGAAAGTGCGGCGACCCGACGGCGCTGTGTGACGAAGGTGCGGGGTCCGCCGGGCGTGTCGTGTGCACCTTCGCAACACAGTCCCATCGGTGCTCGCACTTTCGTGACAAAGGATCGCCGGCCGCGGCAAGAGGCGGCGGAACCACCAGGCATTGGAGCGGGTGACCGGGTCCGTCGCCCACCTTCGGCGGGCTCCTCCCGATCCCGGCAGCGCAGCCTGAATCCAATGACGAGGCCCGGGAAGTTTCCCGGGCCTCGTCATTGGAGCGGGTGACCGGGATCGAACCGGCACCATCAGCTTGGAAGGCTGAGGCTCTACCATTGAGCTACACCCGCAGGAATCACCAGATTACTACGGGCTGCACGGGGCGTAGCGTAGTGGCTAGCGCGCTTGCTTTGGGAGCAAGAGACCGTGGGTTCGAGTCCCGCCGCCCCGACGTTGTCAACCCGTGCCCGTGCGGCACCGTTGCTGGATCGTACGATGAATGCTGGCCGGTGATCGTCGGCCCAACCATCACAAGGAGTTCGAGTCAAGCGTGAAGAGCACCGTCGAGAATCTGTCCGAGACCCGCGTGAAGCTCCAGGTCGAGATCCCGTTCGAGGATCTGGCCGACTCGATCAACGAGGCCTACAAGAGCATCGCGTCCCAGGTGAACGTGCCGGGCTTCCGGCGCGGCAAGGTGCCGGCGCGCATCATCGACCAGCGGTTCGGTCGGGGCGTAGTGCTCGAGGAGGTCGTCAACAAGGCCGTCCCCGCCGCGTACGACGATGCCATCCGCGAGAACGAGATCCGTCCGCTGGGACAGCCGGACGTGGAGGTCACGGCCATCGAGGACGGCGACTTGATAGCCTTCACCGCCGAGGTGGACGTGACGCCCGAGTTCGATCTGCCCGACTACACCGGCATGGCGGTGGAGGTCTCCGACTCGGTGGTCTCGGACGCCGATGTCGACGACCAGGTGGAGGAGTTGCGCAAGCGGTTCGCGACTGTGACCCCGGTCGAGCGTCCTACGCAGACCGGTGACTTGGTGCTGGTGGACGTCAAGGGTGAGCTCGACGGCGAGGAGATCGAGGACTTCGCAGGCGACGCGTTGACGTTCGAGGTGGGTGCCGAAGGCGTGATCGACGGCTTCGCGGAGGCCGTCACCGGTGCATCCGAAGGCGCCGTGGTCACCTTCGACTACACCCCGGACGAGGGTCCGTACGCCAATCAGGTCGTCAACATCACCGTCGAGCTCAAGGGCGTCCGCGAGCGTACCCTGCCTGACGCCGACGACGAGTTCGCCCAACTGGCCAGCGAGTTCGACACGGTGGACGAACTGCGCGACGACCTCAGGCTGAAGCTGCAGGGCAACCGGCTCATGGAGCAGGGCTACGAGGCGCGCGAGAAGGTGGCGGAGAAGCTGCTGGAACTCGTCGACTTCCCGCTTCCGGAAGGGTTCCTGGCCGCCCAGCTCGAGGAGCACTTCCAGGACGGGCACGGCGACGAAGAGCACCGCGCCGAGGTCGAGGAGAACACCAGGACCTCGTTGAAGACGCAACTGGTCCTCGACAGGATCGCCGACGCCGAGGAGCTCAGTGTTGAGCAGGCCGAGCTGGTCGAGTGGTTGGTGCAGCAGGCTCCGCGCTACGGAATGTCCGCCGACCAGTTCGCCAATGCCCTCGCGGAGGCCGGTCAGGTGGGCACTGCGCTCGCCGATGTCCGCCGCGGCAAGGCGCTGTCCTTCGTCCTGCGGCAGGCGGAGGTGGTCGATGCGTCGGGGGTCCCGGTGGATCTCAGCGCCTTGGACCAGCCTGGTACCGACGACCTCGCGGCGATGGCTGAGGCCCAGGGAGACGACGAAGATGACGTCGCGGACGAGGAAGCGGCACCGGCCGCCGACACCGAGGGTCAGTAGTCCACACGCCGACAGCGAACAAACCCCGTTTCCGGGATGGCCGTGTCGTACCCCCGCGTTAGGGTCAGTACGACAAGCGATGCACTACGAAAGGCAGCGGCAGTGAACGACGTGAGCCCCCAGGATCGGGGACCCCAGCCTGGCCCCATGGGCTATGACGATTCGGTGTTCCAGCGCCTCCTCAAGGAGCGGATCATCTTCCTCGGATCGCCTGTCGAAGACACTGTGGCGAACCTGATCTGCGCCCAGATGCTGCTGCTGGCCGCCGAGGATCCAGACCGGGACATCTACTTGTACATCAACTCGCCGGGGGGCTCGATCTCGGCGGGGATGGCCATATACGACACCATGCAGTTCGTCCGCAACGACGTCGCCACGGTGGCCATGGGGCTCGCTGCATCGATGGGTCAGTTCCTGCTCAGTTCGGGGCAGCCCGGCAAGCGCTACAGCCTGCCGCACGCCCGGATCATGATGCACCAGCCGTCCGGCGGCATCGGCGGTACCGCATCGGACATCAAGATCCAGGCCGAGCAGATGCTGTACATCAAGAAGCAGATGGCCAAGCTCATCGCCCAGCAGACCGGCCAGACCGAGGAGCAGATCGAAACCGACTCGGATCGTGACCGGTGGTTCTCCGCCGACGAGGCCAAGGAGTACGGGTTCATCGATCACGTGGTGCAGCGCGCGGCTGACGTCACCGGAAGTGGAGGGACCGCCTGATGGACGCCCGATCGATACGCAACCCGCAGAGTCGCTACATCCTGCCGGAGTTCCGCGAGCGCACGTCCACTGGCGAGCGCATCCACAACCCGTACACGAAGTTGTTCGAGGAGCGGATCATCTTCCTGGGGGTCCAGATCGACGACGCCTCCGCCGATGACGTGATGGCGCAGTTGCTCACGCTCGAGTCCATGGACACCGAGCGTGATATTCAGATCTACATCAACTCCCCGGGTGGCTCGTACACCGCGATGACCGCCATCTACGACACGATGCAGTTCGTCAAGCCGCAGGTGCAGACCGTCTGCCTAGGTCAGGCCGCATCGGCCGCGGCGGTCCTGCTGGCCGCCGGCGCGCAGGGCAAACGATTCGCGCTGCCGCACGCCCGAGTGCTCATCCATCAGCCGTACACAGAGGGCGGTGGCCAGGGATCGGACATCGAGATCCAGGCCAACGAGATCCTGCGTATGCGCTCCGAGATGGAGGGTATTCTCGCCAAGCACACGGGACGCAGCCTCGAACAGGTCCAGAGTGACATCGAGCGGGACAAGATCCTGACCGCCGAGGACGCCAAGGAGTACGGCGTGATCGACCACGTGTTGACCACCCGCAAGACGGTCTCCTGACATCGAGGCGAGAATCCGCACGGAGAAGTGCGCGCCACGCGGCGCGTCCCGACCAGAGTCGGGGTACCGTCGAAGGGGTAACTCGGTGACAATTCCCGCAGAGAGGACAACTGGTGGCTCGCATCGGTGAAGGAGCGGACCTGCTCAAGTGTTCGTTCTGCGGAAAAAGCCAGAAGCAGGTCAAGAAGTTGATCGCGGGACCAGGCGTCTACATCTGCGACGAGTGCATCGACCTGTGCAACGAGATCATCGAAGAGGAGCTCCAGGAGACCTCTGATCTGCAGCTCGGCGACCTCCCCAAGCCCAGGGAGATGTTCGAGTTCCTCGAGCAGTATGTGGTGGGGCAGGAGACCGCCAAGAAGTCGCTGGCCGTGGCCGTCTACAACCACTACAAGCGGGTTCAGGCCGGAAACGGGGGCGGGCGGCGCGATGACGGCGTCGAACTGGCCAAGTCGAACATCCTGCTACTCGGTCCCACCGGCTCCGGTAAGACCCTGCTGGCCCAGACACTGGCCCGGATGCTCAATGTGCCGTTCGCGATCGCCGATGCGACAGCCCTGACCGAGGCCGGATACGTCGGCGAGGACGTCGAGAACATCCTGCTGAAACTGATCCAGGCGGCCGACTACGACGTCAAGAAGGCCGAGACCGGGATCATCTACATCGACGAGATCGACAAGGTTGCCCGCAAGAGCGAGAATCCCTCGATCACCCGGGATGTCTCCGGCGAGGGCGTGCAGCAGGCGTTGCTCAAGATCTTGGAAGGTACGCAGGCCTCGGTGCCGCCGCAGGGCGGCCGCAAGCACCCGCACCAGGAGTTCATCCAGATCGACACCACCAATGTGCTGTTCATCGTCGGTGGCGCCTTCGCCGGGCTGGACAAGATCATCGAGTCGCGGATCGGCAAGAAGTCCCTGGGTTTCACCGCGGAACTGGCCGAAGACACCAATCCCGGCGACGTCTTCAGCGAAGTGCTTCCCGAGGACCTGCTCAAATTCGGGATGATTCCCGAATTCGTCGGTCGGCTGCCGGTGTTCACCTCTGTCACCCAGCTCGACCGGGACGCGCTGATCAAGGTGCTGACCGAGCCCAAGAACGCGCTAACCCGCCAGTACGAGCGCCTGTTCGACCTCGACGGCGTCGAACTCGAGTTCGACGCCGAGGCGCTGGCCGCCATTGCCGACCAGGGGCTGCTGCGCGGGACCGGTGCGCGTGGTCTGCGCGCGATCCTCGAGGAGGTCCTGCTCAACGTGATGTACGACGTGCCCAGCCGCGACGATATCGCCACGGTACGGATCACCCGGGAGGTGGTCGAGGACAACGTCAACCCGACGCTGGTTCCCCGCAAGCCGTCACGCCGGGAGAACCGGGAGAAGTCCGCGTAGTCCGGCGCCTGCTCAGTACGAGCAGTCCTTGGCCCCGCGCATCCATTTCAGGCCGGTATACACCTCGCTGGGCGAGCCCCCTGTCCAGACACCGGGTCCCCAGTACTGCACCGCACTGCTCGTGTCGGCCGCCACCCGCACGGTGTAGTACACGGTGTTGCCGTAGGAATCGGCGCGGTAGGACACCCCCAGGCACCATCGGTCTTCTGCTCCGCGCTGATGATCTCGACGATGCTGGCAACAGACCGGATGTCCGCCCTTGAGGTGTTCGTGAGCCGGGAGTGCCACTGCGTTCCGTTGTCGAAGAATCCGTGGCGTTGCTCGACCGGGCAGTTGGGCCACCCGGCCGGACAGTCGGTCAGTGTCGAATTGGTCGCCAGCGCTTGCCCGGCCGCTTTAGCGGATACGCCTTTTCGTTCACGATCAGCGTCGCCTTGCTGGGCTTCTTGCCGGGAAAGGTCACCACGATCCGGCTGCTGTCGCGGCGGCCGACGGCTTGGCCGCCGAAACCGCCGATTGGGAGGGGGTCGCGGACAAGGCAGGGCTCACACTCATCGACATCACCAGTGCGACAGCAGGGATCAGGATCTCGCGCCACGGGACGGACAGGCACGGGATGGCGGCCCAGGTGAAATCAGCTTGGATAGTCGTCAGCGATCCATCTGGATCAAGCGATCGGTGTCGCCGTGTACTTCCAGCCCACCGCACGTCCCCGTGTCATCGAGAAGCAGCTGTCCGCCCGGCGAGCGCAGCGTCAGATGAACCCGGGCATCAAGGGTCTCCTCCACGCGCTTGTGCATCTCGGTGCGGATCGGGGCGTGCAGGAATGCGCCCCCCGGGCGGGTGGCCTTGATGCCAAGTTCGGTGCCGTCGCGTCCGCGCACCGTCAACCACACATGCTCGTCGTCCACGCGCAGTTGCTGGACCTTCGCCCCGGTGTAGGAGGCGAAGCGGTCCAGTCCGCCGCTGTGTCGAAGTCCGATCAGAAGGCCCTGGAAACTTCCCCGCAGCCACGGGATGATCGCCACCGAGGCCATCAGGCTCAGGCTGGGGTCGTCGAAGTGGTTGGAATGGATCCAGATGTAGCCGGACGGGAACGCCTGGCCCCAATCCTTCTCGATGTATCCGCGGCCACCCGTGAAATCGAGGGTGCGTCCTTCGAACTGCAGAGCCCCCGACAGGTCGTGGCCGAACGACACGACCCCGTGGTAGCACTCCATGAACGGCATCCAGGCATACCAGCCCATGGCGCCCGGGGATCGCAGGGTGACCGGCCAGGGGTCGAGGGGCTGCCCGAAGTCGACCCGTCCCGACAGGCCGGCGTGTGGCAGGTCCAGCCGGATACCGGCCGATGAGAACCGGTTGGACCCGACCCGGACCGCGAACTTGTCGCTGTGCGCAGCGAAGTCGGACATCGCATGCGGCACGTACCAACTGCGACCGGTGGAACCGTCCATGACCTGGACGAATGCCTCGTGCGGACCGTCGTCCTCCGGAGCCAGGAACACCCCGGGGATCAGGGCCAGCCGGGCGTCGCGGTCCTTGTCCACGAGTTTGATGTACCAGCCCTCGAAGAACTTGGACCGCCGGCCTGCGCCGTGGTATCCATCGGGTTGGAGCACCTTCCGCATGTGTCTAGCCTGCTAGATCCGCGATGACCTCGAAAGTGCTGGCCGATTCCACCCGCAATCCGGTATCCAGACCTCCGGCCGCCTCGAGGTCTGCCGTGGCTGCTTCGACCAGCGGGATCTGCTCGGCTGGGGCTTTGACGACCGTGTGCGCCAGGCGGGCGCGCATCGACACCTTGTGGTCGCTCTTGACCTTGCGCATGGCCGACAGGACCTGACCCGCGACTGCGAGCACCGCAGGGTCGCCGCCGTCGGGCAGTTCCGCGGGTTCGGGCCAGATCGCACTGTGCACACTGCCGTCCTGCCACCAGGACCAGACCTCCTCGGTCACGAACGGCAGGATCGGTGCGAACAGGCGCAGTTGCACGGACAGCGCCAGTGCCAGGGCGGCGCCGGCGGATGCCGCGGCTTCGTCGCCTTGTGAGCCGTGAGCGCGCTCCTTGACCAGTTCGATGTAGTCGTCGCAGAAGGACCAGAAGAACGACTCGGTCAATTCCAGCGCCCGCGCGTAGTTGTAGTCATCGAAGGCCTCGGTGGCCTGTTCGACGACTTCCCGCAACCCGGCGAGCATCGCAAGGTCCAGCGGCTGCGTGACGGGGGCGGAGGGATCACCGGCGAAGGACAGCGCGAACTTGGACGCGTTGAGGATCTTGATCGCCAGACGGCGCCCGACCTTCATCTGGGCCTCGTCGTAGGCCGTGTCGGTGCCCGGCCGGCCACTGGCAGCCCAGTAGCGCACCGCGTCGGCGCCGTGCTGGTCCAGCAGGCCCATCGGGGTGACCACATTGCCCTTCGACTTCGACATCTTCTTGCGGTCCGGGTCCAGGATCCAGCCACTGATCGCGGCATGCTTCCACGGCAGGCCGTTGTCTTCGAGGTGAGCCCGCACCACGCTGGAGAACAGCCAGGTACGGATGATCTCGTGGGCTTGCGGGCGCAGATCCATCGGGTAAACGCGCCGCCACAGGTCCGGGTCGTACTCCCAGCCGCCGGCGATCTGGGGGGTGAGCGAACTGGTGGCCCACGTGTCCATGACGTCCGGATCCGCCACGAAGCCACCGGGCTTCCCGCGCTGGTCCTCGGTGTATCCGGTCGGCGCCTGATCTGCCGGGTCGACCGGGAGCAGCGATTCGTCCGGCGTCAGGACGGTCGAGTAGTCCGGATTACCGTCGGCATCCACGGCGTACCACACCGGGATCGGGACCCCGAAGAACCGCTGCCGCGACACCAGCCAGTCACCGTTGAGCCCCTCGACCCATGTGCGGTAGCGGACCTCCATGTGCGGTGGGTGCCAATCCAGTTCCGAACCGCGGGCGATGAGTGCTGCTCGCAGATCCTCGTCGCGTCCACCGTTACGGATGTACCACTGACGGGTGGTGACGATCTCGAGGGGTTTGTCGCCCTTCTCGAAGAACTTCACCGGATGCGTGATCTGCTTCAGGTCACCGACGAGGTCGCCGGACTCGCGCAGCAGCTCGGCCATGCGCTCCTTCGCGGTGAACATGGTGGCGCCGGCGAGTTTCTCGTATGCGGCGCGCCCGGTGTCGGTGATGATCCAGTCGGGGATCGTCGGGATCACCCGGCCGTCCCACCCCACGATGGGCCTGGTGGGCAGTTGGAGTTCGCGCCACCAGGTCACGTCAGTGGTGTCACCGAACGTGCAGATCATGGCGATGCCCGAGCCCTTTTCCGGATCGGCGAGTTCGTGGGCCACGACCGGCACCTCGACGCCGAAGACCGGCGTGGTGACGGTCTTCCCGAAGAGGGGCTGGTAGCGCTCGTCGTCGGGATGAGCGACCAGGGCCACGCAGGCCGCGAGCAGTTCGGGCCGGGTGGTCTCGATGAAGACGCGGTCGTCGCCGTGGTGGAAACCGACCCGGTGGTAGGTGCCAGGCCGTTCCCGGTCCTCGAGTTCGGCCTGCGCGACGGCGGTCCGGAACGTGACGTCCCAAAGGGTGGGCGCTTCCGCCTGGTAGGCCTCGTCACGGGCGAGGTTGCGAAGGAAACCGCGCTGGGAGACCGCGCGCGCCCGCTCGTCGATGGTCTGGTACGTGTGGTTCCAGTCGACGGACAACCCGAGGCGGCGCCACAGGTCCTCGAACGCCTTCTCGTCCTCCTCGGTCAGCCGCTCGCACAACTCCACGAAGTTGCGCCGCGAGATCGGCCGTTGCTCCTTGCCGCCCGGCTGCACCTCTAGGTCGGGGTCGTAGTGCATGGTCGGTTCGCAGCGCACACCGAAGTAGTTCTGGACGCGACGCTCGGTGGGCAGCCCGTTGTCGTCCCAGCCCATCGGGTAGAAGACTTCGAAACCGCGCATCCGCTTGTACCGGGCGATGCAGTCGGTATGGGTGTAACTGAAGACGTGGCCCACATGCAGTGACCCGCTCACCGTTGGCGGCGGCGTGTCGATGCTGTAGATCTGATCGCGGGTTCTGGTCCGGTCGAAGGCGTACACCTGCTCGCTGTGCCAGTGCGCCGCCCACTTGCCGTCGAGGCCGTCCACGCCTGGACGGTCGGGAATCCGCGGATTGTTCATGGTTACCGAGTTTAGGGGCGCGGCGTGGCGGCGGCGCACGGTGATCACCGGACAGGGTTGGCGGAAACGATCTGGCGACGCCGGTTTGACTTCGGACCGTGGTTCTGGCTGGGTTCTCGAGTTCCGGGTGCCCATCGGCCATGGCCTGGCCGCGGCGTTCAGGCGCTGAAACGCCGGGCGAGAATCGCTCGCGCTAGTCGTCCTTGGCCGTGGCCGGCCGCGGCGTTCGGTGAAACGCCGGGCGGAAATCGCTCGCGTTAGAGAACGTGCACGAGGTTAGAGAAGCCACATGTGCATTCACTAACCTCGTGCACGTTCTCTAACCTCGCGACCATTCTCTAACCTCGCGACCCAGATGTGGCGACCGGGTACACGCGGCATTTTCGGACTAGAGAATGTGCACGAGGTTAGAGAAGCCACACGTGCGTTCACTAACCTCGTGCACGATCTCTAACCTCGCGGCTACCGAAGTACACGAGCCGTTTTCGGACCAGACCTCGTTTCGGTCAGGCCCTGCGGTCGCCTATGCGCGGACGCGAACGGGCGGGCCGGACGCGGGTCGGCGCATGACGGGGCCGAATTCGACTTCCACCGGCCCGGCGTAGCCTGTCGGGGTGAGCACCGACCACGCCGCGTCCGAATTCGAGGCAGTGCAGCGGGCGTTGCTGGCGCGCTGGCCGGAGCACAAGATCGCGCCCGATCTGAGCCGGATCGAACGGCTGTGTGATCTGCTGGCCGAGCCACAGTTGACATCTCCAGTCATCCATGTGGCGGGGACCAACGGCAAGACGAGCGTGGCGCGGATCATCGAAGCCTTGCTTCGAGCGCTCGGGCTGCGTACCGGACTGATGACGAGCCCGGCGCTGCGCGACCTCACCGAACGTCTCGAACTCGACGGGGAACCGATCTCGTCGGAGACGTTCGTGGAGGTCTATCGGCAGATCGAGCCATACGTCCAGATGGTGGACAGTGAGTCAGCCGCGGAGGGTGGCCCCTTGATGACCATGTTCGAGGTGATCACCGGGCTGGGGTACGCGTGCTTCGCCGATGCACCGGTCGATGTGGCGGTGGTGGAGACCGGGATGGGTGGGCGATGGGACGCCACCAATGTCAACCGGGCACAGGTGGCGGTCATCACCACAATCGGGATGGACCACACCGACTATCTCGGGGACACACTTGCCCAGATCGCCGCCGAGAAGGCCGGCATCATCAAGGAGGGCTGTGTGGCGGCGCTCGCGCATCAGGAGCCTGCCGCGCTGGCGGTGCTGATGGACACCGCCGACGAGATGGGCGCCCAGGTCATGTTGCCCGACGTGGACTACGAGTTGGTCTCCCGCGGACTGGCCGTCGGCGGTCAGGTGGTCTCGATCCGCATCGCCGACCACGTCTACGAGGATCTCTTCCTGTCCCTGCACGGTCGCCATCAGGCTGAGAACGCGGCGCTGGCGCTGGCGGCGGTCAACGCGTTCCTCGGCCGGCTTCCCGAACCGGACGTCGTCGCGGAAGCCTTGGCGTCGGTGCATTCGCCGGGCCGGTTGGAGGTGATCGGCCGGTACCCACTGACGCTAGCCGATGCCGCCCACAACCCGCATGGCGTGCAGGCGACGTCGGTGGCGGTTGCTGAGTCCTTTACGTACGACAGACTGGTCGCTGTGTTGGCGATCATGGCGGACAAGGATGTTGACGAAATGCTGCAGATCCTCGCCTCGGTCGTGGATGAGGTCGTCGTCACGGTCAACGATTCCCCTCGGTGCATGCCGTCAGGCGAACTGGCGGACCGCGCACGGCGGTTCTGGTCTGCCGCCAACGTGCACGAGGTGCGCGATTTCGGCCGTGCCATGACGACCGGTCGCGACGTCGCCGGTCCGGACGGCTGCGTCGTCGCGATGGGTTCTGTGGTGACCGCAGGTCTGGCACGCAGTTGGGCGCAAGCGTGAAGGTGCTGGGTGCGGCCACGCTGATCTTCGAGGCGGTCGTCTTCGCTTTGGCCATCCCGGTGGCGGCGGCGTTGCATCCCGGTGTCGGCGGGTGGGTTGCCGGGGTGCTGATGCTGCTGGCGATCGCGGGTGCGATGACCGCCCGGCGCGGTGACATCGTCGTGGGGACGGTGACGCAGGCGATCGCCGTACTGGCCAGCTTCTTCACGCCCATCGCGATTCCGCTGGCTCTCATCTTCGCCGGGCTGTGGGCGACGGCGGTCTTCTACGGGCGCAAGGCCGACGCCGCCGACGCTGCCCGGGCGGGTTGACCGGGCTCAACGTCCGAACGGGGCCTTGTGTGACGTAGTTGCGGGGTCCGAACCGGGATTGTTACGAAGGTGCGCAGTCGCGCCCGCTTGGACCGCTCACCTTCGTTACAGGGCGCCGGGAGAGCCACCAACTTCGTCACGACGGTGGCGGCGGGCGCGGCCCGATGCGCTGTACAGGCGGCAGCCAAGCGGACCGTCGACCCGATCCAAGCCCCGCCTGCGGCAGTGCGTGATGCGCGCGCCCGTACCCTTGATTCATGGCGAACGAACGAACCCTGATCCTGGTCAAGCCCGACGGTGTGCAGCGCGGATTGGTGGGCGAAGTCCTCACCCGCATCGAGCGCAAGGGTTTCACGGTGCTGGCCCTCGAACTCCGCAAGCTGGACGTGGCAACGGCCCGGGCGCACTACGGCGAGCACGTGGGTAAGCCGTTCTTCGACGACCTGGTGGAGTTCATCACGTCTGGGCCGTTGGTGGCCGGGGTGATCGAGGGGGAGGACGCCATCGTCGCATGGCGGACCATGATGGGTGCGACCAAGCCCGTCGAGGCGACCCCGGGTTCCATCCGCGCGGACCTGGCCACCGAGATGGGCCGCAACATCGTGCACGGTTCCGACTCTCCCGAGTCCGCCGCGCGGGAGATCGCCCTGTTCTTCCCCGGGTTGTCCGCCTGATCGGTCAAACGACCCCCAGCGTGTCGGGGGTGCCACGTACGATGGGGCAGCACCGGTGGGAGGTCAATGTATGGCGTTGCTGGCGGATTCCCGCCCACTGAGTCGGCTGCACCTCGGACGGGATCTGGCCATCGACCTGGGTTCGTCCAGGACCCGGATCTACTCGCGCGGGGTCGGCCTCGTGCTCGACGAGCCTTCGGTGGTGGCCATGCGCGACGGCGAGGTTGTTGCGGTCGGCTCCCAGGCCAAGGAGATGGTGGGCCGGGCGCCCGATGACTTCGAGGTCGTGGAGCCGATCGAGCACTCGGTGATCCGTGACTATGACGCCGCCGAACGGATGTTGCGCTATTTCGTCCAGGCGTCGAGCAGGAGGTCGTTGATCAGCCGCCCGCGCCTGGTCGTGAACGTGCCCACCCACCTGACCGGTGTGGAACAACGGGCCGTGCGCGACGCCGGATATGCCGCAGGGGCGCGGCAGGTGTATCTGATCCAGACATCGCTGGCCGCGGCGATCGGTGCTGAAGTGCCCATCCACGAGAGCTATGGGCATTTCGTGGTGTCCATCGGCGCCGGGTGCACCGAGATCGCTGTGATCGCGCTCGGCGGGGTCGTCTCCGGCACAAGCCTCAGGCAGGGCAGCGCGGACCTCGACGGGGCGATCATCGACTATCTGGTGGAGCACTTCGACATGCGAGTGGGTGTGGTCACCGCTGAACAGATCAAGATCACGTTGGGATCGGCCGTGCCGATCGACGGCCTGCCCGTCATGGAGGTGCACGGGCAGGACACCCGTACCGGACTGCCCAAGCAGATCGAACTGTCGGCTGTGCATGTGCGCAAGGCGTTGCAGAAGCCCATCGACGAACTGTTGGCCGCCGTTCGGCGGGTACTCGATGCGACGCCACCGGAGGCCTCCGGGGACCTGGTGCGCACCGGCCTGGTCGTCACCGGCGGAGGTGCACTGCTGCAGGGCCTGCCGGAGCGGCTGGAACACGACCTCGGGGTGCCGGTCCGCCTCGCTGCCAGGCCCCAGCTGAGCGTGGTGGACGGCGCGGGCAGGTGTGCCGACAACATTTCGGCGGTCCGGCGCCTGTTGTTGATCGAGCCCGCCTTCTGACGATGACCCGAGCCCGCAACACCGTGTTGGTCCTGATCGCCGCATCCCTGGCGTTGATCCTCTGGGATCTGCGAGCCTCGGACACGACCGTGCGGGATGCGGTTCAAGAGGTCACCGCACCGCTGCAGAGGACCGCCACGGCGGTGTTCGCCCCGTTGGGATCGTGGGCGCGGCAGGCCCAGGGCTTCGATGACCCCGCCGCCCGTGCGCAGACCGCCAGCCAGATCGTGGTCGCCGCCCCCGATGGCTGGAACGGCGCGGCCGGGCGGGTGGTGGCCGCCGATATCTCCGGTGGTCGGGCGGCGGTGACCATCGACGTGGGCAGTTCCGACGGCGTCGGCATCGGGAATGCGGTGCTGGCGCCGGGAGGGTTGATAGGGCAGATCTCGCAGGTCTCCCAGCATGCTGCAATGGTGCTCTTGGTGACCGACCCGCAGAGCACGATCGGCATCCGAGTGCTCCCCAGCAAGGAGATGGGGGTGGTGTCCGGTTCCGGTATGGGCAACGAACTGCAGGTGGAGGTGCTGAATCCGGCCGCGCAGATCGCTGCTGGACAGCAGGTGAGGTCGCTCGGGTCGACCGCGGCCGACGGGATACCACCGGATCTGCTGGTCGGCCAGATCACTTCTATCGACCCGGCGCCCGCATCCGGCCGGGCGGCGCAGGTCCGGCCGGTCACGTCGATGACATCGCTGGACACGCTGCTGGTTCTCACGGGGCGACGATGACCGCGGTCTCCGGTGCTACCCATGTCTACTGGCCCCGAGCGGTCGGCCTTAGCGCAACAGCTGTTGTCCTCGGCTTCCTCTGCCAGACGGCGATCCTGCCCGCGGTGGGTCTGTCAGCAGCGATTCCGGTCCTGTTCAGCGTGGTCGCAGTCCTCGGGATCGCGCTGGGGCGCAACTCCGGCGCCATCACCGGGTTCGCGGCAGGTCTGCTGCTCGACGTCACCGGCGTCGGGGTGCTGGGAGTGGGGGCGCTGGTCGGTTGCCTCCTGGGTGTGGCCAGCGCAGGGATCCGTGTGGACCGGTGGCGTTGGTCGGGGGCCGTGTACGTCTGGGCATACACCGCGGGGGCCGCTGCCGCATACGCGGCGGTCAACTCCTTGATCACCGGTTCCGGGCTCATGTGGTCAAGTGGGTTCTGGGCGATCGTGGGGGGCTCGCTGGTGTGCACCCTCGTCCTCCTTCCGTTGCGCGCCCCGATCCGGGCGGTGGTCCGATGAGTCAGATCCAGACCCGGGCTCCATCGCGTCCGGGTGGCGCGCGTCGGACGCCCTCGCAACGACGGCTGGCGCTGCTGCGCGTGGTCATCATCGCGGTCGCCGTCACCATCGCAGCCCGACTCGTCTGGATGCAGACGGTTCAGTCGTCCGAATACACAGCGAAGGCCCAGATCGCCCAGACCGATGTCGTGGAGGTTCCGGCGGCGCGCGGGGACATCGTCGACCGGAAGGGCCGGATCCTGGCCGGCAACCGCACCGCCTACGAAGTCGTGGCCGAGTCCTCAGTGGACCGGGCGAGTCTGCAGGCGGTCTCGCAGATCGCGGAGACTCCCGTCGAGGACCTGTCAGCTCGGTTGTTGATCTGCGGGCAGCCCGGATCACGGCCCGGCACCTGCTACCGGGGGCAGCCGGGTGAACCGATCCCGATCCTGGCCGATGTCCCGATCCGCGCCGCGCTGGCGATCCGGGACGCCGACCTGCCCCAGGTGTCGGTGCGGCAGATCGCCGTCCGCGACTATCCGTCTGCTGCCAACGCCGCCCAGATGCTGGGATACCTCGGGGACGGTACGGGCAAATCGGGTCTCGAGGCACAGTACAACCAGGCGCTGCAGGGGGTGCCCGGTCGGGCCCGACGCACCCTCAGCCGTGAGGGGCGGCCGCAGCGTGAGGTCATCCAGGAGGCGATCCCGGGTCAGACGCTGGTCACTTCGCTGGATGTCGACACCCAGAAGGTCGCCGAGCAGGCGCTGAAACGGGCGGTAAAGGCCTCCCGCGCGCAGGGCTACAAGGCCACTGGCGGTTCGGTGGTCGTCATGGACGTGGACACCGGTGCGGTCCGGGCGATGGCCTCCTACCCCACGTATGACCCGAACATCTGGGCGCGCGGGGTGACTGATGCCGAGTACACCGCCCTGACCGACGAGAATGCCGGCCGGCCGCTGGTGTTCCGGCCCACACAGGCGGTCGCCCCGCCCGCCTCCACATTCAAGTCGCTCACCACGGTCGCTGCCGACAATGCTGGCTTCGATCTCAAGGGGACGTACGACTGTCCTGCGTCGGTGGTGGTGGGAGGGCAGGTCTTCCGCAACTACGAGAGCCGCACATACGGGCCCATGTCCTTGGCGCGTGCTCTGTCGGTGTCCTGCGACACCGTCTTCTACCGGCTGGGGTATCAGATGTGGAAGCGCGACGGCGGCCTGGACAACACTTCGGCCGCCGAGGCTGTCGTCAACACGGCCCGCAGTTTCGGGCTCGGGTCCGAGACCGGCGTCGACGTTCCGGGAGAGGCAGCCGGTGAGATTCCGGATCGTGCGCAGGTGCTCGCCGAGTATCAGCAGCGACGTGACGACTATTGCGCCCGCGCCAAGACCGGCTACCCGGAGGAGCCCGACCGGGCCCGGGCGAAGTTGCTCAAGCAGTATGCTCGCGACTTCTGTCGCTCCGGTTACCAGTATCGGGCCGGGGATGCGCTCAACACCGCCATCGGGCAGGGCCGGACCCTGGTTACGCCGCTGCAGATGGCGACCGCGTACGCCGCCATCGCCAACGGCGGGACGTTGGTGACGCCGCGGGTGGGTGCGCGACTCGAGGGATCCGAGGTGACCGACCTGTCGGCAACGTCCGGCAGCCGCGTGGACGCCGATCCTGTGACCCTGGCATACCTTCGCAAGGCGCTGGCGACCACGTCGGTCACGGGAACGGCCAGCGGAGCATTCCTCGGTTTCCCGTTGGACCAGTACCCGGTGGCGGCCAAGACCGGTACCGCCGAGGTGGCCGGCAAGCAGTCGACCTCCTGGTTCGCGAGTTTCGCGCCGGCCGACGACCCGAAGTATGTGGTGGTGGTCAACGTCGATCAAGGTGGCCTGGGTGCCGCCACTTCCGGGCCGGTCGCCCGCGCCGTCTACGAGCAGATCTTCGGGATCGGCCAGTGATGGCGATCGATGTCGCCCGCCCGAGAACCTCACGCAGGTTCGACCCGTGGCTGCTGATCTGCGCCGTCTCGCTGAGCGTCGTCGGGGTGGCGATGGTGTATTCCACGACCTGGGGAAGGCTGGTCGCCGACGGGGATCCGGGAGCCTACTTTGCCACGCGGCAGGCGCTGTTCGTCGTGCTGGGCGGGTTGGCGGCCTGGGCGGTCTACCGGCTGGATCGTGCGGCCCTCATGAGATTGGCGCTGGCGGGGTATGCCGGCAGTGTGCTCGGCCTACTGGCGGTGCTGACACCGCTGGGGACCACGATCAACGGCACCCGGGCCTGGCTGACCCTGCCGGGCGGCTTCACCCTGCAGCCCGCCGAATTCGCCAAGGTCTTCGTGGTGCTGCTGGCCGCGCTGTGGCTGTCCGACCGCAGTGGCGTGCGCGGGCTGGGCCAGCCGCCCGAGCCCGTGGCGATCCTCGGGGTGCTAGGTGCCACCGGTGTTGTCGCGGTGCTGCTGCTGCTGCAACCCGACCTGGGGTCGGCGCTGGTGATCGGTGCGGCGGTGCTGGGGGTTCTGTACGTCGCCGGCGTGCGCCGCCGGTTGTTGGTGCTCCTTCTGTTCGGGGGCGTCGCTGGGGCGGCTCTGGCGTACCTGGTGGGGGCGCTGGACGCCTACCAGATCGCGCGGTTCACCGCGTTCCTGGACCCGCAGTCGGATCCGCAGGGAGTCGGGTACAACGTCTCGCAGGCGGCGATCGCCATCGGCACCGGGGGAGTCCACGGCCAGGGCCTGCTCGAAGGCGCCCACACGCAGGGGGCGTTCGTCCCGTACCAGTACACGGACTTCATCTTCTCCGCGGTAGGGGAGGAGCTCGGGATGTTGGGCGGCCTGCTTGTGATCGGATTGTTCGTCGTCCTGCTGCTGCGGGGCGTGACCGCGGCCGGTCACGCTGACCGGTTCGGGTCCCTGCTGGCCGCTGGCGTGGTGTCGTGGCTGGCCGCCCAGGGCTTCGAGAACCTGGGCATGAACCTGGGGCTGCTACCGGTCACGGGGGTTCCCTTGCCGTTCGTTTCCTATGGCGGCTCGAGTGTCATCGCCGCCTGGATCGGCGTCGGGCTCCTGCTGCGGGTCTCCCGCCACTGACATGTCCGGCAGCCGCCGAGGCCCCAGTTGGGAGGGCTCCCAGGATGGTGGGCCGGTGCCGGGCGTTGCGTACCCTGATCAGGTGGAGTCCGTCTATCCCGCCCTCGAGCGCATCCTTCCCCTGGTGCGCAAGCCCATCCAGTACGTCGGTGGTGAACTCAATGCGACCACCAAGGTGTGGGAGAGCGTAGCCGTCCGGTGGGCGTTGATGTATCCGGACGCCTATGAGGTGGGATTGCCCAACCAGGGGCTGCAGATCCTCTACGAGGTCCTCAACGAGCGCGATCACGTGCTGGCCGAACGCACCTACTCGGTGTGGCCGGACATGGAGCAGCTGATGCGTGAACACGCGATCCCGCAGTTCACCGTGGAGTCCCACCGGCCGGTGGGGGCTTTCGATGTACTGGGCGTCTCATTCGCCACGGAACTGGGCTACACCAATCTGCTCACGGCCCTGGACCTCGCTGGCATCCCCCTGCACGCGTCCGAGCGCGGCGACGACGATCCGCTGGTGATCGCAGGAGGCCATTCGGCGTTCAACCCCGAGCCGGTCGCGGACTTCATCGACGCGGCGGTGGTCGGTGACGGGGAGACCGCGGTGCTTGCGCTGTCGGACCTGATCCGGGACTTCAAGGCCGCCGGCGGCGGCACTCGGACGCAGTTGCTGGACCTGATCGCGGCCTCGGGGATGGCGTACGTCCCTTCCCGCTACGAGGTCAGCTACCTGCCCGACGGCCGGATCCAGCGGGTGGTGCCGCTGGGACCGCAGACCCCGTGGCGGGTCGCGAAACACACTGTCAGCGACCTGGATGAATGGCCCTACCCCAAGCAACCCCTGGTGCCACTGGCGGAGACCGTGCACGAACGCGCGTCGGTGGAGATCTTCCGCGGTTGCACCCGTGGGTGTCGGTTCTGCCAGGCCGGAATGATCACCCGACCGGTCCGGGAGCGTTCCAAGGCCACCGTCGCCGACATGGTCGAAACGTCGTTGCGGGCGACGGGCTTCGAAGAGGCCGGGCTGTTGAGTCTGTCCAGTGCGGACCACTCGGAGATCGCCGACCTCACCCGGGGGCTGGCGGATCGGTACGAAGGGACCAACACAGGCCTGTCGCTGCCCTCTACCCGGGTGGACGCGTTCAACATCGACCTGGCCAACGAGTTGTCCCGCAATGGCCGGCGCTCCGGACTGACCTTCGCGCCCGAAGGCGGCAGTGAACGCATCCGCAAGGTCATCAACAAGATGGTCAGCGAGGAGGATCTGATCCGGACCGTCTCCGCTGCCTACGCAGCAGGCTGGCGGCAGGTGAAGCTCTACTTCATGTGTGGACTTCCCACGGAGACCGACGACGACGTCCTGCAGATCGCCCGCATGGCCAAGGAGGTGATCCGCACCGGCCGTGAAGTCTCGGGGCGGCGGGACATCCGCTGCACGGTGTCCATCGGCGGGTTCGTGCCCAAGCCGCACACCCCGTTCCAATGGGCCGGGCAGCTGGGCTGGGAGGCCACTGATGCCCGGCTTGGTCTGTTGCGCAACGAGATCCGGTCGGACCGGGATCTGGGCAAGGCCATCGGCTTCCGCTACCACGACGGTCGTCCCGGCATCGTCGAGGGCCTGCTGGCTCGCGGGGACCGCCGGGTCGGTGCGGTGATCGAGCAGGTGTGGCGCGATGGTGGCCGCTTCGACGGGTGGAGCGAGTACTTCAGTTTCGACCGGTGGATGGCCGCATGTGAGGTCGTTGGGCTCGACATCGACTGGTACACCACCCGGGAGCGTGACCGCAGCGAGGTGCTGCCATGGGATCACCTGGACTCGGGTCTGGACAAGGAGTGGCTGTGGCAGGACTGGCAGGACGCTCTGGATGAGGTAGAGGTTGAGGATTGCCGGTGGTCGCCCTGCTTTGACTGCGGTGTCTGCGACCAGATGGGTACGCAGATCCAGGTCGGCCCCACCGATGGTGTCATTCTGCCGATCGTGGAGGTCCGCTCCTGATGGCCCGTCGCACCCCTGATCGGGAGTACATCCCACCGGTGCAGACGCTGCAGATCCGTTACGCCAAGCGTGGCCGGATGCGCTTCGCCTCCCACCGGGACTTCCAGCGGGCCTGGGAGCGCGCATTGCGACGAGTGGCAGTGCCCATGGCCTACTCCGCGGGATTCTCCCCGCATCCGAAGGTCTCCTACGCGGGCGCGGCGCCCACCGGCGCGGCCAGCGAGGCGGAGTTCCTGGAGATCGGGGTGATACAGGCGGTCGACCCCGAGCAGTTGCGGGCATCCCTGGACGACGCGTTGCCGGAAGGCCTGGACATAGTCTCCGTGGTGGAGGCTTCGGTCCCCTTGACTGAAACGCTGCGGTTCAGCAAGTGGCGCCTCGAGTGGCCCTCGGACGTGTCCGATGCCGTGTCGGCCTTTGAATCGTGCGCCAGTGTCGGGGTCGAGCGGGTGACCAAGGCGGGTCGGCGCACCATCGACGTCCGGGCATTGTGCTCGGACCTGCGCATGACCTCGCCGACGACGCTGGAACTGACCGTCCAGCACGCCGAACCGACCCCGAGGCCGGCCGAGGTGGTGGCGGCGATACGACAAGTCGCTGCGGACGTTCCACCCGACACGGTCTTGGCCACCCGACTCGCTCAAGGGCTCTCGGAGGACGGCGAGGTCCGGCCGCCGTTCTAGGGTGACGGGTCCGTGGGGCCTGCCACACTGCGCCCGCGGCCTTGCGCCACCGGTTCGATCACGACGCGGCGGAGCGTGCTCTAGTCCTGAAATGGCTGGTGTACTCGGTCGCCGCAGAAGTGGGCCGCGAGGTTAGAGAATGGTCGCCAGGTTAGAGATCGTGCACGAGGATAGTGAACGCACGTGTGGCTTCTCTAACCTCGTGCACGTTCTCTAACCCGAGCGGATTCGGCCCGGCATCTCCCCGCCTGAGTGGGCGGCCGACCACGGCTATGGACGACTAACGCGAGCGATTTCGACCCGGCATTTCCCCGCCTGAACGGGCGGGTGGGCTGAACGGGAACGGGCTCGGGAGCAGATGATCACGAGGCACGAAAACGGTTACCCGCCACGCCGATTGCGCCTAACCCTACGTAATCGTGCCGTCGCGCTGAGCGTTGTGAGATACTTCAACCGGTTGGACGCCGCTCGGCGACCGACCGGTGATGAGGAATCGCTGCCCAGGCGCCGGATTTGCGCCTTCGTTGGTGCGGCGACCAGTCACCGCCAGAATGGAAGCTTTGTGTTCGGTTGCGGCCGAATGCCAACGAGTGGGTCCGATGGACCTCCGTGTACGGCCAGGTTGCCTGCGGGGTTCGGAAGGATCCGGATCGGGAGTACCCGATGGACGATGAGGTCCAGGATGCAGGTCAGTCCGCTGACCAGAACACCGGTGCCGGACAGCGCCCGCGCAGGCGCCGAGCGGCTGGTCGGCCGGCCGGACCCCCCGTAGCAGCTGACAAGCAGAACACCCATCCGCCCGAGGACGAGGCCGCAGAGCCCGCTGCCTCCGACGAGAACACCCCGGTGGGCGAGGACGACGAATCGTCGCAGCGCGCTAGCGAGCCGGGGCAGGCAGAGCGGCGCAACCTGCCCGCGGTCCCGGAAGTGACCCCCTTCGACCCGTTCCACGTCGGGTCGATCTCGGAGAAGCCCGAAGCGGCAGAGGAAGCCTTCGAGTTGGATGAGGACGAGGAGATCACGGCCACCGCGTTCTTCCTGGCCCCAGAGATCGACCTTGAAGAGGTGGATACCGAACCCGCTCCGGCGAAGTCGCGTCAACGGTCAAAGCGGCAGCGAACGGCGAAGGCGGAGCCGGAAGCCTCAGAGGAGGCGGCCACGGCCGCAGCCGCGCAGCCCGAGCCGCAGGCTGAGCCGGAACCGGGCGAGACCGAGTCGGCGAGCAGTAAGCGGCGCCGGCGCAGGCGACGGCGGGGGTCCGGTGAGGAGTCCGACGAGACCCAACCCAGCAAGGACGAGGTCTCGTCGGTCAAGGGTTCAACCCGACTCGAGGCCAAGCGCCAGCGCCGCCGGGAAGGCAGGGATGCCGGCCGCCGCCGGTCCCCGATCGTTTCGGAAGCGGAGTTCTTGGCGCGCCGGGAGAGCGTCGACCGGGTCATGGTTGTACGCGGGTACGAGGACCGGACGCAGATCGCCGTCCTCGAGGACAAGATCCTCGTCGAGCACTATGTGACACGCGAGCGCAACGCCACCATGATCGGCAACGTCTACTTGGGCAAGGTCCAGAACGTGCTGCCCTCGATGGAAGCCGCCTTCGTGGACATCGGACGTGGCCGCAATGCGGTCCTCTACGCCGGTGAGGTCAACTGGCAGGAGGCGGGACTCGAAGGCCAACCGAAGCGGATCGAACTCGCGATGCAGCCAGGGGACAGCGTTCTGGTGCAGGTCACGAAGGACCCTGTGGGGCACAAGGGTGCTCGGCTCACCAGCCAGATCTCGCTGCCCGGTCGGTACCTGGTCTACGTGCCCAACGGGCGGATGACCGGGATCAGCCGCAAGTTGCCCGACAAGGAACGCGCCCGCCTTAAGAAGGCGCTTCGGGCGGCGCTGCCGGAGGATGCCGGCGTGATCGTGCGAACCGCCGCCGAAGGGGCCACCGAGGAACAGCTGGCTTCGGACGTTTCCAGGTTGGCGGCCCAATGGGAGAGCATCAGCGCCAAGACGGAATCCGCGAAGGCTCCCTCACTGCTCTACTCCGAACCCGATCTGGCGATCCGCGTGGTGCGCGACATCTTCAACGAGGATTTCTCCGAACTGATCGTGTCCGGCACTGCCGCCCAGGACACGATCGAGGAGTACGTCGGCTGGGTGGCTCCGGAGTTGTCGGACCGCATCAAACGCTGGACGAAGAACGAGGATGTCTTCAGCGACTACCGCATCGACGAGCAGATCACGAAAGCCCTGGACCGCAAGGTCCTGCTGCCCAGCGGCGGGTCTCTGGTGATCGACCGTACGGAGGCCATGACCGTGGTCGACGTGAACACCGGCCGGTTCGTGGGCCAGGGCGGGAACCTCGAGGAGACCGTCACCCGGAACAACCTGGAAGCCGCCGAGGAGATCGTCCGGCAGCTCAGACTGCGCGATATCGGCGGCATCATCGTGATCGACTTCATCGACATGGTCCTGGAGTCGAACCGTGATCTGGTGGTGCGCCGGCTCGTGGAGTGCCTGGGCCGTGACCGGACCAAACACCAAGTCGCCGAGATCACGTCGCTGGGCCTGGTGCAAATGACCCGCAAGCGACTCGGACAAGGACTGCTGGAGACCTTCAGCGAGCCGTGTGAGCACTGCAACGGCCGGGGCGTGCGGGTCCAGAGCGAACCCGTCGGCTCGCGACGTCGCAGGCCGCCGGGACCCATCCCCGGTGCGCCGATAAAGACTGTCGAGGCGGCTCAGCCGGAGCCCGGCGGGCAGGAGCCGGCAGACACAGGTGACGAGACGGGAGCCCCGTCGGAACCCGGCGAGTCCCAGTCCCAGCCGGCGTGAGGCCGCACGACGGGGCCACGTTGCCGTCGTCGGCGGTCATCGCGTACCCTGGGGACTGTGCGCGTTTCGCGCGCCGTTTCCCCCGTGCCGCGCGCAGGTGGGTAACCAATGAACGTTAAGGAGCAAGCGGTGTACGCGATCGTGCGGACCAGCGGTCATCAGGAGAAGGTGGCTGTCGGCGATGAGGTGCTGTTGAACCGGTTGGCGGCCGACCCCGGCGCGTCGGTGCAGTTGGCGCCGGTCCTGCTCGTGGTCGACGGCGAGACCGTGACCTCCGACCCCGCTGCCCTGTCGGGTGCCACGGTCACTGCCGAGGTGCTCGACCACCGGCGCGGACCGAAGATCGACATTTTCAAGTACAAGAACAAGACCGGGTACCGCCGGCGCCAGGGTCACCGCCAGGAGCAGACCATGGTCAAGGTCACCGGCATCGAGTTAGGGGCCTGACACATGGCGCACAAGAAGGGTGCTGCGAGCACCAGGAACGGTCGCGACTCGAATGCGCAACGGCTCGGCGTCAAGCGCTTCGGCGGGCAGGTGGTCAACGCCGGTGAAATCATCGTTCGCCAGCGGGGAACCCACTTCCACCCCGGCGCCAACGTCGGCATCGGCAAGGATGACACCCTGTTCGCGCTCACTGCGGGCACGGTGGACTTCGGCACCAAGCGTGGTCGCCGAGTCGTCAACATCCTCGCCTGATCGGTAGTCACCCGCGGTGACCTCGTTCGTTGACCGCGTTCTGATCCATGCCCAGGGCGGCGACGGCGGAAACGGGTGTGCGTCGATCCACAGGGAGAAGTTCAAACCGCTCGGTGGCCCTGACGGCGGCAACGGCGGACGGGGTGCCGATGTCATACTGGTCGTCGATTCGGGCACCAATAGCCTTCTGGACCTTCACTTCCATCCCCATCGCCGCGCCGGCAGCGGCCAGCCCGGGCAAGGTGGCAACCGCAGCGGGGCGGGGGCCGAGGACCTGATCGTGCCGGTGCCGCCGGGCACCGTGGTGCAGTCCGTGGATGGCGAGGTGCTCGCGGACCTGCTGGTCCCCGGTGAGCAGTATGTCCTCGCCGCGGGTGGCCACGGCGGGCTCGGCAATGCCGCACTTGCAAACCGGAGGCGCAAGGCGCCGAACTTCGCCCTCCTCGGTGAGCCCGGCGAGTCCGTGGACGCCGTTCTGGAACTCAAGACGGTCGCGGACGTCGGGTTGATCGGGTACCCGAGTGCCGGCAAGTCCAGTCTCGTCTCGGCCCTTTCGGCCGCGAAGCCGAAAGTGGCCGACTACCCGTTCACCACGTTGACCCCGCACCTGGGAGTGGTTTCGGTGGCCGGGACGACATTCACGGTCGCGGACGTCCCCGGCTTGATCCCCGGTGCGAGCACGGGCAAAGGGCTCGGGCACGAGTTCTTGCGGCACGTCCAGCGCTGCAGCGCCCTCGTGCACGTCCTCGACTGCGCCACGTTCGAGACCGATCGCGACCCCGTTGCGGACCTCGATGTGATCGAGACCGAACTGGTGGCCTTCGACCCCGACTTGGCCGGCCGGCCGCGGCTGGTCGCCCTGAACAAGATCGACGTGCCTGACGGGCGTGAGATGGCAGACATGGTCACCGATCAACTCCGCAGGCGCGGATTCGAGGTCTTCCCGATCTCGGCGGTCACGCACGAAGGGTTGCCGGAACTCACCTACGCGATGCTGCGGATCGTCCAGGCCGACCGGCAGCAGCGCCCCGAGGTGCAGCCGCGGGTCATCATCCGCCCCACGCCCACCGACGCGGAGGACTTCGAGGTGCGACGCCACGGTGACGCCTTCCGGGTGCTGGGCCAGCGCCCCCAGCGCTGGGTGCGGCAGACCGACTTCAGCAACGAGGAGGCCGTGCGATACCTCGGGGACCGCCTGGCGAAACTCGGTGTGGAGCAGCGACTGGCCGAGATGGGGGCGGTCGAGGGATCCACCGTCATCATCGGTCCGGAGGACAACGCGGTCGTCTTCGACTGGGTGCCGTCTGTGGAACAGGGTGCGATCCTGACGGACTCCGAGGACGGCGACGTGGTCGAGACGGAGGTGGAGCAGTCATGACACAGGCCCGCCGGCAGATCGCCAACGCCTCCCGGCTCGTGGTCAAGATCGGCTCGTCCTCGCTGACGAACAGCGAGGGCGGTCTGCACGCGGAGCACTTGGACGCGCTGGTGCGGACCCTGGCCGGCAACGTCCGTGCGGGTGTTCAACTCATCCTGGTCTCCTCCGGGTCGATTGCGGCGGGCACACCCGCACTCGGACTGCGCAAACCCCCGCGCGATCTGGCCACCCAGCAGGCCGCGGCAAGTGTCGGGCAGGGCATCCTGGTCGCCCAGTACTCGGCGCGCTTCGCCGAGCATGACATCAGGGTCGGACAAGTGCTCCTGACCGCTGAGGACCTCATTCGGCGCACCCACTACCGCAACGCCCAGCGCACGCTGGGCCGGCTGCTCGAGCTGGGGGTTCTGCCGATCGTCAACGAGAACGACACGGTGGCCACCGACGAGATCCGCTTCGGCGACAACGACCGCCTGGCCGCGCTGGTCGCCCACGTCGTGCAGGCTGATGGACTCGTCCTGCTCACCGACATCGACGGGCTCTACGACCGTCCGCCCACCCAGCACGGTGCCCAGCACATCGAAACCGTGGCATCGGCCGCAGACCTGGAAGGTCTCGCTTTGGGGGGCCGTGGCTCGGGGATCGGCCGCGGCGGGATGATGACCAAGGCGCAGGCGGCCTTGATGGCCAGCGAGGCCGCGATCCCGGTTGTGCTGACCCGCGCGGATCACGTTGCGCAGGCTCTGAACGGTGAGGTCACGGGGACCGTGTTCCTGCCCTCGGGCAAACGCCGGTCGCCGCGACAGATGTGGCTGGCCCACGCCACGACGGCCCGGGGAGCGGTGCGCATCGACGAGGGAGCGGTGTGGGCCCTGCGACAGCGGCAGGCGTCGCTGCTGGCGGCGGGGGTGCTCGAGGTGTCCGGGAACTTCGTGGCGGGGGAACCGGTCGACATCGTCGACCCGAACGGGGTGGCCGTGGCCCGCGGACTGGTGGGATACGACGCCGGTGAGTTCGACCGGTTGGTGGGCAGGACGACCGCGCAGTTGATCGCGGAATTCGGGCCCGACTACGAGCGCGAGATCGTGCATCGCGACGATCTGGTGCTGTTGTAGGTGTGTCGGCGGGCCCGATCGTGACGAAGTTGCGGTGCTCGGACGCCGGTTGCCACGTTGTTGGGCGGTCTGGCCGGCCGGAACCGCGCACCTTCGTCACGAAGCGGCCCGGTGGGACGCACCTTCGTCACAATGCCACCCGCGGGCACCGCCGCCGACCCGGAACCCGAATTCGCGTGAACCGCGGACCCGGCGGCATGCGCGCTGTCGACTTGGGACAATGACCCCATGACGCATGCAACGGTCGAACAGGTCACCGCAGTCGCCCACCGTGCCCGGAAGGCGGCCGAGGTGCTCCGGGGACTGACCCGCGACGACAAGGACGCCGCCCTCATCGCCATTGCCGAAGCCTTGACGGCGTCCACCGACCAGATCATCGCCGCGAACGACAAGGATGTGGCATTCGCCACGAAGTCGGGGACTGAGACGGCCGTGATCGATCGCCTGCGACTGACCGAGGACCGTATTCAGGCGATCGCGCAGGCCGCCCGGCAGGTGGCCACGCTGCCGGACTCGGTCGGAGACGTCGTGCGCGGCTACACCCTGCCCAACGGCCTGAAAGTGCAACAGGTCCGGGTGCCGCTCGGTGTGGTGGCCATGATCTACGAAGCCCGGCCCAACGTCACCGTCGATGCTGCGGTGCTCTGCTTGAAGAGTGGCAACGCGTCGTTGTTGCGGGGTTCGGCCAGTGCGGCGAACAGCAACCGGACACTGGTCGAGGTCATGCGCAAGGCGCTGGCGGCGACGGCTGTGCCCGCGGACGCCATCCTGGCGGTTCCGGGCCTGAAGCACGAGAGTGTCAACCACCTCATCCGGCTGCGCGGGCTTGTGGATGTCGTGATCCCGCGCGGGGGCGCGGGGCTGATCCGCAACGTCGTGAACAACTCGCTGGTCCCGGTCATCGAGACCGGCGTGGGCAACTGCCACGTCTACCTTCACGAGGACGCACCCACCGAACGTGCCGTGGAGATCGTCGTCAACTCGAAGGCGCAACGGGTGAGCGTGTGCAACGCGGCTGAGACGCTGCTGGTCCACCGAGCCGCCGCCGACCGGTTGCTGCCCGCCGTGTTCGCAGGTCTCAAAGACGCGGGGGTCACGGTGCACGGCGACAAGAAGTCCGCAAAATACGCGAAGAAGGCGAAGATCCCGTTCCACCCCGCCACCGATCTGGATTGGGCAGAGGAGTACCTGAGTCTCGACATCGCGGTCGGGGTGGTCCCGGATCTGCAGTCGGCGATCGACCACATCGGCAAGTGGAGCAGCGGGCACACTGAGGCGATCGTGACCGATTCGGTGGCCGCGGCAGCGGCTTTCACCGCAGCGATCGATTCGGCAGCTGTAATGGTCAACGCCTCCACGCGCTTCACCGACGGGGAGCAGCTGGGGTTCGGTGCGGAGATCGGCATTTCCACCCAGAAACTGCATGCCCGCGGCCCGATGGGCCTTGCGGAACTGACTTCGACGAAGTTCCTCGTCGAAGGTGACGGGCACGTGCGGTCCTGATCGGCGTGGAGTCGGTAGAGTCTGCCCATGGTTAACAGTGCAGTCGTCGTGTTCAGCGCCCTGGCCAGCGAGAACGCCGAAGAGGGCGGCGAAGCCGTCCACACCTCCCCGTTCCTGTACGGCGGGGTCGCCCTCGGGGTCCTGCTGCTCCTGCTGTTCCTCGTGACGCGTCTGAACATCGACCGCTGACCATGGCCGGGGTGCGCCGCAGGATCGGCGTGTTGGGGGGGACCTTCGATCCGATCCATCAGGGGCACCTCGTCGCGGCCGCGACAGTCCACCACCGGCTCGGGCTGGACGATCTGTTGTTCGTGCCCACGGGGCAACCGTGGCAGAAGCAGGACCGCGCCGTCACCGCGGCCGAGCACCGCTACCTGATGGCGGTGCTGGCCACGGATCGCTCTCCGTTCTCGGTCAGTCGCGTCGATATCGACCGCCCGGGCCCGACGTTCACGACGGACACTCTCCAGGACCTCCATGCACACCACGATCCCGCTGACCTGTTCTTCATCACGGGGGCGGATTCGCTGGCCGGGTTGCCGACCTGGCGGGAGCCTGAAAAGATCCTCCGACTGGCGCATATGGTGGGGGTGACCCGTCCGGGTCACCCGATGGCTGCAACCGGTTTGCCGTCATCGGCTGCGACGATTCTGGAGATCCCGAGTTTGCCCATCTCGTCGACGATGTGTCGTGATCTCGTGGCCCGGGGCGAACCCATCGACTACCTCGTCCCCGCCGCAGTCGTGGAGTACATCGACAAACACCACCTCTACCGCTAATGCACAAGCGCGCGGTCGGGGCGGTCGTCCTGCTGGGGTTGGTGATCGTCGCCACGGTGGCGCTTCTGCTCGTCCGACGCGATCCGTCGCCGCCACCGCCGGTGGTGCCGGAAGCGCCCGACACCCGGACCCTGCTGGTCCAACTGCGCGACCCCGCCCTGCTGGCTCGGGCTTCCGTGCTGGTCGGCGTCGAGCAAGAACGGCTCGACCAGTTGTGGTGGACCACGCAGTGGTGGGTCGATCAGATCGGCTCGGAGGAAGTCAGCGCGGCCGAACTGGGCCGTAAGCCGGTGCCTTACGTCATGGAGACGGTGCAGGACCAGATCGACGTGAAGATCGACGATGCGTGGGTGCTGGATCGACTGGCGTTCGCTGGGTTGGTGGACGCCGTGGGAGGGGTCCGGATCGACGTCGCAGAGCCGACCATCTATCTCACCGATCGGGGTGACGAAGCAGTTCTCCAGGCGGGAGTACAGACGGTTTCGGGCGCGCAAGCCGCTGACTACGTCCTCGACGCCGCGTTGCGCGATGAGACGACCCGGCTTCGCAGATTCCAGGCGGTGTGGGACCAGGTACTGCGCCGGTTCCCCACCGATTCGGAGAAGGCCCGCGCCTTGGTGGTATCGCTGGGAGCGCTGTCGAAGGCGACCATGCCCAACGAGGCTCTCTCGACACTGCTCTCGGACGCGCACGCACTGCGGATTGCCGGGGACTACGCGCAGGCGACGGTCGCACTCGACGACCAGAACCGGATCCGGGTCCGGCCACCCCAGGGGGTCAGGA
>JAWKJM010000009.1:0-155152 GCA_041393775.1 Candidatus Nanopelagicales bacterium
GGTGTTCGACCGCGAAGAGGACGACGAACTGCCCGGCGGAGTCAACCAACTGGTACGGGTCTACGTGGCGCAGAAGCGCAAGATCACGCAGGGCGACAAGCTCGCCGGCCGCCACGGCAACAAGGGTGTCATCGCGAAGATCCTGCCGGTCGAGGACATGCCGTTCATGGAGGACGGCACCCCGGTCGACATCGTCTTGAACCCGCTGGGTGTGCCAGGCCGGATGAACGTCGGCCAGGTGCTGGAGACGCACCTCGGGTGGGTCGCCCACCAGGGCTGGAACGTCATCGGTGATCCCGAATGGGCGAAGGACCTGCCGGAGCAGGCTCGTTCGGCGCCACCGAGGACCCGGGTCGCTTCGCCGGTGTTCGACGGTGTCGAGGAGTCTGAGATCGGTGGTCTGCTGGAGTCCACGCTGGTCGACGGCGACAGCGAGCGACTGGTCAACAGCGAGTCGAAGGCCCGCTTGTTCGACGGCCGCTCCGGGGAGCCGTTCCCGGACCCGATCTCCGTCGGCTACGTGTACATCCTCAAGTTGCTGCACCTCGTGGATGACAAGATCCACGCCCGGTCCACCGGCCCGTACTCGATGATCACCCAGCAGCCGCTGGGCGGTAAGGCGCAGTTCGGAGGTCAGCGGTTCGGCGAGATGGAGGTGTGGGCCCTGGAGGCCTACGGTGCCGCCTATGCGCTGCAGGAGTTGCTGACGATCAAGTCCGACGACGTGCTCGGCCGGGTGAAGGTGTACGAGGCGATCGTCAAGGGCGAGAACATCCCCGAGCCGGGCATTCCGGAGTCGTTCAAGGTGCTCGTCAAGGAGATGCAGTCGTTGTGCCTGAATGTCGAGGTGCTGGCCGGCGATGGCTCGGCGATCGACATGAAGGACACCGACGACGAGTACTTCCGGGCGGCCGAGGAATTGGGTATCGACCTGTCGCGGCGTGAGCCGAGCAGCGTCGAAGAGGTCTGACGGACCGAGGCAGTCAACTGCAAACAAGCCATACAGTCCACTAACGAGACAGCGAAGGACCACCACGTGCTGGACGTAAACTTCTTCGACGAACTGCGCATCGGCCTGGCCACCGGTGAAGACATCAGGGCCTGGTCGCACGGCGAGGTGAAGAAACCCGAAACCATCAACTACCGCACGCTCAAGCCGGAGCGGGACGGCCTGTTCTGCGAGAAGATCTTCGGACCGACTCGCGACTGGGAGTGCTACTGCGGCAAGTACAAGCGGGTGCGCTACAAGGGCATCATCTGCGAGCGCTGTGGCGTCGAGGTCACCCGTTCCAAGGTGCGCCGCGAGCGGATGGGGCACATCGAGCTCGCAGCGCCGGTCGCCCACATCTGGTACTTCAAGGGTGTGCCGAGCCGGCTGAGCCTGCTGCTCGACGTCGCTCCGAAGGATCTCGACAAGGTCATCTACTTCGCGGCGTACATGGTCACCGAGGTCGATGAAGAGGCGCGTCACCGCGACCTCTCGTCGCTCGAGACGAAGATCAACATGTCGAAGAAGCAGTTGGAGAACCGCCGCGACGACGAGATCAACAAGCGCCAGGAGAAGCTCGAGGAGGATCTCGCCAGGCTGGAAGAGGCCGAGGCCAAGAACGACGTCAAGAAGAAGACGCGTGACGGTGCCGAGCGCGAGATGAACCAGATCCGCAAGCGCTACGACAAGGAGATCGACCGTCTCGACGCGGTGTTCGACCGGTTCCGCACGCTCAAGGTGCAGGACCTCGAGGGCGACGAGCAGCTCTATCGCGAGATGCGCGACCGCTTCGGCAACTACTTCAAGGGCTACATGGGCGCGCAGGCGATCCAGGAGCGGCTCAAGACCTTCGACCTCGAGGCCGAGGCGGAGTCGTTGCGGGAGATCGTGCGTACCGGCCGCAGCGCCAAGAAGGTGCGGGCCGTCAAGCGGCTCAAGGTCGTCAGCGCGTTCCTGAACACCAGCAACTCCCCGCTCGGGATGGTGCTGGACGCCGTGCCGGTGATTCCGCCGGACCTGCGCCCGATGGTGCAGCTCGACGGTGGCCGGTTCGCCACCTCGGACCTCAACGACCTGTACCGCCGGGTCATCAACCGCAACAACCGGTTGAAGCGGCTGCTCGACCTCGGAGCCCCCGAGATCATCGTGAACAACGAGAAGCGGATGCTGCAGGAGGCCGTCGACGCGCTGTTCGACAACGGTCGCCGCGGCCGTCCGGTGACCGGTCCGGGCAACCGGGCGCTGAAGTCGCTGTCCGACATGCTCAAGGGCAAGCAGGGCCGGTTCCGCCAGAACCTGCTGGGCAAGCGCGTTGACTACTCGGGCCGTTCGGTCATCGTGGTCGGGCCGCAGCTGCAACTGCACCAGTGTGGTCTGCCCAAGCAGATGGCGCTGGAGTTGTTCAAGCCGTTCGTCATGAAGCGGCTCGTGGACCTCAACCACGCACAGAACATCAAGAGTGCCAAGCGGATGGTCGAACGCCAGCAGCGTCACGAGGTGTGGGACGTCCTCGAAGAGGTCATCACCGAACACCCGGTGCTGCTCAACCGGGCACCGACCCTGCACCGACTGGGTATCCAGGCCTTCGAACCGCAGTTGATCGAGGGTAAGGCCATCCAGATCCACCCGTTGGTGTGTACCGCGTTCAACGCGGACTTCGACGGTGACCAGATGGCCGTCCACCTGCCGCTGAGCGCGGAGGCGCAGGCCGAGGCCCGGATTCTGATGCTGTCCAGCAACAACATCCTGTCCCCGGCCAACGGCAAGCCGATCACGACGCCGACCCAGGACATGGTGCTGGGGATCTTCTTCCTGACCTCGCAACTCGACGGGGCCGCGGGGGAGGGTCAGGCTTACGCCTCGATCTCCGAGGCGCTGATGGCACGCGACGCCGGGCAGCTGAATCTGCAGGCGCTGATGCGGATCCGCCTCCAGAACGTCGGTGGCGAGGCCGGGACCCGGACCGTCGAGACGACCCTGGGCCGTGCGTTGTTCAACGCGGCACTGCCCGAGGACTACCCGTTCGTCAACGAGCAGGTCGACAAGGCCCGGCTCGGAGCGCTCGTCAACGACCTGTCCGAGCGTTACGGCAAGGGGATCGTCGCGCAGACGCTCGACGCGCTCAAGGAGATGGGCTTCTACTGGGCCACCCGTTCGGGTGTGACGGTGGCGATCTCCGACTTCCACATGCCCGAGTCGAAGTCTGGACTGTTGGCGGTCGCCGAGGACAAGGCGGCCAAGGTGGAGTCGCAGTACCACCGCGGCCAGTTGGACGAGACCGAGCGCCGTCGCGACCTCGAGCACATCTGGCGGGAGACCCGCGACGAGGTGTCGGCCGCGATGGCGGACAACTTCCCGGAGCGCAACCCCGTCTGGATGATGGTCAAGTCCGGTGCCCGAGGGAACATGAACCAGATCAGCCAGATCTCGGGCATGCGCGGGCAGGTGGCCGACACCAAGGGTGAGACGATCAGCCGGCCGATCAAGAGCAACTTCCGCGAGGGCCTGAGCGTGCTGGAGTACTTCATCTCCACGCACGGCGCCCGCAAGGGACTCGCCGACACCGCGCTGCGCACGGCCGACTCGGGTTACCTGACGCGTCGTCTCGTGGACGTCTCGCAGGACGTGATCATCCGTGAGCACGACTGCGGGACAGAGCGCAGCATCGAAATCGAGATTGCACGCGACGGGATCCTCGCCGAGAACATCGACACCTCTGCGGCGACTCGGACGCTGGCCCGTGACGTCGAGGTGGGTGACAAGGTGCTCGCCCAGGCCGGTCAGGACCTGACGACGCCGGTGTTGCAGTCGCTGGCCGCTGCGGGGATCGAGAAGATCCGGGTGCGCAGCGTCATGACCTGTGAGAGCAAGGTCGGCGTCTGTGCGCTGTGTTACGGCCGTTCGCTGGCCACCGGCAAGCTGGTGGACGTCGGTGAGGCGGTGGGGATCGTCGCTGCGCAGTCGATCGGCGAACCCGGCACCCAGCTGACGATGCGCACTTTCCACACCGGTGGTGTGGCCGGTGAGGACATCACCCACGGTCTGCCGCGTGTCACCGAGCTCTTCGAAGCACGTACCCCCAAGGGTCTGGCTCCGATCAGCGAGGCGACTGGAACGGTGAGCATCGAGGACACCGAGAAGGGCCGCAGGATCACCGTCACGCCCGACGACGGATCAGACCCGCTCGAGCACATGGTGTCCAAGAAGGCCAAACTCGAGGTCGAGGACGGACAGCACATCCAGGCCGGTAAGCGGCTGACGTTCGGAGTGGAGGACCCCAAGCAGATCCTGCGCATCCTTAACGCCCGTGCCGTCCAGCAGCACCTCGTGGACCAGGTGCAGGCGGTCTACCGGCCGCAGGGTGTGTCGATCCACGACAAGCACATCGAGGTCATCGTGCGGCAGATGCTCAAGCGCGTCACGATCATCGAGCCGGGGAACTCCCCGTTCGTGACCGGTGATGTGATCGAGATGGCCACCTTCCGCGAAGTCAACCGCCAGGTCGTGATGGAGGGTGGCACCCCGGCTTCCGGACGTCCGGAACTGATGGGTATCACCAAGGCGTCGCTGGCCACGGAATCGTGGCTGTCGGCAGCGTCCTTCCAGGAGACCACCCGGGTGCTCACCGAGGCCGCGATCCAGGCCAAGAGCGACCCGCTGCTCGGCCTGAAGGAGAACGTGATCCTGGGCAAGCTGATCCCCGCCGGCACCGGACTCTCGCAGTACCGGAACCTGCAGGTCCAGCCGACGCAGGAGGCCCGCGACGCGGTGTACGCGCAATACCGTGCCTACGAGGACTTCTCGTACGGCCAGTTCGACGAGGTGACGGGTGCGAGCGTGCCGCTCGACGACTCCTACCTCGGGGACAGCCGGGACTACCGCTAGAGCCGTCCCAACGGTGCCCCCGGTCCAATGCGGATCGGGGGCACCGTTGTGTCCAGTCGCTGAGCGGCGACCGCCGACGCCTTTGTGACGAAGGTGCGGGTGCTGGTCAGGCGTTGTGAGGAAGGTGCTGGCCTCGCGCGGTGTGAACCGCGCACCTTCGTGGCACACCGTGCTTGGGGCCCGCACTTTCGTCACAACAGGTCCGCACGCCGACCGTAAAGCAGGCCCCGCCAGCGGCGGTCAGGCCAGACGGTGGCGGCCCGCAGGCAGGCACACACGCCACCGCTCATACGCCGCTACTTCGCGCCTGCCAGTACCGGGTCGTCGTCGACGATCTCGTCGGAGGAACCCTCGGCTTCCATGTGGACCTCCGGCAAGAACCCGAGCCACTTCGGAAGCCACCAAGTGGGAGGCCCGATCCAGCTGATCAGGCTGGGGACCAGGATCAACCGGATGATGAAGGCGTCGACCAGCACGGCAGTGGCCAGGCCCACACCGAACAACTTGATCGTGTCCTCGGGGGTCGGGATGAACGCCAGGAACACGCTGGACATGATGGCGGCGGCGATCGCCACCACCCTGCCCGACCCGGCGAGCCCGCGCCGCACCGACAACTGGTTGTCCTTCGTGTGGGCCCATTCCTCATGCATCCGGCTGACCAGGAAAACCTGGTAGTCCATGGACAGGCCGAACAGGATGGCGAACACCATGATCGGCAGGAACGGCAGGATGGGTCCGGTGGCTGTGACGCCGATCAGGCTCGCGCCCCAGCCCCATTGGAAGATGGCGACCGTGACACCCAACGCGGCACCCAGGCTCAACAACGACGTCACTGCGCCGATGAGCGGCACGATCAGGGATCGGAAGAGTACCGTCAGCGCGAGGAAACCGAGGCCGACCACCACCGCCAGGAAGACGGGCAGTGCGTCCCTGAGGACTGTTGTGAAGTCGTTGGTGACAGCGGTGGAGCCCCCGACGTAGGCCCGCATGGTTGTTCCCTCTTCGGCCTTGGGAATCGTGTCCTCGCGCAATCGGGTGAGCAACTCATCCGTGGCCGGGTCCTGGGGGCTCGTCGTCGGGACCACCTGGATCGCCGTGATCGTCTGGTGGGGGGTGACCGAGATGGGGACCATGTCGACGGTGGGGATCGTGCGCGCGACGCCGTCCGTGTCGTTGAGGGCCACGATGATGTCGCGAAGGGCGTCCTCGTCGAGCGCCGATGGTAGTTGCACCGCGACATAGAAAGGCCCGTTCGCGCCCGGACCGAAGCCTTCGGCCGTCAGGTCGTATGCGATCCGCGACGGACTCCCGGCAGGCTGACCGCTGTCGTCGGGGAAGCCGAGCCGAATGCTGAAGTAGGGGATGGCCAGGCACATGACCAGCGCGGCGGCCGCTACGGTGTACAGCCAGGGCCGCTTCTGCAACTGCCGCCCGTAGTGGGCCCAGGCGCCTCCCTCAGGGTGCCACTCCTTCTTCTTGCGCGCCCACGGCATACGCAGCCCGAGCGCCTTGTCGCCCAGCAGCGACAGCAGCGCCGGGAGCAGCCAGACCGCCGAGAGCATCACCATGGCCACCGTCAGCGATGCAGCAACGGCCAGGCCGTTGAAGAAGCCGATGCCGAGCACGAACAGGCCCAGCAGAGCGATGATCACGGTGGTGCCCGCGAACTGGACGGCGCGGCCAGCGGTGTTCACCGACTCCAGCGCCGCGTCCTTCGGGGGATGTCCGGCCATGTTGGCCTGCCGGAAACGGTTGAGGATGAACAGCGCGTAGTCGATGCCGACACCGAGGCCGATCATCGCCGCAAGCGTCGGGGCGAAGGTGGCGACGGTGAAGAAGCTGGCAGTGAATGTGACCAGGGACAGCCCTGCACCGAGGCCGAAGACCGCGGTGACGATCGGGAGTCCGGCGGCCACAACGGATCCGAAGGCAACCAGCAGGATGACGATCGCGACCAGGATGCCGATCGCCTCACCGCTGGGCGGTTCCTGTCCTGCGAAGGCGAGTACCTGTCCATTGGCGCCGATGGTCACGTCGTTCTGGCCGTTCGTCGCTTCAACGTCGTCGATGATGGTACTGGCGGTTTCGGAGGGCACATCGGTCACACTGTCGAACACGATCGTGGCGTAGGCGACCTTCTTGTCCTCGCTGATCGGCGATGTCGCGACCGCTGCGGCCGCTTTCGCCTTGTCGATCTTGGCCTGGATCTCCGGCGGAGGTTGTGGGGCGTCGGGGTCGGCTTTCTGCTGTTCGGGGCACGACGGGCCGTACGTCTGGCCATAAGGGGACGTCACACATGCAACGCCGGGAAGCCCAGCGAACTTCTCCATCAGCGGGGTGACGGTCTGCTTGACAGTGGAGTCCTCCACGGTGCCGCTCTGGACGCCCCAGACGAGATTGGCACTCGCTCCAGAGGACGCACTGGCGCCGGCGGTCTCGGCCAGCAGGTTCTGGGCGACCTGGGACTCGGTGCCCGGCAGCTCGAAGGAGTCCTTGAGCTCGCCGCCGAACCGGCCGCCGAGGACGCCGATGACCACCAGTAGGAGGAACCACGAGATGATCGCAATGACCGGTTTGCGCACTGCCCATCGTGCAAGGTATCCCATGGGTCTCCTCAGATCAGATGCATCAACGGTAGCAATCTGAGGACGCTGGGCCGGGTGGCGGTTGCCGGCTATGCCACCTCGATCTGCCATCTGGACTTGGACTGCTGGCCGCCGGGCAGAACGGTCCAGCCGGCATCGATGCCGCTTGCCTGCAGGTGTACCGCATCCGTGGCGCATGTGTACGGCTCGATCGCGACCGCATCCCGCGTCGCCGGGGTGAAGAGCACGTAGTCACGGAAGCCGGGGTCGCTGGCGATCGTCACCGACGAGGCCCACGAGGACAACGTGGCACGCGGGGACAGCGCGCTGGCAGGGGGAAGCCCGGTCAGCACGTCATCGAGGTGCTGGGCACCCAGGCCGCGGGCCTGCGTGAAGTCCAGGGCGGGGGGTACTGGTGTCAGTTCGCCCGTGGGGATCATGTTGTCGAGGGTCCACGCCCGGGTGGCGTCGCACTGCAACTGCCACTGGTCGCATTCCCCCGGGACGCGCAAATAGGGGTGGAACCCGAGGCCGTAGGGCAGCGGCTCGTGGTCGGCAGCGAAGACCACCGAAGTCACGACCAGGCGTTTGGGCTCGACCTGGTACGTCACCCGGATACCAGCGTCCGCCGGCCACGCGCCGGCGTGGGCTGGTGCATCCTTGGACAACACGAATTCGGCGGTCACTTCGTCGGGCTGTTGATTGAGCACCCGCCAGCGCGCGTAGGCGGCGAATCCGTGGATGCTCGCGCCGGTCGACTCCTCGTTCATCGGCAGGCGGTAGGTCGAGCCCTCCCACTCGAACGAGGCGTGGGCGATCCGGTTGGGCCAGGGGAACAGGATCGGGATGCCGCTGTGGGTGGGACTGCCATGGGGAAACAGGTCTGGAGCCTGGTGCAGGTAGTCGAACCCGTCGACGGTCAACGAGTAGCAGTTGAATCCGAGCCCGGGGAGGATCCGGGCCTTCGTTGTGCCGGCGCGGATGGCGATCTCGGTCATGCGGCGACCAGGGTGGCCAGAACCGCCAGATCTGCGTCCTGCCAGGGATCGACGTGCACCGCACTCACCAAGCGGGTGACCGTGCCGTCCGGTTCGGCCTCGACCCATGCCGCCCGGTGCTCGAGTCCCAACTCGGGAAGACCCGGCAGCCAGATCACGCCGGAGGCGGCGTCCTCGATCTCGGGCAGTGAGGAGGTCGTCTCCGATGGTGGGTGCAGGATGAACAGGGCTGAGGGCCGGGGGTCGGCCAGCGAACCCGGTTCCGGGGCGTCCTTGCCGAGCACGGGACCGGCACTGGCCATCACGCCAACCGCATGCGTGTCACCCACGGCGGGTTTGTGGTCAGTGGCCCTGAACACGGTTGTGGTCTGGAGCAGGCCGGGAACGGCCGCGATCCGCACGGCCCACGCCAGGACCTGCGACCATTCCCACGTGGAATCCGGCCAGCGGCCGTGCAGGAGGAACCCGGCCAGACTCAAGTCTCGTCGGTGGAACGCGGACACCTCAACGGGTTGCTTGTTCATGCTCACCTCCGCTGCTTGCTGGCGAGGTTACGCCTGAGTGAACCGATTTATCCAGCCACCGCGCGGTGCTGTCGGTCGGCACCGCGCACGAGTCACCCGGCCAGGCTCGGACCCATGATGTCGAAACCGCCATCGCAGGTCAGCGTGGTCCCGGTGATGTAGTCGCCTGCGGGGGAGAAGAGGAAGGCGGTCATAGCGGCCACCTCGTCCGCGGTCTGCAGCCTGCCGGCAGGTAGGCCCGCGGAAACCTGTTCGGGGGACAGGCCGTAGCGCTGCCAGGCCTCGGTGTGGACGATGCCGGGGGCCAGCGCCACCGCCCGGATGCCCAGCCTGCCCCATTCGGCTGCCCAGTTGCGGGTCAGCGACTCCATTCCTGCCCTAGCGGCCGACGAGTGTGCCATCAGCGGCATCCCGCGGTGGGGGGTCATCGTGATCGAGACGATCTTGCCGTACCCGGCCGGGATGAAGAACCGGTTGGCGATCCTGGTGGTGAGGTACCAGGGGGCATCGAGGTTCAAACGGGTGACGGCCCGGAAGCCCTTGTACGTGATGTCCTGCGCCTGCGACACGAACTGCCCGCCCGCGTTGTTCATCAAGAAGTCGCAGGACTCGATGGTCGCCAGCATCGCGTCGACCTGATCGGGTTCACGCAGGTCGGCGGTGGCCGGGATGATCAGGTCAGGGTTGTGCTCGGCAGTCAGGGCCAGCGCCTCCGGCCGCCGGCCCACGATGTTCACCCGCGCCCCGAGGTCGGCCAGCAGACGGGCGGTGGCCGCGCCGATGCCCGAGCCGCCGCCGGTGACCACTGCCGAACGGCCGGCAAGACAGCCAGGGGCGAACACGGACAGCGCGTCGGGTGCGGTGGGGACGGTCATACGAGGAATCTACCGCCGGGACTACTGGTTCAGGACACGCCCGTAGTAGACCTTGTCGGTGTACACGCGCTCGAGGCTGACCACGCGGCCCGTGCGCGGGGCATGCCACATCATCCCGTTGCCGGCATAGATCCCGACGTGTCCGATGAAGTTGTCCGCGTAGTTGTAGAAGAACACGAGGTCGCCGGGTTTGGCCTCCGCGGCACTGATCTTGCGGGACTTGTTGTACTGCCAGACCGTGTAGGCCCCGCCGAGGTCGATCCCGACCTGCTCGTAGACCCACTGGGTGTAGCTGCTGCAGTTGAAGCCCTGCTCCGGGGAGTAGCCGGTGGCCACATAAGGCACCCCTGCTTGCGATGCGGCCACCTTCAGCACTTTGGCCGCAGTCGCCGAACTGGGGGCAGGCAGCGTGGCGCTGCTCGGAGCCGGTGCAGGCGCGAGGGCCGGTGGTGTGAACTTCACCTTGCCGACCTTGCGCCAGGTCTTGGCGTCGGTGATGCCCGTGACAGGCAGCTTCGCCGCGGTCTGCAGCGCTTGCACGAAGGACTTGGTGATCGGTCCGTAATACCCGCTCTGCGGTTGCACGCCGAGCTGCTGCTGCAGGAACAGGACCGCGGCCCCGCGGTCGCCTTCCTGCAACGTCATGGCCGTCATCGCCTTGGTTGCGGACTTGGCGCGCTTGGCCTTGCGGGCCTGCTTGCGCTTAAGCGCCTTCTTGGCCTGCCTGGCCTGCTTGGCCTTCTTCGCCTGCTTGCGGGTCATGGTGGCCTTGCTGCCCAGGGACGCCCAGGTCAGCGGGCCGACCACCCCTGTTGCGGGGATGTCATGCGTGCGCTGGTATTTTTTGACAGCCTTGAGGGTCAGGGGCCCGAAGAACCCGGAGTGCGGAGTGACGCCCAGCGCTCTTTGGACACGTTTGACGGCTTTGTGCTGCATCCCGGAGGTCAGAATCGGCTGATTCTGGGCAAATGCGGGTGCTGCGGGCACGATCAGTGCGCAAAGCACCACGCCGGTGGTCGCCGTACGTCTCATGTACACCTCCCCAAACGCTGTCGTTCTGATCGACCTCTCATCACCGGAAGTCAAGCGACACGCCTGTAATTTCACGTAACAGTTATGTCACGCTAGCGGAAACCCGTAGCTGGTTGCCACCGGGTGCCGGGTTTGCCAACCGTCGCCAGTGATTTCACCGGAAATCGGAGCGGGACCGATGGACCCGCGCTTGCATGCGACTGCCGGTGGGGGAGAATGACCCGGTGAGCGGCGAGCTGATCGATACCACCGAGATGTACCTGCGAACGGTCTACGAGTTGGAAGAAGAGGGCACGGTCCCGCTGCGGGCACGCATCGCTGAGCGGCTCGGTCAATCCGGCCCGACCGTGTCGCAGACGGTTGCCCGCATGGAGCGAGACGGTCTCGTCGTGGTCTCCGGAGACCGGCACCTGGAACTGACTGCCGCCGGCCGGGCCTATGCAATGTCCGTCATGCGCAAGCACCGCCTCGCCGAGTGCCTGCTGGTCAACGTGATCGGCTTACCCTGGGAGGAAGTCCACGCCGAGGCCTGCCGCTGGGAGCACGTCATGAGTGAGGCGGTGGAGAAGCGGATCTGGGACCTGCTGGACCAACCCACCACGTCTCCCTATGGCAATCCCATCCCCGGCCTGGCCGACCTGGGCGCCGATGTCGATGCGGACGTCACCGCGTCGCCCGCGCTCAGCGAGGTCGCGGCAGGTCTGGGGGACACCTCCATACGGGTGCTGATCCGGCGCATCGATGAGCCGTTGCAGACTGAGCAGGCGGTGATGGCCTCATTACGCCGCTCCGGGGCCATCCCCGGATCCACGGTGAAGGTGAGCCGCTCGCCCGGCGGGCTGTTGATGGGCAGTGGCGGCGAATACGCCGAACTGCCGCTGGCCGTGGCCGAGCACATCACCGTCGACCCTGTCTGATGACCGTCGTCCACTGGTTCCGGCGGGACCTGCGGACGGCGGACAACCCCGCACTGGATGCGGCCGGTCCGGATGCGATCGGGGTCTTCGTGCGGGATCCGCGCCTGGCCGGCGTGGGCACCGTGCGCATCACCCACCTGGACACCGCGCTGGCCGAACTGGCCGCGGAACGGCCGCTGGAGGTGATGGCAGGGGATCCGGCGCAGGTGCTGGTCGATGTGGCGCGCCGGTACCGGGCCAGCGAGATCTTCTGCACCGGTGACACCACCGGCTTCGCGCGCCGCCGCGACGCCGAGGTCGAGCACGCCCTGAAGCGTCACGGCATCCGGTTGCGGGTGGTCGACACCCCCTACGCTGTCGCGCCCGGCGAGTTGCGCAACCGTGCCGGTGCCGGGTTCAAGGTCTTCACCCCCTTCTACAAGGCGTGGCTGGCCAGGGGCTGGGGATCTCCGGGTTCGACTGCCGAACCCAGCCCGGCGGTCAACGCCTGGCGGCGGTTCCGTGACGACTCGCTGGCCGGCTACGCGCGCGACCGCGACTTCCCCGCGATCGCCGGGACCAGTGGCCTGTCCACGGCGCTGCATTTCGGGCAGATCCATCCGCGCACGATTCTGGCGGAGATCGCGCATCCGCACACAGATCCGTTCGTCCGGCAACTGGCATGGCGCGAGTTCTGCGCCGATGTCCTGTGGCACCGGCCGGAGGCCATCTGGTCCAGCCTCGATGAACGCTTCGACACCGACATGGAGTACTCGCACTCGAAAGCCGATTTCGACGTCTGGAGTCAGGGGCGGACCGGCTACCCCTTCGTGGATGCCGGGATGAGGCAGTTGTTGGCCGAGGGCTGGATGCACAATCGCCTGCGCATGGTGACCGCGAGTTTCCTGATCAAGGACCTGCACCTTCCATGGCAGTGGGGAGCCAGGTGGTTCCTGCAGCACCTCTCCGACGCCGATATAGCGAACAACCAGCTCGGGTGGCAGTGGGTGGCCGGGTGCGGCACCGACGCTGCCCCGTACTTCCGCATCTTCAACCCGGTAGCCCAGGGCCGCCGTTTCGACCCTGACGGCGAGTACATCCGCCGGTACGTACCCGAACTGGCAGACGTCGGCGACCCTCACGAACCGGGTGTGCTGGCCGCGGACTACCCCGCACCGATTGTCGATCATGCCCACGAGCGGGAAGTCGCGCTGGCACGCTTCCGGGCGCTGCCCGCCCGGTGATTGCTCGGCACGGCGGGGCGGAGTTGATCCCGGCGCGCCGAGGTCCGCCCAAAACCGGCCGCCCGGTGGGACAATGGCCCGCATGGATGCCCCAGTCGTCGCTGTACTCAGCCTCAAAGGTGGTGTGGGTAAGACGACGGTGACCCTGGGCTTGGCCAGTGCCGCGATGGGGGAGGGCCGGCGCATCCTGGTGGTCGATCTCGATCCGCAAGCCAACGCGACGGCTGGGCTCAACCTTCCCGAGGTGGCCGGATACAGCACCTCGGACGTCCTGTACGACGGACGTGCCGGGGTCGCGATCGACGCCATCACCGCCACCGGCTGGGGCGCGGCGGTCGATGTCATCGCCGCTGAACGCGCGCTGGAGCACCGCGCGGTGCCTTCCGGCGCCGATCCGGTTCGGCGGCTGTCCCGTGCGCTGCGCGGCGTGCCCCAGCGATATGACTTGATCCTTCTGGACTGCCCGCCGTCGTTGGGGGAACTCACCCGCAACGCGCTGTTCGCGTCGACCCAGGCCGTGGTCGTCACCGAGCCCTCGTATTTCGCCGTCCAAGGCGCGCAGCAGGCCATCGAGGCGGTCGAGGTCGCCAGGCGGGAGGGGAATCCCGCGCTGAAGGTGGTGGCGATCGTCCCGAACCGCACCCGCGCCGCCTTGTCCGAGCACCGGTTCCGGCTCGACGAGCTGCGCTCCACGTTCGGGGGAAAGGTCACCGAGGCGATCCCGGAACGCACCGCCATCCAGCAGGCACAGGGAGCCGGGGTCCCCATTCACACCTGGAAATCTGCCGGCGCACGCTCGGCCGCCCGTGCGTTCGACGACCTGCTCGGCCGGGTCGCCGACGTGAGCGGGCGCGCCATCGCCGATGAACTCGCTGCCCGGGAGGGACGATGATCAACCCACCACCACGACCAGCTCTGCGCAAGGCCCCCGATGCCGACGTACACCCGGTGGCGGCCGCGCCGCCGCCTTCGATGCCGGTACCGCTTCTGCCGACTCCGGCTCGCCCCGAACTGCGTCCGGTCGTGAGCATCGGTGGCAGGACCTCCGACACCTTGGTGAGGAAGACCCCCAAGAAGACGAAACTGACCTCGCTGGAGGTCAAGGTGCCCAAGCCCGTGGCCAAGGCTGCCAAACGGCTTGCCAGGAGCCGGGGCCAGCGCCTGGACGACGTGGTGGTCGCCGCACTGATCGACTACTCGCGGCAGCCCTGACGCTGGGGCGTGCACAACCACTGCCCGTCGCCTCACCAGGGCACGACGACCTCCAGGATCAGGGGGCGAGCCGCTCCACCCGCCACGCCTTCGGGTCGTTCAGCAATCCGTCGTCGCGGCGCGAGTACCGCAAGCGGTCGTGCAGGCGGGAGGGCTGGCCCTGCCAGAACTCCACGCTCTTGGGCACTACGACATACCCGCCCCAGTGCGCCGGTCGTGGAACCTCGTCGGGATAACGCTGAGCGATCTCTTCGAGTCGTGTTCGCAAGTAGTCGCGATCGGGGATCACCCTGGACTGCGGAGACGTCCAAGCACCGAGTTGTGCCTCCCGGGGGCGGCTGGCGAAGTACTCGTCGGACTCTGCGGCCGGGACCTGGCCCGCGATGCCGACCACCCGGACCTGCCGGTGCACGGGCTGCCAGTGGAAGCAGAGCCCGACCTGGGGGTTCTGCTCGATCTGGGCGGCCTTGTCGGATCGGTAGTTGGTGTAGAAGACGAACCCCTCAGCGGTGACCTCCTTGCACAGCATCGTGCGGACTTGCGGCTGACCATGAGCGTCGGTGGACGCCATCGCCATGGCATTCGGTTCCTCGATGCCTGCGGCGTTCGCCTCGCCGAGCCAGCGCTGGAACTGTGCCAACGGGTTGTCCGCGAAGTCGGTCTCCAGCAGCGGTCCGCTCTGGTAGTCGATCCTGCGTATCGGGTCCATGACCCACCTGCCGTTCCGCTTGGCTCCAGCCTCGCGTAGGCGTGGAGGTGTCTCGGCCACTAGGTTATTGATCGAAGTGGTCCACACAAACTCTGGAGTGTGCAGATGAGTGATTTCGTACCGGGTCTGGAAGGTGTCATTGCTTTCGAGACCGAGATCGCCGAGCCTGACAAGGAAGGCAGTTCGCTGCGATACCGGGGTGTCGATATCGAAGACCTGGTCGGCCGGGTGTCCTTCGGTAACGTCTGGGGGCTGCTGGTCGACAACGAGTTCAACCCGGGGCTGCCGCCGGCGGAACCGTTTCCGATCCCGGTGCACTCCGGGGATGTCCGCGTGGACGTGCAATCGGCGATCGCGATGCTGGCGCCCGCGTGGGGACTGAAACCGCTGCTGGACATCGATGACGACACTGCGCGGGAGAACCTGGCGCACGTCTCGGTGATGGCGATGAGTTTCGTGGCCCAGAGCGCCCGGGGTCTGGGCCAGCCGATGGTCCCGCAGGACGAGATCGACAAGGCTTCGACGATCGTGGAACGGTTCATGGTCCGCTGGCGCGGGGAGCCGGATCCAGCGCACGTCCAGGCAGTCGACGCCTACTTCGTGTCTGCCGCCGAACACGGGATGAACGCATCCACTTTCACGTCGCGGGTCATCGCTTCCACCGGCGCCGACGTCGCTGCGTCGATCTCCGGTGCCATGGGTGCCATGAGCGGACCCTTGCACGGCGGCGCGCCGAGTCGAGTGCTGGGCATGATCGAGGAGATCGAGCGCACCGGCGACGCCGATGCCTACGTGAAGGGTGTGCTGGACCGCAATGAGCGCCTGATGGGATTCGGGCACCGCGTCTACCGGGCCGAGGATCCCCGCGCACGTGTGCTGCGGCGAACCGCCAAAGAACTCAACGCGCCGCGGTACGAGGTGGCGGAAGCACTTGAGCAGGCGGCGTTGTCAGAATTGCGGGCGCGGCGGCCCGACCGCATCCTGGAGACCAACGTCGAGTTCTGGGCGGCCATCGTGCTGGACTTCGCGGAGGTACCTGCGCACATGTTCACCTCAATGTTCACCTGCGCCCGGCTCGCCGGCTGGAGCGCCCACGTCTTGGAGCAGAAGCGCACGGGCCGACTGATCCGGCCGTCGGCGCGGTATGTGGGTCCGGCGCCGCGGCGGCCCGAGGACGTGCCGGGCTGGGATCCGGTGATGGTGGCGCCCAGCGGCTACCGCCCGGAGGTCGGCTTCCGGGTCGAGTAGCATGGCCCGCGGCCCTGGTCTCACCCGCCTGCCGGATCGTGACAGCGGCGCGATTAGCCTTGAATGGTGAACGATCTGCTGATTCCCGCCGACCTCAAACCCGCTGACGGCCGTTTCGGAAGCGGTCCGTCCAAGGTCCGGTCCGAACAGGTCGACGCCCTGGTGGCGATGGCGCCCACCTACCTGGGTACCTCGCACCGCAAACCTCGCGTCAAGGACCAGGTCAAACGGGTCCGCGAGGGTTTGCGTGACCTCTTCTCGCTGCCCGAGGGCTACGAGGTCGTCCTGGGCAACGGTGGATCGACCGCGTTCTGGGATGTCGCGACCTTCGGTCTTATCGAACAACGCGCGCAGTTCTTGTCCTTCGGGGAGTTCGGATCGAAGTTCGCGAAGGCCGCCAGCACGGCACCTCACCTGGGTGAGCAGGACGTACGCGCATTCGAGCCCGGGACCGCCGGACCCTTCGACCCGGCATCCGGCATCGACTTCTACGCGAGCCCGCACAACGAGACCTCGACGGGTGTGGCCATCGATGCGGTGCGGCCGGTCGACAGCGCGGATGCCTTGGTCGCGTTCGATGCGACGTCTGCTGCCGGGGGTCTTCCGGTCATCGCCGAGGACTTCGACGTCTACTACTTCGCCCCCCAGAAGTGTTTCGCCTCCGACGGCGGGATCTGGTTCGCGCTGATGTCGCCGCGGGCCCTGGAACGCGCCGCCGCGATCAAAGCATCCGGTCGTTGGATGCCGGCCTTCCTCGACATCAACATCGCGATTGACAACTCGGTGCAGCAGCAGACGTACAACACCCCTGCCCTGGCGACGATCGCGTTGATGGCCGAACAGATCGACTGGTTCAACGCCAACGGTGGCCTCAAGTGGACCACTGCACGTACTGCTGAGAGCTCCGCGATCCTGTACGACTGGGCGCAGCGCACTGACTACACGGCCCCTTACGTGGTCGATCCCGCCTTCCGTTCGGCCGTGGTGGGCACGGTGGATTTCGACGAGTCGGTAGACGCAGCGGCGGTTGCCAAGACGCTGCGCGCCAACGGAATCCTGGACGTCGAGCCGTATCGCAAACTGGGCCGCAACCAGTTGCGGGTGGCCATGTTCCCCGCTGTCGAGCCGTCGGACGTCGCGGCCCTCACCGCGAGCATCGACTGGGTGGTCGAGCGCCTCGGCTGAAGCCGTGCGCACTGCTGCGATTTGCCGCACGGAGGTTCTGGCCGTCGGAGTTCTGGTCTGGGTTCCCGCGTTCGGGTAGGCCTTCGGGTTCCGGTTCGGCACTTGGGCCCTCTCGTGGCCTTGTCCTAGAACGGCTCGTGTACTCGGTAGCGGCAGGAGTCGGCCGCGAGGTTAGAGGTTGTCCACGAGGTTAGTGAATGCACGTGTGGTTTCTCTAACCTCGTGCACCTTCTCTAACCCGAGCGATTTTCGCCCGGCATTTTGCCGCGTGAACGAGCGGCCGGCCACGGCGCGGGATGACTAACACGAGCGATCTCTGCCCCGGTATGCGCCCGACTGAACGTCGCGGCCGGCCACGGCCGCAGATGACTAGCGAGAACCGGTGTGCCCAACGCGGACCCGGGCTCACACCCGAACCGGTGGCCCGCCGCCCAATGACGTGATCCGGTCCGTCTGGGGTTGAGCGCCTGCGCCCGCGGACTGCCAGCAGCCCCCGGCCGTGACCTGACCTCTGCCCCAACCTGCCTTCGACGGGTCACGCGTCGAACGCTTCCGCCACGCTAGATCCCGAGTCTTCGCGAAAGGCGGACTTCTTGCACCCGGTCATGGAAGGGCGGAACTGGCCGGTGGGTGGTGTCCGGGACCGGGCGGATCCCGGCATAGCCTGGGATGGTGAGCGATTTCGGTGGACCTGAGTACCCCACGACGGCCATGCCCCCGCAGGGGGCGCCGGAGCCCGAGCCGGAGAACCAGAAACCGTCAAAGATCCCGATCATCGTGGCGGTCGTGATTGCGATAGTGCTTGGTCTGGCCGGAGGTGCTTTGTGGGCTGCACGCAGCGGCGGGTCCGATCCGGAGCCCTCGCCCAGTGCGACCCCGACCGCTACGGCGTCGCCGACGTCGGTTCCGACGACCCAGGCGCCCACATCTGCGGCCCCCACGACTCAGGCGCCGTCGATAACTCCCACCGCCACCGCCACCACGACATCGCCCAAGCCCACGAAGAGCCCCACCACCAACCCGACGACGACCTCGCCGCCTTTGGAGGAAGAGGTGGAACCCACCGGTACCCCGCCGTCGGCAGCGGCCGGCGAAGGCGACTTCGAGACCAGCGGGGCGCCCTGACGGTGAATCCACGGACTCGGCGCACGGTCACCCTGGCGGTGCTGTTCGGACTTGTGATCCTCCTGCTCGTCCTGGCCGCCGTTCGTTGACTCCTGCGTCTGTCGGGTGGGCACCTAGTAGTACGGTCGGAGGGTGGATGTGCGACCCCTTGACGAGGATGGAGTGTTTGCCATCACATTGGGCACGATCGCCTGGATGGTCGCTTTCGCGGTTCTGTTCTTCTTCTTCCGTGGTCAGTTGCAGGATCACGGCACGCAATGGTGGCTCTACGTCTGCGTCGTGGGGGCTGCCCTGGGTGTCCCCGGACGGTGGTACACGGTTCGCCGCAGGAACGCATATCGACAGTCCCGGGACACACATGGCTGAGGGTGTAACCCGGACCGACACTCCGGATCATGACGAGTCGGTGCCCGATGAGTTGTTGACCGTGGTTGTGGGACAGGGCGGGGACGATACCGGGGAGCAGTCGCCGCCAACCGGCCTCTCATGGCCCGTTGACGAACCGTGTGCCGCGGCGATCGACGTGGCCCGCTCGGCCCTCCTCGAGGAGACAGACGCGTCCGTAGTCGGCGATCACATGGGCTTGGTGGCGGATGGCCCCATGGTCGTGACTCATTTCTTCGAGGGCTCAGTTCCTGGATACGCCGGCTGGCAATGGGCGGTGACGGTGACTCGCGCTCCGGACTCGGATCACGTCACGGTCGACGAGACCGCCCTGCTGCCGGACGGCTCGGCGCTGCTGGCACCGGCATGGGTGCCTTGGCGCCAGCGGATCGAGGCTGGCGACCTGGGGACCGGCGATGTGATGGTGACCGACGCGGATGATCCGCGGCTGGTCCCCGGCATGTCTGCGAACGATCTCCCGGATCCCGACGCGGATGAGCATTTGCGCCCCGATCAATGGGAACTCGGGCTGGGCAGGCAGCGGTTGCTCAGCCCGGAGGGCCGAAGGGAGGCCGCGCAGCGCTGGTACCGCGAAGTGGGACCACGAGCGGCGCTTGCCCGGGGCGCGGACCTGAAGTGCGCTACCTGCGGCTTCCTCCTGCTCATCGGGGGGCCGTTGGGACAGGGTTTCGGGGTGTGCGCCAACGGCTACTCACCGGTGGATGGCAGGATCGTGGCACTCAACTTCGGATGCGGAGCGCACAGCGAAACCAGCGAGCAGCCGTCGGTGGGGGTGGCTGAGACGGTGATCGACGAGATGAGCTACGACGACATGGGCCGTGTCGAGGAGCCCGCGCCGGAGGGGGTGGAGTCAGCCACCAGTACCGAAGATTCCGAGCCGGAAGCACAGGAGCAGGGATCGGTCACGCAGCCGGACGAGGACGCCGGCACCGCTTCCACGCAGACCACCGAAGGTGTGACTGCGGCGGACCCAGGAGAGTCAGGTGCTGTCGGCTCCGGACCATCAGCAGCGCGTTCCGGGGAGGCGGCAGGGACTGACTCGACCGGCTCACCGCAGGCAGACGTCCAACCCCGAGGCCCAGCTGACGAAGGCCCGCTGATCGAGGGCAGCACCTCGGGCGCGACGTCCGACCCTGACAAACTCCCGTCAACCGCCCAGAGCGCCACTGACCATGCGACGATGCACGAGCCGGAATCCCAGGAGGGCACATGAAGAAGTTGGCTGGCGTGGTGTTGGCGGTGGCAGCGACGGTCGGGTTGTCCTCCTGTGAGAAGCCCCCGCCCGGGGTCACGGTGTTCACGGCAACGTCCTCGCAGCGAATCTCCCCGACCTGCTTCAGCTGGGACGGGCAGATCGACGCCCAGCAGTGCATCACGCAGGCCGCCGACCGCGCCGCGAACGGGCAAACCGCCCAACTCGACGTGATTCCTGAGAACGTGGTGGGGATCAGCGTGGATCCCGCCATTGCCGACCAGGGTTGGTACCCCACGATCGCAGGTCAACGACTCACGCAGGACACCCTGGACTCGACGTACTTCCGGTTCAGTTTCCCCCGGGTTCCGGCATCACCACAGGGGTATCCGCTGGCGATCATCTCCGAAGGTGACGAGAAGGGTGTCTGGGCCGTCCGGATGGACGTGGAGTAGTCCCGGGGGTTGTCCGGTTCCGCCGGCGGCACCAGCTGCCGCGCCGTTCCGGTTCGGCCCAGAGGCCATCCGCGGGCCTAACGGGAACACGAAGGCCTAGCGGAACCGGCTCGGTAAGCGGTAGCCGCCGGAGTTGGCGCGAGGTTAGAGAACGTGCACGACGTTAGAGAATGCACGCGTGGTTTCTCTAACGTGGTGCACGTTCTCTAACGCGAGCGATTTCGACCGGCATTTTCCCGCCTGAACTCCGCGGCCGCGAATGACTAACGCGAATCGGTGGTCCGACCGTCGCATGACTCGAGCCGGCAGACCCGCCCTGCCGAATCCGCTCGAGTCCCCGGCGTGGTCAGGCAGCGAAACGGCGAGGCTAGACGTCGAGCTGATCAGCCACCGCCCGTAGCAACTGCGCGGTCTTGGCAGCTTTTGCGTCATCCGGGTAACGGCCGGTGCGCAGTTGGTTTCCCACGGAATCAAGCAGTTTGATCAGGTCCTCGACCACAGGGCTCATCTGCTCCGCCGGCCGACGCCTGGCCTTGGCGACGCTGGCCGCCGGCTCCAGCAGAGTCACCGACAGCGCCTGCTTGCCACGGCGGCCGTCCACGACGCCGAACTCCACGCGCGAGCCCGCCCGCAGTGTCACACCCGGCTCCAAAGCGCTGGCGTGCACGAATACCTCGCCACCGTCTTCGGCGGCAAGGAAACCGAAACCCTTCTCGGTGTCGAACCACTTCACTGTGCCGGATGGCATGGGTGCACTCCTCTGTGAAACAGACAAAGAGCCAGTCTAGCGGCGACCGCGCCTGCGCCTGGAAACGGGCGACGCCCGAGGTGGCCGATCCTCACCGGGGTCAGTAGTCGCCTGCGGATGCCCCACCGGCCAGCACCTCGGCGGTGCCGGAAAGACCGAGTCGGGAGGCGCCGGCGTTGACCATTGCGACGGCCGAATCCCACGAACGGATTCCTCCGCTGGCCTTCACCCCGGCAGCGCTGCCCACCGACCGGCGCATCAGTTCCACCGCGTGCTCGCTCGCGCCCCCGGCGGGGTGGAAGCCTGTCGAAGTCTTCACGTAGTCGGCGCCGACATCCACGCAGATCTTGCAGGCCTCGATGATCTGCTGGTCGGTCAAGGCGGCGGACTCGATGATGACCTTGAGCAAGGCGCCGGGAATGGCTTCGCGCACCGCTGCAACATCTGCGTTCGCGGCCTGCCAGTCGCCTGCGATGAGGTTTCCGATATCGATGACCATGTCGATCTCGTCCGCGCCGTCCGTGACCGACCGAGCAGCTTCAGTGGCTTTGATGCCCGGCTTGTGCTTCCCACTCGGGAACCCGCACACGGTCGCGACGGCGACCCCGTGCAGCCAGTCCGCCGGCAGGGGCAGGAAGGAGGGGGAGACGCAGACGCTGAACACCCCGAGTTCTGCAGCTTGTTCGCAGTGCGCTTTCACTTGGGTCGTCGTGGTCTCGGGCTTAAGGATCGTGTGGTCGACCATTCCGGCCATTTGTGCGGGGGTGATCATGGTTGCCTCCGGGTTAGAACGCGATGAATTCGATGCGATTGCCGAATGGGTCGTTGGTGTGGAAACGTTGTTGGTCGATGGTGTCGCCGGTCTGTTCTATGAACTGGCCGGCCGCAGCAAGCCGGTCGGCCAGAGCCTCGTAGTCGCGCACCATGATCGCTGGGTGTGCCATTCTCGCGGGGCGGAAGTCCGGGTCGACGCCGAGATGCAGGTTCAACGCATCGCCGCTGAGCCACAGGCCGCTACGGGCGGTCGACTCCGTCGGTCTCGCAACCTCGCTCAGGCCGACCAGGTCGACCCAGTACGCTCGGGCGTCCTGCTCCGAGCCCTCGGGGATCGCAACCTGCACGTGGTCGAGTGCGAAATCCGGCGCCGGACTGTCCAGCACGGCATCAATGATGAGCAGGTCGGCACCGTCTGCGAAGCACCGGTCCATGATCTCCAGTGCCAACTTGCGGTCGCCGGCACGCAGGTCCGAGGCCCCGGTCCATGCCACCAGAACCCGGGGGTGCTGCGCGACGAACTCCCCGAGCGACTCCTCGAAGGCGTCCCAGTTGTGCCCGAAGTAGTCGGGGAAGGCCAGTGACAGCGCGCAGGCCCGCAGAAAGGCCTGCTTGTCGCGCGCGCCCCGGGTGTCGAGGACCATGACCTCCGGCCCACTCATGGGATCACCTCACGAAAGGAGTCGTAGTGGTCATCAGTGTAGAAGAAGACACCGTCCTCACCCACGACGAGTCGGCGCGCTCCGCGGTCGCCGGACGCCGGGGTCACGACGGTGTATTCGCGGTACCACCCATAGTCCTGTTCGGGTAGTAGCCCCTCACGGTTGCCGAAGACGTCGCCGTCCTGCGGGTACTCGAACGGACCGCCCTGAAGGACGATCTCGTAGGTCTGCTGTGCCTCACTGGGCAGTTGATCCAGTGCGATGGCGGGCAAGCCGCTGCGTCCGGCATCCACGTCCTGCACGACTATTGGGCTCTGGGACACGGTCCCGGCAGGTCTCGGGGTGTTGGCGTCGCCGCTGGACAGTGCGACGAACAGCCAGCCTGCGAGCACCACGACCACACCCACGGCGAGCAGTCCCTTGGCCTTCCTCACGTAGCCGCCAAGAACCTTTCCAGGCCTACGCGCAGTTCAGCCAGGCGCTCGCCGGCACGTCGCATGTCCGCCTGTAGGTCGCCGGTGCGCTCGACCACTTCGAGGTAGACCTTGAGTTTCGCTTCCGTTCCGCTCGGCCTGGCTACCACTCGTCCACCGCCGCCCAGTTCGAGTCGCAAGCCCTCTGTGGGAGGCAGGCCGGTGGCGTCGCTGTCGGTGAGATCGACCACGCCGGCCAGGTCTGCGATCGCGTCGCCCGGTCGTGCGGCGAGCGCGGCGAGAGCCCGGTCGCGATCTGACAGGTCCGACACCCGGATGCTGATCTGGTCGGTCAGATAGACCCCGTGCTGCAGTGCGAGGTCGTCGAGCTGGTCGGCCACGGAGCGTCCCAGGGTCTGCAGATGCGCGGCGAGTTCCAGCATTCGGACCGAGGCGCTGATGCCGTCCTTGTCCCGCACGGTCTCCGGATCGACGCAGTAGCCCAACGCCTCCTCGTAGCCGAACACGATGTCATCGGGCCTGGTGATCCACTTGAAACCCGTCAGGGTCTGCTGGAATCGGAGTCCGGCGGCGTCGGCCACGGCCCGCAGCATCGAACTCGAGACGATCGTCGTGACCAGAGACCCCGTCACGGGCGCTCTGGTGGCGGTCCACCAACCCAGCAGCACGCCCACTTCGTCGCCGCGGAGCATCCGGAAGCCGTCGGCTGTGGCAATCCCGACGGCACAGCGGTCGGCGTCTGGGTCGTTGGCGATGATGAGGTCGGCGTCGACGCGCTGGGCAGCGGCCAGGGCCAGATCCATCGCACCGGGTTCCTCCGGGTTCGGGAACGCCACTGTCGGAAACGCGGCATCCGGTTCGAACTGTTCGGCCACCGGGTGCAGATCGACGAATCCCAAACGGTCGCAGACGTTCTCGAACAATCCGCCCCCAACACCGTGCATCGCCGAGTAGACGACCGTGAGGCGCGCATCCTTCGTCTTGGCGGGATCGGCCAGACCGATCACGCGATCGAGGTACTGATCGACGATCGTCTCGTCCAGCGTGGTCCAGCCGTCCGATTGCGGAATCTGGTCGTAGGTGGGCTGCGCGGCGATCCTGGCCGAGATCTCGGCATCGGCGGGCGGGACGATCTGCATGCCGTCGCCAAGGTAGACCTTGTAGCCGTTGTCCTGCGGGGGATTGTGACTGGCGGTCACGACGACACCGGCGTCGGCCCCCAGCGCCTTGATGGCGAACGCCAGCACCGGGGTCGGCAGGCGCCGGGGCAGCACCTGGGCAGTCAGTCCGAACCCGGCGGCGATCGCTGCAGTCAGCTCCGCGAATGACTTCGAGTTCCGGCGGGCGTCGTAGCCCACGACGATCCTGGAGCCTCCGGTGTCTTTGATGTACTGGGCTAGACCGGCTGCAGCCTTGGCCACGACGATGTGGTTCATCGCGGCGGGCCCGGGGCCGAGCGGTCCTCGCAACCCGGCCGTACCGAACTCCAGCGGCCCGGCGAAGGCGACCGCCAGTCTCGCCCTGTCATCGGCGTCGATCCACGCCTGCAATTCGGCGCGGGTCTGCGGGTCAGGATCCTCCGTCAGCCACGCCTGCGCTCGAGCGACCAGGTCGTTCACAACTGCTCCAGGATCTGTTTGAGAAGACCCGAGATACGAGTCGCAGCGTCTTTGCCCGCTTGCAGGACTTCCGCGTGATGCAGGGCCTCACCGGTCATCCCGGCTGCTGCATTGGTCACCAGCGACAACCCCAACACCTCCAGTCCCGCCGCTCGCGCGGCGATGGCCTCCAGCACTGTAGACATCCCCACGAGGTCGGCTCCCAAGATGCGGGCCATCCGGACTTCGGCGGGGGTCTCGTACTGCGGGCCGGGGAACTGTGCATACACGCCCTCCTCGAGTGCCGGGTCGATGCTGCGGGCTAAGTCGCGCAGGCGTCGGGAGTAGGTTTCGGTCAGGTCGACGAAGTTGGCACCCACCAACGGGGTGGTGGCCGTGAGGTTGATGTGATCCCCGATCAGGACGGGGGTTCCGGGTGCCCAGCTCGGGTTGAGTCCGCCGCAGCCGTTGGTGAGGATCAGGACCGAGCAGCCGGCTGCCGCAGCGGTACGCACGCCGTGCACGACCGGAGCCACGCCGAGGCCCTCGTAGTAGTGTGTGCGACCCGAGAACAACAGCGCCTGCTTGTCGCCCGCCCGGACGCTACGCAAGGATCCCGAGTGACCGGCGACCGCCGAGGCGCTGAATCCAGGCAACTCCGGGTAGGCGATTTCGGCCGTGACTGGAAATGCGTCAGCCGCCGCCGACCAGCCACTTCCCAACACCACCGCCACATCGTGTCTTGCGACCCCGGTTCTCTCCGCGATCGCCGCCGCTGCTTGCTGTGCGAGTTCCTCAGGTGTTGTCACGCGCACCACCCTAGGGCTTCGAGGTCAGTTACGGCTGATCATGCTAGGTGGCCCCGGGCTTGCTACCGGGCCGCTGAAGGTGGTCCACGGTTGGCCACGATGCTGGGGATGCCGTGGGTGTCCATGGTGATGGTGTAGTGACCGAAGTGCAGATCGTGATGACATCGCGAACAGAGAAGGGCGAGATTGCTAAGGCACGGACTAGACACTAGAACGCACCAGAATGGGAATGGCGATGCTGACAACTGACCGGTTCAGACCGCGGACCTTCTTGATCCCTACCTGTCAGTCTGAGTGTGAACCTCTGCGGCCGGCAGGCTGGACATACCCATATTGAGACACCCGAAATGGAGGTCACCGTCTTTCCGAAACCGGTTCCGGTGGACACCGTGCGATGCGGGCATGCCGAACAAAGGGGCTGAACCTCCCTGATAGACCACCGAGGTTCCCATCGGTCTGCAGGCGTAGTGAGGCGTCTTGATGACCAGTTGTGCCACACGTTGGGACCGCTCTCTTGCCACGGGTTCGTCCCGTTGACCCCGTTGCATCGCAGCTTGAGCGCTTCCATCGTGGGCGCGGCTGTCACGGTGAACGCCCCGCCTTCAACGACCCCGCTTGAATACCTCGAGGTATCGGACGACTTCTTCTTCTGCCACAAGGTGCCCACGATCGGCACGTCACCTCTTTGACGGGCACTCGGCAGCCAGGTCGCTCGATGGTCCGGACCAAGCGTCGACTGCGAAGGCCAGGCAAGGAACATGTAACACCTCAGATGCGCGACGCGCTTTGCGTTCCCGTCAACATCCACAGGGCGGACCTCGGCGCCGCCCGGGTGGTCGGACAGACTCGATGCGGCGTTCTTCGTCCTTGTTGCCCGGACACCGCCAAACTGACCACGGACCCTCGGCCGACTGACTAGACTTCGCAGCGACTGGATCACGGGGGAACGGGGACACCATATGCACACCACCATCGAACGCCGGACTGGCCGAGCCACCGCGACTGCGTTGGCCCTGCTCGGCCTGCTCCTGGGCATTGTCGGCGTCGGGTCCGCCGCTCCGGCCCAGGCGGCTATGTCGACGATCTGCACCGGTTTCGCCGGATGCAACAACGCTGGGCGCAGCAACTTCGGCTACCAGAACGTCTACACCCAATCCTTCTGGGGCATGGTCGGCGGTCACAACTGCACCAACTACGTGGCCTACCGATTCGGCGGCAGCCGCCCCAGTTGGCTTCCCGGCGGGATGGGTGACGCGTGGCGATGGGGAGGTCAGGCTGCCGCAGCCGGCATCACCGTGAACAACACCCCCGCAGTCGGTTCAATCGCCTGGTGGAACTCCTCGGCAGGCAAGGGGTCCTACGGGCACGTGGCCTACGTACAAGAGGTCCACGCCGACGGTGTCGTCGTCTCAGAGGACAACTACGGTGGCGACTTCCACTGGCGCAAGTACACCCCGGGTACTCAGTACCCCACCGGGTTCATCCACCTCCGCGACGAGTCGGGAGGCAACCCGTTTGGGTATCTGGATGTGGCGACTTCGCCGGGTCCGGGCTATCTGAGGGTGGGCGGTTGGGCGGCGGACCCTGACGCGAAGACGAGCCCGATCGATGTGCATGTGTACGCCAATTCGACTGGATTCAACATTGGCAGGGCCGACAAGTTGCGTGAGGACGTGGGCCGCGCCTATCCCGGGTACGGGAACTACCACGGCTTCGATGCGCAGGTCACGTTGGGCACGGGTGGGACCTACACGGTGTGCGCCTACGGGATCAATGTAGGTGCCGGCAACAACGAACGCCTCAAGGACTGCAAGCCGGTCACAATCGCGGACCCGCAGCCATTCGGGTATCTGGACACGGTCACGTCCCCGCAGCCGGGGACGATCCGGGTTCGGGGCTGGGCGGTAGACCCGAACTCGAAGACCTCACCGGTAATCGTGCACGTCTACGTGGGCGACAAAGGGGTGAACATCGGCAAGGCCGACAAGTTGCGTGAGGATGTCGGCAAGGCTTTGCCCGGATACGGCAATTACCACGGTTACGACACGACCATCGAGGCGTCTGCGGGCAAGCACACGGTCTGTGCCTACGCGATCAACGTCGGGCCGGGGTCTAACCAGCAACTCAAAGTGTGCAAGACCGTCACCGTCACCCCCCGACCGGCACCGGCCCAGTCCTCGCCGTCGTCTGCGGTGGCCCCTAATCCTGCCGCGTCACCGACCCCCCAGACCAAGGCCCAACGGAAGCGGCTGAAAGTGAAATCCGTGCGGGTCAAGCGGCTGTCCAAGCGCAACGCGGTTGTGCACTGGAAGGCCACAGGCGCGGTCAAGCGGTTTGTCGTGCGTTCCTTCGAACGGCCCGATGGCATTCGCCAGATCATCCGCACGAAAAACGCCCGTGCAGTCATCATGGTGTCCCCGCGTGAGCGCTACTGGATCCGGGTGACGGCGATTGGGCCTAACGGCACCCGGGCAACGGCGAAGAGAAAGTACAGGGCGCTCTGACCCGCAGGGCGTAGGCTCACCACGACACCAACACGACAGAGCGGCACTCATCCGTGAGACCTGAGCGGCGATTGCTCATCCTACCCCGTTGCCTTCTTGGCGGCTCCAGAATGGAGCTGTTCGGCTGCTGGGCCCGGGCATGAGGTGCCCTGTTGTGGGTGATCGAGGGCCAGCGCGTCTGGTGGTGTTGGTGGTTCGCTGACAGGGGCATGGCCTGACTGCGGTGGGGTGTCTTCGTAGTGTGGGTGCTGGAGACTGCGGATCCAGCACTGGGTGAGAACCATCGGTCGAGGGCCCGGGTGAACGACTGGCGCACCACGGGCCGGGCTGAGACACGCGTGCGGCCAGTTGAAGGTGTGGGTGTACAAGGTGGTTGTGCCCACCCAACACGCCCACCACGCCGTGACCTCCAAACGAAACCACCTGACACGCCTACCCCACGCCCTGGCAACCTGGCCGGCGGGGTGGCTGACGTCTTCGACCTGCGTCTGGCCAGCGGTCTACCGGGAGGACCGGGTGACTGTGCGGCCTTCACCTGGGCCTGCGGGGGCTGGCTTGCGTCGGGTAGTCGCCGTCGTCCAGTCTGCTGTGTTTGTGCCCTGTCGTCCCGGTTGACGCAGTATGCTCGAGTCTTCTGATCGGTGCGGGGGAAGATATGAGTCTATGGCGGCTCCTGGCAGGAGCAACGGTGGTCGCGGTTGCCGGATCGACGATGTTGGTCGGGTCGCCGGCGAACGCCGTTGCGGGTTCCGCTGCCGTGTGGACGTGCAGCAAGGCCGCGCATAAGCCCGGCAAGATGAACATCTGGTGCTATCACGGGTCGTTGTGGACCAAGAAGATGCGCTGGTCGAGGTGGTCGCCGTCCAAGGCCACCGCCCGTGGCGTCTACGTCGTGAACTCGTGTGACTACTCTTGCGCGGACGGTCCGTTTTACGACTACAGGGCGCGTTTCGACTTCAGCGAACCGCGCCATTTCAGCGCCTTCCGAGGCACCTCGACACGGTTGAACCACTCCGCCCACCTGTTCAGCAAGATGCGGGTGCGGTTCACCGGGGAGTGGCCATCCGGGTGGGACGAGCGGCCGTACATCCTGAGAATGGAGAGAGGTCCGACCGGGCGGTGTGAACTGATCTGGGAGCAGCGCGGTAGTCGGATCAAGCCATGTTGAGGGTCGCCGCGGCTGTGGCGGCGTCGGCGGTTGTGCTGCCAGCACTCCCCGCCGCCGCGGATTCTCCGGGGATCTACTGGGACTGCGGATCGGCCGTCTCGAAACCCGCCACGATCGACCTCAACTGTCTGCATGCCGACGCTATTGCCGCGAGGCTGTCGTGGAAGGGCAGCCGGGCCACAGGGTTCTTCGCCTACCCCGCATGCACGTCCTCCGGGTGTGACACCGTCGCGATCCGGGCCAGGTTCAGGTTCAGCCGCCCGGTGACGACGAGTGCCGGCTACGTGTACACCGTGATGCGAGTGCGACTGTTGGCCAACAAGTACCACCGCCACGGACTGTCCAGGGTCCGCCGCTACGTCCTGACATGTGATGTCGGGCAGGGCTGGATCCCCAAGCGCCTGGCCGATCCGTGCTGAGTCCGACTCCCGGCCGACCGTGACAGGAGGACCCGAACTGCAGACGTGTGAGACAGAGCGGTGACCGGGCGGTTGTCGGGGCATGTCCTGCTGGACTGGTGTTTCGGCGGCACCGGTCGGGTACCGGCCTCCGTTGTGTGATGCCGGGCAAGTGCCAGCGGCCTGGCTGGTGCACGCCTGCGGGGCGGCCGCGCACGAGTCCAGTTGCGGGTGACGTCGGTGCGCGTCGAGACGCATCTCTCCGCGTCGTGACCACGCGATAGGAGGCAGGCAACCCGTCTGTCCATCTCCCAGGACGGCACTCGACGTGCCGATGGCGTATCCCGGCCCACGGTCTTCCTGCTCCGCGATCGCTGGAGACAAGTGCGCGGCGCTGGGGCTTTGGGGGGGTAGCCGCTTGTGCTGGTAGTGTCAGATCCCCGGAATGTGTCCCCGGCCTGGGATGCTGGGCGCTAGGCTGCGACCATGATCAACGGGGGATCTCACCGACGTGTGTTCGTGACCATCGTAACCGTCGGCGCTGCTGCGGCGATCGCATCGCCGGCGGTGGCCGACACCAACCTCACCATCAGGGTGCGGGGTTGCAGCGGCTGTTCGGTGACGGCGGTGCACAGTGTTCATCCGAGTTGGGACTCCATCGACGACTCGGTCATCTGGCGGAAGTCGGTGAAGGTGCGCAAGGGCGTGGCCCGCTTGACCGTTCCGACGGGGAGGACCCGGGGTCTGGCATTTGAACTGTATGCCGGCAAGTACGACGGTGGCGGGTCGGTGACGATGGTGGCTCTTCGCTATGCCGGCAAGCGCGTGGGTTCCAGGGTCGGGTGGTTCGCCTCCGCGCGGGGCAAGCGAGGCTCGTACTGCTGGGCCGGGACAGACAGGAGCCGGGCGACTTTGAAGGTCCGCACGCAACGCTCGATCGACCGGTCGGTCCCCCGGGGCGCGCCGGGGCGGTACCTGATCCGCGCGTGGGCCAGCCCCATGCAGCCGACGTTGCGTGATGACCTCAACATGGCCCCGACGAACGATGGCGGGCTGGGGATCCAGCAGGGTCCGTACTGTTTCGACTCCGGGGTCTCCTCGTCGCTGGCCATCGCGGCGAAAGTGCCGGGAGGCGCGTCAGTGTGGATCAAGCCGGTCGGCGGTACCTACCAGATGCTGCGGCTGTGGCGGTCCGGGACGAGGTTGCGCCTCTACCGGGACGAGGGCAACTACCCCGGCGACGGCCAGTATTGCTCATGGGGGACCTTGCGGGGGAAGAGGTTCGTCGGTAAGGAGCAGCGGGTCGCTCCCGATCCTATCCCCGCACGCTACAAGATCCGCAAGAAGAGCGGCAGGCTTCAGGTGCTTGGCCTGTCCGGGTCCGTGCAGGAGGACCGACTCCCGTGGCGGCGCGGCAGTGTGCAGAAGTACTTCCAGCTGGTGCCCGACGCGGCCGGATACACCGGCCAGTGGTGCCGCACGTTCAAGCGGATGGGGTGAAGCCGAAGTAGCGGATGGCCCGTCAGGGCCGCTCCGGCCACGCAGGCATTTGCCTGGTGCCACGCGAGTGCATGCCCCCGTGGCCTCATTGACGCCAAGGTTGCGGGCGACCTGTGCGATCGGCTTGCCGGACTCCAAGGCGATACGCACACCGCACCCTCCCGGAACCCCGGATCGTACTTGTCTTGCTTCGACACCAGCACCTCCCTTTCAAGGCGGGCGTCTACACGCTGCAGGGGAACCCCACGTTGGGCGGTCCCCTTGCGGGCCGCCGTCGCGCGAGTTGCGGATGCGGAATTGGCTACGCGCCGGCGCTGGGCAAAGCGTCCGTTTGGTGGCTAGTGCCACTGCTATTGCTGTACAGTGGCAGTCCATTCGGTAGAGACAGGGTGGCAACGGGGGTCTCATGAAGATGTCAGTTATCCGATCCGTCGTCATCGGGGTTGCGGCGCTCTCGCTGATTGCCGTGGCTCCGGCGCAGGCCGACCCGGAGCCGGACAATTGGATTTGGCAGGCGCGAGGGCCGGCGACCTCGGGTTCGATCACGGGGACTCTGGCCTCCAACAATGACGTCGACTACTACATGTTCTACGCCGCCAGTCAGACACAGTTGTCGGTGACGTCGCTCCCGATTGGGTGCGGCTCTTCCCTGGGATTCGGGCTCTACGACACGAACGGCGACTACCTGACCCACCGGTCTGCCTCCACCACTAAGAACGTGTCCATGAACTACACGACCCCGTCCGGTACGAACCGCTTCTTCGTGCGCGTCTACCGCATCTCCAGCCTGAGTTCGTGCGTGGGGCAGACGTATCGGGTGAACGTGGGTCCGACCAGCGCGCTGCTGGCCGGACCGTCGATGAACAGTGGCAGCACGCCGACCGGGGAGCCGAACGAGACGGCAGAGCAGGCCGCCGGCCCGCTCGCCGCCGACACCATCTACTCGGGTGTCTCGGAGACACAGAACGACCAGGACTGGTTCTACTTCTACGCCAGCGGGGCTTTCCAGGTAGAGGCGACGGAGAACGCTGGTTGCTCCAGCGATTTCCATCTTTACGACCAGGACATGGACTATCTCGGTGCAACCTACGCGGGTGAGAACAGGTACCGGCAGTTCACGTACACGCCCGACTCGTGGCGGCGCTTCTACATCAAAGTGGACGGAGATTGCGTGGGAGCCGGGTACCGGTTCAGTCTCGGGCCCGCCTCGGCGATCCAGTCCGGCCCAGCCCCGGTCCCGGTCGTGCCCGGCGGGGTTGGTGCGCTGGCCACACGCAAGACCAAGAAGACCGTGGTCGTCTATTGGGCCGCCGCCACCGGCGCTCAGGGCTACCAAGTGCGCAAAGCGAAGAAACGCAAGAAGTATGGGCCATGGTCCGGTACTGCGAACACATGGACCAGCATCAAGAAGAAGAAGATTCCCAAGAAACGCGGAATGTGGATCAAGGTCCGAGCGGTCAACTCCGTCGGGCACGGAACGCCTTCGGTGAGGAAGATCCGTCGCTAGGTGCGCCAGAGGCGCTGGAGTGTCGTCCGGTTGGTGGCCCGATTTGACTTCTGCCGTTTGCGCCACCACGAACTTCCGCTGGTGCCTGACTGTGCCCTTTGAGCCGCGTCGCGCTCGAGCGGCCTGGGCTACATGGGGGCACGGTACTCGCCTGGCGACGTGACAGAGCCCCGATGAACTGGCACCAGTCATCGTCGAGTGGGTGAAGCCCGATACAACCCGTGTCGCCCGCACGCTCAAACCGAATCGGCCGGACATGGCTGTGGTTGAGGGGTGTGATCCAGTCGGGTCTCCGGGGGCCCGGTTACTCGCAGAACCTCGCGTAGTTGGCCCTCCACTGCTTGGGCGAGGTCCAGGGCCAGTCCGGGAAGGACACGGACCAGTAGGAGTGCCGGTTGGCGAACCTGCGAGCCTGCCTCTTCGTCGTTACCTGCATGCCGACGAAGTGAGTACGTGGGCCCCTGCCCGAAACCTCATTGGTCTGCCTTGTCGGCCTGGAACATTCCCAGCCGCCGACCAAACCTTTGACTGTGTGGCCGCGCCTGTGCATCCAACCGACTGAGTAGATGCCGTTGCCTTGGGCCGGTGACATCTTGTACCGGATCTTGTGGCCCTTGACCTGCATCACGGCGACGGCGCAGTCGTATGTGCAGGAATCGCTGGTCGTCATGTAGATCGTGTGGGTGTCGGCTGTGGCGGGCGCAGTCAGAGTTGCGGTGGTGAACAGGGCTGCTGCCACGCCTGCAATGCCTAACCGGCGGTAGGCGATCCGGCTGACCATCCGCCCCCGGTGACCGTTCGCCTGTTTCATTCGCGCTTCCCCCTACCAAGCCCTCGCCAGTGTATAGCTCGTGTACGTCAGTGTCTCTGGCTTGCTGCGTGAAGGAGTGCCGTCAGAGGTTCGAGTTCGCCTGCTTGGCGTGTGACTGTGCAGTAGCCTGAGGCAGTGACTCGGGGGGCTCCGCCAGAACTGTGCCTGCAACGGCCGTCGCTCTCTGGCCCTGTTCCCGGTGTGGGTGCGGCCAGCCACCGCAGTCGCGACCCCCGGGCCGAGACAAGGTGAGTGTGGCCGTGGGCGGCGACGAACGTATGGGTTTGCGTCAGCACGGGAACATCGTTCTCGCGTTCTCCGCCGATGTCTTCGAAGGCGAATGCCATGTCGGACACAAGGTGGGCGCGCGGTTGGTCAGATTCCGCTACCACCAGGCCGGCACCGCAGAACTGGTCAGGTTCCGGATGCGGATGCGCAACCTGCACGGCATGTGGATTCCCCGAAGGTCCGTGAGCGGCGAAGCCATGAGACCGACCCGTATCCGCCGCTCCGATCTCCGAGTCCTGGATCGGTGCCTGCGATGGCTAGGCCCGGCAAACCCCGCGCTGCGCGGCATCAGACCCCTGCTCAGCGGCTGATCCCGTGGACAGCTTTGGGCTCACCGTTCCGGTAGCATGCCAGCGACGACAAAGGGGGATGCAGTGCGAGCACGACGAGTCCTGGGCCTGATCAGCGTGGCGGCAACCGTGGCTGCGATCGGGCCCACGCCTGCCCACGCCGCTCATGGCATTCCACCACGACTGGTGGGCTTCTACTATCAGCACGCGGGCGGGATGACAGTGCGCTCCAACGGGACCGTCACAGTCGTCTACCAGTGGTACTACAAGCGGGACAACGGCATGCCAACCTTTCCACGCCTCACCCTCGAGGTCGACACCGTCCGTGGGCGGACCTTGAAGGGGCGGGTGGTCTCCCAGCGGAAGTCCCCTGTGCAGGTGGGTTCGCGTTTCACCCTGAAGCGCAAAGCCCCGGGCATGCGCCTGCGGCTGGCCGGGTTCCCTCATCGCTGGTACTTCTGCGATGACTCCCACCAGGGTCAATGCGGAGCATGACGAAAGGTCTTGGACTATCAAGGGCGGAGCAGACAACTCGACTTCCCACCGGTGACTTGTGTCAGTCACTCTCATGCGCCGCGTTGTGATATAACCTCGCTCTGGCCACGCTCTGCCAAGATGGTCGCAGGGACGTTCACGGCCGGGAGTCCCGGCCGTGAACGTCCAAACTCATACCAACTACCGATTGGAGTCACCTCGCCGGGTCACGGTTTCCGACCAGACAGGTGTATCCGACGGTTCAGGTCACAGTGCGCATGTAGTCACGAAGTACACATTCGTATCCCGCGAACTCGAGACGTTCGTCAGGGAATAGGACCATTGGTTTCCCTTCGGCTCGGACGAGTTCAGGAACACCAATGACGTAGCGTCGTTGTAGAAGCCACCGCTGATCGCTTTGCCCCCGGAGGTACAGGTGGAGGTGTAGTCCACGTAGTCGTCAGAAGCAAGGGTGGTGGTAGGAGAGGTCACCGTGTAGATGGTTGCACTACCTGCCGCTCCTGCCGGTCCTGCCGGTCCTTGTGCCCCGGTGTAGCCTCGGGGGCCGCGTTTCCCGCGTTTCCCGCGTTTCCCGCGCTTCGTGGCAGCCGCCGTCGTACGTTCGTCATCCTGTGCGATTGCTGCCTGCGACTTCAGCGAAGCCTTCACAGACTTGGCGTGCATCTTGGTGATGCTTCCCGGCTTGCCGATCTCGGTGCCGCTCTCGTCCCGCACGGGATGCGAGATGAAGGGGCCGGCCGCCACCGCCCCCGAGATCGCCAAACCTCCGGCCAGAACTCCCGACGCCAAGACTGTCAGCGGCCGCCTGTAACGATTCCACACGATATTGTTCCCCGTTCGCATACTTGGGGGAATCTCCCCCGAGCGGGATGATACACAGTGTGCCTGTCCTACCTGCGGGCTGTTGCCCAAATCGCATCGAAATCCGGTAGCTCGCTGACCGAGCCGTGTAAGGGCCGGATTGGGGGCCTCTCCCCAGCAGGGTCGCTGCACGCGCAGCGCCGCCGGATTGTCGATTCCGAACCGCGCAGCGCTGCTCGGAGTCAGACACGGGTGGTGGCACGCCCCTGCGAGAGGCACCAGGCAGGCGGAGGCACGCGACTGTCCCGGAGGTCGGAATGGTGGGCGGTTGTCGCGGCGCACCCGGAAGGGGAACCACACAACAGACTCCATACTCCCGACGAGGTAGCCCCCGACGTCGAGGAGACCATCGCGGCAACTCCTGCGGCCCTGCGACCTTGACACATGAACCCTCAGGAGGACGGGGAGGACTGCTACGCGGGTTCCGAATGCGTCTACCAATACAGTGAAATCGCATCAGACTGCCGGCGGCATGCACTAGGTTGTCAACGGCAGCGTTTCTGAACGGGGGATTTATGACACGTCACGCACTCAATGGCTGGCTGCGCGCTTCGGCTATCGCAGGGGTCACGCTCATGGCTTCGTCGATGCTTACGCACCCGGCGATGACTGTCGCACAGGGGCCGGGATCCGCGATCAGCGCCAAGAAGAGCGCGGTCAGAGTGTCGGGGACACGGACCGTTCGCGGCGGGCAGTTCACCAGTGTCGACGTTCAGGCACGTGAAGGTGCCCGGTGCCGCTTGACCCTGTCCGACGGCACCCGCTCGTGGCATTCGAGGGCGGTAAGAGCGGGAACCCCAGCGTCCGCGCTGCAGTTCCCGTGGAAGCAGCCTGCCCGCCCGTCGAAGAAATGGACTCTCAGAGTCACCTGCACCAAGGGCGGACAGACCCGGACCCGCACCCGCGCCCTTCGTGTCACGGGTGCGAAGAAGGGCAAGGCGGCACCGAAATTCCTCAGGCCTCTGCGAGTCGCCTCTTCGACCCGGAATCCGATCAACGGACTGGGTGGCGGCATCGGCAGCGCACCCAAAGGCACATTGCTGGTAGCCGGAAGTTCATGGCTCGGGGGTCTGGGCGTCGACGTCTTCAGCAATGGTCGTTCCTACGACAGCACGCGCGCCGACCTCGGTCCCCACGGATACCGGTGGCAGTGCGTGGAACTGGTCAACCGCCTGGTCATGACGCGCGGCTGGTCTGGGAAGATCTGGGGAAACGCATATCAGATCTTCGCCAACGCCCCCGCAGCCAACTTCGACAAGCACCCGGCAGGTGACGGCTACGTGCCTGTGCCGGGTGACGTCATGGTCTGGCGCGGCGGCTGGGGGGGCTACGGACATGTCGCCGTGGTCAGGGATGTCAGTGGCGGTCAGGTCAACTTTCTGGAGCAGAACGCCAGCGTGACCGGGCAGAACGCGCGGGCTCTTCAGTCCAATGGCGCGCCGGCCGCATACGGCGGCCGGTACAGGTTCACTGGCTATCTGCACGCCAAGGCCAACAGGCCCGCCACGCCCGCGCCGGTCGCACCACCGGTGACGCCGGTGACACCCAAACCGTCGCCGACGTCGGCGACGATCACGGGCAATCCGTGCTCGACCGCCGAGAAGGCGCCCAACTGTGCCCCGGCGCGGGTTTCGTCGGCGCCGAACAATTCGGCGACGAAGATCGGATCCTTCGGCTACGGGCAGGCATTGACGGTGCGCTGCTGGACCACCGGACAGACGATCACGGACGGCAACAACAGCGACCCCAGCGATGACAACCGGACGTTCACGTCGGACCTTTGGTACGGGATCGACTGGAATGGAGGACGTGGCTACGTGTCCGCCACGTGGACAACCAAAAGCAACAACAAGTTCGGCCTACCCTCCTGCTAGTCCTCCGGTCACCCGTCGCGAACTAGAGTCCACGGGGGAAACTGGTGGATCGAGAGCAAGTTGCTCGTCTGCGCTGTCTCGACCCTAGGTGTGCATGCTCTCGTCGGGGGAAGGCGCGCATTGTCAGCGTTGGCGTCTTCCTGGCTGGGCAGGCTGCTCACCGAAGCGGACGACGGCTCTTCATGGGTCCGTGAACGTCACGGAGAACGCTTAATGGAGAACGAAACTCCGGTGCCGCGGTTCGAGCATCTAGGGGGCCCGGACCTCTACGGCAGTTTCGCTCACGTGACTCGAAAACTTCGGAATATGCGATTCGTGGATTGAAGAAACCGGTGGTGCCCGTCTCGAACGACGAGGTACCTCGTATGCCCTACAACCCGCGAATCGTGGGATCTGCGGATCTTGGTCGATATGAGTTGCGTTTCGGGCCTGCGATGTAGAGGGTGGCCCGCACGCCTCGTACGCCTCGGGCAGTCATCCTGCTCTGGCAGCAATTCGTTGCCCGCGGTGCAGTGCCAGGAGTAGCGAACGCCCTGACCCGTTCGCGGCAACTTGTATTCCGTAGGCGTAGCCCCCGCTGGATCCCGGCCGGGAAGGTAGGTTGTTCCCTTCGGGACGGGGACGCGCAAGAGGGCTGTGCATGGGCCGACCGGCGTTCCCAGTGCCGACCCGCCGGTGTTGTAGTGACGGCAGCTGCAAACACGAAGCCGGTGCTGGCGACTACGCGAATCTTCGTCACGGGACGTCACGGTAGCGCATAGACCGTGGGTCTCCTCGCACGATCCACGGTGTGGTGCCGGCGACACCGTGTGGTGGGGTTCTCTGGTCGGAGGTCTGTTTGGTTGCCGGGTGTGGGCCACCGTGAATGGGTAACGTCCACGGTTGCGAATCTGTTGAGTCCGCGGGTCATGAGCATGGCCGGGCGGCGAGGTTCGGCTCCTTTGCGCATCGTGCCGGAACCTGTTAGTAGGGTCGGGATCGTCACGCCTTGCGAGGCGTCACACGAAGGGGGACTCACTATGAAGGTGCTTCCCAAGACCACGCTGTTGGTGGCGGCTATCACACTGCTGTCGCCGGGGGTGGCGTCGGCAGCGCAGGTGGATTCCACGGACCTGTCGGCGACGCTGGGCGGTTCGTGGCGGAGTCAAGGCGGATTCCGCAGCGAGTTGGTGAAGACGCACTCTTTGCGGCCCGCCACGTGTTCTGCCGGGCGCTTCACGAAGGCCAAGCGCGGTCGCACGACCTCCTACTCCGGATCGCGCGTGGACGGCTACATGCGATGGGCCAACACGGATGTGCTGACCTACCGAACACCTCGCGCGGCGCGCAGGGGACTGGGGGGTCTGAAGCGTTGGGTTTCACGGTGCCCCGGACCCCTCCTACCGTCCTGTGTCGGCTGCGACGCAGGGTCGCTCTATCTGTCCTCGATCAAGAATGCGCGTGTGGGTCGGGTCTCCACGGGGTGGTGGAGCGCCAGCCCAGGAGGTATGGAGGCCGTGTACACCACCAGCATCGCGTTCGTGCGGGGCCGGAAGTTGGGAGTCGCGTCGTATCGGCTGTACAACACAAGAGATTCCAGCATTGACCGCTCGTTCGTCCCCAGCGTCCAGAAGACCAAGGCTTTCGCAAAACGTCTCCAGCGGAGACTATGAGCCCTCCCGCTGTTCTGGTCGACCCGCACGGGCCAGTCGGCGCCGCACGAATGCCGGAGAACTAGTCGGTAGATGGCACAAGCCCAACCAGAGGCTGAGAATCCCCCCTGGGACGCGGCCTCCCCAGTCCAGAACGAACAGCAACGATCGAGTCCAAACGCGGCGAGAAGTCTCGGCAGTCAAAGGCCGAGGCTGGCGTGAATCACAAGATCGCTGATCCGCAAGCAGCACTTCCCACGCCTTGATCTTGGCCAGAGTGCGGTTGAAGCGCTGATGGGTCGCGGAGGGGCGCTTTGGCACACTGGCTTCTTGCGCGCCTGGCCGCCTCGCGATAGCAGAACCTTGGCCCCTGCGCTGGGCTGGCGCTGAGCGGGCCCGCAGCGGCGCCGATGAGCCTCTCCTGAAGGTGACGCCGTGTGGCGTCGACCGGATCGACTGTTTCCTGTGCAGTGGCGCGGTCCCCATCGCAGTCTCCCGCAGCAGTGCGAGCCGAAGGGCCGACGTGAACATGCTTCGAGCCCCTCCGGATCTGTGCCTCCGGCGCCCAAGAGTCCGGGAAGGACTTTCCGTCAGAGATCACCCATACGAGAAGGCGGCCGGCCAGCGGTTCTTGGCAATGATCTTGGAAGTGCTGCGACCACCACGACACGTCATGCCCGTGAGGTCGAGTACTACTCGTGCCGGCATCCGAGTGACGTTGACGCAACTACCCTGATCCCCGAAGTCGGAGCCGAAACTGTCCGCCATAACCCAGCGGCCAGAACCAGGGCGAGACTTGTAGAGCAGCACCCCGTTGGCGCATGCCATAGCGTTCAAGTTGACTGCAGCCCACCGCGCACACCCTGGGTGAGCATCCGAGACGCGCATTGCTTTCCGAGGGTAGGTGCAGTTGGGATCTGCCGGATATTGTCGCCAGATCCTTCGCTCGGTAGCCGCGCTGGGCCGATGCCGCGCGTGCGCAGGTGCTGCGGCACCTGCCGCGACCACTGAGGCCAGTGCCACCCCGCCCAGCCAGACGTGCAACTGCATGACTGTCTCCCCCGTTACGTTGCCCTGTGCCCTCTAACGACGGTGTCAGCATGCTCGGGCGCGGGACGAAACCGACGGGACCTCCCAGAAGACGTCGTCTGTGGATCTGGCTAGGTGCCGTCTGGGAGGTAGACGACGCTCAGGGTGCTTGGAACGGAGGCGCTCCTCCCTCTGACGGCGCAGCACTTCCAGCAGGTTCTCGCTGTCGTCAGCCGGGGCGCTGCCCGCGCGGCGTTCGTGTCGTGTCCCGCAGTTGAACGCTCAACGCAGCCAACGTCGAGCCCGGTTCCTGGGCACCGTCGATGCGGTCGGCCAGTGCAAGAGCCAACCGGCCTGGATCGATCCGTCAACGACGCTGGCGAGCCGTTGACGGATCGATCCAGCCGGCCGCGTGCCTGCGCGAATCGCACGCCGGTGAATACCGAGATGGTGATCGAGCCGCTGCGACGCAGCCGGATGACCAGTTCGCAGGTTGTTGCCAAGTGGGGCATGGCTGCGTCGACCGTCTGACGCGACGCGCGCCTACGGCCCCACCGATGAACACGGTCGGTTGCGCAGGTCGCGCACGTAGTCCTCAGGGGCGCCAGCGGCCTCCGCGGCGTCGGCAATGATCCCCAGGTACCGAGCTGACGGCAGACCGCCCTCGTAGGCGTCGAGCACGTACAGCCACGCGACGACGTCGCCTTCCAGTGTCTGCACACGCACCCGGATCTTGGTGTAGATCCCGAGTTCGGTGCCCTCCCATTGATCGAGGAGGCTCTCATCCTGCGGCGTCACGTCGTAGAGCATCACGAAGACTTGGTGCCCGGCATCCTCGACCACCGTTGACAGTGCGCCTTCCCACCCGATGTCGGCGCCGCCGAACGTCAATCGCCAGCCGTCGAGCCAGCCCATACCGGCGGCCGGGGAGTGAGGGGCGATCTCCAGCATGCGCTCGGGGTCCATGCTCGAGGCATAGGCGGCATACAAAGTCACGCACGCAGACTAGCGTTCATGGTCACAGCGATCGACAAGGGGACAGATCGCGGTGGCGGTGGTTGAGTCGATCCATGAGCAACCTCGAACGGCGACCTGCGGAAAGTCCGTGTGGCGGCAAAGTGGTGACAGCGTCATCCCCGCCCGCGACATTGCTGGAACCACGCGAAGTGCCGTTGGGGGGTCCTCGTGCAATGCTCGTCCGGCGGACTCTCCCGCACAAGCAGATCAGGACCGTCGGGGCGTGGTGTTTCGTCGACCACTACGGCCCCGCCCTGCATCGCATGTCTGTGCCGCCGCACCCGCACGCGGGACTGCAGACCGTTTCGTGGCTGCTGTCCGGCGAGGTGGAACACCGTGACAGTCTCGGCACGGTGCAGACGATCCGGCCCGGCGAACTCAATGTGATGACCGCCGGCCATGGGATCGCGCATTCGGAGTACGCCGTGGGTGACCACACGGTGCCCATGCACGGCGTGCAGTTGTGGGTCGCTCTTGCTCAGAATGACCGTCATACGGCCCCCGTTTTCGAACACCACGCCGATCTGCCGGTCATCGAAGAGGCCGGGCTGCGCGCGATCGTGATGACCGGTGGGATCGGCGGCGTGAGCTCGCCGGCGACCTCCTACTCGCCGTTGTTCGCGGCCGAAGCGACCTTGTCGGGGCCGGTCCGGCTACCGATCCAGGCCGATTTCGAGTACGCGGTCCTGGCCCTGGATTCCGACGTCGAGATCAACGGCCACCGCGTGCCGCACACCGGCCTGCAGTACCTGGGCTGGGGCGCAGAATATCTGCGGTTGAGTTCCGCGCGTCCCTCCCGCCTGCTCATCCTCGGTGGTGAACCGCTTGCCGAAGACCTGTTGATGTGGTGGAACTTCGTCGGACGTACCCATGACGAGATCGTGCAGATGCGCGAGCAGTGGCAAACGCAGGATCCGAGATTCGGCCCGGTTGCCGGTGACCCGAATCCCCGGTTGCCCGCCCCTGCGATGCCGACGGTTCGGCTGAAACCGAGGCGGTCGCGGCGGTGACGCCCGCCTCAGGCCTGCATTAGGTCCCCGTACTCCTGGATCCGGGCCATGGTCTCGGTGAACAGGAACTGCTCGGTCAGCCCCGCTCGAACCTCGTCCCAGGTGACCGGGGTTGCGGCGTACGGCAGATCCTTGCCGCGCAACGAATACGGGGTGATGGTGGTCTTCGCGGAGTTGTTCTGGCTCCAGTCGATGAAGACCCGTTGCTCGCGCTTGGACTTGCTCATCGTGGCGACGATCTTCGAGCGGTGCCTATGGGCGAGGTCACCGGCCATGGACCGCGCGTAGTTCAGCACCGCGTCGGCGTCCATCGGCTCCGGGAACGGAACGTACAACTGCATCCCCTTCGAGCCACTGGTCACCGGCACCGCGCTCAAGCCGTCGGCGCCCAGGTACTCGTCCACCAACAGCGCCACCTCGCAGCACTGCGGCAATCCGGCACCCGGACCCGGGTCCAAGTCCACCACCATCCGATCGACCCATCCCTGCACGCGCCACTGCGGGGTGTGGAGTTCGAGCGAGTTGTTCTGCGCGGACCAGACAACAGCAGCCACCTCGTTGAACACCGGGTACCGGATCGAGTTGATGACGACTTGGGGGATCCAGTCCGGGATGCCGTCCGGTGCGTTCTTCTCGAAGAAGGACTGCCCGCCGACACCGTGCGGGAAGCGGATCCTGGTCACCGGTCGCCCCGCTGTCTGCTGCACGATCGACGGTCCCACGGTCGCGTAGTAGTCGATGACCTGGTTCTTCGTGATCCCAAGTCGGGCATACATCACCTTCGTCAGACTGGTCAGCCGGACCTGCCGGCCCTCGACCTGTGCGACGATCGCAGACATATCTCGACACTAGTTATGGAATCGGCGAAATGGCCACCCACACAGTGTTAACACTTCTTGACACTGGCATAGGGGCGCCGGGGCAGAGCAAGATAGGCACGTGCGTGCGATTTGGAAAGGCTCAATAGCGTTCGGGCTGGTGTCAGTCCCGGTCAAGGTCTATACCGCGACCGAGGACCACGACGTCCGCTTCCACCAGGTGCATGCCCTGGACAACGGTCGGGTGAAGTACAACCGGGTGTGCCGCGAATGCGATAAGACGTTGGAGCTCTCCGAGATCGCCAAGGCATATCAGGTGCCCAACGGCCCGGTCGTCGTGCTCGGCCCTGAGGACTTCGACAGTCTGCCGGTCAATTCCTCCAAGGAGATCGACGTCGTCGAGTTCGTCCCGACGGCACAGGTGGATCCGGTGCGGTTCGACAAGTCCTACTTACTGGAACCCGACGAGCGCTCGCTCAAGCCGTACGTCCTCTTGCGCCAGACGCTGGAGGACACCGATCTGACTGCGATCGTGAAGGTGAGTCTCCGGCAGAAGCAGCAACTCGGGGTGTTGCGGGTTCGTGAAGACGTCCTCATGCTCCAGACCATGCTGTGGCCCGACGAGGTGCGCGCCCCACACTTCGACATCCTCGACCAAGAGGTGGATGTCCGTCCGCAGGAACTGTCGATGGCTGCCTCGTTGGTGGAATCACTGGCCGGGGACTTCGACCCCGACCAGTACCACGACGACTACCGTGAACAGCTGCTGGCGCTGATCGACGCGAAGGTCAGCGGCGGCGAGGGCGTGGTCGCCTCTGAGCGGCCGGCGGCGGAGGGCGGTGAGGTGGTGGACCTGCTGACCGCGCTGCGACAGTCATTGGCCCGGGCAGAGGGTTCCGGGGCCGACCAGCCGGCCGCCAAGAAGTCCGCCTCCAAACGCCCTGCGGCGAAGAAGTCCCCCGCCAAGGCGACCGCGAAGAAGACCCCCGCGCGCAAGCCGGCTGCGAAGAAGAGCACTTCGAAGAAGGCCCCGGCCAACAAAGCGCCTGCGAAGAAGTCCTCAACGAGAAAGGCACCTGTGAAGAAGGCGGCTGCGAAGAAGACCCCTGCCAAGCGCCCCCGGAAGACCGCGTGAGCGAGGTGGCCAAGTCGGTGGTGGTGATCGGGGGCGGACCCGGCGGCTATGAAGCTGCGCTGGTAGCGGCTCAGTTCGGTGCCCGCGTCACAGTCGTCGAATCCGGCGGCATCGGTGGCGCAGCGGTACTGACCGACTGCGTCCCGAGCAAGACGCTCATCGCCACGGCTGAGCGCGTTGGACGTGCGAACGTGTCCGGGCAACTCGGTGTGCGGGTGGCAGGTGAAGTACCCGGCCCCGGCACCGTGAGCGTCGACTTCGGCCTGCTCAACCGGCGGGTGCTTGATCTGGCCAAGGCACAAAGCGACGACATCGCTCGTCGATTGCTCGATGCGGGAGTCAAGATCATCGAAGGACATGGCCGGTTGGCCGGTCCTGACAGCGTCGAGGTCGACGGGCAGTTGCTGGCCGCCGATGTGATCCTGCTGGCCACCGGCGCCCGCCCCCGCGAACTGCCCACCGCAGAACCCGACGGCGAACGCATCCTCACCTGGCAGCAGCTGTACGAGCTGACGGCGTTACCCGAGCGGCTGATCGTCGTGGGATCGGGTGTCACCGGCGCGGAGTTCGCAGGTGCCTACACCGGCCTGGGCAGCGAGGTCGTGCTGGTCTCGTCACGGGAACGCGTGCTCCCGACCCAGGACCACGACGCCGCCGAGGTGCTGGAAGTCGTCCTGCAACATCGGGGTATGGAACTGGCCCCGCAGACACGCGCGGTGGCTGTGGAGCGCGGTCCCGACGGCGTGATCGTCACACTGCAGGACGGCAGTCAACTGTTCGGGAGTCACTGCCTGATGGCGGTGGGGGCGGTGCCGAACACTGAGGACCTCGGGTGTGCTGATGGCGGGGTCGTGCTCGACGAAGGCGGCTACATCCAGGTGGACCGGGTGTCGCGCACCAATGTCAACGGCATCTACGCGGCGGGCGACTGCACCGGGGTGATGCCGCTGGCGAACGTGGCTGCGATGCAGGGCCGGATCGCGATGTGGCACGCACTCGGGGAAGCGGTGTCCCCGCTGAATCTGAAGGTTGTCAGCAGCAACGTGTTCACAGATCCGCAGATCGCCAGCGTCGGTGTCACCCAGACCGATGTGGATTCTGGTGTGGCGCGTGCCCATGGCATCAAGTTGCCGTTGGCCACCAACGCGCGCGCGAAGATGCAAGGTCTGGAGGACGGTTTCGTCAAGATCTTCTGCCGCGTGTCCGGGACCGTGGTGGGCGCAGTAGTGGTGGCTCCGAGCGCCAGCGAACTCATCTACCCGTTGGCGTTGGCGGTGGAGCTGGGGCTGAACGTCGACGACCTGGCAACGACCTTCACTGTGTACCCGTCACTGAGTGGCTCGATCGCCGAAGCTGCCCGCCGTCTGCACCAGTCCGACTGAGCCCGCCGCCGGGGGCCCCGCTGGCCGGCACGCACGATCGTGACGAAGTTGGTGCCCTTCCCCGCGTCGTGTTACGAAGGTGAGCGGTTCGCGCCGGCGTGACCGCGCACCTTCGTAACAATCCGGGTTCGGACCCCGCAACTTCGTAACAGAAGGGGGAGTAGTCACAGACGCTCGACTACCAGCCGCCGAAGTCGCCCCCGCCGAAGTCGCCCCCGCCGAAGTCGCCCCCGCCGAAGTCGCCGCCGCCGAAGTCGCCGCCGCCGAAGTCGCCGCCGCCGAAGTCGCCGCCGCCGAAGTCGCCGCCGCCGAAGCCGCCGCCGCCGAAGTCGCCGCCGCCGAAGTCGCCGCCGCCGAAGCCGCCGCCGCCGAAGCCAGCTCCGCCGTCCGCCGCATGCCAGCCGCTCCCGTACATGCCGCCGGACATCATGTTGCCGAGCATGGTTCCCACGAGGATGGTCGAGAACAGGTCCATGCCGCTGCCTTGGTAGTACCCGCTGGCGTATCCGCCGTATTCCGGACCGGCTTGCCAATACGGCTGCCGGACTCCCGAACTCGCCGCGACCAACCGCACCTCGGGGTCGAGGCCATCGTCGATCAGGGCCGAGCACGCGGCACAGGCGGGAACTTCACGGGACTGGGTCGTGCCGACAGGAGTGTACTGAACATCCTTGACGCTCAAACCGTGGCGGGCATCGAAGAAGCATGGTGGCCGGCGCTCCGGGACGGGCTCGCCGACCAGCCGGGCCTGCACGCAGGCGACCCGGAACCGGCCCTCATCGAGCGCTTCGGTCACCAATGCGGCATCAGCGGGTGTGCGCATCGCATCAGAGGCCTTCTTCGCCTTGTCGTACTGATCGAGTGCGGCAAGCCAGTCGGTGCTGTCCTGCTCGCTGCTGATGGCCTGTGAGTCCACGGAATCCAGCGACTCGCCGAAGGCGGTTATGTCCTCGTCGATGGTGGTCTTGACGGCGGCCACTGATGCGGCATTGGCCTTCCTACGACGGTTTCTGCCGATGAAGAAGATGGCCCCTGCTCCGGCGGCCAACGTGCCGAGTACCAGGAGCGGCACCAGACTGCTTCCGGAGTCCGTGGATCGGGACGAGTCGTCGGTGACGGTACCGCCGGAGTCGATCGTCTCGACGTTCGTGACGAACTGGCTCAAGACCGCATAGACGCCGTTGTCCCGCTGCGACTGGAAGGCGTTGTTCGCCGCCGCCCGGGAGGTGGCTCGGAGCTCGTTGCCCACGACGGCGGCGTAGGTCCCCGGCTCGCCGACGTTCTGCTGCAGGTACCGAACGACGTCCTCGGTCGTCCGGCTGCCGCGTGCTGCCGCGGGCAGGATCGCGATGTAGACCGATGAGCCGCTGGCGGCGATCTGGCTGCGCAGGTCATCGGCCTGGGACGCGGTCAGGTCGTTCTCCGCCTTGGGGTCGTTGTACACCGGGTCCGATTGCAGCGACGAGACCACGTCGTCGACGGTGGTAGCCGGGAGGATTGCGTTGGCGGGTCCGGCCAGCAGGCCGACAAGCGCGGCCACAATCGCTGTCACGAATGCGCGTCGCATGCCCCTGCCTCCAGATGCCTAGTCCTTGATCTCGCAGAGAGCCGTTCCTGTGGATACGGTAGCCCCGATTTCGGCATTCAGCCCGGTCACCGTGCCCGCCTTGTGAGCGTTCAGGGGCTGTTCCATCTTCATGGCTTCCAGCACGACGATCAATTCGCCTGCCTCGACGCTCTGGCCCTCCTTAGCAGCGACCTTGACGATGGTGCCCTGCATCGGAGCGGCCAGGGTGTCCCCGGAGGCTCCGCCGCTGGAACTCTTCTTAGCGCGCTTGGTCGGCCGTTTCCCGCCGGCGGCCGAGGCCGTCGCACCGACCGACAATGCTGCCGGAAGAGTCACCTCGATCCGCTTTCCGCCAACCTCGACAGTGACCGCTTGCCGCTCGGCGTCCTCGGCCTCGGCCTCCACGCTGGCGTCGTACGGGGGGATCGTGTTCTCGAAACTGGTCTCGATCCAGCGGGTGTGGACTTTGAACGGCTCCTTCGGGTCCAGCGGCGCGAATGCCGGGTCCTCGACCACCACCCGGTGGAACGTGATGGCGGTGGCGATGCCCTCCACCTCAAAGTCGGCCAGTGCCCGCCGGGAGCGCTCGAGTGCCTCCTGGCGGGTGGCACCGGTGATGATGAGTTTGGCCAGCAGCGAGTCGAAGTTGCCGCCGATCACATCCCCGGTGGTGAAGCCGCCGTCCAGGCGGACGCCGGGCCCGGCGGGCGGCTTCCACACCGAAAGCACACCGGGGGCGGGCAGGAAGTTGCGACCGGGGTCCTCGCCGTTGATCCGGAACTCGATGGAGTGCCCGCGCAGTTCGGGGTCGTCGAAGCCGAGTTCCTCGCCGTCGGCGATCCGGAACTGCTCACGCACGAGGTCGATGCCGGAAACCTCCTCGGTGACGGGGTGTTCGACCTGCAGCCTGGTGTTGACCTCCAGGAAGGAGATGGTCCCGTCCTCGCCCACCAGGAACTCGCAGGTCCCGGCGCCCACGTAGCCCGCCTCCTTCACGATGGCTTTGCTGGACGCGTACAACTGGTCGATCTGGGCCGGGCTCAGGAACGGTGCCGGTGCCTCTTCGACCAGTTTTTGGTGGCGCCGCTGCAACGAGCAATCCCGCGTCGAGACGACGACCGCGTTGCCGTGCATGTCCGCGAGAACCTGGGTCTCCACGTGTCGTGGATTGTCCAGGTACCGCTCGACGAAACACTCCCCGCGGCCGAAGGCCGCGACCGCTTCCCGGACCGCGGAGTCGTACAACTCGGCGACTTCGTCGAGGTTGCGCGCAACCTTCAGACCGCGGCCACCGCCGCCGAAGGCGGCCTTGATCGCGATCGGCAGGCCGTGCTCCTTGGCGAACTCGACGACCTCGTCGGCGCCGGAGACGGGATCCGGCGTGCCCGCCACCAATGGGGCGCCGGCGCGCTGGGCGATGTGCCGGGCGGAGACCTTGTCCCCCAGTGACCGGATCGCCGAGGGCGGCGGGCCGATCCAGATGAGACCGGCGTCGATGACCGCTTGCGCGAAGTCGGCGTTCTCGGAGAGGAAGCCGTAACCGGGGTGCACCGCGTCGGCGCCGCTGCGCGCCGCCACGTCGAGCAGCTTCTCGATCACCAGGTAGGTCTCTGCGGCGGTCTCACCGTCCAGGGAATACGCCTCGTCGGCGGCCTTCACGTGCTGGGCGTCACGGTCGGAGTTGGCGTAGACGGCCACACTGGCCAGTCCTGCATCCCGACACGCCCGGGCTACTCGAATGGCGATTTCTCCACGGTTTGCAATCAGCACTTTGCGCACACCCCGAGTCTAGGAGGCGGGGCCGGCATACGGGGGGTGGGGCCGAATTGCCGGTCGCCGGGGGGTTATCCGGTGCAGGCCATGCCACCGACCATCCCTCCATCTGGTGGCCGTGACACGCTGACGCGGCCACCAGATGGAGGGATGAATCACCCCAAGCAGCACAAAAGGGACGAGCATCCCACCATCTCGTGGCCGCGGCTTGCCTTTCCGGCCCGATCCGGCCACCAGATGGAGGCCCGGCCCCGCGAAACGGGACCATGTGCCGGCGTGCGGACCAGTTGCCGGCAGCCCAGTGCGAAGATGCCAGGCATGCGTCTGATCCTGGCCTCCGCCTCACCATCGCGCCTGCGACTGCTGCGAGCTGCCGGCATCGACCCGGAGGTCGTCGTGAGCGGTGTCGACGAGGACGAAATGGCGGCGCAGATGCCGCAGGCGAGCCCGGAAGAGGTGGCAGTGTCCCTGGCGCGGGCCAAAGCGCAGTGGGTCGCCGACCGGAACCCCGACCGTCTCGTACTCGGGGCGGATTCGGTGCTCGACGTCGACGGCCGAAGTCTAGGCAAGCCCTTACGCGCCGATACCGCGGTGCGACGCTGGCACGAGATCCGGGGCCGGTCCGCCGACCTGATCACCGGCCAGTGCCTGATCCATCCGAACGGGGTGGAGACCGCTGCCGCCCGCACCACGGTCCACTTCGCGACCCCCGACGACGCCGAGATTGAGGCGTATGTGGCCACCGGGGAGCCGCTGCACGTCGCCGGTGGGTTCACCCTGGACGGCTACGGGTCCGCGTTCGTCGAATCAGTCGAGGGGGACCCGGCCAACGTCATCGGGTTGGGGATTCCGCTGCTTCGCACCATGGTGCGAGATGCGGGGCTGCGCTGGACCGACCTGTGGAATCACACCCCGGAGACGATCAACTGACCCTGGGAGTCGGCACTGTAGCGCAGGCGGTTGATCACAACGGGTTCGCCGTCGAAGCCGATTGGCACTTCCAGATCGTCCCAGCACGCGACCGCGGTGGCGTGGTCGCCCAGCCGTCCCTGTGGGCGCAGGCTGTCATCGGCTGCGACCACCCGATCGGCGGTGCGGAACTCCAGCCGGGGGGTGGTGACCCGCACCCATTCGGGCCGGCTGACCACCCGGACGCCCTTCGCGGGATCTTTGCGCGCTCTGGGCCGCACGACCACGATGTCGTCGGCCGGCACCGGGCCGATGAACCAGTGCCCGTTCGCGCGTTCGGCAGGGATCGACCCTTCAGCGCGTGCAACGGCCAGAGCCACGCTGACCTCCGGCTCGCGCAGCCGCGCCGTGCGTGACGACAGCCGCGGCCAGGCTGTGAGCGTGCTCTCGAGGTCGACCGGGATGAACTGTTCAGCGATGTCGGCCGTGGCCTGCACGTACGCGGCCTGCCGCTCGGCGGGCATGTCGGGAAGATAGCGGGGCCCCAGGTACCGGAGCAGCTTCCGGCGGTACATGTCGACGATGATTTCGTCGGAATGCTCAGCGACCTTCCGCGCCGAAATCATGATGTTGGCGATGCTGCGGCCATGGGCCATGGGGTCGCGTGGGGCGTAGGAGATGTTGGTGCCCTCCCGGCCCATGTAGTGGTAACCCAGGCGCTGTCCGAATCGGCTGATCCTGCCGCCACCGGTGTACGCCCGCGCGACCAGCTGACCGTCTTCGAGCGGGACCCGTTCCTCGGTGAAGCGCAGCCCGAGACCCTCGAAATACGACCGCCGGAACAACTTGTGCGGCGTCAGACTCAGGAACGCCTCCCGCGGATCCAGTTCGACGGCGTCCTCCAGGACCGGCTCACGAGTGGTGTAGGAGTGGCCCTCGGCACTGACCGCAGGGAGCACGACGTCGCTGGCATGCTCGTCGGCGAAATGCACCAGGTCTGCCAGCAATGTGGGTTCACACCAGTCGTCAGCGTCGGCGAAGAACAGGTAACGCCCGGTGCTGGCATCGATCCCCGCGTTGCGGGGGCGTCCGGGCCACCCGGAATTGGTCTGGTGGATGACGCGGAACCGCGGATCCGCAGCCGCCGCCTCGTCGCACAACCGCTGGGAACCGTCGGTGGATCCGTCGTCTATGAGCCACACCTCGAAGGAGTCGGACGTCTGTGCACGCAGGGAGTCGATCAACTCGGGCAGGTACGGGCCCTTGTTGTAGACCGGCACGACGACGCTGACGTCGATCACGGCCGGGGCAATCCCGTTCGCCACCATGCACCCGGGCCGGCCGGGAAGGTGACGCGCATCTGTGTACTGCCCCAGTTCGACGGCTGGGTCGGGGGTTGTGCCACGGGTGCGCTCGCCGCGGCGGCGAGCAGGGACACCACGACGGCGAGTTCCTCATCGCTGGGATCGCCGTTAACGACTTCGAAGCGCCCGTTCACAGCGGGATGTTCCCGTGCTTCTTGGGTGGGAGCATCTCGCGCTTGTTGCGCAGCGCCCGCAGCGCCTGCACGATCTGGCCGCGTGTCTCATGCGGCATGATCACCCGGTCCACGTAGCCGCGGTCCGCGGCCAGGTACGGGTTGGCCAACGTGTTGTCGTAGTCCTCGATCAGCCGGGCCCGCTCCGCCTGCGGATCCTTGGCCGCCGCGACTTCCTTGCGGTACAGGATGTTGACGGCGCCCTGTGCGCCCATGACGGCGATCTGGCCGGTCGGCCACGACAACTCGATGTCCGCGCCGAGGTGCTTGGAGCCCATGACGACGTAGGCACCGCCGTACGCCTTGCGGGTGATGATCGTGATCTTGGGAACCGTTGCCTCGCCATAGGCGTAGATCAGTTTCGCCCCGCGCCGGATGATGCCGTTCCACTCCTGATCGGTGCCAGGCAGGAACCCGGGGACGTCGACGAATGTGATCACCGGGACGTTGAACGCATCGCACGTGCGTACGAACCGGGAGGCCTTCTCACTGGCATCGATGTCGAGTGTGCCCGCGAACTGCATCGGCTGGTTGGCCACCACTCCCACCGAACGGCCCTCCACCCTGCCGAAGCCGATGATCATGTTCGGCGCCCACAGCGGCTGCACCTCGAGGAACTCCTCGTCGTCGAGGACGTGCTCGATCACCGTGTGCATGTCGTAGGGCTGGTTGGGGGAGTCCGGGATGATCGTGTCGAGGGCGCGGTCCCCGTCGGAGACGGACAGGTCCGCCGGGCTGTCGTAGACCGGTGCCGGGTCCATGTTGTTGCTCGGCAGGTAGCTCAGCAGGTTCTTGACGATCTCCAAGGCGTCCTGTTCATCGGTGCCCATCATGTGGGCGACGCCGGACTTGCTGTTGTGAGTGCGCGCGCCGCCGAGTTCCTCGAACTCCACATCCTCGCCGGTGACGGTCTTGATGACGTCGGGTCCGGTGATGAACATGTGCGAGGTCTTGTCCACCATCACGGTGAAGTCCGTGATCGCCGGTGAGTAGACCGCACCACCTGCGCACGGACCCATGATCAGCGAGATCTGCGGGATCACCCCGGATGCGTGCACGTTGCGCTGGAAGATCTCGCCGTACAGCCCGAGCGAGACGACTCCCTCCTGGATGCGTGCACCGCCCGAGTCGTTGATGCCGATGACCGGCACACCGGTGTTCATGGCCATGTCCATGACCTTGACGATCTTCTCGCCGAAGACCTCGCCGAGGCTGCCGCCGAACACGGTGAAGTCTTGCGCGAACACACACACCGGCCGGCCGTCGATCGTGCCGTAGCCGGTGACCACGCCGTCGCCGTACGGTCGCGTCTTCTCCAGGCCGAAGTTGTTCGAGCGGTGTCGCGCCAGTTCGTCGAGTTCGACGAAGGACCCCTCGTCCAGCAGCCACTCGATGCGCTCCCGTGCGGTGAGCTTGCCCTTGGCGTGCTGCTTGTCGATACCCCGCTGACCACCGGCCGTCGCGGCGACTGCGCGCCGATCAACGAGATCGGCCAGCTTGCCGGCGGTGGTGGTCAGATCAGGAGTTGGTTCTGGCGCGGCGCTCATGATTTGTACGGTAGCAACGTGAGCACCGACCTACCCCATGCGGTGACCGACGTCTGCGCCCGGATCGGATGGCCGACTCCGCGGGTGGTCGACCGCACCGGTTCCACCAATGCCGACCTGGTCGCCGTGCCGGGTCACGGCGCCGTCCTGGTCGCCATCGAGCAGACCGCGGGCAGAGGTCGTCGGGACCGGTCCTGGGTGAGTCGGCCCGGCGAAGGCCTGACCTTTTCGGTGCGGCTCGAGGCCCCCTCCACCGTGACGGCCTGGGGCTGGATCCCGTTGCTGGCAGGGGTCGCTGTCGCCGACGCCATCCGCGACAGCGGGGTCCCCGAAGTCGGGCTCAAGTGGCCCAACGACGTCGTTGGCGGGTCCGGAAAGCTGGCGGGGATCCTCGTGCAGCGTGACGGCGACGCGGTCATCGTCGGAGTGGGCGTCAATCTGCGTTTCGCCGGCGACCCTCCGGACCCGAACGCGGTGAGCGTGGCCGAACTGGGTGGCGAACCCGATGCCGATCAGGTTCTGGCCTCGGTGGTGGGATATCTGCACGGGTGGTGGACACGGTTCGTGGAGGCGGCAGGGGACGCCCACCGGTGCGGACTGGAGACGGCTTATCTGGGACGATGTGTGACCGTCGGCAGCGACGTGGAGGTCCGGGCGCCCGACGGCCGGTGGCGCGGCTTCGCGGAGAGCATAGATGACCAGGCGCGGTTGCTGGTTCGCGATGACCAAGCCGTCGTCCACCGGGTATCGGCTGCGGACGTGACGCTGCGGGGGTGATCTGCGTGCCAAAAAGTGGCACGATCAAGCCATGGCATACCCGCAGAAACTTCTTGGCAACGAAGAGCAGATCCAGTTCGAGTTGCGTCCGGCCTGGAAGACGCTGATCTGGCCGGCTTTCTGGCTCGTCGTGATCATCGGAGTCTTCTTCTTCGCGCTGGGCCGGGTCAGTTCGTGGTTCGACGGGGCGACCGGCGACATCATCACCTGGGTGTTGATCGTCGTAGCGCTGATCGCGTTGTTCATCCTGGTGATCAGGCCGTTCCTCTTCTGGTGGACGACGCAGTACGTGTTCACCAATCGCCGCATCATCATCCGCACCGGGATCGTCGCGCGCAAGGGTCGGGACATGCCCTTGTCGAAGGTGAACGACGTGTCCTTCGACCACTCGTTCTGGGAGCGGCTGTTGAACACCGGCACCCTGATGATCGAAAGTGCCGCTGAGAACGGGCAACTCGTGATCGAGAACATCCCGGATGTGGAGACGGTCCAGCGGGAGGTGTACCGCTTGCACGACGAAGACGACGCCTTCCGGCGCAACCGCACCGGCGGCCCCGATCACAGTCCGCCGACCAACGAATCGTGACCTCCGGCGAATCGGCCGGATCCGGCTCCCCGGCGCGGCCCCGAACACTCGCCGAGATCCAGGAGAGCCTGCTCGGTGGACCGTTGAAGTACAGGCGGGAAGAGGTGTCCGGAGACGCCGGCATCCCACTGGAATCTGCCCGCACCCTGTGGCGGTCGATGGGATACGCAGATGTGGGCGAAGCGGTCGCGTTCACCGATGAGGATGTGACCGCGCTGCACCGCATGCTGCACCTGATCGAGGTCGGCAAACTCGACCCCGACACCGCCAACGACCTGGTCCGGGGCCTGGGCCAGACGACAGCCCGCTTGGCAGATTGGCAGATCAACACCCTCGCCGGTCTGCTGGAGCGTCAAAGTGTGATCGATGCCTCCGACGGTTTGGCCGCCCGCACTCTCGGGGAGTTCGCGGACGAGCTCGATGCGCTCATGCCCGATCTCGAAGCGCTGCTGGTCTACGTTTGGCGGCGCGCTGTGGCCACCGCGGTGACCCGGGCGGCGGCGGTCGGGGGTGCCTCGCCGGCGGGGTCGGAGTCCGGGGTGCTCACCGTGGGTTTCGCGGACATGGTCGGCTACACGCGGATGTCGCGACGGTTGCCCGAGACCGAACTCGCCGGACTCGTGCAACGGTTCGAGGCGGTGAGTTCGGACATCGTGGCGGCCGCCGGCGGCCGGGTCGTCAAGACGGTGGGCGACGAAGTCCTCTTCGTCACGAGCAGCGCTGAGGACGCGGCGAGGATCGCCGTGGGCCTGCACGCCACGCATACCGAGGACAACAGCTGCCCGGAGATGCGGATCGGCCTGGCTACAGGACAGGTGGTGTCGAGAATGGGCGACGTGTTCGGCACCACGGTCAATCTGGCCAGCCGGCTGACGGCGATGGCCAAGCCCGGCGGAACCCTTGTCGACACCGAGACCAAGACGCATCTCGAGGCCGACTCCGCATTCGGCCTGCGTGCGCAGCGGGGGCGGCCGGTGCGCGGCTTCGGGGTGGTCCGTCCTTTCGTCCTCACCCGGGCCAAGCCACCGCAGTGAAGGCGCCCCTACGCTACGAAGTGTGGACAGTCAGGATCTGAAGAGTCTTACCGAAGAGGTCGCGGCCGGCGGCGCGGCCAAGTACCACAAGGCCAATGCCCGGCGAGGCAAGTTGTTCGCCCGCGCCCGCATCGACCGGCTCGTCGATGCGGGGTCCTTCGTGGAGGACGGCATGTTCGCCAACGTCAAAGCCACGGGGCTGCCAGCCGACGGTGTCGTGACAGGCACTGCGACCATCGACGGCCGCCCGGTGGCCTTGATGGCCAATGATTCCACCGTCAAGGCGGGGTCCTGGGGCGCGCGCACCGTGGAGAAGATCATCCGGATCATCGAGGTGGCGTACAAGACGGGTGTGCCGATGGTCTACCTCGTGGATTCGGCCGGAGCGAGGATCACGGATCAGGTCGACCTGTTCCCGGGCCGCCGCGGAGCGGGCAAGATCTTCCACACCCAGGTGAAGGCCAGCGGTGCGATCCCGCAGGTGTGCGCGCTGTTCGGCCCGTCGGCGGCCGGCGGCGCCTACATCCCCGCGTTCTGCGACATCGTGATCATGGTCGAGGGCAATGCCAGCATGTATCTGGCCAGTGACCGCATGGTTCAGATGGTCACCGGCGAGAAGACGACGTTGGAGCAGATGGGCGGGGCACGGGTGCACTGCGTCGACAGCGGGGTCGGGCACATGCTGGCCAAGAGCGAAGCGGACGCTTTGCTCGGGGTGCAGCGCTACTTGTCCTACCTGCCGGAGAACTGGCGCGAACACCCCCCCTCCGCAGCGCCGAGATCGCCGGGCAACGTGGATCTGCGTGCCTTGGTGCCGGACTCGGAGCGCCAGGCCTTCGACATGTACAAGTACGTCCGCGGGCTGGTGGACACCGACTCCTTCTTCGAGATCCATGCCCTCTGGGCCACGGAACTGATCGTCGGCTTCGCCCGGATGGAGGGCGAGGTGGTCGGGATCGTCGCGAACAACTCGAGTTCCAAAGGCGGGGCACTGTTCGTGGATTCCGCCGACAAGGCCGCCCGGTTCGTGCAGTTGTGCGACGCTTTCAACGTCCCGTTGGTCTTCCTGTCCGACGTACCCGGCTTCATGGTGGGCACTCAGGTCGAGAAGCAAGGGATCATCCGGCACGGCGCCAAGATGATAACGGCCGTCAGCGAGGCCACGGTCCCGAAGTTCTGCGTCGTCGTACGCAAGGCGTACGGCGCTGGTCTGTACGCCATGGCCGGTCCCGGGTTCGACCCCGACGCGACGATCGCGCTGCCCACCGCGAAGATCGCCGTGATGGGTGCTGAAGCTGCGATCAACGCTGTCTATGCGAACAAGATCGCCGCGCTGGAGACCGAGAACGAGCGGACCAAGTTCATCCTCGCGATGCGGGAGGAGTACGAGCAAGACATCGATGTGATGCGGCTGGCCTCGGAACTGGTGGTGGACGCAGTCATCGAGCCGGAGGACCTGCGCGCCGAGTTGATCGCCCGTATAGCCCGGGCCCGCAGCAAGGACCGCCGCTTCTCCGAGCGCCGGCACGGCGTCACGCCGGTGTAGTGCGGCCGACCACCGCTGGTGGCGGTCGGCGAGCAAGCATCGGGCCGCCCTGACCGGGTCATTGTTACGTAGTTGCAGGCGCCCAGGACGCTGCGCGACGAAGTTGCGGGTGACACGCCCGGCGGACCCCGCAACTTCGTCACAAAGTCGCTCGGGGACTCGCAACTTCGTGACAAGGGGCGGGCTCGCGCTGACGTGCGAACCTCTCAGACCAGCGCTTCGTCGGCGACGACCTCGGCGGGCAGTTCGGGGAAGACCCATTTGCGGTAGGACCAGAAGCGGAACAGGGTTCCCAGGCCCAAGCCGATGATGTTGGCGCTGATGTTGTCGGCCAGCGGACTGGTCAGGCTCAAGGCGTAGTGACTGAACCACAACACGCTCAATGTGATGAGCAGCGCGACCCCGTTCAGCACGAAGAACAAGATGTACTCGCGGGCGTAACTGGTGCGGCCGCGGTCGGAGAACGTCCAGATCCGGTTGCCGATGTAGGCCACGGTCGTGGCAACGATCACCGAGATGACCTTGGCGGTCAGCGGCTTGTCGTAGAACGGGCCCTCGCCACCGGCGAACCGCAGAACGTTGAACAACCCGACATCCACGACCAGGGCCACAAGGCCCACGACACCGAACTTGGCCATCTGCTGGACCAGGTCCTCAACACGCAGCCATGCGGACCGGACCGCGACGGGGGTTCTCACCTCCCCAGAGTACCTGCCAGGGGCAGAAACTAGTCTGGAACACAGCCGTGATTTTGCTCACCGAAAGGCCCGCCATGGATCTGCGACTGACAGAAGAACACGAGGCGCTGCGCAAGACCGTCGCCGCCTTCGCGCACGACGTGGTAGCCCCGGTGATCGGTGACTACTACATGCGCGGCGAGTTCCCCTATCCGCTGGTGGCCCAGATGGCCGAGATGGGTCTGTTCGGCCTGCCATTCCCCGAGGAGTACGGCGGGATGGGCGGCGATTACACGGCGCTGTGCGTTGCGATCGAGGAACTGGCCCGGATCGATTCCTCCATCGCGATCACCCTGGAAGCCGCCGTCAGCCTCGGTGCGATGCCCATCTACCGGTTCGGCTCCGAGCAGCTGAAGGCCGAATGGCTGCCCAAGCTCACCTCCGGGCAGATGCTCGGGGCGTTCGGCTTGACCGAACCCGGGGCCGGCTCGGATGCCGGTGGCACCACCACCACCGCCCACCTCGACGGCGACGAATGGGTGATCAACGGCACGAAGGCCTTCATCACCAACTCGGGTACGGACATCACCGGTCTGATCACGGTCACTGCGGTGACCGGCGAGCACGCCGGCCGCAAGGAGATCTCAAGCATCCTGGTCCCCGCCGGCACGGCTGGGTTGAGCGTGTCCGCGCCCTACAAGAAGGTCGGCTGGGACGCCTCCGACACCCACGAGGTTTCGTTGGTGGACGTGCGGGTTCCCGCGCGGAACCTCGTCGGGGATCGCGGTCGCGGTTACGCACAGTTCCTGTCAATCCTCGACGAAGGGCGGATCGCGATCGCGGCGCTGTCCACGGGGCTGGCCCAGGGGTGTGTGGACGTCAGTGTCGACTATGCCCACGAGCGGGAGGCGTTCGGCCGCCCGATCGGCACCAACCAGTCGATCCAATTCATGATCGCCGATATGCAGATGCGCTCCCACCTGTCCCGGCTCGCCTGGCGGGAGGCCGCCGGGCGCATGGAGCGCGGTGAGCCCTTCAAGCAGCAGGCGGCCATCGCCAAGTTGTACACATCGGAGGCGGCCATGGACAATGCCCGCGCGGCAACGCAGGTGCACGGCGGTTACGGGTTCATGATCGAGTTCCCGGCCGGCCGGTTCTATCGCGACGCGAAGATCCTCGAAATCGGGGAAGGGACCAGCGAGGTGCAGCGGATGCTGATCGCTCGCGACCTGGGGCTGCCCAGTGCCTGACCTGCCTGCAGGCACCCCCCGGGTCGGGATCATCGGAGGTGGCCAACTCGCGCGGATGAGCCAGCAGCCGGCCATCGCGCTGGGGATCCAGCTGCATGTGCTGGCCGACTCCGAACACGACAGCGCCTCCCAGGTGGTTCCGGCCATGTCTGTCGGGGCCGCCCAGGATGCCGACGCGATCCGTGCCCTGGCCGCCGACGTCGATGTGGTGACCTTCGATCACGAGCACGTGCCGCTGGCCGTCGTCGAGGCGCTGGAGGCAGACGGGGTGGCCGTCCACCCGGGCTCCCACGCGCTCGCGTTCGCACAGGACAAGGCGGCCATGCGGGCCCGGCTGGCGCAGGCAGGTTTCCCGGTGCCGCACTGGCAGCAGGTCGGTGCGGTGCAGGAAGTCGTGGATTTCGATGCGGACTGGCCCAAGGTCCTCAAAGCGTCCAAGGGCGGTTATGACGGCAAGGGGGTGTGGATCGTCGCGTCCGAGGCCGAGGCTGACGACGTCATGTCCCACAGCCTCGGCCCGGGCGCGGTCTGGATGGTCGAAGAACTCGTCGCCTTCAGCCAGGAGATCGCGGTGCAGGTGGCCCGGTCGCCACACGGTCAGGCGGTGGCCTATCCGCCGGTCCGCACCGTGCAGTCCGACGGGATCTGCGTCGAGGTGGTCGCGCCCGCACGGCCGAACAGCGCGTCCGAAGAGCAGGCGGAGGCCTTGGCACTGGGCATCGCCAAGGAACTGGGCGTGGTCGGGATGCTGGCGGTCGAACTCTTCGACACCCCCGACGGGCTGATCGTCAACGAACTCGCGATGCGGCCGCACAACTCCGGTCACTGGACCATCGAAGGCGCCCAGACCTCACAGTTCGAGAATCACCTGCGTGCCGTGCTGGACTGGCCGCTGGGCGACCCGCGGCCGCGACAGCCCAAGGCCGTGATGTCGAACATCCTCGGCGGGGACGTCGAAGACCTGCACATCGCGTTCAGGCACGTGATGGCCCGCGACCCGGGATTGAAGATCCACCTGTACGGCAAGGATGTGCGCCCGGGGCGCAAGGTGGGGCATGTGACGGCACTCGGCGAAGATGAGGAATCGTTGCTGGAGCGCGCCCGACATGCAGCAGACTACTTCCAGGGAGTCATCGATGAGTGAGCCTCAGATCGCAGTGGTGATGGGCAGCGACTCGGACTGGCCGGTGATGTGCGAAGCGGTCAACGCGTGCGCCGAGTTCGACGTGGACTGCGTGGCCGACGTGGTGTCTGCCCACCGGATGCCCGAACAGATGCTGGAGTTCGGACGGACTGCAGCTGACCGGGGGATCAAGGTCATCATCGCCGGGGCCGGAGGAGCCGCGCACCTGCCCGGGATGCTCGCCGCGGTGACCCCGCTGCCCGTGATCGGCGTGCCGGTGCCGCTGGCGAAACTCGACGGACTTGACTCCTTGCTGTCCATAGTCCAGATGCCGGCGGGGGTGCCTGTGGCTACGGTCGCGATCGGCAATGCCCGCAACGCAGGCCTGCTCGCCGTACGGATACTGGCGGCGTCGGATTCGGTTCTGCAGGAACGGGTGGTCGCATTCCAAACGGCTCTGCGTGATTCCGCGCAGGCCAAGGGCGAGGTCGTGCGGAAGGCGCAGACACTGTGACGAACGGCGACTACTGCCGGTTGCCCGGCCAGTCCAGCCCGGATCGCGACCCGCGGTTGTACGGCACCGACGAGGTGGTCGCCGGACTGCTCGCCGACGCCCGCACCTGGTTCGTCGTGGGGCTGAGCCGCAACACCGCGCGGGCGGCCTACGGAGTGGCCGCGTTCCTGCAGCGGGAGGGCCGTTCCATCACCCCGATCCACCCCAAGGCGGAGGACGTCCGCGGGTCGAAGGGTTTCGCGACTGTGGAGCAGGCGGCTGCGCTGCTGGGGCCGCCGGATGTCGTCGATTGCTTCGTGCACAGCGAAATCGTCGGCCCCATCGTCGACTCGGCGATCGCGGTCGGGGCGGGTGCGGTGTGGCTGCAGTTCGATGTGATCGATGAGGCCGCTGCTGTGCGGGCCCGCGAAGCGGGGCTGTCTGTGGTCATGGACCGATGCCCGGCGGCGGACTGGCCGCGTTTGGGTCCTGCTGCCTGACGCGGCTGCTCGCGTGCGAACCACCAAGGGCACTGGTTCGAATCACAAGTCACGCGTCAGACGACATCTCCGCCCCGGCGGGGACCGCGACTCAGTGGGCGTACGTCGCGACCAGCACCCCTCGTGCGATCGTGTGGGCAGTGAGGTTGAACCCCGCGATGGCAGCGGATGTGTCGGGCGACAGGTCCAACGTCTCGACGTCGAGCGCATGGACGGCGAAGAAGTAGCGGTGGGGGTGGTCGCCGGGCGGCGGGGCCGCGCCGCCGTACCCGCATGACCCGTAGTCGGTGCACAGTTGCACGACCCCCTGCGGCATCCCGCTGCCGTCGGCAGCTCCGGCTCCGCGCGGCAAGGATGTGACATCGGCCGGGATGTTGACGGCGATCCAGTGCCACCAGCCGCTGTGAGTCGGGGCATCAGGGTCGAAGCAGGTCACGGCGAAACTGCGGGTCTGCGCGGGGAAACCGGACCACGACAATTGGGGGGACAGGTCCTCGCCGCCGGCGCTTCCGTGCACGTGGCGCGTCTTCAGGGCGGCTCCCTCGGTGATGTCCTCGCTGGTGACCTCGAAGGCCGGAACCTCTGGCAGGTTTTCGTAGGGTCCGGGCGGGCGGTTTCGCTTGAGTTCCACGCCTTTGAGTCTAGGGGTGCAACACCCGCGTCGGAGCCGGAATGAGGCGAAGGCGCCAAGCAGCCCAGTCCGTCTCGGCCACCACGACCCGCGCCGGCAACTCCTTGGGCATGGGGTTGGCGTCGGGACCGAGTCTGGCGCGGGTCGCGGAATTCCGGTCGGTCATCCGCGGCGTTCAGCCGGGAAATGTCGGGCGGAAATCGCTCGCGTTAGAGAACGTGCACGAGGTTAGAGAAACCACGCGTGTGTTCTCTAACCTCGTGGACAACCTCTAACCTCGCGACCATTCTCTAACCTCGCGGCCCCCTTCTGCGGCGACCGAGCACACAAGCCATTTTCGGACTAGAGAACGTGCACGAGGTTAGAGAAACCACGCGTGTGTTCTCTAACCTCGTGGACAACCTCTAACCTCGCGGCCTACTTCTGCGGCGACCGGGTACACGAGCCACTCTCCAACCCCGCGGCCAACTCCTGCGGCGACCGTGTACTCGAGTCGTTTCGTACCAGGGTCGGGCCCGACGCAATGCCGGCCCGGCCCCGCACCTCCCGGCGCTCGCCCGTCGGCCAACGGTTCGTACGATGGGCTCGGCACCCGATCGGAGAAACCATGGATGACGTGTACCGCCTACCCGAAGAGCATCGCGAACTGCAGCAGGCCGTGCGAGCGCTGGCCGCCGACAAGATCGCGCCCCGGGCGGCAGAAATCGATGAAAAGGCGGAGTTCCCGTGGGACGTGTATGAGGCGCTCGCCGCCAGCGGATTCCACGCGATCCACATCCCCGAGGAATACGGTGGCAGCGGTGGCGACAACTTGGCCTCGGCCATCGTCATCGAGGAAGTGGCCAGGGTGTGCGGGTCGTCGTCGTTGATCCCCGCAGTCAACAAGCTCGGCACGACTCCGTTGCTGGTCGGGGGCGACGAGGATCTCAAGGGCCGCTACCTGCCACAGGTCGCCAGCGGCGAGGCGATGTTCAGCTATGCGCTCAGTGAACCGGAGGCGGGCAGCGACGCGGCCAGCATGAAGAGCCGCGCGGTCAAGCAGGGCGAGGTATGGGTGCTCAACGGGGCCAAGCGCTGGATCACCAACGCCGGGGTTTCGAAGTACTACACGGTCATGGCCTCGACGGATCCCGGATCGGGCCCCCGCGGGATCAGCGCCTTCGTCGTGCACGCCGACGATCCCGGGTTCTCGCTCGGGGCCGAGGAGAAGAAGCTGGGCATCAAGGGATCCCCGACCCGCGAACTCTACTTCGACAACGTGGAACTACCTGCGGATCGCATGATCGGCGAAGAGGGCACCGGATGGGCCACGGCGATGAAGACCCTCGACCTGACCCGCATCTGCATCGGCGCCCAGGCCGTCGGCATTGCGCAGGGCGCTCTGGACCTCGCGATCGACTACGCCAAGGAACGTAAGCAGTTCGGCAAGTCCATCGCGGACTTCCAGGGCATCCAGTTCATGCTCGCGGACATGGCGATGCAGGTCGAAGCGGCGCGCCATCTGGTGTACTACGCCGCGGCGGCCGGCGAGCGCGGTGATGAGCGGACCACTTTCCTGGGCAGTGCGGCCAAGTGCCTGGCCTCCGACACCGCGATGAAGGTGACCGTCGACGTCGTGCAGATCCTCGGCGGGTACGGGTATGTGAAGGACTACGCCGCAGAGCGCATGATGCGCGATGCCAAAATCACCCAGATCTACGAGGGCACCAACCAGATCCAGCGGTTGGTGATGGCACGCAACCTGCTGAAGTAGTCATCGCTGCCGTTGCGGCAAGGTCTGGCCGGTCGGTCATCTGACTCAATGGCGGCCTGCGCGGGCCAACTGCTGGTTCCCGGCTTGCGCCGGGCGGCCGCCGAGTTGCGATGTGCACCCGGCCTCCGGCCACCGCTAGCCACAGACGTCGTCGGCGGTCGTCGGTGCCGCTGATTCGGTCGGATCTTTCACGGACACCTGCGTGATCCCCTTGTAGTCGCTTCCGATGGTCACGCGGAAGGTCGAGCCCAGACCCGGGACCTCCACGGTCGCCGCCCCGGGGAGGGCGGCTTCCAGCGTCTTCAGGGAGACGTTGTACGCAGGGTCGTACTCGATCGTGGTCGCGCTCAGGGTGCCCGCAACAGGCTGTCCGTAGACCGAGTACCCGGCCCCGGTGAAGTCCGCGTAGGCCGAGGTTGCGGTCTCACCTGTGCCTAGCAGCGTCACGTTGATGTCCGCAGGTGCAACCTTCACGCGCGGAGCCGACGGCTTGTCCGGGATCGGGGTGTCGTTGCGCAACGCAGTGAACAAGGCGTCCGACGCCGGGCCGTCCCACGTCACCACATTCCCGATCGCGCCCATTGCCCTCTCGCCGGTGACCGGCACGGTGCGGAAGGTCACTTGGGAGGGGTCGACCTGGGACAAGCGACGGGTCAGGTCCATCACCTGGGAGTTGCCCAGTGATTGGTCGACCTTCATGCTGCTCAGGATCGCGTCCACGAACGACGTGGCCCGCACCGGGTCCAGAAGAACCGCCGAGCTGGATGCCTTGCGGACCATGCTTGCCACGAAGCCCTGCTGGCGTTTCATCCGCCCGATGTCCGCGGTGGGGTCGAACTCCCTGGCCCGCACGTAGGCCAGTGCGTCGCGGCCCTTAAGCGTGGAGCGGCCGGCGGGCAGTTGCAGGCCCGACGGCGGGTCGTAGATATCCGTGGGCGAGCACACCTCCACGCCGTCGAGGGCGTTCACCATCTTGACGAACCCCGCGAAACTGACCTCGAGGTAGTGGTCGATCGTCAGGCCGGTGGACTGTTCGACGGTCTTCACCAGCAAAGGGGCGCCGCCGTACGCATAGGCGCTGTTGAGTTTCTCCTGTGAGGCTTGGTGGTTGACCCCGGAGGCGTCGGTGTAGGCAGGGATCGTGGCCAGGGAGTCCCGCGGCAGACTCACGACGCTGATGTTGCCGTCGCGGCCGAGGTGGGCAAGCATCATCGTGTCGGTGCGCTGCCCGTAGACGTCCCACCCGGTGTGCAGACGCCTGACTTGTTTGTCCGAGAGCCCCGCCCGACTGTCAGATCCGACGACCAGGAAGGTCATCGGATCGCCGCTGGCCGGCGGTGTGCGCTGCTCTCCGAAAGCATCGATGCGCTGGACCTGGCCGGCGTAGTGCCGGACGGTGGCCCACGCGGCCCCACTGCTCAACAGAATCGCGGCAGCGGAAAGCGCAGCGAGCAGGCGCACGAGGCGTCGAGACGGCACGGGGGGTCCCTTTCATCAAACGGATTCCACCGTAACTTCGATGAAAGCCAATCCCGGGCAGCGACGTGTCAGCGTGTCCGGGCCGCCGGATTGGCCCTCCGCGCCCAAGCCGGTGCGCCTGATCCGGCTGGGGTTCGAAGCCCGGGCCCGACCGGATACCGTCATGGTGATGGACCCGATCCCACCTGTGGCCGTGATCATGCCGGTGCTCAATGAAGAGAGGCACCTGGCCGAGGCAGTCGCCGCCATCACCGCCCAGGACTATCAGGGCGACCTGCAGATCGCCTTGGCGCTCGGACCCTCGACCGACTCCACCGATCGGGTTGCGGCGCAGTTGCAGGCCGCCGACCCGCGCATCATCCTCGTCCCCAACCCGGCTGGGAAGACCCCCGCCGGGCTCAATGCCGCCCTGGCCGCGACGACCCACCCGATCGTGGTCCGGGTGGACGGGCACGCGCTGTTGCCGCCCGACTACGTACGCACCGCCGTCGAGGTCCTCGAACGCACCGGGGCGGACAACGTGGGTGGGGTGATGGCAGCAGTCGGGAGCACTGACTTCGAACGGGCGGTTGCCTGCGCGATGCGGTCACGGCTCGGAGTGGGTGCGGCGTCCTTCCACACCGGGGGGCAGGAGGGCCCGGCGCTGACCGTGTACCTGGGGGCCTTCCGACGTGCGGCGCTGGAACGGGTCGGTGGGTACGACGAAGCGTACGTCCGCGCGCAGGACTGGGAGATGAACCATCGGATCCGCGAGACCGGGGGACAGGTCTGGTTCACGCCGGCGATGGAGGTGACGTATCGACCGCGTTCGACGGTTAGGGCACTTGCCAAGCAGTACCTGCACTACGGCCGGTGGCGCCGGGAGATCATGCGGCAGCACCCGGAGACGGTGAGCCTTCGGTACTTGGCGCCACCGATGGCGGTGACCGGGTTGGTGACCAGCGTCTCCGCGGCGGTGATCGGCGGGCTGTCCGGCCGGCGCAAGGCGTGGGTGGCGTGGCTGCCGTCGGCGGTGTACACGGGCGCGGTCGTCGTCGGCGGTCTGCTGATCAGTCCGGACGAACCGGCCCGGGTGCGTATGCGGGTTCCGGTGGCGCTGGCGACCATGCACATGAGTTGGGGAGTGGGATTCCTGACCAGCCCGGCGAATCTGCGCTCATGACCTTCGACGTGAGCGCGGTAGTCTGCGCTTTCGGCGAGGAACCGCACCTGCTCGACGTGGTCCGGGCTATCCAGGCCAGCAAGGGTGTCGCGGTCGAGGTGATCGTGGTGGACAACGGCAGTCCGGCGTGTGCGGGCCTGCCGGAGTATGTCCGGATCCTCGACCCCGGCGGGAACACCGGTTTCGCAGGCGGCTGCAACCTCGGGGCACGCGCTGCTGACGGATCGACTCTCGTGTTCGTCAACAGCGACGCGATCGTCGAGCCAGGCTGCCTGTCCCACCTCCACTCGGCGGTTCACGAACCGGGGGCGGGCCTGGTAGGCGCGACCGTTCTGCTGGCCGATGAACCCGACGTGGTCAACTCCTGGGGCAATCCGGTGCACCTTCTGGGTTTCTCGTGGGCGGGAGGGTACGGACAGCCCGCCGACGAGGCCCGCGCCGGCGCCCGGGCGAGCGTGTCCGGAGCCCTTTTCGGGGTACGCCGGCAGGTGTTCCTCGATCTCGGTGGCATGGACCCGACGTTCTTCATGTACGGCGAGGACATCGACCTGTCTTTTCGTACATGGTTGAGCGGGCTGGGCGTGAACGTGCTTGCCGATGCGCGGGCGTGGCACCACTACGACTTCTCACGCAATCCGCGGAAGATGTACCTGCTGGAGCGCAACCGCCTGGTCACCATCCTGACCACCTACCGGGGGCGCACCCTGCTGGCGTTGGCACCGCTGATGGTTGCCGCCGAACTTGCTGTGGTGGCGCACAGTCGAAGGGACGGCTGGCTCGACCAGAAACTGTCCGGGTGGGGCTGGCTGGCCGGTCATCGCAAGTACCTGCGGGCACGCCGCAACCGGGTGCAGGGGACCCGCCGTGCCGCGGAGGCCAATCTGCTTGGACACCTGACTGTCGCCTTGGACCCGCCGGCCCGGTTCGGCATGGCGATTCCGCCGGCCTGGCAGGCGGCCATCGACTGGTACTGGCGGCAGGTGGGGACCCGGATCGCGGGGATCCGCACTGGTTGAGTGCGGGCGGCGTCTACCTTCTCTTTGTGACGAAGGTGTGGTGCCCGTGAGTGCTCTGTGACGAAGGTGAGCGCGGCCCGGGGTCAGACCCGGCACCTTCGTCACAAACCCCCGTCAGGACCTGACACCTTCGTCGCAAACGCGCGGTCGCCGCCCCCAGTCCGGGTCCAGGCCGCCGGCGCCTCCATCTCGTGGCCGGGTTGCGTGTTCTGGTCGCATATCGGCCCGCAGATGGAGGCATCCGTGCCCCATATGCCGGTTTCGTCATGGTTCTCCCCTCCATCTGCTGGCCGGCGGTGCGTGCCGCGGCCAGCAGATGGAGGGACTGGCGCTGCCACACCCCGATCGCGGACCACCGACCTGCTCAGTCGGTTGCCGCTCAACGGCTAAAGTCGTGCCAATGGGGCTCAGCGTCGTCGTCGCCTGCCACAACGTGGCGGAATTCCTGGTGGCCTGCCTGGATTCGCTGCTGGCACAGGAGTTGCCCGCCAGCCAAGTGATCCTGGTCAACGACGGCTCGACCGACGACACCGGCCGGATCTGCGAGCGGTACGCCGCCGCGAATCCCGGGTGGCAGGTGGTCGTCGGACCCGGCAGCGGCCCGGGAGGTGCTCGCGACCTCGGACTGGACCACGTCACCGAGGAGTACCTGGCATTCGTGGACGGCGATGACGTGGTGCCGCCCGAGGGTTTCCGGGTCCTGCTCGGAACCCTTCTGAAAACCGGGTCGGACATCGCATCGGGGGACGTGCTGCGCTACGACGGCGCTCATCTGCTGCCCAGTGGCCCGCACCGCAATGCGATCCTGGCGACCCGGCTGCGCACCACGATCCGGTCGACCCCGGCGTTGATCTACGACACCACCAGCTGGAACAAGGTCTTCCGCACGCAGTTCTGGCGAGATGCGGGGCTGCGGTTCCCGGTCGGTGTCACCTATGAGGATCTTTCGGTCATGATCGCCGCACACATGCAGGCGCGCTCGGTGGATGTCCTGAAGACCCCGGTCTACTGGTGGCGGCGCCGGATCGACTCCAAGGCGTCGATCACCCAGCGACGGGACGAGATCGACAATCTGCGCGACCGGATGAACGCCATCGCCGAAGTCGAGGCAATGGTCGGCGCGGACGAGTTCCTCAAGCGCATCCATGACCGGAAGGTGCTCACCTTCGACATCCCCCTCTACACCCCGAACTACCCGGGCGCGGATGCCGACTACCAGCGGCTGTTCCTGGACCTGGTCGGTGCGTTCGTGCGTGCCGCCGCCCCGGAGGTGATGGCGGAACTGCCCCCGCGCGACCGGCTGCGGTACTGGCTGATCGAACAGGGGAAGCACGAGGAGTTGCTGGAGTTCCTGGAGTTCGAGCGGGATCCGTACGCAGTGCGCAAGACGGTGCCCGGTGACGGGGTGACATACGCCGACATGCCGTTCTTCGGCGACCCGGGCATCCCGAAGGAGCTTTACGAATGGGGCAAGGCGCAGCCCGTCGTATCCCAGGTCGAGAAGGCTGAATGGACTGCTGAGGGTCTCGCGGTGTCGGGGTACGCCTACCTTGACGGAATCGACTCGGGCGGACCGGAAGAACGCAGGTTGCGGATCCGGATCACGGGCGGGGACGAGCCCTTCTGGGTGCCCGTCAAGTGGCACAACCGCGCGGATCTGACCGCCAAGGAGATGTCCGCCGACGTCACCTACGCCAATGTCGGTCTGTCGTTCACAGTGCCTTTCGACGGGCTTCCCGCCGAGGGGGTGTTGCGGTGTGACGTGGATGTCGCCGCGCCCGGCGGTCGGCGCCGGGTGCCCCTGGCGGGGACCTACGACGGAGCCGCGCAACTGCCGCGCCGGGTCGCCCTGCCCGACGGCCGGATCGCCGCCGTGCGCTGGCGCGGCGAGTCCCTCGCCATCGCCGTCTATGCGCCCCGCCCGGTCGTCGCGGGGGTCGAAGTGCCCGGGGCAGACCGCATCCGGGTCCACTTCGACTCCGCCGAGCCGGGCATCCAGGTCGCGGCCCGGCGCCGGGATGACTTCGAGGAGGTGTCCGCGCCCCTGGCCGGGACCGTGGAACTGGACTTGTCCACAATGCCGAAACTGGAATCGTCGTCGCAGGTGGAGTTCGACATCCTCCTGCGCAGCGCGGAGCAGGAGGATCCGGCGCCGGCGATCCTCATGCCAGAGACCGGCGAGGTGCTCGCGACGTTCGGGGACCGGGAGTACTACGCACGGGCCGGGATCACAGGTGGGCTGCTCGTCACGGTGCGCAGCCCGCGACCGCGGCTGCTGGAGTGGAAGTTGATCAGGCAGGGCTTGCGCCTGCGCGGAGACAAGGCCGGGTCGTTACGCGCACTCGCACTGGAGAACCGCAACGGTGTTCGCAGCGACTACCCCCTGGAGCGCGAGGGCGAGCAGTGGCAGGTGGTGCTGCCGATCGATGACGCTGCGACCGTGGACGGCATCAGTCACCTACCGGCCGGCCGTTGGAGTCTGTTGACCCAGGACGATGTTCCGGTCCATGTCGCCCAGCACGTGCGCGAGCGCATGACCGAGCCGGACTGGTTGACGGTGGACGGCGTCAAACTCGGGGTCCGTTCCCGGCGCAGCGCCACCGCGTACATCCAGATAGACCCGGCAGGGGACATCGAGCCCCCCGGGCTGCACGGGCGCAAGGAGATCATCTCCGACTACTACCCGCGCCGACGCGCGAAGCGCATGCGCAAGATCATCCTGTTCGAGAACTGGAAAGGGAAGCAGTACAGCGACAGCCTGCGGGCCATCGACGAGCAGTTGCGCCGCCGGCGGGATCGCCGCCGCCGTGTTTGGGTGGTGCGTGACCACGGGGTGCGGATGCCCGACGGCGTGCAGACCGTCCTGCGCTTCAGTCCCGAGTACTACGACATGCTGGCCCGGGCGCGGTGGGTCGTGTCCAACGACTCGATCGACCCGAGCTACGTCAAGCGCGACGGCCAGATCTACCTGCAGACCTGGCATGGCACACCCTTGAAGAAGGTCGGTCAGGACATCGAGAAGGTGAACTTCGCGCGTAAGGGCTATCTGGAGACCTTCGCAGATGAGGCCGCGAAGTGGGACTACTTGGTGAGCCCCAACGCCTACAGTTCCGAGATCATGCGCCGTGCCTTCGGTGTCGAGCGCGGCCTGCTGGAGACCGGATATCCACGCAACGACATCTTCTACCGGCCCGAACGAGAGGCCCGCGCCGCCGCCGCGAGGAAGCGGATCGGGCTGAGCCCCGGCCAGAAGGTGATCCTCTACGCACCCACGTGGCGTGATGACCGCTATGACGACCGCGGGCGGTACATCTTCGACCTGAAACTGAACATGGACGCCTTGCGCGAGCGGTTCGGGTCCAGCCATGTGCTCCTGTTGCGCGGGCATCACCTTCTCGCCACCCGCGCCGGCATCCCGGCCGAAGGGGGGTTCGTGCGCAACGTGTCGACGTATCCCGACATTGCCGATCTCTACCTCATCGCCGACGTGCTGGTCACCGACTACTCCTCCGTCATGTTCGACTTCGCGAACTCGGGTCGGCCGATGTTGTTCTTCACCTGGGACCTCGACGACTACCAGGACCGGGTCCGGGGGCTGTATTTCGACCTCACCGCGGACCCGCCCGGGCCGATCTGCCGAACGTCCCTGGAGGTGCTCAGCGCCATCGAGCAGCTCCCCGACGTCGAGCAGGAGTATGCCGGGGCGTATGGCCGGTTCCGGGAGCAGTTCTGCGCTTGGGATGACGGCAACGCTGCAGCCCGGGTGATCGATGCAGCCCTGCGCTGACCCATGGCGGGCGCGCCTGGACGTGCCTGTGAGCGTCGGGTTGACGGTGTTCACGCTGCTGCTCGCGTGGTTGTTCCGGGCTGTGCTCGTCACCTCGGATCCATGGCACTATGCGCAGGCGGCGATCGACTTCGGCACCCACGAGTGGATCCCGTCGGGACTGACGCGCTGGGGCATCATCCTGCCGCTGATCCCCGTGGCGGTGGTCTTCGGGGCGACACTGCCGACCTTCTATGCCTTCGCATTCCTGGCGACGGCACTGGTGATCCCAGTCGTCTATGTGTTGGCCCGGTGGGTCGCTGCGCCGCTGATCGCGGCCATGAGCGTGGTCGCATTCGTCGCCACCCCGCTGACGTTCATCAACCTGACCCGCGGCTACCCGGACCTGATGGCGATCGCACTCAACGGGCTGACCTTGATCCTGGTGCTCGCGGCGCGCGACAAGCAGCGGTTGTGGCCACTGTTTCTGGCGGGGGTGGTCGCCGGGTGGGCGTTCGAGGTCCGCGAGACCACGGTCTTCACGTGGCCACTGTTCGTGTGGATCGTGTGGGGAATCGCTCGCCGGGGGCGCGGCTTCGCCATGCTGCTGTTGGGGCTGCTCCCTTGGGCGATGCTGGATGTGATCCTGTCCTGGCAGATGCTGGACGACCCGCTTGCGAAGTGGCACGTGCTGACCGGCTCGGACCTCAACGATTCCACTTCAGTACTCGATGGTGCCTATCTGGGACACCAGCGCTGGTGGTACCTCGCGCGGTTGCCGGTCGCCATCGCGCAGGAGCCGTGGGGCTGGGTGCTGCTGCTGTTGGCGGGGCTGGGGATCGCCGGTGGGCTGGTGCTGCGCGAACGTGTGGCGCTTTACGTGGTCTGGGCGCTGCTGCCCGCCGGGTTCCTGATCCTGCAGGCGGGGTTCCTGGATCCGCAGCACCCCAGTGTCCGAGTCGACGTCCCCCGTTACTGGCTGGCCTTCACCCCGGGTCTGACGATCGCGGCCGTGGCATTCTGCGCGTGGGTGGCCCCGCGGGTCCGGCTCCCGGCGGCCGTCGGCGCGGGTGCTCTGACCCTGCTGCTGCTCGCGTCGGGCGTCCGGTTCGCTACCACCGAACCCACCTTCTACCCGAACAGCGGTGACCTCCCATACAGGACTGTGCAGGCGCTTCCGCCCGGCGCCACGGTGTGGACCGACGGCCGCACCTCCCGCATCTTGCCGGTGTACGCGCGCTCGCTCGGCCGGTCGGTCACGTTCCGCGATTTCACCCGGCGGGGTGCGCGACCCGGGCCGGGTGAGTACGTGCTGTTGTTCAGCGACACCGACGACACGTGCGAGTTCTGCAAACTCGACTACGACCTCTGGCTCGCTGACGGCAAGAGCCTGCCCCTGGACACTTACGATCTGGCTTGGTCCTCCGCGGACGGCAAGGCCCGTTTGTATCGAGTGGGCTAGGGCCGCCGATCATCGCACGACCGTAGAATTGTGATCCATGAAGTCAACGATCACCCCCATCGGTGAAGGCGAAGTCCTCCTGCATGTGGGTCTGCACAAGACCGGAACCACAGCGCTGCAGGTCGCGCTCGCCGATGCCCGGGGGGTGCTCGAGGACTACGGCGTCCGCTACCCCGGCAAGACGCTGTACCACCACCGGGCCATCCTCGCCGGCGCGGACCGCCCTTACGGGTGGCGGGACAACGGTGCCCGGATCACTCCGAAGAAGCATTGGAAGAGGATGCTCAAGGAGGCCAACTACAGCGGCCGGACCATCATCAGCAGCGAGTTCCTCGACGACATCAAGCCCGAGGTGGGCAAGCGGATGATCGACGATCTCGGCGGCACCGGGCGGGTCAGCGTGGTCATCACGTTGCGGTCGATCGGGGCGATCCTGCCCTCGGCCTGGCAGCAGGGGCTCAAGGCTGGCGTCACGACCGGATACAACCAGTGGCTCAAAGTGATGTTCGACGAGGAGCAGTCGGGACGCGCCGAGCGCTTCTGGTACCGCCACGACCAGGTCGAGCAGGTCAAGCGGTGGGCCGAGGTGATCGGCGCCGACCGCACCTACGTTGTGGTCATCCCCGACGGCGACCGGAAGGCGATCTTCAACGCCTTCGAGGGGCTGCTGGGGTTGCCCGAGGCGTTCCTTTCGACGCGCGAACTGGTGATCCAAAACCGGTCCATGACGACCCCCGAGGCGGAGTTCGTGCGTCGGCTCAACAAGGAACTCGCCGGACAGATGTCGTGGGACGAATACACGGTGATGGTGCGCCGCGCGCTGATCCTCAACATGGTGGAGAAGCGTCGACCCCACGCGGACGAACCCCGTATCAAGACCCCGGACTGGGCCGCTGACAAGGCACTGGAGTTCGGGCAGCGTTTCGCCAAAGGCATCGCAGAGCTCGGAGTGCAGGTGATCGGCGACCCGGTCGACCTCGCTGTCCGGCCGGCGTCGGGGTCGATCGACAAGCCGGAGGCGCTGACCATGGATGCTGCTGTGGCGGGTACGGCGGGCCTGGTCCTGGAGTCGCTGGCCGAGCGCCGCGCACTGGCGGAGAAGATCGGGACCGCCGCACCCGCGCAGACGGGTGCGAAGGGCCGGCGCAACCGCTGGACGGCCCGTGGCGCCGCGCGGGCGCTCAAGCGGGGCTTCAGCCGCTAGGCCGGGCTCACCGGGCCCGGCTCCAGCCCGCCCGATCCTCGTTGTGACGAAGTTGCGGGGATCAAACCCCTGGTTGCTACGAAGGTGCTGGGTCTCAGCGCCCTGAACCGCGCACCTTCGTGACACGACGCGGGGACGGGCCACCAACTTCGTCACAATCGTGTCGGCTGGCACCGCCCGATCCTCTTCGTGACGAAGTTGCGGGGGTCAGCCCTGGACTGTTACGAAGGTGCGCGGTTGGGGCGGCTCGGACCGCACACCTTCGTGACACGACGCGGGGACGGGCCACCAACTTCGTCACAATGGTGGCCGTCGCCGAATCACCGGCTGAACCCTGCCGCTCAGCTCTCGATGTCGAGTTCCTCGAGTTCGTTGACGGTGCGGTGGGCCTCGGAGGGTGCGTCCGGGTCGGCGCCGGACAGTGAGTGCCCCGCGAGCAGTTGGTCGCGCTCGGTCCGCACCCGCAGGCAGGCGTCGAGCCAGGCTCGGGTGGCGGCGCCTGGGGCGGTGTCGCCGAAGTAGTAGAACGTCCACTTCCGCCGTTGTTCGGCCAGAGCCACGTCGGCGGCCTCGCGGTCCAGCAACTCCACGATCGAACCGGCCCGCTTCTTGGTGAGCAGATCCACGGAGGCGATGTAGCCCTCGGCGGGCACCGGCGCGCCCGGGTTCGTCGGCTTGGTGACGACGATCGGCTTGCCGGTGGTCAACCAGTCGATGACGACCGCGCTGATGTCGGCGATGCACACGTCCGCTGCCTGCAACTGCCAGTCGAACGTCGGGGTGGTGTCGGCCAGGTGCCGGGCGCCCGGATCGGCGAGGTTGGCCGCGGCGATCATCTCGTTGATCTTGTCCCGGGCGATCGCGTGCGCCTCTGAGAACAGCCCCGTCCGGGCGTGGGGCCGGAAGATGACCCGGTGCCGGGGTGAGGCCAGCAGCGCCCGCATCATCTCGACGCCATGGGATTCCAGCGAGCTGTACCGCATGCTGGGCCGGTCCCCTTCGGTGGTCGGCGCGTAGAGCACCACCGTGCGGTCGTCGTCCGGTAGTGGCGGTCCGGTGTCGGCCGGCGCGTGGTCGAGTTGCGGGCGCCCGATCCGGATGGTCTTTGCGGGCACGTCGTAGTTGATGAGGTGGGCGGCCAGTCGCTCGGCGGCAGCTTCCCCGGCGATGAATGAGTAGTCGTAGCACTTGGTCTGCCCGGAGACCATGTAGGACTTGTCGCTCTCGCCGTGGCTGATGAACACGTGCAGCATCGAGGCGAACCGCATCATCTGGAAGTTGCGGGTGTTCTGGTTGACGTACAGGGCGGTGGAGAAGCGCTGCCGGTCCACGAGGTTCTCCAGGTCCTCGACCCGCCCGGCGTAGGCAACCGGAAGCGGTGACTCGTCGAGCAGTTCCAGAGCGGCGGTCACCGAACGGCAGACGATCAGCACCGGGGCCTGGGCGTCGAGCTGCTTGAGGGGTTCGTACCACTGGCGCACCTGGTAGAGGTTCACCGGGCCGTCGGCGTAGTAGACCACCGTCTCGAAGTGGTCATCCGGCAGCGTCCGGTCACCAGTCTGGGTCTCCCACCGCTCGACCATCGCCCCCGGCGGGCCCTGGGTCCAAACCCGGCGGACCGCCCAGTAGATCTGCTTGGCTTTGCTGGCCATGAAACCTCCGCTAGTTCCGGGCGTTGGCCCGAGCCAGGTCGTCGTCGGAATCGATCTCCACGGCGAACAGGTCCGAGATGTCGACCGGCGTGAATGCGATGCCGTGCTTCTCGATGGCGAGTTCGATGCCGCGCTCGAAGTAGTCCTGCTCAGCGCATTCGGCCAGGCATTCGACCAGGCGGGCCTTGTCCTTGCCCGAGATGAGGTTGATGCCCACAGCCTCGCCGAGGGCACCCTCGACCTGCTTGCTCAAGGCGTCCACGTGACCGTTCTCGTCGACGGTGTACTTGACCTCCTCCTCGCCGACGGCAGCGGTGTTGACGCAGACCACGTTGTCCCCGCGCACAATGTTCGACTCCAGCCGTTCCAGGACCTGGGGGTCGAACACGACGTCGCCGTTCATCCACACCACCGGGCCGTCCGCGGAGAACCGCAGCGCCTTGAGAAGGCTCTTCGACGTGTTGGTGGTGTCGAAGTTCTCGTTGTAGACGAACAGTCCGTCCGGGAAGGCCTCGAGGATGGACTCGAGTTTGAACCCGACCACAGTCATCACCCGTGTCTGCTCGCCGAACACCGAAGCGATGTTCTGCCGTTGCTGAGCCATGATGCTGCGACCGTCGTCGAGCCGGGTGAGGGGTTTCGGCCAGGGCCGTCCCAGCCGGGTTCCCATGCCTGCGGCCAGGATCGCAACCTGGATCGTCATCGCCACTCCGTTCGTCGGTGGTTCCATTGTGACGTTTACCTGCTGGTCATGCTGCCACCGGTCGTCGCGGGCCGGTGCTAGGTTGCACTTCGGACACGGCGAAAGGGCGGAATCGGTGACAGCCTCGGTGGTGGTCCTGGGTGAGGGCCAACCACGGATCGCGGATCATCTGCGTGTTCTGGGAGCCGAGGTCGCGGGTCAGGCGAGGGACGCGATCGAACTGGCGTCGGTGCTCGGGCATGTCGACGGGGACGTGCTCCTGGTCGACGCCGGTGCCGACTGCTCGGGTGTGTATCCCATCGATGATGTCCGCTCCGCCGGCGGAAGCCGGGTGCTGGTGGGGGCCGGGGGCAGTGCGCAAGTACGCGTCGCGAGTGCCACTGTGGTCTCGGCCGGGACGTCGCAGGCCCCACTGCACGACCACCAGGACCGTGCGGGCGGCTTCCTGCAGATCGCGGCCGCCGACCGGGGCTCACTCGACCAGGCGATCGCGGACCTTCCCATAGGACCACCGGGAGCGATGTGGGAGCAGTTGCTCAGCCTGCTGGTGATGCGTTCGGTGGCGATCGGAGCCATCGACGCCGCGCCGTTCGAGATCGGGCCCGACGATGTGGGCCGGGCCGCCGACCCGGTCGGGCTTCAGGCACGGCGGTGCGCTCGCGGCGGCGACGGGTGGTTGTCGGAGCGTACTGTGCGGCGGATGTCGCGGGCGGTCACCCCGTTGGCCGTACGGTGGGGACTGGCTCCCAACACGATCACGGTGATCAGCCTGATCGCCGGCGCCGCGGCGGTGGGAGCGGCTCTGAGCGGGTCGCGGTGGGGGTACTTGGCGACCAGCCTGCTCATGGTCGTCTCGCTGGTGCTGGACTGCGTGGACGGCGAAGCCGCGCGCTGGACACATCGCTACAGCACGTCGGGGGCATGGCTGGACGCGGTGGGGGACCGGGTCAAGGAGTACGGCGTCTGGTTCGCCGTGGCCGTGGCCGTGTCCCAGGACGCGTTCTGGGCGCTTGTCGTGGCCTGCCTGATCCTGTTCACCACGAAACACTTCCTGGACTATGGGTGGTCCCTGCGACACCCGCCCTGGCGGCCCACGCAGGTTCCGATCACCGATGCGCCGGACCCCTGGTACCGGCAGGGCTCGGTTCCACCTTCGGTCCGGCCCCCTTCCTGGCGGCGGATCCTGGGGATGCCGATCGCCGAGAGGTGGCTGCTGATCGCGGTGCTGCTCCCGGTCGCTGGTCCGTGGCCGGCGTTCGGCGTGCTGGCGGTGTTCGGTGCGCTGTCCCTGGCCTACACCGTCGCCACCCGAATCCGCTGGAGTCATTCCCCGATCAGCCCCGTGATGGTTGCGCGCCTGCAGGCGATCACCGATCCTGGGCTGCTGCTGCTGTGGCTGCGGCCCGCGCGGTCGGGTTGGGGGGCGGCGGCCGCGGCGGGACTGGCGGTGATGCTGGGCGCCGCCACTTCCGGCGCCGACCGCGGTTGGCTGCTGCTGGTGGGTTTCGCGGTCTCTCTGGGCTTCTTCGCGCTGGCATATGACAGCGGTCCGCGCGGCAGGCTCGGCTGGATGGCACCGGCGGTCGCCCGGGTCGCGGAGATGGTCAGCCTGATGGCTGTCGCGTGGTTCTTCGGCGACCCCCGCTGGGTGGCGGTGTTCGTGCTTCTGGCAGCCGGCGCCTGGCGGCAGTACGACGTCATTTACCGCATCCGCAACCAGCAGGTACTCCCCGACCGCGCCGCCTGGCTGCTGTTGCTCGGGGCCGAGGGCCGGGTACTGGCCGCGCTCGTGCTGCTGCTGGCCTTCGGGGTGACGGCGTGGTTGTGGCTGGGTGTGTACGTCGCCGTCGTCGCATTGGCGGACTCGGCATGGAGCTGGTTCGGGCGGTAGGCCGCCCGGCAGACACGTCGTCCGGGTGACGGGAGCGGGAACCAGGCGTCAGACCACCGGTGGCCGGCCGTACCGGCTCATCTCGGCGACGGTGGACCATGAGATCGGGCGGCGCGGACCGGGGTCGTCCTGCCAGCCTTGCTGGAACCCCTCCCACCAGGCTGCCCAGGCCTGCGGATCGTTGCGCGAACGGATCCGTTGCACCGCCGTCCAGGTCCCCACGTAAGGAAGGCCGACCGCCCACGGCAGATTGCGCCGGGCCAGCCAGACCCGGTTGCGGGCGTTCAGCCGGTAGTACTCGCTGTGTCTGCGCGGATCGATCACCGGGTGATGCGCCACGAGATCCCCTGCGTACCAGACGATCCGGCCGCAGTTCCAGACCCGCCAGGCGAGTTCGATCCCCTCGTGGGCGTAGAAGAACGGATCCGGCCAGCCGCCGGCGCAGGTGAAGACGTCGCGCGGGATCGCGACCGCGCCCTCCCAGACGCTGAAGACGGCGCTGCTGTGGCGCGGATCCCCTTTGTGCATGCGCGGGATCCAGCGGGTCGGGTCGGATCGGGCTCCCGGGTCGGTCACCCGCGGCTGGATCAATCCGAATCGCGGGTTCGCGGCGAACATCTGCGCCATCCGGGCCAGGGTGTCGGGTTCGGGCAGCCAGGCGTCGTCGTCGAGGAAGAACAGCAGGCCGGCGTCGGTGGCAGCGGCGCCCGCGTTGCGGCCGGCGGGGATCCCGACGTTCTCCTCGAGCCCTATGCCGCGCACGCCGGCCGGCAGTCCGTCGGGTTCCCATCCGTTGCCCACGACGACTATGTCAGTGGTCACGTCCGCCTGGGCGATCACCGATGCCACCGCCCGGGCCAGCTCCGCTGGTCGCTGCCCCTGGGTCAGCAGCACCACCGAATATTCGGGCAGTGCCACGGGTCAGCTCACGCAGATCGACGTGTCGGCGGTCTTCGGCGCTGAGGTGTCGGTCGGGTCCTTCTTCTTCTTGGTCACCACCGGTTTGATCCCGGAGTAGTCGGATCCGACCTTGAGCACCATGGTCTTGCTGCCGGACCCCTCTTTGACCGTGGTGCGGGTGGCCCCAGCGGCGTAGGCCAGGGTGCGCGCTGCTTCCGCCTTCGTCGGCGCGTACGTGAGCCGCGTGGTGGCGGTGTCCTTGCTGGAGGACTTGGTGCCCACCACGTTGTAACCCTGGGCCTGCAGATCCTCGGCGACGGTGTTCGCGAAGTCGGCCTTCGGCGTGCCGTTGACGACGAGGACGTTGATGGACTGCGGCGGCACCGTGAGCGGGTCCTGACCCGGTGGCACGGTCGGCGGTTCGGGCCATGGCTTGTCGTTGATGATCGCCTTGAACAACTTGTCCGCCTTGGGCTGCTCCCAGGAGACCGTGGAGCCGTCGGTGTTGTAGGTGAACGGCACGGTGACGAAGGTGATGTCCGAGGGCCGGATGTCGACCATGGACTCGGCGATCGACTGCATGGACTGCAGGCTCGCAAGATTCTTGTCGGTGGTCAGTGACTTCGTGCCGGCGTCGAGGAGGTTGAACAGTTTGATCGGGTTGATGAGCACGCCTGCGCTGGTCACCTTGCGGATCATCGACGAGATGAAGTCCTGCTGGCGCTGGATGCGCTGGATGTCGCTGCCGTCGCCGAGGGTCTCCCGTGCCCGGACGAACGCCAGGGCGTCCTCGCCGCTGATGGTCTGCTTGCCGGCCGGCAGGTTCAGGCGGGCGTGGTAGTCGTTGACCGGTTTCTCCAGGCAGATCTCGACCCCGTCGACGGCGTCGACCATCTTCTTGAAGCCGTTGAAGTCCACCACGACGAAGTGGTCGACGTAGATGCCGGTGAGTTCCTCGACCGCCTTGATGGTGCATCCGGGGCCACCGATGTCAAAGGCCTCGTTGAACCGGCCGGTATAGCCGCCCTGCTGCTGCCCCTGCTTGTTCTTGCACACGGGAAGGGTCACCAGCGAGTCGCGCGGAATGCTCATCCCGAGCGCCCGGCTGCGGTCGCCGGACACATGGAACAGGATCGTGGTGTCGCTGCGCTGACCTTCGATACCCGCATTGCTGGCATTGCCGTACTTCTTGTTGTTCCCCTTGCCTGTGCGGCTGTCGGAACCCATCACGAGAATGTTGATCGGCTCGGTCGGGGCGGACTCCTTCGTCGGGCGCTGGCCCAGCTGGTCGGTGGTGTCCAGACTGTTGATGTTCGAGTCGAGCCGGTCGTACAGGACGGCTCCGGCCGCCGCGGCGCCGGTTGCCAGGAGGACGAAGGTGGATGCGATGCCCCCGAGCACGCGAGGCCAACGACGGCGTCGAGCAGCCATTGTCCTCCGATCGGTATAGATGTACCAGCGTAACCCGTGGCAGGTTGAATCCGGTTCACCTGTGAGGTATCACGCGCACATCAGACGTGGACCCGACCATGTGCGGTTCCGTCCGATAAGCGATTCGTGTCCGATATGTGAACATTTTGGGCACCGCCACGAGGTTCTCGGGGTGATTCACGGCCGGGGTTCGGCACCGTGGCGGAGTCGTCTGCTCCACTGGTCTCTCGAAAGGTGGTGATTTCGTGCGTTCCCGCTTCCCCATTGTGCTTGCGCTGGTCATGGCCGCCGGGCTCATCCTGCCCGTGACCGGGCTACCTGGTTCCGGTCCGCACCCGGTGCCGACCCGGCTGCAGACACTGACGCTGGACAACATCGCGATGTCAGGAGGTCGCGGGATGTCCGGGGTGGACCAGCCGACGGCCACCGAGAGTTCGGTCATCGAGACCAAGCCGTTCGGTCTGGTGGGCCTGTCCTGGGACTCGGCGCCCCCGGAGGGCTCGGTGGTCAAGGTGCGTGTGCGGGAAGCGGATGGCTGGACCTCGTGGCTGCCGATCCCGTTCGACATCGACCACGGCCCCGACCCGGGCACCACGGAGGGGCAACAGGCGAAAGCGGGCACCGACCCGATGCTCACGGGACGCTCGGACGCCGTCCAGGTGCGGGTGCAGACCCCCGACGGGCAGGCGCCGCCCAACACCGAGGTTCACCTGGTCGACACCGATCAGGTGGACGTGCAGCAGCCGAGCCTGTCGGAAGCGGCCGCCGCGTCACCGGGGATGCCCCCGATCATCACCCGGGCGCAATGGGGCGCCGACGAGAGCATGCGCAACCGCGGGCCGATCTACTCCAAGGTGGTGAAGGTCGGTTTCATCCACCACACCGTGTCCAGCAGCACCTACAGCGAGTCCCAAGCGGCCGCCCAGATGCGCAACCTGTATGCCTGGTACACGGAGGGCCTGAAGTATTCGGACATGGCGTACAACTTCCTGGTCGACCGGTTCGGCCGCCTTTACGAGGGGCGCTACGGAGGCATGGACCGGCCCGTGGTGGGTGGGCACACCGCAGGCCTGAACAACGACAGTTTTGCGGTGTCGGCCATGGGCAACTTCGAGGAGTTCAACCCCGCTGCGCCGCAGATGAGCGCGATCAAGGAGTCGATTGCGAAGCTGATGGCCTGGAAACTGGGCTTGAGCAAGCGTGACCCCGGTGGCAAGGACACGCTGATCAGCACCGGATCGCTGAACTCGGGCTACTGGGAGACCGGCGAGAAGGCGACGCTGAACCGGGTCTCGGGGCACAAGGACGCCGGCAACACCGCGTGTCCCGGGAAGTACCTCTACGCGCAGATCCCCTCGATTCGCGCGCGAGCCTCCGAGATCTTCAAGAATGGCGGGGGGTCCACGCCGTCTGCGGACATTCCGGACCTGATCACCCCCGATCCGGTCACCGACGAGTTCAACTTCCGCGGCTCCGGGTACGGCAACGGGGTGGGGGTGCCGAAGGCCGGGGTGCTCGGGCAGGCCCGTGACGGCAAGAAGGCCAGCGGGATCCTGAAGCACTACTTGAACGGCGTCTCCGTGTCGAGCGCCCCTGACCGGCGCATCCTGCGGGTCTCGCTGGCCAAGCGGGCCAAGGTCCCCATCCGCAGCCAGGCCCTGAGACGGGGCGGCGGTGCGGTGAAGATCGGCAAGGGCAAGTCCGGGCTCGTGGCCGGGTCCCGCACGAAGATCCGGGCCTCGGTCAGCGGCGACCAAGTGGTCGTCGAACGTAAGGCGGGCAAGACCTGGCGCAAGGCGGTCACCGGCTCGAAGGTGACGATCAGGTGGGCGGGCACCCGGTCCGCGGGCAAACTCGGATCCAGGGCGACCGCGTTGCGGGTCGGCAAGGACATCCTGCGCAAGGGGACGGTGAGGCTGTCGACGGCCGGGGGCAAACTCCGGATCATCGCGAACCTGAGGGTGCACGACGAGTACCTGCCCTACCTTGCCACCGTTCCCCGTTCGTGGCCGCTGCAGGCGCAACGCGCGATGGCGATCCTCGCCCGGTCACAAGCCGCCGCGGCGCAGTGGAACCCCGACTGCGGGTGCCACGTGTCGGATGCGGGCTTCCGCGGGCAGCGGGCGACGGGGGAGAAGGGCTACGCCAACTGGCGCAAGGCGGTCAGGTCGACGGCGAAGTCCGACACCGCAGGGCTGACCGTGGCCTACCAGGGCGCTGCGCTCGATGTTCCCGTCTTCGATTCCACCGGGGGGGCCACGCTGAACAGCAAGGACGTGCTCGGCCAGGACATCGCCTGGCTGCGCAGCGAGAGCGACCCGTGGAGTCTCAAGTCGAAGAACACCCGGTACGCGTCGTGGGACCAGCAGACCCGCCCGCAGAGCCAGGTCGCGCAACTGTTCGGCTTGCCGGACGTGGTTCTTCTGGATCTGCGGACCCGCCTGACCGGTGGGGCGGTCGCCACCGCGACCGCTACCAGTTCCTCGGGTCAGACGGCCTCGATCACCGGTGAGAAGTTGCGCACCGCCCTCGGCCTGCCGTCGGCGTACATCGCGCGCTCGGCCACCGCTGAGCCGGTGACGGCCACATCGCTGTCGACCGCGCTGGCCTCGGCCGGGCGTGGCAGGCCGGTGGTGGTGCAGGCATCGGACACCGCCGTGGTGGCGCTGGCCGCCGGGTATGCGGGCACCCAGGGCCGGCCGCTGTACGTCGTCGGGAGCAAGGGCCCTGGCAAGAAGGCACGCAAGGCCCTGCGCCCTGCGAAGTCGGTGACCGCCATCGGGGCATTCAGCGGCACGGGTCTGAAGTCGCTGTCCCGGCTGGCCAAGGTGCGCAGAGTCACCGACCGCAGTGCGACCAAACTGTCGCTGAAACTCGCCAAGTACGCCCAGCACGGTTCCCGCCGGGCAGTCTTCGTGGCCAGCCCCAGGAATCCGGCGGCGCTGGCCAGTGCTGCCATGGGTGCCACCCGGGCGAAGGGCTACCTGCTCGTACTCAAAGGCACCCCGAAGTCGGCCATGGTCAAATGGGTCGCCAAACGTGCGAAGCGCTCGATCGTCGTAGCGCCCAAGAAGGAGATCACGAACCAGCAGGCGGCCGGTCTGCGCAAGCCGGTCCGGCTCGGATCCAAGGACAGCGTCGTGCGCTCAGCCAAGGTCGCGGGCCTCGGACCGCGGCGCGGTGAGGCCATCCTGGTCGACGCGCAACGGGTGATGGCGGCGGCGGCTGCTGCTGCGTCGGGTCGTCCCGTGCTGTTCGTGGCGGGTTCCTCTGGCAACAAGCAGACGCTGCACTTCTTGCAGACGAGTCCCGCGATCGCAGCACTGCGCACCGTGGGTGCCGACGCATCGGTGGTGTCAGCGGCGCGCTGGGCTTGAGCAAGGTCTGCGGCACCAGCATCTTGGAGATTTGTCGTCCGGGTTCGGTTTTCGCGTCCCGGTTAGGATCTCCGGCCGCGGCGTTCAGGCGGGAAAATGCCGGGCGGGAATCGCTCGCGTTAGTGAACGTGCACGACGTTAGAGAAGCCACACGTGCGTTCTCTAACCTCGTGCACATTCTCTAACCTCGCGGACAACTCCTGCGGCTGGCGATGACACGAGCGGTGTCGGCAACCCGCCGCTGCGTTGCGACCAGAGGTGAATTCACGCCCCGGCGATCGCGACTGCTAGCCCGCCACGGCCGTCGGGGCTTCCTGACCCGCGGCTGTGCCGTAGATGACGCCCGCGCGCGCCGCCAAGGGAGCGCCGATCGCGGCCAGGACGCCTGCCAGATCGAGCAGGGGCAGTGCCGTCAGTAGACGACCCCCGGCGGTCAATCCGACGACGTCGGCGTATTCGGCCGCGGCCTGAGCCAACCGTGGGGCGGCCAGCCCGGCCATGCCACCCGGTGGCGGCGGGGGCAGCACGCGCTGGTCGGGCATGGCCCGCACGTCGGCGGGGAAGAACCACTCGGCGTCCACACCCGCCGGCGGCGGCCGCATACCCAGCGGGTCGGGCACCACGACAACCTCGCTACCGGCATCAGTCCCAACCCGCAGATCGGCGGTTTCGGCGCCCAGGACCACGTCGGCCCCGCTCTCCCATGCCGCCACCAACCACACCGCCGACATCCAGTGCAGCGGCAGTGCGAGGCTGACCGTCGCGCCCGGTTCGAGGTCTGCCTCCATCTGCAGGAAGTTGACCGTCTTGCTGACCCAGTTGTCGAAAGTGGCGTGTGACAGCTCGACGCGAGCCTGCGTGCAGTCGGTGATCAAAGGTGACGTGGGCTTGTCGTTGAGCAGGAGTGCCCGGGCCTGCGCCAGGGTCGGTGATCCGGGGGGTTGGGACACGGGCAAGATACTAGGCCGGAGTTGCCTGGCAGACTGAGACGATGCTCGAATCCATCCTGCTCGTCGGCGGCAAGGGTACGCGCCTGCGACCGCTGACCATCAACACGCCCAAGCCCATGCTGCCGGTGGCCGGTGTGCCGTTCACCGAACACCAGATCGCGATCGCGCGTGCGGCCGGCATCACTCGAATCGCGCTGGGAACGTCCTACCGGGCGGAGGTCTTCAGCGACTACTTCGGGGATGGTTCCGACTTCGGCCTCGCCCTCGATTACCGGGTGGAGGACGAGCCGCTGGGAACCGGGGGCGCGATCCGCAACGCCGCAGACGCTCTGACCTGCGGGCCCGATGATCCGGTGGTGGTCTTCAACGGTGACATCCTCACAGGCTTGGACATCAGGGCGTTGGTGGCGGCGTGGCGTGAGGCCGACGCAGATGTCGCGCTGTACCTCACCCGGGTCAAAGATCCGCGTGCATTCGGGCTCGTGCCGACCGTCGGCGACCGGGTGACCGCGTTCCTCGAGAAGCCGCAGACCCCCGAGGAGATCGTGACCGATCAGATCAACGCGGGATGCTATGTGTTCCGGCGCAGTGTGATCGACCACATCCCGGTCGGGCGGCCGGTCAGCGTCGAGCGCGAGACATTCCCGGAGTTGCTGGCGGCCGGACGCACAGTCGTCGGCTGGGTGGATCCGGGGTACTGGTTGGACCTCGGCACACCGCTGGCGTTCGCGCAGGGCAGCTCAGACATCGTGCAGGGCAAGGTCGCGTCTCCGGCGTTACCCGGCACACCCGGCGACTGCCTCGTGGCCCGGGACGCCCGCGTCGACGGGCAGTGCACAGGCGGTACGTCGGTGGGACCGAATGCAACAGTCGCGGCGGGTGCCCGGGTGGTGGGTTCGGTGGTGTTCGAGGACGCCAGGATCGGCCGGGACTGCGTCATCGAGGACAGCATCATCGGCAAGGGCGCAGTCATAGGCGACGGCTGTGTACTGCACTCCGTGGTGGTCGGGGACGGTGCCCGGATCGGCGCCGGGAACGAACTGCTCGACGGGGTCCGGGTGTGGCCCGGGGTCGAGTTGGGTGACTGTTCGGTCAGGTTCTCCTCCGACCAGTAGTCGGCGCCGGCGGCGTTCCCGATCTCCTTGTGCAACGTTGTTGCGGGGTCCGAACCGGGATTGTCACGAAGGTGCGCGGTCGGGACCGCGTGGACCGCGCACCTTCGTAACACAGTTGGCGGTCGGCCAACAACTTCGTCACAATGGTCGGCCGGCGGCCTACCGCACGAACCAGTGATCGGCCACGGCGGCCGGGTCGCGGTCCGGTGCCGGTGAGGCCGGCCATCCGATCGCCACCGCGCCCAGGGGTTGCCAGCTGTCCGCCACGCCCAGCGCCCCGGTGACGACGTCGGGGCAGAAGATGGTGCTCGAGATCCACGCCGACCCGAGCCCGTTGGCGGACAGACTGATCAGGAGATTCTCCACCGCAGCGCCGCCGGCGACGAGGAACAGGTCACGTTCGAAACTGTTGCGCCGCTCGTCGGGGTAGTTGTGCGCTGCGGGGCCGACGTCGCTGAACGCGAGGACGACCTCCGGGGCATTCCACAGCACATCGCCGCGCCGCACGCGCCGCGCCACGGCGTCGTCGCTGAAGCCGTCCGCCGACAGGTCCGCGATCCACTGCTCCCGCATGGCTCGCAGGACCGTCAGGCGCTGTTCTCGCAGCAGGACGAATCGCCACGGCCGGCTGTGATGGGGGCTCGGCGCGGTGCACGCCGCCCTCACCGCCTGTTCGATCAACTCCAGCGGGACCGGCCGGTCGCTGAAGGACCGCACGGTCCGGCGTCCGGTGACAGCCGTCGCGCGCGCTTCACGGGTGCCCAGCGAGAAGAGGTCCTCGTCGCTGCTGCGGATAATGTCGCGGGCGGATCCATCGCCGCCGGAACCAGCTCCCCGCAGCACGGCCACGGGTGTGCGGCCGGTCTTGCCCTTGACCAGGTCCGCCGCTGCGGCGATCTCGTCCGCGACCGCGATCTGGGTCATCTCCAGTACCTGGCCGTTGTCGTCGGGGCTCCCGCGCAAGTCCTGCAGCGGCACGAGCCCGGCGCACCCGATCGCGAAATCGGTGACTCCGACGCGCCACGGCCGCCCGGTCGTGTCCGTGATCAGGACCGCCACGTCGACGCCTAGCAACGCGCGCAAATCCGCCCGCAGCCGGCGGGCGGTAGCGTCCGGGTCGCGCGGCAGCCGCAGCGGTGACGGCGTGTTCGAGCGATCCACACCTGCCGAAGCCATCACGATCCCCAGATGGTTCTCCACGATCCGCAGATCGCCGCGGGTCGCGACCGTGCGCACCGTGTCGGCCGCCACCGCGGCGTCGCGGTCGTCGACCGATTGTCCCTCGACCTTGCTGACCACTTTGGAACTGATGGCCAGAACGTCCCCGTCCGCCACACCGGTGGCTCCGTCCGGCCAGGTCAGTTCGGGCAGTGCCCGGGCGAGCGTGGCGGCAAGATCGGTGTCCGCCCCGAACTCCGGAAGACCGCCGACCGCGACGACCTGCATCAAGTCACCAGGCCGACGGTCAGCCGCGCCAGTTCCGCAGCAGCCTCGTCATCGGTCATCAGTGTCGACGTGGCCAGGCTCGCCCGGATCGTGTCCGGCGCCGGGTCGCCGGTCTCGTACACCCAGCCGTCCAGGATCCCGCCCTTGCGCCGCGATCCGTAGTGGTCGGCCACCGCCGCGGCAGTGGACTCCACGCCGATGGCGGCCAGACACCTGTCCGCCATCCCCTTGACCGGGCTGCCGCCGATGATTCCGGAGACGCCGACCACAGGTGCGCCGGTCGCGACGATGGCCTCCCGGATCCCGGGCACCGCCAGGATCGGCCCGATGCTGACCACCGGGTTCGACGGCGGCAGGACCACCACGTCGGCTTCCTGGATGGCTTCGAGGACACCCGGACCGGGCCGTGCTTCGTCGATCCCGATGAACCGGAAGTCACTGGCCGGCAAGTCGGCGCGGTGCTGCACCCACCATTGCTGAAAATGCATCGCGGTCATCCCGTCGCCGGTGTCTACCACGACATGGGTCTCCACCCGCTCGTTGGTCATCGGCAGCAAGGTGACACCCGGGTGCCAGCGCTCACACAGCGCCGCCGTGACTTCGTGCAATGCATAGCCGGCCGAGAGTAGTTGGGTGCGCACGAGGTGGGTGCCGATGTCTCGGTCTCCCAGCGTGAACCACAGCGGTTGGATCCCGTATCGGCCGAGTTCGTCGAGCACGCTGTAGGTCTCGTTCGAGCGGCCCCACCCGCGATCGGTGTCGATCCCGCCGCCGAGGGTGTACATAACGGTGTCGAGGTCGGGGCAGACCTTTAGCCCGTGCAGCCAGATGTCGTCGGCGGTGTTGCCGATGACGGTGATGCCGGCGTCCGGATAGGCGCCGCGCAGACCTTGCAGGAACCGCGCGCCGCCGACACCCCCGGCGAGCACTGTGATCCGCATGCCAGGTTCCCTTTCGTCGGCCAGCACGTACGCTTTGCACGTGACTCTACGTCGGGCCCTGGCGCGCGCCGAACGTGCCGCCACCGTGGATGCGCGCGAGGTGGAACAACTGCTCGGCGCCCGTGGCGAGGACCTTGAGGCCCTGTGCCGGATCGCCGCCGGGATGCGCGATCGTGCCACGGACACCGTCACGTTCTCACCCAAGGTGTTCATCCCGGTCACCCGCTTGTGCCGCGACCGCTGTCACTACTGCACGTTCGCCACCGACCCGGCGAGTCTGCGGCGCGCCGGGTCCGCCCCGTACCTGGAGATCGACGAAGCCGTGGCGGTTGCCGCCAGGGGTGCCCAAGCCGGATGCGCCGAAGCGTTGCTGACGCTGGGCGACACCCCGGAGGATCGCTGGCCGGCGGCGCGCCAGTGGCTGGAAGCGCGTGGTTTCGACAGCACAGCGGACTACGTGCGGGCGGTTGCCATCGCGATCCTGGAACGCACCGGGCTGCTGCCGCACGCCAACCCAGGGGTCCTCACGTGGGAACAACTCACCAGGCTGCGGCCGGTGAGTCCGAGCATGGGGCTGATGCTGGAGACCACCAGCGAGCGCCTGTTCAACACGCCCGGGGCCGCCCACTACGGCTCGCCGGACAAGGATCCCGCAGTGCGCCTGCGCGTGCTGCGCGACGCCGGCCGGCTGGGGATCCCGTTCACAACGGGGCTGTTGATCGGGATCGGGGAGACGCTGGCCGAACGCGCCGGCTCGCTGCTGGCCCTGCGCACCATCGAGCGTGAGTTCCACGGGGTCCAGGAGGTGATCATCCAGAACTTCCGGGCCAAGCCCGGCACCGCGATGGCCGGGGTCCCGGATGTGGGTCACGACGAGTACCTGGCGGCCGTAGCGACCACAAGGGTGGTTCTGGGCTCCGCGGTTCACCTGCAGGCGCCGCCGAATCTCACCGACCCCCACGAACTGGGCCGACTCTTGACGGCGGGGATCGACGATTGGGGCGGGGTCAGCCCGGTGACGGCCGACTACGTCAACCCGGAGAGGCCGTGGCCCAGCATCGAGGTGCTGCGGGAGGTGACCGAACGGGCCGGCTTCGATCTGGCCCCGCGTCTGACCATCCACCCGGAGTTCATCGCCCGCGGCGACGCCTGGCTGGATCCACGGTTGCGGGGCTTCGTCGGTGCCCTGGCCGACAACCGTGGGCTGCTGGCCGATGGCGCGCGGCCGCAGGGCCGGCCCTGGCAGGAGAGCGTGGACTACGAGACGTTCGCTTCGGGGGGGACCGGACGCGTCGACCTGGCGGTCACCATCGACATCCGTGGCCGGGACACCGAACGCCGTAGCGACTTCGACACCGCATTCGGGACCTGGGATGACGTCCACGTCGGTCCTGCGCACGTTCCGGCGGCCGGTGGCTTCGACGAGGCGCTGCAACTCGCGCTCGATGACCCGGCGGCGCTGGCCGAACCCGGTCACGAGCCCCTGGCCCTGGCGCTGTTCGCCGCACAGGGGGAACAGGTCGACGAGGTGGTCGCGATCGCCGACAGGCTCCGGCGGTCCCAGGTCGGCGACGAGGTGACGTATGTGGTCAACCGGAACATTAACTTCACCAATGTCTGCTACACCGGCTGCCGGTTCTGCGCCTTCGCCCAGCGCGAGTCCGATGCCGACGCTTTCACGCTGGGGCCGGAGGAGATCATGGCCCGCGTGCGGGAGGCCGTGGATGCCGGTGCCACGGAGATCTGCATGCAGGGCGGGATCCACCCCCGGTTGCCCGGGACCGCTTATTTCGATCTGGCGCGCACGGTCAAGGCGGCGGCCCCGGAGATCCACCTGCACGCTTTCAGTCCCATGGAGATCGTCAACGGGGCCACACGCTGCGACCTGAGCGTGCGGGACTTCCTGCTCATGGCCAAGGATGCAGGGCTGGACTCGATCCCCGGCACCGCTGCCGAGATCCTCGATGACGACGTGCGGTGGATCCTCACGAAGGGCAAACTGCCGACCGAAGCGTGGATCGATGTGGTCACGACCGCGCATGAGGTCGGCCTTCCGTCGAGTTCCACGATGATGTACGGCCACGTCGACACCCCCGTGCACTGGATCCGGCACCTTCGCACCCTTCGCGCCTTGCAGCAGCGGACCGGGGGGTTCACCGAGTTCGTCGGACTTCCGTTCGTCCACCAGAACGCGCCGCTGTACCTGGCCGGCAAGGCGCGGCCGGGTTCGACGGTGCGCGAGGACCTGCTGGTCACCGCGATGGCCAGGCTGATGCTGCACGGCGCGATCGAGAACATCCAGGTGTCGTGGGTCAAACTCGGCCCGGCGGGAGCCGCGCACCTACTGCGGGCCGGGGCCAACGATCTCGGCGGCACCCTGATGGAGGAGACCATCAGCCGTATGGCGGGGTCGGCCCACGGATCGTCGGTCACCGCTGAACAGTTGCAGGAGATGGCACGACTGGCGGGGCGCCCGAGTGCCCAGCGCACGACCACCTACGGGCGGCCCGCCCGGACTTAGCCCGCGCGGGCCCCGGCTGTTTCGGAATTGACGTGACACCCCGGCGCGACAGCCGGCGGACGCGCGTCGGTGTCCCATCTGTGAGGGTGCCACAAATGTCCGGTTCGTCCGGCGTGTCAGATTTGCCATGGCCGATCAGGTGGGTTATCCACAGAAGTTGTCCACTGAACGGCCCATTTACGGCATCCGGCTTGACGTACCCGAGTTACGACCATGTAATTTCAACGGTGTTGTCACTGGTCGCGGGGAAGCCTCCGGGGCAACGTTGGCCGGGTCCACCGCCCGGACAGCCGAACAACGCGCCGGGGCGCGGGAGTGGAGAAATCATGCAGGAATCGATCGTCAGACTGCCGCTGGCAGAGACTGAGGAGTTGACGTGGCAAGAACGCGCCTTGTGCGCTGAGACCGACCCGGAATCGTTCTTCCCGGAGAAGGGCGGATCCACCCGGGAGGCCAAGCGCATCTGTGGGTCGTGCGAAGTGCGGCGCGAGTGCCTGGAGTATGCGTTGGAGAACGACGAGCGATTTGGGATCTGGGGCGGGCTCTCCGAGCGTGAGCGCCGCCGTCTCAAGCGCGCCGCTGGCTGAATCGCCGATCCACCTTCCCCACTCCTTCCCCCCAACAGTCCACACAGACATTCCAAACGAACATCCAAAGGGTGGCTCACCAGCGTGGTGAGCCACCCTTTGTCGTACCCCCGGTTACAGTCATGGCTATGTTGATGCGTGTCGGCCACCGGACCGACCATGACTCGCGTCCCGATGTCGGCCGGCGCAGTGCCAGACACCCTGCCGCGCGGCCCAGTGCCAGGTCCGTGCGGCTCCGCGCCCGGCGGCGAGACCGGCGTGCCCGAGGTATCCGCGGACCGCTGGCGCCGAAGGCGATTCCGGTGTCCCGCAGCCGTGCTACCCGGTTCGACGAACAGGTCCTGCTGGTCTGGGACCGACTTGTCGGCGCACATCCGCAACTGCAATACATCGAAGTGGCCGTGAGCGACGTGCCGGAGCCCGGGCAGCCGGCGCTGGCCGTGCTTGATGCGGCTGACGCAGGGTTGCCGGCGCGGATCACCGTCTACCGGTGGGCCCTGGAACTGCGGTCCGGCACGCCATCGCAGCTGTGTGGCCTGCTGGCCGACGTGCTGACCGAAGAGGCGGCCGTTTTCCTGGCGGTCTCCCCCCACGATCTCGACCAGGGGTATCCGCATGGCTGAGGCGGATCACGGGGGCGCACGTCCTGCGGGTTACCGTGGGTCGGTGAACGCGCGTCGTTGCTCCCGGCCGTCCTGCCAGCGCCCGGCGGTCTCGACGCTGACCTACGTCTACGCCGACTCGACGGCTGTCCTCGGACCGCTGGCCACCTTCGCCGAACCGCACTCCTACGACCTGTGCGATGAGCACTCCGAGCGCCTGACCGCGCCCAGGGGGTGGGACGTTGTGCGTCTGGATCCGGATCCGGTCGCATTGGAGCCGTCCAAGGACGCGTTGCAGGCCCTCGCCGACGCCGTGCGATCGGCCGCCCGGGTGCCGGAGACTGTGTCGATCGTCGAGGAACCGGGCCAGATCACGGTCGCCGGGAAAGGACACCTCCGGGTGCTGCGACCCATCGAATAACGTGGAGGTATGAGCCATCCCGCCGCCGGGTTCCCGGCCGACCTCGTTTCAGCCGTCATCAAGGCCTACGACGTGCGTGGACTGGTGGGTGAGCAACTCACTGAAGAGTTCGTGCGCGCCGTCGGCGCCGCGTTCGTCGAGGCGCTCGAACTGCGGGACAGTGGTGCCATCGTCGTGGGTCACGACATGCGTGAGTCGTCACCGGGTTTCGTCCGGGCTTTCGCCGAAGGAGCGACGTCGCACGGGGTGGATGTGATCGAGATCGGACTGTGTTCGACCGACGGACTGTACTTCGCCTCCGGACGCCTCGATCTTCCCGGCGCGATGTTCACCGCGAGCCACAACCCGGCGGCCTACAACGGCATCAAGATGTGCCTGGCCGGCGCCTCTCCGGTGGGCCAGGACACCGGATTGGCCGACATCACCGAGATGCTGGTGTCGGGCATCCCTGCGTACAACGGCCCCCGAGGCACGGTCTCGCACCGCGACATGCTCGAGGACTACGCCGACTACCTGATCAGTCTGGTCCCAGCCATGCAGCGCCGGCTCAGGATAGTGGTGGATGCCGGGAACGGCATGGCTGGGCTGACCGCTCCGGTCGTGTTTTCGAAACTCCCGGTCGAGGTCACGTCGTTGTACTTCGAACTCGACGGATCGTTCCCCAACCACGAGGCGAACCCGATCGACCCCGCCAACCTGGTCGACCTGCAGGAGGCGGTTCGGGCCAGTGGCGCTGATCTCGGCCTTGCGTTCGACGGCGACGCGGATCGATGCTTCGTGGTCGACGAGCGCGCGGAACTCGTGAACCCCTCGACGCTGACCGCGCTGATCGCGAGCCAGGAGTTGCAACGAGTGCCCGGCGCCCCGGTGATCCACAACCTGATCACCTCGCGGGCAGTACCCGAGATCATTGCCGAGAACGGGGGGGTTCCCGTCGTGACCCGGGTGGGGCACTCGTTCATCAAGGCGACCATGGCTGAAACCGGGGCCGTCTTCGGCGGCGAGCACTCCGGGCACTTCTACTTCCGGGACTTCTGGCGGGCCGACAGCGGCATGCTCGCTGCCCTGCACGTGCTGTCGAGTCTCTCGTCCACCCCGGCCGGCACCGCGTTGTCGCACATGCTCGAACCGTTCAGCCGGTATGTCCTTTCCGGCGAGATCAACACCGAGGTGGCCGATCAGACCGCGGCGATCGAGGCCGTCCGCCGACACTTCGCCGACCGGGATGTGACCTTCTCCGAGCTCGACGGCCTGTCCATCGACGGTGGTGACTGGTCGGTCAACGTGAGGCCCAGCAACACCGAACCTCTGTTGCGGCTCAACGTCGAGGCGGCCACCGACGAACGGATGGCCCAACTGCGCGATGAGGTGCTCGCCGTCTACCGCTAGCACAACGGGGCATTAGGGTTAAATGCGTGACTCTGGACCCGATCCTGATGGATGTTCTGGCCTGCCCCTGTCCCGCCCACGCGAATGTCAGCGAAGTCGAGGGCGGACTCAGATGCAGTGTCTGCGAGGCCGTCTTCCCGATCCGCGATGGCATCCCGGTGATGCTCATGGACCAAGCCACGCCCGGGCCGTCCGGGGTGGTCGGAGTTGCCGACCAGCCGTGAGCGTGGACGACACCCTGCTCGACGAGCCCGAGGAACTCGTCCGGATCGACGCGGGCCGGATGCTTGCCAGCACGGCTGCGGCAGGCGCCGCGATCCGTACCGCGCTGGACCGTGACGCAGAGATGCTCACCGACCTGGTGCAACAGGGCCGCCCCCGAAGTCTCTGCGTGATCGGGGCCGGCGGGTCGAGCGCACCGGGCGAGGTGCTGGCCGCAGTGGCTGGCAGGGGATCCCCGGTCCCGGTGTTCGCTTTCGGCGGGCCCACGCTGCCCGGCTGGGTCGGCCCCATGGACCTCGTGGTCGCGGTATCGGCGTCCGGCCGGACCCCAGAGATCCTGACATGCCTCGTGGAGGCGCAACGCCGGGGGAGCGCCGTGCTCGGCATCGGTGCCGCTGATTCGCCGTTGCACGAAGCATGTCGCAGTACCCGGGGGGTTTCGTTCTGGCCGGTTTCGCGCTTGAGTCCCCTGCAGGACGTGCAGAAGGCGCGGTCCCTGTTGTGGGCGATGTCCGCGCCGCTGATCCTGCTTGCCGGTGAACTGGGGATGGTCTCCCAGGCCCGCGATGGGCTGGCGTCGGCGGCGGACCGGCTCGACCGGCGCGCCCTGGACTGCGGTTTCGAGGTCCAGTCCCCGGACAACCCGGCCAAGTCGCTGAGCATCCACCTGGCCAGCGGGCTGCCGCTGATTTGGGGCAGCGGCGACGTCGGTGGGGTGGCCGCACGACGGCTCGGCCGCCAGCTCGCCGAGAACGCCGATTGGCCCAGCGTGGTCGGCGTCTTGCCGGAGGCGGCGCGCACCCACGGCGGCCTTCTGCAGGGCCCGTGGGCGACGCCGGTCAGCGATCGCGACATCTTCCGCGACCGCGTGGACGACGAGCAACCGCAGCCTCGGCTGCGCGCATTGCTGGTGCGTGACCCGTCGGAGCACCCGGACACCCAGAGGATCGCCGAGGCGGCGATCCAGACGTGCGAGCGCGTGGACGTGCCGTGTGTGTCGGTGATGGCGCCTGCCGGTCATGCCATCGAGCAACTGGCGGATCTGGTGGGCCTGCTCGATTTCGCCAGTGTCTACACTGCCTTGATGCAGCGTCGCGACCCATCGCTGAGCGCCGGGGACGTGGACCCCCGGTTCGGCAGGCCCGCACCGTCCACGCAGGAGCAGTTGTGAGTGCCCCGGCCGGCGGCGCGAGCATCGTCCGCGGGTACCTGCAGACCTACGACTGGGGTGCCGTCGACGGATTGGCGCAGTGGGTGGGCGCCACCGGTGGCCCACAGGCCGAGTTGTGGTTCGGCACGCATCCCAACGGCCCCTCGCCGGGCCGGGATGGTGCTGCGGTCAGTCTGCGGACACCGATCCTCACCAAGGTGCTCGCTGCAGGACGGCCGCTGTCGATCCAGATCCACCCGCCCGCAGACCTCGCGCGTGCCCAGTACGAGGCCCAGCAAGCCGACCCCGCGGTGCCGTCTTTGCTCCCGGACCCATACGCCAAGGCCGAGATCCTGATCGCGCTCGAACCGTTCGAGATCCTGGAGGGCTTCCGGGATCCGCGGCGAAGCGCCGAAGTGTTCGCCTTGCTCGGGGCGCCGCTGGTGCCGGCGACCGAGGCGTTGCGGTCCGCGGATCTGCCCACGGCCATCAGAAGCCTGCTGGGCCTGCACACCGATGACGTGCTGGCGCACGCCGGAGCGCTGCCGGGCGTCTTCGCGACCACCGGCATCGGCGACCCAGGGATCATGGAGCAGGTGCTGCAGGCCTTCCCCGGAGACCCCGGCGTGTTCGTGGCGGCGCTGCTCGATTCCCGCACACTGGCCCCTGGACAGGCTGTGTACGTCGATCCCGGCACGGTACACGCCTATGTGCGCGGCACCGGTGTCGAGGTGATGACCGCCAGCGACAATGTCCTTCGACTCGGGCTGACCTCCAAGACCGTCGCTGTGGGAGCGGCCCTCGAGGCGCTGTCGGTCGATGGCCGTGCCCGGTTCTACGACCCGCAGCCCGTAGACGGGGTGACGACCTACGCTCCCGCTGACGCCCCGTTCTCGGTGCAGATGCTCACGGACACCGAGGTCACGGCGGCCACCGGCAGCCCCCGGACGATCCTGTGCCTACGCGGCACGGTCCACAGTGATGATGACGAGTTGCGGGCCGGTGACGCGATGCTGGTCGAAGCCGGCGCGCCGGATGTGAACCTGAGCGTCGATGGGCAGGCCGCCATCGCCCAAGGTGCGCGGTGATCCGGTGCGCGTCAGGATACCCCGGTGAGCACTGAGGGCGGCACCAAAGCGGTTCTGGCGGCGCTGCTGGCGAATCTGGGTATCGCAGTTTCCAAGTTCGTGGCCTTCGTGCTTACCGGTTCCTCGTCGATGCTGTCGGAGGCGATCCACTCCGTGGCCGACAGTGCGAACCAGGTGCTTCTGCTGGTCGGGGGGAGGCGCGCCGGGCGCAAAGCCGACGCTGTGCACCAGTTCGGCTACTCCCGAGTGCGCTACGTGTACGCCTTCGTCGTTTCAATCGTCCTTTTTCTCGTCGGCGGTCTGTTCTCGCTCTACGAGGGATTCCACAAGTTCACCCATCCCGAGGAACTGCGCGACGTCGGCATCGCGGTGGGCGTCCTTCTGATCGCCATTGGTCTGGAGGGATTCTCCTTCCGGACCGCGGTGCGCGAGGCGAACAAGTCCCGCGGCGGCCGATCCTTGTTCCAGTTCGTGCGTGATGCCCGACAGCCCGAACTTCCCGTGGTGCTGCTTGAGGATTTCGGTGCACTGATCGGTCTGGTGTTCGCTCTCGTCGGGGTCGGCATGGCCACCGTCACAGGTGATGCCCGCTGGGACGGTCTCGGGGCCATGGCCGTGGGCTCGCTGCTTGTGGTCATCGCGGTGTTCCTGGGAATGGAGATGTCGAGCATGCTGGTAGGGGAGTCGGCGCTGCCCGAACACGAGGCAGTCATCCGGTCAGCGATGGAGTCGACCGAGTCCATCGACCGGGTCATCCACCTCAAGACCCTGCACGTCGGGCCCGACGAACTCCTGGTGGCCGCCAAGGTGGCTATCGGCGGCGAGGATGACGCCGCCACGATCGCCGCCGGGATCGACGAGGCCGAAGCGGCCATCCGCTCCGTCTTACCGACTGCGAAGTACATCTACCTGGAGCCCGACCTCGATCGGCTCATCGATGGCGGCCCGCCGGGCTGAGTCCCGACCCTCGTCGTATGCCCCCGGGGGCACTGTGCCTCTCCATCCTCTGGCCGATGACTGAAACACAGATCCAGTGTTGGCCACCAGGTGGCGGCGTTGTGGGTGATTTGTCCGAAAAGTGCCACCGATCCCCTCCATCTGCTGGCCGGTGAACTCGCCTGCGGCCAGCAGATGGAGGGCTCGTGCAACTGACCAGTGAGTCGAGCCAGCCCAGACCCCGCCCTATTGCGGTCATCCGCGGCGTTCGGGCGGGAAAGCACGGAAATCGCTCGCGTTAGAGCTGCATGGCCGTGGCCGGCCCCGTGCAGGCGGGGAAATGCCGGGCGAAATCGCTCGCGTTAGAGGTCGTGCACGAGGTTAGAGAAACCACACGTGCATTCTCTAACCTCGTGCACATTCTCTAACCTCGCGGCCAACGCCTGCCGCTACCGAGTACACCAGCCATCTTCGGACTAGAGAACGGGCTCGAGGTTAGAGAAGCCACACGTGCATTCTCTAACCTCGAGCCCGTTCTCTAGCCTCGCGGCCAACTCCTGCGGCCACCGAGCACACGAGCCCTTTTCGAGTTTGCGGCCGATGACACTCTGGTTCGCGGTCAGCGGGGCAGGATCGCGTGGGCGAATCCCGGTCTGACTGGCACACTTGAGGGCGAGGTGATGTCGTGACCAACCCCGCCGTGCAACAAACCGCAGTGGTGACCCCGTACCCGGGAGCCACGAACGCTGCGATCTCGGCCTGGTGGCAGGGGGTGCCGCTGAAGCGCCCGGGCTGGGGGGTGCCGGACTTCTTCATCGCGGTGGCCGCTTGGCTGATCTTCAGCGTCGTGTCCGGGGTGCCCATCCTGCTGACCCAGGACGGGACGGCCGCCTATGCGTGGGCGCTGATCGTCGGAGTCGTCCTCCCGTGGCTCGGGATGGGTGGCTGGCCGTGGCTGATCAGCAGGTTGCGCGGCAACGGCATCCGGCTGGACTTCGGGCTCGACGTGACGTGGCGCGACGTGGGCTGGGGGGTTCTGTACGGCATGGCGGCGCTGGTGGCCGCCTCGATCATCGCCGCGGGGTTGACCGCACTGTTCGGCGAGTTCGATTCCAGTGCCGGCGAGGTCGCCACCAGCCTCAACGACTTCCCCGTCGCACGTCTCCTGTTCGCCGTCGCTGTGGGTTTCGGCGCCCCCATCATCGAGGAGCTGTGCTACCGCGGACTGCTGATGACCAGTCTGCTGAAACGTGGAATGAGCAAGTGGCTCGCCGTCGTGGTGTCGGCGGCCCTGTTCGCTGCCATGCACCTCGAGCCGATCCGGTTCATGTTGCTGTTCGCCATCGGGCTGATCCTGGGCTGGGCCAGGATCCACCGCAACAACACCTCGACTTCGATCGTCGCGCACATGACCAACAACATCCCCGGAGCGATCGCGATCCTGCTCGCGTGGCAGTGAGGCGACGCGCAGCGATGCGGGCAACCGGGACCGGCGTTACCTTTCTGCAATAGTGGGAAACATGAAGGGTCGGGTTCTGGTCGTCGATGACGACCCAGCATTGTCGGAGATGTTGGGCATCGTCTTGCAGGCGGACGGTTTCGAGCCGTTTTTCGTGGCCGACGGGTCCAGGGCGCTCGAGGCGTTCCGGCACACCCGGCCCGACCTGGTTCTGCTCGACGTCATGTTGCCCGGCAAGGACGGGATCGAAGTCTGCCGGTCCATCCGGGCCGAGAGCGGCGTGCCGATCGTGATGCTTACTGCGAAGACGGACACCGTCGATGTGGTCATCGGGCTGGAGTCCGGCGCCGACGACTACGTGGTCAAACCCTTCAAGGCCAAGGAGTTGATCGCCCGCATCCGGACCCGGTTGCGCCGGCTCGACGAGTCCAAGCCGGAGGTCCTGCGCCTCGGTGACCTCACGATCGATGTCGCTGGGCACACCGTGCGCCGGGACGGCCACGTGATCGATCTGACCCCGCTCGAGTTCGACCTCCTGGTCTGTCTGACTCGCAAGCCCTGGCAGGTCTTCAGCCGGGAGGTCCTCCTGCAGGAGGTGTGGGGGTACCGGCACCCGGCGGACACCCGTCTGGTGAACGTCCACGTCCAGCGACTGCGTTCGAAGATCGAGCACGATCCGGAGAACCCCGAACTCGTGTTGACGGTGCGTGGCGTCGGCTACAAGGCGTGCGACGACACGGGGTGAACTTGTGTTCCGCTCGCTGATCCTGCGGTGGCGACGTTCACTGACCTTCCGGGTCGTGGCCACCACCCTGCTGGCCGCAACAGTGCTGGTCGGAGTGAGTCTGGGCTATCTGCTGGTTCGTGTCACCAACGGCTTGGTCGATGCCAACACCAGCAAGTCCATCGCGGAGGCGAACGTGGGTCTTGCCGCCGCCCAGCAGGTGGTGCTGCAAGCCAGCGAATCCGGTCCACCCTCGCCCAGTGAGGGCCTGGCCGACTCCCTGATGAACTCGTTGGTGTCCAGCAACGCAACCGGCACGGCGTACGAGGTGCTGTTGCTGGACGGCTCGGCCGCGGTGGACACCATGCTTCCCGAGCGCGGGACGAATCTCGTGGAGGTCTCCAGTATCCCGGCGGCGATGCGTGCCCAGGTGCGCGCCGAGGGCCGCGAAGTGTGGACGTACACCACGATCGAATACGTCGGCCAGCCCAGCGAGCCGGGTCTGGTGGTCGGGGCACTCGTGCCGCTCGGGTCCGACGCGGCCTATGAGGTCTATTACCTCTTCCCCTACGGCGAACTGCAGGGGACGTTGGATCTCGTGCGGTCCACGGCCTGGATCTCCGGAGTCCTGCTGGTGGGGCTGCTGGGACTTCTGATGTCGTTGATCGCCCGCCATGTCGTGCTCCCGGTCCGGCAGGCCGCGCGCACGGCGGAACTGTTGCGCGCCGGCCACCTGGAGCAACGACTGCCGGTCAGGGGCGAGGACGACCTGGCGGCCCTCGCGCTGGCCTTCAACGAGATGGCGGGATCCCTGCAGACCCAGATCAGACGGCTGGAGAACCTGTCCAGGCTGCAGCAGCGCTTCGTGTCCGACGTCTCCCACGAACTGCGCACCCCGCTGACCACGATCCGCATGGCGTCCGACGTCATCTACGAGCAGCGCGACGATATCCCCGCGTCGCTGCGGCGCACCAGCGAACTGCTCCACGACCAGCTCGACCGGTTCGAACTGCTGCTCAGCGACCTCCTGGAGATCAGCCGCTTCGATGCCGGCGCGGCGCAACTGGAGACCGAGTCGGTAGACCTTCGCGACGTGGTGGGCAACGCTGTGGTCACTGCACGACCCTTGGCCCAGTCCCGCGGCAGTGATATCGAGGTCCACGCGCCCGATCTGCCGACCATCGCCGACTGCGACCCGCGGCGCATCGAGCGGATCGTGCGCAACCTGTTGTCGAACGCGATCGAACACGGGCAGGGGCGCCCCATCGAGGTCCGGGTCGCTGCCGATGATGCGGTGGCCGCGATCTCCGTGAGAGATTACGGCCGCGGCCTGGATGACACAGACCTGGACCGGGTCTTCGACCGTTTCTGGCGCGCCGACCCATCCCGTGCGCGCACGCTCGGCGGGACCGGGCTCGGCCTGTCGATCGCGATGGAGGACACCCGCCTGCACGGGGGGCGGATGGCGGTGTGGGGTCGGCCCGGCCAGGGTGCGCTGTTCCGGCTGACGCTGCCCCGGGTGGCCGGTGGACCGCTGCCCACCACGTCGGTGTTGCCGCTGGACCCGACGGCGGTGGAAGTGTGAGCAGAACCCTGCGCTGGGCGGCGGCGGCGGCCTGCATGGCGACGCTGGCCGGTGGGTGTGCCCGGGTGCCCACCAGCGGCCCGGTCGTGGAGGTCGACCAGTCCGTCCCGGAGATCGGGTCCAGCCGGTTCGTCAGGGCGCTGGCCCGGCCGCCTCACGACGGCATGTCCCAGGACGAGGTGGTGCGGGGTTTCCTCAACGCGGCGTCCGGCTTCGAAGACGGTCACGCCGTTGCCCGGCAGTACCTCACGGCGGAGGCGGCACGCTCCTGGGACGCGGAAGCAGGGGTCCAGGTCTACGGCAACGACACGGAATCGCTGACCGACGTCGACGAGCACACGGTGCGGATGACGGCCGACGAAGTGGCGCTCATCTCCGATCGAAAGCAGTACGCCCCGGTGGAACCCGGCTCGGTCCTGACCCAGGACTTCAGCCTGGTCCAGCAAGGTGGGCAATGGCGGATCAGTAGCCCGCCGCCGGGTCTGCTGCTGTCGCGGGCGGCCGTCGAGCGCTCGTATCGGGAGTTCCAGACGTACTTCATCGCCCGGCCCGGTGGGATCCTGGCGCCCAACCCGGTCCTGTTCGCCAGTAGTCAGCGGGATGTGACCGAAGACCTGATCCGCTCGCTGCTGGCAGGCCCCGGTGCGTGGCTGGACCCGGCGGTGACCAGTGGCTTCCCGGTCGGCACCGAGTTGAACTCGGCCACGGTGACCGACGGTATCGCGCGCATCGACCTCAGCGCGCCCGCGATGCAGGCCGACGATCTGGGCCGTCAGCAACTGTCCGCCCAACTGGTATGGACGCTGCGGCAGGTCGCGGGAGTGCGAGCAGTAGTGATCACGGTCGATGGCCAACCGCTGGCCGTGCCCGGCATCGATCCCATCCAGCCCCGTACCGCCTGGGCCGATTTCGATCCGGACGGCCTGCCGGCCGGGGCTCCCTGGTATTTGACGCGTTCTGGTGCGGTGCTGGCGATGGACGCCGCGAACCTGGCCGTTCCCGCTGCGGGCGCCGCCGGTGTCGGCCGGCCGAAAGTCGCGCGCCCTCTGGTCAGCCTGGATCAGACATCCGTGGCCGCCACCGATCCGTCAGGGCAACTGCTGACAGCCCAGCTCGATGAAGGTTCGCGGTGGGCACGAGCTCTGACCAGCGGCAAGAGTGCGGGCGGTTCGTGGGACCGCACGGGCCTGCTGTGGCTGCCGGACAAGAACGGCGTTCAAGCGGTCAATGCGCTCGGAACGCAGAAGGTCCGGATCAGCCTGGACGACGTGCGGTCGGTGCAGATCTCCCGCGACGGATCCCGCGCCCTCGTGATCGCCGGCCCCAAGGACGCGGCGGCCGCGTATCTGCTGCGGATGGATCGCACGACCGGGCCTGCGCATCCGTCCCGTCCTCGTCTGGTGTCCGCCGGCCCGGTTCTGGCCGGGGTATGGGTGAATGCCACGGAGGTCGCTTTGCTGACCAAGCAGACCGGGCAGCCCGCACAGGTGGCGACCGTCGATCTCGGGCTCTTCTCCGTACACCAGCTCGCGGGTCCGCCGCGTGCCCGAAGCGTGGCCGCGGCGCCGGACCGACCGCTGTTGTCAGGAACCGCGGACGGCCAGATATGGCAGTTCAACGGCAGCACCTGGGTCCCCCTGGCCCCCGGCCGGCAGCCGAGGTACCCGGGCTGACGCCAGGCGCTCGCGGTTCACCGTGGCGACCGGCCCTCAGGCCGCGACCGGGGATGGTCCGCTTCGAGCATCCGGCGATCCGAGGAGCTTCGTGATGCGAGGCCTGAACCCCGCTGCCGGCGATCGTCACTGCGTCCGTCGCAGCGTCACTGCGACCTGGTCGCTGGATCTGAATCCCGCTTGTCCACCGATTCCGCCGACGTCTTCCCGGACCGCCTCGCCCGCGGCAGGCTTGGGGATCATGAGCGCGACCTGGTGGGACGCTGCCGCGTCGCTGTTCCTCGGCTCGTCCTGCGTGGGCTGTCAGAGACCAGGACGGCCTTGGTGTGTGCAGTGCGGTGCGGAACTGGAGTCGGCGGTGGACCCGATGGTGCTCGGGGTGGATCCACCGGTCGTTGTCTCGTGCCACTATCAGGGTTGCGTGCCGGACGCCATCGTCGGCTTCAAGGACCGTGGGCTGCGCGGATTGAGGCCCCTGCTCGGTGGTGCGCTGGCTGCCGGGGTGCTCACGGCGCTGGACGTGGGAGCGCATGCCTCGATGATCGTGCCGGCCGCCTCCGCAGCCGCCGCAGTGCGTCGGCGCGGCTTCGACCATATGTGGGACCTGGCCCGGGTCTGCGCCGACTCGACGGCTTTGACACCGGCGCGACTGTTGCGCTCCCAGCGACGGGCCGACCAGGCCGGGCTGTCGTTCGCCGCTCGCCGAGTCAACGTCCGAGGCAGTATGCGGGCGACCGGGAAGGGTGCCGGATCGGTGATCGTGGTCGATGACGTGCGCACCTCGGGAGCCACTTTGGCCGAGTGCGAGCGCGCGTTGGGTACAGCCGGTTACACGGTGGTAGCACACGTGGTCATTGCGGCCTCGATCTGACGACCCGGCGAGCACGATGCGGCGGCTAAGAGTTAGCGTGAACGTGTCCGAGGCCTATTCGGCACACTAAGGAGGACTCTTGTGAGTGACGTCGCTGAGATCGTGGTGCACGGCCGACACCTGGATGTGTCGCGGCGATTCCGCGAGCACGTCCACAACAAACTGGAGCGAATCGACAAGTTCGGGATCCCGCTTCGCCGGGTCGATGTCGAAGTATCCAAGGAAGGCAATCCCCGGCTCGCCGACCGGGCGTTCGAAGTGGAACTGACCACGCGCGCCAACGGGGCGGTCATTCGCGCAGAGGCCGCCGCTTCCGACAAGTACGCCGCGTTGGACATCGCCTATGGCCGCCTGGAACAGAGGCTGCGCCGCGCCGCGGACAAGAATCGGTACCACCGACACGGCGCCGAGGCCGTCCGCAGCCCCCGGGCGACCGGTTTCGACAATCTGGAGACCCCCGCTGGCGAGACCGATTCGGGTCACGGAGAACCCGAGGAAGAGACCGTCTGGGAGCAGGGCCCGGTCGTGGTCCGGGAGAAGAGTCACGAGACCGTGCCCATGACGGTCGAGCAGGCGGTCACCGAGATGGAGATGGTCGGTCACGACTTCTTCTTGTTCATCGAGGAGACTTCCGGGGATCCCGTGGTGGTGTACCGCCGTCGCGGATTCGACTACGGACTGCTGCGCGTGCACACGGCTGAAGACGACGAGCGGGCCGAGGAGTCGGCCTGACCGCAGACGCCTGGCGCACGGTCGTCGTCGACCCAGAACCCGTCTTCGCGCAAGGGGTGGTCGCCACCCTTTCCGGAACGATGTCTCCGGATCCTGTGCTGTGGCGGTGGGGGTCATCGATCGCCTGGCCGGGCACAACGGGTGCTGCGATCATCGGTGTGCGGCGCCACGTCGCGGCCGATGCCGAGGTGGTGCTCGAGGCTCTGCAGTCGGGCACGCCATCGATCGTGCTGGGTGTGCCCTCGTCCGAGCGGGCCGTGGTCGACTTGTTGCGCGCCGGTGCCAAAGAGGTGCTCGCCCGCGACTGTTCGCCAGCGGACCTGATCCACGCCGTGCACACCCTGCGCCGCCACCAGCCGGCCCCGCGCCGTACCTCTCGCTCCAGTCCCACCGAACCGACCGCCCGCGAACTCGAGGTCACCGCGTTGCTGGCCCAGGGGATGAGCAATCGGCAGATCGCCGCGATGTTGTTCATCAGTGAACACACTGTCCGCAACCACCTCGGACACGTGTTCGCGAAGTTGGGGGTGTCCTCGCGCACCCAAGCCGTCGTCCGGGCGGGGCAGTTGGGCTGGCTGCGGCTGCCGGGCTAGCCGAGGCTGATCCGTCCGGCTACCCAATGCGGCGTACGAACCCTGTGTGATGAAGTTGCGTGGTCCAACTCTGGGTTGTGACGAAGGTGCGCGGTCCGAACGGCGCGGACCGCGCACCTTCGTTACACACCGCCGGGACGGGCCGCACCTTCGTCACAATCGTCCCGTGCGCCAGCTCAGCGACGCCTAGACCCAGCCCCGCGGCATCGGCTCGTCGGTCACATGCCACCCCTTGGCCCCGAGGTAGCGCCTTGCCGCGGCCACCGCCGCATCCGGGGCGTCGAAGTGGGCGACGTGCACGCCGGCCACGGACTTGACGGCGAACACGTAGCCGCTGTCGACGCCGCCCACGGCGGTGCGGGCGACCCATGTCGCGACCGCACTGCTGGCCACCGGTCGCAGCGCCGCCGGGACGTCGCCCGTCTCGACCGGCTGCAGTTGCCAGTCGCCGGCCACGAGTTCCGGGGTGTCCACCGGCGCGGTCCAGCCCCCGATCACGACGTCCACGAGGTGGCCGCGCTGGATCAGACCGCGGCGCCGATAGCCCTCTATGGTGAAGCCGGCCTTCTGCGCCACCCGCACGGATGCCTCGTTGCCCGCCAGCGCCTCCCAGTTGATCCGCTGATAGCCCGCAGCGGCCAACTCGTCCCGCACAGCGATCAAAGCGGCCGTCGCGACCCCCCGGTCGCGCGCCCACGAGGCGACCCAGTACCCCACATCGGCGACCGGGCCCGGCTCGGCCGTCCGGGTGTTCCGCACCCCGATCACCCCGGCCAGGCCGTCGACGTCGATCGCCCACACGCGGTCGTCTCCGCCGCGTGAGGTGATGAAGTCCTGTGCGTCTTCGCGGCGGTAGGGGTGCGGGATCTGCGTCCACCGCGCGACCTCCGGGTCCGAGCAGGCCCGTGCAATGGGATCGGCGTCATCGGCGTGCAGGGGTCGGAGTATGCCCGCAGCGAAGTCCAGGGTGGGTTGGATCACGACCCCATCCCACCACTGGCACTGTCACGTACCATGCACATGTGCGAGTTCTAGACAAGATTCTGCGGGCTGGTGAAGGCAAGATCCTTCGGAAGCTCAAGGCCATCAGCGTGCAAGTCAACGCCCTCGAGGACGACTTCCACGCGATGAGCGACGACGAGTTGCGGGCATTGACCCCGGAGTTCAGGGCTCGGTTGGAGAAGGGCGAGACGCTCGACGACCTGCTCCCGGAGGCTTTCGCGGCGGTCCGGGAGGCCGCCACGCGCACATTGGGTCAGCGTCACTACGACGTGCAGGTCATGGGTGGTGCGGCGCTGCACCTCGGGAACATCGCGGAGATGAAGACCGGTGAGGGCAAGACGCTGGTCTCGACCCTGCCCGCCTACCTGAACGCACTGTCCGGCAAGGGCGTCCACGTCGTCACCGTCAACGACTACCTGGCCGAGCGCGACTCCGCGTGGATGGGCAGGGTGCACCGGTTCCTGGGTCTCGAGGTCGGCTGCATCCTCGCCCAGATGACCCCGGAACAGCGCCGCAACGCCTATGGCGCCGACATCACGTACGGGACGAACAACGAGTTCGGTTTCGATTACCTGCGCGACAACATGGCGTGGAACGTGGACGAGATGGTCCAGCGCGGCCACAACTTCGCGATCGTTGACGAGGTCGACTCCATCCTCATCGACGAAGCGCGCACGCCGTTGATCATCAGCGGACCCGCCGACCAGTCACCCAAGTGGTACGCGGACTTCGCCAAACTCGTGCGACGGCTGAGGAAGGACGACGACTACGAGGTCGACATCAAGAAGCGCACGGTCGGAATCCTCGACCCGGGCGTGGAGAAGGTGGAGGACTGGCTGGGCGTGGAGAACCTGTACGAAACGGTCAACACGCCGCTGGTCGGATACCTGAACAACGCGATCCGCGCCAAGGAGCTCTTCGAACGGGACAAGGAGTACGTGGTCCAGAACGGAGAGGTCCTGATCGTCGACGAGCACACCGGCCGCATCCTGTCCGGCCGGCGTTACAACGAGGGACTGCACCAGGCGATCGAGGCCAAGGAGAACGTCGAGATCAAGGCGGAGAACCAGACCCTCGCCACGATCACGTTGCAGAACTACTTCCGCATGTACGACACGCTGTCGGGCATGACCGGTACGGCTATGACCGAGGCAGCCGAGTTCAACCAGATCTACAAACTCGGCGTGGTCCCGATTCCCACGAACATGCCCAACATCCGCAAGGACCTGGCGGACATGATCTTCCGCACCGAGGCCGCCAAGTTCGCGGCCGTGGTCGAGGACATCAAGGAGTGCCAGGAGATGGGGCAGCCCGTCCTCGTCGGTACCGCCAGCGTGGAGAAGAGCGAAGTGCTGTCCGCGCTGTTGAGGAAGTCCGGTGTGCGGCACGAGGTGCTCAACGCGAAGTACCACGAACGGGAAGCTGCGATCGTGGCCGAGGCCGGCCGCAAGGGCGCCGTCACCGTGGCCACCAACATGGCAGGCCGCGGCACGGACATCATGCTCGGCGGCAACCCGGAGATACGTGCGGCCGCAGATCTCGAGGCCCGTGGTCTGGACCCGGTTGAAACGCCGGAGGACTACGAGGCGGCGTGGCCGGACGCCCTGTCCAAAGCCGAGGAGTCGGTGAAAGCCGAGCACGAGGAGGTCACCAACTCCGGCGGCCTGTACGTTTTGGCCACTGAACGCCACGAGTCGCGGCGCATCGACAACCAGCTGCGTGGTCGTGCCGCCCGTCAGGGCGACCCTGGCACCACCCGCTTCTACCTGTCGCTGGAAGACGACCTCATGAAGCGGTTCAACGCCGCGATGGTGGACGCCTTCCTGACCCGGTTCAACGTCCCGGACGACGTGCCGATCGAGGCCAAGATGGTGTCGCGGGCGATCGCGAGTGCGCAGGGCCAGGTTGAGGCGCAGAACTTCGAGATCCGCAAGAACGTGCTCAAGTACGACGAGGTGCTCAACCGGCAGCGCCAGGTCGTGTACGCCGAGCGTCACCGCGTGCTCAACGGCGAGAACCTCGAGGACGAGGTGCGGGTGTTCATCGACGACACCATTGCCGGGGCAGTGGCGAACGCCACGTTCGAGGGCTACCCCGAGGAGTGGGACCTCGACCAGTTGTGGACCCAGTTGGAGACCCTGTACCCGGTGGGCGTGTCGATCGCGGCGCTCGAGACCGAGGCAGGCGGTGACCGTTCCGGGCTCAGCGCCGACCTGCTCACTCAGGCACTGCAGGATGACGCGCAGGCAGCCTACGACCGGCGCGCGGAGGAACTCGGCGAACCCGTCATCCGCGAACTCGAACGGCAGGTCACGCTCAATGTGCTCGACCGCCGGTGGCGTGAGCACCTCTACGAGATGGACTACTTGCAGGAGGGCATCGGTCTGCGGGCCATGGCGCAGCGCGACCCGCTCGTGGAGTACCAGAAAGAGGGCTACGACCTCTTCGTCGCGATGATGAACGGCATCAAGGAGGAGACCGTCGGGTACATGTTCCACGTCCAGCCGACGGTCGAGGGTGAGGAGGCCGAGGAGTTCGAGGAGGAGTTCGAGGAGGGCCCGGAAGCCCCGCGCCTCAGCGCCGCCGGACTCATCCACGAGCGCCCGGCCGAGGTGCAGTACTCGGCTCCGACCCTCGACGAAGAGGTACCCGCGCACGTCGAGCGCGGCACTCTCGACGGTGGCAGCGTACGTGACACCGACCCGCAGTACGCCAATGTGGCGCGCAACGCCTTGTGCCCTTGTGGCTCGGGCCGCAAGTTCAAGAGGTGCCACGGAGATCCCCGCAACGCTGCGTGAACTTGGCGACACCCGGTCCGACGTCGCCGCGGACGGACTCAGCGGGACCGTCTCGTGGGAAGCCGCCGCCGTGCGGGAGCCGGGTTCCGGTTAGGTTCGCGGGTTCCGGTTAGGCCTTTGCGGGGGCAGAAGGCCGAACGGGAACGGCAAGGCCGAACGGGAACGGCAAGGCCGAGAGTCAGCGCTTGCTTGAGTGAGGCTAGACAACGTTCACGGCGTTAGTCGTCCATGGCCGTGGTCGACCGCGGCGTTCAGGCGGGGAAATGCCGGGCGGAAACCGCTCGGGTTAGAGAACGTGCACGAGGTTAGAGAAGCCACACGTTCGTTCACTAACCTCGTGCACGTTCTCTAACCTCGCGACCATTCTCTAACCTCGCGGCCCACTTCTGTGGCGACCGCGTACACGAGCCATTTTCGCACTAGAGAACGCACGCGTGCATTCACCAACCTCGTGCACGTTCTCTAACCTCGCTGCCAATGGCGCGTTCGGCTCACCTCGCCCTGTTGGCGGTGTGACGTGTGATGAGACTCGTGCAGTTGCGGCCAGACCCGAATGCCCAGACCGGGTCGGGCCGACTCTTTGGCGGACGCCCTACAGCACCAGAACGCACACGCACCGCCAGCGATCACGACGGCGGTGCAGGCGCAGCGCCACGGCACGGGTCCGCTGGGGGCAGCCGACCACGGCGGCGACCTCGATGCTGTCCTCGCCAAGCGGTTGTGACCGCAAGGAGATGACCTTCCCTGCCCGTAGGCGATCATCGGGATCCGGGCGGCGCAGGGCTTGATAGACGACTGGCGAGAGCGAGTTGACTAGGGTGCTCGCAGCCCGCTGCCCCGCCAGGACTTCGACGACGGACTGGGTGAACCGTTCGATCCAGCGCTGGTCCGGCCCGCTATTCGCCTGCTTCGCGACCGGAAGCAGGCGCAGGTGACGCTGTCGGGGTGGCTGCGGTGCGGGCTTCCAGGTGTCGACGGCAAAGGCGATGGCGTTGGATGCGATATTCATGGGTTTCACTTACGTTCGTTTGAATGTGTTTGATGTTGTTTAAACACGATCATAGGGTGGTCCGCCGACCCCCGGGTACGCTCTGTGGATATGGAGCGGGATTGGTCCGATCTGACCGAGATCGAGATGCGGGCGACCGCTCTGGACCGACTGGACCTGCACTTCGAGCACCAGGACGCACTGCAGGTCGAAAGAGGTTCGTGGCGACTCACGGACCACCTGCGGCGGTTCTCCCGCCTCGAGGTGCAGATCGGGGGACGCACCTGGAGCGAGCCACTGCTTGCCGTGGGGGACGACTGGGTCGCGCTCGAGACCGCGGTGATCCGGGTCTCGGCATGCGTCCGGATCCGGCCGCTGGGCACAGGCGCGTCCATCGAGTCCGTGCCGATCAGTTTCCGGCAGCAGGTGCGTCAGATGGCCGGACGGATTCCCCGCGAACTGGTAGATGTCACAGGGGACTCACAGGTCGTGATGATCGACTGGGTGGCAGCGGACTTCCTGCAGGCGCGGGTCGCTGGTGCTGCCACCCTGGTGCCGCTAGGGCAGGTCGCGGGCGTGCTCGGCCGATTCGACCTGGTCACTGGCTAGTAGCGCTGCAGTCTGCTCGTAGGCGCGCTCGATGTATGCCTCCAGTTCGGTGGCCTCCACCCGCCACTGACCCCGGCCGCCTACCTTGATGGCTCGCAGGTCACCGCTGCGGACCAGGGCGTAGGTCTGGGCAGCGGAGATGTTGAGCGTCTCGGCGACGTCGGCCAGGGTGAGGAACCGCACGGGCCGATCCTCCCACATCGCATAATGGTCCAGTACCCGCTCGCAGACATCCTGGGGAAAACGTGCCGCTGAACATCGTGCTCGCGCGAACGGGGCAGGCCTGGGAGGACGCCCTGCTTGCCGAGGTCGCAGGCAGCGCCGGCATCAGCGCGGTCGCCCAGTGTCACACCATGGTCGAACTGCTGGTGGCCGTCGAAGTCGAATCGCCGCAGATCACCGTGGTGCCGGTGGACTTCCCGAGGCTGGCCGAGGGCCTTGCCCGCCTGCGGGGGCTCGGGCGGGTCATCGTGGTGGGGGAAGGGGCGGACTGTCCGCCAGGCCGCGCCGACCTGCAGTCGCTGCTCGCAAGCGTGCGGACGCCCGCGAACCCAGCCGGTCAACTCATCGCGGTGTGGAGCCCCCCGGGCTCGTGGGGTGCCAGCAGTGTGGCCGTAGGCCTCGCGCGGAGCCTTGGTCGCAAGGACCCGACGCTGCTGCTCGACGCAAACGTGCACGCCCCGAATGTGGCCGAACTCGTCAACCAGCCGATGGGTGGCCTGCTGCAGGCGTGCCTGTCCGCGGACCGCGGTGCCCTGGAGCTGCCCGTCCGCAAGGTGACGGCACGGTTGTCGGCCCTGACCGGAGTGGAGCCGGCCGCGTATCCCGCCGTGCACCCTGGAGCGCTGCACCAGGTGCTGAGCCAAGCGCGTCAGGAATATGTCCATGTGGTGATCGACACCGACTCGGCGGTGGATCCCGCTGGGGAGATCGGCTTGGTGCCGGACTGGACCACTGCCGCCGCTGTGTGCCTGCAGACGGCTGACCACATCATGATCGTGACCGGGGAGAGCGACCTGGCCCAGGAACGGTTGTGGCGCAGCCTGCCCGCGGTGGCTGAACTCATCCGGGGTCGGGCCATCGTGGTGGTGAACCGCTGCACGGATCATCGCCGCACCACGGCCCGATTGGCCCGGCGGCTGGGCGACTACCTGCCCGAGGCGGCGGTGGGCTGGATCGAGTCCCGGATCAACGATGCCTCCCTAGCGCCCATCGTCGCGGAAGTCGCTCCCGTGCCGGCCGCTGCCACCGGATAGCCTGGGTGCATGCCACCGTCAGGATTGATCGTCGACTGGGGCGGGGTGCTGACGGTGGGGATGCCCGAGGCGATGGGGTCCTGGGCCGCGGACGAGTCGATCGACATCACGGCGTTCATCGCTGTGATGCGTGACTGGTTGGGCCGTGAGTACGCCCTGGAAGCCGTATACAACCCGATCCACGCCCTCGAACGCGGCGAGTTGCAGGTCCCCGCGTTCGAACAGCATCTCGCCGATGCCTTGGCCGACAGGACCGGCCAGTCCATCGAGGCCGCCGGCCTGCTGAACCGGATGTTCAGGTTCTTCCGCCACAGCCCGGACATGATCGCCTTGGTGCGCCGGGCCAAGGAGCGGGGGATCCGCACGGCACTGCTGAGCAACTCGTGGGGGAACAACTACCCGACCGACATCTTCGACGGGATGTTCGACGCGGTGGTGATCTCGGGTGAGGTGGGAATGCGCAAACCCGACCCTGCCATCTACCAGCACACGGTCGAGGCGATCTCGCTGTCACCGGCGGCCTGCGTATTCGTCGACGACCTGTTGCCCAACGTGATAGCCGCCCGCGAACTGGGCATGCTCGCGGTCCATCACACCGACTACCCGAGTACCGCAGCCCAACTCGATGCCTTGTTCGAACAGGTTCTGTCGCACTGACCTGGCGAACAGGTCCTGTCCGCCGACCCACTGGCGGGGTTCGCGGACCGATCACACAGCGGGGGGTGGCGCCGGGTCGGCAAAACCCGGTGGTGGGCGGGCCGCGGGCTGCAATGGGACAATAGGCTTCGAGCAGAGGTGTCCTCTGCGATGGAAAGGCAGGAATCGGTGCCGGATCGCCTGAGCGCGTTGGACGTGTCCTTCCTGTATCTGGAAGACGAGACCACACCCATGCACGTCGGGGAGATGCTCGTCTTCCAAGCCCCGGACAGCGGCTTCGACTACGACCGGCTCGTGACCCTGATCCGACGACGGATCGCCTTCGTGCCTCGGTACCGGCAACGTGTGCGCTGGGTCCCCGGTCACCTCGCCAACCCGGTCTGGGTCGATGACCAGGACTTCGACGTGGCCTTCCATGTACGCCGCTCGGCCCTCCCGTCGCCGGGAACCGACGGTCAGTTGCGCGAGCTGGCCGCCCGGATCATGAGCCGCCCCCTCGACCGGACGCGTCCCCTTTGGGAGGTCTATCTCGTCGAGGGTCTCGAGGGTGGCCGGTTCGCGATCCTCACCAAGACCCACCACGCCATCGTCGACGGGACCGCGGCCGTGGACATCGGTCAGGTGATCCTCGACCCGACCCCGGACCCCCGGCCGGTACCGGACGTGCACTGGAATCCTTCCCAGGAGCCAAGTGGTGCAGAACTGGTGGCCGGAGCACTGGTCGACACGGTCCGGCGCCCGGCCGTGGTGGTCGACTCCGCCCGCAAGGGGCTGGCCGACGTGGGTTCGTCAGCGGCTGAACTGGTGCGTCACGCGGGCGGCTTGGTGTCGACCCTGTGGACTGCTGCCCGGCCGCCGACGGAGAGCCCGCTCAATGTGACGATCGGGGCGCAGCGCCGCTTCGGGACCGCGACCCTGGACCTTGAGGACTTCAAGCGGATCCGCCGCCACCACGGCGGAACCATCAACGACGTGGTGCTCGCGGTGATCGCCGGCGCACTGCGGGCGTGGTTGATGACAAGGCAGGAGACGGTGGGCAGCCGGCACACGATCCGCGCCATGGTGCCCGTGAGCGTGCAGGAGGCCGACGAGCGCGTCCCGAGTAACCGCGTTGCTGCCTTCATCGTGGACCTGCCAACCGGTGAACAGGACCCGGTGGTGCGGCTCAACCGGATCAGTTTCGAGATGGGTCAGCACAAGGACGAGGGGCACATGGTGGGTGCCCGGACACTGGTTGCGCTGACCGGGTTCGCGCCGCCGACCCTGCATGCGATGGGGGCCCGGTTGGCGGGGGATCTGTCGCGCCGGGTGGCCAACGTGGTCGTCACCAACGTCCCCGGACCGCAGACACCGCTGTACGTGTCCGGTGCGCAGTTGCTGGGTGCTTACCCGGTCCTGCCCCTGGTCAAACAGATGGCGGTCAGCATCGGCCTGACCTCGTACAACGGCGGGGTGTTCTTCGGTCTCAACGCCGATCGGGACGCGATGGACGACATCGACGTGCTCACCGCGTGCATCTCGGAGGCCATGGACGAACTGCTCGACACGACACGAAAGACGCGTACCCGGGCAAAAACGGCGAGAAGGGACTAACGTTCCGCCGAGTAGCGGTTTATCGCTATGAGTGCTGATTGTGGGAATGGAGGACATAGGTAGACATGGCCACAGTCTCCGGTCCACGCCGCGGCATCGTCCTGGGCGGCGGCGGAATCCTCGGGGCCGCCTGGATGGTGGGCGCGCTCAAGGCGATCGAGGACGTCCATGGATTCGACCCCCGGACCGCTGACTACATCGTGGGCACGTCTGCCGGGTCCGTCCTCACGGCGCTGCTCGGTGCCGGCGTCAGTGTGGACCAACTCATCGACCACCAGCGCGGCAACCCCATCGTTGAAGGACCGCTGACCGGTTTCTCGTGGGACTACGAGAAGGCCACCGGTGGAAACCGCCCCGGCCTCCCGAGACTGCTCGGTCCGGGCAGCGGCAAACTGATCCGGCGGACTCTCGCGGGCCGGGCCCGGAAGATGCCCCCGACCGCGGTCCTGTCGGCGTTCCTGCCCGCCGGCAAAGGCTCCTTGCAGCGGGTGGGCCATCTCGTGGAGGCATTCACCCCGATGGGTGAATGGTCGCCGCATGACAACGTCTGGGTGGTGGCGCTGGACTACGAGAGCGGTCGGCGAGTCGCGTTCGGGCACGAGAACGCACCCAAGGTCGCGCTCGCGGATGCGGTGATGGCAAGTTGTGCGATTCCCGGGTGGTTCCGGCCCGTGGAGATCGAGGGCCGTACCTACATCGATGGCGGCGCCTGGTCGGCCACATCCGCGGACCTGCTCGCAGGTCTCGACCTCGATGAGGTGTACGTGCTGGCTCCCATGCTCTCGTTCGCTATGGATCAGCCCGCCACGGTCCTCGCCCGGGTCGAGCGCAGGTGGCGGGTACAGGTGACCAAGCGCTGTCTGCACGAGGTCGACAAAGTCCGCGCGGGCGGTGCCGAAGTGGTGGTGCTGGGTCCGGGGCCGGATGACCTGGAAGCGATGGGCGCCAACGTGATGGACAACAGTCGGCGGATCACTGTTCTGGAGACCTCGATGAAGACCTCGGTCGAAGCGCTGCAGGACCCTGACCGGGTCGGCCCTGACCACATGGCCGACGTCAGTTGATCCGTGCTTACGTGCCAGGCACGTTGCCGCAGGTGCAGCGCTGGTACCAGGACGGAGCGGTGCCGGCGGGCACCGGCATCAACGCCGCGACCCCGTCGCTGCGTTCGGAGTATCCCGACGCCGACGAGGAGGAACTCGAGTTCCTTGCGACCAAGGCTGCTGAAGAGGCGTCCACGATCGTGGCGATGACGTCCGGGCAGCGTCGGGCCACGATCGCCGTCGACGTCGCCGGTGATGACACGCAACCGGTTGCGGGCGGGTTGACCTCCCTGTCCCTGCGCGCCGATGTCCCGTTGCCCGCCTGGGCGGCGGTGTTCATCGACGATCTCGAGTGGTACGCCGTGGACGAGATCGCCCACCTCGAGTAGGCAAGCGCGGGACCGGCCGCTCGGCCAGTGCGATGGTGGATGGGTCACCTTCGCCAACTGCGATCATGCGTGGGCCACCTTTGGCCACGGTTGTGACGAAGTTGTGGCCCTTCCCCCTGCTGTGTTACGAAGGTGCGCAGTCAAGCCGGGGCTGACCGCGCACCTTCGTCACAATCCGGGTTGATGACCCGCAACTTCATCACACGGGGTGCCCGCGAGGTGCTCGCATGTCGCCCCGCGCCCTGTCTGCCGCCGGCCTGCAGCATCCACCTCGGCAACAAGTCGCCACGACCCGACATGAGGTGGAAGGATCGGCGGTATGGACGCTGTCAGCCAGATCCCCCAGATCGAGAACGAACCGAACCGTCTGTACGAACCGGGTTCAGCGCACCGGGTCAGCCTGCAGTCCCGGGTCGCGCAGATGCAAAGCCAGGGTGCGATCGACCTGCCGATGTGTGTGGACGGCAAGTGGACGATGGGCGGCGGGTCCAAGATCAAGGTGGTCCAGCCGCACGCCCGCAAGCAGCTCCTGGGCACGATGAAGGGCGCGACCCGCAAGGATGCCGCGGCCGCGATCGCCGCCGCGAAGAGTGCGGCCCCCGGCTGGCGCGCGACGGCCTGGCAGGACCGGGCGGCGATCTTCTTGAAGGCCGCTGACCTGCTCGCGGGCCCCTGGCGCGACACACTCAACGCCGCGACCATGCTGGGGCAGTCCAAGACCGCCTTCCAGGCCGAGATCGATGCGGCCTGCGAACTGATCGACTTCTGGCGGTTCAACGTGAAGTTCGGCGATGAGATCATGCGTGAACAGCCGCGCTCGTCACCGGGTGTGTGGAACCAGACCGATCACCGGCCGCTGGAAGGTTTCGTCTACGCCATCACGCCGTTCAACTTCACGGCGATCGCGGGCAACCTGCCCACCGCACCCGCGATGATGGGCAACGTCGTGGTGTGGAAGCCGGCACCCACCCAGCAGTTCGCCGCGCACTACCTGATGCAACTGCTGCAGGAGGCGGGCCTGCCGCCCGGGGTGATCAACATGGTCACCGGTGATGGGATCGCGGTCTCCGATGTGGCCCTCTACGACCGTGATCTGGCCGGCATCCACTTCACCGGATCCACGCCGGTCTTCCACCTCCTGTGGCGCACCGTCGGGGAGAACATCGACAAGTACCGCTCGTACCCACGGCTCGTGGGTGAAACCGGCGGCAAGGACTTCGTGTTCGCCCACCCCAGCGCCGACCCGGATGTTCTCACCACCGCCCTGATCCGCGGCGCCTACGAGTTCCAGGGCCAGAAGTGCTCAGCGGCCTCGCGCGCCTACATACCGCGCAGTCTGTGGAAGGTGATGAAGGACGACTTCCTGTCCAAGGTCGAGGGACTCTCGATGGGCCCGACCCCCGACTTCAGCAACTTCATGAGTGCGGTCATCGATCAGCGCGCGTTCGCCAAGGTCTCCGGCGCCATCGAGCGTGCTCAGAAGAACCCTGACGTCGATGTGGTGGCCGGGGGCGCCTTCGACGATAGCGAGGGTTACTTCATCCGACCGACCGTGGCATTGAGCAAGAACCCGGCCAACGAGTTCTTCACCGACGAGTACTTCGGTCCATTGCTCGGCGTGTACGTCTACGACGACCGCCGGTACTCCTCGGTCATGGACGAGATGGAGGGCATCGCTCAGTACGCCCTGACCGGAGCGTTCATCTCGCAGGACCGGGCCTCGATCACGCAGGCCCGCGAGACCCTGCGCTACGCGGCCGGCAACTTCTACATAAACGACAAGCCGACCGGTGCCGTGGTCGGCCAGCAGCCATTCGGTGGCGCGCGGGCATCGGGGACCAACGACAAGGCCGGCGCGCCGCAGAATCTCCTGCGCTGGACCAGCACGCGGTCGATCAAGGAGACGTTCGTGCCTCCGACCGATCACACCCACCCCCATATGAAGTAAAGGACGTCCCGTGGCTGAAGACCCGCTGAGTGAGCTGCTGGAGGCTGCCCACAAAGTCGCCGCGCACGCCCAACCCGCCGAGTTCGAGGTTCATCCCGAGGACTTCCTGCCGAGGTTCTATGAGGACGTCGCTCCCGAGGACCTGCTCGGTAAGGACCCGATGGACATCGTCGGTCCCATCACCCATGCCCTGCGCCTAGGTGCCAACCGGCCACCGGGCACTGCGAACGTGGACGTCTTCACGCCCACGGTGGCCGCCAATGAATGGACCTGCGGTCACACGGTCGTGCAGGTGATCACCGACGACATGCCGTTCCTGCTGGACTCCATAATCGCGGCCATCACCCAGCAGGGGCAGTCCCTGCACCTAGTTGCCCATCCGATCTACGCGGTTGAGCGCGATGCCGCCGGCGCCTTGCGGGAGGTGTTGCCGATCGCACCCGACGAGGCCCCGGACGGTGCCATCCGGGAGTCGTGGATCCATCTCGAGATCGATCTGGAGACCGACCCGGAGCAGCATGCGGCGCTGGAGCAGGTGTTGCTCGACGTGTTGCGGGACGTGCGGGACGCGGTCGAGGACTGGCAGAAGATGACGGCCACGGCCTTCGAGCTGGCCGACGAGTTGCGCGCCTTCCCGCCGCCGACCGTGGCTCCCGGGTATGCCGAGGAAGCCGCGGAATTCCTGCAGTGGCTCGGTGACGGAAGCTATACGTTCCTCGGCTACCGGAAGTACGACCTGGTTCGCGATCCCGACCCCACCGCCCTGATGGGTGAGCCCGGCAGCGGACTGGGTCTGCTGAGGTCGGATTCGGTGCAGTCTCAGTCGTTCTCCGAGATGCCCCCCGAAGTGCGTGCGCACGCCACGGAGCCGCGCATCCTCGTCCTGACCAAGGCCAACAGTCGGTCCACGGTCCACCGTCCGGTGCCGCTGGACTACGTAGGGGTCAAGCGCTTCGACGCCGAAGGCATGGTGATCGGGGAGCACCGCTTCATCGGGCTGTTCGCGTCGACCACCTACAACCAGTCGGTCACCCAGATCCCGGTTCTACGCCGCCGGGTGGACGAACTGTTCGAGATGACCGGCTTCGCCCCGAACACGCACAGTGGCAAGGATCTGCTGCAATTCTGCGAGACGTACCCGCGCGACGACTTCTTCCAGACCGACGCCGAGGAGCTGTTCCCGATCGCCCGGGCGGTCCTGCAGATCCATCAGCGCCGCCATACCCGGCTGTTCACCCGGGAGGACCGCTATGGCCGATACGTCTCGGCGCTGATCTACCTGTCACGCGACCGGTACAACACGCAGGTCCGCCACCGGATCCAGGACCGGCTGCTGGCCGCCTACGGGGGCGAGTCGGTGGACCACGCGGCGCTGCTGACCGAGTCGGTGCTCGCGCGCCTGCACATGGTCGTGCACATGCCGCATCACACCCCGATCCCGGAGATCGACGTGGCAGCCCTCGAGCGCCAGATCGCCGATGCGGTCCGGTCGTGGGACGACCACCTGGCCGAGGCACTCGTCACCGCAGTCGGGGAGGAGCGTGCCGGCGAGCTGGTATCCACCTACGAGGGTGCCTTCCCAGAGGCGTACAAGGAGGACGTGTCGGCACGCGAGGCCGTGGCGGACATGCTCAATCTCGCCGCGGTAGGTGACTCGGGCATCTCAGTGACCTTGGCGCAGCCGGCCATCGTGGAGTCCCTGCGCGACCGGCGGTTCACCATCTACCGCGCCGGGCCGAGTGTGTCCCTGGCCGAGGTCATCCCGATCCTCACCGGTTTCGGTGTGGAAGTGCTCGACGAACGCCCGTACCACATCTCCGGCAATGACGGCATCGAGCGCTACATCTACGACTTCGGCCTGCGGCTGCCCGAGCAGGAACTGCCCAACGAGGATTCGTTCACGCAGCGCTTCAGCGACGCGTTCCTAGCGTGCTGGTCGGTCCGCTCGGAAGCCGACCGGCTGAACACGCTGGTCACCGCCGGGGGGCTGGACTGGCGCGAAGTCGCGGCGGTCCGGGCATGGGTGGAGTACGCCCGGCAGATCGGGTCGCCGTTCTCGGCTCAGTACATGATCGATGTCCTCGTCGAACACACCGACATCGTCCGGCTGCTCGTGAGCCTGTTCGAGGCGCGGCACCACCCCACCGAGTACGACGACCGGCTGGCGCAGAGCATCCAGCAGGAGGTCCTCACTGCGCTGGACAACGTGGCCTCGCTCGACGATGACCGGGTGATCCGGCAGTTGTTGGGGATCGTGCTCTCGGTTCTGCGGACCAACTACTACCAACGGGTGGACGACGCCCCGAAGCAGTGGCTCTCGTTCAAGATCGATCCCCGTGAGGTGCCGGGCATGCCGTTGCCGCGCCCCCGCTTCGAGATATTCGTGACCTCACCGCGGATGTCCGGGGTGCACCTGCGGTTCGGCCGGGTTGCTCGCGGCGGGTTGCGCTGGAGTGACCGCAAGGAGGACTTCCGCACCGAGGTACTGGGTCTGGTCAAGGCGCAGATGGTCAAGAATGCCGTGATCGTGCCGGTCGGCTCCAAGGGTGGCTTCATCGTGAAGAACCCGCCGCCGATGTCGAACCGGGAAGCGTTCATGGCCGAGGGGATCGACTGCTACAAGAGCTTCATATCGGGGCTGTTGGACCTGACCGACAACCTGGTGCACGGCGAGGCCGTGCCGCCTGCGCAACTGCACCGACGTGACGGTGACGACACCTATCTGGTCGTGGCGGCCGATAAGGGGACGGCGTCGTTCTCCGACATCGCCAACTCCGTGGCCGATGCTTACGGCTTCTGGCTCGGCGACGCCTTCGCGTCCGGCGGTTCCGTGGGCTACGACCACAAGTCGATGGGAATCACCGCCCGCGGCGCCTGGGAGTCGGTCAAGCGGCACTTCCTCGAGATGGGCGTCGACACCCAGACAGAGGACTTCACCGTCGTGGGTATCGGTGACATGAGTGGCGACGTCTTCGGCAACGGCATGCTGCTCAGCGAACATATCCAGTTGGTGGCCGCGTTCGATCATCGTGACATCTTCCTGGATCCGTCGCCGGATGCCGCGACCTCCTACGCCGAGCGCCGCCGCCTGTTCGAGCTCTCGCGTTCGAGTTGGGCTGACTACGACAAGGAACTGATCAGCGCCGGGGGCGGTGTGTACTCGCGCGGACTCAAGTCGGTCCCGATCAGCAAGCAGGTCCGCAAGGCCCTCGGGTTACCCGAGGGCGTCAAGAGCATGACGCCGAATGACCTGCTGCACGCCGTTCTGCAGGCGCCGGTCGACCTGTTGTGGAACGGCGGCATCGGAACGTACGTGCGGTCCTCCACCGAGACCAATGCGGAGGTCGGTGACAAGGGCAACGACGCGATCCGGGTCACCGGCGGACAACTGCGGTGCAAGGTCGTGGGTGAGGGCGGCAACCTCGGATTGACCCAGTTGGGGCGGATCGAGGCCGCCAACAACGGGATCCGGCTCAACACCGACGCGATCGACAACTCCGCCGGGGTGGACACCAGCGACCACGAGGTGAACATCAAGATCCTGCTCGACCGGATCGTCCAGGACGGGGACCTGACGGTCAAGCAGCGCAACGAACTGCTTGCGGCGATGACCGACGACGTGGCTGACCTGGTGCTGGCGAACAACTACTGGCAGAACATGCTGCTGTCCAACGGCCGCTCGCAGAAGGGGCAGTTGCTGCCCGTCCATCAGCGGCTGATGGCCGTGCTGGAGGCCAAGGGACTGCTGGATCGGGAGATCGAGTTCCTCCCCGACGACGACGAGATCGCCGAGCGGATCGAATCCGGCCGCGGCTTGAGTTCGCCGGAGTTGTCGGTGCTGCTGGCGTGGTCGAAGATCGCCCTCACCGACGACCTCATGGAGACCTCGATCGACGAGGACGCCTGGGCCAAGGAAGTACTGGCGGACTACTTCCCGCAGGATCTGCGTGCCCGCTACCCGGAGCGCCTGGGCGCCCACCCGCTGCGCAAGGAGATCGTCGCCACCATGCTGGCCAACGACGTGATCAACCACGGCGGGATCACCTTCGTGCACCGGGTGGTGGAAGAGACAGGCGCCTCGGTCGAGGAGTCGGCCCGCGCCTATGTCGCGGTCCGGCAGATCTTCGACCTCGACGCGATCTGGCAGGAGATCGAGGCGCTGGACGGGGTTTCGCCGGTCGCCGCCCAGAACCAGATGTACCTCGAGATCCGGCGGTTGCTCGATCGGTCCGTGCGTTGGGTGCTCACGACGCGCGGTGGGAAACTGGACGTCTCGAAACTGATCAGCGACGTCCACCCCGTGGTACAGAAACTGACCCCGCGGGTGCCGGACATGCTGCTGGGCTCAGAACACCAGCGACTCGAACAGCGCACGGCCGAGTTCGTCGCACTCGGTGCCCCGGAGCCGCTGGCCATGCGGGTCGCTGCCTGTCTCGACCAGTACTCGCTGCTGGACATCGCTGACATCGCCGCCAGGGAGAAACAGGCGCCGGACTCGGTCGCGCACCTGTACTTCGCGGTCTCGGAGCGGTTCGGCGTCGACGCCCTGCTCACGCAGATCTCCAACCTGGACCGTCTGGACCGTTGGGCGACGCTGGCCAGGGCTGCTGTTCGCCAGGACCTCTACGCCGCGCAGGCGGGACTGACGGTACGGATCCTGCGGAGGACCGACGAGTCGATGCCGCCCGGCGAGCGGATCGCGGCGTTCGAGGAGGCGAACCCGGAGGGCCTCACCCGGGCACGGGCCACGCTCGAGGAGATCAGGAAGTCGGGGCCTTCGAGCCTGGCGACGGTGTCGGTGGCGCTGCGGCTGATCCGCAACGTGAGCCAGCAGGGGTCGTAGGGGTCAGGCGACCCCGGCCCGACGGAACTGGATGCTCATGCGGGGGCCGCAGTGGCGGGTCTTGGGAACCGCATGCTCCCAGGTTCTCTGACATGTCCCGCCCATGACCAGCAGGTCCCCGTGACCGACGGCGAACGACAGGCTCGGGCCGCCTCCGCGCGGACGCAGCAGCAGTGGTCGGGCCGCCCCCACCGACACGATGGCCACGACGGTGTCCTCGCGCGTGGCGCCGATCGTGTCCCCGTGCCATGCGACGCTGTCGTTGCCGTCCCGGTACCAGCACAGCCCCGCGGTGGTGAAAGGCGGCAGCCCGTAATGGTCGTTGAGGGCCCCGAACGCCCGGACCAGTGTCGGATGCGGCAGTGCCGTCGGATCCCTGCACCACGCCGTGAGCCGGGGAACGTCGACCACCCTCTCGTACATCTGGCGCGAGCCCTGCTTCCACGGCACACGGTCGTGCAGGGCGTCGAAGACCTCGAGATCGTCGGTGAGCCAACCTTCGAGGTGATCGACCCACGCGCCACGATCCAGGACGGTGCGCTTGAGGCCGTGCAGGGTTTCGCGGTCGGCGCTGTCTCCCATCGCGAACAGGCTGGGTTGGATGTCGAGCACTGCCACCGGTCCAGCATATGTCGCACACCCGTTCGATTCAAGAACCGTGACGTACGGTGGAGCGATGAATTACCTGATCGCGGGGACCAGCCTGCTGTGCGTGGGGGCGCTGGGTGCTGGGCCCGCTGTGGCCGAGGACGGGGTCCCGCTGCCGGTCGAGTCGTCCACCGCGCCAGCACCCTTGTCCGCCCCGCTGGACATCGGGGCCGAACAGGTCGGCTCTTCGGTGGAAGTCACATGGAGTGCGTCGGCCGGCGCCACGAGCTACCAGGTCGTCGCCGATCCCACCGGCCAGACTTGTGTCAGTGCCACCACCAGTTGCCTGTTCGACGGTCTCCCGCTGCGTCAGTCGTACACGTTCACCGTGACCGCCTCAGATGGCACGCAGACCAGCCCGGCGTCGCTGCCCAGCGAGCCACTTCGGCTGCGGGCACTGCTCGAGAAGCCGATATTCAAGAAATCCAAGGTCGTGGTCGGCCGTTCCTTGCGCGGCCGCAAGATCTGGGCGGTGCGGCAGGGCAATCCGCTCGCGGTGAGCGTGCTGCTCAGCGTGGGGCAGATGCACGGCAGTGAGCCCGCCGGATTGAAGGTCACCAAGCGGATTCGCAAGAAGGACATCCCGGACGACGCCGACTATCAGTTGTGGACCATCAGGACGATGAACCCTGACGGCAGTATCCGCCGGAACCGTTACAACGCCCGCGGGGTGGACCTGAACCGCAACTTCCCGGGCACCTGGGCCAACCGCTACCGCACCGGCCGGCGCGCGGCCAGTGAGCCTGAGACCCGCGCCATGATGCGTTTCATGAAGAAGCTCCAGCCCAGCGGGGTGATGAGTTTCCACCAGCCCTGGAACACGACCCTGAGCGTGTGCGATCGCCGGTCGGCCGCCTGGGTCAGGGCCACAGCATCGTTGATGAAACTGAATCAGCCGGGTCGCGCCACCAACTGCGGCTCGTGGCTGCCGGGCACGATGAACCGGTGGACCGTGCGCAATACCGCGAGCTGGTTCGTGACCGTCGAACTCGGCCCCAACTACAAGGTGCGCCCGCAGATCCCACGTGCGGCCAAGGCCGTCGTGCGAATCGCCCAGCGGCTGGCGATCCAGGATCAGGGGCTGTAAGGGCTCCGGGTCTCGGCGGCGGCCACGATGTGACGAAGGTGCTGGCCCGCCCCGGCTTGTGTTACGAAGGTGCGCGGTTCGAGTCGGCGCGACCACGCACCTTCGTCACAAACCCGGTCCGGACCCCCGCAACTTCGTCACAGGGCCCCCCGTTTGATCGACCTCCCAGGAGTGCGACACGCCCAGGAGCGGGAAATCCGACCGCGACCGCCCTAGGCTTGTTGCCATGACTGAACCCTCCCAGCCCGAGCCCGACGCCGTCCCGCCGAGCAGCACGAGCGTTCCTCCGCCCCCGCCGCCACCCGACGGTGCGCCCACCCCGCCTCCAGCCCCGCCGTCGAGCGCGACCCCGCCCCCACCGCCGTCTGCTGCCCCCGGCACCCCGGCGGCGGCTGCCCCGCCCCCACCCCCACCAGGACAGGTCGCGCCCACCGGCGTGGCCCTGTTCCCCAACGGGAAACCGATGGTCGACGCTCAAGGGCGACCCGCCTCGCCCAAATCGCGGTTGGCCGCGGCGCTGCTCGCCTGGTTCCTGGGCGTCTTGGGGATCCATCGCTTCTACGTCGGCAAGATCGGCACCGGCATCCTGATGATCGTGACACTCGGCGGACTCGGTATCTGGGTCCTGATCGACTTCATCGTCATCCTGGTCGGCTCCTTCAAGGACAAGGAAGATCGCTACCTCGCCAACTGGTGACGCCGGTTACCCTACGTAGGTGGCCGATGAGGAGATCTCCGAACAGATAGGCACCCTCGATGGTGTCCTCAAGCAGATCGAGGCCGTTGTGGATCTGCCCGGTATGCAGACCGAGATCGCCGACCTGGAGCGGCAGGCATCGGCCCCGGACCTGTGGGATGACCCGGAGGTGGCGCAGCGGGTGACGTCGAAGTTGTCGTACCTGCAACAGGAGTCACGTCGGGTCTCGGCCTACCGGCAGCGTGTGGACGACTTGCCGGTCCTGCTGGAACTGGCCGAGGCCGAGGACGACGCCGGCGCCCGTGAGGAAGCCGTCCGCGAACTCCACACGCTGCAGTCCGAAATCAGCGACCTCGAGGTGCGGACGTTGCTGTCCGGGGAGTACGACGAACGGGAAGCGCTGGTCTCCATCCGTTCGGGCGCCGGCGGGGTGGATGCCGCAGACTGGGCCGAGATGCTGCTGCGCATGTACAGCCGCTACTGCGAGCGGCACGGCTGGCCGGTGGAGGTGTATGAGACCTCCTACGCCGAAGAAGCCGGCATCAAGTCGGCCACCTTCGCCGTCAAGGCTCCCTTCGCGTACGGCACCCTGTCCGTGGAGCAGGGCACGCACCGGCTCGTCCGGATCTCGCCTTTCGACAATCAAGGCCGCCGGCAGACATCCTTCGCCGAGGTCGAGGTGATCCCGGTGGTGGAGAAGACCGAGAGCATCGAGATCCCCGAGGATGAGTTGCGAGTCGACGTCTACCGTTCCTCCGGCCCGGGCGGACAGGGTGTCAACACCACCGACTCCGCAGTGCGTCTGACGCACATTCCGACCGGCATCGTCGTGAGTTGCCAGAACGAGCGATCGCAGTTGCAGAACAAGGCCACGGCGATGGCCGTCCTGCAGGCCAAACTCGTGGAGCGTCAGCGTCAGGAGGAGCAGGCCAAGATGGATGCGCTCAAGGGCGAGTCGGCCGGATCGTGGGGCAATCAGATGCGCTCCTACGTCCTGCATCCGTACCAGATGGTCAAAGACCTCCGCACCGAGCAGGAGACGGGTAACACGGCCGCAGTGCTCGATGGCGAGATCGACGAGTTCATCGAGGCCGGTATCCGTTGGCGCAGGCAGCAGGCGAGCGTATAACCATGCCGGAAGTCGCCCAGGGCGGTTTGCACACGCCCGGCGGACGCGGAGGCGGTCCCCGGCGTCGCGCCACGGACCGCTCGGGCAGATTGAACACGATCCTTACGGCGATGCGTGCCGATCCAACAGCTGAGGCACCTTAGACTGTCCAGGTCAGGCCAACACTGCGGGCGGGGAACATTGATCACGTTTGAGCGCGTCACCAAGCGCTACGACAAACGCAATCGCCCGGCGCTGCAGGATATCTCCGTCGACGTCCAGCCCGGCGAGTTCGTCTTCCTGGTGGGCGCATCGGGTTCGGGGAAGTCCACATTCCTGCGACTCATCCTGCGCGAGGAGAAGGCGACGGCGGGCAAGGTCATCGTGGCCGGGCGCAACGTCGGGTCGCTCTCGCGTTGGAAGGTGCCCGGGCTGCGCCGCGGGATGGGAGCGGTGTTCCAGGACTTCCGGCTCCTGCAGAGCAAGACCGTCTACCAGAACGTCGCGTTCACCTTGCAGGTCCTGGGGCGGAAGAACTCGCAGATCGAGCGGGCTGTGCCCGAGGTGCTGGACCTGGTGGGACTGGCCGACAAGATGCAGCGGTACCCCGATCAGCTCTCCGGCGGGGAGCAGCAGCGGGTGGCGATCGCGCGGGCCTTCGTCAACCGCCCTCCGCTGTTGCTGGCCGACGAACCCACGGGCAACCTCGACCCGGCCACCAGTGTCGGGATCATGAAGTTGCTGGACCGGATCAATCGGGTGGGGACCACCGTACTCATGGCCACCCACGACGCGGCCATCGTCGACCAGATGCGCAAACGCGTGGTTGAGCTCGAAGCGGGACGGCTGATGCGAGATGAGGCCCGGGGCGTCTACGGACAGGACCACCAGCCGTGAGACTCCGGTTCATCTTCAGCGAGACCTTCCAGGGCCTGCGGCGCAACCTGACCATGACCTTCGCCGTGATCATCACAGTCGCGGTCTCCTTGACCCTGTTCGGCGCGGGCCTGCTGGTACGCGCGCAGGTCGATAGCATGAAGGACTACTGGTACGACCGGGTGGAGGTGTCGATCTTCCTGTGCGGCGCCAACTCGGATGCCCCCTCCTGCTCGCTGGGTGCTGTCACCCCCGAGGTCCGCGGCCAGATCGAGGCCGAGTTGAACAGTCTGCGGCCACTCGTGCAGGAGGTCTATTACGAGTCCCGGGACGAGGCGTACCAGCACTTCCTGGAGCAGTTCAAGGACTCGCCGATCACTCAGAACGTCACCGCTGAGGCGCTGCCCGAGTCGTTCCGGGTGAAACTGTCCGATCCGACCAAGTACGAGGTGATCGCAGCGGCGTTCGCCGGCCGCCCCGGAGTCGAACAGGTTCAGGACCAGCGGCAGTTGCTGGACCGGTTCTTCCGGTTGCTCAACGGGCTGCAACTCATCGCGCTGTCGGTGGCTGTGGCGATGCTGGTAGTGACCGCGCTGCTGGTGATCAACACGATCCGGGTGGCAGCCCACTCGCGTCGGCGAGAAGTCGGGATCATGCGTCTGGTGGGCGCCAGCAATTTCATGATCAGGATGCCGTTCCTGCTGGAGGCGGCTGTCTCGGCTGCGATCGGTGGGTTGATCGCGGTGGGTGCGATCGTGGCGGGCAAGGTCTTCCTCATCGACAAGGTCATCGCCCCGTCGTATCAATTCACTGCATTCGTGGGGTGGGAGCAGGTGCTGTGGATCCTGCCCATCGTCTTCCTGACCGGGATCGTGATCGCCGCGATTGCAGCCGCGCTCACATTGCGCCGATATCTCAAGGTGTGAAGGTACCCTGGAGGAGCATGTCCACTTTGTCCAGCAGTCACCGAGGGCGGGTACGTCTGGTAGCCGCTTCGATGGCCCTTGGTCTGGCCAGTGGCCTCGCCGCGCTTCCAGCACACTCCGACGACATCAACAAGCAGGTCGCCGACGCCTCGGATGACCTGGCCAGGGCGGATGCGAAGGTCGAAGCCGCGATCGAGAAGCTCGACGTCGCCCGTGAACAACTGCCGGCCGCGCGCAAGGATCTCGCCGCCGCCCAGACGGAGTTGGCCCAGTCGCAGGACCGCAAGGCTGCCGCTGACGTGAAGGTGGCCGCTGCCATCGCCAAGGTCGCGAAGGCCAAGCAGGACATCGCGGCCACTGAGCAGCAGATCGCCTACTTGGAGCAGCGAATAGGTCAGATGGCGCGCGAGGTCTACCAGAACGGGGGCACCGTTTCGGAGGTGGAGATCCTGCTGGATTCCCACGACCCCGGCGACTTCGCCTCGCGGCTGGAGACCTTGCGGTCGATCGCGCAGGGCAACAACAACACCATGAACGACCTCGACGCCGCGAAGGCGCAGCTGACGACGCGGCTGGCCGGGTTGAAGATCCTCGAGGATGAGGCGCAGAAGGCGCAGGGCGAGGCGCAGAAACAGGTCGACGCCGCCGCGGCGGCGAAGGCGAAAGCGGACGCCGCGAAGGCCAAGATCGACGAACTCGTCGCCTCCCGGGCGTCGGCACTGCGCGATGCCCAGGACCGCAAGCAGGCGGTGCGCAAGCAGTACAAGCAGTTGAAGGCAGAGCAGGCGCGGATCGCAGCCATCGCCCGGGCAGCAGCGGCCAAGGCCGCCCGCGGCACCTCGTCGGTGCCCGCGAACATCGGTCCATCCGGGCTGGCCTGGCCGGTCACAGGAGCTCCGGTGGTACAGAACGTCGGCCCACGCATCCACCCGGTCTACGGATACCGCTCCTGCCACACCGGAACCGACATCGGAGCAGGTCAGGGCGCGCCGATCCATGTCGCCGCTGACGGAGTCGTAGTGTCGGTCGAGAACGGCGGACCCTACGGACTGCACACACTCGTCCAGCACGGCTCCGGCATCGCCACGATGTACGCGCATCAGTCGTCGGCCTCGGTGAGCGCGGGGCAGAGGGTCAAGCGAGGACAAGTCATCGGCGCGGTGGGCTCGAGCGGCTGGGTCACCGGACCGCACCTGCACTTCGAAGTCCACGTCAACGGCACCCCGTACAACCCGATGGGCTGGTTCGGCGGGACCAAGGCCCCAGTGGCCTGCTGAGCGATGGTCAAGGAGCAGGGGAACAAGACGATCGCCGTCAACCGCCGGGCACGTCACGACTACGCCATCGAGGACACCTACGAGGCGGGTCTGGTGCTGCAGGGCACCGAGGTCAAATCGCTGCGTGCCGGCCGCGCTTCGCTGGTCGATGGCTACGCCGAGGTGCGCGACGGTGAGGTCTGGCTGATGAATGTGCACATTCCCGAATATGACCAGGGCACCTGGACCAACCACGAGCCACGGCGACCGCGCAAACTGCTGCTCCACGCCAAGGAGATCAGCCGGCTGATCGGCAAGACCAAGCAGAGCGGCTTGACGCTGATTCCGATGAAGATGTACTTCAAGGACGGCAAGGCGAAGGTCGAGATCGGGCTGGGGAAGGGCAAGAAGACGATCGACAAGCGCCAGGATCTGGCCGCCCGGCAGGCCAAGCGCGACGCCGACCGTGCAATGGCGGCGGCCCGGCGTCACACCGACTAGTGCTCACCGACGACGCGCTCTCGCAGTTGTGGCGCGAACTCGGCATTCCCGGTGTCATTGACGTCCACACCCACTTCCTGCCCGAGCCGGTCATGCGCAGCGTCTGGGACTACTTCGACAACGCAGGTGCCAACTACGGCGTCGAGTGGCCGATCGCGTACCGCTGGGACGACGACGCCCGACTGCAGCATCTGCGGGCGATGGGTGTGAAACGCTTCACCGCGTTGGTGTACGCACATAAGCCAGGTATGGCCGACTGGCTCAACACATGGGGGTTGGACTTCGCAGATCGGGTGCCGGACTGCCTGCCGACGGCCACGTTCTACCCGGAACCCGGGGTCGAGGACTATCTCGAGCGAGCTCTGGTGCGTGGCGCCCGGGTTCTCAAACTGCACCTGCAGGTCGGCGATATCGACCCGCGCGACCCGTTGCTGGATCCGGTATGGGGGATGCTGTCCGACGCCGGGGTACCCGTTGTCACCCATTGTGGATCCGCGCCGCTGCAGGGCAGGTTCACCGGTCCGGCTGCGATCGGTGAGGTCTTGCGCCGGTTCCCAGGCTTGCGGATCATCGTGGCACACCTGGGCGCCGGCGAATTCGATGCATTCCTCGACTTGGCCGAGAAGCGCGCGAACACCTGGCTCGACACGACCATGGCCCTGACCGACTTCATGCAGGAACGGGCTCCGTTCCCGGTTGAGAGGCTGCCCCAACTGCGAGCGCTATCCGGGCAGGGCAAGATCCTGTTCGGTTCTGATTTCCCGAACATCCCGTACCCGTACGCACATCAGGTGGAGGTGCTCATGGATCACGGTCTGGACATGCCGGAAGTGATGTGGCGGGCACCTGGTCGAGTGTTGGAGGGTCTCGGGTCAGGGTAGGTCCCACCGCCCGGCGGCGGATCGGCCCGCGCGCACCGATCTGGGGGTTCGGTGAACACCAGCGTCGGCCGCTGTTCCCGTCGGAGCTCTCCGCGTCAGGGTCACGCGAGTGCGAACACGCACGTCCAGTCGCCGGACGGACACTCGTGCGGTCACCGGTCTCGGTGGATGGGTGTTGGCCGGGTTTGAGCCGGGTTCGAAAGCGGCTCGTGGACTCGGTAGCCGCGGAGTTGGCCGCGAGGTTAGAGAATGGTCGCGAGGTTAGAGGTCGTGCACGAGGTTAGTGAATGCACGTGTGGCTTCTCTAACCTCGCGCACGTTCTCTAACCCGAGCGATTTCCGCCCGGCATCTTCCCGCCTGAACGGGCGGCCGGCCACGGCCATGGACCACTAACGCGAGCGCCTTTTGCCCGGCAGTTGCCGCCTGAACGCGGCGGCCGACCACGGCCATGGATGACCAGCGGGAACGCCCGGGTGCCGCGCCTGGCGGATGGAGCGGATCGTGTGATCGTCGTAACCCCGGTCAGAACCGGCGCACCCCGAACCTGCGCCACAGGGCCTTCTCCGCTTCGATCACGAAGAACATGGCCATCGCCAGTCCGGTGATGACCAGCCAGGACTCAACGCCAAGCGCCGAGGTGGCGAACAGGGACTGCAGCGGGCCGAAGTAGATGAATGCGAGTTGCAGGACGATCAGCACGGCGATCACCAGCAGAGCGGCGCGGTTGCCGGTGAATGTCTCCGGGCTCAGTGCCGAGTCCGTGAAGTGCCGGGCCTGGAACAGGTACAGGATCTCGCTGGTGACCAGCACCGTGACCGCAGCCGTTCGCGCTGTCTGCAGGGAGCCGCCGCTTCGCATCTCCCATTCGAAGACTGCCAGGGTCACCAGCAGCATCAGCAGGGACACGAAGGCGATCCGCGTGACCAGGGGCTTGGTCAGCAACGGTTCGCGGGACGGCCGCGGTGGCTGTTCCATCACCGCGGGTTCGGCGGGCTCGAACGCGAGAGCGAGCGCCAGGGTCACCGCGGTGACCATGTTGACCCACAGGATCTGCGTCACCGTGACGGGCAGGGTGATGCCGGCCAGAAGCGCGACCAGGATCAGGAACGCCTCGCCGCCGTTGGTGGGAAGGATGAAGATCAGACTCTTCTTGATGTTGTCGTAGACGACACGGCCCTCACGCACGGCATCGCGGATCGTGCGGAAGTTGTCGTCGGTGAGCACCAGGTCAGCTGCGTCGCGGGCCGCGTCGGTGCCGCGACCACCCATTGCGACACCGATGTCGGCCGCCTTGAGCGCGGGGGCGTCGTTGGCTCCGTCGCCGGTCATCGCGGTGAACTGGTCCTCGGCCTGCAGCAGTTGGACCAGCCTGATCTTGTTCTCGGGGTTGGCACGCGCGATCACATCGGTGTCCCGCAGCGCGTGCAGCACCTCGGTGTCGTCCATCGCGTTGAGATCCGTGCCTTCGATGCCGCCCTCACCCACCCGCAGGTCCAGCGAGCGCGCCACGGCTTCGGCGGTGGACAGGTGGTCGCCGGTGATCATCTTGACGCTGATGCCCGCGCGGTGGCAGTCCCCGATGGCCTCGACGGCCTCTGCGCGCGGCGGGTCGAGCATCCCGACCAGGCCGAGCATGTGCAGGTTCGGCGGGAGGTCCTCTGCGCGCAAGTCGGTGGTCGATGACGGGACCTCGGCCCGGGCGACGGCGAGTACGCGCTGCCCCTCGCGGGCGGCTTCCTCAGCACGGATCAACCAGTGATCGCCTGCCCCCGACGACATGCTCCAGACCCGCTCGGGCGCGCCCTTCACGAGCATGAATGCACGACCATGATGGTCGTGGTGGAGGGTCGCCATGAACCGCTGCTGGGAATCGAACGGGATTTCGTCGCGCCGGGGGTACTCGGAATGCAATTGCGACAGCTCCAGATCGGCTTTGGCGGCCAACGTCGCCAGCGACCCCTCGGTCGGATCGCCGCTCACCGTCCACTCGCCATTGCCGTGCAGAACCGCGTCGTTGCACAACGCTGCGGATTCGATCAGCCGCATGGCCACCTCGTCCTCGGAGACCCTCAGCGGCGCGTGATCGGCGGTCTGGAAACCTCCGTCCGGGGCATAACCCACGCCCGTGACGACGATGTCGCGGTCCTCGGTCATCAACCGGACCACGGTCACCTCGTTGCGGGTCAAGGTGCCGGTCTTGTCCGAGCAGATGACAGACACCGAGCCCAAGGTCTCCACGGCGGGCAGCCTGCGCACGATCGCGCGGTTGCGGGCCATCGCCCTTGATGCGATCGCCAGGATGATCGTGATCACGGCTGGCAAGCCCTCAGGGATCGCAGCCACCGCCAGGCCGACCACGGCCAGGAAACTGTCGAGTGCGGACAGCCTCTCCAAGGCGTAAGTGATGATGAAAACGATCGCACCCACCAGCAGAGTCAGCCAGGTGATCTGCAGTGCGAGCCGGTCCAGTCGCTGGGTCAGAGGCGTCGCGACCGACCGGGTCCCGCGCACGAGTGCACCGATCCGGCCCACCTCGGTGCTCTCTCCGGTCGCGACGACCACCCCACGTCCGGAGCCGTTGGCCACCGAGGTTCCGCTGTATGCCATCGACCTGCGGTCGGCGAGGGGTGCAGACTCGGCGACGGGCTCGGTGTGCTTGCCGACCGGTGCCGACTCGCCGGTCAGAGCTGCCTCTTCCACCCGCAGGCTGCGGGCAGTGATCAGCCGCAGGTCCGCGGGGACGCGGCCACCGACCTCCAGCAACACCACGTCTCCGGGTACCAGATCCACCGCGTCGATGTCGTGACGTTCCCCGGCCCGGATCACGGTCGCGCGGGTCGTGAGCATCTCCCGCACGGCTGCCAGCGCGTCCTCGGCCTTGCCCTCCTGGATGAATCCCACCACGGCATTGATAACGACCACGCCGAGGATCACTGCGGTATCGATGTAGTCCCGCAGGAGCATCGTCACCGCACCGGCGGCGATCAGCACGAGGATCAGTGGATTCGTGAATTGTGCGAGCAGGCGTTTCCAGGCCGGACGGCCCGGCGCGGTGGGCAGCGCATTGGGCCCGAACTCCCGGCGGCGTTGCAGGACTTGGCTGTCGGACAACCCGGATGCGCTGTCACTGCCCAGCGCGGTCACGGTGTCGTCGCAACCTGAGGCGTGCCAACCGATCGTTGGCGACTGGCTGTGTGCCGGCGGGGTCATTGGGGGTGGGTTCAGCTGCGCGCTTTGGCCAGCAGGACCGAGCAGGGCGCGTGCCGCGCGATCGCGCTTGCCGTGGATCCTGCGCGGCGCAGCCCGACTTCGTTGACCGACTCCCAGGCGCCGACACCCCGGCTACCCATGACGATCAGATCGGCATGCCACTGCTTGCAGTGATCCAGGATCAGATCCCGGGGCCGGTAGAAAACCTGCAACTCGTCGGGGGCGAGGATCTGCGCGGTCACCGTACCGACCCGGTCGGCGAGGCGTGCGATAGCGGCCGCAACCACGGGGTCCGCATTGGTCTCGTGGTCGGAGACGGACACCACCAGCACCTCGGCGCTCATGATCCAGGGCAGCGTGAGCAGTGCGTCCTCGGCGGCCTGGGCATCACGGGACCCGTCATGGGCCAGCAGGACGCGTCGTGTCTGATGGCCTCCCCGCACTATGACCAGGGGAGCGGCCGGGTCGTTCATCAGCCATTCCGCGGTGCTGCCCAAGTGCATGGCCTTCAGCAAGCCCCGGCCCTTGTCCCCGACGACGAGCAGATCGACTTCCGGGGCCCGCGTGTGCAGAGCAAATCGCGGATCGGCATGCACGACGTCATTGGTGAGGCTGTCGGCGACTTCGGGTCGCAGCAGCGTGCGAGGTGATGGCGGCTCACCGGATCCGGGCGAGTCGACGGCCGCGAGCACTTCGATGGACCACCCCGGCCAGTCATGACTGTTGACCCATAGCCACGCGGAATCCGCGCAACTCGATCCGTCATCGCCGAAAAGCATTCGCCTTGACATTGTGATCACCCCTAAGCCCCCATTGTAACCAAAACGGTACAGATGTACCAGGGTGCGATCACCGTCTCTGGGGGATGCCGACGGGCAGTCGAGTCCCCTTCAGGTGCTTGCCGAGGTCGGTGCGCATGGTGGTCGCGGCATCGAGCACGTAGTTCTGTCGCATCCGCCACGGTGCCCGCTGGCCCTGGTGGGGAAGGATGCCGGCTGCGCGATCGATGTATCCGGACTTCAGGTCCAGCAGCGGCCGCGGGTTGAGCCGACCACGTGGGTGCGGCACCACGGATCCGTACCCCTGCTCATCCATCCATCCGAGCACCTTGCACACAAGCCGCGATGTGAGATCCGCGCGCAGCGTCCACGAAGCATTCGTGTAGCCGACCGCCATCGCGAAGTTGGGCAGACCTGTGATCATGGCGCCCAGCAGGACGAACTGCTCGTTGATCTCCACCGGTCGCCGATCGACGCTCGGTGCCACGCCACCGTTGGGTTCGAGCTTGAGGCCGGTCGCGGTCACGATGATGTCTGCCTCGAGCACCTGGCCCGAAGACACCCGGATGCCGTTGGCCACGAAAGTGTCGATCGTGTCCGTCACTACCTGGGCCTTGCCGCTCTTGATCGCTTGGTAGAGGTCGCCGTTCGGCGCCACGCAGACCCGCTGGTCCCACACGTTGTAGGCCGGTGTGAAGTGCTCAGCCACTGCTTGCTCGTCGCCGAGTTCCTTAGTCGCCAGTCTGGTGAGGAACCTGCCGGCCTGTTTCGGAAAGCGGCGACTGAATTGATAGAACGCGGTGGTGAACGCGATGTTCTTCGCGCGGATCAATCGGTGCGCCGCTCCGGGCGGCAGATACCTGCGGACAGCGTCGGCGATCGGGTCGGTGCGTGGCAGGGGACTGATCCAGGTGGGGGAGCGCTGCAGCATCGTGATGCGCTCGACGTCTGGGGCCATGGCGGGGATCAGTGTCACGGCGGTGGCGCCGGAGCCGATGACCACCACCCGCTTGCCGGTGTAGTCGAGGTCGTCGGGCCAGAACTGGGGGTGCACCAGCGTGCCCTCGAAGTCGTCGATGCCCGGGAAGTCGGGGAGGTAGCCCTGTTCGTAGCTGTAGTAGCCGGCGCATGAGTACAGGAAGTTGCAGGTGACGGTGCGGCCGTCGGTCAGCGTCAGCGTCCAGATTGCGGTTGTCGTGTCGAAGTCCGCCGCGGCGACCTTGCTGTTGAACTGGATGTGTTCATCGATGCCGAACTCGGCTGCGGTTTGCTCGATGTAGCGTTTGATCGCGGGCCCCTCGGCAAGCGAGATGTCGTCGCGCCACGGTTTGAACTGGAAGCCGAACGTGAACAGGTCGGAGTCGGAGCGGATTCCGGGGTAACGGAAGAGGTCCCAGGTCCCGCCCATCGCATCGCGGGCCTCCAGGATCGTGTAGGTCTTGCCGGGGCACAGGGTCTGCAGGCGGTAGCCGGCGTCGATCCCGGACAGGCCCGCTCCCACGACGACGACCTCGAAATCCGTGCTCATGGTTCCAGTGTGGGTAGGTGCGGGCGTGGGACTTTGGCTGGGTCCGAATGTGACGAAGTTGCGGTCCCTCTCAGCGTTGTGTTACGAAGGTGCGCGGTCTGAGCGCTCCCGACCGCGCACCTTCGTAACAACGGGGTCCAGACCCCCGCAACTTCGTCACACCGGGGGCGCGTGTGGAATACCCGGGCGCCTGATGAGTGTTGAAACCCATGTGCCGGTGTCATAGGGCGCCGGTACGGTAGGGGTACAACTCAACAGGGGGTGAACGGTTTCGACAGCGGATGCTTCGACGAGAGAAGCGGGCTGAGGATGACGGTTATCTCACAAACGATCCGTCAAAACAACAAGTGCCGATACCAATCGCGCTGACTTCGCCCTCGCTGCCTAAGCGAGCGTGAGTCCGTCGGCCTACGGGTGCCTTCCCCGTAGTCCCCGGCGTCATTCAGAAGGCTTGCTGATCGCCTCGATCACGGAGGCGTGAGGGACTCCCAACAGTGATGTAGGCCGTGTTGGTGGATGGGTCGCACGAACCCGCCAGGCTGAACGCACCACAAAGCGACTGCGCCCGGAGAATGCTCCGATTTGTACCGTTGGACCCGGGTTCGATTCCCGGCACCTCCACGGATGCGAAGGACCCCGGATGCTTTCCGGGGTCCTTCGCATCGTTTGGGTTTGTGACGGCGGGAATCGGGAGGAGGGCGCTGTTTGGCGGCTGACGGCTCCCGGCACCTTCACGTCGTTCCGGGGTACCGCCCGTCGTGGCGAAGTTCCCCCGACACGCCGGCTGTCGCGTCAGCTTCGCAGCAGCCCGCACAAGGAGCGGCCGAGGGGCTGGCGCTCACCGATGCATGCGGCGCATACTGCGAGCACACGATCGCAGAGGAGTGGATGCCCCATGACACAACAGACAGCCAGGCGACTCGGGGCGCTCGGTGCAGCCGTCGCAATCGCCGGCGGCGCGTTGATGATGAACGCGGGGTCGGCAAGCGCCGCTGGCGACCCCGACTTCAAGAAGCTGTCGGCCCCCAAGACCGTCACTGCCGGGGAGGTGTTCCGGCTCAAGTGTCAGTTGAACCGCAACAACAACTGGAAGGGTGCCCAGGCGAGTTTGGTACAGAAGGGTGCCACGATCAACGCGGAACGAGCCGTCTCCAGGAAGGGGAATTGCACGATGCGCGTGATCCTGGGTGCCACCGGCAAGCAGAAGATCAGGGTGGTCGTTGTGCAGGGTCTCGGGGCGATCGAGTCCAAATGGCTGACCATCCGAGTCAAGAGCGGCTGACGGCCGGTCTCACCCCGTCGGCAGGCGCGCGGTGATCCAGTCGGTCACCTCGTCCGCGGGTAAGGGCCTTGACCACAAGAATCCCTGAGCCACGCGTGCCCCGAGTTGCTGCAGGGCGTCGAGTTGTCCAGGGTGCTCGACGCCCTCGGCGATGACGTCGAGGTGAAGGGACTGTGCCATCCGGATGATCGCGTCGACGATCGGCCGGTCGAACGCGTCGTCGACGCTACCGAGGCCCCTGACGAACGAGCGGTCAATCTTGAGCGTGGTGACCGGCAGCCGCTTGAGATATGCCAGGGACGAATAGCCGGTGCCGAAGTCGTCGACGGCCAGATTCAGCCCGAGCGATCGCAGCGCGACCAAGGTGTCGATGACCGGCTCCAAGTCGTTCATCACCGCCGATTCGGTGATCTCCAACTGCACAGCAGAAGGCGGGAATCCTGTGGTGCGCAGTGACCGGGCGACCTGGTCGACCAGCCCCGGCGCGAGTAGCTGTCGCGACGAGATGTTGACCGCCACCCACAATTGGCCGGCCTCCGGCAGTTCCTCGCGCCATCGCTGCATCTGTGCCATGGCGGTGTCGAGGACCCAGGAGCCGATGGGCAAGATGAGTCCGGTCTCCTCAGCTGCGGAGATGAACTGGTCTGGTCCGAGCAGTCCGCGATCGGGGTCCTGCCACCGGATCAGCGCTTCCAGGCCGACCGTGCCTCCGTCAGTCACATCGATGATCGGTTGGTACTCCAGCCTGAATTCTGCGTGGTCGAGGGCGCGTCGCAGCCCGACGGCGTCCTGCAGTCGTGCGTCTGCCCGCTTGTGCATCAGTTCGTCGAACAGCACAACTTGATCACGTCCGCTTTCCTTGGCCCGGTACATGGCGGCATCCGCGTCGCGCAGCAGGGTGCCGGCGGTCGACGACTGGTGCGCCAGTGCGACGCCGACGCTGGCCGTGACAGTGACGTGGCGATCTCCTGACGCGAATAGTCCGCTCAGTGCGCCTTGGACCCGGGCAGTGACCGAGCCGATCTGATCCCCCTTCACGTCGTCGCACACGATGACGAATTCGTCGCCACCGAATCGGGCAAGCGTGTCCCCCGAGCGCACCGCGGACTGCAGGCGTGCTGCGACTTCAATCAGCAGGGCGTCGCCGGCCTGGTGTCCGAGACTGTCATTGACGACCTTGAACAGGTCGAGGTCCAGGAACATCACGACGACGTCGCCGGCGGTCCGCTGTGACCGCTCAAGCGATTGCTCGATCCGGTCTGTCAGCAGCAGCCGGTTCGGGAGTCCGGTCAGGGGATCGTGCAACGCCTGGTGCTCCTGCTTGCGTGACATCTCAGCGGTCTTCTGGACCGCGAGCAGAGGCAGTAGCAACAGCGGCAGCATCGTCCATGAGTAGGGATAGGCGATGGCCACGATCGTGATCAGCGGTGATAGGGCCAAGACGGCCAGCGTGGCGAATGTGTAGAACCAGAACTGGTCTGAGAAGTCCTCCCACCACGTGTTGCCGCCGTCGGCGGCCAGGCCCGCCACCAGCGCGAGGTTGACCAAGTGGTACACGATCCAGGAAGCGATGATCCACCACAGGTCGGCGGCGGAGGGATCGGTGTGCGCGGCCGACGGGGTGGGTTGTACTCCGGCGAGGATCAGCACCAGCCAGGAGGCCCCAAGACTGCACGTGTACTGGCCGACGTTGAACAGGACCTTCCAGGCAGGCTTGCGCTGCAGCAACTCCGACAGCAGGACGGAACCTGCGTAGAGCAGTACGGCCGGGTACAGACCCCACAGGTACATCGCGGCGAAGACGAATGCCAGGGAGATGGACACCGGATTGCCGACGAGCCGGGTCATCACGATGGGCCGTAGTTCGCTGAGCACGATCACTGCTGCGATCATCAGTAGTGGCACGCCCATCGCGTCCATCGCCGCTGGGCTGAGTTTCACAATGGACACGGCGACGATGGCCCACCCGATCCATGTGCAGAGTTGCCAGGTGACCGAGAACAGGCTCGGGCGCCAGAGAGATGGTCGAGGTTGAGCTGCTGGCGGCACCGCACATCCTCCCCTCGATTGATGCCGAACCTACCGGGCCAGTCGGCCGCAACTCTCGCTGAGCATCGGTGCCTGTTCAGGGCCCGGGCCAGGCCAGAACTGAGCCGGAGTGCTCCACGATCTTCGCTGTGTGGGGACCATCGCCTCCAACTCGTGGCCAACGGGTGATGTGCAGATCGCTGGTTGGCCACCAGATGGAGGACTTGTGGGTGATTTGTCCGGAACGTGCCCGGAGTTTCCTCCATCTGCGGGCCGATGACCTTGCCGGCGGCCCGCAGATGGAGGGCGGCCGCCGGTGAACCGTGCCTGACGGCGGAGCCTGTGTTCGAATAGGGCCCATGGACGTCTCCGAGGTCTACCTGGAACTGTTCGGCCGCATCCCGCCGCTGGTTCGTACCAGCGTCGAGGGTCTCGACCCGCAAGCGCTGACGCAGGCGCCCGAGCCCGGCACGAACCCGGTGGGGTGGCTTGTATGGCATCTGACCCGGGTCCAGGACTTCCACGTTTCGGAGTTGCTGGACGAGCCCCAATTGTGGATGGTCGATGAATGGCCGGGGCGGTTCGGGCTCACCCCCGAGCCCTGGAACCTGGGGTTCGGCCACCAGCGCGCCGACATCGCCTCAGTGCAGCCGGAGAGTGCGGAGGCTTTGGTCGAATATTTCGACGCGGTGTACGCGCGGACGCGGCCGATCCTGGAGGGGCTGACTCCCGAGTCGCTGAGTGAAGTGGTCGATGAGCGGTGGGACCCGCCGGTGACATTGGGGGTCCGTCTCGTCAGCATCGCCGACGACTCCTTGCAGCATGTCGGGCAGGCGGCCTATGTCCGGGGCCTGGTCCAGCAGGGCTGGCACATCGGTTACTGATCGCTGCTCTCGCGGTCGCCGACGTAGGCCAGCACCAGTGGCTCGTCGGTGTGTAGTCGACTGACCTGTTCGCCGGCCGAGCAGGTCAGTAGGGCGATGTCCACGAAGCCGCCTGATCGGGCGACGACTCGCCACACGCCACCGGATTCCTCCCAGCGGCGCAACTGCGCGAGGGTACTGTCTGACGGCCGCTCGGTCATCGCCTCACTCTACGACGGTGCCCGAACCGCCTGCCGCGCCAAACCTGATGCTCGTCGATGATGACGCAGCAGTGCACGAGTAGCTCAGGCTCTGGCTGGCCTCGCACGCGTGTGTGACGAAGGTGCGCGCTCTCGGGATGCTTCGTGATGAAGGTGGGCGCGACACACCAGGCCGACCCAGCACCTTCGTAGCAAGCCAGCGTCCGGCCCTGCAACTTCGTCACAATCGCGGCGGCCGACGGCACCCGTGGGTCTGTGGCCCGCCGGGGATTCGTCGATCCGCACCGCAGGTGCACGCCTACATCGGCCGGGCTGCGAGAATCGAAGAATGGCCGAGCCGACCCTCACACCCACCCGGATCGTCGACAGTGACCACCCGGACGTCGAGGACTACGCGCGGCGACATGCGGTCGGACGCACCGAAACGGACAGGGCCGTCGCCTTGTTCTATGCGGTGCGGGATGGCTTCCGGTACGACCCTTACCAGATCACGCTCACCCCGGATGGGATGAAGGCCAGCACCGTGCTGGCCAATGGCTACGGCTGGTGTGTCCCGAAGGCGACGTTGCTGACCGCCGCTTGCCGCGCCTCGGGGATTCCGGCGCGCCTCGGATTCGCTGACGTCCGCAACCACCTGTCGACCCAGCGGATGCGGGACGTGATGGGAACGGACATCTTCTCCTGGCACGGCTTCAGCGAGATCTGGTTGGAGGGGCGTTGGGTCAAGGCGACGCCCGCGTTCAACATCGAGTTGTGTGAGAGGTTCGACCTGCTCCCGCTGGAGTTCAACGGCCGGGACGATTCGCTCTATCACCGGTTCGACCGGCACGGCCATGAGCACATGGAGTACGTCGCGCAACGCGGGACCTTCGACGACGTGCCCCTCGACATGATCATCGAGGACTTCCGAGTCCGGTATCCGATGTGGCGTTCCGAACTCGGTCAGAGTTCCGACTTCGCCGCCGATGTCGTTCGCGAAACCGGTGGGTGAGCGCCGGACTGCACGTCGCCGACTGCGATGAGTCTGCGACGTCCGTGGGCGCCATAGGGTCGGGGTCGTTCGCGTCCGCTGCAACCGTGTGCGGTGCGGTGCGGTCGGGCCAGGAACGAACGCCGGCGCAGCGCTAACCGAGCCGTCTGACAAAGGCCAGTACGCGGTCCCACAGCAACTGCGTTGATGCGGGGTCGTACTCGTCAGGCAAGGTGGGGTCGGAGAACAGGTGTCCCGAACCGGGGTAGTCGTAGACCTCGATGCGGGCGCCTGCGGCCTCGACGTCACGGACCGCCTGATCGATCTCTTCCTGCTCGCGCCACGGGTCGCCGACCGAAGAGTGGGTCTGTGCAGGCACCCCACGCGGCCATTGCTCTCCGAGCGCCGAGACCGGAATCGCCCCAGCGATCATGACCACGCCGGACACCTTGCGCTCGGTGGCGACGTATCCGGCGAGCAGGCAGCCCAGCGAGAACCCCACTGCCACGAACTCGTCGGGTAGATCCCGTGTGCCATCCAGTGCCCGACGCAAGAGTTCGGCCTGGCCGATCTGCTCCCAGGCGTTGTTCATCGCCGGTTCATAGTCGTCGAATGCGCGTCCCTCGAAAGGGTCCACGACGTGTGCTGCATGACCGTCGGCACGCAATCGATGGACTGCGTCGAGGGTGCCCTGCCGCACGCCGAGCACGGGCGGGAAGATCGCGATCTGCATGGGGTCAGCGAATCACCGATGGGCCGGCTTGTCGAGCGAGTCCCGGCACAACCCTTGACCACTGTTAACTTTCATGTCACTGTTACTGACATGAATTTGTCCGGCGGACGTGCATATCGAATGGGTGCGCGCGCCCAGACGACGCACGAGACCGGCGAGCAGATCTTGGACGCGGCGATCGAGGTGTTCTGGCAGCGGCCTGTCAGCAGTCTGTCCCTGGACCAGGTGGCCGAACGTGCGGGGGTTTCGGTGCGCACCGTCATCCGCCGTTTCGGAGGCAAGGAGGGGCTGCTGGCGGCGGCGGCGGAGCGCGAGATGCGGCGCACCGTAGCAGAACGCACCGTCCCGGCCGGAAGCCTGGACGAGGTGGTCGCAGTGCTAGTGGCGCACTACGAGCGGGTCGGTGACGGGGTCCTGCGGCTACTGGTCGAGGAGCAGTCCGTACCGGGGCTCAAGGACATCGCCGATCGCGGCCGCAAGGTTCACCGGGATTGGTGTGCAGAAGTCTTCGCCAGCGCGTTGGATGGTCTGGGCCGGCTGGACCGGCGACGGCGTCTGGCCCAGTTCGTCGCAGTGTGCGATGTCTACACCTGGAAACTCTTGCGACGGCAGGCGCGGCTGAGCCGTCGGCAGACCGAACTTGCTCTGGTCGAACTACTCACACCGATGATGGAGGAATCCTGATGACACGGATACTCGCCTACACGTCGCCGGCCCGGGGGCACCTGTTCCCGCTTGTGCCGATCCTCGATGAACTTGCGCAGCGCGGTCATGGGATCGCCGTGCGAACGCTCGCCTCGGAGGTCCCGCTCATGCACAGTCGGGGCTTCGCCGCCGAACCCATCAGCGCCGGGGTGGAAGCGATCCACTTGGAGGACTGGCGGGCCGCCAGCACCCAGAAGGCGCTGGCGGCGTCGGTCGCAACGTTCGTGCAGCGGGCGCCTTTCGACGCACGGGACTTCGAACGGGCGCTGCGTGACGAGCAACCGGATGTCGCGCTCATCGACATCAACTCCTGGGGTGCGCTGACTGCGGCGGAGAGGTGGGGCGGCGCGTGGGCTGCGTTCAGCCCCTACCCGCTGGCATTGCGTTCGCGGGACGTCCCGCCATTCGGGCCCGGATTGGCGCCCGCGGCCGGGCCGCTGGGGCGGCTGCGGGATGCGCTGTTGCGCCCGGTGGTGCTCGGGGTGATCGAGAGGAAGATGCTGCCGCCGCTCAATGATGTGCGGAAATCGATGGACCGTGACCCACTGCGACATTTCGATGAACTGTTCCGTGGCGCACCCTTGGTGCTCTCGATGACCGCTGAGCCCTTCGAGTATCACCGCGACGACTGGCCGGACAGCGTCGTCATGGTTGGTCCCTGTGACTGGGACCCGCCCGCCGAACTGCCCGACTGGGTGCAGGGTCTGGATGGACCGCTGGTGCTGATCACAACGTCGTCGGAGTTCCAGGACGATGGCCGCCTGGTCGAGGTCGCGATACAGGCGCTGGCCGATTCGCCCTACAACGTGGTGGCAACGGTGCCCTCGGCACAGTTGCGTGGGCCAATTCCGGCGAATGTGCACGTGGCGAACTTCGTCCCCCACGGGGCGCTGCTCGATCGCGCCGTGTGTGCGGTGACCCATGGCGGCATGGGAGCGACCCAGAAGGCACTCGCCCACGGGGTGCCGGTGTGCGCAGTCCCGTTCGGGCGTGACCAGCCGGAGGTTGCCCGCCGCGTCGCAGTCGCCGGGGCCGGCACGCGCCTGCCGGCCCGCCGTCTGACGCCGCAGCGACTGCGCTCCAAGATCGATGACGCGATCGGCATGGCGCCGGGGGCACGGCGGGTTGCCGACGGGTTCCGCGCCGCGGGCGGTCCTTCGGCTGCGGCGACGGCCGTCGAGCAGCGGCTGATGTCGGTTGCACTCTGAGGTTTCCTGGCCGGGACACCTGAGACCCCTGGCTGACCGCACCCGGGACCCGGCGCCGCGGGGACTTTGGACCCAGGGCGTCACTCACTGACGCGATCCGACCAAAGTCCCGCCGACCGCGACCCGTCGTCCCTGAGGGACACGGTGAGCGTCGGACCCGGCTAGGACCGGCGCAGTTCGCGGAAGGGGCGGAAGTCCGACTTGACTTTGGCTCGCGCCCGGAAACGGGCCCTGGCGACGCGGCCTTTGTCACCTGGTCCGCGCACCGCTCGGATCGCGACCCGTCCAGCCAGGGACTTGGGCACCTTGACCACCGCACGCGGGTGCTTCACGGTCTTCAACCGGCTCATGCCCGACCTGCCGCTGATCGCCACCTCGTACGAGTCGGCTCCAGGGACCCGCCTCCAGGCGATCCGCAGCTTCTTCGGCGCGCGGTGCAGACGCATCGTTTTGGGGGCCGGCAGGTGCTTCGGTGCTTTGAAGGAGAAACGGGTCACCGTGATCGGCGCTGCTGGAACGCCGTCGTACGCGACCTCGGCCACGATTCGGTGCCTGCCGGACCCACTCGGCGCGAAACGCACAGTGCCCGACTTGCCCGCCTTCCCCAGCCGCCGATAGACCCCGGCAGATTGCTCGAACAGGGTGATCCTCTGCTTCGGCGGTCCGCCCACGACACGGTACTTGAGGGTGCGGCGCAAGCCCTTCCCGACGACCTTGCCCCTGACGCGCAGGGGGGTGACCGGTTGGGACTCGGCGGCATCGCGCACGCCAGGCGAGTCTGTTGTGAGGCCGATCGAGTAGCGACCCGGCTTGCCGTTCACCACGAGTACGAAGGTTCTCTTCTGGTCGGGCATCCGGATGATCTTGACCGGTCCGTCTCCGGCCTGGGCCGTCGTCTCGACCCGGGCGCCGTCGGGGTCGGTGACCGTGATGATGGGCGCTCCGGAATCGCCTAACAGGCGGATCATCTTCTTCTCGCCGCGCTTCACCCGGAAGTCGATTCCGCCGGTTGCCGACAATTGTGCACCACCCGAGCCCGCAGACACGTCCACCCAGTAAGAACTGGGTTTGCAGCCGTCGCCCGGCGACCCCCAGAAGATCTCCGCGGAACCGCCCCATTTGTAGCCCGCACCGGGATGGACTCCCCACAGGTTCAGGCATGCGACCACTCCCTTGCTCGTCACCCAGGCCTCGGCGCCGGCCTGCGGGAGTCCCTCGATGTCGGCGGTCACCTTGCCGTGGATGGAGAACAGCAGGCGCTCGACGTTGACATCGCCGTCCACAGATCCCGCCAAGTCGATCCATCCCAGGTTCATCCGGGCGGCGCCGCCCACCATAGCCCGGGCAGGGTAACTGTATGCGACATAGCCGGAGCCGATCGGGATGGTGACGCGGGTACCCGGAACCTGCAGGGCGTAACTGCCCCCGGACATGATCGTGGCCGACCGGAAGGTGTGTCCGGACAGTCCGCGCAGCGGCTCGCCGGCGTCGTTGGCGCTGAGGGTGTAGGGCTGCGACTCGGACGCGAGCGCAACGACCATCGTCCCCTGGACTTGCGCGACCTTCACTACGTCCAAGCCTGCCGTCCCGGAGATGACTGTCGGTTCCAGACGGACACTGAAGCCGATGTTGTCCAGGAAAACGCCGGGGAACAGCTGAGGTTGCGGGATGGGGTTTCCGAACTGCACGATCGCGCCCGCCGACCGGAACTGCCTGCCACAGAACGCGATCCCGTTGGCGTCGGGCCCGGGATCGGGCGCCATCAGGATCCCCGCGTTCTTGCCCTTCTCCGACCCGAGGTAGATGCGGGCCGTGGCCTTCCACCAGTCCGCATCGCAGTTGTAGTCCGGCTTGCCGCGCTTGTTGTAGACGAAAGTCAGATCTGAGATCTCAACAGCACCGAGGTTCAGCCGATCGGCCCGCACGGTGATGTTGTCGACATACAGCCCGTTCTCATTGTCCGCACGGACCCTGGTGTCACCCGTCGCCTCCAGTCCGGCCATGCTGAACTGCGCAGGCAGTGCCAGATGCAGATCCAGTTGGGTGAAGCGGCGTCCCGCCTCCTGCTGGAAGTCCAGACTGACGTTTCCCTTGGGCAGGAAGCCGCCGAAGGCCCGCTTGGCCGGACCGAGTGGGACATCACCGAGCGAGAAGCCGGCGATGCCCGCCCTGCCGCTTTGCAGAGGGCTGGCCAGCGGGTGGGTGTTCCCGCGGACGTCGAGGTTGAGCCGCTTGGGGATCTTCAGCGGCAACGGGCCGATGTCCACGGAAGTGTCCGTGCTGATGATCCTGCCCAGATACGGGGAGATGACCACGGCGGCTCCCTTGCCTGGCCGGAACGTCATCCCGTTGATGTTCACCGGGTTCGTCGCGTAGTAGACCTCCGTGGCCGACACCGCGGCGTTGCGCCAGTCAGTCGACCTCTCCCGATAGCAGCCCGGACTGGGATCGCCCGCCCGGCAGACCGACTGGATCCACTTGACGATCTGCGGGTTGCGCTGGAATTCGGCGATCAACTGGTCGGTCAGTACCCGTTCGCCGCGCGGAAGGTCCTTGGTGCTGGACACCCGCTGCAGGCATCCTTGCGCCTCGATCACCCCGACGATCACGGCCCCCCGGCAGGCCCTCGGCGGCAGTTGGAGACCGGTGGTCAAGTCGTCGCCACCGCAGAACGCGGACTGGCCGATCCTCTTGCGCACCTTCTTCGGTGGTGCCGGACCCGCCCGTGCGAACTGGACGGATTGGGTGAACCGGGACTGTCCGCTGGCGGAGAATTCGGTGAGATTCACTGACGCAGTCGTGGCCTTGCCCAGATTCACCCCGAGGACGGGTGAACCAGCCGGACACTGCAGATCGGGCACCTGGTCTGCGTTCAAGTCCCACTCGTACCGGCTCGCAGTCCCGCTCGCCCGCAGCAGTGTGACGCCGGACCTGGACAGGGCGGTGAAGGACGCCTGGATGGCTGCGGGTTGGTCGGTCGGGGCCGTCGTAGGGGTGGGGCTTGAGGTCGGACTGTGCGCCGGGGCGGGGGAGTACAGCTCAGCCACCTGGTCGGCTGACAGGGCCGTGTCGTAGACATGCACCTCGTCGATGGCCGCGTCACTCTGGCTATTGAAGTTGCAGCTGTTGGTCGGGTAGTTGCCTATCGAGACGTCGCGGTTGGGTGCGGCCGCGATCCCGAGATCGGTGGACCCGGGGCTGCCCTGTACCTGAGCGCCGTCCAGGTACAGGCGAACATTCGCGCCGTCGTATGTTCCGGTCACGATGTGCCAGTCACCGTCCCAGACCGACGTGGGCGCGGTTTGCGAGAATGTGATGCCCCCGTCGTTGTAGACGTAGAAGCGCGCGGATCTTCCGCTGCCGGTGTACAGGCCCCATTCCGCCGCGGTGCAGTCATGCGCGCCCTGCGCCACGATGTACTCCGTCGTGCCGGGCAGAGTACCGTCGCCGCGGACCCACGCGCTGACGGTCACAGTGTCGCTGGTCAACCCGCCGGGATGGACGAGGATCCTGCCGGAATCCGCGCTGTTGTGGGTGACCGCATTGCCGAACTTGCCCGCGACCAGACCCATGTTGTCGACGTAACCCGTGTGGCCGTTGCCGGATGCATCGGCGGTGGTGTCGCCGGCGAAGGAGTCCAGATGCCACAGCGCCACGGGGTTCGGTAACGAAACGGCGGCGGCGGTGGGCGCGAACATGCTCGCTGTCAGCGCTGCAGACAGCGTCAGGCTGGTGGCGCCCATGCGTGCCGGTAACCGCACGCGGCCCAAAATACGACCGGCCGAGCCATGTCGTGATCGTCTGTATGGCCGGACTTGTCCGTCGTTCGACGCGGTTCCGCGGGGACTTTGGGCCCAGCGCGTCACTCAGTGACCCGATCCGACCAAAGTCCCCGCGGTCCTCGGCTTCTGGCGGACTGCGGGACGATTGTGACGAAGGTGCTGCCCCGTCCGTTACGAAGGTGCGGGGTCAGTGCCGGTCCGACCGGCCAACAACGCAACAATCCAGGCTTGACCCCCGCAACTTCGTCACAAGAGGTCCACGCGGGGTTGGCGGGCACCGTCCCGGATAGGTTCGAGTTCGTGGACCCATTGCACGAACTCCAACGCAGGCGCGCCCTCACCGAAGACGACAGCCGGGCCGGCAGGGTGGCCGCTCGCAGGGCCAAGGGCGGTCGCACTGCCCGGGAGAACATCGATGACCTGCTCGACCCGGGTTCGTTCGTCGAGTACGGCCGGTTGGCCACCGCGGCACAGGAGAAGAGTCTGACCGTCGAGGAGTTGATGCAGAACAGTCCGGCCGACGGCCTTGTCGCGGGCATCGGCAAGGTGGGTGGCCGGTCGTGCGCCGCGCTCTCGTACGACTACATGGTGATGGCGGGCACGCAGGGCATCCGCGGGCATCACAAGTCCGACCGGCTGTTCGGCCTGATCGAGAAGCTGCAGGTGCCGGTCGTTTTCTTCACCGAGGGCGGCGGCGGACGTCCCAGCGACACCGACTATCCGGTCGTGTCGGCCCTGGACGTGAGGTCCTTCGCTTTGTGGGCGCGCCTGTCCGGGGTCGTACCACGGATCGCGGTCGTCTCAGGACGCTGTTTCGCCGGCAACGCGGTTCTGGCGGGGTCAGCGGATCTGATCGTGGCCACTCGAAACTCCACGATCGGAGTAGCGGGTCCTGCGATGATCGCAAGCGCCGGCCTGGGAGATCACCGCGCTGAGGAGATCGGACCGATCGGTGTGATGTCGGACAACGGAGTGGTCGATCTCGTGGTCGACGACGAGGCGGCGGCCGTGCGGGTCACCAAGCAACTCATCGGTCTGCTCGCCGGGGACGTCGCCGCGGGGTCCGCGGTCGATCAGCAGTCGTTGCGGCAAGCCCTGCCCGAACGGGAGAAGCAGGCATATGACATACGGCCGATCATCACCACCCTTGCCGACGTGGGCTCGGTGGTCTTCCTGCGCGAGGCATTCGCCCCTGAAATGGTCACCGCGCTGTGCCGCGTCGACGGTCGGCCGGTGGGAATCCTGGGCAATCAGACGCTGCACATGGCCGGTTCGCTGACCGCTGCGGCGTCCGACAAGGCCGCGCGGTTCGTGCAGTTGTGCGACGCGTTCGGGATCCCGTTGGTGTCTCTGGTGGACACGCCGGGGATCATGGCCGGCCCGGAAGCCGAACGCACCGCGATCGTGCGCCATGCGTCCCGATTGCTGATCGCCACAGCCCGGATGTCCGTTCCCCTGATCGGGGTGGTGCTGCGACGCGGTTACGGGCTCGGCGCGCAGGCCATGCTGGGGGGCAGTACCAAAGAGCCTTTGACAACCGTGGCCTGGCCGAGCGCCCACATGGGACCGATGGGTCTGGAAGGTGCGGTGCGCCTTGCCATGGGGAAGCAACTGGACCAGATCCCCGACGAGGCCGAACGCAATGCCCGTGTCCGTGAGTTGACCGCCGGTTATCAGGAGCACGTGACCGCGTTCAACGCCGCCAGGGTGTTCGAGATCGACGATGTGATCGATCCTGCGGAAACCCGCGGCATGATCGCGGCCACGCTGGCGGCCGCGGCCCCGATCATAGGCAGTGGACGAGCCGTCGACAGCTGGTAGCGCCTGTGGCGGTATTCCCGCGATGACCGCCGCCTCAATCCGCACCCAGCATCCGCGTGTTGATCGTGATGCCGGTAGCCGTCGTCCTCAGGCGCTCAGCAAGGTCGTCGGCGGCCGACCGCAGGCCTTCGTGCCCGGTGGCCGCCAGTCCATCGAGGAAGAAGATGACGTCAGTGGTCGATTCGGTCAGGTGGGTGCGGGTGCACTGGCGCCAGTTCCAGCGACGACAAGTCACCCCGCCGTCGTCGCGCCAGACGATCTCACCGGGTGCAGGTGTCTCCACCACCGCTTCGCCGCCTACCACGGTCTCGAACGGCTCGTCCCCGGCAGCGACGACCAGCCGCGGCGGACCCACATAGCGGTCGAGGTCCTCGCCGCCGATCGGGACGAGATGCAGGACCGACACCGCGTTGTACAGGTCGGTCAGCACATCGATGCGGGGGAGTCCATCTGCCGCCCTGCGGAACAACGATTCCACGCTGCTGCGTGCTTTGCGGGGCTTCACGCCGAACGAGCGGTACGCCTCGCGCCACTCGACGATCTGCGGGATCTGCTCGAGGGGTTGGTCGGCGAGCAACGTCCGCGCATGCTCCTGTGCGGACTGTAGGGCCGCGTCACTGATTGCATTGGAGGGCCCCCCTTTGACTCCTTCGGCAGTCATCAGCAGTGCCCGGTAGCCGGGATGACGCTGCTGCACTCCCGCATCGATATACGCCCGGGCCAGGGCAGGGAGAGTCATAGGAGGTCCTTCCGATGAGGGTGAACCGGGTCTGCTGCAGGTGCGTGTGGTCTCGCTTGAGGCTACTCATCCCCGGACACGGATCCGGCGGAGGTGCGGGGTGCGCGGGTTGATCCGGCCATGTAGCCCGATTGCAGCGCGCTGCTCCCGGTGATTCGCTGGGTGGGTGACCACGATCCCGGTGTTTCCGCTCGGTTCGGTCCTCTTCCCCCACATGCCTTTGGCGTTGCGGTTGTTCGAGCCCCGCTACTTGAGGATGCTCGGCGACCTGCTCGGCCGGTCGGAACCGGAGTTCGGGGAGGTGCTCATAGAGCGCGGCCACGAGGTCGGCGGTGGTGACCAAAGGTTCACGGTGGGGACGATGGCACGGATCCTCAAGGTCGAGGCGCTGGAGGGGTTCATGGCTGTGACGGTGCGCGGCTCGACCCGCTTCCGGGTGTCAGCGTGGTTGCCGGACGATCCCTATCCGCGGGCAGAGGTGGATTTCATGCCCAGCCTCGAATGGGACGGCTCGTTGGAGCCGTTGCGCACCCAGGCCGAGGCGACTGTGCGCCATGCATTGACTCTCGTCGGCGAGTCCCGCGACTCGTGGCCGGCCGATGTGCAACTGTCCGACGACCCCGTAGCGGCGTGCTGGCAACTCTCGGCCATCACGCCGGTGGGTCCCATCGACCAACTCTGGATGCTGCAGGCCTCGTCGCTGGCTGAATTGCTGTCCCGCACCGCCGGGTTCGCCGGGGAAGCCGCCGAGACCATGTCGGCGGACTGGCCGGACCCGCCAGGTGATTGACGGCTCGGGGAATGCCTGGGCACGGCGGGCGCCTCGTTGACACGATTGTGACGAAGTTGGTGGCTGGTCCGGCGTTGTGTCACGAAGGTGCGCGGTCCGGCTTGCTTCGACCGCGCACCTTCGTCACAATCCCGGTTCGGTCCCCGCAACTTCGTCACGCAAGGGGCTCGTAGGGGGCAAATCCACCCCAGGTTGGCCTCGCCAACCCCGCGACCGGGGCGCGGGTCAGGCCGTCTCCACGGTCAGCGTGATCGGTACCGCCTTGAGCGCCTGACTCACCGGGCAGTTCACCTTCGCGTTCTCGGCGGCTGCAGTGAACGCTTGCGCGTCCAGGCCGGGTACGTCGCCCTTGACGTGCAGGCGGATCTCGGTGATGCCAGTGCCCGGCTGGAAGTCGACCTCCGCATGTGTCTCAAGTGCCCGGGGCGGGGTGCCGTTGCCGGCCAGACCGTTCGAAAGTGCCATCGAGAAGCAGGCGCTGTGGGCGGCCGCGATCAGTTCCTCGGGGCTGGTCTTGCCGCCGGGCTCCTCGGCCCGAGCCGCCCACGACACCGGGAAACTGCCCGTGCCGGAGGACTCGAGCGTGACTTTCCCCGCCCCCTCGAACAGGCTGCCGTTCCAGACCGTCAATGCACTGCGTGTGGTTGCCATGTCTCATACCTACCCCGGATCGACGTCACATGTCGACCGCGGTCCCGCCGATTCTTCGCCCGGTCGGCGAAGCGAGGAGGATCCACGCCGGTCACCGACCATGGGATCCGCGCGCCGCGACCTACTCGCGCAGCGCGAACTCGGCGGCCGCCTCGGCATGGATCCGGGCAGTTGGGAAGTAGGGGACCGTGAGGTCCTCGGGCCCCACGAGCAGCTCGATCTCCGTGCAGCCAGCGACGACACCTTGCGCACCGCGGTCGGTCAATCGGCTGATGATGGCGAGGTAGCGGGCCTTGGACGCCTCTGCGATGACCCCGCGCACGAGTTCGTCGTAGATGACGTCGTGCACGTCCGTACGGTCCGGCTCGTCGGGGATCAGCACCTGCACCCCGCGCCCGCGAAGCCGGCCCACGTAGAAGTCCTGCTCCATGGTGTAGCGGGTCCCCAGCAGCGCCACACATGCGACACCGGCCCCGAGGATCGCGTCTGCCGTCGCGTCGGCTATGTGCAGGAGCGGCACATCGACGGCATCAGTCACCGCCTCTGCGACCACGTGCATCGTATTGGTGCACACGACGATCGCTTCGGCGCCGGAACGTTCGAGGTCGCCGGCGGCCGAGGCCAGGACCCGGCCAGCCTCGTCCCAATCGCCGGCCGCCTGCAGCGCTTCGATCTCGGCGAAGTTGAACGACCGGATGATCAAGTCCGCGGATGCCACGCCGCCGAGGCGTTCGCGCACCAACTGATTGATCAGCCGTTCGTACTCGATCGACGACTCCCACGACATCCCGCCGAGCAGTCCGAGACGCTTCATGGCACAGAACCTACTGGCCGCGACTACAGTCGCGCCATGGCGGAACTGCCGTTGGGATGGACCACGGACCTCGCGGTTCTGGACGCGGCCGGTGCCCGGATAACCGGTCACTGCGACTACCTCTTGGTCCGGTCTGCGGGCAATCCCGGATATCACTGGGGCAACTTCATCCTGGTCCTGGATGAGGGAGCGGTCGATGAGCCGGAGCGCTGGGTGGCCACCTTCGAGCGGCACTTCCCGTGCGCGGAGCATCGTGCCATCGGCCTGCCGTGCGCTGCGGATCCGAGTCTCTGGAACCGGGTGGGACTCGAACTGGGGGCCGATGAAGCGCTGCTCGCTGAGAGCATGCCGCAGTCGCGCCCTCTGCCGGCCGGCTACACGGTTCGGCAGTTGTCCGACCCCGGGGACTGGAGAAGGTCTGCCGAAGCCCATATCGCCGAGCATTCCCGTGCCGGGGGTGAGGTGGGAGACGCGTACGAAGCGTTCGAGTTCCGGCTGATGCATTCCAGCATGAGGATCGCCGAGCGCGGTCTGGGGGCCTCCTTCGGGGTGTTCGCCGGGGACCGGCTCGTCGCCCAGCTCGGGATCGTGAAGTGCGGGCCCCGGGCCAGGTATCAGGGCGTGCTCACAGATGTCGATCACCGCCGGCGCGGACTGGCCGGCCACCTGCTGGGGGTCGCAGCCGACTGGGCGCGGACGCAGGGGAATCGGCAATGGGTCATCGTCGCCGAACCGGACAGCCCTGCCGGCAGGCTGTACCGCAGCGTCGGATTCGTCCCCACGGACCGGTCGTATCAGGCGTACCGGGCCAAGGCCTAGGCCCTCGTTGCAGCGGTCTGCAGTCCGTGTGATACTTGCGTGGTGCAAGCAACTATAGACGGGAACGAACTCGCACTCGAGGACGCCGTGGTGTCGCTGTACAAGGCGGCACGCTGCGCGCAGGTACTCACGACCGATGACCTGCTCGACCCGGGCCTCGGCCGGATCTTGATCTCGGTGGTGCGCCATGGTCCGGCCCGACCGTCGGTCATCGCCCAGGAGAACCACATCGACCTCTCCACGGCGAGCCGTCACATCGACGCTCTGCTCCGCCAGGGGCTGGTGGCCAAATCCGTCGATCCCGATGACGCACGCGCGTCATTGGTGGCAGTGACAGCCGAGGGCCGGGACGTGATGAAGGCGATGGTCGCCAATCGGACGCGAGCGATCGAACCCGCTCTGGCCGCCTGGTCCGAGCGCGACCGGACGAAACTGGTCTCGCTGTTGGTGCGGCTGGCACATGACTTGGGTGAACTGATTCAACAGGAGGAAGGGCGATGAGCCAAGACATTCAGGCGGACGAGAGCGTCAAGCAACGAAATCTGGGGCTCATCTTCGCCGCCCTCATGATGACCATGCTGCTGGCGGCGCTCGATCAGACCATCGTGTCGACCGCGCTGCCGACGATCACCAGCGACCTCGGCGGGCTCAATGAGTTGTCCTGGGTCGTCACCGCGTATCTGCTGGCATCGACAGCCAGCACCCCGATCTGGGGCAAGTTGTCCGACCTCTACGGGCGCAAACTCATGCTGCAGTCGGCGGTGGCGATCTTCGTGGCCGCGTCGATGCTGGCCGGTCTGTCGCAGAACATGGCGCAACTGATCGGAACCCGGGCGCTGCAGGGCATCGGTGGCGGCGGGCTCATGGTGCTGGTGATGGCCGTGATCGCCGACATCGTGTCGCCCCGCGAGCGCGGCAGGTACATGGGACTGTTCGGGGCGGTCTTCGGCGTGGCCAGCGTGCTCGGGCCGTTGCTCGGCGGGCTGTTCACCGAGCATCTGAGCTGGCGGTGGGTCTTCTACGTCAACGTGCCACTGGGACTGGCCGCGTTCCTCGTCCTGGGCGCGGTGCTGCACATCCCAGTGCACAGGCAGAAGCACACCATCGACTGGTTGGGTGCTGCACTCATGGTCGCGGGCACCGTCATGCTGCTGCTCGTCGCGGTCTGGGGCGGTCAGAAGTACCCGTGGGGCTCGGCCCAGATCATCGGTATGGCAGTGGGTGGAGTGGTGGCGATGACCGCTTTCGTGTTCCAGGAGTTGCGCCACCCCGAACCGCTCGTGCCGCTGTCGATGTTCCGGCTGTCGGTGCTGCGGGTCGCCTCGGCGATGGGCTTCGTGATCGGTTTCGGGATGTTCGGAGCGATCGTCTACCTGTCCATCTTCATGCAGGTGGTGCGCGGTGCCTCTCCAACCAGCGCCGGTCTGCAGTTGCTGCCGTTGATGCTGGGACTACTCATCACCTCGGTCGTCAGCGGCCGGCTGATCACTCGCACCGGACGTTACAAGATCTTCCCGATCCTCGGCTCCGGCACCGCCACCATCGGCATGCTCATGCTGTCCCGCTGCGGCGTGGACACCGATCTGTGGTTCGTGTGGCTGTCGGCTTTCGTCCTGGGTATCGGACTCGGAGGCGTGATGCAGGTGCTGGTGATCGCTGTTCAGAACAACGTCGATCGCAAGCAACTGGGCGCGGCCACCAGTACGGCTACGTTCTTCCGGAGCATCGGCGGCTCTTTCGGGACCGCGGTGTTCGGGGCTGTCTGGACGGCGCAATTGGCCACCCAGCTCGCGAAGAACCTCCCGGCAGACGTGGCCACACAGCTCAGCACCGCGGGGCAGAGCGTCACCGCGTCGATGGGCAACATCGCCGAACTGCCCGAGCCGATTCACGACCTTGTGCTGCTGTCGTTCGCCAACTCGATCGACCGGACGTTCTTGCTGGCGGTGCCGGTCATGCTGGTCGCGTTCGTGCTGTCGTTCTTCCTCAAGGAAGTCCCGCTGAAGACCCGGCCGAGCATCGAGGACGAACTGGCCCACGATGCCGCGCTTCCGCTGCCTGAGAGCGTCGACTGACGTGACGGCACGGTTCAGCGCGGGCCTTCTTCCATTCCGGCGTTCCGGTGACGGATTGGAGGTCTTCCTCGTCCACATGTCCGGGCCGTACTGGGCGCACAAGGACGACGGTGCCTGGTCGATCGCGAAGGGGGAGTACGACCCGGCGATCGAGCAGCCGGAGGCAGTGGCGCGCCGGGAGTTCGCTGAGGAGGTCGGACGTCCGGCGCCGTCCGGTGAGTGCCGGGATGCCGGCGAGTTCCGGATGCCGAGTGGAAAGCGAGTGCGGGTGTTCGCCGTCGAGACCGACGACGACCTGAGTTTCGTGTCGAGCAATCTGTTCACGATGGAATGGCCTCCGCGGTCGGGCAGGATGCAGGAGTTCCCCGAGACCGACGCCGCCGCCTGGTTCGATCTGGAGACTGCGCAAGTGAAGTTGGTGAGCGGCCAGGTGCCGGTACTTGCTGCTCTGGCGAAGGCGGTGGACGGGCTGGGGCGGCCCGGTTGAGTGCGCGGCCTCCTGCGGACGCGATTGTGACGAAGATGCTGGCCCGTGTCCCGCTGTGTTACGAAGGCGCTGGGTTCGGCCCGCCGCGACCACGCACCTTCGTCACAATCCGGGCCTGGGTCCCGCAACTTCGTTACATCGGGTGTGTGGGGGTCCTGCGAACGCAATTGTGACGAAGGATGCGGCCGGCTCAGCCGGGGTGCGTGGCAGGCGGAGGCGCACGTCCTGGGCGTTCCTCCGCGAAGGGGACAGGTCCAATCTCCAGTCCGGGTAGCCGCAGGTTGGCCACGAGGTTAGAGAACGTGCACGAGGTTAGTGAATGCACGTGTGGCTTCTCTAACCTCGTGCACGACCTCTAACCCGAGCGATTTCCGCCCGGCATCTACCCGCCTGAACCGGCGGCCCGCCACGGCCATGGGTCTCAAACGAACCCGTCCAACCCGCTGACGAGCCAAGACGCCGCGCGCTCGCTACAACCGGCCGGTCTC
>JAWKJM010000010.1:0-115643 GCA_041393775.1 Candidatus Nanopelagicales bacterium
CCTGGTGGGCGACCCACCCGAGGTGCGTCTCCAGCACCTGGCCGACGTTCATCCGGCCCGGCACGCCCAGCGGGTTCAAGACGATGTCGACCGGGGTGCCGTCCTCCATGAACGGCATGTCCTCGACCGGCAGGATCTTCGCGATGACACCCTTGTTGCCGTGGCGGCCGGCGAGCTTGTCGCCCTGGGTGATCTTGCGCTTCTGCGCCACGTAGACCCGCACCAGTTGGTTCACACCGCCGGGCAGTTCATCGTCCTCCTCGCGGTCGAACACCCGCACGTCGATGACCACACCGCTCTCGCCGTGGGGCACCTTCATCGAGGTGTCGCGCACCTCACGGGCCTTCTCACCGAAGATGGCGCGCACGAGTCGTTCCTCCGGGGTCAACTCGGTCTCGCCCTTGGGCGTGACCTTGCCGACCAGGATGTCCCCGGGCCCGACTTCGGCACCGATGCGGACGATCCCCCGCTCATCGAGGTCTGCGAGCACCTCCTCGGGGATGTTCGGGATGTCCCGGGTGATCTCCTCGGGTCCCAGTTTGGTGTCCCGGGCGTCGACTTCGTGCTCCTCGATGTGGATCGAAGTGAGCACGTCGTCCTGCACGAGCCTCTGCGACAAGATGATCGCGTCCTCGTAGTTGTGGCCCTCCCACGGCATGAACGCCACGAGCAGGTTGCGGCCCAGCGCCATCTCGCCGGTGTCGGTGCAGGGGCCGTCGGCGATGACCTGGCCGGCTTCGACCCGGTCGCCCAGGGCCACGATCGGCGACTGGTTGTACGACGTCCCCTGATTGGAGCGGCGGAACTTGAGCACCCGGTAGGTGAACACGAGTCCGTCGTCGCCGGTCACCTCGATCGCGTCGGCACTGACCGCCGAGACGGTGCCGGGTGTGTGCGCCACGACCACGTCGCCGGCGTCCTTGGCCGCGCGGTACTCAGTACCGGTTCCGACCAGCGGGGCCTCGCTGCGGATCAGCGGCACCGCCTGGCGCTGCATGTTGGAACCCATCAGCGCACGGTTGGCGTCGTCGTGCTCGAGGAACGGGATCATGGCCGTGGCCACTGACACCATCTGGCGCGGCGACACGTCCATGTACTCGACGTCCTTGGCCAGCACGAAGTCGACCTCGCCGGGCTCGCGGCGCACCAGAACCCGGTCCTCGACCAGGTTGCCCGACGCGTCGACGCGGGCGTTGGCCTGCGCGATGACGTACAGGTCCTCCTCGTCGGCGGTGAGGTACTCGATCTCGTCAGTGACCTTGCCGTCGACGACCTTGCGGTAGGGCGTCTCCACGAAACCGAAGGCGTTCACCCGCGCGAACGTCGACAGGGACCCGATCAGGCCGATGTTGGGGCCTTCCGGGGTCTCGATCGGACACATGCGGCCGTAGTGCGACGGGTGCACGTCGCGGACCTCGAAACCGGCCCGCTCCCGGGACAGACCACCGGGGCCCAGCGCAGACATGCGGCGCTTGTGGGTCAGCCCCGCAAGCGGGTTTGTTTGGTCCATGAACTGCGACAGCTGCGAGGTTCCGAAGAACTCCTTCAGGGCCGCCACCACCGGGCGGATATTGATCAGGGTCTGTGGCGTGATCGCCTCGACGTCCTGGGTCGTCATCCGCTCCCGGACCACACGCTCCATGCGGGACAGACCCATCCGGATCTGGCCCTGGATCAGTTCACCAACCGTGCGGAGGCGACGGTTGCCGAAGTGGTCGATGTCGTCGACCTCCACGCGCGTGGTGCCTTCAGGCATCCGGGAGTCCCCGGCGTGCAGACGGACGAGGTACTCGACGGTGCGCACGATGTCCTCGACCGTCAAGGTAGTGGTCGTCGGGTCCTCGGAAAGGCCCAGCTTCTTGTTGACCTTGTACCGGCCGACCTTGGCCAGGTCGTAGCGCTTGGGGTTGAAGTAGAAGTTCTCCAACAGGTTGCGGCCGGCCTCGACCGACGCCGGCTCGCCCGGGCGCAACTTGCGGTAGATGTCGACGAAGGCCTCGTCCTGGGTGCCGAGAGTGTCCTTCTCCATGGTCAGCTGCATCGACTCGTACTGGCCGAAGCGCTGCCCGATCTCATCGGTGGTCAGGCCCAATGCCTTGAGCAGGACGGTGACCGGCTGCTTGCGCTTGCGGTCGATCTTGACGTTGACGATGTCCTTCTTGTCGATCTCGAACTCGATCCAGGACCCGCGGCTGGGGATGATCTTCGCGGAGAAGATGTCCTTGTCCAGCGCTTTGCCGACCGTCTTCTCGAAGTAGACGCCGGGCGAGCGCACGAGCTGCGACACCACGACCCGCTCAGTGCCGTTGACGATAAAGGTTCCCTTGTCCGTCATCAGCGGGAAGTCGCCCATGAATACGGTCTGCGACTTGATCTCGCCGGTCTCGGAGTTGAAGAACTCGGCGGTGACGAACAGCGGCTGCGAGTAGGTCAGGTCCTTCTCGCGGCACTGCGCTTCGGTGTACTTCGGTTCCTCGAAGCGGTGCTCCCGGAACGACAGCGACATCTGGCCGCTGAAGTCCTCGATCGGGCTGATCTCCTCGAAGATCTCCTCGAGTCCCGAGGTCATCGGGATGTCGGTGCGGCCGGCGTCCACGGCTTCCTGGACGCGGGCCTGCCATGATTCATTTCCGAGCAGCCAGTCGAAGGACTGGGTCTGCAGGTCGAGCATGTCTGGAACTTGGATGGGTTCGCGAATCTTGCCGAACGAAACGCGGTTTGGGGCGGGGGAGTTAACGCGGGCGGCCAAGTGAGATCCTTCCGAGGCTCGCAGGGTGGATGCGCACAACAGGAATCGCCGTATTCAAAGCGTCGGAAGCATGGCAGCATCCGGGCACGATCAAACGGTCAATCCTTGGCATGGGCAGAACACCAGGATAACTGAGGTGGGTAATAGGTCAACAGCGGGGGGCCAACTCACGATGCTTGCACCGCAGGACCCATTCGTCAAGTCCTTCGAGGGATGGCAGACCGGAACGCCGTCGGCGGAGGCTGACCCCCCGCCGACGGCGTTTCGACGCGTGATGCGCGGACTACTTGACCGAGACGGAGGCGCCGGCGCCCTCGAGAGACTCCTTGGCCTTGTCGGCGGCTTCCTTGTTGACCTTCTCCAGGACAGGCTTGGGAGCGCCCTCGACGAGGTCCTTCGCCTCCTTGAGCCCGAGGCTGGTCAGCGCACGGACCTCCTTGATGACCTGGATCTTCTTGTCACCGGCAGCCTCGAGAATGACGTCGAACTCGTCCTTCTCCTCGACGGCACCGGCGTCGCCAGCGGCACCACCGGCGGCCGGGGCGGCGGCAACCGCGACCGGAGCGGCGGCGGTCACGCCGAAGGTCTCCTCGAACTCCTTCACGAACTCGCTGAGCTCGAGCAGGGTCATTTCCTTGAATGCGTCCAGCATCTCGTCGGTGGACAGCTTCGCCATGTTCGGCGTCCTTTCTATTGTTCCGGTGTCGCCGGAAGTGTGGGGTTGAGTAGTGGTTCGATCAGGCTTCGGGGGTGTCGGCCGCGGGGGCTTCGGCTTCGGTGTCGGCCGCGGGGGCTTCGGCTACCGCCGGACCCTCGGCCTCGACCTTGGCCCGCAGCGCCTCGACCACGCGCGCAGTCTGGGCCAGCGGAGCCGCGAACAACGACACGGCGTTCTGCAGCGAAGCATTCATGGCGCCGGCCATCTTGGACAGCAGCACCTCCCGCGACTCGAGGTCGGCGAGTTTGTTGATGTCGGCGGCGGACAGCAGATTGCCATCCATGATGCCGCCCTTGATCACCAGCGCGGGGTGATCCTTGGCGAAGGTGCGCAGACCCTTGGCCGCCTCGACCGGGTCACCGTCGATGAACGCGATCGCGCTCGGGCCGGCCAGCCACTCGTCTATGCCCTCAACGCCGGCGTCCTTCGCGGCGATCCGGGTCAGCGTGTTCTTCACCACGGCGTAGGTGGTGCTCTGCCCCAGGCTGCCGCGCAGTTCCTTCAGTTGAGACACTGTCAGGCCGCGGTACTCGGTGAGCACCGAAGCCGAGGAGTTGCGGAACAACTGCGCCAACTCGGTGACGGCGGCTTGCTTGTCAGCCCGTGCCATGGATTTCCTTCCAGCAGTGCGCCGGAACGACGAAAGCCCAGGCACGCAGGCCTGGGCTTCGATGAGCTCTCACACCTACGCAGGAATTAAGCCTGAACAACGGCGACCGGCGGTCTTCGGTTCTCTACGAGTGTACATGGGGGCTGCTGTCCCGGCCAGTGGGGTACTGCGCCGCCCCGGGCGGGCGCTTTGCGTTCGGGTTTCCGCTTTGCGTTCGGGTTTCCGCTTCGCGTTCGGGTTTCCGCTTCGCGTTCGGGCTTCCGCTTCGCGTTCGGGGGTTCGGGGCGCAAACGGCCGAACGCGGACGCAGCACCCTAACGCGGACGCCGCACCCTAACGCGGACGCAGCACCCTAACGCGAATGCGAGAACCTAGTAGTCCGAAAACTGCCCGATGTACTCGGTAACCGCAGGAGTTTGACGCGATGTCAGAGAACACACGGGTGGCTTCGCGCTCTAGCATCGTGCCCGTCCTTTGGCGCGAGCGATCTGCGCCTGGCATCTCCCCGCCTGAACCCCGCTGCCGACCGCGGACCCAACGCGAGCAGGTCGCCGCCCGCACCGAGGCCCCCGGCGCGAACCGGGGGCTTCGGCGAAAACGACTCAGGCTTCGCGCGAGCGGGCGCTGTCCACCTGGATCCCGGGGCCCATCGTCGTCGACATGACGACCTTCTTGATGTAGCGGCCCTTGGCGGTCGACGGCTTGAGCCGGACCACCTCGTCCAGCGCAGCAGCGAAGTTGTCCTCCAACTGCTCGTCACTGAAACTGGCCTTGCCGATGATGAAGTGCAGGTTCGAGTGCTTGTCAACGCGGAACTCGATCTTGCCGCCTTTGATGTCGGAGACGGCCTTGGTGACGTCCATGGTCACCGTACCCGTCTTCGGGTTCGGCATCAGTCCGCGCGGGCCCAGCACACGACCGAGCTTGCCCACCTTGCCCATGAGGTCCGGCGTGGCCACGACCGCGTCGAAGTCCGTCCATCCTCCGGCGACCTTGTCGATGAGTTCATCGGAGCCGACGTAGTCGGCGCCGGCGGCTTTGGCGTCCTCGGCCTTGGGCCCGTTCGCGAAGACCAGTACGCGGGCGGTCTTACCCGTGCCGTGTGGCAGCAGGACCGTGCCGCGGACCATCTGGTCGGCCTTGCGGGGGTCGACGCCCAGCCGCATCGAGACCTCGACGGTCGAGTCGAACTTGGTCTTGGCCGTGGACTTGGCCAGCGCGACGGCCTCTGACGCCGGGTAGAGGCGGTCCCGGTCGACCTGCTCGGCGGCGCTCTTGTAGTTCTTTCCCTTTGGCATCGTGTTCTCCTTGATCTATGTGGTCAGCGGGGCGATGCGGCCCCTCCCACGGTGTGCGGGGTACTGCTAGTCGGTGACGGTCACGCCCATGGAGCGGGCGGTGCCGGCGATGATGAGCATGGCGGCGTCGACGTCGTTGGCGTTCAGGTCAGCCATCTTGGTCTCGGCGATCTCCTTGACCTGGGCCTTGCTGATCTTGCCGACGGGCTGCAACGGGTTGCCGGAGCCCTTCTGCAGGCCCGCTGCCTTCAGGATCAGCTTGGCGGCCGGCGGAGTCTTGGTGATGAAGGTGAACGAGCGGTCCTCGTACACCGTGATCTCGACCGGGATGACCTGGCCGCGCTGGGATTCCGTGGCCGCGTTGTAAGCCTTGCAGAACTCCATGATGTTCACACCGTGCTGGCCCAGGGCGGGGCCGACGGGCGGCGCGGGGTTGGCCTGCCCGGCCTGGATCTGCAGTTTGATCAGGCCGGCGACCTTCTTCTTGGGGGGCATGACAGTTCCTTCGTTGTTCTTGCGCTCTAGTTTTTCTCGATCTGGCTGAAGCTGAGTTCCACCGGGGTTTCCCGACCGAAGATCTCAACGAGGCCAGTGACCTTCTGGGCATCGAGGTTGATTTCGCTGACCGTCGCGTGCAAGGTCGCGAACGGTCCATCAATAACTGTAACGGAGTCCCCGACCCCGAAGTCCACCTCGGTCACCCGGGCCGCCGGCTGTCCCAGCGACGGCGCGCCCGCAGCCTCGGCCACAGCCTTCTTCGGCTCCGGCTTGGGGGCCAGGATGTGCACGACCTCGTCGATGGTCAACGGCGTCGGCTCATGGGTGCTGCCCACGAAACCGGTCACGCCGGGGGTGTGACGCACCGCGGCCCAACTGTCATCGGTGTAGTCCATGCGCACGAGTACATAGCCGGGGAACTTGTTGCGGGTGACGGTCTTCTTCTGACCCTGCTTGATCTCGACGACCTCTTCGGTGGGCACCTCCACCTGGAAGATGTAGTCCTCCATGTTCAGCGTGTTGATCCGCGTCTCGAGGTTGGTCTTGACGCGTTTCTCGAAGCCCGCGTAGGAGTGCACGACGTACCAAAGACCGGGCAACCCCAGCTGCTCGTCGCGGAACGCCTCGACCGGATCGACCTCCTCGGCCTCCTGCTCGCCGTCGGTGGCCTCCAGGATCTCACCGGTCTCTTCGTCCACCAGCCCGATCGAGGACGGCACGAAGTCCTGGGAGTCCTCCACGACCGTGGTTCTGGCGTCGGAGGTCTCCACGATCTGGGTCTCGTCGACGTGCACGGACCCGTCGGGCGAGAAAGAGGTCTGCACCTCGTCGCGCACGACCGTGCCGTCGGGCTGCTCGGTGGTGACTGTCTCATCGACGGTCACGCTGCCATCGGATGCTGCGATGGCTTCGGTCTCGCTGACCACGACCGTGCCGTCCTCGCGTTCCTCGACGTCTACCTGCTCCACCACTGTGCTGCCATCGGGCAATTCGACAGCTTCGAACGCCTCGGTCCCCACTACGTCGGCCAGCGGGGTCTCCTCGCCGTCTGGCTGCTGGTCCGGGGTCTGCATCGACATATCCTCAGTTCTCTTCTCACTCGCCAAATATGGCGAACACGACTCGGGCAATGGCCAGATCGAACAGCGAGATGACCGCGGCCATGAACACCACGAACACCAGCACCACCCACGTGTAGGTGATCAGCTCCTTGCGCGTTGGCCAGATGACTTTGCGGAGTTCGGCGACCATCTGCCGCAGGAACAGCGCCAATCGAGCGAACATCCCAGGACTCTGCTTCTTCTTCGCACCCCGCTTGGGGGTCGGCGAATCAGCACCGTCAGCCGTGGTCGGCTCGCTCACTGACCATTCCTTTCCTTGCTTTGCAGGGCCGGAGGGACTCGAACCCCCAACCACCGGTTTTGGAGACCGGGACTCTACCAATTGAGCTACGACCCTACGGTGACCTCCGACCCGAGCCCCGCAGTCAATCGACAACGACCGGCCACCAAGAAGCGGGCAGGCTACCGCACAGCGACACGGTCACCTCGCACCACGATACGCGAACCACTTAACGGGGTCGACCCCGGCCACCGACTTCGGCCAAGATACAAGCATGGTTCATTCCCGCATCTCCCGACGGATCGCCAGCATCTCAGAGTCCGCCACACTCGCCGTGGATGCGAAGGCCAAGGCGCTCAAAGCCGCCGGGCGCCCGGTGATCGGCTTCGGCGCCGGGGAGCCGGACTTCCCCACCCCCGACTACATCGTGGAGGCCGCCAAAGTGGCCTGCGAGGACCCCGCGATGCACCGCTACACGCCGGCCGCGGGCTTGCCCGCACTGCGCGCGGCGATCGCGGCCAAGACGCTGCGGGATTCCGGCTATCCGGTCGAGGCCAACCAGGTCCTGGTGACCAACGGCGGCAAGCAAGCCCTCTACAACGCGTTCGCCGCATTGCTCGACCCCGGCGACGAGGCGCTGCTGCCCGCGCCTTATTGGACGACCTACCCCGAGTCGATCCGGCTGGCCGGCGGGGTTCCCGTGGTGATCCCGACCGACGAGGACAGCGGTTACAAGGTCTCGGTGTCCGACCTCGACGAGGCTGCCACTGAGAACACGAAACTGCTGGTGTTCGTCTCACCGTCCAACCCCACCGGTGCGGTCTACACCCCTGCCGAGGTCACCGCAATCGGGCAGTGGGCCTTGGACAAGGGCATCTGGGTGGTCACCGACGAGATCTACGAGCATCTCGTCTACGGCAACGCACGATTCTCCTCGATGCCGGTGCAGGTACCCGACTTGGCGTCGACCTGCGTGATCGTCAACGGGGTGGCCAAGACGTACGCGATGACGGGTTGGCGGGTGGGGTGGATGGTCGCACCGGCCGACGTGGTCAAAGCCGCAGCCAATCTGCAGTCCCACGCCACGTCGAACGTGGCCAACGTGTCCCAGCGCGCGGCACTGGCCGCGGTCACCGGGGATCTGTCGGCCGTCGAGATGATGCGGGATGCCTTCAACCGGCGCCGCCTGACGATCGTGGAGATGCTCAACGCCATCCCCGGCGTGAGTTGCCCTGTGCCCGAAGGCGCCTTCTACGCCTACCCGAGCGTGCGCGGGGTGTTGGGCCGCAACATCCGCGGGAAGGTGCCTCAGACCTCCGCGGAACTCGCCGAGATCATCCTCGACGAGGCGGAGGTGGCTGTGGTGCCTGGCGAGGCCTTCGGCACCCAGGGCTACCTGCGCCTGTCCTACGCGCTGGGCGACGACGATCTGGTGGAGGGCGTCCGCCGGATCGCGGACCTTCTGGTCGAGTAGGCCTGGCGCCACGGCCTTGCCGGTCGCTGTTACGCAGGTGCGGGCCCGGCAAGGGTTTTGTGACAAAGGTGCGCGCGACCCGCGCGGACGACCACGCACCTTTGTCACAACCGCCCGCAAGGCCGCACACCTTCGTTACAAAGGCTCGACCGCGGTCAAATCCACCGCCAACCGATCGAACGATCCGTCCACCGCCCTCAAGGCAGCCATCGGGGCCGAGGACAGCCCCGCCATCGCCGGCCTACAATGCACAGTCCCACAGCGTCGGCTCCGGGTGCAGTCTGATCCCGAAACGGGCCTCCACCCGGTGGCGGATCTCGCGGGCGAGGTCCAGCAACTGCACAGTGGTGCCGCCTCCCCGATTCGTCAGTGCCAACGTGTGCTTCGACGAGACCGCGACCGCCGACCCCGGCAGCGCGAACCCCTTGTGGACGCCGGCGCGTTCGATCAGCCACGCCGCACTGGTTTTGACCCGGCCATCGGGCTGCGGCCAGCCAGGCGCCCCCTCCGGCACCGACTCGACGACCGGGTTCGTGAAGAACGAGCCCACGCTGCAGGTGTCCGGGTCGTCGGGGTCGAGGACCATGCCCTTGCCCCGCCGCAGTCGCAGCACCGTCTCCCGGACCGCGGCCAGCGGCGCCCGTTGACCCACTTCGACGTCGAGCGCACGGGCGAGTTCGGAGTACCGGATCGGGGCGCTGGACCCTTCGGGCAGGTCGAACGCGACCGCCAGCACCACGTAGTCCGCGGGGTGGCGCTTGAAGACGCTGTCCCGGTAGCCGAACCCCGCGCGACCGGCCGGCCACGTGGTGACTTCCCCGGAACGCCTGTCCAGTACCCGCAGACCCGCGATGGTCTCGGCGACCTCCTGGCCGTACGCCCCGACATTCTGAACGGGCGTGGCACCAGCACTGCCGGGAACTCCCGAGAGGGCCTCGATCCCCGACCGCCCTTGGTCGACCATGGCCGCGACGAACTCGTCCCAGGGCGTGCCTGCAGCCACGATGAACTGGTCGTCATGCTGGATCCAGCCGGAGGCCGTGATCCGCACCACGGTCTGTGCCACACCATCGTCGGAGACCACGACATTGCTGCCGCCGCCGAGCACTCGGGCGGTCGGGACCTCGCGCAACGCCGCCACCAGCGCCGCCTGAGTGTCAGCCTCGCGGATCTGTGCGGGACCGCCGAGTCGCAGCGTCGTCAGTTCCGCGAGCCGGCGGGTCACCACAGCCATCTACGGCAGCCGGACCTTCGCAACCGCACCCTTCACAACCTCGGCCCCGCCACTGGTCGCCGTCAGAGTCACCGTCGCCACATCGCCGTCAACAGCGGTGACGGTGGCTGCCAAGTCCAGGCGTGCGCCACCCTCGTTGGGGACCACCACGGGGGCTGAGAAGCGCACCGAGAACGAAAGGATGCGCCCGGGATCTCCCAGCCATTCGATCAGCAGCCGGCCCAGTTGGGCCTGGGTGTACATGCCGTGTGCGATGACGTCGGGCAGGCCCACCTGTCTGGCCACGGTCTCGTTCCAGTGGATCGGGTTGAAATCGCCGCTCGCACCGGCGTACATCACCAGATTGATCCGCTCCACCTTCACGGTCTTGCGTGCAACCACATCTCCGACGTTCATGCTGCGGTCCCTCTGCTCACGATCACGCTGCGGGTGCTGACGACCAACTCCCCACTGACAGTCACGACGTCGGCCTGCGTCACGAGATACTCGTTACGCCCCCGGGATGTGATGTCGGCGATGTGTGACTTGACCACCACCTCGTCACCGGCATGCAGCGGCCGCTGATACTCGAAGGACTGCTCGCCGTGCACCACCAGCGCGTAGTTGAGTCCGAGTTCCGGGTCGAACATCGCTGCAGCCATGGCTTTCATCGTCAGCACGAAGGCAAACGTGGGTGGGGTGGGCAAATCTGGATAACCCCCTTCCGCCGCCGTCTCGACGTCGTGGAACACCGGTGTGAAATCGCCGATCGCGGTGGCGAACTCGCGTACTTTCTCGCGACCGATCAGGTACGGCTCGGTGTCGGGGTACTCCTTGCCGATGAAGTCGGGGTTCAAGGCCATCACATGCCTCCTCGGTACGCTGCGGGTCCTCACCTGAGCGTAGTGACCCGGGACCAAGCAGCGCGAACCCGCCGGGTGGTCGTGAGTCGGTGAACTGCGCAAACGCCCAGGATGACCGCCGGCGGTTCTGGCCAAGTGCGGGGAACGTAGGGATCGAGCGCCGGTCGCGCCTATGCACGTCTACAGGTGACTAGGCTGACCCGGAACCTGAACCAGGCGGCCCGGCGGGATGAGCCCTCGGACGAGTAGTCCGAAAACAGCTGCGAGGTTCGCGAGAGCACGTGTGGCTTCTCTAACCTCGTGCACGTTCTCCAGTCCGAAAATGGCTCGTGTACTCGGTCGCCGCAGAAGTGGGCCGCGAGGTTAGAGAATGGTCGCGAGGTTAGAGATCGTGCACGAGGTTAGAGAACGCACGTGTGGCTTCTCTAACGTCGTGCACGTTCTCTAGTCCGAAAATGGCTCGTGTACTCGGTCGCCGCAGAGGTGGGCCGCGAGGTTAGAGAATGGTCGCGAGGTTAGAGATGGTGCACGAGGTTAGTGAACGCACGTGTGGTTTCTCTAACGTCGTGCACGTTCTCTAACCCGAGCGGTTTCCGCCCGGCATCTCCCCGCCCGAACGTCATGGACGACTAACGCGAGCGATTTCCGCCAGGCACTTACCCGCCCGAACGCCGCGGATGACTCACCGGAACCTGGAGGCCGAACCGGAACCAACCTCTCAGCGCCCGGCGGGATGAACCCTCTGACTAGCGGGTCTCTTTGTGCTCGGTGTGCTTCTTGCAGGTGGGGCAGAACTTCTTCAACTCGATGCGATCCGGGTCGTTGCGCCGGTTCTTCCTGGTGATGTAGTTGCGGTTCTTGCACTCCACGCACGCCAAGGTGATCTTGGGTCGGACGTCGGATTTCGCCACGGTAAACCTCTCCTAGTGATCTTGTAGCGGAGGCCGGACTTGAACCGGCGACACAGCGATTATGAGCCGCTTGCTCTGCCAGGCTGAGCTACTCCGCCGCTCGGGGCATCCACCCCTTCGAGCCCCTTTACGGAATCGAACCGTAGACCTTCTCCTTACCATGGAGACGCTCTGCCGACTGAGCTAAAGGGGCAACCGTAATAGCGTACAAGGTCGCTGCCACGACCCACCGAAGCGGTCAGGAGAAGCGATCGGGCCTCGTCAGCCACTAGCCTGAGGCCGTGGCATCGGCGCAGAGTCCACCGCGGGCGCCGATCAGGACTGGCGGCCTGGAGGCCGTGCTGCCCACGCTCCTGTGGGTACGACTGCTGTTCGGGCTGTCCGCGGTCGCGTTCGTCGCGTATGCCGCATGGCTCATCGGCGGGCCGCGGGACTACGTGCCGACCCGCGACTCCCTGTTGTACTGCAGCCTGCTCGTGGTCCCCGTGGTGTCCTTCATTGCTCGTGGAGTCATCGACCGGACCAACCGCGCCGCGTGGTGGTTCTTCGCGGCAGGTGCGACGATCTGGCTCGCGGCGGAGGTGGGGTTCGCGCTGAGCACGCAGACGGACCCCGAGCCCGCGGCAGTAGTGGACTGGCTGTTCATCGCCAGCGGGCCCTGCCTGTACGTCGGGGCGCTCCTGCTGGCCCGGCGCATGTTGCGGCCCGGATCACTGCAGATCTGGCTGGACGCCTTGATCATCGCCCTGGCGACCTCGGCGCTCGGAACGCTGCTCATGCCGCAACTCCTCGATGATGTCGCCGGCGGCGCGCTCGACGTGATCCTCAACCTCGCGGCGCCGCTGATGGAGTTGCTGCTGCTCAGCCTCGTGATCGCCGTCCTGGGCCTGGTCAGGCATGCCGCAGGACCTCTGTGGTGGTTCCTGCTCGCCGGCTCGGCACTGCTGTGGGTGTCGGATCTCGCATGGCTGTTCCAGAGCGCGGACGGCAGTTACGTCAACGGCTCCCTGATCGACCTGGGCTGGCCGACGGCCCTGCTCCTCATGGCCTATGGCGCCTGGGTGCCCATGACCCGCCAAACGGTGGATCCCGAACTGAACTGGGCGCTGCCCCTGGCGGTGACCATCGGGGCGTTCATGATCGTCCTCTACGCCACCCAGACAGCGGTGCCGGCGGTCACGGTGATCCTGGCCGCGGGCGCCGTGCTCGCGGGCAGTCTGCGCAGTGTGCAGGCCTTCAGATCGGCATCCGCCCGCGCCGAGGCGCATCGACAGGCACACTCCGACGACCTGACCGGGCTGGCGAACCGCCGCGGGCTCGCCATCGCACTCGATGCCGACGCAGGTCGGCAGCACGCGCTGCTGCTGATCGACATCGACCACTTCAAACAGATCAACGACACCCTCGGACATCAGGCCGGCGACGAGGTCCTGCAGCAGGTGGGCGGCCGGTTCCACGCCTGCGTGGGATCCGAAGCGGTGGTGGCCAGGCTGGGCGGCGACGAGTTCGCAGTGCTTCTGGGGCCGGAGACCGGCTGGGCCAGCGCGGCGGCGGCGGCGGACCGACTGCACGACTCGGTGAACACCCCGGTCTTCGGCAGTGGCATCGAACTGCAGGTCGAGATCAGTGTCGGAATCGCGCTCGCCCCTCAGCACGGGCGCAACCTCTCCGAACTGCTGCGCACGGCCGACCGCGCGATGTACCGGGCCAAACGCGACCGGGTGGGAAGCCTCGTCTTCGACCAGGCCTGGGACTCCGGGGACGGCGGCAGCCTCATGATGCTGCAGGAGTTGCGGCGGGCGATGGACAGCCATGAACTCGTGTGTCACTACCAGCCGCAACTGGACGTTCTGACCAACGAGGTGGTGTGCGTCGAGGCACTTGTGCGTTGGCAGCACCCTATCCGGGGACTCATCCCGGCCAGCGACTTCCTGCCGCTTCTGGAGCAGACGGCCCTGATCAGGCCACTGTCCGACCTGACCCTCGACACCTCGTTGGCCCAGCTCGCCGCGTGGGACGCACTCGGCATCGGACTGCGGACCTCGGTGAACCTGTCGGCAACCAACCTCATCGATCAAGGCCTGCCGCTGCGGGTGACACAGATGCTGACCCAGCACCACATTGCTGCTGAGCGCCTGACCCTCGAGATCACCGAGACGGCCATCACCGGCGATCTGGACAGAGTACGCGGCGTTCTGGGACAACTGCACGAGATCGGTGTTCAGATCTCCATCGACGACTACGGCTCCGGCTACAGTTCCCTGCGACAGATCGGCCGGCTGTCCGCGCAGGAACTCAAACTCGACCGGGATTTCGTGACCGGCGTGGGTCAGCGGGGCGACCTGCGCTCGATCCTTTCGGCCACCGTCCACCTCGCCCACGGGCTTCGCCTGCGGATGGTCGCCGAAGGGGTGGAGTCGGCCACCGACCTCGATCAGATCCGGCTTGCCGGCTGTGACCTGGCGCAGGGCTACTACATCAGTGCGCCCCGCAACGCCGGTGAAGTCACACGGTGGCTGCTTGCGCGGCAGGCCGCAAACGCCAGACACCGTCCGCGCGGCGACATCCGCGCGAACGACGAACCCCCTCGCCGAGGAGGGGGTCACGGGGTGGCGGGTGCTGGGTTCGAACCAGCGTAGGCGTACGCCGACGGTTTTACAGACCGTTCCCTTTGGCCACTCGGGCAACCCGCCGTGGTGCGTTAAGCAGAATACACGGTCGAAGTATTGTGCTCGCATGGCAGACAGCAGCTTCGACATCGTCAGCAAGGTCGACCGGCAGGAGGTCGACAACGCGCTGAACCAGGCCGCCAAGGAGTTGTCCCAGAGGTTCGACTTCAAGAACACCGGCGCGGGCATCGCGTGGGCCGGTGAGCTGGCCGTTGAGATCAAGGCGGGCACCGAGGAACGCGCTGCGGCCGCACTGGACGTGTTCCGGGACAAGCTCGTCAAGCGACACATCTCTTTGAAGTCCTTCACCGCCGACGAGCCACGCGTCTCGGGCAAGGAGTACAAGATCGCCGGCTCGTTCCAGGCCGGGCTCAGCACTGAGAACGCGAAGAAGATCGCCAAGATCATCCGCGACGAGGGACCCAAGGGCGTGAAGACGCAGATCCAGGGCGACGAGGTGCGGGTGACCAGCAAGTCCAGGGACCACCTGCAGTCGGTGATCGCTCTGCTCAAGGAGCAGGACCTCGACGTGGCGCTTCAGTACGTCAACTACCGGTAGGCGCGCGCACCGGCCGCGTTTCTGTGACGACGTTGCTGGGTCCGGGTCCTTTTTGTGACGTTGTTGGGGGGTCCGACCGGCCGCGACCGCGCACCTTCGTCACATGGCGCGCCCCGGTCCGGCAACTTCGTCACAATCGCCGGCGGAACCGCGCCGCGTCACGACGGACCCGGCGCCCGCCAGGCGAACACTTCCGGAGGCCGCTGGTCCGACCACAGCAGCGCGTCAAAAGGACAGATGTCGACGCACAAGCCACACATCATGCACGTGCGGTAGTCGATGATGAACCCGTCTAGCGCGAGGGTGGATCTGCGCCTGCCCGACGATTCGCTGACCTCGAGATGGGCGTCTAGGTCCAGGCACCACACCGGACACGCGCGGATACACAACATGCAACTCGTGCAGGCCTCCGGGACCAGCTCCAGCGACCGTCTGGGCGCTACTGCCATGGTGTCCCCGGTGGCGATTGACGGCGGCCGGGTTTGGCCGGGTCCATCTCGCCGGGCCAGTGTCCGAGCCGGCCGGGCAGCGGGACATCCTTGCGCAACGGGGCTCCCGCATCGTCTGGAAGAAGCAGCCGCCGGGGGTTGGGGTGTCCCGCGAAGGTCACACCGAACATCTCAGCGGTCTCCCGCTCGTGCCACGCAGCGCTCGGGAAGATGTCCGCCACCGATTCCACCGGGGCCGGCGCCTGGACCAGACGGACCTCCCGGGGCGCATCCGAGCGCACCAGACAGGCCGTGATCCTCACCGTGCCGTCGGGGTTCTCGACGGCACTGAGCCAGTCGAGCACGTCGTAGCCGTCACCGCGCAACGCCAACAACATCTCGCGCCAGTTCACGCCAATGCCTCCCGCACCACCGCCGCGAGCGCCTCCGGGCGGGGCGGGCAGCCGGGAACCACCACATCGGCCTTGATCGCCTGCACGGCGTAAGAGTCCCAGTACGGCCCACCTGTGATCGTGCACACGCCGTACGCGACGACCAGTCGTGGCTGCGGGGCGGCGGCGATTTCGGCGGCGACCAGATCGGCCGCCGCTCGGGTCACGGTGCCGGCGACCACCACCACGTGCGGCCCCGGTATCTGCGCCAGCTCGGCGCTGGCACGCATAGCCGCCGCACTGCCGGCCTCAACCCCACAGCACGCGAGGTTGAGATACTGAACGTCCACGCCGCTCACTGTATTCGCCCGCGGGGTACCGTTGACTATGCACAGCGCTTCTCTTGTCGGCCGGCGATGTCCATAGTGCGTTCGCGAGCACCCTGGACTCCGGCAGATACTTGAATGAAGCAGCAACAGCGAGGAAAGACGTGGTTGACACCAAAAAGACCGTCCGCCTGAATCGGGTCATCGTGCGATTCGCCGGTGACTCCGGGGACGGCATGCAGTTGACCGGGGACCGGTTCACCTGGGAGTCGGCTGCACACGGCAACGACCTCTCGACCCTGCCGGACTTCCCCGCCGAGATCCGGGCGCCGCAGGGCACGCTGCCCGGAGTCAGCGCGTTCCAGATCCACTTCGCCGATCACGACATCCTGACTCCCGGCGACGCCCCGGATGTGCTGGTGGCCATGAATCCCGCGGGGCTGATGGCCAGTCTCCCGCTGCTCAAGCCCGCCGCCGAGATCATCGTCAACACCGACGAGTTCACCAAGCGCAACCTCACCAAGATCGGGCTGACCGACAACCCCTTGGAGGATGGAACGCTGAGCAACTACTCGGTCCATCCGGTCGGACTCACTTCTCTGACCGTCGCGGCGCTCGCAGACTTCGACCTCGGCAAGAAGGACGCAGAACGCGCGAAGAACATGTTCGCCCTCGGTCTGCTCAGTTGGCTGTATCACCGGGACGTGGAGGCGACCGAGGACTTCCTCAGCGAGAAGTTCGCCCGCAAGCCCGAGATCCTCAAAGCCAACATCGCAGCGCTGCACGCCGGCTACAACTACGGCGACACGACCGAGGATTTCGTCGTCCGGTACGAGGTGGCGCCCGCCCCGATGCCCGCGGGGACCTACCGGAACATCAGCGGGAACCTGGCCCTGTCCTACGGCCTGATCGCGGCTGCCCGATGCAGCGGGCTACCCCTGTTCCTGGGGTCCTATCCGATCACCCCGGCCAGCGACATCCTGCATGAACTGAGCCGTCAGAAGCACTTCAACGTCACGACCTTCCAGGCCGAGGACGAGATCGCCGGGATCGGCGCCGCCCTTGGCGCGGCTTACGGCGGATCACTGGGCGTGACCACGACATCGGGTCCGGGACTGGCACTGAAGAGTGAGACCATCGGACTGGCGGTGGCACTGGAACTACCCCTGCTGGTCGTCGACGTCCAGCGTGGCGGCCCCTCGACCGGCTTGCCGACCAAGACCGAGCAGGCCGATCTCCTGCAGGCCCTGTATGGGCGCAACGGAGAGTCCCCGGTGGCAGTGGTCGCCCCGCAGTCTCCGGCAGACTGCTTCGACGCTGCGATCGAGGCTGCCCGGATCGCGATCACGTACCGCACGCCGGTGCTGCTGCTGTCCGACGGCTACCTGGCCAACGGTCAGGAGCCTTGGGCCATCCCCAGCCTGTCCGACCTGCCGGGCATCGAGCCCGGTTTCGCCACCCAGCCGAACGGGCCCGATGGCGAGTTCCTGCCGTTCTTGCGCGATCCCGAGACCCAGGCCCGGCCGTGGGCGATCCCAGGAACCCCTGGACTTGCCCACCGTGTCGGCGGCATCGAGAAGGCCGACCGTACCGGACATATCTCGTACGACCCGGACAACCACGATCGGATGGTCCACCTGCGACAGGCCAAGATCGACGGAATCGAGGTCCCCGACCTCGAGGTGGACGATCCCAGTGGCGACGCGGAACTGCTGGTCATCGGCTGGGGGTCCACCTACGGTCCGATCAAAGCCGGTGTCCGGCGGGTCCGCAAGGAGGGCAAGAAGGTGGCCCAGGCGCACCTTCGCCACCTCAGCCCGATGCCCAGGAACACTGGTGAGGTACTGAAGTCCTACCGCAAGGTCCTCGTGCCCGAGATGAACCTGGGCCAACTCGCATTGCTGCTGCGCGGACGGTTCCTGGTCGACGCGGTGGGCTTCAACCAGGTGCGCGGACTGCCGTTCAACGCACCGCAGATGCAAGAGGTCATCGACCGGACTCTCGAGGAGGTCTGATGCCGGACGTCACGCTCAAGGCCAAGGACTTCAAGTCCGACCAAGAGGTTCGCTGGTGCCCCGGCTGCGGCGACTACGCCATCCTGGCCGCCGTCCAGTCGTTCTTGCCCGAGCTGGGCCGTAGGCCCGAGGACATCGTCTTCGTCTCGGGGATCGGGTGTTCCTCACGGTTCCCCTACTACTTGTCGACCTATGGCCTGCACTCCATCCACGGTCGGGCTCCGGCCATCGCCACCGGCCTCTCGGTGAGCCGGCCCGATCTGGACGTGTGGGTGGTCACCGGTGACGGCGATGCGCTGTCGATCGGGGGCAACCATCTGATCCACGCCATGCGCAGGAATGTCAACATCACCATCCTGCTGTTCAACAACCGGATCTACGGGCTGACCAAGGGCCAGTACTCCCCCACCTCCGAACCCGGCAAGATCACCAAGTCCACCCCGGCCGGCTCGGTCGACCGGCCCTTCAACCCCATCTCACTGGCGTTGGGAGCAGAAGCCACATTCGTGGCCCGCACCATCGACTCCGACCGCGGTCACCTCATCGAGGTACTGCGCGCGGCATCCGAGCACGACGGCACCTCGCTGGTCGAGATCTACCAGAACTGCAACATCTTCAACGACGGCGCCTTCGACCTGGTGAAGGACCCGCAAACCCGCGACGAGGCCCTGATCCGCCTGAAGGCGGGCGAGCCCATCGTGTTCGGCGAGCGGCGGATCGTGCGTGACGCGGGCGGCCGCCTACGGGTCGCGACCGAGGGCGAGGCGGTGGTCCACGACCCGGCGGACCTCGAATTGGCGTTCGGCCTTTCGAGGCTGTCCGGGGTCGAACTGGACCACACCCCGGTCGGCATCTTCCGGCAGGTTGACCAACCCACTTACGACGCGGGTGTGCGGGCACAGGTCGACGACCGCGCCGGTGACGAGGATCTGCAGTCCCTGCTCACAGGGCCGGATCCCTGGACCGTGACCTGAAGACCGACCGCGCAGGTCTGATCTTCGGGATCGGCGCTTACACACTGTGGGGGTTGTTCCCGCTCTACTGGCCGTTGCTGGCTCCGGCATCGTCGTGGGAGATCCTCGCCCACCGCATGGTGTGGAGCTTTGTGTTCCTCCTCGGGATCAACTTCGTCATGCGCAGTTGGCCGCAGGTCCGGGACGCCTTCGCTCAGACCCGGGCGAGGCGGCTGCTGCTGACGGCGGCCGCTTTGGTCTCCGTCAACTGGGGGACCTACATCTGGGCGGTCAACCACGGCTATGTCGTGGAGTCCTCGCTGGGGTATTTCATCAACCCGCTGGTCTCGGTCGCACTCGGGGTGCTGGTCCTCGGCGAGAGCCTACGGCGCCCGCAATGGATCGCAGTGGGCATCGCGGCAGTCGCCGTTGCGGTGCTGACCCTGTCATACGGCCGCCCGCCATGGATCGCCTTGATCCTAGCGTTCTCGTTCGGCACCTATGGCCTCGTCCGCAAGAAGGCGGGTGTGCAGGCAGTGCCCGCGTTGACCATCGAGACGGGTTTCCAGGTGCCGTTCGCGCTGACCTACTTCGGGTTCCTGGCGGCAAGCGGCGCGATGGTGTTCGGCGACTCGCCCGGCAACTCCGCCATGCTGATGACCGCCGGCATCGCCACCACCGTGCCGCTGCTGTTGTTCGGTGCGGCGGCCATCCGGATCCCGCTGGTCACCCTTGGGTTGCTGCAGTATCTGGCACCGGTGATCCAGTTCATCATCGGAATCACCTACTTCGGCGAGCACATGCCGGTGGAGCGCTGGGTCGGCTTCACACTGGTGTGGCTGGCGCTGGTCGTCTTCACCGTGGACGTCGTGCGGCACACGCGGCGGCCGGCGGCCGAGGCGCCGGTGTAGACGCCCGTTCTGACAGCGTCATTGTGACGAAGTTGCCGACCCACCACCGCTTGTGTGACGAAGGTGGCCGGTCCGAGCGCGCCGGACCACGCACCTTCGTCACAATGCCACCCGGAGCCCCGCAACTTCGTTGCACAGGACCGTGCCCCTACTTCAGGCGGTAGCTCTTCGCCTTCTTGAATGCCGTGTACTTCGGGGTCTTCTTCGCCTTGTAGGTGATCTTCACCTTTCCCGAAGCACGGGTGCGGACGCTGACCCGGCCGTTCTTGCCCTTCACGGCCTTGCCCTTGCCGGTGACTTTGACCGTCACCTTCTTTCCGGCGTTGGTCTTGCAGGTCTTCTTCAGCAGGACGACAGTCGCATCCCCGGGCAGCTTTTTCGGCAGTTTCGCGCACTTAGCCTTCTGCTTCTTCGGGGTCTGGCAGTAGGTCGTGGAGTCTGCCCACTTCTGGTACTCGGCCGGGTAGTCGGTGATGATGCCCTTCGGCTTCAGTTTGGCCATCGCGTCCCAGCCCGCCGGGTCATCACCCTTGGTGACCAGGTTGTACCAGGCGTACAGCGTGATGCCGGCCTTGCGCATCTCGGTGGCGATACTCGGGTCGTTGCTGAGCACCACGTTGATGAGTCCGGCGTACGCGCCCTGCGGAACGTCCGACGGCTTCACGACCAGCCCGGACAAGGGGTCCTGGAACCAGATCTGGGGGAATCCCGGCAGCAGCGTCTTGAACTGGGCCAGTTCGGGCTTCAAGAACGACGGCACCACGACGTCGGCGCCGCTGGCCTTGATCTTGGCGGCGTAGTCATTGATCCAGACCTGGTTCTCGATCTCGGGCTTGTACTCCGGCCACAACTGGACGTTGTTCTCTTTGGCGAACTGCAGAAGCGCTTCGAAATGCGGGATCGCGCCGGCACCGTTCTTCAGCTGGAGACTGTCGATGTAGGCGATGTCGACGTCCTGGACCAGGCCAGAGCCGTTGGTGGTCCGGCTCAGTTGCGCGTCGTGCATGATGACCGGCACGTTGTCCTTGGTCCAGCGCACATCCGTTTCCAGCACCTTGACGCCCAGGCCCACAGACTTCTGGAACGCCGGCCAGGAGTTCTCCAGGTAGTAGGGGTCCTTGCCCACGCCACCACCCCCGCGGTGGGCGATCAACTGCGGCACCGCGCACTTGGAGGCTTGCAGTGAGGCTTGCGGCTGGACAGGTTCAGCGGCCACTGCCGGGGTCACCCCGGAGACGACGAGTGCCGCACAGATCAACGCGATACGCATGGCCGCAAGATACCGTGCCCGCAGCGGTGGTTACTCATCGGAACCCGGAGGGTCAATCCGTGCGGGCAGCCACCAGCACGCCCGGGTTCAGGACCCCCCTCGGATCGACCCGGGTCTTGACCGCCTCCAGCGCCGAACCGAACAAGCCCGGACGCTGCTGTTCGTACCACGGTGCATGATCGCGGCCGACGGCGTGGTGGTGCGTGATCGTGCCGCCGGCGGCCAGCAGGGCATCACTCACGCGGGCCTTGATGGCGTCCCAGATCTCGATCTCATCGCCACGGGGTACCGGTGCCAGAACGGTGAAGTACGGCGCCGCCCCATCGGGGTAGACATGGGTGAGCCGACACGTGACCCGGCCGGGGCGTCCGCACAGGTCCATGACGGCCGACTGCGCCGTCGCCCGCACCGAACTGATCAAGGCATCGAGGCGTTCCCACGTCACGGCCGTTTCGAACGTCTCGGCCATGACCCCGAGACTGACCAGGGTGTCGCGCAGGTAGGGGGCCTGCAGGAAAGCTCCTCGCCAGGCACGGGCACCATCGGTCGCCTGCTGCAGATCGCCGCCATGGGATGCACAGATGGTGGTGGCGGCCGCCGTGTCCGCCGAAACGTCCACACCGCCCTCGAACCCAAGCACGAGCATCGGCCTGGAGTCTTCGCCCGGCGCCTCAGCACCGTCTATCAACCGGCAGTTGGCCGGTCTCAGGCCCGCCTGCAACACGTCCCGGATTGCCGCACACCCCGACTCGAAAGAAGGGAACCGCAGGGTGGCGCTGGATTTGAATTCCGGGCGGGGAACGACTCGCAGCCATGCCTGCGTGATGACCCCGAGCGCGCCCTCACTGCCGAGCAGAATCGCGTCGGGACTCGGTCCCGCGCCACTTGCCGGCAGTCGGCGCGACTCCCAGACCCCCTGGGGGGTGATGGCGCGGATCGACTCCACGAGGTCGTCTATATGGGTCAGCCCACTCGCGTAGTGGCCACCGGCCCTGGTTGCGATCCACCCGCCGACCGTGGCGAACTCGAATGATTGCGGGAAGAACCGGGTGGTCAGACCCGAGTTCCGCAACTGGGCCTCGGCCACGGGCCCCGCCGCGCCGGCCTGGATCAACGCCGCCCGAGAAACCTCATCCACGGCCAGCACCTTGTCCATACGGCGGGTGTCGAGGCTGACCACACCGTTGTACGCGCCGAGCCCACGCGGTTCGACGCCACCCACCACGCTCGTCCCACCCCCGAACGGAATCACGGCGGCACCGACGGTCTCCGCCCACTCCAGTACCCGCTCGACATCCGTCTCGGTGCTCGGCAGCGCCACGAAGTCGGGTGCGCTCGCGAAGTCGCCCCGGAAGCCGCGCACGATGTCCCGGTAGGCCTTGCCCAATGCGTGCGTGGCCCTGGCATGCCGGTCCGTTTCGGCGATGTCGATCAGTGGGCCCGGCTCGAGGCGGGGCTCCGGGACCGTCGCCTCCTCCAGCGGGACCGGCATCTGCACATCCAGTGGCCCGAAACCGAGATGGTCAATGACCGCGGGGGCGGCCGCCGTGATCTGTTCATGTGTCAGTGCGGACTCAGCGTCTCCCCAACCCCAGTGTTTGCGCATGGCCCCCAGTCTGGCAATGCTGCAGCCCAGGCAACTCACCTAGGGTGAAGTCATGGCTGAGTTCATGACCGACGAACGCTCCGCGCTGGCCAACGCCGTTCGCGGCTTCACCGTCGAGCAGATCGCACCCAACCTGGCCCAATGGGAGAACGACGGTGAACTGCCGCGAGAACTGCACAAGCAGGCGGCCGCGCTCGGCCTGCTGGGGATCGGGTACGACCAGGGCGTCGGTGGAAGCGGCGGGGACCTGCGCGACCTCTGCGTGGTGACCGAAGCGGTTCTCGCCGGCGGCGGGTCGGGTGGCGTGGTGGCCGGCCTGTTCACCCATGGGATCGCGATTCCGCACATCATCGACACGCAGGACGCGGACCTGATCGACCGCTGGGTCCGACCGGTGCTTGCGGGAGAGATGATCGCCTGTCTGGGGGTGACGGAGCCCGGCGGCGGGTCGGACGTCGCCAACCTGCGGACCCGCGCCGACGCGTCCGGCGACGGCTGGGTGCTCAACGGGTCCAAGACCTTCATCACATCAGGTGCTCGGGCCGACGTCGCCGTCGTCGCGGCTCGTCTGCGCGGGGCCCCCGGCGCCGCGGGCGTAGGACTTTTCGCCGTTCCCACCGACCAGCCCGGTTACCAGGTGACGAGCCGGCTCACCAAGATGGGATGGCACTGCAGCGACACCGCCGAACTCGGGCTGGTGGATGCCACCGCTGAGCTGATCACCGAGGACGGGTTCGCCTCACTGGCCCGGCATTTCGCCATTGAGCGACTGTCGCTGGGGGTCACCGGCTACGCCACATCGGCTCGTTGCGTGGACCTGACCCGGGATTGGATAACGCAGCGGGAGACGTTCGGCCGACCGCTGGCGACGCGGCAGGTGGTGCGACATACGTTCGTGGAGATGAACCGTCGCACCGACGTGGCCCGGTCCTACATCCGGTCCATCGCGGCTGCCGACGATGTCACGGTCCTCGATGCCATCTACGCGAAACAGACCGGGGTCAACTGTGCCGCTTTCGTCACCGACCGCGCTGTGCAGTTGCTCGGCGGCATGGGCTACGTGTCCGACGGCGAGGTCGAACGCCACTACCGGGACGTCCGGATCCTGGGTATCGGCGGGGGCGCGGACGAGGTCATGGCGGATCTGGCGGCCCGACTGCTGGGACTGTAGCCGCCTCGGGAACGGCAGACGGCTGACAAACTCGCTGTTCGTCGGTGTTCGTGCAGTTCGTTGGCGTTCCTCGCGCGACGAACGCCAACGAACTGCACGAACACCAACCAACAGTCCATGGAGCAGACCACGCCTGCAGCCGAGGCGCCGGAATCACCCCGTCCGGTCGACCACGTAGTCGCACACCGCGGCCAGTGCATCGCGCGGCGGACCCGCCGGCAGCGGCGCCAGGCACGCCCTGGCGTCATCGGCCCACTGGCGGGCGACGATCCGGGCCTGCGAGACCGCCTCGTGGCCGCGCAGCAGCCCCAGCGCCTCGTCCACTTCCGGGTCGGCCAGCGGGCGTTGCAAGAGGTCCACCAACCGGCCGTCGGAAGCGGCTGCATCGCGCAGAACCATCAGTGCCGCCAGGGTCGGAACCCCTTCTTTGAGATCGGTGCCCGGGGTCTTGCCGGATGCCGACGAGTCGCTGGTCACGTCGACGAGGTCGTCGGCGAGTTGGAAGGCCACCCCGATCCGCTCGCCGTACCGGGTCAAGGTCTCGATCGTCGGCTCATCACATCGAGCGAACATCGCGCCGAACTGCGCGGACGTCGCGATCAACGAGCCCGTCTTGTCCGCCAGGACCTGCAGGTGATGGGCCACGGAGTCCTCGCCGTCGGCCGGGCCCACCGTCTCCCGGATCTGACCGGTGACCAGCCGTTCGAAGGTGCGCGCCTGAATCCGGACCGCGTCCGGCCCGAGGTCGGCCAGGATGTCCGATGCCCGGGAGAACAGGAAGTCGCCGGTGAGGATGGCCACCGAGTTGTCCCAGCGGGTGTTGGCCGATGGCCGGCCACGGCGCATCGGCGCCTCGTCCATCACGTCGTCGTGGTAAAGCGTCGCCAGATGCGTGAGTTCGACGACTGTGGCCGCGTCGAACACCTCCTCGCAGTCCGGATCGCCGAATGCCGCGCACAGCAGTGTCATCAACGGCCGGAAGCGCTTCCCGCCCGCCTCCACGAGGTGGGCGGAGGTCTGCGTGACGAACGGATAGTCGCTCTTGACCGCCTCGGTGAGCCTGGTCTCCACACGCTGCAGCCGTTCCTGCAGTCCGTCGCGCAGGCGCGGATCGGTGAGGAACGCCAGATTCGGCACCGATCACACCCCTATCTGATGAACGTGGAGGCCTTGTCTGCCAAGTCCAACACGGATTGCGGAAGCACGCCAAGAATCACGGTAACTGCCACCGTCACGCCGATCGCCACCGCGGTCAGACTACTGGGCACGACCACGGCCGGCGCGTCCTCACCACGCTCGGTGAAGAACATCAGCACGATGACCCTGACGTAGAAGAAGGCCGCGATGGCCGACGCGATCACACCGACGATCACCACCGGCGTGGCGCCCCCTTCGATACCCGCGGCGAACACCGCGAATTTGCTCGTGAACCCCGAGGTCAGCGGGATCCCGGCCATGGCCAGCAGCAGGATCGCGAACGCGCCGGCGATCAGCGGTGATGTCTTGCCCAGGCCCGCCCACTGCGACAGCTTCGTCGCCTCACCGGCGGGGTCGCGGACCAGGCTCACGATCGCGAAGGCTCCGAGCGTGGTGAAGCCGTACGCCAACAGGTAGAACATGGTCCCCGACAATCCGGAAGGATTCGTCGCCAGCACACCGATGAGCATGAAGCCCGCATTGGCGATCGCCGAGTAGGCCAGCATCCGTTTGATGTCGTTCTGGGTCAGGGCGACGATGGCACCGACCAGCATGGTGGCCATGGCCACCGCCCACATCGCTGGACGCCAATCCCAGCGCAGGCCCCCGAGCGCCACGTAGGACAGGCGCAGCAGCCCGCCGACGGCTGCGACCTTCACCCCGGCCGCCATGAATGCGGTGGCCGGAGTGGGCGCACCCTGGTAGACGTCGGGGGTCCATTGGTGAAACGGCACCGCACCGATCTTGAACAGCATCCCGACGAACAGCAGGCCGGTCGCGGCGATCAGCAGGCCGTTGTTGCCCGGATCCGCGGCCATGGCGTCAACGATGCCGGGGAACGAGATCGTCCCCGAGAAGCCGTACAGCATGGCCGCGCCGAAGACGAAGAATCCCGACGAGTAGGCACCCAGCAAGAAGTACTTCATGGCCGCTTCCTGGCTGAGCAGGCGGCGGCGGCGCGCCATCCCGGCCATCAGATACAGCGGCAGGGACATGACTTCCAGCGCGACGAACATGGTCAGCAGATCGTTCGCCGTGACGAACAGCATCATCCCGCCCACACAGAACAGGAACAATGGCCAGACCTCGGTCTGCAACCATCCCTGCTCGGTGAACGCCTTCTCGTCGGCACTGCCCGGCAACGCCGACGCCTGTGGCGCGAACGCGTCCCCGGCCGGGTCGACCTGGCGTTCTGCGATGAGCAGCGCCGAGACCATGGCGATCAGCAGGATCGAACCCTGCATGAACAGCCCCGGCCCGTCGATGGCGATCGTTCCTTCGGCGGCGAGTTCATTGGTGCCTGCCAGCGTGACCACCATCACCATCGCGACCACCAGAACGACAACCACCAGGAACAGCTGCGCTGCCCGGCGCGACGGGCGCCTGAAGAACGCCTCCACCAGCACGCTGAGCACGCCGCCGCCGAGTACGACGAGCATCGGCGCGATCAGGGCGTAGTTGATCTCCGGGGCGGTGAATGTCTCGAGCACGCCGTTCACTGCCCCTCCCCTTGTACACAGCCGTCCACGAAGTCACAGTCGGCGGTGACGCCCACTTGTGGATCCTGCACCCCGACGGCGACCAACGTCTGGTCGACCGCCGGGTTGATCACGTCCAGCGCGGGCGCCGGGAACACCCCGAGCGCGATGATCAGGGCCACCAAGGGAGTGACCGCCAGCATCTCGCGGCCGGTGAGATCCTTGACGTCCTCACACCCGGGCTTGACCGGTCCGGTCATCGTGCGTTGGTAGAGCAGCAGGATGTAGAGCGCTGCCAGGATGATGCCGGTGGTGGCGATGACCGCGGCCACCGGGTAACGGACGTACGTTCCCAGCAGTACCAGGAACTCCGAGACGAAACTGCTCATTCCGGGCAGGGCCAACGAGGACAGGCCGGCGATCAGGAAGAAGCCCGCGAGCAACGGGGCGACCTTGTGGATGCCGCCATAATCCTCGACGAACTTGGATCCGCGCCGGCTCATCAGGAAGCCGGCCACCAGGAAGAGCGCTGCCGTGGAGAAGCCGTGGTTGACCATGTACAACGTCGAGCCGCTCTGCCCCTGGCTGGTCATGGCGAAGATCCCCAGCGTGATGAAGCCGAAGTGGCTGACCGAGGTGTAGGCGATCAAGCGTTTGATGTCTGTCTGCCCGATGGCGAGCAACGCACCGTAGACGATGCCCACGAGGCTGATCACGATCACCAACGGCGTGTAGAACTGCGAAGCCTCCGGGAAGATCGGCAGGCAGTAGCGGAGCATGCCGAATGTCCCGACCTTGTCCAGCACGCCGACCAGCAGCACGGCACTTCCGGGCTGCGCCTCGCTGGCGGCGTCCGGCAACCAGGTGTGGAACGGCCACAGCGGCGCTTTCACGGCGAACGCGAAGAAGAAGCCCAAGAACAGCATCCGCTGGGTGTTGGCGTCCATTCCCAGCTGGGTCAGGGCCTGGAAGTCGAACGTACCGGCGCCGAACTCACGCTGGCTGACCACATACAGCCCGATCAGGCTGGCGAGCATGAACAGACCGCCGAACAGGCTCACGATCAGGAACTTCACCGCGGCGTAGGACCGGCGCGCCCCGCCGTACCTGCCGATCATGAAGTACATCGGGATCAGCATGACCTCGAAGAAGACGTAGAAGAGGAAGACGTCCACGGCGGCGAACACGCCGATCATGCAGACCAGCAGGGCCAGCATCAGGGCGAAGTAGCCCTTGGTGGGGGCGTCCGAACGGTCGGCCTCGTTCCACCCGGCCAGGATCACGACCGGTACGAGCACCGCCGCCAAGGCGATCAGGACCAGCGCGATCCCGTCGACCCCGAGCGCGAACGAGATCCCGAACGACTGGATCCAGGGCGTCGAGGTGACGAACTGGAACGGCTGCGAACTGTTGGGGTCGAACTGCAGGGCCATCGCGATGACCAGCACCAGCGTGGCGATGCTGAATCCGAAGGCAACTTGTTTGGCCAGTTCCGGCTTGTCCTTGGGCAGCAGGGCGACCAGGACGGCACCGACCGCGGGGACCAGCAGCAGGGTGAGCAACCAGTTCATCAGAGCCTCACCACCAGCATCGCCACGAAGAGCAGGAAGGCACCGGCCAGCATGGACAGCGCGTAGGAGCGGGAGAACCCGGTCTGCCACTTGCGCAGCCGCGCCGACAGTCCTGCGGTGGCCGAACCGAGCGCCAGCACGGTCGCATCAATACTGCGGTTGTCGAACCACACCAGGGCACGGGTCAGGTACTGGCCCGGGCGCATGAACACTGTCTCGTTGAACGCGTCCCCGTAGAGGTCCTGGCGGGCGGCCACGGTCAGCGGCGACACCGAGGTGGGGGCGGTGATCGGTACGTCGCGGCGGTATTGCTGGTAGGCCAGCAGCGCCCCGACGATCACCAGCGCCAACGTTGCCCCGCTGATCAGCGGGATGGGAATCGGCGGATCGGGATGCTCGAAGCCGACCACCGGCTCCAGCCACTTCTCGATCGCACCGTTCCATGCCAGCACGAACCCGCTGATCGCCGACAGGATCCCGAGGATGATCAGCGGGATCGTCATCACCGATGGCGACTCGTGCGGGTGCACATCCTCGGTCCAGCGCTTCTTGCCCAGGAACGTCATGGTGAACAGCCGGGTCATGTAGAATGCCGTGATCCCGGCGCCGATCATGGCTGTCACTCCTGCGGCCCAACTGTGCGCGAACCCTGCCTCGATGATCTTGTCCTTCGAGTAGAAGCCGGAGAACGGCGGGACGCCCATGATCGCCAGCCAACCGGCGCCGAACGTGATGAAAGTGATCACCATGACCGTGCGGATCGCCCCGAACCGGCGCATGTTCTCCTGATTGTTGAACGCGTGCATCACCGAGCCTGCGCCGAGGAACATGTTCGCCTTGAAGAAGCCGTGGTTGACCAGGTGGAAGATCGCGAAGGCGTAGCCGATGGGTCCGAGGCCGACCGCCAGGATCATGTACCCGATCTGGGACATGGTCGAGCCGGCCAGCGCCTTCTTGATCTCGTCCTTGGCGCAACCGATGATCGCACCGAAGATCAGCGTGATGGCCCCGACCGCGATGACGAACAGCTGCGCCGTGGGAGCGAGGTCGAACAGGGCGTTCGAGCGGGCGATCAGGTAGACACCGGCGGTCACCATGGTGGCGGCGTGGATCAGCGCCGACACCGGGGTTGGGCCTTCCATCGCATCCAGCAACCACGACTGCAGCGGGAACTGCGCCGACTTGCCACACGCCGCCAGCAGTAGCAGCAGTCCGATCCAGGTCAGGGATCCCTCGCTGGCCTCGCCGGCCTGCGCGAACACTTCCGGGAAGGTGACCGTTCCGAACGTGACGAAGATGACCATGATCGCGACCGACAGCCCGAAGTCCCCGACGCGGTTCACCACGAAGGCCTTCTTGGCCGCCACAGCTGCGGTGGGCTTGTACTGCCAGAAGCCGATCAGCAGGTAGGACGCCAGACCGACGCCCTCCCAGCCGACGTAGAGCAACAAGTAGTTGTCGGCCAGCACGAGCAGCAGCATCGCGGCCACGAACAGATTCAGGTAGGCGAAGAACAGCCGGCGTTTGGGGTCGTCGGCCATGTAGCCGATCGAGTAGACGTGGATCAGGGAGCCCACTCCAGTGATCAGCAGGACGAACGTCAGCGACAACTGGTCGAGTTGGAGACCGACGTTCGCCGTGAAGTTCCCCACGAACACCCAGTCCCACAGATGCTGGATGACGCCGCGGTCCTCGGAGGGTTTGGCCAGCATCGCGAACCACATCACCACGGCCAGGACGAACGAGCCGATCGGCAGCGCGGTGGCCAGGTACTGGCCCCAGGAGTCGGTGCGGCGGCCGAACATCAGCAGGATCGCGGCCCCCAGCACCGGCAGGGCGATCAGCACCCACACGTAGGTGAACACACCGTCAGCCGGGGCATAGGTGATGGTCGGCGTTGCGGACGCCAGCAGGTCGGTGGCCATCAGAACCTCAGCAGACTGGGCTCGTCCACCGACGCGCTGCGGCGGGTCCGGAAGATGGCCACGATGATCGCCAGCCCGACAACGACCTCAGCGGCCGCGACCACCATGGTGAAGAAGGCGAACACCTGCCCCTCGAGGTTGCCGTGCATACGGGCGAACGCCACGAAAGCGAGGTTCGAAGCGTTGAGCATCAACTCGACGCACATGAACACCACGATGGCGTTGCGCCGGAACAGCATGCCGAACGCCCCCAGGCTGAACAGGATCGCCGATAGGGCGATGTAGTGGTCGATCGTCACCTTTCCTCCCCAGAGGTGTCACTGGTCTGGCCGAGCTCGTCGACGACGACGTCGTGCCCCATCTCAACCTCGTCCACCTCCTCGACGTCCACCCGGTCGACCTCAGGATTGCGCAAGGCCATCGGCCGTGGCAGGGAAATCTCGGCGACCGACCCGTCGGGCAGCAGGGCCGGGGTGTCCACCGCGTTGTGCCGGGCGTAGGTCCCCGGTGGCGGCAACGCACTGGGATGCGGCCCCTGGAACCGCGCCGTCGACAGGTCGCGCTGTGTGGCCTTGGGCTTGGCGTGCTCCTGATGGGTCAGGATCATGGCTCCGAGCGCGGCGGTGATGAGCAGGGCCGACGTCACCTCGAACGCGAAGACGTACTTGGTGAATATCTGTTCAGCGATTCCCTGCAGGTTGCCCCCACTGTTGGCCTCGTCCAACGAGCCCACCGGCATGTCCGACGTGCCCTGGCCGAGCAGACCCACCAGCAGCACCCCGAAGCCGAGGCCGAAGGCGATGGCGGCCATCCGCTGACCTTTGATGGTCTCGATCAGCGAGTCCGACGAATCGACGCCGACGACCATGAGCACGAACAGGAACAGCATCATGATCGCACCGGTGTAGACGATCACCTGGACCATGCCCAGGAACGGCGCCGACAGGCTGACGTAGAGGATCGCGAGATTGATCATGGTCATCGCCAGGAACAGTGCGCTGTGGACCGCCTTCCGGGAGAAGAGCATCCCGAGCGCTCCCAGCACGGCGAGGGCTCCACAGATCCAGAAGACCGCCGCCTCCCCGGTGTTCTGCGCTGCCAGTGCCGCGGTCACCGGGCACTCTCCTCGACCGCGTCCTTGAGCGGCTCACCCGCTCCGGTCACCCGGCCCTCGTAGTAGTCCTTCTCCGTCGCGCCGTCGACCATGCCGTGGGGAGGGTTGACCATCCCGGGCAGCAGCGGTGCCAGCAGGTCCTGCTTCTCGTAGATCAGTCGCTGGCGGCTGCTGTCGGCGAGTTCGAACTCGTGGATCATCGTCAGTGCCCGGGTCGGACAGGCCTCGATGCACAGGCCGCAACCGATACAGCGCAGGTAGTTGATCTGGTAGACCCGGCCGTACCGTTCGCCGGGCGAGTACCGGCCGCCTTCGGTGTTGCCCGCTCCCTGGACGAAGATCGCGTCCGCCGGACATGCCCAGGCGCACAGCTCACAACCCACGCACTTCTCGAGGCCGTCCGGATGGCGGTTCAACTGGTGCCGGCCGTGGTAGCGCGCCTGCGGCGGATACTCGTCCTTCTCCTCCGGGTACTGCTCGGTCACGACCTTCTTGAACATGGTGGCGAACGTGGTGGAGAAGCCCTTCACCACGGGGGCGACGTCAGGCATTGGGTGCCTCCTGTTCCACGGCCGGGACGCTGCTGGGTTCCAGCAGTTCCTGCCCTGGCATGGGCGGTACGGGATGTCCGCCGGCGAACGGGTCGATGGGCTCGAGGAACGATGACTCGGCGACTTCCGCAGCCTGCGCCCGGCGGTCGCGGTGGACCTCGGCGAAGTAGGAGGCGATGAACAGCAGCACCAGCGCGAAGCCGAACGCCACTAGGACCGACATGAGGGTCGAGCCGTCCGGGCCGATGCTGTACCGGGCCACCGACACGATCACGATCCAGGACAGCGAGATCGGGATCAGGGCTTTCCAGCCGAAGCGCATGAACTGGTCGTAGCGCAGCCGGGGCAGGGTGCCACGCAGCCAGATGAACACGAAGATGAACGTGCACACCTTCATGAGGAACCACACCATCGGCACCCAGCCCTCATTGGCCCCCGACCAGATCGAGATCGGCCAGGGCGCGCGCCAGCCGCCGAGGAACAGCGTGGTCGCCAGTGCCGAGACGGTGACCATGTTGATGTACTCGGCGAGGAAGAACATGGCGAACTTCAGCGACGAGTACTCGGTGTGGAAACCGCCCACGAGTTCGCCTTCGGCCTCGGGGAGGTCGAAGGGTGCGCGGTTGGTCTCGCCGACCATCGCCGTGGTGTAGACCATGAAGGACGGCAGGAGTAGCAGGACGAACCAGAGCTTGGTCTGCGCGTTCACGATCTGGGACGTGGACATGCTGCCCGCGTAGAGGAACACCGCGACGAAGGACAGCCCCATCGCGATCTCGTAAGAGATCATCTGCGCGGTACTGCGCAGGCCGCCCAACAGGGGGTAAGTCGATCCCGACGCCCACCCGGCCAGCACGATGCCGTAGATGCCGATGGACGCGATGGCCAGCACGTAGAGCACGCTCACCGGGAAGTCGGTCAACTGCAGCATCGTCGGCTGGCCGAAGATCGACACCTCGGGCCCGAAGGGGATCACCGCGAAGGCGAGGAACGCCGGCACCGCGGACAGGATCGGAGCCAGGATGTAGACGCCCAGTTCCACCTTGCGGGGGATGACCTCTTCCTTGAGAGCCAGCTTCACGCCGTCCATGAGTGACTGCAGCAGGCCGAACGGGCCCACCCGGTTCGGCCCGACCCGGCTCTGCATGCGGGCCACGACGCGGCGCTCGGCCCAGATTGTGAGCAGCACGATGACGACCAGCAGGGCAAACAGGCCCACCACTTTCAGACAGATGAGCCAGAACGGATCGCTGCCGAAGCCGGCCACGCTCATGATGCCCTCCCGACGCTCACTCGCACCGTATCGCCGCCGCTGACACCGAGCGCGGCCAGGAGGTTCGTTCCCGAATTGGCCGGCAGCCAGACCACGCCGGCGGGCATGTCGGTGACCAGCGCCGGCAGGGTGACCGAGCCGATCGTTCCGGTGATCGTGACCTCGTCCCCGTCGGCGATGCCCAGGTCTGCAGCGTTCGCGGGACCCACCCGCACCACAGCCGGCCTGCTGGTCGCCGCCAGATACGGCTCGCCGGCCTGCATCGACCCGTCGTCGACGAGCTGGTGCCACGTCGCGAGGACGGCTTCGCCCGCCTCCAGATGGACATGTCTGGGCGCCTCGGGCCTCGGTGCCGCCTCGACGGCCGGCGCCGCCTGGTCTGCCATCTCGGCCCTCAGCCCGGCCGGGTCCGAGGGCGCGAAGTCGACCAGCATCTCATCGGCGATCGCCGCCAGGACCGCCGCATCCGCGAGGATCAGCGACTCCCTGAAGACTTGCGGGAAACTGCGTCGCCGGCCCTCCCAGTTCAGGAAGGAGCCGGCCTTCTCGGTGACTGCGGCCACCGGGAAGACGATGTCGGCTGCGCGAGTCGCCGCATTGTGGTGCGTGGCCAGCGCGACCACGCAGGGCACGAGGTCGAAACCGGCCACCAACGCCGCGCCGTCCGGGACGTCCGCGGGGTCGAAACCGGCCAGCAGCAGAGTCTGGTAGGGAGGCGGTGGCTCCTCCTCGGGTTCGGTGGGAGCCAGGTCGCTCGTGACCGCCGGTGGCCTCTCTGTCGTCTGCTCGGCGCCGGCGTCGGCTTCCGAGTCCTCCTGGGCCACCGGAACCGGCAGCTCGGCCGGTTCGCCCGCGGTCACCAGCCGGTCGATGACCCCGGCGAAGCCGACTCCGGGCTCGAAGTCGCCCCACGTGGCGGGCGCCATCCCGGGCAGCAGGCCCGCCTCCAGCGCGCCGCGCTCGCCCGCGCGTCGGGGCACCCACGCCATCCGGGCACCGGTCCGGTCGGCCGTGGCCACCAGATCGCTGAACAAGCCCGGCACCGTGGCGGCCCGTTCCCCGACGATCAGGACCGCGCCGGGCTCGCCGAGCGCTGCCATCAGTTCGTCGGAGCCGGTCATCGCCTCCATCTCCTGGCCGGGCCCCGCCGCCAGAACCGTGGCGGTCAGTTTCGAAAGTCCGGGGCTGGCCCATGGCGCCACGGCGAAGACCCTCGTGCGGCCCTTGGTCACGGCCTTGCGCAGGCGCAGGAACACGATCGGGGACTCGTCCTCGGGCTCGAAGGCGACGAGGACCACTACCGGCGCAACTTCCAGGTCAGCGTAGGTTGGGCCCTCGCTGCGCGCGACTGACGAGGCCAGGAACGCCGCCTCCTCGTCGCTGCTCGGGCGTGCCCGGAAGTCCACGTCGTCGGTCTGGAGAACGGTGCGAGCGAACTTCGAGTAGGCGTAGGCGTCCTCGGAGGTCAGCCGTCCACCGACCAGGACTGCGGCACTGCCCTGCGCCGCGGCGAGTGCGTCGGCCGCGGCACCGAGCGCTTCGGGCCACGAGGCGACCCGCAGTGCGCCATCCTCGTCGCGCAGCATGGGGTGGGTGATCCGGTCCTCGGACAGGTAAGGGAACGCGAAGCGACCCTTGTCGCAGTTCCACTCCTCGTTGACCTGTGGATCGTCCCCGGCCAGGCGCCGCTGGACCTCACCGCGGCGCACATCGGTGCGCAGCGAGCAACCGCTCGCGCAGTGCTCGCACACCGTGGGCACCGACACCAGGTCGAACGGCCGGGCACGGAAGCGGTACCGGGCATCGGTCAGCGCGCCGACCGGGCAGATCTGCACGGTGTTGCCTGAGAAGTAGGAGTCGAAGGGGGTGTCCTCGCTGATGCCGACCTGCTGCTGGGCGCCGCGTTCGAGCAGGTCGATGAACGCGTCGCCGGCGATCTCGCCGGCGAACCGGGTGCACCGGGCACAGGAGACGCACCGTTCGCGATCCAGCAGGATCTGCGCGCTGACGTTGATCGGTTTCGGGAACGTGCGTTTGGGCCCTTCGAACCGGCTCTCAGGACGGCCCGCAGTCATCGCCTGGTTCTGCAGCGGGCACTCGCCGCCCTTGTCGCAGATGGGGCAGTCCAGCGGGTGGTTGAGCAGCAGGAACTCCATCGTCCCCTTCTGCGCGTCGGCAGCCACTTTAGAGGTGCGCTGGGTGCGCACCACCATGTTGTCGCCGACCGGGATGGCGCACGCCGGCTGCGGCTTCGGCTGGCCCTCGATCTCGATCAGGCACATGCGGCAGTTCGCGACCGGATCGAGCAGAGGGTGGTCGCAGAACCGGGGGATCTCGATTCCTAGTTGTTCGGCGGCCCGGATGATCAGGGTGCCTTTCTCGGCCGTCGTGGACACGCCGTCGATGCTGAACGCTACGTGGCCTTCCGGGACGGTCAACCCGCCGCTGTTCGGTTCTGTGACGGTCATGCCCTCACCTCACTGAAAACCGTACTGGCGGCCGGATCGAATGTCGCACTGCTGGCCGTCGTGGTGCCGGCCTCGAACTCGTCCGCGAAGTACTTCATCGCCGCGGGAAACGGTGTCGCGGCCGCGTCCCCGAGCGCGCAGAAGGACCGGCCCAGGATCTGGCCACAGACGTCGTCGAGCACTTTGAGTTGTTCGCTGCGACCGGTGCCGGTGTCGAAGCGGTGCAAGATGTCGTGGATGAACCAGTTCCCCTCCCGGCAGGGGGTGCACTTGCCGCACGACTCGTGCTTGTAGAAGTCGAGCCAACCCGTCACGGCCCGCACGACCGAGGTGGTCTCGTCGAACACCATCGGCGTGCCGGTGCCGAGCATCGAGCCCGCTTCCGCTATGGCCTCGTACGTCAGTGGCAGGTCCAAGTGGTCCTTGGTCAGCATCGGCACCGACGATCCTCCGGGCAGCCAGAACTTGAGTTCGTGGCCTTCCCGGATCCCCCCGGCGTATTCCAGCAGTTCGGCCATGGGAGTGCCCAGCGGTGCCTCGTAGATCCCGGGTCGCTGCACATGACCGGAGACCGCGAACACTTTGAACCCGGGCGACTTCTCGGTGCCGAAGGACCGGAACCAGTCGACCCCGTTGTTGATGATGTACGGGACGTTGGAGATGGTCTCGACGTTGTTGACCACGGTCGGGCAGGCGTACAGGCCGGCGACCGCCGGGAACGGGGGCTTGAGCCGGGGCTGGCCGCGGCGGCCTTCCAGTGAGTCCAGCAGCGCCGTCTCCTCACCGCAGATGTAGGCACCAGCACCGGCATGGATGACGAGGTTGAGGTTGAAACCGCTGCCCAGGATGTCGTCGCCGAGGTAGCCGGCGTCGCGCGCTTCCCGGACCGCAGCGTTGACCCGCCGGAGCACGTGCGGCACCTCGCCGCGGATGTACACGAAGGCGTGATCGGCCCGGAAGGCGTAGGAGGCGATAACGATGCCCTCGATCAGGGCGTGCGGGTTGGCCAGCATCATCGGGATGTCCTTGCAGGCACCCGGTTCCGACTCGTCGGCGTTGACCACCAGGTAGTGCGGCTTCCCGTCGTTCTGCGGGACGAAGCTCCACTTCAGTCCTGTGGGGAAACCCGCCCCGCCGCGGCCGCGCAGCCCGGAGTCCTTGACCGTTGCGATCACGGCGTCCGGGCCCATCTCGAGGGCTCGGGGCAGCGCGCTGTAACCGCCATGGCGGCGGTACCCCTCGAGCGTGAAGGAATCGGGCTCGTCCCAATGCGCGGTGATGACTGGGGTCAGTGGCATCAGATGACCTCCGCCTCGGGGGCTTTCATGTCGTGCGCCTGTGCGTACCGCAGCCCGGCGAGCATCAATTCGTCGGTCGCCGGCACATCGCCGAGACCGTCGTCGTCGACCCCGGCCAGGGTGCGTTCGCAGGCCTTGAAGTCCCGGATCACCGGTCCCCGGGTCGACTTGACCTCACGGCCCTCGCGCAGGTCTTCGACCAGTTGGCGCGCCGACGCAGGCGTCATGTTGTCCATGTATTCCCAGTTCGCGGTCATGACCGGGGCGTGGGTGCAGGCGGCCTGGCACTCGATGCGTTCCAGCGAGATCTTGCCGTCAGCGGTGACCTCGTCGTGCCCGATCCCGAGATCCTCGGAGAGGGTGTCCCAGATCTGGTCGCCACCGAGGATTCCACAGCCAGGGTTGATGCAGACCCCGATGTGGTACTCCCCCAGTGGTTCGTCCTTGAACATCGTGTAGAACGAGGCCACCGCTTTGACCTCGGCGGTGGTCAGTCCCAGGACCTCCGCGCACATGACGATGCCGTCGCCGGTCACATAGCCTTCCTCCGACTGCACCAGATGCAGCATCGGCAGCAGGGCGCTGCGCGGTTGCGGGTACCGAGCCGCGAGATCCAACATCTGCGCGCGGGACTGTTCGGTCAGTGCCATCAGCGATCCACTCCACCCATGACGGGGTCGATACTTGCCACGGCCGCCACCACGTCGGCGACCTGGCCGCCCTCGCTCATCGCGGGCACGGCCTGCAGGTTGTTGAACGATGGGTCCCGGAAGTGGACCCGGTAGGGCCGGGTGCCGCCGTCGGAGACGACGTGCACTCCCAGTTCCCCGCGCGGCGCCTCGATGGAGACGTACGCCTGGCCGGCCGGCACCCGGAAACCTTCGGTGACCAGTTTGAAGTGGTGGATGAGCGCCTCCATGGACTGTCCCATGATGTGGCGGATGTGCTCGAGCGAGTTGCCCATCCCGTCCGAGCCGATCGCCAGTTGCGCGGGCCAGGCGATCTTCTTGTCCTCGACCATCACCGGCCCCGGTCGCAGCTTGTCAAGACACTGCTCGACGATGTTCATGCTCTGCTGCATCTCTTCGAGCCGGATCAGGAACCGGCCATAGGCGTCGCACGTGGTCTGGGTGGCGACCTCGAACTCGTAGTCCTCGTAGCCGCAGTAGGGCTGCATCTTGCGCAGGTCCCACGGATAGCCGGTCGAACGCAGCACCGGACCCGTCATACCCAGGGCGATGCAACCGGTCAGATCGAGGTATCCGACCCCCTCTGTGCGCGACATCCAGATCGAGTTGCCGACCAGCAGGTTGGCGGTGTCGGGCAGGCGCTTGCGCAGGAGTTTGAGCAGGTCGGCGACCATCTGCTCAGCACCGTCGGGCAGGTCCTGGGCCAGGCCCCCGGGCCGGATGTAGGCGTGGTTCATCCGCAGGCCGGTGATCGCCTCCAGGACGTCGAGGACCGGCTCCCGCTCCCGGAAGCCGAACGTCATGGCCGTCAGCGCGCCGAGTTCCATCCCGCCGGTCGCCAGGAACACCAGGTGCGAGGCGATCCGGTTGAGTTCCATCAACATGACCCGGATCACGCTCGCCCGGTCAGGGATCTGCTCGGTGATGCCCAGCAACTTCTCCACACCGAGGCAGTAGGCGGTCTCGTTGAAGATCGGCGACAGGTAATCCATCCGGGTCACATAGGTCACGCCCTGGGTCCAGGTGCGGAACTCCATGTTCTTCTCGATACCGGTGTGCAGGTAGCCGATGCCCGACCTCGCCTGGGTCACCGTCTCACCGTCGAGTTCGAGGATCAGGCGCAGCACGCCATGGGTCGACGGGTGCTGCGGGCCCATGTTGACCACCACCCGCTGCTCGATCCCCTCATCGCCGGAGACCTGGTCCCAGTCGCCACCGGAGACGGTGAAGACCTTGCCCTCGGTGGTGTCGTAGGAACCCGCCTCATCGGCGGTCTCGTAGATGACGTCGTCGCTCACTTGTACTCCCGGCGGTCGTCCGGCGGCGGAATCGTGGCCCCCTTGTACTCCACCGGGATCCCACCCAGCGGGTAGTCCTTGCGCTGCGGATGACCGACCCAGTCGTCAGGCATCTCGATGCGGGTCAGCCCCGGGTGCCCGTCGAAGATCACACCGAAGAAGTCGAACGTTTCCCGCTCGTGCCAGTCGTTGCCGGGGTAGATCCCGACGACCGACGGGATGTGGGGATCGTCGTCCGGGCAGGTGACCTCCACGGACAGCCGTCGGTTGTGGGTCATCGAAAGCATCGGGTAGTGCACGTGCAGCTCGCGGCCGGTGTCTTCTGGCCAATGCACCCCGTTGGCGCCCATGCACATCTCGAAGCGCAGCGCCGGGTGATCGCGCAGGTGGGCCATCACCTCGAGCAGATGCTCGCGCTCGATCTCGAGAGTCAACTGGTCCGCGGCGATGACCACCTTCGACACGGCGGGCCCGAAGTTGTCGCCCAGCGCCTGCGCCAGCGTGTCGACCGCATCGTCGTACCAGCCGCCATAGGGGCGGGTGGCGGCCGGTGCGGCGTGGGTGGTCCGGACCAGCCCCCCGTAGCCGCTGACATCGGGGGTGCCGTCCACACCGAAGGCGCCTTGGCCGCTCGACAGCACGTCGAGGGTCTCGGTGCCGGCGGGGACCACGTCGGAGTTCTCAGTCACCGCAGCAGGCCCTTCATCTCTTCACTGGGGACGGCCGACATCGCCTGCGACTCGAGTTCGACGACCTCGCGTTCCCGGTCGGCCCCGAGTTTGGTGTGCTGGATCTGGTCGTGGATCTTGAGGATCGCGTCTATCAGCATCTCCGGGCGCGGCGGGCAACCCGGGAGGTACATGTCCACCGGCACGACGTGGTCGACGCCCTGGACGATCGCGTAGTTGTTGAACATCCCGCCGCTGGACGAGCAGACGCCCATCGCCAGCACCCACTTCGGGTTGGGCATCTGGTCGTAGATCTGGCGCAGCACCGGGGCCATCTTCTGGCTCACCCGACCGGCCACGATCATGAGGTCGGCCTGGCGCGGCGACGCCCGGAACACCTCCATGCCGAACCGGGCCAGGTCGTATCGCGGTGCGCCGGTGGACATCATCTCGATCGCGCAGCAGGCGAGGCCGAACGTGGCCGGCCACAGTGAACCCTTGCGGGCGTAGCCGGCCACGGCCTCGACCGTGGTCAGCAGGATCCCGCTCGGCAGTTTCTCCTCGAGCCCCATCAGTCCCACTCCAAACCGTGGCGGCGCCACACGTAGGCGTACACGACCGCCAGGGTCAGGATGAACAGAAGCATCTCGATCAGGCCGAACGCCGCGAGTTGGTCGAAGGCGACCGCCCATGGGTAGAGGAACACGATCTCGATGTCGAAGATGATGAACAGCATCGCGGTCAAGTAGTACTTCACCGGGAACTTGCCTCGGCCCAGGGGCTGTGGTGTCGGCTCGATCCCGCACTCGTAGGCGTCCATCTTGGCGCGGTTGTACCGCTTGGGACCGGTGATGCTGGCTACGCCGACGCTGAACGCGGCGAACGCGAACGCCAGCAGGCCCAGGATCAGAATGGGAAGGTACACGTTGCCCATCGCTACTGACTCCTTCCGATCGCCACAATCCTAGGGTGCACCTGCGACGTGGTGCCCAGCGACGTGGCCCGGCGGGCGCGCCGGCCGCTCAGGAGTGGGGCGGGATGGGCCGACACGGCGTCAGACGCAACGTGGTGATCCATCCGTTCTCCTTGTGAACGCGTGCACGAGAACCCCGGGCACCGAGTCTAGCCTGACGGTTTCGTCTGGCCGGGTTCAGACTGCTGGGGGTTGTCCCGCACGCGCAGGGCATTGCGCCGCTGCTTCGTGGTGGGTGCCGCGTCGATCGTGAAGCAGGGCTTCGCGGTGCCGGCCGAACGCGTGCCAGGTCGCCACGGACGGCCGTCGGCATCACGGTGGGCAGGGGCCGCCGCCGGTCCCGGTTCGGCTGTCGCGGCCGTGGCCGGCCGCGGCGTTCAGGCGGGGAAATGCCGGGCGGAAACCGCTCGCGTTAGAGAACGTGCACGAGGTTAGAGAAGCCACACGTGCGTTCACTAACCTCGTGCACGATCTCTAACCTCGCGACCATTCTCTAACCTCGCGGCCAACTTCTGCGGCGACCGAGTACACCAGCCATTTTCGGACTAGAGAACCGTTTGCGCGACTTGATCCGGTCTGCAACTGGTTCGCAACGGCGCCGCGGTCAACATCGTCACTGGGCCCAGGAATCCCGCGTCGCGTACCCGGCCCTGTGTGCCGCAGACCCGGGCACCGGGCCAGCGATACGCACCGTCGCTGGGCGTCACCGCCGGCGGTCCGCGAGCACGCGATCGGGAAGGCCTCAATGCCGAATCCCGAAGCAGGCGCGCACCTTCGTGGGCGTCGGCGCCGACGTCCCCACCCGCCTTCCTGGATGCCGGGGCCAGGTCCAGTCCCGTGACCGGCCGCCCGCCCACTGCGCAGGCACGCCGACCCCGGGTTCAGGCAGCGGATGCGGAGGCCGCCGAAGTGGGCGCGACGCTGAAGGAGTTCACCATCGCCTCGAAGGCCGGCGCCAGTTCATCCCAGCGATCGGTGGCCGACTGAGTGAGCAACTGATACTCGATGTCGCCGTCGAAGAGGAAGTACATCGTCGAGGTCATGGGGGTGTCATCGACGCTGAACTGCGCGTCGGCCTGGTACCCGTTGAGCCCCGAAACGGTGGTGGGGGTCAGTTCCGAGATCTGCATGTCCTCGCTGGACTGCTCCAACTGCGGGATCACGCTCTGCTCGAGCTCGGACTTGACGTCGTCCATGTTCTCGTCGGTGATCGTGGCGTTCAGTTCGTACACGTTGACCACGAACGCATCGCGGTACTGCCCGCCCACCTCGGTGCCATCGGTGTCGAACACCGCCACGGAGTCGGCACTGCTGGCCCCGCTTTGCGCCTGCCACGAGGTGTCATTCAGTTGTTTGAACGGCGGCGCATAGGAGAAACTGAATCCATACTTGTCGCTGGTGTAGGTCTGCGCGTCGGTCGGCATCGTCTGCTCTGCCGACGCACTCGCACTCGGTGTCTCGGAACTGCCTCCCCCGCCGACGCTGACCTCCGCAGAACACCCGGCCAGGCCCATCGCCAACGCGATACCGGCCACTGCCATCGAGATACGCATAGTCTTTCCCCTTGGTCGGCTGCTCAGGTGGACTTAGGCTACTCCGCGATGCAAAGAGACGATGCCTCCAGTGAGATTGCGCCATTCGACCTCGCGCCACCCAGTCGACGTCAGCAGGTCGGCGAGCCCTTCCTGGTCCGGCCAGGCGGCGATCGACTCGGCCAGGTACTCGTATGCGGAGGAGTTGCTGGAGACCCGCTTGGCGATCGGGGGCAGGGCCTTCATCAGGTACTCCTGGTACACCGTGCGCAGGACCGGCCAGGTGGGCGTGGAGAACTCACACACGACAACCCGACCACCCGGGCGGGTGACCCGGCGCATCTCTCGCAGACCCTGAGCCGGGTCGTGAATGTTGCGCAGACCGAACGAGATGGTGACCGCGTCGAACGAATCGTCCGCGAACGGAAGTGCCATCGCGTCGCCCGCGGTGAACGGCAGGTGCGGCAGGCGCCGACGCCCCACCTCGAGCATGCCCAGTGAGAAGTCGCAGGCCACGACCTGGGCGCCGCGCTGGGCGAACGCCTCGCTGCTGGTTCCGGTGCCCGCGGCCAGATCGAGAATCCGCTGCCCGGGCAGCACGCCGATCGCGTCGGCGACCGCACGCCGCCACTTGCGCGTCTGCCCCACGGCGAGGATGTCGTTGGTGATGTCGTACCGGCGGGCCACCCGGTCGAACATCGCGGCCACCGCAGGGGGCTGTTTGTCGAGGTCGGCTCTGCTCACCGGTCCAGTGTCTCAGTCCTGCCACCCCCGACCGCCTCAAGGGACCGCGCCCTCGCGCGCCGGCGGGGGCCGACCTAATCTTGATGGGTGGATGATCTGCCCGTGGTGGTGCGCACACGCCTGATCGACCCGGCAGACCTTCTCGGCCTGATCCCCGCCGGCGCCCGGCCCTTCAGCTGGGTGCACGAGGGTGCGGGTCTGGTCGGATGGGACATCGCAGCGACCACGACCGTGCGGGGCCCGGAACGCTTCGCACGGGCGCAGCGCTGGTGGGCGAGGTTCTGCGAAAACGCGAGCATCGACGACGAGGTCCAGTCACCGGGAACCGGTCCGGTGGCCTTCGCCTCCTTCGCCTTCGACGCCGAGGACGAGTCTGTGCTGACTGTGCCCGGCACCATCGCCGGCCGCCGCGATGACAAGGCCTGGATCACCACGATCACCCCCAGCCGTCCGGACCCGCTGCCCGTGAACTCGGGCCGGGCCCTGAAAGAACCCGATCCGGACGGCAGCCACTACCGGCCTCTGGTGGCACAGGCCGTCGAGAGCATCGCCGCAGGTGTCTTCGACAAGGTGGTCCTGGCACGTGCGGTCCGGGTCACCGGCGACATCGACGTTCATCGCACCTTGCTCCGGCTGGCCGAGAGATACAGCGACTGCTGGACGTTCAGCGTCCACGGCCTGATCGGCGCCACCCCGGAACTGCTGGTGCGGCGCACTGGTGAACAGGTCATGTCCCGGGTGCTCGCCGGGACCGTGGAACGCAGCGACGACGAGCGCGAAAGCGGCGTCCTGGCGGACTCGATGGTCGCCTCGAACAAGGCCCGTGAGGAGCACGCCTACGCCGTGACGTCCGTGGCGCAGGCCCTGGGCACGCATTGCACGGACTTGGATGTTCCCGTCGAGCCGCGTGTCCTGCGGTTGGCCAACGTGCAACACCTGGCCACCGACATCCACGCCATGCTGGTGGACGAAACCTCCGTGATCGCGATCGCGGCAGCACTGCATCCCACGGCCGCGGTGTGCGGGACCCCGACCGAGCGCGCGCTGCAGCACATCCTCAGCAGCGAACGCCTGCGCCGCGGCCGCTACGCGGGCCCGGTGGGCTGGTTCGATGCGCACGGCGACGGTGAGTTCGGCATCGCGTTGAGGTGCGGCCAACTGGTGGCGGACAACACCGGTATCGACCTGTTTGCCGGCTGCGGGATCGTGGCCGGGTCCGACCCTGAGTCGGAGTTCGCTGAATCGGAGTCCAAACTGGCCGCGATGCGCTGGGCGCTCGAGCCGCAGTAGCCATCAGGCGTTCCCGCTCGGCTGGCGGTTGGGACAGTCCCTGTGCTCACCATGTGAGCGTCGCTAATCCCGGGTTGTCCGGCTCAGCCGAGCGCCTCCCGGATCTGTGCATACAGGCGCGACTCCAGATCCCGGTCCACCGGTCCGACGACCACCGCGTTGATGCCGGGCTGTCCGGCGGCGAGTTCCAGGGATTCGGACAGATCCGCCCCCTCGTGGACGGTCACACCATGAGCCCGGAGCACACCCTTGACGTCAGCGCCCACGCTGGTGCCGAAAACGCGCTCGAAGACGTCCCCCAGGGCGGGGTCGGCCTGCTCCAAGGAGCCGAAGATCCCGCCACCATCGTTGTCCACCACGACCAGGCACAGATCGGGGCGCGGTTCACCGGGGCCGATCAGCAGGCCGTTCTGGTCGTGCAGGAGCGCCAGATCCCCCAGCATCGCGTACACGACCTCCCCGCCCTGGCTCTGGTGGGCGAGGGCGACCCCGACCGCCGTGGAAACCAAGCCATCTATCCCGTTGACCCCGCGGTTGGCAAGCACTCTCGGCTGGTCGGCACGCACTCCCGCCACCGCTTCGAGATCTCGGATCGAGCGTGACGAGGCGACGAACAGCAGGTCGTCGGGTTCGGCCGCCTCCCACAGCGCATGCGCCACGTGCAGTCCGGTCTGGTGCGGTGCGGAGTCGAGGATCTTCTCGACCACACGCTGCGCGGCGGCATCGGCCATCAGCCAGCCGTCGAGCCAATCACTGGACTCCGGCACCTCGGACTCCGAGGGCGGCGCCGGCACCGATCCCAGCACGCACACCGCCGTGCGGGTGGGGTCCGGCCAGTCGAGGGTGCGCTGCGGCTCGGAGTGGATGTGCACCTCGGCCTCGCGGACCAGGGCGAGGATGCCCCGGCTGAGCCCGACCTTGCCGACGGTGACGACGACCTCGGGCACATGAGCAGCCCGGAAGGCCTCGCTGGAGGTCAACAGTGAGGCGTGCGCCAGTGCGACCGAACCCGCCCGGGCCTGCCCGGTCGGTTCGCTGTGCAACGGCCAGCCGCACGCCTCGGCCAACTCCACGGCGGCGGCAGCATCTTCGGGATCGTCAGTGTCGCCGACGATCACCAGTCCGCGCTGCGGCAGGTCACCTTCGCCGAGGTCGTCGAGGATCTCATCGATCGGCTCCTGGACGCTGAGCATCAGCCGGCGGTCGACAGTCCAGGTGCGCACCACCTCGAGTTCATCGCCGTCGTCGTCGACGAACGTCAGCCCGTCGTGGCCCGCCAGCGACTCGACCCACCTGTCGTCTCCGTCGGGCACCAAGGGCTCCCGGAATGCGACATTGAGGTGCACGGGCCCGCGTTGCCACGGATGGTTGGCCATGGCGCACGCACGCGACACCGTGCTGCGCCAGTAGGCCACCTGGCCGCGCCTGCGGGTCGGTGACTCGACGTCGGCCGACCACCTCACGACGCCGTCGAACACACGGACTTGGTCGATCGTCTGATTGGCGCCGGTGTGGCGCAGCTCCGCGGGACGGTCCGCACTGATGACCACCAGCGGCAGCCCGCTGGACCATGCCTCCTCGACTGCCGGCAGCAGGTTCGCCACGGCCGTGCCGGAGGTCGTGATCACCGGGACCGGCAGGCCGCTGCGCTTGGCCAGCCCCAATGCGAGGAAACCCGCGCTCCGTTCGTCGATGCGCACGTGCAGCCGGATCTCGGCGCGCGCGTGCGCGCGGGCGGCTTCAATGGCCAGCGCTGCGCTGCGCGAGCCCGGCGCCAGGACCACGTCGTTGACACCGAACCGGACCAACTCGTCGATGATGACCTGCGCCGCGGCGGTGGACGGATTCACTGGTCCACTGTGCCACGCAGGTCGGCGGCTTTCCGGATCCGCCGCCGCCAGTAGGCAAGGTCGTCCGAGGCCACAGGCAGGTCGGGCCGGGGGTCGGGAGGGTCGCCGGCGCGCATTCGACCGGCTGCTGGGATCAGCCGGATCTCGGTGGTGTCCTCAGCGAACAGTGCACCCGTGCCCAGACCGCACGCGAGGGGCTCCGCTTCCAGTGAACAGGCCGCCGCCACTGACGCGGCGAGCCCCAGCGAGGTATCGAGCGCGCTGGAGACAACCACCGGCAGCCCGACTCTGCGGGCCGCATCCAGCGTCGAGGCGACACCGCCTAGCGGCGCGACCTTGAGGACCGCGACGTCGGCCACCTGGGAGACGTCGTCGAACCGGCGGTCGATCCGGATCACTTCGTCAGCGGCCAGCGGCACGTCCACCATGTCCCGCAACCGCGCCATCTGCTCGTACGTGCGAACCGGCTGTTCGGCGTACTCGAGGTCCAGATCCGCGAACTCGCGCAGGTACCTCACCGCTTCGGGGACGGTCCAGCCACCGTTGACGTCGACCCTGAGCCTGGCGCCGGGCACGGCGTCGCGGACCGCCTGCGCCCGTGCCAATCCGAGTCGGTCCCCCACCTTGACCTTGATCGTGCGACATCCGGACTCCACAGCCATACGGGCAGCAGCATCGGGGGCCACTGCCGGGATGATCGCGTTCACCTCGACGCCGTCACGAAGTCGCGCCGGCCACCGGCCGTCGGCTTGTTCCAGGGCGCAGGCCAGCCAACGCGCGTCGGCCTCGGCGTCGTAGTCGTCGAAGGGCGCGAATTCACCCCATCCCTGCGACCCGGCGATGAGGCAGCCGCGCCGCTGCGTCAGCCCCCGGAACGGCGTGCGCAGGTCGAGGCGATACGGCCACAGCCGCCTGCTGGACACCACGGGCGACTCAAGGGCGCTTCGGGAACTTGTCGAACTCCGGGCGCCGGCCCTGCGTGTAGGCGTCGCGGCCCTCCTGCGCTTCCTCGGTCATGTAGAACAACATCGTCGCATCGCCGGCCAACTGCTGAACGCCGGCCAGGCCGTCGTCGGCGGCGTTGTGCGAGGCCTTGAGCATCCGCAGGGCGATCGGTGACAGGGCTAGCATCTCGCGGGCCCAGGCCACCGTCTCCTCCTCCAGGTCGGCCAACGGGACCACGGCATTGACCAGACCCCAGTCGTAGGCCTGCTCTGCTCCGTGCTGCCGGCTCAGCATCCAGACCTCGCGGGAGCGCTTCTGCCCGATCTGGCGGGCCAGCAGGCCGGAGCCGTAGCCACCGTCGAACGAGCCCACCTTGGGTCCGGTCTGGCCGAAGCGGGCGTTGTCGGCGGCGATGGTCAGGTCGCACACGATGTGCAGGACGTGCCCACCGCCGATCGCATAGCCGGCCACCATGGCGACGACAGGTTTGGGCAGCCGTCTGATCTGAATCTGCAGGTCCAGTACGTTGAGCCGCCCGATGCCTTTGGCCGCCACCTCGTCGTCGCCGATGTAGCCGTCGTCACCGCGGATCTGCTGGTCGCCCCCGGAACAAAAAGCCCAGTCGCCCTGGCCGGTGAGGATGATTACCCCGACCCTGTCGTCGTCGCGGGCCAGGGCGAAGGCGCGCTCGAGTTCGAACAGCGTCTGCGGGCGGAAGGCGTTGCGCTTGTGCGGGCGGTTGATGGTGATCTTCGCGATGCCCTCGGCGGTCTCGTAGCGAATGTCGCCGAAGTCTCCGGCAGCCACCCAGTCCGCTGCGGGGCGGATGCTGGAGTACGAGGGATCGGTGAAGGCGGGGCTGCCCTCTGCGACGACTGGTGGGAGCACGTAGCGCGTGCGGCTGTCCATGCGACAAGGCTAGATGCAGCCGCCTCAACCCATTTGCACAGGTGCAGGAGCGCTGACAGCGACGAAGGGCACGGCACCCGGGGTCGTTTGCTGGATGGAAGCACTAGCGTCCCCCCTCCATCTGCTGGCCAATAGCTGAAGTGCAGTTCGTCTATTGGCCAGCAGATGGAGGGATCACGGGTGATTTGCCCGAAATGTGTCGGAGAATCCCTCCATCTGGTGGCCAGCGGACTAGTGGCCGGCCAGCAGATGGAGGGCTCAGCTGGTAGCCGGGTCAGGCAACGCGAGCGATGGCACCGGACCGCCAGGACCGACCCGATGCACAAGTCGGTGCCGGCCCGGCAGGGACAATGGGACGGTGATCCGCATGCCGACCGGGTTGAGCGCAGTTGACGCGGCCGACCTGGTGACGCGATACCTGGGTGAAGGTACCCGCTTCGCAGTGCCGGCAGCGCAGCCCAGCGAGACCGCCGATGTGGTCCTGCGCTCGTCGGGCAGCAGCGCGGCGGCCAAGTCGATCGGTCACACGTTCGCGGCCATCGAATGGGCGGCGAACGCCGGCCTGCGGGCGTTGGGGGCCGGCCGGTGGCGTTGGCTGCTCCTGCTGTCCCCGGTCTCGGCCGGGGGCTTGATGGTGCTGGCCCGCAGTGCCTGGCCTCCTCTGGTCTGGCCCGGGATCGGCTCCCGCTTCGAGGCCGCCGACGTCGCGCGGTGGTACCCGGGCGGAGCCGATGCGACTTCGCTGGTCAGCACGCAGTTGGCGCGCCTTCTGGAAGTCCCGGAGGGGGTGCGCATGTTGGCCTCGATGCAGGCGGTACTCGTGGGGGGCGGACCTTTGTCCGATGCACTGCGCGAGCGCTGCGGCAGCCTCGACATCCCGGTGGTCAGCACATATGGCGCGACCGAGACCCTGGGGGGCTGTGTCTACGACGGGCGGCCGTGGCCCGGCGTTGACGTGCGGTTGGTGCACGACGAGATCCACCTCGATGGGCCGAACCTGTCCGCCGGGTACGTCCCAGGTCCGGCCATCGACCGCCCCTGGCCCACCGGCGATCTCGGCCGCTGGCGCGACGGCAGGCTGGAAGTGACCGGTCGGGCGGACGCCCAGGTGCCGGTGAAAGGAGTCAATCGGCATCTGCGCGAGTACGAACTGGACGCATTGGCCAGGCCCGGTGTCGTCGAGGCGGTGGCCGTCGCGGTCCCGGATGACGCCGACGGCTACCGTGTGGTGGTCTTCGTCGAGGACGATGTGCAGCGGCTGCCGAGGCTGGAGACCGGCAAGCCCGATCGTCAGGAGTTGCTCAGGAGGGCCAGTGGCCAGCGTCGTTGAGTGGGTCGAGGGCGCACGACCGCGCACCCTGCCGGCTGCGGTCGCACCCGTCATCGCCGGCTTGGGGGTGACGGGCTACACCGGAACCGCGTTGAGTGGATCAGTTGTCGCGCTCAACGCCGGCCTCGCGCTGCTGGTCTCGCTGGCCCTGCAGGTCGGGGTCAACTACTTCAACGACTACAGCGACGGGGTCCGCGGCACCGACAAGGTCCGGGTGGGACCGGTGCGACTCGTCGGTCAGGGCTTGGCCCCCGCCCGTCAGGTGAGACACGCGGCGGTGCTGAGTCTGGTGGCCGCCGCGCTCTTCGGCGCCGTGCTGGTCCTGGTCAGTCGCGAGTGGGTTCTGCTGCCGGTCGGTGCGGCGGCGGTCCTTGCCGCCTACGGCTACACCGGCGGGAGCCGGCCCTACGGGTACTACGGCCTGGGCGAGGTCTTCGTCTTTATCTTCTTCGGACCGGTGGCGGTCTGCGGGACCACGCTGGTCACCGGCGGCGGCCTGTGGCCGATCTCGGTCCTGACGTCGGTGGCCATCGGTCTGTTGACGGTCGCGATCCTGGTGGCGAACAACCTGCGCGACCGGCCGCTGGACGCAGAAGCGGGCAAGCACACCCTGGCGGTCCGGCTCGGCGAGCGCAACACCCGGCTCTTCTATGCGGGCTGCCAGATCGCGGCACTGGCTCTGATCGCGGGCATCGCCTTGGGCTCGACGCTGTGGGCACTGCTGGGCCTGGTCGGCGGTCTCCCTGCGCTGGCGGCCGCGCGCAAGGTCCTGCAGGGGGCCGCCGGGCCAGCTCTGATCCCGGTCCTGCAGTTGACGTCTCTAGCTCTGCTGCTTGCCGGACTCGGCCTGGGACTCGGTTTCGTCCTGTAGGTCGATCGATGTCTGCGAGTCCTCGACCAGATCGTCTTCGGCCGTGGCCGCGGCGTCGATCTTCGCGTTGACCCGTCCCAGCGTCCGGCCCAGTCCGGCGCTCATCTGGGAACGCGGGCGATCGAGCCACACCAGGCTCAACGCGCCGCTGACCAGGAACGCCAGGATCACGAGCAGGATGCCGCGAGCACCCGTCAGATAGAGCAACCCGCCCACCGCAAGTAGCAGGACGAGGCGCAATCCCGTGTAGATGAAGAATGCACGACCAGACGTCACGCACCCAGGGTACGTCGGACTCCTGCACCTCAGTACCGCGCTCCCCTGCTGAGTCGGCGCGCGCGGCGTAGGATTGCACCATGGTGAAGGTGTTGCTGGGCCTTGCCGCCCTCGGCTTGCTGATCTTTGCCCTGATCGACCTGTTCCAGGTTCGATCCGACGATGTCCGCGGCGGCAGCCGGTTCCTGTGGCTGCTGGCGATTCTGCTCCTGCCGGTAGTGGGGGCGGTGCTCTGGCTGGTGTTCGGCCGGGAGCCCGCCGAAGGACCCAAACGGCGGACGCTTCCGCCCGACGACGACCCCGACTTCCTGCGCAAGGTTCGCCCGCGGTAGGGGTTTGTGCGGCCTGAGGACCAACCCCGGCGATTCGATGAGTAGCGCTGTCGGCGAGCCGGGGTCAGCGGCCCGGGAGCCGCGACCGCAAGCTGCGCCAGAGGCGAAGCGCCACGCGGTCGGGACGCCGGTTGAGCAGGTCCACCAGGCCGTCGACCATCCCGAGTCCTACCCGGCCGCCGCCGAGCAGGGCGACGCCGCGCAACGGCATCTCGTCCAGGGATCGCTCGACCATCTTCGCCGTGACCGGGTCCTCCTCACCGGAGAAACCGCTGGCACGCAGTACCGCGGCCCGTACCAGCCGGCCCAGTGGGTTGCCAGAGATCTCCGCGATAGTCGACACGCGGCTGTAAGGCCGAACCGGCCGCGGGGCCGGAATGCTGTGGCCGAGTCGTCGTTCGAACGCCGCGTCGGAGTGTGCGATCTGGGGCTCGGGCGCATGGCTGCCGGTGAAGCCGCCCTCGACGTCCACGACGACCGAGTGCACGATGTTCTCGCTGGACAAGCCGATCTCGAGCAGGCACTGCCCCTGTGGCACCGTCCACTGGCCGCTCAGCACGTCGAAGTAGGCGAACGCCCTGCCCGGCAACGTGATGTCGACCTCCCTGGAGTCCCCGGCGGCCAGCCGCACCTTGGCGAAGCCAGCCAGTTCCCGACGGGGCCGCGTCACCCGGCCGCTGCGGTCGTGCAGGTACACCTGCACCACGGTGCTGCCGTCACGCTGAGAGGTGTTCGTCACCGGGACCGTCAGCGTGAGCGGCTGCCCGGCCCGCAGCGTGGCCGGCGTCACCGGCCGACCGACTGCGAATGTGGAGTACCCGAGCCCGTGCCCGAACGCGAACAGGGGGGCGATCCCGGCGGTCGTGAAGTGCCGGTACCCGACACTGAGACCTTCCCGGTACTGCACCTGATGCGGGTGCCCGGGGAAGAAGGCGTCGCTGGCCAGGTCACTGCGCCGCACGGGGAAGGACTCCGCCAGCCGGCCGGCGGGCTCGGTCTCCCCGAGCAGCACGTCGACCAGGGCGGCACCGCTGGCCTGTCCGCCCAGGTAACACTCCAGGATCGCCGAAGGGGACCGCACCCAGGGCATCTCCACCGGTGCCCCGTTGGACAGGGCGACGACCGTGCGTGGATTGGCGCGGCAAACGGCTTGGATCAACTGTTCGTGCTGTCGTGGAAGGCTCAGGTCGTCGCGGTCGAAACCCTCGCTCTCGAACGTGGCGGGCAGCCCGGCCAGCAGAACGACGGCGTCCGCCCCAGCAGCGACTGCCACCGCCTCATGGATGAGCCGGGCGTCGGGGGCCGAGGTGACGGGGTCGTAGCCAGGTGCGTACGACACCGCGATGCCCCGCTGGGCGAACGCGTCGAGCGCGGTGGTCACGCGGACCGGATTGACCTGTGAACTGCCGGATCCCTGGAACCGGGGCTGCTCGGCGAACGCGCCGACGACCGCGATCGTGGCGTCCGCGGACAGCGGCAGCAGCCCGTCGTTTACCAGCAGCACCGAACTCTGCGCGGCAGCCCGTCGGGCCAGGTCATCGTGGGCGTCGAGGTCCGCGGCGACGGCCGGTCCCCGGGCGCTGCGCTGCACCAGGTCCAGCACCCGCTGCGCGCTGCGCTGGACGTCCGCGGCCTGCAGGCGGCCCCCGGCGACGGCAGCCCGCAGGACGGCGTCGAACACGCCGCCGTTTCCGGGCATCTCCAGGTCCATCCCGGACCGCACGCCCGCGACCCGGTCGTTCTCAGCCCCCCAGTCACTCATGACCAGGCCGTCGAACCCCCACTCCTCACGCAGAATCGAGTCGAGCAGGATCGGGTTGTCGCAGCAGTACACGCCGTTGACAAGGTTGTAGGCGGCCATGACCGCCCACGGCTGCGACTCGGTGACCGCGTGCTCGAAGCCGGCCAGGTAGATCTCCCGCAGCGTGCGTTCGTCGACCACGGCGTCGACCACGAAGCGGTGCGACTCCTGGTTGTTGACCGCAAAATGCTTCAGGCACGCGCCCACCCCCTGGCCCTGGATCCCGCGGACCATCGCGGCGGCCAAGGTGCCGGACAGCAGCGGGTCCTCCGAGAGGTATTCGAAGTTGCGCCCGCACAAAGGGTGCCGCTTGATGTTCAAGCCCGGGCCCAGCACTACCGACACGCCCGCAGTGCGCGCTTCCCGGCCGACGGCGGCCCCGATCTGCTCGACCAGGTCGGCGTCCCACGAGTTCGCGATCGCCGCGGCAGTCGGGAAGCAGGTCGCCGGGACGCTGTCGAGCAGGCCGAGGTGCTCGCCGTCACCGGTCTGCGCCCGCAGGCCGTGCGGGCCGTCGCTGAGCATCACCGCATCGACGCCGCGGTCCGGCAACGGCTCAGTGCGCCAGAAGGTGCTCCCTGAGAGGAGGCTGATCTGTTCGTCCAGGTTCAGGTCGTCGGCGCGCACGGATCCATCATCGCCGTTCTTGTGCGACATCGGGCCCGGCCGCCACCTGTCGAAGGGTGCTGGTCACGATTGTGACGAAGTTGGTGGCCGATCCGGCGTTGTGTTACGAAGGTGCGGGTTCCGAGTCGTCGAGCCCACGCACCTTCGTCACAATCCGGGTCCTGCCCCCGCAACTTCGTCACACAGGCCGCGGCCTCCCCCTACACCCCCGAGTACGAGTGCAATCCCGTGGCGAAGAAGTTGACCCCGAAGTAGTTGACCAGGAACGCGGTGAAACCGATCAGGCCGATGATCGCTGCCTTGCGCCCCTTCCAGCCAGCCGTGGAGCGCGCGTGCAGGTACCCGGCGTAGATGACCCACGTGATGAAAGCCCACGTCTCCTTGGGGTCCCAGCCCCAGTAGCGGCCCCAGGCGTTCTCGGCCCAGATCGCGCCGGCGATGACCGCGAAGGTCCACACCGGGAACACGAAGGCGATCGTGCGATACGACAACGCGTCAAGGCGTTCGGCGCTCGGCAGCCGTGCCGCCAGGCCGGAGTCGGCGCGTCCGCGGTCCTCGGCACGCTGCCGGACCAGGTATGCCCCGATGAAACCGGCGCTGAGGGTGAATGCTCCGCCCGAGATGGCCGCGGCACTCACGTGGATCACCAGCCACCACGACTTCAGCGCCGGGACCAGTTGCGCGGACTCGGTGTACAGCAAGGTGACGGCGACGCCGAGCGTGAGCAGCACGGCTCCCACGACCCACACTCCGAGCCACCGCAGATCGGTGCGCGTCGACGCGACCAGGTACACCAGGGCGACCGCGATGGCAGCACCGAGCGAGAACTCGTACATATTGCCCAGCGGGAACCGTTCGGCCGCCAGACCTCGGAAGATGAAACCGACGATGAGCAGCCCGGTTGCCAGCCACGTCAGGGACAGCGCTATGTTGCCGCTGCGCCGCCCGGGCTCCTCCTCGGGAGCGGCTTTCACCTGGTCCGGGCCGCCCGCGCCGACGAGCACGGGCTGCTTGGCAGCCAACGGCACCCGCCGGGCGGCCAGCGAGGCTGCGAAGGCGAACAGGGCCAGGGTGTACACCAGCATCGAGGCGTAGACCGCGGCGTTGCTCATCTGGGCCATGATCAGTTCTCCGTACTCGTTCCTGCCAACAGCGTGCTGATCTCCCGGACATCATCATGGACCCGCCCGCCGCCGGACCGGCTCAGGCCAGCCACTTCGGCCACTGTATCCCCACCGGATCGCATCCGGACCCAAACCCGGCGCCGTTGCAGCAGCAAGGACATGCTGACGCCAAGCACCACGAGCGCGGCTGCGATCAGGGCCAGCCACCGGCCCGGGTCATGAGCCAACGACAGGTTGGCGAAATCGCGGAAGCCCACGAACTCCACGGTGGTCCCGTCGGGCAGCTCCCACGACTCACCGGGCCGCAGCGCTTTGGACCCGATCCGGTCGAGGTTGCTCGTGTCCAGCGTGTACACACTCCCGCCGGTCGGGATGTCACCGGTGAACGCCCCGAGGAACAGTCGCGGGTCCCGGGCGGCGGGGAACGTCGAGATCGGCCCCTGGACCGGGTCGATCGTGGCAGTCGGCAGGAACAGCCCGGTCAGCGCGAGACCCGGATCGGCGTCGGGCACCTTGACCACGCCGGCGGACGTGAGGTTGCCGTCGCGGGGCAGGAAGACCACCGCGTCGTCGTAGATCACCGTGCCGTCCGCGCGGGTGACTCTGATCTCAGGGGCGTAGCCGTGTCCGGTGAGGAACACCTTGACCCCGTCCAGCGACAGCGGCGAGTTGACGCTGAATGCCTGCTCGGTCTGCGGCGACCCCGGCCGCTGGCTCACCAACGCCTTGGCGTTGAACTGCCGGGGGGATCCCGCCTGCTGGCCGGTCTCCTGAAAGGTCGCCGAGAAGTCCTCGAGCACCACCGAGAACGGCGCTATCTGGTCGGGATCGACCAGCCGACCCTTGCGGAACGAGTCGAACTGGGTCAACGAGCCGGTGAAACCTTTGCCCTCCACCACGATCACCTTGGCCGACCACCCGAACAAGCCGCCCACCGCCACGGCGAGCAGCAAGAAGATGAAACAGAGGTGGAACAGAAGGTTGCCCACCTCGTGCAGGTAGCCCTTCTCGGCGGCGATCGCATCGTCGGTGCGGCGCACGCGCCAGCGGTTGCCGCGCAGGAAATCCTCAGCGATGTCCAGCGCGCCGGCGGTGCCGGTCACTTTGGCGTAGGCGGGCATGCGCGACAACCGCGAGGGCGCGGGTGGCGGCGGGCGGCGCACGACCCTCACGAACTCGGCCGTACGCGGGATGATGCACCCGATCAGTGAGATGCACAGCAATAGATAGACCGCGGCGAACCAGGCGGAGGCGAACACGTCAAACACGCCCAGCCGGTCCAGCCACGGGCCCAGCGTGGGGTTGGCGGTGAGGTAGTCCTGCACACGGCCGGGGTCGGTGCCCCGCTGCGGGAACACCGAACCCGGGATGCTGGCGATCGCCAACAGCAGCAGCAGGATCAGCGCCGTGCGCATGCTGGTCAGGCTGCGCCACCCCCAGCGCAGCCAGCCCCTCACGCCGAGTTTCGGCCCCCGGCTCCTGCTCGGACGCTCGATGGTCGCGGTCATAGGCCCACCTGGAAGTCGCTGGCCCACACCCGCAGCCAGATCGAGATCTCGTTCCACAAACCTGTGACCAGCAGGACCCCGATCAGGATCAGGGTCACTCCGCCGAAGCGCAGTACCCACAGCGAGTGGCGGCGCAGGAACGACACGGCACCTGCCATCCGGCGGAAAGCCAGCGCGATGATCAGGAACGGCACCCCGAGCCCGATGCAGTAAGCCAGCGACAGCAACGCGCCGCGCAACGCCGAGCCCTCGGAGAACACCAGCGCCTGCACCGCGGCCAGCGTGGGACCGATGCACGGGGTCCAGCCGAGCCCGAACAGCACGCCGAGGACCGGGGCCGTCCACACCCCGAGATTCGGCGACACATGCCAGCGCACTTCCCGCTGCAGCCACGGGAACGCACCCATGAAGCCGATCCCCAGCACGATGATCACGACTCCGAGCACCCGTTCGATGGGGGTCTGGTATTCCAGCAGGACCTCGCCGGCATATCCCAGTAGCGCGCCGTAGGAGATGAATACCACTGAGAAGCCGAGGATGAACAGACCCACCCCGGTGAGCACCCGGCTGTGTCTGGGGGTGACCCGCTCCTCGAGTTCGGCACCAGTCAGGCCGGTGACGACACCGACGTAGCCGGGGACCAGGGGCAGAACGCAGGGCGAGGCGAAGGAGACGAAGCCCGCCAGCAGCGCCAGCGGGATCGCCAGCAGCAGCGACCCGCCGGTCACCGTTTCCGCGACGCTCACGGGGACGCCCCGGAGCCTGCGGTCTCCGCGGCGAGATCCTGCAGCGCAGTGTCGAGTTCGCCGGCGTCGACGGCACCCAGGAACCTGCCCGCCACCCGGCCCTCACCGTCGATGAGCAGCGTGGACGGGATGGCCTGCGGCGGGAGGCTGTCGGAGAACTGCAGCACCAGTTGCCCGTTGGGGTCCGGCAGGTTCGGATAGGTGATGCCGAACTTCTTCACGAACGCGCGCGCCGACGCGTCCGAGTCGCGGGTATCGAGCCCGAGGAAATTGACGTCCGGGTTCTTCTTGCTGACCGCCACCAATTCGGGGGCCTCCGCACGGCAGGGCGCGCACCACGAGGCCCAGACGTTGATGACCCCCGGGCTGCCCTGCCAGGTGGAGGTGTCGACTTGTTCCCCGTTGAGATCGGTGCCGGTGAGCACGGGCGCCGGTTTGCGCTGGTCCACCGGCAGGATCACCGAAGAGCCGTCGCCGGCGACGAAACCCTCGGTGTCACCGACCTCCGCGGACTGCTGCGAGCAGCCGACGAGCGCGAGGGCGGCCAGCAGCACACCGGAGCCGAACAGCACCGAACGCATCTACGCTCCGACCCCTTTCGTGGACTGCGGGTACAGTGACGCGGCCGGTTCGGTGTAGACGATCGCGGTCAGCCGGTCGCCCTCGAAGGTCATGGAAGTCAGCGACGCCAGGTTGCATTGACGCTTGCGCGGGTCGTGCAGGAACCGGCGCCCTTCGGCATCCAGCCGGGAGATCCATACGGGCAGTTGGTGACTCACGATCACCGCCTCGTGGCCCCGCGCACTACGGCGGACGTCGCTGACCGCCGCGCGCATCCTCGCCGCCACGTCGACGTAGGGCTCGCCCCACGAAGGCCGGGCAGGGTTCCACAGGTAACGCCACGCACGGGGCTGGCGCAGGACGCCGTCACCCACGGATACCCGCTGACCCTCGAAGACGTTGTCAGCTTCGATCACCCGGTCGTCGATGAGCGGGGCCAGTCCGAATCGGGCCACGATCGGTGCCGCCGTCTCCTGCGCCCGCTCCAGCGGCGACGACCGGACCTCGACGACATCCCGGTCTGCCAGCGCATCGGCGGCCAGTACCGCCATCTGCCGACCGAGGTCTGACAGATGGAAGTCCGGCAGTCGGCCGTACAGGACCTTCGCAGGGTTGTACACCTCGCCGTGCCGCAGCAGATGGACCGTCGTGCGATCGGTCATGCGAATCCTTCCTGAACGCGAGCGGCGGCCTGCGCAGCACGGGGCAGCGCTTCACGCAGTGTCTCCAATGCTCGCTCATCGTGTGCGCTGCTCACGAACCAGGCCTCGAAGGCCGACGGCGGCAGGCTGATTCCGGCGTCCAGCATGGCGGCGTGGAAGGCGGCGAAGGCGTCGGTGTTCTGCTGCTGTGCCTGTTCGTAATCGGTGACCGCCTGCGGGCGGAAGAAGAAGCTGAACAGATTGCCCGCCCGCTGCATGACGTGTTCGACGCCAGCCGCTGCCAAAGCATCGCCGGTCATCTGGATCACCGCGTCCGCTGCGGCATCCACGCCCGGATAGTCCGCGTTGCGCAGCATCGCCAGGCCTGCCGCAGTGGCCACCGGGTTGCCCGACAAAGTCCCGGCCTGGTACACCGGGCCCTGCGGCGCCAGCATCTGCATGACGTCGGCCCGCCCGCCGAACGCGGCCACCGGCAGTCCGCCGCCGATCACTTTGCCGTAGGTGTAGAGGTCGGCGGGCACCTGCTCGATCCCGTACCACCCGGCCGGGGACACCCGGAAACCGGTCATCACCTCGTCACTGATGAGAAGCGCGCCGTACTCCTTGCACAGCCCCGCCAGTCCCTGACTGAAGCCCGGCGCGGGCGGCACGACACCCATGTTCGCGGGCACCGCTTCGGTGATGATCGCGGCCACGTCATAGGTCGTGAGGACCTCGGCGACCGCGACCAGGTCGTTGTACGGCAGCACGATGGTCTGCGCCGTCTGGTCGGCGGTGACCCCGGCGCTGTCCGGCAGTCCCAGAGTCGCCACCCCGCTGCCTGCAGCCGCCAGGAGCCCATCGGAGTGCCCGTGGTAGCAGCCGGCGAACTTCACGATCGTGTCGCGGCCCGTGAAGCCGCGCGCCACACGGATCGCGCTCATCGTGGCCTCGGTGCCGGAGTTGACCAGCCGGACCTCGTCCACGGGGTCGACCCGTTCCACGATCAGCTCGGCGAGTTCCACTTCGTTCGGGTGGGGGGCGCCGAAGCCCAGGCCGCAGGCCGCCGCTTGCTGGACCGCCTCGACCACTGCGGGATGCGCGTGTCCGAGCAGCGCCGGTCCCCACTGACCGACCAGATCCACGTAGGTGTTGCCGTCCACGTCGGTCACGTACGGGCCCTGCCCGGAAGTGAAGAACACCGGATGCCCACCGACGGCCCGGAACGCCCGTACCGGGGAATTGACCCCGCCCGGGGTGACCGATTGGGCCCGTTGCATCCACCTGGCCGAGGTGCTGCGATCCATGTCCCGATCGTCGCACGCGCCATTGGTGGCGCCGATCCGCGGTCTCGCCTGACGGGTTCCTCCGGCTGGGCTGTGGCGGCCGGGGCTCGTCGGGTCGGGGTGCTTGGCGCGGCGGCGTGGATCCTGACAAAGAGGGTCGCGGGTTCGGGTTCGACCATCGGGTTCCGGTTGGTCATCCGCGGCTGCGGCGTTCAGGCGGCCAAGATGCCGGCCCGGGATCGCTCGCGTTAGTGGTCCATGGCCGTGGCCCGCCGCGGCGTTCAGGCGGCAAAATGCCGGGCGAAATCGCTCGCGTTAGAGAACGTGCACGAGGTTAGAGAAGCCACACGTGTATTCACTAACCTGGTGCACATTCTCTAACCTCGCGGCCAACTCCTGCCGCTACCGAGTACACCAGCCATTTTCGGACCAGAGAACGTGCACGAGGTTAGAGAAACCACACGTGCATTCACTAACCTCGCGGCGAACTCCTGTGGCTACCGAGTGCACGAGCGGTTTCGGACTGGACCTTCTCGTCACCCATGGCCCGAACCCGAACCCACCTATCCTTCGGCTGCCGCGTCGGAAGGCGACTGGCAGCCCGCCGTGGCACTTCACCACCGGCCGCGATCGTGAGGCTGGGCAGATCCGGGATGCGGTCGGCGATCAGCCCGGCGCCGGGTCCTCGGGCGCCTCGACGGCGATCCGGCTCAGCGCGAACCCGGCCAGGAACGAACCCACCGGCCACCACAGCAGGGCCACCGCCGACGACCAGAAGGCCAGCGGGATCGAAGTCAGGAAGATGACGATCGGCGACAGCGACCCGAGGATCTGGACGCGGGCGAAGGCCGGTCCCGGCTGCGCGATGAACAATCGGTTCCGCTTGGCGACGAGGAACAGCACGAGCTCCATCCCGCTCACGGCGCTGGCGTAGACGGCGAACAGGATGATGGCCAAGGGGTTGTCCCAGTATTCGCCCAGGACCCCGGCGGGGATCGGCAGCAGGGCGATCAGCGCCAAGAAGAACAGGGTGGCCAGCACGTAGGCCGAGTCCATGGCGCGCAGGGTCATGACGAAACGATGATTGGCCCGCCAGTAGATGGCCACCCACACGAAAGCCACGAGGAACGCCCCGAGCAGCGGATTCTTGGCGAGCACGGCATCCCACAGGCCGGCCACCGAAGTCGGGTCGCCCTCAACCTCCGGCAGGCCGATCTCGACCGCCGCCAGGGTGAGCGCGATCGCGAAGACCGCATCCGAGAAGAACACCACGCGGTCGAATCCGACGCCGTCGCCCTCCCGCGGATACTCCGTGCGGTTCCACGAGGATGTCATGCCCGCAGACTAGGGGCTCGGCGGACCGGTTCGCCGCCGGTACGGGCACCGACGGCGAACCGCAGGCCCTACCGGTACGTACCGCCCTCGGCGGCCAGTTCCACGAGCGAGTCCGGCACTGCGAAACGCTCACCGTACTTCTGCGTGAACTCCTGCGCCCGCGCGACGAAACCGGCCGGGCCGCCCTCGTACCCGTTGATGTACTGAAGCACGCCGCCGGTCCACGGCGGGAAACCGATGCCGAAGATCGAGCCGATGTTCGCATCCGGCACGCTGCGCAACACGCCCTCGTCCAGGCAGCGCACCGAGTCGAGCGCTTCGGCGAACAGCATCCGCTCCTGCAATTCCCGCAGATCGATGCTCGACGGGTCGACGTCCGATCCCCACGTGTCCGAGAGTCCGGACCACAGACCGGCACGCTTGCCATCGGTGTAGTCGTAGAAGCCGGCCCCGGCAGCGCGCCCGCCGCGGTCGAACTCCACGACCATCTTGTCGATGACCGGGTACGACGGGTGCTCCGGGAATTCCCAGCCCTCCGCCTCGGCCGCTTCCCGCGAGGCCTCACGGATCCGGCGTCCCAGTGTCAGGCTGACCTCGTCGAACAGCGCGAGCGGACCCGTCGGGTAACCGGCCTGCAGCGCTGCCTGCTCGATGCTCTGGGCGGGAACCCCCTCGGCCAGCATCGCGCCCGCCTCGCCCATGAACGTCCCGATCACCCGGCTGGTGAAGAAGCCGCGACTGTCGTTGACCACGATCGGGGTCTTCTTGATCTGCAGCGCGACGTCCACAGCCTTGGCGATGGCCGCATCCGAGGTCTGCTCACCCACGACGATCTCCAGCAGCGGCATCTTGTCAACGGGCGAGAAGAAGTGCATCCCGATGAAGTCCGCCGGCCGGGAGATCCCCTTGGCCAGACCCGTGATGGGCAGCGTCGAGGTGTTGGAGGCCAGCAGCGACCCTTCGGCCATGAACGGCTCGATCTCGGCGTACACCTTGTGCTTCAGCGACGGGTCCTCGAACACGGCCTCGATGAGCAGATCCGCACCCTTGGCGTCGGCGGCGTTGTCGGTGGCCAGGATCCGTCCCAGCACCTCGTCGGCTGCCTCGCGGGTCATCTTGCCCCGGCTCACGGCCTTGTCGAGCAACTTCTCGCTGTACGCCTTGCCTTTCAGCGCCGACTCCAGCGAGACGTCCTTCAAGATGACCTCCATGCCCGACCGCGCGGACACATAGGCGATGCCGGCGCCCATCATCCCGGCGCCGAGCACCACCAGCTTCTTGGCTTTGTACTTCTCGAAGCCGGCCGGCCGGCTGCCCCCCTTCATGATGGTCTGCAGGTCGAAGAAGAACGCCTTGATCATGTTCTTGCTGACCTGGCCCGTGGCCAGTTTCACGAAGTACTGGGTCTCGATGAACAAGGCGTTGTCGATGTCCACCTGCGACCCCTCGACCGCGGCGGACATGATGTACCGCGGCCCGGGCATCGGCGCACCTTTGAGCTGCTTGCGCAGGTTCGCCGGGAAGGCAGGCAGCATGGCGGCGAACTTGGGGTTCGATGGAGTGCCGCCGGGGATCTTGTGGCCCTTGACGTCCCACGGCTGAACGGCCTCGGGGTTGGCCTTGATCCATGCCTTGGCGGCGGGGATCAACTCGTCCGGGTCGCTGACGAGCTCGTCCACGAGACCCACTTCGAGGGCTGCGGCGGGCTTGCGGCGCTGACCCTGCAGCAGCACCTCCATGAGCGCCTTCTGCAGGCCGAACATACGCACCGTGCGCGCCACCCCGCCACCGCCGGGCAGCAGGCCCAGCGACACCTCGGGCAGACCAATCTCGCTGCCCTTGACGTCCAGGGCGATGCGGTGGTGGCACGCCAGGGCGATCTCCAGCCCACCGCCGAGGGCGGCACCGTTGATCGCCGCGACCACCGGCTTACCCAAGGTCTCCAGTTGCCGGGAAAGCCCCTTGAACTCCTGCAACTGCTCGGTCAGCGCCGACGCGTCCGCGGGCGTGGTCTGGCTCAGCAACGTCAGGTCCCCGCCCGCGAAGAAGGTCTTCTTCCCGCTGGTGATCACCACCCCGGAGATCGAGTCCTTCTCCGCGAGCAGCCGCTGCATGGTCTGCGCGAAACTGCTCTGGAACGTGGCGTTCATGGTGTTGGCGCCCTGATCGGGATCGTCCATCGTCAGCGTGACGATCCCGTCGGCGTCCTGCTCCCAAGCGATCATGTTCGTCATCTCCTCAGACCCTCTCGACGATCGTGGCAACGCCCATGCCGCCGCCGATGCACAGCGTGATCAGGCCGTAGCGGCCCCCGGAACGCTCGAGTTCATCCACGACGGTGCCCAGGATCATCGCTCCGGTCGCACCCAGCGGATGCCCCATCGCGATCGCCCCGCCGTTGATGTTGACCTTGTCCATAGGCAGGTCCAGGTCCTTGACCCACTTGAGCACCACTGCGGCGAAGGCTTCGTTGAGTTCCCACACGTCGATGTCGTCCACGGTCAGGCCGGCGGTCTTCAGCGCCTTCAGCGTGGCCGGGGTCGGACCGGTGAGCATGATCGTGGGATCAGCGCCAGACACCGCGGTCGCCACGATGCGCGCCCGTGGTGCCATGCCGAAGTCTTTGCCGACCTGCTCGTTGCCTACGACCACCAGCGCCGCCCCGTCCACGATGCCCGAGGAGTTGCCGGGGGTGTGGACGTGGTCGATCGCCTCTACCCAGTGGAACTTCTGCAGTGCCACCGCGTCGAAGCCGCCCATCTCACCGATCCCGGCGAACGAGGGCTTGAGCTTACCCAGCGACTCGAGGGTGGTGTCCGGGCGCATGTGCTCGTCGTGGTCGAGCAGGGTCACCCCGTTACGGTCCTTGACCGGGACGACCGACTTCGCGAAGTGACCGGCGCCCCAGGCAGCCGCCGTCCGCTGCTGCGACTGCACGGCGTAGGCATCCACGTCCTCGCGGCTGAACCCCTCAATGGTGGCGATCAGGTCGGCACTGATCCCCTGCGGCACGAAGTAGGTGTCGTAGGCGGTCTCCGGGTCCATCGCCCAGGCTCCTCCGTCCGAACCCATCGGCACCCGGCTCATGCACTCGACCCCGCCGGCGACGATGAGCTGATCCCACCCTGAGCGGACCTTCTGCGCCGCGACGTTGACGGCTTCGAGCCCGGAGGCGCAGAAGCGGTTGAGCTGGGTGCCTGCGACCGTGTCGGGCAGGCCCGCGAAGATCGCCGCGGTCTTGGCGATGTCGGCACCCTGGTCCCCGACCGGAGATACGCAACCGAGGATCAGGTCGTCGATCGCGTTGGCATCCATGTCCGGGTGCCTGGTACGCAGTTCGTCGATCAGTCCGGTCACCAGGGTCACCGGCTTGACCGCATGCAGGGACCCGTTCGCCTTCCCTCGTCCGCGGGGGGTTCGAATCGCCTCGTAGATATACGCCTCGTTCGCCATAGCACTCCTTCAGTCCGGGCTATGCCGATCAGCCTAAGCGGGAGGTCCGACGTCAGCAGGAGCAGGTTGCGATTCCGGGTCCCGGCGGCCGATCGCGGTCGCAATCTGCGGGAACAACATCACCGATACGACCCCAGCGCCGACCAGGGTGGCAGCGTCCGAGGAGGTCATGATGCCCGCCGTCTGACCCACCTCGGACAGGGCGACGAGCAGCGGCAGAGCGGTGGCCGTGTAGAAGACCATCTGCCAGCGCTGGTTGCCGGTGAGGACGTTGCGGTACAGGGACAGAGCGGGGACTCCCCGGATGACGAGCATCAACGCCGCGAACACGATCGGCGCGTAGGGCCGCGCGATGATCGAGTCGATGTCCAGCGTCATGCCCGAGTTGACGAAGAAGACCGGGATCAGCAGACCCCAGCTGAGCGCCTCCAGTTTGCGCTCCAGCTGGACGGTGTCACCGGGCGCCCAGCGCCGCAGGACCACCCCCGCCAGGAAGCCGCCGAGCACGACGTCCAGGCCGAAGTCCGAGGCCAGCAGCAGCAGCAACGCCAGCAGCACGACGGTCCAGCGCAGTGTGATCTGGCCGGTGCCATGCTCCTGCAGCCCCAGCCGCAACGCCAACCCCCGCCGCCGGACCCTGATCAGCACTCGCAGGACCGCGAACACGGCCAGCGCCATGCCCACCAAGGCGATGAGCCCGCCGATGGCACCAGTCGAGCTGAGGAGCAACGCCATCGCCACGATCGGCAGGAACTCGCCCACCGCACCGGCGGCGAAGACGAACCTGCCCAGCGGCCTGTCGAGTGTGCCGTTCTCGCGCAGGATCGGCAGCAGCGTCCCCAGCGCCGTCGTCGTCAGCGCGATGACGACTTCCACGTTGCCGTCGATCCCGCGCATGCGCTGGATCACCAGCACGGCCACGATCGCCAGCCCGGCGGTGATGAACCAGCCTTTGACCGCGAGTCTGCCGGGGGTCTGTTGGAAGAGTTCCACCTCCAACTCGTAGCCGGCCATCAAGAAGAGGAATCCCAGACCGAGTTGCGACAGCACAGCGATCTGATCCGGCGACGCCCAGTTGAAGGCTTCCGGTCCGATCAGGATGCCGCCCAGGATCAGGAAGACGACCTGCGGGATCGAGGGACCGGGCAGGACCGCAGTGAGGATCGGGGCGATGCCCGCCACGATCGCCACCGCGAACAACGACTCCAGCAAGGAAGGCATGAGGCCAAGCATGCAAGAGGGGGACGCCGTGTTGCCCGCGTCCCCCTCTTGTCAGAGAAGGCGATCAGCCGGCCAGGGCCTCCTGGAGTTTCGTGGTGCACTCCTGGACCCGGGAAGCTTGGGACGGGTCGTCGATGAGTTCCTGCGTCAGATTCGAGGCGGTGTCCTGCAGTTCCTGCGCCTTCTGCTGCAGTTCGGTCGCGTCACCGGAGGTCGGGTCGCTCATCAGCTCCTTGGCGGCGGCCGCGTATTCGTCCACCTTCTGGCAGTACTCCTCGACGGCGGAAGATGCCGCCATGGTCTCGTCCGCGCTCGCTTCCATCGACGGTTTCATCGTGTCGGCAGGCGCCGCTGCAGTGGTTTCCGTCGTCGCTGTGTCGTCACCGCCGCCACAAGCCGACAACCCGCCGAACAGCAAGGGCACTAGCAGGATCAGGCCGAGTGTCTTCTTCATCACGCCTCCCAGGCATCGAGTTTCCCGACCCTACCGCTCGCACGGCCTTTCGCATAGTCCCCGAACGGTCGTGTTCGAGTCCCGTGGTTCCCGTTCAGATTTCGGGTTCCGGTTCGGCCTTGGGGTTCCGGTTTGACCTTCTGGGTGGGAGCGAGGCTTGCAGGAACGGCTGCCGGAGTTGGGCGCGAGGCTAGAGAACGCGCTCGAGGTAGCGAATGCACGTGTGGTTTCGCTGACGTCGTACACGTTCTGAAGTCTGAAAATGGCTGCGCCGCAGAAGTGGGCCGCGACGTTAGAGAATGGTCGCGAGGTTAGAGATCGTGCACCAGGTTAGTGAATGCACGTGTGGCTTCTCTAACGTCGTGCACGTTCTCTAACGCGAGCGATTTTCGCCCGGCATTTCCCCGCCTGAGCCAGCCGCCGGCCGGAACCCCGGCGCTGATGCGTCAGCGGGGCCGGCGATCGTTGGTCCACTGCCTGCCGTCCCACCAGCGCCACTGCCCGGGATCCTCCGGGTCGGGGTACCAGGACCCCTGCGGCGTGGGCCCGGTTGCTGGATGCTCGTGAACCGGACTCGCGCCTGCTTGGGTGGCTCCGCCCCCGTAGTAGCCCGGTGCGCCCACCGCCGCGGGCTTGGGCCGCCCCACGATCGCCGCAACGATCAGCCAGACGACACCCGCGACCGCCAGGACGGCCCCGAGCACTGCGACCCCGCTCCAGCCGAAGGCGCCCCCCAGGGTCGACGCCAGGGATGGCCCGAGGACCAGCCGGGCGCCATCGTCGGTGGCCGTGATCTCATACGTCCCCGCCACATCAGCAGGGAACGAGACAACGCCCACGTACGTGGTCGAACCCAACGTGACCGTCGTGGACGAACTGCCGCATGAGATGCAGGTCGTGGTGACAGGGCCGTTCGGCCCCGTGACGGCGATCGAGGCCGGGTCGATGCTGACCTGTGCTGACGAGGCGTACACGTTGCCGGCGTTCTCGTAGACGACGTAGGTGCCGTTGGCGAGTTGCTCGGAGGTCGAACCCGGCGTGGACCATTCGTCGCCGATCGTGTTCAACGACGACGCGACCCCGCCCACCGCCTTCGCCACGCCGACGGCGAACACGACAGCCCCCACGAGAATCAAGATGATTGGCACAACCTTGCGCATGGGTACACAGTGCCATGCAGGGCGGGTCTGTTGCGGTGCGACGGCGAGGAGCCCTAGTGGCGCGTCGGGCCCCCGTGGGCGCGGAGATCTCGAGCACCTGCACCGGTTTCCGGGTGCCAGACGCACGCGCCCCGGCGTAGGCTCGATACCTGTGAGCGACTTCGACGACTTCATCGACGGCTTCTACCCCTACCGCAAGGAAACGACGAACTACCGCGCGATACCCGACGAGCCGCGCGATCGCGCAGACGTGCTCGCGGAGATCACCGCCATGGCCAAGCGCGAGGATGCCATGGGAGACGACGGCAAGGTTTCCGGGAGCCTGTACAGCGGCGACCACGAGCACTATGCCTATCTCGGCGAGGTCTTCTCGGAGTTCTCCCACGCCAATGTGCTGCAGCGCGACATGTACCCGTCGGCCACCAAGTTCGAGGGCGAGATCATCGCCATGGTGCTCGACCTGCTCAACGGGGACGCCAACGCCTGTGGGGTCGTCACCAGTGGTGGTTCCGAGAGTCTGATCACCGCGCTGTACTCCTACCGGGAAGCGGCCCGCGAACGCGGCGTCACCATGCCGAACGTGGTCATGCCGATCACCGCGCACGTCGCGTTGGACAAGGGTGCCCACTGGATGGACATCGAGATGCGGCATGCGCCGCTGTCCGACAAGTACACCGCCGACGTCGCGGCGATGGCGGACCTGATCGACGACCAGACCATCGCACTGGTGGGTTCAGCCGGGGACTACGGACATGGCTTGATCGATCCCATCGAGGAGATCGCCGCGCTGGCCGCGGAGCGCGGCATCGGGATGCACGTCGACGGCTGCCTGGGCGGGCTACTGTGGCCCTGGGCCGAAGCACTGGGCTACGACATCCCGCCGTGGGACTTCCGGGTCCCCGGCGTGACCTCGATCTCCGCGGACACCCACAAGTACGGCTACGCGCTCAAAGGCACGTCCACCCTCTTGTACCGGAGCAAGGATCTGCGCCGCCATCAGTACTTCACGTACCCGGACTGGCCGGGCGGCCTCTACCTGTCACCGGGGCTGGCGGGCTCGCGCTCCGGTGGCCTGCTCGCCGCCACCTGGGCCGCGATGCTCACCACCGGGCGCAAGGGCTACCTGGCCGCGGCCCGCGGCATTCTGGAGACCGCCGCCACCATCCGGGAAGGCGTCAATGCGACCGAGGGTCTGCAGGTGATCGGGGACCCGAAGTTCCTGGTGGCGTTCATGGCCGACCGCGAGGACCTCGACATCTACCTGGTCAATGACGCGTTGAAGAAGTCCGGCTGGCGGATGAACGCACTGCAACTGCCTGCGGCGCTGCACTTCTGCGTGACCCGCCCGAACACCCGGCCCGGAGTCGCCGAAGCGTTCGTCGAGGATCTGCAGGCGGCGGCGGCCTACGCCCTGGACAACGTCGGAACCCCGGCCGCCAGCGGCGCGATGTACGGCTTCGGCCATACCCCGCAGGGCAACCAGACCATCAACACACTGATGTCGGGGGTGCTGGACGCAATGCACGAGGTGGCGCCGGAGTGACCTGGATCCTGGCCATCGATCTGGGAACCGGTGGCCCCAAGGTGGCAGCGGTGGGCGTCGACGGTCAACTGCTGGCGACCGCTTTCAAGCCGGTTTCGGTCTACGTCGGCCTGGACGGGACTGCCACCCAGGACGCGATCGAGTGGGAGGTCGCGCTGCGGGCTGCCATCGCCGAGGTCATCGAGGACAGGGCGTTCGACGGCCTCAAGGCGATCGGCATCACGGGGCAGTGGGCCTCCACCGTCCCCGTCGGAATGGATGACGCACCTGCGGGACCGGTCCTGCTCTGGTCGGACACGCGATCCCGCGCCAACGTGACAAAGATCGTGGGCGGTCCCCTGAACGTGGGCGGCTACGCCCCGCTGAAAGTCCTACCGTTCCTGCGCGCGACCGGTGCGGCACCCAGCCCGTCGGGGGCCGATCCGACCGGGCATGCGCTGCTGTTGCAGAACGAGTTGTCCGAGGTCGGGGACCGCTGCCGGGTCCTGCTCGAACCTGTGGACTACGTGGCCTTCCTGCTCACTGGCCGGGCGGTCGCCACACCTGCCTCGATGACCGCGTCCTGGCTCACGGACAACCACATCGGCAGTAGGCCGGGCTACGTGGAGGATCTGGTCCGGCGTTCGGGGCGCCGACCCGAACTGCTGCCCGAGCTGGTCCCCACAGGCTCCGTCCAGGGGCCGCTGCTGCCCGAACCCGCCCAACGACTCGGCATCAAGGCCGGGGTTCCGGTGGTGTGCGGGTTTCCGGACATGCACGCGGCCATCGTCGGCAGCGGCGCCGTCGGCCCCTACGAAACGCACCTGGCGGTCAGCACGACGGCCTGGCTGTCGTCACGGGTCCCGTTCAAGAAGACCGACATACTGCATTCGATGGCCACCATGCCGGGCCTGGATCCGCACATGAATTTGGTCGGCAACAACATCGAGACAGGTGGTGCGGCCCTGTCCTGGTTGCGCGAGCAGATCATCGCACCCTCCGACGGCCTGCTCGGCGGAGGCAGCGGGATCGGCGCGGACGGCGCCGCCCCTGTCTTCCAGCAGCCCACGTACGACGCGCTCACCGCCCTTGCAGCGACAGCGCCGGCCGGCTGTGAGGGACTGATCTTCACTCCCTGGTTGTCCGGCGAGCGCAGCCCGGTCGAGGACCGGAACCTGCGGGCGGCGTTCCTGAACCTGTCCCTGCGCACGGACCGCGCGATGATGGTGCGCGCAGTGCTCGAGGGCGTCGCACTCAACATCCGATGGCTGTTCCACTACTACGAGAAGTTCCTCAAGCGCACGGTTCCGACGATCCGGATCATGGGTGGCGGGGCACAGTCCGACCTATGGTGCTCGATCATCGCCTCCACGCTCGATCGGCGCATCGAGCAGGTGGACGATCCCCTGAACGCCCAACTGCGCGGGACAGCGCTATGGGCGCAGGTCTGCACCGGTGAGATGACGCTCGAGCAGGCGGCCCGACTCGTCCCCGTGGCCCGCACGTTCGACCCGATTCCCGCCGACCGCGACGTCTACGCCCACCACTACCGCGAATACCGGAAGTTGTACGGCACTCTCAAGGGCTTCTACCGCCGCCTTAACGGCTAGCATCCCGACAACCGTGTTCCGGCTCGTTCGCTGCGGGTCCGGTCCTGGCTGAGGCGTCGGATCCTCAATCGGAGACCTGGGTCAGATCGAGCAGCCGGTCCCGCAGCGGATGCGCCACCGGCGGCAGATGACCCGCGGCGAGGTTGTCCACGCCGCGTTCACGCAGTCGCGCCGCCCCCCTCGCGTTGCCCCGCCGGGCGTGTGTCAGCGACACCGCCAGTTGCGCCATCCCCTTCCAGGCCGCGCGCTCGGGTTCCGGCGCCGCCTTCCAGGCCGCCTCGAGGACCTCGTGCGCCTGGAACGGCAGGCCCTGGTCGAGCAGGCGATCGGCCAGATCCACCACGGCGCCGGGCGATGCATCGATGTCGTCGGGCAGCGGGTCGACACCCGCTTCACCGGCGCCCAGCGGCCTGCCGAGGCGGTCACGGGGCCGGGCGTTCCGCGGGCGGCCGGACTCGTCGCGGTCACGCATCTGCGCCCACCTTGACCGTCAGGTAGACGCGCCGGACGTCGACGGCCTGTTGCAGTGACGCCCCGACGTCGTCGGAGAACGACGCCCGATACACCGGATCACTTGCGGCGTAAACGGTCGTGTAAAACGCGGCGAACGCACCCAGGAACGTGGCGACCCGCACCAGCGCCCGGGACAGAACATGATCCTGACCGATCGTCCAGAACACCTCTGCCGAGCCCAGGTCCCCGAGCCACGCCTGCTGGACCGGGGCGGTGATCGCCACAACGCCGAAGACGATGAAGAAGGCCCACACCAGCACTCCGATCAGAGCGGCCTGGATGCCTTGTGTGGCGAGGGCGGCGACGAGCAGGTTCCGCCGCTGAGGACTGTTCAGTTGCGGATCCTGCGCCCTCTCGATGTTCTGGGCGGCAGCGGCCAGGGGCGTCCCCTGGCAGGATGCTCGCAGACTGGCAATCGGTGCGTCCTGCTGCAGCGTGGAGATCTGATCATGGGTGTTCTCGAAGGTCACCAGGACCCCGAACACGAGGATCAGCCCGCTACTGGCCCACAGCACTGGGCCGTCGAGGCTGCCGGCGACCTGCCACATCTCGGTGTTGATGAACAACACGATCATCACGATCAGCAGCAGTGGCAGGGCCTTGCTCGCGACGACGTACAGGTCGCTGGCGCTGCGGACCGTCTGCCGGACCGCCCATCCGAGCATCGCCAGCAGGGCGAACCGCGTGACGAAGTAGATGATGCCGAGCAGCAGCATCTGGACCACCACTGACGAGATCACCTCGCCCCACGTGACGTCCACCCCCTCCCGACGCCGTCCGAACTGGACCAGGTCGGGAAGCACACCGAGGGCGACAAAACCCACTAGTACCGGCCAACCCACCCGATCGGCGGGTGCGAACCAGTAGCCGCGCCGCCACTTCGACCAGGCGCCGAATCCCAGCAGGGCCGCTGCGGCGATCACGGCACTGAACACCGGCAGCACCCTGCTCCCGCTGCTGATAGCGGACCACAGCGACGAGAACAACTCGACCGCCAGGACCATGACCATCGCGGGCAACGCCCTGGTCCAGATGTGCTCGCTGGAGTTGTAGTCGTCCACGAACTGCGGCAGGCCGTTGCGGGAGAACCAGCTCTCGGCACGACGGATGGGGTCCACGCGCAGAAGGCTAGTCTGTTGGACGACTCGTCGGGCGGCTCCCGAGTCGCCGCCGATCTCCGGCTCTGGACGGGCCGCCAGTACGGGCGATCTGTCGGCACATCGTCGCGGCGACGACAACTAGAGTCGAACCGTGAAGACATGGGCGAGCGCAGTTCTGGACTTCCTGTGCGTGGTGGTTTTCGTGGCGATCGGCATCCGGGCCCATTCCGAGGCCGACTCCGTGCTCAAAGTGGCCGCGCCGTTCCTTGCTGCATTGGCCATCGGCTGGGTGATGGCGCTACCGCTGCGTCCGCCCGACTCACTACGTGCCGGGCTCACGATCTGGGTGGTCACGCTGGTGGGCGGCATGCTGCTGCGCCGGGTCGGTGGCGATGGGACCGCGGCTGCCTTCATCGCCGTGGCGACGGTGTTCCTGGCCGCAACGATGCTGGGGTGGCGCGCGGTGGCCGCGGTGATCTCGCGCCGGCGGCAGGTGCCCGCCGCCTGATGCGTGGCCCCTGCCGCTGTGTGACGAAGTTGCTGGGCCCGACCCGTCATTGTTACGAAGGTGGGCGGTCCAACAGCTCGTGATCGCGCACCTTCGTCACACAGCAGCAGGTAGGGCCGCGACTTCGCCACAATCGGGGCGCGGAAGCAGCCGTGACCCCCAACCGGGATGCGCTGGCTCAACGACGCGGGCGCTGCGCCGACACCCGCACGGCCTGGCCCACCTCCGGTACGTCATCCGCGCCACAGCTGTAGGTGACGCTCTCACCGCCAACCGTCCCCGTGACCAGATACCGGCCGGCCTGGAAACTGCGACCGGTCACGGTCATGAGCCAACGGCCGTCAGCCCTGGCGTGCAGTTGCTCGGGCGGGTAGGCGACGCCGTCGAGCACGGACAGACCCACCAGCCGGGCCACGTAGTCGTCCACCGGCGCCCGCCACAACCGGTCCGGGGTGTCGACCTGCACCAGACGTCCCGCCCGCAGGACCGCGACCCGGTCGGCAAGGGTGAACGCCTCGTTGCGGTCGTGCGTGACCGCGAGAACCGTCATCGCCTGGTCGCGCAGCAATCGCTGCACGTCGAGCACCAGCGCGGCCTTGCCCACCACGTCCAGCGCGCCGAACGGTTCATCGAGCAGGAGCACCGCCGGCGCCGGGGCCAGCGCCCGGGCCAGGGCGATGCGCTGAGCCTGGCCGCCGCTGAGTGTGGCAACGTCTCGCGGGGCCAGATCCCGCAGCCCGACCAGGTCGAGCATCTCCTGGACCCGCCCGGGATCAGCTGGCCGCAGTCCGAACCCGACGTTGCCGGCAACATCCAGGTGGGGGAACAACAGGTCGTTCTGGAACATCATCCCGATCGCTCGCTTGTGGGTCGGCACCCCGTCCACCGAGCGTCCGTCCACCGTGATGTGCCCTGTGTAGGGCACCAACCCGGCCACAGCCCGCAGCAGTGTCGACTTCCCGCCACCACTGGGACCGAGGATGGACACGATCTCCCCGGGCGCCACTTCGAGGTCGATGTCGTGCAGAACCGGTACGTCATAACTGACCGATACCCGCTCAAGGGCCAGCATCAGAACACCACCGCGCGACTCAGTCGAACGCGGTCGACAGCCACCACGACCGCGATGGTCAACAGCATCAGCAGCGTGCTCGCCGCGTAAGCCGCCGCGAGAGTGAGGGCACCGGGACGGGCAAGGAGGCGGGAGATGGCGACCGGCAGTGTGGGGTCGGCCGGACTGGCCAGGAACACCGTCGCCCCGAACTCGCCGACAGTGATGGCGAATGCGAATCCGGCCGCCACTGCGACAGCCGGCAGCACCAAGGGCACCCCGACGGTGCGGGCAGCCGCCATGGGCGATCTGCCGAGAACGGCTGCGACCTCCAAGTAGCGGCGATCGAAACTGCGCAGTGCCGGGGTCAGCACCCGGACCACGAAGGGGATGGCGACCAGCGTCTGGGCGAGCACTATGAGCAGACCGGTGTTGCGCAGGTCCACCGGCGGCCGACCAAAGGCCAGCAGCATCCCGAGCCCCACGGTCACCGCCGACGTGCCCAGCGGGAGAAGCAGCAGCGCGTCCACAGACTGCAGCCATCGGCCCCTGCCGCGCGAGGCCAACCCGACTGCGGCCATCCCCCCGACCGTCACGGCGATCACCGTGGCCGCCGACGCAGTGCGCAGTGAGGCGAGCACCGCGGACCAGGGGGACACCGCGTTGGTGCTTGCTGCCGGACTCAACAGCGTCTGCCACCCGGCCAGTGTCCACTGTCCGTCGATCTGCAGGGACCGCACCAGCACCACGGCCAGCGGAGCGAGCACCATGAGCGTGGTCGACACCACCGTGATACCGACGACCAGACTCTGGCGCCATCCCCGAGGCACCCTCGCGACGCCGACCGCTGTGGCGGCCCGCACCGATCGGCCTCTGCCCACAACCACCAGCATCGCGACCACCGCCAGCAGCTGCAGCACCGACAGGGCTGCGGCAGCAGGCAGGTCGAGAAGATACGTGGTCCGCCGGTAGATCTCGACCTCCAGAGTGCGCAACTGTCCGGCCCCGAGCACCTGCACCACGCCGAACGAGGTGAAGCAGAACAGGAAGACGATGACCGCGGATGCCCTCACGGACGGGAGCAGCATGGGCCATGTCACCCGGCGGAACGCCGCCCACCCGGACGCGCCGAGGACCCGGGCGGCTTTGGGCAGGTCGGGGTCGAGGGTCGCCAGCGCGCCGCCTACGACCCGGATGACCACGGCGATGTTCAAGAACATGTGCGCAAGTACCAGACCCCAGATGGAACCCGACAGGTCGACGCCCAGGTACCCGGTCGGGCCGACAAGGGCCAGGAATGCCGCTGCCACCACCACCGTCGGCATCACGAAAGGCACTAGGACCAGTGCCCGGACCACCGTGCGTCCCGGGAATCTGAAGAGTGCCAGGACGACCGCTGCGGGTATCGCGATCACAACCGTGGCCAGGGTCGACAATCCCGCCTGCAGCGTCGTGAAACCGATGATCTGCCAGGTACGGCCACTGGTCATGACCGCGAGCATCTGTGGGGCACCGGCCTGCAATCCCACGCGCACCACCGCGGCCAGCGGCACGATGAACAGGGTCAGGACGAAGACGACCGGGACGGCCAGGAGTGCCGTCCTGGCCGGCGTCAACGATCCATGATTGCCGACCACTGGTCTATCCATTCATCGCGGCCAGCGTCGATCTGCTCAGGGCGCAGGACCACCGGGGACTTGGGGTAGGGCGCGTACTTGCGGAAGGCCTTAGGAACACTCGCATCTTTGACCACCGGATACACGAACATCTGACCGCCGATGTCGTCCTGGAACGTCTTGGACACCATGAAGTCGACGAACCGCTTGGCTCCGTCGATGTTGCGGGCGCCGTCGAGAACGCCTGCGTATTCCACCTGTTCGAAGCACTGCGCGTCGACATAGGCGGTGGGAGGCGGCGCATCCGGGTCGGCGGCGAACATGACCTCGGCAGCCGGACTCGTCGAATACGACACCACGATCGGCCGGTTGCCCTCGCCGGAACCGCCTGAGAACTGCTGGTAGTAGGCGTTGTCCCAGCCGTCGACCACCTTCACGCCGTTCGCCTTGAGGTCCCGCCAGTAGCCCTGCCAGTCCGGTTGGGTCGCGACCGTCGCCATGAGGAACGCGAGACCGGGTGAGGAGGTCGCGGGGTTCTCCACGACGGTCAGGTCGCGGTAGGCGGGTTTGGTCAGGTCGGCCAGGTTGCGCGGCGGGGTGGTATCGGCGAAGTATTCGCGGTCGTAGTTCAGACACACAGCTCCCGTGTCAATGGGCGTGACGCCCGGCTGCGCGAGGTCCGCTGGCGTGCCGGGAGCCTGGTAGTCGGCGAACACACCGGCCCGGGTGGCTCGGCTCAAGAAGGTGTTGTCCACCCCGAAGAGCACATCTCCCTGGGGCACTCCGGCCGACAGGATCGCGGAATTGACGACCTGGCCGGCGTCGCCGTTCTGCACGATCTTGACGTCCTGACCTGTCTCGGCGGTGAACTGTTCCAACACTTCTGGGGAGACGGCGAACGAATCGTGTGTCACCACCACCACTTCCGTCGGTGGGGTGCCGTTGTCCTGGGAAGCCGATGAGCACGCGGCGAGCAGAAGTGCGAGGGGCAGGAACAGCAATTTCATGGATTCCTCCGCTGGCATTACCCAGATCAGGTTGTGTGGGTCGGCCACGCGTGCGGTGACCCTCTCAGCCCGGCTGCCCGAGCTCCCCAGTGCAATTCCCAGAATAGCGCCGGGCTGCGACGACCGGTTGTGCGCTACGGCCACGATTGCGACGAAGGTGCTTGCCCACCCTCAGGTGTGTAACAAAGGTGCGGGATCCGAACCCGCCCAACCGCGCACCTTCGTAACAACCCAGACCCGAACCCCGCAACTTCGTCACAAACGCGGGCGGGCGAGCCCCACGCTCACCAGATACCTTGGGCAGACATGGACGTCGAATGGTTCGGGTACGCCGGCGCGGTGCTGCTCACCTCGATGTCGATACCCCAGATCGCACGGATCGTCCGCGACCACAGCGCTGCGGGTGTGAGCCTGACGACCTGGCTGATCTTCGCTCTGTCCGGCATCAGTTGGCTGGCCTACGGACTGATCCTGCAAGCACCGGCGGTCATCGTGGGCAACATCACTTTCGTCGGCACGACGCTGCCGGTCGTCATGCTGCTGTTGCGCAGGCAGCGGCGCTGGCAGGTGCTCCCCGCGGTCGCAGCACCGCTTGCAGCGGCTGTCGTCCTCGTTGCGGGGTTGCGCCAGGTACCTGCCGTGATCCCTTCCAGTCTCGGGGTCCTGTGCGGCACTCTAACCACGGTTCCGCAACTGTTCGTGTCGCTGCGCCGCCGCCGCAACCGCGAGATCTCCGAGGTATCGCTGGCCACACTCGGATTGCTCGCCACCGGGCAGTTGCTGTGGCTGTCGTACGGCTTGGCTCGCCCGGATGTCCCGATCATCGTCACCAACGTCATCGCGGTCGCGGTGACGTTCACACTGATCATCGTCGAGGCCGGTGCCCGACTGGGGCGGAGTAGCACAGAGTCGACGCAGGTGGCGGACAGCGACCCGCGCCACTGATGCAGGTACCCCATAGGGGTATATTGACAACGTGCCTGTCTGTCCGTTGTCCGCATTCGCCACGTGGGGGCCCAAGCGGTGGCTGACGGCCGCGATCGTCGCCGCTGGAACATTCCTCGTGCTCGGTCTGAGCACCGCGGTGATCGCCAACCCCGTGTTCGGCCGCAGCATCCCGCCCACCGATTGGGCGATGGAGGTCCTGGTTGCGACATCGATTCTCACCGGCCTGCTGACCGCAACATACGTATCGGCCACGCCGAACGGGATCGACCGCAAGGGCACACTCGGCGCCTTCCTGTCCTACCTGGCGATCGGGTGCCCCGTCTGCAACAAGCTCGCGCTGATCGCGCTGGGGGCCTCGGGTGCAGTCCGCATCTTCGCCCCCATGCAGCCCTACTTGGCGGCTGCCGGGTTGCTGTTCCTGGGCTGGGCGTTGATGGTCCGCCTGCGCGGTGAGATGACCTGCGCATGGTCGGCGCCGGCGGAGGTGTCCGCGCGTCCGGGCGAGGGACTTTGGACGGAATCGGCCACCAAGGCGTGCCGGTCTCGTCCAAAGTCAGCGGGGCCGACGAGCAGCCACAAACAGCCGGGGATCAGCCGTGAGTTTCCGGCTCGACACCTTCGCGCCGAACTGGGGCGCGGCGGTGATGGGCACGTCGGTGGTCGCAGTCGCGACCACGGCGATCGATTGGCCCATCTGGATCGGGCGCAGCCTGCTCATCATCGGATCGGTGCTGGCGATCGTGGTGCTGTCGGTCACGGCGGCCAGATGGCTGCGGCACCGGGAGTTGGCCGCCGCCGATCTGAAGCACCCCGTCAAAGGCGGGATGACAGCCACCGTCGCAGGCGGCATGCTGGCCTGGGCCGTTGCTATCGGCCGGGTCGGTGAGGGCTGGTTGCCGCCCGATCTGGTCACCGGGGCGGTTGTCGTCCTGACCACGATCGGGGGTCTGCTAGCCCTCGTGATCGGGTGGGAGTTCACGGCGAACCTGTTCACCGGGGAGGGCACCCCGACTCCGCAGATCACCGGCGCCTGGTTCATTCCGCCGGTCGTCACGATCATCGTGCCCCTGGCGCTGGTCCCGGTGGCCCTGCGGCTGCCGGAGATCGCTCCCAGCCTGCTGGCCCTCGGCTGGGCGTTCCTGGGCATGGGATCGATCCTGTATTTCGTGGTGACGGCCGCGCTGTTCATGCGGACGGTGTCACATCCGCTGCCACCGGAGGCCTTGGCACCCACCCTGTTCATCGGGATGGGTCCGGCGGGTCTCATGGGGCTGGATATGGTGCGACTGGCGCAAGCCGGTGGCGACCCGGCCTTCGTGAGCATCGCGGTCCCGGTGGCCACCATGATGTGGGGTTTCGGCTTCTGGTGGATGGTCTCCTCGCTCCTGGTGATCAGGCGGGGCTACGGCCAACTGCCCTTCTCGTTGTCGTGGTGGGGTTTCGTCTTCCCGTTCGGCGCATGGACCGTCACGACCATCGTCCTGGCAAACACGTGGGACTCCACGCTGTTCACGATCCTCGCGTGGATCTCCACCATCATTCTGACCGGTTTGTGGCTGGTGGTCACGGCACGCACCCTCGCCGGGATCCGGGCCGGCACGATCTGGTCGCACTGACTCCAGGGCCGGGTTCCGGCGAACTCCAGGGCCGGGGTTCAGGCGAACTCCAGGGCCGGGGTTCCGGCGAACAGACCGGGACCGGTCACTCCGTGGCGATGGCCGCAAGAATGTCCAGCCGGGCGGCCCGGCGGGCAGGCAGAGCCGCTGCCAGCACCCCGAGCAGAATCGCCAGTACCAAAATCACGATCAGGGTGCCGATCGGTATCACCAGCACATCGATACCGTCGCCAGATAGGGCAGCCCGCAGACTGATACCCGCCAGCATCCCCACGAGGACCCCGATCGCAGCACCCGCCACAGCGACCAGGACCGCCTCCCACCGGATCATCCGCCGGACCTGCCGGCGGGAGGCTCCGACCGCTCGCAGGAGCCCGATCTCGCGGGTGCGTTCCAGCACCGACAGCGCCATGGTGTTCACAACGCCCAGCGCCGCGATGATGATCGACAGCCCGAGCATCCCGTAGATCAGATACAGCAACTGGTTGATCTGCCGGGAGTTCTGCTCCTTGACCGAGGCCTGATCCAGCACCTGGAGCAGCGGGTTCTCGTCGGTGACCTTCTCCACCGCCGGCAGCGTCGTCGCCGGATCCGCGCCGGGGGCCAGGATCACGTACAGCAACGTGTCCTGCACCGCGCCGCCCACGGCCCGGTAGTCGTCCTTGGGGATGACCAGGCCGCTGAGCAGGCCTGCTTGGGGTCGTTCGAAGATGCCGGTCAGCGTGAAAGAACGGGTCTGGCCGGAAGGGAACAGAGCGGTGACACGCTCACCCGCCCCGACGTTGTTCTGATCGGCCCACTCCTGGTCGGCGATGGCGGTTCCCTGGGTCAGGCTGTCCAGCGTCCCGGCGGTGGCCTGCAGGTCCAGCACCGACGTCACGGGACCACCGCCCACGGCGGTGATGAGCTGGTCCTCGCCGTCCACCCTTGCGGGTCCCTGCGACTGGGAGACGACGTACTGGACATCGGGGACCTCGCGCAGCCTGGTCGCGATGTCAGCGCTGAACGGGTTGCCGGTCGCGGTGGCAACGACGTAGTCGGCGCCGAAGGCACGGTCGACCAACTGGTTGATCGACTCGCGCGCTGAGGCAACCACCACGGCGACGGTGGTCACCAGTGCCAGACCGATCAGCAATGCCGAGGCTGTCGCCGCGACCCGCCGGGGGCCCCGCTCGGCATTGCGACCGGCCAACCGGCCCGAGACACCACCGACACTCATCACCGCCGTCGCCATGCGCGCTGCGCCCATCGCCAGGACCGGAGCCAGCAGCACCGTGCCGATCAGCAGGCCCAACGCTGCGAAGGCGACCCGGGGGACGCTGGGGTCGTTGCCGTAGGCCGTGAACAGTCCCGCCAGGGAGGCGACCATGATCACCGTGCCGATGCCCGTCCGCACCCGGCCCGGGCGCTCCACCGGAGTCGCAGACTCCCGCAACGCTTCGATCGGGGGGGTGTGTGCGGCGCGCACGGCCGGCAACAGTGCGGAGAGCACCGTCACCACCACCGCCAGGATCACGGCCCAGATCACCGCCTGAATCGTGAGCACGACCCCCGAGGTCAGGGACAACCCGATCTGCTCGAGCAGCGCGGTCAGACCCATGGCGAGCATGTAGCCGAGGCCGATTCCGATCATGGCCGCGACCATGGCCAGCGCGACGGCCTCGAGCAGCACCGAGGTCAGGACCTGGCGACGGGATGCCCCCACCGCACGCAGCAGTGCCATCTCCTTGCCGCGCTGCGCCACGAGCATGGCGAACGTGTTGTAGATCAAGAAGGCGGCCACGAACAACGAGATGCCGGAGAAGCCGAGGAGTACGTACGTGATGAAGCCCAGACCGGCGCGCAGGGCCGACGACTGCTCCTCCACCTGCTGGTCGCGGGTCTTCGCGCTCCATCCGTCGCCGAGGTCCGCACTGATCGCGTCGGCCACCTGCTGATCGCTGAAACCGTCCTGCACGGCAACGTCGATGGCCTGCCATTCGCCCGGTTTCGTGAACAGCTCCTGGGCACGGTCGGGCGTGAACGCCGTGATGGTCGCCCCCGCCAGACCCCCTGTCTCACCGAACTTGAACACTCCCACCAACTCGACCTTGATCCGCCCCTTCGGGGTCACCATTTGGACGGTGTCGCCGAGCCCGGTCCCGAGTTTTGGAAAGGTGACCTCGTCCACGACGATCTCGTTGTCGGCCCGCGGGGCGCGGCCCTGTGTGATCCGGGCCACGGTGAGGTCGGGTTGCGTCTGCCAATTGACGCCGGCCGCGGGTGGGCCGTTCGCGCCCACGACCTCCTCGTCGGCATCGAGCAGATACGCGCCGTTCTGGAAGATGGAACCCCCGGCGGCCTTGACGCCGTCGATGGCCGCGACCTTGTCGACGGTCGATTGCGAGATCAGTTGTACCGCGTCGTCCCCGGTGCTCTGCGTGATGTCCTCGGAGACCGCGGCCGTGCGGGTGACCAGAACGTCCTCCGCGGAACTCTCGAAGATGTCGGTGAAGGTGCGATCCAGCGCGTTCGTCAGCATCAGCATCCCGGTGACGAACGCCACTCCGAGGACGACCGCCGCCGTCGTCAGCAGCAGCCGGAGTTTGTGCGTGACGAGGCTTCGTCGGGCGATCCGGAACATCACTTCGAGAGTAGTCGGGTCACTGGCGATCGTTCCCACACCGGGTCGAGGCCCTTGCCCGGTCGGCGGGTTCGCGTTAGGCCGATAGGTTCGCGTTCGGCCCGCGGGTTCGCGTTAGGCCGGCCGGTTCGCGTTCGGCCCGCGGGTTCGCGTTAGCCTCGCCGGTTCGCGTTAGGCCCGCGGGTTCGCGTTCGGCCGATGAGTGGCCCGAAGTCCTAACCGGAACCCGAAGTCCTAACCGGAACGCGGGAACCTAACGGGAACCGCGAAACCTGACCAGGAGGCCGGCGCAGACTCCGCAGTTCGCGTTAGGCCCGCGGGTTCGCGTTAGGCCCGCGGGTTCGCGTTAGGCCGATGAGTGGCCCGAAGTCCTAACCGGAACGCGGGAACCTAACGGGAACCGCGGAACCTGACCAGGAGGCCGGCGCAGACTCCGCGAAAGCGTGGCTGAACCGCCGGTTGTCAGGCAACCACTAACCCACAGGAGCCGACCCGTCGCCGACGAGGGCCTCCCGGATCGTCGCGATGTAGGCCTTGATCCCCGCAGTGGTCAGATGGGTGCCGTCGTAGACGAAGTACTCCCGGTGGCCCTCCGAGGCCGACTCCCAGTCCGCGATCCGGACATTGTCGAACTGGTTGGCCATGCCGCGGATATTGCGGTTGGAATCGTCCATCCAACTATTAGGGGTGTGCACCGTGACAAGCACGACCTCCCGGTCCTTGAGGCCGTCGAGGGTGTTCTTGAGCATGTCCCAGTACGCGGTGCCGTTGGTGCCGGCGTGAATGATCACGACATCCTGCAACTGTCCAGCGGCTAGGCGGGCGTTGATGCGGCTGACGATCTCCGGGAACTGCCTGGACACCGCCGCGTCCACGGTGACGTTGAACGCCTTCTCCAGTGCGCCACTGGCACCGAGCATCACCGAGTCCCCGATCGCGGTCATCGGCTGCTTGGAGAGGTCGGCCCCCACCGCGACGGGTTGCTTCTGCCGATCCTGTGTGTCGGTGTGCTTCCTGACGGCCGGCTCAGCGGATAGGTCCTGGCCGACCTCGGTGAGCCCGCCGAGGTAGTCGTTGGCGTTCGGAGCCGGGATGGCCGCCAGTGCGGCCCCGGCGGCGAATATGCTCCCCGCCACCGCGACCACGGCTGCTGCGCTGCGGGCCGAGGCGACCGCCAGGCCGCTTTCCCGCCAACGGCGCCACGTCGCCGACAACGCGCCGCGCCTGATCGGGACCTCCACGAAGCGGTAGGACAGCTCTGCCACCCCGAAGGTCAGAGCCATCCGGAGGACCCACGCAGGGACACCTTCGAGGGGGATGTCGATCCCCGGGCGCGTGACGACGAAGATCGGCCAGTGATACAGGTACAGCCCGTAGGAGCGTTCACCGATGTAGCGCATGGGCTGCACTGCCAGCAGCGAGCCGAACGAGATCCCGGGATGACTGGCCAGAGCGATGATCACTGCTGCCGTCACCGAGACCACGAGGAAACCGCCCCGGTAGAGCCAGGCGCTGTCCTCCCCCACCCGGTGCAGGATCGCGAAGAGCACGACCATCGCTGATGCCGCGACCCCCCACAACACCGCCTGCGCTGGAGCCGCAAGTCTCTTGGGCAACGCGCCCGGCCGCCACACCGTCGCCAGCGCCGCCCCGAGCAGGAGCCCCATGCTGTGGGTGTCAGTCCCGAAGTAGAGGCGGCTGGCGTCACCGGACTCCGGCAGGTTCCAGACCAGGGATCCCAGGGACATCAACAGGGTCGACCCGAGCGCGACCCCGAGTGCGATGCGCCCGACTCCTGGTCTTCCCCGCCAGCGGTAGAGCATCACCAGGGCCAGCGGCCACAGCAGATAGAACTGCTCCTCCACGGCCAGCGACCACAGGTGCTGCAGCATCGGCGGCCGGCCCATCGCCTCGAAGTAGGACAGGTCGTTGAGGACGTACCACCAGTTCGTCACGTAGGACATGGAGGCGATGGCATCGTGGCGGAACTGGGCGGCCGCATCGTGGGCGAAGAGCAGCACCAGGACCGCGGACAGGGCGAGGGTGGCCAGCAGCGCAGGCAGCAGTCGTCGGGCCCGGCGCAGATAGAACCGTCCGAACGAGACCGCCGAGGTGTGTTCGATCTCCTGGAGCAACAAACTGCTGATCAGGAACCCGGACAGCACGAAGAAGATGTCCACGCCCAGGAAGCCACCCGGAACCCCCGGCACCCCGGAGTGGTACAGCAGTACCGCGAGCACGGCGATCGCCCGGATGCCGTCCAGGCCCGGGATGTATCCCATCTTGGGGGCCGCACGGCGGACATCAGTGGCGTGCCTGGGCACCACCGCAACTGACACTGGGACCTCTTCCATGAACAACTGAGACTTCATCGTAAGCCCTGCGGGGCGACACCGACGCGCACCTTGGCAGGCGTGGCGGCCAAGCCCGAGCAGCAGTCGGATTGGGGTTCTCATCACCGCCTGGCGCACGCTTTAATACCCTCATGCTTCTACGCACCGCCGCGATCGCGATGTCTGCCGGCCTGGCCCTGCCCGTGCTTGCTGCCCCCGCTGAGGCCGACCCAGTGCTCGACGGCCAGTTCGCCGTCAGCGGTGTCGGCACCAACAACCAGATCACCCCGGGCCCGGACGGCAACGTCTGGGTGACGCTGGACAACACCAACGATGTGGCGAAGATCGCACCGGACGGTACAGTCAGCGAGTTCAACCCCGCCAACGTCACCAGCCCGATCGGCATCGCTGCCGGTCCTGACGGCAAGATGTGGGTCACACAGGCCGGCGGCGTCGCCCAGTTCGACCCCGCGGATCCGAACGGCGCCGTCAAGTTCGCGATAGCGGACATCACCGACCCGCGCGCGATCACCGTCGGGCCGGACGGCAATCTGTGGACCGCATCGGCGGACAAGGTGATCAAGATTCCACCGGCGAACCCGGCCGGCTTCACGTCGTACGGGGCCACGGGTGTGACGGGGGCTCGTTGGATAGCGCAGGGAACCGATGGCAACCTCTGGGTGGCAGACTTCGGCGGCCAGCAGATCGTGCGGGTCACCACGGCCGGGGTCGGCACCCCCTTCGCGACCGGGGGCGGACCGCAAGGGGTGACCGGCGGCCCCAATGGACAGGTCGCATACAGCAATCCCACCGCGGTTCCGCAGACCATCGGCCGCATCCAGGCTCCCGCGGCCGCGGTGACCACCGCCACCCCGTTGTCGGATCCGTTCGGCGTCGCTTTCGGCACCGACGGGGCGTATTGGTTCGCCCAGTTCGCCACGAACAACCTGGGCCGCCTGACGACCGACGGTACCTACTCGACCTTGCCGCTGGCGGCGGGCACCGGCCCCCGGCAGCTGACCGCGGGGCCCGGCAACACGTTGTGGGTCACGCTCGACCTCGCGGAGAGGGTCGCCCGGATCGGCGGCGTGGTCGCGACCCCGGACGATTCCGCAACCGTGCAAACCCGGATCACAAAGGCGCCCAAGAAGAAGGTCCGGACGTCCAAGAAGCGTGCCAAAGTCCGTGTCCGTTTCGATGGTACGTCCGGGGCCACCTTCCAGTGCCGGCTGAACAAGAAGCCGCACAAGAAGTGGCGTTCGTGCTCCAGCCCGAAGACCTACCGGCTCAAGCCCGGTAAGTACACGCTCAGGGTGCGCGCGGTCCTAGACGGCACGAAGGACCAGTCACCGGCCCGGACCAAGTTCAAAGTGGTGCGGAAGCCGCGCTAGCGGATTCGGTCGGGAACCCTGTCACCCCACGCGAACCGTCCGCGAGGTTAGAGGTCGTTCACGAGGTTAGAGAACCCACGCGTGTTTCCTCTAGTCCGAAAGTGGCTCGTGTACTCGGTCGCCGCAGAAGTGGGCCGCGAGGTTAGAGATCGTGCACGAGGTTAGTGAACGCACGTGTGGTTTCTCTAACCTCGTGCACGTTCTCTAACCCGAGCGATTTCCGCCCGGCATTTCCCCGCCTGAACGTCGCGGCCGGCCACGGGCCATGGACGACTAACGTCGTGAACGTTCTCTAACCTCGTCAAGCGCAGGGGCAAACCGGGCAGTCGCAGCCCGGCTAGGAGACGACCTTCCAGGTGACCCGACCGGTGGACTCACTGCCGAGTTTCACCATGACGCGGTACTTGCTGCCGTCCCTTCCCTTGGCCTTGCAGTAGAAGATCTTGCCCTTGGCCCAACGGACCTTCTTCGGGCACTTCACCTTCACCGACTTGCCCGCCTGCGACTTGAAGCCGGACTTGATGCTCTTCTTGACCTTGGGAATCTTGACGACGGACTCGGCTTGAGCAGGCCCGGCGACGAGCATGGGCGCTGCGATCATGGGCACGGACAGTGCCAGCGCGATGGTCTTACGCATAATGGGCCCCTCTCATCAGGCTTCTGCCCTACCGTACGGCACCGCCCCGCCCGACGCCAGGTGCCGGTCAGTCGAGCCACTGCGCGGCTTCGATCGCCCAGTATGTAAGCACGATGTCCGCGCCGGCCCGCACACAGCCGGTCAGCGATTCCATGATCGCCGACCGCCGGTCGATCCAGCCGTTGGCTGCTGCCGCCTCGACCATCGAATACTCACCTGAGACCTGATAGACGGCCACCGGAACGTCGGACATCCGCGCAACTGCGGCCACCACGTCGAGGTACGCCGGTTTCACCATCACGATGTCGGCGCCCTCGGCGAGGTCCAGGGCCACCTCCAGAAGCGCCTCCCTGCCGTTGGCGGGATCCTGCTGGTAGGTGCGACGGTCCCCCGTGAGGGAACTGTCGACCGCCTCCCGGAACGGCCCATACAGCGCCGAGGTGTACTTGGCCGCATAGGCCAGGATCGCGGTGTCCATGAACCCGGCGTCGTCCAGCGCCCGTCTCACCGCTTCCACCTGACCGTCCATCATGCCGCTGGTCCCGAGCATGTCGGCCCCAGCCCGGGCCAGGACGACAGCCATCTCCTGGTACCGCACCAAAGTGGCGTCGTTGTCGACCCGGTCACCGGTGAGCACCCCACAATGCCCGTGGTCGGTGAACTCGTCGAGGCACAGATCGGCCTGGACCACCAGATTCCCGCCGGCCGCGAGCCGCGCCACACCCACCGCGCGCGAAAGGATGCCCTGCGGATCGGTCGCACACGAACCGATCGCATCCTTGTGCTCCGGTATGCCGAAGAGCATGATGCCACCCAGTCCTGCGGCCACCGCTTGTTCCACAACACCGGGCAGTGTGTCCAGCGTGTGCTGGTACACACCAGGCATGGATGAGATCGGGCGCGGCTGCGACAGGCCCTCCGCCACGAACACCGGCAGGACCAGAGCGCTGGGATGCACCTTGGTCTGCCGCACCAGTCGTCGCATCGCGGGGGTGGTCCGCAACCGGCGCGGGCGCTTCACGACTTCGCCGCCGCCCGCCGCCTGCCGACGCCCCGGCGTTTGGAGGGACGCCATGTCCGCTCGCCGTTGTCCAGCGCGGCGTTGCGCAACTGGTCCCCATGTTCGGCGAGCGCCGCCACCAAGGGCTCGATCTTCGCCTGCGACGGCTGCACCGCCACCTTCAACCCGTGCTCGCCGGCAGTCGTCGCGGTCTCCGGACCGATCGCCGCGATGACAGTGGTCGCGTGTGGCTTGCCCGCGATGCCGACCAGGTTGCGCACCGTGCTCGATGACGTGAACACCACGGCATCGAAGCCCCCGGTCTTGATCGCCTCGCGGATCTCGGCCGCCGGCGGCGCGGCGCGCACCGTCCGGTAGGCCGTGATGTCGTCGACCTCCCAGCCCAGGTCGGTCAGGCCCGCGACCAGTTTCTCCGTGGCGATGTCCGCACGCGGCAGGAACACCCGGCCGATCGGGTCGAGTTCGGTGTCGCGCTCGGGCCACACTTCGAGCAGACCGGCCGACGACTGGGCATCGACTCCTGGCACGAGGTCGGGCTTGACCCCGAAGTCCTGCAGCGCCGCCGCCGTCGACTCACCGATCGCGGCGATCTTCAGGCCTGCGAGGTGGCGGGCGTCGAGACCGCGGGTCTCGAAGCGCTCCCTGATCGCGCGCACCGCGTTGACGCTGGTGAACGCGATCCACTGGTAGCGACCGGACTCGATACCCTCGATCGCACGCTCCATCTGCTGCGGGGTGCGCGGCGGCTCCACGCTGATGGTGGGAACCTCGACCGGGACCGCGCCGTAGAGGCGCAGTTGCGCCGACAGCTCGCCGGCCTGGTCCTTCGTGCGCGGTACCAGCACGCGCCAGCCGAACAGCGGCCTGCTCTCGAACCATCCGAGGGTTGCCGCCGTTCCGACCGTTTCGCCGAGGAAGACGTCACCGTTGCCCGTCAGTTTCGCGGCCTTGAGATCGGCGGCGGCATCGCCCAGCGTGGTCACGACGGTCTGCTGCTCGACGGTGGTGCCCGCCCGCACGATCACGAGTCCGGTCGACGCACTGCGACCTGCGGCCAGCGCCGCCTTGGCCAGGCCGGCGGCGGAGTCGGCGCCGTTGCGGATCACCAACGTCGAACCGGTGTCGGCAAGCGTCGCGGAGTCGACCTCCCCAGCCAGCAGGTCCACGACTCGCAACTGCTTGGCCCGGGGGCCGACCAGCCCGACCCCGGCGTACGCGGCGATGCCGGACACGTCCGCGGCGCACGGCAGCATCTCGAACGGCACCTTCGACCGGTGCAGGACCTTCGCCTCGGCGATGACGCGCCCGTCGAGCACCGGGTCACCGGCGAACACACGGACCGCGTGACGCCCGGCCCGGGCCTGCTCGATCAGCGCCTTGGCCACGGCGGGTGCATCGGTCGGGGAGGTCGCGATGTCCAGCACCTCGACGTCCCGACCCGCGAGCAGGCCTACGACCTCCTCGTCGCAGACGACGACGTCGGCTTGGGCGAGCATGGCGGCCCCGCGCACGCTGAGCAGTTCGGGATCGCCGGAGCCTCCCGCGATCAGGGCCACGGCGGGCACGCGTTTGCGATTCTTCATGTGTCATCTCCAAGTAGTAGACCGGCACCTTGCCCGAGGAGGGTTTCGGCGGCCCTGCGGCCCACATCCGCGGGATCATCGACAGGTCCGGTCGTTGTGTTTTCGTACATCTGCGAACCGTCGTGCGCGAGGACGGCGGCTCGAAGTTCAATCGTTTCCCCGTGTACGCGGGCGAGCGCCCCCACAGGTGCGCTGCAACCCGCCCGCAGGCCCGCGAGCAGTGCCCGCTCAGCCGCGACCGCCGCGCAGGCAATCGCGTCGTTGATCTGCGAGACCTGCCCGACCCGGGCATCGTCGTGACGCATCTCCACGGCCAGAGCGCCCTGCCCGACCGCGGGAAGCATGTCGTCGACCTCGATGACGAAGCCGGGCGGAGTCGATCCGAGCCGGTTCAGACCGGCCAGCGCCAGCACCGCGGCGTCGACATCGCCGCGCCGCACCTTGCCGATCCGGCTGTCGACGTTTCCGCGGATATCGACGATCCGCAGGTCGGGACGCATCCGCAGTAGGTAGGCGGCGCGCCGCGGAGAACCGGTGGCCACCCGCGCCCCGGACCGCAGGTCCGCGATGCTGGCCGCAGACGAGACGAGGAAGTCCCGCACGTCCTCACGCAGGGGCACTGCCGCGATCGTCGTGCGCGGGTCGGGGGCGGTGGGCATGTCCTTCATCGAGTGGACAGCCACGTCGGCACGACCATCGACCACTGCTTCTCGCACCGCCGTGACGAAGACGCCTTGGCCGCCGAACGAGGTGAGGGCCGCGTTCGAGACGTCGCCCTCCGAGGTCACGAGGACCTCGCCGACCTCCGCGCGGGTCACAGACCGGATCTGCTGGCGAACCCAGCCGGATTGCGCGCGCGCCAATGCACTGGCCCTGGTGGCCACTCGGATCTCAGACACTCGTGGACCCACTCTGGCTGTCCGTGAGAGCGGTGACGGCAGCGGGATCGAGGTCGAACAAGGCGTGCAGTGCCGCAGCGTACCGGTCCCCGTCCGGATCCACGGCGAACTCCTTCATCCGCACCGTGGGAGTGTGCAGCAACGTGGCGACCACGCGCCGCATGGAACGGGCGATCTCGGAGAACTGTTCATCGTCGAGTTCGGGGTTGCGCAGCCGCAGGCGGCCCAACTCGGCGTCGACGACCTGCTCGGCGCGGGCCCGCAAGGCCACCACCACAGGGTCCACCCGGGCGCTGGTCTGGCGCTGAACGAAGTCCGTCGTCGCTGTCAGCACGATGGCCTCCGCGGATGCGACTGATTCTTGTGCCACATGGGCCTCGGGCAGTTCCGCGATGGCACTCAGGTCCAGCCGCACCACCCCGGGGATCTGGGTCACGGCCGGATCGATGTCGTGGGGAAGCGCGAGGTCGCAGAACACCAGGTCCGGCGTGACCCCCGCGAGCACCTGCTCGAGGTGGTCGCGTGTGACAAGTTGACCGGTGGCCCCGGTTGCGCTGACGACGACGTCGGCGGTTCGCAGGTGCTCGTCGAGATCCACCAGTTCCACCCCCGTGCCACCGACGGCTTCGGCCAGCCGGTGCACCGCGGCCGACGTGCGGCCGATGACGGTGATCCGGGCGCCCGCGGATGCCGCCACCGATGCTGCCAGCGACGACATGGAGCCCGATCCCAGGATGATGACGTCGCGCCCGCTCAGCGATCCGTGGTGGCGTCGCGCCTCGGCCAGGGCCACCTCGACAACGGAAGCCCCGTGTCGCCCGATGCCGGTGTCGGTGTGCACCTGCTTGCCCACGCGCAGCGCACTCTGCGCCAGTTCGTGCAGCCGCCGGCTCGCCTGCCCCTGGTCGACGGCGGCCTTGAACGCCTCCCGGAACTGGCCCAGGATCTGTTCATCCCCGACAACCATGGAGTCCAGCCCGCTGGCCACCCGGAACGCGTGGCGCACTGCCGCATCCTCGTAGTGGACGTAGACGTGTTTGGACAACTCCTCCACTGACAATCCCGAACTCTTGGCCAGGTGCGATGTGACCGCCTCCACCGCCGAATGGAACCGGGAGACCTCGGTGTACACCTCGACCCGGTTGCAGGTGGACAGCAGCAGCGTCTCGGCGACCGCTTCCCCGGAGCCGAGGATGCCCAGGATGTCGTCCGCGTCGACCCCGGCGACCTTCTCCAAGATCTCGATGGGCGCGGTGTGATGACTGACTCCGACGACAAGCAGACTCATCGTGGCTCCCGCTGACCCGCGTGCACGGCCAGGATCTGGATCTCGGTGGCCAGGTCGACCGGGCGCACCACGACGTCGGGCGGCACATCGAGGTGAACCGCCGAGAAGTTCAGGATGCTGCGGGCACCGGCCGCGACGAGCCGATCAGCGACCGCTTGTGCGGCCGACCCCGGCGTGGCGATCACACCGATGACCGCTCGCTGGCCGGCCACGAAGGCCTCGAGTTCGGACATAGGCTGAATCTCGAGCTGTCCCACGTCCGGGTTCCCGGCCTTCGAGCCGACCAAGTCCGGGTCGACATCAAAAAGTCCGACGACGCGCAGTCCCCGTTCCAGGAAACCCCCGTACCCGGCCAGCGCGCGCCCTAGGTGGCCTACTCCGACAATGACCAGGTGATGCTCGCCGGCCAGACCGAGTGCCCCGGTGACGTGCTCGCGCAACTCGGCGACCGGGTAGCCCACGCCTCGTTTGCCGTAACTGCCGACGTAGCTGAGATCCCGGCGCACCACTGCACCGCTGACACCGATCTGAGCTGCCAGGTCGACGCTGTGCACGGTCTGCAGGCCGGCGTTCTCGAGTTGTGACAGGCAGCGGATGTACTGCGGCAGGCGGGCGATCGTGGCATCCGGCAGTTCGCGTCGTCGCAATCGCGGAATGGACACCTGTCACCTGTCTGCGTGAGCACGGCACTCACACGCTGACCATGCTACCGATTTCACAAGCGTGACCCAAACTGCTAATCGGACGCATGGGCTCGCTAATCGGACAGATTGCGGTCTGGACTGCCCGTGTGACGAAGTTGCGGCACCCGAGCCTGGGTTGTTACGAAGGTGAGGGGTCCGGCCGCCCGCCACCGCGCACCTTCGTCACACGGCGGAACGGCGGACGACAACTTCGTCACAACCGTGTCCGCATCAAGAGATGGCCCCCGGTGCCGCCAGGCACCGTTCCCCAGGCCTTGGTCTAGAAGATCATCCCTTCGCCGAAGGCCGGGGCGTCCCGGACAGGTCCAAACCCGCAAGGGCTGCCTGCAGTGGGTTGCGGGTGGACTTCAACGTCCGACAGGTCCGAACTCACTGACGTGACACCGGTCCCGGCAACGCCCTCGGTGGATCCGGGCCTGACGCCGCCCAGCACCGCTACGCTCGCAGCGCGGCCTCGAGTCGCTGCGGGTTCACGCGGTACATGTCATGGACGACCCCGTCGACAATCACCACCGGCACCTGGTCGGAGTACCGCGACGCCAGGCGGGGATCGTCGCGGACGCTGACTTCGACCCACTCGGTGTCCGTCTTGGCGCAGACGAGTTCTACGACCTCACGAGCGACGTCACAGAGGTGACAACCCGGTTTTCCGACGAGGACCACCCTGGCGCTCAGAGCGACGTCACCCCTTGCGCCTCACGCAGGCGCCCTTTGCTCACCTTGCCGGTCACGGAATGCGGGAGGTCGGAAACGACGTCGACGATCGTCGGGCACTTGAAGCGCGCCAGACGGGTGGCTGCGAACTGCTGTACGGCGTCTGCATCGATCTGTGACCCGGGACTGGCGACCACGAAAGCCTTCACGGCCTCGCCGGTGTAGGGGTGGGTGACACCCATCACTGCCGCCTCCACTACACCGTCCATCTGGAGCAGCGCATCTTCGACTTCGCGCGGGTACACGTTGAAACCACTGACGATGATCAGTTCCCGGATGCGGTCCACCAGGCGCAGATCCCCGTCCTCGTCGCTGTAGGCAACATCCCCGGTGGCGAACCAGCCCTCATCGTCGGGTCCGCCCGATCCGTCCGGCCAGTATCCGCTGAAGACGTTGTCGCCACGCACGAAGATCTCGCCCGGATCCCCTTCCAGGACCACGTTGCCGGCCTCGTCGCGCAACTGGAGTTCGATGCCCGGCAGCGGCTGCCCCACGAAACCGGCCTTGGGACGACCCGCGACCAGCGAGGCGGTGATCACCGGTGAGCATTCGGTCATCCCGTAACCCTCCCAGATGGGCTTCCCGGTGACCTCTTCGAAGTGCCGCATCACCGTCGCCGGCAGGGGGGCGGCACCGGACACCAGCATGCGCACGCCCTGCAGCCGGTCGGCCAGATCGTCGTGATCAGACCAGGCGATGTACATCGGCGGGGCGCCCGCCACGTTGGTGACTTGGTGGCGGGCGATCGCCTCCAGGGCGACAGCGGGGTCGAAGCGCTCATTGAGCACGATGGTGGCGCCCCGCCGGGCGACCATCCCGAGGGTGGCGTTCAGCGCATAGATATGGAAAAGCGGCAGGACGCACAGGACCACGTCGTCGGCGGTCATTACCGGCGGGTCCTGCAGTTGGCTCAACTGCTCGAGGTTGGCCAGCAGCGCCCGGTGCGTCAACATCGCCGCCTTCGGCCGGCCGGTCGTGCCGGAGGTGAACAGCAGTACCGCCAGCGACTCCGGATCCGTCGGGTCGGTCGGCAGCGGGCTGCTCCCCACGGTGAACCGCCGCCAGTCGTCGCCACCGGTCACGATCACATCGAGATCGGGGATCCGGCGCAGCGCCGGTTCCACGCTCGGGTCGGCGACCGCCAGCCGCACGTCGGCATCGGAGATCATCAACGACAGTTCCGAGGTGGTGTAGCCGGTGTTGAGCGGCACCGCGCACATGCCCGCCCGCAGAATCCCGAAGAAGGTCGTCACGAACTCCAGAGTGTTGCGCTGCATCAGGGCCACACGGGTCCCCGGCTCGAGCCCTCGCGCCACCAGGCCGCTGGCCACGGCACGGACCTGCCACTCGACCTCGGCCCACGACGTGACCCGCTGATCGGTCACCACTGCGGGGTGTCGCGGACGCGTTTGCGCCGCGTCGCGCACCAGATCCGCAAGGTTGGCCACCACGCCCCGAGTCTTGCATATCTGGGACTTCGCTAGCCTGCAGAGGTGACCCTAGGTGACGAGCAGCACCCGGACCACGCCGAGAGCGGGCAGGAGCCCGGGGCTTCCGAGCCCGCATTGCCGGATCCGTACGCCGCAGCGTTCTTCGACATCGACAACACGCTTATCCACGGCGCCTCGATGTTCCATTGGGCTCGCGGCCTGGCCGCTCACAAGTACTTGTCCAAGGGCCAGATCCTCGACTTCGTATGGAAGCAGACGCGCTTCATAGTGGTCGGCAAAGAGGACGCCGAGGACATGCACGACATCACCGAGGAAGCGCTGGCTCTGGTGGCGGGCCGCAACCAGGCCGAACTCGTGCAGTTGACCCGGGAGATCTTCAACGAGTACATGCTCGACCGGTTCTGGCCCGGGACTGTCGCCCTGGCGCAGGGCCATCTGGACGCCGGTCAACGGGTGTGGCTGGTCTCCGCGGCACCCGTCGAACTCGCCGAGCTGATCGCCGAGCACCTCGGCGTCACCGGCGCGTTGGGCACGGTGTCCGAGCAGGTGCACGGCGTCTACACGGGCAGTCTCGTCGGCAAGCCGTTGCACGGGCAGGCCAAGGCTGAGGCGGTCGAGGCGCTCGCGCGACGCGAAGGGCTGGACCTGAGCCGGTGCGCGGCGTACTCGGACTCGGCCAACGACATCCCGATGCTGTCCATGGTCGGGACCCCGGTGGCGGTCAACCCGGATCGAGCCCTGCGGCAGCACGCCAGGCGCAACGGCTGGACGATCCGCGATTACCGGACGGCCCGACGTGTCGTCAAGATCACCGCCCCGGCGGTCGGCGCCGCCGGTCTGGTCACCGGAATCGCAGTTGGAACGGTCATGGCACGGCGGGCGATCCGCAACTAGCCGGAAGCCAGTTGGCGCGGGTCGCAGCGGTCAGACCCCGGGGTTGGCGCGAGTCATCCATGGCCGTGGCCGCCGGGCGTTTGAGGCGGGAAGCCGGGCGGAAACCGGGCGGAACCGCTCGCGTTAGTCGTCCATGGCCGTGGCCGGCCGCGGCGTTCAGGCGGGAAAATGCCGGGCGGAAATCCACTCGGGTTAGAGAACGTGCACGAGGTTAGAGAAGCCACACGTGCGTTCACTAACCTCGTGCACGATCTCTAACCTCGCGACCATTCTCTAACCTCGCGGCCAACTCCTGCGGCGACCGAGTACATTCTCTAACCTCGCGGCCAACTCCTTCGCCCGGTACACGAGCCGGACTCGGGCCCCCGGGCTCGCGCTAGGGCCATCGCTGGCCAGCGCGTCGAACCGGAACGCGCAAAACCGCACCAGTCCCGAAGACAACTGAAAGCGTCGGGCTAGAAGAACACCGAACGGCGGGCGACCAACAGCCGGTACAAGGTCTGCTGGATGGTTTCACGCACCTGGTCGGTGAGGTCGAATACCAGCATCGGATCGTCGGCGGCACCATCCGGGAACTCGTCGGTGCGGATCGGCTCACCGAACTCGATGATCCACTTGCTCGGCAGCGGCACCATGCCCAACGGCCCGAGCCACGGGAACGTCGGCGTGATCGGGAAATAGGGGGCCCCGAGCATTCTTGCCATCAACTTGGCGTTTCCGATGATCGGGTAGATCTCCTCGGCGCCGACGATCGAGCAGGGGATGATCGGGGTCTTGGTGCGCAGCGCCGCCGCCACGAAACCGCCGCGGCCGAACCGCTGCAGTTTGTACCGCTCGCTGAACGGCTTGCCGATCCCCTTGAAACCCTCCGGCCAGACCCCGACCAGCTCGCCGGTGGACAGCAGGCGCTCCGCATCCGGGGCACAAGCCAGCGTGTGGCCGCTCTTGCGTGCGATTTCTCCCACGAGCGGCAACTGGAAGACGAAGTCGGCACCGAGCATCCGCAGGTGCCGGTGCTCGGGGTGATGGTCCCAGATAGCCAGTTGAGTCATCATGGCGTCGACAGCGACGGTTCCGGAATGGTTGGCCACCAGCAACGCCCCACCGGTGTCGGGAATGTTCTCGAGCCCGCGGGTCTCGATCCGGAACCATTTCTTGTACAACGGCCGGAAAGGCGCCAGGAGGATCCGGTCGGTCAGTTCCGGGTCGAAGCCGAAGTCGTCGACCTTGTACTCGCCAGTGATCCGGCGGCGCAGGAACGCCAGCGCCCCGGCGACCCGGGTGTCCCAGTCCACGTGTTCCTGCACGCCCGGCAGCGGCGTCGGCTCCGCATCAGCCTCCTGAGCCGGAACGGTGCTCGACCGGCTGGCACGGGCACCCCCGCTCGGGGCGGCGGCCTTCTTGGCCGTCGGGCGCTTCTTCTTCTTGGGGTCCTTACCCTTGATCGGGATGACACGGGCGTCGGGCATGGGCTTCAATCCTTCCCGGTCAGCAGGGACAACAACTGGTCTTCGATGCTCTCAACCCGCTCAGGCGGCAGCAGTCGGTTGAGGTTGTGCGAATCGACGAGGGAGTCGAACGTCTCCGATGTCGTGTGCTGGGGCACGAAGCCGAACTCGGTGCGCATCCGGCTGGTGTCGATGCCGCGACCGTAGGTGAGGAAGCGCACCTGCTCCGGGGAGAAATCGGCCAGGCCCATCCGGCGGAACAAAGCTCCCACGGCGAACGCGAACTGTCCGGGCACCGGCACCACCGGCCGGCCCGCCCGCCTGGCCGCCTGCGAGACCAGGATGACCCCGTCGCCAGCCACATTGAAGGTCCCGTGATGGTCCTCCACTGTGGCCCGCCGCATCGCATCGAGCCCATCGTCCTCGTGGATGAACTGCAACCGCGCATCGAACCCGAGCACCACCGGGATGACCGGCAGCGAGAAGTACGTGGTCATGGGCGTCTGCACGTGGGGCCCGAGGTAATTGGCGAAACGCAGTGTGGTCACCGAGACGTCGGGGCGTCGGCGGGCGAAACCGCGCACGTAGGCCTCGACCTCGACGCTGTCCTTAGCCCAGCCGGAAGTGGGCGCGTGCTTGGGCTCCATCTCCTCGGTGAACATGGCTGGATCCTTCGGTCCTGCCCCGTACACCGACGACGTGGACTTCACGACGAGTTTGCGAACAGTCGGAGATTTTTGACACGCCGCCAGCAGCTGCATCGTGCCGATGACGTTGATCTCCTTCATCGACATCCGGCCGCCCGCCTGCATCGGGGTCGCGATCACCCCCATGTGCACGACCGTGTCGACCTTCGCGGCCTCGATCACCTTGGCGATGATCGGGTTGCGGATGTCCGCGCGGACGAATTCGGCGCCGCCGATCTCCTGGCGCGGCGCAACCACATCCACGCCGATCACCCGATCGACGTCGGGATCCTGAGTGAGGATCTGCGCCATCCGACCGCCCAAGTAGCGCGAGACGCCGGTGACGAGGACCACCTGACCCATGGTCAGCCCCCGGACTACTTTTTGTTACGACGCTGGACGCGGGTCTTGCGAAGCAGTTTCCGGTGCTTCTTCTTCGCCATGCGCTTACGGCGCTTCTTGACCACCGAACCCATTCAGGCCTCCTACTGGACGTCGACTAGGACCCAGGGTAGTCGGGCTAGAACATCGGATCGGGGTCTGGGTCGATTCCCAGATGCGGGAACGCGGCCCTGCGGGTGGCCAGCACGGCGGCGTCCACAGGATCGTCGGGGTTGTAGCCGATCTCCCAGCTACGCATCCAGGGATCCCGGCCGTTGCCCATGACCATCGGCGGTTCCCGCTGCAGGACGTTGCGGACCAGATCCCGGAACGCCGCGGGTGTCTCGGAGCCGGTGTCCACCGGCCTGCCCAGGGCTTCTGCCAGCAAGTGGCTCCAGGCCAGGGGCACGACGTCCACCCACTCGTATCCCCCACCGCCAGTGGCGGTCCAGCGACCGTCGGTGTACGTGTGCGCGAGCCGATGCAGAGCCTGATACGACATGCGCTGGCCCTCGATACTCAGTGACATGTGCGCCAACGGGTCGGAGAAATGGCTGTCGCAACCTTGTTGGGTGACCAGGTACTGCGGCGCGAAGGCATGCAACGCCGGTGGCACGATGGCATCGAAGGCGCGCAGCCACGCGTTGTCCGCCGTGCCCGGCGGCAGCGCGACGTTGATGGCGCTGCCTTGGGCGTTCTCCCCCCCGATCTCGGTGGGCCAGCCCGTGCCGGGGAACAGGGTCCGGGGACTCTCGTGCAGCGAGATGGTCAGAACCCGCGGGTCGTCCCAGAAGTGCTGCTGGACGCCGTCACCGTGGTGGACGTCGACGTCGACATAGGCGATCCGTTCCACGCCTTGATCCAACAGCCACTTGATCGATGCGGCCAGGTCGTTGTAGACGCAGAAGCCCGACGCCCGATCCGGCATCGAATGGTGCAATCCGCCGGCGAAGTTCACGCCGTGGTCGGCCTCCCCCCGGTAGACGGCCTGGGTGACGGCCAGCGAGGCACCGCAGACGAGTTGGGAGTGCTTGTGCATGTCCTTGAACACCGGTACGTCGTCTGTACCCAGGCCGTGACTGCCTGCCGCTTCCTGACGGACCGCTTCGATGAACTCGGGGGTGTGGATGCTGTCCAACAGGCCCTCGGGCAGCTCCGCGGGCGCAATGATGGTCAGTCCCGGATCATCGAGCAGGCCGAGGTCGCGCGAAAGCCGGTAGGCCAGTTGGACGCGCACCGGTGCCAGTGGGTGACCCGGGCCGAAGTCGTAGTAGCGGAGGTCGTCGTCCCACACGAACGCGACCCGATGACCCATACCTGACACGCTACCCATAAGGCGCGGTTGACAGAGCAGTTTTGCGGTTCGGGCTTCGTGAGGGCCCGATCATCGGGTCGGTCGCCGGGCACGGTTGTGACGAAGGTGCTGGCCCATCTCGTCATTGTGTTGCGAAGGTGCGCGGTCGCGACCGCTCGGACCCCGCACCTTCGTAACAAGCCGGACCCGGACCCCCGCAACTTCGTCACACAGGGTGCGGGCCTCATCCCACCGGCGGCAGGGCGGGCTGGGCTGAGACGTCACCGGCGACCTTGTACGTTGTTCCCCATGGGTGTGGTTGCGGTCGTCGGGGCCGGCGTCATGGGAGAGGCTCTGCTGTCCGGTCTGCTGCGCGGTGAGCGCATGGGCGACACCTACGTGGTCGCCGACAAGCGGCAGGACCGGATCGTGGAACTGCACGACCGCTACGGCGTGGACATCGCCAGCAACGTGGAGGCCGCAAGGGAGGCCGATGTACTGATCCTGGTGGTCAAACCCCAGGACATCTTCGGCGTCGTTGACCAGATCGCCGGGGAACTCAAGCCCGGCGTGCTGGTCGTCTCGCTGGCCGCCGGCGTGACGACCGCCTCCCTGGAGGCACGCCTGCCGCAGGGCACCTCGGTGATCCGGGTCATGCCCAACACCCCGGCGCTGGTCGACCAGGGCATGTCAGCGATCTCGCCGGGAACGCACTGCCTGCCAGAACACATGACCATGGCTGTGCGTTTGATGAGTTGCGTCGGCAAGGTGGTGGAGGTTCCCGAGAGCCAGCAGGACGCTGTCACCGCGATCTCCGGTTCCGGACCGGCCTACATCTTCTTCACGGTCGAGGCCATGATCGAAGCCGGGGTCGGTCTGGGCCTGCCCCGCCGGCTCGCGACCGAACTGACGCTGCAGACCGTCTACGGTGCGGCGACGATGTTGCAGGAGACCGGGGAGCACCCGGTCGTCCTGCGGGAGAACGTGACCTCGCCGGCGGGAACCACCGCTGCGGCCCTGCGGGTGCTGGAGGATCACAAAGTGCGTGCCGCCTTCCTGGCCGCGCTGGAGGCGGCCCGCAACCGCTCGGTGGAACTGGCCGGCGGCTGAGGGTCTGGACCTGCTTGTTCGATCGGCGTGGGGCGTTGTGACGAAGTTGGTGGCAGGCCCGGTGCTGTGTTACGAAGGTGGGCGGTCCGCCTCGTCTGAACCGCGCACCTTCATCACAATCCGTGTTCGGCCCCCACAACTTCGTCACACAAGCGCCCTCGGCTGTCGAGGGACGCGGGCGCAGCGTCCTACGACTTGGACGTGAGCGACTTCAGGAACAGGGTCATATTGGCGGGCTTCTCGGCCATCCGGCGGACCATGTAGCCGTACCACTCGGCTCCGTAAGGGATGTAGACCCGCATCCGCTCGCCGGACTTGGCCAGCCGTCGCTGCTCGTCGGGGCGCACGCCGTAGAGCATCTGGTGCTCGTAGGTGCCTTTGGCCCGGTCGGCCCGGGTCGCCAGGGCGCCGGCGATCTCCACCAGCCGCGGGTCGTGGGAGGCGATCATCGGGTAGCACTTGGAATCGAACAGGATCCGCATGCAGCGCACATAGGCCTTGTCGACGTCTTCCTTGGCCTGGAACGCGACAGACTCCGGCTCCTTGTAAGCGCCCTTGCAGAGCCGGATCCGGGACCCTTCGTGGGCGAGGTCCCGGCAGTCCTGCTCCGTGCGATACAGGTAGGCCTGCAGAACCGCCCCCGTGTCCGGGAAGTCCGCGCGCAACTGCCTGAGGATGCCCAGCGTCGAGTCCGTCGTGGTGTGGTCCTCCATGTCCAAGGTCACCGTCGTGCCCGCGGCCTTCGCCGTTTCGCAGACCACGCGAGCATTCTCCAAAGCGATCTTCTCGCCGTCGCCGGGAAGCGCCTGTCCCATCGCTGACAACTTCACCGAGACCTCCGCGGCGGCCGCCAGGCCGGCCTCGTCGAGACCCTTGAGCAGCCGTACATACGCATCCCGGGTGTAGTCGGCCTGGCCGCGGTCGAGGATGTCCTCGCCGAGATGGTCGATCGTGCTGAGCAATCCCTCCTCGGCGAGTTCACCGGCCGCGCGCACCGCATCGGCCTCCGTCTCGCCGGCGATGAAGCGCATCACCACCGACCGCGCGATGGGCGCGCTGGCCGAGATCTCCTGGATCTTCTTCTGCCGCGAAAGGCTCAGTAATGCTCGCCGGATCACTTGAAACCTCCCTGGACCAATTCGGAGTTCAGGCTACCGACCGCCGCGCGGCTTTGGCTCGCCGATGGCTGAGCCCCCACTGGACTTCGTGGAGTTGGACTTGTTCGGTCGCAGCGGCTTGGTGGGGTCGAGCCACCCCTGGATCGTCGGCGCCACCAGTTTCACGAGATCGTCCTCCGGCATCGAGGCCACGGGTTCGAGCCGGACGATGTAGCGGGTTGTCGCGATGCCCATGAGGTAGGCCACGATCAGGTTCACCCGGAGCCTGGCGTCGGGCACCCCGAGCGTGCGCACCAGCCGGTCGACGATGGAACGCTCGATGTAGTCCTGCATGCCACGGGCGGCTTTGGTGGCCGAAGCGCCGGCCTGGAACAACGCGATGAAGTCATTGCGACTGTCCTCGTCGGCCAGCAGGTCCAACGTCGCCCTGGTCAGCCGCTCGCCCATCCCGTCGAGTCCGGGCGCCACGAGTTCCGGCACGGCACTGGCCGGGTCGAACGGCAGCCGCATGGCCGCGGCGAACAACGATTCCTTGGAGTTCCAGTACCGGTTCACCACCTCGGGGGCGACCCCAGCTGCGGCCGCGACGCCCTTGATGGAGGTTCGCACGTACCCCCGGGCGTGGAAGGCTGCTCGAGCGGAATCGAGTACCGCGTCACGCACGTCGTCAGTTCCCATGCAGCACAGCCTATTCGCCAAGACGCATTCCGCCTCTGATCACCCACGCGCCATGGCCGCGGGGACTGTTCCCGGCCGGAACTTGGGACAGAGCCGCAGGCCCCTCGATTCCATGGAGGTCTGCTGACCCGGGGCCTGGATCCCGGGTCCTGCGCAGACCCGCGAGCGACCGCAGGGACACAGGTTGCCGGCTCTGCCGGTGGGCCCGCAGCCGGCCAGCGATCCCAGGTGGGCACGTCCAAAGGCACCGGAGGAGTCAACGTGTTCGCGTTCGACATCCGTGGCCGTCCGCGGCGTTCAGGCGGGAGAATACCGGGCGGAGATCGCTCGCGTCAGTCATCCATGGCCGTGGCCGGCCGCGGCGTTCAGGCGGGGAAATGCCGGCCGGAAACCGCTCGGGTTAGAGAACGTGCACGAGGTTAGAGAAACCACACGTGCGTTCACTAACCTCGTGCACAATCTCTAACCTCGCGACCATTCTCTAACCTCGCGGCCCACTTCTGCGGCGACCGAGTACACCAGCCATTTTCGGACTAGAGGTCGTGCACGAGGTTGGAGAAGCCACACGTGCGTTCTCTAACCTCGTGCACATTCTCTAACCTCGCGGCCAACTCCTGCGGCTACCGAGTACACGAGCGGATTTCCGACTGGGTTCTCGCGTCCGCGTTCGCGTTAGCCTGATGGGCGGCCAGAAGGTCTAACCGGAACCCGAAGTCCTAACGCGAACACGAGAACCTAACGCCAACCCGACCCGGAACCAGTCCGTGACGCCCACGCCACGCGAGTTCGGTCAGCACAGACGGTCCTGTTCGGCCGGCCCCGAAACACACCCCACCGGCCTGAACCCGCCGAGATGGAACCGTCGGCCACTGACTCGATCAGATCAGGGGCCTACGGCACTTCCAGGTGCAGTCTGGCGAACGCCAGTGCCTCCACCAGATCCCGTTCGCGCTCCGTCCGGTTCGCGGACTTGCGGGTGCTCACCTCGACCACCACGATCCCGTCGAAGCCGGTGGTGGTGATGTCTTCGAGAACCTCCCCGCACGGCTGCGTGCCGCGCCCCGGGATCAGGTGTTCGTCACGGCTGCTTCCGCTGCCGTCGGCCAAGTGGATGTGCGACAGCGAACCCGCCAGATCGCGCACCATCCGCCGCGGATCCACCCCGCTGACCGCCGTGTGCGACATGTCCAGGGTCGTGTGCGGGTAGTCCTCATCGCGGATGTCCCACCCCGGCGCGTATGCCGCGAGTTCCCGGCCACCTGCCCGCCACGGGTACATGTTCTCGACGGCGAACCGGATGTCCGTCTCGTCCTGCATCCTGCGCAGGCCTCGCAGGAAGTCGCGGGCGTATTCGCGCTGCCAGCGGAACGGCGGGTGGACCACCACCGTGTCAGCACCCAGCGTCTCGGCCGCCGTTCGCGCCCGCACGAGTTTCGCCCACGGATCCGTGCCCCACACCCGCTGCGTGATGAGCAGGCACGGCGCGTGGATGGCCAGGATCGGCACCGCGTAGTGGTCGGACAGCCTGCGCAACGCCTCCGGGTCCTGGGAGACGGTGTCGTTCATCACCATGACCTCGACCCCGTCGTATCCGAGCCGGGAGGCCATCTCAAAAGCAGCCGCCGTCGATTCGGGGTAGACCGACGCGCTCGACAGCGCGACCCGGGTCCTCGGTCTGCCCGCACGGTCCGCCCCTGCCTTCGTCACCAGTCCAGTGTGACAATCGGCCACGGCGGCGCGGTCAGTGGGAGCCCTACCCGGCGAAGGCGTCGAGGCGCTCCAGAATCACGCCCTCGCGCAGCGCCCAGGGACAGATCGCGAGTTCGGTGATCCCGAAGATGTCCATGACCGCCTCGGCGACCACCGCGCCTGCCACAAGCTGGCGGGCACGGCCCTGCGAGACCCCGGGCAGGTCGGTGCGCTTGCTGGCCGGCATCTCGGCAAGTTTCGGCAGCCAGGTCGCCAGGTCCGATCGCATCAGGCTGCGCCGGGCGTACAGTCCGTCGGCGCTCGGCGGAGCCCCGGCGATACGCGCAAGCTGCCGGAACGTCTTGCTCGTCGCGACGGACAACTCCGGCTGGCCGTAGCGGGTCAGCCGACCGACCACATCGGCGACCTCGGCGCGCGCGAACTTGCGCAGTTTCTTGAGCTGTTGCGGTTTCGGGGGGTCGTCCGGCAACCAGTCGCGGGTCAGCCGTCCCGCACCCAGCGGCAACGACATCGCCACGTCCGGGACCTCATCGGTGCCGTTGGCCAGTTCCAGCGACCCGCCGCCGATGTCCACCACGAGCAGCCGGCCACTGGACCAGCCGAACCAGCGACGCACGGCGAAGAACGTGATGATCGACTCCTGCTCGCCGCTGAGCAGGTCGACGTCGACACCGGTGCGACGCTTGACCTCCTTGAGCACCTCCACGCCGTTGGGCGCTTCCCGGATCGCACTTGTGGCGAACGCCATGATCTCTGTGACACCGGCGTCCTCAGCGATCTCGAGGGAGTCCTCGACGAAAGTCACCAGGGTGGAGGTGGCTGCGGCATCGATGGTCCCATCCGGCCGCAGATGCTCGGCGAGGCGCAACTCCACCTTGTGTGACAGGGCCGGCACCGGCGCGGCGCCGTGATGCGCGTCGACCACCAGCAGATGGACGGTGTTGGAGCCGATATCCAGGACGCCGAGTCGCATGGGCCAAGGGTATGCCTCGTAGTCTGGCCCAGTGCCAGAAGTCACTCTTGATTTCCCCAGGGAATGGCTGGAGTTCACCGACCCTGCGGATCCGGAGCGGGTGTTCCGCTGCGATCTGACCTGGCTGACCAGCCGATGGACCTGCATCTTCGGCCGCGGCTGTGGCGGGATCAGCGCAGACATGCCCGACGCCGGCTGCTGCACGCTCGGGGCCCACTTCAGCGACAAGGACGACCGCAAGCGGGTCGCCAGATGGGCCGCCCGGCTCACCCCGGCGGACTGGCAGTACCACGAGGTCGGCGCCGAGAAGGGGATCGTGACGAAGGATCCCGAAGGCAGCAAGCAGACCCGGGTCGTCGACGGCGCCTGCCTGTTCCTCAACCGTGCCGACTTCGACGGTCCAACCGGGTGCGCGCTGCATGCGCTGGCGATCCGGGAGGGGGTGTCGCCGGTCGAGACGAAACCCGACGTCTGCTGGCAGTTGCCGATCCGCCGCACGTTCGACAACGTGGAACGCCCAGACGGCAGCACGATCCTGGTGGTCGGGATCGGCGAGTACGACCGGCGCGGCTGGGGACCCGGCGGCCACGACCTGAACTGGTACTGCTCCTCGAACACTGAGGCCCATGTCGCGTCCGAGCCTGTGTACCAGACCGAGCGCGACGGATTGATCGAATTGATGGGCCGGCCCGCCTACGACACGCTGGTTGAGGCGTGCGAAACACGGGAGAAGAACCGTCGCCGGGGCATGGATACCGCCCGGCACCCGGCCGATCCGCGCTGAGTCTGTCCCCAGGGCGGGCGCGGCACGATGCCAATGTCCGACCCCCGATCTAGGCTGCCAGCGTGGCCAAGACCGAATACCAATGCACGGGGTGCGGGAACCGCACGGCGAAGTGGCTGGGCAAGTGCCCCGCCTGTCAAGAATTCGGCACGCTCGCCGAAATGGCCGCTGCGGGCCGGCCGAAGGCCGGGGCGAAGTCGCGCGGCCCCGCCTCCACCCCCACCCGGGCGGCTCGGCCGGTCGTCGACCTGCGCTCGCAGACCCAGCAGCGCAGGGGTACCGGCGTCGGGGAGTTCGACCGCGTCCTCGGGGGCGGTCTGGTCGCCGGGCAGGTGGTCCTGGTGGCGGGCGAGCCCGGGGTCGGCAAGTCGACGCTGCTGCTCGACGTGGCGCATCGCTTCGCCGACCGCGAGGGGCCGGTCTTGTACGTCTCCGGCGAGGAGTCGGCCGAGCAGATCGGGCTTCGGGCCCGGCGGATCGGCGCCCTGCACCCGCACCTGCTCATCGCCGACGAGACCGAACTCGAGCAACTACTGGCGCACGCGGCCACCGTCCGGCCGGCGCTGCTGGTGGTGGATTCGGTCCAGACGATCGCGACCAGTTCCATCGATTCCCGCGCCGGCGGCGTCGCACAGGTCCATGAAGTCACACAAGCCATCACGCAGTGGGCGAAGACCCATGACCTTCCCACCCTGCTCGTGGGACAGTCGACCCGCGAGAACTCAGTCGCCGGTCCCCGCGCGCTCGAGCATCTCGTCGACACCGTCGTGACGTTCGAGGGAGATCGCACGTCCACGTTGCGGATGCTGCGCACGATGAAGAACCGGTTCGGGCCGACCGACGAAGTGGCCTGCTTCGAGCATGACGAGGACGGCTTGCGGGAGGTCTCCGACCCCTCGTTCCTGTTCCGGAAGGTACGCGAGGAGCCGGTCCCGGGTTCGTGCCTGACTGTGACGATGGAGGGCCGGCGACCGTTGCTGGCCGAGATCCAGGCGCTGGCGGCCGTGACCGCCGCCCCGGCACCGCGACGCTCGGCCACCGGCTTGGAACCCAATCGCACCACCATGCTGGTGACCGTCACCGAGAAGGCGGGAGCCCTGCAGTTGAGCAACCGGGACGTCTACGTGGCCACGGTCGGTGGCGCCAAGGTCAGCGATCCGGGCAGTGATCTGGCGCTGTGCCTGGCCGTGGCGTCGGCGCGACTCGACACCCCCCTGTGGACCGACACGGTGGCCATCGGGGAGGTGACCCTCTCCGGGGACCTTCGGGTGGTGCCGGGGCTGGCCAAGCGGGTGCAGGAAGCGGGCCGGCTCGGTTTCAAGCGGGTGATCATCCCGGCGGATGCGGGCAGCAACCCCGATGTCGTGCGCGCGGCAGCGGGATTGGCGGTGCAACCCATCCATCGGCTCAGTGACCTGCTGGGGGCGCTGCGACAGGTACCCGCCAACTTGGCGGAGAGGCCCCGACTGCGGCCTGTGAACGCCCCGTTCTGAGCTACTGGCCCACGAGATCGGACCGGTCAACGCGCCGTCCGGCCGCCCTCGGGCGATAATTGGCCGATACCGGCTTTCGAACGGGGAGTTGTATGGACAGAGTGGCCCGCATGAGAGCCACCTTGTCCCAGGTGGCCCCGGGTACGGACCTGCGCGAAGGTCTCGAGCGGATCCTGCGGGGGCGCACCGGCGGTCTGATCGTCCTGGGCCACGACGAGATGATCGAGCAGATCTCCGGCGGCGGGTTCCGGATGGATGTCGAGTTCACGTCCACCGGCCTGCGGGAGCTGGCCAAGATGGACGGCGCGGTGATCTTGGACCGCAATGCCACCCGGATCGTGCGCGCAGCCGTCCAGCTCATGCCCGATGCCACGATTCCCACTCAGGAGACCGGCACTCGGCACCGGACCGCCGAGCGGGTGGCGGTGCAGACCGGCTTCCCGGTCATCAGCGTCAGCAAGTCCATGCAGACGATCGCGCTCTACTACGACGGGCAACGCAAGGTCCTGGAGGGTTCCACGGTGATCCTCGGCAAGGCGAACCAGGCTCTGGCCACTCTGGAGCGCTACCGCCAGCGGCTCGACGAGGTCGGTTCCACGTTGTCGGCCCTCGAAGTCGAGGATCTGGCGACCGTCCGCGACGTGCTGCTCGTCACCCAGCGCTTGGAGATGGTGCGCAGGATGTCGGCCGAGATCGACGAGTACGTCGTGGAGTTGGGGGCCGACGGGAGGTTGTTGGATCTGCAGTTGCAGGAAGTGGTCAGTGGCGTTGCCGCCGACCAGGTCCTCCTGCTGCGCGACTACCTTCCCGACTCGGAGGCGTATGCGGACACCATCGCCCGGCTCGACGAGGTGCCCGATTCAGCACTGGTCAATCTGGCCGAACTGACCAGCACCCTGGGGATGGCCGCCGAACCCGAGCCCTTGGACCGCGCTGTGAGTCCGCGCGGTTATCGCCTCCTGGGCCGCGTGCCCCGCCTGCCGGAAGCTGTGGTGACCCGCCTGATTGATCACTTCGGCAGTCTGCAGAAGTTACTGGCCGCATCGATCGACGACCTCCAGTCGGTCGAGGGAGTCGGTGAGGCGCGCGCTCGCAGCGTCCGGGACGCGCTGTCGCGACTGGCCGAATCCTCGATACTCGACCGTTACCAGTAGCGCTACTATCCGAGACTGAAGGCCACCGAGTCGCTGGTTACGTTGCCGTTGCGGGCTTCGACTTGGTAGGCCCCCGCCTCGGCCGCCGTGGCGTTGGCCCCGCAACCGTTCGCAGTCACTGTCGCGTCCCACGTACCCTTCACGGCGTAGGCCTCACCAGCGGGGATGTCCTCCACCTGCGACTCGCCGGTTCCAGAGCAGGCGTCAGACGACCAGACGTCGAATCCGCCGGAGGTCACCGTGAACGTGTTCGCGGCCGGTCCCACGTCACGAGAGCACGCACTGGCACCGGTGTTGCTGATCTTCATGATGAATTCGACCGGTCCACCCACCGGGTAGGTCTGCTGGGCGGTACTGACCGACACCGCGATGTCGGAATCGGCGCAAGCGGTCGCTGAGCTCGATCCGGATGCCGACGGGCTACCCGACGGCGATGCGGAGGCAGAGGTCGAAGCCGAAGCGCTGGTGCTAGGCGACAGTGTGGGCAGCGCCGACGGGCTGGCGCTGGCCGCCGTCGGCGTCGCGGATCCTCCGGGCGAGATCAGCCACCAGAGCAGGGCGAGCACCACCAGCACGCCGAGCACCACGATGACCCGGCGCCGCCAGTAGACGCTGGCCGGTTCCGGCCCCACCGGATTCAACAAGGAACTCATGAAAGCAACGGTAAGCAAGGCCCCATATCGGCCGGATGCCCGGGTGGCAGATCTCCTCGACGGCCGTGCGCACCGTGCGGCTCCGGGAGTCCTGAGTCCCCGGTCGGATCACTTCCGGTCCATTGCAGCATCGGCCAGCGGTCGCCACCCGCCCGCCGGCATCGCGTGCTCGACCCGGGGACTGGCGCGTGACAATGGACCACATGGCCGCCGTCGACCGGATCGTGACCCAGTGGTTCGCCGAGCACCGCCGAGACCTGCCGTGGCGCGACAGCGACCCGTGGGGCGTCTACGTCAGCGAGATCATGCTGCAACAGACACCCGTCAGCCGTGTCCTGCCGGCCTGGCGATCCTGGATGCAGCGGTGGCCGACCCCCAAGGCGTTGGCCGACGACTCCGTGGGGGAAGCGATCCGCGCATGGGGCAGGCTGGGCTACCCGCGCAGGGCCAAGCGGATGCACGAGGCGGCCGTGGCGATGCGCGACCGTTTCGGAGGCGCGGTCCCCGCTGACGAGCACCTGCTGCGCGACCTGCCGGGAGTGGGCGAATACACGGCGGCGGCCGTGGCCGCCTTCGCTTACGGACGGCCCTGCGTCGTCGTCGACGTGAATGTCCGCCGGTTCCTGTCCCGGGCACTGACCGCCCGTGATCCCGCCACCAGCTACTCGGCAGCGGAGCGGGCCCTCGCCGAGGAGGTCTTCGCGTCGTTGGAGGTCCCGGCGCCGCTGTGGGCGGCCGCCTCGATGGAGTTCGGGGCATTGGTCTGCACCTCCCGGGCCCCGCAGTGCGGGCAGTGCCCGCTGGCCGACCAGTGCGACTGGGTGCCCGGCCCCCAGCTCACCCGGACCCAGACCTACGACGGGACCGATCGGCAGGCCCGCGGGGCCGTGCTCGCAGTCCTTCGGAACGGACCAGCCGATGGTTTCGACTGGCACGATGGCGCGCAATTGCAGCGGGCGCTCGACGGGCTGCTCGCCGACGGCCTGATCGTGCGGGCCGATCGCTGGCAACTACCGACTTGATCCCCGCTGCCTCCATCTTCTGGCCGACACATGAAGCCCACTTCCGGCTATGGCCAGCAAGTGGTGGGATTGCGTCCCCTTTGTGATCTGCTGGCCGAGACCCGGGCATCCGGCCAGCAGATGGAGGGAACCGGCCAGTCCGAGGGGATGAGTCCGGCTTACCGGGCCAGGATCTTGTCCGAGAACGGCTCGTGTACTCGGTCGCCGCAGGAGCGGGCCGCGAGGTTAGAGAATGGTCGCGAGGTTAGAGATCGTGGCACGAGGTTAGCGAATGCACGTGTGGCTTCTCTAACCTCGTGCACGTTCTCTAGTCCGAAAATGGCTCGTGTGCTCGGTCGCCGCAGAAGTGGGCCGCGAGGTTAGAGAATGGTCGCGAGGTTAGAGATCGTGCACGACGTTAGTGAATGCACGTGTGGTTTCTCTAACCTCGTGCACGTTCTCTAACCCGAGCGGTTTCCGCCCGGCATTTCCCCGCCTGAACGGGCGGCCGACTGGTGCGAGAGAGTCGGACGGCCACACCCCACCCCACACACAAACGCGGGGGCCACACCCAATCAGGCGTGGCCCCCGCGTCGTTGTGGACTCAGCCCTCCGCGGCCTCGACCGGCGGGACGTCCGGGGCCGGTGCAGCGTCGGTTCCCTTGAAGGTGAAGACCGCGTTGGTCCCCTCCCCCTGCGCGTCGACGAGCACGATCTGACCCGGACGCAGTTCTCCGAACAGGATCTTCTCGCTCAACGCATCCTCGATGTCGCGCTGGATCGTCCGGCGCAACGGCCGGGCACCCAGGACCGGGTCGTAGCCACGGATCGCCAAGGCGTTCTTCGCTGCCTGGGTCAACTCGATCCCCATGTCCTTGTCACGCAGCCGCTCGTCGAGCTTGGCGACCATCAGGTCGACGATCGTGACGATCTCGGCACGGGTCAACTGGTGGAACACGATGATGTCGTCGATTCGGTTGAGGAATTCCGGCCGGAAGTGGTTCTTCAACTCGTCGTTGACCTTGGCCTTCATCCGCTCGTAGGAGGTCTTGGTGTCGTCCTCATTGGCGAAGCCCAGGTTGACCCCCCGGGCGATGTCGCGGGTACCGAGGTTCGTGGTCATGATGATCACGGTGTTCTTGAAGTCCACCACTCGGCCCTGGGAGTCAGTCAGGCGACCGTCTTCCAGGATCTGCAGCAGCGAGTTGAAGATGTCGGGGTGCGCCTTCTCCACCTCGTCGAACAGCACGACCGAGAACGGCTTGCGACGCACCTTCTCCGTCAGCTGCCCGCCCTCGTCGTACCCGACGTACCCGGGCGGCGAACCGAACAGCCTCGACACGGTGTGCTTCTCGGAGAACTCGCTCATGTCCAAACTGATCAGGGAGTCCTCGTCGCCGAACAAGAACTCCGCCAGCGTCTTCGACAATTCCGTCTTGCCGACACCGGAGGGGCCGGCGAAGATGAACGAACCACCGGGGCGCTTCGGGTCCTTCAGCCCGGCACGGGTGCGGCGGATCGCCTGCGACAGCGCGTGGATGGCCTGCTCCTGACCGATCACCCGGCGGTGCAGCTCCTCCTCCATGTGCAGAAGCCGCTGCGACTCCTCCTCGGTGAGCTTGAACAACGGGATACCGGTCGCGATCGCCAACACCTCAGCGATGAGTTCCTCATCGACCTGGGCCACGACATCCATGTCGCCGGCCTTCCACTGCCGCTCGCGCTCAACCCGCTCGGCCATGAGGTTCTTCTCGTTGTCGCGCAGGGACGCCGCCTTCTCGAAGTCCTGCGCGTCGATCGCGGACTCCTTCTCGCGACGGACCCCAGCGATCCGCTCGTCGAGTTCGCGCAGGTCCGGCGGCGCGGTCATCCGGCGGATCCGCAGCCGCGACCCGGCTTCGTCGATCAGGTCGATGGCCTTGTCGGGCAGGAAGCGGTCGTTGATGTACCGGTCGGCCAGGGTCGCGGAGGCCACCAGCGCGCTGTCGGTGATCGTGACCCGGTGGTGGTTCTCGTACCGGTCGCGCAGGCCCTTGAGGATCTCGATCGTGTGGGCCAGGGTCGGCTCGTTGACCTGGATGGGCTGGAACCGGCGCTCCAGAGCGGCGTCCTTCTCCACGTACTTGCGGTACTCGTCCAGCGTGGTGGCGCCGATGGTCTGCAACTCGCCGCGGGCCAGCATCGGCTTGAGGATGCTGGCGGCGTCGATCGCACCCTCTGCCGCGCCTGCACCGACCAGGGTGTGCATCTCGTCGATGAACAAGATGATGTCGCCGCGGGTGCGGATCTCCTTGAGCACCTTCTTCAGTCGCTCCTCGAAGTCTCCGCGGTACCGGCTGCCGGCCACCAGCGCCCCGAGGTCGAGGGTGTACAACTGCTTGTCCTTTAGCGTCTCGGGGACCTCGTTGCGCACGATCATCTGCGCCAGGCCCTCGACGACGGCGGTCTTGCCGACCCCGGGCTCACCGATGAGCACCGGGTTGTTCTTCGTGCGGCGGGACAGCACCTGCATGACCCGCTCGATCTCCTTCTCGCGCCCGATGACCGGGTCGAGTTTGCTCTCTCTGGCCGCCTGCGTGAGGTTGCGGCCGAACTGGTCGAGCACCAGCGAACTCGACGGGGTGCCCTCCTGCGGCCCGCCCGCGGTCGCCGGCTCCTTGCCCTGGTAGCCGGACAGCAACTGGATGACCTGCTGCCGGACCTTGTTGAGGTCGGCGCCGAGTTTGACCAGCACCTGTGCGGCGACACCCTCGCCCTCGCGGATCAGCCCGAGCAGGATGTGCTCGGTGCCGATGTAGTTGTGGCCGAGCTGCAGCGCCTCGCGCAGGGACAGTTCCAGTACCTTCTTGGCGCGGGGAGTGAACGGGATGTGGCCGCTGGGCGCCTGCTGGCCCTGGCCGATCATCTCCTCGACCTGCTGGCGGACGGCATCCAGCGAGATGTTCAGGCTTTCGAGCGCCTTCGCCGCGACGCCCTCGCCTTCGTGGATCAGGCCTAGCAGGATGTGCTCGGTCCCGATGTAGTTGTGGTTGAGCATGCGCGCCTCTTCTTGGGCGAGCACGACCACCCGGCGGGCTCGGTCGGTAAACCTCTCGAACATCCGTAGACTCCCATCGCACGGTGATTTCTCACTCTAGCCTCGACCTACGACAACCACGAGTTCCTTTCCCCGCTTCCCGGCTTCGCCCAGGGTGAACGCGCGCCGCACGAACCGGACCTGGCCCGCCTCAGGCCCGCAGGTCACCAAGCCCCCGTCAGCCCGAAGACCTGGTCTCACCGGGTATCGCGACGACGTTCGGGTCAGACCTTCGAATTCGGGTTGGTAGTCCGCGGCCGGAGATCGCTCGCGTTAGAGAACGTGCACGAGGTTAGAGAACACACGTGTGGCTTCTCTAACCTCGTGCACGTTCTCTAACCTCGCGCTTGTTGACGGGAGCCCGAGTACACGAGCCGTTTGCCGGCCAACCTCCTTGCCGGCCAGTGAACCCGCAGGACTAGGCCGGACCGGCCTCTGAGGTGTTGAGCCGCAGATCGTGGCACGCCAGCAGGAACTCCGAGGCGGACCAGGCCTGATACGCCTTGCCCATCGGGCGGCCGGTCTCGCCGTGGGCCCACTCGTTGAACTCCCACTCGTCGAAGATCCCGTCCTGGTTGAGCCGGGCCAGTTTGACCAGTTCCTGGTAGGCGATCTGGCGGTACCCGAGCCGTTGGATGAACCGCACCCATTGGCCGCCGATGAACGGCCAGATACCGCCGTTGTGGTAGTGGTGGGGCAGGTTGAGCAGGTTGACCGTGTAGTACGAGCGCCAGTCCGGATCGCCGGAGTGGACGACCGGGTACAGGTTCTTCACCGGCCACGGGTCGTTGATCCCGACCCCCCACATGAACCGGAACGCGATGCGGGCCCGGGCCACGTCCAGCACGTTGAACAGCACCGCGAGGATGTTGCCGTAGACGTCGCAGCGCCAGTTGAAGTCGAACGGTGTGACCTGCGCCAGCAGGTACCGCGTGTCACCGACGCCGAGCTGTCGCTCGGTGAACATGGTGCCCGCGCCCTCGTCGCCCTTGGGCCTGGTGGTCGGCCAGAACCGCTCCAGCACCACACCCTTGATGGTCTGGGACCAGCGCAGATAGTCCGCGGCGCGCTCGAGCTCGCCGGACAGTTCGAGCATCCGGCCGAACGCGACGTTGGCCCGGTACCACAAGACCTCGTCGACGAGGATGTTGTAACTGCGGCCGAAGAGGTCGGTCCAGTCGCCGGCCTCCGGGATCTCCAGCAGGGCGTCGTTGTTGGAGTCGTGGGCGCTGAGCCAGTCCATGGCCCTCTGCATGACCTCCAGCCGCGAGCGCAGGAAGTCCATGTCCCCGGAGGCGCGGACGTACTCGTACGTGGCGATCACGGTCCACAGCCCGGAGTCGATCGAGCTGATCCCGCCGACCCCGGAGTAGTCGGGCACGCCGTCGCCGATGCTCACGTTGGCCGGGATCTGCCCGTTCGGGCTCATGTGATCCAACAGCGTCTCCAGCGTCTTGCGCCCGCACTGGCGGATCTCCGGATCGTCGAGGTGCATCGACCCGATCACCGCGATCGAGCCGTCGCGCGCCCAGACACTGCGGTAGTTGACGTCCGTGCCGTGAACCAGGTTGTCCTCCAGCGAACACGCCGAGAACCCCATGGGGGTGATGTTCCGCTTGAGCGCCTCGACCGCCTTGGCGTGGGCGGTTTCCAGCAGTTCCACATCCTCCGGCGACAGGCCCTCGATGTGCTCTTCTTCGAAGATCCGCTGAATCGCCGGGTCGACCTGCGAGGGCATCTCGTGTTCCGGATAGCTGGGGATCTCGTCGATCACGCCGAAATGCTGCAGTCCTTCCAGCACGCCGTCGGCGAAGTGGTCCTGCGCCTGATAGGTGGGAACCGCCAGCGTGCGCGCGGAGAGCTCGGGCTGGGCGTTCTCGACGATGACCCCGCGCACTCCGGGGACCAGGAACAGCGCCGCGTCGTTGCCGGTGTCCCCGGCCACGACCACCTCTTCCGGAGTGACCCCGATCTCGCTGAGCAACCACCGCAGCGCATTCCCTTTGTTCGCCATCTTCGGCAGGATGTCCAGGTCGCGCGCACTGGAGTACACGACGCTGACCGTCACCCCTTCGGCGTTGAGCAGGTCCTCGAGCTGCTCGATCGTCGCCTCGTCGGCTGCCTCGAGGTACCAACTGGACTTGTAGCGGTGCTGGAACTGCGGGGGCTGCTTATGGGCACGGGTGGTGGCGCGCACGATGGTCTCGATGGTCTGTTTGTCCCAGCCCTCCTCCATGACCTCGGAGAACTCCTTGAGCATGGTCTTCTCTTTGACGTTGTAGATCACCGTGCCCACGCCGCATATGAGGAAGTCAGGGGTCGGCAGGTCGGTGTTCGCGATCACCCGCAAGGTGTCGTTGAGCAACCTGCCCGTGGTGTAGCAGAGCACCGGTCGCCGGTCGTCCGGCAGCGACTCCCAGACCTTCTTGAACCGCAGGGTCGCATCGGGTTTGCCGAGCAGCGTCCCGTCGAGGTCGGAGCAGAACATGCGAACTGACATATGCCACCTTTCGTCACGCCCGGCCCAAACCCTAGTGGAAGCGGCCCGCCGTCGGCGGTCGGGTCAGCGCAGCGCCGGGCCGCCGATCAGCTGAACGTGTCGGCCACCTGGAAACTCGGCGTCCCGCGCGCTTCGACTGCGCTGATCAGTTGCTGCGCGATACCGGTCCAGGTGAACAGCGACCGTACCCGGTGGGCGCCCTCACGGTGCAGCCGCTCCCGCAAGGCCTTGTACTTCAGCGCCTGCAGCAGGGCGATCCCGAACTCGGTCTTGTCGGTGGTATCCGCGTAGAGCGCCTGCTGGCCGAAGTAGACCGCCCGCCACAGACCACCGTGGGTCGTCATGACGGTGGGCGCACCGCAGGCCATGGCCTCCACGGCCGTCATGCCGAACGGCTCGTACCGGCTCGACAGCGCGAACACGTCGCACGCGCGGTAGAAGTCGGCCATCTCGTCGTCCTCGAGCGACTCGGTCAGCCGCACCTTGTCCTCGAGGCCGTAGTCGCGGATCTTGGCGACGATCTCGTCGAGGATCTCGTTGTCGCCGTGATCGGAGGACTCGACACCGCAGGCGATCCGCAGCCTGGCGTCCGGCTCGCGCTCAGCCACCACGCTGAAGGCGTCCACGAGCAGGTCGAAACCCTTGTTCCGCGCCAGGCGACCGATGGACGCGATGACCTTGCCCTCGTAGTCGAGGTCCGACCGGATGCTCTGTCGGGTCGCCTCGCTGACCGGGAAGAACCGGTTGTCGTCATAGCCCGGCGGGATCATTTTGATCTTGGTGCGGGGAACCTCGTAGTGCTCGAGCAGCAGGTCCACCTGCGGCGGCGAGGTGGCGATGACCATGTCGCACTCGCGGTACAGGGTCTCCTCGTGGTGGATCCGGCGGCCGAAGTTGTACTGCTGCTCCATCTCCTCCGGGGTCTTCTCGGAGTCCTGTTCCATCTGGAACTTCTTCCAGTACCCCAGCGAGTGCGGGGTGTGGATGTGGGGGACGTCCAGCACGTTGGCCAGATGCTGACCGGCGAGCCCGGCATCCCAGTAGTGGCTGTTGATGAACTCGTACTCGAGGCCCCTGCCCTTGATGAAGCGCAGCGCGTTCTCGCCCCATTCGGGCAACTTCTTGTACAGATACTCCTTCGGGATGAACTCCGGACCGCCGGCGTCCATCCGGATGATCCGGACGTCGTCATCGACCGCCTCGATCTGCCGCTGCTTCTCAAAGCGCCGGGTCCAGATGTCGACGGCGTAGCCCAACTGGGCCAACTTGCGCGACAACTCCAGGACGAACACGACCTGACCACCGGTGTCCGGTGCTCCCAGTGGCGGCTCGGCCGCGACGTACCCGTGCGTCGAGATCATTGCAATGCGCCTCTTGCGCCTACGCGGTGCCACCGCGAACCACCTCGAATCCCCTTGGCATCCTGCACACAGACTACCCGGGTGGTGGTCCCCGCGTCTCCTCCGCCGGTGCCGGGCCGGGGCATTCCGAGGGGCTACAACCCGGAGACCGGACTAGGCTGCGCGGGGTGAGCGAGTACGAGCGGATGAAGCAGGCCGGTGGCATGGCCGGAGGGCCGGAACAGGCGGGCCCTTGGTACCAATGGGGCCCGTACCTTTCGGAGCGGGCCTGGGGAACCGTGCGCGAGGACTATTCGGCCGATGGCAACGCCTGGAAGTACTTCCCGTTCGAACACGCCCATTGCCGTGCCTTCCGGTGGAACGAGGACGGGCTGGCGGGCCTGAGCGATCTCCTGCAGGACACCTGCTTCGCGGTCTCCTTGTGGAACGGCAAGGACCCGGTCCTCAAGGAGCGGCTGTTCGGGCTCGACAGCACGCAGGGCAACCACGGCGAGGATGTCAAGGAGTACTACTGGTACCGCGATGCCACCCCGTCGCATGCATGGCTGCGGTTCCGCTACCACTACCCGCAGGACGAGTTCCCCTACGACGATCTGCGCAAGGTCAACGCTGACCGTGACCGGACACAGCCCGAGTACGAACTGATCGACACCGGCATATTCGACGAGGACCGCTACTGGGTCGTCGATGTGGACTACGCCAAGGCCAGCCCGACCGATA
>JAWKJM010000011.1:0-89245 GCA_041393775.1 Candidatus Nanopelagicales bacterium
GCGCCAGCGGAGTTCCCCCCTTTTGGCGGACACCTCGTGTAGGAGGTTGTCGTGTCAGGAAACCGGAAGGTGCCGGGGTCGTCGTCGAGGCCCCGGCATACCACGGACTTCAAGAAGGACGCCGCAGCGACGGTGATCGACGGTGAACGCACGATCACGGACGTGGCCAAGTCACTGGGCCTGGCCGAGCAGACCCTGGGCAACTGGGTGTGCCAGGAACGGATCGACCGCGGCGACAAGGCTGGGCTGACCAGCGACGAACGCGCCGAGCTGGTCCGCAGAAAGCCCGGCTGACCATGGAGCGTGACCTCGTAGAACGAGCGACGGCCTTCTGGGTGAAAGGAGTCGGAACAATGCCCGCTACCAGTGGGCCGTTGCCCGCCAAGGCCAAGGGTTCGGTGTGACCGTCGCCTGCGCGGTGGCCGAGATCTCCGCCAGCGCGTGCTACCAGTGGGCCGCATCACAGACGCGGGGCTCTGACGAGAAGGCCCTGGAGGAGGCCTGGTTGGTCGACCGGATCATGGCCATCCGCGAGGGCCGGGAGGCCACCTACGGATCGCCGAGGATCCACGCCGAGCAGGTCGATCTGGGCTGGGTGGTCAACCACAAGTGGGTTGAACGGCTGATGCGTGAGCACGACATTCGTGGGGGTGCACAAGCCGGCCACGGTGCGCACCACAGTCCCGGCCGGCGCCGAGCACCCGCGAGGTGCCCGACCTGCTCAAGCGCGACTTCTCGGTCGGGGCGCGGGCTGCCGATGGGTCGGGGACATCACCTACATCCTGACCGAAGAAGGCTGGCTGTACCTGTCCAGCGTGCTGGATCTGGGGTCACGGCGGTTCGTCGGCTACGCGATGGCAGAGCATATGCGTACCGACCTGATCACCGACGCGCTGACCATGGCCGTGGGTCTCCGCGGCGGGCAGGTCGAGCGCACGATCTTCCATAGCGACAGGGGAAATCAATACTGTCCGCCGACTACCCGGTGACACTGGCCTCCCGCGGCATCCGCCAGTCCGTCGGACGCACCGGGGTGTCCCTGTCAACCGGCCAATCCGCTGAGGTTCCGCATCACAATATGCTGTGGTGCGATTGGCCGGTTAAGCCTTCGACATGCCCTGATGGAAACGATCATCGGGCTGTACAAGGCCGAGTGCATCCGCACCACGATCTTCCACGACCAGCCGTTCAGAACCATCGCCGACGTTGAGTACTCCACCGCCGGTTGGGTCGACTGGTACCACGACCGCGGCTGCACAGTAGCCCGGGATACCTCACCCCGATCGAATACGAGCAAGTTCGCTACGGGGCCCCACCCCAGAGCTGCAACCCGTATGAGAGCAGCACAGAACCCTGGGGCGGTTCATGTGTATCAACAATCGAGTGCGATGCGGATCTGCGCGTTGTAGGAGGTGAATCATGCTGAGGAACTTGAGCATGCATGGGGGGTGTCATTGGATGTGCTGTCATGACGGCAGGGCGTGCCAAACCCCGTGCTGTACCAGTCGTTCAGGCAGTACCCGGTGTCACATACAGAAGGAACACGCGCCTGCCCTTGGATTTTGTGACCTTGACGGTCCGTACCCTCTTCTTCCTCCTCACCTTCGCCTTGCCGGATGACGTATTGACTGGCCTGGCCGATACGCGGTATCTGCCGGAGCCCAAACCGCGTAGAGTGCGCGACTTGCTGATCACGGTGCGAAATCCGCGCGGACCGGTGACGATGACTCGCGCAGGCACCGAAGTGGGCAGACCAGCGATCCTGATGCGCAGCGACTTACCTGGCTGTCTGGCGGTCGGACTGACGATCGTGACGGCGGCAGTGGTCGGTCCCGAGGCGAACAACACCCCGGTCAAGGCGATACCCGCTGCCGCTGTAGTAATTCTCACTCTGGTTCCTTCCGACGGTTTCCCACCTTCGCTTGCCTTGAATCGGGATCAGCGGTGGTCGCTTCGATGCGCTTGTGCTGGTGGCCGCACCTTCTCGGTGCGGCCACCAGCAGCGCCAAGGACGCCTATCTGAGGATCCAGGATTTGCGCCAGGTGTTGGGCTTGTACCTGTCTTCGTAGCCCTTCTTGGGTTTGGCCCGCACGATCACGGTCACTTTGACCTTGTCGTAGCCGCGGGTCTTGACCCGGATCTTACCCCTCTTGGTGACTTTGGTGTCACAGAAGGCTTTCTCTCCGGCGGCGTTGCTGGCCAGTGGCCGGCACAGCACGACCGGTTTGAGCAGTTTGCAGCTGCTCTTCTTGGTCTTGATCTTCTTCACGATCACCCGGTTACCGACCTTCGTCGGTTTCGGCTTGACCAGGGTCACGGTGATCGGGCAGATCCTCTTGGCCGCGACGGGGCTGACCTGGGTGACGCCGACGATGACGGTGTCGGTGTCGGTGACCGGTGGGCCGACCGGCGGGGTGCCGGTGACGACCGCGGTGTTCTCGGTGGTCTCGGTCAACTTCGTGCTGCAGGTGAAGATCCACGTTTCGGTGGTCTGCAACTTGGTGTCGTTGTTGGTGTCACCGGACTGGTAGGTCACCGGAGAGCACTTGTTGTCGCTGACCGATACCTGGTCCAGGGTCACGTCACCGGTGTTGGTCACCGTGTAGGTGTAGGTGACGGTGTCACCGGGGCTCACCTGGGTGGCCGAGGCCTTCTTCACCACCTTGATGCCCGGGTTGATCACCTTCACCGTGACGGTGTCGGTGTCGGTGACCGGCGGGCCGACCGGCGGGGTGCCGGTGACGACCGCGGTGTTCTCGGTGGTCTCGGTCAACTTCGTGCTGCAGGTGAAGATCCACGTTTCGGTGGTCTGCAACTTGGTGTCGTTGTTGGTGTCACCGGACTGGTAGGTCACCGGAGAGCACTTGTTGTCGCTGACCGCGACCTGGTCCAGGGTCACGTCACCGGTGTTGGTCACCGTGTAGGTGTAGGTGACGGTGTCACCGGGGCTCACCTGGGTGGCCGAGGCCTTCTTCACCACCTTGATGCCCGGGTTGATCACCTTCACCGTGACGGTGTCGGTGTCGGTGACCGGCGGGCCGACCGGCGGGGTGCCGGTGACGACCGCGGTGTTCTCGGTGGTCTCGGTCAACTTCGTGCTGCAGGTGAAGATCCACGTTTCGGTGGTCTGCAACTTGGTGTCGTTGTTGGTGTCACCGGACTGGTAGGTCACCGGAGAGCACTTGTTGTCGCTGACCGATACCTGGTCCAGGGTCACGTCACCGGTGTTGGTCACCGTGTAGGTGTAGGTGACGGTGTCACCGGGGCTCACCTGGGTGGCCGAGGCCTTCTTCACCACCTTGATGCCCGGGTTGATCACCTTCACCGTGACGGTGTCGGTGTCGGTGACCGGCGGGCCGACCGGCGGGGTGCCGGTGACGACCGCGGTGTTCTCGGTGGTCTCGGTCAACTTCGTGCTGCAGGTGAAGATCCACGTTTCGGTGGTCTGCAACTTGGTGTCGTTGTTGGTGTCACCGGACTGGTAGGTCACCGGAGAGCACTTGTTGTCGCTGACCGATACCTGGTCCAGGGTCACGTCACCGGGGTTGGTCACCGTGTAGGTGTAGGTGACGGTGTCACCGGAGACAACCTGGTCAGCCGAGGCCTTCTTCACCACCTTGATCTTCGGGTTGATCACCTTCACGGTGGCGGTGTCGGTGTCGGTCACGTTCGGCCCGGCCGGTGGGGTACCGGTCGCGGTCGCGGTGTTGGTGGTGTCCTGGTTGACCGGCTGGGTGCAGGAGTAAGTCCAGGACTCACCCGGGTCCAGCTTGTTGTCCCCGTTGTCCGGGGCGGCCTTGACCGGCCCGCTGATCGGGTCGCAGGTCGGGTCGTCGACCAGGGACACATCGGCCAGCGCCACGTCCCCGGGGTTGGTCACCACGTAGGTGTAGGTGACGTCCTGCCCGGCCACGATCGTGGTCGGATCGGCGGTCTTGACCACATGGATCGCCGGGGCGATCACGTCCACGGTGGCGGTGTCGGTGTCGGTCACGTTCGGCCCGGCCGGTGGGGTACCGGTCGCGGTCGCGGTGTTGGTGGTGTCCTGGTTGACCGGCTGGGTGCAGGAGTAAGTCCAGGACTCACCCGGGTCCAGCTTGTTGTCCCCGTTGTCCGGGGCGGCCTTGACCGGCCCGCTGATCGGGTCGCAGGTCGGGTCGTCGACCAGGGACACATCGGCCAGCGCCACGTCCCCGGGGTTGGTCACCACGTAGGTGTAGGTGACGTCCTGCCCGGCCACGATCGTGGTCGGATCGGCGGTCTTGACCACATGGATCGCCGGGGCGATCACGTCCACGGTGGCGGTGTCGGTGTCGGTCACGTTCGGCCCGGCCGGTGGGGTACCGGTCGCGGTCGCGGTGTTGGTGGTGTCCTGGTTGACCGGCTGGGTGCAGGAGTAAGTCCAGGACTCACCCGGGTCCAGCTTGTTGTCCCCGTTGTCCGGGGCGGCCTTGACCGGCCCGCTGATCGGGTCGCAGGTCGGGTCGTCGACCAGGGACACATCGGCCAGCGCCACGTCCCCGGGGTTGGTCACCACGTAGGTGTAGGTGACGTCCTGCCCGGCCACGATCGTGGTCGGATCGGCGGTCTTGACCACATGGATCGCCGGGGCGATCACGTCCACGGTGGCGGTGTCGGTGTCGGTCACGTTCGGCCCGGCCGGTGGGGTACCGGTCGCGGTCGCGGTGTTGGTGGTGTCCTGGTTGACCGGCTGGGTGCAGGAGTAAGTCCAGGACTCACCCGGGTCCAGCTTGTTGTCCCCGTTGTCCGGGGCGGCCTTGACCGGCCCGCTGATCGGGTCGCAGGTCGGGTCGTCGACCAGGGACACATCGGCCAGCGCCACGTCCCCGGGGTTGGTCACCACGTAGGTGTAGGTGACGTCCTGCCCGGCCACGATCGTGGTCGGATCGGCGGTCTTGACCACATGGATCGCCGGGGCGATCACGTCCACGGTGGCGGTGTCGGTGTCGGTCACGTTCGGCCCGGCCGGTGGGGTACCGGTCGCGGTCGCGGTGTTGGTGGTGTCCTGGTTGACCGGCTGGGTGCAGGAGTAAGTCCAGGACTCACCCGGGTCCAGCTTGTTGTCCCCGTTGTCCGGGGCGGCCTTGACCGGCCCGCTGATCGGGTCGCAGGTCGGGTCGTCGACCAGGGACACATCGGCCAGCGCCACGTCCCCGGGGTTGGTCACCACGTAGGTGTAGGTGACGTCCTGCCCGGCCACGATCGTGGTCGGATCGGCGGTCTTGACCACATGGATCGCCGGGGCGATCACGTCCACGGTGGCGGTGTCGGTGTCGGTCACGTTCGGCCCGGCCGGTGGGGTACCGGTCGCGGTCGCGGTGTTGGTGGTGTCCTGGTTGACCGGCTGGGTGCAGGAGTAAGTCCAGGACTCACCCGGGTCCAGCTTGTTGTCCCCGTTGTCCGGGGCGGCCTTGACCGGCCCGCTGATCGGGTCGCAGGTCGGGTCGTCGACCAGGGACACATCGGCCAGCGCCACGTCCCCGGGGTTGGTCACCACGTAGGTGTAGGTGACGTCCTGCCCGGCCACGATCGTGGTCGGATCGGCGGTCTTGACCACATGGATCGCCGCCAACGCGTTAGTGATCGTGCAGGTCACCGCATGGTCGGGCATGGTGAACGTGCCGGTGTCGTCCACCGTGACCGGTTCGGTGCCCGCTAGGCACGACACGCTCTGGCTGTAGGAGCCGTCGTTGTCCGCGCCCAGCACCTCGGAGACCGTCACCTGATCGGCGGACGCGACCGTCGATTCGGCGACATTGGTGTTGTCGACCGACGACCCTGGGTTACCAGTCGACGTCGACGTGGCGGTCCCACCGGTTCCACCGGCAATCGTCAGGTCCGCGGTGTCACCGTCGACACCGTCGATCCACTCCTTCTTCAACTGCACCGTATGGGTCGTGCGGGTGTTGGTGTAGGTGCAGGTGACGGGGTATTCGGGCATGGTGAAACTGCCGTCGGTGGTGTCGACCACGGTTTGGGGGTCGTTTGTCTTCGTGCACAGCAGCGAGTTGGTGTAACTGCCGCTGCCGGTGACCTGCTCGTCGACGGTGATAGTGGATCCCCAGTTGGCGTCGGTGTTGATCGAGCCGTTGGTCGGGGCGGTGACGTCACCGGTCACCGGTGTGGTCACCCCGCCGGTGATGGTCAGGTCTGCTTGATCGCCGTCCTTGGCGCCGTCCCAGGTCTTGGCCAGGGTCACGTTGCTGCGCTGGTAGGTATTGGTATAGGTACAGGTGATGGGCACAGCCTCCGCTGAGGTGGCGTCGGGCACGTTGGCCAGGGTCACAGTGCGCCCGTTATAGGTCACACCGTCGACCGGCGCCCCGGTGCCGTCCACGCACGACAGACCGGTCAACGCCCAGTTAGCCGGGTCCGCGCCCTCCGTGATCGTCACCGTCTCCACGCCGGCACGGAAGTCCTCCGGCCCGTAACTGGCAGTACCGTTGTTCTGCGCCGGCGGCTGCAGGGTGCCGGGGTCGGTCTTCCACGGCGAACCGACCAGGTCACTGGTAGAGGTGAACGCGAAATCCGGGATAGTCGGGGTAGTCACATCAGCACCGAAGGCCACCTTCTTCACCAGCTCGATGCTGCGCTTCTGCGCCAACTTGCCGTACAGACACGCCGTGGTGTCCTCGCCCTCCGTAGTGATGAACTTCGTCTTCACCTCGGCATCCGATGCCGGGGTCACCGGGCAGGTGCCGTCGGTAGCGTCGGTGAAGCCGCTGGACACCAGCGAGAACGCGTAGTCCACACCATCGACGTTGATAGTCAGTTCACCGGTGGGAGTGCTCGTGAACTTGAGGATGTCATCGGAGCAGTCGTTCTGCTCCGGGTCGACCTTGCTGGTGCAACTGTTGGGCGTCTCGAACAAGTCGTACGGGAACGTGAACGTGGTGCCCTTCAACTTGATGTTCAAGTTACCCAGGAAGTGCGAATCGCCGGACGGCTCTGCAGTGTTGATCGGGTTGTTGTAGTGGACCATGGTGCCCAACAGGAACGCCGTACCGGTGTTCGCGCTGGTCGCCCCGGTCGGGGTGATACCGACCGCGCTCTGAATGGACCGGTCCAACGTGTTCGGGCAACTGTTAACGCCGGGTGCGTGGCCGTGGGCCGCGGCGGCCTGCGTCGGGTTAGTCACCCACAGAGTCTTGTTCGGTGGGCTGGTCGAGTTATCCGGCGGATCGAACCGGATGCAGTTGAGTGTCGCGGTTCCATTATCGCGCCCGTGGTGGCCGGCCATCTGCGCCTCGACACCGCTGATATCCACCGGCGCCGCCGCGGCCGGGGCCGCAGTAGCCACGCCCACCGCCACCGCCCCCGCAGTGACCATGCCACCCACCACCGCGGTGGACGTCAACCCGCTAATCAGTTTCCTAAACATGGTGCTGCCTCCCGCTGTGCCCCCGGCTTCCCACCGGAAACGAATGTGAACGCAAGATCAGAGTCCAGATCGAGGAACGTAAACCACCCACAGCGCAGATGACGCACGGTGATCACCATCTCCTCCTCGCCGAGCCGATGAGCCAATAACCCATCGACTGTTCGGCCGACCCCAGCATAACGCTGCGTGGCCACAGCATATATCCCTCATTCGGGCGAATTCACGCCAGGCACAATAGACCACGCCATTCCCCAAACCGCGTATCCACGCGGCGTGTCCGCCCGAACACGCACCGCGACATCCACGGCAGGTTCACACCCCTGACGTGACGATGACCCTGCGTACGCACCCCCGGACACAGCCCGGAGGGCCCCACCTGTGGTGGGTGCGGCCCCCCGGCTTGCCGTGGCGGGTTCCCTGAGGATCCAGGTGTTGAGCTTGTACCTGTCTTCGTAGCCCTTCTTCGGCTTGGCCCGCACGATCACGGTCACCTTCACCTTGTCGTAACCACGGGTCTTCACCCGGATCTTGCCTCGCTTAGTGACTTGTGTGGCAAGTCCACCCGGATTCCGCGTTCCACAGACTCAGTTGTGGTCCCAGACCTGCTCCACCGCAACCTCCGCGGCCGCACGCCTCGCGTCGACCATCGTCACCCTGAGCCGCGATTCCGCCGCCTCCGCCGGGGTCAGCGCCCCCTCGGCCTGGCGCGCCCACGCGACCTCTACCGCCAGTGCGGCTGTCCCATCCACGGGCTCACCCAGCGCGGCATCGCGTTCGATCGCTTCTCGCAGCAGCGGCGCCTCGTCGCCGAAACGACGTATCAGGCGGTCGCGGCTGCGGCTGTTCCCCGGGGCGCCGACCAACGCGATCTCTGGCGTAGGGCACGGGCTGCTGCTGATCAGGTCGACGGCGTCCTCGGCCATCTTGCGGTAGGCGGTCAACTTTCCGCCGGTGACGGCAATGACGCCGCTGGGCTGACGGGCGATGAGATGCTTTCGGGAGATATCGGCAGTCGCCTCGTGGGCGTCACTGACCAATGGGCGCAGGCCGCTGAACGTCCCGATGATGTCCTCGGAGCGCAGCGGGACCTCCAGCGCCGCCGAGATACGTTCCCGCAGCCACTGAATCTCGTCCGGTGTCGGCTCGGGCGGATCCGGCTCCAGCGATTCGGTGGCCAGATCCGTCAGCCCTACGTAGGTGAGGCCGTCCGGTTCCGGGATGGCGAAGACGAACCGGCCGAACTCGCCGGGCACGGCGACGGTCAGGGATGCGGTGGGATGGCCCAGTCGCGCCGAGTCGACCACGAGGTGGGTGCCCCGGCTCGGGCTCAGCGCGATTTCCGGGTTGAGCTCCTCGGTCCACACGCCCGTGCACGTAATGATGTGGTCGGCCGCGATCTCGAATGTGCCGTCCTCGTCGCGAAGGGTGGCCCGAGCGTCACCGACGTTCTGCACGTCCACGTGCGTCAGGATCTCGGCGCCGTAGGCAGCGGCGGTACGGGCGACAGCGACTACGAGCCGGGCGTCGTCCTCCACCTGGCCGTCCCAGCCCACGATGCCACCTTTGAGTCCTTCGGTGCGCAGGGCGGGCGCCATCCTCAGGGCGGTGCCGGCGTCGACGAAGCGGGCGCGGGGCAAGGTGTCCCGTTTGGTGCCGGCGAACCTGCGCAACGCATCTCCTGCGACCAGCCCCGCGTAACTGATCAACGGATCCTTGCCGCCGTAGTTGGGGATTAGAGTCGGCAGTGCTCGGACCAGGTGCGGAGCGATCCTCGTGATCAACAAGTGGCGTTCCTTGGCGGATTCCAGGGCCACGTCGATGTGCCCGGAGGCGAGATAGCGCAGTCCGCCGTGGATCAGTTTCGAACTCCATCGGCTGGTGCCGTGGGCGAGATCATGGCGTTCCACCAACGTCACCTCCATCCCGCGTGCAGCCGCGTCCAACGCGACGCCGGCGCCGGTGATCCCGCCGCCTACGACCAGTACCTGTGTGGTGCCGCGCTCACGGAGACGCTTGAGGTCTGTGGCGCGGCGCTCGGCGTTGAGGAGGCTGCTGGGGTCGCCGGGGCGGATCATGACAGATATCCCTTCACGAGGATGCGGAGTTCTTCGTCCGAACCACCGATCTGGTGGGCGAACACGAAGCTCTGGGCGACGAGCACGATCGTCAGGGACATCGCGTCGGGGTCACCGGCACGGATGCTGTGGTCGCCGGTCTGACCCTGGACGATCTGCTCGTGGAGAACGGTGCGGGCCAGTCGTTGAGTGGCGCCAAGATGGCCCGTGATCCATTCGGTCAGTTCCTCGGGTTCGTGGCGCAACACCGCTTGCATAAGGGGGTGCGCGTTGATGTCGGTCACTGACCGGGCGACGGCCTCGACGATTCGGTCCTTCTGCGTGGGGGCCTCGACCTGCGCCGCCCGAGCGATGATTCCACCGAGTTCGCGGTTGAACAGCGCGGAGAGAATCGCGTGCCGGTCGGGGTACTTTCGGTAGACCGTCATCCGCGAGACACCGGCCTGCTGGGCGATCGCGGAGATGTTGGCGCTGCCGCGGCCGCCTTGTTCGATCAGTGCAGCAGCAGCGTCGAGGAGTCGGTTGCGGACCTCATCGGACTCCGCATGTGACACCATGAGTATTACTGTAACAGCAAAGAGTGGAGGACACATGGTGCCGACCGAACTGGTTCAGCGGTGGGGCAGCGATGGTCATGGTGTGCCACTGTCCCTGCAGGAATTCCTCGCCGACCGGGGAATGTCTGCGGTGCAGCCTCGGCCGGCCGTCGACCTGGCCGAAGTGCCGGTGCGGACAGGCCGCATTCCGGCTGATGAACTCGCGGAGTTGCCGTGCGGGTACGACCTGGATGATCTCGTGCGCTTGCGCTGCTCAGGGGGTTTCTCTTTCGTCGATTTGTGCAACCGTCGCTGGCCCGGACCGGAAGTCCCCGTCGTCGATGTCGTCGTGCTGCCGTCCGACCACGACCAGGTGCGCGGCGTCCTCGACGTGGCGACGCGAAAGAAGTGGGCGGTGGTGCCTTTCGGGGGTGGGACCAGTGTCGTCGATGGCGTGGACGTCACAGAACGGCTGACGGTGGGCATGGCGTTCTGGAAGCTCAACGGCGTAACCGGCTTCGATCCCGATTCCGGTGAGGTCATCGTGCAGGCAGGCATCACCGGTCCCGAACTGGAGCGCTGGCTGGGAGCCCGAGGGTTCACGTGGGGACACCTGCCGCAGTCCTGGGAGCGGGCCACCGTGGGTGGGTACGCCGTGACGCGTTCGTCCGGACAGGCCTCCACCGGGTACGGCCGCTCCGATGCGACGGTGACGAAACTGCGGGTGGCGTGCCCACGAGGCGACTTCGAGCTCGGCAAGGCGCCGGCGTCGGCGGCGGGCCCGGACCTTCGACAGGTCTTCCTGGGCAGCGAGGGTTCCTTCGGGATCGTGACAGAGGTTGGGGTGCGGGTCCGACCGCTGCCCGAGAAGAAGGTGTATGAGGGCATGCTCTTCCCCACCTTCGCAGCGGGCACCCGAGCCTTCCGGCAACTGGCCCAGGACCGGGTCAATGCTGACGTCATGCGATTGTCCGACGCCGACGAGAGCGCTGTGAACCTCGCCGGCAGCGGCCTCTCGGGTCTGAAGAAGAGGGTCTTCGACCGGTACACCACTTGGCGCAAGGTCGGCGGCGGGTGTCTGGCGATCCTGGGTTGGGAGGGCCCTGCGGACGTGGTCAGGGCGCGCCGCGCACATGCCCACAAGGTGTTCCGGCGGTTCGGCGCGGTGGGCTTGGGGTCCGGTGTCGGGCGGTCGTGGCAGAGGAGTCGGTTCGAGGGCCCATACCTGCGCGACGACCTGCTCGACGCGGGCTTCCTCGTGGAGACCTTGGAGACCGCCAACGAGTGGTCGCAACTGGATGCCACCTATGACGCCGTCCACGCTGCGCTGCGGGAGACTCTTGGGGAACCGCTGATCGGCACGCACCTGTCCCATATATATGTGACGGGCGCGAGTTTGTATTTCACGGTCATCGCACCGCTGGCCGACGACCCGGTAGGGCAGTGGAAGGACGCCAAGCGCGCAGCGACGGATGCGCTTGTGGCCACGAACGCGACGATCACGCACCACCACGCGGTGGGTCGTGATCACGCGCCGTGGCTGACTGCTGAGATCGGGGAGTCGGGGGTGGATCTGCTGCGTGCGATCAAGGATCACCTCGACCCGGATGGTCTGCTGAACCCCGGGGTGCTGGGGCTCAGGTAGGGGCGGGGCGCGCCGGGGAGATCGCTGAGGTTAGAGAACGTGCACGAGGTTAGAGAAGACACGCGTGGGTTCTCTAACCTCGTGCACGTTCTCTAACCTCGTGGGTTTGGGAGAGTGTTTCCGGGGAATCCGACTTACATCCAAAGTCCACCGCGTGCCGTCGCGCTGCACTGCGTAGGCTTTCGCCATGACCTTGCAGCTGCTCCCGGCCGTGGACGTCGCCAACGGCCAAGCCGTCCGCCTGGTGCAGGGTGAAGCAGGCACCGAGACCGACTACGGCGATCCGATCGCCGCCGCCATGACGTGGCAGCAGCAAGGCGCCGAATGGATCCACCTCGTGGATCTCGACGCCGCGTTCGGCCGCGGCAGCAACGCCGAACTCCTGGCCCGCGTGATCGCGGCCCTGGATGTCGACGTCGAACTCAGCGGGGGTATTCGCGACGACGATTCGCTGACCGCCGCACTGGCCACCGGCTGCCGCCGGGTGAACATCGGCACGGCCGCTCTGGAACATCCTGAATGGTGCGCTCGGGTGATCGCCGACTACGGCGACCGTGTGGCGATCGGCCTCGACGTCCGCGGCACAACACTGGCGGCGCGCGGCTGGACCCAAGAAGGCGGTGAGTTGTTCGAGACGCTGAAACGTCTGGACTCTGAAGGCTGTGCCCGCTACGTCGTCACTGATGTCCGGCGCGACGGCACTTTGACCGGGCCGAACCTGGAGTTGCTGCGTGACGTGTGTGCCGCGACCGATCGACCGGTCGTCGCCTCGGGCGGTGTGTCGGTGCTGGCTGATCTGACGGCCATCGCGGAAGTGCCGGGCGTGGAGGGCGCCATCGTCGGCAAGGCGCTCTACGCAGGTCAGTTCACACTGCCCGAGGCGTTGGCGGCAGTGCGATGAGCCTGGCAGTGCGGGTCATCCCGTGCCTGGACGTCGATGCGGGTCGCGTCGTCAAGGGGATCAACTTCGACGGGTTGCGTGACGCCGGCGATCCGATCGAACTGGCCACCCGCTACAACGACGAGGGCGCCGATGAACTGATCTTCCTCGACATCACCGCCAGTTCCGGGGGCCGTGCGACCATGCTCGACGTCGTGCGCAAGACCGCGGATGTGGTGTTCATCCCGCTGACAGTCGGTGGTGGCGTCCGCAAGGTGGAGGACTTCGACGCGATGCTGCGGGCGGGCGCCGACAAGGTCGGTGTGAACACCGGTGCGATCGCCGACCCGGACCTGCTGGCGCGGGCAGCACGCCGTTTCGGGCGGCAGTGCGTGGTCCTCAGCGTCGACGCCCGGCGCGCGCGTGGAACTTCCAGCGGATTCGAGGTCACGACCCATGGCGGGCGCAAGGGTACCGGCATCGACGCGGTCGCATGGGCGACCAACGGGGCCCGGCTGGGGGCGGGCGAGATCCTGCTCAACAGCATGGACGCGGACGGGACGACGGGTGGGTTCGATGATGAGCTCATCAGAGTTGTGCGAGCGGCCGTGGACGTGCCGATCATCGCCAGTGGGGGAGCGGGAACGGCTCAGGACTTCGTCGACGCGGTCCACTGTGGCGCCGACGCGGTGCTCGCGGCCAGTGTTTTCCACTACGGCCAACTAAGCGTCGCCGAGGTGAAGCACACGATGGCTGGCGCAGGGATCACGGTGCGGTTGTAGCACCGGCCGTCACGATTGTGACGAAGGTGGCACCCGTCCCGGCGCTGTGTTACGAAGGTGCACGGTCTGAGGCGGCCTAACCGCGCACCTTCGTAACGATCAGGCTTCGGACCCCACAACTTCGTCACACAAGGTGCGCCGAGGGGCTCAATCCCTGGGCTCACTCATGCGATATCCCTACAACTTCGGTCCGGTGAACGGACTCTGCATCGTCAACGTGCAGGTGATCGTGCGATTGCCGTCCTGCCATTGCTGCTCGTTGGGAAGGAAGTAACCCGGGATCAGCGACTCCGGATCGTCATAGGTGGGGCGAAAGCGGTTGAAAGCGGTGGAGCACTGGTTCTGCGCCGACGCCTTCATCGCCACGGAGCCGGCCCATTCGAGGTTGCTGAGGTCGACCTGGTCGAGGATCTGCCCATCGTGCTCCTCGTCGCAGGACACCAGGTACACGCCGTCGGCGGTCATGATCTCGCCGCGGGCGTCGCGCGGGATGGCATAGCAGTCCGCGAACTGCAGCGATGAGATCGGCTGTACGCCGGGGATGGTGTCGGCCGCGGCCTTGGAGGTGTCGGGCGCGTTCTGGATCATCCATACGGACGCCGCCGCGACCATTCCGGCGACGACCACGACGGTTCCGGCCGCAGCCCACCGTGCCCCTCGAGTCGCCATGCCCCAATGGTGTCACGGGCACCCCAGGCACAATGGGCCCATGGGTGACGTTTCGCGGATCGCAGAGGTGCTGCAGAACCTCCGATTCGGCCCCGACGGGCTGGTGCCCGCGGTGGCCCAGCAGTGGGACACCGGTGAGGTGCTCATGTTGGCCTGGATGGATGCCGAAGCGGTACGTCGCAGCCTGGAGTCCGGGCGTGGCACCTACTGGTCGAGATCGCGGGGTGATTACTGGGTCAAGGGTGAGACCTCGGGAAACACCCAGCAGGTCCGGGAGATACGGGTGGATTGTGACGGGGACGCCCTGCTGGTCCTGGTCGACCAGACGGGGCCGGCCTGCCACACCGGACTGCGCTCCTGCTTCGACACGATTCGGATCAGCCCGGAGGGTCCATGAGCGACGCATACTCGGCCGCTGCTGCCGCCCCGAACGGAACGACTGCCCCGACGGCTGCGGAATTCCTGCAGTTGACCCGCGACCGACGGGTGATCCCGGTGGTCCGGCGGTTCCTCGTTGACGACCAGACCCCGGTCGGGCTGTTCCGCAAACTGGCGCAAGGCCGGCCCGGCACGTTCCTGCTCGAGTCGGCGGAGAACGGACAGACCTGGAGCCGCTACTCGTTCATCGGGGTTCGAAGTGCCGCGATGCTCACCGAGCAGGCAGGACAGGCGCAGTGGCTGGGCAATTGCCCTGCGGGGCTGCCGCAGGACGGCTTGGCCGTCGAGGCCCTGCGTGACACGCTGGCCGCACTGCAGACCCCGCGTCCGCGCGGTCTGCCACCCCTGACCGGCGGACTTGTGGGATTCATCGGCTACGACGCGGTCCGCCGCTGGGAGCCGCTTCCCGACGACAACCCGGATGAATTGGGATTGCCTGAACTCGCGATGCTGCTCGCGACCGACCTCGCCGTCATGGATCACGTGGACGGATCAGTGTGGCTGGTGGCCAATGCCGTCAACTACGACAACACCGACGCGCGGGCGCAGCAAGCCTATGCCGACGCCTGCGAACGCCTCGACCGGATGCAGGCGGACCTGCACGGTGCCGCCCCGGCGGTGGTGGACGCTATCGCCGCAGCACCCCGGCGGAGGGCGGGCGCCAACCCCGCCTACCGGGAGGCGGTGGAGACGGCCAAGGAGTACATCCGGGCCGGCGACGCCTTCCAGATCGTCTTGTCGCAGCGCTTCACGTGCGAGTGCGATGCCCCGCCGCTGGAGGTCTACCGGGCGCTGCGGATGACCAATCCCAGCCCCTACATGTACCTGCTGAATGTCCCAGCGATGGGAGGCATGGACGAACCCGGGTTCAGCATTGTGGGGTCGAGTCCTGAGGCGCTGGTGAAACTGACCGGTACCGAGGCGATGCTGCACCCGATCGCGGGGACCCGACCCCGTGGGGCCACCCCGGACGAGGACGCGGAGTTCGTCGCCCAACTTCTGGCGGACCCCAAGGAGCGGGCCGAGCACCTCATGCTGGTGGACCTCGGGCGCAACGATCTGGGCCGGGTGTGTGAGCCGGGAACCGTGAACGTCGTGGAGTTCATGCAAGTGGAGCAGTACTCGCACGTGCATCACATCGTGTCGACCGTGGTCGGCCGACTGCGTGAGGGCACCTCCGCCTACGATCTGCTCGCGGCGACTTTCCCGGCCGGGACCTTGTCCGGCGCGCCCAAGCCGCGGGCGATGGAGATCATCGACGAGTTGGAGCACACCAGACGGGGTTTGTACGGGGGGTGCATCGGCTACTTCGACTTCGCCGGCGACATGGACACCGCAATTGCGATCCGCACCGCATTGCTGCGCGACGAGGTGGCCTACGTGCAGGCCGGGGCCGGGATCGTCGCCGACTCCGATCCAGTCGCCGAGGACACCGAGTGCCAGAACAAGGCGGCGGCGGTCCTGCGCGCCGTGGCTATCGCGAGCGGGATGCGGGCGGAGGCATGAGCGGCCGTGGTGGGTCCGATCGCGCACCTCAACCCCCGAGGGAGCCGGCTGTAACGAAGTTGCGGGGGTCCAGCCCCCGATTGTCACGAAGGTGCGCGGTCTCGGTGCCCCGGACCGCGCACCTTCGTCACACAAGGCCGGGACGGGCCACCAACTTCGTCACAATCGTGTCCCTGGGCGGATTCCAGGGCGGCACCGCGGCATGAAGACACGGACCGCGGCCCTCTTGCTCACCATCGTGGCGGCAGGGCTGCTCCTGTTCAAAGGTTCGGAGCAGGCGGCCACCGCCGCGGGCCTGCTGGGGGCATTGCTCGCGCTGGCGGCGATCCTGCTGGTCTCGGGCCGCATGCGTCTCGTGGTCTCGGTGCTGAGCGCGTTGGCGTGGCTGGCAGCACTAGTTCTGGCCGTGCTTGACCCATCAGTCACCGTCCTGGCCGCTGTCGCGGGTTCGGCGGGCGCCGTGCTGACCGTCGTGCGCGGTGCGGCGTGGCCGGGCTGGTCGAGCCGCTACGCCCGGGACACCGATCCGGACCGGGACGACCAGGCCAGCCCGCGTGAGATGTGGGAGAGCCTCGACCGGGGGTTCGACCCGACACGGCGTGCCGACGCCTCGCCGGACGACCAGCCCGGTACTGGTTAGACTGCGAAAGCGAATCTGGAGGTTCCCACATGCCTATGTACAACAACCACCACGGCCGGACGGCAGCGATGTGGACGGGCACGACCATCGTGACGATCGGCTTCCTGATCGGCACGATCGCCCTGACGATTTCGCAGCCGTGGCTGTTCTGGCTCGGGGTGGCTCTGATTCCGATCGGCGCGATCGTCGGCAAGGCCATGGCCATGGCCGGAATGGGTCAGCCGCAGAAGGACGCCACCGGCCGCGTCAAGGAACCCGACGCCGCACCTGACTCCGCCAGCGCGTGACCGATCAACGAGGGGTCGTGCTCGTCGTAGAGGACGAGCCGGCGATCGCGGACCTCCTGCGGATGTACTTGAGCCGCGAAGGGTTCCAGGTGCTGGTGGAGTCCGATGGGCTCGATGCTCTCGATGCCGTGTCCGAACACCGGCCCTCGTGCATCCTGCTCGACGTCGGCCTGCCCGGAATGGACGGGATCGAGGTGTGCCGGAGGCTGCGTGCCGAGCAGGATTGGACGCCGGTGCTCTTCTGCACCGCCCGCGACGATGAGGTCGACCGGGTGCTCGGGCTCGAACTCGGCGCCGACGACTACATCACCAAGCCGTTCAGCCCGCGTGAGGTCGTGGCCCGGGTGAAGGCGGTGGTGCGCAGGGCGAGGGGGCCGCAGGCACAGTCCCAGGCTGTGCGCCTCGGCAAGGTCGAGATGGATCCCATGACCCGCAAGTGTGTGGCCGGTGGCCGGACGATCGAGTTGACGGCCACTGAGTTCGACCTGCTGTTCTACCTGTTGACGCACCCGGGCCAGATCTTCAGCCGTGACCAGTTGCTCAGCGAGGTCTGGGGGTACGCGGCGATGGTGAACACCCGCACCGTCGATGTGCATGTGGCGCAGTTGCGCGCCAAACTCGGCGACCACAACGTCATCCGCACGGTCCGTGGAGTCGGCTACGGAGCAGAAGCGAACGATTCCAGCTCCGATGCCCAGTGACGCTCCCAACGGAGTTCACCCGGCACCCGTCGATCCCAGGGTCGCCCGTCACTCGTCGCTGACGCTTCGTACGGTCTTCGTGACCACTCTGGTGGCACTGATGGCGGTGTTGATGACCGGCCTCGCGGCGTTGCCACTGCTACGCGACGCCGAACTGCGCGATCAGAGGCGCCAGTTGTCGCAATTGGCCGATGCCGCTGCGGCCTCGACGCAGACCACCGGTCCGCTCACCGACCAGATCCAGGAACGATTGATCAGCACGCTGCGTAGCGAGCAGGTGAGTCTGGCGCTCGTCACCCGCGACGGCCAGAACCCCAACGGCCTTCCCGCCGCGCAGGTCGCGCCGCTGTGGACCACGAGCCGTCTCACCACCACGTACTCGGTAGATGGCCAGACGTTCATGGTGGAGGGGAGGCTGGTGACGGATACGACCGGGTTGTTGCTCATCCAGCCGACCTCGGTGTCCGGATTCGGCCTGCGCGAATTGTGGGGGCGCATCGGCATGGCGATCGTCATCGGTGGTGTCCTGGCGGCCATCGCCGGAGCCTTGCTGGCCCGGCGAGCTACGCGTCCGTTACGGACCCTGGTCAACGCGGCTGGTCGCCTGCAGGCCGGGGACCGCAATCTGCGACTGGAACCCGAGGGCCCCGCCGAGGTCGCGGACTTGGCGGTGGCGCTCAACCAGCTGGGGGACAGCCTGGCCACCAGCGAGGCTCGCCAGCGCGACTTCCTGTTGTCGGTCAGCCATGAACTGCGAACGCCCATGACCACGATCGGCGGTTACGCAGAGGCACTCGCGGACGGCGTGGTGGCCGAGCGCGATGTCGACCGGGTCGCCGGAACGATGCTGGCCGAGACGCAGCGCCTCGACAGCCTGATCGCAGACTTGCTCGACCTCGCGAGGCTCGGCGCGGTGGAGTTCCCGGTGGACATCGTTGAGATGGACCTCCGCGATGTGGCTGTGGCCGCCGGCGCGGTGTGGGCAGACAGGTGCGCGGCCGAAGGCGTGCAGTGGGAACTGCGTATGCCCGGCCGGCCGGTGCTGGTCCGCTCCGACCCGCGTCGGGCCCGGCAGATCATCGACAACCTCGTCGCTAACGCCTTGCGGGTCACCCCGGGCGGGAAGCCGATCATCCTGGCGATCGCGTCTGATCCGCCGACGGGGTACCTAGAGGTTCGAGACGGTGGTCCGGGGCTGTCCACGAGTGACCTCGCGGTGGCCTTCGAACCCGCCGAGTTGTACAGCCGCTACCGCGGGATCCGCAATGTGGGCACCGGTGTCGGGCTGGCGCTGGTCGGCCGGCTGGCTGAGCGCCTCGGGGGGCAGGCGTCTGCCGGTCACGCACCTGAGGGTGGCGCCTGTTTCCGGGTCTCGTTCCCCGCTGCGACATAGGCGGGCCTCGGGGCCCTCAATTTCGGTGCCTTGGCGGTGGTCGTTGTGACGAAGGTGCGTGCTGTCGGGTGGGTTTGTGAGGAAGGTGCGGGTTTGCAGTGCCCAGGACCGCGCATCTTCGTAGCACAGGGTCCCCTGGAGCCCTCAACGTCGTCACGAACGGGCCGAGCGCCAACAACCACGACTCGACGACGACGGACCCGGCGCTGATCTGGGTTTAGGCTGTGCCCATGGACAGGTGGAAGCGGATGCGCGCCCCGATCGGGATCGGGGCGCTGGGCCTGGTCTCGGCGGGTTACGTGTACGCGGTCGACCCGTCTTCTCCCGGGCACTATCCACCGTGCCCGACCAAGGTGCTGACGGGGTGGGACTGTCCCTTCTGCGGAAGCCTGCGCGCGACCCACGACGCACTGCACGCCAACATCGGTGGTGCAGTGGACCTGAATGTGCTCACGGTGGTCCTCGTCCTTCCGGCCATCCTCGTGGTCTACCTGCTCTGGAGCTACCGCCGTTGGCGTGGTGAGGAGTTGCGGCTGGAACTGCCGACGTGGGCCACAAGTGCGCTGATCGCACTTTTCGTGGCGTTCACAGTGGTGCGCAACCTGCCCGGAATGCCGTTCGGCACGCCCAGTTGAGGGGGTCGGAGGCTGTGATCAACGCCGCGACTACTCTGACCATGTGAGCGTGCTCGACGACATCATCATCGGTGTTCGGGAAGACCTTGCCGTGCGCCAGGCGGACATCCCACTGGACGATTTGAAGCGCCGGGTGGAGACGGTGCCCGATCCCATCGACGCTTTGGCGGTGCTGCGGCAAGGCGGTGTGGGGGTCATCGCGGAGGTGAAGCGGTCGAGTCCGAGCAAGGGGGCGCTGGCGACCATCGATGATCCAGCGCTGCTGGCGCAGGCCTACGAAAGCGGTGGTGCACGCTGCATCAGCGTGCTAACCGAACGACGTCGATTCGGCGGGAGTCTGGACGACCTCGCAGCGGTACGCGCAGCAGTCGACATCCCGGTCCTGCGCAAGGACTTCATCATCACCTCGTACCAGCTGTGGGAAGCCCGCGCACATGGTGCGGATCTGGCCCTGCTGATCGTTGCCGCCCTCGAGCAGGAGGCGCTGGTGTCGCTGATCGAGCGCGCTGAGTCCATCGGATTGCTGCCGTTGGTCGAAGTGCACGACGTCGACGAGGTGCAGCGCGCCGTCGCGGCCGGGGCGAAGGTGATCGGGGTGAACGCCCGCGACCTGCGCACGCTCGAAGTCGACCAAGGGGTCTTCGCCAGGGTGGCCCCGGCGATACCGGACACCCTGGTGCGGATCGCCGAGTCGGGGGTGCGCAGCCCGCAGGACCTGCTGGCATACGCCGCAGCCGGCGCCGATGCGGTACTGGTGGGCGAGGCGCTTGTCACCCAGGACGATCCAGCAGCAGCTGTCCACGATCTGGTGTCGGCCGGGGAACACCCCGCGGTCCGGCACGCCGAGTAGGAGACCGACGGACGTGGCACTCCCCGACGCCCGAGGGCACTTCGGACGCTATGGCGGTCGCTTCGTGCCCGAAGCGCTCGTGACAGCACTCGACGAGCTTGACGACGCTTTCCGGAAGGCCTGGCTCGATGAGACGTTCCATGCGGAACTCGACGCCCTGTTGCGCGACTACAGCGGCCGTCCGACCCCGCTGACCCCCGCCGCCGGCCTCGCCCGCGAGTTCGGGGTGGCCGAGGTCTTGCTCAAACGTGAGGACCTGAACCACACCGGAAGCCACAAGATCAACAACGTGCTCGGGCAGGCCCTGCTCACCAAACGGATGGGCAAGACCCGGGTCATCGCCGAGACCGGGGCCGGTCAGCACGGGGTGGCCACCGCCACGGCAGCAGCGCTGATGGGTCTGGACTGTGTGGTGTACATGGGCGAGGAGGACACCCGGCGCCAGTCGCTCAATGTCGCCCGCATGCAGTTGTTGGGCGCCGAGGTCGTTCCGGTGACCGCCGGAAGTCGCACGCTCAAGGACGCGATCAATGAGGCGATGCGCGACTGGGTCACGAATGTCGCGACCACGCACTACCTGCTGGGGACTGTGGCGGGACCGGCGCCGTTCCCGGAGATGGTCCGCGAGTTCCACCGGGTTATCGGTAAGGAAGCACGCCAGCAGTGCCTGGCCCGGGGTGTCCTGCCGGATGCGGTGGCGGCGTGTGTCGGTGGTGGGTCGAACGCGATCGGCATCTTCTACGACTTCATCGAGGACCAGTCGGTGGCGCTGTACGGGTTCGAGGCCGCAGGTGCCGGGATCGACACTGGCCGTCACGCGGCCACCCTTTCGGCCGGATCGGTCGGGGTGCTTCACGGCACCCGGTCGTACCTACTGCAGGACGAGGACGGTCAGACCATGGCCAGTCATTCGATCTCGGCGGGTCTGGACTACCCGGGGGTCGGTCCGGAGCACGCATGGCTGCGGGATGCCGGACGGGTGGTCTACGAAGGGGTCACCGACGCCGAGGCGATGGCCGCGTTCGAACTCTGCTGCCGGGCCGAAGGCATCATCCCGGCGATCGAAAGCGCACACGCGGTGGCCGGTGCCCGTCGGCTCGCCGAACGACTCGGCCCCGACACCACCATCCTGATCAACCTCTCCGGCCGCGGGGACAAGGACGTGGAGACCGCAGCGGCCTACTTCGGACTGGGGGACGCATGAGCAGGCTGCAGGAGGTCTTCGCGGCCGGTCGCGCCGAGGACAGGGCCCTGTTGATCGGGTACATGCCGGCCGGCTTCCCGACCTGGGTCGACGCCGTGGCGGTCGTGTCCGCGATGGTCGAGAACGGCGTTGACGTGGTGGAGATCGGACTGCCATACAGCGACCCGCTGATGGACGGCCCGGTGATCCAGGTGGCTGCGGATCGTTCACTGGCACGGGGCACCACGATCGCGGATGTGTTGCGCACCGTTGAAGCGCTGCGCGAGACCGGCGCTCCGACGTTGATCATGAGTTACTGGAACCCCATCGAGCACTACGGCGTGGATAGGTTCGCCAAAGATCTGGCGGCCGCCGGCGGGGTCGGTGTCATCACCCCGGACATCATCCCGGAAGAGGCCGACGAGTGGGTGCGGGCGACCGACGAGGCGATGCTCGACCGTGTCTTCCTGGTAGCACCGTCGTCGCAGATGTCGCGTATCGAGAGGGTCGCGCAGATCAGCAACGGCTTCGTGTACGCAGCGTCCACCATGGGTGTCACGGGGGCGAGGGCCAGCGTGTCGACCGAGGCCGAGGCGCTCGTCGCCCGCACCCGGGCGGTGACCAATCAGCCGGTGTGCGTCGGACTGGGGGTGTCCACCCCCGAGCAGGCGGCGGAGGTGGGCAGGTACGCCGACGGCGTGATCGTGGGATCCGCATTCGTGCGGTTGGTGCTCGAGGCGGGATCGCCGGCGCAAGCCGCTGCCGATGTTGCTGAACTGGCGGGCCGGATGGCCTCGGCGGTCCGGGTGGCGCGCCGTGAGGCCGCCGAATGAGCGCCCGGGTCAAAGACCTGATCGGTCTGGCCTGCCGCATCGGACTGACGTTTGTGCTCGGGTTCGCTGGATTGACCAAGATCTTCGAACCCGGTGCCGCGCGTACCGCCGTCCTGGCCTACCGGGTCTTCCCGCCGGAATGGGCGGGATTCCTCGGTTGGGCCCTGCCCACCGTCGAGATCCTGCTGGCGATCCTTCTGCTCGTGGGCTTGTTCACCCGGTGGGCGGCGTTGGCTTCGGGATTGTTGATGCTGGGGTTCATCGCCGGGATCGCAAGCGTGTGGATCCGCGGCTACTCGATCGATTGCGGCTGTTTCGGCGGCGGCGGTGACATCACGCCCGAGAACCGCGACCTCAACTACACCAAGGACATCGTGCGGGACTTCCTGTTCGTGGGGATGGCCGCTTGGCTTGTGGTGCGTCCGCGCACACTGTGGTCGCTGGACCGTGAGTCGGTGAACCGATCGGCGGACGAGGACGTCTACTCTGAAGACTCGGAAAGGCAGGTCTGAACTCCATGGCGAACAAGGAATCGGCGAAGAGCACCCGCGAGAAGGCCGCGGAGGCCCGAGCAGCTGCCCAAGCCTCAGAACGGCGTCGTGAACGCATGATTCGGGTTGTCGGCGGCTTGGCCGTGCTCGCGGTGGTGATCGGCATCCTGGCCATCGGGATCATCCAGTCTCGCAAGAGCGACACCCCGACGGCCAGCGACGATTCCGCCATGCCGACCGGGGTCAGTGAGCAGACCGGTTACGGCTTCCAGGTCAACACCGCAGCCGACAAGCCGACTGTGGAGATCTACGAGGACTTCCAGTGCCCGGCCTGCGCACAGTTGGAGCGCACGTACGGTCCGATGATCCAGCAGGAGGCGGCGGACGGCAACATCCAGTTGACGTACCACCCGATGACGTTCTTGGACAACAACCTGCAGACCGACCATTCGCTGCGCGCCGCGAACGCCTTCGGCTGCGCCATCACCGGCGATGTCGGCGAGCAGTACCACAACATCCTGTACACCAACCAGCCTGCCAACGAGGGCGATGGCTGGACCGACGACCAACTCAAGCAATATGGCACTGATGCCGGGCTGTCCGGGGACGCCCAGAGCTCATTCGACCAATGCGTCGACGAGGGGACCTACAAGGGCTGGGCGCAGCTGTCCAATGACAAGGCGTTCGAGCGCGGGATCTCCGGCACTCCGACGATCTTCGTGAACGGCAAGGAACTGCCCACCAATGCGCTGGCCAGTGAGAAGGCGTTGAAGGACGCCTTGACGAACCCGAGCCAGTGACACTGGCCTACATCCCGTCACCGTCACAGGGGGTATGGGATATCGGGCCCATACCGGTCCGGGCCTATGCGCTGGCGATCCTGCTGGGGATCTTCGTCGCCGTGTACATCACGGACAAGCGGTGGATCGCCCGTGGTGGGCGCAGTGGTGAGATCGCCGACGTCGCTTTGTGGGCGGTGCCGGCCGGGATCATCGGCGCCCGCCTCTACCACTTGGCGACCGACTGGTCGACGTACTTCGGCGACGGGGGCCTGGGCTTCGTCGCGGCTCTGAAGATCTGGCAGGGAGGGCTGGGTATCTGGGGAAGTGTCGCCGGTGGTGCGCTCGGCGCCTGGTACGCGTGCCGGCGCTACGGACTGCTGCTTCCGCCGCTGGGCGACGCACTGGCTCCCGGGCTCGCGGTCGCGCAGGCGATCGGTCGTTGGGGCAACTGGTTCAACCAGGAGTTGTTCGGCGAGCCGACCACCCGACCCTGGGGCTTGGAGATCGATCCGATCAACCGCCCGGTGGGCTATGAACAGTACGCCACGTTCCATCCGACGTTCCTGTACGAATCTCTGTGGTGCCTCGGGGTTGCGGCGGCCGTGTGGTGGCTGGACCGGCGCTACCGGATGGGCCATGGCAGGGTGTTCGCCAGTTACGTGGCGCTGTACTGCCTGGGGCGGCTGTGGTGGGAGTTGTTGCGGATCGACACCGCGACTCTCTTGTTCGGGATCCGGGTCAACGTCTTCACTTCCGTGCTGGTCGGCCTCGGGGCAGTGGCCTACATCGTCATCTCGCGGCGCCGGGTGCCGGGTCGCGAGGAGTCGGTGTACCGGGAGCCCGAGAAAGTGCCGGCGTAAGTGGTGGGTGCTCGGCCGCGACCCCGTTGTCTGCCACACGTCCACTCCGAGGCGTGGGCTGACCGCGGGTTGGTTCCGGTTAGGGTTCCCGGTTCTGGTTAGACCTTTGGCTTCCGGTTAGCCATTTGGGCCACCTATCGGCCTAACGCGAACCCGAAGGTCTAACGCGGAGTCAGGGTCTAGTCCGAAAATGGCTGGGGTACTCGGTAGCGGCAGGAGTTGGCCGCGAGGTTAGAGAATGTGCACGAGGTTAGAGAACGCACGTGTGGCTTCTCTAGGAAGCGCTGATAAGCGGGGCTTCTGTGGTCGGGGTCGGGTGCGGTGTCGTCTGAGGTCAGCGGTGTGGCCGTTTCGGCGGCTACTTTCGGTTGATTTCGGTGGTCTGCCCGGGTTTCGGGCAGGCTTACGCCCGGCCGTTACCCGGTCAGGGCAACGGCTCGTCCACGCATCAGCCAGTTCGCCGAGGCGAACAGCACGTGCAAATGGTTCAGGTTCTTCGCGATCCCCCGGTAGCGGGTCTTGGCGAACCCGAAGTCGCGTTTGACGATCAGGAACGGATGCTCCACCTTGGCCCGCACCGAGGCCATCCGTTCCTGCTCGGCACGGTCTGGGCCGGGCATACCGGCCAGCTGTTTCTTACGCGCGGCGACCCGGAAGTCCACGGTCGACAGATGCTGATCACCGGCGATCTCGGGACGTTTGTCGACTCCCCGGTAGCCGGCATCGGCGTACACCACCTGATCATCGCCGCGGACCAACCGCCCCAACGCGTCCAGGTCATGAACATTGGCCGCGGTGGCGGTCACCGAATGGACGTAGCCGGTACCGGCATCCACCCCGATATGGGCCTTCATCCCGAAATACCACTGGCTGCCCTTCATCGTCGAATGCATCTGCGGGTCCCGCTCACCAGCCGCGTTCTTCGTCGACGTCGGCGCGGCCACGATCGTGGCGTCCACGATCGACCCGCCCCGCATGATCCAGCCCTGGGCATCGAAGATCTCGTTCTGCGCGGCGAACAACGCCGCGCCCAACTCGTGGCGTTCGAGCAGATGCCGGAACCCCAGCAGCGTGGTCGCGTCCGGAACCTGCTCGTCGGCGAAGTCCAACCTCATGAACCGGCGCATCGCATACGAGTCATAGACCGCGTCCTCCACCCCCTCATCGGACAGCGAGAACCACACCTGCAACAGATACATCCGCAGCATCGTCTCCAACGCCTTGGGCTTACGGCCCTTCTTCCCGTCGTAATAGAACGGCTCGATCAAACCCACCCACCGCTGCCACGGGATCGTGGCATCCATCGTGTCCAGGAACCGTTCACGACGCGAAACCCGCCGCCGGTTGCCGTACTCCAGATCAGTGAACGAAGGCTGCTCAACACGCATCCCCCATCCTTTCGCAGCCACCACCAGCCACCACGCACACACGCCCAACAGCAAGCAGAAAATCAGTGATTCCCTAACCTCGTGCACGTTCTCTAACCCGAGCGATTTCTGCCCGGCATTTCCCCGCCTGAACGGGCGGCGCGCCACGACCATGCACCACTAACGCGAGCGATTTCTGCGCGGCATCCTCCCGCCTGAACGCCACGGCCCGCGGAGGACCAGCCGGAGTTCGAACGTCGAAGAAAGACCACAACCGCGCGTCCCAGGGCGGCGCTGTCGTGCTGCGCAACTCCCTTCCGGGCAGGCGATCCGCCATCGTCGTCACCGCTGGCCGCGGCCTTGCGCAGGACGCCGACGCCCGGGTTCTCAGGCCAGCCCCACGTCCGCGGCGAGTTCGAGAAGCGCTTCCCGCACGCGGTCCGGGTACTCCAGCACCAGGAAATGGGTTGCGTCCCACCTTTCGGCCCGTCCGCTCGGCGTCTGTTCGGCGGCCGCCTCGACCGCCACCGGATCGGTCACGAAGTCTTGCCCGGCGCTCACATAGACCACCGGGCAGGTCACCGCTGACAGATCCATCGGCTCGTGCCGTTGCAGAGCGCTCGCGAGATGGCCGTACCAGGTCACGTCCATGGCCAGGAAATCGCGCAGTGCCTCCCGTACGTGCCCTAGATCCGCACTGGCGCCGATCGCCCCGGTGGTCTTCAGGACCTCCGCCGTGATGGGCAGTTGTCCCAGTTTGTTCACCAGTCCGCCGATCCAGGCACCGGAAGTCTGAAGGAACGCGGTTGCGAACCCGACCAGCGAGGTGGCAACGTCTCTGGGCACTGAGGGCAGGGGCAGCATCGCTTGGGCCGTCCCGCCAGGCACGCCGGCCAGGGCCAGTACTCCGGCGACCCGGTCGTCGACGGCGGCGAGTTCCAGCGCGATGTTCACCCCGAGCGACCACCCCACCACCAGATAGCGGTCCCAGCCGGCCTGCTCCACGACGCTCAAGGCATCGGCCACGTGATCGGCCATGTCGATGCCCCCCCGCGGTGTCGACGACGGTGCAATTCCCCGGTGGAACCATGTGCGGGCGTCGAAGCCGCAGTCGGGGTCGCGCAGCGACGGCCACGCGGCTGGACTCGAGGCCAGACCGTTGCAGATCAGCAGAGGGATGCCCGTGCCGTCGTTGGACCAGGCGGCGATGGTGGTGCCATCGGTGCTGCGCACGGCGATCTGGGTCACGGGTCCAGTGTGCCGGGTGGATCCAGCGCGCCCGACGCCAGGCACAGTCCACCCTCGCCTGGCCATGCTCGCGGGAGCGAACGCTCGCACATGGGTTATGCTAATCACGCTTCGGGCCAACGGCGTCCCGCGGACCGTGCGTGAGCATGCGTCCCGATCGGTAGACCCATCAGACCAGGAGTGCCAATGATCCCCAGTAGCGGACTGTACGACCCCACGTTTGAGCACGACGCGTGTGGTGTCGCTTTCGTGGCGACCATGACCGGCGAGCCGTCCCACGAGATCGTCCAGCACGCACTGACCGCCTTGCGCAACCTCGAACACCGCGGCGCCTCGGGCAGTGAGCCGGATTCCGGGGACGGTGCGGGGATCCTGATCCAGGTGCCGGACACCCTGTTCCGCGACGTCGTCGACTTCGAGTTGCCGGCCCCCGGGAACTACGGGGTCGGCACGGCGTTCCTGCCCACGGACTCGGGCGAGGCGGAGGTAGCGGTCAAGGCGATCGAGGCCATTGCGGTCCAAGAGGGCTTGACCGTCCTGGGCTGGCGGGACCTGCCCACCGACGACTCGATGGTCGGAAAGACCGCACGCGGAGCCATGCCGACCTTCCGGCAGATCTTCGTCAGCGGTCCTGCCGGCGACGACGAACTGCATCTCGAGCGGCTGACATTCGTGCTGCGCAAGCGCGCCGAGCGGGAAGCCGGGGTCTACTTCCCGTCGCTGAGCACGCGGACCATCGTCTACAAAGGCATGCTCACCACCGCCCAGCTCGAACCGTTCTTCCCCGACCTGTCGGACCGGCGCACCGCGTCCGCTCTGGGGATGGTCCACTCGCGTTTCTCGACGAACACGTTCCCGAGCTGGCCGTTGGCGCACCCGTTCCGCCTGATCGCACACAACGGGGAGATCAACACGGTCAAGGGCAATCGCAACTGGATGCGTGCCCGCGAGGCGTTGCTGAGCAGCGACAAGATCCCCGGCGACCTCGACCGGCTGTTCCCCATCTGCACTCCGACCGCCAGCGACTCCGCGAGCTTCGACGAGGTGCTCGAACTGCTGTATCTCGGGGGCCGGCCACTGCCGCACGCGGTGCTGATGATGATCCCGGAGGCGTGGGAGAACAACTCGGAGATGGACCCGGCCCGCCGCGCCTTCTACGAGTACCATTCGACGTTGATCGAACCGTGGGACGGACCCGCCAGCGTGTCGTTCACCGATGGCCGGGTGATCGGTGCGGTGCTGGACCGCAATGGTCTGCGCCCGGGTCGATTCTGGGTGACCTCCGACGGGCTGGTGGTGCTGGCTTCGGAGGCGGGAGTGCTCGACATCGACCCCGCAGCGGTCGTGCGGAAAGGACGGTTGCAGCCCGGCAAGATGTTCCTGGTCGACACGGTGGGTGGCCGGATCATCGAGGACGACGAGATCAAGGCCGAACTCGCGGCGCAGCACCCGTACGAGGAGTGGCTGCACGCCGGTGTCATCCACCTCGAGGCACTGCCCGAGCGCGAGCACATCGTGCACACCCGGCCGTCCATCGCACGCCGCCAGCAGAGTTTCGGCTACACCGAAGAGGAACTGCGAGTCATCCTCTCGCCCATGGCGCAGACGGGCATGGAGCCGATCGGTTCCATGGGTACCGACTCCCCGGTGGCGGTGCTGTCGGACCGGCCCCGGTTGCTCTTCGACTACTTCGCGCAGTTGTTCGCACAGGTCACCAACCCCCCGCTCGACGCCCTGCGCGAGGAGATCATCACCTCGCTGAGCAGTCCGATCGGCCCCGAAGGCAATCTGCTGGAGGCGACGCCGGCCCACTGCCGCCAGATACTGCTGCCGTTCCCGGTCATCGACAACGACGAGTTGGCCAAGATCCTCAACATCAACGCCGACGGGGACTTCCCCGGTTTCGCGGCGCTGAGGATCTCCGGGCTCTACGACGTCAACCGGGGGCCTGAGGCTCTCCAGGAGCGGCTCGACGAGATCTTCGCCGAGATCGATGCCGCCATCAAGTCCGGGATCCGCCTGCTCGTCCTCAGCGACCGCGATTCCAACCCGGAGCATGCCCCCATCCCGTCACTGCTGCTGACCTCGGCGGTGCACCACCACATGGTGCGCCAGAAGACCCGGACCATGATGTCGATGGTCGTGGAGGCCGGAGACGTGCGAGAAGTGCATCATGTTGCCTTACTCATCGGCTACGGCGCCGCTGCCGTCAACCCCTACCTCGCCATGGAGACCGTGGAGTCGATGGTGCGCCATGGCGCGATCACCGACATCTCGCCGGAGGCGGCGGTCCGCAACCTCGTGAAGGCGTTGGGCAAGGGCGTGCTCAAAGTGATGTCGAAGATGGGCATCTCCACAGTCGCGTCGTACCGCGGGGCGCAGGTGTTCGAGGCCCTCGGACTCAGCCAGGAGATGGTGGACAAGCACTTCACCGGAACGGCCTCCAAGTTGGGCGGCGTGGGTCTGGAAGTGATCCACGAAGAGGTCCGCCGTCGCCACCTCACGGCGTACCCGCCGACCGGGATCTCGCCTGCCCACAGGGCCCTGGAGATCGGGGGCGAGTACCAGTGGCGCCGCGAGGGCGAGCCGCACCTGTTCGACCCTGAGACGGTGTTCCGGCTGCAGCACGCCACCCGCGAGGGCCGTTTCGACGTGTTTCGTCAGTACACCGACCGAGTCGACGACCAGAGCCAGCACCTGATGACGCTGCGTGGACTGTTCGACCTCAAGGTCGGTGAACGTCCCCCGGTGCCGCTCGACGAGGTGGAGCCGGTGGCGGACATCGTCAAGCGGTTCTCCACCGGCGCGATGTCCTACGGGTCGATCTCCAAGGAGGCCCACGAGACGCTGGCCATCGCCATGAACCGGCTCGGCGCCAAGTCGAACACCGGGGAAGGCGGGGAGGACCCCGACCGGTTCCTGCCCATGGCGAACGGCGATTCGAAGCGCTCCTCGATCAAGCAGGTGGCGTCGGGGCGGTTCGGGGTGACCAGCGAGTATCTGGTCAACTCCGACGACATCCAGATCAAGATGGCCCAGGGCGCCAAGCCCGGCGAGGGGGGTCAGCTGCCCGCACACAAGGTGTACCCGTGGGTGGCCAAGACCCGGCACTCGACGCCGGGGGTGGGCCTGATCTCGCCGCCCCCGCATCACGACATCTACTCGATCGAGGACCTTGCCCAGCTCATCCACGACCTGAAGAACGCCAACCCGCGAGCACGAGTGCACGTGAAGCTTGTGGCCGAGGTCGGCGTCGGAACAGTTGCGGCCGGGGTGAGCAAAGCACACGCGGACGTCATCCTGATCTCCGGCCATGACGGTGGTACCGGCGCCTCGCCTCTGACGTCGTTGAAGCACGCCGGCGGCCCCTGGGAACTCGGCCTCGCCGAGACCCAGCAGACCCTGATCGCCAACGGCCTGCGAGACCGGGTGGTGGTGCAGACCGACGGGCAGCTGAAGACCGGGCGCGATGTGATCATCGCCGCTCTGCTCGGCGCCGAGGAGTACGGGTTCGCGACCGCGCCCCTGGTGGTCATGGGGTGCGTGATGATGCGGGTCTGCCACCTCGATACCTGTCCGGTGGGGGTTGCCACCCAGAACCCGGTGTTGCGTGAGCGGTTCACGGGCAAGCCGGAGTTCGTCGTCAACTTCTTCGAGTACATCGCCGAACAGGTGCGGGGGTACCTGGCAGCGCTGGGCTTCCGCAGCCTGGACGAGGTGATCGGGCGGGCGGACCTGCTGGACGTCCACAAGGCGGTGAACCACTGGAAGGCACAGGGGCTCGACCTCGGCCCCATCCTGGCGATGCCGCAGACCGAGTCCGCCGTCCGCTGTGTCACGACGCAGGACCATGGGCTGGACAAGGCGCTGGACATGCACCTCATCGAGGTCTGCGCGCCGGCCTTGGACAGCGGCGAACCGGTGCGTGCGCGGGTGCCCATCCGCAATGTGAATCGCACGGTCGGGACCATGCTGGGCAGCGAACTGACCCGCCGTCACGGGTCCTCTGGCCTGCCCACCGACACCATCGACATCACGTTCACCGGGTCGGCCGGGCAGAGTTTCGGAGCGTTCGTGCCGAAGGGCATCACGCTGCGGCTCGTGGGTGACGCCAACGACTACCTCGGCAAAGGTCTGTCAGGCGGCCACCTCGTGGTGCGCCCCGACGAACGGGCCCCGTTCTCAGCGCATGAGCAGATCATCGCCGGCAACGTCATCGCCTACGGCGCCACGGACGGCAGGATCTTCGCCCGCGGCATGGTCGGGGAACGGTGCTGTGTGCGCAACAGTGGAGCAACGGTGGTGGTCGAGGGAGTGGGCGACCACGGGTGCGAATACATGACAGGTGGCCACGCAGTAGTGCTCGGTCCGATCGGGCGCAACTTCGCGGCCGGGATGTCGGGGGGTACTGCGTATCTCCTGGACGCGAACATCGACCACGTCAACCAGGACATGGTGGCGCTCGAGGACCTTGATGCCGAGGACGCCAATTGGCTGGCCGGAATCATCGCCGAGCATGCCGAACAGACCGGGTCGGCAGTGGCCGCCGAACTGGTGGCGGACTGGGCGGCGGCACTGCCCCGATTCGCGAAAGTGATGCCACGCGACTACCGCAGGGTGCTCGATGCGATCGCCTTGGCGGAGTCCGAGGGGCGCAATGTTGACGACGCGATCATGGAGGCTAGCCGTGGCTGACCCGAGAGGTTTCTTGAAGTCCGGTCGGCAGTTGCCGACCCGGCGGCCGGTGGATGTGCGCATCCAGGACTGGCAGGAGGTGTACGAACCGTTCGGCGAGCCGAAACTGCGCACACAGGCGGCCCGGTGCATGGATTGCGGCATCCCGTTCTGCCACAACGGTTGTCCGCTCGGGAACCTCATCCCCGAGTGGAACGATCTCACCCGGCGGGGCGACTGGCACGTCGCCATCGAACGCCTGCACGCGACCAACAACTTCCCGGAGTTCACTGGCCGACTGTGTCCGGCGCCGTGCGAGTCCGCGTGTGTGCTGGGGATCAACCAGGATCCGGTGACGATCAAGCAGGTCGAGGTCTCCATCATCGATCGGGCGTGGGATTCCGGGTGGGTGCAGCCGCAGCCGCCCGAGCGTTTGAGCGGCAAGACCGTCGCGATCATCGGGTCAGGGCCCGCCGGCCTGGCTGCGGCTCAGCAGCTGGCGCGGGCCGGCCACACCGTCGCTGTATACGAACGTTCGGACCGGGTCGGCGGGCTCCTGCGCTACGGAATCCCCGAGTTCAAGATGGAGAAGCGGCACCTGGACCGCCGGCTTGCCCAGATGGAGGCCGAGGGTGTCAAGTTCCGCACCGGGATCGAGATCGGCCGCGACGTGTCCGCCGAGGACCTGCGCAGGCGGTACGACGCGGTGCTGATCGCGGCGGGCTCCACCATCGGCCGTGACCTACCGGTGCCGGGGCGCGAACTGCCAGGTGTCTATCAGGCGATGGAGTACCTGCCTCTGGCCAACCGGGTCCAGGAGAACGACCTGGACGAGTCACCGATCAGCGCGGCCGGTAAGCACGTGGTGATCATCGGGGGCGGTGACACCGGCGCGGACTGTCTCGGGACGGCCATCCGGCAGGGCGCCGCCAGTATCACCCAGTTGGAGATCTTGGCGACGCCGCCGCAGACACGACCCCCGGGGCAGCCGTGGCCGACCTACCCGATGATCTTCCGGGTCTCTTCCGCCCATGAGGAGGGCGGCGACCGGGTGTTCTCGGTGTCGACGAAGCGCTTCATCGGCGAGAACGGCATCCTCACGGGCATCGAGATCGTAGATGTCGAGTGGGTCGAAGGAAGGCCGATGGAGATCGCCGGTACGGAACGGGTACTGCCCGCGGACCTGGTCACCCTGGCCATGGGCTTCGTCGGACCCGAGGCCGACGCGTTCAGTTCGCAGCTGGGTCTGCGCCGCGACGATCGCGGGAATCTGGTGCGCGCCGACGACTACGCCACCGATGTCCGGGGCGTGTACGTCGCCGGCGACGCCGGACGCGGACAGTCGCTGATCGTATGGGCGATCGCGGAAGGCCGCGCTGCTGCGGCCTCCATCGACGAGTACCTGATGGGCGAGACCAACCTGCCCCGACCGCTGCATGCCTCCGCCCGTCAGGTGATGGTCTAGCCTCGTCGGTTCTCGAAGTGGCTGGGAACGACTTGCGCTGAAGCGCTGCTGGTCGGTGACGTGGGGGAGTGGGTTCGCATTAGGTCTTCCGCGGCGTTCAGGCGGGCAAATGCCGGGCGGAAATCGCTCGGGTTAGAGAACGTGCACGAGGTTAGAGAAGCCACATGTGCATTCACTAACCTGGTGCACGTTCTCTAACCTCGCGGCCAACTGCTGCGGCGACCGAGTACACGAGCCGTCTTCGGAGTAGAGAAAAGTGCACGAGGTTAGAAGAGCCACACGTGCGTTCTCTACCTCGCGGCCAACTGCTGCGGCGACCGAGTACACGCGCCATTTTCGGACTGGGTCCTCCGGCTCGCACAAGGCGAATGGGTGGCCTCAAGGCCGAACCGGAACCTACCCATGGGCGAATCACGGCCAACGCCGGTGCGTGTCCGGCAACTGCAGCAAGGAGGTTCCCTAGGAGTGAACGGGCCGTGACCCGCCCTGCGCGTCGGAGCCGAAGTCACTACGCTCGGATGGTGCGTCGCGCGAAGATTGTCTGCACTCTCGGGCCTGCCACGGACTCCGACGAGATGATCGCAGAGCTCATCGACCGTGGTATGTCAGTGGCCCGGCTCAACTTGAGCCATGGGGCGCACGGCGCGCATCAAGCACGCATGGAAATGGTGCGCAAGGCCGCAGATGCCGCCGGCGCCGGAGTCGCCGTACTGGCGGACCTGCAGGGTCCGAAGATCCGCCTTGGAACCTTCGAATCCGGCCCGGCCGAACTCGTGGCGGGTCAAGAGTTCATCATCACCACACGTAATGTGCCCGGTGACGTGGAGATCTGCTCGACGACCTACTCGGGCTTGCCGGCGGACGTCCGAGCAGGTGACGAGATCCTCATCGACGACGGCCACATCACCCTTGAAGCCCGCGAGGTGACCGATACCGATGTCATCTGCAAGGTCCTCATCGGTGGCCGGATAAGCGACAGCAAGGGAATCAACCTCCCCGGTGTCGCGGTGAGCGTCCCGGCGTTGTCGGACAAGGACGTCCACGACCTGCGGTGGGCGCTGCAGTCCGGGGTGGACATCGTGGCGCTGTCATTTGTGCAGAGACCACAGGACGTCGAGGATGTGCACGCAGTCATGGAGGAGGTCGGCATCCATCGCCCGGTTCTGGCGAAGATCGAGAAGCCGCAGGCGGTGGACCACCTCGAGGCCATCATCGAGGCCTTCGACGGCATCATGGTCGCGCGGGGCGACCTGGGGGTTGAACTGCCCCTCGAACAAGTCCCGTTGGTGCAGAAACATGCGATCGAACTGTGCCGGGCGGCAGCGAAGCCGGTGATCGTGGCCACCCAAATGCTGGACAGCATGATCACGAGCAGTCGGCCGTCTCGTGCGGAGGCCTCAGACGTGGCCAACGCGGTGCTCGATGGAGCGGACGCGCTGATGCTCAGCGGTGAGACCAGCGTGGGCGCGCATCCCGACATCGTGGTGCGGACCATGGCCACGATCATCGAGTACGTCGAAGAGCAGGCGCTGGCCTCTCTGGCGCAGTCGGCGGACAACCGGACCGGATCCACTGCCCGGGCGATCACCCGAGCCGCCGTCGAGGTCGCCGAGGAAGTCGACGCGAAGTTCATCATCACGTTCACCGAGACCGGACTCACCCCCCGCTTGGTCTCCCGGCACCGGTCGAGGATTCCATCGCTGTGCTTCAGCCCGACCGAGCACGTGCGCAACTTCCTCGCGCTCGTTTGGGGGATCACCCCGTACGCAGGCAAGAAGGTCCGGCACACCGACGAGTTGGTCGAGCATGTGGACATGCAGATTTCGCAGATGTCACTGGCCGAGCCTGGTGACAAAGTCGTGGTGATCGCCGGTGTCCCTCCGGGGGTTCCGGGTACAACCAACGGGATGCGGGTGCACCTGGTGGGTTCGGGCTCCTCGGGTCGCGCGGAGGAGGCAGAGGTGGCCGAGCAGGTCTGACGCCCGCCGCGGCACCACGGGGTGCTCAAAAACGCTTCCCCCCTTACCTACGGTGTCGTAACCTGTTCGTGGTCCCACCGAACCTACCCCCGTGGCCGGAGGTCAGGATGCAGCCGGGGTGACCCGCAACTGCCCACCCTGCTGCTGATGCACGGGATGACCAGCAGCAGTCACACCTGGGACCGGTCATTCCTGCACTCTCGCAAGTCATCCTCGGCAGCGGCGTTCAGGCGGCAAAATGCCGGGCGAAGATCGCTCCGGTTAGAGAACGTGCACGAGGTTAGAGAAGCCACACGTGCGTTCTCTAACCTCGTGCACCTTCTCTAACCTCGCCCCGAACTCGTGGGGCTAACGAGTACACGGGCCGTTCTCGGACCAGGCCCTGGCGCTCGCGTTAGGCTTCGACGCTCGCGTTAGGGGTCGAGGCCTGCGTTAGGGGACGCAGGGGTGAAAAGGCCGAACGGGAACCGCAGGGCCGAACGGGAACCGCAGGGCCGAACGGGAACGCTGGTCCAGTCGAACCCCGGGCCCAAATTCGCGGCCGGCCACCGCGAGGGCCGGTCCTCGGATCGACACCGATCAGTCGACCTTGGTCCTGGCGTCCGGGTTGAGAACCCCCCACGCCACTAGTTGATCTGCCAGCGCGCCTGGGGGTTGATCGTAGATCACGGCCAGTGTCCGGAGATCATCCTGGCGGATGCTGAGAATCCGCCCGTTGTAGTCCCCGCGCTGGGCCTGGATGGCAGCTGCATAGCGGGCCAGTGGGCCCACCTTGTCGGCGGGAACCTGGCCCAATCGCTCCAGATCGAGTACCAGCCGCGCGGGTGGCTCTGCGGCCGAACCGGGGGAACTGTCAGGAAGCAGTTCACCGACCGGAATCCCGTAGAAGTCGGCGAGCTCGGCCAGCTTCTGAACCGTGACCGCGCGATCCCCGCGCTCGTAGGAACCCACCACGACTGCTTTCCAGCGGCCCTCGGATTTCTCCTCCACGCCGTGCAAGGAGAGCCCCTGTTGCTGGCGGACAGACCGCAGTTTGGCGCCGAGCGCTCGCGCGTACTCAGTTGCCATGACGGTCTTCCCTCTCACGTTGGACTTCTCTGGTGTGAGGCTACGGAGAGTGATCGGCGTGAGGCAACTCGGCGGGGCCCGGTTGTGCGGCAGGCAACCGGACGGGTGATAGCGTCGAGGACGAAAGCCTTACCTTTAACCACCGTCCAGCGAGGCGGAGAAGGAGGGTTGGACGCGATGACGCCTGACCGAGTGTTCCAAGAGTCGCTCACCGATTCCGATATCAATCGAGCGGTGGTCCGCATCGCTCACGAAATCCTCGAACGCAACCGCGGCGCCGACGACCTCGTGCTTCTCGGCATCCCCCGGCGCGGAGTCCCGCTGGCCCAGCGGATCGCCGTTGCCATGTCCGCCATCGAAGGCCGGGACGTGCCGGCAGGTGCCCTCGACGTCGGGATGTACCGCGACGACCTGCAACTGCGGCCTACGGTGGCCCTGCATCCCACGGTGATCCCCGGCGACGACATCACCGGGAAGACGGTGGTGCTGGTGGACGACGTCCTGTTCAGCGGACGCACCACCCGGGCTGCGATGGACGCCCTGGCCGACATCGGCCGGCCGCGAGCTGTCCAGTTGGCGGTGCTGGTGGATCGCGGCCACCGGGATCTGCCGATCCGCGCCGACTACGTGGGCAAGAACCTGCCCACCTCACGTGACGACGACGTGCAGGTATCCCTGGCCGAGACCGACGGAACCGACGCCGTTCGGCTTGTACGCGCGGGAGGGAACTGAATGCGGCATCTGCTATCCACCACCGACCTCAGCCAGACGGACGCACTGTCGATCCTGGACACGGCCCGGGAACTGGCCCAAGTGGCCGACCGGCCCGTCAAGAAGTTACCCACTCTGCGCGGGCGCACCGTGGTCAACCTGTTCTTCGAGGACTCGACACGCACGCGCATCTCCTTCGAAGCCGCGGCCAAGCGGTTGTCCGCTGACGTCATCAACTTTTCCGCGAAGGGGTCGAGCCTGTCGAAAGGCGAGTCCTTGAAGGACACGGCGCTCACGTTGCAGGCCATGGGTGCCGACGCAGTCGTGATCCGGCACAACGCCAGTGGTGCGGCGCACCGGCTGGCTAACAGCGACTGGATCCACGGTGCGGTCATCAACGCCGGTGACGGTACCCATGAGCACCCGACCCAGGCGCTGCTCGACGCGTACACGATGCGCGACCATCTGCGCGAGGGCCAAGGAACGCTGGCGGGGCTGAACGTGGTCATCGTCGGCGATGTGCTGCACTCGCGGGTCGCCCGCTCTAACGTGTGGCTGCTCGACACGCTCGGCGCCAACGTGACGCTCGTAGCGCCTCCCACACTCCTGCCGGTCGGGGTCGACACCTGGCCGTGTCAGGTCAGTTATGACCTCGACGAGGCCATTGTCAAGGCCGACGTCGTGATGATGCTGCGGGTGCAGATGGAGCGGATGAACGCCGCCTTCTTCCCGAGCGCCCGTGAGTACTCGCGCCGCTACGGTCTGGACGTGCCACGGATGGCGTCGCTTCCCGACCACGCGCTCGTGATGCACCCGGGTCCGATGAACCGGGGGATGGAGATCGCCGCCGACGTCGCCGACTCCGGCCGGTCGGTGATCCTCGACCAGGTCACGAACGGAGTGCACGTGCGAATGGCTGTGCTGTACCTGCTGCTGGGAGGCCAAGAGTCATGACTGTCCTTCACAACGTCCGTCCCTTGGGCGGGCAGAGCGCCGACGTGCGGATCGAGGACGGAGTCATCGCCGAGATCGGTTCCGGGCTGGGCGACGACGATTCCGTCGACGGCCGCGGTGCGGTGCTGCTGCCAGGGCTGGTCGACCTGCATACCCATCTGCGCGAACCAGGCCGCGAGGACGCCGAAACCGTCGAGTCCGGCACCCGGGCGGCAGCGATCGGAGGGTTCACGGCCGTACACGCGATGGCCAACACCGATCCGGTCGCCGACACCGCCGGCGTGGTCGAACAGGTGTGGCGCCTCGGCATCGAGGCCGGATACGCCGATGTGCGGCCCGTCGGGGCGGTGACGGTGGGCCTTGAGGGCAGACGTCTTGCCGAACTCGGGGCGATGGCCGACTCCGCGGCGCAGGTCCGGGTGTTCAGCGACGACGGGCACTGCGTCTCGGACGCGCAATTGATGCGGCGCGCCCTCGAGTACGTGAAGGCCTTCGACGGGGTCGTCGCGCAGCACGCGCAGGAACCGCGGCTCACCGAGGGATCCCAGATGCACGAGGGTCGACTTTCGGGCCAGCTCGGTCTCGCTGGATGGCCGGCGGTCGCTGAAGAGGCGGTCATCGCCCGTGATGTGCTCCTGGCCGAGCACGTCGGCTCCCGCTTGCATGTCTGTCACGTCTCCACAGCCGGTTCCGTGGAGATCTTGAGGTGGGCGAAGAGCCGCGGCATCCGGGTCACCGCCGAAGTCACCCCGCACCATCTGCTGCTGACTCATGACCTGGCAGCGACCTACGACCCGATCTACAAGGTCAACCCCCCGCTGCGCGGTGACGCGGACGTGGCGGCTGTGCGCGAGGCGCTCGCCGAAGGAATCATCGACATCGTCGCCACCGACCACGCCCCGCACGCCATGGAGGACAAAGAGTGCGAGTGGGCCGCCGCGGCTTTCGGGATGCTCGGGCTGCAGACGGCGCTGTCGGTGGTCAACGAGACCATGGTCCGGCCGGGACTGCTGGACTGGGAGGCGGTGGCCCAACGGATGTCCGCCGTGCCTGCGCAGATCGGACGGGTCGCCGACCACGGCCGTCCGATCGCGGTCGGCGAGCCCGCCAACCTCACGCTGTTCGATCCCGACGCCGAATGGGAGGTGTCGGCCGCCGACATGGTCAGCCGCAGCCGCAACACGCCGTACGCCGGCATGCTTCTGCACGGACATGTGCTCGGCACCTGGCTGCGCGGGCGGCCCACGGTTCTGGACGGCGCATTGGTGGAGTACGAAACAGTCTGATGGAGATCCTGCTGGCCGCCGAATCGCAACAGGTCACCGCGTGGCCGCAGCGTCTGGCACTCACGGTCGTCGTGCTGATCGTGATCGCACTCAGTGTGTGGGGCATGTACCGCAGTTATCAGCGCCGGGCGGCCGTCGAGTTGCCGGTCGAGCCGAGGCCATCAGATTTCGTGGCCGACATGGCGGTCGAGGGCCGCTACCTGGGAACGTCGCCGGCCGCGGACTGGATGCAGCGGGTGGCCGCCAACGGGATGGGAGCTCCGGGCAACGCGACTGCGGCCGTTGGTCGGGCCGGTGTTCTCATGACGCGGGTGGGCGAGTCCGACATCTTCATCGGAATCGACCAGATCACCGACGTCTGGGTAGGCCGGGGTGTCGCCGGGCAGGTGGCGGAGAAGGACGGCGTGGTGTTGTGGAACTGGCATGCGGGCCAGACGGCTCTGCAGTCCGGATTCCGTCCTGATGCCGCGGACGACGTGATGCACCTGGCGCAGGCGAGCCAGCGGCTCTTGGAGGAGATCGAATGAGTTTCACCATTCCGATGTTGGACGAGCCGGACACCGACACCGCCGATCCCGCAGTGCTGATCCTCGAGGACGGCACCGCCATGCGGGGGGAGGCCTTCGGTGCCCGCGGCAGCGTCTTCGGCGAAGCGGTCTTCGCGACCGGCATGAGTGGCTACCAGGAGACCCTGACCGACCCCTCGTACCACCGCCAGGTGGTCGTGATGACTGCCCCGCACATAGGCAACACCGGGATGAATGCCGAGGACCCCGAGTCGGACAAGATCTGGGCAGCCGGCTACGTTGTGCGGGATCTGAGCCCGGTCGCCAGCAACTGGCGGGCCACCGAACCGCTGGGCGAGAGCCTGGCCGCGGCCGGAGTCGTCGGCGTGCGGGGGGTCGACACCCGCGCGCTCACCCGTCACCTGCGCGAACGCGGTGTCATGCGGGTCGGCTTGTTCAGCGGTGACGCACTCACGGACGCGACCACGATGCTGGACCAGGTCCAGGCATCACCCGGGATGCTCGGCGCCGACCTTTCCGCCGAGGTCAGTACCGCGCAGCCGTATGTGGTGTCCGCGGTGGGTCGCAGCCGGTTCACGGTGGTGGCGGTGGATCTTGGGATCAAACGGATGACACCGACCCTGATGGCCGAACGCGGGATGACGGTACATGTGGTTCCGGCCAGCGCTACCTACGACCAGATCATGTCCCTGGCCCCGGACGGGCTGTTCTTCTCCAACGGCCCGGGTGATCCCGCGACGGCCGATCATGCGGTGAGCCTGGCACGCGAGGCGCTTTCGGCGGAACTGCCCACATTCGGCATCTGCTTCGGTAACCAGATCCTCGGCCGCGCGCTGGGTTTCGGCACGTACAAACTTGCCTACGGTCACCGCGGCATCAACCAGCCCGTGCAAGATCGCACGACTGGCAAGGTCGAGGTGACGGCGCACAACCACGGGTTCGCGGTCAAGGCCCCGCTCGATACGCACGTGGAGACCGACCATGGCCGGGTCCAGGTGAGTCACGTCTGCCTCAACGACGACGTTGTCGAAGGGCTGCAATGCCTCGACGTGCCGGCCTTCAGCGTCCAGTACCACCCGGAGGCTGCGGCCGGACCTCACGACTCCGCATACCTGTTCGATCGATTCGCGGACATCATGGGAGGTCGGTCCTGATGCCCAAACGCACTGACATCAAGAGCGTGCTGGTCATCGGTTCGGGCCCGATCGTCATCGGTCAGGCCTGCGAGTTCGACTACTCCGGTACCCAGGCATGCCGGGTCCTGCGTGCCGAGGGCATGCGTGTGGTCCTGGTCAACAGCAACCCGGCCACGATCATGACCGACCCGGAGTTCGCGGACGCGACCTACATCGAGCCGATCACCGCCGAGTTCGTGGAGAAGGTGATCGAAAAGGAGCGCCCGGACGCGTTGCTTCCGACCCTGGGTGGCCAGACCGCACTCAACACGGCGATGGCGCTGGCCGAGAACGGAGTGCTGGAACGCTACGAAGTGGAACTCATCGGAGCCGACATCGACGCGATCCAGCGCGGTGAGAACCGCGAGTTGTTCAAGCAGATCGTCGACAAGGTCGGCGCGGAGTCTGCTCGGTCGGCCGTTTGCCACACGCTCGAGGAGTGCCTCGAGGCGGTGGCGGACCTCGGCTACCCGGTCGTCGTGCGGCCGTCCTTCACGATGGGAGGTGCCGGCTCGGGCATGGCCTACGACGAGGCGGATCTGCGCCACTACGCAGGCACAGGCCTGACCGCGAGCCCAACCACAGAAGTGCTGCTCGAGGAGTCGATCCTCGGGTGGAAGGAGTACGAACTCGAACTCATGCGCGACCGCAACGACAACGTTGTGGTGGTCTGCTCCATCGAGAACGTGGACCCGCTGGGTGTGCACACCGGGGATTCGATCACCGTGGCCCCGGCACTGACGCTGACCGACCGCGAGTATCAGCGGATGCGTGACGTCGGGATAGCGGTGATCCGCGAAGTGGGCGTGGACACCGGCGGATGCAACATCCAGTTCGCCATCCACCCGGAGAACGGCCGGATCGTCGTGATCGAGATGAACCCGCGGGTGTCACGCAGTTCCGCGCTGGCGTCCAAAGCCACCGGCTTCCCGATCGCCAAGATCGCGGCGAAGCTGGCTGTGGGCTACAGCCTCGACGAGATCCCCAACGACATCACGCGGCAGACCCCGGCGTCTTTCGAGCCGACCCTGGACTACATCGTGGTCAAGGTTCCGCGGTTCGCCTTCGAGAAGTTCCCCGGAGCCGATGAGACCCTGACCACCACGATGAAGAGCGTCGGGGAGGCGATGTCGATCGGCCGGAACTTCAGCCAGGCACTGCAGAAGGCACTTCGGAGCATCGAGCAGAAAGGCTCCGAGTTCTCGTGGCCCGCGCGGCCACGCCCGCTCGACGACCTGCTCGCCGAGATCGGGCGGCCGCACGACGGGCGGCTGCAGAAGGTGCAGCAGGCCCTGTGGCTCGGGGCCAGTGTCGCCCAGATCTACGAGATCACCGCGATCGACCCTTGGTTCCTCGAACAGATCGTCGTGATCAACGCTGTGGCCGACCAGATCCGCGAGGCCGATCGGCTCTCCCCGACGGTGCTGCGGCGCGCCAAGCAGACCGGCTTCTCCGACGCCCAGATCGCAGCACTGCGGGGCAGCCGCGAAGATGTCATTCGCGGCGTGCGTCACGCGCTCGGGGTGCGGCCCGTGTTCAAGACCGTCGACACGTGTGCCGCGGAGTTCCCGGCGCACACCCCGTACCACTACTCCAGCTACGACGCGGAGACGGAAGTCGAAACCCGCCAGACCGAAGCGGTCATAATCCTGGGATCAGGACCGAACCGGATCGGCCAGGGGATCGAGTTCGATTACAGCTGCGTGCACGCCACCTTGTCACTGCGCGAGGCCGGCTACGAGGCGATCATGGTCAACTGCAACCCCGAGACGGTCTCCACGGACTACGACACGGCCAACCGGCTGTACTTCGAGCCGCTCACGCTGGAGGACGTGCTCGAAGTCATCGCCGCCGAACAGGCTGTCGGGCCGGTCAAGGGTGTGATCACCCAACTGGGCGGGCAGACCCCGCTGGGCCTCGCTGCCCGGCTCAAGGCGGAAGGGATCCCCCTGCTCGGCACCACCCCGGAGGCCATCCACCTGGCCGAGGAGCGCGGTGCTTTCGGACAGGTGCTCAAGGCCGCTGGTCTGCCCGTGCCCAAGCACGGCATGGCCCGCAGCGTGGCCGAGGCCGAGGCGATCGCGGCCGAGATCGGATACCCGGTTCTGGTGCGTCCGTCCTATGTGCTCGGTGGCCGCGGCATGGAGATCGTCTACGACGATTCGATGCTGGCCAGCTACATCGAGCGGGCGACGCAGGCCAGCCCCGAGCATCCGGTGCTGGTCGACCAGTTCCTCGACGATGCCATCGAGATCGATGTGGACGCGTTGTACGACGGCACGGATCTGTACCTCGGCGGCGTGATGGAGCACATCGAGGAGGCGGGGATCCACTCCGGGGACTCCGCGTGCGCCCTGCCGCCGATCACCCTGGGCCGCCAGGAACTCGACCAGATCCGGGAGAGCACCCGCGCGATCGCAGCGGGGGTGGGGGTCCGTGGCCTGCTCAACATCCAGTTCGCCCTGACCCTCGACCGGCTGTTCGTGCTCGAGGCCAACCCACGCGCGTCCCGCACTGTGCCCTTCGTCTCCAAAGCGACCGGGGTGCCGTTGGCCAAGGCGGCCGCCCGCATCGCCGTCGGTCAGACGATCCGGCAACTGCGCGCCGACGGCATCCTGCCGGCCACGGGCGACGCTACCGAACTGCCCGTGGGGTCGGCGATGTCGGTGAAGGAGGCGGTGATGCCGTTCGGCCGCTTCCACGGAGTCGACAGTGTGCTGGGGCCGGAGATGCGCTCGACCGGTGAGGTGATGGGGATCGACGCGGATTTCGGCACCGCCTTCGCGAAGTCGCAGTCGGGTGCCTACTCCTCCGGGTTGCCAACGTCGGGCCGGGCGATCATCACGGTCGCCAACCGGGACAAGCGATCGATGATCTTCCCCGTCAAGCGACTGTCCGACCTGGGCTTCGAGATCCTCGCCACCCAGGGCACGGCCGACGTCCTGCGGCGGCATGGGTTGAAGGCCACGGTCTTGCGCAAGCACGCCGAAGGCATCGGACCCAACGGTGAGCCCACGACCGTGGCGAGCATCCTGGCAGGTGACGTCGACCTGGTGGTCAACACCCCGCTGGGAACCGGCGCGCGCGCCGACGGCTACGACATCCGGACGGCCGCGGTTGTCAAAGGCATCCCGTGCATCACCACCGTGCAGGGCCTGGGCGCCGCCGTGCAAGGCATCGAGGCGCTGCGCACAGGCCGGATCGGCGTTCGGAGCATTCAGGAGCACCAGAGCGATCTCGCCGCACTGTGGGGCGCCACATGACGACGCAGGCCGATGCCGAGGTGCTTACGGTGCGCCGGGACGGGGCGTACTACCACCTGTCATTCGCGGCTCCGGGGATCGCCGATGGCTTCCGTCCTGGGCACTTCGTCGCCATCGCGGTGGATGACGCGCACATCCTGCGCCGTGCCTTCTCGATCCGATCGGCCTCGACCAAGGCGGGGGGAGCGCTGCAGATCATCGTTTCGCCCAAAGGTCCGGGGACGAAGTGGCTGGTCGCTCGGCGGCCCGGCGATGTGATCAATGTGATCGCACCGCTGGGCAGGCCCTTCCGGCTGCCGACCGAGCCCGTCCCGTGCGTTCTGGTCGGTGGTGGCTACGGGGTCGCGCCCCTGTTCGAACTGGCGACCCAGTTGCGCGGCCGTGGTTGTGCCGTGGAGATCATCGTCGGTGCCGGCGACATGCAGCGCCTGTACGGCGTGGTCGAGGCCCGCCGCGTCAGCGATGCGGTACACGTGACCACGGACGATGGATCTGCCGGTGAACACGGACGGGTCACGGACCCGCTGCGCCGGATCCTCGCCGGTGGCCATCCGGCGGTGTACGCCTGCGGACCTATGGCGATGCTGCAGGCGGTTTCGGAGGTCAGCGCAGAATTCGGTGCGGTCGCGCAATGCGCGGTGGAGGAGTCCATGGCCTGCGGGGTCGGCGTCTGCATGACCTGTGTCCTGCCGGTCGTGGGCGACGACGGGGTGACCCGCATGGTCCGCTCGTGCACGGACGGGCCGGTCTTCTTCGGTGATCGTGTGCGCTGGTCGGAGGTGGGCACTGTGCCCGCGGACACTCTCGGTGCTCCGGAGGCCCGCGATGATTGATGCCCGGGTCAGGCTGGGCACAGTGGAGTTCGCGGGCCCGGCCTTCACCGCATCGGGGTGTGCTGCCGCCGGCAAGGAGTTGTCGGCCTTCTTCGACCTCACCGAGATCGGGGGGGTGGTGACCAAGAGCATCATGTTGCGCCCCCGCTCCGGCCGCCCCACGCCACGGATGGTGGAAACGCCCTCCGGCATGCTCAACTCGATCGGTCTGCAGGGTCCGGGCATCGAGTCCTTCCTCGCCAACGACCTCTCCTGGTTGTCGGAGCGCGGGGTCGCGACAGTTGTGTCGATCGCAGGCGAGACCGTCGACGAGTTCGGGCAGTTGGCACGCATCCTGCGCAACGAGCCCGCCGTGAAAGCCATCGAGGTCAACATCTCGTGCCCGAATGTCGAAAGCCGTGGCCAGGTCTTCGCCTGTGAGGTCATGTCCGCATCCTCGGTGATCCATCAGGTCAGGCGGAACACCAACAGCAGCGTCCCGATCTTCGCCAAACTCTCTCCGGACGTCACCAGCATCGCCGAGATCGCGCTGGCCTGTCACAATGCGGGCGCGGACGGCTTCTCAGTCATGAACACCACCCTCGGCATGGCGATCGACGCCGACACCATGCGCCCGATCCTGGGCGGTGTCACCGGAGGGCTCAGCGGCCCGGCGATCCGGCCGATCGCGGTACGGGCCGTGTGGCAGGTGCACCAGGTGCTTCCCGAGATCCCGATCCTCGGCATGGGTGGGATCGCGACTGGGGCGGACGCGCTGCAGTTCATCGCGGCAGGAGCCTCGGCGGTGAGCGTCGGGACGATGACGTTCAACGACCCCTCCGCGCCGGTGCGGGTGCAGAGGGAACTGCTCGCTCTGCTGGACGAACGAGGCTTCCCCACCGTCGCGGATGCGGTGGGGATCGCGCACCGAGGAGGTCTGACATGACTGCTGCGCCGATCGCCCTGGCTCTCGACGCGCCCGACCTGGCGACGGCCTGCGGTTGGGCCAACGCAGTCAACGGGGTCTTCTCGCACATCAAGGTCGGACTGGAGACCTACCTGCGCGACGGCGCCCTGGGTGTGGCTGAGATCCGGGACGCCGCACCGGACTGCGCGCTCTTCCTGGACCTGAAGTTGCACGATATTCCCAACACCATGCGTGGCGCCGCCAGGTCCGTAGCCGCTCTGGAGCCGGATATCTTGACCGTCCACGCGGCCGCCGGTTCCGCTGGCATCGAAGCGGTGGCACAGGCGCTGCCGGACACCAAGGTGGCTGCGGTGACCGTCCTCACGAGCCTGGGGCCGCTGGACCTCACCGGGATGGGCGTGTCGGGCACGCCCGAACAGGTCGTGATGCGCTGGGCGCGGTTCGCGGTCGCCGCCGGTGCCCGCGCGGTCGTCAGCTCGGCTCAGGAGGTGTCGACCTTGCACGCGCTGCTCGGCGATGGTGTCCTGTTGATCACTCCCGGGATCAGGCCGGCAGGGGTTGAGCACGCCGACCAGCAGCGGGTGGTCACCCCTGCGGACGCCGTCTCGAGCGGTGCGGGCCTGCTGGTGGTGGGCAGGCCGGTGACTGCCGCCGAGGATCCGCGCGCGTCCGCGCAGGCGATCGCGGGGGAGGCGTTGGAGGCACTCGCGGCGGTTCGGTAGGGTCGTCGCCGTGCGGCCTCCTTCCTTGTCCAGCGAGCAACGGGCCGCGGCAAGTGCCAAGGCCGTGGCCAACCGCCGCCGCCGGGCCGAGGTCAAGCAGCAGTTGCGGCGTGGCCACTTGGGCTGGCACGAGTTGCTGTCGCTGGCGCACATCGACGAGGTGGTGGCGGCCCTGCGCGTGCAGGAGGCCCTGCTGTGCCTGCCGGGGGTCGGTCCGCAGCGCTTGAACCGCATCATGAAACACGCGCGGGTCGCACCGACCCGAAGGCTGCGTGGGCTGGGCGATCATCAGATCGCACTGCTCACCGAAGTCCTTTCGCCATGAGCCGTTTGTTCGTCGTTTCCGGACCCAGCGGCGTCGGCAAGTCCACCGTTGTCGCGCGGTTGCTGGAGGACCGGCCGGACGTCTGGTTGTCGGTATCGGCGACGACCCGTGCGCCGCGACCGGGGGAGCAGCACGGGCGCGAGTACTACTTCCTCACCGCTGATGAATTCAAGGGGATGGCCCAAACGGGGCAGTTACTGGAATGGGCCACATTCGCCGGCAACTCCTACGGAACCCCCCGGGGTCCAGTCGAGGAACACCTCGCTGCCGGCAGGCCGGTCCTTCTGGAGATCGAACTCGAGGGAGCCCGATTGGTTCGCAAGGCGATGCCGGACTGCGTGCTGGTCTTCTTGGAGCCTCCCAGCCCGGAGGAGCTCAAACGCCGGTTGGTGGGTCGCGGTACGGAGGATGATGCGGCGGTACGGGCCCGGTTGGAGCGCGCCGACGCCGAACTGACCGCGGTCGCCGAGTTCGACCATGTCGTGCGCAACGTGGACGTCGAGACGGCAGCCGCGGAGTTGGGAGCCCTGATCCGGTAGACCGCGGCCGTTTCATGACATTGGCCTGGAGGAGTCGCCGGCGGGCCTGATTGTGACGAAGTTGCGGGCCGTCCGCGCGTTCTGTTACGAAGGTGAGCGGTCTGAGCCGTCGGGACCGCGCACCTTGGTGACAATCCGGGTGTGACCCCCCGCAACTTCGTCACACAACGTTCGCCGAGGCTCGCCCCGCTTGCCAGGAACATGTTCGACGATGCCGTCGCCGTGGTGCCAGGGGTCATCTGAGTAGCTGATCGGCTACCCTTATTAGGAGTTTGCCGAAGAAAGGTTCCCCTGTGGCAGTTGTAGATGGTCGCACAGAGGGCATCACGTACCCTCCGCTGGACGCGTTGCTCGAGAAGACCGATTCGAAGTACTCCTTGGTGATCGAGGCGGCGCGGCGTGCCCGCCAGATCAACGCCTATTACAGCCAGCTCTCCGAGGGCGCCCTCGAGCACGTGGGCCCGCTCGTGGAGACGTACCAGCATGAGAAGCCGCTGTCCATCGCGCTGCGGGAAATCAACGACGGTCTGCTGGAGACCAGCAACGTCACGGTTGAGGAGACCGAAGCCTGAACCCCGAGGTCGTCCTCGGTGTAGGTGGCGGGATCGCCGCCTACAAAGCCGCTGAGGTCCTGCGCCGGATCCAGGCGCTCGATGCCGCGGTCACCGTCGTCCCCACGAAGACCGCTCTGGAATTCGTCGGCATCGCGACGTGGTCGGCATTGTCCGGCCGACCGGTGACCAGCGACTTCTTCGACAACGTGCACGAAGTTCCGCATGTGCGCATCGGGCAGCAAGCCGAACTGGTCGTCGTGGCACCTGCGACCGCCAACCTTCTGGCGAAGGCGGCGTATGGCCTGGCCGACGACCTCCTCACGAACACTCTGCTGACGGCGCACTGCCCCGTCATCATGTTCCCGGCGATGCACACCGAGATGTGGGAGCATCCGGCCACCCGGGCGAACGTGGCGACGCTGCGCGACCGCGGCGTCCTTGTGGTGGATCCTGACTCCGGGCGACTGACGGGGTTCGATTCGGGCCCCGGCCGGTTGCCGGAACCGGAGGCGATCGCTTGGATCGTGCAGGCTGCCCTCGCGTCGCCGGATCTCAAACCTGATCTTCGGGGCCGGCACGTGGTCATCAGCGGCGGCGGGACCCGCGAGCGTTTGGACCCCGTCCGGCACATCGGAAACCGCTCGACCGGCAAGCAGGCGATGGCACTGGCGGCGACGGCCGTTTCCCGAGGGGCGCGGGTGACCCTCATCCGGGGCGACGTCAAGGTTCCGACCCCCGCCGGCGTGGACGTCATCGATGCATTGACGGCTGATGAGATGCTGGTGGCAGCCCGCGAGGTGGCACCCGGGGCCGATGTTGTCGTCATGGCCGCGGCGATCGCGGACTTCCGTGCCGAGACGCTGCCGGATGCGAAGATCAAGAAGACCGGCAGCCCCACGCTGGATCTGAACCTGGTGCACAACCCCGATGTGCTGGCGACCCTGGTCGCAGAGCGCAGCGGAAAGACTCCGCTGCTGGTCGGGTTCGCCGCCGAGACCGGTGACGAGAACGGGACCTGGCTCGAACACGCGCAGGAGAAGTTCGAGGCCAAAGGTTGCGACATCATGGTCGCCAACCCGGTCGGCCATAACCGGGGGTTCGGCACGGAACACAACGAGGGGATGCTCCTGCTCGGGGGCGGCGTCGCCGAGGAAGTGCCCGGTGGGCAGAAGGTCCACCTGTCCCACCGCCTGTTCGACGCCGTGGTCGAGCGACTCGGCTGAGGTTGGGGCCGACGTCCCAGTGTGCGTCAGGTTCGTTTGTGGCATCCGCGGCGTTCAGGCGGGAAAATGCCGGGCGAAATCGGTCAGGTTAGAGAACGTGCACGAGGTTAGAGAAGCCACACGTGCGTTCTCTAACCTCGTGCACGTTCTCTAACCTCGCGGCCAAGTCCTGCCGCCACCGAGTACACGAGCCGCTTTCGGACTAGAGTTCCGTGTCCGCGATAGACAGAATCACCCCGGGTCCGTTGTCGGACCCTTTTCGTAGACTCTGGTCAACATCAAGGGAGGGCCCGTGGCCAAGCGCCTGTTTTCATCCGAGTCGGTGACCGAGGGGCATCCGGACAAGATCGCTGATCAGATCAGTGACAGCATCCTGGACGCCATGCTCGCCAACGACCCGGAATCACACGTCGCGGTGGAGACGCTGGTGACGACCGGCCTGGTGGTGGTGGCCGGTGAGGTCGACACCCAGACCTACGTCGACATCCCCAGCACCGTGCGCCGCAGGATTCTGGAGATCGGCTACGACTCGTCGGACAAGGGGTTCGACGGTCATTCGTGTGGGATCTCGGTCTCCCTCGGCCAGCAGTCCGAAGACATCCGGCAGGGCGTGGACGACTCCTGGGAGGAACGCCACGAGCACAGCGCCGATCCACTGGACCTGCAAGGTGCTGGCGACCAGGGCCTGATGTTCGGATACGCCTGCACTGACACCCCGGAACTCATGCCGCTGCCGATCGCCCTGGCTCAGCGACTGAGCCGGCGGCTGACCGCGGTCAGGAAACAAGCTGTCATTCCGTACCTGCGTCCGGACGGCAAGGTGCAGGTGACGATCGAGTACGACGGGGCGACACCGATGGCGGTGAACACGGTGGTGGTCTCAAGCCAGCACATCGAAGACATCGACCTCGACACGCTGCTGGCCCCAGACATCGAGGAATTCGTGATCCGTCCGGAACTGGCCGCGTTGGAACTCGCCACCGACCAGGCCCGCGCCCTGGTGAATCCGACCGGCCGGTTCGTGGCTGGCGGACCGGCCGCCGACGCCGGGGTCACCGGCCGCAAGATCATCGTGGACACCTACGGCGGAATGGCCCGACACGGTGGCGGAGCGTTCTCCGGAAAGGATCCGTCCAAGGTCGACCGTTCTGCGTCCTACGCAATGCGATGGGTGGCCAAGAACATCGTGGCCGCCGGGCTTGCGACGCGATGTGAGGTCCAGGTGTCGTACGCCATCGGCGCCTCGCACCCGGTCGGCTTGTTCGTGGAGACGTTCGGCACCGGCGCGGTGCCCGATGAGCGATTGGAGGATCTGATTCTCGAGGTGTTCGACTTGCGACCAGCTGCGATCATCCGGGATCTCGACCTGAAACGGCCGATCTTCACGCAGACCGCGGCCTACGGTCACTTCGGCCGTGAGGAGCCCGACTTCACGTGGGAGCGCACCGACCGGGTCGAGGCGTTGCAGGCAGCCGTCCGGTAGTGGCGCAGGTTGCTCGGGTCGCGGTGGAATCGCCGCTGCCACACCTGGACCGGCTCTTCGACTTCTCGATTCCGGAGGAATTGGATGGTGATGCCGTGCCTGGCTGCCGGGTGCGGGTCCGGTTTCACGGCCGGTTGATCGGGGGGTGGCTGATCGAGCGCGGCCCCACGCACTTCGAGGGCAGACTGCAGCCTCTCCAGAGGGTCTCCGGACCGGCGGTGTTGACCGCGGCCACGGCGCGCTTGTGCCGGATCGTGGCCGACCGGTTCGCCGGCAACTTCACCGATGTGGCGCGATTCGCAGTGCCGCCGCGGGTCGCAGCGGTCGAGAAGCGGGAGTTTCAGGTGGTCACGAACGTCCCGCCGCGTCCGGACATGGGGGCTTGGGCGCAGTACGACCAGGCACGACCTTTCCTGGCTGCCAGGTCCGGCGCCGCGTCCTGGATCTGCCACCCTCATGACGAACCGTTCGCGATGCTGGCCGCGGTTGCCGCTGACACAGCCGCGCAGGGGCGAGCATCGGTTCTCGTAGTGCCCGACGCGCGTGACGTTCGCGCGTTGCATGAGGCCTGCGCCTCGTTGATGGACCCGGATCAGGTCGCGGTGGTGTCCGGTGAGGCGTCGAACCGGGTCCGCTACCGGACGCATCTCGAGGTACTGGCCGGCGCGAGACCGGTCGTGATCGGCACCCGATCGGCGGTGTTCGCCCCCGTCCCGGACCTCGGACTGATCGCCGTGTGGGACGACGGCGACGATGTACTGGCCGAGCCGCAATCCCCGGGCTGGCACGCACGCGAGGTCGCCGCGCTCAGGGCCTGGCAGGAAGATGCGCGGGTGCTGGTGGGCGGGTTTGCGCGAACGGCGGCGACCGCCCAGTGGGTTGCCGAGCGCCGTGCCGTCGACATCCGACTTGAGCGGCAGACAGCCCGCGACCGGCGTTTCCGGGTCGAGGCGCTCACGGAGCCGGACGCCGACCGCCGGCGGATTCCCGGCCGGGCCTTCAGGCTGCTGCAGAAGGCCGTCGAGTCCGGCGTCGCTCTCGTCCAGGTGCCGCAGGTCGGGGGCGCGACCGCGCTGGTGTGCGCCCGCTGCGGGGATGTGGCGCGCTGTCCGCGCTGCGGTGGTGGAGTCCGGCCGGATCAAGCGGGTCGAGCGCGCTGCCGGTCGTGCCACCAGGAGTTCACCACCTGCGGGTCGTGCGGCAATGAGCAGTTCTTGTTGCTGGGGGCGGGCTCGCGGCTGACCGCCGAACAACTGCTGCAAGGGTTCGCGGATGTCCCGGTGCTGCGAAGCGACGCGGACGCCGGGGTTCTGGACCAGGTGGAGATCGAGCGGGGTCTGGTCGTCGCCACACCTGGATCGGAGCCACATCTGGCCCAGGGGTACGGGTGCCTGGTCATCCTCGACACTGAGGTGTTGTTGGCCCGCAGTGCTCTTCGGGCACAAGAGGAAGCGGCCCGGCGCTGGATGGCGGCGATCGCCATGACGCGACCGGATGCCGTAACGCTGCTGGTCGCAGCCCAGGACGTCGCTGTGGTCCAGTCGCTGGTGCGCAACGACCTCGCCGGGATGGCCGAGACCGAGCGGGCAGAGCGGGCCCAGGCACACATGCCTCCTGCCTACCGCTGCGTCCGACTGCGAGGGGATACCGCCGCCGTCGGACAGTGGCTGGCGGGTTTCGAAGGAACAGTGCTCGGGCCGCTGGAGACGGTGGGGGGCAGTGAGGCGCTGCTGCTGGCCCCATTGGAGCAGTCGGCGGCACTGCTGCGGCAGGTCCGCGAGATCCAGATCCAGCGGTCCCGCGACGGGAAGCCCGTGGTGGATGTGCGTGTCGACCCTGTGGACCTGGGCGACACGTAGACTTCTGCCCGAGGAGGCGACGTGTCGGTTGTGGACATCCGGTTGTTCGGAGATCCGGTGCTGCGCACACCTGCAGTGCCGGTCGTGGACTTCGACAAGCAGTTGCGGAGGCTGGTGCAGGATCTCACCGACACCATGCTGGAGGCTCCAGGAGTCGGACTGGCGGCGCCGCAACTGGGTGTCGGGCTAAGGGTCTTCACTTACTACGTCGATGGCGAACTCGGCCATCTGATCAACCCCGACCTGGATCTCACTGCTGAGTTGCAGGAGGAGGAAGAAGGCTGCTTGTCCCTACCTGACGTCCGCTTCCCGACGCCGCGTGCCATGGGAGTGGTTGCCAGAGGTTTCAACATGCACGGGGAGCCGGTCACGGTCTCCGGCACGCATCTCTTGGCGCGCTGCGTACAGCATGAAACCGATCACCTCGACGGAGTGCTCTTCATCGATCGGCTGGACCCGGTCCGACGCAAGGAAGCCATGAAGATGATCCGCGAGTCCGAATGGTTCGGGCCCAACACGATCGTGAAGACCAGCCCGCATCTGCAGAAGGCCCCGCGGTGAGAGTCGTCTTCGCGGGCACCCCCGAGGTGGCGGTCGTCAGCCTCGAAGCCCTTCTGAGGTCGCGGCACGACGTGATCGCTGTCGTGAGCCGCCCGGATGCAGTGGCCGGCCGAGGGCACCGGTTGACCCGCAGTCCAGTCAGCAGGGTCGCCGCTGAGCACGGCATCCCGGTGCTCACCCCCACGAGACCGAGCGACCCGGAGTTCACCGAACAACTGCGGCACCTCGAGCCTGATTGCTGCCCGGTCGTCGCCTACGGGGCACTGATCCCGCAATCGGTCCTGGACATCCCGCGACTGGGATGGGTGAATCTGCATTTCTCGCTGCTGCCGGCCTGGCGCGGCGCGGCTCCGGTGCAGCGAGCCATCATGGGCGGCGACGACGTCACCGGCGCCGCCGTCTTCCAGCTCGAGGCGGGCATGGACACCGGCCCCGTGTTCGGGGTCGTCACCGAGAGCATCGGGCCAAGGGACACTGCCGGCGACTTGCTCGAACGGTTGGCCGACTCCGGCGCTCAACTGCTGGTCAAGGTTCTCGATGGCATCGAGGAGGGCGCGTTGCACGCCGTGCCGCAGTCCTCGGACGGCGTCAGCCTTGCCCCCAAGATCACGGTGGAGGACGCGCGGATTCGGTGGGATGAGCCCGCCATCGGCGTGGACAGGCGCATCCGGGGCTGCACGCCGGCGCCGGGTGCGTGGACGATGCTGGGTGAGGTGAAGGTGAAGGTCCACCCCGTGGCTGCGACGCAGGAACGGCTCGACCCCGGCCACATCCGCATCGACCGCAACCGGGTGTTGGTCGGGACGCTCACCACGGCTGTCGAACTGGGCACAGTCCAGCCAGCAGGCAAGAAGGCTATGGCCGCAGCAGATTGGGCGCGGGGCCTGCACGGTGATTCCTTGGTCTTCACGTGAAGGTGAGCCCGGCTCGGCGGGCCGCTTACGACGTCCTGCACGACGTGGGCGCCGAGGGTGCTTACGCGAACCTGGCTCTGGCGCAGGCGCTGGCGGGCAGGGACCTGTCCACCGCCGACAAGGGTCTGGCCACGGACATCGTGTACACGACGTTGCGTCGTCGGGCCACGATCGACGCCGTGCTCGCCACCGTGATGACACGATCGCTGGCCGACACCGATCCGCGGGTCGTCGACGTTCTCCGGATGGCCGTCGCCGAGCACATGTACCTAGGCAAGCCGGCCCATGCTGTGGTCGACAGCGCCGTGGACCTCGTGCAGTCCGTGGGGGCGGGATCGGCCCGCGGCTTTGTGAATGCGATTCTGCGCAAGGTCACCTCGCGCAGCGCTGAACGACTCGTCGCCTCAGCAACGGACGGGCTGTCCGGCGATGACGAACTCTCGGTGCGGTTCTCGCACCCGCGATGGATCATACGGGCCCTGCGCGACGTGGTGGGTCCGGCGGAACTGCCGGAGTTGCTGGAGACGGATAATCAGCCACCTCGCGTGACCCTTGCGGCCCGTCCGGCAAGGATCGATCGGGCGGACCTGCCCGGAGACCCCACACCCTGGTCGCCCTGGGGGGTCTTCGTCGAGCGGACGGACCCGGGGACGATTGCAGCGGTCCGGGACGGCCGGGCGGGGGTGCAAGACCTCGGCAGCCAGTTGGTGGTGCTGGCATTGACACGTGCGCACGTCGACGGCCCGGACGACAGCTGGCTGGACATGTGTGCAGGACCCGGCGGCAAGTCGGCCCTGCTCGCCGATCTCCTGGCTCCCGATGGCCGGCTGGTGGCGGTCGAACAGCATGCCCACCGCGCCGATCTGGTGGAGTCCGCGCTTCGGGGAACGCCGAATCATGCCGAGGTGGTCATCGCCGACGCGGCTGAGATCAACGGCACGTATTCGCGGGTGCTGGTGGATGCCCCGTGTTCCGGACTCGGGGTCCTGCGCCGTCGCCCGGACTCCCGGTGGCGGCGTCAGCCGTCGGACATTCCGGCGCTGACAGGCAGCCAGACGACCCTTCTGAACCATGCGATAGACGTGTGCCGACCTGGCGGAGTCGTGGGTTACGTGACCTGCTCCCCGCACCTGGCCGAGACCGACCTGATCGTGGAGGACGTGCTGCGCCGCCGCGACGATGTCGTCCAGGAGGATGCTGCGGCGTTGCTGCCCGAGGTGCCGGACTGTGCCGACGGGCTTACGGTCCGGCTTTGGCCACACCGGCACGGCACGGACGGCATGTACATGGCCTTGCTGCGCAAGAAGCGCTGACCCGACGGATCCACCCCATTGCTACGAAGTTGCGGGCCCCATCAAGGCTTCGTTACGAAGGTGCGCACTCTGGACCGGGCGGACCGCGCACCTTCGTAACAGAACGCCTTCGGGACCCGCAACTTCGTGACAAGGGCGCGGCGGGATTCGCCCGGCGACCCACACACGGTGTTTGCGGACCACAAGCCCCGGTGACGATGCGGACATCCACACTCGATGTGATCCCGGTCCGGCTCTGGCGCTGGTACGGTCTGCGCAATGGTCACGAACGGCGTCGGGACGCTGCGGGAGAAGCCGCTGCATGCCGCGCTGAAGCAGTGGTGCTCACGAGAGGGTGATCTGTTCGAGCAGCCCGTCGACGGTTTCGTGATCGACATCGTGCGCCCGGGTCTGCTGATCGAGATCCAGACACGCAGTTTCTCGTCCATGCGGCGCAAGTTGACACGACTCTTGGAGAACCATTCCGTCCGTGTGGTGCACCCCATCGCTGTGGATCAGTGGATCGTCAAGGTCGATGAGCAGACCGGGGTCATGTCGCGCCGGTTGTCACCGAAACACGGCCGGCCGGTCGACATCTTCGCCGAGCTTGTGGCTTTCCCGGACCTTGTCGCGGATCCCGGCCTGACCGTGGAGATCCTTCTTGTCCGGACCGAACAGCAGCGCCGGTTCGAAGCCGGCAAGGCGTGGCGGCGAAGGGGCTGGGTGATCGAGGAGAACCGGCTGCTCGAGGTGGTCGATCGAGTCGTCATCGAAAGCGCCGAGAATCTCATCCAACTGCTGCCTCCCTTGCCGGAGATCTTCACCACTTCGGACCTTGCGGCCGCGATGCACTGTTCGCGACGACTGGCCCAGCAGGCCACGTTCTGCCTGCGCAAGAGCGGCGAACTGCAGGTAGTGGGCAAACGGGGACGCGCACTGGAGTATCGCAGGATCTGATCCCCGGACACGGCGGAGCGAAAACATGGGGATCAACTAGCCTCGTAGTCGTGGGTATCCAGATCTCGCCGAGCATCCTCTCTGCCGACTTCGCGAACCTGGCGGCCGAGTGCCAGAGCGTGGCCGGTCACGCGGACTGGCTGCACGTGGACGTGATGGACAACCATTTCGTCCCCAACCTGACCATCGGCCTCCCCGTTGTAGAGGCGTTGCTCAAGGCCGTGGACACCCCGGTCGACTGCCACTTGATGATTGAGGATCCCGACCGCTGGGCCCCCGGCTACGCGGAGGCGGGTGCCGGCAGCGTGACATTCCACGTGGAAGCCGCGACGGCACCCATCAAGTTGGCCCGCGATCTGCGCGCGCACGGGGCCAAAGCCGGGCTCGCGCTGCGGCCCGCGACCCCGGTGGAGCCCTGCGCGGACCTGCTTCCCGAGTTCGACATGCTGCTCATCATGACCGTCGAGCCGGGCTTCGGTGGCCAGAAGTTCCTGGATGTGGTGGTGCCGAAGATTCGACGGGCGCGACAACTGATCGGTGACGCCGACCTCTGGCTGCAGGTGGACGGAGGGGTGGACCTCAACACCATCGAGATCTGCGCTGAAGCAGGCGCGGACGTGTTCGTCGCGGGATCGGCGGTGTATGGGGCGGATGACCCGGCGACGGCCGTGGACGGGCTTCGCGCCGCGGCGGCCCGCGTCCGGCCTTGATCGCCCGGCACTGACCCTCGAGTCTTGTCACAGGTATGACGTCGGCATCTCGAAGCCTTGTCACAGGCATGTGACACCATGGGTTCAAACGTTTCCAGGGTCGGTGAAACTCCGAGCCGGCGGTGACAGCCCGCGACCCGTGCTTGCACGGTGGATCCGGTGGAACTCCGGGGCCGACGGTCAAAGTCCGGATGGGAGGAAACGCTGATCGCCGATGTGCTCGGCGTGCCCTCCCGTGTCGAGAGGAGGGCGGATGTCCGTGCAGCACATGGCCGCTGCCCTCGCGCTCGCAGGCTCGGTGAACGGGGCGGTGGGGCCCAATCCGCGGGTGGGTTGCGTGATCGTCGACGCCGGGGGCGCGGTCGTCGGACGCGGAGCGCATCAGGGCGCGGGTACTGATCACGCGGAGATTGTTGCGCTGGCCCAAGCCGGGCCGGCGGCACGCGGAGCGACGGTCTACGTGACTTTGGAACCCTGCAACCATCACGGCAGGACACCGCCCTGCTCGCACGCATTACTCGCCGCCGGCGTGAGCGCGGTGCACTACTGCGTTGCCGATCCGACCGCCGCGACGGGCGGTGCGCAGTTCTTGCGTGACCACGGCATCGAGGTCACCGTGGGTCCGCTCACGGCCGCAGGCGAGGGGTTCCTCGAGCCGTGGCTATTCGCCGTCACCCATGAGCGCCCCTTCGTCACGTACAAAGTCGCCAGCACCCTGGACGGGTTCGTGGCGGCAGCGGACGGCTCGAGCAAGTGGATCACAGGATCCCCGGCCCGCCGATGGGCTCACGAGCGCCTCCGCGCCAAGGTGGACGCGATCGCCGTAGGCGCCGGAACATACACCGCCGATCGGCCAGAACTCAGCGTTCGGGGAATCGCGGTGGTGCGGCAGCCGGACCGGTTCGTCCTCGGTGGCCAAGCGGGGGAGGGCTTCCAGGTGATTGCCGGACGTGACCCCATCGAAGCGCTGAGGCAGATGTACCAGACGGGCGCCAGGCACATCTTGCTCGAGGGCGGCCCCACGGTCGGCGCCGCCTTCATACGTGCCGATCTCGTCGACGAACTCGTTTGGATCACGGCACCCAAACTGCTGGGGTCGGGCACCAAGGCTGTGGCCGACCTGGGAATCGGAAGCATCGACGCTGCGAGCCAGTGGCGCGTGACCGAGACCCGACAATTGGGCGATGACGTGATGATCCGCTGCAGGAGGCGCTGATGTTCACTGGATTGGTTCAGCAGATGGGCACGCTGGAGACCGTGACGCACGGCCCCTCCACCCGCCTGGTGATCCGGCCCGACTCGGCGTGGGAACCGTATGAGCACGGTGAGAGCATCGCGACCAATGGCGTCTGCCTGACCGTTGTCGAGTCTGGACCTGAGTGGTTCGCCGTCGATGTCATGCAGCAGACACTTGCACTCACGAGCCTCAGGGGTATCGCGGCGGGCGACAGAGTGAACCTCGAGCGGGCCATGCGTCTCGGCGACAGACTCGGGGGACACATGGTCCAGGGTCATGTCGACGGGGTCGCGACCGTGACCGGCCGTCGCAGCGAGGAGTCATGGGAAGTCATCCGCTTCGACATCCCCGAAGGCCTTCGCAAGTACGTCGTGGCCCAGGGGTCGGTCTGCCTCGACGGGGTCTCGTTGACCGTCTCAGCCAGGACCCCGACGGGCGCCGAGGTGAGTCTGATCCCGGAGACGCTTGCGGCGACGACACTGGGAGCCACCGCAGTGGGAGATCTCTTGAACGTGGAGGTGGATGTGATCGGCAAATACGTCGAATCGCTGCTTGGAGGATACCGATGAAGTTCGACCCGATACCTGAGGCCGTCGAGGCCATCCGTGCCGGGAAGGCCGTGGTGGTCGTGGACGACGAGGACCGCGAGAATGAGGGCGACCTGGTGTTCGCGGCGTCCAAGGCCAATGCGGAGATCGCCGGGTTCATGATCCGGCACACCAGCGGCGTCATCTGCGTGTCGATGCGCGGCGAGGAGCTCGACCGTCTGCACCTTCCTCCTATGACGATGGTCAACGAGGACCGCAAAGGCACCGCGTACGCTGTCAGCGTCGACGCCCGTGACGGGATCACCACGGGGATCAGCGCCGCCGACCGTGCCAGGACGATCCGTACCCTTGTGGACTCGGCCACGGAGCCCTGGGAGATCACCCGGCCAGGGCATGTGTTCCCGTTGCGTGCTGTGCCCGGCGGGGTGCTGCAGCGGGCAGGACACACCGAGGCATCGGTGGATCTCGCGAGCCTGGCCGGGCTTACCCCGGCCGGCGTGATCTGTGAGCTGGTCAACGAAGACGGCTCGATGATGCGAGCGCCGGAATGCCGGGCGTTCGCCGACGACTACGGCCTGTCCATGATCTCGATCGCCGACCTCATCTCACACATCCGGCACACGCAGCAGCAGATCGAACGGGTCGCCGACACCGTCATCCCCACCGCCGTGGCCGACTTCCGGGCGATCGGATACCGCAGCCTGATCGAGCCCACCGAGCACCTGGCGTTGGTGCTCGGTGACATCGGAGACGGTGAAGACATCCTGGTCAGGGTCCACTCCGAATGCCTGACCGGTGATGTCTTCGGATCGCTGCGGTGCGACTGCGGGCCCCAGTTGGAGGCGGCGATGAAGGCGGTCGCCGAGGAAGGCCGCGGGGTCATCCTGTACGTCAAGGGCCATGAAGGTCGTGGCATTGGCCTGTTGAGCAAGCTGAAAGCCTACGAGTTGCAGGACTCCGGGGCCGACACGGTGGAGGCCAACCTGGCGCTGGGCCTTCCGGCTGACGCGAGGGACTACGGCACGGGGGCTCAGATCCTTGCCGACCTCGGGGTGAAGTCCATGCGGCTGCTGACCAACAATCCCGCCAAGCGGGCTGGACTGGACGGCTTCGGAATCGTGATCAAGGAACGGGTTCCACTCATGATCGCGTCCAATCCGCACAACGAGCGCTATCTGGCGACCAAAGCCGACCTGATGGGTCACGAGTTGGAGCAGACACAGTGAGTGGGGAAGGCCGGACCGAGCAGAATGCCGTGGACGCCGTGGGCCTGCGGGTGGCCGTCGTGGCGGCGAGTTGGCATGAAGAAGTCATGGACGGGCTGTTGCGTGGCGCTCGCGAGTATCTCGCCGAGGCAGGTGCCCACGTTGACGAGTACCGGGTGCCGGGCTCGTTCGAGATCCCGGTGGTCGCCGCCAGTCTCGCTCGCAGTCACGACGTCGTGGTGGCACTTGGTGTCATCGTCCGCGGTGGCACCCCCCATTTCGAGTACGTGTGCAACGCGGTCACCGATGGTCTTGGTCGGGTGGCACTCGACACGGGGACACCTGTCGGCTTCGGGATCCTGACCACCGACACGGTCGAACAGGCCCTGGACCGCGCCGGCGGGCCCGGCGCCAGCGAGGACAAGGGTCGGGAGGCTGCCTCGGCCGCGCTCGAGACCTGGCAGGTCCTGCGGGGTCTGTGAGCTGCAGCGATCGTGATCTGTCAGTGATGATTTGGGAGGTTTGTCGGGCGTAGACTGAGGGTGGCAGCCCGGTCGGCGCGTCGATTTGTGGTTTCTGAGTTCCGAACGGGGAGGGCGAGATCCGCGTTCCCCGCGGGGTCGGACTCGACGGTCGCCCGGGGATTGGGAGGTTGTCATGAAGATCATCCGCACCGTCGCGATCATGACCGCGACGGGGGTATCCGCGGGACTGTTGACGCTCGCGCCGACCCAGGCCGGGACGACGTGGGGTGGCCCGCAGGAAGTCAGTTCCAAGTTCGGCCGGGCGCTCGTGGTCTCGGACGGCGGCCGAGTGGCAGCGTGGATTCGCACCAACAAGGCGAACACCTGGTCGTCCGGACCGATCCGCACCGCGTGGTACAAGAAGAAGAAGAAGCGGTGGACCTCGTCGGCGCCGATCCCAGGCTCCTCCGAGAGCACAGCGCTGCAGTTGGGTGACAAGGGCAATCAGGCGCTCATCGAGGCTGGCACGACCGGCTACCTCATGGCCCAACGTGACACCAAGAACACGTGGCTGCAGGCCGAGAGCATCGTCTCCGGCACCAATTTGGGCAGCGGCGTGATGTCCGGTGACGCATCCACACTTGTCTACGTGGACTGGGGTGTGGACGCATACCCGACTCCGCCCGGCACCCTGTACTACGTCATGCAGAACGCGGACGGAACGTGGCCCGCTCCCACGATGATCGGCCTGGCCAATCCGGAAGGCCGCTATCGCGGCCGGCAGGAGTTGGCGTTCTCCAACGACGGCTCGACGCTGGTCTGGGTGAACGACACGTACGCCTTGGTCGGTTCGACGCGCAACCCCGACGGCACGTGGGCCGCGCCGACGATCATCAAGCAGTACGGCTCGGACCCCTACATGTCGACCCTGGCGCTGTCGGAGGACGGCACCCGGGTGGTCTGGACCCGTGACGAGTCCGACGGGATCCTGACCGCGACTCGCAGTGGGACCTCGTGGTCCGACGTGTCCAACGTCACGGTCGATGAGACAGTGGCTGCGGCCGTTTCGCCCGATGGGATGAACGTGGCTTGGGCCAACTCGGACAAGCAGATGGTGATCCGCCGTTGGGACGGCACCAAGTGGAAGAAGGTCAAGGTGGTCGGCTCGTCCGGTTACGGGCCTTCGATTTCGCTGCAGAACAAGACGCTCGCGTGGACCTACACGGGCTACCGCGGATCCTCGCTGCGCACTGTGATCCGCAAGAGCGGAAAGTGGAAGGTCACAGCGAAGCTCTCCTCCTCCGGCTTCAGCCCGGCGGTCTCCTACGACAGCAGGACGCTGGTCTGGTCCTCGACGGGCAGCAAGAAGATCTACAGCGTGAAGCGCTAGGTCCCGCCCTCGCCACGGCCGGACTTGGTGAATATTCGTCGCCACGAGTGACAGAAATTCACCAGGCCCGGCCGCGCGGCACCCGCGCCGCAACCGCCCTGCGGAGACCGCCTCGCCGCCTGACTACCCTGATAGCCGTGAAGTCGTTCGATGACCTATGGGCTGAGTTGTCTGCCAAGGTCGCCACCGCTGACCCCGAATCCGCCACCGTACGCCTCGTCGAATCCGGGGTGCATGCGGTCGGCAAGAAACTGGTGGAGGAGGCGGCCGAGGCCTGGATGGCCGCTGAGCACGAGTCGCCGGAGCGGGCGGCGGAGGAACTGAGTCAACTGCTGTACCACGTGCAGGCGATGATGCTGGCCGTCGGAGTGACCCCGGCGCAGGTTGGGCGGTACCTGTGACCCTCAAAGTGGCCGTGCCCAACAAGGGTCAATTGGGTGAGCCGGCGCGCGACATGCTGCGCGAAGCCGGGTACTTGCGTTCCGCCGGTGCCCGCGAACTCATGGTGCACGATCCCGACAACGACGTGGACTTCTACTTCCTGCGGCCAAAGGACATCGCCACGTACGTGGGCAAGGGCACCCTCGATCTCGGCATCACCGGGCGCGACATGCTGGTCGATTCGGTGGCACCCGTGACCGAAGTGATCGAACTGGGCTTCGGACATTCCACCTTCCGGCTCGCCGCCCCGGCCGGTGTCACCGACGTGACCGGCAAGCGCATCGCCACGTCGTATCCGGGGTTGTTGCGCGACTGGCTGGAACGCACCGGAACGCAGGCGACCCTCGTCAAGCTCGATGGGGCGGTGGAGAATGCGGTCGGGCTCGGCGTGGCCGATGCGGTGGCCGACGTGGTCGACACCGGCAACACATTGCGCCAGGCCGGCCTGGAAGTCGTCGGTGAGCCGTTGCTGCGCAGCCAGGCGTTGTTGGTGCGGCCCGCACACACCCAGGCCAACGGCGCGGAGGGGACGTTCACACGAAGGCTGCAGGGAGTGATCGTCGCCCGCGCGTATGTCATGGTCGAGTACGACATCTCCGAGGTGTTGTTGGACGCCGCGTCGGCGATCACCCCGGGGCTGGAATCACCGACGGTGTCCCCGCTGCGTGAGAAGGGCTGGGTGGCGGTACGCGCCATGGTCGAGCGGGTGCGCGTGCACCAGGTGATGGACGAACTGTTCGAGCTGGGCGGCCGGGCGATTCTCGTCACCGACATCCACGCCTGCCGCCTATGACGTCGCTGGCCGAGACGCTCGACGCGCTCGTGGACCCCGGGTCGGTGGAGCGCATCGAGGTGCCGCTGCGCCCGGCCTCCGGCGAGTATGCCGCCAGCCTCGAGCGGGCAGCACAGCGAAGCGGCGTGGACGAATCGGTGCAGGTGATGAAGGCCGCAGTGGATGGTCACCGGGTGCTCGTCATCGCAAGTGCGTTCGGCTTCCTCGCCGGTTCCGTGGGTCATTCCGCGGCCGATCGGGTGGTCGAGGGATACCGGCGCGCGACTGCGGAACGCCTGCCCGTGATCACGTTGCCGACCTCTGGTGGCACCCGGATGCAGGAGGGCACGGCCGCGTTCTTCCGCATGGCCGACATCGCCCGGGCTGCACACGAGCACCTCGCATCGGGGGCGGTGCGGGTCGGATGGCTGCGCAACCCGACCACTGGCGGTGTCAAGGCGACATGGGGGTCGTACGCGGACATCACCGCGGGGGAGCCCGGCGCGCTGCTGGGCTTCCTGGGTCCGAAGGTGTTCGAGGCGCTGCACGACGAGGAGTTCCCGCCGGTGCAGACCGCGGAGAACCTCGCCCGGGTGGGTGTGATCGACGGGGTCATCGCCCTGCAGGATCTGCGCGCCTGGGTCACCCGGATCCTCTCGGTCACCAACGGCGTCGACACGGCGGACTCGATCGGTGGTCCGCTGCCCGCCGGTGAGGTCGACGCGTGGGACGCGATCACCCTGACGCGGGATGCGGGACGCCCCGGCCCGGACGCGGTCCTGGACCTGCTCACCGACCGCACGGAACTGCACGGCACCCACACCGGCGAGACAGGCACAGGCGTGCGGGTCGTGTTGGGCCGGATCCGGGGGCGCCGCGCTGTGGTCGTGGCGCAGAACCGCCGGTCGGTGACCCCGCAGGACCTACGGCTCGCGCAACGAGGTCTGCGGCTCGCGGATCGGCTCGGCCTGCCGCTGGTCACGATTGTCGACACGCCCGGTGGCGAACTCTCGGGTCCGGCCGAGGAGGCCGCGATGGCCGGCGAGATCGCGAGGACCCTGCAGATGCTGACCGGCCTGCGCGTCCCGACTGTGTCCTGCGTGATGGGGCAGGGCTGCGGTGGGGCCGCGTTGGCGCTGATCCCCGCGCGCACTGTGATCTGTATGGAGAACGGCTGGGTGTCACCGTTGCCTCCGGAGGGGGCGTCGGTCATCAGTCATCGCACCACGGGCCGCGCCGCTGAGATGTCGCGGTCGCAGGGCGTCACCGCTCTGGAGTTGCGCGATGCCGGCGTGGTTGATGTGGTCGCCGGTGAGGGTCCGGACCTGCCTGCCGCGGTGGCCGACGCGATAGCTCGGGAGTTGGACCGCCGATGACCGACTTCGAAGGCGCCGACGTTCTCGTCACCCGGTTCCAGGGCGACGCGGGTGAGGCTGATCCGCGGATCCGCGAGTTGATCGGTGACCCGGAGACCTACTCCGCGCAGCGGGAACTCGTCGACCGGTTGGCAGCGGGGCGGCTGCTGATCCCGGTTGTGGCCCATCTGGACGAAGAGGACGCCGACGGCGGGGACAAGCACAGTCACATGTCCACGGTGACCGTTTCCGATGCCCGGGGTCGCAAGGCCCTGGTGACGTTCACGGGTGTGGACTCGGTCGCTATGTGGCGCGCGGACGCCCGGCCCATTCCGGTCGCCGGGATGGAAGCGGCGCGGGCAGCGCTGCAGGAGGGCTGTGATGCGCTGCTCATCGACATCGCTGGCCCCACCCGCTACGCACTCGCCGGCACCGGGCTGTGGGCCCTGGCCGCCGGCGGTCCGTGGCGGCATCCGCTGGACGAGCCGGAGGTGGCGCAGGCGCTGGCCGATTCGCTGGCCGCGAGTCGGCTGAAGGGTTCGCTGGAGGTGGACCCGTCGACCGTGGACGGTGTCGCACTTGTGCTCACGACCGCCGATTACGAGGCCGCCCAGGTGCTGGCGCAGCACGTGAGTCGGATCCCGGCCGTGCAGGCCCGGGTCAGCCGGTTGGAGATCCGACTACAGGACCGGTGAGTCTCTCCCCAGGCCCTTTGCCCGGTGGGTCCTGGACGATCGACGCTTCCCGGAAGGCCAACTGCAACGACTTCAAGCCGTCACGCAGCGGCTTGGCGTGGAAGGTGCCGATGTACGGCGTCGCCGCGACAATGAGTCCGGCCAGCGACTCGATCAGAGTTCGTGCCTCGTCGAGATCCGCTTCCTCAGGGTTCTCCCCGAGTCCGCACTTGACGGCAGCCGCGGTCATCAGGTGCACGGCCACCGTGGACACCACCTCGACTGCGGGCACGTCGGCGATGTCGCGGGAGGCGTCGGCCGGTTCCATGCGTTCAAGGATGTCACGGGGTTTCAGTCCCTCGCGCCGCCGGGCATGGCAAAGATTCGTCGCCCTGAGCGACAGATATTTGCCATGCCCGGCAGTGGGCGGCGGACCGGCCGCTTCTGCTCTACGCTGCGGGAGTGCTCGTCGATCAGGTGGTAGCAGGCTTGCGGCGCCTGTTCGGTGAGGAGCCCGACCTGCGGATCCCCGATGGAGCAGGCCAGCCCTGGTTGACCGTCAAGTACGGTGACGACCCCGACGATCTCTACGGCGTCCTCCGCGCACACGTGGGTGGCCGGGACGTGATCGTGAAGATCAGTCCGGCGCACGGCATCGGCCAGACACTCATTCCGTGGATTATCGAGCAGCGGAATATCGTCCTTCCCGGTCCCTATGGCGGGTTCGAGGCAGTGCATGAGACCAGCGACACCGGTCGCCGCGAGACTGTGGTGTACGGACTACCAGGGGTCCAAGATGTGCTACCGGCACGACTGGGCTCGTTCGATGCCGACGGTCAGACCGCGCTCGTGCTCGAAGACCTCGGCGACATCGCATATCTGGATGCCAGCGGTTCCATCGAACGGTGGCCGACCAGCCGCATAGAACGTGCACTGCAGGCGGCGGCCAGATTCCACGCTGCCACCGCCGGCCATGACTATGGTTGGACGATCCGGCGGCCCGGCACGACCACGGTGCTTGCGGACGTGCCGCTGTGGCGGGCAGTCCTCGAGGACGCGGCTGAGCGGCTGCCGGATGTGCTGCCGCAGGCGTCGCTGACCGCCAGGCTCGAGACCATCGACACCATCGCGCGATGGCACCCGGCCAAGGACGTGATGCCCGCGTGTCTGGTCCACAACGACTTCAACCAGCGCAATGTGGGCTTCCGCGAGACCGGGGAGGTGGTGGTACTCGACTGGGAACTGGCGCGGGTCGACACGCCCCAGCGCGACGCAGTCGAGTTGCTCACCTTCACGCTGGATGCCCACACCGAGGTCGAGGAACTGCTGCATCTGCTTGCGGTGCACTGGCAGGCGCTGGTCGACAATGGGATGCCCGTGGATCCCGAGGTCTATGCCCGCGCCGCCGCCGCGGAGTTCCGCGTCCAGTCGTTCGACCGGGTGGGAATGCAGTTGATCTTCGGTGCCGCATTCGACTTGCCTTACCTGAAACGGATCAACCGGACCGTGGATCATCTGGTGGCGCTGACGGCGCAGTAACCCGGCACTGGTCCGCCTGCGGCGCACCCCTGCTACGCTGGACAGGTCGAAACCTCGACACCTGTGCAAGCGGAACGTCCGTTCCCACCTCCCGAATTCCCAGGTTCGGTGGTCTGCGGGGTACCTGAGTAGGGTGCGCCTTCCGTTTGCCAATCCGCGACGAAGGAGGCGCCACATCAGCGAAGAACCACGCGTCAACGACCGCATTCGGGTCCCAGAGGTCCGCCTGGTCGGACCGAACGGCGAACAGGTCGGCATTGTCCGAGTAGAGGACGCCCTGCGACTGGCAGCGGAGTCCGACCTCGACCTGGTGGAAGTGGCCCCCATGGCCAAACCCCCGGTGTGCAAGCTCATGGACTACGGCAAGTACAAGTACGAGACCGCCCAGAAGGCTCGCGAGGCCCGCCGCAACCAGACCCACACGGTCATCAAGGAGATGAAACTCCGGCCCAAGATCGACAACCACGACTATGAGACCAAGAAGGGTCACATAGAGCGGTTCCTCGGTCAGGGCGACAAGGTCAAGGTGACCATCATGTTCCGTGGCCGGGAGCAGTCCCGCCCCGAACTCGGGTTTCGTCTGCTTACCCGCCTCGCGGACGACGTTGGAGAGCTTGGATTCGTTGAAGCATCGCCGAAGCAGGACGGACGCAACATGATCATGGTTCTCGCACCGCACCGGAGGAAGACCGGCGCACGCGAGCACACCGGGCAGGAGTAGGAGACAACATGCCGAAGATGAAGACCCACAGTGGCGCGAAGAAGCGCATCAAGAAGACAGGCTCGGGCAAGCTCATGCGTGAGCAGACCAACAACCAGCACCTGTTCGAGCAGAAGTCCTCACGCCGCAAGCGCAAGTTGGACGTTCCCAAGCAACTGAGCAAGGCCGATGAGAAGGCCGCCAAGCGCCTGCTCGGTCTGCGCTGATCTGGAGGAGTGACGAAATGGCACGTGTGAAGCGCGCGGTCAACGCGCACAAGAAACGTCGTGAGACCCTGGCCAAAGCCAGCGGCTACCGCGGGCAGCGCTCGCGCCTGTACCGCAAGGCGAAGGAGCAGATCCAGCACTCGGGCGTCTACGCCTACGACCACCGCAAGGACCGCAAGGGTGACTTCCGCCGACTGTGGATCCAGCGGATCAATGCGGCTGCGCGAGCGAACGGCATGACCTACAACCGATTCATACAGGGACTGCGCCTCGCGGGCGTCGAGGTCGACCGCCGCATGCTGGCCGAACTCGCGGTGAACGACGAGAAGGCTTTCGCCTCGCTGGTGGAGACGGCCAAGTCTGCACTTCCGTCTGCTGCCTGAGGCGATGACCTCGAACGGCCCCACTTCGGTCAAGTCTGACCGGGTCGGGGCCGTTCGTCGTCTCGCGAACCGGAAGTTCCGGGAGAAGGTTGGCCGTTTCCTGGTGGAGGGGCCGCAATCAGTGCGGGAAGCCGTCCGGCACCGCCCCGAAGCGATCGACGAGGTGTACCTGGCCGATGACGCGGGCCCTGTTGCCCGGGAGATTGGCGCCGCGGCCCGTGTGGCCGGCGTTCGTGTCACCGAGGTCCCCGAACGGGTACTGCTGGCCATGACCGAGACCGTGCACCCGCAAGGCGTCGCTGCGGTGTGCCGTTTCCTGCCGTTCATCGAGCCGACGGACCCACGCTTGTTGGTCGTCCTGCATGACGTGCGGGACCCGGGCAACGCGGGCACGATTCTGCGCACCGCCGATGCGGCCGGCGCCGATGCCGTGTACTTCACCGCCGATTCAGTCGATCCCTACAACGGCAAGTGTGTGCGCAGTTCTGCCGGTTCACTGTTCCACATCCCATTCGCGGTCTGCGACTTCGAGAAGGTCCCCATGGCGGGGCTGCAAACCCTTGCGACCTCAGGCGCGGGCAATCGCGACCTGCGCGAGGTGGATCTGACCGCACCCACCGTCTGGGTGTTCGGCAACGAGGCCCACGGACTGCCTGACCTCGGTCTGCCCCTGGTGTCGATCCCGATATTCGGATCGGCTGAGTCCCTGAACCTGGCCGGGGCGGCCGCGGTGTGCCTCTATGCGAGCGCACTGGCGCACAACCCCTGACTCAGCACGGCCGGGGCGCCTAGGGTCGCTCGGTTCACGATGCAGAATGCAAAATGACTTCTGGGAGGTTCGGCGACACGCCCTCGAATCCGGTCGAATGGCGGCATGTCGGGCGCAGCCCCGCGGGATCATTTTGCAGAACGACTCACGATCGCGTCGTGAATTGGCGCATTGCATGCCTCGTGAACTCGAATCGGGTGGCCTGGGGACCTACGAGGCACTCCTGCAGGACAGCACAGAATCTGACTAGTCGGCGTCCTTATCGCGCAGATCCAGCCACCGCATGATGCCCGCCACATTCGCAGCGGTCCCCGACAGTTCCTCCTGCTTGGCGAGAAGTCCGGGATCGGCGTACATAGCCGGGTGTCTGGCCCGGTCCTTCTCGGCGACCATGGCGACCGCGTGATCCACGTCCGGCGTGATCGCGCGTGCGGCCCGTACCGTGTCCACCCAGCTGTGAAGCTCGTCGACGGAGGCGTCGAGGGTCTCGTCGATCTCGGTGACTGGCCCGAAGTGGCTGAACAGCAACCTGGTAGGGGCGACTGCTCGCATGGCTGTCAAGGACGACAGCGTCAGGTCCAGGTCGAAATCCGGCGGAGGTGTTGCCGGCCGCACGTCCTTGGTCTCCGGGACGTACACCCCGGCGGCGTCCCCGGTGTACAGGTCACCGGTGGCAGAATCCACGAGTCCGATGTGGTGTGAGGCGTGGCCCGGATTGTGGAACGCGGCAAGGCTGCGGCCGTCCCCGAGGTCCACCGTCCCCACCTCGCCGATCGCGACTATGCGCTGCGCCGCCGTCGGCCGGAGGTCGCCGAAGAGCCGGTCCATGCTCGCCCCGAAGACCCGGTGCGCACTGGCGACGAGTCGCGACGGATCCGCCAGGTGCCGGGCACCGCGTTCCTGTACGACCACCTGGGCATTCGGAAAGGCCGCGGCCAGGTCCCCGACCCCACCTGCGTGATCGAGGTGGATGTGGGTCACGACGATCGTCGCCAGGTCCTCCGGTCCGATGCCCAACCCCGCGAGTTGCTCGATCACCACCGGAGCCGAACGAGCGGTCCCGGTCTCGACCAAGCATGGCCGGGAAGTCCGGATCAGGTATGACGAGGTAATCGATTCGTAGCCGCCCATGCGGGTGTCCATCATGAACACCTCGTCACCGAGCCCGACTGTGTCTGCGTGCATGCGCCCATCCTGCCCCGGCGCAGCGGCACGACAAAACCCCCGCGCACCCGCCTCGTAGACTTCAGGGGTGTCCGCACCCAACAAGAACTTCGATCCGGTGACGCCCGCCGCGCTGGATCCGGCCAACCTGTCCGCCGCAGTCGATCAGGCGTTGTCGGCGATCGCCGAAGCGACCGATCTCGCCGGTCTCAAGCAGGTTCGCATCGACCACGCTGGCGACCGCTCCCCACTGGCGCTGGCCAACCGTGAGATCGGTGCGTTGCCGCCGAGCGCGAAGGCTGCTGCCGGGAAGGCTGTGGGAGCGGCGCGTGGCCGGGTCTCGGGCGCGCTCAAGGCTCGGGAATCCGAGCTGGAGGAAGCAGAACGGCAGCGCATCCTGACGTCGGAGCGGGTGGATGTCACCATGGTCAACGACCGAGAACCGGTCGGCGCGCGGCATCCGATCCACACCATCAGCGAACACATCGCTGACGCCTTCGTCTCCATCGGCTACGGGGTCGTGGAAGGCCCGGAACTCGAGTCGGAGTGGTTCAACTTCGACGCATTGAACATCGACCGCGATCACCCGGCACGCACGATGCAGGACACATTCTTCGTGACCGCCGCCGACAGTGGCGCCGTGCTACGCACCCACACCTCGCCGCTGCAGATCCGCACGATGCTCGACCAGTCGCCCCCGGTCTACGTGGTCTGTCCGGGCCGGGTCTACCGCACGGACGAACTCGATGCGACCCACACCCCGGTGTTCCATCAGGTCGAGGGACTGGCTGTGGATCGGGGCCTTACGATGGTCGACTTGAAGTCCACGCTCGACTGGTTCGCCGCGACGATGTTCGGCGAAGGCATCGTGACCCGGCTCCGCCCCAGCTACTTCCCGTTCACCGAACCCAGCGCGGAGGTGGACCTGCAATGCTTCGCATGCCGCGGGGAAAGCGTGGGCAACCCGGACCGGCCATGCCGGACCTGTTCGTCGGAAGGCTGGATCGAATGGGGCGGGTGCGGGATGGTGAATCCCCGGGTCCTGCAGTCCTGCGGTGTCGACCCGGAGGAGTTCACGGGCTTCGCATTCGGTATGGGGATCGAGCGCACGCTCATGTTCCGCCACGGCATCACCGACATGCGTGACCTGGTCGAAGGTGACGTCCGCTTCACCACGGCATTCGGAATGGACAGCTGATGCGCGCCCCTCTCAGTTGGATCCGCGAGTACGCGGCACTGCCCGATCACGTGACCGGCCGGGACCTGGCCGAGAAGTTGATCGGGATCGGTCTCGAGGTGGAGAGCGTCGAGGATCTCGGCGGTTCCGTCAGTGGGCCGCTGCTGGTCGGCCGGGTCCTGGAAGTCGAGGAATTGACCGAGTTCAAGAAGCCAATCCGCTACTGCCAGGTGGATGTGGGTGACCAGACCCGCGGGATCATCTGCGGAGCGACCAACTTCGCGCAAGGGGACCTGGTCGCTGCGGCTCTGCCTGGTGCCGTGCTGCCCGGAGGGTTCGAGATCAGCGCGCGCAAGACCTACGGGCACGTCAGCGACGGGATGCTGTGCTCCGGCCGGGAACTCGGCATCAACGACGAGTACGACGGCATCCTGGTGCTGGCCGAGGGAACTGTCGGCGAGGATGCGCGACCAGTTCTGGGGCTCGATGATGCCGTCCTGGACATCGCCGTGACGCCTGATCGTGGCTACTGCCTTTCGATTCGCGGCATCGCCCGGGAGGCGGCGTTGGCGTACGACGTGGCGTTCAGCGACCCGGTGGCGCAGGTGCCCGGCCTGACCTCCGACGGTCCACAACATCCCGTCGATCTGCAGTACGGCGCCGACCGCTTCACCGCGCGCACCATCTCGGGCATCGACAGCACCGCTACGAGCCCGGCCTACATGGTCCGGCGTCTCAACCAGTGCGGCATGCGCCCGGTCAGTCTCGCGGTGGACATCACCAACTACGTGATGCTTGAGACCGGGCAACCACTGCACGCCTTCGATGCCGACAAACTGCAGGGCCCGATTCAGGTGCGACGGCCCGTGGCGGGGGAGATGCTGGAGACTCTGGACCACCTCAAACGCGAATTGGACCCGGACGACGTGGTGATCGCCGATGATCGCGGGGCGGTTGCGCTGGCCGGTGTGATGGGAGGACTCACCACCGAGATCGACGAGTCGAGCACCGAAGTGGTGCTCGAGGCCGCCCACTTCGGCGCCGCCCAGGTCGCCGGGACCAGTCGCCGGCACAAGCTCTCGTCAGAGGCCTCTCGTCGCTTCGAGCGCGGCGTCGACCGTGATCTGGCCGTTGCCGCATCCAATCGCGCGGCCGAGTTGTTCGCGGAGTTGGCCGGTGCCACTGTCGGCGGGCTGGTCGACATCGATCGCCGGGAGGCAGTGCCGGCGATCTGTCTGCCGCTGGAACTTCCCGGCCGGATCGTGGGGGTGGAAATCCCAGGTGATCAGGTGCTTTCGATTCTGCAGCGGATCGGCTGTGCCGTGTCCGGTGACTCGGTCACGGTTCCGAACTGGCGACCCGACCTGACCGCCCCCATCGATCTGGTGGAAGAAGTCGCCCGGGTGGTCGGCTACGACACCATCCCGTCACGCGGTCCTGCGATGGGGACCGGCGCCGGCCTGTCGGCGACGGACCGTCTGCAGCGGCAGTTGCGCAGGCGGCCCGCCGAGCTCGGACTCGTCGAGGTTCTGAGTTATCCATTCGTCGGGGAGGCAGAACTCGATGCGATTGGACTACCGGCAACTGACCCCCGCCGGGTGTCGGTACGGTTGGCCAATCCGCTCAACGACGAGCAGCCGTTCATGCGCACGAGCCTGTTGCCGGGGTTGTTGAGCACCGCCCGGCGCAACGTGGGCAGGGGCGCTGACTCGCTGCATCTGTACGAGTACGGGCAGGTCTTCCGTGACGTCTCGACGATCAGCGCCCCGGTCGCCGACGCTGGGTCGCGGCCACCGCAGGTCGTGATCGAAGAAATGCTGGCAGCCCTGCCCCGCCAGCCCGAACACTTGGCGCTGGTGTTGTGCGGTGATTGGTCGCGCTCGGGATGGTGGGGAGCCGGCAGGCCCGCCGACTGGTCCGACGCGATCCGGCTGGGCCAGGAGGTCGCTAGGACCGCAGGGATCCGCCTCGAGGTGCAGGCCGATCACCATGCGCCTTGGCACCCCGGCCGCTGTGCCCGCCTGTCCGTCGATGGTCGCCTCGTCGGCCACGCGGGAGAACTGCACCCCGACGTCATCGCCGCGTACGGCCTGCCGGCCCGAAGTGCCGCGGCCGAACTGGACCTGTCGGTTCTGCTCGCCGCGGGGCAAACGGTCGCCCCCGCCCCCGACGTGTCGGCCTTCCCGGTCGCCAAGGAGGACGTGGCTTTGGTCGTGGACGAGGACATGAGTGCCGAGACGTTGCGGCAGGCATTGCAGGAGCGCGGGGGAGACCTGTTGGAGAGCGTGCGCCTGTTCGACGTCTACTCCGGGCCACAGGTGCCCACGGGCAAGAAGTCGCTCGCGTTCGCGCTTCGACTGCGCGCCGCGGACCGCACGCTGACCGATACGGACATCGAGTCCGTCCGTGAATCTGTGCTCGCCGCCGCGGGGGAGTTGGGTGCACAGTTGCGGGGCTGACGGGGGTCCTGGGCGGCGAGTTGGGGCCGATTCTCGTCGGTTGGGCGATGGACCGACCGGCAGTCGCCTGGCCCGGCACAAGGGGGTTCACATCCGGCTTTCGGATTCGCGTTGTACCGCCGCGGCGGTAGAGGTGGGAAATGCCGGGCGGGAATCGCTCGCGTTAGTCATCCCGGGCCGTGGCGGGCCGCCCGTTCAGGCGGCGAAATCGCTCGCGTTAGAGAATGTGCACGAGGTTAGAGAAGCCACGCGTGCGTTCTCTAACCTCGTGCACATTCTCTAACCTCGCGGACATTCTCTAACCTCGCGGCCCACTTCTGCGACGACCGAGTACACGAGCCATTTTCGGACAAGGGAAACCACGTGCTCGTTCTCTAACCTCGCGGCCAACTCCTCCGGCTACCGGCCACACGAGCCGTCTACCAACCAGGTCTGAACCAGCCAAGAAGTCCCAACGGGAAGCGGGACTCAAACGGAAAGGGCGGCTGCCCCTACAGCAGTTCTTCCTCGTCGAGGTCGTCGATGGTGACTTCGCCGGCGAGTACCCGCCGGAGCACCTTGCCTGTGGGATTGCGCGGCAACTCCTTGATGCGCCTGACCTCGCGCGGCCGGTGGTGCGGCCCGAGTCGCTCGCGGGCCCAGCCGAGCAGTTCCTCGTCGGTCACCTCGACCGCGGCATCGACCACCACGTGTGCGACCAGCACCGACCCGTAGACCGGATCTGGACGGCCGGTGACTGCAACATCTGACAGGGACGGGTGTCCGCGCAGTACTTCTTCCACCTCGGTCGGGTGCACGTTCTCACCGCCTGTGACGACCACGTCGTCGGCGCGGCCGATGATGGTCAAACGGCCCTTGTCATCGATGTTGCCGATGTCGCCGGTGGGGACCATTCCTTTGACGGTCCCGCGGGATCCGTCCGAGGCGAACTCGGCGATCGAGGTGCGACTCTTGACGTACACACGGCCGTCGGTTCCGCGCGGCACCGACCGGCCCTTACGGTCGAACACCTCCACACGCACCCCGGGCATGGGGTGGCCGGCGGTGTGCGGGTCGTCGCGCAGGTCCTCCGGGGTCGCGATAGTGGCGTACGCGGCCTCCGTGGTCCCGTAGAGGTTGTACAGGACGTCGCCGAAATCGTCCATGAACTGGGTCGCCAACGATCCCGGGATCGCCGCCCCCGACACGGCCACGCAGCGCAGGGACGAGTAGTCGTAGTGTTCCTTGATCTCGGCAGGCAGGTCGACCATGCGCCTTAGGGTCACTGGAACGGTGATCACGGTCTCCACCTCGTAGGCCTGGATCAGGGCCAGGAGACGCTCCGGGTCGGGGTGGCGCACGAGGATCTGGGTGTTGTCCATGACCGTGGCCATCCGGTGGTGCATCCAGCCCCATGCGTGGAACATCGGCGCGGCGATCAGCGTGACTGTGCCCAACTTGATGGGGAAGGCCTGCAGCAGCGCAGCGACCGAGTCCAGCGGAGCAGTGGTCCGGGAGGCGCCTCGCACCGGTCCGCCGGTGGTACCGCTGGTGAGAATGACGTGCCTCGAGGCGTTGCGCACAGAACCGGCGTCACCGCTCCACGGCATGGAGTCCAACAGCGAGATCCCGGCCGGATCATCCAGGCCCAGAGAAAGCACCGACGCCGGGCACAGATCGCGGAACTCCTGGTCATGGATGAGCATCGAGATGTCACGGGCGGCACATACAGCCTGCACTTGGTCGGCTGTCGCGCCGGTGTTCAGGTACACCAGGTCCGCACCGGTGCGCGACACGGCCACGATCGTCTCGGCATAAGTCCGTGAGTTCCGTCCGAGGATGCCGACCGTCGTGCCGGGCGCGGCGCCGCGGTCGAGCAGGGAGTTGGTCAGAACTGTGGTCCGGTATTCGGCGTCGGAGAAAGTGACTTCCTCTTGCGCCGCGTCGTCGACATCGACGATGGCGACGGCCTCGGGATCGCGCACTGCTCCGAGTGCGAAACCCAGCGCGGGTGTCGTGCCCCACTTGCGCAGGGCGGCCAGCATCCCGGCGGTGACCAAGGGGTTGCGCGGCCGGGCCAGCCCCGACCGCAAGGCCCCGAAAGTGCCGGCCTTGGCGATCTCCGCGGCATCTACCACGCTGCGCAGAGGGTCCAGAGGACGCATGCTCCCATCTTGTACGACGGCATGAGCGGGGGCGGCACCGCATCTATGCGTGTATGCGTATAGAGTCTGTCCATGATCTCAGTTGGAGTGCTGGGTGCCTCGGGATACAGCGGTGGTGAACTGCTGCGGCTGCTCGCCGATCACCCCGACATGCAGGTGGAGAGGGTCTGGGCGAATGCCTCGGCGGGCCAGTTGCTCGGGAGCCTGCACCCGCATCTGGCCACTCTGGCGGACTTGGAGGTCACGACCTTCAGCCCCGGTGCGCCGGACGTCGACCTGGTCTTCATGGCCTTGCCGCATTCGCAATCCGCGCAGTACGCGGCCGACGTGGAGGTCCCGGTCGTAGACCTCGGCGCCGACTTCCGGCTGCAGGACGGTGCGGCGTGGACCGCCTACTACGGGGGGGCGCACGCCGGGACCTGGACGTACGGGCTTCCGGAACTGCCGGGCCGGCGCGACCAGATCGCCGGCTCCCGGAATGTGGCCAACCCGGGCTGCTACGCCACGGCCATCACACTGGCCGCCGCGCCTCTGGTGCGGACCCAGCTCATCGATCCGGCCCGGATCGTCGTGGTGGCTGCCAGCGGTACCAGCGGAGCCGGACGCACTGCGTCGGTCCCGCTGCTGGCCACCGAGGTCAGTTCCGGGATGCGGCCCTACAAGGTCGGCGGCGTCCACCAACACATCCCCGAGATCGAACAGAACCTCGGCCATGGCGCGAGGATCAGTTTCACGCCGCTGCTGGCGCCGATGTCCCGGGGGATCATCGCCACGATCACCGCACCCCTGGCCGACGCCGGCGGGCCGGCGCAGATCGCGGCGGCGTTCGAGGAGGCATACGCCGACGAACCCTTCGTGCGTGTGCTGCCCGACGGCCAGTGGCCGACAACTCAGATGACCTTGGGCACCAACGCCGCAGTCATGCAGTGGGCCGTCGACCAGCACGCGGGTCAAGTGGTCGTGTGCTGCGCCATCGACAATCTCGGCAAGGGTGCCGCGGGTCAGGCGATCCAGAACGCCAACCTGATGCTGGGTGTCGACGAAAGGGCTGGTCTCGGCGTGAATGGAGTGGCTCCGTGACTGTGACGTACCCGTCTGGTTTCCGGGCAGCCGGCGTAGTGGCCGGGCTGAAGACGTCCGGCAAGCGTGATGTCGCCGTGGTGATCAACGACGGTCCCCGCTGGGATGCCGCCGGCGTTTTCACCCGCAACCGTGTCCAGGCTGCGCCGGTGCTGTGGTCGCGGCAGGTCCTCTCCGACGGCAAGCTACGGGCGGTGATACTCAACTCGGGGGGCGCCAACGCCTGTACGGGCCCCGCGGGCTTCGCCGACACCCATCACACGGCTGAGGCGGTCGCCGACCAACTGCGCATCGGACCGATCGACGTGGCGGTCTGTTCCACTGGTTTGATCGGCGAGCGTCTCGACATGCCCAGACTGCTGGCCGGCGTCCATGACGTGGTCGCGCGGGCCGACGGGCAGGGCGGTCCCGCGGCCGCCGAGGCGATCATGACCACCGACTCCGTGCCCAAGACGAGCATCTTCGAATCCGGCTACCGCATCGGTGGGATGGCCAAGGGTGCGGGCATGCTCGCACCCGGGATGGCGACCATGCTCAGCGTGATCACCACCGACGCCGTGATCGACGCGGCCGCTCTCGATCGGGTCTTCCGTGCCCGCGTGGCCACGACGTTCGACCGCGTCGACGCCGACGGTTGCATGTCCACCAACGACACGGTGATCATCATGGCCAGTGGCGCCAGTGGGATACCGGCAGATGGCGACTTCGCAGGCGGCCTCGAGGCGGTATGCGCCGACCTGTCGAGGCAATTGGCGGCCGACGCCGAGGGGGCCAGCAAACTCATCGACGTCCGGGTGGTGGGGGCCGCTTCCGAGCAGGACGCGGAAATCGTCGCCCGCGCCGTGGCGCGCAGTGCCCTGTTCAAGTGCGCCATGTTCGGTGAGGACCCGAACTGGGGGCGGGTGTTGTCCGCAGTCGGCACGACGGACGCGCAGTTCGATCCGTTGCTGATAGATGTCACCATCAACGGCGTCAAGGTCTGTCGTGACAGCGGTCCCGGCGAACCGCGCGAGACGGTCGATCTGTCCGCTCGGGAGATCGAGGTCGCGATCGACCTGCGCAGTGGTTCCAGCGCGGCGACGATCGTGACCACGGATCTGACGACCGAATACGTCCACGAGAACTCGGCGTACTCGACATGAGCGACATCGAGACCGCAACCACGCTGGCCGGAGCGTTGCCATGGCTGAAGGCCTTCCACGGGGAGGTCGTCGTGATCAAGTACGGCGGCCATGCCATGACCGATCAAGCGCTGCGGGAGGCGTTCGCCGAAGACGTCGTCTTCCTCAAACTCGCCGGCATCAAGCCGGTCATCGTGCATGGCGGCGGTCCCCAGATCACCGAGATGTTGACCCGCCTGGCCGTTCCCACCCAGTTCGTGGGCGGCCGCCGCGTCACGACCCCGGAAGTCATGGATGTCGTGCGGATGGTGCTGGTCGGACGAGTGCAGCGCGAACTGGTGAGCCTGCTCAACGCACACGGCCCGTACGCGGTGGGTGTCAGCGGTGAGGATGCCCATCTGCTCACCGCTGAGGCGCGCAGCGACGACCTCGGACTGGTCGGGGACATCACTGAGGTCCGCCCGGAGTTCGTGCACACCCTCCTCGAGGACGGCCTGATCCCGGTGGTGTCGACGGTGAGCCGAAGCGAGGCGGGGCACACCTACAACGTCAACGCGGACTCGGCGGCCGCCGCGCTGGCTGTGGCCCTCCGGGCGGTGAAGCTGGTCGTGCTCACCGACGTCGCGGGTCTGTACCGGGACTGGCCCACGTGTGAGGACTTCGTGGCACGGATCACCCCCGCCGAGTTGCGCGGGATGCTCGGCGATCTCGATGCCGGCATGTTGCCGAAGATGGAGGCCTGCCTGGCTGCCCTCGACGGGGGTGTGAGCAGGGCGCATGTGGTCGACGGGCGCATCGCCCACGGCGTGCTGGTCGAGGTGTTCACCGACTCCGGGATTGGCACAATGGTCGTGGACGAACCGTGAACACTTCCCAGTCGTGGACCCACAGGTGGCAGGCGGTGATGTCGGACAACTACGGCACGCCGCCGGTCGTCATCGTACGTGGCGACGGCGCAGTGGTCTGGGACGCCGACGGCAAGCGCTACTTGGACATGGTCGCCGGAATCGCCGTCAATGCGCTCGGCCACGCACATCCGGCGGTGCAAGCGGCCGTTTCCAAGCAGATGAACGAGTACGGCCACGTGAGCAACTTGGCTGCGCACCCGGTGGGCATCGAACTGGCCGAACGGCTGATCGCATTGACGGGACGTCCGGGCAGGGTGTTCTTCTGCAACTCGGGAGCCGAGGCCAACGAGGCCGCGTTCAAAGTCGCGCGGCTGACCGGGAAGACCACCATGCATGCCGCGCAGGGCGGTTTCCACGGCCGGACCATGGGTGCCCTGTCCCTGACCGGCCAGCCCGCGAAGCGGACTCCGTTCGAGCCGCTGGTGCCAGGCGTGGAGTTCTTTGAGTACGGCCGGACGCCCGCTCTGGGTCCGGATGCGGCGGCCGTCGTGGTCGAGCCGATCCAGGGCGAGGCGGGGGTCGTCCCGGCGCCCGCCGGTTACCTCAGCCAGTTGTCCGGTGCCGCCCACACGGCCGGTGCGCTGCTGATCGCCGACGAGGTCCAGACCGGGATCGGCCGCACCGGGTCCTGGTTCGCCCACCAGCAGGAATCGGTGAACCCCGATCTCGTGACCCTGGCCAAAGGACTCGGCGGCGGTCTGCCGATCGGCGCCATGCTCACGTTTGGCGACGCCGCCGATCTGCTCGACCCGGGACACCACGGCTCGACATTCGGGGGCAATCCGGTTGCGTGTGCGGCCGCTTTGGCGGTCCTCAACGAGATCGAGAGCAACGGCCTGCTCAACCACGTTTCGCAAGTCGGGCGCAGGATCCAGGACACACTCGGCGCGACGTCGGGGGTGGACCACGTCCGCGGGCAGGGACTGTTGCTCGGTGTCGTGCTGGTCCAGCCGATCGCCAAGGCCGTGGAGACCCGTTGCCGGGAGGCGGGCCTGCTGGTCAACGCGATCGGGGACGACGTCATCCGGCTGGTGCCACCGCTCATCCTCACCGCCGAACAGGCCGACGAGGCCTGCGCGAAACTCGGGGAGGCGATCGCCGCATGACCTTGCTCAACACCCGGGCTGCGCGCCGGGAACTGATCATCGAGATCATACGCGGCGGCGCTGTGGGGTCGCAGTCAGAACTCGTCGAATTGCTGCGCGAGCGCGGGATCGATGTCACCCAGGCGACCGTCTCGCGCGACCTCGATGAACTCGGAGCGGTCAAGACCGTGGCTTCCGACGGTCGCCTGTTGTACGCGGTTCCGGCCGAGGGCGGCGAAGACCGCTTCCAGGCCGACGAACTCGAGGACATCAATGCACGCCTACAACGGGTCGCCGAGGACACCATGGTCTCCGTCGACTACAGCGGCAACCTCGTCGTGCTGCGCACGCCACCGGGAGCCGCGCAGTACCTCGCAAGCGCATTCGACCACTCGCACCTGCAGGATGTGGTCGGCACGATCGCCGGTGACGACACGATCATGCTGGTCGTGGCCGAGCACAGCAGCGGCCGAGCGGTCGCAGAACGACTCCAACAACTCATGAAGAACCGTCGATAGGGAGAAGGAAATGACTGACAGAGTGGTGCTGGCCTACAGCGGCGGTCTGGACACCTCAGTGGGCATCGGGTGGATCAAGGAGCAAACAGGCGCCGAAGTCATCGCCATGGCCGTCGATGTCGGCCAGGGCGGTGAGGACATGGATGTCATCCGGGAGCGTGCCCTGGCCTGCGGGGCCGTCGAGGCGGAGGTGGCCGACGCGCGTGAGGAGTTCGCCGACGAGTACTGCCTGCCGGCGCTGAAGGCCGACGCGCTGTACATGGATCGCTACCCGGTGGTCTCGGCCCTGTCCCGGCCCGTGATCGTCAAGCACTTGGTCACAGCCGCCCACAAGCACAATGCGAACGTGGTCGCCCACGGCTGCACCGGTAAGGGTAACGACCAGGTGCGCTTCGAGGTGGGCATCCGCAACCTGGCGCCGGACCTTCGCTGCATCGCGCCGGTCCGTGATCTCGCGCTGACCAGGGACAAGGCGATCGACTTCGCAGAGCGCGAGGGTCTGCCCATCGATGTCACGAGCAAGTCGCCCTACTCCATCGACCAGAACGTGTGGGGCAGGGCGGTCGAGACCGGCTTCCTGGAGGACATCTGGAACGGTCCCACCGAGGAGTTGTACTCCTACACCCAGGATCCGGCCACGCCGCGTGAAGCGGATGAGGTCGTCATCACGTTCGATCAGGGGCGTCCGGTCAAGATCGACGGCCAAGACGTGACGATGCTGCAGGCCATCGAGATCATGAACCGTCGGGCGGGGGCGCAGGGTGTCGGCCGGCTCGACCTCGTGGAGGACCGGCTCGTCGGCATCAAGAGCCGTGAGATCTACGAGAGCCCGGGGCCGATCGCATTGATCACCGCGCACATGGAATTGGTCAACGTGACCGTCGAGCGCGAGTTGCGCCGCTACTCGCGCGGGGTGTCCCAGCGCTGGACCGAGTTGACCTACGACGGGCTGTGGTTCAGTCCGTTGCACGACGCGCTCAGCGGGTTCCTGGATGACGTCAACTCGTCGGTGTCCGGAGACATCCGGATGACCCTGCACGGCGGCAAGGCCGTGGTGACCGGCCGGCGCAGCGACGCCAGCCTCTACGACTACGGCTTGGCGACTTACGACTCGGGCGACACGTTCGACCAGTCGTTGGCCCAGGGTTTCATCGAGTTGTGGGGGTTGCCGAGCAGGCTCGCGTACGCCCGCGACAACCGCATCCATGGCTGAGGGCCGCACCGGCGAAGGCAGCCTGTGGGGCGGTCGTTTCGCGAAGGGTCCGGCCGCGGCCATGGAGGAGTTGAGCCGGTCGACTCACTTCGACTGGGCGCTGGCGCCGTACGACATCCTGCAGGGCGTCGCGCATGCCAATGCCCTGCATCGGGCCGGGCTCCTGGATGACCCGACCCATGCCTCACTGGTCGCGGGCTTGGAGCAGATCGCCGTCGAGGTGACCTCAGGTGAGTTCCAGCCCGGCGATGCTGACGAGGATGTCCACGGCGCCCTCGAGCGCCGACTGATCGAGGTGGTCGGGGAAGACGTCGGCGGCCGGCTCCGGGCCGGCCGCAGCCGCAATGACCAGGTGGCCACCGACCTGCGCCTCCTGCTGCTGGAGGCCGGTGACGACCTGAGTGCCGAACTGGTAGACCTGTGCGAAGCGATCCTGTCCCAGGCGCAGCGCTATCACGGCGACGCTGCGCCCGGCTTCACGCACCTGCAGCACGCGCAGCCGGTGACCCTCGGGCACGAGATCGGCAAACACGCCCAAGCGTTCCTGCGCGATCTGTCCCGGCTGCGGGACTGGCGCGAACGCACGTCCGTGTCGCCTATGGGCGCAGGTGCATTGGCCGGTAACGGGCTCGGGCTGGATCCGGCGGCGACCGCCACCGACCTCGGGTTCTCAGCCAGTTTCGAGAACTCCATCGACGCGGTCAGCGATCGGGATTTCGTGGCCGAGTTCCTCTTCTGCGCGGCGATGGTAGGGGTCCACTTGTCGCGATTGGGTGAGGAGATCTGCCTCTGGGCGTCCACCGAGTTCGGCTGGGTGGAACTCCACGACGAGTTCTCCACGGGCTCGTCGATCATGCCGCAGAAGAAGAACCCGGACTCCGCCGAGCTCGCCCGCGGCAAGTCCGGCCGACTGATCGGTGACCTTGTCTCGGTTCTGACCATGCTGAAGGGGTTGCCGTTCGCATACAACCGCGATCTGCAGGAGGACAAGGAGCCGGTGTTCGACGCGATCGCCACGCTGCGCCTGGTGCTGCCAGCGATCACCGGGACCGTGTCGACGCTGCGCTTCCGGCCGGCCGTGGCCGGGGCCTCAACCGCCGAGGGGCATTCGCTGGCCACCGAGTTGGCTGACTGGCTGGTGCGCCGCGGGATGCCGTTCCGCGAGGCGCACGAGTTGTCGGGCCGCTGCGTTCGAGCAGCGGACGACGCCGGGGTACCACTGTGGGAACTGGATCTCGGGGCGATCGACCCTGCTCTGTCCGACGAGGCGCTGTCGGCGCTGACGGTGGAGGCTGCCCTGGGCGCGCGAGAGCACAAGGGAGGCAGCGCACCGGCCGCGGTCCTCGCACAACTGACACGAGCCCGGGAGGCGCTCGACGCCTATCGCTGATGCGAAGTGGGTCGATCTGGCTCACGCTCAGTCCTCGGCCTGGGGTGGCTGACCCGTAGACTGGATGCAGGGGTGATGGTCATGCCCGATCGCCTGGACCGCACGCTGACCCACTTCGTCGATGAAGGTCTGCTCACAGCTGACCTCGCTGCCGACGTGAGTCGTGAGTACCACCAGCGCCGGGTGGATGTCCGGCAGCGGCTGGCGGAGCTCGCGGGGTACATGGGAGCCGCACTGGCGACCATGGGCATCATCGTGATCGCGTCTCGGGTCTGGTCCGACGTGGGGCAGGTGATGCGGGCCGGTCTCCCGGCACTCGGAGCCGTTGTGCTGCTGTTGGGGGCGCGGTTGGTGATGCGTTCAGTGCCGGACATCGCGCAGCACCCGGTACGCGGTCGTGTGACATCTGTGATGGGTGTGGTCGCAGCGGTCCTGGCGGTGTTGGCGACTGCCGTGGCCCTCGGCGGTCCTGGCGATCACGGCGAGCCGTTCGGCTGGCAGATGTTCATCGCCGTCCTGGTCGGGCTCTCGGTGGCTTTGATCGTGGCCCGCTGGTCCCCGGGGTTCATCAGCACATCGGCCGTGGGAGTCCTGCTGGTCTTCCTGGGTGTGGCCTTCCTCGACGGGCTGGGCCTGCGGGAGCACGACTTCGGGATCGCGATGGCGTTCTGGCTGCTGGCCCTGGGTGCGTCGGCAGCGCTGGGCCTGTGGCGTCTTCTGCCACCCGCGTGGCTCACCCTCGCAGCAGGGGTGGGTGCGTGGCTGATGGGCTGCTGGACGCTCATAATCATGAGCCGTGATCCCTTCCTGGACATCGGTGGCTGGGTCTGGGCCGGCCGCGCGGCCGCGCTGCTGCTGGTGATCGTCGGGAGTTGGATCTTCGCGCGCGGGGGCGAGTGGCCGTGGGCCGCGGGTGCTGCGATCGCGACGGCGATGCTCGTGGGCATGTGGTCGGCGCAGACGTTGAACGCCGGTGTGGCATTGATCATCGCGGGCATCGTCCTGATTCTCGTGGCACTGGTCCTATCGGCCTGGCGGCGTGCCTCTGCGCCGGGGTGAGTCGACATTTTCGACCAGTCCCGGGCTAGAGGCACTAGGGGGGTGGATTGCGACGGCGGCCCGAGGATCCCGACGTACCACGTGATCGCGTTGGTCCGCGGGTTCGCGTTTGTCGTCTGCGGCCGTGGCCGGCCACCCGTTCAGGCGGGAAGATGCCGGGCGGAAACCGCTCGGGTTAGAGAACGTGCACGAGGTTAGAGAAGCCACACGTGCGTTCTCTAACCTCGTGCACGTTCTCTAACCTCGCGACCATTCTCTAACCTCGCGGCCCACTTCTGCGGCGACCGAGCACACGAGCCATTTTCGGACTGGAGAACGTACACGAGGTTGGAGAAGCCACGCGTGCGTTCTCTAACCTCGTGACCAACTCCTGCGGCTACCGAGTAGACGAGCCGTTCTCGGACTAAGTCCACGAGTTCGCGTTAGGTCCACGGGTTCGCGTTCCCGGCCCTCAGGTGGCCAGAATGCCCGACCGGAACCCCAAGTGCTGCCGGAACGCGCGAGGCTTGCGGCAACCAGTCCGGAGTCGGTCCCACTTCGGCAGAAGACGAGGCGCGGCCAACGAGCGCAATCCCACCGGTGGGTGTCGTACGCCGTCCGCTGGCGTGGGATCAGATGCAGCAGGCGTCAGGCATAGGATCAAGCGTGCCCACACCGTACTCGGGTATCGGGCCGCGCTGGCTGGCGTGGTTGATGATCCTGTTTGCAGGGCTGGAGGTTCCCTGGCTTATCTACCTGGCGCTCTTCCAGGTGCGCACTGGCACGGCCTACCACACGCACCTGGCGGCACTGGGGATGACCGTGGCGACCGTTGCGGCGTCGGTGACCGCGGCCGTCGGGTTGTGGCGGGGGAAGCGTTGGACACCGGTGGCTGCCACGATGGCTGCCACGATGTTCCTTGCCGGCGGGGTCCTGACGTCGCTGGTGTCGGTGCTGAACCCGCTCTGGATCGCAGTCCCGGGAATGGCAGCGGCGTTGACCGCCTCGTACCGGACCCTTCGTCTCGGGCGTTCCGGGCCCACGGTCGACCGCTGGCTGGCCGCGGCCCTGGCTTTGGTGGCGGCAGGGCTTGTCATCCGGCTGGCGACCATGTTCACGTCGACGGCCACGGAGGTGCCGGCCAACCACCTGCGGGCGCTTGTGGTCCTTCTCGACACCGGTGAAGTGATCGCTCTTGCAGGCGCGGGCCTGGGACTGCTGCGCAGGCAACCCCGGATCGCGATCTTCTTCGGGTCGGCTGGGATCGTGTTGTTCTCCGGCGATGCTTGGGCGAACATCGTCTTGGTGCCACCGGGCCCGGCCTTCACTGCAGCGCTCTTCTACGCCGTGGTGGGGGAGTTGCCTTCCACGGTCATGTGCATCGCCGCAGTGGCGCTGTCGCTACGCATCTGGCGCGCCGGTGGCGGTACGCGGGCGGACTCCCAAGAGGTGCTCTTGCCATGATGAGCAGGTGACTGACTTGCTCTCCGACCTGCAAGCACGGGGCCTCGTCGCCTCCGCCACCGACCTCGGCGCGCTGTCCGAGGCGATGACCGACGCGATCACGCTGTATGCGGGTTTCGACCCGACGGCGCCCAGCCTGCATGTGGGCAACCTGGTTCCACTGTTGCTCCTGCGCCGGTTCCAGATGGCTGGGCACAAGGTGATCGCGCTGGTCGGCGGAGCCACCGGTCTCATCGGCGACCCCAGCGGGCGCAGCACCGAGCGGACCCTCAACACCGACGACACGGTGGCCGAGTGGGTTGACCGCGTGAGAGGGCAGTTAGAACACTTCTTGGACTTTGAGGGCGAGAATCCGGCCCTACTGGTCTCGAATCTGGACTGGACGGCGGAGATGTCCGCGATCGCCTTCCTCCGGGATGTAGGCAAGCACTTCAGTGTCAATGCGATGCTCGGCAAGGAGTCCATCGCCGCGAGACTGCAGGGCGACGGCATCAGCTACACGGAGTTCAGCTACATGCTCCTGCAGTCGATGGACTACCTGCACCTGTACCAAGACCACGGTTGCACCCTGCAGGTGGGCGGGTCCGACCAGTGGGGCAACATCACCGGCGGGCTGGATCTGATCCGTCGGGTGGTGGGCGCCGACAGCCATGCGCACGGGCTCACCGTTCCCCTGGTAACGAAGGCCGACGGGTCCAAGTTCGGCAAGACGGCCGGTGGTGCGGTGTGGCTGGACGCCGAACAGACCACGCCGTTCGCGTTCTACCAGTTCTGGCTCAACACCGACGACCGCGACGTCGCCAAGATGCTGCGATACTTCAGTCTCCAGCCGCTCACCGAGGTGGAACAGATCATCGCTGAGGGCCAGGAGAACCCCGCTCGGCGCGGAACCCAGCGGGCACTCGCGGCAGAGCTCACAGACCTGGTCCACGGCCGGCCGACCCGCGAGCACATCGAGGCGGCCAGTGCAGCGTTGTTCGGCCGCGGGGATCTTCATGCCTTGCCAGCCGACATCTTGGTGCAGGCCACGGAGGATGTTCCGACCCAACGAGTGGAAGCGGGCAGCAGCCTCGTGGACGCGCTCGTGGCGACAGGATTGTGCCTGTCGAAATCGGCGGCGCGGCGGGCGATTGCCGAGGGCGGTGCCTACGTCAACAACGATCGGGTGACTGATGCTGATGCCACCATGTCGTCCGACGCGGCCCTGCACAGGCGCTGGCTGCTTCTACGGCGCGGCAAGAAGTCCATCGCTGTGGCCGAACTCGCGCCGGTCAGTGCTAGCCATCCTGGGTAGCCTCTGCTCTTTGTGGTGCAGCGGGTGTTGACTGTTCACGGGGATGCCTCGGAGCCTGGAGGTCCTTTCCGGCTCCGACTCGGAATGGTGGTTGCCGCCACGTTCGCGTTGCGCTTGGCCATCGGCGCCTCGACGTCGTGGGCTCTCGATGATTTCCAGGCCAGGGAGCGACTGAGCGCACCGCTGAGTGCCGGACAGTTGTTCGCCGACCATGGTGGGCACTTGAACCCGATCGGGTCACTGTTGCAGTGGTTCGTCCAACATGCACTGCCTGGCCGGTACGTGCCGCTCATGGTCATCAGCGCAGCGCTTGTCGGCATCGGACAGCTAATCATCGCGCGGTGGGCAGCGCGCATGTACGGATACGGCGCTCAACCGCTTGTCGTTGCTGGCTTCTTGGGCTTGAGCATGATGCTGTATGAAGTGGCCACCTGGTGGTCCGTGGCGGTCTACGCCGCTCCGATGGTGACGGCGTCGAGCTTACTGTTGCTACTCACGTCTCAGTATCTGCGCACAGGCACGCGTTTCCTTGCGGTCCTTCTTGTCTTCGTCCTGTGCTTGCTCGCATCGCCGAAGGCGGTTCTTCTCCCAATAGTCCTGGTCACGGTTGCGGCAGCGTGTCCAGTCCTTGATTCCGGGCCCATGGGGTTTCGGGCTGCTGTGGTGCATTGGCGTCGGCTCTGGGGTGCGCTACTAACGCTGGCCAGCGTGTACGGCGTGTTCTACGTCGTCCTGTCGAACGGACCATCCCTGGGACCACGGACCCTCACGACGTACGCTACGTGGACCGCCTCCATCCTCGGACAGGCGGTCCTACCCGCCTTGTGGGGAGGGCCGTGGGCCTGGGCCGGACGATTCGGCATTGATCCGATGCCCATCGAGGTCCCGCTGCTTGTCTTCGGGCTGACTGCGGTCTTCATCGCATGGTCGGTCGTGCGCAAGCCCGCCAGTCGCCGCGCATGGATCGGCTGGGGAGCATACGTGGCGTGCTCGATCGCCATGACCGCCTACGGGCGCGCTGGTTCCAGTCTGGCGGGGCCAGCACTGCGATACACGTTCGATCTGACGCTGCCCAGTGCGGTGGTGCTAGCTACGATCCTGACCGACCGGACGAAAGTGCCATTCACGCCGCCCCGAAAATGGGTGGCACTCTGGGCGGCGCTCTGGTTGGTCTCCAGCGGCACTACCTACGCCTATGCGTGGCCCAAGCCGCTGGCCATCACCGCGTGGTCGGCGGCAGTGCGTGCCCACTACTCCGAGGTACGCGGCGGCCTCCTCGAGCAGCCGATGCCGTCGCGTTTGGTCTTGGTCCCGGAGCGGCTGGGCACGTACCTCACCGGTGATCCTGGTGCACCTGAAGAACTTGATGTAGTGATCGATGAATTGCTCGGGTTCGATGACAACGGCAATCTCATCGACCGCAATCTGTCCGGCGTCCCCGTGCGACCTCCGGGACAGTTCTGCGAGTACCTAGCCAGCAGAGACCGAACGGCCGTGATGCCGTTGACCCTGGGCGTGTCCGCGGCGAGGCATGTGATCGCCCTGGACTACTCGTTGAACGCGACCAGTTCCGCTTGGCTGAGTCTGGGTGACGGCCCTCCGACGACCGCGAAGATACCAGCAGGGGTCCACCGACTGTACGCGGTCGTTGGGGGTCAGGGGATGGATCTGAGGGTTCAATTGGCCAACCCGATTGCGACGATCTGCGTGCACTCGGCCATGGTCGGTTTCGTGGGTGGTGACTGACGCAGAGTGAAGTGACCACCCCCCTTTTCAGCACGGGAAATCGCCTGTTATCTTTGATCTCGTTGCCCGAAAGAGCAACTCCCAGACAGTCCAAACCCTCATCAAGAGGCAGCCGACATGCGCGGGAAACCAGGGATGGTTGACAAGTCAGCCGGGCCTGGTACAGTGGAGAAGTTGCCCCGGAGACCTCCCGAGAAATCGGAAGTCAATGGTGTGCGTCCGCTCCTTGAGAACTCAACAGTGTGCCAAAAGTCAATGCCGAACCCCGTTCGGCGGCCGGGTCAAACCGGTTGTCGATCGGATTTCTTTGAGGCAAAGACGAATTTGATGAGAGTCAGATTTGTTCATTGCCAGGCTTACAATTCGTGAGCGAACACAATTCATTCACGGAGAGTTTGATCCTGGCTCAGGACGAACGCTGGCGGCGTGCTTAACACATGCAAGTCGAACGATGAACCAGGGCTTGCCCTGGGGATTAGTGGCGAACGGGTGAGTAACACGTGGGCAACCTGCCCCAGACATCGGGATAACCACTCGAAAGAGTAGCTAATACCG
>JAWKJM010000012.1:0-73055 GCA_041393775.1 Candidatus Nanopelagicales bacterium
CCGATGGCAACGCCTGGAAGTACTTCCCGTTCGAACACGCCCATTGCCGTGCCTTCCGGTGGAACGAGGACGGACTGGCGGGCCTGAGCGATCTCCTGCAGGACACCTGCTTCGCGGTCTCCTTGTGGAACGGCAAGGACCCGGTCCTCAAGGAGCGGCTGTTCGGGCTTGACAGCACGCAGGGCAACCACGGCGAGGATGTCAAGGAGTACTACTGGTACCGCGATGCCACCCCGTCGCATGCGTGGCTGCGGTTCCGCTACCACTACCCGCAGGACGAGTTCCCCTACGACGATCTGCGCAAGGTCAACGCTGACCGTGACCGGACACAGCCCGAGTATGAACTGATCGACACCGGCATCTTCGACGAGGACCGCTACTGGGTCGTCGATGTGGACTACGCCAAGGCCAGCCCGACCGATATCAGCGTCCGCATCACCGTGACGAACGCGGGACCGGACGAGGCCACCATCGATGTGCTGCCGACCTTGTGGTTCCGCAACACCTGGGGCTGGGGCCGCGGGCATCCGGTGCCCGAGATGCGCATGGACAACGCCACGATCATGGCCACGCACTGGCGTTCGGGCACCTACCACCTGGACCCTGGGCCGCTGCCCGACGGCTCGATGCCGAAACCCGCGCTCTGCGGCAATGAGACCAACGACCAGGCGCTGTTCGGGCAGCCGAACATCACGGCCTATCCGAAGGACGGGATCGACCGGCATGTGCGACTGGCCGAACCGACGATCAACCCGGAGAACCGTGGCACGAAGGGGGCCTGGTGGTACCGGCTGACACTGGCGGCGGGACAGTCTGCCGAGATCCGGCTGCGGCTGTGGAAGTCACCGGAGAACCGACCGCACCCCGACGCCCTGACGAGCGCCTTCGACGACCTCTTCGCCACCCGTGAGGCCGAGGCCGACGAGTTCTATGGCGACCTCGCACCCGACAACTGCCCGGCCGACGAGCTCGTCGCCATGCGAATGGCGTTCGCCGGGATGATCTGGAGCAAGCAGTTCTACCGCTACGACGTGGCCCGCTGGCTCAAGGGCGATCCCGGCCAGCCACCACCGCCGCCCCCGGGGACCCGGCGCAATCACAACTGGAGCCACGTCGACGCCTACGACGTCATCTCGATGCCGGATGCGTGGGAGTACCCGTGGTTCGCGGCGTGGGACCTCGCCTTCCACACGGTCGTGTTCACCCACGTCGACCCCTCGTACGCGAAGTACCAACTGCTGCTGATGTGCCGGGAGTGGTACATGCACCCCAACGGCGCGCTGCCGGCCTACGAGTGGAACTTCGGCGACACCAATCCACCCGTTCACGCGTGGGCGGCCTTGCGGGTCTTCGAGATCGACGGCGCCAAGGACTACGACTTCCTGGCCGAGGTCTTCCAGAAGCTGCTCATGAACTTCACGTGGTGGGTCAACCGGGTCGACGCGGAGGGCAACAACGTGTTCCAGGGCGGTTTCCTCGGCCTGGACAACGTGGGGCCGATCAACCGCTCCGATCTGCCGGAGGGCTTCCGCCTCGCGCAGGCCGACGGGACGGCGTGGATGGCGTTCTACTGCCTGTCCATGCTGCGGATCGCCCTGCGACTGGCCGAGCACGACCAGGTCTACGACGCCATGGCGCTGAAGTTCGCCGAGCACTTCGCCGCGATCACCGACGGGATGGCCGCCAGCGGCATGTGGGACTGGCAGGAGGGCTTCTTCTACGACCAGCTGCTGCGCCCGGACGGCAGCCAGGAACCGCTGCGGGTGCGGTCCATCGTCGGTCTGATCCCGATCCTGGCGGCGGCGTGGATCGAGACCGACAAGGCTCTGCAGCGCAATGCCCGGCTGTACGAGCGGTTCGCCGACTTCCTGCGCCGCAGGGGTCTGGACACCATCGACTCCGGCCGGGCCGGTTTCGTCTATCGATCGCCCTCCGAGCACAAGCTGCTGCTCACCGTGCTGGACCCCGAGCGGTTGCGCAGGGTCATGCTCGAGGTGCTCAGCGAGGATTCGTTCCTGAGCCCGCACGGCCTGCGCAGTCTGTCCAAGCGCCACGCCACAGCGCCCTTCTCGCTGAGCCTCGACGACCAGGTCTTCCGCGTGGACTACGAACCCGCCGAGTCCACGACCTCCATGTACGGCGGCAACTCGAACTGGCGCGGACCGGTATGGTTCCCGATCAACCACCTGGTCGTGGAGGCGCTCGAGCGCTATTACATGTACCTCGGCGACTCGTTCCAGGTGGAATGCCCGACCGGAAGCGGCGACATGGCGAACATGCGCGAGGTGGCCGAGGAACTGCGGCGGCGGCTGATCAGCATCTTCCTGCCCGGCGCCGACGGCCGGCGCCCGGTGTTCGGGGACACGGAGAAGTTCCAGACCGACCCGCGGTGGAACTTCGCGCCGTACTTCTACGAGTACTTCCACGGTGACAACGGGGCCGGGTTGGGCGCCAGTCATCAAACCGGCTGGACCGGCTTGGTGGCGGACTTGATCATCGGGCGGCAGGGGTAGGGCCGGGGCTGGACCGTTGTTACGAAGGTGCGGAGCGCTGAACGGCACTGTTACGAAGGTGCGCGCGACACGACCGGCGGACCCAGCACCTTCGTAACAAGACCCCCTCCGGCCGCGCACCTTCGTCACACGCCCCGTGAGTGCCCCCGCTAACCCCAGATGCCCACTCCCAGGTACCAGCCGACGAACGCCGCGAGCAGACCTGCGACCAGACTGGCACCGACGTTGAGTAACGCCACCGCATCCGCTCCGTCCTCGATCAGCCGGACCGTCTCGAAGCCGAACGTGCTGAAGGTGGTGAAGCCGCCGCAGAAGCCCGTGCCGATCAGCGCAACCCATTCATGCGCGGTCTCGGCGCCGAGCACGACACCCAGCAAGAGCGAGCCCAGCACATTGATCGTGAAGGTGCCCCACGGGAAGACGCTGTCATGGCGTGATGCCACGAACCTGTCCAGCAGCCAGCGGCTCGGCGCGCCGAACGCGGCACCCAGCATCACGAGCGCCAACGTCAACGCGACTCCCCGCCGACGTACTTGATCACCGTCACAGGATCCAGAATCACCAGGCCCTGGGTTATCAGTTCGTCGAGTTCGGGCAGGAAATTCTCGATGCGTTCCTGTGTGTCGACGATGACGATCGCCACCGGCAGGTCCTCGCTGAGGCTCAGCAGCCGACTGGTGTGCACGTGCGACGACGCACCGAAGCCCTCGATGCCTCGCACCACGCTCGCGCCGGCCAGACCGGCAGCATGCGCACGGTGCACGACCTCGGTGTACACGGGACGGTGATGCCATTGGTCGCTCTCGCCCAGGAAGATCGTCAACCGCATCGCGGGACCCTGGAGTTTCATGGTTTCTCCTTAACTCGGTCGCCGGTCGCAGCGCGCGCCAGCACGATTCCCGACCACACGCCGACGAGTCCGACGCCGACGCTTGCGAACAGGTAGATCAACGCCATCTGCGCCTGCCCGTCCAGAAGCAGCGCACGGGTTTCGGCGGTGTATGCGGAGAACGTCGTGAAGCCGCCCATCACGCCCACGGCCAGAAACGGTCTCAGGTAACGGCTCGGCGGCCACACGTCGAGCAGGAAGACCATGAGCGCCCCCAGCAGGAAGCAGCCCAGAATGTTCTCCACGAAGGTCGACCAGGGGAAGAGCGCGGAATCCACTGTGGTGTTGAGCAAATACCTGCCCGCACCACCGACCGCCCCACCCGCCGCGATCGCGAGCAGCAGGTCCCAGGTCCTGTGGCGCAGGCGCGGGGCCGCGACGTCGAACGGGGACGCGTCCGGGTCGACGGGCAGCGGTTCTGGATCGCTCATGCCGCCTCCCTCCGAGCCCGAGGGTAGTAGGTCGGCGCCTGCGGTGATCGGATCGTTACCCGCCTCACCCGAAGGTGGTGTTGATCCGCCAGAGGTCTCAGGAGACCATGGAAGTGTGATTGATGCCCTTGCCGCTGCGATTTTCCTGCTCCCGGCCGAGGAGACCCCTGTCCCGACGCCGACGCCGACGGTCACCACCGAGCCCGTCGCACAGCCCAAGGTGGTCGTGAAGAAGGCACCTCCGATCAAGGACGTGTACGCGGGTAAGGCGAAGATCCGCAAGGGGATGCAGGGACGCTCGGTCCTGCGCGTGCAGACGCAACTGAACGGCATCGGCAAGCCCGCCCCCATGACCGGGGTCTTCGACAAGAAGACCGTCAAGGCCTACAAGTCCTTCCAGGACAAGTTCGGATACTGGCCGACGGGCAACGTGTCCCAGAAGCAGTCGCTGCTGCTGAAGAAGTTGTACGGCAACGGCAAACTGCCGAAGATCTGCATGCACGGCAAGGTTCTGTGCATCGACAAGACCCAGTTCGTCCTGCGGCTCATGGTCAACGGCAAGCAGAAACTCGTGACCGACGTGCGATTCGGCGCCGAACTGACCCCCACCCGCAACGGCAAGCACCGGGTGCACTCCAAGATCCGCTACCTGATCAGCGACCTGGCCGGCACCCCGATGCCGTATTCGGTGTTCTTCAGCGGAGGCCAAGCAGTCCACTACTCCCCCGGATTCCACCGCGACGGCTACAACGGCGCCTCGCTCGGCTGCGTGAACGTGCGGGTATACAAGGACGCCCGCGAGATCTACCAGCGCACGCGGATCGGCACCCTGGTCTACGTCTACCGGTCATAGGTCCGCAGGCGCCGTTGGCCCTGTGTGACGTAGTTGTGGCCCCTTGAGCGGCTTTGTTACCACGTTGGGCGCGACACGCCCGGCAGACCCAGCACCTTCGTCACAACCGCGCCCGGCGTGCCGCAACTTCGTGACAATGGGTCGTGGCCCGGTTGCGACGCTGCTCGGGAACCACCGGTGAACAATGGGCGGGTGCGCCGCTTGAACCTGCTCGTCGACCTGGGTCTGGTCGCGGTGTGCGCACTCGCAGCGGCCCTGCTCGGACAGGACGCCAACTGGGACCAGCTGCAGTACCACTTCTGGTACCCGTGGCAGCTGTTCCACGGCGGGTTCAACGACCCCGACCTGTACGGCGGGCGATTCCAGAACCCGCTGTCGCAGGTCCCGTTCTACGTGCTTGCGAACTGGGTCCAGCCACATGTCGCTCAGGTCCTGCTCGGGGCCATGGCAGGGGTCGCCGCAGTCCTGACCCGGCGGATCGCGATGCGAGTCCTCCCGTTCACCGGCGGCGGGCAAGTCGCGTCGAGCGCGGGCGCGGCCGTCCTGGCGGTTGTCGCGGCGGGCTTCCGCAGCGAACTAGGGACCAGTTACAGCGACGTCCTGCTGGCGAGTCTGCTGCTCGGCGGACTGCTGCTCGTCTTGCGAACCCGATCCTGGCCCACAGCTCTGGCGGGACTGCTGGCCGGCGCAGCGGTCGGCCTGAAGTACACGAGTGCGCCGTTCGCCGTGGCCGCGGTGGTCGCACTGCTGGTCCTGCCCGAACGCCGCATGAACCGGATCGGACTTTGGGTGGCCGGCGCGGGACTGGGGTGGATCGTAACGGGTGCCGCTTGGGCCTGGAATCTCTGGCGTACCTATGACAGCCCGGTCTTCCCGTTCTGGAACACCATCTTCGGCAGCCGCTGGTTCCCCGGCACCAACCTCACCGATGAGCGCTACGGGGTCAGTGGGCTGGGGGGGTGGTTGACGTGGCCGTGGGACATGGCCACCGGCTCGGCGAGGGTGCTCGACCTGCCGGTTCGCGATCCCCGCTGGCTGCTGCTGATCGCGGCCCTCGTACTGCTCGCGATCGGCTGGCGGAAACTCACCCCTCCCCTCGCCGCCGTGGTGGCGTTCACACTGGTCGGGCTCGCGGTGTGGCTGGCGGTCTTCGGGGTCATCCGGTACGCGATCCCCGCGGAGATGACGGCGGCGGTGCTGATCGTGGCGGCCGTGGCCCGGTGGTCCAGTGCGCGGGTGACCGTCGCGGCGTCGCTGGCGCTGGCGCTTGCCGCAGGACTCCTGACGCAGTCGGCGCAGGGGCGCCGCGTGGAGTTCGGTCAACGCTGGTACGAGGTGGAACCCGGGGCGTTCGACCGTGTGCAGAGCGGCGACGTGGTGCTGGTGGACGGTCAGTACCCGAGCACTTACCTGCTGCCCGGACAGTTGCCTGCCGGTGTCGGTGTGCATGTCGTGCAGAAGGATTTCACCGGCACGCCGCTGCTTGAACGGCTCTCCGACGAGATCAAAGGGGCCAGGGTATGGGTGGTGACCGACGACCCGCCGTCGCAGGTCGATCCGGTGGTGGGCACCATCGACTATGAGGACTGCACACGGATCAGGAGCAACGTGGTCAATCGACGCCTGTGCCCGGTGACGCTGTGATCCGGGCATGGCACGACGGGGTTGTCGACGCTGATGCGGTTGCCGTGGCGGCCCGTGCGCTGCGCGATCATCACGTGGTCGGGATGCCCACCGAGACCGTCTACGGCCTGGCCGCCGGTGCCACCGACGAAGCAGCTGTAAGCAGGGTTTTCGCGATCAAGGGCCGGCCGGTGGACCATCCCGTGATCGTCCACGTCGCCGACGCGTCCGCGCTGGGCCGATGGTCGCGGGAGGTGCCGGGCTACGCGCGGCGACTGGCGCAGGCGTTGTGGCCCGGGCCGTTGACCCTGGTAGTGCCGGCCGCGGATTCCGTACCGCGTTTCGTGACCGGCGGGCAGGACACGGTGGGCCTTCGCTGTCCGGCGCACCCGGTTGCGCTGGCGCTGATCGAGGCCGCCGGTCCGGTGGCGGCACCGAGCGCCAACCGGTTCGGACAGGTCTCCCCCACGTCTGCCGCGGATGTCGTCACCGACATCGGCGACCGGCTCGAATCCCAGGACGTGATCCTGGACGGGGGCGACTGCCCGGTGGGGGTCGAGAGCACGATCCTGGACTGCACCGGCGACCGGCCACGGGTGTTGCGGTGGGGTGCGGTGGAACTGTCCGAGATCGAGGAGGCCGGCCGCGTGAGCGTGAGCACCGAGGCCTCGGCGGTGCGGGCGCCGGGCGGGCTGGTCTCGCACTATGCCCCGCGGGCGCAGGTGCGCCTCGGGAGTGCGGCAGGGCCCGGCGACGGCTTCCTCGCGCTCGATTCTGTGCCGACACCTGCCGGCGCGATCCGGTTGGCGACGCCGGCGACGACCCGGGACTACGCAGCGGTCCTGTACCGGGCGCTGCGCGACACCGACTCACTGGCCATCGACGAGGTGTGGGCGCTGCCCCCCGACGATGGCACCGCATTGAGTACGGCCATCCGGGACCGGTTGGCGCGAGCGGCCGTGTCGCGTTGAGGTCGGGGCCTCGTCAAGGTCTGCGCGTTCGGCCATTCGCCCCGCCAGAACCCCGAACGCGAAGCACTGATCCGAGAACGGCTCGTGTACGCGGTCGCGACAGGAGTTGGCCGCGAGGTTAGAGATTGTGCACGAGGTTAGAGAACGCACGTGTGGCTTCTCTAACGCCGTGCACGTTCTCTAACGCGAGCGATTTCCGCCCAGCATTTTCCCGCCTGAACGGCGCAGCCGCGAATGACTAGCGAGGACGCGACTCCCAGCCAGCCGGCAGCCGCAGCGGCTTCCGGGTGGGAGCGGCTCCGGCGAAGCGCAGCCGACGGTCGATCATCTCGGGATTGGTGAGTTGCTTCCAGATGACGCGGACGAAGATGTGCCCCAGCGCCTCCAGAAGAGCCTGCCTCTCCTTCTCGCCCATCACCGCTGACATCACTGCCTCACCGTTGGGGTTCCGGTATTTGATCGCGCCATCAAACTCGACCGCGGTGCGACCGTCGATCAACAAGAAGTCGAGCCTCGCGCTGAACTCGCCGTCGACCACTCGTGCCTGGCTTGCACATTCGTAGCCCAACTGCCCCAGAACCAACCGGGTCCAGGTCTCGCCAGGCGACTCGGCACGTGGATCGGTGTGGTCGCTCTGCCACCTCACCCGAGCGGCCCCTCGTGTCCGCGCCGACCGTGCCGCGTTGTCCCTGAGCTCTGCGACGGTGCAGATCCCCTCGTGAGTCAGCGCATCTGAGACGATCAGCGCATCTCGCGCGGACATCAATCGGGCGCAATCAGCCGCGACTACTGCGGGGTGACTCAATCTCAGCCCCTTGCATTCGAAGCCGTCGGTATCGCCATGGACCACCAACACGTCGGATCCATACTCACCGCGCGGAATCCCCCGCACCGCGACGGTCGTGGGTGGACGTCCGGGAATCGGTAGTTCGAGAACGGCGGCTGCGGCCGGGCCGGTCAGCATCGCACCGGACCCGAGTGAATTGAGGACCGCCTCGCAGCGCATACGGTATACATCTCGGGGGTCGGTTCCCTTCGGAACATAGACCCCGGGACGCAGACGCTCGAGACTTGCCGTCAGCGATCTGACTTCACTGGTCGTGGCGCCGGCCGCGATCAGATCGGATGTCGAGATCATGCACTCAGTGTTACGGCGCATGACCGGGAAGTATGCCGGGAGACTCGCCTTGTGGATGGACCTGGCCGGAAGTCCACAGCCAGGGTTCCCGTTCGGCTTTCCCGTTCCCGTTCGGCTTTCCCGTTCCCGTTCGGCTTTCCGGTTCCCGTTCGGCTTTCCCGTTCCGGTTCGGCTTTCCCGGCCCGAAACTCCCTAACGCGAACCTGCAACCCGAACGGGAACCGGAGACCCTAACGCGAACCGGCAACCCCCAACCCGAACCCCCACCAGCACCCTGGTGAGGACGAGCACGGCGAGGCACACTGAACCCATGCGCGCAGTGACCATGACCGCCGTGAACCAGATCGCCGCCGGACAGCGGCCGGACCCCGAACCCGGCCCGGACGAGGTTCTGATCCGGGTGAGCGCCTCTGCGGTGTGCCGCACCGACCTGCAGATCCTGCGGGGGGACCTGCCGAGCCACAAGCTGCCGCTGATCCCCGGTCACCAGGTGGTCGGCGAGGTGGTCAGCCCCGGCGAGCAGCACGGTCAACGGGTCGGGCTGGTGTGGCTGGCCCATTCGTGCGGGGTCTGCAGTTTCTGCACCAGCGGCCGCGAGAACCTCTGCCTCGACGCCGAATTCACCGGGTGGGACCGCGACGGCGGGTACGCGCAACTGGTGACCGCCCACAAGGACTTCGTCCACCCGCTGCCGGACGGCGACCCGACCGCCATCGCACCGCTGTTGTGCGGCGGCGTGATCGGGTTCCGAAGTCTGCGGGTGGCCGGGATCGGGCCCCAGTCAGCCGGCATGCGGCTCGGCCTGTTCGGCTTCGGTGCCTCGGCGACCATCGCGATCCAGGTGGCGAACTACTGGGGATGCCAGGCCTACGTGGTGACCCGGTCCGAGGCCGAAGTCGCACGGGCATACGAACTCGGGGCCGCCTGGGCCGGGACCTACGATCAGGCGTTGCCGACCCCCTTGGACGCGGCCGTCACCTTCGCACCCAGCGGCGACGTGGTGATCAGCGCGCTCAAGGCCCTCGACCGCGGCGGCACCGTGGCGATCAATGCGATCCACCTCGACCGGATTCCGCAGTTCGACTACGACGACTTGTGGTGGGAGCGGACGTTGCGATCGGTGGCCAACGTGACCAGACAGGACGTCCGCGACTTCCTGGCCGTCGTGGGTCCCGCGCAGGTCCGGACCCAGTACGAGGTGTTGCCCCTGGACCAAGCACCGCGGGCCTTGGAACGAGTGGAGACAGGAGACGTGCGGGGCGCTTTCGTCCTCGTCGACGACTAGGGTCGGGCCCATGCTCTCGCGCGCCCGGGCCCGGTTGGCCGCCCGCGATTCCAACCGGCGTGCGCTGCGACGCGGGTTCCGAGTCGCGTTGGTCGTGCCCGTCACGCTGGCGGCGCTGATGAACCTACCGTGGATCTCGCAGGGGGCACTGTTCGGCGTCTTCTCCTGCCTGTCCCTGCTCGTCTTCGCCGACTTCGGGGGCGACGCCCGCCGGCGCACGTGGTCCTACCTGGCCACGACTGCCGCCGGAGTGCCCCTGGTGGCAGTCGGGGCATTCGCTGGACAGACGATGTGGTCGTCGGTGCTGATGATGGCCGTCGTGGCGATGATCGTCGGAATGATCGGGGTCCTGCGCGGACCCGTCACGTCGGCCCAGTCGGTTCTCCTGCTGGGCACCGTCATCACCCTGACCGCCTCGTCACCGAGTTCGGCGCTGGTGGACGTCGTTGCGTGGACCATCGGTGGGTTGACGGCGACTGCCGCCGCATCGCTGCTCTGGCCCGTCAGTCCCACTCGGCTCACCCGCAGGCACCTCGCGACGACCCTCGACGCGGTGGCCGACGCCGTCAACGCCCGCTGGGGGGCCGCAGCGGATCCCGACGCGCTGCAGGAGGCGCGGCGGCGGCTCAACGCCAGCCTCGAGGCACTGCACGAGTCCTACGACGGGAACCTCGCACGGCCTGCGGGCGCCACCTCCACGGAGCGGGCACTGGCCGAACTGGTCGACGAGGTCTCCCGGCTGCGGTTCATGCAGAAATGGGAGGATCTCTCCGAGCACAAGGATCCCAGGCTGCGGGCATCGGCCGAAGAACTGGCCGCTGTCACCGGCGAAGCCCTGCAGTCATGCGCGAACCGGCTGCGGGGCGGCCGGGGAAGCATCTCCACCAGGGCGTTGCTCGAGGCGCGCCAGCGGAATCTGACACAGGTCGCCGATTGGCTACCGTCAGACTCCTCCCCGCACGACCCGACAGCCAAGCGACAACAGATCGACGACATGTTCCCCTTGCGGATCACCAATGTGCTGGCAGCGCGCATCAGCGACCAGACGATCGCGTTGGGGGCGCGGGCCGGCGATGAGCCCTCCGACCCGGGCGGCCCGCTGTCACCGGTGCGGACAGACCCGCCCGGCAAGCGCCAACGACTGCGCGCCCACGCCTCCTGGGATTCCCCGTGGTTCCGCAACGCCCTGCGCTCGATGGTCGCGCTGTCCTTGAGCATCGCCGTGGCCAAGTCGGTCACCTTAGAGCACCCCTTCTGGATCGTGCTCGGCACCTTGAGCGCTCTGCGGTTCGACGCGCTGGGCACCGGTCGCACCGCGCGCCAGGCGCTGATCGGCACCGTGGCAGGTGTGGTGGTCTCGGCGGGTCTGATCGTGCTGCTGGGCCCGGACACGTGGGCCTGGTGGTTCATCTTCCCGGGTGCGCTGTTCCTCGCCGCCTACACTCCCGGGACCTTCTCGCTGGCGGTCGGGCAGGCAGCCTTCAGCCTGGTCATCATCGTCATGTTCTCGATCGTCACGCCAGCCCGCCTGGAGACTGCGACCACGCGGGTGGTCGATGTCGCGCTCGGCCTGGCCATCAGCTTGATCGTCAGCCTCCTGATGTGGCCGCGGGGCGTGGTGCAGACGCTGAACAAACGCTTCTCGGAGGCGATGACGGCTGCCTGTGATCTGTACGTCGCGGCCGTGGACTGGCTGGCTGGGGGCGCGATCGACGACCGGCTGCTGGCGGGCTTCCAGGAGCGGAGTTTCGAAGCACTCGACCGCGCCACCGAAGCCCTCGACCTGTCGATCGCACAGCGCCCACCACAGGCCATCGAACTCTCGAGATGGACGATGTTCTCCAACACCGTCGGTCACGTGGACTTCGCGGCTCGGCTCACCGGTCCCGCGGCGGCGATCGTGCGCTCGCACGGGATCCGCAAACCCGTGCCGGACGCGCTCGTCGGCCCGCTGCTTACCGGTGCCAACGAAGTGCGCGCCCACCTGCTCAGCGTGAGCGAGCAGTGGTACGAGCAACAGGGGCCGGGGGACCCGGAGTCGACCCGGGAGGCCGAAGAGTCGCAGTTCCCCCTGTCGCCAACCGTGGTGACCCAACGACAGGCCGTCGATGCGTATCTGGCTGGCCCCGGTGACTGGCATGGATCCGGCGGCGATCCGAGACCGGTGATCGTCACGTGGCTCACCGACTGGACCGCAATGCTCGACCGCGGCGCACAAGTGCTGGCCCGATCACTGGACTGAGCCTGACTACTGGCGGCCCGGGCATCAGGTGACCTGGCCGGATCCCGGGCGGCCGCGCAGGGCCGGCATGACAGGCTCGTGGTCGACCTCATCCCTCCGCGGTGTCGTGTTGGACTCAGGGAACCACTGATCAGCCCGGCCGACCACCAGCCAGTGACATTCGTGCAGTCCGATGGCGTACGAGCCGGGTCCCGTCGCACGTCGCACTGCCAGCCGGGCGAGATGAACTCAGCCTTCTACTGCAGCGAAGTTAGAGAATGTGCACGAGGTTAGAGAAGCCACGTGTGGAACCTCTAACCTCGTGGACGTTCTCTAACCTCGCTCAAGGGTGGTCGCGACTGCCGCCATGGTGGTCCGCCGCAGTCAGAACAGCCACTCCCCTTTCGCCGCGGCGGCAGCCACCTTCTCGATGCGCGCCCGCCGGGTCCCGTCCCGTTTGGCCGACTTGATCCAGTACAGCGCCTGCTTGCGTCTGCTCGGCGGGAAGGTTTCGAAGACCGCGCCCGCTTGTCCGAGGGCCTCAGCGAGATCCGGCGGGACGATCAGCGCATCGATCTCGTCGAGGAACTCGAACATCCCGTTGGCTTTCGCCACCTCCACCGCCTTGGTTCCGGCGGGGCGCATCAGGCCCGCTGCCTCCAACTTCGCCAGGCGCCGCTTGTTCGACGCAGACCAGACGCTGTTCGGCTTGCGGCGGGTCAGTCTGATCCCGGAGCTGCGCTCGTCGAATGTCTGCACCGTGGAGTCGATCCAGCCGAAAATCAGGCACTCCTCGACGATGTCCTCATACGGGATCGGCCGGCCACCACTGCCGGGCCGTGGCTGGATGAGCCAGAAGCCATCGTGGTCGACGTGGTTGGCCAGCAGCCACTCGTGAAGTTGCTCCCGGGTGTCCAGTCGCAGTCGGGGCAGCGGATTGCGCTCGAAGACGGGCATGCACTACTCGAACAGACTCAGCAGATCGCCGATGCGACGACCCGCTTCTTCAGGATGCCGGAACTGCCCGCTCACGTTGACGTCGTACGTGTTGCGCCTGCCGATCTTGGTCTTCTCGAGGTAACCGCCCTTCTCGAGATCCGCGAGGATGGTCTGCGCCGCCCGGTACGTGATGCCGACCGCGTCGGCGATGTCCTGGACCCGGGCATGGGGATTGCGGTGCACGTAGACGAGGATGTGGCCGTGGTTGGTCAGGAAGGTCCACTTCCTGTGCGGCGTCGTCATCGGCCGACCTCCGTTCACCGTCAGCCACACTACCGATTTCCGCCCTGCGATCTTCGCCCTGGCGACAGTCCGGCGGGTTGTGATGACCCGGGCTGCGACAATCACACCTTTGGACTCGACGGGTCTGGTACCCCGTCCTGACGCTGGCCGAGCTGATTCGCGAGGGACCCGCGTCATACCACCGATCGCCCTCGGCCCGCCTAGGGCAGAGTTGAAGCCATGGACGAGTTGTTCACCGACCTGTTGGAGTTGCTGGAGATCCCCTCAACCGGCGGCACGGCGGCCGAAGCGCAGGCGCAACGATGGGTCGCGCGGAAGCTTCAGTCGTGGGGCTGGGAGGTCGAGGTCTGGGAGGACGACCCGGCCCGGTACCTCGAGCATCCGGGCATGGAGGTCGACCGGAGCAGTGTTGTCGGCGTCATCGGCAGGCCGCCCGGCAGCACCGGCGAGAACCTGATCCTCGGCCATACCGACGTCGTCCCGGGCGGCCCGTCGCCGGCAGTGCGCGGCTCGACGGTGATCGGGCGCGGGACCGCCGACATGAAGGCGGGCCTGGTCGCCGGCATGCACGCCGCCAGGATGGCGCCCACGACCGCGGCCGTCTGCGCGGTGTGCGGTGAGGAGGACGGCGGGATCGGCGCCTTCCTCGCGCTGAAGCACGGGTTGACGGCGAAGCGGTGTGTGATCCCCGAGCCCACCGACCTGAGCGTCGTGCTCGCGAACGCCGGGTCGCTGACATTCCGGATCACGCTGCCCGGGGTGGCGGCGCACGGGGCCCGGCGGTGGGAGGGCCACAACGCACTTGAGATGGTTCCCGAAGTGATGACCCGCTTGCGCGGGCTCGAGGCGCGCCGGAACACCGACGTCGCGCCGGTCCTGGCCTCGTGGCCCATCGCCTACCCCATCAGCATCGGCCGGATCCAGGGTGGCGACTGGCCGTCGACCGTGATGGCGCAGGTCCAGCTCGAGGGCCGCTACGGCGTTGCGCTCGACGAGACCATCGATGCCGCGATCCACATCTTCGAGGAGTCGCTGGTCGGCACCGGCGCCGCAGTGGAGTGGTTCGGCGGCCGGTTCGCCCCTGCTGGCCTGACTGTGGATCACCCGCTCGTCACGGACCTGGCCCGCGCTCATCACAACATCGTCGGCTCGGAACCGGCCGTACTGGGCGCGACCTACGGATCCGATCTGCGGCAACTGATCGGCGCCGGCATCCCGACGGTCCTGTACGGGCCTGGCGATGCTCAGCAGGCCCACAGCGAGGACGAGGAGGTCGGCGTGGAACAGGTGCTGGCCTGCCGCGACGTGCTCGCCGAGTGGCTGCCTCACTGAACCGGTGCGGGGAGGATACGGCGCCGCCGGGCGCCTGCCCCTCGTCACCCCGTACGGCGCCATACTTGACCGGTGCCCAGCCCCAAGCGAACCGAGTTGGGCTACTCCCTGGTCCTGATCGGGGTGGTCGGATTCTCGATCAACGCCGGTGTCTCGCGGCTGGTGCTGGACGGCGGGATCGGCGCGTGGACGTTGTCGGAGGTCCGCGCCGTCGGCGCTGCCGCGGCCTTGTTCGTGGTGATCGCCGTGACCCGACGGCTGCCCCGCGTCGGCGTCGCACGACAACATTGGCCCCGACTGGCTCTCTACGGCATCGTGGGACTGGGCTTGCTGCAGTCGTTCTACTTCGAGGCGATCGCCCGGATCCCGATCGGCCTGGCGATCCTGATCGAGTTCCTCGCGCCACTTTGGGTCGCACTGTGGGCCCGTTTCGCCCAGAAGCAAATGGTGAAACCGATCCTGTGGCCGGCCCTGGCGGTGACCCTCGTCGGACTCGGCATCGTGGCCGGAGCCCAGTTCCAGGGCTTGGACCCGGTCGGCCTGATCAGCGCCTTCCTGGCGGGTCTGTGCTTCGCGGTCTATTTCATCGTCGGCGAGCGGCTCGTAGCCGAACACGATCCGTTCGTGATCAGTTTCTGGGGCTTCAGCATCGCCGCGCTCGGGTGGGGGCTGGCGGCGTTCTTCGTCGACCGGATCACCGTGCTGTGGCAGATCGACTACAGCGCGCCCACGAATCTGCCTGCCGCAATCGGGGCCTCAGTCGTGCCGATCGGCGGATTGCTGCTGTGGATCGTCGTGTTCGGGACGGTTGTGCCGTTCTCATCGGAGACCGCCGCGATGCGCTGGATCCCCGCGACGACCGTGAGTGTCATCGCGATGCTGGAACCCGTGGGTTCGGCGGCGATCGGCTGGTGGTGGTTCGACGAGCGACTGACCTGGCTGCAGGTTCTGGGGGCGGTGCTGGTGCTCACCGGCATCACCATGGCGCTGCTCAGCCGCGCTGAGCACCCGACCCCGGCGGTGGTGGAGTAGGCGGACCTTCTGTGACGAAGGTGCGGGAGTTCGGACCGGCATTGTCACGAAGGTGCGCGGTCGGGAGCCCCCAAACCCCGCACCTTCGTGACACAGCAGCAGAACCGGCCAGCACCTTTGTCACAATCGCGGCCCGCAAGGGGCCGTCACCTCGCGGTGCACGTGTAGGCGCGACGCTTGCACTTCGAACCGCACTTCCGCAAGGCGTTCTCGTAGGCAGGACGCTTGTTGCGACCGAGCCCCCACGCGTAACGGGCGATCGTGCCGTTGGAGTTCCAGCGCACGGCCAGCGCCAGGCAGCCGTTGCGGACCCACGCGATCTTCTTGCAGGACCACGGTGTGTCGGAGGCATCCTTGCACTCCCGCAGCGCCCGCTTGCCGGCCTTGCGCTTGGTCTTGAAGTTGTAGGACCAGCCGACCGCACCGTCAGCCCGGGACAGCGCGATCGCCCCGTAATAGCGCCCCGAAACCGCTATCGCCGACCCCGGTTCGATCCCCTGCGCGGCCGGGCGGGCGGCGTCGGCAGGGACCAGCGCTGCCACTAGCAGGGCGAAAGCCACGAACAGAGCCCCGACCAGCAATCGTAACGACCTAGTCATGATGAACCCCCTCGCAATCTGAATGGGTTCAGAGCGTGGGGCGGGTCCCAGGCACGACGAGTAGGCACCAGCCTCACCCCCTAGAACCACCTCCCAGTCTACGCCGTCACGCGGCGCCAGCCTCCGCATCGCCGCCGCAGGCTGACTACGGTTGGTCCATCGACACTTCCGTGGCCTATCCGGGCCTCACCAGCGAGGAGGTCCGAGCCCGGGTGGCGGCGGGCCAGGTGAACAATGTTCGTGACACTGGCAGCCGCAGTCTGCGCAGCATCGTCGTCAGCAACACAGTCACCGCGTTCAACGCCCTGATCGGCACCCTGTGGGTCGTGATGATGCTGGTGGCGCCCTGGCAGGACGCGCTGTTCGGGTTCGTCATCGTGTTCAACACGCTGATCGGCACGATCCAGGAGTACCGCAGCGCCCGGACCCTGGCGAAACTGTCCCTGCTCAACGAGGCCCGCCCGACGGTGGTCCGCGACGGCCAGCAACAGCACGTCGGACTGCGCGAACTCGTCGTGGACGACCTGGTGCTCGTATCGACCGGCGACCAGGTCGCGGTCGACGGCGACGTTCTGCAGGCGGCGGGCTGCGAGGCGGACGAGAGCCTGCTCACCGGCGAGGCCGACCCGGTGATCAAGGCGGTCGGCGACGAGATGCTGTCCGGGTCCTTCGTGGTCTCGGGGTCGGCGCAATACCGGGTGACCCGGGTCGGCGCCGAATCGTTCGCCGGGAAACTGACGGTCCAGGCGAGGCAGTTCCAGACCACGTCGTCGGAGTTGCGCGACTCGATCAACCGGTTCATCAAGTACATCAGCTTCGCGCTGATCCCGGTCGGCGCGCTCCTGACATACAGCCAGTTGCAGGCCGACCAGAGCCTGGCAGAAGCAATCAGGGGCGCCATCGCCGGCGTGGTCACCATGGTCCCCGAAGGCCTCGTACTGCTGACCAGCATCGCCATGGCCGTCGGTGTGCTGCGGCTGGCGCAACGCAAGGCACTCGTCCAGGACATGCCCGCCGTCGAGACCCTGGCGCGGGTCGACATCGTGTGCGTGGACAAGACGGGGACGCTGACGGCTCCCGGCATGAGCGTGCAGGAGGTCGTCGGCCTCCACGACGGGGATCTCGATGAGGTCCTCGGCGCACTGGCCGCCGCGGAGGAGCACCCCAACCCCACAATGCTGGCCCTTGCCCAGCGTTACCCGGACGGCGAGCCGGTCAGTGACTCGGTCCCGTTCTCTTCGGCCCGGAAGTGGTCTGCGGCCCTGATCGGAGGGCGCTGGTGGGTGATCGGGGCGCCCGATGTGGTCGACCCCACGGTGGACACCGGCCGCTGGTCGGCGACGGGCGCTCGCGTGCTGCTGCTGGCCAGTTCCGGCGAGGCGGTCGACGCCGAGTCGCCGTTGCCCGTGCTGCGGCCCGATGCGCTGATCATCATCGATCAGCAACTGCGCGCCGACGCCGCCCAGACGGTGTCCTACTTCTTGGACCAGGGGGTGCGACTCAAAGTCATCTCGGGCGACAACGCCGAGACCGTCGGGGCGATCGCTTCGCGCGCCGGCGTCCCGGGGGCGGATGTCCCCGTGGATGCCCGGCGCGACGATCCGGTTGCGGCCGTCGAGACGGCAAGCGTCTTCGGCCGGGTGAACCCCGACCAGAAGCAGGACATGGTCGACGCCCTGCGCCAAGGTGGCCACACCGTGGCCATGACCGGCGACGGGGTCAACGACGTCCTCGCGCTCAAGCGGGCCGACCTCGGGATCGCCATGGGATCCGGCTCACCGGCGACCCGGGCGGTGGCCCAACTCGTACTCCTGGACAGCAGGTGGTCGAGTATGCCGCGGGTGGTGGCGGAGGGCCGGCGCGTGCTGGGCAACATCGAGCGGGTCTCCGACGTGTTCTTGACCAAGAGCATGTATGCACTGCTGCTGGCTCTGGCCACCGGCGTCGCCACGGTCCCGTTCCCCTTCCTGCCGCGGCACCTGACCCTGATCAGCGCGCTGACCATCGGGATCCCCGGATTCTTCCTGGCCCTCATGCCGAACACCGAACGGTTCCGCCCGGGCTTCTTCCACCGGGTCATGGTCTTCGCGGTGCCCTCGGGGGTGATCGCCGCCGCGACCGCTTTCGGGGCCTACTACGCCGCCCTCCAGCTCGACAACGTCGACGAGGCGCGGGTCGACGCGACCATCGCGTTGTTCATGGTGACGGTGACCGTGCTGGCCGTGTCCGCCAGACCGATGAACCCGCTGCGGGCGGCGATCGTCGCGACCATGATCGCGATCTTCCTGCTGGTCCTGTTCATCCCGCCGCTGTCTGTCTTCTTCGCCTTGAGCATCTCTCCCGACCCGGAGGGCGCCGCAACCCTGCTGATCGGGGCGGCCGGCGCCTCATTGGTGCTGATCACCTCACGGGTCGTGAGCCGGTGGCGCGACCCGGGGTGAGCCCTGTTGCCCCTCCATCTGCTGGCCGGGCTGGCTCCCGGCGGCCAGCAGATGGAGGCACGGAACCGGACAAAGCTGGCATAAGCCGCGCAATTCCCGCCATCCCTGGGCCGCGGAGACCGTTCGCAGAGCGAACCGGCCAGCAGATGGAGAGGTTCTCTGTGGACGCGGCCTCGCCGGTTCCCCGGCCCACAGTGATACTTGGAGCGTGGCTACCGACCTCATCGAGCTCTGGGCTCGCAGCACCAAGGTGGCCGTGCTCACGGGGGCCGGCATGAGCACGGACTCGGGGATCCCGGACTTCCGTGGGCCCAACGGGCTGTGGACCAAAGACCCGAACGCGGCCGCGATGTTCGACATCCAGACCTACATCGACGATCCGCAGGTCCGCCGACGGGCGTGGGAGGGCCGCCGGAACCACCCGGCGTGGAAGGCCCGGCCCAACCCTGGGCACCAGGCGCTGACCGCGCTGCAACGCCATGGCCGCCTCGGCGCGATCGTTACCCAGAACATCGACGGTTTGCACCAGAGTGCCGGGTCGCAGCAGGTGCTCGAACTACACGGCACGATCTGGGAGATCGAGTGCCTCGACTGCGGCGACCGGACTCCGACCGCCGAGGTGATAGCCCGTGAAGAAGCAGACCCGCGGTGTCCGAGGTGTGGCGGAATCCTGAAGACGGCCACGGTGTCCTTCGGGCAGCGCTTGGATCAGGCCGTGCTCGACGCGGCGATCAAGGCAGCGATTGAAGCCGACCTGCTCGTCGCGATCGGCACGAGCCTGCAGGTGATGCCGGCGGCGGGCCTGGCGGACATGGCCCAGCACCTGGCCATCGTCAACGCCGACCCGACCCTCTACGACGAGCAGGCCGATGTGGTGGTGCACGAGCCGATCGGCGCCGTGCTGCCCTCGGTTGCCCGGAGTCTGGCCACCTGATCAGCGCGAGCCTGCGAGCATAGGCGCATGACGACGGCCCTGCAGACCTCCCGCGGCACCTTCGAGTGCCTGATCGACGGCCCGGTGGACGGACCCTTGGTGATACTGCTGCACGGATTCCCCGAACTGAACTACTCGTGGCGCCACCAGATCCCCGCGCTGGCGCAGGCCGGTTACCGGGTCCTGGCCCCCAACCAGCGCGGCTACCCCGGCTCGGAGCAGGGCGGTTCCTACGCGACGGCAGATCTGACCTCCGACGTGATCGCGATGATCGACGCGATGGAGGCGGACAAGGCGGTCGTCGTGGGCCACGACTGGGGTGGCGGGGTGGCATGGACGACGGCCCAGTTGTACCCGCAGCGGGTGGACCGGCTCGTCGCGATGAACTGCCCGCCACCGTCGGTGCTCAAGCATGAACTGCTGACGAACCCGACGCAGACTGCCAAGTCCTGGTACATGTTCTTCTTCCAGCTCCCGGGCCTGCCCGAGAAGTTCGTCTCGAAGAACCTCCCCAAGACCCTGGTGGCCGGCTCGTTCAACCGCAAGGCGTGGAATCACGAGACCCTCCAGCCGTATGCCGACGCGTTCGCCACACCGGATGCAGCCCACGGTCCGGTGCAGTGGTACCGCGGCGCACTGCGTAAACCCACGACGAAGCGACGACCCGCCCCGATCGCGTTGCCGGTCCTGATCATCTGGGGCCTTCAGGACCGCTTCCTGGGCCTGTCGATGGTCTCCCCGCAGGCGTTGCGCAAGGTGATCGCCTATGGCAACGAGCCGGACATCGTGCTGATAGAAGGGGCGGGCCATTTCGTGCAGAGCGAGGCACCGGATCAAGTGACGACGGCGCTGCTCAACTGGCTTGGGCCCGCGGGCTGACCCGGGCGGCTGCGTTTTCGGCGGGTGACGCCCGGCCGCCCCACTCTCGCCGGCGGGTGATCCGTCCGCGGACAGATTGTGACGAAGGTGCTGGCCGTCCTCGTGCGTTGTTACGAAGGTGGCCAGTCCGCGTCGTCAGGACCGCGCACCTTCGCAACAATGCGGGGATCAGGTCTGGCGACTTCGTTACAAACCGACCCGCGCGCCCAGTTGATCGGCCAGCACAACCGCGTCCGTGGTGGGTGCGTCGCACACGAACGCGCGGCACACGTACGCCGTATCCTCACCCCCGATGCGGGGCCGACCTTCGCATAGCGGACCTCCGGTGGCAACCACCGCACCCGGGGCGGAGGCCATCAACGCGATCCGGTGCAGACGTGAGCCCACCCCGGCGATCAACGCGACCTCACGGGGCCCGTCCAGCAACGCCTCCAGCACCGCCAACCCGTGACCCCAGAACTGCGGGTGGCCGGCCAGGTCGGCGGCTTGCCCCAGCACCCGCTGCGCGCGCTCGCGGAGGGCACTGTCACCTGTGAGTGCACTGGCGGTCAGCAGCGCCTCGGCGGCGAGGCTCCAGCCCGAAGGAGTGGCGTTGTCGGACACGTCGACGCTGCCCGCGAGCACATCCGTGGCGGCGGTGTCGCGGTCCCGATCCAGGAAGGTCCGGGTCAGTTCGTCCACCAGGTGCAGGCCCAGCTCAGCGCTACCACCGATGACCGCGGCGAGCACGAATTCGGCGTTGGCCAGGGCCGCATGGTCCTCCAGCACCGCCAGCGCCTCGCCGTGGACACCCCCGCGCGAAACCCGGTGAAGGCGGCCCCCGGCGCTGTGCACTGTCCACAAGCTGTCGCGGCACCTGACAGCAGCGTCGACCCAAGCTGACATGCCCAGCAGTGCTCCCGCTTCCGCCAGCGCACTCACAGCCCACGCATTCCACGCAAGGACCACTTTGTCGTCGCGAGCCGGCCGCGGGCGCTGGTCTCGAACCTCCCGCATCACCTGCCTGCGTTCCGGCCAGTCCGCCGGCGGCTCACCGCGCAGCTGCAGTACTGAGGTGCCGCGCTCGAACGTCCCGGCATCGGTGACGCCGAGCGGGTCCGGATCCCCGCCGGCGTCGCGGACCTGCTGCGGCGTCCAGACGTAGAACGTCCCCTCGGCACCCTCGGAATCCGCGTCCAGCGAGGCGGCGAAACATCCCTGCGGCGTGAGCATCTCCGACAGGAGGAACTCGGCGGTCTCGGTCACGACCCGTCGCGCGAGATCCGAACCCGTCTGCCGCCACCAGTGCAGATAGGTCCGCATCAACAGTGCGTTGTCGTAGAGCATCTTCTCGAAGTGCGGAACCACCCATCGGGCGTCGACGCTGTACCGGGCGAAGCCGCCGCCCAGTTGGTCGTACATCCCGCCACCGGCCATCTGGGTGAGGCTGCGTTCGGCCATCTCCAGCGCCGACTCGTCCCCGTTGCGCGCATGGTGGCGCAGCAGGAACTCGTGGACCATCGGCTGCGGGAACTTGGGAGCACCGCCGAAGCCGCCGTGGCGAGGGTCGAAGGCGGATCGCAGCCCCTGAACGGCGCGGACTGCCTGCTCCTCGCCGACCGGACGCGCCTCCGGCAGGGCCCGGTTCAGCCTGTCCGCCACGTTCTCGGCGGTCTCGTCGATCTCGTCGCGCCGGTCCCGCCAGGCGGCACTGATGGCGTCCAGCAGGATCCGGAAGCTGGGCATCCCCATGCGCGGTTCCGGCGGGAAGTAGGTCCCCGCGTAGAACGGTCGCCGCTCATGGTCCAGGAAAACCGTCATCGGCCAACCGCCGTGTCCGGTCAGCGCCGTGGTCGCGGACATGTAGACCGTGTCGACGTCGGGCCGCTCCTCCCGGTCGACCTTGACGTTGACGAAGCGCTCGTTCATCAACGCCGCGATCGCGGGATCCTCGAAGGACTCGTGAGCCATGACGTGGCACCAGTGGCAGGCGGCGTACCCGACGCTCAGCAGAACTGGTGCATCACGGCGCTTCGCCTCGGCGAACGCTTCCGGCCCCCACTCCCACCAATCCACCGGATTCTCCGCGTGTTGCAGCAGGTAGGGGCTCGTCGCGTTGGCGAGGCGGTTGGCCATTCCTGTGACTCCTGACGAGTGGCACGTGCATCAGTTTTCCTTGAGTGATGCACGAGAGTGATGCACGAAATCGGCGTACGATGGTTCTTCCAGCGTAGAGGGTCTCGTGGCGACGGCGTTCTCAGCCGAAGCTGCTCGCACAGGGCAAGCCGCGCACCCTCGGAGGCAGCACGCACCCGCACCGGGCAGCAACAAGTACCAGGTGTACTTCAAGGCGCCCGCCGGCGAGGGCGAGCTGTGGAAGCGGGTGTTGCGCCGCGCTGCCTCCGAGGAGGAGGCCCGCAAGATCTTCGCCCAGGCCGAGGCCGCGCTGGACACCGAGAAGGACCTGCCTGTCGCTGCCGATGTGCGCGCGTCACGAACGACCGTCGGCCGCGGCTCCAGCAGGAGTTCACCCGCGCCGGACTCCCGTGACTTGGCGATCTTGAGTAGATCCTTCTGGCAGATGCCTAACTACTCAAGATGTCACCCACCGGCGCGAGGCTCATCGAGGATCTGCAACGCCGGATCCAGCAATCGGTCGACTGAAACCCCAGCAAAAGGAAGATCGACAGGTTCGCAGAAGGTCGACTCTAATCTCTGCAAGAGGTAGATTCGCAACATGGCGACCTACCTGCCCCGCATCGCCGACGTGGAGCTGGAGCAGCGACTCGGCTACATCGGCGCGGTCCTGATCGACGGGCCGAAGGCCTGCGGAAAGACCGCAACCGCGAGCCGCCACGCACAGACGGTGATCCGACTGGAGGAGGATCAGACAGCGCGCACCTGGGTGAGACTTGCTCCGGAACGGCTCTTCGAAGGCCCCACCCCGATCCTGTTCGACGAGTGGCAGGTCGAACCGAGGATCTGGAACAAGGTCCGCCGTCAGGTGGATGATCGCGACGGCAAGGGCCTCTTCATCCTCACCGGGTCAGCGACGCCAACCGACGACGCATCCCGGCACTCGGGCGCCGGACGTTTCTCGGTGATGAAGATGCGACCCATGAGCCTGTTCGAGTCCGGACACTCCAACGGAGAGATGTCGCTGGCCAGCCTCCTCCGGGGCGAACGCCAGACAGGGCTCGGCACCCACCTCAGCTTTGGCGAACTGCTCAACCGCATCGTGATCGGCGGCTGGCCCGAACTGATCGGAGTCGACGAAACCGACGCCCGACGCTGGCTGCGTGACTACCTCAGCAACATCGTCGAGGTGGACATTCAAGAACTCGGCTCACGTCGCGACCCGGCCAAGCTCCGAAGGCTCCTGGAGTCACTCGGGCGATCGGTTGGCCAAGCAGTCAAGGCCGTCGAACTCGCGAAAGATGTCGGCGGAGAGGACGGCCCCATCGCGAAGGAAACCCTGACGGCCTATCTCACCGCGCTCGACCGGCTCCACCTGCTCGACAACTCGCCAGCCTGGCTCCCCCACATGCGCTCGCGTGCCCGGCTGCGCACCGCGCCCGTCCGCTACTTCGTCGACCCCTCCCTTGGCCCCGCCGCACTCGGCATCGGCACCAGCGAACTGATGACCGATCTGAATGCCCTGGGCCACCACTACGAAGCCCTCGTCATCCGCGACCTCCGGATCTACGCACAACCTCTCGACGCTCGTGTCGAGTCCTGGCGCGACTCGAACGGACATGAGGTCGACGCGGTGGTCAGCATCGGGCCGAACAAGTGGGGAGCCTTCGAGGTGAAGCTCAGCCCCGACGCGGTCGACGAAGCCGCGGCCGCATTGCTCCACTTCAAGGCGAACGTGGACACGTCGCGGCACGGCGAGCCGTCCTGTCTCGGTGTCATCACCAGTACCGGCGCCGGCGGGCTTCGTGAGGACGGAGTCCACGTCATCCCGATCGGATGCCTTGGGCCCTGACCGGGAGTCGTAGGATCGTGCACGAAGACCCCGGAGCGATCACTGTCCACGTGCCATATCGCCGGGGTTTCGCCCTTCGGCTGATACACGAATGTGATCCACTAAGCCCCGGAAACGGCGTCCCACGGCGATACGCGCTAACTCAGCACGAACCTCCACGCCCCCTTTGACGGCTCGTTACCGCGGTCCCGCAGCACGTCCGCAGGCCGCCTCGCACGCTCCGGCGCTCGGCATGCTCGTTTTGTGACACGCCGCGCCAACAATGTTCCACAACTAGGGATAGAGTGACATTGTGGACTTGAGCATGTTCCAGAAGTCGGCGACGGGGACACTTGTCACGATCAATGGCCAAGACCCATTCCTGGGGCCGTGGCAGCACAAGGCATTCATCCCGAGTCCCTTGGCAGAAGACGGTCCCGACCTCTCTCCTCGGACACATCTCGTCATTGCCGACGCACGGGCTGCGCTGGCCGCGCTGGACAGCACAGCGCGGCAGCTCCCCAATCCCACGTTGTTGCGCCTCCCCACGCTGCGACGCGAAGCCCAGAGCACATCCGCACTCGAGGGCACCTATGCCCCGCTCGCCCAGGTTCTCGTTGCCGACGACGAGGAGCCGCCCACCCCCGAACTGACCGAGATCCTCAACTACGTCAGGGCGGCCAACTACGGATTCGCCTGGATCGCGGACGGGCGACTCATCTCGACCGCGTTCCTGAGCGACCTCCAAGGCATCCTGATGCGCGGCACTGCGTTGGAGCCGGTCTCCGGTCACCTGCGAGACGTGCAGGTAGTGATCGGAAGGCGCGGGGACGCCGATCCCAAGGCGCACCCGGTCCACAACGCCCGTTTCGTACCGTCACCCGCCGGCGTCGATCTGGAGTCGGGCGTGGATGCACTCGTCGGGTGGCTCCGGGAGGACCATCAAGGCCACATCGATCCCGTCGTCGCCGCGGCAATGTCGCACTACCAGTTCGAGACGCTGCATCCCTTCCACGATGGCAATGGACGTATCGGTCGCCTCCTCATCGTGCTGCACCTCGTGGCCGCCAGCGTCCTCAGCGAACCCACCTTGACCGTTTCCCCGTGGTTCGAGGCCCGGCGAGGAGACTACTACGACCGACTCCTCGCGGTCAGCACCGAGGGAGACTGGGACGCCTTCGTTGCCTTCTTCGCCGAGGGGCTTCGACAAGCCGCCGATAGCACGCATGAGGAGATGCGGACGCTGGTAGCCGTCCAGGCCGAGCTGAAGGCGATCGTCCGAGCCTCTGCGCTCAGGGCCGACAGCGCCCAAGCCCTGGTCGACCTCGCCATCGCCAATCCCAGCTTCACCGTGCGCAAGGTCGAGGCCGACCTCGGCCTCTCCTACGGACGGGCCAACAAGCTGGTCGGGCAGCTCTGCGAGCTCGGGATCCTCGATGTCGTGGACGCCGACGCCTACAAGCGGCGGTTCTTCGCCCCGCGCGTGCTCGAGGTCCTGACAGCGCGAATCTCGGGCTGAGAACTCGGAGCTCGACCCAACCCAAGCAAGTCGGGATGGCCCCAGTGATGCACGAGAGTGATGCACGAAGCCCCGGAATCGGCGTCCAACGGCGATACGCGCTAACTCAGCACGAACCGCCACACCCCCTCTGACCTGCGGTTTCGTCAGAAACCGCTCACAGCCGTCGACCGATCAACCTCGTGGCACCAGTGGCACGCCGCATAGCCGATGGAGACCAGGACCGGGACCTCCCGTTGCCGCTCTCGAAGGCCTCGTCGCACCACGGCCGCCAGTCGACGGGATTGTCGGCATGCTGCAGCAAGTACGGGGAACTCGACGCGGCCAGGCGGTTGGGCACGGACCCATTGTCGTGCGCTTCAGGCGCAGGCGGCCAGCCCTGTCAGTGTCCGGGCCACCTACATCGAACCCGAGGCCAGGGCCACCACGTAGCCAGACACCGCACTGAGGACCAAAAGGGTCACGACGGATTTCACCGCATCCGCGCCTTTGCCGAACTCGCCGACCATCCCCAGGATCACCCCGACGACGACGAACAGCAGAACTGTGGCGGCCAGCAGGACGGTCATGGCGGGACACTCCTTCGTGACTCGGTGTCTGTCTGAACCCTATCGGGCGGGCCGACGTCGACCGGCGACTAGTGTCGGACGAAACCCGGCGAGGAGGATCGATGCGAGCAGCCCAGGTCACGCGATTGGACGGACCCGAAGCAGTCGAAGTGGGCGAGGTCGAACCGCCGGCACCGACTGCTGAACAGGTCACGATCGACGTGCATTTCGCCGGCGTGACCTTCCCCGACGTCCTCCTGACCCGGGGCCAGTACCAGATCAAACCGCCGCCACCGTTCGTCCCGGGCAGTGAGGTGTCCGGGATCGTCACATCGGCACCCGCCGGCTCGGGATTCTCCGTCGGCGACCGGGTCGCCGCGTTCCCCGGCCTGGGCGGGTTCGGCGAGGTGGTCTGCGCGGATCCACGGATGGTGTTCACCCTGCCCGACGACATGGAGCTCGAATCCGCCGCGGCCCTTCCCATGAACTACCTCACGGTGCACTTCGCCTTGCGCCGGCGGGGCCAGTTGCAGGCCGGGGAGACCGTGCTCGTGCACGGCGCGGCCGGAGGCGTCGGGACCGCTGCCATCCAACTGGCCAAGGCGCTCGGGGCACGCGTGATCGCGGTCGTCTCCACGGACTCCAAGCGGGCGACCGCCTCTGATGCCGGCGCCGATGAGACGGTGCTCGCCGACGGTTTCCGGGAAGCGGTGGCGGCTTTGACCGACGGCCGCGGGGTGGATCTCGTGGTGGACCCGGTCGGCGGCGACCGCTTCACCGACTCGCTGCGCTGCCTGGCGCCGGAGGGCCGACTGCTGGTGATCGGTTTCACCGCCGGCGAGATCCCCACCGTCAAGGTCAACCGACTGCTGCTCAACAACATCAGCGTGGTGGGGGTCGGCTGGGGAGCGTTCTGGCTGGCGCGCCCGGAGTACTTGCAGGAGCAGTGGCACGAGTTGCTCCCGCTGCTGCCGCAGTTGCGTCCGGTCATCGACTCGGTCCACGAACTCGACCAGGTCACCGCCGCGCTGGGCCGGCTCGACGAGCGGCAGGTGCGCGGGAAGGTGCTGCTCGCGATGCGATAGTGACGAAGTTGCGGGGTCCGGAGCCGGATTGTCACGTTGTTGGGCGGTCCGAGCGGCCGCGACCGCGCACCTTCGTCACATGGCAGGGGGCCGCGTCCGCAACTTCGTCACAATCGTGCCGCGGGCGGGTCGATCAAGCATCCTGCGACCACGCAGGGGATACTCGGGCCCGTGACCACTGTTGTGTCTGTGCACTCATTCCGTGGCGGAACCGGCAAGAGCAACACCACTGCCAACGTTGCGGCGAACCTGGCGGCCGCGGGTTCCCGGGTCGCCGTGATCGACACGGACGTGCAGAGCCCCGGCATCCACACCCTGTTCGGATTCGACCAGGACTTCGAGCACACCCTCGACGACTACCTGTGGGGGAAGATCGCGATCGGGGACGCCGTCCACGATGTCAGCGAGTTGGTCGGCGCACAGGAGTCCGGCGGCCGGTTGTTCCTCGTGCCCTCCAGCATGCAGGCCACCGACATCGCGCGGATCCTGCGCGACGGGTACGACGTGGTGCGGCTCAACGAGGGGTTCCGGGAACTCGCCGCGTCGTTGGACCTCGACTTCCTGTTCATCGACACCCACCCCGGCCTCAACGAGGAGACGATGCTGTCGATCACGGTCAGCGACATCCTGCTCCTGCTCCTGCGACCCGACCAACAGGACTTCCAGGGCACCGCGGTGACCGTGGACATCGCACGGCGGCTGTCGGTACCCGACCTGCAACTGGTCCTGAACAAGGTGCCGGACGTGGTCGATCTCGACGACCTGCGCGCGCAGATGGACAGCGCCTATGCGGCCCCGACCGCCGCGATCCTGCCACTGTCCACGGAGGTGGTGATCAACGCCTCCGGGAGCCTGTTCAGCCTCACGCACCCGGACCACGCCTGGTCACAGGGAATCCGCGACATCGTCGGCGTCCTGCAGGGCCGTGAGAACGCCGAACCCGCGGTGTAGCCCATGACTGAGGCCCATGCGCGGCGGCGGCGATTCGCCATGCGCTGGAAGCTGCTGGCGGCGTTCGCAGCCGCGTTCACGGTCGTGTTCGCCTTCATCGCCTTCTGGGTGGTCCACAACGCGAGCGAGGTCGCCCAACAACGGCTCACCGAACAGTTGCTCGCTTCGGCCCAGGGGGCGGCCACCGACCTGCCCAGGAAGGCGGTGGCCGAGGTCGCCGCCCTGAGCGCCGACGCGGATCCCAGCGAGTCGGCCGCGTTCCGTCGTTTGGAGGACGAAGTCGACTCGGTGCAGGCGATCATCCCCTCCATCAGCCCATACATCTACGGCGAGGAGGACGGCCAGCTCGAGTACTTGGTGGGCGGCGACCCGTTCCGGGATCCGGTGGCCCGGACCGCCCCCGCCTCGACTGTGGCCTACATGCAGCGCGGTCTGACGACCACCACGTTCGAGCCCGAGAACACCGACGAATACGGGACTTGGATCTCCGCGTACAGCCCGATCACGGGCAAGGACGGAACGACCATTGCCGTGGTCGGGATGGACTACCCGGTCACCTACGTCCAAGAGGTCCAACAACTGGCGCGCGAGCGGGTCTTCCCCGTCCTCGCGATCAGCTACGCGGCGCTGATGCTGCTGGTCCTGCTGGTCTCGACCTTGATCGTGAGGCCGCTGCGGCGGTTGACCCGGGCCAGTGGCCGGATCGCGGAAGGCGAGTACGATCTCGACCTCTCTGGCATCACCCGCGGCAGGTTCGCCGACGAGATGTCCGACCTCGCCGACGCCTTCCGCATCATGGCCGGCAAGGTTGCCGCGCGCGAACGGACGTTGAGCAGCCAGGTCAAGCGCCTACAGGTCCAGATCGACGCGGCCAAGCGCGACCGGAGCGTCAAGGAGATCACCGAGACCGACTTCTTCGCGGACCTCTCGGCGAAGGCCGACGACCTGCGGGCGAGGATGCACCGGCAGTAGCCGGTCATCCCTGCAGGATGAACGTCGGCGCGACTGTCGCGCCACCCCCGGTGACGTTGGTGATGCCTGATCCCTCCGGGGCCAGCCGCACGTAGTACCCCGCCACCTCGCCCCTGCTCAGCAACGGATTGTGGTCGGCGGTGAAACCCCGGACGGGGAAGCCGGGCTCGAGGACGCTGAACTGCTCGGTCAGGATCGGCACCCGCTGCTGAGCCACGTGTCCGCCCGCCGCCGCCTGCTGGATCACACCTGCCCACGACTGGTCGGTGTGCGCCCAGCCCAGCTCAACACCCGCGCCGCCGTAACCGTCAGTCGGCTTGATCACCAGGTTCTCGCGCTGCCCGGCCAGATAGTCGAGCAAATCGACGCGCTCCCCGCCCGGGTCCGTGCTGCCGCCGGGTGTGACCAGCCGCGTCCACGGCAGGTGCTCGCGCACGAGCGAGGCCTGCTCGGGGCTCAGATCCAGCTCCACCGCGGGATCGGTCACCATGGCGAACAGCGACTTGAGCCCGAACAACCCCGACTGCAGGCTCGTGATCATGCACAAGGACCGGTCCCGCAGGGCTGCCTTGATGCCGTCGAGCCGCTCGCCCAGGAACGAGAGCATCGGCGTGAAGAAGGCCCTGACCAGGACGTCGACCTCCCGTCCGGCCAGCCGCAGCCGCCCGCCTGTGAACACCAGGTCGCCAGGATCGGCGACGTCCAGCTCGATGCCCTGCGTCTGCGCGATTCCCGAGAGGTACCCGATCGCCGGGGCCGCGATCTGGGTCAGCTCGTGCGGCATGGCCACGACCGTGTAGGGCAGACCCGAGCCACCGAAGTCATGCCAGGTGGCGACCATGGCCGCGATCACATCCAGCCCCGCGGTGGCGGTCCGGAACGGGAACTGCTTGCCGAACTCCTGCGCGAGATCGGTCCCCCTGAGCACCGCGGCCGATGCGTCGGCGGGCAGGATCCCACCCGGGAGCCCGCCGTTGAACTCCAGGAAACGCAGGCCATCCGCCGTTCGCACCCCGTCCAGGCGGCCGAACACGATCGGGTCGGGATAGCCGGCGGGCAGCTTGAACAGATCCGCATCGGGCACGCCATCCAGCCACCCCGGGATGTAGCGGTTCTGCAGAACGGGGTCGTCCAGCAGTCGCTGCCCCGCGGCGACCAGCGCCGCGACGACGGCGGAAGCGCTCAATCGGTCGGCCTCCAGTTGTTGCGCGGTGATCAGACTGGGCTCGGCCACCAGCATCGCGGGCTTGTCGTGGTACATCAGCCCGGCGCCGGACTGCGCCGCGACCAGCGAGCGCGTCCACTGCGCACTGTCCGGCACCTGCGACTGCAACGAGCGCCAGTGCTCGCGGGCCTCGTTCATATCTGCACCTCCGCTTTCTCACCGGTCTCCAGCCGCGCCGGCAGGATCCGCCATACCACCGCCGCCAGCAGCACCAGCACCACCGCGGCGACCACCAGTGTGATCCGGAAACCCGCCACGTATGCCTCACGTGCCGCATCGGCCAACCCTGCCACGTCCGAGCGCTGCGCCACCGAAATGGCCCCGCCGACACTCTCGTAGGCGTCATAGCGATCCGCGGGCGACAGGCCGGTCAGCGCCGGGGACACATGCGACTGGTAGTTCACCGCCAGCAACGTGCCATACCCCGCAACGCCGAACGCCAGGCCGAATCGCACCGCCATGCTGTTGATCGCGGACCCCACGCTGCGCCGCTGCTCGGGGTAGTTGCTCACCGCGGTGTGTGTCATCAAGGCCGGGGCCACACCCATCACACCCGTGAGCACCAGGCCGAGGATCAGCACCGGATACACCGGGTCGCGCCCGCCCAGGCTGGTCAGCACCAGGCCCACGGCAGTCACCACCAGCCCGAGCGCGGTCACATTGCGGGCCCCGAACCGTCTGGCGGTGATCCCCGCCGTGGCCGAGCTCGCGGTCCACATCAACAGCGCGGGCATGAGGAACAGCCCTGCCGCGAGTGCTGAGAAGCCGAGCACCAACTGCACGTACTGGGTGTTGAGGAACAGCAGGCCGCCCAGCGTGAACTGCACGAGGAACACGGTCAGGGTCGGGATCAGGAAGGTGCTGCGGCGGACGATCTGAGGAACGAACAGCGGTTCGGCGACGCGGCGCTCCCACCAGAACAACGCAGCGCCGCTGACCGCACCGATCACCAGGGCGACCCACACCCACTTGTCCGGCGACGACGCCACGCTCACGGCCGCGTAGAGGAAGGCCACCCCTGACAGTGCGGTCAGCGTCGCGCCCACCGAGTCCAGCGGCCGCTTGGCCCTTGGGACGTCCTTGGGCAGCAGCATGACGTTGAGCACCAGCGCCAGCGCCAGCATCGGCGCCACCGACCAGAACGCGGCGTGCCAGCCGTACGCGACCAGGGCAGCACCGCCGACCAGCGGGCCGAGCAGCGCACCGATCGCCTGGGTCCCGCCCATGATCCCGACGGCGGTGCGCTGGCTCGTTCCGCGTGTAACGTCGAAGGTCAGCGCCATGGCTGCCGGCATCGCCATGGCCGAACCCAGCCCGGTCAGCCCTCGCAGGAGGATGAGCGTCTCCACGCTGTGGGTCATTCCGGACAGGATCGCGGAGACCAGGAAGACCACGTTGCCCAGGATCAGCATGCGCTTGCGGCCGATCCGGTCGCTCCAGGCGCCGGCGAACAGGATGAACGCCGCCGAGGTCATGGGGGTGGCGTTGACGATCCAGGCCAGTTGATCCGCGGTCGCCTGGAACTGCGTGGAGATCGTCGGCAGCGCGACGCTGGCGATGGTCATGTTCAGCGCCACCGCGAGGTAGGTCAGTGCCAGCGGCAGCACCGGCAACGGCAGGCGTGCCGAACGGGTGGACGCCACGATCAGTCGAGCGCCTCGTAGATGCGGGCCATGTGCGCCCGGGAGCGGTTGCGTTGTGCGACGCGGTCGGCGGCACGCTGGTAGTCGGCCAGCACGAAGTCGCGCAGGTACTCGCCCATCTCCGAGGCGACCTGGATCTCGTCGGCCTTGACATCGACGTTGTTCAGGTTCTGCAGGACAAGCACGTCGCCCTGGTCGTACTCGGGGTAGATCCCGCTGAACGACAACCCGATCTCCTGCAGGCCGGAACCGAAGTAGCTCGTCAGCGGATCGCCGAGCGGCAGCACCACCAGGATCAGTTCGAAGCGGTTGACCCGCAACTGCTCCACCTGCCGCTGCAGGCTCTCCAGGAAGTCTTCGCCGTACGACTCGGCGAACACGAATGCGACACCGGTCTCGTGGCGCAGATTCAGCCGGAACCTGGATGGACCGGCAGTCCCCTGCGGTCTCCGCTCGAACTCGGAGTGCACCGTCCGCGGGAGGTTGCCGTCGGCGTAGATCCGGTCGAGCACAGCCCTGTATGTAGGCGGCACGTACACGGTGCGATCCGGGGTCTTCCCGAACGAGCCGTAGAACAGCATCAACGCCTTGCGCGCCTGCTCGTCCTCGTCGAAGCCGCGGAAATCGAGGTCGTTCGACTGTGCCGCCAGCATCATCCCGACCTCGTGGGCACCTCCCCGTAGGGCCGCCTTCTGACTGCCCTGATGCACGGTCACGGCCTCGGTGTACTGCCCGACGAAACCCTGCTCCAGGAGCCGCGTGACATGCGCGAAACCGATCCGCAAGGACAGTTTGTGCTGGCGGTACAGGGGGTCGACCGCGAGCAGCCCGATCTTGCCGGTGATGGCCTCCGGGGTTCGGACCTCGCTGGCCACGTGGCCCACGATGCGGCCCTCCGGCGACACCGCCACGGTGGCCAGGTGCTGGCCGCTTTGCACCAGTTCCGCGAGATGCTCGGGCTCGTAGACGACCGGCGCGTATGCCACGGTGTAGCCGTAGCACCGGTAGAAGAGCCTGGCCACCCCGACGACGTCGTCGGTGGTCATGGGACGGATGTCCACCACGACCTGTCCGTCGTCCCCGATCGTCGGCGTCGCCGGCGGTTCCTCCTGGGTCTGCGCTATGAACTCCTCGTCGTCACTGACGGTCTCATAGCGCAGGTGCTTGGTGATCTCGGTGCGGTTGCCCGCCCGGCCCTCGTTGGCGAAGGTGAGCCCGTCGGCGAAGCCGAGCCGGATCAGGTCTGCGACGCGGGGCGGATAGCCGGAGGCGCTGAAGTCCAGGGGGGCGCCCCGGTCCCTCACCACCAACCTCAACGCACCGGCATCACGCAGGACCTCCACGTCGAGATCCACCTCGTCCCCGGGCTCGAACGCGTCGCGTACCACCGCATCGAGCACTTCCACGGTGAGCGCACGCAGCCGCACCCGGTCGGTCGGCGGGAGCCCGAGCAGGTCCGCGCCGTCCTCGACAAGGGCGGGGCCGAGAGCGACGGCTTGGCGTGAGCCGATGTGCAACGAGCACAGGGAATCGGGCACATCGCCTCCAATGACGGTGGCTTTCAGGCTAGAACAGCAGATGCCGAGGAGTCGACCGACGCGCGCCCGAGCGACGCCCCCGCGGGGACTTTGGTCAGATCGGGTCAGTACGTGACCATATTCGACCAAAGTCGCCGTCGGCCGGGGGCTCCGGTCAGTTGCTGTTGTTCTTGGGTAGTTTCGGGATCAGCCAGTTGACGAACGCTTCGGGGCTGCGGCTCTGCGTGTAGATCACGCCGGGGCCGGTGAGGTCGACGACCAGCCCCTCCCCGGACAGGAAGGTCGACTTCCAGTTGCCGACCTTGCGCACCTGATAGGTCACCCCCTCAGACCACGCGACCATGTGGCCGGTGTCGACGGTGATCTGCTCGCCGGCGCCCAGTTCCCTTGATTCGATGGCCCCGTACGAGGAGACCAAGACGTCCCCGTGCCCAGTGACCTTGAGCACGATCAAGCCCTCACCACTGAAGAAGGTCTTCGCACCCCCCCACTTCGAATCGACCTCCACCTGCATTCCCGACGCCAGGTACGCCCCCGACTGCAGGAAGACCGTCTGACCGGAGAGGGTCCAGGTGACGATGTCGCCGGGCAGACTCGGCGCGAACGAGATCTCGCCGCCCTGGGGTCCGGCGGTGAACGTGTTCATGAAGAACGACTCTCCGCCGAACGACCGGCGCAACCCCTTCATGAAACCGCCCTGGGTGCTGGTCTCGATGTCGACGCTGGGGGTCTTCATGATCATCGCGCCGGCCTCGGCCTTGACCTGCTCGTTGGCGGCCAGTGTGAGGTGTGCGCTTGCGAATGCGGGTGAGTGGTTGATCTGGATCTGCATGGCTCAAACCTAGTGGGGGGAACCGATCTCGGCCAATACGCTTCGACGCATGGAAGATGGCGGGCGCAGGGGTGTGGTTCTGCCGCTGTTGTGCATCTGGGTGATCGGCGCCGGGAGCGCCGTGCTCGCGTGGTCCATGGCCACGGGGTTCGGCCGGCTGCTTGCCGTCGCGGTGGTGGGCATGCTGACCGCGCTCGGGTCGGCTGTGGTGGCCCGAGCGGGACGGGCGTGGGCGGGCCTGGCCGAGCTCCTCGCCGCGGTCGCGGGCATCGGCGTGGGCGCTACCCGGGGAGTCCGCTTCATCGGCGCCGACTACCTCGCGTGGATCGCCGTCGCGGGGCTGCTGGCGGGGCTGGCGCTGCTGATCCTGGGGACCTGGGACCTGCTCGCCGGAACCCGCGGCTGGTGGCGGCTCCCGGTCGGCCTGTCGGCACTCATCTGCCTACCGCTGGCCCTGTACACCCTGGCTGTGCCACTGGCGGCCACGAACAGCCCGCGCGGGCCCGCCCCGCCCACCACCGGCCAGACCGTCACGTTCCGGACCTCGGACGGCGTTGAGCTCAGCGGTTCCTTCACACCGGGCCGCAACGGTGCCGCCATCGTCGTCGTCCCCGGGGCCGGTTCTGACCGCACCGGCGCCGCCGAGCAGGCCTCGGTGCTCGCCGACGCCGGCTACGCGGTCCTCACTTATGACCCGCGCGGCCATGGTCTCAGTGGCGGCCGCGCGATGGAGTTCGGGTGGGCGGGCGACCAGGACGTGGCGGCCGCCGTCGACTTCCTGTCCTCGCAGGCCGGTATCGACCCCGCCCGGATCGGCGCCCTTGGGATGTCCATGGGTGGCGAGGAAGTGCTCGGCGCGGCGGCCAGCGACCTGCGGATCCGGGCCACAGTCGCCGAGGGCGCCACCAACCGGGTTGCCGGGGACTTCGACTGGCTGCCGGAGCAGTACGGCTGGCGCGGTCGTGTCCAGCAGCTCCTGGACGTGCCGCGGTTCGCGCTGGTCGACCTGTTCACCGCGCAGCCCCCACCGCTGACTCTGCGCGAGGCGGTCGCAGCGATCGCACCGCGGCCGGTTCTGCTGATCGCGGCCGGCGCAGTCCCCGACGAGCAGTACGCGACCGCCCACATCGCCAGTGGTTCGCCTGCCACCGTGACGACGTGGGTGGTTCCCGATGCAGGGCACATCGGCGGGTTGAGCACCCAGCCTGAGTTATGGCGCAAGACGGTGCTCGGCTTCTTCGACGAGCACCTCTGAGAGGGCTGCTCACGCCGACCCCTCCATCTGCTGGCCGATGAATGAAGTGCAGATCATCTGTCGGCCAGTATATGGAGGAAATGGGGGCGATTTGTCCGAAAAGTACCTCGGAAGCCCTCCATCTGCTGGCCAACCGACTGGCGCGCGGCCAGCAGATGGAGGCCGAACCGGTCAGTCCCCCCGGCCGAACCTGGACTGGGCTCTTTACAAAAGGTACTCTTCTGTAAACCTAGGAGCCCATATGCCTGCGACCACACCGGGGTGGACCGACCGCAAACGGTACCTCTGGATGTTCGGGCTGGCCGTGCCCCTGTTCCCGTTCCTGGGCGGGGCGCTGGCATCACTGACCGGATGGGGCGGGTTCTGGTACCTGGGCCCGATCCTGATTCTCGGGGTCATCCCGATCCTCGACCTGATCGCCGGCCTCGACCGCTCGAACCCGCCCGACGACGTCATCAAAGCGCTTGAGGCGGACAAGTACTACCGATGGATCACCTACCTGTTCCTGCCGCTGCAATACGCGGCACTGGTCTGGGCGAGTTGGCTTTGGTCGGGCGCGAGCCTGTCGGTGTCGGACAAGGTCGGCCTCGCGCTCACCGTCGGGACCGTCGCGGGGATCGGCATCAACACCGCCCATGAGCTGGGGCACAAGAAGGAGAAGGTCGAACGCTGGCTGGCGAAGATCGCGTTGGCCCAATCCTTCTACGGGCATTTCTACATCGAGCACAACCGCGGCCACCACGTCCGCGTGGCCACCCCGGACGACCCCGCGAGCAGCCGTGTCGGTGAGAACCTCTACGGCTTCCTCCCACGCACCGTCATCGGAAGCCTCAAGAGCGCCTGGCGCCTGGAGCAGCCGCGCTTCAAGCGCCGCAACGCTAGCCACTGGTCGATCCGCAACGATGTCATCAACGCCTGGTTGATGTCGGTGGTCCTATGGGCTGCCCTACTGGTGGTGTTCGGCCTGCAGATCCTGCCGTATCTGCTCATCCAGGCGGCAGTCGGGATCGCGCTGCTGGAGATCGTGAACTACCTCGAGCACTACGGCATGCTGCGCCGCAGGGAGCACACGGGCCGCTGGGAACGGGTGCGACCGAGCCACAGCTGGAACAGCAACAACGTCGCCACCAACGTCCTGCTCTACCACCTGCAGCGACACAGCGACCACCACGCGAACCCCACTCGCCGGTACCAAGCCCTGCGCGACGTCGACGAAGCCCCCGTCCTGCCCACCGGATACGCCGGCATGATCCTGCTGGCCTTGTTCCCGCCGCTGTGGTTCAAGGTCATGGACCCGCGGGTGCTCGCACATTTCGGTGGTGACATGTCGCGGGCCAACCTGCAGCCTGCCAAGCGCGACCGGATCCTGGACAAGTACGCCGGGGCGACCGCATGAGCCGTTACCGCTGCGACAGTTGCGGCTACATCTACGACGAGGCGAGCGGCGATCCCAGGGAGGGATTCCTAGCGGGCACAACGTGGTCGGACGTCCCCGACGACTGGGCCTGCCCCGACTGCGGGGTCCGCGAGAAGATCGACTTTGAGCCGGTCTGACGGCCCCGGGCCGACCAGCCTGCGGGACCGGATCCTGGATGCCGCATCGCATACGACCAGCCGGCGCGGCTGGTCGGCGGTCACCATGGCGCAACTCGGGCTCGACGCCGGGGTCAGCAGGCAGAGCGTGTACAACGAATTCGGCTCCAAGCAGCAGGTGGCCCAGGCGCTGGTCGCCCGGGAAGCAGCACAATTCCTCGAGGCGGTCGACCTGGAGATCACCGCGGGCAAGGACCCGGCCGACGCCATCGGGCGGGCCGCAGACAGGGTCTTCGAACTCTCGGCGGACAACCCGCTGCTGCGCGCCACCCTGAGCGCGGCTGCGGGAAGCCCATCCCCGCTGCTGCCGTTGCTGACCTCACAGTCCCAGCCCCTGATCGACGCCGCCGTGGAGCGCGTGCGGGTCGGCCTGCGCAGCCACCACACCCGACTCCCCGCGGAGCCCCGACTGACCGCCGCGGTCGATGCGATCGTGCGGATCGTCCTCAGCCACGTGGTCCGGCCAGGCCGGGACCCGGACCTGAGGTTCGTGGCGCAACGCCTGCTCACCGCCTGACACCCGCGAGCCGGCCCACTCGCTGAGATCCACGGCCAAGCACCCACCGCCAGGCCCCGCCCGGCAACCCCCCTGACACACCCGCGCCGGACATGGCAGGCTGGAAGCACATCGTGAGGAGCGGCAATGGCGGACAACGAAGACATCAAGGCCAAGATGCGTGAGGCCCTCGACCGCAAGCAGTCACACGACCCCGGGGTCGAGTCCGAGGAGCACCGCAAGGACCACGGTCCCGAGACCCACGGCCCGATGGGCGGCGTCCACATGCACCGGCGCAAGGCCGGCGGCGGGGGCGCCTGAGTCCCGACGGAGGTCCTGGGCTCCTGGGCACAGCGGCGTCATCCGCGGTCCGATCGCAAGTACTACGGCGACGCCGACTCCTCGGCGGCGCAACGGCATCCGGCGATCCTGGCGAGCACCCGGTCGATGGCCGGCGACGAGGCGAAGACGCTCACGTCATTCGTCATGACCGCGTACAGCAACAACTGCCCGTCCCGGTCGGACGCGAGTCCCGCCAAGGCGGAGGTTCCGGTCAGTGTGCCGGTCTTCCCGGACACCGCGCCACGACCGGCGCGGGCCGCCGGTGCCGCGAAGCGGGAGGTGAGCGACCCGTCGAAGCCCGCCACCGGAAGGCCCGTGTAGACCGGCCACAGACGGTCCGGGTCGACCTCGATGGCGGTACGCAGCACGGAGATCAGGGTCTGCGGGCTGATCCGGTTGCTGCGGGCGAGCCCACTGCCGTCGTTGAGCACCACCCCCGCGGTGTCCACCCCGAGGTCGTTCAGGACCTTCAGGGTCGCCCGGGCACCACCGGCGAAGGTCGGGTCATCCAGCACCTCCAGCCCCACCTGGTGGGCGAGGATCTCGGCCTCGGTGTTGTCGGAGGTCAGCAGCAGATGTTCGACCAGGTCCGACAGCGGCGCCGACTCGACGGCGGCGATCTCGTCACCGGCGGCGGCCGTGGCCGTCACCTTCCCCACCACCTGCACCCCCCGGGCCTGCAGGAGGCGCTCAAAACTCTGCGTGGCCGTGAGCGCCGGGGTGGGTGAGCGGGTGCTCGCCGGGGGGTACAGCCGGCCGCCGTCGGCCGACAGCGCGCTGATCGGCGCGACCACCCCGATCGCGAGGAAATCGTCACCCCAGAACGGCTGCTTCTGCGGGGGCGAGAACAGGGATTCGTCGTAGCCCAGGCGCACCGAGTCGACTCCCGCCTTGCGCAGGGCGGCCGCGGTCAGGCGGGCCAGGCGCACCAGCGACGCATCAGCATTGACCGCGTTCGTCGTCGGGAACGTCGTCAACTGGGGATCCCCGCCGCCCACCAGCGTGATCTGCTGTCCCTTGCGCACGACCGTGGTCCGGAAACGCTTCTCGGGTCCCAGCGTCTCGAGCACGGCGGTGGCGGTGAGCAGCTTCGTCGTCGAGGCGGGCATCAGCGGCGTGTCCGCGCTGCGGTCGGCCTCCAACGCGGGGCTACTGGAGAAGGCGTCGACGGCCAGCGCCTTGTTGCTGCCCAACCCAGCCGCATTCCACGTCTTGTCGATGCGCCTGTCGAGCAGTTGCGTGTCCACCGGCGGGCCCGTTTCGACCGGGGCCAGGACCTCGTAGTCCGGCGGCACAACCGTGGTCGCGGCCGCAGAGTTGCCGAGGGTCGATGTGGCCGCCACCAGTGCGACGACCGCAGCCCTGACAGGCTTCCGCACCCTCACCTGGTGAACACTAGGGCACAAGACCCGACCAGTCAGGAGCGACTAGTGGAATTCGACGTCACGATCGAGATCCCGGCGGGCAGCCGGAACAAGTACGAGGTGGACCACGCGACCGGTCGCATCAAACTCGACCGGATGCTCTTCACAGCGACCCGCTACCCGCACGACTACGGCTTCGTGGACAACACGCTCGGAGAGGACGGCGACCCGCTCGACGCACTGGTCCTGCTCGACGAACCGACCTTCCCCGGGTGCATGATCCGGTGCCGCACGATCGGGATGTTCCGGATGACCGACGAGGCAGGCGGCGACGACAAGCTGATCTGCGTGCCGGTCGCCGACCCCCGGCTCGAGCACATCCGCGACATCTACCACATGGCCGAGTTCGACCGGCTGGAAGTGCAGCACTTCTTCGAGGTGTACAAGGATCTCGAACCCGGCAAGTCTGTGGAAGGCGCCACCTGGGAGGGCCGGGAGGCCGCCGAGCGCGAGGTCGTCGCCTCGCAGAAGAGATTCGAGGAAGAGGGCCACGGCGTCGCCACCGGGCCGGGCCTGACCTAGCCCGTGTGCGCGCTGCCCGGCGGTGCGGTCCTCACGCCCCGTCCGCGACGCTGGAGCCGGTCTGCACCAGCGGCGAGCGCCCCAGCACTTGGAGCACCCCCACCACGATGAGCAACTGACCCACGACGTACGTCGGCATGATCCACGAACTCGCACCGTCGGGCAGGCGATCCGACAGTTCGGTCAGCGCGATGAGGCTGTCCGAGATCAGGAACAGCGCGCCACCGGCGGCCGTCACCGGCGAGACCCCTGTGGACAGGATCGCCATGGTGACCAGCGCCGTGGCGTAGATCAGCACCGGGACCAGCAGCGGGCCGAGGTCCGCGAAGAGCAGTGCCAGCAATCCCACGCCCACCGCTATGTACGGCAGCGCCAGCCAGGGCCTGGTGCGCAGCGGGCCCAGTGCCGCATATGGCCGGAATCCAGCGATGTAGCAGATCTGCGCGCCCAGGAACGCAGCCAGCCCGAGGCCGAAGAACAGATCCCCGTGGATCATCAGGAAGACGTCCCCGACCCACGAGAACACCAGCGCCCGCTTGACCCACGTGGCGCACGGATGCTGCAGGCCGTCGAGGCTGGCCACGAAGAACGCCAGCAACAGCGGCATCAGCAGCGGCTTGGTGACGTCGAACAGTTGCGTCGAATCGGTGAACACCCCGAACACGCTGAGCCCGGCCGTAACGAGGTAGGCGATGAGCCACCCTTGTGCGGTACCGCGGCCGAGCATGTTCCCAAGTGTGTCAGGCAACCGGTGCGAGCACAGGCCATCGGGCTCCGGGTCAGGTCACGAATTGCCTGTCAAAGTGTGGTCTCCCGGGTCCGGCATTCGCAGGCGGGCGAACCGGTGGCCCCCGAAGTTGGTCTCCGGCCGTAGAGTCCAGTGTCGTGGCGGATTCCAGGACCATCGGCGACGGCAGCCGGATGAACATCCGGACCAACCGCATCGGCCTTGTCACCATTCAGGCCACAGCCCCGGTGGTCGACGGCCGGATCTCGGACTCCCATCTCGAGTTCACGGTCCGCATCGACCAGGTCGTCACAGGCAATCCGCTGCTCGACCCGGAGCTGCACGCCCTGATCCATCAACTCACCAACGGCACGCTCCTCTTCGCCGGAACCCGCCGCGGCGACACATTCAGCGGGAGTGCCAGCGCCGGCACCATCGAGGTACCGCTGGATCTGGTCGGCAGCCGATCCTCCGACGGAGCCGTCGAAGTCGTCGGCAAGTCGCAGTTCAGCGACGTCCACATCCCGCTGCCCGGCCTCGGGCACATCCACCACCTCGAGGTGGACATCGACGGGAACCTGCGTCTGGCGTGAGGCCCGGCTCAGGCGTACATCACGATCGTCTGCTCGAGATAGGCGACGGGGGCGCCGTCACGCACGAGCATGCCCACCACTGTCGACAACGGCCCGCTGCGCCAGGTCGCCTCGCTGCGCAACCAGGACCATTGCTCACCATCGGCCTCGGTGACGTCGGCGTGGAAGGCCACGTGCCAGCGGACACTGCTGGCTGGAACGAGGTGGTCGACCATCGCCAGTTGCGGCGGCGGCCAGGCATCCCCGTGAGTCAACAACGCCGCCACCCCACGCGCCGGTCCGCGGTTGCGGACGAAACCGCCGGCCACCGCTCGTGACGACCCGGTCATCGGCGGGTCACCCTCCCCCAGCCGCAGTTCCAGGTTCTGCAGGAACTCCGGCATGACCCCGTCGATGAACGGCATCTCGATCGCCTCGTCGAACGACTTCTCCTGCGCGGGGGCGGCGGGCACCACGTCCAGGCGACCGGTCGTGGCATCGGCGTGGATCAGCCGCGCGGTGGCGACCCGCTTGGCCTGGGCGTACATCCCCACCTCGAGGTGCGTCAGGTGCTTGCCGGTACGCGTGCTCTCCACCTTCAAGGTGACCGGCCCGGGGATGACCGGCTCCAGGAAGTAGATGTCCATGCTGCGGATCGGGCGGTCGCACGCGGCTTCAGCGGCGCGGGCGAGGAACGCGGCGACGAGCCCCCCGAACGTGGTCCGGCCCTGCGCCCAGCCCGCGGGCACCTCGGCCGACCACTCGCCGCCCTGTTCGCGCAGAGTCAGAACATCTTCGAGATGGCCCATGGTCCGAGTCTCTCACCCGCGGCCCGGCCGTCCCCCGGCGACAGACGTTACTCCGCACGTCTGCGGCCAAGTCGCCGAAACCCCTCACATACGGCTGCCACGGAATACCCCGGGTGAGTATCCTGTTGCCAGCAATGGAGGACGCTATGGAGATCGACGAACAGACGAAGACGGCGCAGATACACCGACTTCGCCGCATCGAGGGCCAGGTTCGTGGCCTGCAACGGCTGATCGAGAGTGACGACGACTGCGTCGATGTGCTGACCCAGGTCTCCGCGACCACCAGGGCGCTGGAGTCCTTCGCCATCCAGCTCGTCGAGCAGCACCTGCACACGTGCGTCCACGAGGCCAGTGTGAGCGGGGTCGACCCCGACGACAAGATCACCGAGATCACGGCAGCGATAGCCAGATTGGTGCGTTCATGAGCAAGCAAGAACTCAAGGTCCAGGGGATGACGTGCGACCACTGCGTGCGGGCGGTGACCGAGGAGTTCTCGGCGCTGCCCGGGGTCACCGACGTGACCGTGGACCTGGTGCCCGACGGCGTCAGCAGTGTCGTAATCGAGGCGCAGACGCGACTGACCGACGAGCAGATCCGTACGGCGTTCGCAGATGCCGGCGACTACCAGGTCGTCTGAACCTGCGATCCCAGTCGCCCACCGGCGCCTGACCGCCCCAGAAGTACAGTGACCACGTGAGCGTGTCGCTGGTTTTCATCCACGGCCGCTACGTGCAAAGCAGCGACTGGGTGGGCGCGGTCAACACCGGCTTGCGAGCCGCCCGCCGGCGCGAACTGACCCCCGCCGTGGACCTGGTGGAGGTGGACTACGCCGACGTCCTGCACGACGTTCTGGCATCGATGCCGCAGCGGGCGATCGAAGCCGGCCCGACCTCCTCCCACTTCGACCGTCACCAGCGGATGGTGCGACTGTCCATGCACCCGTACACCACCCGTCCGAGGAGTCCCTACGACTTCTTCCCCAAGGAGTGGGTCACCCGCTTCATGCTGAGCAGGATGCCCGAGATCCAGCGGTACCAAGCACAGCCGCAAGTACGGGCGGCGGTGCGCGCACGGTGCCTCGAGCAACTACCCAAGGGCGATCTGGTGATCGTCGGCCACAGCCTGGGCTCGGTGGTCGCCTTCGACCTTCTGCACTATCTGCCCAAAGACACAGGGGTCGATCTCCTGCTCACGATCGGCAGCCCGATGGCCCGCAAGCCGTGGCGGCACACGCTCGCGGAGTTCCGCGGACAGTTCCCGACCGGGGCCGTGAGGACGTGGATCAACCTGGTCAACACCGGCGACTGGGTCACCGCCGGCGACGGGATCCACCTGTGGTACCCGCAGGCCATCGACACGTTCGCGAGTCTCGGGCTGGGCATGCACGCTGAGACCCACTACCTGGCCTCCGAACCGGCGGGCATCGCGCTCGGGGACGCTCTGACGCGGACTCCGGGCCGATGAGGGTCGCCGCGCTGGGGATCGACTGCTCCGACCCCGCCACGACCTGGGACACCGTCCTCGCACTTCCCCCGGTGGACCTGCTGGTACTACCCGAGCTCGCCTTCATGCCTTGGCTGTGCGCGACCCGCGAGGTGGACCACGAGGCCTGGGCGGCTGCTGCGTCGCAGCAGCACCTCGAGCGGCTCGCCGACCTTCCGGCCGGGCTCGTCGTCGGGACCCGGGCCACCGGCAGCCACAACGAAGCGTTCTACTGGACCGCCGGCTCGGGCGTGCGACCGGTTCACACCAAGACGTTCCTGCCCGACGAGCCCGGCTTCTGGGAGGCGTCGTGGTATCGGCGCGGGCCGGTGCACTTCCCCGAGGTGGACACGAGTGCCGGACGCGTCGGGATCAGCGTGTGCACCGAGATGTGGTTCACCCAGCACGCGTACACCGAAGTCGACTTCGTGCTCGTCCCACGCGCCACTCCCGTCGAGTCCGGAGCCAAGTGGCTGGCCGGGGGCGCGACGCACGCGGTGTGCAGCGGAGCGTTCTGCATCTCCAGCAACCGCTCGGAGACCGTCGCGGACACCACGATGGGCGGCTCGGGATGGGTGATCGACCCGGACGGCGAGGTGCTGGCGGTGACGACGCCCGATGAGCCCGTGGCGATCGTGGACGTCGACGTTGAGCAGGCGCGGCGGGCCAAGCAGACGTATCCGCGCTACGTGCAGACCGACTGATGCCTCCGTCGACCCCGCACCTTCGTCCGACTGACGCTTCTTGGGGGCCTTTGTTACGAAGGTGCGCCCCCCACGCCACCGTTGTGACGAAGGTGCGCGCGACACGCCCGGGCGACCCCGCAGCTTTGTGACAAAGCGCCCCGAGCACCCGCACCTTCGTAGCAGAGGCATCCGACTGACGCTTCTCGGGGCCTTTGTCACGAAGGTGCGCCCCCCACGCCACCATTGCGACGAAGGTGCGCGCGACACGCCCGGGCGACCCCGCACCTTGGTCTCAGAAGCAGATCTCGCATACCACCCCTGGGTATATCCGACGAGATTGAGCCATTGCTGCACGAAGGGTTGCCTCGCTGGGCAGAATAGAGCCATGACCGACAAGTTGGTGTACGCATTCTCCGAAGGCAACAAGGACCTCAAAGATCTGCTCGGCGGCAAAGGGGCCAACCTCGCCGAGATGACGAACCTGGGCCTGCCCGTCCCGCCCGGCTTCATCATCACCACCGAAGCGTGTCGCGAGTATCTGCTCAGCGGATCCACGCCCAAGGAGTTGCTCGACGAAGTGCGGTCACGGCTCGACGACCTCGAGCACACGATGGGCCGCACCCTCGGCGATGCCACCGACCCCCTGCTGATTTCGGTGCGATCCGGGGCCAAGTTCTCGATGCCCGGGATGATGGAGACAGTGCTCAACATCGGCCTCAACGACGAGTCGGTGCACGGCCTGGCCAAGCAGTCCGGCAACGAGCGGTTCGCCTGGGACTCCTACCGGCGGCTGATCCAGATGTTCGGCAAGACGGTGCTCGACCTCGACGGCGACCTGTTCGCCGACGCGCTGGCCGAGGTCATGGTCGAGACCGGCGTCACCTCCGATGTCGAGATCCCCGCTGAGGCGCTCAAGGGTCTGGTGATCCGGTACGAGGACATCATCTCCTCGCACGGCGCCCATTTCCCGCAGGACCCGCGTGACCAGTTGCTCGGCGCCATCGAGGCGGTCTTCCGGTCCTGGAACACCCCCCGCGCACAGTTGTACCGGCGCCAGGAGCGCATCCCGAGCGATCTCGGCACCGCCGTGAACGTGCAGGCGATGGTGTTCGGCAACTCCGGCGAGCACTCCGGCACCGGCGTGGCCTTCACCCGCGATCCCGCCACCGGGGCCCGCGGCGTCTACGGCGACTACCTCGAATCCGCACAGGGCGAGGACGTCGTGTCCGGCATCCGCAACACGCTGGCACTGGCCGACCTCGAAGCACTCGAGCCCGAGGCGTACACCGAGCTCATGGACATCATGAACACCCTCGAACAGCACTACCGGGACCTGTGCGACATCGAGTTCACGATCGAGCGCGGGAAGTTGTGGATGCTGCAGACCCGGGTCGGCAAGCGCACAGCGGCAGCCGCCTTCCGGATCGCCGTGCAGCTGGTCGACGAGGGCCTGATCGACATGGACGAGGCGGTCGGGCGGGTCTCCGGGCCGCAACTGGGTCAGTTGATGTTCCCGCAGTTCGACCACGCGAACGCCCCGGCGGCCAGCACGAAGGGCACTGCAGCCTCCCCCGGCGCGGCGGTCGGCAAGATCGTGTTCGACTCCGAAGCCGCGGTGAAGGCGGCCGCCGACGGCACCAAGGTGATCCTCGTGCGCCGGGAGACCAACCCCGACGACCTGCCGGGCATGGTCGCCGCGGCGGGCATCCTCACCACCCGCGGCGGCAAGACCTCGCACGCTGCCGTCGTCGCGCGCGGCATGGGCAAGACCGCGGTGTGCGGCACGGAGACCATCGAGATCGACTCGGCGGCCCGCACACTGACGTTCCCGGACGGCCAGCGCCTCGTTGAGGGCCAGGTCATCTCGATCGACGGGTCCACCGGCGAGGTCTTCAACGGCGCGGTGGAGGTGCGGCCGTCGCCGGTGGTGGAGTACTTCGACGCCGGCATCGATGCCGCCCTTGACGACGCCGACCCGCACACCGCCGAGCTGGTGCACGCCGTCGACCGGATCATGCGCCACGCCGACGAGGCCCGCCGACTGGGCGTACGGGCTAACGCCGACACCCCCGAGGACGCCGCCCGCGGACGTCGCATGGGCAGCCAGGGGATCGGCTTGTGCCGTACCGAGCACATGTTCCTCGGCGACCGCAAGCAGTACGTGGAGAAGTTGATCCTGGCCGAGGACGAGGTCGAACAGGAAGCCGCCCTGGCCGCACTACTGCCGTTGCAGCGCAAGGACTTCATCCGGATCCTCGAGATCATGGACGGACTGCCGGTCACGATCCGGCTCATCGACCCGCCTTTGCACGAGTTCCTCCCCGATCTCACGGAACTGTCGGTGCGGGTGGCCGTCGCGGAGGAGCACGGCAAGCCCAACGAGGCCGACCTGCGCCTGCTGCGGGCGGTGCGCAGACTGCACGAATCCAACCCGATGCTCGGTCTGCGCGGCGTGCGGCTCGGGCTGCAGGTGCCGGGGTTGTTCGCGTTGCAGGTGCGCGCGATCGCGGAGGCGGCCTGCTTCCGGCAGCGCCTCGGTGGCGACCCGCGCGCGGAGATCATGATCCCGCTGGTCGGCTCCGTGCACGAACTCGAACTCGTCGTCGAGGAGGCCGCCCAGGTGCTGGCCGACGTCGCGCAGAAGCACGGCTGCACGCTGCGCTTCCCGATCGGGACGATGATCGAGCTGCCGCGGGCGGCGCTGACCGCTGGGGACATCGCGGCCAGCGCGGAGTTCTTCTCCTTCGGGACCAACGACCTCACCCAGACCACCTGGGGGTTCAGCCGCGACGACGTCGAGGCCGGCTTCTTCTCGCTGTACCTCGACAAGGGCGTCTTCGGGGTGTCGCCGTTCGAGAGCATCGACGTCGATGGTGTCGGTCGACTCGTGGACATCGCAGCAACGGAGGGCCGCAAGGTCCGCCCCGACCTGCATCTCGGGGTGTGCGGCGAGCACGGCGGCGACCCCGCGTCGGTCCACTTCTTCCACGATGTCGGGCTGGACTACGTGAGTTGTTCCCCGTTCCGGGTGCCGGTCGCGCGGCTGGAAGCGGCACGGGCATCGTTGGGCATCAGCGCCTCCGACATGCGGTAAGCGGGCGCCGGCCGTCGGGCTCCCACCGGGTCCGCATCCCCCGGTAACCGCGGCTCACCCTCCATCTCGTGGCCGGACTGCGCCTCGCTGGCCTGCAGATGGTGGAAACCGTGTCCGTTACGCCCCAAATGTGTGGGTTTGGCCCTCCAACCTCTGGCCACCCGCGCACACTCCGGCCAGCAGATGGAGAGGCTGGGCTTCAGAGAGTCCCGACGTGGCCGCCCCGGCGCGCGTCGCACGCGGCCGTGCCCGCACTGGACACCGCGCGCAGCCGGCCAGCGGATGGAGTGACTTCGGCGTAACAGAACCCCGATCACCCGGCTCACCCCTCCATCTCGTGGCCGGATCGCCCCTCTCCGGACCCCGGCGGCCCGCAGATGGAGGCATTCACGTCCTTTACGCCCGAAATATGGGGTTTCGGCCCTCCATCCTCTGGCCACCCACGCAAACCCCGGCCAGCAGATGGAGGGGCTTGGGCCTCACAAAGTCCCGATGTGGCCGCCCCGGCGCGCGTCGCATGCGGCCGTCCCGTCACTGGACACCGCGTGCACCCCGCCGAAGTAGAAGTCGCGGGCATCCCACAGCGACATCGGCGAGGGCAGCGCCGCGACCTGCTCGGCGGGGAATCCCGGTTCGACCTGGACGACGTCGTCGTTGTCCAGGTGGACCCGCGGGGCGTCGATCGCCTCCTGCAGATCGACGTCGCGCGCCAGTTGGGCGATCACCCGCACCATGGCGCTGCGGATGCGCTCGCTGCCGCCGGTTCCCAGCGCCGTGACCAAGCCTTTGCGCTCCACGATGCTGGGAGCCATCATCGACCGGATCCGGGCGCCGACCGGCAGTGTGTGCCCGTCGGGATGCAGATCGCTCTCGCCCATCATGTTGTTCAACTGGATGCCCGTTCCCGGCAGCATCACCCCTGAGCAACTCCCGTTGGACACCGTCATGGCCACCGTCTGCTCGCCGTCGGTCACGCTGATGTGCGTCGTACCCCGCACCGACACCGGCGCCAGGGTCTTGTTGTGCTCGGTCGCACGACGCAAGGCGGTCAGCAGATCCAGGGCCGTCGGCGACTCGATGGCGGCCAGATCGCTCAGGGCATGCGCGATGATCGAGCCCCCCAGCGACGGCGGCGGATTGGTCAGCAACGTCGCCCCCGGAAGGGCGACTCGCAATGGCTCCCGCTCGTACACCTCGTAGGCGGCCAGGTCGTCCTCGTGCAGGGGTCCGATGGCAGGCAACCTGTCGAGGCCACCGATCACCTCGTCCAAGAAGTCCGCGTAGTTGCGGTTGCGCAGGATCTGCCCTGCGCGCAGCAACTGACCCTTGGGGGCGTAGACACGAGCCGACTCCGTGGTGGACGTGAGTACCCCGCCGATCAATTGCAGGACCAGCGCCTGCTCCCCGGTCATCGCCGCCCCTTCCCGGGCGACCTCGATCGCCGGGGTCACAACCGCATCCCGCTTGAGCCGGCCGAACCGTTCGTGCGCGTGCAGCAGGCCGGGCAGCACCCCGGGCACAGCAACCGTCGACGACCCGATGGCGAAGTTCTGGCGGGCGCCGGCGAACTCGACGGTCACCACGCGATGCAGGTGACCGCTGCGAGGGGTCGGAACGGCGGCGAAGAAGTCGATCAGCGTGGTTTCCCCATCGCGGTCACGCACCATCATGAACCCGCCGCCGCCCAGGCTGGCCAGTCCCGGCTCGGTGACCGGCATGGCGAAGGCCGCCGCAACCGCCGCGTCGACCGCGTTGCCGCCGCGGCGCAGGACGTCCAGGGCGACCCCGACTGTGCCCGGTGCGCCGGCGGCGACCGCTGGATTCATGACTCAAGGCTAGCGACGCGACCCTGAACGCCTCCTGCCAGACTCGTCAGTGTGCTCTCCCTACTGGCGTCGATGGGTTTCCTCGGTCTTGCCGCCGTGGACCCGGTCGGGATCGCCGTGATGCCACTGCTACTGACCCAGCCAAACGGGATCCGCCGGTCGGCGTGGTTCCTGATCGGGTCGGCACTCGGGATCACGGCCTTGGGCGTGACGTTCGCGATCGGCGCGGGTCATGTGATGCTCCGGCTCAAAGACGACTTCCCGTGGCTGGAGCCGGGCATCGAGATCGTGGGCGGCGTGCTGTTCGCTGGCTTCGGCTGTTACCTCTGGTGGCGGTCCCGGCACGGCGACAGCGGCCCCGAGGTCTCGGACGGCCTGCGCCGCCGGCTCGCGCTCTCCGGGTTCCTGCTCTTCGCCTTCGGTGCGGCCCTGGTGATCGTGCAGAGCCTGCTCGACGTCGTGTTTACCGTTGCCATGATCAACATCGGGGCGAGCAACCTGGCAGCACTGGAGATCCTGATGGCAGTCCTGGTGTACGCCACCGCGGCCCTGGTCCTGCAGATCGCGATCGTCGCCGCATACGCCGCCGCCGGACCCGAACGCCGCGTGGTCGTCACCAACAAGGTGACCGGCTGGCTGGACCGCTACGGGAACCGCACCGCAATCATCGCCTCGATCGGGGTGGGCGCGGTGCTGGTGGCCAGCGGTGTTAGCGCGCTGATGGGCGGACCGTCGCTGGGGTGAGCAACGCCGGTGCGCAGTTGGGGTGCCGCAGGACCGCCGGGCGTCAGTACAGGACGCGCAGTCGCACCGTCTCGGGCAACGCCCGCAACTGCGCAAGGACGTCGTCGGGGTAGTCGACACTGATGTCGGTGAGCACGTAGCCGATCTCGCCGCGGGTGCCAAGCAACTGCCCCTCGATGTTGACGTGGTGGTCTGCCAGGACCGAGTTGATGGCCGCCAGCACGCCCGGGATGTTGCGATGCAGATGCGCCAGCCGGTGGGTGCCGGCGTGCTCCGGCAGCGCCAAAGGCGGCAGGTTCACGCTCAGCACGGTCGAGCCGTCGTTGTAGAAGTCGGCCAGTTTGCCGGCTACGAATCGGCCGATGTCCTGCTGCGCCTCCAACGTCGAGCCACCGATGTGCGGGGTCAGGATCACATTCTGCAGTCCGCGCAGTTCGTTGCGGAACTCCTCCCCGCGGCTGCTCGGCTCGACTGCGAACACATCCACGGCGGCGCCCGCGATGTGCCCGCTGAGGAGGTTCTCGCGCAGCGAGGCGGTGTCGATGACGAAGCCCCGGGACAGGTTGAGGAACAGCGCCCCGGGCTTCATCGCCGCGAATTGCCGGGCCCCGAACAGACCCGCGTTGCCCTGCCGGCCGTCGACGTGCAGGGTCACCACGTCGGCAACGGCGAGCAGTTCGTCCAACGACCCGCACCGGCGGGCATTGCCCAGGGCGAGCTTGTCGGAGGTGTCGTAGAAGTGGACGACCATGCCGAGCGCCTCGGCCAGCACCGACAGTTGGGCGCCGATGTTGCCGTACCCGACGATGCCCAGCGCCCGCCCGCGGACCTCGTGGGCACCCGCAGCCGACTTGTCCCAGATGCCCTCGTGCATCTTTCGGTTCTTCTCGACCATTCCGCGGGTCAGCGCGATGATCTCGGCCAGCGCCAGTTCCACGACGCTGCGGGTGTTGGAGTAGGGGGCGTTGAACACCGCGATGCCTTGGTCGGCGGCGGCGGCGAGGTCGACCTGATCGGTGCCGATGCAGAAGGCACCGATCGCCAGCAGCGAGTCGGCACGGTGAAGGTGCTCGCCTGAGACCTGTGACTTCGACCGGATCCCGAGCAGGTTCACCCCGTCGAGCCGCGCGGCGAGTTCGTCGCCTTCGAGGGCGCGGTCGAGGGTCTCCACCTCGACACCGGCACGTGCAAGGGCGGCTGCGCCATCGGGATGGATGTTCTCAAGCAGCAGAGCACGCACGTCTTGATGCTACGGAGCCTGCCAGCAACCTGCTCGAGGCGGTCCTTGCTGAGTGCGGGCGGCGGTGTCACACGTCACTGAACGGGGCTTGGTGAAGATCTGTCGTGGGGAGCGACAATTCTTCACCATGCCCGGCCGCCGGACAGGGCGGCGCGTCTGGACCGATCAGTGCTCGGCGAGCCACTCCTGGTTGAAGGCGTACTCCTTGTCGAGGCTGGCGATCGTCTCCTTCTGGACGACGCCCTCGAGCTTGCCGCCCACGAGCGGGACGCTGGCCTTGACGTCCATGTCCACGACCCAGTCGCTGGTGTCGGCTCCGGTCGGCTTGATCTCGAGCGTGCCCTTCACGTGCAGGGGTTTGCCGGGGAAGTCGATGTCGAGGTCGCACACGTAGCCGCCACCGGTCGCCGTCCACTTCTCGGTCTGGATGACCCGATTCTTGTCCCCCAGGATCTTCTTCGCGAACTCGGGCAGATCGGCGGGAACCCTGCGGTCCACCTTGAGCGACCGGGCGCTGTCATCGCGCTCGTGCTCCAGCACATCGGTCGAGATGTCCCCGAGCGCCTGGTACTTGCCCTTCCACGTAGGCGGATTCGCACAACATCGCCCAGATCGCCTCCGGGCTGGCTGCGTACTTGTCGACGCGCGAGATCTTCTTGGACATTCCTGACTCCTTCGGCTTGTGTCCCGAACGTAATCCCGCAGACGGGCCGATTTCCTGCCGAACGGCGCGCTCACCCGCCTTTGTCACATCCGTCCGCTAGGGTCGAACGCATGTACGGATCGGATGTCCTGGCGGGGCTCAACGACGAGCAGCGGGCAGTCGCTGCGTTCGAGGGCGGTCCGCTGCGGGTGCTGGCAGGCGCCGGCACCGGCAAGACGACCGCGCTGAGCGCCCGGGTGGCACGCATCGTGGCCGACGGCACGCCGGCTGAAAGGGTGCTGCTGCTGACCTTCACCCGGCGGGCTGCCCGGCAGATGGTCGACCGGACGCACGCGCGGCTCTCGCGGGCCGGATTGCGCGCCGGGCGGGTGGCCGGCGGCACGTTCCACTCGGTGGCCCACCGGACTCTGCGCCAGCATGCGGCCCGTCTCGGCCTGCCCGAAGGATTCTCGGTGCTCGACCCCTCGGACGCCTCCGACGTGATGGATGTGGTGCGCGACGAGACCATCAAGGAACTCCCCAACAGCCGGCGCTTCCCGCGCAAGTCCACGCTGCTGGACCTGTATTCACGCGCCGTCGACACCGGCACGCCCATTGCCGAGGTGACCCTGGCGGTGGCCCCCTGGGCCAGCGATCTCGCCGAACCGATCGGGGCGGTCTGCAAGGCGTACATCGCCCGTAAGCGCCGGCTGGGGCTGCTGGACTTCGACGACCTGTTGCTGCACTGGCGGCAGGCCTTGCGCGACGACCTGGTGGGCCGTTCCCTGGCCGGCGTGTACGACCACGTCCTGGTCGACGAGTACCAGGACGTCAACGCCCTGCAGGTCGAGGTGCTGCAGCTGCTGCGCACCCACGACCCACGGCTGACCGTGGTCGGTGACGATGCGCAGGCGATCTACTCGTTCCGCGCCTCGGACCCCCGGCACATCCTGGAGTTCGAGGACCGGTTCGCCGGGGCCAGCACTCTGCATCTGACCGTCAACTACCGCTCCACCCAGGCCATCCTCGACACGGCCAACGCCATCGCCGACGACGCGCCGAGCGGCTTCTCCACCCGGCTGCGCGCACCCGAAGTCGACGCCGCCACCACCCCCCGTCTGGTCCGCTGCGCCGACGAGGACCACCAGAGTGTCGTGGTCTGCGAGCAGATCCTGGCGCATCGCGAGCAGGGCACCGAGCTTCGCGAGCAGGCGGTGCTGGTCCGGGCGGCCCACCACAGCGACCGGCTCGAGATCGAACTGGGCCGGCGCGGAATCCCGTTCGTCAAGTACGGCGGACTGCGTTATCTGGAAGCCGCCCACGTGAAGGATCTGCTCGCCGCCTTCCGGATCGCCGACAACCCGCGCGACGAGGTGGCCTGGTTCCGAATACTGCAGTTGCTGCCCGGGGTCGGGCCGACGAAGGCCAAACGGGCCGTCACCGCGCTCGGCCTGCTCGACGACGGCGAGGACGCCGACGTGCTGCTGCGGTGGCCGCTGGCTCTTGCTGAACTGCCGACCAGCGCACTCGAACCGGCGGAGGCGGTGGTCCGCGCGATCGCCACCAAACAAGCCGAGCCGTTGCGCCGGGCCGTGACCCCGCTGGTTCGCAGCAACTACGACAACGCCGAGGAGCGCCTGGCCGACCTCGACCTGCTGGTCGAGGCCGCCGCCCAGTTGCCGCGGCTGTCGGACGTGGCCGCGGACCACGCGCTCGAACCCCCGCGCAGTACGGGCGATCTGGCCGGTGTCCCGGCGATCGACGAGGACTGGCTGACCATCAGCACCATGCACTCGGCCAAGGGGCTGGAGTGGGACGTGGTGCACGTGATCCACGCCGCCGACGGGAACATCCCGTCCGACATGGCGCTGACCGACCGGGACGGCCTGGAGGAGGAGCGGCGGCTGTTCTACGTGGCCATGACCCGACCCCGCCGGGATCTGCACGTCTATGTGCCGCTGCGCTACCACCACCGGCCCGCGGCGCGCGACGACCGGCATTCCTGGGCGCAGCCGTCCCGGTTCCTGAGCGACTCTGTCGCAGCCACCATGGAGGATGTGACGCTGCTGCGGGAAGTGGATGAGGACTCTGTGGATCTGGCGACCGTCGACACCACGAGCGGTGTGGACGCCCACCTCGGCGGGCTCTTCGGCTGACGGCTGCTCGGGGGCGTCGACTGGCCCATCCCGCTAGCGTGACGCCATGGGAAAGGCGCAGCTGCGAGCAGAGATCCGCGCCCGCCGGGCGATCGGGCATGTTCCCGGCGCCGACTTCGTGCCGAGGGTGCTCGCACGCATCCCGGCCCGGTCCCGGGTCTGCTGCTATGTAGGCCTGCCCGGCGAGCCACCGACCGGTGACGTGGTGGAAGCGCTGCTGGCCCGCGGTGATGCCGTCTTCCTCCCCGTTGCCGAGCCCGATCGTCAGATGAATTGGGTCAACGCGGCTGGAAGCGAACCGTGGGCGGCGTGGGGACTGCCGGGACAGCCCGCGTGTTCGGCCGACCGGGTCGGCCTTCCCTCGATCGAGGTCGTGGTTGTCCCGGCCCTGGCTGTGACCCTGAACGGCCAGCGACTCGGGCAGGGCGGCGGGTACTACGACCGGTTCCTACCGCAACAACCACAGGCCCGGACACTTGCTCTGGTGTGGTCCGACGAGATCGTCGATGAGGTCTTCGCGCAACCCCACGACGTGCACATCGACGAGTGGGTGGCGGCCGATGGCTGATCCCGCATCGGACTTGTTCGTCAGCGACGACCTCACCATCCCCGCCTCCGAACTGCAGTGGCGCTTCAGCCGCTCGTCGGGACCCGGCGGGCAGTCGGTGAACACCTCCGACTCCCGCGTCGAGTTGCGGTGGGATCCCACCACCTCTCGCGCGCTCAGCGGTTACCAGCGCAACCGGTTGCGCTCCGAGTTCACGGTGGTCGCCTCCGAGCACCGCTCACAGTTGCAGAACCGGCAGGCCGCCCGTCACCGGCTCGCGCGCAAGGTGGTCTCGGCGCTGGCCGGACCCGCCAAGCGCCGCCGCCGGACCCGGCCGAGCGCCGCCTCGGTGACCCGGCGGATCGATGCGAAACGCAAGCGCTCCCAACTCAAGGCCTCCCGGCGCCCACCGAGCCCCGAGTAGGAGGGTCCTGCCCTCCATCTGCTGGCCGCGTCGCGGTCAAGCGGCCAACAGATGGAGGCGCATATCAGCTCAAAAGATGCATATCGGGCACCGATTCCGCAAACTCGTGGCCGAATTGGCCTTTGGCCATACGCCCCGGCCAGCAGATGGAGGCCGGACCGACCAGCCGGGGCCAGCGGGACGGGTCCGGCAACCGCGCGGCCACTAGGCTGGTTCCATGACTCTGTACCCGTTGGCGCTGCTGCCCCAGGTGACCGTTTCGAAGGGGCAGGCGCAGTTCCCGCTGAGCCCGGGGTCGCCGCCCGAACAAGGCAGTGTCGAGCAAGTGGTCCGGGCCTTCGTCGAGCAGGGCGCGAGTTGGGTGCACGTCGCGGACAGGAATGCAGCCGAGGGGACCGGCGACAACTACACGGCGATCGCCCGGGCAGGTGGCGCCCACGTGCAACTCTCCGCCCACATCCAGGACGAGGCTGGTCTGCAGGCGGCCCTGAAGGCGCAACCCAGTCGCATCGTGATCGAGCCCACCGACCTGACCTGGACCCAGAATGCCCTCGGCCGACACGGCGACCTGCTCGCCGTCGGCCTCGACATCCGCAAGCCGGACGTCTTCGACGTCCGCGTCACCCTGGACCAGGCCGGTTGCACCCGCTACGTCGTGCGCGACATGGCCGGCCACCACCTGTGGCGTCACGGGGACCGGCACCTCCTGCAGGAGTTCTGCGAGCAGACCGACAGCCACGTGATCGCCAGCGGCGGCATCCGACACCTCGACGACCTGCATGAACTCCACGAGTTGGTGCCCGAGGGCCTCGACGGCATCGTCCTCAACACCCCGCTTTACAACGGCACCTTCACGTATGCCGAGGCCGTGGCCGCCGGCGCCGACCGGTTCGACATGTTCTTCTGGGGGCCCCCGCAACCCTGATCGCGCTAGGTGCGCCCGCGCAGGCTCCTGGCGCGGATCCGGTCCGTATACACCATCACCCGGTCGCGCCCCGCACTCTTGGCCGCGTACAACGCGACATCTGCGCAACGGCGCAACTCACCGGCTGTGGTCGCGTCGGCGGGGAACATGGCAAGACCACACGACAACGTCACCTGGCTCAACGTGTTGCTCGAAGCGGTGGCCACGTATGCGGTGAAGGCTGAACGGATCTCGTCGGCCCGGGCCAGCGACACCGTCAGCGGCGCCGACGGCATGATCATGACGAATTCCTCGCCACCGTAGCGGCACGCGATGTCGCCGGGGCGCAGTTTCGCGTTCACCACATCCGCGAACCACCGCAGAACCTGATCGCCGGCGGCGTGGCCGTGCTCGTCGTTGAGCTTCTTGAAGTGGTCGAGGTCGATCATCAGCAGGCTCAGCGGCGCGCCGTCGCGGTGGGCGCGGGCGAGTTCCCGGCCTACCGTCTCCTCCAGGTAGCGCCGGTTGTACAGACCTGTCAGCGGATCCCGCAGAGCCTGCTCGCGCAATCCGTCCTGCAGGGTCTGGATCGTCTCCAACTGCACGGTGAGCTTCTCGTTGGCCGCACGTAGTTCCATGTCCGCGAGCCGCAGATCGTTGATGTCGCGCAGCACCAGCACCCGGCCCCGCATACGGCCACGGTCATTGCTGATCACGGTCCGTTGGACATCCACATATCTGGGCAGCGGGTGGTCGATGAAGACCTCCTGTGCGTCGTGCGACCCGTTGACGATCTGCAGCAGCCGCGGCCAGGTTCGCAGGACCTCTGCAACCGGCCGTCCGACTATCTGATCGTGGATCCCGAGCCACCGGAAGAGCGCCGCGTTGGCCATCGCCACCCGGTCACCGGAGTCGACCACCAGCACCGCGTCGTGCATGTTCTGCAGAACAGACTCCTGCGCAATCGGCACCACGGTGAGCAGACCCTGACGCAGCAGACTCCACGTCAACCCGACCGCCGCCACCGTGAAAGTCAGCGGAGCGGGATCCTGATCGGGGAACGGGCTGAACCCCAGGACGTAGGCGACCGACCCGACGAACGGGAAGAGCGCGAAGATCAGCACCGCCCGGAACTGCCCGTTGTAACTCTTGTCGTGCCGGCCGAAGGAGGCCACGACAATCGCCAAGGCGCCGAACAGCATCAGGTAGCTGTAACCGATCACCAGGATGAAGATCGGGCCGTGACCGTAACGCAGAGTGTTGTTGGCCTCGAGGGTGAACGTGGTCCACAACTGGTGGTGCAGTCCGTTGGTCACCGCGGCGGACATGCAGAACGCCGGGATGATCCACAGCAACCACCGCGGCTTGGGCGCCCACCGTTCGCTGTTCGTGTACTCCACCACGAATATGAAGAAGAACACGACGACGCTGAGGGCACCGGGATAACTCAAGGTTCCGAAGAGGATCTGCGCCTCTTGCCCGACGGCCATCGACTCGAGTGCGGCGAAGACCGTCCAGACGAGCATGGCTATCAGCAACCCCACCAACGGCCGCCCCCCGGCGATGGTCCGGCGCGGCCATGCGACAACGAGGGCGGCCAACACGAAACACGCCGCCACCAACAGCGCCACGCCGTAAACCGTCCAGTACCAGCCCACGCAATCAGGGTAGGAGGCACCGAATCGTCATGTCCGATATCGGCCGCGGCCCACCCGGTGACCGGGGCCCGCTCGTCCGCGGATGGGTGCGCCGCGAACAGTTCGCCCTCCTCGGCAGTGCAGTGCCGCGGCCCTGGCTCCCAGCGCGATGGCGACCATGCCCGCCGCCCGCACCCAGTCGGCTCCATGCCGGAAAACCGCTATAGCAGCGGCCCGAACGGCTCCGCTTCACTGCGGATACTGCGACGCGACCGCCTCGGCGCCGCCTAGGACTCTGTGGCTGCGACTCCACGCGGCGGGCCATCCGGCCGGTGTTCGCGACGCTTGCGGCGATCCCAGATCCGTAACTGAGAGTAAGCAGCACACCGAGCACCGATTGCATGCTCGCGCCCCCGGAACTGCGGGCGTTGCGGGACTGACTGCCGACCCGCTCAGCGCGGCAGGCCACGCTCGGCGCGCGCATCAGCCAGGAACTCCGCGAGCCAGAGGTCGGCCATCCACTCGGAGTCCAGTGCCGAACCCTTGCGGTCGGCACGGATCCCCGGCGGCCCGCCGGCCAGGCTCACCTTGTTCCATCTCGGGTCCGGCGGCACTTGCGGCAAGGCGTCGACCAGCCACGCCGGGGCAGCCCCATCGGTTTCGACCCGGCCGTGCCTGCCGACGACCCGGAACGGCTCGGTGGCGGCTTGCACCAGCACGGCGGTCTTCCCCGAGTACGCGTCGACCACCACCGGCCGGCCGTACCGGGTGCCCTCCATGGTCGTCGGCCCGACCACATGGTGCCCGACGCCGTCCGTGCCGATCCGCGGGAGCAGGATCGACGCCGGCGTGGCGGTGATCCGCAGGCCCAGCCCGGAGTTGTAGTCGTCAGCGGCCTGCCGTGCCCGGCGCATGTTCGACGGGAGTAGCAGCACCATGACCAGCACCATCGCCAGCCCGGGCAGCGCGGCCACCGGGATGCCGATCCCGCTGTCGCCGAACGGTTGCCAGATCTGCGTGACCGTCCCGGAGATGTAGAGGTATCCACCCAGGGGCAGCAGGATGGCGATCAGAGCGGTGGGGATGAACAAACCCACCGACTGCCGGTGGGCGCGACGGGCACCGGATCGCGCCCGCTGCCGGTCGGCTCCGGGCAGGGTCAGCATCGCCTGCATGCCCTCGACCGTCTGCGGGAGTTCACCGTCCGGCGCGGGACCGACTTCCGGGGTCGGATCGGTGCGGGCCAGCCCGACCGCCTGCATGACGATGATGCCGACCAGGTAGACGCCGACCGCTGAACCGAGGAGGACGAACGGCGGCTCGTCACCGGGTTCGGTGGACAACCCGACCCGCAGCACGAGCAGGACGATCGCCACGAGACCGCCCACCACCCAGATGCGGTAGACCACGGACCGTTTCCAGATCACCCGCCGAGTGTGGCAGGTGCAGGGGTCCGCTGGCGCGCGCTTGTTACGAAGTTGCGGCGCCTCGGGCCCGATTGTCACGAAGGTGCGCGGTTCCGCGGCTCCGGAACGCCCACCTTCGTAACAACGCGGGTCGGACCCCCGCAACTTCGTTGCACGAGGTCCGCGCCCTCACCAGGATCTCGCCAACGCCCCGGCCACCTGCGCCAAGGCGGCGGCAGGCTCGGCCAGCGCCCGCGTCTCGCCGACCTCCTCGACCAGCGACCGCACCGCCGCCGGGGAGTCCACCAGGTCCGCCCTTCCGGCAAGCACGACCACGGGCGCGTCGCCGGCCGCCGCCAGCACCCCGCTCACGACCTTGCCCTGCAGGGATTGCCAATCGAACTTGCCCTCGCCGGTGATCACCAGATCGGCGTCCGCGCACGCCCGCGCCAGACCGACCGCACGCACGACCAGGTCGATTCCCGACACCCGGCGGCCGCCGAGCAGCATCAGGCCGTACCCCAGCCCGCCCGCGGCTCCGGCTCCTGGCACCTGCGCCAACTCCGGATCCTGCCGCGACCAGTCCCGCATGCGCTGCTCCAGGGCGTCGAGCTCACTGGCGGCCGCACCTTTCTGGGTGGCGAAGCCGTAGGTGGCACCATCGGGCCCGAGCAGCGGCACGTCGACATCGGTGGCGAGCACCAGGCCGGGAACCGGCCGGCCGCCCAGCGCCTCAAACGCACCCTGGCCGCCGTCGTTGGTCGCTGAACCGCCGAGCCCTACCACGATCCGGTCCTGGCCCAGGGCAGCGCGGATCAACTGACCGACGCCGTAGGTCGACGTCCGCTGCGGGTCGCGCTCGGCAGGCGACAGCAGGTGCAGCCCGTTCGCCTGGGCGGCTTCGATGTATGCCGTGCCGCCGGCTTCGAGCCATTGAGCCGGCACGGTGCGCCCGAGCGGATCCTGGACTTGTTCGCGGTGCACCACCCCGCCGAGGTTGGCGTGCAGGACCTCGACGAAACCGGGGCCGCCGTCGGCCAGCGGGATCTGTGTGACCTCGTCATCGGGCCGGTGCCGCAGCCAGCCGGCCGTGATCGCTCGGGCGGCCTCCAGCGCGGTCAAGGTCCCGGCGAACTTGTCAGGGCAGACGACCACGCGCACAGTCGCCCACAGTACGCGCTACAGAGCGGCTTCGATTGCCTCGCGCATCTTTGCCGGCTCGTCCTGGGACCCGAAACGCTCGATGACCTCGCCGTCGCGGCCGACGAGGAACTTGGTGAAGTTCCACTTGATGGACTTCGAGCCCAAGATCCCTCTGGCCTCGGATGTGAGCCACTTGTACAGCGGATCGGCGTCGTCACCCTTCACGTCGATCTTGCCCATCATGGGGAAGGTGACGCCGTAGTTGACCTGGCAGAATTCGGCGATCTCGTCGTTGCTGCCGGGGTCCTGGTTGCCGAACTGGTTGCAGGGGAACCCGATCACGGTGAGGCCTTGGTCCTTGTACTGCTCGTACAACTGCTCGAGCCCGGCGAACTGCGGGGTGAATCCGCACTTGCTGGCGGTGTTGACGATGACCAGAACCTGCCCCTTGTAGTCGGTGAGGTCGACCTGCGATCCGTCGCGCGCAGAGACCTTGAAGTCGTAGATGCTCATTGATCCAGTGTCGCGGAGCGTCGGCGGACCCGCCAACGCAACCCCTACCCCCAGCCGATCCCCACACCGCATCGGCAAGATCTGCCCGATCAACCCGCCCGTGCGACCTCCTGCGACCGCACGGTCGCACGGCCGCGTCACAGGCGGCATCACCTCCGGCCGGGGATCAGTCGACGTTGACGACCCCGCCGCAGCTGTCAGCGGCCCTCTGCATCTCCTTCACGACGTCGTTCATGACCTCCGTGGGAGTCTCGGCGTTGTAGATCACGTGCAGCCCGGTGGCCATGACCTGCGCGCACTTGGTCGCCAGCGCGGTCTGGGCCTTCTGGGCGGCCAACTGGTCGCGCAAGGTCGCCTGCTTCGCGTTCGCTTCCTTCTGGGCCTGGTTGTACTCGGAGTTCAGGTTGGCCAGTTTGGCCGCCTCGGTCGTCAGATCCTTCTTCTCGACCTTGAGTTTCGCGAGGACCTTCTCGTGTTCGGCCTGGGCCTTGTTGAGGTCCTCCTTGACCTCGTCCTCTTCTTGCTGATCGCGGGCGATCTCGGTCTGCAACTGGTCGATCTTGGCGGCGCTGGCCTCGGCGGCCTGGTCCGCGTCCCGCTTCTGCAAGAAGCCCCAGACCAGCGCACCCACCAGCAGCAGCGCGACGACGCCGGTCGCGATCTTCCACACGAGCGTCGGGTCGGAGTCGTTCGGCGGCGGTTCGGTGGGCTGCAGACCCGGCGGCGGGGTGGGTCCCATGCCGGGCGGGACCGGGGTACTGCCGGGCAAGGGGGGTTGACCAGGGGGCGTCGGAAGCGGGTATCCGGCCGTGGGCGCGAAGCCGCCAGGTGGGGTCTGCTGGGGCGGGCGGGGCGGGGGCTGTGCACCGGGTGGCGGATAGCCGGGGGGCTGCGCCTGGGGTCGCGGGTATCCACCGGGGACCGGCGGCGGGAACCCTCCGGGTGCGCCCTGTGGCGGTGGAGCCGAATCGGGCCCCGGTGCGCCCGGAAACTCCGGTTCGGGAACGTCGTTGTCGTCCGGCATGTGCCCCTCCAGATGGTCTGGGCGCCAGACTACTGGTCAGCGACCCGTCCGCTCGTCGGTGACACGGCGTAACCTCGCCCTGTGAGAGCAATCGTTGTGGACGAACCGGGTGGCCCCGAAAACCTGCGCCTGTCAGAGGTTCCGGTGCCGCAGCCAGTCGACGAGCAGGTGTTACTGAGAGTCACCGCGGCCGGAGTCAACCGGGCCGACCTGCTGCAGCGGCAGGGCTTCTACCCGCCACCGCCGGGTGCCAGCGAGATCCTCGGGCTCGAGGTTTCGGGCACGCTCGACGGGGAGGCGGTCTGCGCACTGCTGACCGGCGGCGGTTATGCCGAGCAGGTGGCCGTACCGCGCGGGCAGGTGATGCCGCTGCCGCCCGGGGTGGATCCGGTCGAAGCCGCTGGAATCCCGGAAGTGGCCTGCACCGTCCACTCGAACCTCGCCATGACCGCGCGGCTGCAGCCCGGCGAGTGGGTGCTGATCCACGGCGGCGGCAGCGGGATCGGGACGTTCGCGATCCAGTGGGCGCGAGCGATCGGCGCCCACGTGGCCGTGACGGCGGGCAGCGACGAGAAACTCCAGCGCTGCGCCGACCTGGGCGCCGAGGTCCTCATCAACTACCGGGAGCAGGACTTCGTCGAGGCCTTGCCCGGACCGGTCGACGTGATCCTCGACGTCATCGGCGCGAAGTATCTCGACGCCAACGTGCGCGCGCTTGCCGACGGCGGCCGGCTCGTGGTCATCGGGCTGCAGGGCGGGGTCAAGGCAGAGTTGAACCTCGGGGCGCTGCTGAACAAACGGGGCGCTGTCTTCGCCACCTCCTTGCGCAGCCGCAGCGTTGAGCAGAAGGCCGAGATCTGCGCCGCGGTTGTGCGGGACGTGTGGCCGCTGTACGGGTCGGGCGCGATCCGGCCGATCGTCGATCAGGTGCTGCCGCTGGCTCGAGCGGCAGACGCGCATCGCGTGCTGGCCGGCTCCAGCCACTTCGGGAAGGTGATCCTGGCGGTGTGACGAAGTTGCGGTGGGCACTCCCCCTTTGCGACGAAGGTGAGCGGTTCCACGTGTCCAGACCCCGCACCTTCGTAACAACCGCGGCCGGGCGACCCCTACGAGCCCTGTGTGACGAAGTTGCGGGGGCCGAACCCCGTTTGTCACGAAGGTGCGCGGTCCCACACGTCCAAACCCCGCACCTTCGTCACAGTCGCGGCCAGGGCGCCGCACCTTCGTCACAACAGGAACGAACGAACGGCCCTACGGCACCGACTTGATCGGCCACACCGCCGCAGCCCCCAGCAGCCCGACCACCGCCGTGGCCACGTAGAGCACCGGGTACCCTCCCAGCGAGGTGACGATCGGCGCGGCGATCACCGGCGCGAGCACCTGCGGCAGCGAGTTGGCGATGTTGATGACACCGAGGTCGCGCGCCCGGTCGACCGCGGCCGGCAGGACCTGCGTGATCAGAGCCTGGTCCACCGCCAGGTACCAGCCCCACCCGAGGCCGAGGATCAACGCGGCCACCGCTGCCAAGCTGAACTGGTCGGTGAACGCCAGCAGCAGCGCGGCAAGGGCCACCACCACGGTGGACACCACCACGAAGATCCTGCGCTTGCCGCTCCGGTCGGAAGCGGCGCCGCCGACCACCGCGGTGAGCATGGTCCCGAACGCATACAGCGCGATCAGGACGGTCTGCTTCTGCGCGGCTTCGTCGGAGTCGAACCCGAGGTGGTCCTGCAAGTAGAAGAGCAGGTATAGCGTCGCCATCGAGATGGCCAACTGCACCAGGAACCGCGCGAGCCAGGCCCATGCGAAGTCGGGGTACTGCTTGGGCGAGACCCAGAAACCCCTCAGGAACGTACCCATGTGGAACGGCGGCCTGTCCGCGGGATCCAACTTGGGGTCCTTGAGGATGAACATGAACGGGAGCACCAGCAGCACGAACAGGATCGCGGTCAAGTAGTAGCCGGGCGCGAGCCCCAGCACCACGAACGACACCAGCGCCACCCCGAGCACGATGCCTAGTGTCTGGGCCAGACCGACCCACCCGGACGCGACGCCGCGCTGCTCGACCGGCACCTGGTCGGGGATGGTGGCGGTGAGCGCGGCATAGGAGGAGTTCACGGAGAACTGGACGAACAACCACAGGATCGTCAGGCCCACGACGGTGGTCATCGAAGGCAGGAGCGACAGACCCACGAAACCGATCAGCGCCCCGCCGAGCATCCACGGCCGCCGACGGCCGAACCGGGACGTGGTCCGGTCGCTCAGCGCACCGGCCAGCGGGTTGCCGATGACCGACCCGATCACGCCGATGCCGAGCACGACCGCCAGGGCGACCTCCTTGCCGTCGGCGCCGGCGATCTTCTCGCTCATGCGCGGCAGCAGGTTCTGGATCGGGGTGTAGAAGGCCAGCATGATGCCGAGGTTCGCCAGCGACATCCCGGCCAGGAACAACCCCCGCACGCGGACTGTGGGTTCCCCCAGGGCTTTGATCACCGTCGGCTGCGTGGCAGCTGGGTCGCTCATGGCCCACAAGGTACTCCCGAGGGCACCCCCCCGGCTCGATCAGCCGGTCGCGGCCGCGATGTTCATCATCCAGACGATGCCGAACTTGTCGGTGACCTGGCCGTAGGTGTCGCCCCACATCTGCTTCTCGAGCGCGGTGTCGACCGTCCCGCCCTCGACCAGCCCGTCCCAGTACCCGCGCAGTTCGGCCTCGTCGTCGCCGTACAGGATGAGCGTCACCGTCCTGCCCGGCACGTACTCCATGCCCGGCGGGGTGTCGGCGCCCATCAGCGTGTACCCGCTGGGCGTCTCGAGTTGCGAGTGCATGATCTGGTCGGCGATCGCCGGATCGGTCTGGCCGAACTCGGCGAACGTGTTGGAGGTCAACGTCCCGCCGAAGACGTCCCGGTAGAACGCCATCGCCTCCCGGGCATCGCCTTGGAAGGACAGGTACGCGCTGAGTCCGGTGGCCATGCCGCGAGCGTACGCGCCGCCGCGCCTTTCAGCCAACCGTTGCGTCGGCGTCCTCGTCGTAACTGGCCAGGAACTGCGATTGGTACAGGTCGTAGTAGAAACCCTCCGCCGCCATCAGCTGCTCGTGGCTGCCCTGCTCCACGATCTGCCCGGCATCCATCACGAGGATGATGTCGGCGTCGCGGATGGTGCTCAGCCGGTGGGCGATCACGAAACTCGTCCGGCCGTGGCGCAGTTCGGCCATGGCCTGCTGGATCAGCACCTCGGTGCGGGTGTCCACCGAACTCGTCGCCTCGTCGAGGATCAGGATCGGCCGGTCGGCGAGGAACGCCCGCGCGATGGTGAGCAACTGCTTCTCGCCGGCGGACAGGTTGGACGCCTCGTCGTCGAGCAGGGTGTCGTAGCCGTCGGGCATGGTCCGCACGAAGTGGTCCACCCGGGCCGCCCGCGCCGCGTCCATGACCTGCTCGTCCGTGACGCCCTGGGCGCCGTAGGCGATGTTCTCGCGGATGGTCCCCGCGAACAGCCAGGTGTCCTGCAGCACCATCCCGAAGGAGCGCCGCACGTCGTCGCGGTGCATGTCCATCACCGGCACCCCGTCGAGCAGGATCTCGCCGGAGTCCACGTCGTAGAAGCGCATCAGCAGGTTGACCAGCGTGGTCTTGCCCGCACCGGTCGGCCCGACGATCGCGACCGCCTCGCCGGGGTCCACCTCCAGGTTGAGGTCTTCGATCAGCGGTTTGTCCTCGAGGTAGCGGAACGAGACGTCGCGCATCTCGACGTGGCCGCGCGGGCGTTGCATGAGTTCGGCGATCGCCGCCTCCACGCTCTGCTCCTCGGCGTCGAGCATCTCGAAGACCCGCTCCGCCGACGCGATCCCGGACTGCAGCAGGTTGGTGATGCTGGCCAGTTGCGTGATCGGCATCGTGAACTGCCGGGAGTACTGGATGAACGCCTGCACATCGCCCAGCGACATGCTTCCGCTGGCCACCCGCACGCCCCCGATCACCGCGATCGCCACGTAGTTCAGGTTCGCGATGAACATCATGGCGGGCTGGATGATCCCGGAGATGAATTGCGCCCGGAAACTCGCGTCGTACATCTTCTCATTGGCGGAGTCGAACTCCTCGATCGCCTGGGTGCGGTGGCCGAAGACCTTGACCAGTTCATGGCCGGTGAACATCTCCTCGATGTGGCCGTTGACCCTACCGGTCCACTTCCACTGCCCGACGAACTGGCCCTGCGAGCGCTTGGCGATCATCAGCGTGACGAAGAACGACAACGGCACGGTCAGCAGCGACACCAGCGCGAGCAGCGGGCTGATCCACAGCATCATGCCCAGCACCCCGAGCACCGTCATGATGCTCGTGATCGCCTGGGTCATGGACTGCTGCATCGTGGTCGCGATGTTGTCGATGTCGTTGGTGACCCGGCTCAGCAGATCCCCGCGCGGGTGGGAGTCGAAGTACTTCAGCGGCAGGCGGCCCAGTTTCAGGTCGACGTCCTCGCGCAGCCGGTACATGGTCCGCTGGGTGACCCCGGCCATCAGGTAGTTCTGCCCCCACGAGAACACCGAGCTGACGAAGTACGCCACGATCACCAGCGCGATGATCTGCCCGAGCGCGGTGAAGTCGACCCCGTTCGTCAGGGTCATCGAGGCGAGCATCTCGGCCTGCTGGGTCCTGCCGGCGGCGCGCATCGCCTCCACCGCCTGCTCCTGGCTGACCCCGGGCGGAAGCTGCCGGCCCACGACGCCGGCGAAGATCACGTTGGTCGCCTGCCCGAGCAGCCACGGCCCGAGGACGGCGAAGAACACGCTGACCACGGCCAGGACGAGCACGACCGCGATGACGATCCGCTCGGGGTGCAGCCGGTGCAGGACCCGCTTGAGCGTCTTCTTGAAGAACTTCGGCTTCTCCACGGGCATGCTCAGCCCCATGCCGCCCATGGGCCCGCCGCCCGGGCGACCGCCCATGGGGCCGCGGCCGGGGGCCGGCCGGGTGGCGCTCATCGGGTCACCGCCGCCGGGGTCTCGGGTGCTACCCCTCCAACCTCTGGCCGACCGCTCGCGGGTTGGCCAGAGGTTGGAGGGCGCAATCCGGACATTTCGGGGTTATTCGGGCGCGAGTGCCACCAACCTCTGGCCGACACCGGAACCCGGCTTCGGCTGTTGGCCAGCAGATGGAGGGATGCCCGCGCGCTCATGACGCCGCCTCCGCCGCCGTGAGTTGCGAGTACACGATCTCCCGGTAGGTCTCGCAGGTCTCCATGAGTTCGGAGTGCGTACCCACCCCCTCGACCCGGCCGCGGTCGAGCACCACGATCTGGTCGGCGTTGCGGATGGTGCTCACCCGCTGGGCCACGATGATGACCGAGGCGGCCCTGGTCTTGCGCTCCAGCGCGGCCCGCAACCGCGCGTCCGTGGCGTAGTCGAGCGCGGAGAACGAGTCGTCGAAGACGTAGATCGGGCACTTGCGCACAAGGGCCCGCGCGATGGACAGCCGCTGCCGCTGACCGCCGGACACGTTGGTCCCACCCTGGTCGATCTCGGCATCGAGCCCCTCGGGCATGTCCTCCACGAACGACCGCGCCTGCGCCGTGGTCAGCGCCTCCCACACCTGTTCGTCGGTGGCGTCCCGGTTGCCGAAGCGCACGTTCGACCCCACCGTGCCGCTGAACAGGAACGCCTTCTGCGGCACGAACCCGAGGTACGACCACAGGTCCTCCTGCGCGAAATCCCGCACGTCCACGCCGTCGACCAGGATCGAGCCGCCGGTGACGTCGTACAGCCGCGGGATCAGGTTGATCAGAGTGGTCTTGCCGGAGCCGGTGCTGCCCACGATGGCGGTGGTCTGGCCCGGCCGGATGGTCAGGTTGATGTCGCACAGCACCGGATCCTCGGCGCCCGGGAACCGGAACTCGACGTCACGGAACTCGACCACCCCGAGGCGTTGCGGCGGGGCCGCGGCGACGGCGGGGTCGAGCACCTTCGGCTCGGTGTCCAGAACGGCGGCGATGCGCTCCGCCGAGGCCGCCGCGCGGGGCACCATGACCATCAGCATCACCGCCATCATCACGGCGAAAAGGATCTGCATGATGTAGGACAGGAACGCGGTCAGGTCGCCGATCTGCATGGATCCGTCGTCCACGAACCGGCCGCCGAACCAGATGATCGCAACGCTGGACAGGTTCAGGATCAGCATCAGCGAGGGCATCGTCAGCGCGAACAACCGGGTCACCTTCAGCGAGGTGTCGGTCAGGTCCTCGTTGGCGACGTCGAAGCGCTCCTGCTCGTGCTCCGTACGCACGAACGCGCGGATCACCCGGATGCCGGCCAGGTTCTCGCGCAGCACGCCGTTGATCTTGTCGATCTTGACCTGCATCGCCCGGAACAGCGGCACCGCCTTCCACATCACCAGGCCGACCACGGTGGCCATCACCGGGATCACGACCAGCAGCAACGCCGACAGCTGCACGTCGGTGCGCAGCGCCATGATCACGCCGCCGATCGCGGTCAGCGGTGCAGCGATCATCATCGTCAGCCCCATGAGCACCAGCATCTGGACCTGCTGCACGTCGTTGGTCGTGCGCGTGATCAGCGACGGGGCGCCGAACTCGTTGACCTCCCGCAGTGAGAACTGCTCGACCGACCGGAACAACGCCGCGCGCACATCGCGGCCGAAGGCCATCGACGTGCGGGCGCTGAAGTACACCGCGATCACCGAGACGACGCCCAGTGCCAGCGACAGGCCGAGCATGATCGCCCCCACCCGCACGATGTAGCCGATGTCGCCTGCCACCACACCGTTGTTGATGATGTCGGCGTTGAGGAACGGGAGGTAGAGGTTCGTGATGACCTGCATGGTCAGCAGCACCACGACGATGATCAGGGCCGATCGATAGGGGCGCAGGAACCGCGCAATCAGGGCAATCAACGAGAACTCCGCACGAGGTACAGGGTAAGCCCGGGGCACGGGGTCAGCAGTCTGAGCGGCGGGCAACCCCGAACTGCGGCCCCGATGATGACGCAGAATGCAAAATGATCCGCGTGTCCGAGTACTCGTCGTGAGGGGCGCAGGGCGAACGGGCTCGATCATTTTGCAGACTTCGTCGGCTGGTCGTGGCAACGCGACGGCAGACCCCGCGCTGCACCCGTCCTCCGGCCTCGCCCAAGGGCGACTGCAGCGTGTGCGCCCGCAGCCATGATCGGCCGCCCGGGCTGTGCCACCATACCGACGTGACGACCGTCGAGGCAGCGCCGCCACGTCCCGCGCTGGCACCACGCCCTCTCGACCGGGTCGCCGCGGTCCTCGGGCTGGCATACCTGTGGGCCGTGCTGGGCGGCAGCTTCGCGATGCAATGGTGGCGCATCGTCCCGACCCCGGGTCGCCTGCAAGCGCTCTCACTGTTCGCAGTCGTCGTCATCGTTGTCGCGCTGCTGACCAAGCGGCTCCCCCGGCAGGTCCCCCTGCTGGCTGCCCTGATGGCCGTGTGGTTGGCCGCGGGAGCGTTGAGTTCCTGGCGGCTCACCGGAGTGGTCGACTCCCGGTCGCTGCTGCTGGCGCTGGCATCCGTCGGAGTGCTGTTCGGGGCCGCCGCCACCCGACCCGCGTGGGTGGGCTGGAGCATCATCGTCATCGGAAGTCTCTACCTCCTGCTCAACCTGGTCGTGTACTGGAAGGGCTACTACTCGCTCGGGACATCCTTCCCGGGCACCACGAGCTGGAACTCCGTGGCGAACGGCTACCGGGCGGACTCGCTGGCCTCCAAGGACGACTGGTACGGCTATCGCCTGTTTCTGGAACTTCCGTACCCGGACTCGGTGACCGACCGGGCCATCGCATTGCTCCGGGATGTCCCCCGGTTGCGGCTCGTGGAGACCGTCTTCGAGTTCCGCGGCCTCTCCGGCACGCCGAATCAGACCGGGAACTTCGTCGCGCCGTTCCTCGCGTTCGTGATCCCGTTCCTGTCGCACCGGGCCCGCGGGCGCACGGGCCGCCGGATCGCGGTGGCCCGGGTCGCCCTCATCGCGGCCATCGTCGGCGTGGGCCTGTCGCTGCTGTACTTCGTCGACGCCCGCACCGCAGCCTTCGCCGTCGCGATCAGCGCGGTGGTGCTGGTCGTGCCGCTGGGCTGGTCCCGCAATCCGCGGGTGGCCGGGATCGCGGCGGTCCTGCTTCCGCTGGCGATGATGATCCCCTTCGTCCTGACCCAGACCGTGGGACTGGATCTGACCGAGCGGCGCTGCCTGTGGCAGTCATGGCTCGGGGAAATCCGGGCCTCGCCGGTCTGGGGGATCGGCCCGCCGGGGCACATCGAGTCCATCTGCCGGGACTTCACGTGGTTCCATTCCCACAACGAATTCCTGCAGGCCTGGAGCATGGGGGGCCTGATGGGTCTGTTCGCGGCGGTGGTCCTGTTCGGCTGGCTGTCCTGGATCGCCGTGCGCTACAGCGACCGCGACGATCGGGCCTTGCTGACGGTGCTCGTGTGCTGTATCGCGCTCATGAGCATGGAAGTGCTGTCGTCCGGAAGCGGCTACTGGGTGTACATGGGAATCGCCTACCTCATCGCGGTGGTCGCCCGATCCTTGAACCTGATGACTCCTCGCCAGGCCCCGTCAGACGCTCCAGGGCCGTAGCAGCACCCGGTGCTCCCCGTGGGGGACGATCTGCCGCACGGCCATCCTCGCCAGGCCGTCCACCCTCGCCGTGAACGAATCCGCCGTCCGCGTCCGCAACAACCGGCGGGTCAGCGCCGACTCGGGCTCCCGGTCGCTGGCTTCCCGCCACATCCGCCGCATCGCCGCACTGGGCTGCAGAACGCCGGGAACGGCATCCGGTGCGAGTTCATGCAGAGCCGCACAACCCAGGGCCAGCGACCGTTCCGAACCGCTTCGCCGGGCCAGGCGCCGCAGACTCCGCGGACGGGACGCCGGAGGCCGTCGGCGGTGTGCCACGATACGGACGTGACGATCGTCGAGGGGGCGCCGACGCGGCCGGTCGGCTGGCTGGACCACATCGCCGCGGTTCTGGGTCTGGCATACCTGTGGGCCGTTTTGGCTGGCAGTCTCGCGATGCAGTGGTGGCGGATCACCCCGACCATGGCGAATCTGCAAAAACTCTGCCTGTTCGCGGTCGTCGTGATCCTCGCCGCGCTGTTGACAAGACGACTACCGCGGCCGGTCCTGGTGTTCGGTGTCCTGATCGCCGTGTGGTTGGGCGCCGGCTCGTTGAGCTCGTGGCGGCTCACGGGACAGGTTGACACCCGCCCACTGCTGCTGGCGACGGCCTGCGTGGGCCTGTTCATGGGGGTCGCCGCCACCCGTCCTCGCTGGGTGGGCTGGAGCATCCTGGCCATCGGGGGGCTCTACGTCCTGCTCAACCTGGTCGTGTACTGGAAGGCCTACTACTCACTCGGGACGTCGTTCCCGGGCACCGCGACCTGGTTCTCCATCGAAAACGGCTACCAGGCATCCTCGCTGACCTCCAAGGCCGACTGGTACGGCTACCGCTTCTTCCTGGAACTCCCGTACCCGGACTCCATGTTCGACCGAGCTGTGGCTCTGGTCCGGGATGTGCCCCCGCTTCGTCAATGGCCACCGCTCTTTGCGTTCCTCGGCCTCACCACCAATCCGAATGGAACCGGGAACTTCGTCGCCCCGTTCTTGGCCTTCGTGATCCCGTTCGTCGCACACCGGGCACGCCGCCGCGGAGGGTACCTAATGGCACTGGCGCGGTCCGCGCTGGCCGCAGCTATCGTGGTCCCCGGCCTGTTCCTGCTCTATGCCCTCGACGCCCGTACCGCAGCCTTCGCCGTCGCGATCAGCGCGGTGGTGCTGGTCGTCCCACTGGGCTGGTCGCGCAATCCGGTCGCGGCCACGAGCGCGGCGGTCCTGCTTCCGCTGGGGATGTTGGTCCCCTTCATCCTCACCCGCACTCAGGGACTGGATCTGAGCGGGCGGCGCTGCGTGTGGCAGTCGTGGAGCAGCGCAATCGAGCCGACACCGGTGTGGGGGCTCGGCCCGCCCGGGTATATCGACGACGTCTGCAGCAAGCTCATGTGGTACCACTCCCACAACGAACTCCTGCAGGCCTGGAGCATGGGCGGGCTTATCGGTCTGCTGGCGGCTGCGGCCTCGCTCGGCGGACTGGTGTGGATGGCCGTGCGCTACAGCGACCGCGACGATCGCGCCCTGCTGGCGGTCATCGTGTGCTGCATCGCGCTGATGAGCATGGAGGTGCTGACGTCGGGGAACAACAACTGGGTGTTCATGGGGATCGCATGGTTGATCGCGGTGGCGGCACGATCGTTGAAACTGATGTCCTCCCGCGCACCCACCTGATCGTAGCGGGCTCCACGGAGGCACGAGGACCCGGTGCTCCCGTGCGACACGGTTGGCCGGACGCTCATGCGGGCCAAACCGTCCACCCTCGCCGCGAACGAGTCCGCCGTCCGGGTTCGCAACCACCGGCGGGACAGCGCCGACTTCGGTCCCGATCGCCAGCCTCCGCCACATCCGCCTGATGGCCCCACTGGGTTGCAGGACGGCGGGGACGGCGTCCTGTTCGTGGTTACATGGAGTTGCGCAACCCCGGGCCGGCGACCGCTCCGAGCCGCTGCCCCGAGCACATCGCCACAATCTCGCAGGCTCCACGGACAAGCCCGGGCCAGATCCAGCATCTACTTGCTCGGCTACCAGAGTCACTTGCTCCCATACGCTGCAGTCGTCAGAACGCGTTCGGGGCACAACGTGGGCACCATCTGCTTGCCGAACGCACCATCGACGCCGAAGTCGATCGACAGCTCGTGGGATCTGCAGCGTGCGCGACGTCGGCCAGATTTCGGGGTCCCGGTATAGCCCACCGGGCGGTCGAGTATCTTGGCCTTCGAGTTACCTACGAGGGGGACCCTTGACTCTCCAAGACTATTTGCGGATCCTGCGACGATCGTGGCCGGTGATCCTAATCACCACGCTGGTCGGCGCGCTGCTCGCCCTAGGCGTGTCACTGCTGATGACGCCTCAGTACCAGGCGCAAGCCCAGTTGTTCGTCTCGGTCAAGTCCGCGGGGCAGGCCGGAGATGCCTACTCCGGCGGCCTCTTCGTCCAGCAGCGGGTCAAGTCCTACGTCGACGTCGTCGACAGCCCGTCCGTCCTCGCCCCGGTGATCGATGAGTTGCACCTCAACACCACCTACGTGGATCTCGCGGATCGGGTCTCCGCACAG
>JAWKJM010000013.1:0-46456 GCA_041393775.1 Candidatus Nanopelagicales bacterium
GTGCACACCCCACGGCGCTGCGGGCTTCCCTTGAGCGCAGGGGTCTTGTTCTTGGCGACCTTGTCCTGCCGGCCCTTGCGGACCAACTGCTGGATCGTGGGCACTACGTCTCCGCTCTTTCGATCGGTGGTCAATGGTGGCACCAGTGTTGGCACCGGTCCGTTACGTCCGATTCCTCCGACCCCCGCGGTCGGGCGTGTCGCGGAATCCTCCGGCAGTCACGTGACCGATTGTGGTGGGTCAGGGCCAATCCCTCGCGCTCACGGCGCAAGCCAACCCGCGGGCACGTGGCCTGCGATGGTTGGCTCGTAGGAGACTGACTGCGGTGCCCGGACGTCCCAGACACTTCTAAAAAGGTACCGCATGGATCATGGCAGGGTCAAAGGGGGTTGGCCGATATCCATCACCCGGGCCGTGATCTTGGTTACGCTACCGGCTTCTGAGGAGTCCCCGGCGTGGCGAGCGCTGAAAGGGCACCGTCCGCACCACGACCCAGCAGGGGCATCCGTGCGCATCCGCCGATCCAGTCCGGCGTCACTTCGGGCATCCGCCGGCGGGCCCTCCGGCAGCGTCAGGCAGCACACTGGAGCCCATGACAGACGTCACCGTTACCGCGGATTCCGCGCTCGATGTCTTCTTCCTGGCCGTCGCCATGGCCGCGCTGGCCACATTGCTTTGGATGGCGTACCGGACGATGCAGCACCCACGCCTGCCGGTGGGAGGGCCGGCGGATGAACCCCCGAGAGTGACGACGGCCGGCGCCCTGCGGTACCTGCTGACCATCCCGTTCATGGTGGCCTTCTGGATGTCCGTCCTGCTGTTCCTGCTGGCGGCCGCAGCCCGGGACCGTTCCGGGGAGCAGATCGTCGTGGCCACGACGGCGGTCATCGGCGGGGCACGTCTGCTGGCTCATGTCCACGACGAGATCGCCCACGAACTCGCCAAAGCGATACCGATCGCGATCCTGGGCTACATCCTGATCGGCGGCGGCTTCTCCGGGTGGGACGGCTTCCTCCGCACGTTCGATGAGGTCCCGACTGAACTCGTCGACGCATACTTGCTCGGCCTGCTGCTGTTCGACGTGGTCGTCACCGCCTTGTGGTTCGGATGGCTGCGCCTCAGTTGGCGCCGAACACGACGCCGGGTGGCGGCAGGCGGCACATCGGCTGGGTGGCTGGCACGCACCTGGCGCCGGCTGCGGGACATCGGGTACGCGCCCGACGGCATGGGGTCGTCGGACGGCGCTCATCGTCGCACACAGTGACGTCCCGCTCGATCAGGCCGGGTCCATCGTGCCCGCCGGGGGCGCTGAGGACCCGACACCAGCCAGCGGACTCAGTCGGGTCCTGGCTCAGAACAGGCTGATCAACGCATTGAAGTTGTTGGTGTCGACGCTGGTCGAGAAGGCCCCTGCGATCAGCGCGATGATCAGGAACACGAAGAACAGCAGCCCGATCACGATGTTGATCCAGGCGATGATCTTGGCTGCGGTGACCATGCCGGAACCGCTCACCCATCCGTTCGAGCCCGCGATCGCGCGCGAGGCCCTGCTTGCGAACACGAGCGCCACGATGGCCAGGATGAAGGGGCAGACGGCCCACGACGCGATAGCGAGGATCAGCGCGACGATCGCGTCGGAGGAGGTCTGCGGTTGTGGCTGAGGTTGGCCGTAACCGTAGGCAGGCGGGGGAGGTGGTGGCGCAGTCACGGCCACAGCCTAGGGCACCCGCGCTCGCCATTTCCCGTAATGGCGCGGCGCGGGGTGTCGACGCGCGGAGCAGCCCGCTGAACGCGAACTGTGGGGCCGGACCTGACCGTTGCATCCTCGGGCGAGTCCGGCCCTGCGCTGTTTCGCCCGGGCTGCCAGAAGGTCTATCGGGACCCCGAGTCCCAGTGCGAAGACGGCCCGTGTACTCGGTAGCGGCAGGAGTTGGCCGCGAGGTTAGAGAATGTGCACCAGGTTAGTGAACGCACGTGTGGCTTCTCTAACCTCGTGCACGTTCTCTAACGCGAGCGATTTCGCCCGGCAGTTTCCCGCCTGAACGGGCGTCCCGCCTGAACGCCGCGGATGACCAACGCGCCGCAGGAGCCCAACCCGAACCCAGCACCCGTGCCAACGCCCGCTCCGGGATCGGGCCGGACCCCGCGGCCATCCGATCAACCGTCAGGCGGTCGAAGAAGGCTTCGCCAAGCCGCGTTGGTGGGCCACCCAGTGCAAGGCGATGCTGGCCGCCACCGACGCGTTGAGTGACTCGGTGGCGGCGGTCATCGGAATCGCAACCAGCAGGTCGCAGCGCTTGGCCACCAGCGGCCCCAGACCACGGCCTTCCGCCCCGACCACCAGCGCGACGGGGCCATCGGACAGGTGCGCCAGATCAGACAATCCGTGGGGCGAGTCCGCCTCCAGCCCCACACAGAAACTGCCTCGTTCCTGAAGTGTCCTCAGCGTCTGTGCGATGTTGCCGATCTGACACACGGGCAGCCGGGCCAGCGCCCCGGCCGAGGTGCGCCATGCGGCGGCGGTCACCGGCGCCGAACGACGCTGCGGGATCAGCATCGCAGTGGCACCGAACGCGGCCGCCGACCGTGCGATCGCCCCGAGGTTGCGCGGATCGGTGACTTGATCCAGCACCACCCATAGCGGATTCTCCTGAGCATCGAGCAGGTCATCGAGGTCCGCGTATTCGAAAGGCTTCGCGATCAAGACCAAGCCCTGGTGCACCACATCCCCGGCCGCCTCGTCGAGCACCGCCCGCGGCACCTCTTTGACGGGCAGTCCGAGTTGCCCGGCCGCGGCAACTGCTTCGCGGACTCGATCGTCGAGTTCCACGCGCTGCTGGACCATCAATTCGACGCTGGGCGTGCCGGCCCGCAGCGCCTCCACCACCGGGTTGCGCCCCGCCACCACGTCGCCCGCGCGAGCGGGCTTGGCCTTGCTCGGCCGCCCGGACCGCTGAGCGACTCTCGCCCTGCGCGCTGCCGGGTGACCGGGCCGGTCCTTGGCAGCAGGGGTCGGGCCCTTGCCCTCGAGACCCTTGCGGCGCTGCCCGCCAGAACCGACGGCGGCGCCCTTCTTCGATCCCGTGCGGCGCGCGCCACGGCGCTGGGAGTTACCCGACATCGGAACCCAGCGACCAGACCGGGCCGGTCGCCCGGTCCTCGATAGTGATGCCCGCAGCGGCCAGTCGGTCGCGAATGGCGTCGGCCTGCTGCCAGTCCCGCTCGTCCCTGGCCTTCTGCCGGGCGACCAGCAAGTCATCGATCAAAGTCCCCAGCGCCGCGACCGCATGGTCGGACCCAGTGTCCTGGGCCGCCCAGGGTTCCTCGAGCGGATTGATTCCCAGCACCGAGCACATGGCGCTCACCTGCCGCCATGCCCGCCTGGCAACCTCCTCATCCCCGCGTTCCAGCGCAACATTGCCCGCCCGGACGGTGTCGAAGATGACGGCCACGGCGGCCGGGACCCCCAGGTCGTCGTCCATCGCGGCGACAAAGGCGGCCGGGCACTCCTGGACTTCGGCGGCAGGCAGTTCCTCGGTCGCCAGCCGTTCCAGGAACGCCCCGATCCGCCGGAATCCCACAGCCGACTCGACCACCGCCTCATAGGAGAACTCGATCGTGGACCGGTAGTGTGCGGCAGCCAGGTGGTACCGCAACTCCACTGGCCGGACCCGCTTCAGCACCTCGTCCACGGCCAGCGCGTTCCCTAGGGACTTGCCCATTTTCTGCCCGGCCGCAGTCACCCACGAGTTGTGGATCCAGTACCTCGCGAACCGATCGCCGGCGGCCCTCGACTGCGCCTGCTCGTTCTCGTGGTGGGGGAAGATCAGATCGATGCCACCACCGTGAATGTCGAACTCGCTGCCGAGGTAGTAAGTGGCCATCGCGGAGCACTCGACGTGCCAGCCCGGCCTGCCCGGACCCCACGGGGAGTCCCAGGCCGGCTCCCCCGGCTTCGCAGCTTTCCAAAGAGCGAAGTCGCGGGCATCGCGCTTGCGCTCGTCATCAGCGGAATCGGCCGCAGGCTGCAGATCGTCGAGCCGCTGCCGGGAGAGTTCGCCGTACGCCGGATAGGCCACTACGGAGAAATACACATCCCCGCCGACTGCGTACGCCACGCCTGTGTCCACCAACCGGGAGATCAGGTCGATGATCTGGGGGATGTGGCCCGTGGCCCTGGGTTCGACAGTGGGTGGCAGGCAGCCGAGGATCTCATAGGCGCGGGTGAACTCCCGCTCATAGTGCTGTGCCACCGCCCACCAGGGACGCCCCTCCAGTGTCGCTTTGGCCAGGATCTTGTCGTCGATGTCAGTTACGTTGCGGCAGACGGTCACCGTGAGGCCCTTGGCCGTAAGCCACCGGCTCATGACGTCGAAGACCACCCCCGGACGCAGGTGCCCCACGTGGGGCGCCGCCTGCACCGTGGCACCGCAGTAGTAGATCGACACCTGGTCGTCGTGCATGGGTGTGAAGTCACGCACGGCACGAGCGCCGGTGTCATAGAGCCGCAGAGTCACCGCTCAAGGGTATCGACTGCCCGCACCAATGCTGTGGCGATCGCCGCCAAGCCCTCTCCCCGCCCGGTCAGCCCCAGTCCGTCGGTGGTGGTCGCCGAGAGGTGGACCGGGCATCCGGCCGCCGCACGCAGGACATCCTGGGCCTCGGTGCGGCGGGACCCGATCCGGGGCCGGTTGCCGATCAACTGCACCCCGACGTTGACCGGTTCGAACCCGGCTTCGCGGACATGGCGGGCCACCTCGCCGAGTACGGCTGTGCCCGGAGCCCGCGCCCATTCTGGGCGATCCGTGCCGATCAGCCCACCGAGGTCCCCGAGCCCGCATGCGTTCAGAAGCGCATCGGCGCAGGAGTGCGCGACCACGTCCCCGTCCGAGTGCCCGGCGAGTCCGGGCTCGTCTGGCCAGAACAAGCCGGCTACCCACGCCGGAGCCGATGGATCGAAGGCATGGACGTCGGTTCCGATCCCCACCATGTACATTTCACGGCCTCCCGTGCATCGCTTCGGCCAGTCGCAAGTCGAAACCCGTGGTGATCTTGAAACCGTGGTGTGAACCGGCCACGACCTGCACCGGCACGCCGGCTTGTTCCAGCAGCATGGCGTCGTCCGTGACATCGCCGGAGCGGGCGGCATGCGCCTGCAGCAGTTCCTCCACGAGGAAGCCCTGCGGGGTCTGCACGGCCATCAGTTCCTCGCGGACGAGCGTCTTGGTCACGAAGCCGGCATGCACCTGCTTGATCGTGTCGGAGACGGCCAAGGCCGGCACCACCGCCTCAGCGCCCTGCTCGAGGGCATCGAGCACACGATCGAAGACCTCAGCCGGCGCGAACGGGCGGGCCGCGTCGTGAATCAACACCCGCGTATCCGCCACGGTGGCCAAGCCGGCGCGCACCGAGGCGTCGCGGGTTGCCGCGCCCGGCACCACGGTCACGGTGGGATACCTGCCGGCGATCGACGTCCGCACGTCCGTGGCCCGATCCGCCGGCGCCACGACGACGGTCTGCGAGAGCCTGGTCACTGCGGCCGCGGTCCGCAGGCAGTGGCCGAGCAAGGAGTCTCCGGCCACGGAGACGAGGGCTTTCGGGATGCCCGCGCCGAGCCGTTGTCCACTGCCGGCTGCCACGATCACGAGCGCGGTCACTGCGCCACCAGCCTCGCGAACACCAGCCGGCCATGACTGGTCATCGTCACCGATGTGAGACAGGCATCCACAGTGTCACCGATCAAATGGTCCGCGCGCTGCACGATCACCATGGTTCCGTCCGGCAAGTGCCCCACTGCCTGCCCGGGCTCCTTGCCTGCCCGGGCGAGGTGGACCTCAACGACGTCCCCGGCCGTCACCGGCGCGGCCATCGCCTTTGCGAGCGCATGCATGTTGAGAACGCTGACCCCGGCCAGGCCAGCAGCGTCCGCGAGGTGCTGATCCAGCGTGACCAGCGCGATCTTGCGCCGCAGACAGATCTGCACGAGTTTCGCATCGACTTCGGTGACCCCCACGGGGTCGTCGCGGATGACCTCGAGCGGGAGCACCGACCGCAGTTGGGTCAGGACGTCCAAGCCCCGCCGGCCGCGCGCCCTTCGCCCCTCGTCGGCTGCGTCGGCGAGTCCCTGCAACTCGTCGACCACTGCCTGCGGGACGAGTAGAGAACCGGTGAGAAAACCGCTGCGCGCCACGAGCAGGATCCGGCCATCGATCGCCACCGAGGTGTCCACCACCTTGGGGCCCCACCCGGGACTGGACGGGCCAGCCATCCCTGTCCGCTGGCCCAAGTCGGATCGCACGGCGGCGCCACGGTTCTTGGCGATCCTGAAGCCCGCCAGGCCACCGGCCGCGACGAAGAAGATGAATAGCGGCACCATGACGGCCGCGGACCCGAGCATGAACAGTGGCCAGGCCAACAATGAAGTGCCCAGCATTCCCAGCAGTGCGCCGACGAAACCGGCGATCACCTGATCGGGCGGCAAGGCACTGAGCTTGTGTTCGCTGGCGTTGATGCTGCGCACGACCCGGCGGCTGATGACCCCCCCGAGGGAGTAGCCCAGGCCTGCCCCCACGATCACGGCAGCGGTGGTCACATCGAAGAGCCCGAGGATCCGCCCAGGATTGTCGGTTTGCAGGTGAGAGCCGACCTGGAACCCGACCGCCGCTGCGAACACGACAAGCAGCAACCTCAGGGCTTCGGCTCCGGCATCCGGAACCCGCGAGAACCTGGGCACGGACCCAGACTAGGACGCAAGCACCTCGTCAAGGATGATCTCGGCCTTGTCCTCGTTGGTCTTCTCAGCCAGCGCGAGTTCACTGACCAAGATCTGACGGGCCCGGGCCAGCATGCGCTTCTCGCCCGCCGACAGTCCGCGGTCCTGGTCCCGGCGCCACAGGTCCCGCACTACCTCGGCGACCTTGATCACGTCACCGGATGCCAACTTCTCGACGTTCGCCTTGTAACGGCGAGACCAGTTGGTGGGTTCCTCCGTGTAGGGCTGGCGAAGCACCGAGAAGACCTGCTCGAGGCCGTCGGCGTTGACGACATCCCGCACGCCGACCAGGTCGACGTTGTCCGACGGGACCCGGACGACGAGATCGCCCTGATCGATGCGCAGGACCAAGTACTCTCGCTCTTCCCCTTTGATGACGCGCTGCTCTATGGATTCGATTCGAGCTGCGCCGTGATGTGGGTAGACAACCGTGTCTCCGACGGAAAATGCCATAAGTGGAGGTGCCCCTTTCCGTGGCCTCCATCGTAACACGCAGTGTTCATCGCGTAAGCGGTCCGTAAATCCTGTGACCCGGTCAGCCCACTGGCGATGTACCGCAGGGGCGGCCGAGTCGCCTTTGATCCGGTAGTAGCCCGGCGATAGAGTGCGCACAGCATCGCTGCCTTCGGGAGGAAACTCGTGTCCATCGCTCGCCGTCGTATCACCGCGGTTGCCGCAGCCGCCATCTTGATCCCCTCACTGTCCGGATGCTGGTCCGGGTTCGGGGCGCAGACCTCCGAGCAGGCCAATCAGGCGGTCGGCAACGGCACGAACCTGGCGACAGGGGACATCGAGGTGCGTGGTGCCACCTGGGTGCGTAACGCGACGAACCCGACGGAGGCAACGCTGGTCGCCACCTTCATCAACAACAGCGACGTACCCGACAGACTGGTCAAGGTCGAGATCACTCCTGTGTCTCCGATGGGGATCACCGGCGGGGCCCTGGAGGTGCCCACCACAGGTTCGGTGCGCACCGGTTACTGGAGCCCGGATTTCATCAACGCATTCCAGTTGCAGGCTTTCCCCTCCACCTTCGTGCCGACGACCTTCACCTTCGAGAACGCCGGAACAGTCACGGGTGACGTGATGTCGGTCCCGAACACCGGCACGTACCAGGGCGTCGTCGTGTCGGTTGTCGACCAACAGAAACTGCAGAAGTTCGTCGACAAGACGAGCACCGGCACGGACACCTCCTCGACCGAGAAGGTGGCGAAGGCCAAGAAGAAGCAGGAGGCCGCCCAGGAGTAGTCCCGGTGCCGCCCGGTGGCGGTCAGGCCCTCGGTCCGGGCGCAATGCGAACCGGCCGGTCAGGTTGGTCATCCGCGGCCGTGGCGGCAGCGCCGGTCAGGCAGGCGAACCGCTCGCGTTAGTGGTCCATGGTCGTGGCCGGCCGCCGTTCAGGCAGGGAAATGCCGCGCCGAAATCGCTCGGGTTAGAGAACGTGCACGAGGTTAGAGAAGCCACACGTGCGTTCACTAACCTCGTGCACGATCTCTAACCTCGCGACCATTCTCTAACCTCGCGGCCAACTCCTGCGGCTACCGAGTACACGAGCCATTCTTCGGACTAGACCTCCAGTTTGTAGCCGAGGCCACGCACAGTCACCAGCGTCTTCGGCTCCGCGGGGTTGGCCTCGATCTTCGAGCGCAGTCGCTTCACGTGGACGTCCAGGGTCTTCGTGTCGCCGACATAGTCGGAGCCCCAGACCCGGTCGATGAGCTGACCGCGCGTCAGCACCCGGCCGAGGTTGCGCATCAGCATCTCCAGCAGTTCGAACTCCTTGAGCGGCAACTTCACGGCCTCACCGTCCACGGTGACGACATGGCGGTCCACATCCATCTGGATGTTCCCGGCCGTGAGCATGGTCTCTTCGCGGCCGGAAGGCTCCGGGGTCCGACGCCGCAACACCGCCCTGATGCGCGCGACCAGCTCTCTGGAGGAGAACGGCTTGGTGACGTAGTCGTCGGCGCCCAACTCAAGGCCCACGACCTTGTCGATCTCGGAATCCTTGGCCGTGACCATGATGATCGGCACCTCTGACTTGCTCCGGATCAACCTGCAGACCTCGGTGCCGGACATGCCGGGAAGCATGATGTCCAACAGCACGAGGTCAGACCCGTCCCGGTCGAACGTGTCGACAGCCTGCTGCCCGTCACTGGCCACGGTGACCTCGAAGCCCTCCTTGCGCAGCATGAATGACAAGGCGTCGCTGAACGACTGCTCATCCTCGACGACCAGAATCCGGCTCATGCGGTGCTCTCCTCTTCAACGGGCTTCGACACGGCGACTTCAGCCGCAGAGTACGGGGGCAACCGCAAGGTGAATGTGCTGCCCTCCCCCAGGACGCTCCAGAGCCCGACCTCACCGCCGTGGTTCTGCGCCACGTGCTTGACGATCGACAACCCCAGGCCGGTGCCGCCGGTCACTCGGGAGCGAGCCTGATCGACTCGGTAGAACCGCTCGAATACCCGGTTCAGTTCGTTCTCGGGGATGCCCATCCCCTGGTCGGTGACACTGATCTCCACGACGCCCCCGGACATCCGCGTGGCCACCGCCACCCTCGTACCGCGGGGGCTGTAATTGATCGCATTGGTGAGGAGGTTCCTCAGCGCGGTCACCAACTGGGCTTCGACCCCCAGGATGGAGAGCCCCTGGGTACCTCCCACCACGACCTCGATCTGTGAGTTCTGAGCGAGCAGCCTGGTCGTGTCCACCGCCTCGGCGATCAAGGTGTCGACGTCGAGCGGCTCGGCGTCCTTGAGCGGGTTCTCGCCCTGCAGACGACTCAGGTCGATCAGGTCACCGACCAGGTCGCTGAGCCGGCCTGCTTCGGCCTCCATACGGCCGGCGAAGTGCCGTACCGCCTCCGGCTCGTCCGACGAGCTCAGCACCGCCTCGGCGAGCAGACTCAGGGCACCGATCGGAGTCTTCAACTCATGGCTGACGTTGGCCACGAAGTCGCGGCGCACAGCGTCGACTCGACTGGCTTCGGACAGATCCTCCGCGAGCACCAGGACCGTCTCAGGGCCCAGGGGGGCTACGCGCAGCCGCAGCGAGATCAGACCTTTGCCCAGGGGAGGACGCAGGACGGTGAGTTCGTGCTCGCGGATGATCGAGTCACGGCGGACATCAGCCACCATGGACACGATCTCCGGGATGGCGATCCGTCCGTTCTGGACGATGGTCAGCGCCAGCGGGTGACTGCTCACCCGGATAGGTGAGCCCGATGCATCCACCACGATCGACGCACCCGGCAGCGCGGACAGGATGCGGTCAATCTCAGCCTGATACGCCAAGCCGACCTCCACCTGCGGCCCGGCTGTCTCGGGAATCGCAGATCTTGAGCGGGAGATGACCCAGCCCACCACCAGGCCCACCGCCGCGGCAGCGAGCACCCAGACCCCGATCACACAAGTGAGGATACGAAGCCTGTCGCCGCGAGGTAAGCAAATAGACCCCGATCACCGCCAACCGGTAGCCTTCCGTTCACCTTCCGTACGGTCGGCGACGGGGTGCAGGTCGCACCGCAGAGTTACCGTGGAACCACCATGAGGACTGTCTTCCACGCGCAACTGTCGGCCATCGACGCCGAATTGGTCGATATGACCCAGCGGGTGGGGTCGGCCATGAACCGAGCCACACAGTCCCTGCTCACGCCGGACCTTTCGATGGCCGAATCGGTGATCGCCGCCGATTCCGACATCGACGAACTCGCCGCCCGGATCGAGGAGGAAGCCCTCGCCCTTGTGGCACAGCAGCAGCCTGTGGCACAGGACTTGCGCGCCCTGCTGGCGGCATTGCGGATCTCCGGTTCGCTGGAACGCATGGGCGACCTGGCCGTCCATGTGGCGAAGGCCGCCCGCATGCGGTACCCGATTCCGGCAGTTCCGCTCGAACTGCGCTCAGTGATCGTGGACATGGGGTCCGTAGCCCAGCGGATGGTCGAGCAGACCGGCGTCGCGATCGCTCACCGAGATGTCGTGACGGCGGCTCAGTTGCACGCGATCGACCGGGATATGGACCACCTGCACAGGGAGATGTTCGGCATCGCGTTGTCACCGGCGTGGACCCATGGGGTCGAAGCCGCGATCGACGTGACCCTGATCAGCCGCTACTACGAGCGGTTCGCCGATCACGCCGTTACGATCGGCAAGCGGGTCATCCACGTCGTGACCGGGGAGCCGTACTTGGGGAACCGGCTCCACACCACTCGCGGATAACCCGAAAGACACGGCGCGTTCACTTCTCGTTCATCTATGCGTATACTCCTGTTCAGAGCAATAGGAGGTTCCCATGGTCGTGATGAAATGGCGGGTGACGACGGACGCCACCGGAAACCGGGCCCTGAGCGCCGCCTGGACCCCGGTCACCGTTCCGGAACTGCCCTCTCCACAAGCCGCTGCCGAGCAGTCGCGGGAAGCGGCACTGCGCGCATCCTGACCGGCACATCCGGCTCCCGGCGAATCCCGCGCCCCCGACACCGGGAGGCGGGAACAAGGGTCATCAGCGACCATAGATGCATGCAGCACGCTCGCCGGGTGGCCATGATCTCGATGCACACCTCCCCCTTGGCATCTCCTGGAACTGGTGACGCGGGTGGGATGAACGTCTACGTCATCGAAGTCGCCAAACAGCTGGCCCGGCAGGGCACCGAGGTGGAAATCTTCACCCGTGCCACAAGCAGTGAGCAGGCGCCGATCGTGGAGGTCAGTGACGGCGTCGTCGTGCGACACGTGACGGCCGGTCCGTTCGAGGGTCTGCGCAAAGAGCAGTTGCCCGCACAGATGTGCGCTTTCACCGCCTCGGTCCTGCATGCGGTGGCGCACCGGCCGGAGGGCCACTACGACCTGGTGCATTCTCACTACTGGCTGTCCGGACAGGTCGGATGGGTGGCCGCCGAGCGCTGGCAGATCCCGCTGGTCCACAGCATGCACACCATGGCCAAGGTGAAGAACCTCACCCTGGCTCACGGCGATCGTCCTGAACCGTTCGAAAGGGTCTTAGGCGAGGAACAGGTGGTCGCGGCCGCCGATCAACTGATCGCCAACACCGACACCGAGGCCGCCGACCTGATCACGCTCTACGACGCGGACCCCTCACGCATCACGGTGGCACTGCCGGGGGTTGACCTCACACATTTCTCGACCGGAGCGATGACTGATGCGCGCGAGGCCCACGGGTTCGCCGACGACGACATCGTCTTGTTGTTCGTGGGACGGATCCAACCGCTCAAGGCCCCGGACGTCCTCGTCTCGGCGGCCGCGGACCTGCTCAGGCGTCGTCCGGGCCTGCGGCCAAGGCTGAAGGTCGTCATCAACGGCGGGCCCTCCGGATCCGGCATCGAGCGGGCGGACGATCTCCCCCGGCTTGTCTCGGCACTCGGCGTCGAGGACGTCGTCACGATGATGGATCCGATCAGCAGGGACGCGCTACCGGACCTGTACCGGGCCGCCGACCTGGTGGTGGTGCCAAGTTACTCCGAGTCTTTCGGCTTGGTCGCCGTCGAGGCGCAGGCCTGCGGGACGCCCGTGGTGGCCAGCCGCGTGGGTGGGCTCACCACCGCGGTCGGGGACGGTGGGGTGCTGGTCTCCGGCCACGACCCGGGGGACTTCGCGACCGCGCTCGAAGGCGTCCTGTTCGAACCCGGTCGCCGCTCGACGATGTCGGTGGCGGCGCGCCGTCACGCGGAGCAGTTCAGTTGGTCGGCCACCGCCGACGCGACTCTCGACGCCTACCGCCAGGCTTTGGCCAACCGCCCGATCCTGATGCGAAGGTACGCATGATCGACACCATCGGCGCCTGGCTCGCCGAGTCGGGCCTCGACCACGAAGCCGCGGGTAACACGTTCACCGTCGTCCTGCCCGGGGAGAACAAGTTGCGCACCACATGCTCGCTGGTCGCCGGGGCGCATTCGCTGTCGATCAACGCGTTCGTGGCCAGGCACCCGGACGAGAACGTCGCGGGAGTCCACCGATGGCTGCTCGAACGCAATCGTCGGCTGTTCGCCATCGCCTATGCGATCGACAGCCTGGGCGACATCTATCTGGTCGGTCGTATGCCCGCCGCCGCCGTGACTGCGCAGGTGCTGGACCAGGTGCTCGGTGCGGTCCTGGCCGAGGCCGACGGGTCGTTCAACACGATTCTGGAGATGGGCTTCCGGTCCTCGATCGAGCGCGAATGGCGCTGGCGACTCGACCGCGGGGAGTCCACCGCCAACCTCGCCGCCTTCGAGCACCTGCGGCCGCAGGACTGACTGTCATCGTTTGATCGCTGCGCCTCGCCGGCGGCGGTCTCCCTTATCCGGGACCACCTGGGCGGCGTGACCGCTCACGGACGACCGCAGGAGTTGGCCGCGAGGCTAGAGAACGTTCGCTAGTCCACAAATGACTCGTGTACTCGGTCGCGGCAGGAGTTGGCCGCGAGGTTAGAGAACGTGCACGAGGTTAGAGAATGCACGTGTGGCTTCTCTAACCTCGTGCACGTTCTCTAACGCGAGCGATATCGCCCGGCATTTTCCCGCCTGAAAGCCGCGGCCCGCCACGGCCCGGGATGACTGACGCGAGCGATTTCCGTTTCCCCGCCTGAACGCCGCCGATGACCAACGCGAAGCCGAGCTCAAACCCTGCGGTCGGGGGCTCGACGCGACTCGGGCAGGGGCCGGTCCGGTCCGTCTCAGCACAGGAACTCACCTGCCCCCGGCGACCTTCGTGCGCGACGTGATCGCCGGTGGCTACCGTTAGAGCCATGAGCACACTGATCCTGCTGCGCCACGGCGAGAGCGAATGGAACGCCCTCAACCTGTTCACCGGCTGGGTGGACGTCGACCTGACCGAGAAGGGCGTTGCGGAAGCGGGCAACGCAGGCACTCTGCTGGCCCAGTCCGGGGTGCTGCCCAACGTCGTCCACACGTCGGTGTTGCGACGGGCCATCCGCACCACGAACCTCGCGCTCAACACCTGCGACCGTCACTGGATCCCGGTGCGGCGCTCCTGGCGGCTCAATGAGCGTCACTACGGAGCGTTGCAGGGCAAGAACAAGAAGCAGACCCTCGACGAGTTCGGCGAGGAACAGTTCATGCTGTGGCGCCGCTCCTACGACACCCCTCCGCCTCCGATCGACGCCGACGACGAGTACTCGCAGACCCACGAGGCCCGCTACGCTGACTTGCCCCCGGAGATCCGACCACTGACCGAGTGCCTCAAGGACGTGGTCGCGCGCATGCTGCCCTACTGGTACGACGCGATCGTCCCCGACCTCGAGACGCATCAGACCGTGCTCGTGGGCGCCCATGGGAACTCGCTTCGGGCGCTGGTGAAGCACCTCGACGGGATCTCCGATGCCGACATCGCAGGCCTGAACATCCCGACCGGCATTCCACTGGTCTACGAACTCGATGAAGATCTCAAGCCGACCGGCCCAGGCAGGTACCTCGACCCAGAGGCGGCGGCTACCGCCGCAGCCGCCGTAGCCAACCAAGGGAAGGGCTGAGGTCTACGCTGGAAGTAGCAGGGCAACCTGAGGAGCCATCATGAGCAGGGAATTCGGGGACCGCCCCGGAGACGAGGTTGTTGAGGCGCTGTGGACCGAGCTCAGTGAGGAACTCGGCACCGACGGTCCTGGGTACACCGACACCCACCCGGACGGCCACACCATCGGACACCTGGTATCGCAAGACGACGAGCAGGGCCGCGATCACATCTCTGAGGAGATCGCCTGGGACAGCCACGACACCACCGACCTGTCGGCGGAGGAGTCCGCGATGCACTTCGAAGAGGACAGTGGCGTGGAGGAGAACCTCTCCGACGACATCCTGCACGACTTGGAGAGTTTCGAGGACTGAGGTCGACGCTGCACCCACTCTGGGGTGACACTTGCACTCTCCCGCTGAGAGTGCTAACAATAGTGCTAGCACTCTCAGCGGGAGAGTGCTAACGGGAGCAGGGTGAGATCGCCCTCGCGGGCCGGGACGTGACCGGTGTTGCGAGTGATCGTCCGTCGCGGGCACCCCGACCCACCTACCACCCATTTGCGGAGGAATATCAACCGATGGCGAAAATCATCGCTTTCGACGAGGAGGCACGCCGCGCTCTCGAGCGGGGTATGAACACCCTCGCCGACGCAGTGCGCGTCACCCTCGGACCGAAGGGTCGCAACGTCGTTCTGGAGAAGAAGTGGGGAGCCCCCACCATCACCAACGACGGCGTGTCCATTGCCAAGGAGATCGAGCTCGAAGACCCGTACGAGAAGATCGGCGCCGAGCTGGTCAAAGAGGTCGCCAAGAAGACTGACGACGTGGCCGGCGACGGCACCACGACGGCAACCGTCCTGGCACAGGCACTGGTCCGTGAGGGCCTGCGCAACGTGGCAGCCGGCACCAACCCGATGGCGCTCAAGCGCGGCATCGAGCAGGCCGTCGAGGCCATCAGCAGCCAACTGCTCGCCATGTCCAAGGAGGTCGAGACCAAGGAGCAGATTGCGGCCACCGCATCCATCTCCGCGGCCGACCCGCAGATCGGTGAAATCATCGCCGAGGCCATGGACAAGGTCGGCAAGGAGGGCGTCATCACCGTTGAGGAGAGCCAGACCTTCGGTCTCGAGCTCGAACTCACCGAGGGAATGCGCTTCGACAAAGGGTACATCTCCCCCTACTTCGTCACCGACCCGGAGCGCATGGAGGCCGTGCTCGAGGACCCCTACATCCTCATCGCCAACTCCAAGATCTCCGCGGTGAAGGACCTGCTGCCCATCCTCGAGAAGGTCATGCAGTCCGGCAAGCCACTGGCGATCATCGCCGAGGACCTCGAGGGTGAGGCCCTGGCGACCGTGGTTGTCAACAAGATCCGGGGAACCTTCCGCTCGGTGGCCGTCAAGGCCCCCGGCTTCGGAGACCGCCGCAAGGCCATGCTGCAGGACATCGCGATCCTGACCGGTGGCCAGGTGATCTCCGAAGAGGTCGGCCTCAAGCTGGAGAGCACCGGCATCGAACTGCTGGGTCGCGCCCGCAAGGTCGTCGTCACCAAGGACGAGACCACCATCGTCGAGGGTTCGGGTGACCCCGACCAGATCGCCGGACGGGTCAACCAGATCCGTGCGGAGATCGATAACTCGGATAGCGACTACGACCGCGAGAAGCTGCAGGAGCGCCTGGCCAAGCTGGCCGGCGGTGTTGCGGTGATCAAGGCCGGAGCTGCCACCGAGGTCGAGCTCAAGGAGCGCAAGCACCGCATCGAGGACGCAGTGCGCAACGCAAAGGCGGCCGTCGAGGAGGGCATCGTCGCCGGTGGTGGCGTGGCCCTGCTGCAGGCCTCCCAGGCGGCCTTCGAGAAGCTCGAACTCGAGGACGAAGAGGCCGTCGGCGCCAACATCGTCAAGATCGCCGTCGAGGCCCCGCTGAAGCAGATCGCCGTCAACGCCGGCCTCGAAGGTGGAGTCGTCGCTGAGAAGGTTCGCCACCTCGACCCCGGATTCGGCCTCAACGCCGCAACCGGCGAGTACGTGGACCTGATCGACGCCGGCATCATCGACCCCGCGAAGGTGACGCGGTCGGCCCTGCTGAACGCCGGATCCATCGCGGCATTGTTCCTGACCACCGAGGCCGTCGTGGCCGACAAGCCGGAGAAGGCCGCTCCGGCCATGCCCGGCGGCGACCCCGGAATGGGCGGGATGGACTTCTAAGTCCAGACGCACTACAGCGAGGGGCCGGCCTGAAAGGGCTCGGCCCCTCGTCGTGTTCGTCGCCCGACCCAGCCGGCGCGCGAACCCTGTGTGACGAAGTTGCGGGGGTCCAAACTGGCTTGTTACGAAGGTGCGCGGTCGCGAGCATTCAGACCGCGCACCTTCGTAACAGAACCGGAGGTCGACGGGCAACTTCGTCACAATGAAGCTGCGAAGCCCCACTCGCAGGCCGATGCGGCACACTAGCGGCGCAGAGCCGCCAAGTGGTTCACCGCTGCGGAACCCACCGCGGGGTGAGCCCCGGCGATCTTGGTCGAGGTGATCTCGATCTCCTGCGGGTCGAAACCGGAGGCCTCGAGAACATGCTGGCGGCTGAACGCCACCCCGTAGACGCTCGGCGGCGGGGTGTCGAAGACCAAGTGCTCCAGGGCCGTCCGGATCCGCAGCGCCGCGCGGCCATCGCCGAACGGGCTGACGTTCGCGGTCATCGCCCGACGCCTCGCCGGGTCATCCAACAATTCCAGGCCGATCGTGCGGATTCTGTCGGTGTCGCTGCCCACGAGGATCAACGACCCCGCCTCTACCCCTTCCGGGCGCTCGGATTCCGTCCGGGCCACTAACACCGGGGTGCCGACGCTCGGCGCTTCCTCCTGGACGCCTCCGGAGTCACTGATCGCCAAGGTAGCGCGCTTGAGCAGTCGCGCGAACGGGATGTAGTCCATCGGGGCGGTGAGCAGGATGTTCGGCACATCACCGACGAGGGGCACGACGTCGGCCCGCACCCGCGGATTCGGGTGAACCGGCCAGACCACCAGCAAATCGGGGCGGCTCTGCGCGATCTGCCTGACTGCGGTGGCGATGCGGCGGATGGGGTCGCCCCAGTTCTCCCGGCGGTGGGCGGTGACCACGAGCAGGTCCACCTGCGGGTCGTCGAGGGCCGCGAGCCGCTCATCGGGCCAGGCAGCTTCCAGCCCGGCAGCCCACTGCAGCGCATCGATCCCGGTGTTCCCGGTGACGAAGATCCGCTGCATGTCCACGCCCTCGCGGACCAGATTCGCCTGATTCGCGGGGGTGGGGGCAAGGTGGAATGCGGCAAGCCGGGAGATGAGTTGCCGGTTCAGCTCCTCCGGGAACGGCGACAGGATGTCCCTGGTCCGCAGGCCGGCCTCCACATGGACCACCGGCAGTTTCGAGCCCATCGACGCCAAGGCGGCAGCCATGGCCGAACTCGTGTCCCCGTGCACCAGAGTGAGCGCCGGGTACTTGCTGCCCGGGTTCTCAGCTGCCCCGAACAGCCGCGGCCGCAACCTGCGCTCGACACCACCACGCAGGTCGGTGAGCATCGTGTCGAAGGCGTCGATGCAGTCGCGTACCAGGGTGTTGACGGTGTGGCCGGCACGACCGATGCCGAGATCGACGTCCGCGGAGATTCCAGCGGCGTCCAGTATCGGCATCACCAGGTCGGCGTGCTGGCCGGTGTTCACCACGTAGGGCTGCAGGTAACGAGAGTCCCTCAACGCCTGAATGACCGGGAGCATCTTGATCGCCTCCGGCCGGGTCCCCATCACGACCAGGCACCGCACGCGATCACCCCCGTCGCCGGGAGTTGCGTCGGGTCTGGGGTGCGGGATGCCGCCTGGACTGGCCATACCGACAATATCGGCCTCGGATGGACCGACTTGACCTCGAGGCGCGCACGGAAAGTGCCGATACCGGCGAGGTGATCACTCGCGACAACACCACGCTCCGTACCGGCGCGATCACCCCGCTCGCCACCGGCCGGGCCGGCCTACGACGCGAGGCCTTGGGCCCGAGCGGCACCGGCGGACCGGACATGGACGTCCGATGACTGCCAGGCCCGGCCGGATGAGTGGCCTGAGTCTGCTCTTGGTGTCCGCCCTGATGGGCATGAGTGTCTGGCTGGCCACACCTGCGATGGCCGCCTCGGCGCCCTTTCCCTACAACTTGTCGATCAAAGGCGGCTACGGCACCGCCGAGGTCCAGGTTGCGATGCCGGACGGGACCAGCCCCGAACGACTCACCGGGACCGTCGTCTCCAGTTACAGCACGGCCGGTCAGATCCTGATTCTGGTCGACGGCCGGGTGGCCGACTCGGTTCCCGCTCGACGGGGCGGACCCGTGGAGATCGACCTGTCAGACTCGCAGGTGCACGACGGCGTGGTGACCATCAGCATGAAGGCGGCCCTGGAACCGGCCCGCGACTGCTTGCGTGACGACGAAGCGGTGGCGTCCCTCGTGAATCCGCGGCTTCAGCTCGACCATGCACCTGCTGCTCCGCAGACCATCGCGGGTTTTCTGTCGCCGGCGGCAGCGGGCTTCGTCGTCGTCGTCCCGCAGGACCCGAGCCCGGCCGAACAGGCCGCCGGACTCGACGCGCTCCTCGCACTGCGTCACATCTCGCCGTCGACGACACCCGTCGAGCTGACCAGTGGCGCGAGCCCGCCGGCGACCTCGGCGGGCCGCCGGACAGTAGTGGTCACCGAGACCCCCGATCCGGTCAATCGGCTGCTGGTCGCCGGTGGCCGCCTGCGCATCAGCGGCGCCGGGGATTCGCTGGCCGATGCGGCGACGTCGTTGGCCGATCCGAACACCGGCCTGCTCGAGGTCACGTCTGCCACGGATCTCGCCGGCGTCGCCAACTACGCGCCGGTGGAAGGCAACTCCAGCCTGGCACAGGCCGGCATCTCGTCCCTGACCGTCAGCGGGATCGGCCGGGTGTCGCGGACCGTCCCGGTGTCACAAGCCACTTTCGGGGGGCCCGTCTCGCAAGTGGTCTTCCACCTCCGGGGCACGGCGACTCCAGTCGCGCCCGGCCAACAAGGCCGGGTCAGTGTCTTGTGGAACGACCGACTCGCCGCATCCGAAATGCTCAACGAGGACTCCAGGGTTGCGCTGGACTTCACGATCCCTCCAGAGGATCTGGTCTCCCGGAATCGCTTGACGCTCGAACTCGAGTACATGCCCGCCGGAGCCGACTGCAGCGACCCCCCGTTGCCGGGAAAGGTCGACATCGACGTGGCCGCCAGCCGGGTCGCCCCCACCCACGGGACCTCGACGGGTCCGGGCTTCCAGCGCTTCCCGCAGGCATTCGGACCGGCGATCCGGGTTTCCGCGCTGGAGCCGCTGACACAGTCCCTGCCGGATCTCGGCGCAATACTCTCCTCGGTCGTGGCCGACAGCCCCTGGCAGTACACCGTGGAGCTGGTGCCGTGGGACTCACTGGCCGCCACCGGCGGGATCGCGACCGGCGTGGACGCACACCAGGCCGACACTCTCGGCGCTCCGCTGCCGGGACAGCGCGACGGCGCCGACTTCCCACCCGGACGCACGACGGCCTACTCGGCGCTGCAGGCGTTCCAGTCCGGCGAGTCGGACCTGATCGTACTGTCCGGCGAGCCTGCCGGGCCGGCAACCGCCCTGGCGCAGTGGACCACGACCCGTGACGGCGGCTGGTCGACTCTGCAAGGACAGGTCTACGTCGCCAGCGAGCAGACCGACCCAGAACCGTTCGAGACCGCCAGCACCCTGCCCGACAAACGCACCCCGCAACTCATCGCGGCCTCAGCAACGAGCGCGGTGCTCCTGTTCGCACTGATCATCTGGCTGCGGCGGCGTCCTGGCGGGGCTGAATCATGACGATGGGGGACTGGCTGGTCTTTTCCGTGTACTACGTGTCGTTCGTCGCCATCATGGTGGGGTACACGTGGACCATCGTGTTGTTCGTCCAAGGGGGCCGATACTTGCGCCGGTGGCAGCAGCGCCCGCCCGGGGAGGAATCGCGCTACCTGTGGGTGTTCCTGGTACCGGCGTTGAACGAAGGCGTCACCATCGCCGACAGTGTGGCCCGGCTGCGTTCGGTAGAAGCGACCAACAAGATCATCCTCGTCATCAACGACGGGTCAGAGGACAACACCGGTGCGGTCCTGTCCGGAATCGCCGGACCCGATCTGGAAGTCCTCACGCGGATTCCACCCGATGCACACATCGGAAAGGCCGCCGCCCTCAACGCCGCGTTCAAACATGTCCGCACTGAGCTTCTGGCGAAGCCGCAGTACCGCCGTTTCACCACGGATGAGGTGATATTCGGCATCGTCGACGCCGACGGCCGACTGGCTCGGGATGCGCCGCGCCTGGTCTCGCGCCACTTCGCCGACCCACGGGTCGGTGGTGTTCAGGTGCACGTACACATCTACAACCAGAGCAGTTGGCTGACACGCATGCAGGCGCTCGAGTTCAAGATCTTCGGCGGGCTGTTCCAGGTCGGTCGGTCCTGGTGGGGAACGGCTTTCCTGGGCGGGAACGGCCAGTTCAACCGGATGACCGCGCTGCGCGGCGTGGCAGACGACGAGGGTCCTTGGTCGCACTACTTGACCGAGGATCAGGAACTGGGCCTGCGCTGCCTGGAGCAGGGCTGGCGCGGCGAGCACGAACCGATGACCCAGGTCGCCCAGCAGGGGCTCAACGACGTCAGGCGCCTGTACCGTCAACGGGGGCGATGGTTCCAGGGCAACCTGCAGGTCCTCAAGGACCTCGGTCGCCTGAACTCCGCCGAGTTGTACGGGATCAGGCGGATGGACACGGCCGTTTCGTTGATCCTGCCGATCCTGCAGATCATCGTGGGCCTGGCACTCGCGCTCGCGATCGTATTGGCTGTCTTCTTCGACGTGGAATACCTGCCGTGGGGCTCGCCCTGGCTGGTCGTGTTCTTCGTGCAACTGTCGGTGGGGCCGACCTTCCTCGGGGTCATGGTGGTCGCGCGCGGGCACGGAGTCGCCGGTGCCGGCCGCGCCGGGGTCACGGCTGTGCCGTACCTGGTCTACACCTGGTTGATGTGGCCGGTCGTCGCGATCGGCGTGTGGAAGCAGTTCCGCGGGAGCACCACGTGGGCGAAGACCGAGCGGGAGGCGGTCCCGCAGCCCACTGGCTGAGCGTCCGCGCCCCGTTGGCCGCGACTGCCGCCGTCCGGGCCCGGCACAATTGGCCACTATGACCGCACCCATGCCATGGTTCCCGCGCGAGTTCGCCTGGGGAACGGCCACCGCCGCGTACCAGATCGAGGGCTCTCCGGCGGCGGACGGCAAAGGCCCGTCGATCTGGGACACCTTCGCCCACACCTCCGGCAAGATCACTACTGGCGAAACCGGGGACGTCGCCTGTGACCACTACCGGCGCTGGGAGCAGGATCTCGATCTGGCCAAGGAGGTCGGATGCACTGCCTACCGCTTCTCGATCTCCTGGCCGCGGATCGTGCCTCAGGGATCGGGCACGATCGAACCGAGAGGCCTGGACTTCTACGAACGCCTCGTCGACGGCATGCTGGACCGCGGCATCGCGCCCTACGCGACGCTCTTCCATTGGGATCTGCCGCAGGCACTGCAGGACAGAGGCGGATGGTACTCACGGGAGACCGCGGTCGCGTTCGGTGACTACGCGGGCGCTGTGGCTGAGCGGATCGGCGACCGGGTCAGCGCGTTCATCACGCTGAACGAACCCTGTATCCACACCTTTCTCGGTCATGTCGTGGGGACCCATGCGCCGGGACTGTATGACCTCGAGCGGGTCTACTGGGTCATCCACCACCAGCTGCTGGCCCATGGTCTGGCGACCCGGGCGATCCGCGAACGGGGCACGACACCGGTCGGCCTGACGAACAACCACTCCCCCATCTTCGCGCTGAACCCGGAATCGGAAGCGGACATCCTGGCTGCGGACCGCATGGACATGCAGTACAACCGCCAGTACCTCGATCCGCTCCTGCTCAAGCGCAACCCGGGGGACGTGGACGAACTGTACGGCCCGCGCTCCTCGGAAGTCATCGAGCAGGGCGACCTCGACATCATCGGGCAGCGCCTGGATTTCCTCGGCGTCAACTACTACAGCCCGCAGTGGGTCAGGGGCGCCTCCGCCGACAACCCGCTCGGCTTCGAACTCGCGCAGGCCCCTGATCAATACCCCCGCACAGCCTTCGGCTGGCCGGTGGTCCCCGAGGGCTTGACGGATCTTCTGCTTCGACTGCGATCTGACTACAGCCACGCCCTTCCGCCGATCCTCGTCACGGAGAATGGCACATCCTGGCCGGAGCCGGTCCACGACCAGTTCCGCATCGACTACCTGGATTCCCACGTGCGGGCGGTCGCCGCCGCGATGGCCGAAGGCGCCGACGTCCGCGGGTACTTCTGCTGGTCGCTGATGGACAACTTCGAATGGGCCGAGGGCACCAGCCAGCGGTTCGGCCTGGTCAATGTGGATTTCGAGACCCAGCAGCGCACAGTGCGCGACTCGGGACGCTGGTACGCCGATCTCGCGGCCGGCCGGCTGACGTAGGGCACGTCACGGGTCGCCGTTCCCAACGGGCGATGTCGCAGAAGGTCCGGGTCCGCGATCGGTTCCGCTGCGGGCATCCGCACAAGACGCGAGTGGATCCCGGTCCTGGCGGAACCGGGATCCACTCGGGGGGACTTCCCGAGGGAGGCGTCGGGAAGGGTCGGGGTCAAAGGAGGCGGAACACCAACGATCTGGCTCGCAGTGACAACTGCGCGGCCTGCTGTCCGCTGGATCCATGCATGTCGTCGAGCACTTCGTGCAACTCGAGCAGGTCCGCGGGTGGTTGTGGGAAGCGGCCGGCCAGTGACGGCAGGAAGTCTGCTCCCAGCCAGGCGATCAGGCGCTGGCACTCGGGGACCCCCGTGTACCCGTCGTCGACTGCCGCCACCACTTCGAGAACCAGCCGGTCAGCGGTCTGATTGGTCTGCTCCTGAGCGCCTGAGGTGTTCATCCTCTCCGCCGATCCATGAGTCTGATCGATGATCATGACACCACCTCCGTAACCAAATCGTGACCTTATCGAGACCATTCTGCGCACAGGTTCTGGCCCGTGTCTACCCCGAGTCCCAGACTTTTTGACTCCGATCCCGGATTCCGGTGTCGGACAACCGGATCCGCGACAGGTCCTTGGGGTCGGTGTACGTGCACGCGGTCATTGGCTGTCACAAGTCATGCGCGTCGACTATCCGGTAGGCATACCCCTGCTCGGCGAGGAAGCGCTGCCGGTGGGCGGCGAAGTCCGCGTCCACGGTGTCGCGGGTGACGACGGTGTAGAAGTGCGCCGTGGACTTGTCCTGCTTGGGCCGCAGAATGCGGCCAAGGCGCTGTGCCTCCTCCTGCCGCGAACCGAACGTTCCCGAAACCTGGATCGCCACCCGCGCCTGCGGCAGATCGACCGAGAAGTTCGCGACCTTGCTGACGACCAGCACTTTGATCTCGCCGGCCCGGAAAGCGTCGAACAGTTCCTGGCGCTGGGCCACCCGGGTCTTGCCAGTGATCAGTGGGGCATCGAGATCCAGCGCGAGATCCTCCAGCTGGTCCAAGTACTGCCCGATCACCAGGATCTGGTCGTCGGCATGCTGCTCGATCAGTTGCCGCACGACGTCGGTCTTGACCGGCGCCGCCGCGGCCAGCCGGTACCGGTCCTCGGGCTCCGCCACGGCGTAGACCATCCGGTCGGACTCCGGCAGGCTCACCCTCACCTCGCAGCAATCAGCAGGCGCGATGTAGCCCTGCGCCTCGATGTCGCGCCACGGAGCGTCGAAGCGTTTGGGACCGATGAGCGAGAACACGTCGGATTCCCGGCCGTCCTCCCGGATCAGGGTGGCGGTCAAACCGATCCGTCGCCGGCTCTGGATGTCCGCGGTGAAGCGGAACACCGGAGCGGGCAACAGGTGCACCTCGTCATAGATGATCAGTCCCCAGTTGCGTGCATCGAACACCTCGAGATGTGCATACACGCCTTTTCGCTTCGAGGTCAGGATCTGGTACGTGGCAATAGTGACGGGACGGATCTCCTTGGACTGTCCGCTGTACTCCCCTATCTCCTCGGCGGTAAGAGAGGTCCGCGCGATCAGCTCGTCGCGCCACTGACGCGCTGCCACCGTGTTCGTGACCAGGATCAGAGTCGTCGCCTGCGCCATGGCCATGGCCGCCGCACCGACGATGGTCTTGCCGGCACCGCACGGCAGCACCACGACCCCGGACCCCCCGTGGAAGGCGTTCTCAGCAGCCTGGGACTGGTACTCCCGCAGCGACCATCCCTGCTGCACCAAAGAGATCGGATGAGCTTCACCGTCGACATAGCCCGCGAGGTCCTCCGCGGGCCAACCGATCCCCAGTAGCGCCTGCTTGAGCCGGCCCCGCTCGCTCGGGTGCACGGCCACGGTCATGTCGTCGATCTGCTGCCCGAGCATGGACGCCGTCTTCTTGTGACGCTGCACTTCGGTGAGCACGGCGCGGTCACGACTGGTCAGCACCAGTTCGTGCGCCGGATGGTTGTGCAACTCCACCCGGCCGTACCGACCGACCGTGTCCGTGATGTCCAGCAGCAGGGCCGGACTGATGGGGAAACGGGAGAACCGCATGAGTGTGTCGACGATCTGCTCGGCATCGTGGCCCGCGGCGCGTGCGTTCCACAACCCGAGTCTGGTGAGACGGTATGTGTGCACGTGTTCGGGCGACCGCTCCAACTCCGCGAACACGGCGATCTCGCGCCGGCACTGTTCGGCGCCGGGGTGGTCCACTTCCAGCAGGAGTGTGTGATCGCTTTGCACGATCAGGGGTCCGTCGGTCATTGCGCATCTCCATATGCCGCGATCTGCGAGATCGGTAAGGCCACGGTTCTGCCGGCGGTGAGGCTCCAGGCCGTCAAACGCCCCGAGCGCAGCTCAACGGGCTCGACAAGGTCGGTGCGGATCTCGCCGCCGGCCGCGTATTCGAGCCACAGGTTAGTACTGCCGGCGATGGCGGCCTCGCACACCGCGGCCATCGACTCCGGGCGTGCGGGAACCAGGGCTGGCGCCGTCAGGTCGGTGTGCGCATCCTCGCCCATCAGATGGCCCACGATCCGCGCCACCGCGTGCTCGTCGGGCAACGGGGTCGCCCCCGGATACTCCAGAGGCTGGCCGACCGGTCGATGGTCCGGCGTTTCGGTGGTCAGTCCCGATGCCAGCAAACGGCTGTTGACCACGTCGACGGGCAGATCCGTGACGAAACTCTGCTCACCTACCTGGGTGAGTCCTAGATCACGAAGCGTGTCGGCGTCCTGAGGCGCGGACTCCACCATCGTGGCCCGGTACACCCTCACCGCTGAGCCGCGGGCAGCATCGCGTATCAGGTAGTCGATGGACTGCGGGATGGGTGTCTTCGACGCCTGTGTCATTTGATCCAGCAGTTCATCGGCGCTGCGGCCCACCATGGCTCCCCGCAGCCGGATCGGATCGATCCGGTGCATGGTCATCGGTCCCCAGGACTCCAGTACCGCGATGTCCTGCAGGAGGCGCCATATGCGGCTATCGACCCAGGAGGGCGCGATCACGGTGTGATCGGGTTGCACGATCAGGCTGTTGCGGGATTCGGCCGGGGGGACAGACGAGGCCGCTGAAGCAACGTCGTCGGGCAACAGGCTCAGGGCCGGCGTCGCGACCGCGGCGTTCACGAGCCCGAGCCGGATCGCTTCGCTGTAGAACTCGGGAACCCGTTCCAGCGCTTGGTGCATCCTGGGGCGCTGCCAGGCCAGCGTCTGCGTCAGGCCTTCGGCATCCAGTGATGCCTGCCGCGGCCAAACCCGCAGGACATGGGTCCGGTGAAGCGAGCAGTGCAGGCGGCCGGCCGTGGTCAGGCACCCGAGGTCATCGGGTCTGCAGGCCACCAGCGGCCGATCGCTGTCGAGCCACGCGCGAATCAGTGCCGACCACATCGCCGCCGGCTCCGAGTCGAGCCATTCGCGCGCCGCAGAGGAGGGCCCGACCCAGTCTTGCGTGGGTCCGATCAGCCCAGTGATCGCGGCGAGCTCGAGCCACACCACCAGGTCGTCGACGGGTACCGACATCGACTCGGCCCGATCGGTCAGAGTCCGGCGCGACACGCCCCGCGAAGGGTTCCAGGCCAGCGGTTCCCGGGCCAGGTCCGTGAGCACGTACCGCACACCCGCGATCGGACCCCACAGCCCGTGACCCGCGGGCACTGACGCCGGCGGGTGTTCCGGCTCCGGCTGCGCCGCGGGCAGATACGCCCCGTCGCGCAGGAGCAGGGCGGCCTCGCGGGGCAGGATGAACTGTTCACCGCGAGCCGTCAGGATCGGGTGCGCTTCTGGATGAACCGGGTCGCGCCACACCAGACGCCGGAGCACGCTCTCGTCGAAGTCGCCGGCCGCGGAGCGCACGAGCGCCGGATCCGGGTCCACGTGCGATGCCGGCGCGAGCCCGCATGGGAAGGGGCCGAATGTCTGCTGGGCCGCGCGCGCGATCCGGTGGATGTCCGGTCCGCCCCAGAGCAGTGCCATCGCCCATAGGCGTTCGATCGCGGTCCGAACACGGTCGGCCTCGTCGGGCAAGCCGGAGATCGCTTGGTCTGCTGTTGCCTCGTGCAGGCAGGCGAACACCTCCAGGACCCGCAGTTCAATGGTGTTCAGCGACTGCATCGCCTCCAGCACGCTGGTGTCCTCGGCGGTCCGCCGCGCCAGTTGGCTGAGATCGGTGGGCCACGGACTCATCAGGTCCGGCCGGAGCCACAGCAATCGACTGATCTGCCCGGGCGTGCGGGCCCGCAGATCGTCGGCCAGGGACCGTGGGGTGCGGTGCAGCGCGGAAGAAGCCATCCGCACTACGTTACTTTCATGGCCCCGAGGAGCGTGAACGCGGATCCGGTGGCGCCGCTGCTCACGTCGCTGGCGGAGTATCCCGGATTGCTAATCGCCTTCTCGGCCGGTGTTGATTCCGCATTCCTGCTCGCCGCCGCCGTGCGGGCGCTGGGCCCTGAGCGCGTGATGGCGGTGACCGCCGTCAGCCCTTCCCTGCCGGCTGCGGAACTGCGCCATGCTCGACGTTTCGCGTCGTCGGTTGGTGTCCGTCACATCGAGGCCGAAACCCACGAAATGGACCGGGACGGCTACCGCGAGAACTCCACATCGCGTTGCTACTTCTGCAAGGCCGAACTAGTGGAGGTTGTCGCGGTACACCTCGCGGACCTGCCCACGGGCTCCCGGGTCGCGACCGGCACGAACGCCGACGATGTCGTGGCACGGTTCCGGCCGGGAATCCGGGCGGCCGCACAGCGTGGGGCAGTGACGCCGCTGGCGGACGCCGGGCTGACCAAGGACATCATCCGCCGTACGGCGCGCGATTGGGGACTAGCGGTCTGGGACAAGCCGCAGGCTGCCTGTCTGGCCAGTCGGATCGCCTACGGGATCCAGGTCACACCGGCGCGGCTGGCGCGGGTGGAGGCGGCGGAGGACGCGCTGCGGGAGGCGCTGCGAGCCCACGGCGTGCACACGGTCAACCTGCGGGTACGCGACCTCGGAGCAGACGCGAGGATCGAGATCGACCGGGACGCGGCCAACCGTGCGGGCGCCTGGCGGGAGGCCGCGGTTGCCGCTGTGCGGCAGTCGGGCTTCGACAACGCCCGGATCGACCCGCGGGGTTTCAGGTCGGGTTCGATGAACGAAGTTCAGACGCCGCCGCCCTGACCGTCCGGCGTCGACGCCGGGACTGTGCCCACAGCCAACCCAGCAACACGGCGAATCCGAGCCCGCTGAGCATCGCCAGGAACCACAGGACGGGCAGAACCGGGGCTTGATCGAACACAAGGTGCGAGAGCACCAGGGCCGCGGCCAGGATCCCCAGCAGGAACAGCACCAGTCCTGCCAGAACCGAACGGGATCGCATGCTCCGAGGCTATCCGGTGCTTCCGCACTTCGGAGACCTCGGTCAGGGGTCTGGGCGGTCTCCCCTCGCCGGACCCCGGGGGCAGCAGCGGCGGGCCTGGGAACTCAGAGGTCCCAGGCGGGCTGGATCACGTCGACGATCAACTCCGCCTTGTCGTCCAGCGCTGTGAACGCCGCATCGACCGCAGTCATCGTTGCGCGGTACAAGTCCTGTGCGTCCCAGTCTGCCTGAGTCGTGAGAAGGTGCATCTCACGACTCAGGCTGGTGCCACTCATCAACCGGTTGTCGGTGTTGATGGTGAGCGCGAAGTCCAGGTCGTTGAGCAGGTTCACCGGGTGCTCGGCGATGCTGTCAGCGATGCCGGTCTGCAGGTTGGACGACGGGCAGACCTCGAGCGGGATCTGCCGGTCTTGCACGTAGGCGGCGACCGCACCGACCTCGGCCTCGTCGCCGGAGACGCGGATGTCCTCGGCGATCCGGACCCCGTGCCCGAGCCGTTCGGGCATGCACGACGCCAACGTGTCGGCGATCGAGTCCACCCCGGCCGCCTCCCCCGCGTGGATCGTGTAACGGCACATCGCCGCCCGCAATTTGGCGAACGGGTCGATGAACCGGGAGGCGGGGAACCCGGCCTCGGGTCCGGCCAGGTCCATGCCGGCCACGCCGTCGTCGCGGAAGGCGATGACGAGGTCGGCCACCTCATCACCGCGATCGGATTGCCGCATGGCACACAACAACGCGTTGACCTCGATGTCGCGGTCCGTGTCGAACCCGTCCAGGACGGCCTCCACGGCTGCAGTCATGCTCAGGCCGCCGGCGGTCAGCAATTCCGGGGCGAACCTCACCTCGGCATAGACCACTCCGTCGTCGGCCAGGTCCTCGGCACACTCGGCCGCCACCCTCCGCAGGGCCTCCTCCGTCTGCATGACCGCCACGGTGTGCTCGAACGTCTCGAGGTATCGCACCAGCGAACCGCTGTCGGCCGCGTCGACGAACCATTGTCCCAACTCGTCGGGATCGGTGGTGGGCAGCCGGTTGTAGCCGCAGTCGGCGGCGAGTTCGATGATCGTCTCGGGGCGCAACCCCCCGTCGAGGTGGTCGTGCAGAAGGACTTTCGGCAGAGCGCGGATCTCATCGAGGTGCATGCCCCGATCCTCTCAGACGTCGCGCCCGAGGTCAGCAGGCCCGAATGCACTGGGAAGCAGGTCGTCGAGGGTCTTGATCCCATCGGGATGGTCGATCAACAGTGCGGGGCCACCGAACTCGTACAGCAGTTGCCGGCACCGGCCGCACGGCATCAGGAGATTGCCCGCACCGTCGACGCACGAGAACGCGACGAGTCGGCCACCGCCGGTCATCCGCAAGGCGCCGACCAAGGTGCACTCCGCGCACAGGGTCAGTCCGTACGACGCGTTCTCGACATTGCACCCGGAGATGATCCGGCCGTCGTCGACCTGCGCGGCAGCACCCACTGGGAACGAGGAGTAGGGCACATAACTGCCCGCCAGCGCCCGGCGGGCGGCCGCCCGCAACTCGTCCCAGTCGGTCATGACTTCCTGTACGGGATACCGTCGGCCGCCGGCGCCCTGACTTTGCCCACCAGTCCTGCGACCGCCAGCAGCGTCGCCAGGTACGGGGTCATGAGCATGAACTCACTGGGGATCGGCGTGCCGATGATGCTGAGGACGCTCTGCAGGTTGTCCGCGAACCCGAAGAACAGTGCCGCCGCCAGCGCTCCCAGCGGTTTCCAGCGCCCGAAGATGACAGCCGCCAGCGCGATGAAGCCCTTGCCCGCAGTCATCTCCTTGCCGAACGCCCCGACTGCGGCCACGGTGAAGAACGCGCCACCGAGGCCGGCCACGACACCGCCCAGCAAGACGTTGCGGAAGCGCACCGAGTTGACCCTGATCCCGACGGTGTCGGCGGCGGTGGGGTGTTCGCCGACCGCCCGGACCCGCAGGCCCCACTTGGTCCGGAACAGCGCCACGTTGATGACGATGACGATCACGTACATCAAGTAGACGACGATGTTCTGGTTGAACAGGATCGGCCCGATGATCGGGATGTCGCTGAGTACCGGGATGGGAACCGGCGAGAACGTCGGCGGGGAGTTCCAGGTCTCCTGGTTGGGCGCCAGCAGGCGGCCGTAGAAGAACGATGTCAGGCCGACCGCCAGCACGTTGAGCACGACCCCGAGGATGACCTGGTCGACGAAGTACTTGATTGCGAAGACCGCCAGCAACAGGCCGATGAACAGGCCGCCCAGCGGTGCCGCGATCAAGCCCAGGTAGGCGTTCTGGGTGAGGCTGGCCACCACCGCCGCGACAAACGCCCCGGTCAGCAGTTGTCCCTCGATCGCGATGTTGATGACACCGGCGCGCTCGCACAGGATGCCGGACATCGCCCCGAACACCAGTGGTACGGCCAACAGCAGGGAACCCTGCATCAGGCCAACTAGGTTGATCGTGTTCCCTGCCACCGCCCAAGCCAGGAAGGCGAGCACGAAGAAGACGCCGAAGACCGTGGTGTAGGGCCACAGTGCCTTCTCCCTGCGGGCGGCCAACAACGCCCCGACGGCACCTAGGATCGCGACCACGCTGAAGACGATGGCACTGAGTTTCGCGGGCAGCGTCAGGTCGGGCAACGCCAGCGCCTCGTCGCCGAGGGTCAGCTGGAACGTGACGTCCGTGCCCGCCTTCGTGAACACCCCGAAGACGATCAGGGCGAGGACGCCCAGGCCGATCAGGACCTTCACCAGGCGGGGTGTCGGCGGCACGATGTGCACCTCGGGCAGCGCCTCCGGGGCGGGGGTTTCGGTGACGCTCATGCGTTCCATCCCTTCGCCGTCTGCATGAATCCGGCGCCGCCGGTCTCCGGCAGGCGGAACACCGATCTGACCAACGGTGGTGCTGCGATGAACAGCACGATCAATGCCTGGATCACCAAGACGATGTCGATCGGCGTACCGGTGGCGGTCTGCATGTTCAACCCGCCGGCACGCAGGCCTCCGAACAGCAGGCCGGCAGCGACCACGCCCCATGGGTTGGCCCGGCCCAGCAGGGCCACGGTGATCGCGTCGAACCCGATCCCCGCCGAGATCCCGCCGGTGAGCGACTTCTCCGTGCCGAGCACCTGGGCGCTTCCCGCCAGACCCGCGAGGCCGCCGGCGATGAGCATCACGAGCAGATAGGCGCGGCCCACATTCATGCCGGCGGTGCGTGCTGCTCGCGGGTTGGCCCCGACCGCCCGGAACTGGAAGCCCAGTGTGGAGCGATCCAGCAACCAGGCCACGCCGGCCGCAGCCAGCAGCGCCATGATGATGCCTGCGTGCACCCGCCACTGATCCACGATCGTCGGGTATTCCGCGCTCGGATTGACCGGTGGGCTGATCGGGTCCTGCCGCCCCTCCCGCAGGAAGGCGGGTTTGGTGAGCAGCCATGCGACGAGGTAGATCGCGATCCAGTTCAGCATGATCGTGGTGATCACCTCATGCGCCCCGGTCCTGGCCTTCAGGAAACCTGCGATGCCGCCCCAGATGGCACCTCCGATGAAGGCCCCCAGGACCGCCAGCGGCAGGTGGATGAACCACGGCAGACTGAATTGGAAGCCGAGGTAGGCCGCGAAGATCGAACCCAGGATGATCTGGCCCTCGGCACCGATGTTGAACAGCCCGGCGCGGAAGGCCAGCGCGACCGCGAGACCACCGAGGATCAGCGGGGTTGCCATCGTGATCGACTCGCTCAACGGCTTGAGGGCTCCCAGCAGCCCTTCCGATGAGAGTTTCGCCGGGTTGAACAGCATGCCGGTCAGCAGCGCCTTGTAGGCCTCGAACACCGACGTCCACGCCGCGCTGATCGTGTCCATCGGGCGGGCGAAGAAGTACGAACTGGCATCCTGGACCGCGGGGTCGGAGAACGCGATGAAGAACGCGCCGATCACCAGGGCCATGACGATCGACAAGAACGTGATACCGGCGGTGCCGCCCATCGCCGCGCGCAGCCGGTTGGGCGGTTTCACAGTCTCAGTCGTGTCACTCATTGGTCACTCCTGCCATGAGAAGGCCCATATCGTCGCGCGACGTCTCCGGTCCGACGACGCCGATGATCGCCCCCCGGTACATGACCGCGATCCGGTCGCTGAGAGCGTAGATCTCGTCAAGCTCACTGCTGATGATCAGCACCGCCGCACCCCGGTCCCGCTCGGCCACGATCCGCTTGTGCATGAACTCGATCGAGCCGACATCCACCCCCCGCGTGGGTTGTGAGGCCACCAGCGCATCGAGGTGGCGTGACATCTCGCGGGCCATCACGACCTTCTGCTTGTTGCCGCCCGACAGCGAGGAGACCGGTGCGTTGGCGGCCTGCGTGCGCACATCGAACTCATCGATGAGTTCGTCGGCCTTCTCCGCGATGTTGCTGCTGCGCAGGACCAGCCCCGACGAGTACGGCGCATTCCCGACCTGGTCGAGCACGAGGTTCTCGGTGACGGTGAACGAGCTGATCAGGCCGTCGGTCTCACGGTCCTCGGGGACGTACCCGAGGCCGCTGTCGAGGATCTGACGCGTCTTCATGCCCTTCAGTTCTTGGCCCTGCAACGAGATGGACCCGGTCACCTCCCCTTCGAACAGGCCCGTGAGGACTTGCGCCAGTTCGGTCTGGCCGTTGCCCTGGACTCCGGCGATCCCGAGGATCTCGCCGGAACGCACCTCGAAGGTGAGGTCGCGCAGAACCGGTCTTCCGTCCAGATCGGCAGCCGACACGTCTTCCAGCGTCAGCACTGGATCACCCGGGTTCGCCGGCGGTTTCTCGACGGTGAGGCTGACCTCACGGCCGACCATCATGCCCGCCAGTTCCGCCTGGGTCGCGTCCGCGGTCGCCTCCCCGACCACCCGGCCCCTGCGGATCACGACGATCCGGTCGGCGGCGGCGCGGACCTCGCGCAGCTTGTGGGAGATGAAGACGATGCTGGTGCCCTTGGCCTTCAGGTCCTGCATGATGCCGAGCAACTCGTCGGTCTCCTGCGGTGTGAGCACTGCGGTGGGCTCGTCGAGGATCAGGACGCCCGCGTCACGTACGAGCGCCTTGATGATCTCCACCCGCTGCTGCACGCCGACCGGGAGGTCCTCCACCAGCGCGTCCGGGTCCACGTGCAAGTTGTAGGCCTCGGAGACCCGCTTGACCTCGGCACGGGCGGCATCGAGGTCGAGGAAAGCGCCCTTGGTGTGCTCGTGGCCGAGCATGACGTTCTCGGCGACTGTGAACGGCGGGATGAGCATGAAGTGCTGATGGACCATGCCGATCCCGGCGGTCATGGCTTCACCGGGCCCCTCGAAGTGCTCCTCCACGTCATTGACGAAGATCTCCCCCGACGTCGGCTGCAGCAGCCCGTAGACGACGTTCATGAGGGTGCTCTTGCCGGCGCCGTTCTCGCCGAGCAGGGCGACGATCTCACCCGGGTTCACCGTCAGCGAGATGTCCTCGTTGGCCGCGAAATCCCCGAACTTCTTCGTGATGTTCCGCAGTTCCAGTTTCACCCGAGCGCCTTCCTCTTCATGAATTAGGTGAGGGGTCCAAGCGTTGGCCTGGACCCCTCACCGGTTGTCAACTGCTCGACGTCGGCTGGTTGGGTGAAGTCACCTCAATCGTGCCGTCGATGATCCCCTGCCGGATCTGGTCGAGCTGGTCCTTCAACTCCTGCGGGACCTGGTCCTCGAAGTCGTGGAACGGGGCGAGCCCGGTCCCGTCGTTCTCCAGCGTTCCGATGTACTCCTCACTGCTGAAGTTGCCATCGACCGCGGTCCCGATCGTGTCCTTGACCGCGATGTCGATCTTCTTCAGCACGGAGGTGAGGAAGACGTCCTTGTACTGCGGGGCGGATTCGTAGCCGTCACTGTCCACCCAGATGATGTCGGCCTTGCCGGTCGTCTGGGCTTCCTTGGCGGCACCGAGACCCACCGGGCCGGCCACCGGGAAGATGATGTCCGCACCCTGCTGGATGAAGTTCTTGGCCAACTGCTGACCCTTCGCCTGGTCGTCGAAGCCACCGGCCATCGAACCTCCGTCAGGCTTGTTCTGGTCCCAGCCGAGGACCTCGACATTGGCGCCGTTCTGCTCGTTGTAGTACTGCACGCCCTCCCAGTAGCCGTCCATGAACGAGGTCACCGAAGGAATCGCGAGACCGCCGAAGGTCGCCACCTTGCCGGTCTGGCTCATCCCGGCCGCCAAGTACCCGGCCATGAACGAGGACTGTGCGGTGTTGAACACGAGGCCCTTCATGTTGTCGATCTTGGGGTCGCTGGCCGCGTCCACGATCGCGAACTTCTCCTCCGGGTTCTCCTTCGCACCGGCCTTGGTGGCGTCCTCCATGAGGAAGCCGACCGTGATGATGATTCCGCAGTCGTCGTTCACCAGGGCGTTGATGTTCGGTGCGTAGTCGGTCTGGCTCTTGGACTCCAGGAACTTGTCCTGGATCCCGAACTCGGCCACCGCGTCCTGGACGCCCTTGTAGGCGTTCGCGTTGAAGGAGCGGTCGTCGATGCCGCCGGCGTCCGAGACCATGCAGGCCAGGAAGTCGCTACTGCCCGAAGCCGCCGGGGACCCGCTGCTGCCACTGTCGCTCGGGGCGCTGCCGCAGGCGGCAAGTGCCAACGCTGCGACCGTTCCGGCGGCCGCGATGCGAAGTTTCTTCATGAATTCCTCCAAACGTGATTCGCCCCGGACATTACGCCACGCTTACATTCCGCGTCCATTTCTGGTCGGCCGACGCGCCGTGGCGTCACCCCTGCACCGCGCCGGAACGCTCTCCTGGCCGCGGACATAAGTGCCACGCTCGGTCCCCTGACACCAGATTCCGGCCTATCGGCACGCTGGGACAGCCTGCTGCGGCACCTGCCACTAGCATGCAATCAGTAACCACCCCCAAGGAGGTAACAGTGCCCAAGGCTTCCGTTGGCACGCTGTACCGGGGGCATGAGGGGATGTGGACCTGGGTTGCCCACCGGATCACCGGTGTCGCAGTCTTCTTCTTCCTGCTCGTGCACGTCCTGGACACCGCGCTGGTCCGGGTCTCCCCCGACGCCTACGACCAGGTCATCGCGACCTACAAGACGCCTCTGGTCAATCTGATGGAGGTCGGCCTCGTGGGCGCGGTCCTGTTCCACGCTCTCAACGGCATCCGGATCATCCTCGTCGACTTCTGGTCCAAGGGGCCACGCATCCAGCGCCAGATGACCTGGGTGATCGTCGGCATCTGGGTGGTGCTCATGGTCCCCGGGGCGTACTTCATGCTCATTCACACCGTCGAGTCGCTGTTCGGGAGCACCTCATGAGCGCACCGGCACTGAACGCCCCCCAGACCGGTCGCAGCGGCGGGCGGACCAACTACGAGATGTGGTCGTGGGTCTTCATGCGGGTCTCCGGCATCGTGCTGGTGTTCCTCGTCCTGGGCCACTTGTTGATCATGAACATCCTCGACGGAGGCGTGCAGCGCATCAACTTCGCGTTCGTCGCCGGACGCTGGAGCAGCCCCTTCTGGCAGGTCTGGGACCTGTTGCAGCTGTGGCTGGCGATGATCCACGGCGCCAACGGCCTGCGCACCATCATCAACGACTACTCGGAGCGGGACCAGACCAGGTTCTGGCTCAAGGCGGCCTTGCTGACGGCCACCGTCTTCACGATCGCGTTGGGCACGCTCGTGATCTTCACCTTCGACCCCAACATCAGCTGAGGTAGAGCATGCAAATCCACAACTACGACGTTGTCATCGTGGGCGCCGGCGGTGCCGGCATGCGGGCGGCCCTGGAGTCCGGCGCCCGGGCTCGCACAGCGGTCCTGACCAAGCTCTACCCCACCCGCTCGCACACCGGCGCGGCGCAGGGCGGCATGTGCGCGGCGCTCGCGAACGTGGAGGAGGACAACTGGGAGTGGCACACCTTCGACACGATCAAGGGTGGCGACTACCTCGTCGACCAGGACGCCGCCGAGGTCATGTGCAAGGAGGCGATCGACGCGGTCATCGACCTCGAGAAGATGGGCCTGCCGTTCAACCGGACCCCGGAGGGCCGCATCGACCAGCGCCGGTTCGGCGGGCACACGCGCAATCACGGCGAAGCCGCCGTCCGACGTGCCTGCTACGCCGCGGACCGCACGGGCCACATGATCCTGCAGACCCTGTACCAGAACTGCATCAAACAGGGCGTGGAGTTCTACAACGAGTTCTATGTCCTGGATCTGATCCTTTCCGAGGACGGACAGCGCACCGCCGGCGTCGTGGCGTACGAGCTGGCCACCGGACAGATCCATGTCTTCCGGGCGAAGTCCGTGGTCTTCGCCACCGGCGGCTTCGGCAAGGTCTTCAAGACGACATCGAACGCCCACACCTTGACCGGTGACGGGATCGGGATCGTGTGGCGTAAGGGCCTGCCGCTCGAGGACATGGAGTTCTACCAGTTCCACCCGACCGGGCTGGCAGGGCTGGGGGTTCTGCTCACCGAGGGCGCCCGCGGCGAGGGCGGGATCCTGCGCAACAAGGACGGTGAGCGCTTCATGGAGCGATATGCGCCGACCATCAAGGACCTCGCCCCGCGGGACATGGTGGCGCGCGCGATGGTGCAGGAGGTCCGTGAGGGCCGCGGCGCAGGACCCGACGCAGACTACGTCTACCTCGACCTGACCCATCTGCCCGCCGAGCAGATCGAGACCAAACTGCCCGACATCACCGAATTCGCCCGGACCTACCTCGGCGTGGATCCGATCACCGAACTCGTGCCGGTGTTCCCCACCGCGCATTACGCGATGGGTGGCATCCCGACCAACATCGAAACCGAGGTGCTGCGCGACAACGACGCGGTCGTGCCGGGGCTGTACGCGGCCGGCGAGTGCGCGTGCGTGAGTGTGCACGGCGCCAACCGGCTGGGCACGAACTCGTTGCTCGACATCAACGTGTTCGGCCGGCGCGCTGGCATTGCCGCAGCGGAATACGCCAACTCGGCGGAACTGCCCGACCTGCCCGGTGACCCACACGCTTTTGTCGACTCCTTGGTCCAGGGGTTGCGCGAGTCCACCGGCGGTGAACGCGTCGGCGAGATCCGCAAGGCCATGCAGGAAACCATGGACATGAACGCTCAGGTCTATCGCACCGAAGCCACCCTGAAGCAGGCTCTGGCCGACGTGCAGGAGTTGCAGCGCCGCTTCCGCAACGTGGCGATCCACGACAAGGGCGAGCGTTACAACACCGAACTGCTCGAGGCCATCGAGCTCGGCTTCCTGCTCGACCTCGCCGAGGTGCTGGTGGTGGGCGCGCTCGAGCGCAAGGAGTCCCGTGGTGGTCACGCGCGAGAGGACTACCAGGCACGTGACGACGTCAACTTCATGCGCCACACGATGGCCTACCGACATGTCTCAGACACCGGCGAGGTCAGCGTCCGTCTTGACTACAAGCCGGTTGTCGTGACCCGCTACGAGCCGATGGAGCGCAAGTACTGATGACTACCACCGTCCCCGAGCAGATCACCCGCCTGCCCGTCACCTTGAAGATCGCGCGCTACATCCCCGAGCAGGACGAGGAACCGCATTACGAGGAGTACCAGCTCGAATGCCTCCCCACCGATCGCATCCTCACCGTTCTGCAACGGATCAAGGATGAGATCGACGGCACCCTCACCTTCCGTCGCTCCTGCGCCCACGGGATCTGCGGCTCGGACGCGATGCGGATCAACGGCCGCAACCGCCTGGCCTGCAAGACGTTGATCAAGGATCTCAACATCAAGAAGCCGGTGATCGTCGAGGCGATCAAGGGGTTGCCCCTGCAGAAGGACCTCGTCGTGGACATGGAGCCCTTCTTCGAGGCGTACCGCGAGGTCATGCCGTTCCTGATGCCGGAGGGCCACGAGCCCACCCGGGAGCGACTGCAGTCAGCCCAGGATCGCGCGGTCTTCGACGACACGACCAAGTGCATCCTGTGCGCATGCTGCACCACCTCGTGCCCGGTCTTCTGGAGCGATGGCCAGTACTTCGGTCCGGCCGCGATCGTGGGTGCGCACCGGTTCATCTTCGACTCCCGCGACGCCGGCACCGACGTCCGCCTGGACATCCTCAACTCGAGGGAGGGTGTGTGGCGTTGCCGGACCACGTTCAACTGCACGGAGGCGTGCCCGCGCGGTATCGAAGTCACGAAGGCGATCCAAGAGGTCAAGCGCGCACTAATGTTCCGGAAGGACTAGCCTCGCCGGTTCACGTGGGCGAACGGGAGGCTACCCCGACCCCACTGTGACTTGCGTGAGGAAGTTGCGGTGGTCCGAACCCGGATTGTCACGTTGTTGGGCGGTCAGTGCGGTCGCGACCACGCGACTTCGTCACGCAAGGACTGGACGGCCCGCAACGTCGTCACAAGAGTGGCCGTCACGACCGGATCGGTCCCGGCGATCCGGCGGGCCAACGACCCGGTGCCCGTCGCGGTCTGGCCTCGCCGGTTCACGAGGTGGGTGCGGCGCTGGCTCCGTGTTCGCGCGGCCGGTTCAGGCGGCAAAATACCGGGCGGAAACCGCTCGGGTTAGAGGTCGTGCACGAGGTTAGAGAAGCCACACGTGCGTTCACTAACCTCGTGCACGATCTCTAACCTCGCGACCATTCTCTAACCTCGCGGCACACTTTTTTTGGGGCGCGGCCATTTTCGGACTAGAGATCGTGACCAACCCCTGCAGCTAGCGCCTAGACGATTCCGCCGTGCTCGGTCTCGAGCGGTGACTCCTCGCGCGGCTGTTCCAGCGGCCGGTAGGTGTAGAAGAAGGTGCATCCCCCCGGCCCCACCTCGGTGACCGCGTGCGGGACGCCCGGCGGGATGTACACGTAGGAATTGGGTCCTACCCGCTTGCCCACCATCATGGCTTCGCCTTCCAGCACCAGGATGTGGTGATGGGCGGCGTGGTGGACGTGCTCGGGGTTCTCTGCCCCCTCATCCACGCGCATGAGACCCAGCGTCACGTCCCCGGATTGCCACAGCGTCTTTCGATGCACCCCGGGGTCTGCAGAATCCTCCCACGGCATGGCCTCGATCTCGTCAGCACTGGCAACGAGCAGCTTGCCCAGGTCGTTTCGATTCATCGCAGTCCCACCCGCCCTCTCGCGTCACTGTCTGATGACCCCAGCCTATGCCGCCGGGCACTCGCGCACACCCAAGTGGCCTCAACGCTGCCAGGTTTGCCCCCAACCGGGCGCGTGGCGTTGCCCGGTCAGCCACCGGATCCGACTTACGCTGATCCGTGATGCGTACTCTTCTTGCCACAGCAGCGATAGTGCTGCTCGCTGCGACGCCGGCGGCCGCAGACGAAGTCCTGCCTTCCCCCACGGCCTCGGCCGCCCAAGGAGTCGAGATCCCCGACTTCGCCACCAAGTCGTGGATCGTCGTCGATGCATCGTCTGGCGATGTTCTGGCGGGCGAGAACATCAACGAGCAACTTCCGATGGCATCGACCATCAAGACGCTCACCTCGCTGACTCTGCTGCCACGACTGCAATACGACAGCGTGTACGAGGCAAGCCCCCGGGAGACCTTGACGGAGGGCGCGCACGTGGGGGTGCTGGCAGGCAATCGCTACACCGTCGAGGAACTGTTCCACGGCATGTTGATGCGCAGCGGCAACGACGCGGCGGTGGCGCTCGCCGACGCATACGGTTACCAGCGCACCCTGGACGCGATGAACGCCGAGGCACAACGGGTGGGTGCCACGAGCACGGTGGCCAAGTCCCCGAACGGTCTCGACCAGCCCGGGCAGGTGACGACTGCGGCGGATCTGGCCCAGATCTACCGGGTGGCCATCCAGGATCCGCGGCTGAGGGAGATCCTCACCGCCAAACAGGCCGAGTTCCCGGCCAAGCCGCCCCAGGACCCGACCCTCGCCCGCTCGACGTTCACGATCTACAACCACGACTCACTGCTGACCAGCGACTATCCAGGCTTCATGGGGGGCAAGAGCGGGTTCACCAGCCAGGCGGGACGCACGTATGTGGCTGGCGCTGAACGGGACGGCCGGCAGTTCGTCGTGGCGCTGCTGGGCATCGGTGGCGGGACGACCCAGACCGCGCGGCAGTTGCTCGACTGGTCGTTCGCGAACGCGCAGCAGTTGACGCCGATCGCGCAACTGCCCACCGTCGAAGATGAGACAGCGATCTCCGCGGAACCGGCGCGCGCGATCGCAGATCCCAATGATGTCGCTCCGTTGCCGGCGAACGCCCAGACGCAACCCGTGGTCGACACCACCGGGGGCGAAGACGTCGTCACGGCGGCCATGGCCGCTGCCAGTCAGGCGGTCGCCGCAGCTGGTACAACCTCGGCAGACACGACCGCAGAAGTCCCGACGACCACGACCGGTGTGGCCGCGGACATGGCAGTCTCCGGCCTGCAGCAGCCGCCGTTCGCCGGCGCTGCGGAGCCCGAACCGACCCCGCAGCGGGGACTGCTCGCAACACTTGTGATGGGCCTGTTCAAGGCGTTCGCCTGGCTAATGCTCTTCCTCGGCGTCGCCGTGGTGCTGCTGCGGATCCGGGCAGTGCGCCGGCAGAAGGCCCGGCGTGCCGCCATGATGCGGCGCCGATCGACCCAGGCCACCCCCCGTCGGGAGCCGGTAGGCACAAGGTGAACCGGCCTGCCCGCAGCCGATTTGACGGAAGGCAACCACACGACGGCGGCCCACCGGTCCTGCGACGGGCCGCCGCGGACTGCAGCCGGCCCGGGTCACTCAACCCGCGTCAGTTCCGCAGCGAGAACTCCTGCAGCGTCGACCACATCCCTTGGTGCCCCATCTCGTACAACGTGATGGCGTCGGTGAAGAAACGCGCCTCGTAGTCGGCCAGGGTCTGCTGAGCCAGGGCCAGAGTCGGCTCGGGGACGTCGTGCGCGACGGTCACATGGGGGTGATAGTCGAATCGCAGACCCCTGGCTAACGGCCCGGATCTCACGTCGGCCTCGAGCGTCACGATCGAGCCCGCACCGGACGCCACCCTTACGTACACCACAGGTGACACCGGGCGAAAGGTGCCAGTCCCTTTCAGCAACACGTCGAAGCCCGCGTGCCGGCACGCCACTGCTTCGAGGTGGTCCGATACCAGGTCCAGATCCTCAACCTGTGTCGGCGGCAACAAAGTCACGTGGGCGCGGATCGCGTGCGCTGCCGGGTCACCGAACCGCTCCCGCCAGCCCTCCAACTCGTCGGCGAACGGGCTCGGGATGGCGATGGCGACCCCGATGGTGCGTTTCACCCCTGGCCCGCCCGCAGGCCCATGGCAGCATACGCGGCCTCCAAGGTCGGTTGTGCGGCCTCGCGAGCCCGGCGGCCTCCCTGCGCCATCAATCGGTCCAGCTCCGCCGGGTCGTCGAGCAGTTCCCGGGTGCGGGCGGCGAACGGCTCGGCCACTGCGACAACCGCCTCAGCGGTGGCCGCCTTCAGAGGTCCGTACATGCCACCGCCGTACTCCTGCACGACGTCGTCGATGCTGCGATCCGTCGCGGACGCGAGGATGCTGAGCAGGTTCGAGACCCCCGGTTTGTGCACCGGGTCGAACCGCACCTCCGTCTCCGAATCCGTGACGGCCGACTTGATCTTCTTGGCGATCTGCTTGGACGGCTCGAGCAGGAACACACACCCGGCCGGGATCGACTTGCTCATCTTCGCACTCGGATCCTGCAGGTCGAGGATCTTGGCGGAGTCCTTGACTATGTGCGGCGCCGGGACGGTGAAGGTCTGCCCGTAGCGGCCGTTGAAGCGCTCGGCCAGGTCGCGGGTCAGTTCGAGGTGCTGGCGCTGATCCTCGCCCACGGGCACCGCCTCAGCCTGATAGACGAGGATGTCAGCGGCCTGCAGGCACGGATAGGTGAACAGGCCCACGGAGGTACTGCCGGTACCCTCGCGACTGCTCTTGTCCTTGAACTGGGTCATCCGGGAGGCCTCCCCGTACCCAGTCAGGCACATCATCAGCCAGGTCAGCTGGCTGTGTGCGGGTACGTCGCTCTGGACGAACAACGTCGACCGCTGTGGGTCGACACCGGCGGCGAGCAGTTGCGCGAACGACACCCGGATGCGCTGTCGCAGCGCCTCCGGATCCACCTGGACGGTGATCGCGTGCAGGTCCACCACGCAGTAGAACGCCTCGTTGTCCTCCTGCAACGCGACCCACTGCCGCAGTGCGCCGAAGTAGTTGCCGATGTGGAAACTGTCGGAGGTGGGCTGTATGCCAGAAAGGATTCGGCGTTGCGACATGTGTCCTATTCTGTCGGTTCTTCAGTTGGCACCGGCGCCAGGGCCACCAGCACTCTGGCGATCCTGCGGCCGTCCATTTCGGTCACAGTCAGGGTATTGCCGTCCACGTCCACGATATCGCCGGTCTCGGGCAGCCGACCGAGTCGGGCGATCATGAAGCCGGCCACCGTCTCGTACGGCCCGTCCGGAAGTTCCAGGCCCACGTCCTCGCTGAAGTCGTCGATGCTCAACAGTCCGTCCACCTCGGCCTCCCCGCCGGGACGGAAGACCGGGGTCTCGCGCAGGTCGAACTCGTCGCGGATGTCCCCGACCAACTCCTCGACCAGGTCCTCCAGCGTCACGATCCCCGCCGTTCCGCCGTACTCGTCGACCACGATAGCCAGGTGGCTGCCGGCGTCGCGCATCTCCTGCATGGCCGGAAGGATCTGCTTGCTGTCGGGGAACCTGAGCACGGTCCGGACCAGCCGCTCCACCCGCAACGACCGGGTGGCGATCGCCGGGTCGAGCAACTCGCGCACATGCACGAAACCGAGGACGTCGTCGGCCGATCCGTCCACGACCGGATAGCGGGAGTGCGGCATCTCGCGAACCTTGGCCACGGCCTTATGCACAGGCATGTCGGCGTCGAGGAACTCCACCTCAGTGCGGGGCACCATGACCTCCGCCACCTCGCGATCGCCGGCCGTGATCACCTCGTCGATGAGTTCGCGCTCTTCGAAGCTCAACGATTCCTGCGCCGCGACCAGACCCCGCAGTTCCTCCCCGGAGATCCCGGTCTTGGCCTGTTCCGGGTCCAGGCCAAGCAGCCTGACCACAGCGTTGGTCGACACGGAGAGCAGCCAGATGAACGGCCGCGAGATCTTCGCCAGGGCATCGACGGGTCCTGACAGCGCCAGCGAGACGGATTCGGAGCGCTGTAGAGCCAGCCGCTTCGGGACGAGTTCGCCGAGCACCAGTGACAGGTAGGCGATGAATACCGTCACCGCGATGAAGGCGACGGTCGCGGCGACGCCTGGCGGGACACCGAGGCCTTCCAGCCACGGCGATACCTGTGGCGCGATCCGGGAGGCGCCGAAGCCGGCGGAGAGGAAACCCGCGAGCGTGACCCCCACCTGAACCGCAGCCAGGAAACGGTTGGGATCGCTGACCAGGCTCTTCAGGCGCTGCCCACGCGACCCTTCGGTCTGGGCGAGGTGGTCGATCTGGGACTCACGCAGGCTCACCAACGCCGTTTCAGCCGCGGCGAAGAAGCCGCCGACCAACGTAAACAGCAGGACCACTGCGATGTTGGTCAACAACTCACTCACACGTCCCAGATTACGTGGTCGGATGTGGCGAATCGCTGGGCCGAGTTGGCTGCGGTTCCGCTTGGTTACGGCTCGGGCGATTCCGTAGCGCATGGAACGCCACCTTTCGCTCGCGAAGAGTCGAACCGCCAGTCCGAAGATGGCTCGTGTACTCGGTCGCCGCAGAAGTTGACCGCGAGGTTAGAGAATGGTCGCGAGGTTAGAGATCGTGCACGAGGTTAGTGAACGCACGTGTGGCTTCTCTAACCTCGTGCACGTTCTCTAACCCGAGCGGTTTCCGCCCGGCATCTCCCCGACTGAACCTCGCGACCGACCACGGCCATGGACGATACGCGAGCGATCTCCGCCCGAATCGGCGGCCAGTACGACTATGGATGACCAGCGAGGTGCCTACTGGCGCTCTGGCCCTGGTCCATGAAGCCGACGACAATGGGCGCGTGGTCGCTCCAACGCTGCGCGTAGGAAGACGCTCGCCCCACGATGAACTCATCGCACGCGCCCGCCAGGTCGGGGGAGGCCAGCACGCAGTCGATACGCCAGCCGGCATCGTTGTCGAAGGCCTTGCCCCGCCACGACCACCAGGTGTAACCGGCATGCGCGCCGAGGTCCACCCATCCCAGGTCGTCGTACCAGTGGTCCAGATGGGCCCGCTCCGACTCCAGGAAACCGGCCTTTCCGCGATTGCCCTTCCAGTTCTTGATGTCGGCCTCGCGATGGGCGACGTTGAGATCCCCGCACACCAGAGCCCGCTCCCGTTGTTGCATCCACTTGCCCATGGCAGCTAGGAAGCGGTGTTTGTCATCCTGGGCGGGCGTGTCCGCCTCGCCGGTGTGTACATACACCGATGCCACTTCCAGCGAACCGGACGGAGCGTCCACACGGGCTGCGATCCAACGGCCCTGATCATCAGCCTCACCGAGATCCTCGGTCAGCGTCAGCGGCCACCGGCTCAGAATCGCGACCCCGGCATGTCCGGCCCGCACAGAACTGCGTCGGTGCACGAGATGCCAGCTGTCGAAAGCATCGCCGATCGCGTCGGCGAGCTGATTCTCGGTCGCCCGCACCTCCTGCAGGCAGATGACATCGGCGTCCTGGGCGGCCAGCCACTGCAGGCCACCGCGCCGGACGGCAGCCCGGATCCCGTTGACGTTGGCGCTGACCAGCCGCATCAGGCCATCGCGGCTTGCAGGTTCTCGTCGATTGCCGCGAGGAACTCCTGGGTGGTGAGGAACGACTGCTCCGGTCCGACCAGCAGCGCGAGGTCCTTGGTCATCTTGCCGCTCTCGACGGTCTCCACGCAGACCCGCTCGAGGGTCTCGGCGAAGTGCGTCACCTCGGGGGTGCCGTCCAGCTTGCCGCGGTGAGCCAGACCCCTGGTCCACGCGAAGATGCTCGCCACCGGATTCGTGGAGGTGGGGTTACCCTGCTGGTGCTGGCGGTAGTGGCGGGTCACCGTGCCGTGCGCCGCCTCCGCTTCGACGGTCCGGCCGTCCGGAGTCATCAGCACAGAGGTCATCAAGCCCAGCGAGCCGAAGCCCTGCGCCACCGTGTCGGACTGCACGTCACCGTCGTAGTTCTTGCACGCCCAGACGTAGCCACCTTCCCACTTCATCGCGGCGGCGACCATGTCGTCGATCAGACGGTGCTCGTAGGTGATCCCGGCGGCCGCGAACTCGTCCTTGAACTCGTTCTCGAACACCTCGGCGAAGAGGTCCTTGAACTGTCCGTCGTACGCCTTCAAGATCGTGTTCTTCGTCGACAAATACACCGGGTAGCCCCTTGACAGCCCGTAGCGCATGGACGCGCGGGCGAAGTCCCGGATCGAGTCGTCGAGGTTGTACATCCCCATCGCCACGCCGCCACCGGGAAAGTCGTAGACATCGAACTCCATCGGGGCGGACCCGTCGGCAGGTGTGTACGTCATCGTGAGGGTTCCCGGGCCGGGCACCTTGAAGTCGGTGGCCCGGTACTGGTCGCCGAATGCGTGACGACCGACCACGATCGGCTGGGTCCAACCGGGGACCAGGCGCGGGATGTTACTGATGATGATCGGCTCGCGGAAGATCACGCCGCCCAGGATGTTGCGGATCGTACCGTTGGGCGAACGCCACATCTTCTTCAGGCCGAATTCCTCCACACGGGCCTCGTCCGGAGTGATGGTCGCGCACTTGACGCCCACACCGTACTTCTTGATGGCTTCTGCGGAGTCGATCGTGATCTGGTCGTCGGTGGCGTCGCGGCTCTCGATACTGAGGTCGTAGTACTTCAGGTCCACGTCGAGGTACGGCAGGATCAACGACTGCTTGATGAAGTCCCAGATGATCCGCGTCATCTCGTCGCCATCGAGTTCTACGACCGGGTTGAGGACTTTGATCTTCGCCATGGTCACAGGTCCTGCACGTCGGCCTGTTTGGCGCGGACTGCCTCCGCCGCCTGATGCAGTCCGGCCAGTTCGGTCTCGGTCAGGTCGGTCAGCACCACGCGACGCACGCCTTCCCGGCCGATCTCGGCCTCGACACCGAGGTAGACCCCCTCGATCCCGTACTCGCCGTCGACCCAGGCGCACACCGGCATCACCGCGCCGCTGTCCTCGATCACGGCCTTCGCCATGCGAGCCGCAGCCGCGGAGGGGGCGTAGTAGGCGGACCCGGTCTTGAGCAGGGCAACCACCTCGGCACCGCCGTTGCGGGTGCGTACCACGAGTTCGTCGATGTCTGCT
>JAWKJM010000014.1:0-30985 GCA_041393775.1 Candidatus Nanopelagicales bacterium
CCCGGTTCGCTCGGGATGAAATGGGCGTACTTCGCCTACGGCACCTGGCTGGGCCTGTCCGCCCTGGACGCGAAGGTCATGAGCCGGATCGTCCCGTCGAAGTACTTCTACAACGTGAGTGTGACCGGAACCAAGGCGTGAGCCGGGATCCGCGCAACGCCCGCTTCCTGACCTGGGCGTCGTTGAGGTGGATAGTCCGCAACCGCGCCTGGAGTCCCTGGTACTTGGTGCGGTACTGGCGTTTCATGTGGCTGAAGCTGCGCTCGCCGCACATCATCACCGAGGGTTTCGTGTTCATCGGCAAGCGCTGCGAGTTGTACGCGCGCAAGGGCTACGGGCAACTGATACTCGGGCGGTGGGTCCATATCGGCGAGGAGAACCGGTTGCGGGTTCACGAGGGCACGCTGCGAGTCGGCGACAAGACGGTCTTCGGCCGCGACAACACGATCAACACGTATCTCGACATCGAGATCGGCGGTAGTTGCATCGTCGCGGACTGGGTGTACATCTGTGACTTCGACCACGTCTTCGAAGACGTGACCCTTCCGATCAAGGACCAGGGCCTGGCCAAGAGCCCGGTGCGGATCGGGCCGGACTGCTGGCTCGGGACCAAGGTCACGGTGACTCGAGGCACGTTCGTGGGCCACGGATGTGTGCTGGCAGCGAACTCGGTCGTCAGGGGGACGGTGGCTCCCAAGTCGGTGGTGGGCGGGGTCCCGGCCAAGGTGCTGAAGAACAGACAGGTCGCCTACGACGCGGCTGCCGCCCGGCGCGCGGCCCTGGCCGACATCGCACGCAAGACCCGGGTGGCGGCACGGGACCACAGCCAGGGGCCGTGAAGCCGGAGGTCCGGTGATGCCAGGGTCAGATCCGGGATTCGCTGGGTTGACGTTCGGCTCTCGCGTTCGCAAACGGTCCAATCGAAACCAGACTCCTCGTGTACTTGGTGGTCGCAGGACTTTGGCCGCGAGGTTAGAGAATGCACGTGTGGCTTCTCTAGCGTCGTGCACGTTCTCTAGTCCGAAAATGGCTGGTGTACTCGGTCGCCGCAGAAGTGGGCCGCGAGGTTAGAGAATGGTCGCGAGGTTAGAGATTGTGCACGAGGTTAGTGAACGCACGTGTGGTTTCTCTAACCTCGTGCACGTTCTCTAACGCGAGCGATCTCGGCCCGGCATTTCCCCGCCTGAACGCCGCGGCCGGCCACGGCCATGGACCCCTAACGCGAGCGACCTCCGCCCGGGATTCTTCCGCCTGAACGCCACGGCAACCTATGACTAACCCAGAATGCGACAACCTAACGGCAACCCGGGCCGCCACGGTTGCGCCAAGGCACTCGTGATCATTCCCGCCCGCGGCCCTTTGCCACTACTGTGATGCGGGTGAGCCGGCATTCCGAGTTCGAGGCCATCGAAGCAGCGCTTCCGGACATGGTGCGGGCCTTTGAGGCGGATCCGCACGCTGCGTACTGCCTTGTCGTCGTCCCGAGCATGTCGTTCGACCAGCAACTACTGCGCAATGTGCTCGGCGTGGAGCACTACGAGGAGCGGCTGCTCGCGATGCTGCTGCAACTGCATGGTCCGCGCATGCACGTGGTCTTCTGCTCCAGCGCGGCGATCCCCGATGTCATCGTGGACTACTACCTCGACCTGATCCCCGGTGTGCCCGTCTCGCACTCACGGCCTCGGCTGACCATGATCAGTTGTGACGATCTCTCGCGGCGGCCGCTGACCGAGAAGTTGCTGGAACGACCGCCCCGCCTGCGCGAGATCAAGGCCGTCCTCGCCTCGTGCCGGCTCGGGGGGATCGTAGCGATGAACACGACCGACCTCGAGCGCGAACTCGCCGTCGAACTCGGGATCCCGTTGCTGGGCAACCCGCCCGAACTCGACCACCTGGGCACGAAGTCCGGCAGCCGGGACATGTTCCGGGCCGCCGGCATCGATCTTGCCGCAGGCTACGAGCATCTGCACAGCATGGCCGAGGTCGCTCACGCGCTCGCCGAGCTCAAACGCGAACGTCCGCACCTGCATACCGCTGTGGTCAAGCTCGAGGAGGGTTTCTCGGGCGAGGGCAACGCGCTGTACCGCTACGAGCACGGCAGCGATGAGGTCACGATTCTGGCGGGACTGCCCGGCTTCCTGAAATTCCAGGGCCCAGCCGAGACGTACGAGTCTTTCTCGGAACGCTTCGAGGTCATGGGTGGCATCGTCGAGGAGTTCATTGACGGCGTTGAATCCTCCCCGTCCGCACAGGGATACATCGGCCCGGACGGGACGCTGCGAGCCCTGTCGACCCACGACCAGGTCCTCGGCGGCGCCGATGGGCAGGTCTTCGAAGGCAGCACCTTCCCCGCCGATGAGCGGTACCGCCTGCGTGTGCAAGAGGCAATGATGCGCGTCGGCGCGGTCCTGCAGGCCAAGGGGGCGCGGGGCCGGTTCGCCGTGGATTTCGTCGAGGCGGGGGACAGGCTGTGCGCGATCGAGATCAACCTGCGCAAAGGCGGGACAACTCATCCCATGCTGACTCTGGCGGTCATCACCGAAGGGCGGTACGACCCGGCCTCAGGGCTCTTCACGTCCGGCCAGGGCGTGCAGAAGTCCTACTACGCGACGGACAACCTGCAGTCTCCGCACTACCGGGGGATCGCGGTGCCCGAACTGCTCGACGCCGCGGTCGAAGAACGGCTGCTCTTCGACCCGGTCACCGAAAGGGGATGCGTCTTCCACATGCTGGGTGCATTGTCCGAGTACGGCAAGGTGGGGGTCACCTGCATCGCCGACACGCTGACACAGGCTCAGGACGACTACCGGGCCATGGTTGACATGATGGACCGACTGGGAGCCGATTGATCCGGAGGAATCATGTGCGGGTGTTTTGTTGTGGCGCTGGGGGCCTTCTTCCCCCGCATAGCACTGGTGTTGTTGTGGTTGTTCGGTGACACGGTGGAGAAGGCGTTCGACGGTGAGTGGATCGCACCGTTGCTGGGCCTGTTGTTCCTGCCGTACACCACATTGTCGTACGTGCTCCTGAACTGGTGGCTCGGCGAGGTCACCGGATTCACATGGTTCTTCGTGGTCCTGGCCTTCTTCATCGACATGGGCTCATACGCGAGCTCGGCGCGGGCGAGGTCCTACCGCACCGCCTGATCCGGTGACCAGACCGGATTCGGCCCGGTTGCGATCGCGCGGTGTGGATTCGCGGTGCGCCGGGCGCGGCGGTAGACCTGCAGCGTCCGGGCCGCGATGGCCGACCAACTGAAACCGGGCAGCGCGGCGCTGGCCGCCTCGGCTCGGCCCGCGGTGTCCGACGGATCGGCCAGGGCGGCGATGATCTGATCGGCGAGATCGTTCGGGTCGTTGGGCCGGCAGCGCCGTCCGCGGTCGTCCGTGACGAACTCGGCGAGGCCGCCGGTGTCGCCGACGATCAGCGGGATGCCCATCGCGGCCGCCTCGAGCGCGACCAATCCGAACGGCTCGTAGGAGCTCGGTGCCAGGCTCAGGTCCGAACTGCTGTACACCGCGCGCAGTGTCTTCTCGTCCACGTGGCCGAGCAGTTGCACGTGTCCTGTCAATCCGCCTTCGATGACGGCTGCCGCCACCGCATCGGTCTGGCCGCCGGTGCCCACGATGCGCAGTTGTGCCCGGGGATGGGCGGCGAGCACCCTGGGCATCGCGGCCACAGCCACGAAGACCCCCTTCTCCCACTCGATCCGCCCGACGAAACTCAGGCGCGGGGAGCCCCGCTTGAGCGCGTTGGGGATCGTGGTGACGCGCGGGAAGGCGGAGGCGTCGATGCCGTTTGGTATCACGGTGATGCGCCCAGAGTTCACCTCATGGGCGCGCACCACCTCGTCGGCCATCGAGTGCGAGCACACGATGATCTCGTCGGCCTCGTCCACGAGCCACTGCTCGATCAGATGGACTGCGCGTGACACGTCATCGGGGAGCCATCCCTGGTGGCGGCCCGCCTCGGTCGCGTGGATCGTCGCGACCAGCGGCGCGTCGAGGATTCGGGAGGCCGCGGTGCCGGCCCGGCCGACCACCCAGTCGTGGGCATGCACGAGGTCGGCCTGCGGCAGCCCGGCCGCTGCCAGGCCGATCCGCTGGTCGAGATGACCGACCCACGTGAGCAGTGAAGGCAGGTGGTAGGGAAAGGGGCCGTCCGGTGGCACACGGACGATCCGCACGCTCTGCGCGACTTCCTCGGGCGGACTGCCCGGCGGTTGCTGGGTCACCACCGTGACCCGGTGTCCTGCGGCTGCCTGGGCGACCGCCAGAGCGTGCACGTGACGGCCCAAGCCCCCGTAGACCACCGGTGGGTACTCCCAGGTCAGATGGACGATGTCCATCAGAGCAGTCGTGGCTCGATGTGTGGGAACGGCCAGTCTGTGACCGGTGGCGCCGGCCGTCCGGTCTCGATGGCGGCGGCGATCCTCTGGAACCGCACGTGGTGGCCGGCATGGCGCTCGCGCGCGTATCCGGCGGCACTGTCCTTGCTGACCATGAAAGCCCAGTCGCTGGACAGGGCGAGCAGTGCCTGGGTGGCCAGGTCGGCCTGTCGCGGGTCGCGGGAGCGGGAGTCGGCCAGTTTGAGCCAGTGCCGCATCAGGTCCTCGTTGTCGTCCACCATGTCGGACACGGCGTCGTTGGCCCAGACGCGGAAGTCCTTGCCCGTGCCCCAGGAACCCGACTGCGGGTCGATCCGGCCCGCCACGCGGTCGCGGGCGGCACCCAGGGTCGTGACCTCGATGCCCGCTTGTGGCAGCAGTGTCAGAATCTCCTCGAGCCAGGCTGGACCCTCGTGCCACCAGTGCCCGAACAACTCCGTGTCGTAGGCGGCGACCACCAAGGGGTCCGGGCACTGTTTCGACTGTTCGAGCAGTCGTGTCCGCACCACATCCACGAAGTCCTGGGCGTCTCGGCGCACCGCGGCCATGGCGGCGGCTTCGTCGTATGGCGCCTTGTCCTGTCCGTGCACTGTCGTCGATGTCACCCGTCGTGTCCGGAACCCGTATTCATCGACCACATGGAAGTCGCGGTACTCGCTGTGGCCCGGGTATCCCCTGCGCGGTGACCAGACCCGGTAGGTGACCTCGAGGTCGCGCCCGAATGCGATCACACCCGTGTCGCCCAGCGTCCAGGCGCTGTGCGTCGCCGCCCCGACGTGCAGCATGGTCGGGCCGTCCAGCAGGAAATGGGTGACGCCGAGTTGCTCGTAGATGCTCTCGAGCCCGGGGCGGTACCCGCACTCCGGAGCCCAGATCCCGGCGGGCCGGGAGCCGAAGCGCAGTGTGTGGTCGTCGAGGCCCGTGCGGAGGCCGAATGACGCGACCCGTGGTTCCAGCAGGGGTTGGAAGGGGTGGGTGGCCGGCCCGCCCAGCAACTCGATGACACCGGCGTCGGCGAGTTGTCGGAAGGCCGGGGAGAAGCCGGCTGAGTAGGCCGTCCGCAGTGCGTCCAGCGTGGCAGTCGCCTGCCGGGCCTCCCGGCCCGCCGCGACCGGGTCACAACTGGCGAGTTCCTGAGTCCGCCAGAGCCAATCGTTGGCCCAGGCCCCCGCCTGCTCGAGGCAGTAGCGGTCGTCGAGTTGCGAGGCCAGCACCGGGGTGATTCCCACCGTGACCAGGTTCCGGTGGCCGTTGGCGGCGAGTCGTTGCAGAACCTCGAGCACCGGCACATAACTGGTGGCGATGGCCTGGTTGAGCCATTCCTCTCCCACCGGCCAGGTGCCGTGGCCCCGCAACCACGGCAGATGGCTGTGCAGGACCAGTGCGAACCGACCGATCATCGTGCAAGCACCACCAGGTCCAGGCTGGTGTCGAGATCCTCGGGCGATATCACGAAGTCGTCGACCGTGACTGTAGACACGAACTCCTCGAGCTCGGCGGGCCACGTGTCGGAAAGTGCTGCCGCGATCTGTTCCGCGATGAGGTTCGGTCGTCGCCGCAGGCGCGCGCCGTGGTGAACGCCGAGAATCGTCACGTCGCTGAACCCGGCGCCGGTCATCATCGCGGCCAACTGTTGTGCGTCGAACTCCTCGACATGGAAGGGATTGGTAGGTTTTCGGCCGCGTTCGAGACCGGGGGAGAAGGTCAGCCGGTTGGGGGTGCTCAGACACGTCCAACCGGCGGTCCGCCGGATTTCGGCGAGGAATCCCCGCAGGTCCCACAAGTGCTCGACGACCTGCAGACTGACAACCGCGTCGACGCTGCGCAGCGGCAGCGCTGCAAGATTCGCCTGCACGTGGGGCAGGCGGTAAGTGCGCGCGCTGTGGGCGATCGCAGCGGTGTCGTAGTCGAGGGCGATCACCCGGGCACCGGCCCGGCGCAGGAGTTCGGCGCCATACCCCTCGCCGGATCCGGCTTCCAGAACCGTTTGACCGGCGCAGCGATCGGCCACCCAGCGGTAGACGACTTCGTGGCGGGCGAACCAGTACTGCTCACGGGCGATCCCGGGAACGGTGCGTTCACCGGTCAGTGGCAGTGGCGCGTTCACGCCCCTCAGGCTACGTGGGGTGGGTGGTCGTGCCTGCGGTCGCGTCTTCGCACCAGCCGAGGTGCCCCGTTGGTGTGGTGGTGGCTGGACGGCTGGCAGCCACAATTGTGATGAAGTTGGTGGCCGGCCGGGGGTTGTGTCACGAAGGTGTGCGGTCCACCTCCTCGTGACCGTGCACCTTCGTGACAATGCGGGTCCGGCCCCCGCAACGTCGTTACAAACGCGCCGTTGCCGTCCGTCTGCCGAGCCGTCCGCCCGGTTCAGCGACCAGCCCGAACACACCACAGGAACCGATCACGAACCTCGAGGACTCAGCACCCCATCAAGCACTCTTTCAAGAAGTTGGTTCGACCGAGCCGGAGCTCTCTCACAAGCGGCCCAACCTCTCACCGAGTGGCGACGCCGTAGTCTGGAAGGCGCCGTCGTCGAGCCCGGGGAGCCGCGCTGAGGCCTTGAAACCGGGGTCAGGGAAAGCGCCATTCCTACTGGCGAGTAACATTGGGTCACGAGCCGTGTGCTGGCACGGCAACCCACCCAAGGAGGTCGACCGCCGCATGAAGATCGTCGTCTGCGTCAAGCAGGTGCCCGACACATGGTCGGAGAAGAAGCTCGACCCTTCCACGAAAACCCTGGACCGGGAATCCGTGGACGGTGTCATGAACGAACTCGACGAGTACGCCGTTGAGGAGGCCCTCAAGATCGCCGAGGCGACCAGCGGCGAGGTCACGGTCCTGTCGATGGGCCCGTCCCAAACCACCGAGACCATCCGTAAGGCGCTGAGCATGGGTTCCGACGCTGGTATCCACGTCCAGGACGATGCGCTTGCCGGTTCCGACGCCATCGCCACCTCGCTGGCGATCGCAACCGTGCTCGAGGGGCGCGGTGCGGATCTGATCATCTTCGGCTCGGAGTCCACCGACGCCAGGATGAGCGTTATCCCGGCCATGGTCGCCGAGCGTCTGGGCCTTCCGCAGCTGACCTTCGCCAACAAGGTGGAGGCCCCTGGTGACGGCAGCGTCAAGGTTCACCGCCTGACCGAGTACGGCTACGACGTCGTCGAGGCCAGCACCCCCGCGGTGGTGTCGGTCGTCGAGAAGATCAACGAGCCCCGGTACCCGTCGTTCAAGGGGATCATGGCCGCCAAGAAGAAGCCGGTCGAGGTAGTCACCATCTCAGACGCCGGAATCGAGGCAGCCAGTGTCGGGCTCGGCGCGGCCTGGAGCGAGGTCTCCGAGGCCGCCGCGGCGCCGGCACGTGCTGCCGGCACCATCGTCACCGATGAGGGTGACGGCGGCGTCAAGGTCGCCGACTACCTGTCCGAGCAGAAGTTCATCTAGGGAGAACGACAACAATGTCTGAGATTCTGGTACTGGTCGACCACGTCGACGGCTCGGTGAAGAAGGTGACGCTGGAGTTGCTGACGCTGGCGCGCTCGCTGGGTGAACCGTCCGCGGTGTTCGTCGGAGGTGGCGTCGACGGAGCCGCCGCCGCCCTCACCGAATACGGAGCCGCGAACATCTACGTCGCGGACGCGGACGACCTCACGGGCTACGTTGTGGCTCCCAAGGCCGAACTGCTCGCAAAGTTGGTAGCCGAGAAGTCCCCGGCCGCGGTGCTGATCGCATCGACCGCCGAGGGCAAGGAGATCGCCGGACGCCTGGCGATCAAGACCAACAGCGGCGTGATTACCGATGCCGTCGGGATCAGCCCCGACCTGGTCGCGACGCAGTCGATCTTCGGCGGCTCGACCATCGTGCAGTCCAAGGTCACCACGGGCACCCCGATCTTCACGGTGCGACCGAACTCGACAGCCCCCGAAGCAGCCCCCGCGGCAGGCGCCCGCAGCGACGTGAGTGTCGATCTGAGCCCGTCGGCGACCGCGGCCAAGATCGTTGACCGCGTCAAAGAGGAGAAGGGAGCCCGTCCGGAACTGACCGAGGCCGCCATCGTCGTGTCCGGTGGTCGTGGTGTGGGCGGCCCGGAGGGTTTCGAGGTCATCGAGAAGCTCGCGGACTCCCTCGATGCGGCGGTCGGCGCCTCACGTGCCGCTACTGACGCCGGCTGGTATCCCCACCAGTTCCAGGTGGGTCAGACCGGCAAGACCGTTTCGCCGCAGTTGTACATCGCGAACGGGATCTCCGGGGCGATCCAGCACCGCGCCGGAATGCAGACCTCCAAGACGATCATCGTGGTCAACAAGGACCCCGAGGCTCCGATCTTCGAACTCGCGGACTTCGGCGTCGTGGGAGACCTGTTCAACGTCGTTCCGCAGTTGACCGAGGAGATCGGCAAGCGCAAGGGCTGACCCGACGACAGCACGAACCCCACCGTCAACCATTTGGCGGTGGGGTTTCGTCTTGCCGGGACGGCTGTTCATAGGCGGTGATGTCGGTGCCGTTCCGGGCAGTCATCGTGGCGTTCAGGCGGGCGAATGCCGGGCGGAAATCGCTCGGGTTAGAGATCGTGCACGAGGTTAGAGAAGCCACACGTGTGTTCTCTAACCTCGTGCACGATCTCTAACCTCGCGGCCGACTCCCGCGCCTACCGAGTACACGAGCCGTTTTCGGACTAGACCTTTCGAAGCCTGTTCAGCCCAACGCGAGCCGCCGGGACTGGCACCCAAAGCGGAGGCGAATCCGTGGATAGATGCGGACAAGCCCGGCTTCCCCCCAAAAGGGCTGCCGCAGGGCAGGGTCCAATGCGAGTCCGTGGAGCCTGCCCGGGGCCGGAGCTCAACCCGCAATAGTGCACCGGTGGCCTCAATCGCGACCCGCCGTGTGCGCCTGACGTGGGATGTCCGACCCCCGGGTTAGCCTCGACGGTAAGTCACGCGACCTCTTCCCCATCGCGTGACCTCCTGACAGTGACGGACATTGGGGCAACACGTGGTCTTCCCGACGATTGAGTTCGCGGCGTTCTTCGTCGTCGTGCTGCTCGCGTCATGGTTGCTCATGCCCATGCCCAAGTATTGGAAGCCGTTCATCTTCTTGGCGTCGCTTGCGTTCTATGCGGCCGCGGACTGGCGCTGGGTGTTCCTGTTGCTGGCCTCGATCATCGGCAACCAGACCGCCGCGACGGTGCTCTCCAAGCTGCCGAGGGGACCCGCCCGCAAGTCTGTCCTGATCGTTGCACTGGTCGGGAACCTCGGTCTGCTGGCGTTGTTCAAGTACTTGGGCTTCTTCGTCGACAGCGTCAATAGTGTTGTCAGTGCCTTCGGCCTCCAGGGTGAGCAGCGGGTGCTCGAACTGGCCCTGCCGGTGGGCATATCGTTCTTCACGTTCCAGGCGATCAGCTATGTGGTGGACGTGTATCGCGGTCGGGCGCCGTTGGCCAAGCCGATCGACACCGCGGTGTATCTGTCCTTCTTCCCGCACCTGGTGGCGGGCCCGATCGTCCGGGCCACCGAATTCATCCCGCAACTGGCCACGCCGCGCAGTCCCCGCAACATCCCGGCGGCCCCCGCGTTGTTCTTGATCGCCGGCGGCTTGATAAAGAAGGTGGTCCTGGCCGACTTCCTGGCGGTGAACCTGGTCGACCCGGTCTTCGGCAGCCCGCAGGCCTTCGGTGCGTTGGACACATCGATGGCGATCCTGGGCTATGCCGCGCAGATCTACTGCGACTTCTCCGGCTACACCGACATCGCGATCGGACTGGCCATGCTGCTCGGTTTCTGGTTCCCCCAGAACTTCGACCAGCCCTACCGCGCGGCCAGCCTGCAGGAGTTCTGGCACCGCTGGCACATGACGTTGTCCCGGTGGCTGCGCGACTACCTGTACATACCGCTGGGCGGGAGCCGCAAGGGTCCGCGACGCACCACGATCAACGTCATGATCACAATGATCCTCGGCGGATTGTGGCACGGCGCCGCCTGGACGTTCGTCATCTGGGGCACGCTGCACGGATCGGGCCTGGCGGTGGAGCGCTGGGTGCGGGAACGTGCCAATGCGTTGCGTTCCCAGCCAGCCGTGGACCTGCGCGACGAACCGTCGCCGGGGCCGACCGTCGGGTCCGAGGTCACCACCACCATGGTGATGGTCGCGCCGAGGACGCGTGTCGACACGGTGATCGAGCGGCACTACCCGAAGGCCCTCCTGTGGCTGCTGACCTTCAGTTTCGTGAGCCTGGCCTGGGTGTTCTTCCGCGCGCCGGACCTCAGCACCGCGATGACGGTGCTGTCGCGGCTGGTGGTCGGCTGGACGACCCCGGTGGCGTTGGTGACTCCGGCGGTCCTGATCGCGTTGGTGGTCGCGTTCAGCACCCAGGTAACGCCGGCGAGGTTCTGGGACCGGCTCGCGATCCAGTTCAGCCGGTTGCCGTTCTGGGTCCAGGGCATTGCCCTCGGAGTCTTCCTGATCGTGGTGGACACCCTCGTCGGCCAGCAGGGCGTTGCCCCTTTCATCTACTTCCAGTTCTAGGACGACACGATGACCGACACCATCCAGCAGCCGCAGGAAGCGCCGCCGCGACCGGCCCGGCCGAAGCGCAACCGCAGCGACAGTTACCACCCCGCGATGCATCAGTTCACGGGCCGCCGTATGCCTGCCGGACATATCTGGGCCGTCGTGGTCATCGCCCTGACCGTGTCGCTGCTGTTCAACTCCGCGGGCTTCCTGCGCGATGCCAACGGGATGCGGCCCGGTCTGGCGCGGACCGTGATGATCGGCATCGCCACACCGGTGGATTCGGTGGCGGGCTGGTTGCGACTGGACCGTCCGCAGCAGGCACTGGCCGCCGCACTGGGCCAGTCCACCGACGAGCAGGACGGCGCCGCACTGATGGCCGACGGCGACGCCGCGCAGCCCGCGCCAGTGCCGACTGCTCCTGCGATCACCGCTCCGACTGCAGTGGATCCGCTGAACGTGCTCGTGCTCGGGGACTCGTTGTCGACCTACGTGGGGCAGCAGATGGCGGGCTTGCTGGCCGACTCGAAGGTCGTCAACGTCAAGACCGTGTGGCGCAACGGGACCGGCTTGACTAATCCCGCGTTCTTCAACTGGGAGGCGGGGGCGCGCTCGATCGTGCGGGCCGAGAAGCCCGACGCGGTGGTCGTGCTCATAGGCGGCAATGAGCGCAATGACATGACCGTCAAAGGTGAGACGCTGGTCCCCGGAACTGCGGGGTGGGAGAAGGAGTACGAGCGCCGGGCCCGGGTTGTGATGACCGCGATCATGCAGGAGGGCGTCCAGCGCGTCTTCTGGTCGGGCCCCCCCACGGCCCGGGATGCGCAATGGAACTCGGCGTACGCCGACGTCAACGACGCGATCAGTCGCTCGGCGGCCGCCGTCCCGGGAGTCCAGTACGTCGATCTCTACGACGAGAGCAAGCCGTTCTCGATGGATGAGACGATCGACGGCGAGAAGGTGCTCGCCCGTCAGCGCGACGGCATCCACTGGACCTACGCCGGAGCGCTGGAGCCAGCCCGGACGGAGATCGCCATGCTGCAGAGCGTCTATGGTGATCTACGGGATTCACGATCAACCAGTTCGGAGGTCTCCAGTGTCACCAATGGTGCGCAACCAACGCCCCGGCCAGAGCCTTCACGATCCTGAGCGGTTCGCCCGGGAGTTCAGCGAGGAACTGCGGTTCGGGCAAGGGGTCGACTTCGTCCGTGCCTCCGAGAGCGACCTGTATATGGCGCTGGCACACACGGTCCGGCAAGCGCTGATCTCACGCTGGATCGAGACCCTCGACACCCAGATCGGGCGGGGCTCGAAGGCGGTCGTCTACCTGTCAGCGGAGTATCTGCTGGGCCGCCAGTTGGACAACGCGCTGCTGGCCACCGACCTCCAGTCCGCCGCCAGACACGCATTGGCGAAGCTGGATCTCGACCTCGATGACCTGCGCGAATTCGAGGTGGAACCCGGTTTGGGCAACGGTGGTCTCGGCCGGCTCGCGGCCTGCTTCCTGGATTCCATGGCGACGATGGCGATTCCGGCGGTCGGCTACGGCATCCGGTACGAGTACGGGATCTTCCAACAGGACTTCAACAAGGAGGGCCGCCAGGTAGAGAAGGCGGACTCTTGGCTGCGACACGGGAATCCGTGGGAATTCCCGCACCCGGAGATGTCGGTGAAGGTGGGCTTCGGCGGCACCGTCACCCATCAGCGCAACGGATCGGACAAGGCGACCTGGACCCCGGAACTGGAGGTGGTCGCGGTCCCGTTCAACTACATGGTTCCGGGCTACCGCTCCGACGCGGTGAACACGCTGCGTCTGTGGCAGGCCCAAGCAGCCGAGAACCTCGACCTGCAGGAGTTCAACTCCGGGGACTTCCAGGGTGCGGTGCGCGCGCAGACCGAGGCCGAGTCCATCTCCAAAGTGCTGTATCCCGAGGACTCGACCTTGGCCGGCAAACGGCTTCGGCTGCAGCAGCAGTACTTCTTCGTCGCGGCGTCGATCCACGACTTCATCCACAACGTGCTGCCCGGGGACTTCGATCTGCGACGGCTGCCCGAGCGGGTGGTCTTCCAGCTCAACGACACCCATCCGGTCATCGCCATTCCCGAGTTGATGCGGGTCCTGATGGATATCAACGGCCTCCCGTGGGACCAGGCGTGGGACGTCACCCGCAGGTGCTTCGGCTACACCTGCCACACGCTGCTCCCGGAAGCTCTCGAGGTCTGGCCGGTGGACCTGATCGAGGAACTCCTGCCGCGGCACATGGAGATCATCTACCGGATCAACTCACTGTTCCTCGAGGACGTCGCCGACGCCTTCCCCGGCAACGATTGGCGCAAGCGGCGGATGTCCATCATCCAGGAACACCCGGAGCGCTCGGTGCGGATGGCATACCTGGCCACCGTCGGAAGCAGCAAGGTCAACGGAGTGGCAGAGTTGCACAGCAGACTGCTGCGCGAGCGGGTGATGCCGGACTTCGCGGAGATGTACCCGGACCGCTTCACGAACGTGACGAATGGCGTCACGCCGCGCCGGTTCCTGAAACTGGCCAATCCGGAGTTGTCCGCACTGATCACCTACAAGATCGGGCCCGAATGGGTGACGGATCTGGAAAGACTGCGCGGACTCGACGCCTACGCCGACGACCCCAATTTCATCGCGGCACTGCGGCGGATCAAACGTGAGAACAAGCAGCGGCTGGCCGACGTGCTTAAGCACAGGGACGGCGCCGTGCTCGATGTCGACACGATGTTCGACGCCATGGTCAAACGGATGCACGAGTACAAGCGACAGCTCTTGAAACTGCTGCATGTGATCGTCCTGCACCAGCGGATCGCCGACGGCCAGCAGATCACCCCGCGGACAGTGATCTTCGGCGCGAAGGCGGCACCGGGATACACCATGGCCAAGGAGATCATCGGGCTGATCAACTCGGTGGCCACGACCATCGACAGCGATCCACGCTGCCGCGGTCAGTTGTCGGTGGTCTTCCCCCCCAACTACAACGTCACGATGGCCGAGGTCCTCATCCCTGCCGCAGACCTGTCCGAGCAGATCTCGCTGGCGGGCAAGGAGGCATCGGGTACCGGCAACATGAAGTTCGCACTCAACGGTGCGCTCACCATCGGGACGCTGGACGGGGCAAACATCGAGATCCGGGAACTCGTCGGCCCCGACAACTTCTTCTTGTTCGGGATGAGTGAGGAAGAGGTGGTCGCCAGGCAGGAGGCCGGCTACTCGCCGTTGACATACTACGAGAAGGACCCGGTCCTGAAGCGGGCGCTCGAGGCGATCAGTCACGGCGACTACGCAGGTGGCCAGTCGTTCGCCTACGGGCACGTGGTCGACTCCTTGCTCAGTTACGACCCGTACATGGTGCTGGCCGACTTCGGCTCCTTCATCGCCATGCAGGACGAGGTCGAGAAGGTCTGGGCCGATCCCGCGCGCTGGGGTCGGATGGTCGTGCACAACATCGCCAGGAGCGGGTACTTCTCGTCCGATCGGTCGATTCAGGACTATCTCGACCGGATCTGGCATGCACCGGCGGTCCCGGTCAAGCGTTAGGCGGCGTTGAACCGGTCCGCCCGGCGCGGATCTACCATGGATGGATGCACTACCTGGACCACGCTGCCACGACGCCCTTGCGCCCGGAGGCGCTCGTGGCGATGCAGCAGCAGTGGCGACAGGTCGGCAACCCGTCGAGTCTGCATAGCGCGGGTCGGCAGGCCCGGCGCGTCGTCGAGGAGTCCAGGGAGCAGATCGCGGCCCTGGTCGGTGCCAAACCCGCGGACATCATCTTCACCTCCGGGGGGACGGAGGCCGACAACCTGGCGGTGAAGGGGATAGCGCGCAGCAGTGCGAAGCGGCGGGTTCTGGTTTCGGCCGTGGAACACCATGCGGTGCTCGACCCCGCGCAGGCCCTGGTTGATGAGGGCTATGAGGTGCAAAGCATCCCTGTGGACCAGTTCGGTGTGGTGGACGTCATCGCGCTCGAGGAGATGCTCGACGACGACGTCGCACTGGTCGCGGTGATGTGGGCGAACAACGAGGTGGGGACCATCGAGCCCATCGACGACGTCGCCGAACTCTGCCGGCGCCGCGGTGTCCCGCTGCACTGTGACGCGGTGCAGATGCTGAGCGAACCGGAACTCGACGTCGCGCGGATCCCGTCCGTGGCGCTGTCGGCCCACAAAGTCGGGGGACCCGTGGGAGTCGGCGCACTCGTACTCGATCGCGATCTGTCGGTGCGGCCGCTGATGCACGGTGGCGGGCAGGAGCGCGATGTCCGCTCCGGCACTGTCGACGCCGCCGGGATCGCTGGCTTCGCCGCCGCCTTGTCTGCACCCGAGCCCGATGTCAGGACACTGCGCGACGAACTGATCGCCGGCGTCCAGCAGGCGGTTCCAGAGGCGATCCTCAACGGCGACCCTGACCACAGGCTGGCCAACAACGCCCACTTCTCGTTCCCGGGATGCCCGGGCGATGCTCTGCTGATGTTGCTGGACGCCGCCGGCATCGCCGTGTCGACCGGGTCGGCCTGCACGGCCGGTATTCCGCAGCCGAGTCATGTGCTGATCGCTATGGGCGCTGACGAGTCCGTGGCCCGATCGTCCGTGCGCTTCTCCTTGGGCTGGGATTCGGCACCGGAGGACGTTGCGGCGGTGTGCCGGGCGCTTCCGAGCGCCGTGGAGCGGGCTCGCCGGGCAGGGGGACTGCGATGACGGGCGCAACGCGGGTGGTTGCCGCTCTGTCCGGCGGTGTGGATTCCGCGGTGGCGGCGGCCCGGTTGGTGGATGCCGGCCACGAGGTCACCGGAGTGCATCTCGCACTGGCCGAGAAGCGCTATGCAGGCGGAGGTCGGGGCTGCTGCACGTTGGAGGACGTGCACGATGCCCGGCGGGCGGCGGACATGCTCGGGATCCCGTTCTACGTGTGGGACTTCGCCGAACGCTTCCGCGAGACGGTATTGGACGATTTCCTGGAGGAGTACCGGCAGGGTCGCACCCCCAATCCCTGCGTGAGCTGCAACCAGCACATCAAGTTCGCGGCGGTCCTGGAGAGGGCGCAGGCGCTCGGCTTCGACGCGGTCGGCACCGGGCACTATGCACGACTGGTGGACGGCGATCATGGCGTTGAGTTGCATCGCGGGGTCGATCCGGGCAAGGACCAGTCGTACGTACTCGGTGTTCTCGACGCGCAGCAGTTGGCCGCCTCCCTGTTCCCGTTGGGCGACAGTCGCAAGGCGCATGTCCGCGAGGAGGCGGCGCAGCGCGGCTTGCTCGTGGCTGAGAAGCCGGACAGCCACGACATCTGTTTCATCCCGGACGGGGACACCCGGGGTTTCCTGCGGGATCGGATCGGCGGTGTGCAGGGCCCGATCGTCGACGTGGAATCGGGAGCGCAACTCGGCACGCATCCCGGCGCCGTCGGTTTCACAGTCGGGCAACGTCGGGGCCTGCACCTGAAGCAGCCGGCCGCCGATGGCCGACCGCGCTACATCGTGGACGTCGACCTGGGTAGCAACACGGTCTTCGTCGGTCCGCCGACCCGGCTGCGTGTGCGTGGCTTCACGGTCGACCGGCTGCGCTGGACCGGCGCCCCCGTCGACACCGAGTCGCTTCTGATCCAGATCCGGGCCCACGCGGATCCGGTTCCCGGCCTTCTGGACCACGACAGGGTCGAACTGCGCGGAGAACTCTCCGGGGTGGCCGCAGGACAGCTGGCGGTCTTCTACCGCGGTACGCAGGTCGTCGGCTCGGGACGGATCAGCGCCGTCACGTCCTAGCGGGGCGGGGCGCTCAGCGCGATTGTGACGAAGGTGCGGGGTCTCCGGCCGCTGTGTTACGAAGGTGCGCGGTCGCGCGCATCCGGACCGCCCAACAACGTCACAGTCGGGTCTGCACCCGCTCAACTTCGTCACAAGGGGTCGTCACCGGCGCCCGCGGATCTACGTCCTCGTTCGTGACAGGACCTTGCCCAGGTCCATCGGCCTCGGGGTGCGGATGTCGAAGGCCGCGCTGATGAAGCGCAGCGCGGAGGCGACCACGAGGCAGGCCAGTTGCGACCGCAGCAGGTCCCCAGTCGTCCAGAAAAGCGACACGAAGGTCAGCGCACCGGCCAAGGCCGCAGCCGCCAGCCACTGTCCCGGCAGCAGCAGACCGACCTTCTCGCCGCAGAACAGATCGCGCAGGACGCCGCCGCCGGTCGCGGTGATGACCGCGACCAGGACGGCGGCGGTGAAGCCGAGGCCGTTGCTGAGCGCTTTCGTAGCCCCCACCAGGACCCACGCACCGATGAAGAGCCCGTCGATGACCTCCAACAGCATGGTGGCGCGACTGGTCAGACGGGCGAAGACCCATCCCACGCCGGCTCCAACCAGGGCGTACACCAGGAACGCCGGTGAGGTCAGGAACACCGGGGGGCCGGAAACCAGCAGGATGTCGCGGATCACCCCGCCCCCGAGGGCGGTGCAGAACGCGACCACCAGGATTCCCATGACGTCCATGTGGCGCCGGCGTGCGTGGAGTGCTCCGGAGATGCCGCCCACCATGATCGCCAGCGCCTCCATGGAGGTGGGCAGCGAGAAGACCTGGATCGGCTCAGTCATCGACGCGGGTCCTCCGGCCCCAGAACGACCACATGCGGTCGGAGAGGTCGTCGGCGGGTCTGGTCTCCCATCCCGACCAGATGGCGGCCATGCGAGTCGTGAACATCGTGAGGATCACCACCACCTGGGAGAGCAGGGGTTTGTGGGTGATCGCATCCAGCACGACGAAGAGCGCGGAACCGCCGACTGCGATCACGCCGAGGAACACTCCCGGCCGCAGGATCTGGGGGGCGTCACCACCGAGGATGTCCCGGAACAGGGGGCCGGCGGTGGCCACGATCGTGCCCACCGTGATCGTGGACAACCAGGGGAGGCTGGCACGTATGGCGCTGTCCGCCCCGACTGTGGCTAGCAGGCCCATCGCCAGTGCCTCCAAGCCCAGCAGCGCCCGGTCGAATCTGGCGATGTACCCGGCGAAGAAGAACCCGATCACCGCGGCCGCGATTCCGCACCAGATGTACGCGCTGTCCCGCAGGATGATCGGGCCGCGGCCCAGCAGGATGTCCCGCATCAGCAGTCCACCCAGCCCGGCGGTGATCGACAGGGTGAGTACTCCGATCACGTCGAACCCCCGCCGCGCCGCGTAGCTCGCGCCGGCGACCCCGCCGACGATCACCGCCAGGTAAAGGGTCCACTCCGGCAGGGCGGTCACGCCTGTGTAGGCCTGCGGCATGGCCTCACGGTATCGGTGAACGCATGCACTTGACGGGTGTGGCGCACGGCGACGACTGGGCCCGGCCGACCCGGGCAGGACCGCCCGGCAGTGGACCAGGTCGTGAGCGGTCGCGCCGGGGTTGCCGGCATGTAACCATGGGCCGTGCCGATTTCGTTGAGCGCTGCGGTCACTCTGACCGGCGTGGGCTCGGTGCCAGGCACAGATGTGTCGGACTGGCCCACCAGGATCAGCGACCAGGTGCCGGATCTGCCATTCGTCCCCGAACTGCCCGACCGCGGACCGGGTTCGGACATGATCGGCAGGACCCTCGGCCTGCTCAGCGAGGTGAGTCCTGACTTCTCCGCTACGACGTCTGTGACGGGCTGGGAGTTGTCGCCCGCAGCACGTGACATGCGCCGTGCCCGCTCCTGGCTGAACCAGGACCTGGACGCCGTCGAGCAGTCCTGGCAGGGGCATACAGGCCTGGCCAAACAGCAGTTGGCCGGGCCTTACACCCTGGCCGCGGCGGTCGAGCGCAAGGGACGCAAGTTGCTGGCCGACCCAGGACTTGTGCGGGAACTGGTGCAAGCCTGGCGGCACCTCGTGGTTGATCACCGGTCGGCGTTGAGCAAGCGGCTTCCCGCCGACTGGCTGATCCAGATGGACGAGCCGTCGCTGCCTGCCGTAGCGGCCGGGGCAGTGCGCACGGTCAGCGGAATGAGCGCCTATCCGGCTCTCCTGCCGGAGTTGAATCTGGGGGCTGACCTCATGCATTGCTGCGCACCCGGAATTCCGTGGGAGAGGGTGCGTGGCCTTGGCGGACTCCTGTTCGACGTCGCCACCCACCGCCAGAGCGACGATGAGGCGCTCGCGGAATTGTCCACACGGGGGACGACATTGGGTTTCGGGGTGTCGCAGGGTGCGGGTAGCGTCCGGATCGTGCTGGACTTCTTCGACAGGACCGGGCTCGCGCCCACCCCGATGCTGATCACACCGCCGTGCGGGATGGTCGCCGACTACCGCCCCTGGCATACGGTCGTAGACGGCCTGCGCGAGAGGCTGACCTGATGGCTGCGCCGAGCAAGAGCAGTCGGGCGCGCTGGGACGAGTTGGTGGCGGCGATTGAGAAGGCCCGGTACGAGTACTACCAGCAGGACCATCCGACGCTGTCGGATGCTGAGTACGACCAGTTGTTCGTCGAGTTGCAGGACCTCGAGCAGCAGCATCCGGAGTTGCAGAAGGCGGATTCGCCGACCCAGACGGTGGGTGGAGACCGCTCGGACATGTTCGAGCCGGTCGAGCATCTGCAGAGGATGATGAGCCTGGACAACGCCTTCGGCATGCGCGAGTTCTCGGCGTGGGCCACCCGGGTCGAGCGTGACCTGGGCGAGGTGCCGTCGATGCTGTGCGAGTTGAAGATCGATGGCCTTGCCGTGGATCTGGTGTACCGCGGCGGGCACCTGGTGTCCCTGGCCACGCGCGGGGACGGACGGGTGGGTGAGGACGTGACCTACAACGCGCGTTTCATGCCCGCCATCCCCAAACGGCTTGTGGGTGCGCCGCCGCTGGTGGAGGTCCGCGGTGAGGTGTACTTCCCGGTGGCGGAGTTCGCCGAGCTCAACGAGCAGATGCTGGAGTTGGGGCGTTCCCCGTTCGCGAATCCCCGAAACGCGGGGGCGGGCGCGCTGCGGCAGCGGGTCGATCGGCGGCAGGCCGACATCGCTGCGCGCGAGCAAGCGGGGCGGGCCGTGTCGGACAAGGCGCGCGCGGAGCTTCAGCGTGGGATCTCCACCTTGGGGCGGCTGCAGTTGATCGTGCACGGGCTCGGGGAGTTGGCGGGTCCGATCCCGCAGCGGCTGTCCGAGGCGTACGAGCAGATGGCGCAGTGGGGGTTGCCGGTGTCGTCGCGGGTGCGGGTGGCGCCGACTTTGGCCGAGGTGGAGGCCTACGTCAAGGAGTTCGAAGCGAAGCGCCACGCCCTGGAGCTGGAGATCGACGGGGTCGTGATCAAGGTCGACGAGATGGCCAGCCAGGCCGCCCTGGGTTCCACCTCGCGGGCGCCGCGGTGGGCGATCGCGGTGAAGTACCCGCCGGAGGTGGTCCGCACCCGGCTGCTCGACATCGCCGTGAACGTGGGGCGCACCGGGCGGGTGACGCCGTTCGCGGTGATGCAGCCGGTGCGCGTCTCCGGAACCACCGTGTCGATGGCGACCCTGCACAACGCCCAGGAGGTCAGACGCAAGGGTGTGCTGATCGGGGACATGGTGTTCCTGCGCAAGGCAGGCGAGATCATCCCGGAGGTGATCGGGCCGGTCGTGGAGGAGCGCGACGGCACCGAGCGGGAGTTCATGATGCCGACGCACTGCCCGTCGTGCGGGAGCCTCTTGGCACCCGAGAAGGAGGGTGATGTCGACATCCGCTGTCCCAACGCCCGTTCGTGTCCGTCGCAGTTGCGGGAACGGCTCAACCATGTCGGCGGCCGGGGGGCGCTGGACATCGAAGGGCTTGGATGGAAGGCGGCGAGCGCCTTGCTCGCAGACGGGTTGGTCCACGACGAAGGTGACCTGTTCGACCTTGACGAGGCGGCGTTGTTGCGGTCGCCGTTCTTCACCCGGTCCGGACACGAACTCACGGAGAACGCGCGTGTCCTGCTCGAGCAGTTGCAGGTCGCCAAGGGCCGGCCGTTGTGGCGGATCCTGGTCGCGTTGTCGATCCGGCACGTCGGGCCGACCGCCGCGCAGGCATTGGCCCGCGAACTGGCCAGTATGGATGCGATCCGGGCCTCGTCCGTGGACGAGCTCGCAGAGGTGGAGGGGGTCGGCCCGATCATCGCGGGTGCCCTGCACGAGTGGTTCGCCGTCGACTGGCACGCGGCAGTGGTCGACAAGTGGGCGGCGGCCGGGGTCCGTATGGCCGACCAACGGACCTCCGAACCGGGACCGTTGAGGGGAAAGACGATCGTGATCACGGGAACCCTGTCCGGGTTCAGCCGCGACGACCTCACGGAACGGCTGCAGGGCCTCGGTGCCAAGGTCACCGGATCGGTATCCAAGAAGACAGATTTCTTGATCGCCGGGCAGAACGCCGGCTCCAAATACGCGAAGGCGGAAAAGCTCGGTGTCCCCATCCTCACCGAGGACCGCATCGCCGAACTCGGCGTGGACTTGTCGTAACCGGCGTTCAGGTGCGTTCTTCGGCGATGGCGTTCCCGCCGTCGACGACGAGGCATTGACCCGTGGTGTAGGCAGCGCCAGGTGAACAGAACCAGGCGATGGCGGCCGCGACCTCCGCAGGGCTGCCACTTCGCCCGGCTGGTGTCGAAAGCCCCTGTCTTGCCTCGTCCTCTGTCTGCGAACCGGTGGCGATCCAGCCCGGGGCAACTGCATTGACCGTGATACCGGAGGCGGCGAAGTCCACGGCCATGGAACGAGTCAGACCGAGCATGCCCGCCTTGGCGGCCGCGTAGGCGGGTTCATTGCGCATCGCCATCACCGCGCCGGTGACGCTCGTGACGTTGACGATCCGGCCCCAGCCCTGATCGCGCATTGCGGGCAGGATGTGGCGGCTGACCAGGAACGCTGTGTCGAGGTTGCGCTGGACGCCCTTTCGCCAGGTGTCCAGTGACATCCCGGTGAGCGCTCCGGCCTCGAAGTCCGTTCCCACGCTGACCATGCCGGCGTTGTTCACGAGGATGTCGACTTGGTCGGGGAGTCTGCCGACCTGATCCTCGTCCGTGAGGTCGGCAACCACCGCTGTGGCCTCGAACCCTCGTCGGTTCAGGTCCGCCGCCCGTCGGGCGATACGGTCAGTCGTCGCCGTCAACACAACATCGGCCCCCATCTCGGCAAGCAGACTCGCGGTGGCGAAGCCGATGCCTGTCGGTGAGCCCGAGCCCGTGACCAGCGCAGTGCGGCCGGTGAGTTCGAACGCCGGGACTATTCCAATGGGGTGCGGGCTGTCGGATGTCACCCGCCGATCGTAGTCCGCAGTTCCGGTGCCGCTCGCCGCCTCAGTCTCGTCGGTGGTATCGGTGGGCGGTGGTGGTTCGGACGGTGCCCAGTGGTGAGGTCCAGGTGATGTCGTGTGTGGGGGCGTGCGGGTTGTGCTGGATGGTCCAGGCGGAGTGGGTTTTGATCAGGTGGTGGCGGCGGCATTGCCCGGCCAGGTCGACAGCGCGGGTCTTCCCGCCCTGGCTCCAGGGGATGATGTGGTCGGTGTCGGTGTATTCGGCCGGGCGGGTGCAGCCGGGGAACCGGCAGGTGCGGTCGCGTAGCCGCACGACGCGTTTGACCCGCTCGGGGATGCGGTAGGTCTCGGCGGTGGCGTCGATCAGCCGCCCGGTCAGCGGGTCTGTCACGAGGCGGCGCCAGCGGGCGTCGGGGGACCAGGCCAGGTGCCGGGCCAGGGACGCGGCGACCGGGCCGTGCCGGCCGAGTTCGGCGTCGCGGTGGTCGTCACCGATCAGGGTGTCGGCGGGGATGGTGACGTCGACGCGGATGTCGAGGGTGGTGGTGGTGTCGAGGAACCCGGTCAGGGCGTCGGCGCGGCGCTGGGTGCTGGTGCGGTCCTCGCCCTGGCCGTGCGGGTCGGCCAAGTCGGTGGCTTCGGAGAGTTGGGTGAGGGCTTGGTAGAAGATCTCGGCGTGCTCGATGGACAGGTGGGCGTGGATGTCGGCCATCCCGTGCGCGGCCGGGCTGATCCACACCCCCCGGTCGTCGACCGCTTCTTTGCGCAGGGTTTCGTCGGGGTCGGCGTCGATGGTCGCGGCCAGCAGGTGGCGTTTGAGCTGGTGCGGGGTGTGGCAACGACCGAACGCGACCGCGTCGTGTTCGAGGCGGGTGCGCAGCGGGTCCGGGACCTTGCCCAGCAGCTCCAGAATGTGCCTTGCCTTGGTCAGGTCGATCGCACCGACTGCCAGGCCGGCCCAGACCACCGGCCGGTCACACAGTTCGGTGGCGGTGCCCAGCAGCTGATCCCCGGACCGGGGGGAGACGGCGAGGCTGACCGCGACCTGGTCGGCGGCGCCGGTCACCGGATACCCCAACGCCTGGATGCGTTCGGCGATCACCACCACCACCGCGGCCCGCTGGGCCTGCGCGGCCCGGATCTGCGCCTCCCAGCCCTGCAGCGCGTCCAGCAGGTCCTGGTCGTCGAGGGCCCGCGCGGCGGTCAGCGCGGCGTCCACGGCCGGGGTAGCGGTGCTGTGGTCTCCGGGCATGCTCCATTATCGAACACGCGTACGACAAGAGTCAAGGGCCGCTGCCGGCATGTTGACAACTGATCTCCCGGAATTCGGTCAGGTTGGCAAACGCCGGATGGGGAGACTTCTGGGAAACCGTCGGTCCCTTCCACTGCATGCTGTGATCAGTGCTCGCCGGCCAACCCCACCACCGATCGCACGGGACCCGCGATCCCTCCACCTGCCGAACGTAGACTGACCGCATGCCCGCAATCTCCCGTGATGAAGTCGCGCACCTAGCGCGGTTGGCCCGCCTGGATCTGGACGAACAAGAGTTGGTGCACTACGCCGAGCAGTTGGGTGTGATCCTGACTGCAGTGACCCGCGTGGGAGAGGTGGCCGCCGACGATGTCGAGCCGATGTCGCACCCCGTGGCGATCAACAACGTCTTCCGCCACGACAGTCTGCAGCCGGGATTGACCACTGCGGAGGCCCTCGCCGGAGCGCCGGCGACCGAAGCCGATCGCTTCCGGGTTCCGCGCATTCTGGACGAGGAGTAGCCCGTGAGTTTCACCTACACGAGTGCGGTCGGCCTCGCAGCAGGCTTTGCTGCCGGGGAGTTCTCCGCGCGTGATATAGCCACCGCGTTCCTGGACCGGATCGCGGAGACCGACGGTGACCTGAACGCGTTCCTGGCCGTCGACACTCCTGGCACGCTGGCGGCCGCTGATGGACTGGATGCGGCTCGGGCGGCCGGTGAGCCGCTGGGTCCGCTGGCCGGGGTGCCGGTCGCGGTCAAGGATGTCATCGCGACCAAGGGGCTGGTGACGACCTGCGGTTCGAAGATGCTGGAGGGTTGGATCCCGCCTTACGACGCGACCGTCACCGACAACCTGCGCCGGGCCGGCGCACTCATCATCGGCAAGACGAACATGGACGAGTTCGCGATGGGCTCGTCCACGGAGAACAGCGCGTTCGGTCCCACCCGGAACCCCTGGGACCATGGCCGCATCCCGGGTGGTTCCAGCGGCGGATCGGCGGTGGCCGTTGCCGCCCGCCAAGCGCCGCTGTCGATCGGGACGGACACCGGCGGGTCGATCCGGCAGCCGGCGGCGATGACCGGCGTGGTCGGAGTCAAGCCCACCTACGGAGGTGTGTCGCGGTTCGGGCTGGTCGCTCTGGCGTCGTCGCTGGATCAGGCCGGGCCTTTCGCGGCCAATGTGGCCGATGCGGCCTTGCTGCACTCGGTCATGGCCGGCCACGATCCCCGGGATTCGACCTCCATCGACGCCGCAGTGCCACCAGTGGTCGCCGCCGCCGCCAATCCGGACATCCGGGGCATGCGGATCGGCGTCGTGAAGCAGTTGACCGGGGAAGGCTTCCAGCCCGCCGTCCGCGAGCACTTCCAGAGGGCGCTGGATGCTCTGGCCGACGAAGGCGCGGAGATCGTCGAGGTCTCGTGCCCGCATTTCGAGTACGCGCTCGCCGCCTATTACCTGATCCTTCCGAGTGAGTGCTCGTCCAACCTGGCCAAGTTCGACTCGATCCGATACGGGTTGCGCGTCGGCGACGACGGAACCGCCTCGGTCGAACAAGTGATGGCGATGACCCGAGAGGCAGGGTTCGGCCCCGAGGTGAAGCGTCGCATCATGCTGGGCACATATGCGCTGTCGAGCGGGTATTACGACGCCTACTACGGCCAGGCGCAGAAGGTCCGCACCCTCATCGCTAGGGACTTCGCGCATGCCTTCGAATCCGCCGACGTCCTAGCAACGCCGACGGCTCCGACCACGGCGTTCCCGCTCGGTGAGAAGGTGGACGATCCCCTGAGCATGTACCTGCAGGACATCGCCACAATCCCCGCGAACCTGGCCGGTATCCCCGGGATGTCGGTGCCGGTGGGCCTCGACGCACAGGGCTTGCCGATCGGTCTGCAGTTCATGGCACCAGCGATGGCCGACGAGCGGATGTACACGGCGGGTGCGGCACTGGAAGCAGTAATCGGATGGGAGGCCCGGCCGTGAAGTTCGAGCAGGCGATTACCGAGTTCGACCCGGTTCTCGGTCTCGAGGTGCACGTCGAACTCAACACCGAGACGAAGATGTTCTGCGGCTGCTCGACGACGTTCGGGGCGCCCCCCAACTCGCAGGTCTGCCCAGTCTGCCTGGGCTTGCCGGGATCGCTTCCGGTGGTCAACGCCACCGCCGTCGAGTCAGCGATGCGGATCGGCCTGGCGCTGAACTGCAGCATTGCCCCCTGGTCGCGCTTCGCCCGCAAGAACTACTTCTACCCGGACATGCCGAAGAACTACCAGATCTCCCAATATGACGAGCCGATCGCAGTCGACGGTCACCTTGACGTGGACGTGGACGGGCGGACCTACCGCATCGAGATCGAGCGCGCCCACATGGAGGAGGACACTGGGAAGTCCCTGCACATGGGGGGTGCCACCGGCAGGATCCACGGCGCCGACTACTCGCTGGTCGACTACAACCGAGCCGGCATTCCCCTGATCGAGATCGTGACCAAACCCATCGTGGGGACCCAGGAGAAGGCCGGTGAGGTCGCGCGCGCGTACGTCACGGCCTTGCGGGATCTGCTCCGGTCATTGGGTGTCTCCGACGTCCGCATGGAGCAGGGGTCACTTCGCTGCGACGCAAACGTCTCGCTGCGGCCGGACCCGCAGGCCGAGTTCGGCACCCGCACGGAGACCAAGAACGTGAACTCGCTGCGTTCGGTGGAACGGGCGGTGCGCTATGAGATCGAGCGGCAAGCGGATGTGCTGACCGCCGGCGGTTCCATAGTTCAAGAGACACGTCACTGGCACGAGGACACCGGCAAGACCACCTCTGGGCGGACCAAGGAGGAGGCGGAGGACTACCGCTACTTCCCGGAGCCCGATCTGGCGCCGGTCGCCGCTTCCCCGGACTGGGTCGAGGAGTTACGCGCGACCCTGCCCGAGCCCCCGGCGCAAAGACGCGCCCGCCTACAGCAGTCGTGGGGATTCACCGATCTTGAGATGCGCGACGTCGTCAACGCCGAAGCGGTCGACGTGATCGAGCAGACCATCGCCGCAGGAGCATCCGCGGCCGGCGCCAAGAAGTGGTGGCTCGGTGAACTCGCCCGCCGCAGCAATGACAGCGGTGTCGCGCTGCCCGAACTCGGCGTGGAAGCGGAGGCGGTGGCCCGCATTGAGAGCCTGATCGCGCAGGGGGCGCTCAACGACAAGATGGCCCGGCAAGTGATCGACGGGATCCTGGCCGGAGAAGGGACCGCCGATGAGGTCGTCGCCGCGCGTGGTCTGGTGATGATCTCCGACGAGGGGGCGCTGGAGTCGGCCGTCGACGAGGTGATCGCCACGAACGCCGAGGTGGCCGACAAAGTCCGTGGCGGCAAGGTGGCCGCAGTCGGCGCACTGGTCGGCGCGGTGATGAAGGCCACCCGCGGTCAGGCCGACGCGGGTCGTGCCCGCGAGATCCTGCTGGAGAAGCTCCAGCCGGAGCAGTAGGCCAGGATCTTCGATGGGGGCACTGGTCAACTGGCTCAATTCTGTGCCGTTGTTCCCGATCCTGTTGGGTGCCGGCGTGGTGTTCAGCGCCGTGTCCACCGAGGACGTCACTGGGACGGTGTCGCGTTGGTCATCCATGGCCGCGGCGTGCAGGCGCGAATCGCTCGCGTTAGAGAATCTCCACGAGGTTAGAGAACGCACGTGTGGTTTCTCTAACCTCGTGCACGTTCTCTAACCTCGCGGCTCACTCATGCGACTACCAAGTACGGGAGCCGTTCACAACTGGTACGAGCTTGTGGGAGGCTGAACCCCCGAACACGCAACCCACACCTGTGCGGGATGCTTGGAACTCTTGCGGGTTTGGACCGGGACGTCTTCGGAGCGGACCGGCTCTTCAACCTCACACCGGTGGATTCAGGTTTACTGCCGTGCTGGCACGGTCCGTGGGAAGGATCCTGGACCTTCCATGGTGGATCGCACTGGGCCTGGGCGTCAGCGTCAGCCTCGTCGTGGCAGCGACGCTGAGTCCGGCTCCGTCCGGGGTCTGGGGACCGTGCATGCGTTCCATGGTCCTTCCGATCGACCCCCGGGACCTGGTCAGCCGCTCGGACCGGGCGCTCAACACGTGGCTGTTCGTGCCGCTGGGCTTCTTCGCCGGCTTCGCCGCGGTGAAGAAGGTCTGGGTGCTGGTGCTCGCTTTCGGGCTGCCCTTCGTCGTGGAGGGCCTCCAGCGGTTCGTCACCGTGCTGGACAGGCGCTGCCAGTTCCAGGACTTGGTGGACAACACCTGGGGCCTGATCCTGGGGGCCATGGTCGGGATCGTCGTCGGATTCGCCGCGGAGGCGTCGCAGTCCACGCCTCGGGACTGAGTGCTCGAGGTCCCGGGTGCCGTTCCCGGCGCGCCGTGGCGAGGAAATGTCGTACCCCCGTTTCACCATGGACTCACGTTCTCGGAAGGGGGACATGGTGAGGATTCTGCACACGTCGGACTGGCACCTCGGCCGGACTTTGCACAAGGTTTCACTGGCGCAGGCTCAAGCAGTTGCGATGGCCCACATCTGTCAGGTGGCAGTTGAGGAGGCCGTCGATCTGATCGTCGTGTCCGGGGATGTCTTCGACCACGCGGTGCCGTCGGCCGAAGCCCTTGAACAGCTTGAGGCCACGCTCAGCGACCTCGTCGAGGTGGCACCGACGGTGGTGACCGCGGGCAACCATGACTCACTGCGCAGGCTCGGGTACGGCTCGCGACTGTTCACCGAGCGACTGTTCCTGCGGACTCGTACTGAGGACATCGGTTCCGGGCTGGAGTTCACCGACCAGTTCGGCGCCGTGACCGTCTATCCGATCCCGTATCTGCATCCGGACACTGCCCGCCACGTGCTGGCTCCCGACGATGATCCCTTGCCCGCGACCCACGCCGCGGTGATGGCAGCGGCCATGGCGCGCGTCGAGGCGGACATGAAGCGACGGCCCGAGCCGTCGAGGAGTGTCGTGTTGGCGCATGCGTGGGTGGCCGGCGCCGGGGTCAGTGATTCCGAGCGGGATATCTCCGTCGGTGGGCTCGGCACAATCGGCTGCGACGTGTTCAGCGGTGTGGACTACGTCGCGCTGGGGCACCTGCACAGTCCCCAGGAACCGCGCACCACTGGCTCACGCACGCGCCTGCGGTACAGCGGGTCACCGCTTCGCTACTCGTTCAGTGAGGCGGAGCACGAGAAGTCCGTGACGATCGTGGAACTCGGCGCAGACGGGGTGGACGACATCCGGGAACGGACCATCCCCCAGCCGCGGGAGATGGCCAACCTGTCCGGGCTCATGGACGAACTCCTCGATCCCGCGCTGTACGCCGAGCACACGGACTCCTGGGTGAGCGTGACCGTCACCGACCACCGCCGGCCGTCCCAGATGTGGCCCCGGATACAGCAGCGGTTCCCGCACGCACTTCTGGTGCGCCACGAGCCCGCCGACGGTTGGGTGAGATCGGCGCCGACGACTCGCACCGGCGAGCAGAAGCCGTCGGAGGTGGCCGGCGATTTCGTGGAGTATGTCACCAATGGCCAGATCCAGGCGGGGGAAGCAGCTGCCTTTGACCGGGCGGTGCAGGCGGTCCGGGCCGAGGAGTCACAGTGAAACTTCGGTCATTGTCGCTGGCCGGTGTCGGCTCCTTCGCCGATGAGCTGGAGGTCGATTTCGAGGGGCTCACGACGGCGGGCCTGTTCCTCATCGAAGGGCCCACGGGCTCGGGCAAGTCCACGATCCTAGACGCGATCGTCTTCGCGCTGTATGGGTCGGTGGCCGGATCCGACTCCGACCCCGGGCGGCTGAACTCCCATCTTCGCACCGAGTCACCGTTCGTGGAACTGACCTTCGAGGTGGCGCGAACCACATATGTTGTGAAACGCAGCCCCGGGCACCAGCGCCAGAAGCGGCGTGGAACAGGCATGACCGAGGTTCCGGCCACAGCGGCCCTGATGCGGATCGGGTCCGACGGCCCCGAGGAGTTGGCAACACGGGCCAGTGACGTCGCGGATCACATACAGCGGATCGTCGGCCTCACGAAGCAGCAGTTCGTTTCCACGGTGGTCCTCGCCCAGGGGGAGTTCGCCACGTTCCTGGATGCCGGCACCGCCGAACGGGCCCAGATTCTGGAGCGGGTGTTCGGCACCGAGTTCTACAAGCGGGTCGAGGACCAATTACACGTCATGCGCCAGCAGGCGCGTAGGCGCCGCACCTGCGCCACGGAGTCCCTCAACGAAGCAGTCCACGAGTGTGGCGGGGTGCTTGATGCCCAGTTCTCCGATGAGGATCCACTGACCGAGATAGACGCGGCATTGGACCAGCTTCGTTCAGAACGCGCCCAGGCCGAACTCACTGCGCAGAGGGCCGAGGAGCGGCTGAAGCGGGCTCGCGAAGCACTGCAGGCAGGCGAGGCGCTCGTGGCCGACCAGAACCGGAAACGGGAGGCCATGCGCCGGCAGGCCGATCTGACGCAGACTCGGGAGCAGGTCCTGGCCTTCCGGGAGCAGATCGGGGCGCATGAGCGGGCCACGCCGGTTGGCCCGGCGATCGCCGCTTGGCGGGCGGCGGTCGAAGACGCGCGAGCGGCAGTTGATGTCCACCGACGAACGCTGCAGGTTCTCCTGGACCTCGGCGAGGCTCCTGAGGTGGACCCTGCACGTCTGCAGGAGGTCGATGATCTGCTCGCCCGGCTCCTGCGGCCGGCGGAACTGGAGCGGGGCTTGTCGTCGCGCCGGGCCGATCTCGAACGGCTCGGGTCGCAGACCCGGGACGCCGGGGCTGCATTGCTGCGGGCGCAGAGAAAGCGGGAGGAGGTCGACGACTCGGTGCGTGCCACCTCCGAGCGCCTGCAGCAGCAGCCCGATGTCGCTGAGCAGATCTCCGAACTCAGCGCCGCCGAAGCCCGTCTCACAGCGCGAACGGTCCTGTGGGATGAGCTTGCTGCCCGCCGTGACCAGTGGAAGACCGCCGATGCGCGGACGCAGGAAGCGCTCGAACTCGTACGTGAGGCCGAGACCGGGCTCGAGGCCGCTGAACAGGCACAGTCACGGGACCGGGCGGTCGAGTTGGCGTCCGCGCTGGTGGCGGGCCAACCCTGTCTTGTGTGCGGATCCATCGAGCATCCGGATCCCGCACAGCCCCACGAGTCCCGGCCGACCGGCGATATCGCACGTCTGCGGCAGGTGGTGCAACAGCGCCGCGTCGACGCGGACACGGCTCGCGGCGAGTCGGAGAAGTTGACGGGGATCCTGCAGCACCTGGATTCCCTGTGTGCCGGTCACGACCATGAGCAGGATGTGGCGGATCTGTCTGCCTGCACCGGCGAAATCGCCGACTTGCGGGCGCGACGAGTCGTCCGCGAGGCGCTGCAGGAGGAGTTGGCCGGTCTCGTGTCGCAGCAACTGTCGATGCGGGAAGCGGTCTCGTCCGCGACCCTCGCCGAGCAGCGACTGGCAGCTGAGCTCGCGGCCGCGCAGACGGCGCTCACAGACGACGAGCACATCGTGGCCGAGGCGTGTGCCGAACACGGGACAGTGGCGGCGCGGAGGGCGGGGTTGAGCGCCCTGCGGGATGCTCTGAAGGCGGTCGGGGACGCCCAGATGCACGCTCACCACTGCAGTGTCGC
>JAWKJM010000015.1:0-2182 GCA_041393775.1 Candidatus Nanopelagicales bacterium
CTGGTGCCGTTCATGGCGGTGGACTACGCGTCCCGAGAAGAAGCCGCCGAGCGCCCGGAGGACGGCGAGCGCTACTACTACTTCACCGACCACCGGGGCTGCCCCGAGCGTGTGGAGGACGACGATGGCGAGGTGGTCTGGGAGGCGACCGTGCATCCGTATGGCGAGTGCGAAGTGCACGTCGGCGCGGACTTCCACCAGCCGCTGCGCTTCCCCGGGCACTACCACGACGCGACCACGGGCCTGCACTGCAACCGGTTCCGATACTACTCGCCGGAGCTCGGTCGGTACCTCGAGAGCGACCCGGTCGGCATCCAGGGCGGGCTCAACCTGTACGGCTACTGCGCCGATGGGAACCCGCTGCGTGACGTGGATCTGCGCGGGCTCAACAAGCCCTGTCCTGGGAACTGCCCGCAGCAGACCCCGCCTGAGGAAGGCGCCGCGGCCGAGGGCACGGACCCACCACAGGCGGGCGGCGATGCGAGTGCGCCTCGTCGGACGGATGATGAAGCGCTCGGGTCGGACGACCACCTCACGCCAGAGCAGCGACGGCACTTCCGCCGTCGCATTATCGCTGCGCAAACCGCTGGCGACGCAGCCGGCGCCCGACAGGCGCGCTATGACCGCAACTGCACATCGCGTGACAATCGAGGAATGCCGCACCGTGACCCAGCCGCATGGCAAGCTGACGCCACCCGCGCGCAGGCCAACCGTGACGGCTCTCGTGGACCCGAGCGAGATGGTCGCGAGGCGCTGGGGCGGCACTTGGGTGCGGAGATCGGCGACAACAACTCCGGTACAACCGACCGCACAGGCGGCACCCGTCCCGACGGTCTCGGACGCCGCCCCGATGGGACACCGATCATCCATGACCACAAGCACTCCCGCACCGACAACCCAAACAACCCGCAGGCCGTATCGAACACGCCTCAGATGGACGCTCAGCGCGGATTGGGGGGCGAGCATCACGTCACGCTCACCAGCGACCATCCCGACCTAGGTGGGACCCCACCTCGACCCCGCCCGACTGGCCCGCTGGCAAGCGGCGGCACCAACGTGCACTACGTGGAGACTGCTCCGCCGCCAGGTGGCGGCGATCCGATCCCGACGGTGACCCACTCATGGAGCGATGGTCGGGAAGGACGACCGCTTGGTTGGCAACCCGTCACGCACGGCACCGGCGCCAGCCGCGTTGAGTGGAACGCCGCCTCCCGCCAGTGGGTCCCTGCACCCGAATGACGCTCACCATCTTTCACTTCCGACTCAACCCAACGCACTCATGACCATTGCGCAAATCATCCTTCAGGGGCCACCCGTCCTCCGAGACCCCAACACCCTCACTACGCTGCTCCAGTGCCTAGCCGACGCAGGGTGGGAGCCGACGAAGTGGTCCGCGACGGAGCGCGGCGGCGTGCCCTACGTGTTGGACGACGCTGTTGCGAGGATGCGAGCTGGCGCCTACTCTCTCTACTTCAAACGGAACCGCGCCCCCAAGTGGGATGGATACTTCAACACTTCAGGACCTACATCTATCCTCGTCCTGGAGCCCGCCTCGGTCCCTCTCGGCCGCATGACCGAACACTGGGCTCTTGGAGACGCGCTGGCCAACATCCTCACCCCTGACTTCGGCGATGTGGCCGCGCTCCCCTGGGACCCGGTTCCGTTTCCCACGACGGTCGAGGAATACACCGACCCTGACTCAGCCGCGCTGAGACTCATGCGGGGCTGCGCTGGCGGCTTCTTTCAAGGAGGCATCATTGCGCTCTCCACGCGCACGTACTTCGGGCCAAACTACATCGCGCAGTTTGGACGTGAGTTCTTGCTTGAAACGCCGGCGATCGTGACGGAGCTTCCCTGGGGCGGCATCCGCATCGACCTGCACGAGCGACCGTGGGAGGCCACCCAGCAAGAGCTCCTCTCCGTCTACCACCCCGCCATGATGCACCTGCGGCAGTCGCCCGTGGTTACGACGTTCAAGGCCAGCATGTGGGCGGGAAAGCTGGATGTGGAGCTCAAGAAGGGCCCAGCGTTCAAGATGGTGGACTACCGAAAGCCGACACCGCATGTCTGACCCCTCCTTGGTTCCGGACCCGGCTGCGGTCGCGCTGCTGAACCCTGCGGTGGGCGCGGACAATCCCGTGGAGGAGTTCTCCTTCGCGGACGCGCAGCTGCCGATGTCAGC
>JAWKJM010000016.1:0-1826 GCA_041393775.1 Candidatus Nanopelagicales bacterium
ACATCATGTCCGGGTCATACGCTGCACGACCCCGACCCCCCAACACCCGATCAACATGAAACGCCGAGGTGTCCAACGCGGCGACCACATCAATCAGAAACCACGCCAAATGATCATCCGGAAGCCACTGGCCCATATCCACAGGCAACAAAAACTGCTGATCCCGGCTCACCGGCCGATACGAACCCGCCATGGCCAATTCTCTCGAACCACCCACCAGCAGACCGGCAACCACGCCGCACTATTTTGCGACAGCCTCTGAGTGACGCCGGGTGTCCAAAGTCCCCGCGCGCCGCGGGGCAGCGGGGGAGCGCGGACCAGACTTTGGACGTATCTGGTCACTGAGAGGCTGTCGCATTTTGTTGTGACTGGGGGTTTGCAGGCTTCGGCGCAGTCCGGCGGCGGCATTGGTGGGTACGGGAGGGCCCCGGGGATCTAGGTTGCGGCGCGGGTCCGGTTGTGCAGGCGTTGCAGGTTGACCACGGTGGCCGCCAGGTTGAGTTCGGAGGTGACCGCGGATAGGCCCCGGCGGCTGAATCGTTGCAGCCCGACTCCGTGTTTGAGGTGGGCGTTGACTGGTTCCACGGTCGCTCCGCGGCGTTTGTACTGTTCTCGGACCGCCGGGTCGGCCAGGCGCTGACGCATCTGTGCGATCGGCCGGTCATCGGATGCCGGTGGTGGCTGCCCCGGCGGGGTTTTGTGTAAGTCACGGTGCTTGCCGGTGGCGATCAGTCGTGGCGGACCGTCCACGGTCAGGTTGTGTTCGCTGAGATACCCGGCGTCGGCCAGCACCACCCCGATCCCGGCCGGCCCACCGGCAGCATCGTGGTCACGATCGGTGTGCCGGTCGTGACCGTGCAGGGTCTGCGCGGCGTGCACCGCGGCGGTGAGCATCGGTTCGAAACTGCCCTGATCAGAGGCGCTTTGATGGGCCTGGCAGGCGATGATCACATGGTCGTCGCTGACCGCCAACTGCACGTTGTAAGCCTGCACCGATCCGCCATTGGCCGCAGTCATCAACCGCGAGTCGGGATCGGTGAGATTCGCATGGGGGATCCATGTCCCGTTCCGCGCGCGCCGCCGCGCGGCCCGCCCGGGCCTGACCGGCACGGTGCCGGCCTCTTGCGCGGCCTTGGCCTCGGCCAGCTTCTGCGTGTGTTTCTTGATCGCTTTCGAGGCGTCTGCTCGGGCATTCGAACAGGGCGCCGACGCGGCGTGTTTGGCCTGCGCATTGGCCAGCCTGGCCTGCGCCAACGCCACCGGATCTGTCCCGGCGGGGGCACGCCCACCCACCGGCTGCCCGGCTTGCACCCGGGCCAGATAATCCCGTGCCCGCTGGGCGTCGGCGTCATCATCAGCAGCGGCCTTCTGCTTTTGCCGGTCAACCTCGGCTAACGCCGCACGGATCCGCGCCCCCCGACCAGAACGCCTGGCCAACGGCGCAGGCAGTTCATCACCGACCGCATCACCGAACTCGGCGTCCTGCTGGGCATCAACCGCGGTGGCCTCGTCGACAATCTTCGAGGCCTGCTCCAGCAGCCACTGCTCTGCACGGTTCGCCCCCCGCGAGGCGTTGGCCAACACCTTGGTGCCATCGATCGACACCACCCCGACCCGCACCATCCCGTGGGCCCGGCACAACCCCAACACCGAAGCGAACAACGCCTTGAACCCTTGATCGTGGGCCGCCCGGAACCGTGCGATCGTGGCGTGATCCGGGGCGTCTGACCCGCAGATCACCCGAAACGCCACATCCGAATCGCATAACCGCTCAATGCTGCGCGAAGCGTGGACCTTGTTGGCGTAGGCGTATAACAACAACGCCA
>JAWKJM010000017.1:0-1289 GCA_041393775.1 Candidatus Nanopelagicales bacterium
CGGGCGGATTCAATCGGTGAGCGCAACGCTTGAGCGATTGGAGCGTTGCTTGTGGCTGTGACCTTGGCTGTGACTTCGGGTCGTGGTGCGTGGCGGTACTCGTGGCAGCGGCGGGCGGGGTTCTTCGCCGATGTGTGTTCGGGGGTGTCGTTGCGGGCGGCGTCGGCGCGGTTGGGCGCGTCGACGACGACGACGGTGCGGTGGTGGCAGGAGTCTGCGGGGATGGAGCTGCAGATGGGGCCGGGCGGGAGCCTGGCGCAGGTGCCGCCGCCTGGTGGGGGCTGGGTGGGGGACAAGTTGACCGCGCGGGAGCGCGATGAGATTGCGGTGGGGTTGGCGGCGGGGTTGTCGCAGGCGGAGATCGCGCGTCGGATTGGGCGGTCTGCGTCGACGGTGTCGCGGGAGGTGCGCCGTAATGCCGGCCCGGATGGGACGTATTACGCGTCGGTGGCGCATGCCAAGGCGTATCAGCGGTCGCGGCGGCCCAAGGGGTGCAAGCTGGACGGGCGCGGCGATCTGATCGCGTCGATCACCGAGTGGCTGGATCAGGGGTGGAGTCCGAAGCTGATCGCGGCGGTGTTGGCCCGCCGGGCGGGGGCCGACCACACTGCCCGGGTGTCGCACGAGACGATCTACCAGTCGTTGTATGTGCAGGCGCGGGGGCATCTGCGTGCGGACCTGTATCGGTGCCTGTCCACGCGCCGCTCGGCGCGCAAGTCCCGCACCGCGACCCGTCGAGGCGCCGGCCCGTTCACCGAGGCGTTCACGATCAGCCAGCGTCCGGCCGAGGTCGCCGACCGGGCCGTGCCCGGGCATTGGGAGGGCGACTTGATCCTCGGCGCCGGGGGCCGTTCGGCGATCGGGACGCTGGTCGAGCGGTCCACCCGGTTCACGATCTTGCTGCACCTGCCCGGCCGGCACACCGCCGAGGAGGTGGCCGCGGCGATGATCGCCGCGATGGGGGAGCTTCCGGACCATCTGCGCCGGTCGATCACCTGGGACCGCGGCAGCGAGCTGGCCGACTGGCGCGACATCCAGCTCGCCCTGAACACCACGCTGTACTTCTGCGACCCGCACTCGCCCTGGCAGCGCGGCAGCAACGAGAACACCAACCGGCTGCTGCGGCACTGGTTCGAAAAGGGCAGCGACCTGTCCGTCCACAGCCCCGCCGAGCTGCGCCGGGTCCAAGACCTGCTCAACTCCCGACCCCGCCCTACCCTGGATCTGAAGACCCCCGCCCAAGCACTCGCGGAGTACCTCGAGCAGCAGGCGGCCTAGAACCCCGCGTT